>CAVYIE010000008.1:0-434863 GCA_963768615.1 Candidatus Eiseniibacteriota bacterium | reverse complement strand
GAGGGGTTCGGCGGTTCCGCCCCGGCCCCGGTCGATCCCGGGGCCGGACCGGATTCGGGCCTCAGCGGTTCTTCCAGGTGAAGGCGTGGGGCCAGTTGGCGGTGTTGGTCGAGACCTGGGTGTGGCAGACGTTGCAGGCGGTGGCGCGGCCGTTGCTCCCGCCGTGCTCCTCCCCGAACTCCGAGGCGCCCCCCCCGTGGGAGCGCGAGTGGCAGGCGGCGCAGCTCCCCAGGGTCACCGCCTTGTTCTGGTATTGGCGGACCTGGTAGTTGTCGCTCTCCTGGCCGCTGGGGACCATGGCGTGGGGGCTCCCGTGGCATCCCTCGCAGTACACGCCGCCGTGACCGGTGGCGTTCCTATAGAGGGTGCTCCCGGTGTCGACCCCGGTGACCCCGGTATGGCAGGTGGCGCACTTGGGCTCCGAGAGCCAGGGCACCCGGCTCCCGCCGGTGATCGACGAGGCCACCTGGGCCATGGACCCGTGGCAGGTGGTGCAGTTGCCGTCCGGGCCCTCGTGGGCCAGGCTCCGGTTGCACTGGGTCTGGCTCCCCGGATGGCAGTCGTAGCAGGCCGCCCCGCGGGAGGCGTGACTGCCGTGGATGGCGGCCGAGAGGTACATCTCCGGGTTGGCGGACGTGCCCCCCAGGGCCGGGCTGGGATGGCAGCTCGAGCAGAGCACCGGCGCCGCCGCGGCCAGCTGGGTGCCGTGGAGCACGTCGTGGGCCTGGAGGACGTTCTTGAACGCGTCGGCGGTCCCCCCGCCGATGTGCACGGTGCCGGTGCCCCCCTGGGCGTGGCAGTGGTCGCAGTGGATCTCGTCCGAGGTGGGCACGGTGGCCCGGGTCTGGGCCACCACCGTCCCCGCCGCGTTCTTCACCGTGACTTCGGCCACCTGGTAGGGGGTCCAGGTCCCGTTGTCCAGCACCGGGGTGAGCGGGATCCCGTTCACCTGGAAGTGGTCCCCCTTGGCGGCCATGGTCCCCGAGAGCCCGTTGTGGACCGAGGGAGTTTCCAGGTTCAGACCGGTGTCGTGGGCCAGGTTCACCCCGAAGAGCTTCTGCGCGTTGTCCCAGAACTGGGCGAACGCGCCCCCGAAGCTGTCCGTCTTCCCGTAGGAGGAGGTGTTGTCCACCACGCGGTAGCTCACGGCGAGGTTCTCGGTCACCACCGCCGGCGGGTTCCCCCGGCGGATCACCTGGGCCCAGAGCACGTTGTAGGGGGGGAGGATCACCGCCTGGTCGTAGGTGGGGTTCAGGCAGTGCATGCCGAGGTCGTTCCAGGCCAGGACGATGTACTCGCTGTTGTCCACCGGCGGGGGGTTGTTCACCGCATCCGGCCCGTTGCATCCGGCGCCGGCGATCGCACCCGCGACCAGCACCGCCGCCAATCCCAGCTTCCACCCGCGATTCCAACCCATCGATGGCCTCCCGACTCCACGTGTCCTACCGGGCGCGAATCGCCCCATCCGCATGATTCGTTGGAAATTACGGCTCCCCCGGGGGCGGAGCAAGCGGGAAGGCCGGTTCCGGCGTTCGCTAATTTGAATGCCGCCATGCGCTTTCGTGGATATCACCGCCCCGGGCCCCGGCCCAAGGAACCGGTTGCCAAGCCCGGCTCCGGCTGTTCCAATTCCCTCCGAATCAACCGAGGGAGGAGTTTTGGCCGATCGACCGCAACCCCGAACCCCGACCCCGTCCCGCTCCGCCGGGCCGCCGTCCCCGGGCGGGGACGCCCGCCCCTTCCGCCCCCACGTGGCCCCCGAATCCACCCTCCCCGAATTCACCCTGAAGGCGGTCCTGGCCGGGATCCTCTTCGGCATCCTCTTCGGGGCGGCCAACGCCTACCTGGGGCTCCGGGCCGGGCTCACCATCTCCACCTCCATCCCGGTGGCGGTGATGACGGTGGCCGCGTTCAAGGTGCTGGAGCGGGCCCGGGCCGGCCGCTCGGGGATCCTGGAGCACAACATCTCCCAGACCGTGGGCTCGGCCTCCAGCTCGGTGGCCAGCGGGGTCATCTTCACCCTCCCCGCCCTCTTCCTCTGGAATCTGGATCCCTCCCTGGTCCAGATGACCGTCCTCGCCCTCCTCGGCGGGCTCCTGGGGGTGCTGTTCATGATCCCCCTCCGCCGGCTCCTCATCCAGGAGGAGCACGGCCGGCTCCCCTACCCGGAAGGGACCGCCTGCGCCGAGGTGCTCCGGGCCAGCGAGACCGGGGGCGGCCGGGCCCGGGCGGTGTTCCTGGGCCTCGGGGGGGGCGCGCTCCTCAAGTTCCTGACCGGCTGGAGCCGCCTCGTTCCCGCCGACGTCCACCTCACCATTCCCTTCCTGCCCAAGGGGCGGCTGGGGCTGGACGTGTCCGCGGCGCTCTTCGGGGTGGGCTACATCCTGGGGCCGCGGGTGAGCACGATCATGGTCGCAGGGGGGCTCCTCTCCTCGCTGGTCCTCATCCCCGCCATCGCGCTCTGGGGCCGGAGCCATCCCGGGCCGCTCTATCCGGAGACCACCCTCCTCATCCCCGACATGAGCCCGAGCCTCATCTGGACCCGCTACGTGCGCTACATCGGGGCGGGGGCGGTGGCCACCGGCGGGCTCATCACTCTCGTCCGGAGCGTGCCCACCATGGTCCGGAGCTTCCGGGTGGGGGCGGCGGAGATGCGGGCGCGGTTCGGGGCCTCGGAGGGCGCCCCCCGGGTCCGCCGCACCGAGCACGACCTTCCCCTGACCGTGGTGGCGGCGGGGGTGGCGGTGCTGGTGGTGATCATGGCCGCCGCGCCCCACGTGTTCGGCCACGTGGAGAGCACCCTGGTCCGGGTGGCCGGGGCGATCCTGGTCGCGGTCTTCGCCTTCTTCTTCGTCACCGTGTCGTCCCGGATCGTGGGGCTGGTGGGGGTGACCTCGAACCCCACCAGCGGCATGACCATCGCCGCGCTGCTCGGCACCTCGGTGCTGTTTCTCTCCCTGGGCTGGACCGACGACGTGGGGAAGGCGGCCGCCCTCAGCGTGGGCTGCGTGGTGGCCATCGCCGCCTCCATCGCCGGGGACACCTCCCAGGACTTGAAGACCGGCTTCCTCCTCGGGGCCACCCCGCGCAAGCAGCAGATCGGGGAGCTGATCGGGGTCCTGACCTCGGCGCTCTTCGTCTGCCTGGCCGTGATCCTGCTGGACCGCGGCTACGGGTTCGGTTCCCGGGAGCTTCCCGCGCCCCAGGCCACGCTCATGAAGGTGGTGATCGAGGGCGTGCTGGGCCGCTCCCTTCCCTGGGTGCTGGTGGGGATCGGGGTGGTGCTGGCGCTGGTCGCCGAGGCCTTCCGCGTGCCCAGCCTCCCCTTCGCGGTGGGGGTGTACCTCCCCGTGACCACCATGGTGCCGGTCTTCGTGGGCGGGGTGCTCCGCGCGGTGCTGGAGCGCCGCGCCCCGTCCTTGGAAGCGGCCGAGGCCCGCCGGGAGCGCGGCATCCTCCTCGGCTCGGGGCTGGTGGGAGGGGAGGGCCTGCTCGGGGTGGGGATCGCAGGCATGGCCGCCTACGCCGCCGCCCGCAACTCCGAGGCCTGGAAGATCGGCCCCGAGTGGCTGGGCGCCGCCGGCCCCTGGGCCGCGCTGGGAGTGTTCGTGCTCCTGGTGGCCGTGTTCGCCGGGGCCACCCGGGCGGCCGGGCGCGCGTGACCGCCGCCGCCGCCCCCCGCCGGGGGCTTCTCGTGGCCACCTTCACCCTGGTGGCGGTGTTCTCCTTGTTCGCGGACCTGGGCCGCCAGGACGCCATCAACGTCAACGAGATCCAGCGCCTGGAGCCGCCGGTGGAGATGGCCGAGCGCGGGGACTGGGTGGTGCCCACCCTGGACGACAAGCTCTACCTGGCCAAGCCGCCCCTGGTCTACTGGATGATCGGCGCCGCCTATGCGGTGGGGGGCCGGAACCCGCTCGCCGCCCGCATCCCCATCGCCCTGGCCGTCCTGCTGGCCGCGGGGTTGCTGGCCTGGATGGGCCGCCGGGAGGAGGGCGGGAACGCGGGCTGGTGGGCGGCCATCCTGCTGCTGTCCGCCTACTACGTCCGCGAGCGCTCCCAGGAGGCCGAGCTGGACCCGGTGCTCATGACCGCGGTCCTGGGCATGGTCTACGCCCAGTGGCGGGCGCTCCGCACCCCGCGCTGGCTGGGCCCGGCCCTGATCGGCGGCGCGGCCTCGGGGGCGGCCTGGCTCCTGAAGGGCCCGGTGGTGGTGCCGTTCCTGGTCACCGCCGCGGTGGTGGCCGCCGGGACCGAGCGGCCCCCCTGGCGCCGGTGGCTGGCCTCCACCGCGGTGGTGCTGGGCCTCGGGGCGGCGATCATCCTTCCCTGGGCCCTGGCCGTGATCCACCGGCTGGGCTGGGAGACGGTCTGGTCCACGCTGCAGATCGAGAGCCTCTCCCGCTTTTCCACCGCGAGCCGGATCAACTCCGGTCCGGTCTGGTTCTACGTGCCGCAACTGGCCCTGGGCTTCCTCCCCTGGACCTGGCTCATCGGCTTCTGGCTCTCCCGCGACTACCGCGGCCGGCGGCGGGAGCGCGGGTCGGCCTTCATCCCCTTCGCGGGGCTCTTCGCCGCCGCCACCGTGGTGGTGTTCTCGCTCATGAAGGGGAAGGAGACCGAGTACCTGCTCCCCCTCTTCCCCTTCCTGGCCCTCCTGGGCGGATCGGTCCTGGAGTGGATGACCCGCTCCCCCGCCCGGGCGGCCCGGTGGGGGGCGGCGGCCGGCCTGGGGGCCTGGGCGGTCCTGGCCCTGGTCTCCCCGGTGGAGTTCGCCAGCCCCCTCGGCGAGTGGCTGAGCCCCTTCCGGGAGCCGGGGCTGCTGCTCCTCCCCGCGGCCTGGGCCGGGGCGGCGGCGGTGCTGTTCCTGATCCGGGGCCGGCGCACCGAGGCCGCGGCGGCGGTGGCCCTGGGGGTGACCCTGGCCGTCTTCACCGCCCAGGGCGCCTTGAAGATCCGGGCCAACGTGTTGAAGTCCGGCGCCCCCCTGGTCGCCCCCCTGCGGGAAGCGGCCGAGGCCGGGACGCCCGCCTACCGCTACGAGATGGACCTCCGGGGCCTCTACTACGTCCGCCCCTGGACCCGCCCCCTGGACCCGGAGGCCCCCCGGCCGGCCCCCGGGGACCGGGGCGGCTTCGTGGTGGCCACCCGGGAGGTGGCCGCCGACACCCTGCTCGCCCGCCTCGGGGACCCGGTCGAGACCGCCCCCCGGGAGGAGGCGGCCCGGGGGATCTTCCTCCTCCTCCACCTCCGCCTCCCCTGATCTTCCCCGGGAGGCAGGGATTCCCCGAACGTGCTATAGTCCCTGACCTCCTCAGCCCCCGCCGGGACGCGGATTGACAGCGTTCCGGAGGGGCCTTTTTTGCATGCCGGACGTGGGGTGTTGGGACGCGCGGGGTCCACGGCCGGTCTCTCACTGGAACCGAATTGGAGCCTGGCTTTCGTCGTGTTTGAAATCCGACAAATTCCATCCGTTGATGCCGGCCGGGGGCGCGCGCGCCTCCGGCGGTGGGCGCCTCTCCTGCTTCTCGCCGCTTGGCTGCCGGCCGCGGCCGTGGTCGCGCCCGGCGACGCGGCCCCGGTCCGCGACCTCTCCGGCCTGGAGAGTTCGCCCGACAGCGCCCTGGCCGTCACCCTGGCCGGGGTGACGGGGACTCCGCTCACCCTGGAGCGGGCCCTGGCCCTGGGGATGGAGAACGACACCGGGGTGCGGAGCGCCGCCGCCGCCCTGGACGCGGCCCGGGGCACGGTGCGCCGGGAGAAGGGGGCCTTCGACCCCGAGCTCTTCGTCCAGGCCGACAAGTCGAGCGACGACAGCCCCACCGCCTCCCCCTTCTCCGGGGCCGACGTGCTCAAGACCGACCAGACCCAGGTCTCGGGCGGGGCCCGGATCACCCTGCCCCTGGGAACGGAGCTGGAGGCCTCGCTCAATACCACCCGGCTGGAGACCAACTCGAGCTTCACCTCGCTCAATCCCCAGATCAACACCACCGGGGTGCTCAGCTTCCGCCAGCCCCTCCTGAACGGGTTCGGCCCCGCCGCCCGGCAGGGGCTCTCCGCGGCCCAGAAGGCGCTCCTGGCCGCCGAGGCCGGGTACCGCGACGCGGCCCTGGCCACCCGGGCCCGGGTGGAGGGCGCCTACTGGGACGTGTACGCCGCCGAGCGGGACTACGCGGTGCAGATCCTCATCCGCGACCGCGCCCAGGCGCTGCTGGACGAGGCCCAGGTCAAGGCCCAGGCGGGGATGGTGGGCCCGGAGCAGGTGGCCAACGCCAGGGTCTTCCTGGCCGAGCAGGAGCTGTCCCTGCTGGACCGCGAGGAGCAGCTCGACCGGAGCTCCGACGACCTGGCCATCCTCATCGGCACCCGCCCGGAGGCCGGCACTCCCCGGTTCCGGCCCACCGAGGCGCCTCCCCACGACTTCACCCTCATCCCCGCCGACTCGGTGGTGGCGCAGGCCGAGGCCCGGAGCTACGCCCTCCAGTCCACCCGCGCCCAGGTGGAGCAGGTCCGGGCCCTGGCCCGGGCGGCCAAGTGGAACGCGCTCCCCACCCTGGACCTGGTCGGATCCCTGGGCTCCAACGGGCTCTCCGGCACCGGGCGCGACGTGATCTTCGGGGGCGACACCCTGCGCACCGCCATCGACGGCGGCTTCGGCGACACCTGGACCCAGGTCCGCGAGCGCGACTATCCGTCCTGGAGCGTGGGGGTGCGGGTTTCGGTGCCCATCGGCCTCCGGGAGGGACGCGGGGAACGCGACCGGCTGGAGGCGGAGGTGGAGCGGGCGCGGCAGATGTACGTGGCCGACGCCCGGTCCCTGGAGGAACGGACCCGGGCCGCCTACCGCGAGCTGCAGCACGGCGACCGCCGCCTCGAGGCCGCCCGCGAGGGCGTGGACGCCTCCCAGGAGCAGGTCCGCATCGGCCTCATCCAGTACCGCAACGGACGGACCACCGCCTTCGAGCTGGTCCGCCTCGGCGCCGACCTCGCCTCCGCCCAGCAGCGCTACTCCCAGGCCCTGGTGGGCACGGCCAAGGCGGCGGCCAACCTTCGCTACCTGACCTCGGGCGGCTACCCCGCCCCTCCCTCACCTTGAGGTACGACGTGATGACGACGATTTCCAGCCGGGGCGCCGGCCCCTCCCGTTTCCTGGTCCTCTCCTTCCTGACCCTCGCCGGGGCGGGCCTACTGGCCGGCTGCGGCGGCAAGGGGGGAGCCCAGGGCGGCTTCGCCATGCCCCCCACCCCGGTGGAGGTGGCGGAGGCGGTCCCCCGCACCGTGATCGACAAGTTCGAGGCGGTGGGCACCATCGAGGCCGGCGAGGCCATCACCGTGGCCGCGGAGATCGACGGCCGGGTGGTCGCCCTGCCCTTCCGGGAGGGGGGCGACATCAAGCGGGGCGAGGTGATCGCCCGGCTCGACGACACCCAGCTCCGGGCCGAACGGGACCGGGCGGAAGCGGTCCGCGACCGGGCGCGGGTCACCCATGACCGGGTCAAGGCGGTGGTGGACCAGGGCGCGGGCGCACCCCAGGATCTGGACGACGCCTCCTCCGCGCTCAAGGTGGCCCAGGCCGACCTGGACCTGGCCGAGGCCCGCCTGGCCAAGACCCGGATCACCGCCCCCTTCGCCGGGATCGTCGGTTCGCGCCGGGTCAGCGTGGGGGCCTTCGTGCGTCCCGGCCAGGCCATCACCGACCTGGCCCGGGTGGAGGAGCTGCGGGTGAACTTCTCCGCTCCCGAGCGGTACCTGGGCAAGCTGTCCCCCGGAGCGGAGGTCTCCGTCTCCACCACCGCCTATCCCGGCTACAGCCTCACGGGCGAGATCGACGTGGTGGACCCGGTGCTGGATCCGGCCACCCGGAGCGCCAACATCATGGCCCGGGTCAAGAACCCGGACCGGAAGTTCCGCCCCGGCATGTCGGCCGACATCCAGGCGGTCCTCAGCGAGCGCCCCCATGCCCTCACCGTCCCCAGCGAGGCGGTCTTCGTGGACGGGAGCCAGGCCTACACCTACGTGGTCAAGCCGGACAGCACGGTGACCCGCACCGCCCTCACCCTGGGCACCCGGCTCGCCGACGCGGTGGAGGTGCTGGACGGCCTCTCTCCCCACGCCATGGTGGTGGCCACCGGGCACCAGAAACTATACGACGGCGCCAAGGTCATGCCGGTGAACGGAAGCGGCGGCGCCGGGGCGGACTCCTCCGGAGCGGCCGCGGGCGCCGGCGGGAAGGGCGCCGGCGGCGGCGACGCGGCCGGAAATGAAGGTGGCACCCCGTGAAGCTCAGCGAACTCTCCATCCAGCGCCCGGTCTTCTCCACCGTCCTCAGCCTGGCCATCATCCTCATCGGGGTGATCGGCTTCCTCCGGCTCCCGGTGCGGGAATACCCGGACATCGATCCCCCCATCGTGTCGGTGACCACCTTCTACCGCGGGGCCAGCCCCAGCGTGGTGGAGACCGAGATCACCAACGTGCTCGAGGAGCAGCTGGCCACCCTGGCCGGGGTCAAGACCCTGACCTCCTCCTCCCGCGAGCAGGGTTCGGTGATCACCATCGAGTTCGAGCTGAACCGGGACGTGGACGAGGCGGCCAACGACGTCCGCGACAAGGTCTCGCGGGTGCGGGGCTCGCTCCCCCGGGAGGCCGACGACCCCATCATCTCCAAGGTGGACGCCAACGCCCAGCCCATCGTGTGGGTGGCCCTGTCCAGCGACGAGTACTCGGGGCTGGAGCTTTCCGACGTGGCCGACCGGGTGCTGAAGGAACGCCTCCAGCGCCTGCCCGGGGTGGGTTCGGTGTTCATCGGCGGCGAGCGCCGCTACGCCATGCGGGTTTGGCTGGATCCCATGCGCATGGCCGCCCACGATCTCACCACCCAGGACGTGGAGACGGCCATCCGCACCGAGAACGTGGAGATTCCCGGGGGCCGGGTGGAGGGCACCGAGCGCGAGTTCTCGGTCCGCACCCGGGGCGAGCTGGCCACCCCCGAGGGCTTCTCCTCCATCATCGTCGCCCGCCGCGGGGACGACATCGTCCGCCTGGGCGACGTGGCCCAGGTGGAGGTGGGGGCCGAGGACGAACGGAGCACGGCCCGGTTCAACGGGAAGACCGCGGTGGGCCTGGGTATCGTGAAGCAGTCCAAGGCCAGCACCCTGGACGTGGCCGACGCGGTGCGGAAGGCGCTTCCCGGCCTCCAGGCGGCGATTCCCGCCGGGATGAAGCTGGACGTGGCCTACGACTCCTCGGTCTTCATCCACGACTCCATCGACGAGGTCAGTCACACCCTCATCATCGCCATGATCCTGGTGGTCCTGGTGGTGCTGGCCTTCCTGAAGAGCCTGAGGGCGACCCTGATCCCCGCCGTGGCCATCCCCGTCTCCATCATCGGCGCCTTCGCGGTGGCCTACTTCCTCGGTTTCACCATCAACATCCTCACCCTGCTGGCGTTGGTGCTGGCCATCGGGCTGGTGGTGGACGACGCCATCGTGATGCTGGAGAACATCGTCCGGCACATGGAGATGGGAAAGAGCCGGAAACAGGCCGCCCTGGACGGGGCGAAGGAGATCGGCTTCGCCATCCTCGCCACCACCATCGCCCTGGTGGCCATCTTCGTCCCCGTGGCCTTCCTCACCGGAACCGTGGGCCGGCTCTTCAACGAGTTCGGGATCACGGTGGCGGTGGCGGTGGCCCTGTCCGGGTTCGTGGCCCTCACCCTCTCCCCCATGCTCTGCTCCAAGATCCTGAGCCCCATCCACGGGGGAACGAGCTGGGCCGCCCGTTCCTTCGACGCCTTCTTCGACTGGGTGGACCGCACCTACCGGCGCACCCTCGACTTCGTCATCCACCACCGGCTGCTGGTGGTGGGGGGGGCGGTGGTCCTGGTGGCCGGGGCCGGGTTCCTGTTCCGGGCCCTGCCCCGGGAGCTGGTCCCCACCGAGGACCGGGGCACCGCTTTCGGCATCGTGATCGCCCCCGAGGGCGCCACCCTGGACTACACCGACCGCTACATGCGCCAGGCCGAGAGCATCCTCCTTCCCCTCCCCGAGCGACGGGCCCTGTTCTCCGCCGTGGGCCTGGGCTTCGGAGGGCCGGGCCGGGTCACCAACGGGTTCGTGTTCCTGAACCTCAAACCCCGGGACGAGCGCGACCGCTCCCAGCAGGAGATCGTGCAGAGCCTCTTCCCCCGCATGCTGGGCATTCCCGGGGTGCTGGCCTTCCTCATCAATCCTCCCAGCCTGGGAGGGCAGTTCTCCTCCAGCCCGGTGGAGTACGTGCTGGAGGCCGACGACTACACCCAGCTCAACCAGGCCACCCAGATCATGATGGGCAAGGCCTCCCAGCTGGGCTACCTGATCAACCTGGACTCCGACCTCCGGCTCAACAAGCCCCAGCTGGACATCGACATCGACCGCGAGCGGGCCTCGGGGTTGGGGGTCTCGGTGTCCGACATCGGAAGCACCCTGGAAACCCTCCTCGGGGGGCGGGTGGTCTCCAACTTCAAGCGGGGCACCAAGCAGTACGACGTGATCGTGCAGGTGAAGCCCTCGGAGCGGGCCACCCCCGACGTGATCCAGGACATCTACCTGCGCGGCAAGGGGGGCCTGGTCCAGCTCGCCAACGTGGTCAACGTGAAGGAGACGGTGGCTCCCAAGGAGCTGAACCACTACAACCGGGTCCGGTCGGCCACCATCACCGCCAACCTGGCCCCGGGGGTGGACCTGGGCACCGCCCTCGACGACCTGGACGCCATCGCCGGGAAGGACCTCCCCGGGGGGGTGAAGCGGGAGCTGGCCGGTCAGTCCCTGGAGTTCCGCAGCTCCAGCTCCAGCCTCTACGTGCTCTTCGGACTGGCGGTGGTGTTCATCTTCCTGGTCCTGGCCGCCCAGTTCGAGAGCTTCGTCCACCCCTTCACCATCCTCCTCTCGGTGCCGCTGGCGGTGGTGGGGGCCCTGTTCTCGCTGTGGGTGTTCCACCAGAGCCTGAACGTGTACTCCCAGATCGGGCTGATCATGCTCATCGGGCTGGTGACCAAGAACTCCATCCTCATCGTGGAGTACTCCAACCAGCTCCGGGCGCAGGGGCGGCGGGTCACCGAGGCGGTGATCGAGGCCTCCAGGATCCGGCTCCGGCCGATCCTCATGACCTCCTTCGCCACCATCTTCGGCGTGCTCCCCATCGCCATCGGCCTGGGGGCGGGGGCGGAGTCCCGCCGGCCCCTGGGGATCGCGGTGGTGGGAGGCATGGTCTTCTCCACCTTCCTCACCCTGGTCCTGGTCCCGGTGGTCTACACCCTCCTGGCCCGGTACACCCAGGACCCGGCGGAGAAGGCGGCGGAGTCCGGGTCCCACGACGAGTCCGCCCGGGCGTCGGCCTAGCCGGTTGCCCGCCGGTTCCCCCGGAAACGACCGGGCCCCGGTCCCCCGCGGTGAGGCGGGGCGCCGGGGCCCGTCGTCGTTCCGCCCCCGGCCGGGAGCGGAAGGGATCAGCGCAGGAGCACGGCCCGGGTGACCCCGGTCTGGGCGCCGGCGGCCATGTGGATGAGATAGACGCCGGCCGAGGCGGGACGGCCCTCGGAGTCCCGCCCGTCCCACATCGCGGTTCCGTCCCCGGCGGGAAGGTTCGCGTCGAGCAGGGTGCGCACCCGGCGCCCGTCCACCCCCACCACGTCCACTCGCACCGGGGCGGCCTCGTCGAGGTGGAAGCGGACCTGGGCCGCGCCGAAGAACGGATTGGGCCGGACCGGGGCCAGGGTGAAGGCGGCCACCGGGAGCCCGTCCCCCACCGCCACCTGGCCGGGCATGAGCGGGGAGCCGGCCTGGAGCCAGGCCGAGTACCAGAGGCCGGCGATGCGGAGCGAGGCGTTCCGGACCCAGACCTTGGTGTCGGGGCCCATGGCCGACCACAGGGCGTTGTAGTAGGCGGTGCTGGAGGTGCTCCCCCCCGAGGCGATCTTCGCCGCGTCGTCGGCGGCCAGGATCTCGTCCACGCCCGGGTACTGCTCGTCGATCCAGGCGAAGACCGACTCCAGCGGATCGGCGACCGCGGTGCCGGTGCCCGGGGCCGGCACCAGCTCGGCCAGGTGCCGCCCGGTCATGTAGCTCTCGTAGCGGGAATGGATGCCGTAGTTGTCGGTGAGCTGGCCGTTGTAGTTCACGGTGTCGTGGAGGGGGTTGTGGAGGTCGGCCACGTAGTGGCCGAGATCCGCGGCCAGGGCCACCGCCCCGGTCCAGTTCTCCTCGTGGAAGGCCTGGACCAGGTTGATCCAGGTGTCCTCCACCGCCCAGGGGACGATCCCGTTCCCGTCCACCCGGGACTTCCCGTAGGTGGCCACCATGGTCGCGTAGTCGTGGGGCAGGGTGCCGGTGAAGAACTCCGGGTAGTCGTCGATGTCGATGTAGTGCTTGATCGACTCCCCGGGAGTGTAGGACTTCCGCTCGTCGGGGGCGGTGGAGAGCGTCTCCAGGTCATCCGCCCACTGGGCGAAGGCCTGGAAGGCGGCGGGAAGCTCGTCGGACGCGGCCCGGTTGATGAGCCGGTGGACGTCGCCCCCCCAGGCCCATCCCCGGGCGGGCAGCAAGGCGAGAAGCAGGGCGGCCAGGACGTAGGGACGGGCACGGTTCACCGGAAATCTCCTTGGTAGCGGCATGAGGTCGGACAAGTATAGCACCGGCCGGAAGCGGACCCCCGGGGCCTACCGGTTCTCCCGGTCCAGGATGGCCTCCATCCGGTCCATGACCGCGTTCATCTCCTTCATGGCCGCCTGGAAGGGGGCGGAAGTGGTCATGTCCACCCCCGCCTCCTTGAGGAGGTCGATGGGGTACTCGGACCCGCCCTTGGACAGCATCTCCAGGTAGGCGTCCCGCTCCGCGGTGGAGGGGGGCGAGGCGTCCTCCTGGGTCCGGATCCGGTCCGCGATGGCGGTGGAGGCGACCAGGCTGGTGGCGTACTGGTAGACGTAGAAGTCGTAGTAGAAGTGGGGCACGTAGGACCATTCCGCGCTGTAGAGGCTGTCCACCCGGCAGATCCCCTGGTCGGACCCGTAGTAGGTCCGCACCAGCCCCAGGTAGAGGTCGTTCATGTTGTCCCCGGTGAGGGTCTGCCCCCCCTCGGCCATCTCGTGGATCTTGAGCTCGAACTCCGCGAACATCACCTGCCGGAAGAGGGTGGTACGGAGGTTCTCCAGGTAGTTCCCGAGCAGGAACAGCCGGGTGCGGTCGTCGGTGGCGTGGTCCAGCATGTCGTGGAGGAGGAGGTTCTCGTTCAGGGTCGAGGCCACCTCGGCCACGAAGGTGGCGTAGTCGTGGGTCACGTAGGGCTGGGTCTTGTCGGCCAGGTAGGAGTGCATGGAGTGCCCGGACTCGTGGGCCAGGGTGGAGACGTCGTCGTAGTTGCCCACGAAGTTCAGGAGCTGGTAGGGATGGGTCCCGTAGGCGATGGTGCTGTAGGCCCCGGTCGCCTTCCCGGTGGAGGGGAGCCAGTCCACCCAGCCGTCCTCGAGCCCCCCCTTCAACACCTTCACGTAGTCCGGTCCCAGGGGAGCCACCGCCTGAAGGACCAGCTTCTCCGCCTCTTCCGGGGTGTAGTGCAGGTCCACGTCCTTGACGATGGGGGCGTAGAGGTCCTCGTAGCCCAGGGTGTCCAGGCCCATCATCCGCTTGCGGAGCTTCAGGTAGCGGTAGAGGGTGGGCAGGTTGGCGTGCACGTCGTCCACCAGCTGGTGGTAGACCTGGACCGGGATGTTGTCGGGGAAGAGCGCGTCGGCCAGGCAGCTGTCGAAGTGGTGCACGTCCCGGTCGAAGATGTGGGACTTCACCTGGGCGTAGAGGGTGGTGCCGAGGGTGCGGTGGAAGCCCTCGTAGGCGGTCCAGAAGGCGTGGAAGACCTTGAGCCGGTCGCTCCGGTTGCCCGAGGCCCGGTACTTCTCGTAGTTGGCCTGGTCCACGGTCACCGAGTCCCCGGTGGAGAGCACCACGGTGCGGAACGGAAGCTCGGCGGTGGTGAAGATGGTGTGCACCGCCTCCCCGGTGTTGGCCATGGCCCCGGCCTGGGCCACGATGCGCTCCTCGGCCGGGGTGCGGGTGTGGGGCGCAGCGCGGAGGATGTTCTCCAGGTAGAACCGGTAGGGACCGAGGTCGGGCTTGGCGGCCAGGAAGGACTCGACCTTCTCCTTCCCCACCGCGATGATCTCCGGCCGCATGTAGGAGACCTCGGTGCGGAAGTCGATCATGGTCTGCTCGATGGCCTGGAGCCGCTCCAGGGCGTCACCGGACCGGGTGTCCACGTCGTAGGTCTGGCTGGCGAAGTTGCGCAGCCGCTCCAGCTTCTCGGCCGTCTCCATCAGGGCGGCGAGGGCGGCGTGGAGGGTGTCGGCCGAGTCGCCCAGCTTTCCCTGGAACCGGCCCAGCTCCGGGATCCGGGCCTCGACCGCGCTCTTGTCCCGGGCCCACGCCTCCGGGGAGGCGTAGAGAGCGGTCAGATCCCACTTGTACCTGGCCGGAACCTGGGACCGGTCGGCGGCGGCGGCGGGGAGAGCGGAGAGGGTGGCCAGGAGGGCGGCCACGAGGGCGAGCGGGCGAAGCCGAGGGTTGGGCATCGGAAGGCCTCCATGATGGGTCCGTGTCCCCGCGGTCACCCGCCAGCGACCGCGCGGGGCATGAACGGCCGACGGAGCCACGGACCGGGGGGACGGCAAAGCGTCGATCTTAGCGCAGGGGGCGACCGCGGTCACGCCTCCGGCGGCACCGGATTCCGGCCGGCGCGGCGGCGGGGCCGGTTGACCGGGGGGAACCGTACGGGCAAGATGATCCCGCCCCTTCCCGAGACCCCAACCGAGGAGGCCCCGTGGTACAGACCAACAGCCCGCTCCGCCGTTCCCGCCGGAACCGCATGATCGCCGGCATCTGCGGCGGCATCGCCGAGTGGCTGGGGTGGGACCCCACCCTGGTCCGCGTCCTCTACGTGGTGCTGTCCCTGGTCTCCGCCGCCTTCCCCGGTCTCATCGTGTACCTGGTCCTCTGGTTCGTGATGCCCGAGGCCGAGAACTGACCTCCCGGGCCCGCCGGCCCATCCAGCGCACCGCCACCAGGGGCCGGTCGATGGATCCCGCCGAGGGCCTCAGGGTCAGGGTCCGGAAGACCATCCGCACCGGCGCCCACCCGAAGGCCGCCACCCGGACCAGGAGGAGCAGCGCCCCCAGGCGCGCCACCCCCGAGATCACGAACAGGACCCGGTAGCCGGCCACCCCCGAACCGGCGGCGGTGAACAGGAGCCCGCCCAGGATCGAACCCCCCGCGGCGGCGGCGGCGTTGGCCAGGTTGTAGGTGGTGAGCAGGCTGGTTCGCTCCTCCTCGCGGATGGTGTCGAAGAGGAGGAGGAAGGTGGCGAACTCGAAGCAGGCCCAGGCCGCGCCGGAGAGCACCTGGAGCGCGAAGAGGTAGGCCGGGTCGCGGAAGGGCAACCACAGGAAGGGGATGAGCATGATCCCCGCTCCCCCCGTCTTCAGGACCGCCGCCGCTCCGAACCGGCGCGCCAGCGGGCCGAGCGCGGCCAGGGTGGCGATCTTGGCCGCGTAGGACGCCCCGATCAGCACCATGTACACGGTGTAGGAGAACTCCAGCTCCCGGATCATGTAGGGGGTGAAGTAGGGGCTGGAGAGGGCCACCGCCGCGGTCAGCAGCACCATGTAACCCAGGAGCCGTCCCTCCGCCCCGTGGCGCAGCCGCTGGAGGAGCTCCCGCCCGCGCACCCGCTGCTCCGGCCCCCGGGGCGGACGGCGCTCGCTCTGGGCGGCCAGGTAGCGGGCCGAGACCAGCCGGCCCGCGCCGGCCACCGCGAAGGCGGCGGCGAACCCCAGGAGCGGCTGGCCGTGGGAGGCGGCGAACTCGAGCACCGCCCCTCCGGCCAGGAGGGAAACCAGGCTTCCCACCTGGATGGCCCAGTTCCGGCGGGCGAAGTAGCCGGCGCGGATGCGTCGCGGGACCAGGCGCCCGATCCACACGTTCCAGGCCGGCCCCGAGGCCAGCCCCGCCCCCCAGTAGATCGCCGCCGCCCCGAACACCATCCAGCCCGGCAGGCGGCCGGCCACGGCGCCCACCACCAGGGGGAGGAAGGCCGCGGCCTGGACCGCCGCGCACAGCACCACCCAACGCCGCCGGGAGCGGAGGCGGTCCACCCCCCAGGGCGTGATCAGCTGCAGCAGCCCGCCGGCGAGCATGGGAACGGTGGCGATGAGCCCCGCCGCCACCGGGCCCATGCCCAGGGCGAGCACGAAGGCGGCGAAGTAGGTCTCCCCCATCCCCACCATCACGCTCCAGGCCGTGCCCTCCCGGAAGATGGCCCGAAGGTCCTGCTGAAGGGGCCCTTCCCGGACCGGGGTCCCGGGGGCGTCGCGCTCGGGAGCCATGGACGCTCAGCCGGACGGGGCGTCCAGCACCCGCCGGGCCGCCTCCGTGGCCGCGCGGCCGGAGCCCGAGGCGCCGGGGAGCACGGCGGCCAGGGCCTCGAGGCAGGCGATCACCGGTTCCCGGCGCGCCCCCCGGCCCATGAGGCCGATCCGCCAGATCCGGCCCGCCAGCTCCCCCAGCCCGCCGCTGATCTCGATCCCGTGGTCGCGCAGCAGGGCCGCGCGCACCGCCGCTTCGTCCACGCCTTCGGGGACGCGCACCGCGTTCAGCTGGGGCAGCCGCACCGCGGGGGCGGGGTGGAGCTCCAGGCCGAGCACCTCCAGCCCGGCGGCGAAGGCGCGGTGGCAGAGCCGGTGGCGGGCCCAGGCCGCCTCCAGCCCCTCCTCCTCCAGCACGACCAGCGCCTCGTGGAGGGCGTAGTAGAGGTTGGCGGGCGCGGTGTGGTGGTAGCTCCGCTTGCCGGAGGCGTTCCAGTACCCGGCCAGAAGGTCCAGGTCCAGGAGCCAGCTCGACCCCGGCGACCGCCGGGCGCGCATGGCCTCCACCGCGCGGGGCCCGAAGGTCACCGGTGAGAGGCCGGGCGGGGCGGAGAGGCACTTCTGGCTCCCGGCATAGACGGCGTCGATCCCCCAGGCGTCGGTCTCCACCGGCACCCCGCCCAGGGAGGTGACCGCGTCCATGAGGGTGAGGGCGCCGTGGCGGCGGGCCGTCCCGGCGATGGCGGCGGCGGCGGAGAGCGCCCCCCCCGAGGTCTCGGCGTGGACGAAGGCCACCAGCTTGACTCCCGGCTCCGCGGCCAGGAGCCGGTCCAGGGCTTCCGGGTCCACCGCTTCCCCCCACGGGAAGTCCAGGGTCGACACCTCCGCGCCCAGCCTCCGCGCCATCTCGGTCAGGCGACCCCCGAAGTAACCGTTCCGGCAGACCACCGTCCTATCCCCCGGCTGGAGGAGGTTGGCCAGCGCCGCCTCCATGCCCGCGGTGCCGGGACCGGACAGGACCAGGGTGAGCGGATTGGCGGTCCGGAAGGCGTCGCGCAGCAGCTCCTGCAGCTCGTTCATGACCCGGCCGAACTCGGGATCGAGGTGACCGAGGACCGGTTGGGCCATCCGCCCCAGCACCCGGTCGGAAACGGGCGAGGGCCCGGCCCCGAGGAGAAGTCGCCGCGATGGGTGGAACGTTCTGTGGGACAAGGTGATACCTCCTCTGAGGGGCAAAGCGCCCTTCGCCGTCCGGGAGCGGGCGCAGGGAGGGTATCTTATTTTGCAGCATCCCGGTAGCGGGTCGCTTGCGCACTTGGGGGGCCGTTCATCGATTTGCTATCATTGATGGACCGTGAACCCCGCTGGAGCATCCCGGCCGGCGCGAACATCGGGTTCGGCCGCAGCGTCCTCCGTCCGGAAAACGAACGACCAGAAAGTCCAGGAATGACGAAGCGCCTATCCCCCGGCGTCCGCCCCCTGATAGTCCTTCTTTGTAGCCTCCTTTCCCTCGCGTGGGCCCCCTTCACCGGGTCAGCCGGGGCCGCCCCGGCCTTGAGCCGCGAGATCACGCTCGCCCCCTCCCAGCTCCGGTTCCAGGAGACGGACGGGGTGACGCGGGTGACCCTCGAGGGCGGGCTGAATGCCCTCCCGGCCGGCATGCCCGACCTGCCCCTGGTCTCGGTCACCGTCCCCCTCCCCTCCGGGACCCGCGCGGCCTCGGTCCGGGTGGTGGGGCTGGAAACCACCCCCGTCCCCGGACGGTACCGGGTGGCCGCGGCGGGCGCGGCCGGAGCCGCGGCCGGGGTCTCCGGAGCCTGGTCCCCGGCGGATCTCCTGGTCCGCTCCGGGAGCGGCACCATGCGCGGTCACGCCCTGACCGGGGTCCTGGTGGCGCCGGTGCGCTGGCGGGCCGACACCGGGGAGCTTGAGATGGTCACCCGGTTCCGGGTCGAGGTCACGCCGGAGGCGGACACCCGGGCCGGCGGGCTCACCCTCCGCCGCGAGAGCCGGACCGGAGCCCTGAGCTTCGGCGGGGCCCTGGCCGCGATGACGGGTCAGAACCCCGCGGACCTGCAGGGAGCGGCCGCGCTTCCCCTCACCGGAGGGGGGGCCTTCTCTCCCACCTTCCGTCCCAGCGTGGACGGCAGCCCGGTGGACATGGTCATCGTGACCGACGAGTCGCAGGAAGCCGAATACCAGCGGCTGGCCGACTACCGCACCCGGACCGGGATCACCACCGTGGTGCGGACCATGAGCTGGGTCCGGGCCAACTACCCGCAGGGGGTGGACGACGCCGAGACCCTGCGCAACTTCATCAAGGACGCGGTCTCCAGTTGGGGGACGGCCTGGGTGCTGTTGGGCGGGGACACCGGGGTCATCCCGGTCCGCTACGTCCAATCCCCGTTCACCGCCGAGGAGACTCCCACCGATATCTACTACTGCGATCTGGACGGGACCTGGAACGCGGACGGGGACTCGAACTTCGGCGAGCTGCCCTACAACGGGAACCCCGGGGACGACCTGGACCTCTACCCCGACGTGTGGATCGGCCGCCTTCCCTCCACCGACGCCGCCACCGCCAAGACGGTGGTCGACAAGACCCTCAACTACTGCGAGAGCCCTCCCCTCGGCTACCAGACCGACGTGCTCCTGCTGGGCGAGGTCCTCTTCCCCTCCGAATGGTCCCCGGGCGGCTCCGTCAACGCCGACGGGGCCAGCCACTGCGAGAGCGTGGCCGACAGCCTCTCCCCGGCCATGAGGCCGGTGAAGCTGTACGAGAACTACACCGCCTACCCCGGCGCCCTCCCCGAGACCAAGGCGGCGGCGGTGGACTCCATCAACCGGGGCTACGGGATCGTGCATCACGTGGGCCACGGCTATGTGAACACCATGTCCATGGGGCTGGGGGGCCTGACCCTGTCCAACGCCGACGCGGAGGCCCTCCACAACGGCGACGCCACCTTCCTCCTCTACGCCTTCAACTGCACCTCCTCGGCCATCGACTTCAACTGCATCGCCGAGCGGTTCCTCCTCAACGACCAGGGCGGCGCGGTGGCCTCCATCGGCTCGTCCCGGGGCAACTCCCCGGCCACCACCCGCTACTACCAGGACGAGTTCTACTCCCTGATGTTCCACCAGGGGATCCGGGGCCTGGGACGTGAGGTGGCCCTCTCCCGGGTCCCCTTCGTCCCCTTCGCCTCCTCCTACGGAACCCACTACTCGACCCAGATGGAGATGGTGTACCTGGGGGATCCTTCCCTGGAACTGTGGACCGGCATCCCCGACCCCCTGGTCGTGACCCATGCCGGATCCTTCACCCTGGGCCAGGGCACCTTCAGCGTGTCCGTGACCCGGAGCGGGTCTCCCGAGGAGGGGGCCTCGGTCACCCTGTTCAAGGACGGGGACGCGTATGCGGTCGGGCTCACCGACGCCTCCGGGCAGACCGTGCTCCCCTTCACCCCCGACGCGACCGGCACCTTCTCGGTCGGAGTCACCGCGGCCGACGCCCTTCCCTACCTGGGCCAGGCCGAGGTGGTCGCTTCGGGGGCCTCGCCCCACCTGCACGCGGTGAGCCAGGGGGTGAACGACGACACCGGGGGAGCCTCGGACGGGAACGGGAACGGGTACATCGACGCCGGGGAGACGATCGAGCTCACCCTCACCGTCCACAACTCCGGCGGGGCCGACGCGGTGTCCGCCTCGGCGAGCATCGCCTCCGCCGATCCCTATCTCAGCTTCGCGGACCCGGTGTCCTCGCTGGGCACGATCCCGGCGGGTGCGCAGCAGGCGGCCCTGGATCCCATGGTCTTCACCGTGTCCGCCAACACCCCGGACCGGCACGAGGCCAGGTGCACCGTCACCTTCACCGGGCCCTTCGGGTCCTCGCAGCAGGAGATCATCCTGTATCTCCACGCGCCGGCGTACGAGATCCAGGTCCTGGCCCGGCGGGACACGGTCGGCAACGGCAACGGCGACGGCATCATCTCCCCCAACGAGGACTTCGCCCTCGTTCCCACCCTGGCCAACCGGGGGTTCGGGGACGGACGCAACGTGGGGCTCCACCTCCGCAGCACCGACCCCGGGGTGACCGTTTCCGACTCCCTGATCTCGGTGGGCGCCCTGGCCTCCGGAGCGGTGATCACCAGCGACGGGGACGCCTTCACCGTCCGGCTCGCCGACACCAGCTCCGTGCACGCGCTCACCCTGACCGTCACCGACGCCTACGGGGAGGCCTACCGGCGGAACATCGACCTCACCCGCCCCGCGGCGGTGACCGGGCCCTCCGCCGTCGGCGACGCCGACGCCATCGAGCTCCGGTGGAATCCCAACGCCGAGGCCGATCTCTGGGGCTACAACATCTACCGCGCCTCCACCGCCGCCGGGCCCTTCGTCCGGGTGAACGAGGGGCCGTCCGTGCGGACCGCGTACTTCAAGAACGAGCAGCTGCCCGGCCTGACCCAGTACGTGTACCGCATCGCCGCCGTCGATTCCTCCGGCAACGAGGGCCCCTACTCCCCGCTGGTCTCGGCCACCACCAGCCTGCCCATGCATACCGGCTGGCCGGTGGAAACCAGCGTGGTCACCACCGGCGGCGTCACCATGGACGACCTCGACCGGGACGGCAAGCTGGAGATCGTGGCCGGAGGCGAGGAGATCTACGTCCTCACCCCCAGCGGAGGAGACTTCCTGGACGGCGACGCGAGCTCCTCCACCCTGGGCCCGTTCACCGACACCGGCGGCACCATGTTCTGGTGCACCCCGGCGGTGGGCGACGTGGACGGGGACACCTATCCCGACGTGGTGGCCCCGGGCTGGACCGACAAGAAGCTCCACGTCTACGACCACCTCGGCCAGGAGCTGCCCGGCTGGCCCCAGGGGATCAATCCCAACAACGCGGGGGATCTGAACCCCATCGGATCCCCGGCCATCGGGGACCTGGACGGCGACGGCACCGCCGAGATCGTCCTCACCGCGGGAAAGACCATCTTCGCCTTCCACGGCGACGGCACCGAGCTTCGGGACGGCGACGCCAACCCGGCCACCGTGGGGGTGCTGGCCACCACCGGGGCCTACTACTCCTACGGCAGCCCCTCCATCGCGGACCTGGACGGCGACGGGCAGAAGGAGATCGTGGCCGGCATGCGGGACGGGAAGCTCTACGTGTTCCACTCCGACGGGACACCCTATGCCGGCTTCCCCTTCGTGACCGCCGGCGACATCACCACCGGCCCCGCCATCGGGGACCTGGACGGGGACGGGCAGAAGGAGATCGTGTTCGGATCCTCCGCCGCCGCCAAGGTCTACGCGATCCACGCCGACAAGTCCTCCTCCCCCGGCTTCCCGGTCAACATCCAGCTCACCGAGGACTTCGACTCCTCCCCCGCCCTGGCCGACATCAACGAGGACGGCAAGCTGGACGTGGTCATCGGAGGCTCGACCGGGGGGCTGTTCGTGTTCAGCGGCGCCGACGGGTCGGTCCTGAGCGGCTTCCCGGCCCTCCTCCTGGACGCGGTGGGAACCCCGGTGGGGACCCGGTCCAGCCCCGCGGTGGCCGACGTGGACGGCGACGGACACCTGGACATCGTGATCGGCGACAAGGCGGGGCGCCTGCAGGGCTTCGACCGCTTCGGGCAGCGCCTGCTCGGCTTCCCCATCCAGACCGGGAACCGGATCGAGAGTTCCCCCATGATCTGGGACATGGACAGCGACGGCCTCACCGAGGTCCTGGTCAAGTCCAACGACCAGAAGATCTACTGCTGGGACACGCCCTGGACCTTCAACCACGCGCTGGCCGCCTGGCCCATGTACAAGCACGATGCCCGCCACACCAGCGATCCGGGAAGCGGGGTCCTGGAGGTGACCGGGGTGCCGGGCGGCCGCCCGGAGCCGGTCCGGCTCCGGCTGGCCAACGCCCCCAATCCCTTCCGGGCCGCCACCGTCATCCGCTACGCGGTGCCCGAGGCATCCGGGTTCCGGAGGGTCCGGCTCGAGATCTTCGATCTCAGCGGACGCCTGATCCGCACCCTGGTGGACGGGGAACAGCCGGCGGGAAGCTACGAACTGCGCTGGGACGGCCGGGACCGCTCGGGAGCCCCGGCCGCGGCGGGGATCTATCCGTACCGCCTCCGGGTGGACGACCGGGCCGTTTCCCGCAAACTGGTCCTCCTCCGCTGATTCCCGTACACTGGCTTCATCGGCTCTTCCGGGCGCCCTAGCCGGCGGGACTCCGGCGGCGGCGCCCCGATGGCCGTTCTGGTCGCCGGGGAAGCCGCTCGTACCTGCGTGTTCTTCCCTCGATCCCGTGCCCGGGCGACGCCGCCCGCGACCGAGGGAGCCCTGATCCGTGTCCATCGAGAAAGTCGGCCACCGTTCGCCCCATGTCTTCGAAAAGCCTCATCCCGCGCCCGGGGAAGGAACCGGCATCCCCGGAACCGATCGCTCGGCGCTCTTCTACCAGAACCGCGGCCGCCTGCCCACGGTCAGCCACGGGCGGGGCATCTACATCTACGACACCGAGGGGAAGCGCTATCTCGACGGGTGCAGCGGTGCGGTGTCGGCCAACCTGGGTCACGGCAACCCCCGCATGCTGGAGGCGGCCCGGACCCAGATGGAGAAGATCGCCTTCGCCTACCGCCTCCAGTTCGAGAACGAACCCGCCAACGATCTCGCCGATCTCCTGGTCCGCCTCTCCGTGCCCGAGCTCAACCGGGTGTTCTTCGTCAACTCCGGCTCCGAGGCGGTGGAGAGCGCCGTCAAGCTCGCCCGGCAGTTCTGGTGGGCCACCGGGCGCCAGGGCAAGACCCGGATCGTCTCCCGCCGGCCGGCCTTCCACGGGGCCACCCTCGGCGCCCTGGCCCTGACCAGTTATGCGCCCCTCAACATCCCCTTCCGGGCCAACACCGTGGACTCGCCCAAGGTGGCGGCGCCCTTCTGCTACCACTGCCCCCTGGGAAAGGAATACCCCGACTGCGGGATCGCCTGCGCCTGGGAGCTGGAGGAGACCCTCGACAACCTGGGCCCGGAGAACGTGGCCGCCTTCATCGCCGAACCCATCGGCGGCTCCACCACCGGGGCCGCGGTCCCCCCGGACGAGTACTTCCCCATCGTGGAGCGGATCTGCCACGACCGGGAGGTGCTGCTCATCATCGACGACGTGATGACCGGGTGCGGCCGCACCGGCACCTTCTACGGCTACGAGCACTGGGACATCACCCCCGACATCGTGGCCACCTCCAAGGGGCTGTCGGCGGGCTACGCGCCCATCGGGGCCATCGTGGCCAGCGAGGCGGTGGTGGAACCGGTGCTGGAGAGCGGCGGGTTCATGCACGGCCACACCTACGCCGGGAACCCCCTCTCCACCGCCATCGCCCTGGAAGCGGTGCGGACCCTCCTGGACGAGAACCTGATGGAGAACGCCCGGGTGACCGGGACCTATCTCCATCGGCGGCTTCGCGAGCTCAAGGAGCGCCATCCGGTGATCGGCGACGTTCGCGGCCGCGGCCTCATGGCCGGGGTGGAGTTCGTCCGGGACCGGGTCAACCGGGTACCCTTTCCCGCCGGATGGTTCGTGGCCCTGGAGGCCACCGAGATCGCCCGGGAGCACGGACTCCTGGTCTACCCCCGCCGGTCCCTCAACGGCCTCTCCGGGGATCACGTGCTCATCGCCCCCCCGCTCATCATCGACCGGGAAGGGGTGGACGAGCTGGTGGACCGCTTCGATCGCACCCTGGCCGACCTCATGAAGCTCCTCCGCCGCCACCTGCAGGCGGAGGAAGCCGCCTACGAGGACACCACGGTGGAGCGCTACCACCAGCAGGAGGAGCTCCCCGACTACGCCATCGGCAACCTGGAGGAGATCGAACCCGCCGCCGACGCCAACGTGACCGGGGCCATGGAACAGGGCAACCTGGGCCTGATGGAGCGGGCCGAGGACGAGGACGGGGACGGGAACCGGTGATCGAGCGCACCACCACGGCGGCGGAGGCGGTGGACCGGTATCTCGCTCCGGAACAGACGGTGATGGTGGGTGGGTTCGGCCGGGGGGGCGTGCCCTTCACCCTGCTGGAGATCCTCGCCGGCCGCGCCGGGCGCTACCCGGGGCTCACCGTGATCAAGAACGACGCCAGCGAACCGGGGCTGGGGGTGGACCTGCTCCTGCGCACCGGCATGGTCCGGAAGCTCGTCTCCACCCACATCGGGCTCAATCCGGACTTCATCGCCCGTATGAACCGCGGCGAGGTGGAGTGCGAGCTGGTCCCCCAGGGAATCTTCGCCGAGCGCATCCGGGCGGGGGGAGCGGGCATCCCCGCCTTTCTCACCGACATCGGCCTCGACACCGAGGTCGCCGGGGGAAAGCCCACCGTGGATCTCGACGGGCGGAGCTACCTCCTGGAGCGTGCCCTCCGCGGCGACGTGGCCCTCCTCGGCGCCGACGTCGCCGACCGGGCCGGCAACGCCTGGTGGCGCGGCTCCAACCGCAACATGAACCCGCTCATGGGCACCGCCTGCGACCGGGTGGTGGTGGAAGCCCGGAAGATCGTCCCCGTGGGCGACCTGAGACCCGAGGACGTGCACCTGCCTGCGGTCTTCGTGGACGCGGTGGTGCCGGCGGAGACCCCCTCCCACCTGCGGAAGGAGGCGGGATGAGCTTCGACCGGCCCCTCTCCCCCGCCGACGAGATCATCGTGCGCCGGGCGGTGCGCGAGCTCCGGACCGGCATGACCGTGAACCTGGGCATCGGCATGCCCACCTACCTCCCCCGGTTCCTGGACCCGGGGACGGACGTGGTCTTCCACTCCGAGAACGGCTTCACCGGGATGGGCCCGCCGCTGGAGAACGGCACCCCCGACCACGAGGTCATCGACGCCGGGGGGCGGGCCTGCACCCTGGTCCCGGGGGCGGCGTGCTTCGACAGCCTGCTGTCCTTCGCCATCGTGCGGGGCGGGAACCTGGACCTGGCCGTCCTCGGCGCCTTCGAGGTCAGCGTGACCGGGGACCTGGCCAACTGGAAGATCCCGGGCAAGCTCACCCCGGGCATGGGCGGGGGGATGGAGCTGGCCCAGAAGGCCAACCACCTCCTCGTCCTCTCCCACCACCGGGACAAGAAGGGGCGGGCCAAGCTCCGGGCGCAGTGCGACCTTCCGCTGACCGCCCGCGCCTGCGTGGACACCCTGATCACCGAACGCGCCGTCTTCCGGCGGCGCCTCGGCCGGCTGCGGCTGGTGAGCGTCCACCCCGACCACTCCCCCGGCTCCGCCCTGGAAGGGGTGGAGGCCGGGGTGGAGGTGGAGGATTCGCTCACCCCCTGGGGCTGATCCGCCTCCCCGGGACCCCGCCGGCCGGAAAGGAGCGGACATGACACGACCTTCGCAGCGTGACTTCGCCGACGCGGTGGCGGGCCGCCGGGACTGGGCCCTGGACGCCCTCCGGGCCCTGGTCCGGGAGCCCACCGTCCTCGGCCGGGAACGTTCCGGGCAGGAGCGGGCGGCGGCTCTCTACGAGGAGCTGGGCTACGCCCCCCGCTTCGAGACCATCGACGCCGCCCGGCTCCGCGACCTGCCCGGCTTCGGGCCCACGGACTGGGAGCTGGACGGGAAGACCAACCTGGTCGCGGTGCACGAGCCCCCGGATCCCCGGGGCCGGAGCCTGATCCTGAACGGCCACATCGACGTGGTCAGCCCCGAACCCACCGTGCTCTGGTCCTCCCCCCCCTTCGAGCCGGTGCTGCTGGAGGACGAGGAGGAGGGCGGAACCTGGATGCGGGGCCGCGGGGCCGGGGACATGAAAGGGGGAACGGTGAGCTTCCTCTGGGCCCTGGCCGCCCTCCGGGACCTGGGCTACGTGCCCGGCTCCCGGCTCGTGCTCCAGTCCCCGGTGGAGGAGGAGTGCACCGGGAACGGCACCCTGGCCCTCCTGGCCAACGGCCACACCGCCGACGCGGCCATCATCCCCGAGCCCTTCGCCGAGAGCCTGCTCGTGCACCAGGTGGGGGTGATGTGGTTCGACGTCCAGGTGCTCGGCCGCACCACCCACGTCCTGGGCGCGGCCCAGGGGGTGAACGCGATCGAGAAGTCCTGGATCCTCCTCCGGGCGCTCCGGGGCCTGGAGGCCGAGCTGAACCGCCCCGAGATGATCCCCGAGAGTTACCGGGGGGTGGAGCATCCCCTGAACCTGAACGTGGGGGTGATCCGGGGGGGCGACTGGGCCAGCACCGTGGCCGGGGAGTGCACCGTGCGCTACCGCATCGGGCTCTTTCCCGGCCAGCGCCTGGACGAGCTGAAGCGGCGGATCGAGGACCGGGTGGCCGAGGCCGCCGCCGGGGACGAGTGGCTGCGGGAGTCCCCCCCCCGGGTGAGCTACGTGGGGTTCCAGGCCGAGGGGGCGAGCTTCGATCCGCAGTCCGAGGCCGGCCGGACCCTGGCCGCGGCCCACCGGAGCTGGCGGGGAACCGATCCCGAGCCCCTGGCCGCCACCGCCACCACCGACGCCCGGTTCATGGATCTCTACTACGGCATTCCCGCCACCTGCTACGGACCCCGGGCGGTGGGCATCCACGCCGTGGACGAGAAGGTGAGCGTGGATTCCATGCAGCGGGTGGCCGAGGTGCTCTCCACCTTCGTCGCCGACTGGTGCGGCCTCGCCCCGGGGAGGTCGCGATGAAGCTCCGCGAACCGGTGGGGGTCGCCGCCCCGCTCCGCACGCCCATGGGGAAGCTGGCCGGCGCCCTGGCCCCGGTGGAGCCCTACCGGCTCCTGGCCCACGTCTTCCGGGCGGTGGGCGGACGCACCGGCCACCGCCGTCCCGACGAGGTGCTGGGGGGCAACGTGCGGAACTCCATCGGCAACATCACCCGGGTGGCCGCCCTGGAGGCCGGCCTGGGCGTGGACGTGCCCGCCGCCACCGTGGACCGCCAGTGCGCCTCGAGCCTGGAAGCCCTGGTCGCCGCCGCCGCCCGCATCCAGGCGGGCATGGCGGAGCGGATCCTGGTCGGAGGGGTGGAGAGCGCCAGCCGCTGCCCCTGGCTGTTCGAGAAGACCTCCCGCCCCTTCGCCTACTTCGAGCCCCGCCCCTATCCGGTGCGGCTGGCCCCGGAGTCGGTGGGCGATCCCTCCATGGGGGAGACGGCGGAGATCCTCGCCGACGAGTTCGGGATCGAGCGCGAGGCCATGGACCGGTTCTCGGTGGAAAGCCACCGGCGGGCCGCCGCCGCCTGGGAGCGCGGCGACTTCGCCGAGGAAGTGGTTCCGGTCGAGGTTCCGGGCCGCAAGGGCCCGGTCCGGATCGACCGCGACGAGACCGTCCGCGCCGACACCGGCCTGGAGGCCCTGGCCGCCCTCCCTCCCGCCTTCCGGAAGAACGGCCGGGTGACGGCGGGGAACAGTTCCCCCCTCTCCGACGGGGCCTCGGCCTGCTGGGCCGCCTCCGCCCGGGCCCTGGAGGCGGACGGGATCGCCCCTGCGGCCTGGCTCACCGGGACGGTCACCGTGGCCCTGGAGCCCCGCCGGATGGGCCTGGGACCGGCCCTGGCCATTCCCAAACTACTCGAGGAACAGGGTCTAACCGACGACCAGATAGACCTCTACGAGATCAATGAAGCCTTCGCAGCCCAGGTCCTGGCCGTGAACCGGGAGCTCCGCATCCCCCCCGAGAAGCTCAACGTGAACGGGGGGGCGGTGGCCCTGGGCCACCCCTTCGGAGCTACCGGGCTCCGCCTGGTGGCCACCCTGGTCCACGCGCTCCGCCGCCGCGGGCTCCGGCGCGGGGTGGCCTCGCTCTGCATCGGGGGCGGCCAGGGTATGGCCGTCCTCCTGGAGATTCCCTGAGCCGTGCCGCACCCGGCCGGCCGCGCCGTTTCGCCGGGGCCTCGGTGAGCGCGCACCCGAGGCCCCAACCGGAAAGGACACCGTCATGAGCACGCCCACCGCCATCACCCGAGAACTCCTGGAGCGCCGGGCCGCCGCCGTCCCCCGGGGCCCCTTCAACGTCGCCCCCCTCTTCGCCGACCGAGCGCGGGGGGCCCGCCTGTGGGACGTGGAGGGGCGCGAGTACATCGACTTCGCGGGGGGGATCGGGGTGGTGAACGTGGGGCACAACCATCCCCGGGTCATGGAGGCGATCCGGGTCCAGAGCGAGCGCTTCCTCCACACCTGCTGGCACGTGGCCATGTACGAGGAGTACGTGCGCCTGGCCGAGCGGCTGAACGACCTGGTCCCCATGACCGGGCCCCAGAAGACCGCCTTCTTCAACAGCGGGGCCGAGGCGGGCGAGAACGCGGTCAAGATCGCCCGCGCGGCCACCGGCCGCACCGCGGTGGTGGCCTTCGAACGGGGATTCCACGGACGCACCCTGCTCGGCATGACCCTGACCGGCAAGGTCCGCCCCTACACCGCCGGCTTCGGCCCCTTCGCCCCCGAGGTGTACCGCCTCCCCTACCGGCCCTTCTTCGCCCCCGGCCGGGAGGCCCCGGAGGACGCGGTGCGGGCGGGGGCGGAGGCGGCCCTGGACCGGCTCTTCCACTACCACGTGGAGCCGGAGCAGGTGGCCCTGGTCATGCTGGAGCCGGTGCTGGGCGAGGGCGGGTTCTTCCCCGTGCATCCCGCCGCCCTGGCCGTCCTCCGCGACCGCTGCCGCGAGCACGGCATCCTCCTCGCCGCCGACGAGGTCCAGGCCGGCATGGGCCGGGCCGGGGCCATGTTCGCCATCGAACGCTACGGGGTGGTGCCGGACCTGGTGCTCACCGCCAAGTCCCTGGGGGGAGGGCTCCCTCTCTCCGCGGTCACCGGCCCGGCGGAGATCCTGGACGCCCCTCCGGTGGGCGGAATCGGCGGCACCTTCGGCGGCAACCCGGTGGCCTGCGCGGCCGGGAACGCGGTCCTCGACGTGCTCCGGGAGGAGAAGCTCCCGGAGCGGGCCCGGGTGATCGGGGACCGGGTGATGGCGCGTTTCGAGGCGCTCCGGACGAGCCTGCCCCACGTGGCCGACGCCCGGGGGCTGGGGGCCATGTGCGCCCTGGAGATCGCCGATCCGGCCGGCGGCGCTCCCGACCCGGGGCGGACGGCGAAGATCGTGGAGGAGGCCCGCCGGCGCGGGCTGCTCATCATGTCGGCGAGCGGGAACGTGATCCGGACCCTGATGCCGCTGGTGATCACCGACGAGGAGCTGGACCGGGGCCTGGCCGTGCTGGCCGAGGCGGTGGAAGCCGCGGCCTGAGCCGGAGGCCGGCGCCCGGGACCGGGATCAGGCCCGGGCCACCCGGGCCACCACCACGGTGATGTTGTCGGGGCCGCCCCGTTCCCGGGCCAGATCGGCCAGGGACCGGGCCGCCTCCTCCGGAGCCTCGGCGGCGGCGGTCAGGATCTCGTCGTCGTCGACCAGGTTCGAGAGCCCGTCGCTGCACAGCACCACCACGTCCCCCGCCTCCAGGGGCACGGTGGAGGGCGAGACGTCCACCACCACCTCCACCTTCTCTCCCAGGCACCGGGTGAGGATGTGGTCGGCACCGTCGGGCGCCGGACCCTCGTCCCCCACCGCCCGCCGGTACTCGGCGGCCAGGTTGTGGTCGGTGGTGAGGAGGCTCAGGCTCCCCGCGCTGACCAGGTAGGCGCGGCTGTCCCCCACGTGGCCCACCGCCAGCTCGCGTCCGGCCACGGCCACCGCGGTGCAGGTGGTGCCCATTCCCCCCAGCCGGTGGCGGCCCGCGGCCCGGGAGGTGATGGCCTGGTTGGCCAGGGAGAAGGTCTCGGCCAGCGCGCTCCGCAGCCCGTCGCGGGCGGCGAGGGTGAAGAAGTTGGCCTGCAGGGTGTCCACGGCCAGGCGGCTGGCCACCTCGCCCGCGGCCGCGCCCCCCATGCCGTCGGCCACGGCCAGGAGGCCGCCGGGGCGCCCGTCCGGAGCGGGGAAGAGGCCGAAGGCGTCCTCGTTGTTCCCGCGCACGCAGCCCCGGTCGCTCACCGCGGCCGCCTCCAGGGTCCAGATCCCCTCCCGGTCCAGGGCCAGGGCGGCGGCGGCGGCGAGCCGCTCCGGCTCCGCCTCGGGGAGGGCGAGCACCGGCACCTCGGGTTCCGGCCCCGTCCCCCACTTGTCGGGCACCGAGACCTTGAACCCGCGCCGCTCCAGGTAGGCCTCCACCGCCCGGGAGCCGAGCTCCCCGTGGGCGTAGCGCTCCAGCTCATCCTCGCCGAGGTCGGCGAAGAGAGCATCCTTGGCGTAGAGATCGATGAGCGCCTCCACGACGTCGGGGAAGAACTGCGTGCCCACGTGCCCCAGCAGTTCCTCGAAGGCGGCCTCGGGGGTGAGCCCCTGCCGGTAGGGCCGGTCCGAGGTCATGGCGTCGAAGGCGGCCACGGCCATCAGGATGCGCCCGCCGACCGGGATCCGCTCCCCGTCCAGGCCGCGGGGATAGCCGCGTCCGTCCGGCTGCTCGTGGTGGGCGTGGACGATGTCCGCCGCCCGGGGAAAGAAGCGGAAGCGCTCGATGAGCTCCGCGCCCACCCGGGGGTGGGTGCGCAGCAGCGACTGCTCCGCCTCGTCCAGCCTCCCCGGTTTGTCCAGGATCCCGCGCTGGATGGCGGTGCGCCCGATGTCGTGGAGGAGCGCCGCCACCTCGATCTCGGCCACCTCGTCCTCGGAGAGCCCCAGGCGCCGGGCCACCGCGGTGCACATGGCCGCGATCCGGCGGCTGTGGCCGCGGGTGAAGGGATCGCCGGCGTCCACCGCCGTCATCAGCACCCGGAGGGTGGCCACGTGGGTACGCTTGGCCTCCACCCACAGGGTGAAGGCGTAGCGGGCCACGAGGAGCGGCAGCAGGAACAGGGCCGCGCCCACCGGTCCCACCCGGACCTGGGTGAGGGCGATCAGGACCCCGAGGGGAAGGAGCAGTCCCTCCAGCGCCCCGCTCTCGGCCACCCGGGTCCGCCAGTCGATGTCCGCCCCCGCCCGTCCCTGCAGGGCCCGGCCGGCGGCGGTGATCCCGGCCCAGGCCACCAGGTAGGCGATACCGGCGTCGAGGAGGTGGGGCAACCGGGCCGGCTCCAGCATCAGGGCGTCGCCGGTGCGCCCCCCGAGCCCGATGTAGATCCCTCCCGCGAACACCACGGCCAGGACGGCCTGGCCGAGGCGCTGCAGCGCCTCCGGGAACGGATTCCAGCGGACGGCGGTGTTCCCCACCAGCCGCGCGTAGACCGCGAACCAGGCCGCCACCATGGGCCCGAAGGCGAGGATCGCGGCCAGGTCCAGGGCGGAGGAAAGATGGACGGCCGCCCGGCCCCGGGGAAGGGGCAGGGGGGAGAGCGCGGCCACCGAGAGCATGGCCAGCCACAGGAGCAGGGTGGACGCGCCCTGGGGACGGTGGGCCAGGGAGGGCATCCCTCCGCTGACCAGGGCCAGCGCGGCCAGCCCGGCCACCAGCACCCCGGCGGCGTAGATCCGGTAGGCGACGGTGCTGCGGCTCACCGGAGGGCCATTTCCGGGAAAGGAGTTCTTCGCTTCATCCCCGTAGGTATCGGCGCCCCGGCGGCGGAACTGTAGGCGGGGCGGCAACCGTCCGCGGGCCGAAGGGCGGGAAACTAAAGCCGAACCCCGAGTCCGCCGATCACCTTCCCGAGGCCCCGAGGGCGGGCCGTCACCACCGGCCGCGGCGCCGCCGATTCCCCCGGGACACGCCGACGCCGGTTCGGGAGCACGACCGCATGAGCCACGAACACGCCGCCGGCGGGGACGCCGACTCCCGTCCGGTTCCCGGGGACCCCGACTCCATCTCCATCCTCCGCGTCCGGCCGGCCCGGAACGTGGCCCACCTCCGCTCGGATCTGGTGGGATTGGACGCGCGGATCGCCGACCTCTTCCTGCGCTTCGTGACCGCGTCCACCGCGGTCCGGAACGATGCCGACGCCCTCTACGCGGTGGTGGCCGAATACACCTTCCTCGCCTTCCCCCAGGCCAGCCATCTGGTCCTGGCCGTGCGGGACCCGGTGAGCGGGGAGATCACCCCCACCGTGGCCCGCTCCCGGGCCGGGGCCGAACCCATGATCAAGCTGAGCACGACCCTGGTGGAGCGGGTCCTGGGCGAGGGGGTCTCGGTGCTCTTCGCCCCCGGCGAGGAGGAGGCCGGGACCTCCCGGAGCCTGGTCCTGTCCCGCATCCGCACCGCGGTGGCCGCCCCCCTGACCAGCCGGGAGGAGGCCTTCGGGGTGCTCCAGCTCGACATCCGCCGCCCCGCCTCGGGACGGTTCAGCGGAAAGGATCTGGACCGGCTCACCGTGTTCGCGCACCACGTGTCCCTGGTCCTGGACAACCTGCGCCTCTACCAGGAGCAGCGCCGCGCCTTCACCTCCACCATCGAGGCCCTGGTCCATTCCCTGAGCCTCAAGGACCCCGACACCGCCCATCACTCCGAGCGGGTGCGGGCCCTGTCGCTGCTCATCGGCGAGGAGATGGGGCTGGCCGGGGACGAGCTGGAGGCGCTGGGGGTGGCGGCCATCCTCCACGACATGGGGAAGCAGGGCATCCGGGACGAGGTGCTCCTGAAGCCATCCCGGTTGTCGGAGACCGAGCGGACGGAGATGTCCCGCCACTCAGAGCTGACCCAGAACGTGCTGGACAAGATCCGATACCCCGCCCACCTGCGCGAGGTCCCGGTCTTCGCCGCCTACCACCACGAGAAGATGAACGGGACCGGCCCCTACCGGATCCCCGGCCATCGCATCCCCCTTCCCGCCCGCATCATCTCGGTGGCCGACGTGTTCGACGCCCTCTTCTCCGCCCGGGTCTACAAGAAGCCGATGCCGGTGGAGGAGGTGCTGGCCCTGCTGGAGCGGGGGCGCGACAAGGAGTGGGACGCCCAGGTGGTGGACACGGTGCGCTGGATCGCCCCCCGGCTCCTGGCCCGGGTCTACGGCGGCACCCGCTCCGACCGCCGGGCGGCCTGAGCGGCCCGGCGGCGCGGCCGGGACCGGTTCTTCCGCCGCCGGCTAGGCCGCCTCGGCCCGGTTCAACGCCCGTTCGAACTGCGAGCGGTCCACCGCGTGCTCGTAGGCCTCCTCGCCGGTGATCACCCCGGCCCGGACCAGCTCCTTGAGCTCCCCGTCCAGGCTCTGCATGCCCACCCCGCGGCCGGCCTGGATCACCGAGTGCAGCTTGTGGCTCTGCCCGGAGCGGATGATGGCGGCGGCGGCGCTGGTGTTCATGAGGATCTCCGCCGCCACCTGGCGCCGGGACCCGTCGGACCGCACCACCAGCTGCTGGGAGACCACCATGCGCAGGCTATCGGCCACCATGCTCCGGATCTGCTCCTGGCGGCGGGCGGGGAACACGTTGACGATCCGGTCCACGGTGCGGACGGCCCCGTTGGTGTGGAGGCTGGCCAGGACCTGGATCCCCGTCTCGGCCGCGGTCAGGGCCAGGCCGATGGTCTCCACGTCCCGGAGCTCCCCGACCAGGATCACGTCCGGGTCCTCGCGCACCGCGTCGCGCAGCGCCTCGGAGAAGGACCGGGCGTGGGCGCCCACCTCGCGCTGGGTGATCACGCACTGCTTGAACCCGTGCACGAACTCGATGGGGTCCTCCACCGTGATCACGTGGCCCCGGCGGGTGGCGTTGATGTGGTCCACCATGGCGGCCAGGGTGGTGGACTTGCCGCATCCGGTGGGTCCGGTGACCAGGGTCAGCCCCTTGGGCTGGGTGAAGGCGAGCTTGATCCCCTCGGAGAGGCCGAGATCCTCCCAGCGCGGGACCTGGGGGGGGATCACCCGCAGGCAGGCCCCGAGCCCGTCCAGGTGCCGGTAGGCGTTGACCCGGAACCGGCCCAGGCCGGCCACCTCGTAGGCCAGGTCCACGGAGAGCTCCCGGCCCAGCCGCTCCCGTTGCCCGGGGGTGGTGAACTCCTCCAGGATGCGCTCCATGTCCTCCACCGAGAGATCCCGGAACCGTACCTTGTGGAGCACCCCGTTGATGCGGATCCGCGGGGGCTGGCCGGAGACCAGGTGGAGGTCGGACCCCCCCTGCTTCACCGCCAGCTCCAGGAAGGTGTTGATGCGGCTCACGGCGCCGCCCCCTCCGGCCGGGCGCCCCCCGCGGCCCGGCTCTCCCCGCCGCCCGGGCCGGCCATGGCCTTGAGCTCGGGGCGGGTCACGAAGCGGGCGAACTCCCGCTTGTCGGAGGCGCGCAGGAAGGCCTCGTCGGGGTCCACGCAGCCCGACTGCACCAGCCCCAGCAGCGCCTGGTCCATGAGCTGCATGCCCAGCCGCCGTCCGGTGGCGATGGCGCCGGGGATCTGGAAGGTCTTCCCCTCCCGGATCATCTGGGCCACCGCCGGCGTGACCACCAGGACCTCGCACACCGCCCGGCGCCCGCGGCCGTCGGCCACCCGCACCAGGTCCTGGCTCACCACGCAGCGGAGGTTCTCGGCCAGGGTGTGGCGGATCTGGTCCTGGGATTCGGTGGGAAAGGCGTCCACGATGCGGTGGATGGTCTGGAACGCCCCCCGGGTGTGGAGGGTGCCGAAGACCAGGTGTCCGGTCTCCGAGGCCTCCACGGCCAGGGAGATGGTTTCGTAGTCCCGGAGCTCCCCGACCAGGATCACGTCCGGATCCTCGCGCAACCCGGCCCGCAGCCCCTCGTGGAAGGAGCGCACGTGGGTGCCGACCTCGCGCTGGATGACCAGGGCGGTGCGGCTCCGGTGCACGAACTCGACCGGTTCCTCCAGGGTGAGGACGGTGAGGTTCCGGTTCCGGTTGATGCTGTCGATCAGCGCGGCCAGGGTGGTCGACTTGCCGCTGCCGGTGCCCCCGGTGACCAGCACCAGGCCGGAGCGGAGGCCGGTGAAATCGGCCACCACCGGGGGCAGCCCCAGGTCGGCGAGCTGGGGCGGGGTCTCGGGGATGACCCGGGCCACCGCCGAGGGGCCCCGCCGCTGGCGGTAGACGTTGACCCGGAAACGGCCCGCCTCGGGCGAGCTGTAGGAGAGGTCCACCGCGCCCCGCTCGGCCAGGATCCGCCCCTGCTCCGCGGAGAGGATCTCCGCGGTGAGGCTCTCGATCTCATCCCCCTCCAGGGCGCGGTACTTGAGCGGGGCCAGCTCCCCGTCCATCCGGACCAGGGGGGGCAGGCCGACGGTGAAGTGGATGTCGGAGCACCCCTGCTCCCGGCCCAGCCGGAGGAAGGCGTCGATCCTAGGCATGGGGGCCGTCCGTTCCCGTCCGCGGCTCCAGTGCCGCCCGCGCCGCCTCGATCCGCTGCCGCAGCTCCTCGGCGGTGGCCGGCCGGGCCTCGGGGTCGCGGGCCATGGCCTCCCCGACCAGGGCCGCCACCTCCGGGGGGGTATCCGGATTCAACCGGACCAGGTCCGGCGCCTCCCCTTCCAGGTGCTGGAAGAGGATCTTGACCGGGGTGTCGGCGGTGAAGGGGGCGCGGCCGGTCAGCATCTCGTACATCACGATGCCCAGGGAATAGAGGTCCAGCCGGTGGTCCACCGCCTCGCCCTGGATCTGCTCCGGGGCCATGTACTCGGGGGTGCCGATCAGGATGCCGCTCTTGGTGAGGCGGGAACCCCGCCCGCGCTCGGCCCAGGCGAGGCCGAAGTCCACGATCTTCACCCCGTCGTCGGCCCCGACCAGGATGTTCCCGGGCTTGATGTCCCGGTGGATGACCCCTTCGGCGTGGGCGGCGGCCAGCCCGGCGCAGACCTGGGCGGCGATCCCCAGACACCGCTCCGGACCGAGCCGGCCCTCCTCGTTCATGAGCCGGCCAAGGTCGCGGCCGGGCAGGTATTCCATGGACACCGCGTGGGCGCTGCCCAGGTCGATGAAGTCGTAGATCCGGATGATGTTCCGGTGGCTGATCCGCCGGGTCAGCTTCAGCTCCTGCACGAACCGGGTGAGAGCGGCCTCGTCGCCGCTCAGGTGCGGGTTCAGGATCTTGAGGATGATGCGGTCCTGGACGGCGGCGTCCTCGACCAGGTAGATGGCCCCGAATCCGCCCCGGCCGATCTTCTCCAGCACCCGGTAGCGGTGGAGGAGAATCGTGCCCGGGACCAGTTCCCGGAAGTCCGGCGCCGGCGTCCCTCCCGGGGTCGCGCCGGCCCCGCCCGATCCGGGGCCCGGAGCGCGCGGCGCAGCCGTTTCCGGCACCGGCGGAAGGGGACGGTCGTGCCCGGTTCCGGGGTCGGCCCGGGGCTCGCGCCCCCCAACCCGGAGGGGAATCCCCTCCGCTCCGGCCGGGCTCTCCCCCACCCGGACCGCGGCCAGAGCCCGGTTCACCCGCTCGCGATCCTCCTCCGAGAGGGCTTTCCGGGAGAGCAGGCGCAGGGCCTCCACCGCTTCCCGGCGGACCTCCTCGCTGTCCGAGGCGGTCAGCTCCCGTAGCGGCTCCGCCGCCCGGACGTCGCCCAGGGAACCCAGGGCCCGGGCGCAGAGGGGGGCCACGCTGGGGTCCATACCCATGAGCTCCAGGAGCGGATCCACCGCCCGGGGATCCCCGGTCTTGGCCAGGGCGTCGATGGAACGCTCCCGCACCCACCAGTCGGGATCGCGGAGGGCGTGCACCAGGGGCTCCACCGCCCGCTCGCTGGGAACCGCGTTCAGGATCTCCACCGCGTAGCGGCGGATGAATTCGTCTTCGTCGCCGAGCAGCCCCACCACCGCCTCCACCACCCGCGGTCCGCCCAGTCCGCCGAGGGCGTCGGCGGCCCGGACCCGCACCCACCAGTCGGCGTCGCGCAGCGCCCGCACCAGATCCTGGACCGCCTCGGTGGTGGCGAGCACGTTCAGGACCTCCACCGCCCCCCGCCGCGTCTGCTCGGACTCGTCCTGGAGCACCTCCAGCAGATGGGGGACGGCCTTGGCGTCACCGAGTTCGGTGACCGCGTCGATGGCCTCGGTCTGCACCCGCAGGTCCTCGTCCCGGAGGACGCCGACCAGGGCGGCGATCTGCGACCGGGCGCCGAGCTGCCGCAGCGACCGCACCGCCTCCAGGCGCACCCCGGGGTGGGGGTCGTGGAGGAGCCGGGGCAGCGCCCGCACCACCCGCCCGTCGTCGAACCGGCCCAGGAGGCGCACCATGTAGAGCCGCATCCACTGGTCTTCGTGGCCCACCAGCTCCAGCATGGCCGGGATCGCTCCCGCGTCCACCCGCCGCTCCAGGAGCCGGAACACCACCCCCCGGGCGTCCTTGCTCAGGCCGGGAAGCGCGCTCACCAGCCGGTGGGCGGGCATGTGTGCGGCCTGCTCCGCGAGCACCGCCTCCACCACCGGCTTGGGGAGGGTGGGATCGGCCAGGAGGTCCAGGAACGGCGCCGGGTCGTAGCCCCGGCCCTGCCCCAGCACCCGGGTCACCCCCGACACCACCGCGGGATTGGGCGAGGTCAGGGCGTCGATGTACGCGGGAAGGGTCTCGTCGGTAAGCAGCCGGCCCAGAACCTCCATGGCCGGGCCCCGGGCGTCGCCGTGTCCCAGGCACTCGAACACCGCGGAAAGGGCGTCGGGCCCCAGGGCCACCAGTCGCTCGCGGGCCTCGGCCACCGCCTCCGGAGCCAGGGTCCGCGAGGCCTTGAGCTTCTGGATGAAGCGCCCGGCCCGGAGCTGCTGGACCAGTTTCATCGCCCGTCGTCTCCGCCGGCTCCGGAAGGGTGCGGCGTGATCGCTCCCGGTCTCCGCATCGCTTCCGGCGCCGGGATCAGCGGATCAGGAGCCAAATCGCGCTCCCCCCCAGGGCGAGGCCGACCAGGAAGGCCACCGCGGCCACCACGGCCAGGGTGGAGCGGGACCGCTCCCTCGGGGCGGGCTCCGGCCACGGCGCGGCGTCGGCGGGCCGGCCCGCGCGCTGCCGGTCCCGCTCGCCCTCCCGGTAACCCGCGACCAGGGTTTCCAGCTCCTGGGTGGAGAGAACCGTGGTCCCCTGGAAGGCGCTCGGGGGCGTGGTCCGGATGTCCTCGGGACGGCCCCGTCGTTCCTCGTCGTAGGTGACCCAGAGGGAGAACTTCCCGATGTGGATCACGTCGTTGTTCATGAGGACTTCGGGCCGGTTGGAGAGCCGTTTCTCGTTGAGGATGGAGCCGTTGGCGCTCCCCTGGTCCTCCACCTCGTAGTAGCCCCGGGCCCCGGACACGATGCGAAGGTGGTGGCGGGACACGCCGGGATTGTCGAGGAAGATGTCGGCGTCGGGATCGCGCCCCACCATGACCGCTTCCTGCTTGAATCGGAAGGACTTGATCGGACGTCCCTTGAGGGACAGCCGCACCTTGAGCACCCGGGTGGGAACCGGGGCGCCCGCGTCGTCGGGGGCTCTTTCGGGAAGCGCCATGGTCGCACATCCTCCTTGGCGAGACCGTGACGGCGAGACCTCCTCGCCGGGGCGGGTACGCGAAAACGGGTTCGCACACTTATCGGCGGAACGCGCGGCCCGCTTGACCCGTGGAGCCCGGAGCAACCCGTCCCGGGGAAGGTCCCGGCGGGGAGGCGGGAGGGACGCCGGCCGGCGCCGGGGCGGGGAGGTCGCCTCGAACCGGCGCGAAGCAACGCCTTCAATCCATTGTTTTGAAGTGACTTGCGGAAGTATCATCCGGGGAGCCGGGGATCCCTAACCGGTGTTCTGGAGCCCCAGGGCGATGCCGTGCACGGTGGCCAGGAGCGCCCGGAGAAGCGCCTCGTCCTTCCGGCCGCCGCTCCGCCAGCGGCGGAGGAGATCCACCTGGAGGAGGCTCATGGGGTCCACGTAGGGATTGCGCAGGCGGATGGAGCGGGCCAGGGTGGGTTCGGCGGCCAGGAGGCCGGTGCGGCCCTGGAGCCCGGTCACCCGGCGCAGGGTCAGGTCGTACTCGGCGCGGATGCGCTCGAAGATGGGTGCGCCGTCGCGCCCGGCCAGTCCGGCGTAGCCGGCGGCGATGTCCAGGTCGGCCTTGGCCAGGACCATCTCCGCGTCGGCGAGCAGGTTGACCAGGAAGGGCCAGGCCCCGGCCATCTCGATGACCGCACGCTCCCCGTGCCGGCGGACCGCCATTTCCAGTCCGGTGCCCAGCCCGTACCACCCGGGCAGGAGGTGGCGGCTCTGGGTCCAGGCGAAGACCCAGGGGATGGCGCGGAGATCGGCGATCCCGCCCCCGCGCTTCCGCGAAGGCGGGCGCGAGCCGAGGATGAGCCGCTCGATGACGTCGATGGGAGTGGCCCGCCGGAAGTACTCCTCGAAGCCCGGGGTCTCGTAGACCAGCCCGCGGTACGCCCGGCGGGAGTCCTCGGCGATCTCCTCCAGGATCGTGCGCCAGCCCGGCTCGCGGGTGTCGGGGGCGGGGGGAAGGCCGGTGGCCAGGGCGGCGGCGCCGGCGCTCCGCTCCAGCTCCCGGAGGGCGATGGCCCGGAGCCCGTACTTCTCCCCCACCACCTCGCCCTGCTCGGTCACCCGCAGCCGTCCCTCCACCGTTCCCCGGGGCGCAGCCAGTACCGCGGGGAGGATCTTGCCTCCCCCGCGGCTCACCGATCCCCCGCGCCCGTGGAAGAAGGTGAGGGCGACTCCCGCCTCCGCGGCCACCGCGGCCATGCGCTCCTGGGCGCGGTGGAGCGCCCACCGGGAGGCGGCCAGGCCCCCGTCCTTGTTGCTGTCGGAGTAGCCCACCATCACCGTCTGGGCGTCCCCCCGCCCGGCCAGGTGCTCCCGGTAGAGGGGATGGCCGAGGAGCGCGGCCAGCACCCGCGGCGCGGCCTGGAGGTCGTCCACGGTCTCGAAGAGGGGGGCCACGTCCACCGGGACCGCGCCGTCGCTCCCGGCCAGCCCCGCCCACCGGGCCAGGAGCAGCACCGTGAGCACGTCGTCCACGTCCCGGGCCATGCTGATCACCGCCGTCCCCAGCGCCTCCGGGCCGTGGACCCGGCGCACCTCGGCGGCGGCGGCGAAGGCGTCCAGGCACCGGGCCAGGACGCCCTCCCCGGACGCGGCGCGCGGCCCGGTGCCCGCGCCCAGGGCCTCGGTGATACGCGCCGCGCGCTCCCGGGGGGAACGGCCGGCCCAGCCGGGATCCCCCAGTCCCTCGGCCGCCGCCTCCCGGTGCACCCCCGCATGCTGGCGGAGGTCGAGGGCGGCGAGGTGGAAGCCGAAGGTGTCCACCCGGCGCAGCAACCGCCGTACCGCGAAGGCGCCGGCCCGGGCCCCGCGGTGCGCTTCCAAGCTGGCCAGGATCACCCGCAGGTCGTCGCCGAACTCGTCCGGCCGGGCGTAGGCCGCCGGCGAGCCGGAACCGGTGGCGGCCAGGCGGGCCGCGATCAGGGTCAGGAGCACCCGGTAGGGCATCTCCCGGTCCCGCCGGGGAATGCGCTCCTCCTCCTCCGGGAACCGCTCCCGGTAGCGCTCGATCCGCACCTCCACCTCCGGGTCCACCGCGATCCGGGAGCGGGACTGGGTGAGCCGGGCGGCCAGCTCCCGCACCTCCCGCCGGTAGCGGGGCAGGATCAGCGCCCGGTGGCGCTCCAGGGCCCCGCGCACGGTTTCCCCGCCGGCGTAGGGGTTGCCGTCCATGTCCCCGCCCACCCAGGAGGCGAAGCGCACCATGGCGGGAAGGGCGGCGGCGGCGTCCGCGGCGGAGGAAGCGTCGCCGTACACCCCGGCCAGGGCCTCGCCCCAGTCCTCGTAGAGCCGCGGCACCACCCGGTAGAGCACGTCGGTGACCACGAACAGGATGTCCTCCACCTCTTCCAGCACCGAGGGCCGCTCCCGGCGATGCTCCTCGGTCTGCCATCCGGCGGTGATTTCCGCCCGGATGCGGGCCAGGGCCGCCCGTTCCTCGGCCGGGGTGCGGGTGGGATCGAAGCGGTCGACCAGGAGCCGGGCGATCCGTTGCTCCTTCTCCAGGAGCGCGCGCCGGGTGGCCTCGGTGGGATGGGCGGTGAACACCGGCTCCACCCGGAGCCGGGCGAAAAGGGCCGCCGCCCGGTCCGCGGTGAACCCCCGCTCGCGGAGCCGGCCCAGGGTGTCGGCGAAACTGCCCGGCTGGGCCCCCGCATCCTCCCGGCGGTACTGCCGGCGGCGGCGGATGCGGTGGACCTTCTCGGCCAGGTTCACCACCCGGAAGTAGGCGGTGAAGGCGCGGACCAGGTCCTCGGCCTCCTCGGGGCCGGCGCCGGCCAGGGCCCCGGTGAGCGCGTCCTCCGAGGCCGGGTCCCCCTCGCGGCGCGCGATGGCCGCCCGGCGGACGGACTCCACCCGCTGGAAGAGGGGCTCGCCCCCCTGTTCGCGGATCACCTCCCCCACCAGGGCGCCCAGGGTGCGGACGTCCTCGCGCAGGGCCTGGTCCTTCTCCTCGAAGCGGATGTCGGTGCGGTCCATGCCTCCAATGTAGCAGGCTTCCGGACCGTCGCGGTCACCGACCCCCGGGGGGCCTCGCGGGGGGACACGGCCGGCCCGGCGCCGCTTCCAGTTTGGGGATATGCATTATCGCCGCGCCCCGGCGGCCGTTTGCCGCTATCAATCAAGGGAGACGAACGGTTCCGCGGGAGGGCCCCGCCACGCGGTCCGAACCGGGGGAAGAGCCATGAGACGACAGGTTCTGGTTGCGGCCGCACTGGTGTGCCTGGCGGCGTCGACGGGATGGGGATGCGCGGAGAGAAGCCGGGAGCCGGCTTCGTGGGCCGCGGTGAACGAGGGGGCCTTGACCCCGGACCAGGTCCGCCAGCGGGACGCCGCCCTCGAGGCGCGGAAGGCCATGTACACCGAGCTCACCGTGCACCTGGGCCAGGCCCTGGAGCGCGGCGGGCCGGCCGCGGCCATCACCGTCTGCCGCGACGAGGCTCCGGCCATCGCCCGCCGCATCTCGGAGCGGCACGGCCTGGCCATCGGCCGGACCTCCTTCTGGCTCCGAAACCCGGAGAACGCCCCCCCGGACTGGGCCCGGCCCCTGGTGGAGGCGCGCGCCGACAGCTCGGTGTGGCTGGCCGGACCCGAGGGGCGGTTGGGCGCGTTCCTCCCCATCCGCGTGCAGAGGGTATGCATGACCTGCCACGGTCCCGAGGACACCCTGGACCCGGCGGTGCGAACGGCGCTGGCCCGGCACTACCCGGAGGACGACGCCACCGGGTTCGGGGTCGGCGATCTCAGGGGGTGGTTCTGGGTGGAGGTGCCGGGGGGCTTGTGATCCCGGGGAGATCCGGGAAAGGCGGCGACAGGGGATGTACGAGGAGGCGAGCGTCGCCGCAGCGGCGGCCGCCGTGGTGCGGGAAGCGGAGGTGGCCCTGGGCCGTCCGGAGCGGGCGGCCGAGGCCTGCGATGAGATCCGCCGCCGGTTGCCCCGCCCCTTGGGCCCCGGGGCCGCGGTGGAACTGGCCGGCCTGCTCGATCTCCCCGCCCGCCGGAGCGGCCCGGTGCTCGAGCCCGTGGCCGACCTCCTCTCCTTCTGCGCCGGCGAGGCCACCGACCCCTGGCCCTACCTCGACGCCCTCCTCCACGCCCGGGATCCGGGTCTGTTCCGCCGGGGGCTGGACCGGTGCGCGGAGCTGGCCGGGGCCGGGGCCTTCGCCCCCGACCGGCGCGCGGTGGTCCGCCTGGCCGAGGCCCTCGCTCCCGGCGGCGCCGGCCGGGCCGGGCCCGGACTGCTGGAGACGGCGGCCTCGGTGCTCGCGCACCTGGGCCCGGAGCCCGCGCCTGCGGATCCCGATCCCCTCCGCCGCCTTCTCCTCGACCCGGACCACGCCGCGGTGCGGCTCCTGGGGGCCCGGCTCCTGGACCGGACCGGAGAGCCCGCTCCCGCCGAGACCGCCCGGGCCCTCCTCGGCGAGGAGGCGGCCGCCTTCCTCGCCCCCTATCTGGCCTACACCCGGGCCGCCCACGCCGACCTGGTGGCCCTGGCCTCCCGCCCGGGCGCGCCGCCCCCGGCCCTGGACTCCCTCCGCCGGGCGGTGGCGCGGGGGGGCGACGGTCTCCTGCGCGCGGCCGCGGGCGAGCTGGGCTGGCCCGCCCTGAACCTGGGGGTCGAGGTGCGGCCGGTGGTGGGGATCTCCGTCGGCGGCGCCCTCCCCTACCACCTGAACCCGGACGAGGCCGCGCTCTTCGACGGGGTCCCGGGCGCCCGGACGGTGTTCACGGGCACGGTGGTGCTGGCCCACGGCGGCACCGCGGGCTCCCCCGCCGCCGGGAGCGAGGCCGCCGGGCCCATCGCGCGATTCCGGGGCATGAACCTGGTCCACGCCGCCCTCCTCGGGGACATCCTCGACGTGGCCCCCCTCGACCGGGCCAAGGTGGAGCGCATCCTGGCCGGGATGGACCGGGTGGTGGAGGACTTCGCCGCCCTCTTCGCCGGCGCGGCCCCCGAGGAGGCAGGCCATCTCCCCGAGGTCTATCGCGCCCTCAAGGGCCGCATCCTGGAGGAACTCTCCGGTGAGGGCGCGGCGGAGACGCTCTCGCCCGAACTGACCCGGCTGGTGCAGATGTTCGAGGACCCCGGCGGCCTGGCCCAGGTGGGCACCCTCCACGGCCTCAAGCGGTACCTGCACCAGCGCGGACTACGCCTCGGCTTCCGCCTCATGGGCTCCGGGGGCACCCCCAATCGCGCGGTGGAGGCGTTGCTCCTCCTCCCCGGCGGCGAGGTGCGCCGGTTGCGGCCGGTGCGCTACCTGGACTTCGAGGCCGGGGATCCGGAACCGGGCGCGGATCCGGAGGCGCTCCCGCTCCCCTATCCGGTGCGGATCCTGGTCGAGGGATTCCTCCGCCACCTGCTTCACGGCGAGACCGCCGCCCCCGACGTCCGGGTCTTCTGCTACGGGAACGAGGTCCACTACTACCTGAACTTCGGCACCCACCCCGCCTTCCTGCGGGTGGACTTCGCCCCCCCGCTCAAGGGGGGCATGATCGACCTGGAGTTCTACGGGGTGAGCAAGAACGTCCTCGGGGAGCACCCGGCTCCGGACCTCCCCGCCCTCCAGGCCGTCTTCCGGCGGCTCGACTTCGAGATCACGGTGGAGGGAACCCGGGTCCACGCCCGCTACGACAAGGAGCGCGCCCTGGACCTGGGCGACCTGTGCGGGAAGGCGGAGGCGATGCTCCGGCTGGCCCCGCTCCTCATGGACCTGGACTGGACGGTGGGCTCGCTGGATCTCGATTCCGAAGGCCGGCGCCGGGTGGCCGAGGCCTGGGCGGACCGGTTCGCGCGATGGGGAGTGCTCCCCGTCGCCCGCACCCTCACCACCGGCCGCACCGGCATCCTCCGGGAACGGATCTCGGGGCCGGAGGGAATCCGGGAACGGGCCTGGACCGGGGAGGAACCCTACCGGGACCGGTTTCCGGCTCCCCCGGACGCGGCCACCCTGGCCGCCCTCCCCGGCCTCGAACGCCTGGCCGGCCCCGAACCGGTCGCCGCCCTGGCTTCCCGGGGCGGCGAGCCCGCGGGCCAGCTCCTCCTGGAGGACCTGGTGCTGCGCCCCCTGGCCGGCAAGGCCGCGGCCGGGGGCCTCGCCGCCACCGGAGCCGGCTACCGTCCCCCCGACCCCGCCCTCTACCGGCCCGAGCACGAGGCCGAGCGGATGGCCCGGATCCTCGCCGGCCCTCCCGGCGTCCTGGCCGGAGCGGCCTCGGTGGCCGCCCTCCTGGTCCCCCTGGAGCGCACCCTCCGTTTCACCACCACCGGCAGCGTGGACGGCGCCGAGGTGCAGCGGGCCGCGCTTCCGCTGCGCGGGGAGACGCTGGCCGTATACGGCATGCGCGATGCGGAGGGCTTCCTCCGCCTCGCCTTCTTCACCGGCGGGGACGCCCCCGCTCTGGTCCGGTCCGCGGCCGGGGAGGCGTGGCGGTCCACCGCCTCGGTGGACGCCGCCGCCCTCGCCGCGCGGCTCCGCCGGAGCCAGGCCCTGACCGATCTTCCCGAGCCCGGCGCGGTCCCGGCCCGGGCCGTGGACCCCGGTGGGCCGGGGCGGGGAACGGCCGCACCGGACGGCGCCCCCCTCCCCGGCGAGCGCGTGGTCTCCGGCCGGGGCGCGGCTCCGGGACGGGCGGTGGGTCCGGCGCGGTTCGGCACCGCGGGGCGGGAGCCCGCCGACCTGGAGGGCGGGGTGCTGGTCGCCGCCTGCGTCCGCCCCGAGGACACCGTGCACCTCTACCGCGCCGCGGCGGTGGTCTCCACCGGCGGCGGCATCCTCTCCCATGCCGGGCTGATCGCGGTCCAGTTCGGAAAGCCCGCCCTCATCGTGGACGGACGGTGGATACCCGGTCGGGGGAGCCGGCCGGTGCTGGCCCTCGGCACCGAGCACTGGCGCGAGGAGACCCGGGAGGTGGCGGGGTGCCGGGTGGTGCTCCGGCGCGATTTCCGGACCGAGGAGATACTCCTGGCCGACGGGGACCTGGTGGCGGTGGAAGCGGACGCGGACCGGCTCCGCGTCCTCGGCCAGGGCCGCGACGCCCTCGCCCTCCACGCCGCCCTGGGCGAGCTGGAGCGCACCGGGGAGGCGCGCCCCGCCCCCGGCGATCCCCGGGATGCGTTGGCCGTGCGGGGGCGCCGGCTCCGGAGCCGCCACGCCCTGGAGAAGCTCCTGGAGCGCCTGGACGATCCGGTGCTGGCCGGGCACGCGGTGGAGGAGATCCTCCTCGGACGCGCCCTGGCCGGACCGGGGGGCGGGTCCGGCGAGCGGAGCGAACTCCTCGCCCTCCTCCTGGCCAACCCCGCCGCCGCGGAACCGGTCCGGCGGGCGCTCCGGGTCCTGGCCGCGCGCCTCGGCCGCCGCCGCCGGAACGCGGTGGCCTCGGCCCGGCGGTGGATCCCCCGTTCGGGCTGTGCGGGAGAGATCCTGAGCCTGCGCCTGGAGGCGCTCCGTACCGCCGAGGCCGCGGAGGAAGCGGCCCGGGCCCTGACCGGATGCGGGTGCCCCGGGGCGGTGGAGACCCTGGCTTCCCCCGCCGGGGGGGAGGACGTGGACGGGCCGGCCCGCGAGCGGCTTATCGCCCTCCGCTGCCGCACCGCGCGGGAGGCCCAGGAGGCGGTCCGGTCCGGGGACCCCCGCTTCCGCCACCGCCTGCGCACCCTGGCCCGGCTCGATCGCGTGCTCGAGACCCCCGCCGCCGAACGCGCCCTCCACGCCTCCCTCGAAGCGGGGCTGGAGCGGGCCGACGAGGAGACCCGGACCCGGCTCACCCGGCGGCGGGTGCTCCGGCCCGGGGACGGTGGGTTGGACCTGCTTCCGCTCCTGGGCGGCAAGGCGGCCAACCTGGCCGAGGTGGAGCGCCTGGGCGGGGGCGGCCTGGTGCCGCCCTGGTTCACCGTGTCCCACACCGCCTTCCGGAGCACCCTGGACGCGCCCCTCTGCGGCCTCCCCGGCGAGACCGGCGGACCCGCCGACGGCGCCCCCCTGCGGGAGGCGCTGGCCGCGGTGCTGACCCGGAACGACCTCTCTCACGCCGGCAAGGCGCTCCGGGTGGCCGCGCTGTGGGAGCGGGCCCGGCTCTCCGACGCCCTGGTGCGGGACGTGACCGCGGCCTACCGCGCCCTGGCCGGGGACCCGGCCGCGCCGCGCCCCCCGGTGGCGGTACGCTCCTCGGCCCGGGAGGAGGACACCGAGGCCGCGGCCCGGGCGGGCGAGTTCGACACCTTCCTCTGCGTGCGCGGGGAGGAGCCGCTCCTGGCCACCCTGCGCCGGGCCTGGAGCGGGCTCTGGACCGAGCGCGCCATCCACAACCGCGCCGTGCTGGGCCTGGATCCGGTGGAGACCGGAGGGGGGGTGGTGGTGCAGCGCATGGTGGAGGCGCGGGTGTCGGGGGTGCTCCAGACCGTGAACGTGGCCGCGGGGAACCTGGACGAGATGGTGGTCAACGCCGGGCTCGGCCTCGGCGAGGGCATCGTCTCGGGAACGGTGACCGCGGACCACGTCACCGTGAGCAAGCTGGAGGACCCGGAGCGCGAGCCGCTGCGCTTCCGCTACCTCACCGGAGACAAGCGCGAGATGGTGGTGCCCGATCCCCGGGGCGGCCCCGGCACCGTCCGCGCCGGGACCCTCTACCACCAGCGGCTGCGGCCCGCCCTGGAGTACGTGGAGCTGCGCGAGCTGGTGCTGGCCGCGCGCCGGCTCGAGGCCGCCTACGGCTATCCCCTGGACATCGAGTTCGCCATCGAGGGCACCCGGCTCTGGATCCTCCAGTGCCGCCCGGTGGCGGTGTTCCTGGCCGCCCTCGACGAGACGGTGCGGCGCCGGCCCCTGGCCGTGAAGGAGACCGTGTCATGATCCGCCCCGAGGATTCCCTCAACTACCATGCCTCCGGCCGGGCGGGGAAGATCGAGATCCGCCCCACCAAGCCCTGCCTCACCCCGAGGGAGATGCGCCTGGCCTACCTTCCCGGCGCCCTCCACCCCGCCCGGGCCATCGCCGACTCCCCCGGCGAGGTGTTCCGCCTCACCGCCCGGGGGAACCTGGTGGGGGCGATCACCGACGGCTCCGCCATTCCCGGCCTCGGCGACCTCGGCCCCGAGGCGGCCAAGCCCATGCAGGAAGGGATGGCGGTGCTGTTCAAGCGCCTGGCCGACATCGACGTCTTCGACCTGGAGCTGGAGGCGGCCGACCCCGCGCGCTTCGTGGAGCACGTCCGCGCCCTGGTGCCCACCTTCGGGGGCATCCTCCTCACCGGCATCCGGGCCCCGGAGGGGCTCATCATCCACGATCGGCTGAGCGAATCGCTCTCCATCCCGGTGTTCCACGAGAACCTCTACAGCACCGCGGTGGTGGCCGCGGCCGCCCTCATCAACGCCCTGGACCTGGTGGAGAAGCGGATGGAGGACGTGCGGGTGGTGGTCTGCGGAGCGGGGACGGTGGGAATCGGCTGCGCCCGGCTCCTGGCCGGGCTCGGGGTGCGTCCGGAGGGGCTCCACCTCTACGACGTCCACGGACTGCTCCACCCCGGCCGGGAAGACCTGCATCCCTACCAGCTCGCCTTCGCCCGCGCCGACGGGGCCGCGTCCCTGGCCGAGGCCCTCCGGGGAGCCGACGTGTTCCTGGGCGCGTCGGCGGGCGGGGTGCTCACCCCCGAGATGGTCCGCTCCATGGCCCGCTACCCGGTGGTCTTCGCCCTCGCCACCCCGGAGCCGGAGATCGGTTACGAGGAGGCGCGGGCGGCCCGGCGGGACGTGCTGGTGGCCACCGCCCTCGGCCAGTATCCCAACGCGGTGGTGGACCTGCTGAGCTTTCCCTACATCTTCCGCGGGGCCCTCGACGTGCAGGCCACCCGCATCACCGAGGGGATGCTCCTGGCCGCGGCCCGGGCCCTGGCCGAACTGGCCCGGGAGGACGTGGTGGAGGAGGTGGAACGGGCCTACGGGCGGGAGCACTTCACCTTCGGCCCCGAGTACCTCCTCCCCAAGCCCATCGATCCCCGCATCCTGGTCCGGGAGTCGGCGGCGGTGGCCCGCCAGGCCGTGGCCGACGGGGTGGCCCGCCGCCCCGTGGACCCCGCCGTCTACGCGGAAGGCCTGGCCGTGCGCCTGGGCACGGGACGGGAGACCCTGCGCGGACTCATGCTCAAGGCGCGGCGGGAGAACCTGCGGGTGGTGTTCCCGGAGGGGACCCACGAGACTATCCTCCGGGCGGCGGGGATCCTCGCCGACGAGGGGATCGCCCGGCCCATCCTCCTCGGCCCCGAGGAGGCCATTCGCGAATCGGCGGGAAAGCTGGGCCTGGACCTGGGCGGGGTGCAGGTGGTGGATCCCTCCCGGAGCGTGCAGGCGGAGGAGTACGCCGAGGCCTACTTCCGGCTCCGGGCCCGCCGCGGGGTGATGCGGGACGCGGCCCGGGACCGCATGGCCCGGGGCGACCTCTTCGCCACCATGATGCTCCACGCCGGCGACGCCGACATGATGGTGGCCGGGGTGCGCGCCCACTACGTGGACTCGCTCCGCACCATCCTGGAGGTGATCGGACCCGCCCCCGGCTGCACGCGGATCTCCAGCCACTACCTGGTGCTGCTCCCCCGGGAGGCGGTGGTGCTGGCCGACTGCGCGGTCAACATCGACCCCGACGCGGAGACCCTGGCCGAGATCGCGCTGCTCGCCGCCCGCGAGGCCCGTTCGGTGGGTCTGGAGCCGAGGGTGGCCATGCTCTCCTTCTCCAACTTCGGGAGCGTGGACCATCCCGCCGCGGTCAAGGTCCGCCGGGCGGTGGAGATCGCCCGCGAGCGCGCCCCGGAGCTGATGGTGGACGGGGAGATGCAGCTCGCCACCGCGGTCAAGAGCGACCTCCGCCGCGAGCACTTCCCCTTCAGCCGGCTCAGCCCGGGACGCCAACGTGCTCGTCTTCCCCGACCTCCAGTCCGGGAACCTCGCCCTGCAGATGCTGCAGCACATGGGGGAGGCGGTCCCCATCGGGCCCGCCCTCATGGGCACCCGGCTCCCCGCCCACCTGCTCCAGTACGGAAGCACGGTGGAGGAGGTGGTGAACCTCACCGCGGTGGGGGTGGTGGAGGCGGCGGCCCGACGCCCGGAAGGGGGCGCGGCCCCGGCCCCGCTGGAGGCGCCGGCGTCGGTCTGACCGCCCGGGCCCGGTCCAGGTAGGCGCGGAGCGCGCGAAGGCCGGGAGGATCGGCTGCGACCAGCGCCGCGCACTCCGGCCGTTCGAGCAGGGCCGCGGTGCGGCGGGCGGCGGCGTCCAGCCGGGGAACGTTCTCCGCCTCGAAGCTCCAGGGATCGAAGGAACGGAAGGCGCTTCCGGTCCGGAAGCGGGCGAAGACGGCCAGGGCGTCCCGGGCCTGATCCGGCACCGGCGGCACGTCCTCCCGGGGCACGGCCAGGTCGACCAGGCCTCGGGGGACGAGCGCGTAGCGCAGGGCGTAGCTCCGCTCCTTCACGCCCAGGAAGGCGGCCGGCCTCCGTCCCCGCAGGTGGTCGAGCCAGAGCACGTTCAACGAGCCGGGGAGCCCGGAATAGCGGTCGGCCGCGGGAGGAACCAGGGCGCGATTGGTGAACGCGCGCTTGGCCTCCAGGTACATCCCGGCCGGATCGGGATCGCTCTCCACCCGCGCCACCGACGCCGAATCCACCGTCACCATCCCCTCCGGGGTCATGAAACCGAAGCGGCCCGGCGCCCGGGTGAGGGCGACCCCCTCCAGCACCCGTCCCCCGGCCAGGTGAAGGCGCTCGCCCCCGTCCAGGGGCGGGAGGAGGTCCGGGGAACCGGCGGCGCACCGTCTCCACGTACCACCCCATGGTGAGCAGCTCCTGGTCCACCACGGCCACGTCCGGCCGTTCCCCGCCCACGAGCTGGAGGTAGGCCAGGCCGTTGTGGAAGACGTCGCCCCGGGTGAAGAGGACGGCGCGGGGGGGCAGCGAGGCGAGGACGTTCCGGGCCAGATCCTCGGGGAAGGTGTTCCCGCGCTGGCTCACCGTCCGCCCGTGCAGGGCGGGGGGAAGCAGGGCCGAGGCGGCGATGAGGGCCGCGGCCGCCGCCGCTCGCGCCCGGCCCCGGAGCCGGTCCAGGATCCAGGCCGCACCGAGGCCGATGGGGACCGCGGCCACCACCTCCGGCAGGATGTAGAAGCGCTCCACCACCCCGCGATAGACCGGCGGCAGGGTGGGAAAGTGAACCCGGGTGAAGAAGAGGATCTGCAGGGCGGCGAATCCGGCCAGCACCCCGGCCAGCACCGGCCGGCGCCGGACCAGGGGCCCCAGGCCCACCGCGCCCAGGACGACCCCCAGGGCGGTCAGGTCCCGGGGGAGCGCGCCCAGGAAGAGGAGCACGTGGCTCCGGTCGGCGGTGTGGCCGGCGGCCGAGGGATCCAGCCGCAGGGTCCCGTAGTCCATGCGGAGGAGGAGGCGCAGGAACCCGCGCCAGCCTTCGGGATCCCCCCAGTCGAGGGCGGGATGGCGGGAGGCGGCCAGGGGGAGATAGGCCAGCACGCCCAGGCCGGCGGCGAAGGCGAGGGCGGCCACCCCGGCCAGGCCGGGCCGGAGGGGGTAGGGCCGGCGATAGCCGTGGAGCCGGCGGAGCAGGCGGCGGGGGCGGCCCAGCACCAGCATCAACGCGGCCAGGTCCACCGGCGCGGCCAACAGCAGCAGGGTATGGTGGTGGGCGGGCACCAGCCCGGTCAGCAGCGCCAGCGCCCCCCCCGGCCACGGTGTCCGCCGCCCCGAGGCCCCCTCCCCCACCAGGCCGCAGTCGACCAGGAGTTCCACCAGCGCCCACAGCATGAGCGCGGCCAGGAGGCTGGTGAGCGCGAACACCTCCGCCACCAGGGCGTACTTCCAGAAGGGAACGGCGAAGGCGAGGAGGAAGCCGGCGGAGACGGCCGCCGCCGGGGAGCGGGTGAGCCGCAGGACCACGTGGGCCAGGATCAGCACCGTGGCCAGGTGGGCGGCGGCGGAGAACAGGTTGAGCGCGTAGGCCGGGGTCCCGAAGGGGAGCAGCCGCTCCCACCCGTGGGCGAGCAGGGTCCAGAGGGGATAGCCCGGGGGGTGGGCCACGCCCAGGAGGTGGGCCACGGTGATGAGCTCGCCCGAATCGCCGGCGGGGAGCCCGGGGGCCAGGGTGCGCAGGTAGACCGCGCCCACTCCCAGGGCCAGGGCGGCGGCGGCGGCAACGTGGTTGGGGTCGCGGTCTCGGGGCATGCCGGCGGTCTCCTCCGCCCCGCCCCCCCGGGCGGGACCGCGGGTCACGCTAGCACGCCGGCCTCGGGGCCGGATACCGCGACGCGCCCGGGCGGGACGGAGCCGCATCTGGCATACTCGGCCCCCGGCCGCCTTCCCCGAACGAGGAGATTCCATGCCCTACACCCCCATCGTCGGCACCCTCGGCTACATCCTCTCCCCCGACCGGTCGCAGACGCTGCTCATCCACCGCAACGCGCGGGAGGACGATCAGCACCTGGGGAAGTACAACGGGCTCGGCGGCAAGATGGAGCCCGACGAGGACGTGGGCACCTGCATGCGCCGGGAGATCCGGGAGGAGGCGGGGCTGGAGTGCGCGGAGATGGTGCTCCGCGGCACCATCAACTGGACCGGCTTCGGGCCCCACGGCGAGGACTGGCTGGGGTTCGTGTTCCGCATCGATCGCTTCACCGGCACCCCGCACGCGTCCAACCCCGAGGGGGAGCTGGCCTGGCACCCGGTGGACCGGATCCTGGAGCTTCCCCTGTGGGAAGGGGACCGGTACTTCCTCCCCCTGGTCTTCGACGACGATCCCCGCCCCTTCCACGGGTACATGCCCTACGAGAACGCCCGGCCCCTGAGCTGGAGCTACGTGCGGCTCTAGCCGCCGGCTAGACCGGCCGCGCCGGCCCGGGGCCGCGATCTCCGTCGCGCCCCAGCACCACCGCGCCCGGGCCGGGGAGGGCGACGGCCGTCCCGTCCACCGCGATCCCCTCCCGCGAGGCCAGGAGAACCGTGCGCGGGCGGCCGGGATCGAGGGGCACCCGCACGGAGCCGGGCCCGAAGGCCGCCGCCACCGTGACCGGGCCCCGCTCCATGCGGAGCCAGTTCGCCTCCGGGTCCACCGCGACCCGGGCGGCGGCCATCCGGCCGTCCCGGAGCGCGGGCACCCGTGCCCGCAGGGCCAGCAGACCCCGGTACCAGGCCAGGACCGCGGCGTGCTCACCGCGCTCCCGTTCCTCCCAGTCCAGGCGCGCGTCCCCGAAGGTGGCCGGGTCCTGGGGATCGGGCACCTCCTCCGGCTTCCAGCCGAAGGCGGCGAACTCGCGGCGGCGACCCTCCCGGACGGCGCGAGCCAGGGCCGGGTCCTCGTGGTCGGTGAAGTAGGGAAAGGGGGCGGTCGCCCCCCACTCCTCTCCCTGGAAGATCATGGGCACGAAGGGGGCGAGGAGGACCACCGCCGCCGCGGCCATCTGTCGCGCGGATCCGGCCAGGTGTCCGATGCGCTCCCCCCGGGCCCGGTTCCCCACCTGGTCGTGGGTCTGGAGATAGCCCAGGAACCGTTCCCCGGAGAGGCCGCCGGCGGGACGGCCGTGTCGCCGCCTCCGGAAGCCCGAGTACCGGCCGTCGTAGACGAAGGCGGAGGTGAGGGCCTTGGCCACGTCGGCAAGGCCGCCGAAGTCGCAGTAGTAGCCGGTGCGCTCCCCGGTCAGGGCCACGTGCAGCGCATGGTGCAGATCGTCGCTCCACTGGGCGTCGATCCCGTAGCCCCCGCGCTCCCGCGGCCGCACCACCCGGGGATCGTTCAGGTTGCTCTCGGCGATCAGGACCTTGGGCCGCCCCAGCTCCCGCGCCAGGGCCCCGGTCTCCGCCGCCAGCTGCTCCAGGATGTGGACGGCCGAGGTGTCCAGGATGGCGTGCACCGCGTCCAGCCGGAGGCCGTCCAGGCGGTAGTCGCGGAGCCACATGAGGGCGTTGTCGCAGAAGAAGCGCCGCACCTCGTCGCTCTCCGGTCCGTCCAGGTTCACCGCCTTCCCCCACGGGGTGTGATAGCGGTCGGTGAAGTAGGGGCCGAAGCGCTCCAGGTAGTTCCCGGAGGGCCCCAGATGGTTGTAGACCACGTCCAGGAGCACGGCCAGCCCCCGCCGGTGGGCGGCGTCGACCAGCCGCTTCAATCCCTCGGGCCCGCCGTAGGGCTCGTGGGGGGCGTAGAGGTCCACGCCGTCGTAGCCCCACCCGTGAACCCCGGGGAACCCGTTCACCGGCATGAGCTGGAGATGGGTCACGCCCAGCTCGCGGAGCGCGTCCAGCTTTCCGATCGCCCCCTCGAAGGTTCCCTCGGGGGAGAAGGTGCCCACGTGGAGCTCGTAGAGCACCGCGCCGGGCCAGGGGGGCGGGCTCCAGCCGTCGTCGGTCCACGGAAAGGCCCCGTGCTCCACGCGGCGGGAGAAACCGTGGACGCCCTCCGGCTGCCGGGGGGACCGCGGATCGGGGAGCGGCTCCCCCCCGTCCACGGAGAAGGCGTAGTCCACCTCCCCGTCCAGGCGCGGGTCCTCGATCCTCCACCACCCGCCCTCCCCGGAGTCCATGGGGAGGCGGGCGTCCGCGATCACCGCGGCCATCGAACGGGCTTCGGGGGCCCATACCGTCAACGTTCCCATGCAACCTCATTTCTCATCCGGGCCGGGGCCCGGGCGGGTTTCCTCTCCCTGCGAAGTCCAGTAGGCTCTACCCGCGGGCGGCTCCGGTCCCGGCCGCCCCGGATCACCACCATGCACGACTACCTGCGTTCCTTCACCCTCCTCTTCACCATCCTGAACCCGTTCCTCCTCTCCGTCTACCTGATGGACCTCATCCGGGACTTCGAGGCCCGGCTCTTCCTGCGCATTCTCGTCCGCGGCTCGGCCATCGCCGCCGCCGTGTTCGCCCTCTTCGCCTGGGGCGGCGACTCCCTGTTCACCGACCTCTTCCAGGTCCACTTCGCCTCCTTCCAGGTCTTCGGCGGGGTGGTGTTCGCGATCATCAGCCTCCGCTTCATCCTGAACGGGGCGGGCGCCATCCAGGAGATCCGGGGCCCGCTCGAGCACCTGGCCGGGGCCATCGCCATGCCGTTCATGATCGGGCCGGGCACGGTGAGCGCGAGCGTGCTCATCGGTTCCCGGCTCCCCCTCGGCGGGGCCTTCGCCGTCATCGGGGCCACCCTCGCCGCCACCATCCTCACCCTGGGCGGACTCAAGCTCACCCACGACTTCCTCAAGGACCGGAGTTCCCGCCTCGTGGATCGCTACGTGGAGGTGGTCGGCCGGCTCTCGGCGCTCATGGCCGGCAGCATCGCGGTGGAGATGATCCTCCAGGGCCTGCACACCTGGCTCGCCCTGGCCGGATCCTGAATCCGGTCGCCGCGCTTCCGCCCGGGCCTCATCCGCCCGTCCTCCCCGGGGTTCGAGCCCCGGTGCGCCCTCCCCGGGACCGGGGGGTCGATCCGCTCCGGCGCGGGGTGGAATGTGGATGCATCGCCTGAATGGGAATTCGAGTCGGCGGGGTGACAACACGAGGCATGTTCGCTATGGTCGGTCGAAGGAGCCGGAACGGCTCTCCATTGGTTCTTGGCGGGGGCATTTGCGTTCGTGTGCATTTGAATAGCCTGCGTTCGTAGTACGTCTTCGTCGGGGCCCGGCACTTGGTGTCGATTCGCCGCCGGGAAACCCGAAGAGGCCGGCATGAGTTCGATCTCCCTGTTGCGCCTGCTTCCGGGCGAAGCGTCCGGACCACGGTTCCTCCCGGCGTTGTCTTGCCCTGTTTTCATCTCATGTGGGAGGTGCCCATGAAGACCCTTGTGATGCTGGCGCTGGCCGCGGTGACCGCCGCCGCGCTGGCTCCGGCCCCGGCCGCGGCGCAGGAGGACGAACTCGACCTGCACGTCGGCGGCGCCGTTCGTTACAACTACTTCTTGAAATCCTGGGCGGGCCAGGACGCCAACCGGGACAAGGGGGGCGACTTCGCCTTCGACACCTTCCGGGTGAACGTGGACGGCACCAAGGGCAAGCTCGCCGTCTCCGCCGAGTACCGGTTCTACGCCGGTTACAACATGGTTCACCACGGCTACGTGGCCTGGGTTCCCGACGACCGCTTCCAGCTCCAGGCCGGGGTGAGCCAGGTTCCCTTCGGCATCCTCCCCTACGCGTCCCACAACTGGTTCTTCGACATCGGGTACTACCTGGGCCTCGAGGACGACTACGACCTCGGGGTCAAGGGGGTCTACAGCAAGGACAACTGGGACGCCGCCCTCGCCTTCTACAAGAACAGCGAGGGGAGCTACACGGGCAACAGCCTGGCCAGCGCCCGCTACTCCTACGACGTCGTGCCCATCTCCGCGGGGGCTCTCTCCTACGCCGGCTTCGACGGATCCCGCAGCAACCAGGAGACCAACCAGGTCACCGGCCGGCTGGCCTACACCATCGACCACCAGGACCTGGGCAGCACCGAGATCGGGGTGAGCGGCACCTACGGCGGCCTCTACAACGGGGTCACCATGGACACGGGCAACCACTCCGCGGCGGCGGCGCACCTGAACGGCAACTACGGCCAGTTCAACCTCATGCTGGAGGGGATCCACTACAAGTACGATCCCCGCAATCCCGAGGGAGAGGACAACCGGTTCGTGATCATGGGCGCCTACGACGCCCCCTACATGGTGGCCGCGGAGGGGAACGTGATCCTGGCCAACCTGTCCTACGCGGTGCCGGTGGCCTGGGGTCCGATCAGCTCCCTCACCTTCTACGACGACTACAGCGTCCTCTCCAAGACCGAGTCCAGCTACGAGGACTCCCAGCAGAACGTGCTCGGGGTCCTGGTGGCCGGTAGCGGGATGTACACCTACGTGGACTTCGCCATGGGCAAGAACCAGCCCTGGCTGGGACCGGACTACGGGGGAGCCCTGGCCGCGGGGAATCCCGACGCGGACTGGGAGAACCGGTTCAACGTGAATCTGGGCTACTACTTCTGATCGGGATTCCGGGGGCGGGGCGCTCCGCCCCCGGAACCGACCCGCCGGCACCGACTGCCGGAGAAGCCGTACACGAGAGGAGGACCATGCCGAGCATCGAGGTCAGGAAGATCTCCAAGGTCTTCGGCCGCCAGAACGTCCGCCGGGCGCTGGAGCTGGTCGAGAAGGGGACGCCGAAGGCGGAGATCCTGGAGCGCACCGGGTGCACGGTGGGGGTAGTGGACGCCGACATCACCGTCCAGGACCGGGAGATCTTCGTCATCATGGGGCTCTCCGGAAGCGGGAAATCCACCCTGCTACGGTGCCTGAACCGGCTCATCGAACCCACCTCGGGGGAGGTCCGGATCGACGGCGAGGACATCGTGACCCTCTCCCGCGAGCAACTGCGGATGGTCCGGAGGAAGAAGCTGGCCATGGTCTTCCAGCACTTCGGGCTCCTTCCCCACCGCACCGTGATCCAGAACGTGTGGTACGGCCTGGAGATCCAGAACATCGACGAGAAGACCCGCCGGGAGAAATCCGAGGCGGCCCTGGAGCTGGTAGGACTGACCCCCTACGCGGACAGCATGGTCCAGGAGCTCTCGGGGGGGATGCAGCAGCGCGTGGGCCTGGCCCGGGCCCTGGCCACCGACGCGGAGATCCTCCTCATGGACGAGGCGTTCAGCGCCCTCGATCCCCTCATCCGCACCCAGATGCAGGACGAGCTGCTCGATCTGCAGGCCAAGATGCACAAGACCATCGTGTTCATCACCCACGACCTGGACGAGGCCCTGAAGCTGGGGGACCGCATCGCCATCATGAAGGACGGCAAGATCGTCCAGATCGGCACCCCGGAGGAGATCCTGACCAAGCCCACCAGCGACTACGTGCGGGCCTTCGTGGAGAACGTGGACCGGAGCCGGGTGATCAGCGCGGGCACGGTCATGCAGCGGGCGCAGCCCATCATCCACCCCAAGGACGGAGCCCATCAGGCCGTCCGCAGGATGCGCGACCGCGGCATGTCCACCGTGTTCGTGACCGATGCCGAGTGGCACCTGCAGGGCCTGGTGCGGATCGATGACGCGGTGGCCCTGATCAAGCAGGACCGGAGGGACCTCTCCCCCATCCTGCGGGAGGTGGAGCAGACCACTCCTGCGGAGACCCCCATCATCGACCTGCTCGCCCTGGCCTCGGCGAGCGCGGTCCCCATCCCGGTGGTGGATGAGCAGGGCGTGCTCAAGGGCATCGTGACCCGGGCCGCCATCCTGGCCGGCATCGCAGGAGAAATCGAATGACCCTCGCCGCCTTCCCCGTCCATCTTCCCATCGGCAAGTTCTTCGAGGTGGTCATCCAGTGGCTCACCGACAACTTCAAGCCCGCGTTCGACGTGATCAGCACCAGCCTGGACTGGGCCATCACCGCCTTCGAGCACGTGCTCCTCTTCCTGCCCAGCTGGCTCATGATCCTGCTCCTGGTCGCCCTGGCCTTCTGGATCGCCGGCCGGGGCCTGGCCGTGTTCACCCTGGTCGGGTTCTTCCTGGTCGCCTCCATGAACCTGTGGCCGGCGACCATGGAGACCCTGGCCCTGGTCCTGGCCGCGGCCTTCTTCGCCCTGCTCATCGGAGTGCCCCTGGGGATCTGGTCGGCCCGGAGCAGCACCGGGGAGCGGGTGCTGCGCCCGATCCTGGACTTCATGCAGACCATGCCCGCCTTCGTCTACCTGATCCCGGCGGTGCTGTTCTTCCGGCTGGGCAAGGTGCCCGGGGCCATGGCCACGGTCATCTTCGCCATGCCGCCGGCGGTCCGCCTCACCGGGCTCGGCATCCGCCAGGTGCCCAAGGAGGTGGTGGAGGCGGCCCAGGCCTTCGGATCCACCCCGCGCCAGCTCCTGTTCAAGGCCCAGCTTCCCATCGCCCTCCCCACCATCCTGGCCGGGGTGAACCAGACCATCATGCTCTCGCTCTCCATGGTGGTGATCTCGGCCATGATCGGCGCCGGCGGCCTGGGGGAGGCGGTGCTCAAGGGGATCACCCAGCTCAAGATCGGCCTCGGATTCGAAGGCGGTATCGCCATCGTGATCCTGGCCATGTTCCTGGACCGGATTACCCAGGCTCTGGGAACGCACGGCAAGTCTCGAAAAGCCTGAACCCTGATCAAGGAGGAATCATGACCGGTAAGACTCGATTCGACCTACGGCGCGCGGGAGGCATCGTCACCGCCGCCCTTATCCTCGGCCTGGCCGCCGCCGGCTGCGGCGGAGGCGGAGGCGGCCAGGGCGAGCAGGCCCAGGCCGAGAACCAGAACCAGAACCAGAACAAGTCCATCAAGATGGCCTACGTGAACTGGGCCGAGGGGATCGCCATGACCAACCTGGTCCAGGCCATCCTCGAGGACAGGATGGGCTACCAGGTCCAGACCACCATGGCCGACGTGGCCCCGGTCTTCACCTCGGTGGCCAACGGCGACGCCGACTTCTTCGTGGACGCCTGGCTCCCGGTCACCCACGCCAGCTACATGGAGCAGTACGGGGACAAGCTGGAGGATCTCGGCATCAACTACGCGGGAGCGCGGATCGGGCTGGTGGTGCCCGACTACGTGACCATCAGCTCCATCCCCGAGCTGAACGACCACAAGAGCCAGTTCGACGGCCAGATCGTGGGCATCGATTCCGGGGCCGGGATCATGAAGACCACCGACAAGGCCATCCAGGAGTACGGCCTGGACCTGAAGCTGGTCCCCTCCTCCGGCCCGGCCATGACCGCCGCCCTCAAGGGGGCCGAGGACAACAACGAGTGGATCGTGGTCACCGGCTGGAAGCCGCACTGGATGTTCGCCCGCTGGCAGCTCAAGTTCCTGGAGGACCCCAAGGGCATCTACGGGAAGGCCGAGAACATCCACACCGTGGCCCGGCTCGGCTTCAAGGAGGCCTATCCGAAGGTGGCCGCCTTCCTGGAGAAGTTCAAGCTCGACGACCAGCAGCTGGGGAGCCTGGAGGACATGATCAACCAGGAGGAGACCGGGCAGCCGATCACCGCCGCCCGGGAGTGGATGAAGCAGCACGAGGACCTGGTGAACGCCTGGACCGGCGGGTCCGGGGACCAGGCCCAGGGCGACTAGCCGGCGGCTGAAGGACCGGCCGCCGCCGGCCGGGCTCCGTCCCGGAGCTCCGCCGGCTCGGACTCAGCGCGCGGCGAGGAGGAGGACCGGGAACCGGGCCAGGAGCCCGGCCACCTCCCGCCGCCCGCCGTCCGTCTCCTCCCCGGTGAAGACGTTCTCCCACCGCCCCTCGGGAAGCTCCACCGTGGCATCCCCCCAACCCTCCCGTAACCCCAGCCCCAACCGGGGCACGGCCACCGCCACCGAATCCCCCCGCAGGAACGCCACCAGGTGGCGGGCGGCGCTCCCCCCCGTTTCCAGGGGACGGTAGCCGGAGCCGGCTCCGAAGACCCCGGGCCGTTCCGTCCGCAGGGCCAGCGTCCGCCGGGTCACCCGCAGCTTGGGCAGGCCCTCGTCCATCCGGGCCAGCGTCTCCTCGGCGGTCAGATCCGGCTCCTCCTCCAGGAGCCGGCGGCGCAGCTCGAAGTCCACCGGACGCCGGTTGTCCGGGTCCACCAGGGACAGGTTCCAGAGCTCGGTGCCCTGGTAGATGTCGGGAACCCCGGGACAGGTGAGCTTCAGCAGGGTCTGGGCCAGCGCGTTCACCCGGCCCGGCTCCACCAGGGGAGCGACGAACGCCTCCAGGTCGGCCACGAAGTCCCCGTCGTCCAGGGTCCCGTTCACGAACCGCTGCACCCCCTCCTCGTAGGCGGGATCGGGGCGGGTCCAGGAAGTGTGCTGCTTGGCCTCCCGGGCCGCCTTCTGCATGTAGGCCTCGGCCCGGTCCGCCCCCAGGGGCCAGGCCCCGACCAGGGTCTGGTAGTAGAGGTACTCCAGGTTGCGGTCCGGGGACCCGCCCGTCCGGTGGCGCTCGTTGTGGGCGGCCCAGCCCCGGACCGCCCGGCCCCACCGCTCGGGAATCTCCGAGAGGAGGGCGATCCGGGCCCGGACGTCCTCGCTCCGCTTGGTGTCGTGGGTGGAGGTGGTGAGCATGGCGTGGGGACGGCGCTCCGAGGCCTCGATCATGGCCCGGTGGAAGGTGGCGGGGTCGGTGCCGAAGCGCCCCGGGTCCCCCCCCACCTCGTTCAGGCACACCAGGCGGTGGAAGCAGTAGAACGCGGTGTCCTCCACCCCCTTGGCGGTGGCGGGTCCGGTGAGCTGCTGGAACCGCATGACCAGCTCCGCCTCCAGCTCCCCGCGGTGGCGGAGGAGGAGGAGATCCCGGAGGAAGTCGAACAGCTCGGGATCGAGGTCGCCGCGGCGGCTCTTGGCCAGCTTGAAGGCCCGGTTGATGGTCCGCCGGTCCTCCCGGGACACCCGCCCCGCCTCGGCCCGGACGTAGGTCCGGTAGACCGGGAAGCAGGCCGCGGCTTCCTCCAGGGCCTCCCGGATCTCCTGGCGGGAGTAGTCGCGATAGCGGCGGTGCTGCTCGCAGACGCGCTGGGCGAGGTCGGTGAGGCGGTTGACGTCGCTGCCCAGGACGTCGCGGAGCACCTCGTGCTTCTTATCCAGGACCAGCTGCCGGTAGTCCGACGGCTCCCCGGTGAACTCGCGGTAGAGCCGGGTCAGGGGACGCTCGCCGGCCGGATCCACGGCCAGTCCCCCGGCCAGGTTCAGGTACTCGTAGCCGGTGGTGCCCTCCACCGGCCAGCGGTCGGGGAGCCGCTCTCCGCGATGGAGGATCTTCTCCACCACGATCCAGGCCCCGGGAGCCGCCTCCCGCAGCCGGCGGAGGTACTCCTGGGGATCGCGGAGCCCGTCGGGATGGTCGATCCGGACCCCGTCCAGCACCCCGTTCCGCAACCAGTCCAGCACCCGCCGGTGGGTGTCGGCGAAAACCGTTTCGTCCTCCACCCGGAGTGCGGCCAGGGAGTTGACGTCGAAGAAGCGCCGGTAGCCGAGATCGCTCCCCGCCGCCCTCCAGAAGGCCAGACGGTAGTTCTGGTGCTGGAGCAGGTCGTCCATGAGATCGGGATAGCCGTTGACCTCGGCCACCAGGGCGTCCACCGCCGCCCGCGGTCCCTCCTCCTCCTGGAGGAGGCGGCCGAGCTGCCGGCGGATGACCTCCTTCCCCCGGTGCCGGCGGTGGATGCTCGACCGGTCGGTCGCCGTGGGCAGGGGCAGCACCTCCAGGGAGTCGGCGATGAAGGCCAGGTCGTCGGACCCGGACCGGGCCGCGGCCCGGGCGATGAGGCCGGCCAGGGACCGGGGGGCGACGGGGAAGACGTGATCGTAGTACCGGACGAGGAACGAGCCCTCCCGCCGTTCCAGGACGATCTCGCGCGCCTCCACCACCCGGCCGTAGTGGTCCCCGAGCACCGGAAGCAGGATCCTGTTCCCGTGCCGGCCTTCCGGGCTCTCCCACTCCACGTCGAAGTAGGCGGCATAGCGGCTGGAGGGGCCGTTCTCCAGCACGTCCCACCACCAGGTGTTCTCCGGTCCGGAGATGGCCATGTGGTTGGGCACCACGTCCAGGACCTGGCCCAGGTTCCGCTCCCCCAGGATCCACTGCAACCGGGCGTGGCCCTCCTCCCCCCCCAGCTCCTCGTTCACCCGGCCCGGATCGACCACGTCGTAGCCGTGGGTGCTGCCGGGAGCGGCCTGGAGGTACGGCGAGGCGTAGAGGTGGCTGACCCCCAGCCCGGCCAGGTAGTCCGCGATGTCCCCGGCGGCCTCGAAGGGAAATCCGGCGTGGAACTGGATCCGGTAGGTGGCGCGGGGCACGACCGGCACCTCAGCCCTCCTTCCGCAGGAGCACCACCGTGCGGTCGGCCACCGGGATCGTCCCCTCCGCCCCCCGCCTCCGGTGTTCGTCCTCGATCCAGCCCCGGGAGGTGTCCAGCACCTCCGTCCAGCGGGCGGCCCATTCCGGGCCGGGAAGGGTGAAGGTGACCGGCTGGTAATGGGCGTTGAACAGGAGGTAGAAGCTCTCGTCCACCACCCGCTCCCCGCGCGGGTCGGGGGTGGCGATGCCCTTCCCGTTCAGGAACACGGCCATGGCCTTGGCGAATCCCTCCCCCCAGTGCTCCTCGGCCATCTCCACCCCTTCCGCGTTGAACCAGCCGATGTCGTGCACCTCGGTGCCGTGGATGGGGCGGCCCTGGAACCAGCGCCGCCGCCGGAACACCGGATGCTCGGCCCGGAACCGCAGCAGCCGGCGGGTGAATTCCAGGAGGTCCCTGTCCGCGTGCTCCCAGTCGAACCAGGAGGTCTCGTTGTCCTGGCAGTAGGCGTTGTTGTTGCCCTTCTGGGTCCGGCCGATCTCGTCTCCGCCCAGGAGCATGGGCACCCCCTGGGAGAGGATGAGGGTGGTGAGGAAGTTCCGCTTCTGGCGGAAGCGGAGGGCGAGCACGTCCGGATCCTCGGTGGGCCCTTCCTCGCCGCAGTTCCAGGACCGGTTGTAGCTCTCCCCGTCCCGGTTCCCCTCCCCGTTGGCCTCGTTGTGCTTGTCGTTGTAGGAGACCAGGTCGGCCAGGGTGAAGCCGTCGTGGGCGGTGATGAAGTTGATGCTGGCGTAGGGGCGGCGGCCGGTGAGCTCGTAGAGGTCCGAGCTCCCGGTGAGGCGGTAGGCGAGCTCGCCCAGGGTCTGGTTCTCCCCCCGCCAGTAGTCCCGCACGCAGTCCCGGAACTTGCCGTTCCACTCCGACCACAGGGGGGGAAGTTCCCCACCTGGTAGCCCCCCTGTCCCACGTCCCAGGGTTCGGCGATGAGCTTGACCTGGCTCACCACCGGGTCCTGCTGGATGAGATCGAAGAACGCATTCAGGCGGTCCACGTCGTGGAGGCCCCGGGCCAGGGCGGCGGCGAGGTCGAAGCGGAAGCCGTCCACGTGCATCTCCAGCACCCAGTACCGGAGCGAGTCCATGATGAGCTGGAGGACGTGGGGATGGCGCATGTTCAGGGTGTTGCCGGTCCCGGTGTAGTCGGTGTAGTAGCGCCGGTCGTTGGGCTGGAGGCGGTAGTAGGCCGCGTTGTCGATCCCCCGCATGGACAGCATCGGTCCCAGGTGGTTGCCCTCGGCGGTGTGGTTGTAGACCACGTCGAGAAGCACCTCGATCCCCGCCCCGTGCAGGGTCTTGACCATCTGCTTGAACTCGGCGGCCTGGTTCTCCGGGTGTGGATCGGCCGCGTACTCGTTGTGGGGGGCGAAGAATCCGATGGAGTTGTAGCCCCAGTAGTTGCGGAGCCCCTGTTCCACCAGCCGGCTGTCGTGCACGAACTGATGCACCGGCATCAGCTCCACCGCGGTCACCCCGAGGGCGAGGAGGTAGTCGATCATGGCCGGGTGGGCGAGGCCGGCGTAGGTCCCGCGGATGGCGTCGGGCACGTCCGGATGGAGCCGGGTGAATCCCTTGACGTGGGTCTCGTAGATCACCGTCTCGTGCCAGGGGTTCCGGGGGAGGCGGTCGTCGCTCCAGTCGAAGTGGGGCTGGCTGACCACCGACTTGGGCACGCTGAGGGCGCTGTCGGTGTCGTCCCGCTCGTCCGGAGACCCGAAGCGGTAGGGGAAGACGGCCTGCCCCCAGGTCACCCCCCCGTCCACCCCCTTGGCGTAGGGATCCAGGAGGAGCTTGGCCGGGTTGCCGCGGAGGCCTTGGGAGGGGTCCCAGGGAGCGTGGACCCGGTAGCCGTAACGCTGCCCGGGTCCCACCCGGGGCAGGTACCCGTGCCAGCAGAATCCCGTCACCTCGGGCAGGTCGATCCGGGTCTCGGCCCCCTCCCCGTCGAACAGGCAAAGTTCCACCCGTTCCGCGGCCTCCGAGAACAGGGAGAAGTTGGTGCCGGCTCCGTCGTAGATCGATCCCAGGGGATAGGGCAGGCCGGGCTGGATGATCAAGCGGCTCCTCCTTGCGGGCGATGTGGGGCTACGTTGACGGGGTGCGTCGTTCCGACTACCCATGTTAGCGTATTGGCCCGCGGAGTGCGTCGGGGGGGTCTCGGAGGGGATCGCGCCCGCGCGCACCCATTAGGTGGACAATCGGTGAACATCCTCGAGTTCTCGTCCCTGATCGGTCTGACCGCCTTCGCCGCGGGGTTCCTGGGGGCCCTGACCGGGCTCGGGGGAGGCGTGGTCATCGTGCCCACCCTGGTCCTGGTCTTCGGGGTGGAGATCCGCTATGCGATCGGCACCTCGCTCCTGGCCGTGATCGCCACCTCCTCCGCCTCCGCCGCCGCCTACGTCCGCGAGGGCTACACCAACATCCGCATCGGCATGTTCCTGGAGGTGGCCACCACGGTGGGGGCGGTGCTGAGCGCGACCGTGGCCACCCTCGTTCCGGGCGGCGCCATCGCGGTCATCTTCGGACTGGTCCTCCTCTACTCCGCCGTCCTCTCCGGCTTCCCGGCCAAGTCCCAGGTCCTCCACTCCGAGCCGGACCGGCTCGCGGGACGGCTGCGACTGGACGGGAGCTACCCCCGCGGCCACTCCCTCCAGAGCTACCGGGTCCGCCGGGTCCCGGCGGGGTTCGGCCTCATGTTCGTGGCCGGAGCCCTCTCCGGCCTGCTCGGAATCGGGTCCGGGGCCCTCAAGGTCATCGCCCTCGACCGGGCCATGCGGGTGCCCTTCAAGGTCTCCACCACCACCAGCAACTTCATGATCGGGGTTACCGCGGCGGCCAGCGCCGGGGTCTACCTCCACCGCGGCTACCTGGACCCCGGCCTGGCCATGCCGGTGGTGCTGGGCGTGCTCCTCGGCTCCCTCCTCGGCACCCGGCTCCTGGTCGTGGCCCGGACCCGGGCCCTCCGGCTGGTGTTCACGGTGGTCATCCTGGCCCTGGGGGTGGAGATGATCCTGAACGGTCTGAAGGGGAGGATGTAGCCGTGCCACGCCCCCTCGACGACGATCGTCTGGCCCAGGCCATGGCCCTGGTCCTGCGGATCTCCCTGCTCCTGTCGGCGGCCTTCGTCCTCCTGGGGGGATTCCTCTACCTCAACCGCCACGGCGGCCAGTTCCCCCACTACGACGTGTTCCAGGGCGAACCGCCGGAGTACCGCACCGTGACCGGCATCGCCCGCAGCACCTCGAACTTCCGCGGCCGGGGGCTCATCCAGGTGGGGGTCCTTCTCCTTCTGGCCACCCCGGTGGCCCGGGTGGTGGCGGCGCTGATCGGGTTCGCCCTCCAGCGGGACCGGCTCTACATCGCGGTCAGCCTGATCGTGCTCACCGTGCTCCTGGTCAGCATCCTCGGCGGGTATCTCTAGCCGGCGGTGGACGGTGGGACGCGGCCTCGGGCCCCGGAGCCCGGCTCCGGCTCCGGCTAGTCGACGTCCTCCAGCTTCACCTTGACCGAGTGCTCCTTGCTCCCGCGCAGGTAGTGGACGGTGACCTGGTCCCCGGGATGGTGCCGGTCGAAGATGGCGTAGAGATCGTCGAAGCCGGCCACCGGCTCGTCGTCCACGCCGTTGATCACGTCGAAGGAGACCACCTGCCCCCACCGGTTCATCCGCAGCGCTCGCAACCCGGCCGCCTCCGCGCTGCTCCCGCCCCGCACTCCCCGCACCACCACCCCGGCCACCCCCCACCGCCGGGCCCAGTCGTCGCTGAGCACGGTGATGGCCAGCCCGGCGTGCTTGACGTGGCCGAACTGGATGATCTGGGGCACGATCCGCTTGACGATGTCCACCGGGACCGCGAAGCCGACCCCGGCGCTGGACCCGCTGGGGCTCACGATGGCGGTGTTGACCCCGATCAGCCGCCCCCCGGAATCGATGAGGGCGCCGCCCGAGTTGCCGGGATTGATGGCCGCGTCGGTCTGGATCATGCCGTCGATCAGGGTGCCGGCCACCGACCGGATCTCCCGGCCCAGGGCGCTGATCACCCCCGTGGTCAGGGTCTGGTCCAGCCCGAAGGGATTGCCCAGGGCCAGCACCTTCTGTCCCACCACCAGGGTCCCGGAGTCCCCCGGTTCCACCGGGAAGAGGCTGTCCGGAGGGGCGTCGATCTTGAGCACGGCCAGGTCCTTGGTCGGCTCGGTGCCCACCAGCTTGGCCGGGTAGGTGTTCCCCGAGGCCAGGGTGACCGCGAAGGCGTCCCCGTTCTGGACCACGTGGTAGTTGGTGACCACGTGCCCCCGGTCGTCCCAGACCAGGCCGGAGCCGCTTCCGGCGGGGATCTCGAGCACGTTGAGGCTGAACAGGTCCCGGCGGAGCTGCCGGTTGCTCACGAACACCACCGAGTTGGAGACCCGGCGGAAGACCTCGATGGTGTTGCGCTCGTTCTCGAGCAGGCCGGGGGGGACGGGTCGCCCGCCGGACGCGGGGGCGGCGATCGCCGGGGCCGCCGCGCCGGCGCAGAGCATCCACAGGCCGAAGAACCAGGCGCTCCATCGAGCGAATCCACGAGGCACCGATGCGCTCCTCTCCCGGGGTCCCGTAACCGAGCGCCCGGTCCGGGACCCCGCGGGGGGACTTCGGGCGCAAGCCGATATTTTACAACAAGATAAGGTTGCGGAGGGCCGCCGGCGGTGAGCCGGGCCCGCCCGCCGTGGATGCTACCCGCGCCGGGTTCGCGTGCGTCCCCGGAACCGGGCGATTCCGGAGCCGGGAGCGGTTCGGGGAGATCTCCTTCGGCGAGCTTAACGATCCGCTAAGTCATGGCAGGGAAATTGCTTGCCGGGGTTTTTCGGATATCTGGATATGCGTATTCTTGTCGGCACATCCGGCGATTCCGACTAAGGTTGTCCAGTATCTTTCGGGTGCTGCAAGGAACCCGGCCGGACGGACCCCCTTTCCGGGGTGTGTCTCGTCCTGCCCGAACCATCTGGAGACCACGCATGGGTTGGTTCAGCGCGTTCTACCGATCGTCCATCGGAAAGAAGATCATCGTGGCCGTGACCGGGGTGATCATGGTGCTCTTCCTGATCGGCCACATGATGGGGAATCTCCTCGTCTTCGAGGGCCCCGGGCACGCCGGGGAGCCGGCCCGGCTCAACCAGTACGCCGAGATCCTCCGCTTCGAGCCGATCCTCCTCTGGATCATCCGGCTCGTGCTGCTGGGTTCGGTGATCCTCCACGTGATCACCGTGCTCAAGCTCAGCGCGGAGAACAGCGCCGCCCGCGCCACCAAGTACGCGGTGAAGAAGAACGAGGCGGCCACCTTCTCCTCCCGGACCATGCTGGTGGGCGGGATCGTCGTCTTCGCCTTCATCGTGTTCCACATCCTGCACTTCACCACCGGAACCGTCTTCCCGCAGTACTTCCAGCACCTGCGGGTCTACACCAACGTGGTGGAGAGCTTCCAGAACCCCCTCATCGTGGGGATCTACGTGGTGGCCATGTTCTTCATCTTCCTGCACCTGAATCACGGGATAAAGAGCGGGTTCGAGACCCTGGGCACCACCAATCCGCGCTACGTGGAGATGGTGCGCCGCTGGGGCCCGGTGCTCGCCTTCGTCATCGCGGCGGGGTTCGTCCTGGTCCCGCTGACCGTGATCGCCGGGTTGGTGAAGTAGGGGGAATCGAAACATGAAGCTCGACGCCAACGTGCCTTCCGGTCCCATCCAGGAGATGTGGGACAACCACCGCTTCCACATGAAGCTGGTGAACCCGGCCAACCGACGTAAGTTCGAGGTGATCGTGGTCGGCACCGGCCTCGCCGGGGCCTCGGCCGCCGCCACCCTGGGCGAGGCCGGGTACAACGTGAAGGCCTTCTGCTTCCAGGACTCCTCCCGCCGGGCCCACTCCATCGCCGCCCAGGGCGGGATCAACGCGGCCAAGAACTACCGGAACGACGGGGACTCCATCTGGCGCCTGTTCTACGACACGGTGAAGGGAGGCGACTACCGCTCCCGGGAAGCCAACGTCTACCGGCTGGCCCAGGTCTCGCTGGAGATCATCGACCAGGCGGTGGCCCAGGGAGTGCCCTTCGCCCGGGAATACGGCGGCCTCCTGGCCAACCGGTCCTTCGGCGGGGCCCAGGTCTCCCGGACCTTCTACGCCCGGGGCCAGACCGGCCAGCAGCTCCTCCTGGGCGCCTACCAGGCCCTGGCCCGCCAGGTCCACGCGGGCACGGTGAAGATCTTCGAGCGGACGGAGATGAAGGACGTGGTGCTGGTGGACGGACGGGCCCGGGGCATCGTGGTCCGGGACCTGGTCACCGGCGAGATCGTCTCCCACGCCGCCGACGCGGTGGTCCTGGCCACCGGCGGCTACAGCCCGGTCTTCTACCTCAGCACCAACGCCCTCGGCTGCAACGTCACCGCCGCCTACCGGGCCTACAAGCGGGGGGCCGGCTTCGCCAACCCCTGCTACACCCAGATCCACCCCACCTGCATTCCCCAGGCCCCGGGCGGCCACCAGTCCAAGCTCACCCTGATGAGCGAATCCCTGCGGAACGACGGGCGGGTGTGGGTGCCCAAGAACCAGGACGAGAGCCGGGCCCCGGGGGATATCCCCGAGGAGGACCGCGACTACTACCTGGAGCGGCGCTATCCCGCCTTCGGGAACCTGGTCCCCCGCGACGTGGCTTCCCGGGCGGCCAAGGAACGGGTGGACGCCGGCTACGGGGTGGGGCCGACCGGGGTCGGGGTCTTCCTGGACTTCCGGGACGCCATCAACCGGCTCGGCCGCGAGGCCATCCAGGAGCGTTACGGCAACCTGTTCGACATGTACGAACGGATCACCGGGGACGATCCCTACCGGACCCCGATGCGCATCTATCCCGCGCCCCACTACACCATGGGGGGGCTCTGGGTGGACTACAACCTTCAGACCACCATCCCCGGGCTGTTCGCCATCGGCGAGGCCAACTTCTCCGACCACGGAGCCAACCGGCTGGGGGCCAGCGCCCTCATGCAGGGGCTGGCCGACGGCTACTTCGTGGTCCCCTACACCCTGGCCAACTACCTGGCCCAGGGGGGGCTGGACCCGGTCCGGCCCGCCGACGCCGACTTCCGCGACGCCGAGGCATCGGTGAAGGGGCGGATCGACAAGCTCCTCTCCGTGCAGGGGAAGCGGACCTCGGACTCCTACCACCGCGAGCTGGGCGAGCTGATGTGGGAGAACGTGGGTATGAGCCGGACCGCCGCCGGCCTCGAACAGACCCTGGCCCGCATCCCCGAGATCCGGGCCCAGTTCTGGGACAACGTGATGGTTCCCGGGAGCGCGGATTCCTTCAACCCCGCCCTGGAGAAGGCGGGACGGGTGGCCGACTTCCTGGAGTTCGCGGAGATCGTGGCCCGGGACGCCCTCATGAGGGACGAGTCCTGCGGAGGCCACTTCCGGGAGGAGCACCAGACCGAGGACGGCGAGGCCAAGCGCGACGACGAGAACTTCTCCTTCGTCGGCGTCTGGGAGTACCGGGGCGAGGACCAGGAGCCGGTCCTGCACAAGGAGCCCCTGACCTTCGAGCACGTGAAGCCCACGCAGAGGAGCTACAAGTAATGAAGTTCACGCTCAAGGTCTGGCGCCAGGCCGGACCGAACGCCAGGGGACGGTTCCAGCAGATCGAGGTGCCCGAGGTGAGCGAGGATTCCTCGTTCCTGGAGATGCTGGACATGGTGAACCACGGCCTGATCGAGAAGGGCGAGGAGCCGATCGCCTTCGACAGCGACTGCCGTGAGGGCATCTGCGGCACCTGTGGGATGATGATCAACGGCCAGGCCCACGGCCCCCTCCCCGGCACCACCACCTGCCAGCACCACATGCGCCACTTCAAGGACGGCGAGACCCTGGTCATCGAGCCCTGGCGGGCCGAGGCCTTCCCGGTCATCAAGGACCTGGTGGTGAACCGGAGCGCCTTCGACCGCATCATCCAGAGCGGGGGATTCATCGGGGTGGATAGCGGGGCCGCCCCCGACGCCAACGCCATCCTGGTTCCCAAGCCCCAGGCCGACCAGGCCTTCGAGAGCGCGGCCTGCATCGGCTGCGGGGCCTGCGTGGCCGCCTGTCCCAACGCCAGCGCCATGCTCTTCGTGGGGGCCAAGGTCGGGCACCTGGCCGTCCTCCCCCAGGGTCAGCCGGAGCGGATGGACCGGGCCATCCACATGGTGGAGGCCATGGACGCGGAGGGCTTCGGGAACTGCACCAACCACGGCGAGTGCGAGGAAGCCTGCCCCAAGGAGATCAAGATGACCAACATCTACCGCATGAACGCGGACTATCTCCGGGCACGGCTGAAGGCGGGCACCAAGTAGCCGGATCCGGCACCGAGTTCGCGGCGGATCAACGCGAAAGGGCCCGGGGGGCGCAGGCTCTCCGGGCCCGGTTCGTTTCCGGCCGGTCCGCGCCCCGGCCCCGGGGCGGTCTACCCGAAGCCCAGTTCCAGGCGGGCGGCCTCGGACATCCGGCTCATGTCCCAGGGCGGATCCCAGACGATGTCCACCCGGGCGTCGGTGACCCCGGAGAGCCTCCGGATCTTGTCCTCGGCCTCGCCCCGGAGGACGTCCCCCATCCCGCAACCGGGCGCGGTCATGCTCATCTTGATCTCGACCCGCAACCCGCCCCCGGCCTCGGTCACCGCGCACTCGTAGATGAGCCCCAGGTCCACGATGTTGACCGGGATCTCCGGGTCGTAGATGGTGCGGAGCTGGTCCCAGACCGCGGCCTCCACCCGGGCCCGCTCCCCGGCCGGGGGGGCGGGGGCCTCCCCGTCCTCCGGCCCGGCCGCGGCCGGCTCCGGTGCCGGTTCCGGCGCCGCCGGCTCCTTGCCCAGGGCGTCGGCGTCGCGGCCGTCCACCCGGGCCATGTACCCCTGGGGGGTGATCACGGTGAAGGAGCCGCCGAGGGACTGGGTGATGGTGACGGTCACGCCCTCGGGGATGAGGATCCGGTTGCCGGCGGGGATGACCACCGCCTCGACATCCCGGGTGACCTGCACGTCCTCGGATCGTCTCATGAAATCAGCGTCCTCTCTGCCGGTCGCGGGCCGGCCCCCCGGGGCCGCCGCCGTTCACTCGGTGGAGATGCGTTCCGTATCGTCGTTCAGGGCCGAGACCACGGTGTGCCACCCCAGGGTGGCGCACTTGACCCGGGCCGGGAACTGGCTCACCCCGGCCATGGCCGCCAGCTCCCCCAGCTCCAGGGGATCGCTCTCCAGCTTGCCGGTGACCAGCTTCTGGAAGGTCTCGAACAGGGTTTCGATCTCGGCCCGGCTCTTCCCCTTGACCACGGTGGTCATGACCGAGGCCGAGGCCTGGGAGATCGCACAGCCGGAGCCGGTGAAGCCGATCCCGGCCACCCGGTCCCCTTCCACGCGCAGGAACACGGTGAGCTTGTCCCCGCAGAGCGGGTTGTAGCCCTCCGCCTTCCGGTTGGCTCCTTCCGGCACCCCCTGGTTCCGGGGGCGCTTGTTGTGGTCCAGGATCACCTCCTGGTAGAGATCGGAGAGATCGGACATCAGAACCGCTCCTCGAACACGGCTTCCAGGCCGGTCCGCACCGGCTCCACCGGGATCCGCTCCAGCATCTCCCCGGTGAATCCCCGGATCAGGATCCGGCGCGCCTCGTCGTAGGGCACCCCGCGGGAGCGGAGGTAGAACAGCGATTCCTCCTCGATCTGGCCGATGGTCGCCCCGTGGCGCGCCTTCACGTCGTCGGCGAAGATCTCCAGCTCCGGGTTGGTGTTGACCAGGGCCTCCTGGGACAGCAACAGGTTGTTGTTGGTCTGGGCCGAGTCGATCTGCTGGGCCCCCTCCCGGATCAGGATGCGGCCGTTGAAGACCGCGGTGGACCGGCCGTCCAGGACCCCCTTGTAGAGCTCCCGGCTCACGGTGTGGGGGGCGGCGTGGTCCACGAAGGTGTGGTGGTCGGCGTGCTGGCGCCCCCCGGTCACGTAGAGTCCGTTCAGGTGGCACTCGCCCCCCTCCCCGTCCAGGACCACGTCCACGGCGTGCCGGTAGAGGCGCGCGCCCAGGGAGACCGAGTGCCCGGTGTAGCGGCCGTGCCGGCCCACCCGGGCCGCGGTGGCGGAAAGGTGGAAGGCCCCGGGGCCCTGGCGCTGGAGCTTCACGTGGTCGACCCCGGCGTTCTCCCCCACCACCACCTCGGTGACCGCGGTCACCAGGGCCGGGCCTTCCTCCGGGCCCACGTGCTCCTCGAGCACCACCGCCTGGGCGCCTTCTTCCAGCACGATCAGGGTACGGAGATGGCGGGCGGAGGGGGGTTCGGCTCCGGTGGCCAGGTAGAGCAGGTGCACCGGGGTCGCGGGGGCCTGGTTCCGGGGCACGTGGACGAAGGCCCCGCCGGCCAGGAACGCGGTGTTGAGGGCGGCGAACCGGTGCCGGTCGGTGCGGACCACGCGGCCCAGGTGGGGCTCCACCCGCTCCGCGTGGTCGGCCAGCACCCCGGCCAGCCCGGCGGCGAGGGGGGCCCCGCCGGCGGGATTCCCCGCGGACAGTTCGGGGGAGTAGACCCCGTCCACGAAGACCAGCCGCAGGGCGTGGTCCGGAACCAGGGTGGCCGCGCGCACCGCCTCCGGGGTCGCCGTCCCGCGGCCCTCCCCGGCGGCGTACTCGTGGCGGAGGACCGGCTTCAGGGAGGTGAAGCGCCAGGCTTCCTCCCGGGGTCCGGGGAACCCGGCCCGCCGGAAGCGCTCCGCCCCCTCCTCCCGGAGACGCCCCAGCCACTCCGGGCCGCCCCCGGGGGGGTTCCTGAGCCAGCTCTCCACCCGGGAGCGGTCCTCGGTCATCACGCCGGTCATCGCGTTCCCCGGGCCGGCCCCGCCGCTCCGGCCGCCTCGTCCTCGAGCCACCCGTAGCCCTTCTCCTCCAGCTCCAGGGCCAGGTCCTTCCCGCCGGAGCGGACGATGACCCCGCCGGCCAGGACGTGGACCACGTCGGGGACCACGTAGCCGAGAAGCCGCTGGTAGTGGGTGACCAGGATCATGGACCGGTCCTCGCGCCGGTGCAGGTTGATCCCCTTGGCCACGATCCGGAGGGCGTCGATGTCGAGTCCGGAATCGGTCTCGTCCAGGATGGCCAGGGTGGGGTCCAGGAGCCCGAGCTGGAGGATCTCGTTCCGCTTCTTCTCCCCGCCGGAGAACCCGTCGTTGACCGACCGGGTCAGCAGGGACTCGTCCAGCTCCACGATCCGGGCCTTCTCCCGGAGCACGTTCAGGAACTCCACCGCGCCGATCTCCTCCTCCCCCCGCGCCTTCCGCACCGCGTTGAGGGCGGAGCGGAGGAAGTAGCGGTTGGAGACCCCGGGGATCTCCACCGGGTACTGGAAGGCGAGGAAGATCCCCAGCACCGCCCGCTCCTCGGGCTCCATCTCCAGGAGGTTCCGCCCGCGGTAGATCACCTCCCCCGCGGTCACCTCCAGGCCGGGGTGCCCGGCCAGCACCTTGGCCAGGGTGCTCTTGCCCGATCCGTTGGGGCCCATGATCGCGTGCACCTCGCCGGGGTTCACGGTGAGGTCCACCCCGCGGAGGATCTCCTTGTCCTCCACCCGGGCGTGCAGGTCCTTGACGACCAGCAACGGTCCTTCCTGGGTCATGTCCTCGATCCTCTCTTCATCTGCGTTCCGCTTTGGTTGAAACCGTGGTGCCGCCGGGTGGGGGTCAGCCGACCGTCCCCTCCAGGCTGATCTCCAGGAGCTTCTGGGCTTCGACCGCGAACTCCATGGGGAGCTCCTTGAAGACCTCCTTGCAGAAGCCGTTCACGATCATGGACACCGCGTCCTCGGTGGAGAGCCCGCGCTGGCGGCAGTAGAAAAGCTGGTCCTCGCCCACCTTGGAGGTGGACGCCTCGTGCTCGATGTGGGCGGTGGGTTCGTTCACCTGGAGGTAGGGGAAGGTGTGGGCCCCGCACCGGTCGCCGATGAGGAGCGAGTCGCACTGGGAGTAGTTGCGGGCCCCGGTGGCCCCCTTGTGCACCTTGACCAGGCCCCGGTAGGTATTCTGGCCCCGGCCGGCGGAGATCCCCTTGGAGACGATGGTGCTGGAGGTGTTCCTGCCCAGGTGGATCATCTTGGTGCCGGTGTCGGCCTGCTGCATGTTGTTGGTCAGGGCCACCGAGTAGAACTCGCCCACCGAATCGTCCCCCACCAGCACGCAGCTGGGGTACTTCCAGGTCACCGCGGAGCCGGTCTCGACCTGGGTCCAGGAGATCCGGGACCGCCGCCCCTTGCACAGGCCCCGCTTGGTCACGAAGTTGTAGATGCCGCCCCGGCCCTCCTCGTCCCCCGGGTACCAGTTCTGGACGGTGGAGTACTTGATGCGGGCGTCGTCCAGGGCCACCAGCTCCACCACCGCGGCGTGGAGCTGGTTCTCGTCCCGCATGGGGGCGGTGCACCCCTCCAGGTAGCTCACCGAGGCCCCTTCCTCGGCCACGATGAGGGTACGCTCGAACTGCCCGGTGTTGGCGGCGTTGATCCGGAAGTAGGTGGAGAGCTCCATCGGGCAGCGCACCCCCTTGGGCACGAACACGAAGGAGCCGTCGGAGAACACGGCCGAGTTCAGGGTGGCGAAGAAGTTGTCCCCGATGGGCACCACCGTGCCCAGGTACCGGCGGACCAGCTCCGGGTGCTCCCGGATGGCCTCGGACATGGAGCAGAAGATGACCCCCGCCTCGGCCAGCTTCTCCTTGAAGGTGGTGGCCACCGAGACGCTGTCCAGGACGGCGTCCACCGCCACCCCGGAGAGGCGCTTCTGCTCCTCCAGGGAGATGCCCAGCTTCTCGAAGGTGCGCCGGATCTCCGGATCCACCTCGTCCAGGCTCTTCAGCGCCTTCTTCTTCTTGGGCGCCGAGTAGTAGACGATGGCCTGGTAGTCGACCGGGTTGTAGCGCACGTTCTGCCACGCCGGCTCGGTCATGGTGAGCCAGCGGCGGTAGGCCTCGAGACGCCATTCGAGCATCCACTCCGGCTCGTCCTTCTTGGCCGAGATGAAGCGGACGATGTCCTCGTTCAGACCGGGGGGAGCGGAGTCCGCCTCGATCAGCGAGGACCAGCCGTACTTGTACTCCTGGCGGATGCGTTCGTGGATCCCGCGGTTCGGCCCCTCGGACGGGGCCTTCACCGCGTCGGCGCGATCATTCATGTCTTGGTCAGTCCCTCTGAGCGGCTAAGTCGTTGTGTATGCTTATACATGACAAGATTACTCGTATTTCCCTCCGGGTTCAAGAGCGGGAACCGCCTACCATGAAGATGCAACCCACTCCCGGAGGTTACCGTCCCTCCCCCGGTCCGGACAGGGCCGATATCCGATATCCATAAAAGACATGTACATCCGGAATTACCGGGGACGCCCATCCCACTCCGGCCGGTGGATCTCGAAGACCAGGAGATCCAGCCCGAAGTACCGGGCCGGCCCCAGGGCGCGCATCCCGAGCTTGAGCAGCACCCGCTGGGAGGGCGTGTTCTGGGGATAAGTGATCCCGACGATCCGGTCCAGGGCCAGGGTCCCGAAGCCGTACCCGACCATGGCCGAGGCGCTCTCGGTGGCGTACCCCCGTCCCCAGTGCTCGCGTCCGAACTGGTAGGCGACCTCGATCTCCGGTCCCTCCTCGACCACGGACAGGGAACATCCGCCGATCAGGGCCCCGTCCTCCTTCCGTTCCACCGCCCAGCTCCCCAGGCGCTCGGTCTGGTACCGGATGATCCGCTTGGCCAGCCGCTCCCGGACCGTCTCCAGCTTCCCCACCGGGCGCCCGTCCCCCACGTAGCGCATGACCAGAGGGTCGGAGAACATGGCGAAGGCGGCGGGGGCGTCCTCGAGGCGCCAGCGGCGGATGCGGAGCCGGGGGGTCTCCAGGAGCACACTCACCGGGCGGCCCCCTCCTCCCGGTCGATCACGCCTCCACCCAGGACCACGTCCCCCCGGTAGAAGACCGCGGACTGGCCCGGGGCCACCGCCCGCTGGGGCCCGGCGAAGTCCACCCGGACCCGGGCCTCCCCCTCCGGGCGGACCACGGCTGCGGCCGGCCGGGCCCGGTAGCGCACCTTGACCTCGGCCGCCACCGGCTCCCGGGGGGGCGGACAGGACACCCAGTTCACCCCCCGGACGGTCATCGAGTCCCGGTAGAGGTCGCGCTCCGACCCCACCACCACCCGGTTCCGGGCCGCGTCCACCCGGACCACGTAGAGCGGCTCCCCCGCCGCCACGCCCAGACCCCGGCGCTGGCCCACGGTGTAGTGGACCGCGCCCCGGTGCTCGCCCAGCACCCGCCCGGCGGTGTCCACCAGCTCGCCGGGGCGGGTCTGCGGGGCCTCGGAGGCGCGGGCGGTGACGAACTCGCCGTAGCGCCCCCCCTGGACGAAGCAGATGTCCTGGCTCTCGATCTTCCCGGCCAGGGGGAGCCCGGCCCTCCGGGCCACCTCCCGGGCCTCGCTCTTGGTGCTCCCGCCGAGGGGGAACCGGCTCGCGGCCAGGTCCTCCCGGGAGAGCCCCCACAGCACGTAGGACTGGTCCTTGGCCGCGTCCACCGCCCTCCGGAGCACCGGTCCCTCCGGGGTCTCCTCCCGCCGGGCGTAGTGGCCGGTGGCCACGGCGTCGAAGCCCAGGTGCCGGGCCCGGGCGAGAAGGCTCCCGAACTTCAGGTGGGTGTTGCAGCGGACGCAGGGGTTGGGGGTCTCGCCGTCCAGGTAGGACCGCACGAAGGGGGTGACCACCTCCCGGTCGAAATCGCTCTCCTCGTCCAGGACGTAGTGGCGGATGCCCAGGGCGCCGGCCGCGGCCCGGGCGTCCTCGATGTCCCGGAGCGAGCAGCAGGAGCGGGGCGAGGCCCCGGCCCCGCCGTAGCACCAGAGCTTCAGGGTGGCCCCGGTCACCTCGTGCCCGGCCTCGACCAGGAGGGCGGCGGCGGCGGCGCTGTCCACCCCTCCCGACATGGCGACCAGGATCCGCTCCCGCCGGGCCGCGCTCACGGCCGCTCCCCCGCCGGGGCGGGCGCCAGCCGGGCCAGGGCGTCCACGAAGGCGTCGATCTCGGCCTCGGTGTTCGCGGGCCCCAGGCTGACCCGGAGGGCGGTCCGGGCCTCGTCCTCGTCGTAACCCATGGCCAGGAGCACCGGGCTCGGCGCCTCGGCCCCCGAGGCGCAGGCCGATCCCGAGGACACCGAGAACCCGGCCAGATCCAGGGCCGGCACCAGGTCCCGTGCTCCGGTGCCGGGGAAGGTGAAGTGGGCGGTGTTGGGGAGGCGCTCCGCGCCGGCGGCGCTGAGCCGCGCGCCGGGAACCCGCTCCGCCACCGACCGCTCCAGGCGCTCCCGCAGAACTCGGGTCCGCCGGGCCTCCTCCGGGCCCTGGGTCCGGGCCCGCTCCGCCGCCGCCCCGAATCCCGCCACCCCGGCCACGTTGACCGTGCCCCCGCGGAGCCCGCCCTCCTGGGCCCCGGGAACCAGCGGCTCCAGGGACACCCCCCGCCGGCGCCAGAGCGCGCCCACCCCCTGGGGCCCGCCCAGCTTGTGGGCGGCCACCGAGACCAGGTCCACCCCCCAGCCGGCGGCGTGCACGGGGATCTTCCCCGCGCTCTGGACCGCGTCCACGTGAAGGAGCACACCACGCTCCCGGCAGAGGGCGGCCGACTCCGCCACCGGCTGCACCGCACCGGTCTCGTTGTTGGCGTGGATGAGGACCATGAGCACCGTGTCCGGCCGGAGCGCCCCGGCCAGCGCCTCCACCCGGACGCTCCCCTCCCCGGGCCCGGGCCGGACGAGGGTGACGGCAAAGCCCTCCCGTTCCAGCACCGCCAGCGCTCCGCGGGCGGCCGCGTGCTCGAGGGCCGAGGCCACCACGTGGGCCCCGCGCCCACGCCGGGCCCGGGCCGCGCCCAGGACCCCGGTGACCACCGCCTCGGTCCCGGAGCCGGCGAAGATCACCTCCCCGTCCTCCCCTCCGATCAGCGCCGCCACTTGGCGCCGGGCCCGGGTCACCGCCGCCGCCGCGGCCTGGCCGTGGGCGTGCAGGCTGGAGGCGTTCCCGGCCGTTCCGGCCAGGAAGGGGTCCATGGCCGCACGGGCCTCCGGATGGAGGGGCGCGGTGGCGTTGTGATCGAGGTAGACGTTGCTATCCATGGTCCTTGCTCGGCGCCGTGGGTCGGGGGAACGAAACGGCCGCCTCCACGGGGAGACGGCCGGGGATCCGGCCGGAGCCGGATCGGTCGCGGGAACGGGCCGGGGCCCTCCCGCTCAGGGTTTGACGAGCTTGGTCTCGGTGATTTCCACCTTCTGCAGCGCCCGGTGCTCGGCGTTCACCGCCGTCCGCACCCGGGAGATCTTGTCCACCACGTCCATGCCCTGCACCACCTGTCCGAACACCGTGTACCCGTCCCGGTCCAGGGCGGGCAGGTCGGCCAGGCAGATGTAGAACTGGCTGCCGTTGGACTCCCGGTTGGGGTTCACCTCGTCCTGCTTGCGGGCCATGGCCACCGCGCCCCGCACGTTCTTCCGGCCGATCTCCGGGGGCAGGGTGTAGGTGGGACCGCCGGTCCCCACCCGGGGGCTCTTCCAGTCGCTCTTGGAGATGGGGTCCCCGGCCTGGACGATGAACCCGGGCACGATCCGGTGGAAGGTGGTGCCCACGTAGTAGTTCTCCTGCACCAGCTTCAGGAAGTTGGCCACGTGCTTGGGCGCATCCTCGGGATAGAGCTCGATGACCAGGGTGCCGAGCTGGGTCTTCTTCCCGTCCTGGTCCTCCAGGGTCACGGTCATGGCCACCCGGTCGGACCCGTTGCCGGCCCCGGGCTCGACCGCGGGGGCCCCCACCGAGTCCTGGTCGGCGGCGTCCGGCTCCTGGGCGGTGGCCGGCGCCGCCGGAACCACGGCCAGGGCCAGCATTCCCGCCCACAGGACGGAACTCCTCACCAATTCACGCATACTCGTTCCTCCACGCAAGCGGCCCTCTTGCGCGGTTGCTAGTTGCCTTCCTGCGCCTGCTTGGCCTTCATCTGCTTGGCCCGCTCGATGAGCTGGTCCAGGCGCTGGATCTCCTTGGACCCGTAGTCGCCGAAGTTCGCGTCCCCGAGCGCGCTCTGGAACTTGATCTTCGCCTCACCGTAGGTGGAGATGGCCCGGTCGTACTGGTACTCCCGGAGCAGGTTGTCCCCCCGGAGCTCCAGCCCCTTGCCCCACACCGCATTCAGGCACCCGGTCATGGGGGCGTTCTCCCCGATCCCCTTCATCGCGGTCTCGATCGCCTTCTCGGCGTCCTTGGCGTCGATGTAGAGGAAGCCCAGGTTGCAGTACAGGGACTTCTTGTCCGGGCCGCTGTCGATGATGAGCTGGTACTGCTCGGCGGCGTCGTTGGTGCGCCCCAGCTTCTGCAGCACCTTGGCGTAGATGGCCCGGTCGTTGACCCGGGTGGAGTCCAGGTCCAGGAGCCGCTTGTAGGCCGGCGCGGCGGACTTCCAGTTCTCGGACTTGTAGTACAGGTAGGCGAGGCGGCTGGCCACGTCCAGGTTCTTGGGGTCCTTGGTCAGCAACTGCTCGTAGACCTCGGCCGCCTTCTCCGGCTGGTCCGAGGAATAGTACAGCTCACCCAGGTTGTTGTAGGCGCTCACCTCGTCCGGGCACAGCTCCACAACCTTCTTGTAGGCCTCGATGGAGGCGGTCAGGCGCTTCTGATACTCCGCGGTCGGCGGCGCCCCGTCCGGCTGGCCCTGCTTCTCGCGGTCGGCCAGCACCTTCTGGGCCCCGCCGATCTGGGACCAGACGTTGCAGTCGTCGGGGGTGATGGTGAGGATCTCCTCGTAGGTGGAGACCGCGTCGTCGAGGTCCCCCATGGCCGCCTGGACGTAGGCCTTGTTCTTCTTCACGTCCACGTCCGGCTTGGTGAGGATGGACTCCAGGTCGTCGTAGGTGTCCAGGGCGTCCTGGAAGTAGGCGGCGTCGCTCTTGGCCATCTCGGTGTAGGAAAGGGCCAGCCGCTTGTAGGCGTCCACGTAGTTGGGATCCTCGTCGATGGCGAGCTGGAACTGCTCCACCGCGTCGAGGTACTTGAGGTTGTTCATCAGCTCCACCCCGCGCAGGTAGTAGCGCTTGGCCTTGCTGATCTCCTCCTGGCCTCCGCCCGTCTGATCCTGGGCCAAGAGGACCGGTGAGATCGCGGGGGAAGAAGCCTGAGCCGCCACGGTGGGTGCCACCAGAGCCAAAACCGCGCCCAGGAGCACGAACGCCCGAGTCGGTCGGTTCATCTTTCTTCTCCTTTCACAAGCCACTGAGACGTCGGTCGGAACCAGGGACGAACCTCGTCGCCAACCATCGAGGGATTATCGGTTTCCGCCTTGAGGGGATTCGGGGACCGGCGCCTGGGTGAATCGTTCCAGGATCTTGATGTTCTCCTTGGCGCTCTGCGCGGCCTCGGTCCCGGGCGCCACATCCACCACCTTCTGCCACCACTGCACCGCTTCCCGGAAGAGCCCGGCGTCGGCGAAAGCCACGCCGAAGTTGTAGAGCGCCGAATAGCACTTGGGGTCGTTCTGGATGGCCCGCTTGTACTCGTAGATCGCGTCGGGGTACTTGCCCTGCGCGTAGTAGGCGTTGCCCAGGTTGCTGCGGGCCATGCAATCCTCGGGGTTCTGGGACAGGGCCTTCTGGAAGGTATCCACCGCCTTGTCGTTGAATCCCATGTCGCTCTGGGCGATTCCCATGTTGACCAGAGCCTTCACGAACTTGGGGTTCAGGTCCACCGCGATCTGATAGGCGTCCTCCGCCTTGTCCGGGAAACCGGCGTCGTAATAGGCGTTTCCCAGCTCGTAGTGGAGGCGGTAGTTCTTGGGGTCGGCCTTGACCTGCTTCTCCAGCCGGTCGATCTTGGCCTTCACCTCGTTGCTGGACACCGGCGCCTTCTTCACGTTGCCGCCCAGGAGACCCTCCGACTGGGCGCGGACCGGGGCCGGCTGAATGGTGAGGACGAGGATGGCCGCCGCCAGGGCCGGCAGCACGAGTCGCTTGGGATGTCGCATGAGCCTCTCTCTGGTCTCCTATGGGTCCCGGTCGGCCGGGTGAGGGCGGGGATGATGCCGGCGTTGCACGGCCGGCCAATTCTAGGCCGGGCCCCCCGGGGTGTCAACCGAGCCGGCGGGGGAACGCCGCGCCAAGCCCATACCCCCCGGACCCTTACGCGGTTGGACTCTTCCACCGCTTCGGTGAGCAATACCCGGTCCGCGGGGAGCCTATTCCTGGACCGGGGAGCCGGAGACACCCCGCAGCCGCCCGGGAGACCCCGCCGGGGCTCAATACCAGGTGATCAGGGTCATCTCGTTGGGGACCACCGCGTCCGGGTGGGCGGGACGGACCCGGACCGCGTACCCGTACAGCCCGCTCTTCCGGCAGGGCAGGAGCCCCTCGTACCACCACCCCCCGTCCTCCGGCTGCTTGACGGCCAGGGCGGTCACCGCCCCTTCCCGGACCTCCCGGTCCACGTTGGCCGGACCGTGGTAGATCTCCACGCTGACCTGGTCCGGTTTCAGCACCCCCAGGTGCACCTTGACCCGCACCGGGACCTCGGCCCCCACGCTCAGACGGTTCTCGTCGCCCTGGTCCACCTGCTCCACCCGGACGTCCTTCCAGTGGTCCTGGACGAAGGCGTCCCAGGCCACCAGCTCCCGCACCCGGCTCCGGTCCCCGTTGAGGAAGGAGCGGCTGCGCCGGGCGGCGGGAATGTAGTAGCGCTCGGCGTACTCCCCCACCATGCGGTTGGTGTTGAAGACCGGGGCCAGCCGGCGGATGGACGCCTTCATCTTGGCGATCCAGGCCGAGGGGAGCCCTTCCGACCCGCGGCGGTAGTAGAGGGGAACCACCTCCCGTTCCAGCAGATCGTAGAGGGCGTTGGCCTCCACCTCGTCCTGGTACTCGGGGTCCTCGTACACCTCGCCGGCGCCGATGCTCCACCCCACCTCGCTGTCGAAACCCTCCACCCACCAGCCGTCGAAGACGGAGAGGTTGAGCACCCCGTTGGCGGCGGCCTTCATGCCGCTGGTGCCGCTGGCCTCCAGCGGCCTCCGGGGGGTGTTGAGCCAGACGTCCACCCCCTGGACCAGGGGGCGGGCCACGCTCATGTCGTAGTTCTCGAGGAAGGCCACCGATCCCCGCACCTCGGGGTCCTTGGCGAAGTGGGCCAGCTGCTTGATCAGCTCCTTCCCCGCCGAGTCGGCGGGATGGGCCTTGCCGGCGAAGATGAACTGCACCGGCATGTCCACCGAGCGGATGATCCGCTTCAGGCGGGCGGGGTCGCGCAGGAGCAGGGTGGCCCGCTTGTAGGCCGCGAAGCGCCGGGCGAAGCCGATGGTGAGCCGGTTGGGGGCGAGGATCCGCCGGGCCTCCTGGGTGTCCACGTTGGACCCGCCCCGGTTCTTGACCTGCTTGGCCACGTGGTCCCGGGCGAAGTTGACCAGGCGCTCCTTGGAGGCCATGTGGGTCCGCCAGAGCTCCTCGTCGGGGATCTGGTTTACCTGCTTCCAGGCGTCGAAGTCGGCCGGGTTGTCCGACCACCCCGGGCCCAGGTACCGGTTGAGCAGCGTCCGCATCTCCACCGAGATCCAGGTCCGGGTGTGGATGCCGTTGGTCACGTGGTCCACCGGCACCTCGGGTTCCGGATACCCCTTCCACTCCGCGGCCCACATCTTCCGGGTCACCTCGCCGTGCAGCTTGCTCACCGCGTTCCGGTAGGTGGAGTTCCGCACCGCGAACAGGGCCATGTTGAAGGACCGGGCGCTCTCCCCGGGAGTCTCCTGGCCCAGGGCGAGGAGGGTCTCGAAGGGGATGCCCAGGTCGGCGGTGTAGGCCTCGAAGTACTTCCGCATCAGGGGGGGGTCGAAGACGTCGAAGCCCGCGGGCACGGGGGTGTGGGTGGTGAAGATCGAGGAGGAGGAGATGACCCGCCGGGCGCTCTCGAAATCGAGCCCCCGCTCCTTCATGAGCTGGCGCACGCGCTCCACGGCCAGGAAGGCGGCGTGCCCCTCGTTGATGTGGCAGACGTCGGGCTGGATGCCCAGCACCCGCAGCGCCCGCACCCCCCCGATCCCGAGCACGATCTCGTGCTGGATCCGGGTCTCCTTGTCGCCGCCGTAGAGCTGGTAGGTGATCCGCTGGTCCTCGGGCGCGTTCTCGGGGACGTTGGAGTCCAGCAGGTAGAGCGGCACCCGCCCCACCTGGGCCCGCCAGATCTGGAGCTTCACCTCCCGGCCGGGGAAGGGCACCGAGACCAGCAGCGGCCGGTTGGCCGCGTCCAGTTCGCGCTCCAGGGGCATGTTGTAGAAGTCGTTCTCCCGGTAGGCCTCCTGCTGCCAGCCGTCCGCGTTCAGGTACTGGGCCAGGTAGCCGACCTTGTAGGCCAGCCCCACCCCGACCAGGGGGAGCCCCAGCTCGCTGGCCGACTTCAGGTGGTCCCCGGCCAGCACCCCCAGGCCGCCGGAGTAGAAGGGAAGGCACTCGGCGATCCCGAACTCGGCGCTGAAGTAGGCGATGGTGAAGTCCTGGAGATCCCGGTGGTAGCGCTGGAACCAGGCCGACCGGTTCAACAGCTCGTGCAGGCTCTCCCAGGCCCGCTCCAGGTGGGCCAGGAACACCGGGTCGTTGGCCGCCCACTGCAGGCGGTCCTGGGAGATGGACCCGAGCATGAGCGCCGGGTTGTGGCCGGTGCTCTCCCACAGGTCCCGGTCCAGGCGGTGGAAGAGCTCCGCCGATTCCGGGTGCCAGACCCAGCGGAGGTTGTAGGCCAGCTCCCGGAGCCGCTGGAGCTCCTCGGGAAGGGCGGGCTTGACGTGGAGAAGCTGAAAACGCGGAACCATATCGGGTAAGCCAACCTCCTCTGCCGGCGGCGGGCGGCGGGATGCAAGGGCGCCGGCCCGCGGGACGGAGACGTATCCAACGCAGTCGGGTCGAAGCCCCCTAGTTTAGACCGGTCCAACCGGTCTGGCGAGCCCCGACCTCACCCGGGGGGTTATCGGCCACCGGGGCGGCCGGGTTTGGCCGGAGTACCTCCGGCCGGCGCCGGCATCCCGGACCGGATCGGGCGGGAATCGGGTAGAGTGTCCTTCCATGTCCACCTACGCCGTGGGCGACGTGCAGGGCTGCCACCGGACCCTGCTCCGCCTCCTCGACCGCATCGCTTTCGACCCCTCCCGGGACCGCCTGTGGCTGGCCGGGGACCTGGTGAACCGCGGCCCCGCGTCCCTGGAGGTCCTCCGCTGGGCCCGCGACGCCGGGGACGCGGTGATCGCGGTGCTGGGGAACCACGACCTGCACCTCCTGGCCCTGGCCCAGGGGGTGGGCCGGCCGAGGCCCCGGGACTCCCTGGCCCCGGTTCTGGAAGCGCCGGACCGGGAGCCGCTCCTGGAGTGGCTTCGCACCCGGCCGCTCCTGGTCCGGGCCGCGGGCCGGGTCATGATCCACGCCGGGTTCCTCCCTTCCTGGACGGTGGCGGACGCGTCCGCCGAGGCCACCGCGCTGGAGCGGGCCCTGGCCCGGGATCCGGGGGAGGTCCTCTCGCTGCTCGAGTCCGAGGACCCGCTCCCGGAGTGGAGTCCCGGACTCACCGGCACCGGCCGCCTGCGCACGGCCGCGGCCGCCTTGACCCGGCTCCGGCGGGTGACGCCGGAGGGGCGGATCTGCTCCGACGGGGAGGCGGCTTCCGCGGAGTGCATGCCCTGGTTCGAGGTCCCGGGGCGCCGGAGCGCGGGAGCGACCATGGTCTTCGGCCACTGGTCGGCGCTGGGGCTGGTGCTGGAGCCGAACGTGATCGGGCTCGACACCGGCTGCGTGTGGGGGGGCACCCTGACCGCGGTCCGGCTGGAGGACCGGCGCGTGTTCCAGGAGCCCCTGGCCGATGCGGTGGATCCCCGGATCCGGGGCTCCGGGTAGCGGCGCTTCCCGGCGGCTCCGCTCGCCCCCTCTTTACAACCCGGGACCAGGCGAGTAGGAATGGGTTCCGGCAGGGCTTGCCGGAGGACGGCGTGAAGCGCTTCCTGTACCTGGTGCTCCCCCTGGCGACGATGGCCCTCGCGGCCTGCGGCGGGGACGACCCACCCACCAGGCCCGCGGTTGCGGTGACCATCACCCCTTCCTTCCCCCACGTGGAGGTGGGACGGACCCGGCAGTTCACCGCTACCGTCTCCGGCACCGCGGACCAGGCCGTGACCTGGGCGGTCATGGGCGGTCCGGACTACGGGGCGATCGACTCCACCGGCCTCTACACCGCCCCGCCGGCCGTTCCCGATCCGGCCTCGGTGTCGGTCCGGGCGGCGAGCCGGGCCGACACCACGAAGGGGGCCTCGGTCTGGCTGGTGGTCACCGGACCGGTGGTGAGCGTGACCGTGAGCCCCGCCACCGCCGCCGCCCAGCTGGGCCAGACCCAGCCCTTCACCGCCCACGTGGCCGGGGCCGAGGACACGACCGTGACCTGGTCCGTGGACGGCGGGTCCCCGAACGGGACCATCGACGGCGCCGGCCTCTACACCGCCCCCATGGCCGTGCCCGACCCGGCCAAGGTGACCGTGCGGGCCACCAGCACCGCCGATCCGCTGCGGAGCGGAACCGCGGCGCTGACCGTGGTGGATCCGGTTCCCGCCCGGCTTCGCCCTCGTCCCCGCCGGGTCCTTCACCATGGGGGACGGATCGTCCGATTCCTACTGCGGGAGCAGGCAGTATCCGGTGACCCTGACCGAGGACTTCTACCTGGGCCAGACCGAGGTGACCAACCGGCAGTACCTGGAGATGCTCCAGTGGGCCTACGACCACGGCTACGTGACCGCCAGCGAGGCGTCGGTGGCCGACGCCCGCGGCGGAACGAGCGAGCTGGTGGTCCTGGACCCGGCCAAGTCCGAGATCGCCTTCGCCGGCGGCGCCTTCACGCTGCACGACGCCGGTCACGGGCTGAACCCCGACCACCCGGTGAAGCAGGTCACCTGGGAGGGGGCCGCCGCCTACTGCGACTGGCTGAGCCTGAAGGAGGGGCTCCCCGCGGCCTACGACCACGCCACCTGGAGCTGTAACGGCGGCGATCCCTACCGGGCCCGGGGCTACCGGCTTCCCACCGACGCGGAGTGGGAGTACGCGGCCCAGTTCGACGACGCGCGGATCTACCCCTGGGGGAACCAGGACCCGGCCTGCGCGCTGGCCAACATGAACGACTGCGGGCTCGACTGGACGGTTCCGGTTGCGTCCCGGATTCCCGAGAAGGTGATCGCCGGGCGCGGGCTCTACGACATGGCCGGAAACCTCTGGGAGTGGTGCAACGACCGCCACCGGTGCGACGCCGCCCCTAGCCGCACCGATCCTCCCGGGCCGTCCTACGGCATGTACCACGTCCTGCGGGGAGGCTCCTGGGCCGCGGGAGCGCAAGGCCTGCGCTGCTCCTACCGCTATTACTATTACCCTGACGCCCCCTGGGCCCCGTTCCTGGAGAAGCTCGGCTTCCGGGCGGCCCGCACCGTGGATCCCTGAGCGGGGGCCGGCCGTCGCCGGCGCGGTCCCGGGCGGGTAGGGAAGGCCGCCAAGCCGGACCCGGGGCTGTTTCCCGGGAAACGGGCCCGCTCCGGGGAAGTCCAAGGCCGGGGACCAGGAAGAATGTGCACCCGGGTACCCGGCTCGATCAGGAGATACCGGCATGAACGACGCAGGCGAACCGAAGCGGGCGCGGAACGGAATGGCCCTCGGGGTGGCGATCGGCTTCGCGGCCGCTGAGCGGAACCGCCGGTCTAGGGCTAGCCGCCCAGCGCCCGCAGCGCCCGCGGCTCCAGGAGCCAGAGCAGGGTCCCCGGCCCGCCCAGGGGCACCAGGTCCACCGCCGCCGCCCCGGCCTTCTTGAGGGCGAAGGGGGGCTCGCCGCGGATCCCCAGCGACGCGGCCAGGACGAAGTCCAGGTTGGGGGCGTGTCCGGCGCAGAGCGCCTCCTCCACCCCCCGGTCCTTCAGGTGGCGCAACAGACCGCCGGCCGAGGCTCCGGGGCGGAGCAGGTCCGTCCGCGCCAGCACCGAGGGCTCGACCCCCAGCTCCTCCATCGCCAGCTCCGCGGTCTGCACCGCGCGCACCAGGGGGCTGGTCAGGACCACCGCGGGCTTCACTCCCAGGGCGCGGAGCCCCCGGGCCGCCCGCCGGGTGCGGCGGACTCCCTTGGCAGTGAGCGGGCGCGCCTCGTCGGGGGGGCAGGCGGGGTCCAGCCGGTCCACCGCGATCCCGTGGCGGAAGAGGACCAGGATCACGAGCCGCCTCCCTTTCCCGGCCGGCCTTCCGCCGGGGCCAGGGTCCGGGCCACCCGGGCCACCCGCCCGGGCAGGCGCTTCCACTCCCTCGCCACCCTGCGGCGCCGCTCATCGCGGCGGTGGCGGGCCCGCTCGGAGAGCGCGCCCAGGACCAGAAGCTCGTCCGCGCTCGGCCGGGGATCGGCGCAGCGCACCTCGGCCAGGGCCCGGAAGGCGGCCCGGGCCATCCGCGCGTCCTGGAACTCGCCCAAACGGTCCTGCCACGGAACCAGCCGCCGGACCGCCTTGCCGAAGGCGGGAGGCTCCACGTCACCCAGGAACTCGCCCAGGTAGCGGAGCCGCTTGAGCCGGATGCGCACCCGGTGCAGGTCGCCGGCGGAGAGGGCCTCGACCGGCCGCCGCAGCTCGCGGCGCAGCTTGCCGGCGGCCTGCTTGACCAGAGGTCCGGCCAGGGCGTCGATGGCCGGGGCGTCGATGGCCGGGGAATCGGCCCCCGGCATCGCCTCCCCCAACCGCTCCACCGCCTCCAGCAACCGGTCCAGGTCCCGGGAGGCCAACGCGCGGGCCGCGTCCTGGTGAGCCGCCCCCCGCCGGGCCTCGAAGGCGGCGCGGATCCGCGCCGCGGCCTCGGGGGGCGCCTCCACCCGGACCAGTTCCCGGCCCAGGCGCTCCAGCAGCACGTCCAGGTCCCGCGCCCGGCCCAGGGTGCGGCCGAGCCCGGAGAGCTCGCGCGCCACCGCCGCGGTCCGAGCCGGGTCCAGCCGGCCCCCGAAGATGCGGAGCGCGGAGCGCATGCGCCGCACCGCCACCCGGGCCTGGTGCAGGAACTCCGGATCCAGGTCCAGCACCGCGCCCCGGCGGTGGGCCCGCACCATGGCGCACTGCCGGCGAAGGACCCGCCCCACCGCCCGCTCCACCGGATCCCCGGGCCGGACGCGCCACTCCGGGTCGGGGGGCGCGCCCGGGACCGGGAGGCCCAGCGCGGCCAGCCCCGCCGCCGGCAGGTCCAGCTCCCCCTCCACCCCGCCGGGAAGCCGGGTGAGCACGAAGTCCCGCACCTCCCGGTGGGCGGCCTCCTGGCCGGGGAAGGAAATCCGGATCGGGCCGGGGACTTCCCGGTCCGTGTGGGGATCGCGGTAGGTGTGCTCCTCCAGGAGCAGCTCCGGCCCGCCGCCGGCCCCGCCGGTCAGCCGGCGCTCCCGGATGCGGACCTCGAGCACCGCGACCAGTCCCCGCTCTCCGGCCAGCTTGGCCAGGTGCCGGCCCAGGCGGCCGGAGCAGGGGGCCTCGGGGGTGCGGTCGGCGGCGCGCCGGGCCACGACGCGGCCCTTCCGGGTCAGGGTCCAGACCCCGGGGTCTCCGTCACGGAAGAGCCGGGCCCCGGCCCGGGCCAGGCGGCCCCCGGCGGTGTCGTACCAGACGGTCCTGCGCTCGGCCGCGGCGGCGTGCTCCTCCACCAGGCCGGCTTCGGCGAAGAGAACGGCCAGGGACTCGCGCGCCTCGACCGCCTTCCCGGAGGGGATCAACCGGGCTCCGTTCATGACCGCCTCCTGACAGGCCGCTAGGCCGAACCCCCGTCGACGAGGGCGGCCAGCTCCCGGGCCGCCTTCTCGATCCGGGCCAGATCCTTGACCCGCCCCTTCTCCGGCTTGAGCTTCAACCCCCGCAGCAGGGCCAGGGCCTCCTGGGAGTCCCGGGCCGGGGGGACCCGGGGCGCCTGCGACCCCACCGTGCCCCCTTCCAGGAGGGCCAGGACGCCCCCCAGGCCTCCGTCCACGGCGGCGGCGTAGTGGTCGAGCGCCTCCCGCAGCACCGCCCTCAGGCCGCCCACCTCGTCGATGAGCTCCCGGGCCAGGCGAGCCTTCCGGGCCCCCTTGCCCTTGAGCGGAGTTCGCGCCTTCGGGGTCCGCGCTTGCCCCGGGCCGGCCGGTGGGGCCTCGGCGGGGGCGGACTCAGCGGCGCTCGGAGTTGCCGGCTTCGGTGGTCTGGCGCCGGAGGTCCGGCTTCGTTTCGATACCGTCATCGTGTTCGCTCCAGGCCGGGTTGTTCCGGCTCAGCACCGCCCGCACCCGTTCGCGCAGCTCGCGGTGGATGGTGTTGATGGACCGGTTCCCGTTGATGGACTCGAAGGGGTAGGCCCCCGACAGCTCCCGGAACGCCCCCCGCAGCCGCCGCTGATAGCGGACGAAGCTCTCGTACCAGTCGCGGGAGAGGCCCAGGTCCATGCCCGACTCCCAGTAGTCCAGGCTTCCCCGCGCGATCAGGATGCGCTGGGCGAGGTTGGTGGTGGAGACCACGAGGTGGAACACCGCGTCGGGGACCAGGGCCATGGAGTACAGCGAGCGCAGCCATTCCGGGTCCGCCCCGCGGACCAGGTCCCGGGCCATGAGGGTGAAGATGTACCGGTCGGCCAGCACCACGTAGCCGGCCCGCAGCGCGGGCACGATCCGGTTCTCCAGCTGGTCGTAGAAGTCCGAGGCATAGAACAACGACATGGTCCGGGGGCTGAGCACGTTCCCCTCCTGGGCCCGCTCCAGGGAGGGGGCGACCAGGGTGGAGCGCTTGAGCCCGACCTCGGCCACCGCGTAGCCGTTCTGCTCCAGCCACCGGGAGAGGAGATCGATCTGGGTGGAGCGCCCCGAGGAATCGGGGCCCTCGATCACGATCAGGGATCCGGTGAGGGCGTCGAGGTCCACGCCGGGGGGCGGATTCTGGTAGCAGCGCTTGGCGTTCATGCCGGGACCCTCGCGCGATACCGGGAGAGGTCGATACGATCCGAGATCAGCTCCCGGACCAGCTTCTGCTGGTCGGGGATCGGCCGCACGGCATCGATCACGGTGAAGCCGAACTCCCGGGCCATGGACTCGTACTGCTCCATCACCCCGCCCTGGAACATCTTGAAGCTCTCCACGATGTCGGCGGAGAGCCCCAGGTCCATCCCCGCCTCGAAGTACTTGAGCCGCGGCCGGCCGGCCAGGATCCGCCCCATGGCCGTGGCCAGGGGGGCCCGGAAGTAGAAGGTGATGTCGGGGATGCGGGCGAACCGGTAGAGGCGCCGGAGCCAGGCCGGATCGCAGCCCCGCACCGCGTCCCGGGCGAAGGAGGTGAAGATGTAGCGGTCGCAGAGGACGATGTACCCCGCCTTGAGCATGGGCGAGATCTGCCGCTCGTAGCGGTCGGTGAAATCGGTGGCGTGGATGAGGCTGAAGGTGGTGGGGGTGAGGAGCTGGCGCTTCTTCCCCTTCTTGGTCGCCGACTTGACCAGGTCGCTGGAGTTCCACTCCGAGAAGGCGACCCGGTAGCCCATCCCGGAGAGCCACTCGTGAACCAGGTGAATCTGGGTGGACTTGCCGGACCCGTCCAGCCCCTCCACCGCGATCAGCTTACCGGGCACGTTCGCTCCTTTCCGCGGCCCTGCTCCCGGACCCGGCCGCGGTCACGCCGCCTCCCGGTCCAGGCGGACGCGCACCGTCACCCCGAAGGTCTTGCTGAAGAGCTGGGCCCGCTTCTCCAGGGACCAGCGCTCGAGGAGGATGTCCCCTTCCACCCGGGGCAGAAGGACCACCTCGTTCTTGTTCACCTGGGCCCGCACCTCCTTCACCGCCTGGCGATGCTCCCGGTCCATGGCGTCGGCCAGCCGGAGGATGGAGGCCAGCTTCATCACCCGGTCCCGGTCCGGCTCCTCCAGCCGGGCGAAGAACTCGTGCTCGGGAGTGGGCTCGCTCTTCCGGTGGTAGCGGGCGGTGTGGGCGGCGAGCTGGATCTCCTCCGGGGAGAGCCCGGAGATCTCCGAGTTGGAGATGAGGTAGAAGCTGTGCCGGTGGTGCTTCTTGTAGCTGATGAAGCTTCCGATGTCGTGGAGGATCGCGGCCGCGATGAGGACCCGCCGATCGCCCCGGCCGAGGCCGTGCAGCCCGCCCAGCTGGTCGAAGAGACCCCGGGCCAGGGCCGCCACCTGCACCGCATGCCCCTCGTCGAAGAGGTACTTCCGGCCCAGGTTCACCGACGCGTTCATCACCTCGCGCTCCTGGCGCTCCTCGTGACCGGAGAGGCTGGTCACCGCGTCCACCAGATCCAGGATGATCCCCTCCTTCACCCCCACGTTGGGAACGTGGATGCGGTCTACCCCGGTGAGCTCGGCCAGCCGCTCGTAGACCAGGGCGGCGGGAAGGATCACGTCGGCCCGGTCCTCGCGCAGGTCCAGCTCCTCCACCCGGCGGCGGTAGGACAGGCGGGACAGGCTGGCGATGACCCGCCGGAGATCCTCCAGGGTCACCACCGAGACCCCCTTGCCGTCCGGCTCCACGCCGGTGAGGCGGGCCAGGGACTCGATGTTCCCCCCGGTGGCGATGAACCCCGAGGGCTTGCGGTCGCGGCTGGCCGAGGGGATGCGCAGGGTGGCCACGTACTCGGCCAGCACCCGGCGGAAGCGGCCGGGGTCCTCCTCGGCGCCGGCCAGCTCTTCCAGGAGCCGCACCGAACCCATGGTATGGGACTCGCTCCACAGGACCCCGGAATCGTCCACCAGCGAGACCTCGACGCTTCCCCCACCCAGGTCGACCAGGACCCAGCGCTCCCGGCCCAGGTCCACCCGGTTCCGGATGGCCAGGTGGACCAGCCGCGCCTCCTCGGAGCCGGTGATGACGTCCAGCTCCAGGCCCGACTCGCGGCGGACCCGGCGGAGGAAGGCGGCCCCGTTGGTGCTCTCGCGCACCGCGCTGGTGGCCACCGCCCGGTAGGCCCGCACCTCCAGGCTCTCCATGGTCTCCCGGAAGCCGGTGAGGGCGGCCACCGCGTCGTCCATCGCCCGGGCGGTGAGCTTTCCGGTGAGGAACACCCCGTGTCCCAGCCGGATGGGAACCCGCTCCGAAGCCAGGGTGCGGGACCGGTCGCGGTCGGTGAATTCCTCCACCAGGAAGCGGATGGCGTTGGATCCGGCGTCCACGCAACCCACCCGGAGGGGAAACTCCGTGGAGGGAGAGCGGTCGGACTTGGATTCGTTCAGGGCCTTGGCGTGAGTGGTCATGGTTCGGATTCTAACAAACGGGCCGGTCCAGCCCCGGGGGCCGGCCGGATTGCCCCTCGCCGAGCCTACCCGTGTCGTTTGTCGATCGTGTGACGGTGGCGGGAGAACCGCCCGTGGGACCGGCTGCCCGCGACCCGAATCCCCCTCTTCCCGACAAAAAAAGTTCAACCTGTCGGAAGAACGCACCGTATAATCCCGCGCGGGTCCTCCCCCGCGCCCCATATCCGGGGACGGGGGTTCCCGGCCCACGCTCCAGCGGCCGGTGTGAGCGTTCCCCCTGCTCAACTGCCGCGGGCGCAGGCCCTCTTGGCCATGCCAACCCGGCAAGGAGGCGTCTGTGTTCGAGATCGAGATCCTGATCGATGGAAAGCAGGCCGCGCCGGACGGGAACCACCACCGGTCCGTCGAGGAGGCCGCCAAGACCCTCGCCGCCCGCTACGGGGACCAGGCGGCCGCCTGGTCCTGCCTGAAGCACGGAGCCGCGCCCCAGATCCGCGTAGAGGGACAGAGGCTCGAGCGGCTCTCGGTGGTCGTGGCCGGCTGCTGCGCGAGCTTCACCCAGCAGGTCGCCGAGTCCCTGAATCTCCTCTGACCGGCCCCCCAACCGGACCGGCTTTGTCACCAGGGTAAAGTTCACGGTATGATCTCCGGGTCGGCCGGCGGCGCCGCCCCGGCCGGCCCCAGCAAGCCCCGCTCCCCCACCCCCGTCCCCCGCCCGCCTCCCGCGCACCCCGCCGAGGACGCGCCATGCTTGCCCAGGTCCGTACCGTTTCCCTGTGGGGGATCGACGTCGTGCCCGTCACCGTGGAGGTGGACGTCGGGGACGGCCTCCCCCGCACCACCATCGTCGGCCTTCCCGACAGCACCGTGCGGGAGAGCCAGGAACGGCTCATCGCCGCCTTCAAGCACGCCGGCCTCGACCTACCCGACGGCCGGGTCACCGTGAACCTGTCCCCCACCGACCTCCGCAAGACCGGCTCCCACTACGACCTCCCCATCGCGGTGGCCCTGGCCCTGGCCGCGGGCACGGTGCCCAAGGCCCGGGTGGACGACCTGGCCTTCCTGGGCGAGCTGGCCCTGGACGGCTCGCTCCGGCCGGTGAACGGCGTGCTCCCCGCCGCCCGGTGGGCCCGCTCGGCCGGGATCCGCGCCCTGGTGGTGCCCGAGGCCAACGGGGCCGAGGCGGCCGCGGCCGGCCTGCCCGCCTGGCCGGTCCGGGACCTGGCCCAGCTGTTCCGGCTCCTGTGGGAGGGCGGGGAACCGGCGCCCGCCCCGGCCTCGGAGAGCGCGCGCACCGAGGCCCCACCCGGCGACCTGGCCGAGGTCCGCGGCCAGGCCCCGGCCAAGCGGGCCCTGGAGATCGCCGCCGCCGGGGGCCACAACCTCCTCTTCGTGGGACCGCCGGGGTCGGGAAAGACCATCCTCGCCCGCCGGGTGCCGGGCATCCTGCCCTCCCTGACCGGCGAGGAATCCATCGAGGCCACCTGCATCCACTCCGCGGCCGGACATCTCCGCCCCGGGGCGGGGCTGCTCTCGGTGCCTCCCTTCCGGGCTCCCCACCACACCATCTCCTCCACCGCGCTGGTGGGGGGCGGCCCGGTCCCGCGGCCGGGCGAGGTGAGCCTGGCCCACCACGGGGTGCTCTTCCTGGACGAGTTCGCCGAGTTCCGCCGGGACGCCCTGGAGGCCCTGCGCCAGCCCCTGGAGGAGGGGCGGGCGGTCATCTCCCGGGCCCGCTACACCGTGACCTTCCCCGCCCGGTTCACCCTGCTCGCCGCCACCAACCCCTGCCCCTGCGGCCACCACGGCGACCCGCTGCGGGTCTGCCGCTGCACCCCGTTCCAGGTCGAGCAGTACCGGCGGCGGATCTCCGGGCCGCTCCTGGACCGCATGGATCTCCAGATCGAGGTGCCCCGGGTCAAGGTCAAGGACCTGTCACGGGGGGAGCGCGGCGAGGCCTCGGAGCGGGTGGCGGCGCGGGTCCGCTCGGCCCGGGCGCGCCAGGAGCACCGCCAGGGCCGGCTGAACGGCCACCTGGGCTTGAAGGCCACCGAGCGGCGCTGCGCCCCCGAGCCCGACGCGCGCCGGCTGCTGGAACACGCGCTGGAGCGGTTCGGGCTCTCGGCGCGGGCGTTTCACCGGGTGCTGCGGGTCGCGCGCACCATCGCCGACCTCGAGGGCGCGGCGCCGGTCCGCTCGGACCACGTGGCCGAGGCCATCCAGTACCGGGCCCTGGACCGGGACACGGTGAAGCGGGATTGACCGGAACGGGGGCCGGCCCGCCGGGCGGGGGGCTCAGCCCCGGAGCCGCGCCTCCACCGCCTCGACCCTGGCCTCGACCGGGCCCGCCACCTCGAGCACCTCCAGGCCCAGGCCGAGCGGATCCTCCAGCAGGAGCCGCTTCAGCGCCTCGTCCACCTCCTCCCGGGACACGCCCTCCAGCTCGGCGGGATCCGGGTTGATCCGGTCCAGGTCCTCGATGGGCACGAACACCACCAGGTCCAGCGTCCGCATGGCCCGCTGGACGCGCGGCAGCCACTCCCCGAGGTCGAAGGCCCCCGCGTCCGGGTGGACCTCCAGGTAGGCGATGCAGTCCAGGGGACAGCGATCGAAGACGATGTCGGCGCGGTCCTCTTCCAGCAGTTCCAGGGAGCGCTCCAGCTGGGCCTCGAAGTCCTCCAGGGAGGGGGGCTGCGCGAAGAGGTAGCCCTCCTCGACCAGGAGCCAGTACGGCTCCGCGACCAGGTCGTGACCCGGCCGGCGGAGCGCCAGCTCCCCGGCCAGGGTCGACTTTCCCGTGCGGTGGCTGCCGGAAACGGCGATTCGCATGCGGTTGATTCCCGACTTGGTGTCCCGACCCGAAGCGGGGGCATGTCGGCAGGCTTGTGGCCGGCCGCCCGGTGGACGCGTACCCCGGTCAGCCGAGCGTGGCTGCGCGAGGCTCCCGCTCGGATCCCCGGCCGTGACCCGGCTCCAGGTACTTCCACACCGCCGAGATCAGGAGCACGGACAGCCCGAACCCGATCACCGTGGCGAGGACGTCCTTCCAGTCGAATACCCCTTTGGGGAGATACGGCTGCGCGAACTCGTAGAGGATGTACCCCGCGGCGAAGAAGACGGCCAGACGATAGCTCTGCTTGCGCGTCGCGTTCAGGACGGCCAGTCCCAGGAAGATCTGCACTCCGATCCCACCCAGGTTTCCGACGCAATCGGCCAGCCCCAGGTCGTTCAGATTGTTCCTCCAGGCGTAGGGCCGGTACACGTACCGGCCGAACTCCGTCACCCCGAAGGCGGCGATGGCCAGGAGCAGGAACGCCAACCGCGTCCGGCTCGGCTGCAGGAGACGCTCTTTGGAGGAGAACAATTCCATGTCGGCCCCAGATCCGCTTTCCCGACCGGCTACGGCTGCCCCGGAAACGGCGATCCGGAAGTAGTCACGCGGGGACGGCGCCATCCGGTCCGGCGTGCCGGACGCATCGGCCATCCCTCGAACCCCGGAACTCCGCCGGCCGCCGTATCCTAGCATTCCATGGCCCTCGGCCCGGAGGTGGGATATCATCCCCCGGCCGCCGGGCCGGCTGCCGGCCGGGCGCGGGAGGATCGGGGATGAGCGAGGCGGTCAACCACAAGCTGCGCGAGCGGGTGAAGGAGCTCACCGCCCTCCACCGCACCGCCCGGATCCTCCAGGACCACGACCGCCCCGCCGAGGAGCTCATGGGGGAGCTGGTGGCCCTGCTTCCCGGAGCTTGGCAGTACCCCGAGGTGGCCGAAGCCCGGATCCGGTTCCGCAGCCGCGACTACACCACCCCGGGCTTCCGCGAGACGGCCTGGATGCAGCGGGTGGAGTTCGCCGGCTGCGGCGGCGAGCGGGGCGGGATCACCGTGGCCTACCTGGAACCGCGCCCCCCCGCCGACGAGGGGCCCTTCCTGGCCGAGGAACGTGAACTGATCCAATCCCTGGCCGAGATGCTCCGCTCCCACCTGGACCACATGCTGGCCGACGAGGCCCGCCGCCAGACCCGGGAGGCGCTGGAGGCCGAGGTGATGGCCCGCACCGCGGACCTCCGCCGGCTCGCCTCCCGGCTCACCCTGGCCGAGGAGCGGGAGCGCCGCCGGATCGCCGAGGGTCTCCACGACCACGTCGGGCAGGGCCTGGCCTTCATCAAGTTCCGGCTGCGGGAGTTCCAGGGGAACGCGATCTTCGGAGGCATGGAGGAGACCCTGGACGAGATCATGCGTCTCCTGGACCAGACCATCCGCTACACCCGGGACCTGACCGGCGAGATCAGCCCCCCGGTCCTCTACGAGCTGGGCCTGGTCCCCGCCCTGGACTGGCTGGCCGAGCAGTTCACCCGCAAGCACCGCTTCCCGGTGAAGTTCACCGCCGGGGGCGGTACCCCTCCCCTTCCCGAGAGCCTCTCGGTCATGCTCTTCAAGTCCTCCCGGGAGCTTCTCTTCAATGGCCTCAAGTACTCGGGGGCGGACGGGGCACACATGTCCCTCACCCGGGCCGGGGACCGGCTGGTCCTCGAGGTGAGCGACCGGGGACGCGGGTTCGACCCCGCCGCCGGCGCCACCCGGGGGGACGCCTTCGGTCTGTTCAGCATCCGGGAGCGGCTCCGGGATCTGGGGGGAACGGTGGAGATCGAGTCCGCCCCCGGCGCGGGCTGCCGGGTGATCCTCGGTGTGCCCCTTCCCGGATCGGAGGCCTCATGACGGTGCGGCTGGTGCTCGGCGACGACCACAAGATGTTCCGGGACGGGCTGCGGCCGCTCCTGGCCCGGCACCGGGAACTGGAGGTGGTCGGCGAGGCCTCGGACGGGCGCGAGGTGGTGGAACTGGCCGAGGCGCTCCGCCCCGACCTGGTCATCCTCGACGTCAGCATGCCGGGGCTGAACGGGATCGAGGCGGCCCGCCGCATCCGCCAGTTGGACCCCGGCATCCGGGTGGCCATGCTCACCATGCACTCGGACCGGCGCTTCGTCCTGGAGTCCCTGAACGCGGGGGCGACCGCCTACCTGCTCAAGGACGACGCCTTCGAGGACCTCATCCGGGCCATCCCCCGGATCCTGGGCGGGCAGGTGGTCCTGGCCGAGCAGATCGGGAGCCAGGTGGCCCGTGAGTACGCCGCCCTCGCCGCCCGGGAGGAGGACTCCGTCTTCGGAAGGCTCAGCCCCAGGGAACGCGAAGTCCTGCAATTGATTGCCGAAGGCCGGACCACCAAGGAGATCGCCGCCCTTCACGAGGTCAGCGTCAAGACGGTGGAGACCCAGCGCAAGCAGATCATGGACAAGCTGGATCTGCACAGCGTGGCCGAGCTCACCAAGTACGCCGTCCGCGAGGGACTGACCTCCCTGGATTGACCCCGCGCGGCATCGGGCATTTCGAAGGCCCCCCTCGGGGATTCCCCGATTCCTCCATCCCTCCCTCCCGGGGCAAGGTACCCCCCGTCAGGCCCGGAGATCGGCGACGGACGGGTCCGCCGACGGGGTCCGGGCCGCTCGGACGGGAGAGCGACCATGTTCGATACCGGCAATACCGGCTTCATGCTCGTGGCGACCAGCCTCGTGATGCTGATGACCCCCGGACTGGCCTTCTTCTACGGGGGCCTGGTGGGACGGCGGAACGTGCTGTCCATCATGATCCAGAGCTTCGTCTCCATGGGGATCACCACCATCCTCTGGTTCGCGGTCGGCTACTCCCTCTGTTTCAGCGGGGGCGAGGGAGGGGTGATCGGGAACCTGAACATGGCCTTCCTGAGAGGGGTCGATCCGTCCACCCCCTTCGGACCCGGCCATATTCCCCTCCTGGTCTTCGTGGCCTACCAGATGATGTTCGCCATCATCACCCCCGCCCTCATCACCGGGGCCTTCTCGAACCGGGTCCGGTTCCCCGCCTACCTCATCTTCCTCGTCCTGTGGCTGCTCTGCGTCTACTTCCCCTTCGTGCACATGGTCTGGGGCGGGGGCCTGCTGGCCAAGCTGGGCGTCCTCGACTTCGCGGGCGGCATCGTGGTCCACAACATCGCCGGTATGGCCGCCCTGGCCTCGGTCCTCTACGTGGGGCGCCGGCGCGTCGAGGACACCAAGCCCCACAGCATCCCCCTGGTCGCGCTCGGGACCGGGCTGCTCTGGTTCGGCTGGTACGGCTTCAACGCCGGCAGCCAGCTCCAGGTGGACCAGATCACCGCCCTCGCCTTCCTCAACACCGACATCGCGGCGTCCTTCGCGGCCATCACCTGGTTGATCGTGGAATGGTCGCGCTCGCGCAAGCCGCGCTTCGTGGGGCTGCTCACCGGCGCCGTGGCCGGCCTGGCCACCATCACCCCCGCCGCCGCCTACGTGACCACGGGCAGCGCGGCCCTGATCGGCGTGGCTGCGGGGCTGGTCTGCTACCTGGCCGTGGAGCTCAAGAACCGGCTTCGCTGGGACGACGCGCTCGACGTCTGGGGTGTCCACGGCGTCGGCGGGGCCCTGGGAATCATCCTCCTCGGCGTTCTCGGCACCACCACGGTCAACGCCGCCGGCGCGAACGGACTGCTCCACGGGGGCGGCCGGTTCTTCGTGGGCCAGGTCCTGGCCGTGGCCGGGTCCTCGCTCTACGCCTTCGCCTTTACCTGGCTCATGCTCTGGATCATCAACAAGCTGACGGCGGTCAAGACCACCGAGGTCGAGGAGGGAACCCTGGACGAGTCCCTGCACGGCGAGCGGGCCTACGAATAGCGCGAACCACGGATGTCCGGGAGGAGGGAATCATGAGACCGTCATCGATCGCGCCGTTGCTGGCCGTTCTTCTCGCCGTCGTCCCGGCCGGGGCCGGAGCCGCCGGCAACCTGCGGGTGCTCTCCGCCATCGGGGTGAGCGGATTCGTCGACGCCAGCTACTCGACCAATCTGGACCTGAAGCGGGACACCTTCGGGCTGGACCAGGCCGAAGTCGATCTCACCTACGGCTTCGCCGACCGGGGCGGCCTGCGCATGGACCTCGAGTGGCTGAAGGACGGCGAGACCTGGGCCGCCGACGTGGAGCAGGGATACCTGGAGTACACGCCGGAACCGCTCCCGGGGGTGACCTTCACCTTCGGCCGGTTCAACGCCCCCATCGGGTTCGAGCTGCTGGACCCGAACGAGATGTACCAGTTCTCCCACGCCCTGGTCTTCGACTACGCGATCCCCTCCAATCTCACCGGGGTGATGGTGGCCGGCGCCCCGGCGGAACGGCTCGATCTCCGCGCCTACCTGGTGAACGGCTGGGACAACAACGATCTCGAGGGCCCGGGGCCCAAGACGGCCGGCGGGCGGGCCGCGGTGAGCTTCGGCGACCTGGGCGGAGCCGGATTCTCGGCCCTGAACGGGACGCAGTGGGACCGTTCCGCGTCGTCGGCGGTGCGGCTCCACCGCACCGTCCTCGACCTGGATTTCACCCTGACCCCGCGTGAGCGGCTGCTCATCGGGGGCGAGGCCAACCACGGGTTCGGGGAGATCGGTGGAGTGGACATGACCTGGACCGCCTTCATGATCATGTCGCACTACGACTTCAACGCCTGGGCGGGGCTCACCGGACGGTTCGGATGGTTCGACGACCCCCACGGCGTCGTCTTCGATCCGGGGGTGAGCCAGACCCGGACCGCGGTGACCGTGGCCCCCACCTTCGTGCTCGCCGACGGCCTGGGCGCGCTGGTCGAGGTTCGGGTGGACAGCTCCACCGAGGACGTGTTCGCCGACTCCCACGGCAAGCTCAAGGGCTCCACCACGGAGGTGGCCTTGGAGGTCACGGGTTCCTTCTGAGCCGTGCCTCCGGGGAAAGGGACCCGGACGAGGGCACCCAGCCCGGCTCGAGGCACACGGCGGCCAGGAGCAGCACGACGACCATGGGGTAGAAGTACACCCACACCACGGAGTTGAAGAGACAGAACACGAAGAGCAACCCCGCCGCGAAGGCGGCCAGGGCGGGAACGTCCGGCCGCCTGATCCAGGCCGCGGCGGTGAACCCGATGATCGCCCCGAGCTGGATCGCACGCAATCCGGTCAGCCCGATCAGGGGAAGCAGCCAATAGCCCAGGTTGAATCCGCTGAAGTCCGCCTTGTCCGACCAGTATCCGATCACGCAGTCCACGAACCGCGGGGAGCCGATCAGGAACGGAGCGACGATGAGAGCGGCCACGCCGAAGGAGACCGCCCCCATGGCCCGGGCCCGGCCCACCGCGCATCGCCGCATGACCCCCACCGCGATCAGGGGGGCCAGAGCCCAGGAGAACAGGGAGCAGGATAGGCTCCAGCCGAAGGCCAGGCCGGCGGCCAGGGGCCGCCGTGCGGCCAGCGCCCAGAAGGTGAGGGCCAGGCTCAGCCACTGCACCGCGGCGTAGAGTTCGTGCCGGTACACCAGGTAGGGAGTCATCACGAACAGGGCCAGCAGCGGTGCCGTCCGGCCTCGCTGTGCCGGCCGCGTCATCCGGTAGAGAACGACCGCGGTCAGGAGGAGGGCCGCGTACTGCGTCCATCGGGGGTCCAGACCGACGAGCCTCCCCGGCAGGAAGGAGAGCCATAGCCCGGGAAGGTAGGTCAGGGGCACTTCCTGGAGCCGGGCGTAGGACGTATACGGGTCCAGGCCGCCCAGGAACCGGGTGAGCGCCTCCTCGATCAGAAGCAACATGTCCGACCGTTGGGGGTGGAGCGGGTAGTGCCGGATCGAAACCGCGGCGAAGAGCAAAGTCGAGAGCCCGGCCGAGGCCAGCAGGCGCAGGGGCCGGCGCGGGCCGAATCCCGCCGCCAGGAGGGCCGTCATGGAGGCCAGGAACACCAGCCCCAGGACCAGCGGGGCCCGCTCGTAGCCGAACCGGCCGTAGTGGACGGAACTCAACTGCAGGATCCCGGCCGACATCGCGGCGAAGAGGATGCAACCGGCGGCGGCCAGCCGCTCCCGGGCCGGTGCGGACATCTCCGGCACCGGACCGGAGAAGGCGTCGGGCCGGAGGAGGAACACTCCGGCGACCGCGAACAGTCCGGTCAGGACCAGGTTCAAGACCTGGACGAGGAGGACCGGCGACGAGGCGGGCAAGGGGAAGGTTCCGTCCCCTTTCACGCTGAGCAGCAGGGCCAGGGCGAAGACGGCGGCGACACGGACCGTTTCCGCCTGTCTCGGAGTCAAGGGGGCAGCACGCACGGGTCCCTCCGCCCGGGACCGATGAAACACTGGACACTCCCGGATCGGCCGAGAATGCTGTCTTCGCCTCCGTCTGGCAAGGGTCGATCCACCGCCCGCCGGCCGGGCGGTCCAGGCATCCGGGCGCGGCGGGCCACTGCCGGCACCGGCGACCGGGAATTCGGGTCCGGACGTGGAAACGCCCGCCCCGGCGGGCCGGGGCGGGCGTCCAATGGGATCGAGCCGGGAACGGACCGCGGGGTCCGCCGGGCTAGTCCTGGTAGCGGCTCTTGATCGCTCCCCAGGTCGTGGCCTCCACCGGGGTCTCGCAACCGGCCACGGTGAGGGTCATGGTCAGCATGTTCCACCAGGCCCCCTCGGGAGCGGTAGGGTTGCAGGTTCCGGCCTCCAGGAAGTCCGGGTAGTCGGCGGGCTTGGTCATACCGAAGTCGGTGCTGCCGATCTCCACGCCGTTGCTCACGTAGAACGTCATGCAGGTGTTCGGGTAGTTGTCGAAGTACGCCACGGCCTGGACGTTGGTCACCGCCCCCACGGGGGTGAAGTTGGAGTACTGCACGGTCTCGAACTCCACGTAGGTGTCGATCACCCCCGGGTAGTCCACGTCACCGTTGGCCCAGGGTCCGGTGCCGCTCAGCCAGATGTATCCTCCCACGAAGGTCTTCTGGTAGGTGCGGTTCCCGTTTCCGTTGGAATCCACGGTGTCGATGAGCAGGATCGGGGCGGTCTGCTCGGTGGCGCACCAGTAGCGCCACTCGGTGCCGAAGAGGGTCCCGTTCCAGGAGCCGGCGTTGAGGGTCGTCCCCGGCATGAGGGCTCCGCCCCCCGCCTGCCAGCCTTCGGTGTACCGGCCCGTGTTCACGACTCCGCCCAAATCGGTGGTCTTGTAGACCCCGGACAGGGGAGCGGCAGCGAAACAAGGAACCGCGATCAATCCAACCAGGAGCAGCGCCGCGGCAAAAAGGGAAACCAGTCTCATCATGACCTCCCCACAGGTAGCAAGAGAATTCCTGCCGGGTCGGAGCGGCCGGGGGTAATGGAGGGTAGCGGCCCTTTCCCGGATGCAGTTTCGGGGCTCGCCTCATTTTACAATGTCTTGACGAATTTCAGGTTGTGATTCTTGGATATCTTTAGAATAGATATATGATCAAACCGGTCACCTGATCCTCGCGGTCCGGTCACCGGACTGGATGTGCCGCCTCCCCCTGCTCCCGGGGCCCCCCCGGCCACGGTCGAGTTGTCAGGATTTCCGACGTTTTAGGGTGAAACTGTCTACCTGAGGCCGGGTTGGCCGAAATCCTTGACACAAAATGACCCCAACCAGCCATCGAACCCCGGTGGTAGTCGGATATCTTTACTCTCGCAGCATTTTCATAGTTGGTTGATCTACCATCTGTTGGGCCCCCGATCGGCGCCCGGAACGGCACCTCGGAAGCCTCCTGCCGACTTGTTTTATTTCCTTTCTATCTCGTTACTGTGTGATTGACACCCGGCCGGACGATTTGAGATATTTCGGTTGATACTTGATTTCGCTGGGGGGATTGGACAAATCAGCCGACGGTAGGCCCTCGTGGGGGGGGAGTCCTGCCGCCCCCCCTCCGACCGACCGTGACGCATATACACCCACCCCCGGTGTTGAGGCGCTGACATTCCGAGTGGCCTGCGTCTTTCACCCCCCCCGCCCAGAACTCTCGCGCTGAATCGTATGGCCGGAATGCCTCGCGTGTCTCGGTGCGTTCCGGCGGCGAGTGAATTGGTTGTGCAAGCGCCCCAGTTCCCTTGATGGCTGGAGGGCAGCAGCAAAGGGTGTGGGGAGACAAGGAGTGGAATCATGAGAAGCGCCTCGCGTCGCTCTCTCACGCTGCTGTCCGTGCTTCTGGCCGCGGTCGTCCTCTGTACCCTGGCCCAGCCGGGCCTGGCCCAGACGCTCGACGGGGTTTCCTGTGACGACGTCATGGCCGCCGGGGCGCAGGGAGCCCTCAGCAGCCCCCTGGGCACGACGTCCGCCCTGACCGGCTCCCAGCTGCTCCCCATGCGGAGCGGCTTCGACTACCTGGAATCCTGGGTCTGGGTGCGAAGCCTGGGTGCCGCCTGCCCGAACGGGCTGAACGATTTCTTCATCTGCGTGGAGACTGCCGGTCGTTTCGGCGACGCCGACGGCGACGGAAGCCCGTGGAGTTCGGGGGGCGCCTGCTCCAACCACCCCTTCCTGAGCCAGTTTCCCTCCGGAGCGGACGGCCTGGACCCGACCAACGACGCCCTCCTCGCCGCCACCGAGTCCTACGGGGTCCTGATCGACCGGAACTGCGACGGCGCCTACGACCTCCAGCTCTCGATCCGTGGGGGCACCGCGGACCCGCAGCTCCGTGTCGACGTCAACTTCGTCAACGGTGGCGCGGTGGGACCCGCGGTGGGCACCCTGCTCGGTGGCCACGGCGTCACCTATGAGTTCACCTCCACCATGCCGGGAACGGATACCTGGACCACCTGCCCGGATCCCCAGACCCTCCGGGGACACATCCTGGTCAACATCCCGAACTGGGACTCCTTCTTCGCCGCTCCGGGGCTCAACCCGGGCCAGTTCGAGTGGGCCTTCGACAACGGCAACAACCAGGACCAGGTGGCCGAGGACCAGGTCGGCGGGACCTATGACCAGTTCGCCCCCGGCCTCCAGATCACCAAGAACCCCGACCTCGCCCTCTGCGTCGGGGAACCGGGCACCCTGACCGTGACCGTCACCAACAACAGCAACGCCGCGGTCTCGAACATCCAGATCACCGACACCCTCCCGCTCGGATGGGACTTCACCGGCGTCGTCAACGGCGGCGGCTGCGTGAGCGGCGGGAACCAGGTCGGGAACGTGATCACCTTCACCCCCGCCTTCGACCTCGCTCCCTGCGAGGAGTGCGTGATCACCTTCAACGTCGCCCCCAACGGGAACTGCGAGGAGGGGGACAACGTGGCCCAGGCGGTGGGCGAGGCCTCGAGCTACTGCATCGAGGGGGGCGTCCTCACCACCCTGGGCGTGGGCCCGGTCCAGGACACCTCCCACCTGGTCTGCAACCAGCCTCCCTGCGTGCAGCTGGTTGATACCGACGGCCCCCCCTTCGCCTGCATCGGCGACGATATCCAGCTCTCGGCCACGGTGCTCAACTGCAGCACCGACACCGAGGACATCGAGGTCTGCATCGCCGGCCAGTGCACCACCTTCGTGGACGTGCCGGGCGGAGCCACGCGGACCCACACCGTGACCGCCACCATGACCGAGTGCAGCCCGGCCGCTCCGGCCTGTTTCCCGGTCTCCTACAGCGCCAGCAACGTCTGCGGAACGGATGACGGCGGCAGCACCGAGATCTGCGTGGACTGCGGCACCCCGCCGTGCGTGGAGCTGGTCGGTACCCAGGGTCCGGACGAGGCCTGCGTGGGGGCCGACATCCAGCTCTCGGCCACCGTGCGCAACTGCTCGGTGGAGCCCGAGGACATCGAGGTCTGCGTGGCCGGCCAGTGCACCACCTTCGTCGGCGTGGCCCCCCAGGGCGAGGTGACCCACACCGTCACCTCTCCGATGATCGAGTGCGGCGCGGCGGCTCCGGCCTGCTACGCGGTCACCTACTCGGCCGGCAACCAGTGCGGCGACGTGGACGGCACTCCCACCCAGATCTGCGTGGACTGCCTCCCCCTGCCGTGCGTGGAGCTGGTTCGCACCAACGGCCCCGAGTACGTCTGTGAGGGCCAGGACTTCGAGATGTCGGCCACGGTCCGGAACTGCAGCCCGGACGTGGAGAACGTCACCGTCTGCGTGGCCGACCAGTGCACCACCTTCGTCGCCGTGCCTCCGGGGGGCGAGGTCACCCAGACCGTGACCCGGACCATGCCGGAGTGCACGGGACAGCCGGCCTGCTACCCGGTGAGCTACGGCGCGGACAACGTCTGCGACGAGGTGAGCGGCACCCCCACCGAGATCTGCGTGGAGTGCGCCGGACCGCCTTGCGTCGAACTCGTCGAGACCCACGGTCCGGACTCCGCCTGCGCCGGCGACGACGTCCAGCTCTCGGCCACCGTGCGCAACTGCTCGGTGGAGCCGGAGGACATCGAGGTCTGCGTGGCCGGGCAGTGCACCACCTTCGTGGCCGTACCCGCCCAGGGCTTGGTGACCCACACCGTGACCACCGCCATGCCCCAGTGCACCCCCGACGCCCCGGTGTGCTTCGACGTGGCCTACTCCGCCGGCAACCGCTGCGGGGACGTGGACGGAACGCCCACCGAGATCTGCGTGGACTGCGGCGCTCCGCCCTGTGTCGAGCCGGTGCCCACCGACCCGCCCGGGCCGGCCTGCCAGGGCGAGGACATCGATCTCTCGGCCACGTTCAGGAACTGCTCGCCCGGGCCCGAGAACATCACCGTCTGCATCGCCGGGCAGTGCACCACCTTCGTGGCCGTGGCCCCGGATGACCAGGTGACCCACACCGTCACCGTGACCATGCCCGAATGCGTCGAGAACCAGCCCCCCTGCTGGGAGGTGACCTATTCCGCGGCGAACAGCTGCGGGGACGTCGACGGGACCCCCTACGATATCTGCGTGGATTGCCGGGTGCCGGAGGTCCGGATCACCAAGTCGGACGATCTGCCCGCCGGCGAGTGTGCGGTCTCGGACGTGAGCACCGTGACCTACACCCTGGAGGTCACCAACACCGGACCCACCGACCTGGAGACCATCGAGGTCCACGACGTGTTCGACTGCGTGGCCGCCCGCTACGTCGGCAACTCCTCCGCTCCCCCGGCGGGAACCGAGCCCCCCAGCGGGAGCAATGGTGAGCTCATCTGGACCACGCCCGGTCCCCTGGGTCCGGGTGAGAGCCTCACCTTCACCTACCAGCTCCAGTTCACCGTCCCCGCCGACGCCTGCGGCGACACGATGTTCTGCGACAACGACGCCAGCGTCACCGCCTACTGCGCCGATGCCCAGGCCGGCGACGAGACGTCGCATACGACCTGCGTCGTCTGCCAGCGCGGTGAGGCATGTCCGCGGACCATCGGCTTCTGGCGCCAGCAGTGCGCCCAGAAGGGGAACGGGTCCACCAAGGTGTGTCTCGAAGGCATGTACGGCCTGTGGGACTGCGTGCTGAACAGCACCGGGGTGACCCAGTGGCTGAACAACGACGGGTCCTACACCAGCACCGCCTCGGTGTACTCCATGTCCGACGCGGACCGCTTCGCGTTCCTTTGCAGCCAGCTCCAGGGTCCGCGTCCCATGACGCTGCATGACATGACCGAGATCCAGTACCTGGGTCTCATGCTCAACGTCTGCGTGGAGGCACTACCGACCTACATCCAGCTCGAAAACGGGATGACCGTGGGCGAGCTGATCGCCGGCATCGAGGACGTGCTGAACAACGGCGGAAACTACGGCTACTGGGAGACCCTGGCCGACAACACCAACAACCGGATCGGCGTTCTCGCCGCCGACTGTCCGATCGACCCGGTGCGTAACGTCGACGCGTGCGTCAACGGGGACTCGGGCAGCCTCCAGCAGTCGCTGTTCGACCAGAACGTGAACGCGGTGCTGGTCCGGGCGGTGCCCAACCCGGTCAGCCGCCACGCGGTCAGCATCCAGTACCGGGTGCCCGACTACCTGGACCAGAATCCGGTTCAGCTGAACATCTACAGCGTGACCGGACGCCTGGTGCGCTCGCTGCCGGTGGAGGTGCGGTCCGCCGGCGACTACCAGATGTCCTGGGACCTGAACGGCGACGACGGCGGCCGGGTCCCGGCGGGCATCTACTTCTACCAGCTCAAGGTCGGGTCGGAGCAGGTCACCCGCCGGCTGGTCGTGACCTGGTGATGTGAGGGGGGGCGGCGGAACCATCCGCCGCCCCCACCGTTGGGGCGGGCCCTCTCAACCGGAGGGCCCGCCATCCCCACGGTCCGAACCCCCGGCTCCTCCGGGGTGGGGACCGGCAAATAGGAGACGAACCATGAGACGCGCCTCGCGCTGCTGCATCGCTCTCGCGCCGCTCCTGATGGCGGCACTGTTCCTGTGTATGAGTCCCCAGCCGGGCTTCGCCCAGAACCTGAACGGGGTCTCCTGTGATGACGTCATGACCAGCGGGGTGCAGGGCGCCCAGAGCAGCCCGCTGGGAACGACCTCCGCGGCCTCCGGGTTCCAGAGCCTCCCCATGCGGAGCGGCTTCGACTACCTGGAGTCCTGGGTCTGGGTCAACAGCGCCGACGCCAACTGCGCCAACGCTCTCAACAACTTCTACATCTGCGTTGAGACCGCGGGCCGCTTCGGCGACGCCGACGGCGACGGGGCGCCGGCCAGTTCGGGCGGCCTCTGCTCCAACCACCCGTTCCTGGCCGCGTTCCCCTCCGGGGCCGACGGGCTGGATCCGACCAACGACGCCCTTCTCGCCGCCACCGAGTCGTACGGCATCCTCATCGACCGGAACTGCGACGGCGCCTACGACCTCCAGCTCTCCATCCGCGGCGGAGTCGCCGACCCCCAGCTCCGGGTCGACATCAACTTCGTCAACGGCGGCGCGGTGGGTCCGCCGGTGGGTACCCTGCTCGGCGGCCACGGGGTGACCTATGAGTTCACCTCAACCATCCCCGGCAACACCGCCTTCAACCCCTGTCCCGATCCGAGCACCTTCCGCGGCCACATCCTGGTGAATGTCCCGAACTGGGACCAGTTCTTCGCCGCTCCGGGCCTCAACGCGGGGCAGTTCGGCTGGGGGTTCGACAACGGCAACAACCAGGACCAGGTGGCCGAGGACCTGGTCGGCGGGAACTACGACGACTTCGCCCCCGGACTGACCATCACCAAGAACCCCAACCTGTCCCTGTGCGTGGGTGATCCCGGCACCCTGACCGTGACCGTGACCAACAACAGCAACGCCTCCGTTGCGAACATCGGTCTCACGGACACCCTCCCCAACGGCTGGGACTTCGTGGACCTGCTGAACGGGGGCGGCTGCGTCTCCTCGGCCAACCAGGTCGGGAACGTGATCACCTTCTCCCCCGCCTTCGACCTGGCTCCCTGCGAGGAGTGCGTGATCACCTTCCGGGTGGCCCCGAACGGGAACTGCGAGGAAGGGGACAACGTCGCCGAGGTCTCCGGCGAGGCCTCCAGCTACTGCATCGAGCCGGGCATCCTGACCACGGTCGGGGTCGGTCCGGAGCAGGACAGCTCGCACCTCGTGTGCAACCAGCCTCCCTGCGTGACCATGACCGGTACCGCGGGGCCTGACACCGCCTGCGTGGGCGAGGACATCGAGCTCTCGGCCACGGTCGAGAACTGCAGCCTGGCCACCGAAGACATCGAGGTCTGCGTGGCCGGCCAGTGCACGACCTTCGTGGACGTGCCCGCCGGTGCCCAGCGCACTCACACCGTGTCCACGACGATGCAGCCGTGCGAAACTGCCGGCCAGTACTGTTTCCCGGTGTCCTACTCCGCGGCCAACGACTGCGGCACGGACGACGGTGACCAGACCCAGATCTGCGTGTACTGCGGCGTGCCCGAGGTGAGCATCACCAAGGACAACGGGCTGGGAGTGGACGAGTGCGTGGCCAACGGAAGCACCGTGACCTTCACCCTCCACGTCGAGAACACCGGCCCGACGGATCTCACCGACATCACCGTGACCGACGTGATCGACTGCGCCTATGCCGGCTACGTGGGCGGTTCGGCCTCTCCGGCCGCGACCACCGAACCCGCCGACGGGGCCACCGGGACCCTCGAATGGAACCTGCCCGGACCGCTGGCCCCCGGGGCGACCCTGGACTTCACGTACGACGTGACGTTCACCATCCCCGACGCGGAATGCCCGACCCAGGTCAGCTGCCCGAACACGGCCGACGTGGTCGCCCACTGCGCCGACGCCGAGGCGACCGACGAGGCTACGGAGACCACCTGCATCACCTGTGAGGGTGGCGAGGCCTGTCCGCACACCATCGGCTTCTGGCGCCAGCAGTGCGCCCAGAAGGGGAACGGCTCCACCAAGATCTGCCTCGAGGGCATGTACGACCTGTGGGACTGCGTCCTGAACACCACCGGGGTGACCCAGTGGCTGAACAACGACGGGTCCTACACCGCCACCGCGGATGTGTTCGGCATGTCCGACTCGGACCGGTTCGCGTTCCTCTGCAGCCAGCTCCAGGGTCCGCGTCCCATGACGCTGCACGACATGACCGAGGTTCAGTATCTCGGCCTCATGCTCAACGTGTGCGTGGGCGCCCTCCCGACCAGCACCCTGATCGACAACGGCATGTTCACCGGTACCGTGGGCGAACTGATCGCCGGCATCGAGGACGTGCTGAACAACGGTGGGAACTACGGGTACTGGGAGACCCAGGCCGACCAGACCAACAACCGCATCGGCGTCCTGGCCGCCGACTGCTCCGAGGATCCGTTCCGGACCGTGGAGGCCTGTGTGGCTCCCGCGTCCGGCGACCTCCAGCAGTCGTTCTTCGACCGGAACGTGAACGCGGTGCTGGCCCGGGCCGTCCCCAACCCCACGCGGGACCGGGACGTGCTCATCCAGTTCCGGGTGCCCAGCACCCACGATCAGGGCTCGGTCGAGCTCTCGATCTACACCGTGGCCGGGCGGCTGGTCCGCACCCTGGTCTCCGACGTGCGGAGCGCCGGCGACTACCAGACCGGCTGGGACCTCCGGAGCTCCGAGGGAGCCCGCGTTCCCGCCGGGATCTACTTCTACCGGCTCCGGGTGGGTAACGAGGAAACCACCCAGCGCCTGGTGGTGACGCAGTAAACCGGGGCGGGGGAGCCCTCCGGCTCCCCCGCCTCCCCTTCCTGAACGAGCAAGGCCCCCGGAGATTCCGGGGGCCTCGCCATTTTCCCTGCGGGCCGATCCCCGACCGGTCAGCGGACGCGGATGAACTTCTGCACCACGGTCCGGCCGCCCACCTGGAGCCGGGCGAAGTAGATGCCCTTCGCCGCTTCCACTCCGGCCCGCCGGCCGTCCCAGGCCACCTCCTGGGGACCCGCCTCGGTGGCCACCGGCAGCGAGGCCACCCGGCGGCCCTGGACGTCGTAGATCTCCAGGCTGAGGTGCCGGGAGGCGGCCACCAGGTCGGTGGCTTCCAGCGCGAAGGCGAAGGTCGTCTGGGCCCGGGAGGGATTGGGGAAGGGGGGGGCGAAGGAGAACCGGGGGCCCCCCATGAAGGGGCCTCCATCGCCCACCCCGACCGTCGGAGCGGTGAGATCCAGCTTGCCGAATCCCCAGTCCGGATTCGGCACCGTACCGGTATAGGAGTCGCTGTGCCCATAGCTCCGGAGCCGGGACTTCATCTCCGCCGCGGACACGGGGGAGCTTTCCTGGGCCAGGAGGAGGGCCACGCTGCCGGTGACGTGCGCGGCGGCGGCGCTGGTGCCGCGGTCGATGCGGTGAACCCCGTCCGGGAGCAGGTACAGGGACGAGACGAAGGCGTTGGCCGACTTGGCCGCCCCGATGGCCTGCCCGGGCGCGGTTATGTCCGGCGACTGGTCTCCGTCACGCTGCCACCCCGCCCCGGAGGACGCACAGAGGGCGCCCTCCACCGAGCCGGCGTAGCTGTACACCTGCCCGTTCTTGGCCGTCCACCGGGCCTTGGTCACGTAGGCGCCCACGGAGATGACCGAGTCCGCCGCCGACGGGGTGGTGAGGGTGCAGTCGTAGGACATGCCCTGGTCGAACCCGAAGACGCTCATGCCGCCGATCTTGTAGGTCAGCCACAGGTCGAACTTCCCGCCCGGCGTGGACGAGTTGAACCGGAACTGCCAGTCCCCGGAGGCGACCGGGTTGGCGCTCGTCTTGGCCAGGTTGATCCGGATCTTCTTGTCCCCCCGGGAGTTCTCGTACTGGGCCATCTGCACCGAGACGTACCCGTCCGGGGTGTCCCCGCCTCCCGCGCCCCCCTCGGCCACGTTGATCTGCTGCCCCGAGGGGGTGACCACGGTGAGCGAGGCGCTGGTCCGGCCGTCGTACCAGCCTTCCAGCCAGATCACCTCGGGATTGCCCGGATCGGGCAGGTAGGGTTCGATGTGGAAGCTCATGGTGCCCGGCGCTCCCGGGGAGGCCATGGCCTGGGAGTGGTAGGGCTTGTCGCCGTTGTTGCCGGTGGGAACCACCACGATACGGTCCGGACCGCTCAGCGCGCTCAGCGCCTCCTCCATGGGATCGGCTCCGTCGTGGGATCCCGACTCGGTGCCGTAGGCGACGCAGACCACCGCGTTCTTGCCCAGCTGGTCGGCCTTCCGGAAGATGTAGTCCACCGCATCGATGATGTTGGTGTCGTAGCCGATGGTCTTCACCACCATCAGATCCGCCTGCGGAGCCACCCCGATGTACTGGTAGGCATCCTGGCCGTTGCCGGTGGCCTGGCCGTTCCCGGCGGCGATGCTGGCCAGAAAGGTCCCGTGACCGTCCAGGTCCAGCTGGGTGCACCGGCCGGCGTTGATGTCGGCCGCGGTCCACTCCCGCCCGTAGGTGAAGCCGGCGGGTGGAGCGGTACCGTTGGTCTGATCCCAGAGGGAGAGGATCCGCGTCTGCCCCGAGCCGTCGATCTTCTTGAAATCGGCATGGTTCACGTCGATCCCGGTGTCCACGATGCCGACGATCACGTTCTGTCCGGTGTCGCCGGTGAAGTTGGGCGGAATGCCGCCCCACATCGCGTCGACGCCGATGGCGGGGATGCTCTCGTCCAACATGGGCTCGAGCATGCGACCGAGCTGGATCCGATGGAGGTCGGGATCGGCGAGCAGGGCCCCGAGGGCCGCTCGCGGAACCTCGGCGGTCCGGATCCGACCCGCCCGGGAACCGGCCCGGATGCCCAGCTCGGCCAACCGGCCGGCGGGAAAGTCGCCCTCCAGGAAGACCGGCACCAGATCCTCATCGCCCAGGGCCGCGGCGCGGCCGGCCAGGGCCACCTTGGCCAAGGGTCCGCCCTGGACGAGTTCCCGGACCGCGGGATCGATGAAGGGACCGCGCCCGGTGTCCGGGGCCGCTCCGGCGACGGACACCATGGCCGGGGTCGCGGCCAGGAAGAACAGAGCCAGCATCAAGGCCGGCCCGGCTACACGCAGCACCGGGGCAATACGGCAGGGGGAAATCAGCCGTCCTCGCAGCATCTGTCATGCCCTCCAGTCAGGGGGAAGCCTCCACGACCGGTATTGAGCAAGCGCTGCGCCAGACTTTCCCGCATTCCGTAATCCATTGTTGGCGTTGCGATTTGGATTCGTGGAATTCGGCGGTAGGAATTTCGGGGCAGGCCACCCACTGCGCTTCGGCCGTGACAAGTCCACAGGGTTCCGGGGGTTAGAGTGGACTGGAGCCGGGTCTTCGCCCGTGGCTGGGGTTGCGATCCGCATGCCAAGGCATGGCGGCCTGCAGGGCCGTGCGGTAGGTCAATGAGCTGCCCTCCACGTACCGGCTCGGGGGAGTCGATACTTTCGGGTGCGCCGTCCCGTGGGGACGGCAGGGTTGTCACCCGGCCCGATTCGTAGACAATACGGGTCGGGGGCCTACGTTATTCCACTCAACGTGCGGAATAGACAACCCAATGACGGTCGCACCCGTCGTCTCGAGGCCGCACGCCTCGTCGCGCAAGGAGTCTAGTGGATCCGGGTCCCCTGTCAACATCAATCAGATAGATTCTCCGACACCTCATCGGTCACGCGGGGAGTGCGGAAGATGAGGGCAGGGATATGCTGAATCATCGAATAAAAATCAATCTAAAAGACCACTGACCAGCCGGGGGCCGGCCCGGGACCTTCCGCGTCCGGACTGCCCACCGGGATCCCGCGGACCGCGTCAACGCCCCGGAGCAGCGGGCCCGGGGCCTAGGACCCGGCGCTGTCGGCGGCGGCGGGGAGGGGAGGCGGCTCCGCGCCCCCTTCCCGGATGAACTTCTCCAGCTCTTCCCGGTCGGGCAAGTCGGGGTTGAGAACGAGGGCCCGGTTGAACAGGGGGGCCGCCTCGCGCTTCTTCCCCATGTAGTAGAGGCTCGCCCCGAGGTTGACGTAGGCGGGCCAGAAGGTGGTGTCCGCGGCCACCGCGAGCCGGAAGGCCTCGACCTCCCGCTCCTTCCATTCGCCGGCCCGGACCGTGTTGTACTTCCACCGGTAGGCCATGCCGAGCAGGTTGTACCCGACGGCGGAGTTGGGTTCCAGCTTCAGGCCCTCCTGGAAGTCGGCGATGGCCCGGTCGTAATCCCGTTTCGCGTAGTGCGCCGCCCCCCGGTCGAAGAGCTTCTGCGCGCTCTTGTCTCCACCCCCGCACGCGGCCAGAGCCGCCAGCGCCAACGTGCCCAGGACGCGGACCCACCGGATTCCTCGCCGACCACCTTGCTTCATCCTGGATCTCCTCCCGCTTTCGCCGGGCCGGAGCCCGCCGGCGCCAGGCTCAACGGATGGCCGGATCGCCGCCCGCGGCCGGCATCATACGCCGTCCCAGCAGGACCGCAATCCCTCCGAACAGCACCGTGACCACCAGGGAGGCCTCGGGTCCGAAGCCTCCGCCCCCCAACGCGGGGGGCAGATCGATCAGGGAGACCCGGATCGCCGAGGGAAGCGAGAGTCCGCTGAGCTGGGCCCCGAGGATCATCCCCACGGTCAGGTTCCAGCCCGCGTGGAAGCCGACCGGGATCCGGAGCCCTCCCGAGATCTCCCGGAGCTGGCCGATCACCACCCCCACCAGCACGATGTTCATCCAGGCCACGAACCCCGCTCCCGGGTTCGCGCCGTGGAAGAAGGCGAAGGCGAGCGCGGTCAGGAAGATGGTCCGGCCCGCGGTGTACTCCTCGCGCAGGTTCACGAAGAGGTAGCCCCGGAAGAACCACTCCTCCATGAACGCGGAGAGGAGCAGGGTGCCCGCCGTCGCCGCGGCCCAGACCCAACCGCCTTCCGCGAAGAACTCCGGACGAAGATGGCGCCGCCCCGCGGCGGTGATGAACAGCACCGCCACCGCGGCCAGCACCGTCCCCAGGAGGAGGCCCCAGCGCAGGGTTCCCGTGCCCGGACGGCGCTTCCAGGCGATGCCCAGCTCGGCCAGCCGCCGGTCGTCCACCCCGCGAGCCGCGGCCAGCACCACCACGATGCCGAGCACGGCCTGGCCCAGGAGCATGCCGGTCATGAACGGCGTGCTCCGGGTGAGCCGGTCCAGCTCGGCCTGGAGCCCGGCCTGGTCGGCGGGGCTCCCCACCCGGTCCAGGATCCCGGTGCTGGCCACGTAGATCACGCTGAACAGGGTGACCACGATGGCGTAGAGGACGAGGATCAGGATCACCCGTCCCCAGACCGATCGGATACGTGGTTCGCCCATCCGGTCTCCGGCGCGGAAGGGGCCCTAGGCCCCCGCGCCCTCCTCCACCGTCACCGAATCCCCGGCCGGGCGGAGCACGGCCACGGCCAGGCGGGACGGGTCCACGTACCGGGCCGCCGCCTCCCGCGCCCCTTCCGCGGTCACCCGGTGGATCTCCTCCACGTAACGCAACGCCTCGCCGTAGCCCAGGCCGAGCACCTCGTCCCGGGCGTAAGTGGAGGCCCAGGCCATGCGCGACTGCATGTCGATGAGGTAGCCGCCGGCCAGGTTGTTACGGGAGCGGACCAGTTCCTCCTCGGTGGCCGGGGTCCGCACCGCGGCCTCCAGCTCGGCCAGGAGGGCCTCGGTGGCTTCCTCCACCTGCTCCGGGCCGGTGCCCACGTAGGCGCCCAGGGTCCCCCCCAGGCGAAGCGGGGCCACGAAGGCGCCGGTGAAGTAGCACAGGTGTTTCTCGTCCCGGAGCCGGCTGAAGAGCCGGTTTCCCATTCCGGAGAGCACGCCGTTCCATACGTCCAGGGCGTAGCGGTCCCCGGAATCCACCCGGGGCCCCGGATAGCCGAGCACCACCACCGCCTGGGACACCGCCTTGTGCAGCTCCTTGCGCACCGGGTTCGTGGGGATCGGGACGGGATCCGCCGAGGCGCCGCTCCCCCCCGACCCGGGGAGATCCTTCATGATCCCCTCCAGGCGGCGGAGCACCGCGTCGCGGTCGAAATCCCCCACCACGCTCAGGACCATGCGGGCCGGGTCGTAGATCCGCCGGTGCCACTCCCGCTGGCGGCCGGCGGTGAAGGCGGCCACCGATTCCTCCGTCCCCGGAACCGGCCGGCCGTAGGCGTGTCCCGGGAACATGAGGCGGTAGTACTCCAGCAGGGTGTACTGCATGGTGTCGTCGCGGAGGGAGGCCAGCTCGGTCAGGGTGCGCTTCCGGTCCTTCTCCGCCGCCGCCTCGGGGAAGTCGGGCCGGGCGAGGACGGAGCCGAAGAGCTCCAGGGCCCGGTCGAGGTCGTCGCGGACCGCCCCCAGGCTGAACCCGCAGACGTCGCGGCTGGTGAAGGGGCGGACCCGGGCGCCCATCCCCTCCAGGATCTCGGAGATCTCCGCCGCGCTCCGCCCCGCCGCTCCCTTCAGCATGCCGTTCTGGGTGTAGCGGGTCAGCCCGGCCTCGGCCGGCCCCTCGCTTCCGCTCCCCACGGGCAGGAAGGCGGCCAGCGCGGCCACCGGAAGCCGCCCGTCCTCCTGGAGCAGCACCCGGGTCCCGGTGTCCAGGGTCACCGCCTCCACCTCCCGCCGCGGACGGCCGGAGGGATGGGGCACGGTGATCTCGGCCGGCACCCCGTTGGCCTTGTGCTCGCTCTGCCGAAGCGCCGGCGCCACCGCCATGCGCAGGCGGTCGTAGAGATCCCGGGGGGAGGGCGCCGGAGGCCGCTTCCCGGCCGGGGCGTGGATGTAGACCGTGGCCTGTTCCAGGTTCAGGTAGCGGCGGGCGGTCTCCTGGATCCGGTCCGGGGAGACCCGGGACAGTCGGTCCAGGTAGCCGCCGGCCAGCTTGTAGTCGCCGAGGAGGGCGAAGTGCCCGAGCATCGAAGCCTGCCCCTCCATGGTTTCCAGGGTGTGGAGGGTGTCGCTCCGCAGCGTGCGCAGGGTCCGGGCCAGCTCCGCTCCGGTGGCCGGCTCGGCCTGGAAGCGGAGGATCTCCGAGAACACCGCGGCCAGGGCGTCGCCGGTCTTCTCCACCTCGGCGGTGAATTCCACCACCAGGTAGCCCGGCTCCCGGCCGGTGGTGTCCAGCACCGCCGAGCCCAGGATGAGGTCCTGATCCTCGCGCACCCGCCGGTAGAGGCGCCCCGAACGCCCCGAGCCCAGGATGTGGGCCAGCACCAGGAGGGCGTCGGTGTCGGGGTGGAGCTCGGGAGGCAGGTGGAAGCCGATCTTGACGAAGCTCTTCTCCACGTCCCCCGCCGTCTCCCGGTACCGGAACACGTTCTGGGCCGGCTCCGGGGGCGATACGTCGGGTCGCAGTTCCCGCCGCGGCCAGGATCCGAGCTTCTCCTCCATGGCCCGGAATACCTCCTCCGCGTCCACGTCCCCCACCACCACGTAGGTGATGTTGTTGGGCACGTAGTAGGCCTCCTTGTGGGCGAGGATGGCCTCCCGCCCCACCCGGAGCAGGTTTTCGTCCGGACCTCCGATGGGCCGCCGGTAGCGGTGGTTGGTGAACGCCTCCGCGAGCAGATGCTCCCAGGTGAACCCGTACCCGTTGGGCCGGTCCCGGTACATCTCGTTCTCCTTGATCAGGACCTGGCGCTCCTTCTCGAGCTCGAACTCGTCGAAGGTGCTGTTCACGAGCACGTCGGCGTGGATGTCGAGGGCGACGCTGAAGTTCTCGGAGGGGAGGGTGATGTAGTAGTTGGTGCTCTCGTAGCCGGTGCCGGCGTTGGTCTCGCCCCCGGCGTTGGTGATCTCGCGGGCAATGTCCCCGGGACCCCGGCGAACCGTGCCCTTGAACAGCATGTGCTCGATCCCGTGGGACCAGCCGGCGATGGCGTCGTCCTCGTTGAGCGAGCCCACCCGCACGAAGAAATTGAGGGCCACCACCGGGGCGCTGTGGTCCTCGCGGACCAGGATCTCCAGACCGTTGCCCAGCACCTTCCGCCGGACGTCCTCGAACAGAACCATGTCGCTGCGTCTCCTTGAGTTCCTGCCGCGCGGCCGTGCGCCGAACTCGCTCCCCTAGACCAGGGGGTAGGCCGCTTTCAATGTGAAGAAGGCGATGACGGCGCCGATGCCGAGCTTGAACGCGGTGGCCGCCACCCGGCCCAGGAAGGCGCCGGTCCCCGCCCGGGCGCTCTCCGGCACCCGGCGGCCGCCCAGGATCTCTCCCGCGAAGGCGCCCACGAAGGCCCCGGCGAACGCGCCCACCAGCGATCCCAGGAGCGGAATCCAGGCGGTCCCCACCGCCGCTCCGGCCAGACCGCCGATGAAGGTCCCGATCATACCCCATCGGGTGGCGCCGAACCCGCGGGCCACGGCCACTCCCAGCAGCGCCTCGACGACCTCCCCCAGGACGGCCAGACCGAGCAGGACCAGCCAGGCCCCCAGGGAGAGATGGGCGAAGTGGCCCAGCGCCGCCACCAGCAGGGCCAGCCCGAGGAGGATGAAGTTCCCCGAGAGTCCCAGCACCACCGCCGCCATCCCGGCCAGCACGGCCAGGTGAAGGAGAACCAGGAGGACGATGCGGAGCGCGATCACGGCCGCGCCGAAGCCCCGGTCGTCCCGCCCCCGTCCCCTCCACCGCCGTACCCGCTCCGGACGGGACGGCTCCGGCCCCCCACCCTACCGCGCTCCCATGGCGGAGAGAAGGCGCAGGGCCAGGGTTCCCATCCGGCTGGTGCTGTCCACGGCCGCGTACTCCCGGAGCACCTCCACCGCCCGGGTGGTGTCGCCGCGGGCCAGGTACCCGCGTCCCAGGTTGAAGTAGGGTTCGGGGCGCTTGGGGTCCACCGCCATCGCCTTCCGGAAGGCGGCCTCGGCCTGCTCGTGCTTCTTCTGCAGGTCGCGCGAAACCCCGAGATTGATCCAGGCCTCGAAGTCCCCGGGGTCGATCCGGGTGGCGCGGGTCAGCACCGACTCCGCCTCCGCCGGCTTCTCCAGCTTGAGCAGCAACAGCCCCAGGTTGAAGGCGGCGGTCCCGTCCCGGGGATTCCGGGCCAGGGCCTCCCGGTAGGCGGCCGCCGCCGAGGCCGGATCCCCCTGGGCCTCCCGGACCAGGGCCAGGCCGGACTTGACGTCGGCATCCTCCGGGAACCGGGCCTGGGCCCGGACCAGGGTGGATTCCGCCTGGGCCAGATTCCCGAGCTGGCGTTGGATGTAGGCCAGGCCCAGGTAGGCCTGGAGGAAGTCGGGGTTCAGCTCCAGCGCCTTCTCGTATTCCGCCCCCGCGTCGTCCAGCCGCCGGAGATCCCGGTAGGCGTTGCCCCGGTGCAGGCGCAGCACCTCGTTTCCGGGCTTCCGCGCCACCGCCGGGGCCAGCGCTTCCAGGGCTTCTTCCGGCCGGCCCAGGTTGATGAGCATCGAGGCCTCGTTGCCTGCCGAACGCACGTTGAGGGTGTCGGCGAGGGCGGATTCCCGGTACGCGGCCAGCGCGCTCTCCGCCTCGCCCCGCTCCAGGTACCAGCTGGCGATCTCCTCGAAGGCGTAGGACCGGGCGAAGGGGGACGCCCCGCTTCCGGGACCGTAGAGGCCCGCGAAGTGGGTCATGGCGCGCTCGGGCTCGGCGTCCAGGCTCACCCAGGGCAGGGTGTGGAACACCGAGGCCCCCAGGAGGAGCCCGGTGGCCGCTCCGGCCAGCCGGGGCCGGGAGGCGCCCCAGTCCACCCGGGCCAGCATGACCGCGGTGGCCAGCACCAGCGGGATGGCGGCCACGGAGAAGAGGTCCCAGTCCCGGGCGGCGCCGATCTCGCGGTTGAACAAGAACGAGAACGCCCACCAGGGAAGCCCGGCCCAGAGCAGCAGTCCCCCCTCGCGGCCGAGGCGGCCTCGGGCGCCGAACACCAGGAGGGCCAGGGCGAGCGGGGCGCCGAAGGGCCCCAGCAGCATCTGCTCCTGGAAGAAGTCGCTCAGATGGGCGGCGCTGAGCAGGGAGTAGGGAACCCGGTGCTCCAGGGGGCCGCCCAGGGGCAGGAACTTGCCCAGGTAGTCGGCGTAGATGGTGCTCAGGGTGCCGGGGCGGAGGCCCATGGCCGCCACTCCCGCCACCAGGACCACCGCCGGAGCCAGCAGGGCGAGAAGCCGGGCCCCCCGGGAGGGGCCGGTCCCCGCCTCCCCGCGCACGGGACCTACCCAGAGCGCGTAGGCCAGGGACGGGAGGAGAAAGACGGCGGTCACGTGGAACACCGGCGCCACCGAGGCCAGCAGCACCGCCGGCCAGAGCGCGCCCCGTCCCCGGAGCCACGCGGTTAGCGCGACCAGGTAGGCCAAGACCAGGACGGCGAGGATGGGGTAGGTCTCGACGTAGCCGTAGAAGAGCCGGGTGTAACCGGAGAGAACGGCCAGGCCGAAGATCAGGGTCCGGGCCCAGGGCCGGTCGGTCACCAGCCGGGCGAAGACGAGGGCGAGCACGAGGAAGATCACGCCGCAGACCACGCTGACCAGGGCGAAGGTGACCCCCGGGTCCGGCGAGCCCACCGCCCGGTTCAGGGCCGCCACCCCGGCCAGGGAGGCGGGTTCGTCGTGCCAGACCAGGCGTCCCCGCTTGAGACCCTCGATCCAGAGGGCGCCGTCCCCCATGAAGTAGGCCCGCTCCCTCAGACCCCAGAAGAGCGCCCCTCCGGCCACCGCGACCAGCCCGGCCAGGGGCGCGGCCGGAATCCGGATCCGGTTCACGCCCGGTCCCCCCGACCATCCCAGCAGGAAGACGACCAGCCCGGCCAGGGCGCCCGCGGCCAGCCATCCCCCCGGAAGGTACGCGTAGTGGTGCACGCCCCAGTTGGACGGGCCGGGGTGCAGGGTGCCGAGGACCTGGAGAACGACGGCCAGGAGGGAGGCGAGCAGGATGATCACGAAAGCGCGCACGAGGTGGGGACTCCTTTCCCGCGAAAAGCCACCCGAGTTTACCGGGCGGAAGGGGGAGGCTCAAGCCCTGCGGCGTTGGCGGCCAAGGGCTTGCGGGACCGGGCACGGGCGCGGAGCCAGCTCCGGACGCCGATCAAGGTCACCAGCTCGGCGATGAAGGCGGCCCCCAGGAGCATCCCGCCCAGGAGGCCTCCCCGCACGCCCAGAGCCAGGCCGAGTGCCCCCAGGCCCAGGATGGCCACCATCCGGCTCACCGAGCCCAGCCCCACCGCCTTGGTCCGGGCCAGGCGGGTCAGCACCCCCTGGTTGTAGGCGATGAAGCCGGCCACCAGGGGCTGGAGCGAGAGCAGGGCCAGGGGGAGCCGGGCCCGGGAAGCCAGGTCCGGGCTCAGGCCGATCACCCGCCGCAGGAGGAGGTCGGCGGCGGGAGTCAGGGTCACCAGCAGCACCGCCACGCACACCCCCCCCACGAACTTCCACAGGAAGCCCTTGAGGATCCGGAGGTTCTTCCGGTCCGTGCCCAGGGCGATGGTCACGGTGGAGTAGCGGAGCACCGAGCTGGCCATGAACCAGATCAGCGACGCCACCACGGTGTAGACGGCCAATGCGGTCTCGGGGTCGCGGGTCCGGGCCAGGAAGGCGTTGATGAGCGGGTTGGTCAGGGTTCCCAGGGTCATGGTCCAGGCCAGGGGAATCAGGAAGCCGATGCGTCCGCGGAGGTTGCGACCCACCTTCTCCGCCGGCGAGGGAACGAACCCCTTCTCGGGAACCCGGTTCATGGCCACGGCCACGTACACCGTCTCCATGAACACCCCCCCGGCCAGGGCGGCCATGCCCGCCGCCGGGCCCCCCAGGGGAAGGTGGGGGGCGACCAGGAAGACGGTGAGGGCCAGGAAGACGAGACGGATCGAGGTCCCCCAGGCGATGGGACCGGCGCTCCGCCGCCCGATGAGCACGGCCTGGAAGGCGCTCCGTACCGCCACCAGGGGTGGAAACAGGATGGAGACGCGCAGGGCCTCGACCGCCGGCCCGGTGAGCTCCGGGGAGGCTCCCATGAGCTTGCGGAAGATGAAGGGGGCGGCGGGGCTGAAGGCGATGACCGCCTCCCACCCCAGCATCATGAGGCCCAGGCCGAGGGCAAAGCCCACGTAGGGCCGGACCCGGCCGGTCCCGCCGTACCAGGCCACGATGGCCTGCTGGAGGGCGAACACCGGGCTCTCCAGGAGGATGCTGAGCGCGAAGGCCAATCCGAAGGCGGCCAGGTTCTTCTCCGGATCGGACATCCGGGCCAACCCGGAATTGATGATGGGGGTGGACACCGACATCATGGTGCTGGTGGCGGCCAAGGGGAGGAAGAGAATCAGGATCTCGCGTCCGGTAAGGCGGGCCGGCGGCGGAGGTCCCGGGGGGTTCACGAGGGAGCTGGGCGCGGAGGGAGGACGGCCGGTCATGACCGACCCAGTCTACCCGAATCGGAGTCCCGGGAGCGCGCCCGCCCGGACCGGACCCGGACCCGCCGCCCGGGTAGCCATCCAGATACTGGAAAGGTCCTTTTCACGTTGACGGATGTGGATTCGAGTAGCATCCGGTTCGGTGCAATGCCTTCGCAGTTCCCGGGAACGCCCGGTTCCGATGGCAACTTTCTTCGCGGCTCAGGAAGCGGATTCATGCCCAGCCCGGTCCGGGGTCGAGTGGGACCCTGAACGTAAGGCCCGGGCGGCCCGCCCGTGCCGGAACGGCGCGGATCGTCAAGAAACTACGGTGTGACATGAGCCGGAACCGGGTCAGGGGAGGGCCTGCCCGCCCATGTGCAGGAGCAACGTGGCCAGCCCGAAGTAGATGAAGAGGCCCACCACGTCGTTCGACATGGAGACGAAGGGACCGGTGGCGATGGCGGGATCCACCCGGATCCGGTGGAAGGCGAGAGGCACCAGGGCTCCCATGGTGGCCGCGACCAGGACCGCGCAGTTCATGGCCACCCCCACCACCACCCCGTAGAACCACTGCTGATCCCGCCACACGAAGGCCACCAGGCCCACGATGACCCCGCACATCAGCCCCAGGAGCATGCCCACCCGGGCCTCGCGGAGGACCACGCTCAGGATGTCCCGGCCCCGCAGCCTGCGTACGGCCAACCGCCGGACCATGGTCACCGCGGCCTGGCTGCCCGCGTTCCCGCCCATGGCCGTGATCACGGGCACGAACACGACCAGGAACACGATTACCCCGGACAGGCTCCCGCTGAAGTGCCGCAGCACCGCTCCGGCCAGGAGCCCGCCGAAGAGGCTGGTGATGAGCCAGGGCAGGCGGAGAAAGGCGATCCGGCGCACCGAGGACTCGTCGAACTCCTCCCCCACCGTACCCGCCATGCGGGCGATGTCCTCCTCGGCCTCCTCCCTCATGACGTCGACCACGTCGTCGACGGTGATCCGGCCCAGGAGCACCCCGTCGGCATCGACCACCGGCACCGCGAACAGGTCGTAGCGGCGGAAGATGTCGGCCACCTCCTCCTGGTCCAGTTCCGGGGGGACCCGGACCGGGTCCGGGTTCATGGTCTCGGCCACCGGCGTGGACGAGTGCCGGAGCACCAGCTCCTTGAGGGAGAGCGAACCCCGCAGCTTCCCGTCCCGGTCCACCACGTAGACGAAGAAGAAGGGGTCGAGGTCCTCGCTCTGCGCGCGCACCGCGTCCCGGGCGTCCCCCACCGTGCCCCCCAGAGGGACGGTGAGGACCTCGGTGGCCATGATGCCGCCGGCGCTGTCCTCCTCGTAGATGAGGAGGGGGCGCATGGCGGCCAGCTCCTCGGGCTCGATGCCCATGAGGACCTTGGTGGCCAGCTCGTCGGGCAGACCCTGGACCAGGTCGGCGGCGTCGTCCGAGTCCATCTCCTCCACCAGGTCGGCCAGCTCGTGGTGGGGAAGCTCGGCGATCACGTGCTCGAGGATCGGCGACGGCAGCTCGGTGAGCACCGCCGAGGCCACCTCGGGGTCGGAGACCAGGCCGAACAGGTAGCGCTGGTCCTCCTCGTCGTCCAGGTTGGCGATGAGGGCGGCGATGTCGGCGGGATGGAGGTTCAGGAGGACGGTCTTGATGGCGGCGTCCCGGCGCTCCTCCACCAGGGGGAGGAGGTCGTCCTTGACGCCCTCGATGAGGGGGCGGGGAACCCGGTCCATGACGCCTCCTTTCGCGTTCCCCGGCCGGTCACCCCGGCCGGGGTTGGGGCCACCGTCCTAGCCCAGGGCGCCTCGGATGTCGGCGATCAGATCGTCGACGTCTTCGCACCCGACCGAGAACCGGATCAGCCCGTCGGTGAGGCCGACCCGGGCCCGCTCTCCGGCGGGAACGGCGGCGTGGGTCATGGAGGCCGGGTGGGAGACCAGGCTCTCCACCCCGCCCAGGCTCTCGGCCAGGGCGAAGAGCTTGAACCGGGGGAGCACCCGTTTGGCCTCGTCCAGGCTCCCCACGTCGGCCGAAACCATGCCTCCGAACCCCCGCATCTGCCGGCGGGCCAGGTCGTGCTGGGGATGGGACTCCAGGCCGGGGTAGATCACCCGGTCCACGCCGGCGTGCCCGGCCAGGAACTCCGCGATCCTCAGCGCGTTGGCGTTGTGGCGCTCCATGCGCAGGGCGAGGGTCTTCACCCCCCGCAGGGCCAACCAGCAGTCGAAAGGTCCGGGAACCGCTCCGGCCGCGTTCTGGAGGAACCGGAGCCGCTCGGCCAGCCCGTCGTCCCGGACCGCCACCACCCCCCCGACCATGTCGCTGTGGCCGTTCAGGTACTTGGTGGTGGAGTGCACCACGAGGTCCGCGCCCAGCTCCAGGGGGTTCTGGAAGTACGGGCTCATGAAGGTGTTGTCCACGGCCAGGAGCACGCCGCGCCGGCGGCAGACCGCGGCCACCGCCTCGATGTCGGTGAGCCCCATGACCGGGTTGGACGGGGTCTCGATCAGGAGCACCTTGGTGTCGGGCCGGATCGCCGCCTCCACCGTGGCCGGATCCCGGGTGGCCACGGTGTCGAAGGAGGTGCCCATGGGGTTCATCACCCGGTCCAGCAGGCGGTAGGTGCCCCCGTAGAGGTTGTCCCCCAGCAGGACGTGGCTGCCCTCGGGGAAGAGCTGCATCACGGCGTGGATGGCGGCGAGACCGCTGGCGAAGGCCACCCCGTGCTTCCCCTTCTCCAGCACGGCCACGTTGCGCTCCCAGGCTTCCCGGGTGGGGTTCTGGGTCCGTGCGTACTCGTAGCCCTTGTGCTTCCCCACCCCCTCCTGGACGTAGGTGGAGGTCTGGTAGATGGGGACCATCACCGCCCCGGTGGTGGGATCGGGTGTCTGGCCGGCGTGAATCGCGTCGGTGGAGAATCCCATGGTGCCTCCTCGGCGCGGCGGCCCGCGGGCGTTCGCGCGTCCTGCCGCCGCCTCCCGGAGGACCGCGGGAGCGGCGAGTTCCGCCGGGGGGGGGTCGCCCTTCGCCCCGGCCCGCGGCCGGCTAACGGTAAAGGGGGCCCCTCCCCCGGTCAAGCACGACGCCCCCCCGGCGGGGCCGGAGGGGCGTCGAATCCTCGTCGGGCCCGGCCCCGCTCCCCTGGAAGCGGGCCGGACCGGTCAGCCGTCGATCAGTGGACCTTCTTCACCGCGGCGGCGAAGTCGAAGTCCTTGGCAAAGTCACCGGTGTGACAGTTCTGGCAGGTGGCCTCGGTGGGCATCTTGACCATGGCCGAGGTGCCGTGGAAGGTGCCCATCCCGTGGCAGCTCTCGCACTGCACGTTCCGCATCTCCGCCTGGTCGGTGGTGACCGCGGTCTGCTTGGCCTCGTCCGCCTTGACGCTGAAATCGTACCCGGTGGGCTCCCCGTAGCCGGTCACGTGGCACTCCACGCACTCGGCCACGTTCTGCTTCTTGGCGTCCACCAGGGTCTGGAAGGCCTTGGCGTGCGGGGTCTTGGCCCAGGCGGTGTAGATCTCGCTGTGGCACCGGGCGCAGGTCTCGGCACCCACGTACTTCTCGGTGCCCTGGATGACCGCCGCCTTGGCCGCCGCCTTCCGCTTGTCCTCGGACTTCCGGTTCTCCCAGTCCTTCTCCCACTTGGTCACGATGGCGTCGGTGTCGGGATCCTTGGCCACCGCGTCCCCGAGGGGCTTGCCTTCGCCGTTGTAGTCCACGATCTGGTTCTGGGCGTCCAGGGTCAGGTCGAGCACGGACAGGTACTGTCCCCGGGTGCCGGGACGCAGGAGCAGGGTCTGCCCGGTGCGGTCCGGATTGAACATGTAGCCGGGGTTGTGGCCGACCAGGACCACGTCCATCCCCGGGACCTCGTCGGCGATGCGCTTGGCGTCGCCGGGGCCCTCGTGGAGCAGGACCACCACCACGTCCGCCTTCTTCCGGAGTTCGGGAACCACCCGCTTCAGGGCGGCCTCGGAGTCCTCGAACTGGAAGTCGTCCTTCTTCTGGATGCCCCGGGTGACGTTGAAGTTGTAGAAGGAGCTCCCGGTCACTCCGGTCACGCCGATCTTCACCCCGTTCCGGTCGAGGATCGCGTACTCGGGGAAGATGCGCTGTCCGGACTTGTCCTGGAGGTTGGCCGAAACCACCTTCACGTCGGAGTGCTTGGAATACATGTCCTTCAGGGGCTGGAGCCCTTCCAGAAGCTCGCGCTCACCGGGAGTGACCGCGTTGTACCCCAAACGGGCCATCATGTCGAAGATGAACTGGGTCTTGCCCCAGGCATCGAAATCCTTGTCTTCCGCGAAGTCGCCGGCGTCCACCAGGATGCTGGGAGTGCCGTCGACCGCTTCCTTCTTCAGTAAGGTCGCCCTCCGGGCGAACCCGCCCATCTGCTTCTTGTGTCACCCACAGGGCGAGGTTTCGCCGTTGATGGACGAGGTGCCCATGATCCGGATGGTCTTGTCCGAAGTTCCTTCGCCTTTGGACGCCGGCAGCACCAGCAGGAGCGCGGTGGACAGTCCGGCCAACGTGCCGAACCACAAGAACTTACGCCAGAGTTTCATCGACCTCTCCTCAGGGGGGCGTGGTCTATGGATGCTTCCGACCCGCCGCATGGGGGTGCAGGCGCGGCCACAAACGGGGAGTATAGCATGGGTGTCGGAAACTCCGACAACCCTCCTGGTTACCGCGCTTTCGGGCGGCGCATTCCGCTCTTTTGCACCCCCTCCGGGGCCTCGGGGGGACGGCCACGGGGGCCCCGGGCGGGCCCGGGCCCGGCCGGTGATCAGGGCAGGAGGCTCCCCAGCGCCCCGAACCCGGTATCGCTCCGCTGCCCCTGCTCGTACTTGATGTCCGGCATCGACTTGACGTTGATCCGGAAGTAGAAGGCGTTCTCGTCGAAGAGCCGGGTGCGGGTGAACATGGCCTCCCAGCAATGGAGGTCGCGGCGGAGGCTCACCGTCTCCTGGGTGATCCGGCCCTCGGTGAGGTCCCAGGTGTTGTCGTAGCTCACCCCCCAGTTCCTGGTGATCTGCACCGAGGCCGAGCTGCGGAGGGTGGTGGCGGTGGACATGATCCCGGCGAAGTCCCGGGACCCGGTGTAGGAGAGCCCGAACCGGGCGTTCCAGCTCAGGGCCTCGGACCCGGCGGGCTGGGACCCGACCTGGTTGAGGGCGCTGGGGGCCAGGTTCGCCCCCAGCCGGTCCCAGTTCACCCCCCGGTCCTGCTCGGTGACCGCCACCGGCTCCCCCGAGTCCTGGCCGGGAAGCACGCCGCCGAGCCCGAACCCGGCCGTGGTCTGGAAGTTGTCCATGGCCAGCCCGTGGTACGGATCGTGGGTGGAGTGGAAGCTCACGTCCACGCCCAGGATCCGGGTGAGGTCCAGGTTGGAAGTGACCGCGCTCCAGGCCCGGGTCCCCTGCTCCGCGGCCAGGAGGTTGTAGCTGCTGGAGAGGTCCCAGTTGAGGAGGTCCAGCCGGCGCACCGTCTCCCCGCCCCGGACCTTGGCCTTGAGCGCGTTCCGGACGCTGAACCGGAGGTACTCCTGCTTGGTGGCGCCCACCCCCGGGAACCGGTTCCGGCGCACCAGGCTGGTGTCGGTGCCGGAGGAGGTCCGGGTGAACAGGGTGTCCCGGTAGGACAGCCCCCGGAACTCGGGCTGGAAGTTGAGGGAGACGCTGGGCTGGAACACGTGCCGGAGCCCCTCCACCGGACCCAGCCCGGGGAAGGTGCCGTAGAGGGTGGTGCCGGTGCCCAGGCCCGCCGACCACACCGCGGCCCGGCGGAAGCCGCGGGTGGTGTCGGCGGCCGAGAACTCCCGGTCCACCCAGTACTCGGTCAGGGTCACCGAGGGAATGAAGTCGAAGGCGCCGAGGAGCTTCCGGCTGTCGGTGACGGTGAGACGATGCGTGGCCCGGCTGGAGCGGTCGGAGGTGGTCCCGTAGAGGGTGTCGGCGGGAGTCCCGGCCACGGTGTCCGCGTTCACGTAGGTGGTGGTCTCCCGCTCCTCGTAGGTGGTCCCCCCCGAGGAGCTGAAGCTCACCCGGGTGCTGGACAGCCAGGGCCGCACCCCGCCCTCTCCCTGGGCGTCGGGCCGCCGGCCCAGGTTGAAGGAGTTGAGGCTGAAGCTGTAGTTGGGGAGCTGCTCGCGCCGGATCACGTCGTCGACACCGTCACCGGGCTGCACGGCCAGGTCCTTGTACTGGCTGGCGGTGACGGTGAGGTTGGCGGCGCTGAACCGCCGGGAGAGGGAGAGGTTGGAGCGCAGCTCCCGGTCCAGGCGGTAGTTCACGTTGTCGGTCAGCGGCTGCTGCTGGCGGAAGGAGGCACTCCGGAACTCGGCCACCCCCGAGAGCCGCCAGTTCCCCAGGGTCATGTTGTGGGCGCCGTTCAGCTCGTACTGGCTGCTCCGGCCCAGGGTCCGGGAGAAGCTCAGGTTCCCGTCCATGAGGTAGCGCTTGGCGTAGCGGCCCTGCACCGTACCCACGAAGCGCGAATCGGCCTCGGTGTACTGGGTGCTCACGGTGAGGTCGTAGTACTGGCTGGCCGCCCAGTAGTAGCCCAGGTTCCGGAAGAACCGTCCGGTGGATCCCCCCAGCCCGAAGTCGAAATCCGGGGTCAGGAACCCCGATTGCCGCCCCTTGCGGATGGAGAACACGTAGAAGGGGAGCGCGAACACGGGGATGTCGCGGATGTAGAGGGTGACCGGCTTGGCCACCACCTTGTCCTTGAGGTAGATCCTCATCCGCTTGCTGGTGAAGTGGTAGTGCGGCTCCTCCCCGTGCTCGATGTTGTCGCAGGTGGTGTAGCTTCCGTTCCGGGCCAGGAACTGGTCCTCGCCGATCTTGCGCAGGCGGTCGGCGTAGATGAACCCGTCCTCGGCCCGGGTCCGGCCCCCGGCGATGGTCCCCTCCCGGGAGTTCAGGTTGTAGTCCATGCCCGAACCCACCACCTTGCGCTCCTCGCCGCCCTCCTTTTCCACCAGCACCGGCTCCTCCGAGGCCTCCAGGTAGCGGCGGTCGGTGAAGAAGCGGACCTTGCCCGCGGTGAGGGTGAGCGCCCCGTAGTCGACCTGGACGTCTCCGGAGAGGTCCACCACCCGGGTGTTCACGTCGTACTCCACCTGCTTTCCCTGGTAGAGCACCCGCTCCGGGCCCGCGCCTGCCTCCCCACCGGGGGGCCCGGGGCCGCCCCCCACCACCAGGGTGTCCGCTTCCCCCCGGCCGCGGTGTCCGGCGCCGCCGCGGCCGCGGTGTCCGGCGCCCCCGGGAGGCCCGTCCGCCTCCGGATCTCCCGCTCCGCCGAGGCCGAGTCGGCCTCCGTGCCCCCGAAGGTGTAGACCCCCTTGGCCTGGCCGGTGATGAGGACCCGGTCCACCTCCCCCTCCTCCAGGAAGATGGTGATGGAGTCCCCCTCGGCGGCGTTGGTCCCCGCCCCCGCGGCCCGGTCGCTCGGGGACGGGAGGTAGGTGCTGCTGGCGCGGCCGAAGACCACCGCCCGGTCCGCGGTGTCGTTCACGAAGTACATGGTGAGGGAATCCCCGCGCACGATGCTGGTCTCCCCCTCGCGCAGGCTGTCGGCGGGGCTGTAGGTCACCACCGCGCCCCCGTGCACGTCGGCGTGGGTGAGCACCCGGTCCTCGTCGAAGTGCAGGAGCAGGGTGTCGCCGGTGAGGGTGCCGTCCCGCTCCTCCACCCGGGGATCCCCGAACAGCCAGGCCACCCGGTCGTCGCTGAGGAAGGCCCCCGAGTCGGCGGTGGCGGTCACGCCGCCCCGCACCACCTGCACCTCCCCGGCCACGGTGGCGTTCCCCTCCGGGGTCAGCCACATGCGGTCGCCGGCGATGCGGATCGGACCCGACGCCCCCCCGGAGAGGATCAGGGACGGCCGCTCCTCCACCCGGGCCCGGTCGGTGTCCAGGTCGTACACTAGCCGGTTCCCCCGCACCGTGCTCTCCTCGCCCGGATCCACCACCTGCACGTCGCCGGTCAGCACCACCTCCCGCCGGTCCCGGGCCCAATCCGCGGCCTCGGCGGTGAAGCGGCGCGCGCCCCGGCGGCCGCGCACGTTCCCGGTCATGTGGATCACGTCGGTGGACCGGGCGTAGCGCGCCTCCCGGGATTCCAGGATCAGCGAATCGGCCAGGGACTCCACCCGGACCTCCCCCTGCGCGAGCAACTCGTCCCGGTTCCCGTAGTAGGTCGCGGTGGCGCTGTGGCCCTGGGTCGACTCGTCGTGGAACTGCACCCCCCCGGTGAGATTCACCTGCTGGGAGTCCACCAGCCAGGTCCCGTGGGGGGCGGCGATGACCAGGTCCTTCTGGGTGATGTAGGGGTGGGGGATGTCGATGACCTGGCCCCCGCTCCCCTCCACCGCCACCAGGCTGTCCCCGGTGATGTTCCAGGTCCGGGGCTGGGGCGGAGGCGGCGGTTCGGTCCGGGAGACCGGGAGTCTCCCCCGCCGCCCCGGGCCGGGCGCTCCGCCCGCGGCCGCGGTGTCCGCTCCCGCCGAGGCCGTCCCGGAGGTGTCCGGCGGCGCCGGCGCCGGCCCCGAGGTGTCCGCGGGAGCCAACCCGGTATCGGCGGCGGCCTGGGCCGCCGCGCCCGCGCGGTCGGCCCGGACCAGGCTGTCGGCCAGGGCGGCGGCGCTGTCCGGCCGCCCCGGATGCATGGAGATGGGCCGGGAGGTGCGCTGCGGAGCCGCGGTCAGGGAGTCGGTGCCCGGCCCGCGGGCGGCGGTGGGACCGGCCGGCGGCGGCTGGAACCAGGCGCACCCCCCCAGGCCGGCGGCGAGCAGGATCAGGGTCCCGGCGAGTCGGGCCCGGAGACCGGCGGTGGCGGTCATTTCAACCGTCGGACGCGGTCGAGTCCTCCAGGAGGAGCGCCGCCGAGCCCATGAGTCCACCGTGGATGCCGAGGCCCGCGGCGAGCACCGGAGGCCGGGACTGCCGCGCCACCAGGGAGCGCTGCGACAGGTGTTCCCGGGCGGGTCCGAAGAGGAGATCCCCGGCCTGGGCCACGCCACCCCCGATCACCACCCGCTCCGGGTCGAAGATGTTCACCAGGGTCACCAGGAGTCCTCCCAGGGCGTGCCCGACGTCGGTCATGACCGCCTGGGCGACCTGGCTGCCGGCGTGCGCCGCCTCGGTGAGAACCTCGGGGGTGAGGGGGTCGGCCCCGGAGAGCCGGGGATCCGACTCGAAGCCGGGATGGCGCCGGGCCGCCTGCACGATATCCCTGTTCCCCACGTACCGCTCGGCGCAGCCCCGGTTCCCGCAGGGGCAGTCGATCCCGTCCAGGACCAGGGTGGCGTGGCCGGGCTCGCCGGCGAACCCGTGGGCGCCGCGGAGCAGCTTCCCGTCCACGATGATCCCGGAGCCGATGCCGGTGCCCAGGGTCAGGAAGACCACGTTCCGGGCCCCCCGGCCCGCGCCCCACATCCACTCGGCCAGGGCGAAGGTGTTGACGTCGTTGTCCACCCGCACGGGCAGATCCAGCCGCTTGCCCAGCTCCTCGCCCAGGGGGAACTTCTCCCACCTCGGGAGGTTGGGGGAGAACTGCACCATGCCCCGGTCGCGGCTGATGAGGCCCGCACACCCCACCCCCAGGCCCTCGGCGGAGTCCCACCCCGCCTCCTCCCGGAGCGCATCCAGCTTGTCCGACATCTCCTCCAGGACCTCGTCCCGGTCGCGGTCGGCATGGCCGTGGATGGCCTCGTCGGCCACGATCTCGGGCTCGTCCCCGATCTCCACCGCGGCCAGCTTGATCCCGGTCCCCCCCACGTCGGCGGCAAGGATGCGATGCACGGCCACCGGTCAGGCCTCCGCCGGGACCGACTGCTCGTGCAGGAGGCTCCGGCCGCTCTCGCGGTCGAAGAGGTGGGCGCGGGCGGAGTTCACGGCCAGGCGGTAGCGCGTGCCCACCCGGGGCACGGTCTCGGGCCCGATCCGGGCCAGCATCGGCCCCGACTCGGCCTCGCCGTGGAGGAAGATCTCGTGGCCCATGGGCTCCACCACCCGGGCCGCCACCACCACCTCCCCCGGCCCCGCCCCGCCGTCGCCGGCCTCGCCGGCCAGGTTCAGGTCCTCGGGACGGATGCCCAGCACCGCCTCCCCGTCCCGGCCCCGGGCCGCGGCCAGCCGCTCCGAGAGGGGCACGGTGAACCCGGGGGCGCGGAAGGTCCCGGACTCCACCTTCCCCTCCACGAAGTTCATGGCCGGGGAACCGATGAACGAGGCCACGAACCGGTTCACCGGCTCGTTGTAGAGGGTGAGGGGCGGGGCCACCTGCTGGAGGATCCCGTCCTTCACCACCGCGATCCGGTCGGCCATGGTCATGGCCTCCACCTGGTCGTGGGTGACGTAGATCATGGTGGCGTCCAGGTCCCGGTGGAGCTTGGAGATCTCGGTCCGCATCTGCACCCGCAGGGCGGCGTCGAGGTTGGAAAGGGGCTCGTCGAAGAGGAACACCGCGGGCTGGCGCACGATGGCCCGGCCCAGGGCCACCCGCTGGCGCTGCCCGCCGGAAAGGGCCTTGGGCTTCCGGTCCAGGTAGGGGGTCAGCCCCAGGAGGTCGGCCGCCTTCTCCACCCGGACGTTGATCTCCTCCTTCTTGAACTTGCGGAGCTTGAGCCCGAAGCCCATGTTGTCCCGCACGGTCATGTGGGGATAGAGGGCATAGGACTGGAACACCATGGCGATGTCCCGGTCCTTGGGAGGGACGTCGTTGACCATCCGGTCCCCGATGTAGAGCCTGCCCGAGGTGATCTCCTCCAGGCCGGCCACCATCCGGAGCAGGGTGGACTTGCCGCAGCCGGAGGGGCCGACCAGCACCATGAGCTCCTTGTCCTGGACCTCGAGGTCGGCTTCCTTCACCGCCGTCACCCCGCCGGGGTAGACCTTGGTCACGCTCTCGAAACGAACCCCTGCCACGTTGCCCCTCCTACGGTTGACTGGAGTTGGAATCGTCCCCGCCGCCGGAACCCGCGCCGCCGCCGGAGGCGTCTGCATCGCGCGGCGGGGCCAGCTCCCGGCCGGGAACCCCGCGAAGCCCGTCGGCGAACACCCGGAGCACCCCGGCCACGGTGGACCGGAGCTCGGCCCGGGGGGTGATCCGGTCCACGAACCCGTGCTCGAGCAGGAACTCCGCCCGCTGGAAGCCCGGGGGCAGCTCCTGGGCCACCGTCTCCCGGATGACCCGCGGGCCGGCGAAGCCGATCAGCGCTCCCGGCTCGGCCAGGATCACGTCCCCCAGCTGGGCGAAGCTGGCCGTCACCCCCCCGGTGGTGGGGTTGGTGAGGACGGCGATGTAGGGCACCCGTTCGTCCTTCATCCGGGCCAGCATCACGCTGGTCTTGGCCATCTGCATGAGGGAGAGGATCCCCTCCATCATCCGGGCCCCGCCGGAGGCGGTCACGATGATCAGGGGGGCGCGCCCGTCGAGGCTCCGCCGCGCGGCCCGGGCGATCTTCTCCCCCACCGCGCTGGCCATGCTCCCGCCGATGAAGCTGAAGTCCATGGCCCCCAGCACCACCGGCATCCCTTCCAGGAGTCCGGTGCCGGTGAGGATGGCGTCCCCCAGGCCGGTCTTCTGCCGGGCCTCGGCCAGGCGGTCGATGTAGCGCTTGGAATCCTTGAACCCCAGGGGATCGACGGAGACCACCTCGCGGTCGGTCTCGTCGAAGCTGTCGGGGTCGAGGAGGATCTCGGCGTAGCGGCGGGCGCTGATGCGGAAATGGTGCCCGCACTTGGGGCAGACGTGGAGGTTCCGCTCCAGTTCCTTGAAATAGAGGATCTCCCCGCAGCCCTCGCACTTGACCCACAGGCCGTCGGGGAGCTCCCGGGAGTTGCCGCCGCCCTGGGGGCGGGTGTTCTCGCGTTTCAGCCAGGACATCAGGCGTCCTCGCCCTCCCGGGGCGGGATGCGGCCGGCGTCGTTCATCGGCTTGATCATGACCAGGGCGTCCTCCCGATTGTCGCGATAGTAGCCGGCCCGCACGTCGATGGTGTAGAAGCCGTTGTTCCGATACAGCGCCTGGGCCGCCGTGTTGGACCGCCGCACCTCCAGGAGGACCAGGCGCACCTTGCGCCGCCGGGCCTCCTCCAGGAGTTCCGCCACCAATCGCTGGGCCAGCCCCCGCCGGCGGGCCCAGGGGGCCACAGCCACGTTGGCCAGGTGGGCCTCGTCGGCCACGAACCAGGCCACCATGTAGGCCAGGATCTCCCCGTTGGCCGCGTCCACCGCGACCCGGGGCCAGGACCCCTCCTCCCCCTCCGTCTCGTGCCGGAACGCCGAGGCGGCCCAGGGATCGGGAAAGATCTCCCGCTCCAGGCGCGCCACCGTGTCCACGTCCGACCCCCGCATGCGGCGGGTCAGGACCGCGCTCACGATCGGCGCGGCCGCGCGTCGGCCGCCCGCGCGTAGCGCGGCACCGGCGGGGACAGCCCGCCTTCGGCCAGCGCCCGGACGCCCAGCCGCACCGCGGCCGCCGCCCGTTCGGTTCCCGAGGGCACCCAGCGCTCGAACCCGGCGCCGGGCCAGACCAGGGACGCTCCGTCTCCCGCCACCCGGGCCCCCGGAGGAGGCTCGGGCCCCGGTTCGGACACCGGGACCAGGCGTTCCGGCGCCGTCGCCTCCGGCCCATCGCCGGCCACCCGGTAGGACCCGATCACCACCTCCCCCCGCCTCACGTCGGCGACGGAAACGATGTAAGCCCCTATGGCGGGTGACGTTGCATCGTAGCAGGCGCGGGCGGTGATGTCGAGACAGCCGGCGCCGTGGGCGGGCAGGTTCCGGGCCTCGGCCACTCCCAGCACCGCCGCCACCCCCACCCGGATCCCGGTGAAGGAGCCCGGGCCCACTCCCACCACCAGGAGATCGAGGTCGGACCACCCCAGCCCCGCCTCCTCCAGGACCTCGAGCATGGCCGGCACCACCGCCTCGGCGTGGCGGCCGCGCTCGCCCAGGTCGCGCACGGCCGTGGGGGGGCCGTCGGAGCCCAGGGCCACCCCGCCGCGGGCGGCGGCGGTGTCCACCGCCAGCACCACCGGGGGGCGCGTCACCGAGGCTCCCCGCCCGGACCCGGGCCGGGAACCGCGCCCACCGCCCGGGCCAGCCGGGCCACCGGCTCACCGGGGCCGGCCACCTCCAGCCGGCGGCGGTCGCCGCCCAGGTCGTCCAGGCGGATGCGGATGGCGCCGGGCGGGGCCGAGGCCCCCATCCGCTCCCCCCACTCCACCACCAGCACCGACCCCGCCTCCACGAGGTCCTCCAGGCCCAGCTCCTCCACGTCGGCGCCGTCGTTCACCCGGTACAGGTCGACGTGATGGAGCCGCAGGCGGCCGGGATAGCTGAGGAGGATGGCGAAGGTGGGGCTCTTCACGCCGTGGACTACGCCCAGGCCCCGGCCCAGGCCGCGGACCAGGGCGGTCTTCCCCGCCCCCAGCTCTCCGGTGAGGAGGAGCACCTCACCGCCACGGAGCGCGCGGCCCCAGGCCTCGCCCGCGGCCTCGGTGCGGTCCTCGCCCTCGCTGTCCAGGCGGAAGGCCGCCTCTAGCGCGGCTTGAGGATCGCGCACGGGAGAATCATCTCCTCCATGGTCACGCCGCCGTGCTGGAAGGAGTTCTTGTAGAGCCGTTCGTACTCGTGGAAGTTCGTCGGATAGACGAAGTAGAAGTCCTCCCGGGCCAGTATGTAGTTCTTGTTGAGGAAGTCGTCGGGGAGCCCCCACTCCTCCGGCTTCCTGATCAGGATCGCTTCCTTGTCCTCGCCGCGCAGGTTCACCCCGTGCTTGTGGCGGAGGTTGGTGCTGGTCTCCCGGTTCCCGTAGACGAGGGTGGAGCGCCGGGCCTGGACCGCCCCGTGGTCGCTGGTGAGGATCACGGTGGCGTCCTGGCCGGCCACGCTCTTCAGCACGTCGGCCAGCGAGGAATGGGTGAACCACGACTCGAGCACCGAGCGGAAGGCGGCCTCGTCCGGCGCCAGCTCCCGGAGCACCCGGCTCTCCGAGCGCCCGTGGGTGAGCTGGTCCAGGAAGTTGAACACGAAGGCGACCAGGGGAATCCCGGCGTAGGTGCTGATCTGCCGGCGGAGGGCCTGTTCCTCCTGCTCGTTGAACACCCGCTGGTACTTGACCTTGAGCCCGCGGTGGCCCAGCCGCTCGAGCTGGGCGGCCAGGAACTCCTCCTCGAACCGGTTCCGGCCCTTGCCCGGCGCGCTCCGCTCCTGCCACAGGTCCGGATGCTCCCGGGCCATCCCGGCCGGGAGCAGGCCGGAGAAGAGGGCGTTGCGCGAGTAGGGGGTGGCGGTGGGGAGCACCGAGTAGTAGAGGTGCTGCTCCACCCGGAACATGGGATCGATGTGGGGGCGCAGCGCCAGCCACTGGTCGAAGCGCATGCTGTCGATCACGATCAGGTACACGGTGCGCCCGTCGGCCAGCTCCGGGAGCACGAACCGTTCAAAGACGTCGGTGGAGAGCGTGGGGCGTTCCTTGGGGTCCGCCACCCACTGCGGGTACCGGCCCTCCACGAAGCGGCTGAAGTCCCGGTTCATCTCCCGCTTCATGTCCAGGTGGGCCTGGCGGAGCCCCACGTCCTCGATGGCGAACAGCTCCAGCTCCAGCTCGCTCACCTTCCGGTAGAGGTCGAGCCACTGGTTCTGGTCCAGCGGTTCCATGCGCTGCTGCTGGAGGCGGTTGAACTCGCCCACGTAGTCCCGGGTGAACCGTCCCTCCTGGATCTTCGAGCCCTCGGTCAGGCGCTTGATGGTCAACAGGACCTGGCTGGGATGCACCGGCTTCACCAGGTAGTCCCGGATCCGCCGGCCGATGGCCTCTTCCATGAGCGTCTCTTCCTCGCTCTTGGTGATGAGGACCACCGGGACCGCCGCATCCAGTTCCTTGATCGCCTCCAGGGTGGCCAGCCCCCCCATCCCGGGCATCATCTCGTCCAGGAGGACCACGTCGAAGGGCTCCTCCCGCATCCGGCTCAGGGCGTCCTCCCCGCTGGACACCGGGACCACGTCGTAGCCCTTCCCCTCCAGGAAACGGATGTGGGGTTTCAGAAGATCGATTTCATCGTCCGCCCAGAGAACGCGGCGCTTGGCATCTGACATCGGTCACCATCCGGATGTGGGGTGTGGAATTCGTGCGAATGCGGAAGCCGACGGGACGGGGCGTATCAAGTTGTGGCCCCGAGATGATACGCGGAGGGGGGGGTCCGGGTCCACCGGCGGGGCCGGCGCGAGGTGGCCGGGGCTCAGCGCCCCCCCGGCCCGGACGGGGCCGCGGGGAGGGCCACGGTGAACTCGGCCCCCCGGCCCGGCTCCGACCAGGTGAGGTCCAGCCGGCCCCGGTGGTACTCCTCCACGATCCGCCGGGAGAGGGGCAGCCCCAGGCCCCAGCCCCGCTGGCGGGTGCTGACTCCGGGCCGGAAGATCTGCCGCTCCATCCCCGCCGGCACCCCGCGGCCGTTGTCCCGGACCGAGATGGCCACCCCCTTCCCTCCCGGAAGGGGCTGAGCCGAGACCTCCACCTTCCCCTTCTCCTTGTCCGCGGCGTTGAGGGCGTTCTTGATCAGGTTCTCCAGCACCCAGCCCAGGAGCTCCTGGTTCAGGGCCACCGCGGGGAGCGCGGGCTGGACGGTGAGCTCCAGGTCCACGCCCCGGGGAAAGCGGCGGCGGAAGTAGTCCACGGTGGACCGCAGCACCGGCTCCACCGCGCCCGGTTCCAGGCGGGGCCGGGAACCGATCTGGCTGAAGCGGGCGGCCACCCGGTTCAACCGCTCCGCGTCCCGGCCGATCTCCTGCACCAGCTCCTCGTAGAGGTCCCGGGGCAGGACGGCCCCGGAATCCCCCACCCGGGCCTCGTCCTTCATCACCTCGATCCAGCCCACCAGGGAGGAGAGCGGGGTACCCATCTGGTGGGCGGTCTCCTTGGCCATGCCCGCCCAGATGAACCCCTGCTCCGCCCGCTTCATGCTGCGGAGCATGACCAGGCCCACCACCCCGAACAGCGCCGCCACCCCGATGGTGATGAGCGGGATCAGACGCAGCTCCTCGACCAGGGCCGGCGAGCCGTAGTGAAGATAGAGGAGCGGCTCCTCGTTCCCCGGCAGGTACATGGGCACCGGGGTGTGGGCCTCGTCCATGTGCGCCTTGGCCGACAGGACCTCGGCCAGCACCGGTCCCGGATTCTCCAGGTCCTCGGTCAGGATGTGGTCGATGCTCAGGGTGTCCGCCCCCACCCGCCGGTTCCAGGCCAGGGGCAGCCCGTTCACGTCGGTGACCACCACCGGGAAGTTCAGGGTGCGGATCACCCCCTGGAACTGGTTCTGGGCCTGGGAGGTGGAGTCCTCCTGTACGGCCAGGGTGGTGAAGGCGATGACGTGGGCGACCAGGTCGCTCATGGCCTCGGTCTGCTCTTCCACCCGCAGGGCCAGGGAGTGGAAGTAGAGCAGCAGGGCCACGGCCAGGAGCACCGCCCCGGAGAGCAGGTAGATGCGGAGGAAGACGGGGGCGGACGGCCGGGCGGTGCCGAGGCGGATCGGCACGCGGCGTCTCATCCCAGTTCCGCGAGGCCCCCGAGGTAGGGCCGCAGGGGTTCGGGGACGGCCACCGTGCCCCGTTCGGTCTGGTAGGTCTCCAGGAGCGCGATCACCGTGCGCGGCAGGGCCAGGCCGGAGCCGTTCAGGGTGTGCACGTACTGCGGCTTCCCCCCGCCGGGGGGCTTGAACCGGATGCCGGCCCGGCGGGCCTGGAAGTCCTCGAAGTTGGAGCAGGACGAGACCTCCAGCCAGCGGCCGGCGCCGGGGGCCCACACCTCCAGGTCGTAGCACTTGGCGGCGGCGAAGGAGAGGTCGCCGGTGGCCAGCACCACCACCCGGTAGGCCAGGCCGAGGCGCTGGAGCACGTCCTCGGCGTTGCCGAGCAGGTCCTCCAGCTCCAGGTAGGAGCGGTCGGGACGGACGAAGCGGACCATCTCCACCTTGTCGAACTGGTGGACCCGGGTCAGCCCCCGGGTCTCCTTGCCGTAGGAGCCGGCCTCCCGGCGGAAGCAGGGCGAGAACCCCACGTGGTAGAGGGGCAGGTCCTCCCCGGCCAGCACGTCCCCGGCGTAGAGGTTGGTGATGCTCACCTCGGCGGTGGGGATGAGGTAGAGGCCGTCCACGTCGGTGCGATACATGTCCTCGGCCAGCTTGGGGAGCTGGCCGGTGCCCTTGGCCGACTCCGGCTTGACCAGGTACGGCGCGGAGACCTCGGTATAGCCGTGCTCGGAGGTGTGCATCTCCAGCATGAAGTTGATGAGCGCCCGCTCGAGCCGGGCCCCGAGCCCCTTCAGGACCGCGAACCCGGGGCCGCTCATCCGGGTGGCCCGCTCGAAGTCGAAGATGCCGAGGGCGGCGCCGAGGGCGTCGTGGGCCAGGGCCGGGAAAGGATGGGTGACCGGCTCCCCCCAGGTGCGGAGGACCACGTTGTTGGATTCGTCACCCCGCGGCACGCTCTCGTGGGGGAGATTGGGGAGCCACTGGGCCTTCTCCTCCAGCCCCTCCTCCACCTCGCGCACCCGGGCGTCCAGGGCCTTGATCTCCTCCCCCATGGCCCGCACCCGCTCCTGCTGGGCGGAGGCGTCCTGCTTGGCCTTGACCAGGGCCCCGATCTCCTTGCTGGCCGCGTTCCGCTCCGCCTTCAGCTCCTCGGTGCGGGCCAGCAGGTCCCGGCGCTCCCGGTCCAGGGCCAGCCATCCCTCCACGTCGGCCTGGGGGGTGTTCTTGACCCGGGCGGCCTCGGCCACCCGGTCCGGTTCGTTGCGGATGAGCTTGGGATCGAGCATCGGGTCCTCGAGGTTCGCGCACCGGATTCACGGGGACGGGGATGGCCGGCGACGGTATCACAGGCCCCCGGGAGGGTCAATTTACGGGGTTTGGCGGGGGTTGCCCAGGGCGGGTACGGAAAAGGCGGGAGGAGCCGGGGCTCCTCCCGCCGGGATGTTCACGACCGGTCCGGTCCGGTTGGACGCGGGACTATCGGACGCCGGAGGCGCCGGGCACCGGCTTGAACCGGCCGAAGTCGTCGATGAGCTGGAAGGCGTAGCGGAACTTGATCCGGTTCAGGGCCACGGTGCCGCCCCCGGTCTTGGACACGTTGACGTTCTTGGTGAACTCGGTGACCCGGATCTTGGCCCAGTAGCCGTCGAAGAGGTGAAGCGCGTAGCTGTGGTCCAGGGCCACGGGGGCGGTCTGGGCCATGGCGGCGGTGTCCGGAGCCACCGCGGTGTTCCAGGCCGCGTCCCCCGCCCCCAGGTCCTTGAACAGGGTCCGGTGCTCCACCGGCCAGGTGATGTCCGCGAGCTGGGCCGGGCTCACGAACTGGCTGCCGTTGGTGGAGGAGTTGGGGGTCTCGGCCATGAAGAAGTCGATCAGGGTCTGGTTGGTCTGGCTGGTGGTGTAGGCCAGCCCGGTGCCGTTCATCCGGTCCCAGCCGTAGGCGCTGGGGGTGATGGTGAGGGTCGAGAAGTCGTACATGAGGTCCGCGGTCACGTCGCCGTTGTCTCCTTCGGGCCGGGGCGAGGTCACCAGCTCGTTGGAGGCGATGCTCACCCGGTCGTCCTCGCGGACGGTGCGCACGTGGATGTAGTACTTCTTCCCCTGCACGAGGGCGGTGCCGCCGTGGAGCCGGTCCAGGGTGTAGGCGTGGGTGGTGATGAGGCCGGAGTTGGCCTGGCGGGCCTGCAGGAAGCCCGCGGTGGTGGTGTCGGTGACCCCGGCGATGGACACCGTGTCCACGTACACGTTGTAGCCGGCGAACCGGCCCGAGGATTCGAAGGGGCTCGCGTTCCAGGTGAGCATGACCGAAGTGGCGCCGTTCACCATGGCCAGGTTGGTGGGCGGGGCCAGCTCGTCCGAAGGCCGGATCGGGTTGTCCTCCCCGCAGCCGGCCAGGGCGACCACGGCGACGGCTCCGAGGATGAGGGGGGTCCATTTCTTCATGGACGGGCTCCTTTCAATGGTTTCCGGGGCGACAAACGCTTTCGCTGAATACGGTCCCGCGGTAAGGACCGCCGGCCCCGGGCCGGCGGTGCGGGATCGGCCCTCCGCAATTCCAGATCGATGACGTGGGAAAGGCTAACAACGCCGCGGTGGAACTGGCAAGTCGGGGACGGGGCGCGAGGCGGGAATCCGGGCGGTATCCCGGCGTCCGGGCCGGCGGGAAAAGCGCCGGGATCAGGCCACGTCGCGCGCGGAGACCGCCTCGGCCTTGAGGAACGTGGACAGGAACTTGCGGGAGCGGATGGGCACCCGGGCCAGCACCACGCCCAGTCCGGCGTAGAAGGCACCCGCCGCCGCCACCAGGGACCAGGCCACCGGGGCCGGGGACTGGAGGGCGATGAGCCCCGCGAAGCCGACCAGCACGTTGAGGGCGTAGACCGTCCACAGGGCCCGGCGCCCCCGGCCGAAGATGACGTGAAGCCGGTGGGTGGTGTGGTCGATCCCCCCCACGTGGATGGGGCGGTGCTCCAGGTACCGGGTCACGGTGACGAAGGTCACGTCGAAGATGGGGTAGGAGAGGATCAGGATCACCGCCGCCGCCGCGGAGCCGAAGCCCAAGAGCTGGTCCCCGCCCAGCTGCCAACCGGTCCCGGCCAGGAGGAGGCCGATGAAGAACGCTCCCGCGTCGCCGAGGAAGATGGTGGCGGGGGGGAAGTTGAAGCAGAGGAAGCCGAGGGAGGCCCCGCCGCCGGCCAGGGCCAGGGCGGCCAGGTCCGGCCGGCCCAGCTTCATGGCCAGCACCCCCATGAAGAGGCCCATGATCGCCCCCAGCCCGCCCAGGACCCCGTCCATGTTGTCGAGCAGGTTGAACGCGTTCAGGAGCCCCACCATCCACAGAAGCCCCAGGGGCCAGAGGAGGAGCTGCCAGCTCAGGGAGAGGGGCATCACCGGGATCAGGAAGGCCACCGAGATGGCCAGCTGCCCGGCCAACTTCTGGAGCGGGGTGAGCTCGAAACGGTCGTCGACCAGGCCCAGGAGGAGCGCCGCCACCCCCATGAACAGGGTGAAGGGCACCACCGCCCGGGGAAGGATGCCCTGGTTCCAGAGCTCGCCCAGGAGCGGAACCTCGGGGGCGAGCAGGGCGAAGCCCAGTCCGGCGGAGACCGCCACCGAGACGCCGCCCAGGAAGGGCGTGGGCCGCCGGTGGACCCGATCCTGCCGCGGATAGTCGATGAAACCGGCGGCGATGGCCAGGATCCTGCTCAAGGGGGTGAAGATGAGGGCAAGCAGGAAGGCCGCAATCAGGGTGGAGCCATAGGCCAGGGACAGTGACACCGCGCCTCCAGGTATTCAAACGCCGCTTCGGGGCGAGTTCCGCGAAAGTGTTGTTTCGGGGGAAACGTGTGCGGCCGGGGCGGAAAGGCCTACCTTTCCCTCGTTTCGGGCTCCGGCCGTCGGTTGATCTGGCTCGTTCTAGCTAACCAGGTTCCGTTTTCACACTCTCTTGGGCTGGCGTTTCACCGAGGAGACGGGCTCCATGATCGGATCGACTCTAGGTGAGGCCGTTCCGGCCTGTCAAGGAGGCGGGCCCTCCGGGCCCCTCCTCCTCGCTTCCCCCTCGTTCCGGTACCCGGTATCGGCAGGGGGGTAGCCGGCCTTGAATCCCGGATGGGACACGGGGCGGCCGTCATTCCTCTTGGACCGGATCGGGGCGCTCCGGTTACCGGGAATCCGGCCGCCCGCCCGGTATCCGCACGGGACCGGCCGCTCCCATGCAACCGCCGCTCGAGCCGGGAGTTGGGCCCGATTCCGGTTGCAGGTCCCGGGCCCCGATGCTAGCGTTCCTCGTCTTCATCGCGGCCGCCGATGCCGCCGCCCGGTCAGAACCTGGAGAAGATCCTCATCGTGTTCGCAGTTCGCCGTTCCCGTCCCCGCCGGCGCCGCCCGGGCGCAGCGCTCATGGCGGCGGGCCTGTTCCTCGCCGCCGGACTGCTCGCCGGCGCGGTCTCGCCGGCCCGCGCCCAGGTGCCCCGGGAGATCCTGAAACAGCTCGCCGGGGAAGCGAGCGGCCAACCCGCTTCGGAAGCGCCCCCTCTCGCCGGCTCCACCACCCTGCTGGAAGGATCGGTGGATCCGGAATCCTACGTGCTCGGCCCCGGGGACACCTTCCGCATCGAGGCCGCCGGAGGGACCAACTTCACCCTGACCCCGGTGGTGGATCCGGAAGGCTGGCTCAGCCTCGGTGAGTACGGCTCGGTCGAGGTGGGAGGGCTCACCCTGGCCGAGGGACGGCAGAAGGTCCGCACCGCCCTGGCCGGGGTGCTCCGCCGGACGCCGGTCCGGGTCCGGTTGTGGGCGCTCCGCCGGTTCAAGATCTACGTGCTGGGGGCGGTCGCTTCCCCCGGCGCCTATCCCGCCACCGCGGCCACCCGGGCCTCGGAGGCCCTGGCCCTGGCCGGAGGGGCCACCGACAGCGCCTCGGTCCGTTCCATACGCATTCTCCGGCGCGGCGACGCCGGGCCGCTCACCGTGGACCTGGCCGCCTTCCGGTACGCCGGCGACCTGGAACACAACCCCTTCCTCTCCGACGGGGACCGGATCGTGGTGTCCTCGCGCACCCGGACCTTCGGCGTCTTCGGCGCGGTGGAACACCCCGGCACCTGGGATCTCCGCCAGGGCGACACCCTGGCCGGGGTCCTGGCCTGGATCGGCCTCCGTCCCGACGCCGACTCCACCCGGGCGGTGCTGGCCCGGTTCCGCCCCGGCGGGCCGGGGGATGCCTTCGACACCCTGTCCGTCTCCCTGGGCCGGGTGGTCCGGGGCGAGGACCGGGTCGCGCTCGAGGACGGCGACCGTCTCTTCGTGCGCTCCCTCCCCCGCTTCCACCGATCGGACGCGGTCCTGATCACCGGCGAGGTCCGCCACCCCGGCCGGGTGCCCATCCTCACCGGGACCACCCGGCTCCGGGATGCGGTGAGCCAGGCCGGTGGGCTGCTGGAGGGGGCCCTGGCCTCCCGGGTGACCCTCGTCCGCGCCGCTCTTCCCGACAGCGCGGTGCCGGCCCCGGCTCCCGGCTCCCTGCCCGCCTCCTTCTCCTACGACCGCCCCGAGGCCGGCCGGGTCCACCTCGGGCTCTCCCCGGACGCGGAGCGCACCACCCTGGACCTGGCCGGGGGCGACAACCCCCTGCTCCTGGACGGGGACCGGATCGTGGTCCCCCGGGCCACCGGGTTCGTCCGCGTGACCGGACTGGTGGCCCGTCCCGGGCTCTACCCCCGGGAGGCGGACTGGGACTACGGCGACTACCTGGACGCGGCCGGGGGCACGGTCAAGGACGCGGACCGTTCGCGGACCCGTCTCGTCCACGGGGACGAGGGGTCCTCCACCGACGCCGCCCGGGCGGGGGACATCCAGGACGGCGACATCCTCTTCGTGCCCCAGAAGCCGCGGCCCCAGCAGTCGACCTGGGAGATCCTGCGGGACGTGCTGGGGGTGGCGGCCCAGGTCGCCACCATCGTCCTCGTCATCGACCAGGCCACCAAATGAGCGGGGCCTCGACCGGGAGGGGAAGGCCGTGACCGACAAACGCAGCGACCTTGCCGACCTCCTCCTCATCCTCTTCAGGCGCCGGCGGTTCATCATCCTCAACACGCTGGTGGTGAGCCTGCTGGTGCTGGGGGCCACCTTCCTCTTCACGCCGCGCTACACCGCAGTCACCACCCTGCTCCCCCCCAGAACGACAGCGACGGGCTCATGGGGCTGGGGAGCCTCATGCAGCGCTTCGACGTCTTCCAGCTCGGCCTGACCGGCGCCACCTCCTCGGCCCAGGTCTTCGTGGCCATCCTCAAGAGCCGGACCCTGGCCGACCGGATCGTGGAGGACTTCGACCTCGTCGATCGCTACGAGGTCGAGAAGGAGGCCTCGGCGCGCCGGGCCCTCTCCGGCCATACCGACGTGCACCTGTCCTCGTCCGGGGTGATTCAGATCTCGGTCTCGGACACCGAGCCCGCCTTCGCCGCCCGGCTGGCCAACGCCTACGTGGCCGGGTTGGATTCCCTCAACCAGACCCTGCGCACCACCGAGGGGAAGCGGACCCGGCTGTTCCTGGAGAGCCGCCTGGAATCCACCCGGAAGCGGCTCCGGGCGGCCGAGGATTCCCTCCTCGCCTTCCAGGAACGGCACCCGGGGCTGGCCCTCCCCCCCGACGTGGCCGCCAGCGCCGGCGCCGCCGCGGATCTCATGGCCCGCCGCATCACCCTGGGCTACGAGGTGGATCTCCTCCAGTCCACCCTCCAGCCCGGCGCCGCCCCCCTGATCCGCAAGCAGGGGGAACTCCGCGCCCTGGACCGCCAGCTGGGCGAGGTGCCGTCCCTGGGCATGGACATGGGGCGCCTCTACCGCGACTTCAAGGTCCAGGAGAAGGTGTTCGAGCTCCTCAGCGCCCAGCTGGAGAGCGCCCGGATCAAGGAGGCCAAGGACGTGACCACGGTCGACGTGCTCGACGTGGCCGTGCCCCCGGACCGGAAGAGCTTTCCCCGCCGCGGCCTGGCCACCGGCTTTGCATTCCTCCTTTCACTCCTGGTCGGCATCGTGGCCGCGGTCGCCTTGGAACTGCTCACCCGCCGGCGCCGGGCCGGCGATCCCCGGCTCTCAGCGGTGATCCGTCCGGGGAGCTTCGCCGACCGCATCCTCTTCGGATCCCGCGGCTCCGGCGACGCTTGACCGAGGAGGGCCCGGTGCCGCCGTCCCCGGAATCCCGCCGTCCCCTGCGCATCACCTTCCTCCTGCCCGGCGCGGGCCGCGAACCGGTGGGAGGGTTCAAGGTGGTGTACGAGTACGCCAACCGCCTGGCCGCCCGGGGACATCGGGTGTGCGTGGTCCACACCAGCCGGGCCGAGCGCGAGCTGCCTCGCCCTGAGGCACTCCGCCGCGCCGGAGCCCATGCCGCCCGGCGCCTGGTGCGGGCCCACGGCCCCGCCGCCTGGTTCGAACTCGATCCCCGGGTCCGCTCACTCTGGACGCCGTCCCTTGGAGCCCGCCACGTTCCCGACGGGGATGCGGTGGTGGCCACCGCCTGGCAGACCGCGGAATGGGCGGCTGCCTACCCGGCGTCCAAGGGGCGCGGGTTCTATCTCATCCAGCACCTGGAAACCTGGGCCGGCCCCGAGGAACGGGTCATGGCCACCTGGAAGCTGCCGCTGTCGAAGATCGTCATCTCCCGGTGGCTGGAGCGCGTTGCCGAGTCCCTGGGCGAGCCGGCCAGGTACATTCCCAACGGGCTCGACTTCGAAGCCTTCGGGTGCGACGTTCCCCCCGCCTCCCGGCGCGCCGACGCTCTCCTCATGCTCGTCCACGGCCTGCCCTGGAAGGGAACCCGGGACGGTCTTCGCGCGCTCTCCGGGGTCCGGGTCCGTCACCCCGAGGCCTCGATCCTCCTCTTCGGTTCGGGGCCGGCTCCGCGCGGACTTCCCCCCCGCGCCGAGTATCACCGGAACCCCCGCCAGGACCGGTTGCGGGCCCTCTACAATCGGGCCGCGGTCTTCGTGGCCCCGAGCCTGGCCGAAGGATGGGGCCTTCCCCCGTGTGAGGCGATGATATGCGGCTGCGCCCTGGCCGCCACCGACATCGGGGGGCACCGGGAGTTCGCCATCCCGGAGACGACCGCGCTCCTCTCCCCTCCCGGGGACCCGGAGGCCCTGGCCGTCAACGTCCTGCGCCTGGTGGAGGACGACGTTCTGCGGCTGCAGCTGGCCGAGGCGGGACGGGACCACCTCCTCCGGTTCACCTGGGACCGCGCGGTGGAGGCCTTCGAACGAGCATTGCGGGAGGAGACGTGAGGGGGGATTCTCCATCCATGGCGGAGACCCCATCCGGAACCCCGTATTCCCGCGGCGGGACCTCGTCCGCGCCCCCCGGCCCGGGGCGACCGGACTACGTGTATCACAAGCGACGGTGGAGGACCCTGTTCCGGGTCGTGGACGCCGCCGGCTACCGGATTCATCGTCCTTGGCCGGGGATCCCCGACCTCTCCCGGGCTCGCTCCATACTCGTCCTCAAGCTGGACCAGATCGGGGACGTGGTCCTTACCCAGCCCCTCCTCGCCGCCCTGCGCCGGACCGCACCCACCGCCCGGCTGGGACTGGCCGTAGGTCGCGGACGGGGACCCGTAGCCGCCCTTCTCCCCGGGCCCGACTGGGTGCGGGAGCTTCCCGTTCAGGCCCGGGGAAGCGACCTCCGGGTGGACTGGATGCGGATGCGATCGACGGTGGCCGACCTAAAGAATGCGGGTCCGGACGTGGTGGTTGCGGCCAAGGAGGAACCCTTCCACGCCCTCCTCGCCCGGTGGCTGGGCGCTCCGCTGCGGATCGGTTACCGGGAGGGCGGCCTGGGATTCCTACTCACGCATTACCTTCCCGTGGCCGGCGGACGGCCCCAGTACCAAGAGCTTGCCGCCCTGGCCGGAGGGGAAGGCGACGGGGCAGGACCCCCGGTGGCGGAGATCGGGCAGGCCGCCCACGACGAGGCGGCCGCGGTGCTGGAGTCCCTGGCCGTGGGGGAGGAACGACCTTGCATCGTGGTTCACCCGGGTTCGGGAAACCCCGCTACCCGGTGGCCCTGGGCACGCTTCGCCGCCACCCTGGAGGCCGTTGCTCGCACCCGTCCGGTCACCGTGATCCTGACTGGAGGGGAGGAGACGGATTCCCGGCCCGCCCTCGATCTTCCCCCCCCCTCGCAGTCGGTGACCCTGGACCGGACTCTTCCCCTTCCCGTCTTCGCCGCGCTCCTGGCCCGGGCCGACGTCTTCCTCGGCAACGAGTCCGGTCCGTCCCACTTGGCCGCCGCGGTGCGGACCGCGTCGGTGGCCGTCTTCCTCTCCGGAAACGATCCCCGGCGCTGGGGGCCGGCTGCGCCCTGGGGCCGGGTGGTGGCGGGCCCGCCCGGACGCGGCCCCGAGCCGGAGACGGTGTCGGCGGCGGTGCTCGCCGTTCTGGACCGGTCCGCCGGGGAGGAGCGGCGGTGAGTCCCCGACCCGCAACGGAGGGGGGCCCCGGAGGCGGGGCGACGGCCGGCCGGCCCACCGTGATCGTGGACGCCCGCATGGTGGGCCCCAGACCGGTGGGGATCGGCACCTACGTCTCCATGCTCGCCCGGGGCCTCTCCGCACGGCAGGACCGGGATGGAACGCTTCCCTACCGGGTCCTGTTCCTGGTCGGGAACGCCGGCCTCCCCTCCGGGACCCTGGGGAGCTTCCCGGTCCGGGCGGTGAAGGCTCCGTTCCTCCACCCCCGGGAACTGGCCGAACTCCCCGGGACGATCGCGGACATCGCCTCCGCGACCCCGGCCCGGACCGTCTACCACAGCCCGAGCTTCTCGTCCCTCTTCCGCTGCCCCGTGCCCTGGCTGGTCACCGTCCACGACCTCATCCACCTCCGCTTCGGCAACCCGGCCCAGAAGCTCTACTACCGGACCCTGGTCCGGCCCTTCTTCCGGGGGGCGGCGGTGCGGATGACCGTGTCCGGGCACTCCCGGGAGGAACTGGCGCGGTGGACGGGGGTGGCGGAGTCGGAAGTGGAGGTGGTGCCGGGCGCGGTGGACCCCCTCCTCACCGAACCCCCCGGGCCCGAGGTGGCGGAGCCGGTCCTGAACCGGCTGGGCCTGGAGCGGGACCGCTTCTGGTTCTGCCTCTCCAGCCCCAAGCGGCACAAGAACGTGGATACCCTGGTGCGCGCCTACCGGGCCTATCGCGCCGCGTGCCCCCCGGACGCTCCCCCCTTCGAGCTGGTGCTCAACGTCCCCGGACACGGAGACGCGGCCGGGGTGCGCACCGTCGGCACCCTGACCCGGTTGGAACTCCGGGTCCTCTTCGCCGCCACCGCCGGGTTCTTCTTCCCTTCCCGGGTGGAGGGCTTCGGCTTCCCGCCCCTGGAAGCGGCCGTGGCCGGGGCCCCGGTGGTCCTCTCCGCCATCCCGTCCCTGCGGGAAGCCCTCCAGCCCTTCGATCCGCGGGAACTCCGCTGGATCGAGCCGTCGGACGAGCGGGGATGGGCCGGGGCTTTCCGAAGCGCGGCCGCGGGCGAGCTGCCGCGCCCGTCGCCGGAAGGCCGCGCGCGGGCGAGGGAGCGGTACTCCCCGCTACGGCTGGCCGGCGACCTGGACCGGGTGTATCGCCGGGTTCTCGGAATCGGACCGGAGTCCTGACCGGGCGGGACCGGGTGGGACCGGGTGGGACCGGGTGGGACCGGGCTCCCGATGCTAAGATTCCCGCGCGTTCGTCGCCCGGGAACGGTCTCCCGGGCCCCCCTTACCTGGAGCCCGTGATCGAAACGCCTTCCGGATCGCCCACCATCGTCCCCGGGTCCTCTCCCCGGCCCCGGATTGCCGGAGATCGGCCCCGGGTGGCCATCGTCGCCGACTACCTGAACCAGCATGGCGGCGCGGAGTGGGTGGTGGCCGTCCTCCATACCATGTTCCCCGAGGCCCCGGTGTTCACTCCGATCCTGGACCGGGAGAGTCTCTGGCCGGAGATGGCCGGGGCCGACCTCCGCGTGTCGTGGATGCAGCGCTTGCCCGGGCTGAAGCGCCACTTCCGCAAGTACTTCCTCCTCTTCCCCCTGGCCGTGGAGGGGTTCGACCTCTCCGGATACGATCTGGTGCTCAGCAGCAGCTGCGCCTTCGGAAAGGGCGCCCGGACCCGCGGGGACGCGACCCACGTCTGCTACTGCCACACTCCCGCCCGCTTCGTGTGGGACTACGAGAACTACGTCCGGCGCGAGCGGCTGGGGAACCTGTCCCGGACGGCGCTGCCGCCCCTGATCCGGATGATGCGCCACTGGGACCTCCGTACCGCCTCCCGCCCCGACCGGTACGTGGCCAACTCCCACGCCGTGGCCGGTCGGATCCGGGACTGCTACCGGCGGCCTTCCACGGTGATCCCCCCGCCCATCAAGTTCAGCCGGTTCCGCCCCGCGGAGGCCACGGAGCCCTACTTCCTGGTCGTTTCCCGGCTGGTCCCCTACAAGCGCATCGATCTCGCCGTGGCTGCCTTCAACCGGCTGGGCCTTCCCCTGCGGATCGTCGGGGACGGCCCCGACCGCCCCGCCCTGGAGCGCCAGGCCGGGGCCAACGTGGCCTTCCTGGGCCGCGCCTCCGACCGGGAGGTGGAGCGCATGCTCGGGGAGTGCCGGGCCCTGGTCTTCCCCGGGCGGGAGGACTTCGGCCTCACTCCCCTGGAGGCCAACGCCTCCGGCCGCCCGGTGGTGGCCTTCCGCGGCGGCGGGACCCTGGACACGGTGATCGACGGGGTCACCGGGCTCTTCTTCGACGAGCAGCATCCGGAGTCCCTCATGGAGGCGGTGGGACGCCTGGACGCCGTCGCCTGGGACCGGGAGGTCTTGCGCGGGCACGCCGCCCGGTTCGACGTGGAGGTGTTCCGGGAGCGGATGTTCGGCGTCATCGCCGAGACGGCGGGCGTGCCCCGGGAGGTCCTGGCCGGCCGCTAGCGCCGGCCCCCTGGACCGGAGGAAGGCGGGACCGTGGCCCCGGGGGACCGGAAGAGGGCGGCCAGCGACTTCCGGCAGAGCCGCGCCTCCGCCGCGGGGCCGGTGGTGTCCCCGCCGCGCAGCCGCGCCCGCACCTGCCGGCCCCGGGCCAGAAGCCACCACACCGAGAGATCCAGCCCCCGGAGTAGGCGTTGCAGGGGAAGCGGATAGGCCAGGCGGTGCTTGCGCACGAAGTACTCCGGTCCCACGCCGCCGTCGACCAGGATCGCGCTCTCGCCCCGACGGCTCTTCCCCAGCTCGTGCACCACCGTCACCTCGGGAACGTAGTAGTTCACCCGGCCCGCGCGAACGAGGCGATAGCAGAGGTCCATGTCCTCCACGTAGAGGAAGAAGGCCTCGTCGAAGCCTCCCACGGTCTCGAAGACCTTCCGGGGCACGAGCAGGCAGGCCCCGGACACCCAGTCCACCTTCCGCGTGGGTCCGCGCCGCGGCTGCAGGAAGACCCCTTCGAACACGCCCAGGGGGGGAAGGATCCGGCCGAGACGGGTGGCGCGGAGGAAATCCCGCCAGGGCCCGGTGAACCGTCCGGCGGACCGCTCGGGGTGGCCTCCGGGGCGCTCGATCCGCGGTCCGACCGCCCCCGGCCTGGGCAGGGACTCCGCCCGGCGGAGCAACCCGGGCAGGGCTCCGGCCGGGATCCGGGCGTCGGAGTTCAGGAACAGGAGCCAGTCCCCTCTCGCCGTCCCCGCCCCCCGGTTGGCCCCGGCGGCAAAGCCCCGGTTCTCCTCCTCCCGGACCAACCGCGCCCAGGGATGCTCCCGCGCCACCGCGTCCGCGCTGTCGTCCGGGGAGGCGTTGTCGACCACGATCGCCTCCAGCGGCACCTCCTCACCCGCCGTCCTCACCGAGGCCAGCGCGGCCAGGGTCAGCTCCCGGGTGCCGTAACTGACCAGGATCACGCTGACCACAGGGGTGCTCATCAGGCCGGCGCCGCCTCCCCGGGATCGGGGTCCTCCGACGCCCGGTAGAGCACCCCCGCGGTCATCCAGAAGATGCCGCCGTAGACCCACCCCTCCAGGGTCGGCTCGTAAAGGGCGTTGGTCGGGCCCATGAGCAGGAGCAGGATGAGGCACAGGGCGAAGAGCCTTCCCCGCCGTCCCTTCATCCGCCGGAGCCGGGGGATCCGTGCCGCGACCAGGACCAGCAGGGTCAGGTACAGGAACAGGCCGGGAAGGCCCAGGTCACTGGCGTTCTTGAGCAGGAAGTTGTGCGGATTGGGCCCGATGTAGATGGAGGTGTTGTAGGGGATCTGGTTCGGCCCAACCCCGAAGAGCAGATGCTCCCGCGCGATGTGGAGCGTCTCCTGCCAGAAGATGAGCCTGGCGGCCACGCTGGGCAGGGCGGTGGGACGGATGAACCGGTCCAGGGTGGCCTGGCCCAGGGACGAGAAGGCGTAGGCCGAGGCCAGCGCCCCGATGATCAGCACCGCCGGCACCAGCCGCCGGCGAGCCTCGATGGCGGTGGCGGCGAGAAGCCCCACCGCCACGGCCAGGGTGCCGCCCCGCGAGAGGGTGAGGATGGAAACGAAGACGGCGGCGCCGAGGCCGGCGACGCCGAGGAGGCGCTCCCAGCTGCGCCCATGGAAGACCAGGGCGATGGAGGCGGCGGAGGTGAGCGCGGCCACCGCGGCCACGTAGACCGAGAATCCCCAACCGAGGTCGGTCATGGATCCCACCCGGATCTTGAGCACGGCCAGGGTGAAGCCCCGTCCCAGCACCACCGCCACCAGCTGGATCGCGATGAGCACCCCGAGCAGGGACACCACGCGGATGTGGTCGCTGGGGCGGGCCGGGCCCACGATTCGCATCCCGGCCAGGAAGGCCAGGAACAACATCCCGATGATCTTGAACCCGGTCAGGGCCGAGTCGAGGTCCACGGCCTGGAACACACTCATTCCCGCCCACAACACGTAGAGGGCGAAGACCACTTCCACCGCCCGCGGCGCCTCGGCGCGCCGGCCCGAGACCACGTGGCGCAGCACCGCGGCCAGCAGCGCACCCAGAAGAACGATCTCGGACGGGGTGAAGGTGGCCACCCACACGGGAATGAGGAACAGGGCCGGAACCAGGAGCACCGCGGCCGAAGGAGAGGCGACGATGAAGGCGACGAGAAGCGGGGCGCCGAGCAGGAGGGGAGGGAGGAGGCTGATGGGATTCGCGGGGTTGGCGGAGAGGAGGCTGACCACGAACAGAGTCTGGGCCAGGGCCAGGCCCAGGAACAGGGCGGCAATCCGGCCCCTGGAAGCGAGGATGTACCCGCGCGCGCTCATCGGACTCCCCTCCCGCCCCCGGGGGCCAGGACAGCCAGGATGTCCCGGATCTCCCCCGCCCGGACCCCGCCGAAGAGCAGCAGGAAGACCAGATAGGCCGCCGTGCACCCGGCCAGGGCACCCAGGAGCGGGACCACCCCGGCCCCGGGATCGCCCATCCGGAGAAGGCCGGCGACGAGCGCCAGGGTGGCCAGGACGGCCAGTCCCACCCCGCGGATCTCCCGGACGAGGAGGCCCAGGGAGGGGAGAACCCGGATGCGACGGTGGATGGCCGGAATGCCGAACAGGAACGGGATCAGGAACCCGAGCCCCACCGCCAGGGCGGCGCCGGTCACGCCCCACCGGGACACGGCGAACCAGATCACCGCCGCGTGCAGGAGGCTTCCGGCGACCAGGAAGGAGGCGGGAATGCCCGGCCGGGCGGCCGCGTCCGCGGCCACCGAGGGGAGGGTGAAGAAGGCCCCGGCGGAGTAGGCCAGGAGCAGGATGCGGAGCGGCCATGCACTGGCCTGGGCGAAATCCGGACCCATCCAGACCCGGAGGAGCGGTTCGGCCAGGCCTCCCAGCACGGCCACCGCACCTCCCGCCGCCACCGCCACCATGCGCACCCCGTACCGGTACTGGCGGTCCAGGTCCCCGGAACGTTCGCCCACCATGTGCGCGGCGACGGCGGGATAGATGGGTGAAGCGATGGTCTCGGCCACCTGTCCCACCCGCACCGAAACCCGGACCGGCACCGCGTAGAAGGAGACCTGGGCCACGGGCAGGAGCACCCCGACCACGATCCGGTCCAGCTGCTGGATCAGGTTCACCGCAAGCTGGGCCGGGAACTTCATCCGCCCGAACCGCAGCAGGGTGCGGACCGACTCCCCGTGCCACCCGGGGAGGATGTTCACCCGGGGCAGCAACCGCCGCGAGACCAGACCCAGGTAGAGGAGGATGCCCGCGGTCCCCGCCACGTAGACGATCACCACCTGCTCCAGGCCGCCTCCCAGGTACAGCACCAGCACCACCAGCAGGTACTGGACGGTGAGGAGGAGAATCGAGCGCAGGGAGAGGAGGTCGAAGCGGTGGAGCGCGGAGGGAACGGCGGCGTAGCTCAGGCCGAGGAAGCCGAAGAGGACGGCCAGGGAGGAGATCCGGATGGAGACCACCGTCTCCCCCACCAGCGCCGGCGGCACCTGGAGCCAGCGACGGGCCAGGGGATCGGCCAGGAACCACAGGACGGTCCCGGCCGCGGCGCCGAGGATGGCCTGGAGCGAGGTGCCCGAACGCAACAGGTTCTCGAGCGCCCGCCGGTCGCCCCGCTCGTTCTCGGCGGCCAGGAACCGGATGAGCGCGTTGCCCAGACCGAAGTCCATGGAGGAGAGATACGCGTTGGACGCGGTGATGATCGCCCACAGCCCGAAGACGTCCAGGCCCATCCGCCGCACCATGAACGGGGTCACCAACACGATGAGGAGGCTCAACCACACGAAGGCGGCCAGGTTCCAGACGATGTTCCGTCCCAGGTTCATGCCATGGACCCTGAACGCGAGCCGGCCCGGACCACCGTCACCCATGCGTGCTGGAGCTGGTTCAAGGACGACTCCCGGGACGCGTCCGGCACCGGTGCTGCGCGCCCCCAGATTGCGACGCAGTCGGTGAACGTCGGATCTTATTGCAGGAAAAGCAGTTGCGACGCAAGAAGGTAGCACGCGGGTCCCGCCGCAGCAAGAGGGTAATTGGCGCCGAAGCCGGGGAACCGTTCCCGGGACGGCTTGACCTGCCGCTGCTTCTGGCGTTCAATTCGGGACCCACCATTCCTCGCGGGAGTATCCGGCATGCCGTCGACGCCAACCGACCCCGAACCCGCCGACGCGCGTCGTTGGGGTCCGGCCTCGCCCGAACCGGCGCAGCCCCGGGGCCCGCGAGGGCTTCACCGCCTAGTCACCGTGGCTCTCACCGTCCTCGTCCTCGGCGTGCTCGGCTCCGCCGTGGCTGCCCGGGCCGCCGATGCCTCCCGCTACCTCACCCTGGACGACCCCGCCTACGAGGGGCTGCGCCTGCTCCGGGACGCGGGCTATCTCCAGGCCCTGAACCCCATGGTCCAGCCCTACCGCCGGGCGGAGGTGGCGGCGGCGGTGGCGGGCCTGGACCCGGACGCGCTCCCCGCCGGGCTGGCCCCCTGGGCTCGGCAGCTCCGGGCCGAGTTCCCGGTTGGAGCCGGGCCCGAACCCGCCGGGACCCGCTGGGGAACCTGGGCCGGCGCCGGCCTCCGCGCGGCCCGGGGCGAGCGGTACGACCCGCTGCGTCCCCTGGGGGATCCGATCAAGGGGTGGCCCTACGGCCGGGTGGCCGGCTGGTTGGAGCAGGGGCCCTTCGCCACCGAGGTGGTGGTGCTCGGCGACCGATACCTGCGCGACGACCCCGACGGCGAGAATCCCCAGCGGCGGATCGGCCGCACCGAGACCGCCTACGTCTCCTTCGCCTTCCCCCACGGCGAGGTGGCCCTGGGCCGCTTCGCCCGCAACTGGTCCATGCTCGGGACCGGCGGGCTCATGGTCGGCGACGCGGCCACCCCTTACGCGCAGCTCGGTCTCACCCTCAGCGCCGGCCGCTTCCGGCTCCACTCCTTCCTGGGCGAGCTGGACACCCTGCAGGCGAACAAGCGATACCTGGCCGCCCACCGCATGGACCTGGTGTGGCCGAACCTCATCCTCTCCTTCGGCGAGAGCATCCTCTTCGCCGGCGAGCACCCGGGCTTCCCCCTCCGCCACCTGAACCCGGTGGAGGTGTTCTACTTCGAGAGCGACGCGCCCCCCGAGGACCTGGTCCAGAACCTCATGCTGGACTGGAGCGTGTGGTATCGCCGCGGCCCCCTCCAGGCCTACCTGGAAGCCCTGCTCGACGACATCGACCTCACCCCCCCCGCGGGCGCGGACCGCGAGCCCACCAGCTACGCGCTGACCTTGGGCGGGCGCTGGGCCCTTCCCGCCGGCCACACTCTCGGCCTGGAATACACCCGGGTCTCGGCCTGGTCCTACCGGACCCCGTTCACCGTGGACCGCTACAGCTACCTGGGCCGCGGGCTGGGCGCGAACTTCTCCGATTTCGATCTGGTCACCGTCTCCGCCGACCTGCTGGCTCCCGGGACCGCGTTGCGCGTCACCCCGAAGCTCCAGGTCCTGCGCCAGGGCGAGGGAGATTTCCGGCAGCCGATCCCCGACCAGGCCGACTACCTGGCCAGCCCCAACCTCTTCCTGGGCACGAAGGAAACCACGGTCCGGGCCGCCGTGGCCGGCCGGATCCAGCCGAGCCGCCGGGGCTGGCTGGCCTGGGACCTTGGGGTGGACCGCATCACCGACGCCGGACACGTCCCCGGTCGCGACCGCACCGCCTTCGAGGGCACGGTGGAGGCCGGCGTCCGCTTCGACCCCTTCCCCTTCCGCTGAACCGAGCTCCGTCCCGCCCAGGGGCGGGGATGGTACCCGGGTACACATTTTTCTTGGTCCTTTGAACAATTATTTTCGCTTGTATCTTGTTTCCCGGGGAACGGCCTTCTGTGCGAGCTCGAAGATTCTGGAGGGCCGCAGCCGCCTCGCGAATGACGAAGCGCCTGGCACTCTTCTGCAAGGCCGCAGCCGCCCTGCGAATGACGAAGCGCCTGGCACTCTTCTGCAAGGCCGCAGCCGCCCTGCGAATGACGAGGCAACCTGGACGGTGGCGGGCCGAAGCGCCCTGTCCCAAAGTGAGCAACCGGCCGCTCGCCGTGCATGGCCCGACCCAGCGGTCCCGCGTCCGAGCGCTCCCCTCCGCAAGGCCGCAGCCGCCCCGCGGATGACGAGGCAACCTGATCGGCGACGGACCGAGCATCGAAGATGCGAGGGGGACCCGCGCCGGGCAGAGCGAGCCGTCAGAACGATCCGGGGGATCGTTCCGGCGAGCGCTGCCGAGGAATCGCGGGGCGGAACGGCCCCTCGAGCCGGGATGCCTACCCGGGTAAACACACAACTGATATTGGTTGTATTTCTAATTCTGGGCCGGTGTCTCTCCGGAAACGTGTCCGTGTGCGACTTGAGCCCGCCGCCCAGGTACCCTTCCGACCGGCCGCAGCCGCCCCGCGAATGACGAAGCGCCTGGCACTCTTCTGCACGGCCGCAGCCGCCCCGCGGATGACGAGGCAACCTGGACGGCGGCGGGCCGAAGCGCCGAAGGCGCGAGGGGGACCCGCGCCGGCCAGAGCGAGCCGTCAGAACGATCCGGGGGATCGTTCCGGCGAGCGCTGCCGAGAAATCGCGGGGCGGAACGGCCCCGCGAGCGGATCGCGGGACCGCGCAACTGCCCGGGAGTCGCGGGGCGGAACGGCCCCGCGCCGGGACGGAGGCTACGCGAGCGGGGTGAGCACCCGGGTGCACATTTTCTTGGTCCCCGGCCTTGGACTTCTTTGGAAGCGGCCCGTTCCCTGGGGAACACGCGTGTGTTCGAGCTGGCGCCCGGCTCGGCCAGTGTCTTCGCTGAGCCCGCAGCCGCCCCGCGAATGACGAAGCGCCTGGCACTCTTCTGCACGGCCGCAGCCGCCCCGCGGATGACGAGGCAACCTGGTCGGCGACGGGCCGAGCATCGAAGATGCGAGGGGGACCCGCGCCGGCCAGAGCGAGCCGTCAGAACGATCCGGGGGATCGTTCCGGCGAGCGCTGCCGAGGAATCGCGGGGCGGAACGGCCGCGCGAGCGGATCGCGGGACCGCGCAAGACGAGGTTGGCGAGGCGACCAGGGGCGGAACGGCCGCCGAAGCAGGAACCCGGCCAGCACCACCGCATCCAGGATGAGCACGAAGTAGAACAGCACCAGCCGCCACACCGCGGTCACCGAGCCCAGGAGCGCGGCCGGGACCAGGGGCTGGTAGACCAAGGCGAATGCGGCCTCGATGGCCGCGGACCCGCCCGGGGTGGGGACCACCGTGCCCGCGGTGAACACCACCCACTGCAACAACACGTGCTGCCAGGGAGCGGTGAACACCCCGAAGGCGGCCAGGACCGCGGCCACCACCGTGTACCGCGCCGTCCACTGCACCGCGGTCAGCACCAGGCAGCCGGCGGCGCGGAGCTTGCCGCGGCGGAGCACGTCCCCCAGGAGGCCTCGGACCTCGCGGACACCGGAGACGAAGCGGGCGAACCGCCCCCCGCCCGCGCCCGGGCTCCCGGCCCGCCGCTCCCAGAGCACGCCCAGGAGCACCCCGAGCAGGAGCCCGCCGGCCAGCACCCAGGCCGCCCGCAGGCCCACCCGGGCCAGCGCGGCCTCGGCCGGGCCTCCCCCGAACCCGCCGCGCAGGAAGATCACCGGCAGCGCCACCGCGAAGAAGAGCGCGTCCTCGGCGGCCATGAGCGCCAGCACCGTGGACGCCCGGGCCATGCTCAAATCGTGGCCCAGGAGCATGGCCAGCCTCACCGTCCCCGCCCCGGCCGCGGTGGGGGTGACCGCGGCCGCGAGGTCCCCGGCCACGCTCATCCGGAAGGCGTCGCCCGGACCCGGGGTGCCGCCCAGGAACCGGGCCCAGATGAACAGCCTGGCCGCGTTGGTGAACCAGGGCACCAGGGCCAGAGCCGCAGCCAGGATCAGGAACCCGGCCGCGGGCCGGACCGGCGGCGGCCAGCCGCCGTGGCGGGCGGTGGCCAGGGCGAAGACCAGGTTCCCGGCCAGGGCGGCCAGGAGCGCGGCCGCCGACCACCGCACCCAGCGCCGCCCGCGGAGCCGGCGCCAGTCCTCACGCCAGTCGCGCGACACGCCCGCCCTCCCGGGGGGCGCGAAGCCCCGCCTCGTACCATTGGAACAACTGCGTGAAGGTGCGCTCCCAGCCGTACTCCGCCTCCACCCGCCGCCGCGCCGCCTCGCCCATGGCCCGCCGCCCCGCGTGGGCCCGCTCCACCGCCCGGGCCAGGGCCGCCGGGTCCAGGCCGTCGACCAGGATCCCGCAGTCCTCCGGCACCCGGTCGGTCATCGCTCCCGCTTGCGGCCCCACCACCGGGAGCCCGCAGGCCTGGGCCTCCACCACCGCCAGCCCGAAGGTCTCGTGGCGGGCGGCGGAGACGTACACGTCGGCCGAGGCGAGGGCGCGGGCCAGCCGGGCCCGGTCCGGCTCGAAGGCCCGTACGGTGAGCCGGGGCTCGGCCGCCGCCGCCCGCTCCCACCGCGCCCGCTGCGGCCCCTGGCCCATCAGCACCAGCCGGGGCCGGAGCGCCTCGGGGAGCCGCCGCACCGTCTCCACCAGGACGTCGATCCGCTTCTCGGCGTCCAGCCGTCCGGCGAAAACCAGCACCAGGTCGTTCTCCCCCGCCCCCAGTTCCTCCCGCCAGCGCGGATCGCGCCGCCGGGGATGAAAGATCTCCGTGTCCACCCCGAGCGGGAGCACCTCCACCCGGCACACCCCGGCCGCGGCCAGCCGGTCCCGCATGGCGGGCGAGGAAACCAGGGTCAGATCCAGCCGGGCGTGGGCGAAGGCCGCGTACCGCAGGGCCCCCGCCGCCACCCGGCGCGCCACCCGCGGCCCGGCCACCCGGGCCAGGGGCGTCTCCACGTAGGCCCGGGGGAAATCCGTGTGGTAGAAGCCGGCGGTGAACGCCCGGTAGCGGCGGGGCCAGCCCCGCGCCGCCCGGGGCTGGAGGTAGGGGTTCCCCAGCTCGATCACGTCGGGGCCGAAGGCGTCCAGGGCCGCGGTCAGCGCGCCGTGGCGGAGCAGGACCCGGTAGGGGGCGCAGCCGGGGATGACCGGGGAGGCGATTCCGATCACGCGGGTCCGCCCCCGCACGTCCGTGAAGTCCCGGTCCGCGGGCACCACCAGGGCGTGCTCCCCGTCGGTGCGCTCCCGCAGGAACCGGATCTTCGCGTCCAGGTAGGTGCGAATCCCCCCGCTGGTGGCGTGATAGGCGTCGGTGACGTCGCAGAACTTCACCGGGCGCTCCCTCCGCCGCGCGGGCTCACCCCGCGGCCAGCTCCATGGCTCCGCTTCGGACCGGGCTCCGGTGCTCCCGGATGACCCGCTCGTAGTCGGAGATGAGGCCGCGGTTGATGGTGCTCCAGTCGAAGCGGTGGACCGTCTCCAGCGCCCCCGCGCGCATGGCCTCGCGGGCGCCGGAGTCGCCGAGGAGGCTCTGGATGCGCCGGGCCAGGTCCGCGGGATCGTGGGGCGCGGCCAGGAGCCCGTTCTCCCCCGGGGTCACCAGGTCCATGGCCCCGCTGGCCCGCACCCCCACCACCGGGAGCCCGGAGGCGAAGGCCTCCAGGATCACGTTCCCGAAGGTCTCGGTGGTGGAAGGGAACACGAAGAGGTCGGCGGAGGCGTACCAGCGGGCGAGGTCGTCCCCGGTCAGGTAGCCGGTGAAGTGGGCCTCGGGAAGACGGGCGCGGAGCTCCGGGCCGAAGGGGCCCTCCCCGACCAGGACCAGCTTGAACCGCGCCCCCCGCGCGCGCAGGATCGCTGCCGCCCGGGCCAGGTCGGCCAGGTCCTTCTCCCGCACCAGGCGCCCCACGAACAGCAGCACCGGCAGGTCGTCGGCGCCGATGGAGCGGCGCAGCTCCCGGCTCCGGAACCGGGGGCCGAAGCGGTCCCGCCGCACCCCCCGCTGCCAGAGATCCACCCGGGGGATGCCCCGCGAGCGCAGGGTCTCCAGGGTGGAGCGCGAGGGCACGTAGGTGGCCCGGCAACGGGAATGGAACCAGCGCAGGAGCCACCAGCCGAACCCCTGGAGCTTCCCCAGCCCGTAATAGGGGAAGTACGAGACGTAGTTGGTGTGGTAGCTGGTCACCACCGGCAGCCGGCGGCGCCGGCCGTAGGAGAGGGCGTAGAGCCCGAGCAGGGTGGGGTTGGCCGCGTGGAGGATGTCGGGTTCGAAGCGGTCCAGGGCCTGGTCGATCCGCGGGCTCACCGGAAGCGAGATGCGGTAGGTGCCGTAGCCGGGGAACGGGACCGAGGGCACCTTGTGGATCCGCTGGCGGCCGGGCAGGTCCGCGGAAGGCTCGATGCCGGAGACGATCCGGAAGGCGATCCCCTCCCCGTCCAGGGTGTCGGTCAGGTTGGTGAGCGCGTGGCAGGCGCCGTCCCGGACGGGGGGAACCACCTCGGAGAAGAGCGCCACCCGCATCCGCTCACCCCTCCCCGGCGATCCGGTTCAGCTCCGCCGCGATCCGCTCCCCCGCCTTCCCGTCCCACCGCTCGGGGATCCGGCCCTTCCGGCCGCCCTCCCGCAGCACCCGCTCCCCGGCGGTGACGATCCGCTCCGGGTCGATCCCCACCAGCTCGTTGGTCCCCTCGCTCACCGTGACCGGACGCTCGGTGTTGAGCCGCACGGTGAGGCAGGGCACCCCCATGTAGGTGGTCTCCTCCTGGATGCCCCCGGAGTCGGTGACCACCAGGGCGGCGTTGTCCTCCAGCTTGAGGAAGTCCAGGTAGCCCAGGGGATCGACCAGCCGGAGCCGCGAGGCCCCGTCCAGGACGTCCTGGAAGCCGAACTCGGCGATCCGGTTCCGGGTCCGGGGATGGACCGGGAAGACCACCGGGAGGTGCCGGGACAGATGTCCCAGGGCCTCCAGGATTCCCCGGAACACCTCCGGCTCGTCCACGTTGGAGGGGCGGTGGAGGGTGACCAGGATGTACTTCCGCGCCTCCAGCCCCAGGCCCTCCAGGACGGCGCTCTCCGAGGCCCGGCGCCGGTGATGAACCAGGGAGTCGATCATCACGTTGCCCACGAAGCGGATCCGGGCCGGGTCCACTCCTTCCCGGAGGAGGTTGGGCTCGGCGTCGGCGCAGGAGGTGAAGAGGTCGTCGGCCACCGCGTCGGTGACCAGCCGGTTGATCTCCTCGGGCATGTCCCGATCGAAGGACCGCAGTCCCGACTCCACGTGGCCGAGGCGGATGCGGAGCTTGGCCGCGACCAGGGAGCAGGCCAGGGTGGAGTTGACGTCCCCCACCACCAGCACGTAGTCGGGGATGTGCTCCATGCACAGGTCCTCGAAGGCGGTCATCACCTTCGCCGTCTGCCTGGTCTGGGTGTCCGAGCCCACCCCCAGGTACACGTCCGGCCGGGGCAGGCCCAGGTCCTCGAAGAACACCTTGCTCATGGCGTCGTCGTAGTGCTGGCCGGTGTGGATCAGGAACGGCTCCAGGGCCGGGTGGCCGGCCATGGCCTCGATCACCGGTCCGATCTTCATGAAGTTGGGGCGAGCCCCCACCACGCAGGCGACCTTCATCGGATTGCCGCTCTCCTCCCCGGTCGGGGACGCGAATCGGGCGCGGAGCGGTCCCGCGCGGACGGGGCCCTCACCGGTCCCCGTACATCTTGTCGTAGTAGTCCCGGAAGGCCCCGGACCGGATCCGCTCCCACCACCGGCGGTGCTCCACGAACCAGTCCACGGTGGCGGCCAGGCCCTCGTCGAACCCCACCTCGGGCGTGAATCCGGTCCGCTCCCGGATCTTGTCCGCCTTCAGGGCGTAGCGGCGGTCGTGTCCGGGGCGGTCGGTGACGTACTGGATGAGATCGCGGGGTTTCCGCAGCCGGCCCAGGATCACCTCGGCGATCTGGAGCACGTTGCGCTCGTTTCCCCCCGCGATGTTGAAGATCTCCCCTTCCACGGCGTCCGCCGGGGCCAGGAGCAGCATCTCCAGGGCCCGGCAGTGGTCGGCCACGTGGATCCAGTCCCGCCGGTTCAGCCCGGTCCCGTACACCGGAAGCGGCACGTCCTCCATGGCGTTGGTGGTGAAGAGCGGGATCATCTTCTCCGGGTACTGGAAGGGCCCGTAGTTGTTGGAGCAGCGGGTCACCACCACCGGAAGCCCGAAGGTGGCCCGGTAGGCCAGGGCCATGGCGTCCCCGCCGGCCTTGGTGGCGCTGTAGGGGTTCCGCGGCTTGAGCGGGGCCTCCTCGTCCACCGGGTCCCCCAGGATCTCCCCGTAGACCTCGTCCGTGCCCACCTGGATGAACCGGGTGACCGGGTGCCGCCGGGCCGCGTTGAGCAGGGTCAGCGGCCCCTCGATGTTGGCGTGGACCAGCGGGCTCTGGTCGGTGATGGAGCGGTCCACGTGGGTCTCGGCGGCGAAGTTGACCACGTGGTCGGCCCGCTCCATGAGCGGCTCCACCGTGTGCGCGTCGGCGATGTCCCCCTTCACGAAGGTGAACCGGGGGTCCTCGGCGAAGACGGCGTGGTTCTCCAGGTTACCGGCGTAGGTCAGGGCGTCGAGCACCACCACCCGCACCGTGCGCTCCGGGGCCAGGAGCCGGTGCACGAAGTTGGAGCCGATGAACCCGGCTCCCCCGCAGACCAGGACGGTGGCGTTCTCGAGCCGCGCCTCGGTCATGGATCAGACCGCGTCCGGCACCGTGGGCACCCCGCGCCCCACCGCCACGTGGACGAAACCCAGCTCCCGCATCTTGTCCGGCTCGTAGATGTTCTTGAGGTCCACGAGCAGGTTCCCCTTCAGGAGTTCCTTGATGCGGCGGAGGTCCATGGTCCGGAACTCGTTCCACTCCGTGGCGATGACCACCGCGTCGGCCCCCTCCACCGCCGACCAGATGTCGGAGGCGTAGGTGACGTCCGGAACCTCGGCCCGGGCGTTGTCCATGGCGATGGGGTCGAAGGCCCGCACCTCGGCTCCCTTCTCGTGCAGGAACCGGGTGAAGTCCACCCCCACCGAGTAGCGGATGTCGTCGGTCTGGGGCTTGAAGGAGAGCCCCAGCACCGCCACCGTCTTCCCCTTCAGGCCGCCCAGGGCGCGCTCGGTCCGGGCCATGAACCGCTTCCGCTGCTCGCTGTTGACCTCGATCACCGCGTGCACGATGCGGAGCGGGTAGCCCAGGCCGCGGGCCAGGTGGTCCAGGGCCTCGGTGTCCTTGGGGAAGCAGGATCCGCCGTAGCCGGCTCCGGCGTGGAGGAACTTGGATCCGATCCGGCGGTCCAGACCGATCCCCCGCTCCACCACCTTCACGTCCGCCCCCACCATCTCGCACAGGTTGGCCATCTCGTTGATGAAGGAGATCTTGGTGGCCAGGAAGGCGTTGGCCGCGTACTTGATGAGCTCCGCCGTCTCCACCGTGGTCTTCACCATGGGGGTCTCGTTGAGGTACAGCGGCTTGTAGACCTCGGAGAGCACCTCCTCCGCCCGCGTGCTCCAGGTGCCGATGACCACCCGGTCCGGACGCATGAAGTCCTCCACCGCGCTCCCCTCCCGGAGGAACTCGGGGTTGGAGGCCACGTCGAACTCGTGGTCCCCGTTCCGCTGGGAGTGGATGAGGTCCCGGATCCGGGCCCCGGTCCCCACCGGAACCGTGCTCTTCTGCACGATCACCTTGTAGCCGTTGATGTGCTTGGCCACGTCCCGGGCGACCTGGAACACGTACTGGAGGTCGGCCTCGCCGTCGGACCCCCGGGGGGTGCCCACGCAGATGAAGATCACCTCGTTGTCGCGGATGGCCGAGGCGAGGTCGGTGGTGAACTTGACCCGGCCCTCGCGGACGTTCCGGTCCACCAGCTCTTCCAGCCCGAACTCGTAGAAGGGGATCTTCCCCGTCTCCAGGCTCTTGATCTTCTCCGGGTCGGCGTCCACGCAGGTGACTTCGTTCCCGTAGTCCGCCAGACAGGCCCCCGACACCAACCCCACGTAACCCGTGCCGACCATACAGATGTGCTTCATCGATGAACCTCCCTACCCGGGTGCCGGGTAAATCGACGCAAGAGTATAGCCGACAATCAATTGGCGCTTCAAGCACCGACCGAGGCCATCTCCTCCAGCACCGCCTCGGCCGCCGCCCGGGGATCGGAGGCCCGGGTGATGGCCCGCCCGACGACGAGGTGGGTGGCCCCGCCGCGCAGGGCCTCGGCGGGAGTGGCGATCCGGGCCTGGTCCTGGGCTCCGGCGCCGGCGGGGCGGATCCCCGGGATCACCCGCAGGAATCCCTCCGGCACCGCCCCGGCCAGCACCCCCAGCTCCAGGGGCGAGGCCACCACCCCGTCCAGCCCGGCGGCGTGGGCGGCCCGGGCGAAGACCGCCACCCGGGTCTGGACCTCGGGGTTCCGGTAGACCTCGGGATACTCGGTGCCGTCCAGGCTGGTGAGCACGGTCACCCCCAGGAGCCGGAGCTTCCCGCCTCCGTCCGGGGCCGGCGCCCCCCGGGCCCGGGTGTCCGCCTTCCGAGACCCCGGCGGCCGCGTCCCGTGCCTCGGCCGCCGCCCGCAGCATGGCCGGCCCGCCCTCGGCGTGGAGGGTGAGCAGGTCCGCCCCCGACCGGGAGGCGCTCCGCACCGCCCCGGCCACGGTGCTGGGGATGTCGTGGAGCTTCAGATCCAGGAACACCCGGAGCCCGCGCTCCTTGAGGGCCCGGACCACCTCCGGACCCTCGGCGGTGAAGAGCTCCAGCCCTACCTTGACCCAGACCACGGCGTCCCCGAGGCGGCCGGCGAGTTCCAGGGCTTCCTCCCGTCCGGGGACGTCCAGGGCGACGATCAGCTGGTCACGGGCGTTCATGGCGTCTCCGGGCCGGCCGCGGCCGGCGGCAACTCACTCCGCCGGGGAGGTCCCGGCCTCCTGGCGCTCCTTCCAGCCCCGGTAGACCTCGAGGTCGGCCCGCACCCAGCGCAGGGCCAGGGTGAGCACGGCGGCGTCGTCCACGTAGCCGATGAGGGGCACGAAGTCCGGGATCACGTCCACCGGGGTGACCAGGTAGACGATGGCCCCGGTCATGGCTGCGATGGTCTTCCAGGGGAGTTCGCGGTAGGCCCCGGTCCAGTAGTCGCGCACGCAGGAGACCATGAGCCGGAGGTCGTTCCAGATGTCCTGGAGCGGCCGGGGGATGTTCGAGGCCAGGTCGGCCAGCTTCTTGGGTCCCTTCTTGGCCGCGTACTCGATGTCGTCCTCGTCCACGTTCCGCACGTCCTCCTCGAAATGGGCGAGCGCTTCGTTCAGCTCCTCGGAATCGTCGGTCATGATCTGGGAGCGGGGAATGGGGCGGGGACCCGCCGGCCACACCCCCCGCGACCCCGGCGGGGTCACCGAACGCTCCCCCGGGGACTGGTGGACGGTTTCCTTGATCGACTTGCGGGCCGGGCCGCGGCCCGACTTGGGCTTGGCCTTGGCTGCCCGCGTCTTCTTCGCGGACTTCTTCGCCGCCGGCTTCTTCTTGGCGGACTTCTTCTTCGCCGCCGGCTTCCGGGCGGCCTTCTTCTTCGCCGTCGTCTTCTTCCCCGCCGTCTTCCGGGCGGTCTTCCTGGTCGTCGATTTCTTCCCGGTGGCCTTCTTCTTCGCCGTCGTCTTCCTGGCCGCCTTCTTCCCGATCGCGGCCTTCTTCCGGGTCGTCTTGCCGGCGGTCTTCTTCTTCGAGGACTTGGAGCGGGACGAGGGAGACATGGGAAGCCACCTCCACGGCTGACGGTTGGTCGGCGCGCCCCCGCCCACGGCCCCCGGCACCGCGGGAATCCGGGAGAATCGCGCCCGGAACTGCGTGCAGGGCCGATTGTGGACCAATCCCGGGGTGGAGACAAGGAGACGGGGCGCCCCCCGCGGGACCGGCCGCGGCGCGGCCCGTCCGGCTCAGCGGGAGGGTTCGGAGGGAGGCGGGCCGGCTCCCGGACCCAGGAGCCACTCCCGGTCCACGAGGAGGGTTCCGATCAGCTCGTCCAGGGAGGGCATGTCCCGGTCGGCCATGTAGCCCCGGATTCCCGCCGCGATGGTGGCCGGACAGGACGGATCCGCGTACACCGCGGTGCCCACCTGGACCGCCTTGCACCCGGCGATCAGGAACTCCAGGGCGTCGTCGGTGCTCCCGATCCCCCCGATCCCGATCACGTCGCAGCCCAGCACCTGGAGCAGCTCCCAGCACTTGGCCAGGGCCACCGGGCGGATGGCCGGCCCGCTCAGCCCCCCCACGCCGCGGCGGAGCGCCGGACGGCGGCGCCGGACGTCGATCCGCATGCCGAGCAGGGTGTTGACGGCCGAGAGGGCGTCCGCCCCCGCGTCCAGGCACGCGCGCCCCACCTCGCTGATCCGGGTCACGTTGGGGGTGAGCTTCACCCACACCGGCTTCCCGGTCGCCGGCCGCACCGCCCGCACCACCTCCGCGGCCAGCTTGGGATGGGTGCTCATGTCCAGCCCCCCTTCCTTCACGTTGGGGCAGGAGATGTTGAGCTCCAGGGCGTCGCAGCGCGGCTCGGGGTCCAGGCGCTCGGCCAGGCGGGCGAAGTCCTCCGGACCGTAGCCCCCGATGGAGACCACCACCCGGGTGTCCATCCCGTCCATGCGAGGGAGCTTCTCGGCCAGGAAGCGGTCGATGCCTACCCCTTCGAGGCCGATGGAGTTGAGCATCCCGGCTGGGGTCTCGGCGATGCGGGGAGGCGGATTCCCCGGCCGCACCTCCTGGAAGATGGTCTTGGTGACCACCCCGCCGATCGACTCCGGGTTCAGAACTGGCAGGAGGTCCGCCCCGTAACCCCCTGTACCCGAAGCCACTAGAACCGGGTTCTTCAGGGCCAGTCCCCCGGCTGTGACGGAGAGATCCGGGCCCGGGCCCGGCCGCCGCTCACTCATGGGGCATCCGGTCCCAGTCCACCCGGGCCGCGTCCACCACCGGTCCCTCGATGCACTGCATGAGGAAGCGGGGCTCGTCCCGGAGCGGCACCGCGCACCCCCGGCAGAGGCCCAGACCGCAGCCGTAGACCCCCTCCAGGCTGACCTGGGCGTCCAAGCCGTGCCGCGCGGCCAGGGCCGCCGCCGCCTCCAGCAGCACTTCGGGACCGCACACGTAGAGCGCCCCGCCGTCGGCCAGCCACTCCGGACGCCGGGCTTCCAGGGCCGCGATCACCGTCCCCTGGAACCCGGCGCTCCCGTCGTCGGTGGCCACCAGACACCGCGCCGGGTCCAGCCGGTCCAGGCCGAACAGCAGCCCCTCGTTCCGGGCCCCGAAGGCGAAGCGCAAACCGGTCTGCTTCCGCTCCTCCAGCAGCCGGTAGAGGTAGAGGAGCGGGGCCGCGCCCCGTCCTCCGGCGACCAGGACCGCCGGCCGGGCGGGGTCCACGGTGTAGGCGGTGCCCAGGGGGCCCAGGCAGTCCACCGCGTCGCCGGGCCGCCAGCGGCTCATGGCCTCGGTGCCGCCCCCCACCACCGCGTAGTAGAGCTCGGCCACCGCCGCCTGCGCCTCCCGCCGGAACTCCACCACCCCGAAGGGCCGGCGGAAGAGGCGCTCCACCGGGCTCCCGGCGCGGAGGTTCAGGTACTGGCCGGGGAGGATCCCGGGATAGTCGGGGGGAAGCTCCAGCTCGAGGCGGAAGAAACCGGGATGGGTCTCGCTCTGGGACCGGACGCGGGCTACGTCCAGCCGGGGCCCCGGGGGCCGGTCGCGTTGCGGGTCGGGATGGGTCAAGAACCGTCGTCCCCCGAATGGCGGGTGGTGTCGCTGGGAGCCTCCGCCGGGGGATTCTTGCCGTCCGGGCCGGACTTGTCACCCGGTTTCTCGTCCGGGCCCGCCGGCAACGCCGAGGACCGGCCGGGGGCCGGACCACCGTCGGGCTGGGGCCCGCGCAGGGAGTCCGCCTTGGCCGGGGCGCGGCTGGTATCCGCCGGGGCGGGGGCGCCGAGGGTATCCGGCGGCGCGGCGGCGTGGGTGGTATCCGCCGGGGCCGGAGAGCCCAGGGTATCCGCCGGGGCGGGAGCCTGGCTGGTATCCGCCTCGACCGGGGCGCCCGCGGTATCCGCCGGGGCGGGAGCCTGGCCGGTATCCGCCGGGACCGGGGCACGGAGCGAATCCGCCGCCGCCGGGACGATCCTTCCCGATGCCACGGTGTCCGCGGCGGCCCGCCGGGCCGTCCTCGATCCGCCCATCCCCGGCTGCCAGGCGTCCACCGCGGGGACCGCCATGGGGTCCAGGGGCTTCCCGCTCGGACCCCGGGGAAGGGGGTGCGGCCGGCGCTCATCCGATCCCGGCCCGGAAACGTCCGGGGAGAAGAGGTTCGTCCCCGGCGTGCCGGGAGCACCCGGAGCACCCGGCGTGCCGGCCTCCACCTGGGCCACCGCGGTCCGCCCATTCCCACCCGCCGGGCCCACCGGCGGTCCTCCGGGTCCCGGGCCTTGCCCGGAGCCCCCCGGAGTCGCGCCCGGAGGCGGCCCGTTCGGCCCGCCCGGCATCCGGCCCGCTCCGGCTTCCCCCGCCGGCATTCCGGCCCGGGCGGCCAGGGAATCCGCGTCCGCCGCCGCCTTGCCGACGGCGTCGATGCTGTCCTGGACCGCGGTCGCGGCCGCGAAGAGGGAGTCCTCGCGGGCGTTGACCGAGGCCACGTTCAACGGATCCCGGAGCGCTTCCTCCGAGGGACCCATGAACTCGGTGGGGGCCGGCTCACGCTCCGGCCCCTTCAGGATCCGGCTCGCCCTCCGCCCGTACTCGGTGTCCGGGAATCGTCGCATGACGTCGGCGTACTTGGCCCGGCCCCGGGCGGTGTCGGCGAGCGCGTTCATGCGCACCCAGGCCTCGGCCAGCGCCGCCTTGGCCTCGTGCTCGGTGCCGGCGAAGTCCTTCTCGATCCCCTGGTACTCCTCCAGGGCCCGTTCCGGCTTGTCCTGCTGGAACAGGTACAGCTCGGCGCGCAGGAACCGGGCCTGGGCGGCGGAGGCGGTGGCCTGGCTGGCCGAATCCGAGGCGGCGGCCATCAGGTTCTTGACCGTGCTCAGGTTCTTGGCCCGCTTCTCGGCGTCCTCGCTGAAGGCGGAGCGGCCCTGGGTGGCGACCTTGTTGTAGGCGTCCTGGGCCCGGTCGAAGTCCTCCAGATCCACCTCGTAGGTATATCCGATCCGGTACTGGGCCTCGGAGGCGAAGGTGGTGCGCGGGTACTCGGCCAGGACCTGCTCGAAGGCGAGGATGGCGTCCCAGGGCCGGCCCAGATCGGCCAGCACCGTCCCCTCGCGAAGGATCACCTGGGCCAGCTGCTTGTACTTGGGGTCGTTCGTGGGCAGGGTCTGCCGCATGAGGGTGGGATTGACCCCGACGTTGGTGCCGGTCTGCGTCTGGGCGGCGGTCTGGGCGGCCGGGTTGGTGACCGGGTTCCCGAACTGGTCCGTGTTCGGGTTCTGGGTCCCGGGAAGCGGGTTGCCGAACTGGTCCGTGTTCGGATTCTGGGTCCCGGGCAGCGGGTTGCCGAACTGGTCCGTGTTCGGATTCTGGGTCCCGGGCAGCGGGTTCCCGAACTGGTCCGTGTTCGGATTCTGGGTCCCGGGCAGCGGGTTCCCGAACTGATCCGTGTTCGGGTTCTGGGTCCGGGTGGCGGGGTTGTTGGTACGGGTGGTGTCGATGAGGCCCATCTTCGCCTTGAACGCGGAGTCCTGGGCCGCCGCCTCCCGCACCTTCCGCGCCTCATCCTCCAGGCGCTCGCGTTCCTCGGCGGTCATGCGCCCCTTGAGCACGTCGGGATCCAGCCACTGCTCGACGTCCTGGTACAGGGCCAGGGCGTCCTCGTTCTTGTCCTGGTCCTCCAGGGACTCGCCCAGGAGCAGGCGGGCCTGGAGACGGTCCTCCTCCTCCGGAGCCTTGGAGGCCAGGTGCCGGAAGATGCCCTCGGCCTCCTCGTACTGGTTCTCCTCCAGGAGTAGCCGGCCGAGTTCCATGCGCGCCGCCACCGCCCGGTCCCCCTTGGGGAACTCCTTGAGGAAGTCCCGGTAGGCTTGGACGGCGGGCTCGGTCTCGTCCTCGTGCTGGAGGGCTTCCGCCATGTAGTACCGGGCATCCTCCCGCTCGTCGGACTTGGGATACTGCTGGAGCAGATCGGCCCACAGCTTCCGGGCCTCGTCCCGGTCGTCCTGGGCGTAGGCGGTCAGGCCCTGCCAGAACAGCGCCTCCGAGAGCAGGTTGCTTTCGGGAAAGCGGGAGGGGAACCGGGCCAGCTCGCGCGAGGCGGCCAGGTACTCCCCCTTCCCGTAGTAGGCCTTGGCCATGAGCAGGTAGGCATCATCCTGCCAGCGGCTTCCCGGGTAGTTCTCGATCACCTTCTTGCACTTGTCGATGCACTTCGAATAGAGATCGTTGGCCCGGGCGTTGCCGGCCTGGGTGCCGGCGGCGGCCTTCTGGGTGGCCAAACGGGGATCGTTGCTGGACGGGGTGCTGAAGGCCCCGGACACGGAAGCGCTGGTGCCCTTGCGATCGGCCTCCTCCAGCCGTTGCGCGTCCTCGTAGAACTGCCGGGCGTGGTAGAAGGTGTTGTAGTACGCGCAGCCGCCCACCAGCAGCACCAGCGCCAGCCCCAGGGCCAGGATCATGGCCGGGAGAGCGCGGGAAGCGGGGCGGTTTGAGGCGTGGAACGGCACCGGTGGAAATCCCTTCGTGTGGGGCGAGCCGGGACTGTACGACGGAAGCGCGCGCCCGCACAAGCGGCCCCCGGCCTAACTGCAAGGACGCGAAGGGATTCCCGGAATCCCGGTCCTCCCGCCCGGCCTCTCCGGAGCCGGACGCACTTCACCTCCTGATTCTACCCTCCGGGCCCGGGAGAGTTCCGCCCCCGGAGGACGGCACCCACCCGGGGTGGTAGGGTTGCCCGGATCGACGGGGGTGGTCCCCGCACCGGTTCACCGAAGGAGCTTTCCATGTCCTGGCGCGCCCGCGGACTCGTCCTGGGGACGATCGTGATCCTGGCCGGCGCCGCCCTCCCGGCCCCCGTCCCCGCCGTGCCCGGCGACACCGGGCCGGTGACGGTGGAGGTCTTCCGGGGAGACGTGGTCCGCTTCGCTCCGGGGGCCTCGCACCGGTCCACCACTACCGGGGTCGTGGCCCACGACGGGGGGCGGGAGATCATCCGCACCGTGGATCTCACCCCGCCTGCGGGCCCGTCGCGGGTCTTCCTCCGGGTCTCGACGGCCCCCGTCCCCGCCGACCCGACCTCGGTGCACGATCGCTGGGACCGGGCCGGCAACGTGCGGCTGATCTCCCCCGGGCGGCCGGATCTCGAACTCATGCGGTTCGTGACCGCCTACGGCGGGCGCACCGAGCACGAGGTGGAGATCACCGATCTCGCCTCCCTGCTCCGGGGCCCCGTCACCCTCGCCGCCTTCGTCGACACCTGGGTGGATTCCGCCTGGATGATCGACGTCTCCATCCGCTTCGCCCCCGATTCCCTGGCCCACCCCGCGGACTGGGTGCATCCCCTCTTCTACAGCGCCGCGGTCACCGAGAGCACCATGGCCGCCGGGCCCCTGGCCGCCTCGGTGACCGTCCCGCCGGGGATCTCCCGGATCGACCTGAACTACCTCTCCACCGGCCACTGCACCGACGGCATCGACGCCGACGAGTTCGTGAGCAAGGACAACGTGATCCGGGTGGACGGGATCGAGGCCCTCCGGTACCGCCCCTGGCGGTCCGACTGCCGGGACTTCCGGGCGGTGAACCCCTACTGCCGGCGCTGGTCCGACGGCACCTGGTCGGTCGACTTCAGCCGGAGCGGGTGGTGTCCCGGCGACTGGGTCGCCCCCGTCCGCACCGACCTCAGCCGGATCCTGCCCGCGGGGGACCACACCGTCGAGGCCGCGGTGGAGGACGTGCGCCCCAGGGACGCCGGCGGCAACTACGGCTACTGGCGGGTCTCGGCCTATCTCACCGGCTGGCGCGGCGGGGACTAGGCGCGGCGGGGACCAGGCCCGGCCGGCGGCCTCGGCTCGCCCGCCCGCGGACGATCAGCCGGGGATGACCCCCGCCAGCTGGAGGATGGGCTTCAGCACTCCCCCCAGGCCCTCGGCCACGATGCACCCCACCGCGACGGTGGTGAGGGTGAGGTCCTTCACCTTGAACCCGCGCCCCAGCACCACCCAGAGCAGGAAGCCGCCCAGGAAGAACGCGAAGTCGTAGGAGACGGGCAGGACCAGGCCGAGACCGAAGCCGATGGACGAGGGCACGAACCGGGTGATCCGCTCCCTCCCCTCGATCAGCACCCACACCACCCCGGCCGCGGCGGCGACGAGCATGGCGGCGATCGCGCCCGGGGGCATGGGGCTGGTGCCGTCGAAGATGAGGGCGGAGGCGGCCCAGATCTTGGCCACCGGGGCGGGCAGTCCCGGTCCCTCCAGGTTGAGGGGGCTGGTGGCGAGGATCCGGGTGAACACCCAGGCCGAGACCAGGGCGCAGGGGATCATGGTGGTGAACTGGGTCCAGAACTGCCAGCGCGAGGGGACCCGGAACCAGCGGCCGTAGGCCATGTCGCCGGTGAGGTTCCCGGCCTGGGCGCCGCTCCCGGCCACGAAACCGGCGCCGGTGAGGTTCACCGAAGCGCTGGCGCCCCCCATGAGGGCGGAGAGCCCCTGGAGGAGCACCCCCATGACCCGGGCGGGATTGAAGGCGGTCTGGGCCGCGGCCCGGGTGGCGATCACGTTCTGGAGGAAGCCGCCCACCACCACCAGCATCAGCACCAGGCCCAGACTTAGCTTCATGCCGCCCATGAGGAAGATCAGGGTCAGCCCCAGGGCGGCCGCGCCCAGGATCACGAAGAGCCGGGGCGGCACCACCGGGTCGTCGTCCACCCGGTCCTTGGCCCGGGCCGAGACCAGGGAGACCAGGGCGGCCGCGGTCACCCGCCAGTTCACCGCCATCAGGGTGAGGCCGGAGCTGACCAGGAAGGCGATCCCGGGCCAGACGTAGCGGTGGGGCGCGGCGGGGTCCGGCGTGTGCGGGGCCATGATGAGGAGCGCGATCCCGCCGACCAGGAACCCCACGCAGGTGCGGAAGCCCATCAGGTAGGCGCCGCCGATGGCGAAAGGGGACCAGGCGATGCCGGCGCCGTAGGCGGCCAGTCCGAACAGGGGCAGGGCGGAACCGTCGGGGACGAGCCCGAACCCTCCGTCGGTGTTCAGGATGACGTAGGCCATGGCCACCATCAGGGTGATCAGGAGATAGAGGGGTTGGCGCCGGTCGCCTCCCTCGGACAGGACCCCGATCACCCCCGCGGTGGCCTTGGAACCCGGCCAGGGGAGCTTCTCGCGCAGGATGAGTAGCTCCCGGAGCGGGATCACGAACATGATCCCGATCACGCTGGTCACCGCGGCGAAGGCGACCATCTCCCAGAATCCGTAGGGGGTGCCGGTCATGGCCTTGGCCGCGTAGAAGTTGCTGATGAAGCCCAGGCTCCCCCCCGCGCTTCCCATGGTGGCCACGATGACCAGCTCGGTGCTGGTGATCTTCCGCCGGGAAAGGAAGAACGCGGCGAAGAAGAAGAGGGCGGCGATGGTCGGCCCTTCCTCGATCACGCCGAAGGACAGGGTGAGGTAGGAGTTCATCCCGCACAGGAGCACGGCCAGAACCGAGCCGGCGGCGAAGGCTCGCAGGGTGAGCCCCTCGGTGGCGGCACGGGGAACGACCAGCGGGATGTCCGCGGGCTGGGCGAGCGACATGGTTCGAGCCTCCGGAGTCCGCGCACGGGGGGAGAGCGCCGGGCGGGATGGTACTCCCGGCGCCCTCCCCCGGAGAAGCGCAATTCCGGACTCGCGGCCGAACTCCCTGACGGGAGGCTCCGCGCCGGGGAACCCTCAGCGGGTCAGGACCACCTTTCGCACCCGCACCTCGGTTCCCGCCCGCATACGCAGGAAGTAGAGCCCGGCCGGGGCCCGCCGGCCGTCCGCGTCCCGGCGGTCCCAGACCAGGTGGAGATCGCCCGGCCCCTCGTTCCCCGCGACCAGGGTCCGGACCCGGCGCCCGGCCACGTCGAACACCGACACCTCCACCGGCATCGCCCCGGGCAGGGCGAGATCCACCCGTACCGCGCCCGGCGCCGGATTCGGCCGGGGCGGGCCGAGGGTGAGCCGGACCGGAGGGTCGTCCACGCCGACCCGGGTGCACTGCACGATCAGGTAGATGCGCTTCACCGTGTCCGCCTCGCAGCCGTCGGTGGCGATGAAGTTCACCAGGGTCACCCCCAGGGGGTAGGGGCCCGGGGGATCCAGGCTGAAGGTGAGCGGCTGCCCCTCGGGATCGGTGGATCCGTCGTCCAGCAGCGCCGCATCCACCGCCGCGCTGCAATCGGCGCTGTCGGTGACCACGGTGTAGCGGTCCACCGCCCGGGCGGTGGGCCGGCCGGTGGAGACGGTGATGACCGTCTCGCAGGTGTCCGAGTACCCCGGCTGGTCGGTCACGATCAGCATCACCGGCGTGCTCCCCACCGGGTAGGGACCCGGCGGTTCCAGGGCCAGGGTGAAGGGATCCCCGTCGGGGTCGTAGGAGGCCGAATCCACCTCGGCCGGGGTCACCGAGGCCGAGCAGCTGTCGATGTCCCCCACCCGGAAGAGGCCGCTCCGGCACCGGGCCACCGGCGGGGTGTTGGTGTCGACGAGGAGATAGGTGTGGACGGGATCGCGCTTCACCACCCAGATGAGCCCCGGATCCAGGGCCGGCGCCTCCACGGCATCGAAGCCACCGCTGGAAGCGACGTGGTCACTGACCCGGAAGGTGTCCCCGAGGCTGGCGGTGAACCCGCCGAGGGTGGTCACCTGAAGGGTGCCGGCCAGGGCGGCGGTTCCGGAGAGGACCAGCCGGTCGTAGGCGGCGGGGCCCGCCAGCTCCAGGGCCAGGACTCCATCGGCGGCCTGGGTGTAGTCCCCGGTCCCGGTGAGCGTCCCCACCGAGGCCCCGGGGCGGACCGTGCCCCCGGCCACGGCGATGTTCCCGTCCACCGTCCCCTTGCCCTGGAGCAGCCCCCCCTCCAGGGACACTCCCGCCGGGACCTCGAACACCGCGGTCGAGTCCACGGTGGTGCTGCCCGCGGTCTGCCGGTACACCGGGGTGGACTTCAAGGTGGCGCCCGGGACGGCGGTCACCGTCCCCTCGTTGCGGAAGTGGTCCGGCTCCACGGTGAGGATCCCGCTCCCGTCGGCCACGATCGTCCCCTGCACCACCAGGGTGTCCGTCCCCCCGACGTAGTAGGCGCCCCCCACCACCCCCTTCCCCGCCACCGTCACCTGCGGGCCCACGGTCAGGCTCCCGGTTCCGTCGAAGGCCAGCCGGGAGGTCCCCGACGGGCCCAGGGTCACCGACCCGGTCCCGCCCAGCACCTGCTGGCCCCCCTCGAAGGCCATCCGCCCGCTCTGGTCCAGGGTCGCCGCGGAGTTCAGCACCAAGCCGTTCTCGATCCGCACTACCCCACCGCCGCTCAGATCCAGGTCCGTCTCCGCCGTCACCCCGTCCAGGAAGTTCGTGCTCCGGTTGCTGAACACCAGGTCCGAACCCAGGCTCGCGGTCACCGTCCCCCCGGTGATCCGACCCCCGTCCACCAGCATCGGCGCCAGGCCGCTCCCGTCCAGGTCCAGGGTTCCGCCCGTGTTCACCAGCTCCCCGGTGAGATGCACCGCGGACCCCGTCCGGTCGAAGGTGCCCAGGTCGCCCTCGGTGAAGACGCCCCCCAGCTCCCAGGTGGAGCCGTTCAGCACCGTGATCGCTCCCGCGTTGGTCCAGTCGCCGCCCATGACCAGCGTGGACCCGTCCACCGCGATGGTGTCCTGATTCGCCCCCGTCGCCCCGGTCAACTCCAGGCTTCCGCCCGCCGCCATGGAGATCCGCCCCTGGTTCACCCAGGGCGTGCTCAACCGCAGGGTGTTCCCCGCCGGCGCTTCCACCGTTCCCTGATTGAGGACGTGATCGGCCTGCAGGGTGAGCGTCCCGGACCCGTCGGCCACGATCGTCCCCTGCACCACCAGGGTGTCCGTCCCCCCGACGTAGTAGGCACCCCCCACCACCCCCTTCCCCGCCACCGTCACCTGCGGGCCCACGGTCAGGCTCCCCGTCCCGTCGAAGACCAGCCGGGGGGTCCCCGACGGCCCTAGGGTCACCGACCCGGTCCCGGAGAGCGCCTGCTGCCCCCCCTCGAAGGCCATCCGGCCGTTGTTGTCCAGGGTCGCCGCGGCGTTCAGCACCAGGCCGTTCTCGATCCGCACCACCCCGCCCCCGGTCAGGTCCAGGTCCGTCTCCGCCGTCACCCCGTCCAGGAAGTTCGAGCTGCTGCTGTTGAACACCAGATCCGAACCCAGGCTCGCGGTCACCGTCCCCCCGGTGATCCGCCCCCCGGCCACCAGCAGCGGCGCCAGACCGCTCCCGTCCAGGTCCAGGGTCCCCCCGGTGTTGTCCAGGTCCCCGGTGAGATGCACCGCGGACCCCGTCCGGTCGAAGGTGCCCAGGTCGCCCTCGGTGAAGACGCCCCCCAGCTCCCAGGTGGAGCCGTTCAGCACCGTGATCGCTCCCGCGTTGGTCCAGTCGCCGCCCATGACCAGCGTGGACCCGTCCACCGCGATGGTGTCCTGGTTCGCCCCCGTCGCCCCGGTCAGCTCCAGGCTCCCGCCCGCCGCCATGGAGATCCGCCCCTGGTTCACCCAGGGCATGCTCAACCGCAGGGTGTTCCCCGCCGGCGCTTCCACCGTTCCCTGATTGAGGACGTGATCGGCCTGCAGGGTGAGCGTCCCGGACCCGTCGGCCACGATCGCCCCCTGTACCACCAGGGTGTCCGTCCCCCCGATGTAGTAGGCACCCCCCACCACCCCCTTCCCCGCCACCGTCATCTGCGGGCCCACGGTCAGGCTCCCCGTCCCGTCGAAGACCAGCCGGGAGGTCCCCGACGGCCCCAGGGTCACCGACCCGCTCCCGCCCAGCTCCTGCTGGCCCCCCTCGAAGGCCATCCGGCCGTTGTTGTCCAGGGTCGCCGCGGCGTTCAGCACCAGGCCGTTCTCGATCCGCACCACCCCGCCCCCGGTCAGGTCCAGGTCCGTCTCCGCCGTCACCCCGTCCAGGAAGTTCGAGCTGCTGCTGTTGAATACCAGGTCCGAACCCAGGCTCGCGGTCACCGTCCCCCCGGTGATCCGCCCCCCGGCCACCAGCAGCGGCGCCAGGCCGCTCCCGTCCAGGTCCAGGGTCCCCCCGGTGTTGTCCAGGTCCCCGACCAGTTTGGCCGTCGACGCGCTCCGGTCCAGGGCGCCCACGTCGGCGCGGGCGAAGGTCCCCCCGAGCATCAGGGTCGATCCGCTCACGAATCGGATTACCCCCGTGTTCACCCACGCGCCACGGAGATCCAGCACCGCGGCGTCGGCGTTCAGGGAGTCCGCGTTGGTCCACGACTGCGACGACACGCGCAGCGTGGAGCCGGACAGCGACCGCACCGTCCGTTCGTTGCGGAACCAGTCGGCCTGGATCTCCAGGGTTTCCCCGGCCCCGGCGTCGGCCAGGATCGTCCCGTGGTTGATCAGGCTGTCCGTGCCCGCGACGTAGTATGCGCCCCCGACCACCCCCTGCCCGGAGACGGTGATCTGCGGACCCACGGTCAGGCTCCCCGTCCCGTCGAAGACCAGCCGGGGGGTCCCCGACGGCCCCAGGGTCACCGACCCGGTCCCGGAGAGCGCCTGCTGCCCCCCCTCGAAGGCCATCCGGCCGTTGTTGTCCAGGGTCGCCGCGGCGTTCAGCACCAGGCCGTTCTCGATCCGCACCACCCCGCCCCCGGTCAGGTCCAGATTCGCCTCCAGGGTCACGCCGTCGAGGTGGTTCTGGGAGCTGTTGGACGCCGAGAGGCCCTCCCCTCCGGTCCCCGGAAGCACGGTGGCTCCGGCAAGGGTCCCCCCCTGGAGGGCGAAGGTGTTGCTCACCTGGACGGTACCGTTCACGGTGAGGCTGCCCCCGTCGATGACCAGGGCCTCGGTGCTCACGATCATCGCCGCCGATCGCGACCCCGAGGCCACGGTGACGGTGTAGTCGCCGCCGGGACGGTCGATGGTCACGGTGTCCGCTGGGCCGGGCACCACCCCCCCGCTCCAGTTCCCGGGGTCCCCCCAGGTTCCGTCCGCATCCACGGACCAGGAGATCATCCCGGCCCGGGCCAACGTGGCGTAATTTACTGAAAATAATACAACTAGGAGCAGTGCTGAAAGCTTGACGCGAACCAAGGGGTGCCTCCGGGATGGGGGTGTCCGGCCCTCCGGGAGGGCCGGGGGGGGCGTGGCGCCGGGTGGCCGGGCACCACTTCCCCCACTACGGATCACGGAAACCGGGATCGAAACCGGACAGGCGGGGGGAAGGAAGCCCGGACGCCGGTCAGGGAGCGGGAACGCGGACCACGTAGATGTCCGCGTTCTCGTACCAGTGCTCCCCGGCGAACCAGGTGTAGCGGACGAAGGCGAGCTTCGAGCCGTCCGGATACCAGGTGGGCTGGCGGTCATCCTGGGGCGCGGGACCGGTCACCGGGACCACGTTGCCGCCGTCGGGGTCCATGAGGTAGATCCGGCTTCCGTCCCCCCGCTCCGAGGCGAAGGCGATCCGGGACCCGTCCGGCGACCACACCGGCCAGCCGTCCACCCCCGGGTTCCGGCTGATCGCCCGGTCCCCGCTCCCGTCGGCGTTCATCACCACCACCTCCCAGTCCTCCTCGGAGATCACCCGCCGGCAGACGATCCGGGAGCCGTCCGGGGACCAGGAACCGTAGGTCTCGACCTGGGGGGTGTGGGTGATGCGGACCACGTCGCTGCCGCCGGCGTCCATGGAGTAGAGGTCCCAGTTGCCGGTCTCGCCCCCCTCCACCTCCGGCCGGTTGGAGCAGAAGATGATCCGCATGCCGTCGGCGGACCAGAACGGATGTTCGTCGTGGGCCCCGCTCGGGGCCAGGCGCTTCTGATCGCTCCCGTCGGCGTTCATCACGTAGACCTGGGAGTTGCCGTCCCGGTAGGACTGGAAGGCGATCCTCGTCCCGTCCGGCGACCACACCGGGGTTCCGTCCCGGCCCGGCGCGTCGGTGAGCGCGGTGCGGGTCCCGGCCGGGACGTCCATCACGTAGATGTCGAAATCCCCGCCGGCGTTGGACATGTAGGCGATCCTGTTCCCGTCGGGAGAGATGGAGGGATAGGCGTTGGTGACCCGGCTCATGAGCTCCGGCCGGGGAAGCTCGTCCGGGGTGCCGGCCCCGGTGGCCGCGGTGGCCGTGGTGGCCGCCCCGCCGAGGCTCACCGCACCCAGAATGAGGCCGGCGAGAAGCGCGGTGGAACGGTACGCGGACGAACGGGCGGCCAGCGGCGGGCGGACGCGCAGGACGGGCATGGGGTCTCCTCCTGGGTTCGGGACCGGGGGTGCATCGAGCCTAGCACGCCGCGGAATCTGCTACGATGGCGCCCCATGAACCGGGTCGAGCTGTTCGAGAGACTCATCGCCTTCGACTCCACCAGCCACCGTTCCAACCTGGACCTGGCCGCCTTCGTGGGCGACGTGCTGGTGGAGGCGGGTTTCCGGGTGGAACTCCCCGCCAACACCCCCGGCGACAAGACGAACGTCCTGGCCCGGACCGGTCCCGAGGACGGTGAGGGGCTTCTGCTCTCCGGGCACCTGGACACCGTCCCCGCCCTGGAGCCGGCCTGGGAGTCGGATCCCTTCAGCCTGACCGACCGCGGGGACCGCTGGGCGGCCCGGGGCACGGCGGACATGAAGGGCTTCGTGGCCCTGGCCCTGGAAGCCGCGGGAGCGCTCCGCGGGGCCCGGCTCCGGCACGGCCTGGTCCTGCTCTTCACCTACGACGAGGAGGTGGGGACGGTAGGGGCCCAGGATTTCGTGGACGGCTGGGACCGGCGCTTCCCCCTTCCCCGGAACGCGGTGATCGGGGAGCCCACGGCCATGCGGGTGGTGCGGGCCCACAAGGGGCACCTCCGCTTCCGGCTGGTCACCCGCGGCGTGTCCGCCCACAGCGGCTACCCGGATCTGGGGGTGAACGCCATCGAGCGGGCGGGGCGGGCGGTGGCCGCGATCGGGAACCTCAACCGCCGGCTGCGCCGGGAGGGCGGCGAGGGGATCGAGCTCTTCCCCGCTTACCCCTTCGCCTCCATCAACACCGCCCAGGTCTCGGGCGGCACCGCCATCAACATCGTCCCCGACGCCTGCACCCTGGACCTCGGGGTACGGACCCTGCCCGGGTTCACCGCGGGCGGGTTCGCCGCGCGGCTCCGCGAGGTGCTGCGGGACGGGGCGGGCCTGGACGACGGCGACTACACCCTGGAGACGGTGAACGAGTCGCCGCCGCTCCTCACCTCCGCGGACGCCTCGGTCCACCGCGCCCTGTGCGAGCTGGTGGATCAGCAGGAGTCGCTCGGGGTCTCCTACGCCAGCGACGCCGGCCCTTTCGCCCGGCTGGGGCTGGACTGCGTGCTCTTCGGGCCCGGAAGCATCGAGGTGGCCCACAAGCCCAACGAGTTCATCCCCAAGGCCGAGTTCCACCGGGCGGCCGAGATCCTGGACGCGCTGATCGCCCGCTTCTGCCGGGGCTGACCGGGGGTGGACGGACAGAGGGAAACCGCCCGGCGGGGAATCAGTCGAGCGCGGCCAGGTCGGCGGCGGCCCCGCATTGCGTGAACAGCTCGCGGGCGCTCTCGCGGTCCCCGGCGGCCCCGGCGGCATCGCCCTCCGCCTCGCCGAGCGCGGCCCGCAGGACCAGCACCCGAGCCAGTTCCAGCGGCATCTCCAGGGCCTCGAAGGCGGCCACGGCGCGCTCGAATCCCGAAGCGGCGGCCTCGAGGGATCCGGTGCGGGAGTTCAAGAGCGCTTCCAGGGCCAGAACCTGGGCTTCCCCGAGAGGCGACTCCGCCCGGGCGGCAATGCTCCGGGTGCCCTCGATCAGGTCCGGCACGCCGTCCAGGCGGCCGGTCTCGATTCGGGCCCGGATGAGGATGGGCTGGGCCATCAGTGTCCCCAGGCCGTCCACCCCGGCCTCACCGGCAAGCTGGTCGAAGACGGGCTGAATCTCCTCCCAGCGTCCCGAGACCAGGAGCTGATGGGCCCGGGTCCTCCGGGGCTCCCTGCGAAGCATGACCTGGCCGATGGCGTCGCCCCGGGCCACCGCGTCCAGGGCGGTCTCCTCGGCCTCGGCGGCCCGGCCCAGATCGGCCAGGACCATGGCCCGGGCGGAGGTTAGGATGATGCCCAACCGGACCTCGCCCACCCGCTCGGCCAGGGACAATCCCTCCCGGGCCGCCGCCTCGGCCTCGGCCAGCGCCCCCGAGTAGCGGAGATGATGGGTCTCGGAGAACCGGCTCCAGGCGATCCGCTCCAGGGACCCGATCTTCTTCCCGTACTCCTGGTCGGCGCGGGCCGCGCGCAGCCCCTCCCGCCAGTGTCCCTGGCCGATGGCGTTCTCGGCCAGGAATTCCTCTCCCATGGCCGCGGCGCCCAGGTCACCGGTCTCCAGGCCCAGGGTGACGGAGCGCCGGGCCCAGGCGCTGCTCTCCGGGTACCGGCCCTGGTGCTGGAACACCCCGGCCAGGTAGGCGTAGATGGTGCCCAGAAGACCGGGGTCGTCGAGCGGCTCGGCCAGGGCCATGGCCTCGCACAGCAGGGCCTCCGCCGCGGGGTAGTCGCCGCGATAGTGGTGATAGCGCCCCAGCATGGCCTTGGCCCGGGCCACGGAAAGGACCTGGGTCTCCGGGTCCAGCTCCCGCAACGCCTCCTCCAGCACCCCGAGGCCCCGCTCGTCGCCGTCCCGGGCGTAGGCCCCCCCCATCTTGGACTTGAGCGCGGCCCGCCGGGCGGGGTCCGAGGTGGCCTCGGCGGCGCGGGCGTAGGCGCCGGCGGCCTCCAGGGTGTTCCCTTCCAGGTCGAGGACGTCGCCCACCCGTTCCTCGATCCGGGTCCGGTCCTCGGGACGGTCCAGGACCTCGGCGCACTCCAGGGCCCGGGCGAAGTAGTGGCGGGCCTCGTCGTGGGCGAAGATGCGCTCGGCCTCCTCCCCCGCCGCCTCCGCATAGCGCAGGGCCCGCTCCAGGTCGCCGCTCTCCTGGAAGTGATGGGCCAGCTCCTGGACCGGGGTACCGGGGCGGTTGCCGTGGAGCGTCTCCAGGCCCTCCCCCACCCGCTGGTGCAGGCGGCGGCGCCGGATGGGGTTCAGCTCCTCGTAGAGCACCTCGCGGATCTTGTCGTGGGTGAAGACGAAGGTCTCGCCGCTCTCCGCGTTCACCAGCTGGGCCGCCGCCGCCTCGTCCAGGGCGTCCAGGAGCGCGTCCTCGTCCGCGGCCGAGACCGCGGCCAGCTCGTCGAAGGAGAAGCTCTTGCCCAGGGCGGCCGCGGTCTGCAGCACCTCGGTGGTCTCGGGACGGACGCCGTTCAGCCGCCGGCCCACCGCGTCCTTGATGCTCTGGGGAATGGCCAGCTCCTCGATCTCTCCCCGCTGCCACGCTCCCCCTTCGCGGAAGATCTGTCCCTGCTCGATGAGGGACTTGACCACCTCCTCGATGAAGAACGGGTTGCCCTCGGTCTCGTGGTGGATGGCGCCGGCGAACTCGTCGGAGACCGCCTCCTGGTCGAGGAGCGAGGCCAGGAGCGCCCCGGTGGCGGCGCGATCGAACCGGCCGAGGGCGATCCGCTCCGCCGAGCGCTCCCGGTTCCAGGTCACCAGCGCCGCCGACAGCGGATGGGCCCGGTCCAGCTCCACCTCGCGGTAGGCGGCCAGGATCAGGAGCCGCGCTCCCCGGAGCTGGCGCAGCACGTAGTGGAGGAGCGCGATCGATCCGTGGTCGGCCCAGTGGAGGTCGTCCACGAAGAGGAGCAGCCCCCGATCCCCGGCCAGCCCTTCCAGGAACCGGGCGAAGTGATCGAAGAGCCGCAGGCGTTCCTCCTGGGCGGGAAGGACCGGTGCCTCCGGAAAGGGCCCCAGGCGGGTCTCCAGCTCCGGGGCCAGCCGGGCCAGGATGGGCGCGGCGTCGGCGGGAAGCGCCCGCAGCGCGGCGTCGCCGGCCGTGTGCACCCAACCGCGGAGCGCCTCCACGAAGGGAAGGTAGGGCGTGGTGGCCTCGAACTCGTAGCAGCCCCCCTGGAGCACGGTGGCGCCGGCCACCCGGGCCTGGACCAGGAGTTCCCGGGCCAGACGGGACTTGCCCGCTCCCGGCTCCCCGGAGAGCAGGACGAGCCGGCCTTCGCCCCCCTGAGCCAGCCGCCACAGGTCCCGCAGCCGGCGGAGTTCCTCCTCCCGGCCCACCAGCCGCCCCCGCACCAGTTGCTCCAGCAGCGCGGTGGCCGCCGGGCGGTCGTGATCGACCTCGGCCAGGGCGGGAAGCGCCCCCGGCTCCAGCGCGCGGACCAGGCTCTTCTCCACCTCTTCCGCGCTCTCCGGCCGCCGGTCCCGGTCCTTGGCCAGGAGCCGCACCACCAGGGCGTCCAGGCCCGCCGGGATCTCCTCCCGGAAGGTCCGCGGCGGCACCACCGGGGCATGGAGGTGCTGGGAGACCACGGCCAGGGCGTCGTCCCCGGTGAAGGGGGGCCGCCCGGTGAGGAGCTCGTAGAGGAGCGCCCCCAGGGCGTAGAGATCGGCGCGGGCGTCCAGGTCCTCCCCCAGGGCCTGCTCCGGAGCCAGGTAGGCCGGGGTGCCGAGAATGACCCCGGTGCCGGTGATGCGCGCGGTGTCCCGGGAGCGCGCCACCCCGAGGTCGGCCAGCTTCACGCTTTGCGGATCCCCGGCGCCGCCGGAGGCGATGAGCACGTTCTCGGGCTTGAGGTCCCGGTGGATGATCCCCCGGGCGTGGGCATGGGCCAGGGCCCGGCAGAGCTGGCGCCCCAGGTCGACGGTGCGCTCCACCGGGAGCCGGCCCGCCGCCCGCAGGTTGGGGCCGTCCACCAGCTCCATGACCAGGAAGCCGGTTCCGGTGTCCTCGCCCACGTCGTGGACGGCCACGATGTGGGGATGGTTGAGGGCGGCGGCCGAGCGCGCCTCGCGCAGGAACCGGGCCCGCCGGTCGGGATCACCGGTGTCGGTGAGCACCTTGACCGCCACTTCCCGCTCCAGGTCGGTGTCGAAGGCGCGGTACACCGCACCCATCCCGCCCCGGCCCAGCTCCCCGGCCACCCGGTAGCGCGCGGAGAGGGTGCGCCCGGCGAGGTCCGGACCCGGGCGCAGCTCGCCGCTCTCGATGGGGGTGGTGAGGTTGGGATCGCCGCCGGAGGAGGAGCCGGCCGGTCCGTCCGCGTCGCCGTCACGGGAATGCATGGGCGGGATCGTACCACGCCGCCCGCCCTCCCGAGGCCCCGCCGCGGCTCGGGAACGGCGGGCGGACGCGGTCAGTTCGCGCCGGCCAGCACCGCCACCTTCCTGGCCAGGGTCCGGCCCTCGGCGGAAAGCCGGTAGAAGTAGATCCCGCCCGGGACCGGACGGCCGTGTTGGTCCCGCGCGTCCCAGGCCACCCGGTTCTCCCCCTCGGCGCCTCGGGCGTCGAACACCGTGGCCACCCGCCGGCCGGAGAGGTCGAACACCTCCACCCGCGCCGGACCCGCGTGAGCCAGGCTGAAGACCAGGGCGCCTCCCGAGCCCGCCCGGAGCGGGTTGGGGGCGAAGCCGAGGAGCGCGGTCAACGGGCGTTCGCCGCCGGGGTCGCCGGGAATCCCGGTCGTGGACGGGTCGTAGACCCCGAAGCGGACGTTGTCGATGTAGGGGCTCCCGTTCTCCTCGCCGGCGCATCCGAAGATGTACTGGCAGGAGTTCACCAGGCCCAACGCCACCCGGACCTGCTCCGCTCCGGGAGGCACCACCTGGCTCAGGTCGATCCGCAGCGGGTTCGCCGGGGTGTAACAGGTCGGAGACTCGGTCAGAAGCTGACTCCCATAGGAGGTGAACTCGCTGACCACGGGGCTCCCGGTGACGGGGCAGGTCTCCGGATACCACTGCACATCCACGGTCAGGAAGGTGCCCTCCAGAAGGCCCAGATCCAGGTACCCCTCCAGCTCCAGCACCCGCCCCGCCCGGTCCGCGGCCGCGGCCGCGGCCAGGTCGATCCAGGGGGAGACGGCCCGCTCGGACTGGAAGGGGTTGTACTGGTCGTCGAAACGATCCCGGAACACCAGGACCGAGTCGGCGACGGAGCAGGAACCCTGGGTGTCCGGTGCGGGGAGATCGGCCACCGCGGCCAGGTCGGACCAGTCCCCGCTCGCGCCGGGGAGGGGCAGGACCCGGGACCAGCCCCCGTTCCCGCTTTCGAAGTCCTGGAGGTCGTTCACGCCGCCGCCGGTCACCGAGACCTCGTCCAGGGCGAAGGCCCCGCAGCCCGAGGGCATCACGCCGTCCTCGTCCGAGTAGGCGCCGTCGGTCTCCACGCAGAACTTGATCGTGAACGGGCCGGGAGCGCTGCGCAGGGTGGTTCCGGGAACCAGATCGAGGACCGCGTGGGTGGCCCCCACGGTGCCGGTGTAGGCGGCGAGCTGCAGATCGGCGGCCGAGCCGTCTCCGGTGGTGTCCACCCGCACGTAGGCGAAGTCGTAGCCCGGCTCGGTTTCGACGGTGAAGTCGAAGCCCACGGAGACGACTCCGCCGGAGATCAGGTCGAACGTCTTGGCCATGCAGAGACTCCAGTTGTTCCCGTATCCGGGGCCCTGGTCCCCGTAGCAGAGGGCCGCCGCCTCCTCGGCCAGCACCCCGCACCAGAGGGAGGCGCTCCCCTCCAACCCCACCGCCGAACCCACGCAGGCCGGACCGCTGAAGTCGCTCGCGGCGAGCCGGCGGAAGTAGGGCCGGTCGGTGAAGGTGAGATCCTCTCCAATCCACCCTTCCATGAGGGCATGAAGTCCCTGGCCGGGAGGAGCGGGGTTCAGGGAGCTCCCGTACTTGTACGGATTCACCCCGGGGATCGAGTAGTCGAAGCTCGATCCCACCCCGGAGTCGAAGGTCCACACTCCTCCGGGGATCGCCTCCCAGCGGGAGGAGTCCGCGGCCCACACCGTCCCCCCGAACCAGGCCGTGTCCTGGGAGGCGGCGCCGAGCACACCAGTGCCCGGCGAAGCGGAAACGAGTTTCCCGGAACCGGAAGCGACCGTCGTAGGCAGGACACCGCGATCCTCAGGGACCGGGCGGGCCATGGAGTCCGCGGGATACCCGAGCAGCACCGTGACGGGCAGGAGGGAAGCGTACATGAGCCAGCGTCGCATGATCATCCTCCTCGGGGGGGGACCTTGGGGGAGGACCGTCCAGGCGGGTACATTCCCTATTCTACGCAAAACAAATTAAAGCTCAACTCTCAATCGGAACCACCCGGCCCTCTCCACGGCACGGAGCGATACCTCAAGCTGTTGATATCAAATCAACTGTGGAATCCGGCGACGGCCGGCGCCGCCGGGGACACCGGCCGGATGTCCTGGAGCGCCCGCACCTCGAAGGCGCCGGAGCGGATCGCCTCGATCCCGCACACCGCCGCCGCCGCGCCGGGGATGGTGGTGACGCAGGGCACCCCCTGCTCCATGGCGGCCAGCCGGATGGCCTTCTCGTCCCCCTTGGCCTTCCGTCCCTGGGGCGTGTTGAGGACCAGGGCCACCTCGCCGCTTCCGATCAGGTCCACCACGTCGGGCTTCCCCTCCCCCACCTTGGCCACGCTCCTGACCGGCACCCCGTTCAGGGTGAGGAAGCGCGCCGTGCCCTCGGTGGCCACCAGGGCGAAGCCGAGGGCGACGAGCTGCTTGGACAGGAACACCACCGCGCGCTTGTCCGCATCCCGCACGCTCAGGAACACGGTGCCGGCCACCGGGAGCGGCTCCCCCGCCCCGGCCTGGGCCTTGGCGTAGGCTTCCCCGAAGTGGGCCCCGGTCCCCATCACCTCCCCGGTGGACTTCATCTCCGGGCCGAGCAGGGTGTCCTGGCCGGGGAAGCGGTCGAAGGGGAGCACCGGCTTCTTCACGCTGATCAGGAACCCGCGGGAGCCGGGATCGTCGTGGGTGCGGAGCACGCTCTCCGGGAGCGGCTCCCCGAGCATGGCGTCCACGGCCAGGGTGACCAGGGGGATCCCCGCCGCCTTGCTCACGAAGGGCACCGTGCGCGAGGCGCGGGGATTGGCCTCCAGCACGTAGACCGTGTCCCCCTTGACCGCGTACTGCACGTTCAGGAGCCCCTTCACCCCCAGGGCCCGGGCCAGCCGGGCGGTGATCTCCTCCAGCTCGCGCTCGGTGTCGGCGCCGATGGAGTACGGCGGGGTGAGGCAGGACGAATCCCCGCTGTGGACCCCGGCCTCCTCCACGTGCTCCAGCACCGCGCCCACGACCACGTTCCGCCCGTCGGAGACCGCGTCCACGTCCAGCTCCACCGCGTCCTCCAGGAACGCGTCCAGGAGCACCGGCTCGTCCTCGCCGATCCGCACCTGGTCCAGGAGCGCTTCCAGCTCGTTCCGGGCGTACACGGTGCGCATGCCCCGTCCGCCGAGCACGAAGGAGGGCCGGACCAGGACCGGGTAGCCGATCCGCTCCGCCTCGGCGATCAGGTCCTTGCGGGCGGTGACGATCCGGCTCCGGGGCTGCACCAGGCCGAGCCGCCGCACCAGGGAGCGCCAGGAGTCGCGGTTCTCGGCCGCGTCGATGGACCGCCGCGAGGTGCCCAGGATCGGCCACGCGCGCCTCCTCCACCGCCCGGGCCAGCTTCAAGGGCGTCTGCCCCCCGAACTGGAGCACCACACCCGACGGGCGCTCCTTCTCCAGCACGTTCAGCACGTGCTCCCGGGTCAGGGGCTCGAAGTAGAGCCGGTCCGAGGTGTCGTAGTCGGTGGAGACGGTCTCCGGGTTCGAGTTGATGAACACCACCGGGCGGCCGCGGGCCCGGAGCGCCTTGGCCGCGCGCACGCAGCAGTAGTCGAACTCCACCCCCTGGCCGATCCGGTTGGGCCCGCTCCCCAGCACCACCACCGCGTCGTCCCCCAGCCGCTCCCCCTCGTCCTCGCTCTCGTAGGTGGAGTAGAAGTAGGGCGTCTCGGCCGGGAACTCGGCCGCGCAGGTGTCCACCGCCTTGTAGACCGGCACCACGCCCAGGCGCGTGCGGAGCGCGCGCACCTCCTCCTCGGGGAGGCGGAGCACCGAGGCCAGGTGGGCGTCCCCGAGCCCGTGGCGCTTGGCCTCGCGGAGGAGCGCGGCCGCGCCGCCCTCGTCGGCGGCCTTCATGAGCGCGGGAAGCTCCGCCGCCACCCACCGCTCCAGGGCCACGATCTCCGCCATCCGGTCCAGGAACCAGAGGTCCACCCCGGTGATGCGGTTGAGTTCCTCCGGGGTCCGCCCGCGGCGGAGGGCCTCCAGGAGCAGGAACGGGCGCTTCCAGGTGGGCCGGGCGAGCGTCCCCTCCGAGGCCGGGTCGGGGGTCCTCGGCACCGCGGTCCCGTCGATCCACCGCTCCAGGTCCTCGATCTCCAGGCTCTGGAGCGCCTTCAGGTAGGCCTCGGGGAAGGTGCGGCCGATGGCCATCACCTCCCCCACCGACTTCATCCGGGTGCCCAGGGTGTCGCCGGCCTGGGGGAACTTCTCGAAGGCCCACCGGGGGATCTTCACCACCACGTAGTCCAGGGTGGGCTCGAAGCAGGCGGGGGTGACCCGGGTGATGTCGTTGGGGATCTCGTCCAAGGTGGCTCCCACGGCCAGCCGGGCGGCGATCTTGGCGATGGGGAACCCGGTGGCCTTGCTGGCCAGGGCGCTGGAGCGGGAGACCCGGGGGTTCATCTCGATGACCACGATCCGGCCGTCGGCCGGGTTCATGGCGAACTGGACGTTGGAGCCCCCGGTGTCCACCCCCACCGCGCGCAGCACCTCCAGGGACATGTCCCGGAGCCGCTGGTACTCGCGGTCGGTGAGGGTCTGGATGGGGGCCACGGTCACCGAGTCCCCGGTGTGGACCCCCATGGGATCCAGGTTCTCGATCCCGCACACGATGACCGCGTTGTCCTTGCGGTCCCGCATGACCTCCAGCTCGAACTCCTTCCAGCCGGTCAGGTCCTCCTCGATGAGCACCGTGCGCACCGGGCTCAGCCGGAGCGCGTCCCGGGTGATGGCGGTGAGCTCGGCCTCGGTCTCGGCCCGCCCGCCCCCCGCGCCGCCCAGGGTGAAGGACGGCCGGAGGATGACCGGGTAGCCGATCTCCTCCGCCGCCGCCCGCGCCTCCTCCACCGAGTGCGCGAAGCGGGAGTCGGGCATGGCGATCCCGGCCGCCTTCATGGTCTCGCGGAAGAGGTCGCGGTCCTCGGCCTTCCGGATCGCCTCCAGGTTGGCCCCGATCAGCTTCACCCCCAGCCGGTCCAGGGTGCCGTTCTCGGCCAGGGCCACCGCGGTGTTGAGCGCGGTCTGCCCGCCCAGGGTGGGGAGGATGGCATCCACCTGCTCCTGCTCCAGGATCCGGGCCACCACCTCGGGGGTGATGGGCTCCAGGTAGGTGCGGTCGGCCACCTCGGGGTCGGTCATGATGGTGGCCGGGTTCGAGTTCACCAGCACCACCCGGTAGCCGAGTTCCTTCAGCACCCGGCAGGCCTGGGTGCCCGAGTAGTCGAACTCGCAGGCCTGGCCGATGACGATCGGGCCGCTGCCCACGATGAGGATGGTGTTCATTCGGGGCGCACCCCCACCGAGGCGAAGAGCCCCCGCGCGTCCCGCGGCCCGGCGTTGGCCTCGGGGTGGAACTGCACCGCCCGCACCCGGAGCTCCGGGACCTCGAACCCCTCCAGCACCTGGTCGTTCAGGCTCACGTGGGTCACCGCCGGGGTCCCGGTCACCCCGCCCCCGGCGCGCACCCGAAGCGAGTCCGGATCCACCGCGAAACCGTGGTTCTGGCTGGTGATCAGGATGCGGCCGTCGCGGAGGTCCTTGACCGGATGGTTGATCCCATGGTGGCCGAACTTCATCTTGTAGGTCTTGCCGCCCAGGGCCAGGCCCAGGATCTGGTGGCCGAGGCAGATGCCGAACACCGGCACCTTCCCGATCACCCCGCGGACGGAGGCGATCAGGGTCTCGAGGGCGTCGGGGTCGCCGGGGCCGTTGGAGAGCACGATCCCGTCCGGATCCCCGGCCAGGAGGTCCTCCGGCGACGCGCCCGGGGTCACGATCCGGACGTGGGCCCCGCGCCGGCGGAGCGCGGCGTCGATCCCCTCCTTCATCCCGCAGTGGACCAGGGTGATGCGCCGGCCCCGGGCCGCGCCGGCCGCCTCGGCCGCGCCGACCGCGCCGGCCGCCTCGGACACGCCCCCGCCGGAGCCGTTCCGCCACCGGACCGGGAACTCGTCGGCCAGCTCCCACGCCCCGGCCACCGCCTCCGCCGGGCGGTCCCGGAGCCACTCCGGCCGGGCGTCGGGGTCTCGGAAGGCGCGGTCGGGGGCGCCGGGGGCGACCTCCCGCACCAGGTCCCGGCCGGTGAGCCCCGGAAACGCCTTCACCCGGCCCAGGGCCACGTCCGCGGGCACGTCCGCGGCCACGATCGCCCCCCGCAACGCGCCCGCGTCCCGCAGGTGGCGGGTCAGGGCCCGGGTATCCACCTCGGCCAGGCAGGGCACCCGGTGGCGGGCCAGCCACGCGACCAGCGACTCCTCGCTCCGCCAGGAGCTGGGCCGGGCCGGGATCGACCGCGCCACCACCCCGGCCAGGGCCGGGCCCGCCGCCTCGTTGTCGTAGGCGTTCATGCCCGTGTTCCCGACGTGGGCGGCGGTGAAGGTGACGATCTGCCCCCGGTAGGACGGATCGGTGATCACCTCCTGGTAGCCGGTCATGCCGGTCTGGAACACCACCTCCCCGATTCCGGGGGCGTCGTTCCGGACCGGCAGCCCCTCCGGCCGCCACCCCAGGAGCACGCCGTCGAACCGGCGCCCGTCCTCGAGCAGCAGGTACCCGGGTGCACTCCCGTCCACGCCGCGGCCCTCGGGCCGGATTCGTGCGCTCATCGGGACGTCCTCCGCGGGGGGTGCGCGGCCGGCGTCACTGGGTGACGAACTCCGAGGCCCCCTTGGGCGAGACCGACGGGTGGTGGTAGAGCACCCGGCCCCCGGCCACGGTCACCACCGGGAGACCGGTGAGGGTGCGGCCGAGCCAGGGCGAGTTGAAGCTCTTCCCCACGAAGTCCCCGCGCTTCACCTCCCAGGTCGCCTCCAGGTCGAGCAGGGTGAAGTCGGCCGGGTTCTCGTCGCGGATGGGGCCGTGCTCCAGGTCCAGCACCGAGGCCGGACCCAGGGACATGGCCCGGACCAGGGTGGAGAGATCCATGAGCCCGGTCAGGACCAGGCCGGTGTGCAGGGCGGCGAAGGCGGTCTCCACCCCCACCACCCCGTTGGGGGCGGCATCGAACTCCACGTCCTTGGAGATCTCGGTGTGGGGGGCGTGGTCGGTGGCCACCGCGGCCAGCACCCCGTCCTTGATCCCCTCGATGAGGGCCTGGCGGTCCTCCTCCTCCCGGAGCGGCGGGGCCATCTTGAAGTTGGAATCGTAGTCCTGGAGCACTTCGTCGGTGAAGACCAGGTGGTGGGGGCTGGCCTCGCCGGTCACCCGGAGCCCCCGGGCCTGGGCTTCGCGGATCATCACCACCGTCGACGCGCAGGAGACGTGGGCCACGTGGAGCCGGCCGCCGGTGAGTTCCACCAGCCGGATGTCCCGGGCCACGATGACCTCCTCGGTGGCCCGCGGCACCGGCCGGAGCCCGAGCTTGGTGGCCATGTAGCCCTCGTGGGCCACCCCCTGCCCCTTCAGGTCCACGTCCTCGGCGTGGGTCACGATCACCTTGCCCAGCATGCCCGCGTACTCCAGGGCCCGGCGCATGAGGTTGGCGTTCATGATCGTCTGGCCGTCGTCGGAGAAGGCCACCGCCCCCGCCTCGGCCAGGTCGAACATCTCGGTCAGTTCCCGGCCCTCCAGGCCCCGGCTCACCGCGGCCATGGGTAGACCCGGCTCATCCCCGCCTCCCGGGCCCGCTCCAGGACGAACCGGACCGACTGGGGATCGTCCACCGGGGGCAGGGTGTTGGCCATGGAGGCCACGGCCACGAACCCGCCCCGGGCCGCGGCCGCGCTCCCGCTGGCGATGGTCTCGGCGTCCTCGTACCCCGGCTCGCGCAGGTGCACGTGGGGGTCCATGAGCCCCGGCACCGCCACCCGGCCGGGCAGGTCGAAGACCAGGGCGTCGCCGGGATGGTCCCCGCGGGCGATGAAGCGGACGGTGCCGTCCACCACCAGCAGGTCCTGCCTGGCCCGCTTCCCGGTTTCCGGATCCAGCACCTCGATGTTGGTGAACACCATGGGACGCCGGTTGGAGTCCCACCCCGACATGCGCATGGCCTGCCAGCGATCCATGATCAAGCCTCCACTGTTTCCATGGCGGCCTCGCGCGAAGCCGGCTCGCCACCGTTGAGCAGGTACAACACCGCCATCCGGACCGCGACCCCGTTGGTCACCTGGTCCAGGATCACGTTCCGGCCGTCCTCGGCCACCTCCTGGGCGATCTCCACCCCGCGGTTCATGGGCCCGGGGTGCATGATGACCACGTCCGGCTTGGCCGCCCGCAGGCGGTCCGGAGTGACCCCGAAGTAGAGCGCGTACTCGCGGAGCGAGGGGAGGAGGTTCGCGGTCTGGCGCTCCTTCTGGATGCGGAGGATGTTGACCACGTCCACCCCGTCCAGGGCCTCCTCCACCCGCCAGGTCCAGGTCACCCCCATCCGCTCCACCTCGCGCGGGGTGAGGGTGGAGGGCCCGCACACCACCACCTGCGCCCCCATCTTGGTCAGGCCCCAGATGTTCGAACGGGCCACCCGGCTGTGGGAGAGGTCCCCGATGATGGCCACCCGGGCCCCCTCCAGGGTCCCCAGCTTCCGGCGCATGGTGAACATGTCCAGGAGCCCCTGGGTGGGGTGCTCGTGCTGGCCGTCCCCGGCGTTGATCACCGAGGCGCGCACGTTGCGGGCGATGAAGTGGGGCGCCCCCGAGGCCCCGTGGCGCATGACCACGAACTCCACCCCCATGGCCTCGATGTTCTTCACCGTGTCCTTCAGGGTCTCGCCCTTGGTCACGCTGGAGGTGGCGGTGGCGAAGCTGATGCTGTCCGCGGACAGGCGCTTCTCGGCCAGCTCGAAGGAGATCCGGGTCCGGGTCGAGGGTTCGAAGAACAGGTTGGCCACCGTCCTGCCCCGCAGGGTGGGCACCTTCTTGATCGGGCGGTCGAGCACGCCGCGGAAGGCCTCCGCGGTGTCGAGGACGGCGGTGATCTCCTCGGCGCTCAGCTCTTCCAGGCCCAGCAGGTCTTTTCTATCCATCGTCTTCCATCTCCCTGATCTGGACTTCGTCGATGCCGTCCTCTTCCATGAGGTTCACGGCGATGATCTCCCGCTTGGACGTGGGCACGTTCTTGCCCACGAAGTCGGCGCGGATGGGCAGCTCCCGGTGGCCGCGGTCGATGAGGACCGCGAGCTGGATGGCCTCGGGCCGGCCCAGGTCCATGAGGGCGTCCAGCGCCGCCCGCACCGTCCGGCCGGTGAAGAGCACGTCGTCGATCAGCACCACCTTCTTGTTCCCGATGTCCACCGGGATGTCGGTGGTGCGAACCACCGGGTGCTGGGCGATGGTCTGGAGGTCGTCGCGGTAGAGGGTGATGTCGAGGCTCCCCAGCGGGGCCTCCACCTCCTCGAAGTCGCGGATCATGTCCCGGACGCGGGCGGCCAGGGGAACCCCGCGGCGGCGGATCCCCACCAGCACCAGGTTCTCGGTGCCCTTGTTCCGTTCCACGATCTCGTGGGCGATGCGGGTCATCATCCGGCGGATGCCGGCGGCGTCCACGATCTTGGCCTTGAGCTTGAGCTCGGTTTCCTTGGTCGGCATGGGTCAGTCTTCCTTGCCCGGTCGGGCGTGGCAGGGGGGTAGCGGAGGGCGGGAAACGGCAAAAAAAGTCCTTCGCTCCGGCGAGGCAGGGACCGCCGGGGGAAGGTTCTCGGGGCGAAGCGGGCTTCGGGCTGTACGGGGCCGCCGCGGCGAGGGACGCCGGGGACGGCCGGGGTGACGGGCTGGTGTCACCGGGGACGCTCCCTTCCCGGGCTCTCGGGTCCGGATTAAAGGTCGTCGGTCGCGTTACTGGCGGAGAAACCTAGCAGCCGGCGTGGTATCCTGCAAGCCGAATTCCGGGCTTGCTTGACGGAGCCATGCGCCGAACCCACGTTCCGCTCCATCGTTCCACCGTTGCCGCGGCCCTGTCCGCCGTGCTCCTCCCCATCGTCCTCTGGAGCTGCTCCGATGGCCCGGGGGGCCCCCTGCCCCCGGTCTGCGTGAAGAGCCCGGCGGCCATCGACCTCGACCAGACCCTCCGGCCCCTGGAGGGGGACGACGACATCGTCTACTTCCGCAACATCTCCATCGAGAACCGGGTGGAGCGGTGCTCCTCCGGAGGGAACCTCAGCCTTCCCGGCACCCTCTCGGTGGCCCTGGACCAGGCGGCCCCGATCCCTCCCGAGATCTACGTGGTCCCCTCGCGGGGCGACACCCTGTTCGATCTCCCCGCCCGGACCCACACCGCCTTCCGGGTGGCCTTCCGGGTAACCCCGGAGACCACCCCCCTCCGCTACACCGGCGAGATCGGGCGAGTGCTCCTCTTCCGCTCGGAGGCGGCGCCTGGATGAAACCGGCCGATTCCGCTACCATGCCCGCGCTCATGAACCACCTCCGGCGCGTGTTCGCGCTCGCCCTCATCTCCGGCCTCGCCCTCGGCGCGGCGGCCTGCGGCGGCGATTCCGCCGGGCCCCGGGACGCGGTGTGCGCGGTCCAGGCCGACGAGATCTCCGAACCGGCCTTCCTGATCCCCCTGCCCGGGGATCCGGATCGAGGCTTCGCCTACGAGATCACCGTGACCAACCAGGTCGAGCAGTACTCGATCCACGGGCAGAAGGACCTGACCGGAGCACTCACCGTGCAGTTCGACCAGCTCGTGCCCCATCCCCCCTTCGTCCGGGTGGTCCCGGTCAACGCCGACACCACCTTCGATCTGGCTCCCCGCGAGACCAAGACCTTCCGGCTGGCCGTCACCGTGAACTCGCAGACCTCTCCCGGACCCTATACCGGGATCATCGGCCTGGGCACCCTGTGCAGCCCGGTGCCGGTGAGCCTCCCCGCCTACGGACGGCCCGAGCCGCCGCCGGACACGCTGGCCGCGGTCGACGCCCCTCCGGGATACCGGTTCAGCCACGTATCCGGGTTCGCGGCCAGCGCCGACCGCATCCTCACCGTGGACCCCGGAACCAACTGGGCCCTGCTCTTCAACCCGGCCCAGACCTCGGTCAAGTCCCTGCAGATTCCCCTCCGGGACGCCCCCCTCCGGGGCCCGGGGGGCGTGGCCCTCGCCCCCGACGGGTCCTGGTGGATCGGGGACCTGGACGGCGAGGACCTGGGCCGGATCAGCCGCTTCGACCCCGCGGGGGAATACCTGAACAGCTGGGGCGCGGTCCCGGACGGACACGGCGGCACCGCCAACCCCCTGGGCCGGCCCGGGGATCTCGCCATAGACGCCGGCGGGCGCCTGTTCCTGCTCGACACCGACGGGAAACGGGTGCTCCGGTGCCGGCGGGACGAGCAGGACCGGTTCACGGTGGAGACGACCTGGGGCGGGCCCGGCACCGGCCCGGGCAAGTTCCAGTCCCTGGGCGGAATCGCCTGCACCGGGGACGGCACCGTCTACGTGAGCGACCCCGACCGGAACCTGATCAGCGTGTTCGATGCGGACGGGACCTTCCTGCGGAGCTTCGGGTCCGCGGGCAAGGGCCCCGCCCAGTTCGATCATCCCGCCGGTCTGGACCTGGATGCCGCCGGCAACCTGTACGTGGCCGACCAGTGGAACTACCGCGTCCAGAAGCTGGGCCCCGACGGGAGCTTCCTGACCGCCTGGGGCTTCCGGGGGAAGGGGTTGAACAGCTTCCAGGGGCCCGAGGACGTCGCCCTGGTCCCGGGGGGCCGGGTGCTGGTCTCCGATCCCTTCAACAACCGCCTCGTGGTCTTCGGCTCGCATTGGCCGTGATCCCGTCCCCCGCCCCCTTCCTTCCCGCATCCCGCGTGCGCGCCGCCGCCCCGGCCGCGGCCGCCGCGCTCGCCGCTCTCCTCCTGGCCGGCGCCGCCGGCTGCAAGGACGACCAGACCGCACCCCTTCCCGCGGTCTGCCTGGCCGAACCGGCGGTGGTCGACTTCGGCCGGATCCTTCCCCCCCTGGAACCGGGGGCGGAAGAGGTGGTCCGCCGGGACCTCACCATCACCAACCGGGTGCTCACCAACTCCATCCACGGCAACGCGGACCTCGCCGGCTCCCTCTCGGTGCAACTGGAGGCGCCCCAGGCCGCACCTCCTCCGCTGCGCATGGTACCGGTGGGACGGGACCCCCACTTCCGCCTCGAGCCCCGCACCTCCGTCGTCTTCCGGCTCGAGGTCCGGGTGACTCCGGCCACCGACACCGGCTTCTACGAGGGATGGGTGGACCTGGGCACGGGGTGCGATCCGGTGCCGGTGCGGATCACGGTGTCGGCGCGGCAGGAGCCGGCCCCGGAGTTCGTCCGGAGCTGGATCGGCGGAAGCCGGGTCTTCGACTACCTCCAGTCGGTGGCCTACCGGGACGACGGCACCCTGTTCACCGTGGACGCGAACCGGGCCGTGGTGGAGGCCTTCGACACCGAGGGCCGGCCCCGGGGCAGCTGGACCTCCCTCGGCCGCAAGGGTCCCATCTTCTCCCCGGAAGGGATCGCGGTGACCCCGGTGGACGGCAGCTTCTTCCTCGGGGACCTGGGCGACGCGGGCCTCACCGGGCGGGTCTCCTTCTTCGAGCCCGACGGCCGGTACCGGGCCAGCTACGGGCCTTCCGCGGACCCCGGGGGGATCTTCGGGCGCCCCCGCCACCTGGCCGCGGACGCGGCGGGAGCGGTCTACGTCGTCGACGCCCAGAACCGCCGGGTGGTCAAGTTCCGCGCCCCGCTCCTCACCTACTTCCTGGTCCTGGGGAGCTTCGGCGGCCCTGGGGAGGGACCGGGCCGCTTCCAGGGCCCGCTGGGCATCGCCGCCGACCGGCGGGGGTTCGTCTACGTCTCGGACTGGACCCTGAACCGGATCTCCAAGTTCACCGAGGCCGGCGACTTCGTGCTGGGCTGGGGCTCGAAGGGGGTGGAGGCGGGCCAGTTCGACAAGCCGGCGGGGGTGGCCACGGACCCGGAGGGGAACGTCTACGTGGCCGACTCCGGCAACAACCGGATCCAGAAGTTCGACCCCAACGGGGCCTTCCTCACCGCCTGGGGCGCGGTGGGGAGCAAGCCGGGCCAGTTCGTGGAGCCCCTGGACCTGGCCGTGGGGGCCGGGGACACGGTGTTCGTGGCCGACTCCGGCAACCACCGGATCCAGGTGTTCGCCCCCCCGAGGCCCTGACCCCGATTCCCGACCGGCCCGGCCCCGTTTCCCGACGCCGCCCCCCCGGCCCGGACACTCCGGTTCCCCCTCTCCGCCCCGGGAATCCGCCCCGGGAATCCGCCCACCCGGCCCGGCGTATCATGAGTGCCTTATCAATCCATTGTTGCCGGGGGGGAGCCGCCCCGCCCCACCGGCGAAGGAGAAGATCATGAACCGTCGCCTGCATCCCGCCCTCCGGGGCGCCGCGATCCTCCTCCCGGCCCTGGCCGCCCTCTCCTGCGGCGGCAGCTCCAACCCGGTCCGCCCTACCGTTCCCGACAACCCCATTCCCCTCGCCGTCGGCAACGCCTGGCACTACCAGGAGGGCTTCAGCGATTCGGTCGCCGCCCTGGAAACGCACGATGACGGCCACGACTGGTACCGGATCACCGGCAATTTCCTGGGCCAGGACCTGGTGCGCATGAACTCCCTGAACCAGTTCGTGGTCCTGTTCGCCGACGCCACGCCGCCCACCCAGGGGGTGCTCTTCGACTTCGCGACGCCGGTCAAGTCGAGCTGGACCTTCACCACCGGGGTGGACTTCAAGCCGATCGTGATCACCCTCCAGAGCAAGGACGACGTCATCGACACCCCGGCCGGGACCTTCACCGGGTGCTACACCTTCTACATCGACTATCCGGGCCAGGTCGGCGACGACCTCACCTACGTGGTCGCCCCCGACGTGGGCATCGTCTACCGGTCGGACCAGAACGGGGCGACCTCGGGGCTGGTCGACTACCACGTGAAGTAGGCCGTCGCCCCGGACGGCGCTCAATCGCGGTAGAGGTCCTTGAGCCGGCTCCAGGTGGTCGGCCGGGCGGGAGTCGCCTGGCAGGTCCAGGACGAGGCGGAGGCTCCGGCGAAGGTGGTGGGGCTCGGCGAGCCCTCGACCCAGCTCAACCGGGGATGACGCCAGTTCATGGACCGGTCGGGGCCGGGGACGGCCACCGGACCCTGATCCCCGTAGGCCACCTCGTGGATGGTCCCGAAGTTGAACGCGCACCCGGAATCGGCGGCGAACCGGATCACCCCGCCGGCCTTGGGGAGGATTCCGTTGGGGATGAGCACGTCCGGGGTGATGCCGGTGAGGGCCTGGAAGGCGGGGGTGGCCAAGAGCCAGGTCTTCCCCACCGCAAACACGTCGCCGTCGCTCTTTCCCGCGAACACCGGCTTGAGGAAGAGGAGATCCGGCCCCCCCACCGTGCGCTTGATCTGGAGCGAGGCGCATTGGCGGAAGAACTGATCCAGGTCGTAGTCCTGGAGCTCGATGTACTGGACGTCGGTGGAGCCGTCGTCGCACTGGACGTAGAACTCGTTGATCCGGACCAGGTGGACGTCGGCGGAGGCGGCGCCGGCCACGGCCAGCCCCAGGAAGGCCAGGAGGACGGCGGCGAGACCGGATGCGAAGCGGTGGCGGAAGGGCATGGCGTACTCTCCTCGGCGGGGGTCTTGGAACCGGGCTCCCCAACGTCACCCCCGTGGTCGGGGCACGACCGCGGTTTGATACCATGCCGTTCATGAGCCCACCGCCCTCCCGCCGCCGCTTCCTGCTCTGGCTGGCCGGCCTCGGGCTGATCCCGGCCTGGGCGGCCCGGGCCGCGGCGGGCGGCTCCGGCTCCCCGGGAGGTCTTCCCCTTCCGGGAGGCGCCGACTCTCCCCTGGCCCTCCGCCGCCGTCCCCCGGAGCCCAGCGCCCCGCTCGTCCCCTTCCCCGGGTTCGCGGCCACCGGGAGGGCGGGGGCCGGCACCTTCCAGGCCGGCCACGCCGGGCTCTTCACCCGCGCCCTCCAACAGGGCGTGCGCCTGGTCTCGGTGAGCCCCGACTACCGGAAGGGGGAGCTGGAATCCTGGGTCGGCCGCGCGCTCCGCGAGACCGGGGCGCCCGCCTTCGTCATGACCCAGATCCCGGTCGAGGCATGGTCGGCCGCGAACCGCCGCATCGCCTTCGAGAGGGCGCTGGAGCAAAGCCTGGGGCGCCTCGGCCGGGACCGGGTGGAAGCGCTCCTGGTCCGGAACGCCGAACCGGGACAGCTCGTCGACCCCGACTTCCGCGCCTTCGCCGCCGACGTCCGCCGCCGGGGGCTGGTGGGACGGATCGGGGCCAGCGGCCACGGCCCCGACGTGGAGAAGATCCTGGAGCGGGCGCCCGCCGACGACCTGGTGGAGATCGTGCTCTACGCCGGCTACCTGTCCGGCTTCCGCACCATCCCCGACCTTCTCCCCCGCGCCCGCGCCGCCGGCGTGCTCCTGGTGGCCATGAAGGCGCGCGAGGCCGCCCTCTGGAGCCGGGCCCCGGGCTGGGAGCGCGAGGCGGAGCGCCGCCGCTTCGCCCCCTGGCTGAACCGCTGGGATCCGGAGTTCACCCGCCGCGCGGTGGCCCGGGCCCTGGACGGCCCCGCCCACAACGTGGTGCTCGGCGTCCGCCACCCCGAGGACCTGGCCGCCATCCTGGATCCGGGGAAGCCCTAGCGCGGGCCGGGGTCCCGGGAGGCCGTAGGCCCGGCCGGGGTCCAGTGAGGCCCTAGCCCGGGCCGGGATCCGGCGCGGCCGCCCGGCCGCCGACTAGGCCTGCTCCCCCTCGATCACGATCCGCGATGGATCGAAGAAGTGGTGGAAGAGTCCCCGCGCCTCGGCCAAGAGCGCCAGCCGGCGGGTCCGCTCGGCCGGGTCCTCGCTCATCACCATCACGTCGTCGAAGAAGCGGTCGATGGGCCCGCGCAGCTCCAGCAACGCCCGGAGCATGGCCGGGTAGTCCTTCCCGGCCCGCGCCCGGGCCAGGGTCTCCCGGACCCGGGTCGAGGCCTCGTGGAGGACGCGCTCCGCCTCCGGGGCCGAGGCCAGGTCCCCGGCCGAAGGGGCCGCCAGCCCCGACTCATCCACCCCCTTCAGGATGTTGGCCGCCCGCTTGAACCCGATCACCAGCCGCTCCAGGTCCTCCTCCCCGCGGAGGGTGTGGAGGGCCTCGGCCCGGGCCAGCGCGTCCAGGGGATCGTCGGCGCCGGCGGCCAGGACCGCCTCCACCTCGTCGTAGCTCATCCCCCGCTCCCGGAGGAAGAAGGCGGTGCGGTCGGCCAGGAAGTCCAGCAGCTCCGGCACCAGGCCCTCGCCGCGGACCGCTTCCGGCAGGGCCGCCGCCGCCTCGGAGACCACGGCCTCCAGCGACACATGAAGCTTCTTCTCCAAAAGCATGCGAATCATTCCGTTGGCCGCCCGGCGAAGCGCGTAGGGATCCTGGGAGCCGGAGGGTACGAAGCCCGCCGCCCAGCAGCCGGCCACGGTGTCCAGGCGGTCGGCGAAGGCGAGGAGGGTTCCTTCGCGGGAGCCCGGGAGCGGGTCGGCCGCGCCCCGGGGGAGGTACTGCTCGGCCAGGGCCCGGGCCACCGCCTCCGGCTCGCCCTGGGCCTCGGCGTAGCGCGCGCCGATCACGCCCTGGAGGCCGGTGAATTCCTTCCCGTCCTTGATCATCTCCCCGGCCAGGTCCGCCTTGGCCAGCCGCGCCGCCCGGACCGCCGCCCCCTCCAGGGACGCCCAGTCCTCCGGGTACCAGCGGGGGCCGAGCGCGGCCACCAGCCGCGCCACCCGTTCCGCCTTCTCCCGCACCGTCCCCACCGACTCCAGCCACACCACCTTGCCCAGGGACTCGGCCAGCTTCTCCAGCCCGGCCCGGTTGTCCACCGTCCAGTAGAAGCGGGCGTCCTCCAGGCGGGCCCGGAGCACGCGCTCGTTCCCCGCCACCACCTGGGCGGGGTCGTCCCAGCGGCCGTCGCAGACGACGAGGAAGCCGGGGAGGAGCGCCCCGCCGGCGTCCTCCATGGCGAAGTAGCGCTGGTGGGAGCGCATGGCGGTGGTCACCACCTCCCGGGGAAGCTCCAGGTACTTCTCCTCGAAACCACCCGAGAGAACCTTGGGAAGCTCCGCCAGGAAAACGACTTCATCCAGGAGACCCGGATCGGGAACGAGTCGCCCGCCCCGGCGCCCGGCCTCGGCGGCCAGCTCGCGCTCGATGTGGGAGCGGCGTTCGGCCGGGTCAAGGACCACACCCACCGACTCCAGCACCTCTTCCAGCCGCCCGGCGTCCCCCACCGGATGGGGGCCGCGGGAGACCAGCCGGTGCCCGAAGGTTTCGCGCCCCGCCGCCCGGCCGGCCAGGGTCAGGGGCAGGATTTCCTTGTCCAGGAGGCAGACCACCCAGCGCACCGGCCGGGGGAAGCGGAAGCGGTCCCCGTTCCAGACCATGGTCTTGGGCCAGGGAAGGTCGCCGGCCAGCCGGGCCAGGAACCCGGGCAGCACCTCGCGCGCCTCGCGCCCTGCTTCGTGGACCCGGGCGAGCAGGAACTCCCCCTTGTCGGTGGTGGTCCGCTCCAGGTCGTCCACCGCCACCCCGTTCTTTCGGGCGAAGCCCTCCGCGGCCTTGGTGGGGGCGCCGTCCTTGAAGGCGATGTCGGCGCGGGGACCGGTGACCTCCCGGGTCAGGTCCTCCTGGCGCTCGGCCATCCCCTCCACCTCCAGCACCAGTCGCTTGGCCGTGCCCACCGCGCGCACGCCCTCCGCGGCCAGCCGCAGCCCGGCCAGCCCCTCCCGGGCCCGCTCCTCCAGGAAGGCGAGGGCGGGGGGGAGGTACCCGGCGGGGATGGCCTCGGTCCCGATCTCGAAGGTGAGCCGGCTCATCGCACCGCCTCCTTCTTCGCCGCCCGGGCCCGGGCCTTCTCGGCCCGCTCCCGTGCCGCCTCCACCCAGCGCGCCCGCTCCTCCCCGTCCTCGATGAGCGGATACCCGAGGCGCTCCCGCTGGCGGAGGTAGGCCTGGGCGGCCAGCCGGGCCAGGCGCCGCACCCGGGCGATGTAGCCGGTGCGCTCGGTGACGCTGATCGCCCCCCGCGCCTCCAGCATGTTGAAGGCGTGGGAGCACTTGATCACGTAGTCGTAGCCGGGGCCGACCAGATCCCGGGCCAGGAGGCGTTCCGCCTCCCGCTCGAAGTCGGCGAAGAGCCGGAAGTGCAGCTCCACCTCCGCCTCCTCGAAATTGAAGGCGCAGAATTCCTTCTCGTTCTCCAGAAACAGGTCCGACCAGTCCAGCCCCCGGGAGATGCGCAGATCCATGATCCGGTCCGCCCCCTGGAGGTAGGTGGCGATCCGCTCGATCCCGTAGGTGATCTCGGCCGGCACCAGGTCCAGGTCGATGCTCCCCACCTGCTGGAAGTAGGTGAACTGGGTCACCTCCATCCCGTCCAGCCACACCTCCCAACCCAGGCCCCAGGCCCCCAGGGTCGGCGACTCCCAGTCGTCCTCCACGTAGCGCAGATCGTGGTGGCGCAGGTCCACCCCCATGGCCTCCAGCGACCGCTCGTACAGCTCGAGCACGTTGGAGGGGGCCGGCTTCAGGAGCACCTGGTACTGGTAGAAGTTCTGGATCCGGTTCGGGTTCTCCCCGTAGCGGCCGTCCTTGGGACGCCGGCTCGGCTCCACGTAGGCCACGTTCCAGGGCTCGGGACCGAGCGCGCGCAGGAAGGTGGCGGGGTTGAAGGTCCCCGCCCCCACCTCGCTGGGGTAGGGCTGGACGAGCACGCATCCGTGGTCGCTCCAGAAGGCCTGCAGCGCCAGGAGCATGTCCTGGAAGGTTCGAACCGGCTTGGACATGGGAACACCCTTTCCCGCGGGCCGCGGGGGGCCCGGATCACGTGCGCCTCCCGCCGGGATCGCCTCGCCCCGGCGGGGCGGGGCGGACCGTGGGGCAGGGCGGCGGGCCTGGCCCCGGGAGCGGGCGGGAGAGCGGGAGAGTATACCGGGGCCGCGGTTCCCGTCACAACCGAGGCCCCGCCGCCCGCCGGAGGTGCCGGGGCCGTCCTTGGGCGGCCGGATCCGCGCACCGGCCACGGCCCGGAGCCCCCGGTTTGGGCCCCCGGGTTCGGGGCCCCGGGCTGCTATACTCCAGGGACCCCCCTCCCCCCCCCGCGGGATACCGCTTCTTCCGGGCTGACGAGGACCCGCCATGCACCGTCTCCCGCTCGCCCTCGCCGCCGCGCTCCTCCTGGGAGGGACCGCCGCCGGAGTTCTTCCGGCGGCCGGAGCCGGCGCCCCCGACGGCGTACCCATCTCCGCGGATACCGGCGGTGTACCGGCCTCCCCGGATACCGGCGGCGTACCCGCCTCCGCGGATACCGCGGCCCCCAAGGTGGACGCCCCCGGTCCCAAGGCCCAGGCCGGCCAGATCGCGCTCCGCCCCCACGCCCCCGATCCCGAGCGCCGGGTGCTGCCCCGAGGCGCGGTGGCCCCCGGGGCCCGCTCCTTCCAGGCCCTAAGGGTCTCCGTGCTCGGCGGCCTCTCCGCGCCCGCCGGCGCGGGAAGCGAGGGGGCCTCGGCCGGCGGTCAGATGGGCCTGGAACTGGCCTACTACCCCACGGCCAAGGCGGGCTGGGGCGTGTCCGCCTCCTGGAGCGACTTCGGTCCGGACTGGGACGGCGGGCGGGGCTTCGGCGAGTTCGGGCTCTTCGCCCGGTTCCACTTCCATCCCGACCGCCCGCTCGATCCCTACCTGCGGCTCCACGCCGCCATGAGCGGGATCGATGCCGACGGCATCCCGGCCGGAGGCATCGGGGTGGGCGCGGGGGTGGGGATGCGGTACCGGATCGCCCCCTCGATGGGGCTCCTGGCCGAAGGGGTGATCCAGGACGTCCTCAACGAACCGGGGCGCACCTTCTTCACCTCCGCCCTCCGGGTGGGTCTGACCATGGACCTGGTGCGGGGCGAGGCGGCCGGCGGGCGCTGAGCCCCCTCCGCTCCCCGGCGGGCCCGGTCAGCCCGGCAGCGCGGCCAGCCGGCGATGGATCTCCGCCGCCCGGGACCGGATGGCCCCCCAGTTGCCGGCGGCGAGATCTTCGGGGGTGAACAACGGGGCCACGAAGCCGACTCCGAACGCCCCCGCGCGCAGGATGTCCCCGAAGTTGTCCAGGGTCACCCCGGCGGTGGGGAAGATGCGCAGGTCCGGCAGGGGGCCTCGGATCTGCCTCACCACCAGCGGCACGTCGTGGACGGCGGGGAAGAGCTTCACCACGTCGGCCCCCGCCCGCACCGCGATCATCATCTCGGTGGGGGTGTAGGCGCCGGGAACGGCCACCGCCCCCAGAAGATGGGTCTCCCCGATCACCTCCGGGTCGGTGATCGGCGAGACGACGAAGCGGGCTCCCGCCCGCACCGCGCGGCGCGCGTCGACGGTGGTGAGCACGGTGCCCGCACCCACCAGGAGCTCCGGGTCCCGGGCGAACTCCTCCACCAGGTCCAGGGCGCCGGGGGTGGTGAGGGTGAACTCCACCATGCGGAAGCCCCCCTCGACCGCGGCCTGCATGGCCGCGCGGGCGGTCCCGGTGTCCGAGGCCCGGATGATCGCTCCCACCCGCCGGGCGGCCATGAGCTCCAGGGTTTCCTGTTTCCTGATCGGGGTCATCATGTTCTCCGGAGGGACGAAACCCCCGCGAAAGGCGGGGAATTCCGTAATTGTACCGATTGGATTGCGTGGACGCGGCGCAGAAAGGCATACTGGAATCGGGCCGGGCATCTGCCCGACGTGGACCCCTCCGCGTGCGAGGCATGAATGCTACACCATCGACTGGGCTCCCGCGAGGTCTCCCCCTCCTGGCGAGACGCTCCGAGTGTCGCCCCCGGCGAAGGAGCGGATCATGCACTGGAAGTCCCTGTATCACGATGAGGCAGCGAGCCCGGAAGGAAGAGCCTTCGTCCGCAACGCCTTCGAGCGGCTTCCCGTCTCGGACCGGGCGGTGGACGCGGTGCTGGACCGGAACGGGGTGCTCTCCTTCCCCCACACTTCCCTCCGCTACTCGGGACGATCCATCGTCCGGGTCGCGGCGGGGATCCTCCGCCACCACCGGAAGCGGGTGATCGCGCTCGGGGTGCTGCACGGGTCGGCGCTCCCCTCCCCCCACCGGGAACGGTTCGACCAGTTCATGCGCTACGTGCAGGGTCATGGCGGCGATCCGGTCACCGCCTGGGAGGTCTTTCCGGACTACCGGGGCGGCTTCATCCCCGCCGAGGCTCCGGTCACCCTGCACGGCCCCGTGCCCCTGGCCCAGCCTCCTCTCCCCCCGGCGGGCTGGTGCGCCACCGGCCGGACCTCCTGGAGAACGAGTTCTCCCTGGACCTGTTCCAGTGCATTCTCGCCTACGGCGCCGCCCACCTGGAGGTCCCCCTGCCCGAGGTGCTGCCCCTCTACGTGGGCCTGGTGCGGGATCCGGCGGCGGGGTTCGACGCCGCGGTCGAGCTCGCCGAATGGCTCGACTCCATCCGGGACGAGGACACCGCGGTGGTGGCCACCGGGGACCTCGTACATTACGGCCACGCCTACTGCGTCCGGCACGAGATGGACGGGTTGCCCGCCGACACCGACGGGCTGACCAGCCACTTCCGCTCCCGGGTGGAGGACGTGCTGTCCATGGCCCTGGAGCACCGGGACTACGAGGCCTTCTACCGGATCTCGGTGAACACCCTGAAGAGCGATCAGCGGAACGTGTTCCCGGTGGTGGCGGAGCTCCTCGGCCGCCGGGCGGAAGCGGAGATCCTCGAGTTCACGCTCTCCGACTACGCCGGGATCCTGGGCGTGGCTCCGCCCTGCGTGGTCGCCTCCACCCTGGCCGCCTTCGTGCCCGCCGCCGGCGGCGGCGCCGACGACCTGGACACCGACGAGTTGGAGGTCCGCTCGCGGGTGGGCGCCCGGGCGGGGTGACCGGGGGGCGCACGCAGGGCCCGGCCACGGGTGGTTTGCAGGGGCGGACGGGGCCAGTGGTCGCACCCGGGGGTGCCACCGCCTGAGCCCGGGCGCGCGTGCGTATCGCCGGGTTGAGTTCCGGTCCTGAGCGCGAGTTGTACCCGGGTGCACCCCTGCCGGCTCCGGTGCGATGAGCTGCGCGTGACCGGCCTTGAGTTGCACGCGGGTGCACCCCTGCCGGCTCCGGTGCGGTGAGCTGCGCGTGACCGGCCGTGAGTTGCACGCGGGTGCACCCCTGCCGGCTCCGTGGCCACGAACTGCCCGTGACCGGTCTCGAATTGCACCCGGGTGCACGTTCCAGAATCTTCGGCCGGAGGCGCGTGGGCCGGGTTCGTTCGGCGATTGTATAAAGAGCTCCAAAAAATGCTCGGGGGTGCGGTTTTGGGTTGACTCGGCATCGGATACTAGGCATACTTCTGGTAATTACTTCCCCCGTCCAACCGGCCTTCCGGGAGGACGCCCATGCCTTCGTTTGTTCCCGGCCTGCCCGCACGGCAGGTCGATTGTTGCTTTGCCCGGACCGTGCGCGAGTCGGAGCGGGTTCAGCGAAACCTCGTGCTCTGGTTCGCGGACCTGGTCCGGCGGCGGTTGTATCTGGAACTCGGCTACACCTCGATCTACGCGTACAGCTCTGAGCGGCACGGGTTCTCGCGGAGCCGCTGCGCGCAGTTGTTGCGGGTGGTGGGGTCGCTGGAGGAGCTGCCGGAGTTGCGGCGATCGGTGGCGGCGGGTGAGATGCCCTGGACCAAGGCGCGGGAGGTGGTGAAGGTGGCCACCCGGGAGACGGAGGGGGTGTGGGTCCGAGAAGCGAAGCGGGTGGGCCGGCGAGCGCTGGAGCGGAAGGTGGCCGTGGCCCGAGGCCGGGCGGCGGCGGCGCGGGGATCGGGGCGGGGGCAGGCGGCGCTGGCGCTGGAGGCGGGGCCCCCCGCCCCGGAGCCCGGAAGGGCCGCCGGGACCGAGCGGAACGGGACGGAGCCGGGGCACGTTCCACGTGGGCCGGCGGACGAGCGGTGTGGGGCGGGGGTGTCGCAGGTCGCCGCGATCCCGGAAGCAGTGCGCCTGAGGTTCCCGGCGCTGCTCTACGCGGAGTACGGAGCGCTGGTGGAGGCGCTCCGGAAGCGCGGGTTCCGCGGCTCGACGGAGGAACTGATCGTGGCCGGGCTGGCCGCGCTGGCGGAGCAGGGCCGCGCCGGATCTCCGACCCAGGAGTCAAATCCCAAACGACTCGGCCCGGCTGCGGAGCACCGCGAGAGGAAGAGCCGGGAGGCGCCGAAGCCGGATGGGAACTCGTCGGCGGCTACCCTGCGACCGGCGACGGCCCGAGTCTGCCCCGGCCCGCCGGGAGGCCGCGTATCAGGTGGTGGTCCAGCACTGTCCGGACTGCGGCCGGGGGCGGGTGGTGACCGGCCGGGGCCCGAAGCCGCTCCGGCCGGCGGAGCTGGAGGCGGTGCTCTGTGACACCCGGGTGCACATGCCGGGGAAGCGGAACCGGGCGGTGGTGCCACCGGCTTTGCGGCGGGAGGTGCTGGAGCGGGACGGGCACCGGTGCCGGGTGGCCGGGTGCGGGAGCACGCGGTTCCTGGCCGTGCACCATGTGAAGCCCCGTCAGGCGGGCGGTCCGAACACCACCGAGAACCTGGTCGCCCTGTGCGGGAGCTGCCACCGGGCCATCCACGAGCTGGGCGCGCGCGCCCGGGCCGGCGCCGCCGCGCTCCTCTCGCCCCCGCCCCAGCACCCCCCCCCACCCGCGGCCGGCGACGGTACGCCCGACGGTCCGGCCGAAGACTGCCCGGCCACCCTGGGCCGCCACCCTCCCCGGAGTGCACCCGGGTAACCCGGGTCACCGCACCCCCCGAGTGCACCCGGGTAGCCGCACCCCCCGGGTACACCCGGGTACCCCATGCTCCCGAGGTGCACCTGATGAAATGGACTCCTCCCGCTGAATGAGGCACGTTGAGTGTCTCACCGTAAGACGGCCCCGAAGGCCAACAGCAAGGAGGAGTCCAGATGCAGCTTACCATCGCCGTCGACGTTGCCAAGAGCGTGTTTCAGGTGGCCGAGTCCCCCCGCCCGGGGAGAGTCTCCCGGGAGCTCCGGCTGAGCCGGCGCCAGTTCGAGCGGTACCTGGCCCAGATCCCCCCCGCGCGGATCCTGTTCGAAGCGTGCGGCTCGAGCCACCACTGGGCCCGCCAAGCCCTGGCCGCGCATCACACCCCGGTGCAACTCGCGCTTGGCATGTACCGGGGTCTCGCGCCGTGCTGTCTTCGACCGGCCGCAGCCGCCCCGCGAACGACGAGGCAACCTGGACGGCGGCGGGCCGCACATCTGGGCGCCCCTCTGCAAGGCCGCAGCCGCCCAGCGAACGACGAGGCAACCTGGACGGCGGCGGGCCGACAAGCCTGGCTGGATGATAGCGGGCCTCGCCCCCGAGCGCGGAAGATGGGCCTGGCGCAACGCCGCGGCGGAGGTTGGGAAAGATCCCTGCGCCAGGGGGACCCGTCGACGCGAGCGGGGGCGAGACCGCGCAGATGCCGAGGAGTCGCGGGGCGGAACGGCCGCGCGAGGGGGTCCCGCGCCGGCCAGAGCGAGCCGAGAGAACGATCCTGTGGACCGTTCCGGCGAGCGCTGCCGAGGAGTCGCGGGGCGGAACGGCCGCGCGAGCGGATCGCGGGACCGCGCGGGATGGGATTGGCATGCGCACCGGGGCGGAACGGCCGCGCGAGCGGGGGCGAGACCGCGCAGATGCCGAGGAATCGCGGGGTGGAACGGCCGCGTGAATCGGGATGTAAGGACGATTACCAGGCCCGCGCCCTTGAATCGTGCAGCCATGACTTGCCACTATTATTGACTTGTCTACTACTCCACGCGATTCGCTTCCACGGTCGTCCCACCCCGGCAAGTCAACAAGGATGAATCCATGTTCCGCATCCTGCTCTGTCTCTGCTGCCTCGCCCTGTTGGGGGCCGCCGACGCCTCCGCCCAGGTCACCAAGTTCCTCGAGTTCGACACCGACGGGGTCCTGCCGTCCACGGATCCGGACATCCGCTTCCGCAACGGTGCTGTTCCCGGGTACGAGAGCTACTTCTCGGTGGCCGGCGGCGTCCTGATCGGGAACACCATGCCCACGGTCGACAACTATGTCGGCTACACCTATCCCTCCCAGCCGCCGCTGGGCGGCGGGATCTCCAACACCGACGCCTGGTTCATCGAGGCCAGGCTGCGCAACCTGGGGACGGGCGGCGGCACCAAGCGGTTCGGGGAGATGTCCGTCTTCAACGGGAGCCACAAGTTCAACTGCTTCCACACGGCCACGTCGGTTCAGTTCAGGAAGGCGAACGGCACCAGCGTCGAGGTTCCCCTGGACGTCTCGCAGTGGCACGTGGTGCGGATGGAGGGGCCGGGCGGCACCGGCCGATACGACGCCTACGTCGACGGGGTGCTGGTGGGTTCCGACATCCCGTCCTCCACCTCCGGCTACGACGGATTCCTGTTCCAGAACAACACCGCCTACCGCGGCGCGCGCATCGAGTGGGACTACGTGCGGTTCCAGTCCACGCCGCAGGCCGTGCCCACGAAGTCCGCCAGCTGGGGCCTGGTGAAGCGCAGGTACCGCTGAACCGGGAGCCGCGCCCGCATCCGCACGTGAAGGGCGGACAACCGACGACCCGATCAACGCAGCCCGAGCGGGGCGAGCCGCTCAACGGGGGGGTGGGCGCAAGCGGCCCGGCCGGTCCCGGCCCCGGTCAGCTCTTGGCCAGGGCCTGGGCCATGCGCAGGGAGCGCAGCGCCTCGTAGCGTTCCACGTGGGCCTGGAGGAACGGCTCCAGGGCGCGTCCCACCGCGGCCACGAGATCGGCGGCCGGGGGCTCGCCGGCCAGGTCGGCCAGGGTCGCGGTCATCAGGCGCCGCATGCCGGCCAGGGCGGCCGGAGGCAGGACGGCCACCCCGGGCAGGGATGACGCGCAGTCGGGACAGAGCGCGCCGCCCAGGAGCGGGGCCCAGCCCGCCCCCGGCCCGTCGTCCAGCGGCCCCCCGCACTCCACGCAGGCATAGAGCTCGGGCCGGTGACCCAGGAACGACACCGCCTTGATCTCGAAGGCTCGGAACAGCGCCCCCAGCGCCGCCGGGGGCGCGGTTTCCAGGACCTCCAGCGTGCGCACGGAGAGCGGGTACAGCCGCCCCGGCGGCTCCTGTCCGGCCAGGGCCTTGAGCAGGAACTCCAGCACCGCGACCCCGAAAGCGTAGCGCTCGGGGTTTCCCCCCAGCCCCAGGTGCGGATCGAGGAGGGTGGCCTGGGAGAGGAGCTGCAGGTCGCGCGAGTCCTTCTGGTAATAGACCAGGTCGCTCAGGGCGAAAAGCTCCAGTGCGGCCCCGAACCGCGGCCGTGCCGCCCGCACCCCCTTGGCCAGCAGGGAGACCAACCCCCGCTCGGAAGTGTAGGCGGTGAGAATCCGGCTGGTGTCGCGGAAGGGGATGACCCGGAGAACGAGGGCCTCGCTCTTCTCGATGGCCATGAACTATCCGGAATCCGGTGCGCGCCGCTCCGAAGCCTCGGAGGGCGATCCGGAATCCGGTGCGCGCCGCTCCGAAGCCTCGGAGGGCGATGCGGGCGGCCCCGGCGGCCCCTGCGGCCCCGGCGGATCCGGCGGCTCCACCGGCCCCTCGCCGCGCCCGGGCTCCCCGATCATCCAGCGGCCGAACCGCCGGCTCCACCATCCCCCACCGGGGCCGGCGGCGGGAGGCAGGCCGCCGAGGCTTCCGCGTCCGCCCTCGGGGACGAAGGCCCCGCCGGAGATCACCATCTTGAGCCCGTTCTCCACCGTCATGTCCAGCCGGGTGATGTTCTCCTCGGGCACCATGAGCAGGAACCCCGAGGTGGGATTGGGCGTGGTGGGCAGGAACACCGAGCGCAGCGTCTTCCCCGCCCGCTCCTGGATCTCCTTCCCCGGCGGCTCGGTGAGGAAGACCAGGCAGTAGAGCCCCTTCCGCGGGTACTCGATCATGCCCACCGCCCGGAACACGGTGCGGTCCGAGGACAGGAGGGCCTCGCCGATCTGCTTCACCGCCACGTAGATCTTGTTGAAGAGGGGGATGCGGGTGAGCAGGGAATCCCAGGTCCGGTAGAACCGCCGGCCCACGTAGTTGTTCACTACCAGCCCCACCAGAAGGACCAGGAGCACCACGGTGATGAGGCCCACCCCGGGAATGCCGCCGGGACGCACCCAGCCGAAGCGGATCTCGTCCCACAGGAGTCCGTCCACCCAGGCCAGGAGCCGGTACAGCACCCAGGCCGCCACCGCCGCCGGCGTGACCACCAGGATGCCGGTCAGGAAGTGCCGCCGGAGCCGGCTCCCCACCTTGTCCGCGTGCTGGCGTGCTGGGGCCTTGGGGGTTCCGGGATCGTCGGTCACCGGGATCCTCCTCGTCGCTCCTCCCCCTCCTCCCGGGTTTCCACCAGGGTGAGGCGGAGGGCGTTGATGCGATGGGGCTCGGCCTGCACCACCTCGATCCAGGCCCCGTCCATCCGGATCCGCTCTCCCGGCCTGGGGATCCGCTCCAGCTGCTCCAGGACCAGTCCGGCCACGGTGTCGTACTCCCCTTCCTCCAGGTCGAGATCGAGAGCCTCGTTCAGCTCGTCCACGCGCATGGCCGCGTCCACCCAGTAGGTGCCGGGCTCCAGGCGGCGGAGCTCCACCTCCTCCACGTCCAGCTCGTCCCGGATCTCCCCCACCAGCTCCTCGATCAGGTCCTCCACCGTGGCCACCCCGGCCATGCCGCCGTACTCGTCCACCGCCACCGCCATCTGATTGTAGGTGACCTGCAGTTCACGGAGAAGGGTGCCCGCCCCCTTGGTGGAGCTGGTGAGGTAGGCCTCGTGGGCCAGGCCGGCCGCGGTGGCGTCCGCGGGCGCGTCCAGGAGGTCGAACACGTGCAGGATGCCCACCACCGAATCGAGGGAGTCCCGGTACACCGGGTAGCGGGAGTACCCCTCGCGCTCGACCACGGCCAGGATCTCGGGCAGGCGGGCTCCGGCGGGGACGCCGGCCACCTCCTCCCGGGGGACCATGACGTCCTCCACCCGGGTCTCCCCGAACTCGTGCAGGGTGGCCAGCATCTTCCCTTCCTCGTCCTCCTCGGTGCGTCCGGTGAGCCATCGCAGCTCCTGGTCCAGCTCCACCACCCGGTCCCCGGAGCTGACCACCCGGCCCAGGCCGGGGATGCGGTGGGAGAGGAGGATGATCCACCGGAGCGCATCCCCCACCCGGCTCAGGGGCCGGAACAGGATCCGTCCGGCCAGGCCCAGCGGGCTCCGCCAATGCACCGCGGTCAGGGTGCCCCCGGCCAGCGCCCACAGGAGGGCCAGGAGCGCGGCGGCCGCGAAGGGCCACGGCGCCGGGGCCCGCAGGGAGAACCAGGCCACGATCACGAACCCGCCCGCGACCAGGAAGCGCCCGACCAGGCGGGCCTGGCGGGCGGAGCGGGCGTGGGCCAGCGCCTCCTCGTCCTCCTCGTCCCCCTCCATGCGGTCGAGGGCGTTCCGCCCGTACCAGACCGCGGCCTCCTCCAGGAGCACCGCCGCAGCCAGCAGGACCACCGCCGCCGCCCAGGGCCAGGGGCTCATGACGGCCGCCTCCGCGACCCGCGCTCCCGCTCGTCGTGGAGTTCGCCCACGATCTCCTCCAGCACGTCCTCCATGGTCACGATCCCCTCCCGCCGGCCGAGCCGGTCCACCACCACCGCCAGGTGGACCCGGGCCTCCTGGAACTCGTCCAGGAGGTCCTCCATGGTGGTTTCCCGCCGCACGAAGTAGACCGGGCGGAGGATCGCGCGCACCGGCCCGGTATCCGTCGCCGCCCCGTGGGTGCGGGGGAGGAGATCCTTGACCGTGACCAGTCCCACCACCCGGCCGCCCTCGGTGGCCGGGAGCCGGCTGTGGCCGGAGGCGTGCACCGCCGCCGCCGCCTCGGCCACGGTGGCCCCGGCGTCCAGTGTGTACACCCGGTCCCAGGGGGTCATGAGGTCGGCCACCACCTTGGTGGTGCCGGCCAGGAGCCGCCGGAGCAGCCGCCGCTCCTCGCGTCCCAGCCGCCCCCCGGCCGCGGCCAGGGCGGCCCGGGACTCGGCCGAGACCAGGCTTCCCGCCTCCTCCTCGGCCGGAGTGGGAAGGCGCAGGGCGAGGAGGGGCCGGCTCAGCCGGGCCGCGGGGAGGGTGAGCCGGGCCCAGGCGGCATAGACCGCGCCTCCCCGGAGCCGCCCCAGCCGCCGCACCGCCCGGGTTCCCCCGGTGGCGTCGGCGGCGGCGGTGGTGAACGCGCCCAGGAGCCAGGCCCCCACCGCCCAGTGCCAGGAGATCCCGGCCGCGGCCGCGGCCAGGGCCAGGGGCACCCAGGCGGCGGCGAAAAAGCGGGAGAAGCGCAGCCGCAGTCCCAACACCACCGGCTCGTCCCGGAGCCGCCGGAGCAGGGCGCCGAGCGCGTAGTCCCGGACCCCGGTCCCGGTGGAGTCGAGCTGGACGAGATCGAAGCGAACGGCGGCGGCGGCGGCGCCCACCCACCAGCCCAGCCCCGCCACCAGGATCCAGGCCGCCGACCAGATGGGGCCGTAACCGGACGCGGGATCCACGGTCAGGCGTACCCCCCGCCGCCGGAGCGGAGCAGGGTGCCGGGCACGAAGGCGCGCAGGGCCCGCCGCTCGGAGGCCTTCATCCGTTTCCCTTCCGCGGGGGTGTGATGGTCGTGGCCGAGCAGGTGGAGGATGCCGTGGGTGATGAGGCGGGCCAGCTCCGACTCCACGTCGTTGTGGAACCGGGGGGCCTGGTCCCGGGCGCGCTCGGTGGACACGATCACGTCCCCCAGGTAACCGGGGTCGTCGGGGTCCTCCCCGAGCGGGAAGGCGAGCACGTCGGTCTCGCGGTCCCGCCCGCGGAACTCGGCGTTCAGCCCCCGGACCTCCGCGTCGTCGGTGAGGACCAGGGTCAACGCGCCGTCGGCCACGCCCTCGGCCCGCAGCACCTCGCGCGCGTACCGTTTCACCGCCACCGGGTCAACTTCGAGGGGTCCGCCCCGCCGCTTGAGATGAATGCGCAAAGCCACGAGGATGCTCCTCCCGGGTACCGATTCCGGTTTCGAGTTCGGGGTGGAAGATGCGTTCCTCCCCGCCGCCCTCCAGCGCCGCCTCGCCCCCCTCCTTCTGCCACTGGTACTTCACCCGGCCGTGGTAGACCCCGGTGAGGACGTGGGTGAAGGCGTCCCGGACCCGGGCCAGGTCGGCCATGGTGAGACCGCAGTCGTCGAGCTGGCCGTCGGCGATCCGGGCCTCGAAGGTGCGGGCCAGGACCGCCCGGATACGGTTGGGGGTGTGCTCGTCCAGGGAACGGACGGTGGCCTCGGCGGCGTCGGCCAGCATGACGATGGCCGTCTCCTTGGTCTGGGGCCGGGGGCCCGGGTAGCGGTAGTCGCGCTCGTCCACCTCCGGGTCCTGCTCCACCGCCTTGTTGTAGAAGTACTGCATGAGGGTGGTGCCCTGGTGCTCGGGAATGAAGGCCGACACCCGGTTGGGCAGCCCCACCTCGCGCGCCACCTCCAGCCCCTCCCGGACGTGGGACTCCAGGATGAGGCTGGACATGGTGGGGGTGAGCTTCTCGTGCGGGTTCTTCATCCCCTTGCGCAGGTTCTCTCCGAAGTAGCCCGACTTGGCGATCTTGCCCACGTCGTGGTAGTAGCCGCCCACCCGGGCCAGGAGGGGGTTGGCCCCCACCGCCTCCGCCGCCGCCTCGGCCAGCGACCCCACCACCATGCTGTGATGGTAGGTGCCGTTGGCCTCGATCATCATCCGCTTGAAGATGGGCCGGTTGAGGTCGGACAGCTCCAGGAGGGTGATGTTCGAGGCGAGGTGGAAGATCCGCTCGAACAGGGGAAGCAGGAACATGGCCACCGCGATGGAGAAGGCGGCGTTGCCCGCGCACCACGCGGCCTCGGTGAGGAGGTTGGACCCGGGCACGCCGGCCCCGACCAGGGTCACCCCGAACAGGGTTCCCACCATGCCCACGGTGATGGGCACGATCGAGCTCAGGAACTCCAGCCGCTGGAAGACGTGGCGGACGGCGTAGACCGCGATCACCCCGCCGACCGCGCCGACCAGGGTCACCGGGAGCCCCCATCCGGTCACGGCTCCGATCAGGACCGAGAGCGCGGCCACCACGGCCAGGCCCAGGATCTCCCCGATGAGCAGGGTAACCAGCACCGCGGCCATGGGAATGGGCACCACGAAGGGGTGGAGGGCCGGCGAGCGGGCCACGATGCCGGCCAGGGTCAGGATCAGGATGGAGACCACGGTGAGCACGGTGAGGAGCCCCATGTCGTCCCACACGTCCCGGCGCGCGGTGCGGAGGAACATGGCGAAGAGCACCGTCACCACGGCCAGGAGCAGGATCCGGCCCAGGAGCGGGAGCAGCCAGGCGGTGAGGCCTCCGCCCGCGGTCCGTTCCATGAGGGCCTGGCGGAGCGCCTCCAGCACCGCCACGTGCTCGTGGGTGATGCGCTCGTGGGCGTCCACGATCCGCTCCCCCTTCTGGATCACGGCCAGGTCGGGGGAGACCGAGGCCCGGGCCACCGCGCGGTCGGCGTCGGTGGCGGCGGGGTCGTAGTTCAGGTTCGCCACCGCCAGCCGCCGGACCAGGTCGGAAAGCGCGTTCCCGGCCCGGGGGCCCAGGCGCGCGGTGCCGGTGTCGGAGGCCTCCGCGGCCAGGCGGCGGGGATCGTAGAGGTCGGCGGTGGGAACGACCTCCTCCCCCCGATCGGTGCTGACCCGCACCCTGCTGTAGCCGTCCAGGAGCCCGGCGTCCTCGTCCCCCACCAGGCCGGTCCGGAGCGCGCGGTCCAGCACCCGCTCCGCCTCCTGGAGCAGGACCCGCCCGGTGTCGGGCGCGGCCAGCATCCGCAGGGTGGCCGGGGCCAGGGCCACCCGCAACGAATCGAGCACCTGCCGGCTCCGGGCCCGGTCCCGGCGCACCGCGTTCAGCCGGTCCAACCGCCGGGTGAGCTCGGCCCGGGTGTCCTCCCGGGTGAACACCGGAAGCACCGCCTCCGCCGCCCGGGCCCTCTCCCGGTCCAGCTCCGCCTGGGGCTTGGGCACCGCGAATCGGAAGGGGGCGATGATCTCCTCCGGAGCCACCGTCCCCTCCAGGTAGGTGGGCGGGTTCACGCTCACCTGGAGCGGGAACGCGAGCAGGGTGGCGGCCAGGACCAGGGTGACCAGGAGCGACCGCAACAGGATCCGGGTGCGCGGGCTCAGCGGGACCTTCTCGTGGGCGAGCTTGACCCGGCGCTTGCGGCGCCCGCGGAAGGAAAGCCAGGAGGGGGTCATATCAGACCGCGTCCTTCCCGCCGCCGGAGCCGGCGGCGTCGGGCCGGGGGGTGATTCCGTCGCTTTCCTCCGCCTCCCCCGCCCCCGATCCCGAGGCCCCGGCGCCCTCCTTGGCGCCGTTCTCGTAGGCCTCGAAGGCGTGGAGGATGGCCCGCACCAGGCGGTGCCGGACCACGTCCCGGGGCAGGAAGTCCACGAAGGCGATGCCCTCGGTCCCCTCCAGGATCTTCCGCACCCGGATGAGCCCGCTCTCGCTGGGGTCGACCAGGTCCACCTGGGTCACGTCGCCGGTGATCACCGCCCGCGACCGCGCCCCCAGCCGGGTGAGGAACATCTTCATCTGCTTCAGGGTGGTGTTCTGGGCCTCGTCCAGGACCACGAAGGCGCGCGACAGGGTGCGCCCGCGCATGTAGGCCAGGGGCGCGATCTCCAGCACCCCCATCTCCTGGAAGCGGCGCAGCTTGTCGTAGGGGATGAAGTCGCGCAAGGCGTCGTAGAGCGGCCGCAGGTAGGGGTCGATCTTCTCCTCGAAGGTGCCGGGCAGGAAGCCGAGCTTCTCCCCCGCCTCCACCGCGGGCCGGGTGAGGATGATCCGCTCCACCTGGTGGGCCTTGAGCGCCTGCACCGCCATGGCCACGGCCAGGTAGGTCTTGCCGGTGCCGGCGGGGCCGATGCCGAAGACCACGTCGTGGCCCCGGATCGCCTCCACGTAGTCGATCTGGCCCTTGGACTTGAGGTGCACCCGGCCCCGCTCGAAGACGAGGTCCCCGTTGGGCCGGGCCCCGGAGATGGCCTCGGGGCCCTCCTCGGCGACCAGGGTGCTCAGGTAGTCCACGTCCCGGACGTCGATGATCTGGCCCTGGGCCACGCGGGCGGCCAGCTCGCGCACCACCTGGGCCGCGTGCTCCACGTTGGGGACGGGGCCGGTGAGGGTGAGGGTCTCGCCCCGGAGCACCGAGGACACCTGGAACTGCTTCTCGAGGTGGCGCAGGGTGGCGTCCTTCTCTCCGAACAAGGCGAGAGGTTCGATCCGGCTGAGGTCGACCTGTACCGAATTGTTGGCTCCATCCATGGGGCGGGGCTTCGGGCCCGGGGCCCGGGTTCCCCTGATTCATCCCTCCGTGTTGGCTGGGGAGCAAGGAATCGAACCTTGATTCTCGGCTCCAAAGGCCGATGTCCTACCGTTGGACGACTCCCCACCCTGGTGCGTGGGGGCGAAGGCCAAATCGGTCGGATCTGCCCCCAAAAGGCAATGGGTTCCCGACCGGAACCCACGCCGGAACGCTAACACCGGGGGGAACGGGTGTCAACGCTGCCGGCGGTCCAACGATTTCGTAAGACGTTGTAGTAAATCATCTTACGGAACAGGCTGCGCGGCCGGGCCCGCTACAGCACCACCCGTATGTGCAGATCCTGGAGGTCCTGGGGATCCACCTCGGCCGGGGCCCCGTCCATGAGGCTGGTGGCCCGGGCGGTCTTGGGGAAGGCGATCACGTCCCGGAGCGACCGGCTCCCGTTCATGATCATGACCAGCCGGTCCAGGCCGGGAGCGATCCCCCCGTGGGGCGGAGCCCCGTACTGGAAGGCCTCGAGCAGGAACCCGAACTTCCGCTCCGCCTCCTCGTGGCTCATCCCCACCACCTTCATCACCCGCTCCTGGATGTCCCGGCGGTGGATACGGATGCTCCCCGAGGCCAGCTCGGTCCCGTTGCAGACCAGGTCGTAAAGGGTGCCGTGGACCTTCCCGGGATCGGTCTCCAGGTAGTCCAGATGCTCCTCCAGGGGCATGGTGAACATGTGATGGGCCGGTTCCCAGCGCCCGAAGTCCGGATTCCAGTCGAAGAGCGGGAACTCCCGCACCCACAGGAAGCGGAATTCCCGCTCCCGTCCGCGGATGAGAGGCTCGCCGAGCACGGTCCGGACCGCGCCCAGGGCCTTGCAGGCCGTGTTCCAGGCGTCGGCCACGAACAGGAGCAGGTCGCCCGGCTCCGCATCCAGGCGCTCCAGCAGCTCCCCGGCCCCGCCCAGGAACTTCCCGATGCCCCCCTCCGGACCCTCCGGACCGACCTTGGTCCAGGCCAGCCCCTTGGCCCCGTTGATCTTCGCCGCCGCCTCGAGGCCGTCGATCTCCTTGCGGCTGGTCCCGGCCCCGCCGGGCACGCGCAGCCCCTTCACCGTGCCCCCCCGGGCCGCGGTGTCGCTGAACACCTTGAACCCGGAATCGCGGACCGTCTCGGTCACGTCGGTGAGGGGGAGGGCGAAGCGGAGATCGGGCTTGTCGGTGCCGTAGGTGTCCATGGCCTCCCGGTAGGTGATGCGCGGGAAGGGGGTGGGCACCTCCACGTCCAGGCAGGCCTTGAACACGTGGGCCATGAGCCCCTCCACCACCTCGTACACGTCGTCCTCGCCCACGTAGGCCATCTCCATGTCGATCTGGCTGTGCTCGGGCTGGCGGTCGGCGCGCAGGTCCTCGTCCCGCAGGCAGCGGGCGATCTGGAAGTAGCGGTTGAACCCGCTGACCATGAGGATCTGCTTGTAGAGCTGGGGGCTCTGGGGCAGGGCGTAGAACTTGCCGGGGTGGAGCCGGGCGGGCACGATGTAGTCGCGGGCCCCTTCCGGGGTCGGGCGCACCATCATCGGGGTCTCCACCTCCACGAAATCCAGACCGTAGAGGTATTTCCTGATCTCCAGGGTGGCCTGGGCCCGGAGCCGGAGCGCCCGCTGGAGCGCGGGCCGGCGCAGATCCAGGTAGCGGTAGCGGAGCCTCAGGTCCTCGCCCACCTCGGCCTCGTCGTCCACCGGGAAGGGGGGCGTCCGCGACGCGTTCAGCACCCGGACCTCCCGGGCCTCCACCTCCACCTCCCCGGTGGGCAGGTCCGCGTTCACGGTGGCCTCGGAGCGGGCGGTCACCGCGCCCCGGACCGCGAGCACGAACTCCGCCCGGGCGGCGCGGGCCTTGGCCAGCGAGTCCGCGTCCACCCGGGAGGGATGGATCACCACCTGCACCAGCCCGGTGTGGTCCCGCAGGTCCAGGAACACCACCCCCCCAGGTCCCGGGTGCGCTGCACCCAGCCCATGATGAGGGCGTCCCGGCCCACCGCGTCGCGGCGGAGCCGGCCGCAGAGATCGGTGCGGCGCCAGTCGCCGAGCAGCTCGGGAGCCAGCTTGGGCTCCTCGCCGGTGGGAGTCCCTGGGGTTTCCGGGGTGCGTTGGTCGCTCATGCCTTGGTCCTCGCCCGCCCGGGACCGCGCCCGGGGGAAGGCCGGGTCAGATGCCCGGCTGGTCGTCGGTTTCCGGCGCGCCCAGGATCTCGTCCAGCCGGGTGGCCAGGGCCGCGTCGGCCACCTCGGTCTGCTCGCCGCTCACCATGTCCTTCACCGTCCACCGGCCCGAGGCCAGCTCGCCCTCGCCCACGACCACCACCGTCCGCGTGCCGGAGCGGTTGGCCGCCTTCATCTGGCTGCCCAGGCTGCGGTCGACCAGGTCCACCTCGGTCCGGAACCGCTCCCGGAGCCGGTGGGCGAGCAGGAGTCCGACCCGGCGCTCGGTCTCGCCCCCCGCGATCACCACCGTGACCTGGGGCCGGGGCCGTTCGGGAAGCGGGGCCCCCTCGGCCTCCAGGGCGAGGAGGATCCGCTCCACCCCGGTGGAGAAGCCCACCCCCGGGGTGTCGGGCCCCCCCACCTCCTCCACCAGCCGGTCGTAGCGACCGCCGCCGCCGACCGCGTTCTGGGCCCCCAGCCCGCCGTGCTGCATCTCGAATACGGTGCGGGTGTAGTAGTCGAGGCCCCGCACCAGGCGGTCGTCCACCCGGTGCTCGATCCCGGCCTCGGTCAGGAGCGCGAGCACGGTGTCCTGGTGGGCGCGGCAGGCGTCGCAGAGGTGGTCCTGGATGCTGGGGATGTCCCGGGCCACCTCGCGGCAGCCGGGCACCTTGCAGTCCAGCACCCGGAGCGGGTTCATCTCCACCCGGCGCCGGCAGTCGGGGCAGAGCCGGTCCTCGCGTTCCCGCAGGTAGCCGCGGAGGGCCTCGGTGTACGCGGGACGGCAGGCCGCGTCCCCCACGCTGTTCACCAGCACCGAGAGGCCGGTCAGCCCCACCGAGCCGAGGAGCCGGGTGAAGAGCGAGATCATCTCGAAGTCCGCGGCGGGCGACTCCGACCCCAGCAGCTCGGCCCCGATCTGCTGGTGCTGCCGGTAGCGTCCGGCCTGGGGACGCTCGTAGCGGAACATGGGGCCCAGGTAGTAGACCTTCCACGGCTTGGGTCCGGCGTAGAGCTTGTGCTCCACGTAGGCGCGGGCCACCGAGGCCGTCCCTTCCGGGCGCAGGGTCAGGCTCCGGCCCTTGCGGTCGGTGAAGGTGTACATCTCCTTCTGGACGATGTCGGTGGCCTCCCCCACCCCGCGCAGGAAGAGCTCGGTGGACTCGAAGACGGGGGTGCGGATCTCCGCGAACCCGTAGCGCACCAGCACGTGGCGGAAGGCCGACTCCACGAATTCCCAGGCCGGCGTGCGCTCGGGGAGGATGTCCTGGGTGCCCCGGGGGGCGGCGAGGCTCATGGGCGTGTGCTCCTTCCTGGATCCGTCCCGCCGGCCGCGGGCGGGACGGGGCCGGGCTCCGGCCGGCGCCACAACCGGTAGGGCGTGCCCCGCCGGCGGCGCACCCATGCGTCCACCGAGACCGCGAACACCACCGCGATCACGTCGGTGATCCAGTCGCCCAGGGCCCGGTCCCGGCCCACCAGGGCCTGGAAGTTCTCATCGAGGGCGGCGATGGCCGCCCCGCAGGCCAGGGCCAGCAGCATCCGCCGGGTGTTCCGGCCCACCGGCACCGTCCGCCCCCAGGCCCGGGCCAGGAGCCCGCCCAGCAGGGCGTATTCCACGAAGTGTCCCGCCTTGTCCGCATTGGCCACGTCCCCCGGCGGGGCCAGGGTGGGAAACGAGGACAGGGTGAAGATGAGGGCGGCGTAGGCCGCCACCGGTAGCCAGGCGCTCCACACGGACAGGTGCTCCCCGGGGACCTCCCCGGCGGGAAGAGAACGACGGATGGACGGATACGAGCCGAACAGTATGCCACATGGCGGAAGGGGGTGCGAGCGGGGGGAAAGGGGGCGCGGGGCGGTCAGCCGGTGATCCGCGCTTCCTCGTGGCGGATGTAGGCGAGGGCGTCGGCGGCGCTGCGGACCCGGAGGAGATTGCGCTGGAGGTCCCCCGAGTAGAGGAGCCGGCTGATCCGGGCCAGGACCCGGATGAACCCTCCACGCTCCTCGGGCCCCACGACCAGGAACACCAGCTGAACCGGCCGCTCATCCAGGGCGTCGAAGTCGATGGGCCGGGCCAGGCGGCCGAGGGCAAGGGAGAGGCGCACCGCGCCCGGGCTCTGCGCGTGGGGCACCGCGATGCCTCCGCCGATGCCGGTGCTCATGACCCGCTCACGCTGCTGGATGTCCGCGATCATGCGCGCGCGGTCGGTGACCGCTTCCGCCTCCACCAACGCGTCCACCAACGCTTCGATGACCGCATCCTTGGTGGACGCCGTCACGTCGAGACGAACACAGGATTCGTCGAGGATCTCGGTGAGCAGAGTGGTCCCTTTCAGCGACGACCCGCCGCGTTCCGGCATCGCGACCTGGGACGGTCGCGGACCGGCGGCGGGTTCCACGCGCTCTGGTGGACGCTCGAACGGCAATAGGGGCAATCGCTTCCTCCTGCCGGACTATATCAGCCTCGGAGGTGGTGTCAAGAAACGCCCCGCGCACATGATGGCCCGGATGGCGGCCGGTGCGCAACCCCACCGGGAAGAGCCCTCAGCGGCGGTAGACGAAGGTCATGGGGAACCAGGCCGCCACCGCGCTCCCCCCCCGCCGGGCCGGCGCGAAGCGCATGGCCCGGGAGGACCGGCGCACCGCCTCCAGGAGGGCCGGGGGTAGCTCCGGGGTCACCGGCTCCACCGCGGTCACCCGGCCCCGGGCGTCCACCCGCAGCCGGACCTCGATCTCGAAGGGGGACGGGAGCCCCTCGGATTCCTCGGGGGTCAGGGGGAGCGCCCCGGCCAGGAGCTTGGGCGGGCGGTAGGGAGCCTCGGCGGGCGGGCCGGGAGCCCCGTCCCCGGCCTGGCCGGGGGAGGCTCCGGGCACGGCGGCCCCCCCTCCGGAGGGGCTCCCCGGGGCTCCGGAGGACGGCTTGCCCGCCGCGGGCCGGGGGGCGGCGGCGGGCTCCGGGCGGGGTTCCGGCGCGGGCTCGGATTCGGGCGGCACGGCCGGGGGCGCAGGGGCGGTCTCGTCCGGCCGGGGGCGCACCTCCTCCTCCTCCGCGCCGGCCCCGGCCCCGGTGTCCGTGGCCGGAGGACCGGTCTCGGGACCGGCCGGGAGAGCCACCAGCGAGACGGTGAAGGGGCCGCCCGGCGGTCCGGGAGCGGCCGCGGTTCCTCCCCCGCCGCTCAGGAGCACCGCCGGGACCGCGATGAGGGCGGCATGGGCCAGGACCGAGATGGCCACCGCCCCGCTCCAGCGGCGGCGATCCTCCCGGCCGCGGGCGGGGATCACGGCCGGCTCTCCCCGTCGACGACGGTGAAGGGGACGGCGCGGGTGCGCTCGGTCCCGGCCACCAGGTCCTCCACCCGGAGGGTGAGGCGGTACCCACCCGGTTCCAGGGGCGGGATGTCCAGGGAAAGGAGCTGCTCCAGGCGGGACCCGGTGTCCTCGGCGTCGAAGGCCATCTCCCCTTCCGGCTCGGAGCCGGAGAGCCCCCCCTTGCGGAGCAGGACCGGGAAGAGGCCCCGGGAGGTCTGCCGGACCACGGCCACGTGGATCCGCACCCGGTGCCGCCCCCCGTCGTTCATCCCCAGGCGGTAGGCCTCGAACCCGATGCCGATGGGGTCGCCGCTGGGATAGCGGTGGCCCGGATTGGGAAGCGCGTAGCCGTAGGCCCAGGGATAGGCCCCGCTCCCGGGATCGAAGGTCACCCCGCTCAGGAAGGCCACGTCGCTCAGAACCGGTCCGGTGGTGTCGCCGGAGGCCGGGGCCAGGGCGGCATAGCTCTCGGCCCGGCCCCCCTCGTCCCGGTCCGCGGTCTCGATCCCCACGATCAGGCTGTCCCGTCCGGCATCCAGGGTGAACTCGCCCACCAGCCGGCCCAGGGAGTCCCGGCGGAAGAGGGCCCAGCTCGCCACCGCGCGGTCCTGAAGCTGCCAGCGGGGATCGTAGAGGGCGAGCCGGCTCGAGAGGCGATGAGGCTGGTCCAGGATCGACCGGGGCCAGCCGGCGGGATCGAGGGCCGCGGCCACCACCACCCGCCCGCCGCCGTCGGGATCGGCGAAGCGCCACAGCTCCAGCTCCTGGTCCCGCTCCGGCCCCGGAAGCGGCGAGGGATAGAGGGAGGGGTTCTCGACCATGAAGAAGTCCGCGTTCCGGGGGAAGGCCTCGATGGGGTTGTAGAGCCGGCCGTTCAGGTTGTAGTCGACGAAGGTGAACCGGAGCGGGGCGCCGGCTTCGCCGAACCGTACCGACACCGCGGGGACGGAAAGGGAGGAGTTCACCCGGTACTCCCCCACCCGCTTGACGTCGGCCAGGTACGACCAGTCCCCGGGCAGCCCGTAGCGGATCAGGGTCTTGCCCGGGGCCTGGTCCCAGCCCGGCACCGGATCCCCTTCCCGCCCGAACAGGAGATCGGCGTTCACCATCCGCGCGTAGTGCTCCAGGAGCCGGGGGTTGACCCGGTCGGCCGGGGTGGGATCGCGCCAGCGCCAGTAGTCGAGCCAGAAGCGGGTGCTGTCCGCCGCCTCGTGCCGCAGCTCCTCCTCCCGGGGATCCACCACGGCCAGGGTGATGAAGGGCTTCCGCTTCTCCTCGTCCAGGCGCAGGAACCCGGCGTCGAAGGCCTCCTCGGCCCGGGTCCACGCCTCCGCCTCGACCAGCCGCATGCCGCGGATGAGCGGGGGCCAGGGATCGGCGGGAGCGGCCCGCGCCCAGCGGGAGACCAGCGAGTCCAGCCGCGCGTCGCGCCCCTGGATGCGGGCCAGGCGCACCGCCCGGTGCAGCACCGCTGGATCGTCGCCGCCCAGGCTGAGGGCGGTGTCGTTCTCGGCCGTGGCCGAGGCCAGGTCGGCCATGCGGAAGGTGGTCTGAAAGCGGCGGAGGTCGTGGGCGGCCAGCTCGCCGCGCAGATCGGGCCGGCGCGGCGCCAGCTCCAGGGCCCGGGTGAGGGCCCGGCGGGCCTCCCCCCGGAATCCGCGCCGTTCCTGGATGCGGGCCAGCTGCGCCCACAGGTCGGCGTCGGCGTCATCGATCCGGAGGGCGTCGGTGAGCATCTCCACCGCCTGCCGGCGTTCCTCGATGTCCTCCGAGCGGCCGAGGAATGCGGCCAGCCGGCGGCGGGAGTCCACGTCGCGGCGATCGGAGGCGACGGCGAGTCGGAGGGAGTCCACCCGGGCGGCGGAGTCCGCCTCCGCCGGGGCCCCGAGGGCCGGCGGGGAGGCGCACAGGAGCAGGAGGACGAGGATGGATGGAGCGATGCGGAACCGACGCCCCCGCACCGGAGCCGGCATCGGTTCCGGGGTCAGATCCGGGCGGAGGGCTTGATGTCGTACCGGGCGATCTTGTTCTTGAGCCCCTTCCGGCTCAGGCCCAGCTCCTGGGCGGCCCGGGTCTTGTTCCACCCGTGCTTGTCCAGGGCCTCGATGACCATCCGGCGTTCCATGTCCTCCACCGTGCTCCGGAGATCGACGTCCGACTCCACCGCGGCCGCGCCGTTGCCGGTGGCGTTCAACACCTCGCGGGGGAGAAGGTCCGCGGTCACCGTCTCCGAGTCCTCGGCCAGGATGGCCGCCCGGCGGACCGCCTTCTCCAGCTCCCGGACGTTGCCCGGCCATCCGTAACGCACCAGCCGCTGCATGGCGGTGCGGTTGAACCCGGGAATCGTGCGGCCGGTCTGGGAGTTGAAGGTCTCAAGGAAGTACTCGGCCAGGAGCGGGATGTCCTCGGGCCGCTCGCGAAGGGAGGGCACCTGGATGATGATGTCGTTCAGCCGGTAGTAGAGGTCCTTGATGAAGGGTTCCTCGTCCTGGTTCAGGAGGTCCTTCTTGCTGGTGGCGCAGATGACCCGCACGTCCAGCTTCCGGTAGCTGGTGGACCCCACCGGCCTCACCTCGCCCTGGTCCAGCAGGTGGAGCAGGCGGCGCTGCACGCCGAGCCCGGCCTTGCCGACCTCGTCCAGGAAGATGGTGCCCCCGTCGGCCTCCTCGAACAGCCCCTTCTTGTCGTGGGCGGCCCCGGTGAAGGCCCCCTTCACGTATCCGAAGAGCTCGCTCTCCAGGAGGTTCTCGGGAAGGGCGGCGCAGTCCACGGTCACGAAGCGCCCCTCGGCCCGGTCGCTGGACAGGTGGATGGCGCGGGCGATGAGGGTCTTGCCGGTCCCGGTCTCGCCCTGGAGGAGCACGGTGAGGTCGGTGCGGTTCACCTTCTCCACCAGCTTCAGGATCTCGACCATCTCCGGGTTCTGGGTGACCACGTCGGCGAGGAAGGTGCGCCGGCGGAGGCTGTCCTCCTCGGTGTGCCCGGTCACCGACTCCAGGGCGGCGCGGTCGACCAGGGCCTCGAGCTGCGGGGTCAGGGCCAGGCAGAGGTTCAGGTGGCTGGGTCCGAAGGCGGACCGGCGCCGCTCGGTCAGACGATCCAGGTACAGGTAGGCGGCCACCCCGTGGCCGTTGATGGGGATGACCAGGAACGAGGACGCGTGCCGGGAGGTGACCATCTCCGTCCAGTCCTTGCGGACGGCGGTGGCGGCGTCGAGAACGATCTCCGGCCGCTCGGGATTGCGGGACAGGAGCGTGCGGCGGAGCATCTCCCAGGACACGGAGCCGATGCGGTAGGAGGCCCCGGCGAATTCCGAGGAGAAGACCAGGGCGGCCCCGTCGGCCTCCAGCGCCTGGGACATGATCTCCAGCACCTCGTTCAGCTTGGTGTCGTAGGGCAGGCGGGACTCGACGACCTCCTCCAGGCGTCCCGCGGTCCGGAACGCGCCGAGGTTGGTGACCGAGGAATCCACCAGCCGGTCCTCGAGGTCGTTCTGGGCCTGGGCCAGGAGCTTGACCACCGACGGGTCCTGCACCTGGGCCGCCCGCTCCCGGGCCGACTCCAGGTACTCGCCGGCCCGGTCCAGGTCGCCGCGGCGGCTGGCCGCGGAGGAGAGCGAGATCTGGGTCTCGACCATGAGATCGGTCAACCCCAGGGCCTTGAGGCCGGCCAGGGCCTCGGCGAGCACGGTCTCGGCCCGGGCCAGGTCATGGCCGTACCGGAGCCGCAGCCTGCCCTCGTCCAGGCGGGCCAGGGCGAGCGGATAGGGGCTGCCCAAGCGCTCGAGGAGGGACTCGGACTCGGCCAGGAGCTCGTAGCCTTTCTGCTCGCCCTGGGCCAGGAGCACCCGGCCCCGGGTCAGCTTGGCCAGGGCGGTCTCCATGCGGTCCTTGCCCCGGGAGGAGAGTTCCTCGGCCCGCTGGGCCAGGTTGGCGGCGTCGGCGGTCTTGCCCTCGGCCAGGGACAGGTCGGACCGGAGCCGGAGCAGCTCCCGGGCCAGGTCGCCCTCGGGGGAGATCTCGACCGACTTCCGCCACGCCACTTCCAGGCAGCGGCGCGCGCGGGCGAAGTCGCCCCGGGCCTGATGGAGCTGGCCCAGGGAACGATAGGTGAGCGCGGTCTCCCGCGGATACTGCTCCTCGGAGCAGAGCTCCAGGGCCTGTTCCAGGGATTCCAGGGCCTGATCCCACTGCTGCAGGGCCAGGTCCACGCCGGCCATGCCGACCAGGGCGCGAATCACGCCCAGGGGGTCGTTGACCGAGCGGCAAAGCTTGAGGGAACGCCCGAAGCAATCCCGGGCGCGGTCCCAGTGGCCCATCTTGAAGTGGACGATGCCCAGGTTGTGGAGCCCGCCGGCGTGCCGCTCGGGGAACTCCCCTTCGATGGCCTGGAGGCTGGACGCGACCTGGAGATACTCCATGGCCCGCCGCCAGTCGCACTTCTCCTTGTAGATGAGTCCGAGGTTGTTGTAGGCGAGGGAGAGGCTGCGCACGTCGCCGGCGCCCTTGAAGGAGGAGAGGGCCTGCTCGAAGCAGGAGGCGCTGGTCTCCAGGTCCCCCCGCCGGTTGTGGGCGGAACCGAGAAGGTTGAGGGCGAAGCCGCGCGAGGAGGGATCGGTCTTGGGATCGATCAGCTCCATGGCCTCGGTGCCGCAGCGCAGCGCGGTGTCGATGGCGCCCTGGCCCAGGTGGATCTTGCCCAGCTTGATCAGGACCCGGCCGAGCTCGGCGGAATCCTCGGCGGTCCGGGCCGCCGCGGCCGCGTCCTCCAGCACGTTGAGGGCTTCCTTCCAGCGACCGATGCGCTCGAGGCAGCTTCCCACGCCCTTCAGGGCCCGCGCCTTCTGGGACGGGGTGGTGTCCACCTCCAGGGCCTGGCGATAGCTGCGCACGGCGGATTCGTAGTTCGCCGAGGCCTGCTCCAGATCGGCCAGGGCGAGGATCTCCTCCACCGGGTCGCGCCCTTGGGCTCTCTCGTTCACGTTCAGTGAAACTGCCCGCTTGGAGCGCTCGCTCATGTCTCCAACCCTCCGTAGTGCCTGCGCAATGGGACTAACGATTCAGAATGCCGAGGAACATGCGGCCGCCCCAGAACGCGAGCAACCATCCGAGGAACCGGCCGAAGGGTCCACCGGGAACGACCGGTTGCACCGGATTCTCGACCGATCCGATCGGTGCTCCCAGATAGGAGTCGATCTCGAAGGTGTCGGGATCGGCATTGAGGCCGCCGCCGTCGTCGTTGGTCCCCCCTCCCTTGCCTCCCCCCCCGGGAGGAGTGCCCATGCCGACGCGCAGTTGCCCCATGGAACTGCCGGTGTCGCCGGTATTGGCCTGGACCGAGGGGGCAGGCAGCAGCACCCACAGCGCCAGACCGACGACCAGGGCCGCCAGAGCGGGTTTCAGAGACCGGATCTTCGAATTCATCGCGTCACCTCGCTACTCGGTAACAATGGAGACATCGTTCCCACTCCTAAGGCACGTACCGTGCCAGCGACCGCTGAATCCCCGGATTCTCATCCCGGAAAAAATCCGTTGCAAACCAAGCAGTTACGCGGGCGGTCGCCCGGAGAGGAGACGCAAACGCCTCCACGCTTGGTTCCAGTATAGACCCCGGACCGGGCCCTCGCTACCCAGCAATGAGCCTTGATGGTCTATCGCACTGCGTTGCAAAGACTTGAAGGTGGTTACCAAGTACCCGGCGAGAGGGGGCGGGGACGACGTCCGGTTTCCAGGGGTCCGAGCGCCCGCCGGGGGGGCCGGAGCGCGCTCCACGTTGATCTAACCCGTTGTATCTGCTAGAATTGTCCTGTTTTACTCCCACTACCATGCTCGGACTCCCGGTCGGAACCCGGTCGAGCCCTCCCCCCAGGCGCTCGGCTCGAAGACGGCAACCGGCACATTGCAGCATCGAAATCACACCACAGCAGCGTCCACGCATCGGGCATGGGCCGCCGGATACGTGGCGCCGGGACGCGGGGGGCCATCCCCGGGCCGGGGAGCATGAAACACCACACCATACCCTTTCGCGAACTGCTCCAGCGGGTGCTTCCGGTGGAGAAGCTCCCCTCCGCCGATCAGGCCCGGGTGGCCGGCGCGATCAAGGAGGGGGACCCGCGCACCCTCGAGGCCCTGGCCTTCGAGATGCTGGACCGGCTCGTGGACCTGGGACACCTGCGGGTCATGGAGGAGGTCCTGCGCGGCGACGAGAAGATCCGCCGCTACCGGGATCTGACCACCGGCAACACCATCGCCCTGCGGCTTCCGGTGGGAGACGAGGACGAGGGGGTGTACAAGATCCCCCTCCCCCTGCGGGACTGGAAGGGCGGCACCTCCCTGGACCAGATCCGCACGCTCTTCAACCTCTACAACAAGATCCTGACCCAGGACTCCCACCTCCTGCGCGGGCCGGGAGCCATCCTCCGGCAGGTCATGCTCACCGCGCGGCAGATCCTGGGATGCGAGCGGATCTCCTTCTGGTCCGGCCGGAGCGGCGAGTCCACCGTGCTCCCGCTGGAAAACCTGACCGGGGAACCCTACGACACCGAGCTGGCCCGGGAGTGGGTGCTCACCCGCCGCTACCTGGTCGTCCTCCCCGAGCTGCCGGCCCAGATCGACCCGGAGACGGGACGGCTGGAGACCGACTTCCACTCCCTGGCCATGCTCCCGGTGGGCGAATCCGACCAGGCGGTGTTCGGGGTCCTCCACGCCTGGAGCGTCCGCCCCCACTTCTTCAACGAGGACCGTCAGGGGCTCCTCAGCCTCCTGTCCGAGTTCGCCACCGATCTCCTCCGCCGCTCGGCCATCCTGGAGAACCTGGTCTTCGTGGACGCCCCCACCCAGGTCTACAACCGCTCCTACTTCAATCTCCAGCTCGACAACGAGATCGCCCGAGCCAAGCGGGACAGCAAGTCCCTGGCCCTGGCCATCACCGACATCGATGACTTCCGGGACTTCAACAGCCGGTACGGCTACGAGGGGGGGAACCAGGTCCTGGCCAATGCGGCCCAGGTGCTCAAGAACGGCCTCCGCCCCTTCGATTCGGTGGCCCGCTGGGGCGGGGAGGAGTTCGCGCTCATCCTGACTCCCCCCGTCACCCAGGACGACGCCGGGGCGGTGTGCGAGCGGCTGCGCCGGGCCATCGAGCTCTCCCACTTCAGCGTGACCGGCCTGGAGGGCGAGACCGCCTCAAGCCGGATCACCGTGTCCATCGGCGGGGCCGTGTATCCCCAGGATGGGCTCAGCGCCGACGCGCTCTGGCGCGCGGCCAACGCCGCCCTGCTCCACGCCAAGCACGCCGGGAAGAACCGGGTGGTCTTCGCCTCGGACCTGCCCCCCGAATCGGGCCCCGCCCCCGAGACCCTCCGCCGCCGCTGAGCGGGTCCACTCCCCCGCCCTGCCGCTCCCACCGTCCTTCCCGGCACCGGCCCCCCCCTGCCCCTCCGGGCACGAAAAAGGGGGCCCGGTCTCCCGGGCCCCGAGATCCGTCGGCCGAAACCGAGGTCTAGAGCATTTCCTTGTAGGCCTTGCCGGGGCGGAAACGCACGCCCTTGGAGGCCTTGATCTTGATCTGCTCGCCGGTCTTGGGGTTCCGGCCCATCCGGGCCTTCCGGCTGGAGACGGCGAAGGAGCCGAAGCCGGCCAGGGACACCCCGCCCTTCTTCGTTCCGCGCTTGATCGCGTCCAGGGTGGCGTCGACCGCAGCCGAGGCATCCTTCTTGGTCAGCTTGGTCTTCTTGGCCACGTTTTCGATGAGTTCCTGCTTGTTCATGGAACGCCCTCCGTTCGGTTCCTGAGCGGCGCGCACCATTACGCACCTGGATCCCTTTTACCCCCCCGCTATGGAACCGTCAACGGAAAAGATCCCCGGAAAGCCCGGAAAACACAGGAATCCCGCCGCCGGAGCGGCGGGATCCACGGCGCGGCGAGGAAATCCGCCCTTTCGGATCACCGATCCCTTGCCGGAAGGGGGATTCCCCGGTCAGCGGGCGACCACCACCCGCTCCAGCCGGCGAAGGGTCTCCCCGTCGAACCCCTCCAGGTTCAGCACGAACAGGTAGACCCCGTTGGCCACCTCGTCGTCGACCTGGTCCCGGATGTTCCAGGCGTACGCGTTCACGCCCGCGTTGCAGTCCACCCGGGTGCGCAGGATCTGCCGGCCGCGCACGGTATAGATGGCCAGTTCCGCCTTCCGGGCCCCCCGGGAGAGCTCGTAGTAGAGCCCCCCGCCGGCTCCGTCGGCGGGATTGGGATAGAAGTAGACGTTGTGCAGATCGAGGGTTCCGGTGGACACGCTGAAGGAGATGGTGCGGTCCACCGAACCCTCGCCCCCCTGGGTATGGAGCACGATCTGATGGGCGCCTTCCTCCCACAGCCGGGCCACCAGGACCTCCCAGTTCCGGCCCGTCTCGTCGGTGGCCGAGGCCTGGGGCGCGAAGGCCTCGCCGTCCACGGTGGCCGAGAAGGCGTCCGCGGTCACCGGCACCGGGCTGGATACCCGGATGAGGATGGACTCGCTGGCGTCCAGCCGGTTGTCCCCGCCCTGGGACATGACCTGGGGTTCGGGGGTGCTGCCGGGCGCGTAACAGCTCGGCTGCCGGAGGAAGGTGGTCTCGAACCGGACCGGGAGCACCCGCTTCGAGGTCCGCCCCGACCAGTCCGTGGCCTCCACGGTGAGATCGTAGGTGGCCAGGCGCAGGGCGGTCTTGAACCGGAGGGTGTAGGTCTGGACCCCCTCGTCGTCGGCCCCGGGGGGGATCACCGTGATCCGGTCCCCGGACAGCTCCGTCGGCCCGTCCAGAACCCGGATCGAGGAGACGTCCACATCGTCCGAGACCTGGACCTCCACCGACAGGGAGTCCTGGAAGGAGCCGGCGACCAGGGGCGTTCCCTCGGGCATCTCGGTCCCGTTCACCGAGACCCGGAAGTCCGGGGTCTGCACGTCGATGACCAGGGCGGGATCGCCGAGGGTGAGGTAGGTCCGGAGCATCTCCGCGTAGGCCTGTCCGTAGTTCTCCAGGGCGTTCTGGACGAAGGCCCGGGTCATGCAATCGCCCAGGATCCGCCGCGGCCGGTGGGTCGCCGGATCCCGGGGCAGGTCCCAGAACAGGCTCCGGGTGGTGTAGATCTGGGCGTTGGGATTCGTCTCCAGGAGCTCGTAGCCGCTGGAGGCCAGGGTGGCCACCGCCCCCGCATTCGGGGAGAAGAGCATGACCTCGCCCATGCAGTCGCCGCCGGCGCCGCCGGTCCATCCCTCCCGGGCGAACTCGAACTCGTTCAGGTGGCAGGCGTAGCCGAAGAAGACGAAGGGCTTTCCCACGTTGTGGATCCGGTCGAGGTCGTTGTAGGTCAGGGACCGCGGGTAGTGCTGGAGCACGTACTCGGTGGTCATCACGTTCTTGTTGGCGTGGCCGGTGTACTCCCAGATCAGCCAGCCGCGGCTGAGGAGCTGGAGGAGGATGGGAGTCACGTGCTCCCGGGCGTAGAGGGAAGTCTGGTACTGGACCGCGGACCCCGGACAGTCGGAGGGATCCCCGGGGTGGCGGTTCAGGGCGGCCACGGTGTCCAGGTAGGCGTCGAGGAAGAAGGGGACGGCCTCGAAGTCGGTCAACCCGCCCAGCTCGGGAATGGAGTCCAGCATGGCCTCGGTGGTGCGCCGGAACTTCATCTCCCCCGGCTTGTAGCAGTAGTCCGTGTTCAGGGTCACCGAGGTGGAGTACTGGTCGTCGGCCATGAAGAAACCGCGTTTCCGCCAGGCATCGCCGGGGTCCATGGACTCGTAGTCCACGATCTTCTGCACGATGGTGTTCACCTCGTCGGTGCTGCCGGCGCTGATTCGCCCGATGTGCATCTCCGGGAATACGTCCAGGGGAGCGTCGTCGGGCCGCAGCGTGGCCACGTACCAGTTGTCGGTCGCGGCCAGCTCCTTTCCCCCCGGTCCGGGCACGTAGGCGAAGTGCATCATGGTGGGGACGAAGTCGGGGTCCGAGTCGGGGAGCGAGCCCCGGTAGTCCTCGCTGGCGTCCCCGCCCAGCATCACGTAGCTGGGGGCGGGGTTCCAGGTCCGGTAGGCCTGGGCCAGGAACCGCTGGATGGCCCGGGGGGTCTTGTCCCCCCCCGCGAACTGGTCGTAGATCTCCCACACGTTGCAGACGAAGACCTTGTGGCCCTGGGACTCCCGCAGCGCGACCAGCGGGGCCCAGGCGTCCTCGAAGTCGGGATGGGTGATGAGGATGTAGTCGCTTCCGGCCCCGGCCTGGAGCAGGTCCCGGGGCAGGCCGGCGGCGATGGCCCCGTCGTCCAGGTCCGGGGGAAGGGGATTCGGGCTGGCCGGGAGCCCAGTCACCGACGAGGCCACCACGGCCAGGAACCGCCGGGGGGTGCCGGTGGCGGTGACCCGGAGGCGGGCAGTGTAGCCGGCCCCGTCGGGGTCCGCCCGTCCCTCCAGGATCCGTGGATTCTGGGGATCGGTCACCTCCAGGAAGGTCACCTCCGGCGAGGTGAACCCGGAGATCGCGTACTCGAGGTTGCCAGTCTCGGTTCCGGTGTTGAACAGCAGCCGGTTCCCCCGGGCCTTGAGCAGGCGGTCGTAGCTGAAGTCGAACCAGTCGAAGTAGGCGCCGGTGGAGGCGTTGGTGCTGGCCAGGTGGCCCCGGACCCGGAGGTAGTTGGGCCCGTTGGTGAGGCAGTTCCCCATCTCGTGGTTCCCGCTGTCGTAGACGAAGGTGGCGGCGGCGATGTTGAGGTACTCGGTGAGCAGCGAGCAGTTGTTCAGGTCCAGGGACAGGTAGTGGTCCCTCTGGGTGAGCGAGGTCCACACCCCCTGCCATAGGGCCTTGATGCGGAAGGACCCGTCGGGATCGGGATCGTAGGCCTCGAAGGGCAGGGTCCGGTCCGGCTCGAAGGCGCTCACCCAGTAGAAGGAGGACTTCTCGGGATAGAACGAGGAACCGGCGTCCGGGGGATTGTTGATGTAGCTCTCGTCCTTCTCGTAGTGCTCCTCGTCCCGGAAGCTCTGCACCTCCCGGTACTCTCCCGGCGGGTATCCGTCCAGGGACTGGAAGGAGCGGCCGGTGTCGCCGTCGGCGCTGATCCAGTAGGCGTGGAAGTAGGTGTAGCGGTCCTCGGCGAACATGGCGTGGAAGCGATCCCGGTAGTTGAGACCGTAGAAGAGGATGTCGTCCCCGGCGTCGAAGATCCCGTTCCCGTTCCCGTCCTCCACCGTCCGGGGCAGGTTCACGGTCACGAAGGGATCGGCCAGGCGCTCGTCGTATCCCCGTTCCTCGACCCGGACCTGCTTCACCGGGGTCCCCGCGGGCCAACCCTGGTCGGCCAGGGCCTGGTAGGACACGCGGCAGAGGCCGCTCTCCCCCAGCCGGATCCGCATGTGCGTCTCGCCTTCCGCGGTGGCGGCGGGGAGCGGGGCCGACGCCGCCCGGGTGCGGAAGCCGCGGGCCGAGGCCGCGTTGACCAGAACCCGGTCGATCAGCTCGTCCCAGCCGGGAGCGTCGACGCCGGCGGGAACCCGATCCACGGCCTGGGGCGCCCGTCCCGCGCGGACGAAGTCGACCGTGATCTCCACCTCGGTGGCCTCGGTGTAGGTCCCGGTGGCCGGGTTCACCTGCACCGGGCTCAGCATCACCGACTGCACCCGCTGGTGCCGCCACCCGCCCGCCGGGCCGAGAGTGGCCAGGTCGGCGGGATAGAGGGCAGCCGATCCGTAGACCGACTCCAGGGGATCGTAGTCGTCCTGCTGGACCGGCGGGTTGCCGGCCAGGAAGCGATGCGAGGCCACCGGTACCGGGGGCGGTCCCTGGAAGCGGCGGGAGGCCAGCACCCGGGCCTGGACGGTGGCCGTGGCCCCGTCGGGGAGGCCGAAGGGGTACCCGTGGCGGGGGAGCGCGGGCCGGCCGGCCTCCTCCTCGCCCAGCGGGGGGCTGAATCCGGGAATGGAAACCCGCAGGAAGGTGCCCTGGCCGGGCAGCTCCACCGGGGTCCGCTCAGCCTCCGGCAGGGTGACCCGGAGGGTGAAGCCGTCCGGGCTCTGGCGGACGATCCGGGCCGCGGGGGCCTCCGCCGGACCCGCCGTGGCCGGCGCCGGCCCGGTGGCCTGGATCCCGGGATCCGGCCGGGCGGCGGGCGTCTGGGCCGCTCCCGCAGGGGTCAATGCGGCCAGCACAGCCGCCGATAACACGATCGGAAGGGTAACCAGGCGCATCCGGAGGGGTCCTCCTGTTCGACTGGGTCGGGCCGGGGGCCTCCCCGCGCGGGGGGGCGCCGCCGCTGAGGGCCCGGGAAAACGACGTGACTCGGGAGTTTACACCCCCGGAGGGCGCGGGGGGTTCCCGGAGCCCGGTCCCGGCCGGAGATCCCGGGGCCCCGCGGCTTGACCCTCCCCGAGCCCCCCTGGTAGCGTCATCGGGCTTCACTTGGGGAACCGCGATTCCATGGGAGAAACCGCCACCATCCGCGCGCCGCAATCGCGCCTCGCCCTGTACTGGGAGTTCGCGCGCCCCTTCACCCTCCTCGCTCCCGCCCTGGGCATGCTTTCCGGCGGCATCGCCGGCGCCGGGGCCCGTCCTCCCCTGCCCGTGGACCCCACCCTGGTCCTGGACCTGTTCCTGGGCACCCTGATGGCCGCGGTCCTGAACGGGGCCTCGAACACGTTGAACCAGATCTACGACCTGGAGGTGGACCGGGTCAACAAGCCCCGGCGCCCGCTCCCCAGCGGGCGGATCGGCCTCGCCGAGGCCTGGGTGCTGACCCTGTTCCTGTTCCTGGCCGCCCTCCTCCTGGCCTGGCTGGTCTCCACCCAGACCCTGATCCTGGCCACGGCGGCGGCGGCGCTGACCACGGTGTACTCGGTGCCCCCGCTCCGGACCAAGGCAAGGGGGATCTGGGCCAACGTGACCATCGCCATCCCCCGGGGGCTGCTGCTCAAGGTGGCGGGCTGGTCCTGCGCCCGCACCGTGCTCCAGCCCGAACCGTGGTTCATCGGCCTCATCTTCGGCCTCTTCCTCCTCGGGGCGAGTTCCACCAAGGACTTCGCCGACATCAAGGGGGACGCCGCCGGCGGGTGCCGCACCCTCCCCATCATCTACGGGGTGCGCAAGGCGGCCTGGATGATCGCCCCCTTCTTCATCTTCCCGTTCCTGCTCATGCCCCTCGGCGCCCACCTGGGGGTGCTGACCGGGAACGAGGCCGCGCTGAGCTTCCTGGGCCTGGGGCTGGCCGCCTGGGGGGCCTACGTGGTCTACCTGATCCTCCGCGACCCCGACGCCCTCGCCGCCACCGAGAACCACCCCTCCTGGACCCACATGTACCTGATGATGCTGGCCGCGCAGATCGGCTTCGCGGTCTCCTACATCCTCTAGCCGGCTGATAGGAAGGCCCCCGTGAACCCTCGTCCGCGTCCCCTGTCCCGGCCGCTGCTGGCCGCGCTCCTGGCCCTGGGGGCGGCCGCCTCCACCGCGGTGGGATTCCTGGCCGGGCAGGCCTGGCTCCTCCCCTTGCTGGGGGCGGCCGTGCCCTATCCGGTCTTCCTGCACCGCGTCCGCCGAGGCGCCTTCGCCGCCGCGGTGGGCTGGGTGCTCCTGTGGACGCTCTTCCAGAGCCTGGCCATGGGGAGCGCGGTGACCCTGTTCCCGGAGCGGGCGGCCCGGGTGGTCCACCGGGGCCAGCCCTACGCCGAGGAGATGGTCCACTGGGTGCAGACCGGGGAAGGGCCCGAGGGCTCGCCCCGGCTCTACCTCCCCATCCACGTGCGGCACTACCTGGGGTTCTGCGTGCTCTCGGTGCTCACCGCGGGGGCGGGCTCCCTGGTCCTGGGAACCTGGCTTCTCAACTACATGAACTACTACGTGGCCGTCCTCACCGCGCTCTCCGCCGACCGGTGGACGGCGGCGCTCCTGGGCTGGCCGGTGTGGGCGGAGATCCGGGTGGTGGGGTTCGTGGTCACCGGGGCCGCCCTCGCCGCCCTGGGGCTCATCCTCTACCGGCGCCTCCTTCGCCGCGGGGGAACCCGCCCCGGCGTGCGGGGGGCCGGAAACGGCGCGGACCGGGAGGCGTTGCGCTTCCCGGTCCGCGTGTTCCTGCTGGGCCTCGGCCTGGTGGTCCTGGACGCCGTCCTGAAGGCGGTCCTGGCCCCGGTGTGGCAGCCCATCCTGCTCCGGGCCCTGGGCTCCGGAGGCTGATCCCGCCCCGCCGGGGGCCCTACTGGATCTCCCTCGACCTCGAAGCCTGTTGCCCCTCGGGCGCAGGCTGATCGGCGGGGATCTCCACCTTGGCCAGCGCGTCCTCGTAGACCTTGACCCCGAACTTCTTCCGCTGTCCCTCCAGGAAGGTGTTCAGCTTGTCGTCGCTCATCTGGGCCTTCGCGTCCTGGTCCACCTGGCTCTTCACCTCGGGGTAGTTGAGGAGCCGCTCCGACCGGCGGGTGATGAGCCGGAACACCGTGCTCACGTCCGCCCGGACCATGGGATCGCTCACGTCCCCTTCCTTCATGGGCTGCACCACCTGGTCCAGCACCGGGTCCCGCTGCTCGTAGATCCAGGGCGTCTCGCCGTTGGATTCCAGGGAGTCGATCCGGGCCGAGTACTTCGCCTTCAGGTCCATGAACGAGGCACCGTTCTGCCAGTCCTCGGCCAGCTGCTTCATGGCCGCTCCGTCCTTGGAGGAGAAGTAGGCCACCTTGAAGGACGGCGGGGCCTTGTACCGGTCCCGGTTGGCGTCGAAGTAGGCCTGGATGTCGGCATCGGTGGGATTGATGCCCCTCATCAGGTCGTTGTAGTAGAAGTAGGTCACCCGCATCTGATTGGCCTGGCGCTCGGCCGCGTCCAGGAACTCGGGCGAATGATCGAGGTCCATGTCCCGGGCCGCCTTGAGGTACAGGTAGTCGCGGATCATGATCCGGTAGAGGTCGTCCAGCTCCGCCTCGCTCTGCCCGGTGGGCCAGATCCCGGCCGGCATCCACTCCAGACGCCGGGCGAACTCCTTCAGGTCCCAGTCGGGGGCGTTCTTGAACACCACCACCTTCACCGACTCCTCGGCGGCGGAGAAGTCCGGGGTCGTCCGCTGGGCGTCGAGCTTGGCGTAGGGGTTCTCCACCTCGGACTGGGCGGGCTCCCAGTAGTACTTGGCCATGATCAGGGCCTTCCCGGCGGCGGGGAAGTAGGGATCGGCGGCGGCGCGGAGGGAATCCTGGACCACCTGCTGGCGGTCGAGGAACATGGGGCCGTAAATGTCCTCCTGAAGGGTGCCGTCCAGCTCCTCACGGCTCTTGAGATCCGTCTTGGGCCGGGTGTCCAGGACGCGGACGATGAAGTTGCCCCGCGCCTCGTGGAGCGGACCCAGGGTGACTCCGACCGGGGCCTCCCAGATCTTCCGGTCCAGGGGCCAGGTGAAGGTGCCGGCGTCCAGCCAGCCCAGGTCCCCGGGGGGATGGTTGTTGGTCCACAGCACCGAGTGGTCGTAGGTCAGCGTCCCCCAGTCCTCGCCCGCGTCCACCTGCTTGCGGACGTAGTCGGCCTCGGCCGCGTCGTTGATGCGCATGGCCAGGACGTGCCGCTGCTCCTTCATGTTCTCGTACAGGGAGTCCTTCATGGCCTCGGTGACGTGAACCACGTCGTCGATGAGGCGCTTCTTCACCATCTGGGTGAGCTGGGTCTCCCGGTACCGCTTGAGCCGCCACTGCTGCTGCATGACCAGGGAGGGGTAGCGCTCGCTGGCCGAGAGCTCCATGAGGTCCTTGTTCACCATGTCCTTGAGGAAACTCCGGCGGGCGTCGGCTTCCGTAAGATCCGGCCGGTTGGCCGGGGCCATGGCGGTGTAGGCGTCCACGTAGTCCGAGGCGTGGATCACCCTCGGGCCGACCTTGGCCAGGACCGGGTCGTTGGAATTCTGCTGGCCGCATCCCGGGACCAGGACGAGGGCGGCCAGGGCGACACCGGCCAGGATCTGCACGTGCTTCATCGAGTCAAACCTCCCTGACGCATGACGGGGCGACCGGCCGGTCCACCCCCGGGGGAAAATCCGCAAAATCGTACCGCACCGTCGGGGAAAGACTCAAGGACGGAGGGAAACGGCTCGCCGGGAGTGCTACCCGGCCTCCCCCGCCTTGATTCCCCCCCGGGTGGTTGGTATCCTTGTTTGCCTTCCGCGCCGCCCCTGGCGCGGGGCCGCCGGACGGGACCCTACAGCCCGAGGATAGCTTTCCATTGACCACCGCCATGCCCTCTCCGCGGGGGACCGGAGGCCGGGCGGGCCTGAGCCCGCTCGAACTCGTGGTCCTCGGCCTCTTTTTCCTGTCCGGAGCCAGCGCCCTCGTCTACGAGGTGGTCTGGACCCGGGAGCTCACCACCGTCTTCGGCGGGTCCGCCTTCGCCATAGCCACCGTGCTCGCCGCCTACATGGCCGGCCTGGCCCTGGGCAGCACCGTTTTCGGCCGGGCCATCGACCGCCGGGGGCATCCCCTCACCGTCTACGGCCTCCTGGAGGGCGGGGTGGCGATATGGGCCCTGCTCCTGCCCGTGCTCCTGGGCCTCCTGAACCACCTCTACGCCGGGATCTACCGGAGCCTGGATCCGGGACCCTACACCCTGTCCCTGGTCCGCTTCGTGCTGAGCTTCCTGCTCCTGCTGATCCCCACCACCCTCATGGGCGGAACCCTCCCGGTGCTGGGCAAGCTTCTTCTGCGCAACTGGGCCGGCCTGGGCACCCGGGCGGGGCTCCTCTACGGGGCGAACACCCTGGGCGCGGTCCTGGGCACCGCCGCCGGGGGGTTCCTCCTCCTCCCCGTCCTCGGCCTGAACGGCTCCACCTACCTGGCCGCCGGGTTCAACGTGCTGGTGGCGGCCAGCGCCCTGGTCCTGGCCCGCGTCCTCCCCTACCGGGCGGAGGTGGAGAACGCCCCCGAGGCGCCCTCGGGGTCGCGGTCGGGGGAGGTCTCGGTCCGGCTCCGGCGCACGGTCCTGATCGTGTACGCGGCCAGCGGGTTCGCCGCCCTGGCCTACGAGGTGGCCTGGACCAAGACCCTGTCCATGGTGCTGGGCACCACCAACTACGCGTTTACCTCCATGCTGGCCACGTTCCTGCTGGGGCTGGCCCTGGGGAGCTTCCTCTTCGCCCGGCTCGCCGACCGGTACGGCCGCCCCGAGGCCCTGCTGGCCGCGGTCCAGGCCGGGATCCCGGTGCTCTGCCTGGCCACGGTTCCGGTGCTGGGACATCTGCCCCAGATGTTCGTGGACGCCTTTCCCCGGCTCCAGAGCTCCTGGTTCCGCATCGAGCTCTACCGGGTGTTCCTGGCCGCCATGACCATGTTCCTCCCCACCGTGCTCATGGGGGGGACCTTCCCCCTGGTCACCCGCTCCTACGTGGACCGGCGGCAGACCGGCCGCAGCCTCGGTACCCTCTACGCCGCCAACACCCTGGGGGCCATCCTGGGGTCCTTCCTCACCGGGTTCGTGCTCATCCCCTGGATCGGCCGCCAGAACTCCATCCTCGCCGCCTCGGCGGTGAACATCGCCGCCGCCCTCCTGCTCCTGGGGGCCCTGAGCTGGCGGCGCGTGCCCCGGTTCCAGCGGGCGATCCTGGTCGCCACCCTGGTCCTGGTCATCCCGGCGGGGTGGTTCTCGCTCCGGCGCTGGGATCCCCGGGTCATGGCCTCCGGGGCCTACGTGTACGCGGGCGAGATGTCCAAGTACCCGGACATCGAGACGGCCATGTCGGGGGCCAACCTCCTCTTCTACGACGAGGGGACCGAGGCCACGGTGTCGGTGTGGCAGGCCCAGCAGATGACGTCGCTCCGCACCAACGGCAAGGTGGAGGCGTCTTCCCACGGGGACATGATCACCCAGAAGCTCATCTCCCACCTGCCGGTGTTCTACCACCGGGGGCCGGTGGACAACGGGCTCATGATCGGGCTGGCCAGCGGCATCTCGGTGGGATCGCTGCTTACCCACCCCTTCCGGAAGGTGGAGACGGTCGAGCTCATTCCCAGCATGGTGGAGGCGGCCAGCTACTTCGACGACTACAACCACCGCTGCCTGGAGGACCCACGCCACCGGCTCATCCTCAACGACGGCCGGAACCATCTGCTTCTCACCGACGAGAAGTACGACGTGATAGTGAGCGAGCCCTCCAACCCCTGGATCGCCGGGGTGAGCGCGCTGTTCACCCGGGAGTTCTTCGAGCTCACCAAGGAGCACCTGAAGCCGGGGGGGGTGGTCTGCCAGTGGGTCCAGACCTACCAGTACCAGGATTCCGACCTGAAAACGGTGCTGGCCACCTTCCGGGACGCCTATCCCTACCTGCATCTGTGGCAGGGGGGCCCGGGGGACCTGGTCCTGGTGGGGAGCATGGAGCCCCTGCGGCTGGACATGGACGCACTCCGCGCCTCCATGGACGGCCCCGTAGGCGAGGACCTGGCCCAGATGGAGATCCTCCCCATCGCCCAGTTCCTCTCCTACTTCGTCACCGACCGCGACGGCATCTCCAAGTGGCTCGGGGACTGGCCGGGCCGGGTGACCGACGACAACCTGTACCTGGAGTACGCCGTTCCCCGGCACATGTACCTGCCCACGCAGTCCAGCGTGCTCGACCTGATACCCGAGTACCGGTCGCCGCTGGCCTACCTCACCCAGGCCGGACCGGACAGCGGGCTGGCCCCGGCCATCCAGCGGTTCCGGGAAGCCCACCTGCTCGCCCTCAAGGTCAAGACGGGCCAGGTGGAACCGGGGTCGGAGACCGCGGCGCGGATCCTCAAGTCCGCCCTCGACATCGAACCCCGGGAGATCCTGGCCCGGAGCATCGTGGCCCACGACCTGAACGAGGACGGCATCCGGGAGCTGACCACCGGGTCCCCGGGAGAGGCCATCGGCCATTTCGACCGGGCGGCCCGGATCGGGGACCGGCTGGAGCGGGGCATCGCCCTCAACAACCTGGGCGCCATCGCCTTCCGGGCCGGGGACCTGGACAGCGCTCGCACGCTGTGGGAACGGACCCTGAAGCAGGAGCCGCGGTATCCGGGGGCCCTGTTCAACATGGCCATCCTGGCCGCGCGTGAGGGCCGCTTCCAGGACGCGGTGCCGCTGCTGGAGCGGGCGCTGGACGTGAATCCCAACAATCCCTCCGCGGCCAACAACCTCGCCTACTACCTGGCCGAATCGGGGGGGGACCTGGCCGAGGCCGAGACCTGGGCCCGGAAGGCGGCGCGGGACGACCCCCAGCCCGACTACCTCGACACCCTGGGTTTCGTGCTCCTCAAGCGGGGCAAGTGGTCCGAGGCCGAGAGCGCCCTGAACCGGGCGCTGGAGAAGGCGCCGGGGAAGCTGGTGATCCTCCTTCATCTGGGCATGGCCCGCGCCGGCGGTGGGAGCACCGACCAGGCCCGCACCGCGTTCAACTCCGTGATCCAGCGCAGCCAGGACCCCGAGCTGACCCGCCTCGCCCGGGACGAGTTGGCCAAGCTGTGACACCCGCGCCCGCGGGGCGCCGGAGGTGGTGGAGTTCCATGAAACGCATCCTCCCCCTGATCCTCTTCGCGGTCGGCGTGGCCGCGCTCACCGCGTTCGCGGCCCGGTCCCTGGACCGCGGGCCCTTCGAGCGCACCCCGGTGGGCACCGAGTCCGCCTACTGGACCGCGGCCGCCCAGGTGGCCTCGGGCACCGCGAACCCCGCGGCCCTGAACCTCCTCCCCTCCCCGATCTACCCCCGGCTGCTCGCCCCCCTGGCCTCGGACGACGCCCGCGCCCCCCGGCGGGCCCACCGGGCGCTCACCGCGATCTTCGTCCCCCTCATCGCCATCCTGGTCCTGGTCCTGGCCTGGAAGCGGACCGGGCCCTGGATCGCCCTGGTGGCCGGACTGGGGGCCACCGTGGCCGCCCCGGTGGCACTGAACGCGGGGGCCTTCTCCCCCTCCGTGCCCGCCGGCGTAGCCGCCCTGGCCGCCCTGGTGGTGCTGGACCGGACACGCCATGGGGGAGGCTGGCTGGCCGCGGGGCTCCTGATCGGCCTCAGCGCCGCCCTGGAGCCTCCTCTGGGCTGGTCCCTGGGGTTCCTGCTCCTGGTCCTGGCCCTGGTCCGTCCCGGCCGGGGCCGCCGCGTGGTGGCCGCCCCGCTCTTCGCGGTGGCCTGGACGGGGGCGGCGCTGGTCGCCCTGGCCGTGTCCGGAGCCGGGTCGCACCTGCCCCTGGTCAGCGGCGTCGACGCCTATCGCGGGAACCGGGCCGAGGCCACCGGGGTGGCCCCCCGCCGGGCCGGGGAGGACGCCCGCCGCTACTGGATCCGCCAGGACTTCGTGCTGGAGCTGGAGCGGGAGCGGCAGGAACCGGTCGGTTTCCGGACCGCGGAGGAGGTCTGGGGCGGCCGGGCGGTCAAGGAGGCACTCGTGCATCCCCTGGCCACCCTGAAGCGCCTGGGAGTCAAGACCCTGGCCGTGTTCCAGGGGGATCCGCTCCCCCGCGACGTGAGCGCCGCATTCCTGATCCAGCGCACCGAGGGCCGGGAGCTGCCGGTCGCGGTCTGGATCGGTCGCATCCTGCTTCCCCTGGGCCTGGTGGGCCTGGTCCTGGCCTGGCGCCGAGCGGGGGGCGTTCTCTGGGCGGGGGCCCTCTCCGGCCTCCTGGCCACGATCCTCACCTACGCCGAGCCCGACGACCGGATGGTGACGGTGGCCGCCCTCCTGGTGGGGGCCGCGCTCTTCGTGCGGATCCTGGTCCGGGCGGGGACCCGGGCGCGGCTGACGGCGCTGGCCGGCGGGCTGGCCGCGGTGGCGATCTGGGGCATCTGGCCGGTGCACGGGGGCGTGCCCGGCATGGGCATCACCGCCGAGGACTACTTCGAGCTCGGACAGGTGTATGACGCGGAGAAGCGGGGGTCCTCGGCCATCCGCGAGTACGAGCGCTCCCTGGGCATGGCCCCCGGCAATCCCTATCCCCGGCTCGCCCTGGCCGCCATGCTGGCCCGGGACAACGTGTTCGAGGAGGCCACCCGGGAGCTGGAGTCGCTGCGGGCGGACCACCCGGACTTCGTGCCCGGCCTCCAGGCCCTCGTCCATCTCTACGAGAACCAGAAGCGCTTCAGCGACGCGGCCAACGTCTATGGGGATCTCATCCGCCTGGACCCCGTCAACCCCGAGTACTACAACAACCTGGGCACGGTGTTCGTGCAGATCGGCTACTACGACCAGGCCGTCCGGGCCCTGGAGGCCGCGGTCCGGATCGCCCCCGGATACGCGGTGGCCCGCGACAACCTGAACAGCCTGCGCGAGCGCGGCCTCGCCTCGGGGCCGCCGGAACCCTCCACCCCCGGCTCGACCGCCGACTCCACCTCGACCGCGGCCGAGGATCCGGTAATCGCCGCCCAGCGGGAGATCCTGGGCTACATGCAGAACGGGGACACCCTGGGCGCGGAGCGGGCCCTGGACGAGGCCTACCAGCGCCTGGGACGGGACCGGCCCGAGCTGGTCTACTTCGACGGGACCCTGAACCTGATCCGGGGACATTCCGCCGAGGCGGCCCGGCTTCTGGCCTCCGTGCACGACTCCATGGGAAACAACCCCTTCTACCTCAACAACCTGGCCGCGGCCTACGCGTCCAGCGGGCAGTTGGAGAAGGCGCGCGAGACCTGGCAGGAAGCGATCAAGCTCCAGCCCAGCAACCTGCGCTTCCAGCAGAGCCTGCAGCGGGTGCAGGCGGCCATCGACTCGGCCCATGCCGGTCGCTGAGCCCGGGCTCCGCTACCCCTACTGCAGATAGGGCAGGGCCCGCATCCGCTCCTTGTCCTCGGGGGAGAGCTTGACCGGAGCCGCCCGGTCGAAGAGGAACCCCTCCACCGGCTTGACCTTCGGGGGGTGTTGCTTCAGGAACCCGGAGTCGATCACCTCGTTCATGACCCGGCCGTCCATGGCGTCGGGGATGGTCTGGTTCATGAGGGCGAGGAGGGTCGGGGTCACGTCGATGATGTGGGCGTCCTTGAAGTCCCCCCCTCCGGCCAGCCGCTCGCTCAGGGTCCCGCTGGTGTTCTTGTGCACGTGCGGACTCCGCACGGCCACGATCCCCTGGGGACGGTGGTGGGCCGAGAAGGACGTGGTCCAGACGTCCTGGAAGATGGGCAGATCCGTGGAATCGGGAACTCCCCGGGTCACGTAGTAGTGGGGCGACTCCTGGATCACCAGGTCCGGCGCCTTCTCCAGCATGGGACCATGGTAGATGTCCTCACGCCGGAGCAGGCTCTCGAAGGGACAGAGCCCGGTGGCCGGATCCTTCATCGCCTCGCATTCCTCGATGAACTTGTCCAGGAACGCCTCCCGGTCCGAGGTCCCGGGGATTCCCCCCTGGACGATGTAGTGCATGATGCCGTTGGTGATGGTCATGCTGGGGATGGCGTGCTGGGCCAGCCAGTCGGGGATGTCCGTCTTCTCCACCCAGTTGGCCAGGTTCATCTGGCGGTAGATGGGGGCGAAACCGTGGTCGGAGAGCATGAGCACGGTGGCGTCGGGAGGGAGGGCGTCCAGCATCCGGCCCAGGATCTCGTCCTGCTTCTTCCACAGGTCCAGGATGGCGGTTCCGAACTCCCGGTGCCCGGCCTGGGTGTATCCGGGATGATCGGGGTCCATGAACTTCCAGAAGAAGTGCTGCACCTTGTCCGGACCGGTGAACACCACCCACAGGAAGTCGTACTTGCCCGAGCGCACCCACTTCTCGGCCAGGTCCCCCCGGGCCTTCTGCCCGTCCAGGAAGTCGCTGTACATCTTCTGGGGGGTGCGGGTGAACATCTGCAGCCCCAGGTAATCCAGGGGGTAGCCGTCCAGCTTGTCCTGGAGTTCGGGAGGATAGGTGAAGTTCACGTCCCCGCTGGGGAACGGGAACCCGCTGATCATCTCCCCACGGACCGGATCCGGGGGATAGGTCATGGGCACGTTCATCACCCCGACCTTGTAGCCGGCGTCGGAGAGGAGCATCCAGATCGGCGCCGCCCGACGGTTGGTGGCGGTCTCGATCAGGGGATCCCCGCCGGCCGGGTCCTGCTTCTGGAAGTCGTAGATCCCATGCTTGCCCGGGTTCACCCCGGTCACGGCCGAGGTCCAGCAGACCGGACTCAGGATAGGATAGACGGTGGTGAGATCGCCCACCGCGGCCTGGTCCAGGAATGCCTTCAGGTGGGGAAGCTCCCCGTCCCGGACCCAGGGGGCGAGGAGGTCCCAGGTGGCCCCGTCCAGACCGATGACCACCACCGGCGGCTTCTTGCCCGCGCTGCAGCCGGCCATGGCGGCGGCCAGCCCGCCCGCGGCCAGGGCGAGGATGATGAGGGCCAGACCCGCCCGGCGGCGGGAGAGAGCGAGAAACGGATGGCGTGCCATGTGCGTCTTCCCGGCCCGGCGCCTACTGGACGTAGGGCAGGGCCTTGATACGTTCCACGTCGTCGCTTCCGGTCTCGCGGGCGGTGCTCTCGTCCCGCTGGACCGGGTGCGCCTTCAGGTACCCGGGGCTCAGGGCACCGGTCAGGACGTCCGCCTCCATGTAGCCGGGCACCTTCAGCCCGGCCAGGTACATGAGGGTGGGTGCGATGTTGAGGAGGGACTGCTTCCCCTCCAGGTGCCCGGTCCCGAACATGGGCCCGGTGGCGAAGAACACCCCGTGCATCTCGTGGTGGGCGCTGAAGGAGAACTTCGGTGTGCCGAAGGGGGTCTTGTCCCCCTCCTCGTTGATCAGGTAGTAGCCGGGCCGGGCCAGGAACAGGATGTCGGGGGCCTTGTCCACGTAGCGCCCGGTGAAGAGGTCCTCCTTGCGCGCGCCGAGGATGACCGGGCACTCCCCGTTCTCGGGATCGCGCGCGGCCAGCACCCGCCGGACGATCTCCTTGGTCTCGGCGTCGTGGTCGGACCGGCTCAGGGTGGCTCCCTTGTCCCGGCCCACCAGGGGAACGTAGATCATGGAGGCGTTGGTCTCCATGCTGTAGGCGTTGGTGATCGGCTTCTCCCCCGCCGGCGGGTTGTGGAGCAGGGACTGGGGCCGGAAGGCCCGGTGGACGCCGCAGAACCCGTGGTCGGAAAGCACGATGACGGCCAGCTCCCGCCCCTGGTCGGCGGCCTGGGCCCGGGCCTGGGCCACCAGGTCCCCGATGGCCTCGTCGACCTTCTCGTAGACGTGGAGGATGGAGTCGCCGAAGCGGGGGGCGAGTTCGGGATCGTAGAAGGGATGGTCCTTCTCCATGAACTTCCAGAAGAAGTGCTGGATCCGGTCGGTGCCGGTGAACACCACCCAGTAGACGTCCAGGTCCGGGTGGTCCGCCCCCAGCTCCAGGGCCACCTTCTTCCGGCGGTCCAGGGTGGAGACGATCTCACGCTCCAGATCGGCCTCATGCCCCTCCACCAGCGCCTCCCCCATCCGGTCCAGCTTGTAACCTTCCCGGTGGAGGCGGGCCTCCAACTCCGGCGGGTAGGCGTAGCCCACCGAGTCGGGGTGGGGCAGCCCCGCCACCTGGAAGCCGTTGACCTCGTCCGGCGGGTCGGTCATGGGGATATTCAGCGTCCCCACCCGAAGCCCGGCCTCGGACATCAGGGTCCAGTAGGCGGGGACGCGGCGGCTGGCCGCGGTCTCGGTGTAGGCCTTGCCCTCGTCGGGGGCGTAGCGGTTGAAGTCGTAGATGCCGTGCTGCCCCGGATTGACCCCGGTCACCGCCGAGGTCCAGGCCGGGGGCGACAGGGGGGGGATCACCGAGAGCAGGTTGCCCCAGACCCCTCCGTCGCGGATCGCCTTCAGGTTGGGGAGCTTGCCCTGGTCCATCCACGGCCCGATCAGGTCGAAGGTGGCTCCGTCCATCCCGATGACCAGGATCTTGGGGGCGGAGGGGCGGCCGCTCCCACAGCCGCCGAGACCGGCGGCCAGGGCCCCGCTGAGAACGAGTATCAGGGACGCAGCGAGGCCGGCCCGGGTCGCCCGCGCCGGCCTTCCCGCCCCCCCGGCGGTGAGATGTCGTGTTTTCATGAGCTCATGCTTGGAAATGCGGCCTGGATCCCGGCCCGGGGCCGATGCGGGGATCCGCTGGTCAGCGGCGGTTGTTGTAGAGATTCTTCACGCCGCCCCAGGTGGTCTCTTCCTGGATCCGGGTGTTGCAGGGAAGGCTCCCCTTCACCGAGCCGTCGTCGGAGAAACCGAGGGATCCCCCGGCGGCATCCTCGAGCTCGGTCTCGGCGTTGGCGCAGTTGGTGACCCTGAGCCCCTCGCCGTATCCCGTCCCCTTCCAGGGCACGACCTCGAGCTGATCGGGACTGTAGGCGCTCAGGTAGAAGTAGCCGCCCACCGCGGTCACGCCCTGGCCGATCCCGCCCGGCTCCTCCTGCTGGCAGTGGACGTTGTTGGACCACAGGATCCGGTTACCCACCCCCGAGCGGCTGGCCCAGCCGCTCTGGGGATACTCCAGGTCCGCGCAGGAGCGCCAGGACTCGATCTCCACCCCCACGTTCCGGGCGTCGTTGAAGCGGAGCCCGCACTGGAGGCCGCTGATGCCCTCGGAGGCGTCCCCGTTGAAGACGCAGAGGAAAGCGTAATAGGCGGTATTCAGCTCCCCGGTGACCTGGATGGACGAGTCGTCGCAGTCAAGGAGCTTGATCTTGTTGCAGTTGGGCTGGCTTCCGGCCTCCTCCAGGTACAGGCCGATGGTCACGTCCCGGTTGGCCTGGGCGGCGGCGGGAGCGGCGGCGGCGAGGAGGGCGGCGAAGGCGGCAAGGAGGGCGACGGCGCCTCGGCGCGCGGGCCCGGTGGCACGGGTGTGGACACGGGTAGCAATCATGGTAGAGGCAGACTCCTTGGGGCCGACCCTCCGGAGCGATCCGGACGGCCCCGGCCGATTCCCGGGCGCGCCGGCACGCTCCTCCGAGGCACCGACACCCCTGTTACCCCGCACGCCGGGGTTTTCTCCCGTTCGCGCGGCCGGTTTCCCCGAATCCGGGGACCGGGAACCTCCCCCCCCAACGGTTTGGACGCGAATAGTTTAGCAGAAAAGATGCGGAGCGCCCAACGGCGGACGGGATAACGGGGGGGAGGGTCCGGCCGGAACCGGGCCGCCGAGGCCCCGCGGCCGGCCCGGCGATCGGGAGCCTATCGTCTATCCGCTACTGGTACTGGGACTTGAGGCGCCCCCAGGTGGTCCGCTCGACGGGGACGATGTAGCAGGGGCTGTACCCCGGCTCCCCGCCGAACCCCACCACGCCCGCAGCCGCCGGCCAGAAGAGATCGCTCCACGCGTAGCCCAAGCCGACGCAACTCTCGACGCTGAACTCCTCCCCGGTGCTCAGGTTCAGGTTCGGGGTGACCTGGAGCCGGCCGGGCGCGTAGGCGTACATGTAGACGGCCATCAGGTTGGCCTGGACGCCGGACGAATACTGGGTCAACTGGCAGTGATAGTCGGGATCCCAGATCAGGCGCGCACCCCCGCCGGAATCGGGGAAGGTGCCGCCCTGCCGGGCGTACGACGAAGGCGAGGGCGTGGTGTTCGGAAAGTAGATGTCGGCGCAGGTCACCTCGTTGAACCACTGAACCCCCGCGGGACCCTGGGGGTAGTCGATCCCGAAGCAGGCCCCGGCGACACCCCCGGCCGCGTTCCCCCGGGCAACCACGAACCAGACGTCGCAGCCGCTCATGACCGGCCATTCGGTGGTGAACTGGGTGCAGTCCATGGCCGGCGCGGCCAAGCAGGACATGCCCTTCTCGGAGTGCACGGTGACGTGGGTCGCGATGCAGGCACCATCCTGGGATCCTCCGGGCGGAGGGGGGGAGGTGGAGGCGGGGGCTCACCGCAGGGGTTGTAGGACGCCTCCCCGCCGAAGCCCACCACGCCGGCCCCGTCCGGCCAGGCCAGGTCGGTCTCGGCGTTCTCGCAGTCCACCACCGCGAACTCGGGCCCCAGCATCAGGTTCCGGTTCTCGGTGATCTGGAGCTGGCCGGGCGCGTAGGCGTACATGTACACGGCCATCAGGTTGGCCTGGGTCCCGGAGGAGTAGGTCGTCCGCTGGCAGTGGTTGACAGGGTCCCACACCATGCGCACACCGCCCCCCGAATCCGGGAACAGGTGACCCTGCGGGTCGCTGTTCGGGTAGTAGAGATCGGCGCAGACCACGTGGCCGAACTGGGTCAGGCCCGCGGGCTGGTCGTACTCCAGCCCGAAGGACGCCCCGCCGATCCCCTTCCCTCCCCCGGCGTGGGCGACCACGAACCAGACGTCGCAGCCGCTCCCCGACGGCCAGTCGGTCTCGAAGGAGGTGCAGTCCACGTCCGGGGCCGAGGAGCAGACCAGGCTGGTGGGAGAGTGCGGCGCCACATGGGCCAGGATGTAGGCGCCGTCCAGGCTGCCGGCGGCGGCGGGACCGGGGGCGAGAGCCAAGGCCAGGAGGGCCGCCGCAGGGCCGAGAAAAGACGGAATGGATCGGCGGTTCATGGCGTCTCCTCCTTCGGAGCGTAATGGGCCTTGATCCGGCCCCAGGTGGTCCGCTGGACCGGCGTCGTGACGCAGGGATTGTACCCCCATCCATCGCCGAACCCGATCACCGAAGCCGCCTCCGCCCACAGCAGATCGCTCCACGTGCCCGTGGTGTCGACGCAGCTCTGGACGCTGAACTCCTCCCCGCTCTCCAGGTTCCGGTTCGGGGTGATCTTGAGCTGGCTGGACGCGTAGGCGTACATGTACACCGCCATCAGGTTGGCCTGGACCCCGGACGGGTACTGGGTCAACTGGCAGTGGTAGACGGGGTCCCAGGTGAATCTCGCTCCGCCCCCGGCATCCGGGAAACTGCCGCCCGCCCTGGAATACGGCGAGGGGTTGGTGGAGTTGTTCGGATAGTAGAGATCGGCGCAGATGACATCCTGGAACCATTGAATGCCCCCGGGACCCTGATCGTACTCGATCCCGAAGCAGGCCCCCGCGATCCCCCCGGCCCCGTTGCCCTGGGCGACCACGAACCAGACGTCGCAGCCGCTCCCCACCGGCCAGTGTTGTTCGAAGGCAATGCAGTCCATGGCCGGACCCGCCGAACAGACCAGGCTGCCGGTGGAGTGCGGCGCCACGTGGGTCGCGATGCAGGCCTGGTACTGCTTCCCTCCGGGCGGCGGGGGAGGAGGCGGGGGCGGCGGAGGCGGCGGGGGAGGAGGCGGAGGAGGCGGGGGCGGCGGCGGCGGAGGTGGGGGCGGCGGTTCGACCGCCTCGCACGGCGTGTACGCCGCCTCACCGCCGAAGCCCACCACGCCGGCCCCGTCCGGCCAGGCCAGGTCACTCTCGGCATTGTTGCAGCCCACCACCGCGAACTCGGGACCCATCATCAGGTTGCGGTTCGCGGTGATCTGGAGCTGTCCGGGCGCGTAGGCATACATGTACACCGCCATCAGGTTGGCCTGAACGCCGCTGGAGTAGCCCGTCCGCTGGCAGTGGTTGACGGGATCCCACACCATGCGCACACCCCCCCCGAGTCCGGGAACAGGTGGCCCTGGGCGTCGCTGTTCGGGTAGTAGAGGTCGGTGCAGACCACGTGGCCGAACTGGGTCAGGCTCGCGGGTTGGTCGTACTCCAGCCCGAAGGAGGCCCCGGCGATCCCGTACTTGCTGCCGGCATGGGCGACCACGAACCAAACGTCGCAGCCGCTCCGCACCGGCCACGCGCCGGTGAACTCCGAGCACTCCATGTCCGGCGCCGAGGAGCAGGCCAGGCTGCCGGTGGAGTGCGGCGCCACGTGGGCCACGATGCAGGCGTTGGCCTGGGACCCCGAGGGAGGAGGCGGCGGCGGGGGTTCGACCGACCCGCACGGGCTGTACGCCGCCTCGCCGCCGAAGCCCACCACGCTCGCGGCTTCCGGCCAGGCCAGGTCGCTCTCGGCGTTGTCGCAATCCACCACCACGAACTCGGGACCCATCATCAGGTTCTTGTTCTCGGTGATCTGGAGCTGTCCGGGCGCGTAGGCGTACATGTACACCGCCATCAGGTTGGCCTGGCCGCCGCTGGAGTAGCCCGTCCGCTGGCAGTGGTTGACGGGGTCCCACACCATGCGCACGCCGCCCCCCGAGTCCGGGAACAGGTGCCCCTGGGCGTCGCGATTCGGGTAGTAGAGGTCCGCGCAGACCACGTGGCCGTACTGGGTCAGGCTCGCGGGCTGGTCGTACGCCAGCCCGAAGGAGGCCCCGGCGATCCCGTACTGGGTGTTGGCGTGGGCGACCACGAACCAGACGTCGCAGCCTCTCCGCACCGGCCACTCCCCGGTGAACTCCGAGCAGTCCATGTCCGGCGCCGAGGAGCAGGCCAGGCTGCCGGTGGAGTGCGGCGCCATGTGGGCCACGATGACCGCCCCCGTCTGGCTGCCCCCGGCGGCGGGGCCGGCGCCGACGGCCGGGGCCAGGAGGAAGGCCGCCGCGAGAACGAAGAGGACCGAAACCGGACGGCGGCTCATGGCGTCTCCTCTTTCGGAGCGTAGTGGGCCTTGATGCGGCCCCAGGTGGTCCGCTGGACCGGCGTCGTGACGCAGGGGTTGTACCCCCATCCATCGCCGAACCCGACCACCGAAGCCGCCTCCGGCCACATCAGAACGCTCCATGTGCCCGTGGTGTCGACACAGCTCTGAACGCTGAATTCCTCCCCGCTCTCGAGGTTGCGGTTCGGGGTGATCTTGAGCTGGCTGGACGCGTATGCGTACATGTACACCGCCATCAGGTTGGCCTGGACGCCGGACGAGTACAGGGTCAACTGGCAGTGGTAGACGGGATCCCAGACGAGTCTCACTCCGCCCCCGGCATCGGGGAACAGACGGCCCTCGGGGCTCGTGTTGGGGTAGTAGAGATCGGTGCAGATTACCGATTGGAACTGAGTGAGGGAGCCGGCCTGGTCGTACTCGAGCCCGAAGCAGGCCCCCGCGATCCCCCCGGCCTCGTTGCCCCGGGCGACCACGAACCAGACGTCGCAGCCGCTCCTCACCGGCCAGTGTTGTTCGAAGGCAGTGCAGTCCATGGCCGGACCCGCCGAACAGTCCAGGCTGGTGGAGGTGTGCGGGACGACGTGGGCCGCGATGCAGGCCCGGTACTGATTTCCCCCGGGCGGAGGAGGAGGAGGAGGAGGCGGCGGCGGTTCGACCGACTCGCACGGCGTGTACGCCGCCTCACCGCCGAAGCCCACCACGCCGGCCCGATCCGGCCAGGCCAGGTTGCTCTCGGCGTTCACGCAGTCCACGATCACGAACTCGGAACCCGGCACCAAGTTGCGGTTCTCGGTGATCCGGAGCTGTCCCGGCGCGTAGGCATACATGTACACCGCCATCAGATTGGCCTGAGCGCCGCTGGGGTAGCCCGTCCGCTGACAATGGGTGTCGGCGTCCCACACCATGCGCGCGCCCCCGCCCGAGTCCGGGAACAGGTGGCCCTGGGCGTCGCTGTTCGGGTAGTAGAGGTCGGTGCAGACCACGTGGCCGAACTGGGTCAGGCCCGCGGGCTGGTCATACTCCAGCCCGAAGGAGGCCCCCGCGACCCCCCCGGCCGCGTTGGCCTGGGCGACCACGAACCAGACGTCGCAGCCGCTCCCCACCGGCCACTCGCCGGTGAACTCCGAGCAGTCCATGTCCGGCGCCGAGGAGCAGGCCAGGCTGCCGGTGGAGTGCGGCGCCACGTGGGCCACGATGCTGGCGTTCTCCTGGGACCCCGGGGGGGGAGGAGGAGGAGGGGGCGGCGGCGGCGGTTCGACCGGCCCGCACGGGCTGTACGCCGCCTCGCCGCCGAAGCCCACCACGCTCGCGGCTTCCGGCCAGGCCAGGTCGCTCTCGGCATTGTTGCAGTCCACGACCGCGAACTCGGGGCCCAGCATCAGGTTGCGGTTCTCGGTGATGGTCAGCTGGCCCGGGGCATAGGCGTACATATAGACGGCCATCAGGTTGGCCTGGCCGCCGCTGGAGTAGCCCGTCCGCTGGCAGTGGTTGACGGGATCCCACACCATCCTCACTCCGCCTCCCGAGTCCGGGAACAGGTGCCCCTGGGCGTCGCGATTCGGGTAGTAGAGGTCCGCGCAGACCACGTGGCCGAACTGGGTGAGGCTCGCGGGCTGGTCGTACTCCAGCCCGAAGGAGGCCCCGGCGATCCCGTACTGGGTGCTGGCCTGGGCGACCACGAACCAGACGTCGCAGCCTCTCCGCAGCTGCCACGCCCCGGTGAACTCCGAGCAGTCCATGTCCGGCGCCGACGAGCAGGCCAGGCTGCCGGTGGAGTGAGGCGCCACGTGGGCCACGATGCTGGCGTTGACCTGGGACCCCGTGGGAGGCGGCGGCGGGGGCGGAGGTGGAGGCGGCGGGGGTGGCGGGGGCGGGGAGACGGTGTCCTGGGTGCACGGATTGAACCCGCCCACCCCACCGAAGCCTACCCTGCCCGCCGCCTCGGGCCAGGGCAGACTGCTCCAGCTTTCGGCGCAGTCCTCCACCAGGAACTCCGGTCCGCTCTCCGCGTTCTCGTTGGGGGTGACCTGAACCTGGCTCTCCGCGTAGGCGTACATGTAGATTCCCATCACCACGGCCTGCGCGCCCGTCGAGTAGAAGGTCTGCTGACAGCTGGTGGTGGGAGCCCACAGCACACGCACTCCGCCGCCCGAGTCCGGGAACAGGTGTCCCTCGGCATCGCTGTTCGGATAGTAGAGGTCGCTGCAGATTACCGACTGGAATTGGTTGAGCGAGGCCGGCTGGTCGTACTCGAGCCCGAAGGAGGCTCCGGCGACACCCGCGGACCAGTCGGCCTGGGCGACCACGAACCAGACGTCGCAGGCGGAGTTCACCGGCCAGTCGGTGGCGAAATCCACGCAGTCGATCGCCCAGGCGCCGTTCACACACATCAGGCTCTTGCTGGTGTGAGTCGCAACGTGCAGCGCAATGCAGGCACCGTCCTGCGTGCCTGCGGCGGCGGGCCCGGGGGCCGGAGCCAGAAAGGCCGCCGCGAGGACGAAGAGGACCGAAACCGGTCGGCGGCTCATGGCGTCTCCTCTTTCGGAGCGTAGTGGGCCTTGATGCGGCCCCAGGTGGCGGGCTCCACCGGGACCTCGGTGCAGGGGCTGTAGCCCCTGGTGCCGAAACCCACCACCCCCGCATTCTGGGGCCACACGAGGTCCCTCTCCACCAGGTTGCAGTCCAGCACCCGGAACTCGGGCCCGGAGGCCAGGTTCCGGTTCGGCGTGACCTCCATCTGGCAGGCCGCGTAGGCGTACATGTAGACGGCCATGAGGTTGGCCTGCACGCCGTCCGGATACAGCGTCCGCTGACAGTTGCTGGACGGCGACCAGATCAGGCGAATACCCCCCCCGGAATCCGGGAACAGGTTCCCTGCCGGGTCGGAGTTCGGGTAGGCCAGGTCGGAGCAGGTGGTGTACTCCCCCCGGAAGAGCCCCGAGCCGCCCTGGGGATACTCCAGGCCGAAGGAAACCCCGGAGATGCCGTTCCCGTAACTCCCGTCCACCCGGGCCAGCACGAACCAGACGTCGCACCCGCTCCCCACCGTCCATTGGTTCACGAAGGCGAAGCAGGGCATGGCGGGCCCCGAGGAGCATTCCAGGCCGGTGGGAGTGTGCGACACCACGTGGCCGACGACGCACCCGGGGCTCCAATCGACGGAGGCGGCGGGGGCCGCATAGAGGAGCAGGATCGCCGGCACGGCGATAGCGAAGACACGATACGACGCAGGTTTCAAGGTGAGCATGGGGTTCGACCTCCCCTCTATGAATTCATACTCCCTGAATGTGGGCAATATCAACAACCAAACGAAGAAACGGATTCATGATCGCATTGGTCGTTTCAGCGCCACCGCTGGCCGCGGGTGGAATCCCTGATCGATTTCCAGGGATTGCCGGAATAATAGCGACCCCTATGTCCTCCCCGGAGGCGAAGGACCGGCCCGGCGGCGTACCCGGGTGCCCATTCTTCTTGGTCCCGGCCTTTGGATTTCTTTGGAACGGGCCCGTTCCCTGGGGAGCCGCCCTGTGTTCGATCTGGGCGGCCGAGCCCCGCGTGATGGGTGGGTACCCGGGGTACCCGCCCGTTCCCCAGCCGCCCCGGGAGCGACGGCCCCGGGTGATGCTGCGGGGCCGACCCGCCCCGCAGCAGGACGGCCCGGCCCTCGGGCGGGGCCCCGGAACCGGGCACAAAAAAACGCGGCGGCCCGAAGGCCGCCGCGCTCAAGCCTGTCGGAGCCGTTCCGGCCGGAGCCGGAAGCGGTCCCGCGTGAGCTTTAGTTGTACTGGTTCTTCAGCTGACCCCAAGTCGCGGCCTTCGTCGGGACAAAGAGGCAGGGATTGTAGGACTGCGCACCGCCGAACCCGACGATGCCCGCAGCCTCCGGCCACTGCAGGTCACTCTGCGAACTGTTGCAGTCCACGACCTGGAACTCCGGAACCCCGGTGGAGAGGTTGAGGTTCGGAGTCGTGATCCACTGGTCCGGCGCGTAGGCGTACACGTAGACGGCTTCCAGGTTGGCCTGGACGCCCGACGCGAACGTGTTGGTCTGGCAGTGGGTCGTGGGCGCCCACACCATCCGGGTGCCGCCGCCGGCATCCGGGAACTTGCCGTCCTGCTTGGCATACGGCGAGGGCGTGACGGTGGCGTTCGGGTAGTTCAGGTCGGTGCAGATGACCTCCTGGTACCACTGAATGCCCCCGGGGCCCTGGGTGTAGTCGACGCCGAAGCCGGCCCCGGCGAGACCGGGATCCGCGTTGCCGCGGGCGATCACGAACCAGACGTCGCAGCCGCTCCCCACCGGCCAGTCCATGACGAATTCCGTGCAGTCGATCGCGGGAGCCGCGGTGCAGGACAGGCTCTTGGCGGTGTGAGGCACGACATGGTTCGTGATGGCACACTGACTCTGGGTTTCGGCCACGGCCGTACCGGCCATGAAAACGGCGACGGCAAGGGTAGCAGCCACTATTAGCACGCGCTTCATGAGAGGAGACCTCCTTTTGCGATGCGCATCGTTGCGAGAGACTCTCTTGGGTGCGAACGGTTTCTCAGGAAACCGACCTCTCGAGCCCTGAGACCCGGGAGGATTTGAGCGCCCCCGGTGCGATTCCTTCCACGGTGGAACAAACCACGCCGGGACCGCGGTCGTGAGACCCTGATCCGGCGGGGGCGCGGCACCTGGATATTATACCAGATCCCGCGCCCCCCCGGGGCAAGGGTTTTCTCGGCCTAGTTGCAGGTCTCGCCGGCGCCGGCGGTGATGTAGTCGGCCAGGATGGACGCGTCGGCCAGGGTCACCGGGTCACTGTAGGGGGCCGTGAACTTGGTGCAGGGCTGGACCAGACCACCGGTGATGGCCGCGGCCGCGAAGGACGCGTCGGCCAGGCCGACCTCGCTGGTCCCGCCGGCACAGGTGCTGGCCTCGAGCGCGGAGTCGGTCGGCAGGTAGCCGTCCTTGTTCACCGCGTCGGGGGAGTTCACCGCGACCTCGCCGAGGAACACGTTGTCGGCACGAACCTGGACGATGAAGGGGCCACCGCCGAAGTCATCGAACCCGCTGGGGGTGAGGCAGCCGCCGGCGGCGATCTTGATGCGGGCTTCGCCGTTGGCGTCGGCAGTCACCCGGTAGGCCCGGTAGGGCTCGCCAGGGGTGGTCTCGTAGTGGACCGGCGTCGCGGCACTGGCCGGAATCGGATCCGCCCAGGCGATGAGGCCGGTGGCGTCGGCGGAGAACTCGATGTCCACCACCGCGCTGTTCACGCCGCCCTGCGGCCCGTTCACCTGGATCACGATGTCGAAGTCACCGGTCGGGGTGACGGTCAGGTAATCCGGCACGTTGCTGAGGCTGGCGTCGGGGATGTTGGCCATGGCCCCGGTCGCGGCGAGGGCCATGACGGCCGCCGCGATGAGGCTGATACGAAGGAAACGAGCCATTTGATGCACCTCCGAAGTTGTTGCGCTGCAGGTCCCGGAAGACCTCGGCAGGCTTTTCGTGGTTAATGCGGCGGCGGAAACCGTTGCCATCCCTTGGACACGTCCGGCGTCACCGGCCGGGCGAAGCTGCGGGGTCTTCCCCCGGCCCGCCGGTACGAGGCCGCCGCCTCTCCACCAAGAGCCCCCGAGGTGGCCTGCAGCAGGCCCTGATGCCTGCGGGGATCTCCAGGCTGGGAATAGTTTATGGCTCGGTTAACGAATTGTCAAGAAAACTTTAAGGATCGGGGGCGAGGACCGCACAAAACCGCGTAATTCCTTGCCATGAAACGAATTGGTGGGCGAAACAGGGATCGAACCTGTGACCTCTTGCGTGTAAGGCAAGCGCTCTAACCAGCTGAGCTATTCGCCCGCGGCGTCCCTGGACGGCGTCGCGCCCCGTCCGGCGGCCAAACCGTAGGGAACCAGCACGCAATAGCCCAGGACGAGCAGGATGGGGGCGGCGGTGATGGATCCCCGGCTGAGGAGCAGGAATCCTAGGAGGATGCACACCAGGGCGGCTCCGAGCGCGGCGTAGTTCCGCGAGCCGAAGGTGAGCCCCTCCCCCCTGCGGGGGGCGTCGGCGATCCGCTCGCGGGTCTTGGTCCGGGTCTTCTGGTTCACGACGTTCTCCAGGGGACGATACCCCTCATCTTGGATCCTCGGCGGCGGCGGCGGCGGCGGCCTCGTGGGCCCGCTGCCAGCGGCGGGCCTGGGCCCGGTTCCGGCGGTGGCCCTGAAAATCGGGAGCAAACAGGTGCGTTCCGTCCCCCTTGGCCACGAAGTACAGATCCCGGCAGTCCGGTTCCGGCCACAGCACCGCCCGCAACGACTCCAGGCCCGGGTTCCCGATGGGGCCCGGGGGGAGTCCGGTGCGACGGTAGGTATTATACGGGGACTCGGTCTCCAGGTCCGCCAGAAGCGTCCGCCCCCGGCGTTCCCCCAGGGCGTACTGCACGGTGGGGTCGGCCTGGAGCGGCAGCCCCCGGTCCAGCCGGTTCAGGTACACGGCGGCGATCCGCGGCCGCTCCGCGGGCACCTGGGCCTCGGCTTCCACGATGGAGGCCAGGGTGGCGACCTGCCTCATGGTCAGGCCCCGCTCCGCGGCCCGGCCGGCCAGTTCCTTCCGCCAGTGCCGGAGAAAGGTCTCCACCATCTCACGGACCGCGCTCCGGGCCGGCGACCCGGGGATGATCCGGTAGGTGTCGGGGAAAAGATACCCCTCCGCGGTCGGCCCGGGTACCCCCAGGCCGCGGATGAAGGCGCTGTCGGTGGCCGCGGCCCGGAAGGCCTCGGCCCCGCCGGCCACCCAGGGACCCAGGCGCCCGGCCACCTCGGTCAACCACAGCCCCTCGGGCACGGTGACCGCGGTGTCCTCCACCGCCCCCGCCACCAGCTCGTCCAGGATCTCCCAGGCCCAGAGGTCGGAGGAGGCCCGGTAGGGGCCCGCCTTCAGATCCCCGGCCCGGCCCCGGAGGACGGCGAGGAGGGTGAAGGCCCGTCGCTCCCGGATGAGTCCGGCCGTCTCCAGGGAGGCGGAGATCTCCTGCACGCTCTCCCCCGGCATGACGATGAAGGTGCGCTGGTAGGGCTCCCGGCGCTGGACGGGGGCCAGGAGGGTGACGAAGAAGGCGGCCAGGCCGGCCAGCACCGCGGCCAGGACCAGGATCAGCCTACGCACCGCGGGCCTCCTCCCGCCGGCGCGCGGCCAGGAACTCCTCCAGGAGGAGCAGGGCGGCCATCTGGTCCACCCGTTCCTTGGCCGGGCGGGTCTCCCCCCGCTCGCGGAGGACGCCGGCGGCCGCCTCGGAGGTCAGGCGTTCGTCGAGGTAGTGCACGGCGCAGCCCCGGTCGCGCAGCGCCTCCCCCAGCTTGCGTGCCCGCTCCGCCGAGACCCCCTCGCTGCCGTCCATGTTGAGGGGAAGGCCCACCACCACCTCGTCCGCCTCCTCCGCCCGCGCCGCGGCCAGGACCGCCTCCAGGGTCTCCCGGGCGCTGCGCACGGAACGGGTGGGAAGGGGGCGGGCCAGGAGGCCGGTGGGATCGCTCACCGCCAGTCCCACCCGGCGGGTGCCCCAGTCCACGGACAGGACCCGGCTCACGCCTCGTCCCCGCCCTCCCCCGGCGTGGAACCGCTGCGATGCTTGACCATGCGGACCCGGGTTCCCTCGGAGAAGTCGAAGTCCACCTCGTCCATCATGGACCGCATGATGTAGATCCCCCGCCCCCGGGTGGAGAGGAGGTCGGGGGCGGGGAGCTCCCCCGCCACCACCGGGTTGAAGCCGCCCCCGTGGTCCTGGATGGTGATGGTGAGCGTGTCCTGGTTCACCTCGAAGGCGACCCGGACGGTCCGGCGGGCCTCGGCGTGGTGTCCGTGCTGGATGGCGTTGGTGCAGGCCTCGATCACCGAGATGGCCACCGCGTCCCGATCCACGTCCTCGAAATCCATGAGCTCGGTGATGCCGTCGGCCAGCTTGTCCACCACCCCCAGGAGCTCCAGGCGGCTGGGGAGGTTGAGCTCGATCATGTGTCCACCCTTTGCGTCCGGCATCACGTCAGAAGCTGGCCAGGGCGCGGGTTTCGTCCTCGAAGGACTCGAAGATGGTGTTGAGCTTGGTCACCATGAAGATCTGGTCGATACGCTTGTTCACGTTGACCAGCTTGAGGGTCCCGCCGTTGTTCTGAAGGGTGGTGTAGCCGGAGATGAGGATGCCGAGCCCGGTGGAGTTCACCCAGGACACCTTGCCCATGTCGACCAGGATCTTCTTCCGTTCCGCCCCCACCAGGTCGCGCACCACCTTCTTGAATTCGTCGGCGTCGGGGCCGCCCATCAGCTTGCCCTCGAGCCGCAGGACGGTCACGTCCCCGTTGTCGTCGCGCTTCAGCTTCATACTTCCTCCCTGGGTCCTACCGTCATCGCCTGCGGGGGGACGCCGAGAAACACCGCCGCCCGGCGGATGTCCGCCGCCAGGGGGCTCCTAAACGCCATCGGGACACCGGTCACCGGATGACGGAACTCCAAGGTCGCCGCGTGCAGGGCCTGCCGCCGGAGCGTCCTCAGCGCCTGGCCCGCCGCCTCCCGCCGGCCCGCGGGCAGCGCCGCGGCCCGCCCGCCCCGCCCGCCGTACTGCGGGTCTCCGAACACCGGATGGCCCAGGTGCCGGAGATGAACCCGGATCTGATGGGTCCGGCCGGTCTCCAGGGCCAGCACCAGCGCACTCACCCCGGACTCCGACCACCGCACCCGGTACCGGGTGGCCGCCTCCCGCCCCCCCGAGCGCACCACCCGCATCCGCCGGCGGTCCGCGCGGCTCCGGGCGAGCGCCCCGGTGATTCTACCTGTTTCCGGGCTCGGCGCACCCCAAACCAGCGCCCAGTACCGGCGCACCACCTCCCGGGCGGCCAGGGCCCGGGACAGGGCCAGGTGAGCGGCGTCGGTCTTGGCCACCATGAGCACCCCGCTCGTCCCCAGGTCCAGGCGGTGGACGATGCCCGGCCGGAGTGGGGCCCCCTGGCTGGAGAGCGGAGTCCCCCGGCCCAGGAGGGCGTTGACCAGTGTTCCCGTGGCCCGCCCCGCCCCGGGATGGACGGCCACGCCCGCGGGCTTGTCCAGCACCAGGAGCGCCTCGTCCTCGTAGATCACGTCCAGCGGGATGTCCTCCGGGACCGGGGTCACCACCGGGGGCGGGGGCACGGTCACCTCCACCCATTCCCCCTCCCGGAGCGGATGCCCGGCCTTGACCGGCCGTCCATCCACCCGGACCTCGCCGGCATCGGTGAGCCGCTTCACCCGCGACCGGGTGAGCTCGGGCAGGGCGGCCTGGACGAACCGGTCCAGACGGGTGCCCGCCTCAGCGGTCGTCACGCGACGGCGCCACGGCACGGACCGACTCCTCGTCCCCGAGATAGGGATGCTTGCCGGGCTCCCCGTTCCCGTTCCCGGCATCGGGCCCTTCGGAGCGGGCCGCGGCCTCGGGAAGGGTCTCGGATTCCTGTTCCTCCTTGTGCCAGAACAGGATACCGAGGGCCAGCCACACCACCCCGAGGGTCACCGCCGAGTCGGCCACGTTGAACACCGGCCAGTAGGTGTCGGGAGGGATGCCGATCTGGACGAAGTCCACCACCTGGCCCATCCGGACCCGGTCGAGGAGGTTGCCGAGGGCCCCGCCCAGGATGAGGGCCAGGGGAAGCACGGTGTGGAGCCGGGTCCGGCGGCGCCAGCCCACCACCGAGACCACCACTACCGCCACCAGGGACACCGCGATCAGGACCGGGCGGCTCCCGGGGAAGAGCCCGAAGGCCGCCCCCGGATTGTGGATGTAGGTGAGGCGCACCCAGTCGCCGACCACCCGGATGACGTCCCCGCGGAACATGTGGGCCACGATGAGACGCTTGGTGACCACGTCGGCGGCCAGGACCAGGGCCGCGGTGAGCAGGAAGAGCGTGCGGTTGCGGGTCATCGGATCCCTCCGCGGGCAGGGCCCGAGAACCGGAGCGCGGAACGGCCGGGGATCAGCGGGAACCTCGCCGCTTCTCTTCCCGGGCCTTGCAGGTGATGCAGAGCCGGGCCTGGGGGAGAGCCAGGAGCCTTTCCCTGGCGATGGGCTCCCCGCAGGATTCGCAGGCGCCGAATTCGTCCCGGTACAGCTTCCGCAGGGCATCCACGGTGTCGTAGAGCAGCTCCCCCTCGGTGGAGGAGCGGAGGAAGCTCATCTCCCGCTCGAAGGCGTCGGAGCCCAGATCGGCCATGTGGAAGGAGTAGGAGGAGAGATCCCCGCTGGCCTCCTTCACGTTCTGGGCCGCGGACGCATCCAGGCGGGCCAGCTCCTTGATCAGCCGCTCCCGCTCCGCCTTGAGCAGCTCCTCGACGGTCTTCAGTTCCTTCTTGGTGAGTGCTTTCCTGGTCATGAGTCAATCCTTTCCAAAGCCACGGTCACCCGTTCCCCCTCCACCTCCCAGCTCTCGGCCGCCTCGTCGGGCCCGGCCAGGGTCAGATCCCGGGCCAGGACCTCCTCGGCAATGAACTCCTGATGCTCCCGCGCCGCCTCGGCCAGCGGGCCGGAGAGCCCCAGCTCCAGGCGGACCCGGTCGGTGATGGCCAGGCCGCGGTCCTTACGGAGGTTCTGGATCCGGTGGACCAGCTCCCGCACCGCCCCTTCCCGCCGCAGGGCGGGGTCCAGGGCGGTGTCCAGGGCCACCCGGAGGCCGCCCTCCTCCGCCGTGACCAGCCCCTCCCGGGGCACGGTCTCGATGTCGACCTCGGCCGGGGTCACCTCCGCCTCATCCATACCCTCTGGACGCACGCGCCATCCCCCCCGGTCGCGGCCGGCCCGGGTCTCCTCCGGGCTGAGCCCCCTGAGGGCCGCCGCCACCCGGTTGACGTCGCCGCCGAACCGGGGACCGAGGGCCTTGAAGTTGGGCTTGAGCCGCAGGTCGACCACCGCCGCCGGGTCGGTGAATTCTACCCGTTTCACGTTGATCTCGTCCCGGATCACCTCGAGCAGGGCCTCGTCCAGGGGGGCGCCCCCCTCCTCCACCACCAGGAGCCGGGCCAGGGGCTGCCGGACCTTGATCCCGGCCTGGGTGCGCGCGGCCCGCCCCAGCTCGGTCACAGCCAGGGCCCGGGCCATGGCCGCCTCCAGGGCCTCGTGGCGGCGCCCGGCCCCCGGGGCGGGGTAGGCGGCCAGGTGGACGCTCACCGGGGCCCCGGGGTCGTACGGGACGACCAGGGCCCGGTGGAGGGTCTCGGCCAGGAACGGGGCGAAGGGGGCCAGGAGCCGGGCGGTCACCGCCAGCGTCTCGTGGAGGGTGGCGTAGGCCGCGTCCTTGTCCGGGCCCTTCTCCCCCTTCCAGAACCGGCGCCGGTTGCGGCGCACGTACCAGTTGGAGAGTTCGTCCTGGACGAAGGCGGAGAGGGTGCGGGCGGCCCGGGTCATGCGGTAGGCGCGCAGGTCCTCGCGCATGGAGACCGAGACCGCGTCCAGGCGGGAGAGGAGCCAGCGGTCCAGCACCGGGCGCTCTGAGGGCTCCGGGGCCCGGGACCCGGCCGGGGTCCAGCCGTCGGTGTTGGCGTAGACGGCGAAGAAGGCGGCCACGTTCCGGAGCGTGCCGAAGAACTTGCGGGCGACCTCGGTCACCCCGTCCCGGGAGAAGCGGGTGGTGACCCAGGGGGGCGAGGTGGCGGTCAAGTACCAGCGGAGCGCGTCGGCCCCCTCCGCCCCCAGGATCTCCCAGGGGTCCACGGTGTTGCCCAGCCGCTTGGACATCTTCCGGCCCTGGTCGTCCAGGATGAGCTCGTTGGCGACCACGGTCTTGAACGGGGCCCGGTCCCGGACCAGGGTGCTGATGGCCAGGAGCGAGTAGAACCAGCCCCGGCTCTGGTCGATCCCCTCGCAGATGAAGTCGGCGGGGAAGGAGCGCTCGAACACCTCCTCGTTCTCGAAGGGGTGGTGCCACTGGGCGAAGGGCATGCTCCCGGAGTCGAACCAGACGTCAGTGACCTCGGGCACCCGGCGCATCTCGCCCCCGCACCCCTCGCACTTCAGGATCACGGCGTCGATGTGGGGGCGGTGGAGGTCCTCGGGGACCGTCCCCCCGTGCTTCTCGATCTCGGCCCGGCTCCCGATGCAGATGATGCTGTCGCAGCCCTCCGCGGTGCACCGCCAGAGGGGAAGCGGGGTGGCCCAGTAGCGCTCCCGGGAGATGGCCCAGTCCACGTTGTTCTCGAGCCAGTTCCCGAAGCGGTTCTTCCCCACCTGGGGGGGAAGCCAGTTCACCCGGGCGTTCTCCTCCAGCATCCGGTCCTTGAGGGCGGTGGTCTTCAGGTACCAGGAGTCGCGGGCGTAGTAGAGGAGCGCGGTGTCGCAGCGCCAGCAGAAGGGGTAGCTGTGCTCGTAGGGCTCGCGCTTGTAGAGGAGCCCCAACCCCTCCAGGTGCCGGATGATCTCCGGATCCACCTCGCGCACCCGCCGCCCCGCGAACACCGGGACCTCGGCGGTGAAGTGGCCGGTGGCGTCCACGGTGTGGTAGGCGGGGAGGTCCAGCTTCATGCCCAGGGCGTAGTCGTCGGCTCCGTACATGACCGCGGTGTGCACCACCCCGGTGCCGTCCTCGGTGGTCACGAAGTCGGCGTCGGCCACGTAGTAGGCGTCCTTGCCCGTCTTCGCGCCCAGGTCCAGGCCCTCGAAGAGGGGGCAGTAGCGCCGCCCGACCAGCTTCTCGCCGGGGAAGACGTCCAGGCGCTCGTAGTCCCCCTCCAGCACCGGGAGCCGGTCCTCGGCCAGGTAGTAGATCTCATCCCCCTGGCGGACCTTCACGTAGGCGATCCGCTTCCCCACCGCCAGGGCCACGTTCCCGGGCAGGGTCCAGGGGGTGGTGGTCCAGGCCAGGATGAAGGCGTTCTCCTCGTCGGCGAGGGGGAACTTCACGTAGACCGAGGGGTCCAGCACCGTCTTGTAGCCCTGGGAGACCTCGTGGTCGCTTAGCGCGGTCTGGCAGCGCGGGCAGTAGGGCACCACCTTGAACCCGGCGTAGAACAGGCCCCGGTTCCAGAACCGCTGCAGGAGCCACCACACCGTCTCGATGTAGTCGTTCTCCAGGGTCACGTAGGGGTGGTCCAGGTCGAGCCAGAACCCGATGCGCTCGGTGATGCGGTCCCACTCGTCCTTGTACTTGAACACGCTCTTGCGGCAGCGGGCGTTGAACTCGGCCAGGCCGTAGGCCTCGATCTGGTCCTTCCCCTCGATCCCCAGCTCCTTCTCGACCTCGATCTCCACCGGCAACCCGTGGGTGTCCCAGCCCCCCTTGCGCCGGACCTGGTACCCCTCCATGGTCCAGAAGCGGCAGACCAGGTCCTTGACCGTGCGGGAAAGCACGTGATGGACGCCGGGGCGGCCGTTGGTGGTGGGCGGCCCCTCGTAGAAGACGAAGGGCCGGTCCGCCGGCCGCTCCTCGATGGAGCGGCGGAAGATCCCCTCCGCGCGCCAGAACTCCAGCACCCGCTCCTCCTCGGCGGCCTGGCGGACGCCGGTGTCGAGGACCGGGAAGGGGGCGGCGGACGGGGTGGATTCGGTGGAGCCCATCTACAGTCGCTCCAGGGTCTTGGTGACCAGGCGCTTGAGGGACGGTTCGGCCGAGGCGGCCACGGCCAGGATGCGGCTGATGTCCACCGGCTCCAGGGCGTCGGGCAGGCAGGCGTCGGTGATCACCGACAGCGCCATCACCTGCATGCCCCCGTGGACGGCGACCAGGGTCTCGGGGACCAGGCTCATCCCCACCACGTCGGCGCCCAGATTGCGGAGGAACCGGTACTCGGCCCGGGTCTCCAGGTTGGGTCCGGCCACGGCCACGAAGATCCCCTTCCGGAGCGGGATCCGCTCCTCCAGGGCGATCTCCTCCACCAGCTCGATGAGCCTCCGGGCGTAGGGCTCGCTCATGTCGGGGAAGCGGGGGCCGAGGCTGTCCTCGTTGGGCCCGATGAGGGGGTTGTCCCCCATCAGGTTGATGTGGTCCACCACCACCATGATGTCCCCGGGCGAGAAGAGCGGGTTCATGCCCCCCACCGCGTTGGACACGATCAGGGTGTCGGCGCCGAGGGCGCGCATCACCCGGACCGGGAAGGTGATCTCCTTCATGGAGTAGCCTTCGTAGAAGTGGGTGCGTCCCTGCATGGCCACCACCGGCTTCCCCTGGATGGTGCCCAGCACCAGGTTCCCGGCATGGCTCTCCGCGGTGGAGACCACGAAGCCCGGGATCTCCGCGTAGGGGATGACGGTGGGGTTCTGGACCGCGCCGGAGAGGTCGCCCAGGCCGGTGCCGAGGATGAGCCCGGCCCTGGGCACCAGGTCGGTCCGGCCGCGGATGAAGGCGGTGGCGGCTTCGAGTTGCTCGAGCAGCGAGTCGGACAACGCAGGATCTCCTTTTCCGGCCCCCTCGGGGCGCTTCGGTCGGCCCCGGTCGGACGCCTCGGTCGGCCCCGGTCGGGCGCTTCGGTCGGCCCCGGTCGGGCGCTTCGGTCGGCCCCCTCGGGGCGCTTCAGTCGCGGGCGCCGAAGAGGGCGGTGCCGATCCGGACCAGGGTCGCGCCCTCCTCGATGCCGATCTCGAAATCCCCGCTCATCCCCATGGACAGGTCGGGCAGCGGCCGGCCCAGCCTCCCCGCCACCCCGTCCCGGATCTCCCGGAGCCGCCGGAAGGCCGGCCGTGCGTCCTCGGGATCCTCGGACAGGGGGCCGATGGTCATGAGGCCCCGGGGATCGAGCCCCTCCGCCCCGGCCAGCCGCTCCACCACCGCCTCCAACTCCCCGGGCTCGAACCCCCCCTTGGAGGCCTCGCCCGAGCAGTTGAACTCCAGGAGCACCGGCAGCGTCCGCCCGGCCCGGACCGCCTCCCGGGAGAGCGTCTCCAGGAGGCGGAAGGAGTCCACCGAATCCACGGTGTCGAACAGCTCCAGGGCCTGGCGGGCCTTGTTGCGCTGAAGATGGCCGATCAGGCGCCAGGTGAGCGGGGTTCCGTCCCAGGCCGCCCGCACCGCGGGAATCTTGTCGCGGGCCTCCTGCACCCGGTTCTCTCCGAAAACGGTCTGTCCGGCCCGGGCCAGCTCCAGGACCGCCTCCGCGGGGAAGGTCTTCCCCACCGCCACCAGGGTGATCCCGGCCGGGTCCCGGCCCGCCCGCTCGGCGGCCCGGGCTATGCGAAGTCGGACGGCGTCCAACCGAGCCGCGGGCGCCGGTCCCTGGGGTCCGGACATGAGGCGGTAACTATACGGAATGGCGGGACCTCGGGCAATCCGGGAAGCGCAGCCGGAGGGGCGGGCGGGGGGCTCCGGCGATCAGAAGAGCCTGAGGTTGCGGTCCTCCTCCGGACGCCCGGGGCGGTTCCGGCCGGGCCGACCCGGCCTCTCCCCGGGCAGGAGCACCCGGGCCAGGCGCTCGGGCCAGGAGGTGGATAGGAAGCCGGTCTCGGGGTCCGCGGACCCGGCGCGGAAGGCCTCGGCCGGGCGGTCACCGAGGCCCCGGGCCACCGCCCCGAGCGCGGCCACCATGGCCGGGTCCCACCAGCCCCTCCGGGCCTCCTCGGCCAGGAGTTCCAGGGCCTGGCCGGTGGTGAAGGAGGGCCGGTAGGGACGGGTGGTGGTGAGGGCGTCGAAGACGTCGGCCACGCTGGTGGCCCGGGCCAGGACCGGGATCTGGTCGCCGGAGAGGCCGGCGGGGTAGCCGGAGCCGTCCATGCGTTCGTGGTGGTGGAGCACGATGGGGAGGGCCCGCGAGAGGGTCTTCATGTGACGGAGCAACTCCGCTCCGGTGACCGGATGCCGCTGCATCTCCGCGTACTCGCCGGGAGTCAGCCGCCCTTCCTTGAGCAGGATCCGGTCCGGAATGGCGACCTTCCCGATGTCGTGGAAGAGCGCGCCCTGGCGTAGGGTGCGCTGGTCCTCCCGGGAGAGCCCGATTCGCTCTCCGAGTAGGCCGCAGTAATAGGACACGCGCTCGCTGTGGCCCGCGGTATAGGGATCGCGGGCGTCGATGGTCCGGGCCAGGGCGATGACCACCCGCTCCGCGTCCTCCAGGGCGTCGGTGAAGGACTTGAGCTCGACCAGCGATCCCACCCGGGTCAGCAGCTCGCGGGGATCGAAGGGCTTGGCGAGGAAGTCGGTCACGCCGTTCTCCAGCGCGAGCAGCTTCTGGTCCGCGGTGGCGGCGCCGGTGAGCATGATCACCGGGACCAGCCGGGTCCGCGGATCCTGCCGGATGCGGCGGAGGACGTCCTGGCCGCTGGAGTCGGGGAGCTGGAGGTCGAGGAGGATGACGTCCGGGTCGAGACGAGCCAGGGCGCCGAGCCCGTCGGCGCCGCTGGGGGCCTCCGCCACCGCGAAGCCGGCGTTGGCCAGGAGCGCGGTCACCACCCGGCGGAAGGACGGATCGTCGTCGATGACCAGCACCCGCCCGCGCACCGGGACCGGCGCGGTATCCATGGAATCGGCTGTGCTCACGTGGGCCTCCCATGGCAAGGATATCAAGCGGCCCGGGATGGAACCAAAGCATTTCTGATAAATTTTGTCGTATATTGCGGCTACGAATCTTGGTTCGCGGCAATCTCTTGAATCATGGCGGGTTACACGGGGTTGGGGCCGGGGTTGACGGGGCCGGCGCCGAGCCCGGTGCGCGACGCGGGGTCAGGGGCGCTGGAGCCGGGCCTCCACCTCGTCCCGCTTGGCCCGGCTGTCGAGCAACTCGACCAGGGCCAGGGCGAAGTCCATGGCCGTGCCCGGTCCGCGGGAGGTGACCACGGTTCCGTCCACCACCACCGGGTCCGCGACCAGGGTGGTGCCGGGAAGGTCGTGCCGGTCCAGCTCCCCGGGGTAGCTGGTGGCCCGCTTCCCGTCCAGGAGACCGGCCGCGGCCAGCACGGTGGGGGCGGCGCAGACGGCGGCGGTGATCTTCCCCGCCCCGGCCATCTTCCGGAGCAGCCCCAGTATCCGGTGGTCGCGGCGGAGGTGCTCCGCCCCCGGCCCACCGCCGGGGAGGGCGATGGCGTCGAACTCCTGGTGAAGGACCTTGTCCAGGGTGGTGTCGGGGACCAGGGTCACGCCGCGGCTGGCCCGGACCGGGCCCTCGGTGAGCCCGGCGGCCACGACCTCGAAGTTGGCCCGGCGCAGGATGTCGATGATGGTGACCGCTTCGATTTCTTCACAACCCTCGGCGAGGGGTACGAGCACGCGGGGCATGGTGGCTCCTTTTCATTGCTTGATGGAGGAGCGGGCTCGATAGGGATGATGCCGCTCGAAGCGAGGATAGCACCGCGCCGCGGCGGCGGCACCCCGGGATGGGTTCGGGGGTGGGGGCCCGGCGGCCGGGCGCGGTTGTAGTGGGGAGCGCTTGTGGCGGGGGCGCCTGAGGCGGGGGCGCTTGTGGCCGGGGACGCCTGTGGGGGGGGCGCCTGTGGCCGGGGGCGCTTGTGGCCGGGGGCGCGCTCTGCCATCCTCGGCGGGCCATGCCCGAGCTGCCCGACGTGACCGTCTACCTGGAGGCGCTGGAGCGCCGGATCCGGGGCGAGCCGCTGCAGCGGATGCGGATCGCCAGCCCCTTCCTGCTCCGCACCGTGGACCCGCCGGCGGAGGCCTTCGCCGGCCGCACGGTGACCGGCCTCCGGCGGATGGGAAAGCGGCTGGTGTGGGAGTTCGAGGACGGTCTCTTCGCGGTGATCCACCTCATGATCGCGGGGCGGCTGCGGTGGAAGGACGCGGGGGCGATGCGGGGAGCCTCGGTGAAGACGGGCGGCGGAGCCTCGGCGGGCCTCCCCCCGATCCCGCGCCGGCTGGGCCTGGCCGCCTTCGACTTCCCCGCCGGGACGGTGCTCCTCACCGAGGCGGGCACGAAGAAGCGGGCGTCGCTGCATCTGCTCCGGGGCGAGGATGCCCTGGCCGCCTTCGACCGCGGGGGCGTGGAGCCGCTGGAGGCGGGTCCGGAGGCGTTCGCGGGTGCCCTGACCCGCGAGAACCACACCCTGAAGCGCGCGCTCACCGACCCCAGGCTCTTGAGCGGCATCGGGAACGCCTACTCGGACGAGATCCTCCACCGGGCCCGGCTCTCGCCGATGAAGTTGACCTCCCGGCTGGCCCCGGAGGAGACGGCGCGTCTGCACGAGGCGGTGCGGGCCGTGCTCACCGAGTGGACGGAGCGGTTGCGCCGGGAGGCCGGCGACGGCTTCCCCGGCAAGGTGACCGCGTTCCGGGAGGGCATGGCGGTGCACGGGCGGTACCGCCAACCGTGCCGGGACTGCGGCGCCCCGGTCCAGCGCATCGTCTACGCGGAGAACGAGTGCAACTACTGCCCCCGGTGCCAGACCGGGGGGCGCGTGCTGGCCGACCGGTCGCTCTCGCGGCTGTTGAAGGACGACTGGCCGCGGCGGGTTGAGGAGCTGGAGGAGGGGCGGCCGGGGCGGGGCTAGGGGCGGCGCGGCGAGGCCGGCGGCGTCGTGGCGGGGCCGGGGGGCGAGCGTGCCCGATGCGTACCCGGGTGCACATTTTTCCCGGTCCCGGGCCTTTGATTTCTTTGGATGCGGCCTCTTCCCTGGGGAACAGCCCCGTGTTCGACTTGAGCGGGCCAGCCCCGCTTGATGGGTGGGGGTACCCGGGTACCCACTTCGTCCGAGCGCCCTGGCCCAAGGTGAGCATCCAGGCAGCCAGCCGTGCACGACCCGGGTGAGGCTTCCCGCGTCCGAGCGCTGCCGAGGAATCGCGGGGCGGAACGGCCGAGTACTTCAGGGGGCGCGGCGATAGGACTGGTAGGCGACCGCCACCCGCTGGGCTTCGGGGCCCTCGGGACACGGGAACCGGCCGCCCACGCCCACCCCCACCGTGCCTTCGGAGTCGGCGGCCGCGTCGCCGGCATCGAAGGTGAAGGTGACGGTGCGCGTGCCCCCGGCGGCGAAATCCAGGGTGGTGTTCTGCGGGGGCGCATCGAAAAAGAAGGCCCGGACCAGGACCCGAGCCCGGCCGTCGGAATCGGGGCCCGGCTCCCACCGCACGCCCACCTTCACCGGAAAGCGCCGGCCCGCTTCGATCCGCGCCGGAAACGCTCCCGCGGCCACGTCCAGGAAGAGGTCCCCCACCGCGCAGGACCCGCTCACCGTGGTGCGGGTGAACGGATCCCCCGCGGCAAGGAGCGCGGCCGCCGGCTCCGCATCGTCCGACATCCCCTCCTCCATCGCCGCGGCGGCCTCCTCCTCCTCTGCAGCCGCTGCCGTGGTCCCGGCCGCCGTCGCGCTCGCGGCCCCGGCCCGCGCAGCACCCGGCGACCCGCCGCCACCGCCGGCCGCGGAGGCCGCATCGTCGGCCGCTTCCCCGTCGTCGCCGGGCTCCGGAGGCACGGTCACCACCGGTGACCCCGGCCCCTCCCGCTCCACCACCGGGCCCGGGGGGCGCACCACCGCCCGCATCCCCTCCCCCGCGGCCAGCTCGAAGTCCACCCCGGTCCGCTCGCTCCCGAGGGCGGTGACCATCGTGGTGTCGGCGGCCTCGCCCAGGGTGGCGCTGATGCGGACCTCGGCCCGGGGCGGAGCCTGGACCACCAGCCGGTAGGCGCCGTCGGCACCGGTGACCGCCCGCGCCGACGTCCCCCCGCCCGACTCCACCGTCACCGTGGCCCCGGGGGCGGGAACCACCGCGGAACTCCCGCGGCGCCGCACCGTGCCCTCCACCGCGAAGGCGCGAGGAACCGGGCTCAGGCGGAACTCCCGGCCCGCGACCACCCGGGCCGGGAGGAGCCCGGCCTCGGTCAGGGTCTGGTACCCCGCGGCCCGGATCACCGTGCGGTAGGGCCGGCCCGGCCGCCCGGCGAAGACCACCCGGAAGCGGCCACCGGCATCGGCCAAGGCGGCCGAGTCCGGACCGCTCCCGGTCAGAACCACCTGGGCCCCGGCCAGGGGTTCCAGGCTGGCCCCGTCCAGCACGCGCCCCTCCACCGAGGCGTGGCCGTCGTGAATCGCCCCCAGCGAGTCCAGCGCGGCGGCGAAGCCCGGGTCCAGAAGCGCGCGGGCGGCGAAGGTCTCCGCGGGTAGTGCGGTGAGCAGGTCGAAGCGCCGCGTCAGCCCCAGCCCCTCGATGAGCGAGGTCTCCTCGCGGCGCCAGCGGCCGAAGGCCTCGGCCTCCGCCCCCGCGCGCCTGCGCGCCCCGGGATCCAGGGCCTGGGCGTAGGCGGTGAACCGGGCGGGGTCGAGGGGCGGCGGTTTCTCCAGGAGCCGCGACCAGCGGTAGGCGAGGGCGGCGCGGTCGCGGTCGACCAGGAAGCCCTCCCCCCGCCGGGGATCGAAGAGGAAGAGGTGGCCTGGAGACTCCCAGACCATTCCGCCCAGGCGGGGCCAGGCCGAGGCGGCCCGGAACACGGCGCAGTCCTCGATGCCGTCGCGCCCCGCGGCCGACCCCAGGAACACCCGAATCGCCTCCCCGGACCCCGGACCGGCCCCGCACAGGGAGTCGGCGGGGAAGGCGGCTAGTCCCGCGGCCAGCGACCCGGACGCGGCCGCGAAGGCCTCGGCCGTTTCCTTCCAGGTCTCCCGCCACAGGGCCACGTCGGCCAGCGGGGGAAGCCCTCCCCGCACCGCATCCAGGTCCCGGGCTCCGGCGGCGAGGAGCGCCGCCATCCGCTCCACCGGCTCCGGAAGGCGTGCGGCCGCGGCCCGGGGATTCCGGGCCCGGGCGAACTCGGCCGCGTTGGAGAATCGCCTTCCCTCCCGGCGCAGGCTGTCCAGGAGGGCGGCGGCCTGGGCGGAGCGGGTGAAGAACCGGGCCCGCTCGAGCGCTCCCAGGGCGCCGGCCAGGGCGGCGACCGGATCGCCGGAGGCCCCCGCGTCCCACCCCAGGAGCCGGCTGGCCCGGAGGGAATCCACGGCGGCGCCCGCGTCCTCCGCCTCCTCCGGGCCCTCCGCGCCCCCACCAGGGCCCCCGGCCCCGTTCCCCCCGGCGCGGCCGCTTCCCGCCCCGGTGGCCCGGATGTAGAGCGCGGACCGTTCGCGGAACGCGTCCAGCTTGCGGGCGAGCGGGTCGAGGCCGTCCAGGAACCGCACCCAGTCGGCCTGGGTGCGGTTCAGGGCGTCCCGGTAGGCGAGGGCCTCGGGCGGGGTGTGCCGAGGCCGGTCCGGCGATGGCGCCGGCGTGCGCGTGTCATCGGCGGTCCCGGGGACCCGCGGCTCCGGGGGAGACGCCTCGACCCTCCCCGCCGGGATCAACGCCGGCGACAGGGCAGCCGGCACCAGGCCGAAAAGAATGGCGAAGACGAGGGCACGGGTACTCACGGAGCGATTCTCCCACACCGGCCGGGGCCCGCCCATCCAAGGGCCGCGCCCCGGCCCGTGGCGGGGGTTACTTGACCCGCTTGTAGGTGATCTCCATCGTCTTCATCTCCGCGCCGTCGGGGCCGGCCCCGTACATGGTGAAGACCCGGGTATCCGGGTCCGGCCAGGCCTCGACCTCGCGGTAGGTGGCGTCCTTGCCGGTCATGGGATCGGGAGTGGTCCCGGTCATCTCCACCGACTTCCCGTCCTCGGCCAGCTTGCCGGTGGAGAGCATGAAGCCGGTGCCCATGTTGTCGATCCAGAGGTTCCGGTACTCCCGGTTCAGGTTGTCGTAGCCGGTGATGCTCATGCCGCTGAAGGGCTGGCCCATCATGGTCCCCTGCACCCTCTCCACGAGGTAGCGGCCGCCCATGATCATCTCCGCCTCGCTGGTGGCGTTGGACTCGGTGGGCGGGTCGCCCGGCTTCATCCACCACTTGGTGACCGCGGTCCACTTGCCGGTCACCCGGGCCAGATTCTGATGGGGCTCGCCGGGGGTGGCGAACTCCATCCACTTCTGCATCATCGCCTGATCTTCGGGGGACATCTCCGGCATCTGGCCCGCTTCCTGGGCGGGAGCGGGCAGGGACACGGCAAGCGACCCGATCACCAGCGCGGCGGCGGCGAACCATTTGGAAGTCATTGGAACGCTCTCCTTCGGGAATGGGGGTTCGAAAGCAGGAACGACGATCCCGGCTCCGGGCCGGGGGCGTAGCGTATCAAAACTGATACGAAACGAAAACATCTCCGCACTCTCTGTTATCATGCCGAGAAGACGGTCGGCCCCGCCCGACTCCGGGTTTCCAGGCGTACTTCCTCCCCCAACGCCTCGCACACCCCCCCGCGATGCCCGGAAACGCGTTCGGCCGGCGACGCCGCTCACTCCCGTCCATCTCCCAGGAGACAGCCGTGAAATCAGGGGGTACCGAGCAGCCCGGGACCCGGGCCGCCCCGGACCGTGCCGGTGGAATCCGGGGCGGGTTCATTGAAATGATGAGACGAGCCGTGCGGCGGTGGCCCCCCCCGGCCCCCCGCGCCCCCACCCTCGAACGCGGAGGCATCCGCTTCGAGACCCGGCAACCCCACCAGGTCCACATTTCCCTGACCCTGGGCAACCGGGGGACCGAACCCACCCCCGCCACCACCCTCGCCCTGCGGGGTTCGGCCTTCGGCGCCTTCCTGCCCTGGGTACCGCTGGGCACGGTCGAGGTGCCGCCGGTGGCCCCGGGCGCGCGCATCGAACTGGTGGCCGACCGGTGGGTGGAGCCGGTTCCCGGATCCGGCGGGCCCAACGTGCCCCGCTCCGGAAGCCTGACCGAGGCTCTCACCCGGTTCGCGGCATCCGGCCCTCCTCCCCACCGGGCTCCGTACCCGGTGTCGGCCGGGGCCCGCGGCGGCTCCGCCCCGGAAGCCGCAGGCGCCGTCCCGGCCCTGCTCCACGCGGCCGAGGGCCGGCTGCCCGCCGGCCTCTTCCAGGCCCTGGGGCGGAGAGTGCCGGACTGGCCGGGCAACGTCGAGGTGCTCCTGGGCGGCCGCCAGGTGGAGCGCCACTGCGCGTTCAACCTGCGGATGCATCCGGGCCTGACCAACCGCGCCCTGTTCCTGGTCGGCGGCCGGCCCGACTCCTACCGGTTCAGCCTGAGCGGAACCGCGCGGTTCTGGAAGCCGGCGCTGGGCTGCTTCCGGTCCGGCGACTTCGCGCCGCTGCCGGAGGGAGTGTGGGTGGCGCTCCCGGCCTTCTCTCCGCTGATCCTCACCCTGCAACCCCGGACCGGGGTCCGCTCCGGCAACCTGGCCGTCCACGTCATGCGTGAATCGACCCGCGAAGTCACCACCGTGGAACTGGAACTCCATGCCGGAGGGCCCGGGGATGGACTCTGGACCGAATGACCGGATGACCGCGGCATCGCGACCGCGGCAAGCAATAGGAAGCCCCGCCGCCCGGAGGCGGCGGGGCCGGCCGGGGCCTCGGGACGACGGACGGGGAGCCCGTCCCCGGGGCGGAACGGTTACATGGGATTGCTGGGCTCGTCCCCGAACCTGATCCCCTGGGCCAGGGGAAGCTCGGTGCTCCAGTTCACGGTGTTGGTCTGCCGGCGCATGTAGGCCTTCCAGGCGTCGGAGCCGGATTCGCGGCCGCCGCCGGTCTCCTTCTCGCCCCCGAAGGCGCCGCCGATCTCCGCCCCGCTGGTGCCGATGTTCACGTTGGCGATCCCGCAGTCGCTCCCGCGGTGGGAGAGGAAGTACTCCGCCTCCCGTACGCTGTCGGTGAAGATGGCCGAGGACAGGCCCTGGGGCACGTCGTTGTGGAGGCGGATCGCCTCCTCGATCTCCTCCACCGCCTTGGCCCCGGTCGCGTCCCTGGTGCCGTAGCCGATGATGTAGAGGATGGGGGCGAAGGTCTCCTCCTGCACGATGGCGAACTCGTTCTTCACCGAGGCGATGCAGGGCTTCACGTAGTGCCCGCCGGGATGGGCGGGTCCGTCCAGGGACTCGCCGCCGTAGAGGATCTTCCCCCCTTCCTCCTTCACCCGCTTGATGGCGTTCTGGAGGTCCTTCACCGCGTCCAGGGTGACCAGGGGGCCCATGAGGGTCTCGGCCTTGCGGGGGTCGCCGATCCGCACCCCCTCGTAGGCCTTGACCAGCCGCCGCTCGAACTCCTCGCGGATGGACTCGTGGACGATGATCCGCCGGGTGCTGGTGCAGCGCTGGCCCGCGGTCCCCACCGCGCCGAAGAGCACCGCCCGCAGCGCCATCTCCAGGTTGGCGCTGGGAGAGATCAGGACCGCGTTGTTTCCGCCCAGCTCCAGGATGGTCCGGCCCAGGCGCTTCCCCACCACCGAACCCACCCGGTAGCCCATCTGGCAGGACCCGGTGGCGGAGATGAGGGGCACCCGGGTGTCGTGGAGCATGCGGTCCCCCACCGTCGAGCCCTTGCCGATGGTGAGGGAGAAGATGGCCGGGTCCACCCCGTTCTCCTTGCACACCTGCTCCGCGATGCGGATGCAGGCGATGGCGGTGAGGGGGGTCTTCGAGGCCGGCTTCCACACCACGCTGTCGCCGCAGACCGCGGCCAGGGCGGTGTTCCAGCTCCACACCGCCACCGGGAAGTTGAAGGCGCTGATCACGCCCACCACCCCCAGCGGGTGCCACTGCTCGAACATGCGGTGGTCGGGACGCTCGGACTGCATGGTGAGCCCGTAGAGCTGCCGGGAGAGGCCGACGGCGAAGTCGCAGATGTCGATCATCTCCTGGACCTCGCCCTTGCCCTCGGGAAGGATCTTGCCCATCTCCAGGGTGACCAGGGCCCCCAGCTCGTCCTTGAGCTCACGGAGCCGCAGCCCCAGCTGCCGCACCACCTCGCCCCGCTTGGGGCCCGGAACCTTGCGCCACTCCAGGAAGGCGGCGTGGGCGCGGTCCACGATCCGGTCGTACTCCTCCTCGGTCACCTGCTGCACGGTGGCGATCCGGGATCCGTCGATGGGGGAGATGACCTCCAGCTCGGGTCCCGAGCCCATCCACTCCCCCCGAACCCGCCCGGGTTCTTGTCCTGGATGCCCAAGCGCTTGAGGAAATCCGTCGCAGTCTGGGTCGTCGCCATGGCAGCACCTGCCCCTTTCTCCCGATCGATCGCCGGTCGCGAAGACGTCGTGGTCGGAAACGCGGAAAAGCCGTGTCCACGGGCGGAGCGCGGCGGCGCCGAAGCGCCCGCAGCCGGTCCCCGAACCCCGTGCGCGTCCGCCCGAGGCCCCGTGGGACCGACGATCTTAGCACCGGCCGACGGGGGCCGGGCACCCCCCGCCGGGCCCGCCTCCCCCCCGCCGGAGCCGGCGACGCGCGGACGGGCCGCCCCGCCGGGCACCCCCCGCCGGGCCCGCCGCCCCGCCTCGGCGGGACCGGGCGGCCGGCGCTCAGGGAAGCCGCAGGCGGAGGATCGTCGGCCCGCTCAACCGGTCCGGATCGGGCAGCGTTCCCCCCTCCCCGAACTTGTTCCAGTGGCTGTCGGCGACGTAGGTGAAGGCGTCGTCGCGGACGAAGCCCAGGGTGGGCTCGTCCCAGCGCCGGTCGCCCCGGGCCAGCACCTCGACCCGCTCGATCCGCTCCCCCCCCGGGTCCAGCACCGCCCGGACGATGCGGTGGGGCCGGATCCCGTTCTGGACCGCGATCAGATCCCGGCCGTGCCGGGCCAGCCCGTCCACGCCGAGCAGGGTGGCCTGGAGCGGATACTCCAGGAGCCGCACGTCGCGGGTGGCCAGATCCACCCGGAAGATCCCCCGGGAGTAGTCGGCCACGTAGAGGGCTCCGCCGTCCCCGGACGGGGTCAGCCCCTGGAGGGAGCCGAACCCGGGATCGGCCAGGAAGCGTTCCAGGCTCCCGGCGCCGTGCCGCAGGACCCAGATCTCCTGCGTCCGGCTGTCGGTGACGTAGACGTCGCCGGCCGGGCTCAGGCAGAGGTCGCCGAACCAGTGGCCTTCCTCGGCCGGGGGCGGCTCGGCGCGCCGCACCGTCCTCCCGCTCGCGCAGTCGAAGGCGATCAGCGCCGCCCGGCCCCGGTCGGCCTCGGGAACGCCCGCCCCGAATTCGGCGGCGGAGGTGCACACCCAGAGGAGCCCCCGCTGGGGGTCCACCTGCATACCCATCACGCACCACAGGCCGTCGCCGCCGTCGGCGAAGAGCTCCGGCCGGCCCCGGTGGACGCGGAGGATCCGGCCCCGGTGCACGCTCCCCAGGAAGAGCGCATCGCGCACCGGATCGTAGGCCACCCCCTCGGGGATGAAGCCGGGCTCGGAGAGGGCGAGCACCGTCCCGCTCTCCCCCACCGGATCCCCGTTCCGGGCCAGGGCCGCCGACACCTCCTCGAACGCCGTCGACCCCCGCAGGGAGGCGAAATCCGGGTCTCCGCCCGGGTCCAGGGCCACCCCCATCGCGGCCAGCCGCCGCAGCAGGGCCAGGGCCGCCCGGTCCTCCCCGATCCGGGCCTCGGTCGCGGCCAGGTTGTAGATCAGGGTCGGGTGGTGGGGGCGGAGCGAGACCGCCTCGCCGAAGCGGCGCGCCGCCCGGGAGAAGTCCCCGTCCCGGTAGGCGGCGGCGGCGTCCCGGGCCGCGGCCCGGGCACGGTCCATGGCGTCGTCCGGGGCGGGATCGGCGGCGGCGCTGCCGGAGCGGGAACCCGGCGGCAGCCCGGCCGGGCCGGGTCCCGCCACGCCGAAGAGCAGGATCAGGACGAGGGGAAGCAGGCGATTTTTCATGCGTCCATCCGGGCGGACCGGGGGGGAGGGGACCGGGATCATAGCAGGAACCGGTGGGGCTTTCGATGTCCCCGGCCGGGATGAACCATCCCGGGCACGCCCACGGCTACGCGATCGACGACGGCCGGGCGTCGGTGGACTTCGGCGCCGACTCGGGGAATGACCGCAACCCCGGCTTGGTACCCGGGTGCGCATTCTTCTCAAACCTTGGCGTTGGACTTCTTTGGATGCAGCCCGTTCCCTGGGGAACAGCCCTGTGTTCGAGCTGGCGCTCGACACGGCCGGCCTCTTCCACCGGCCGCGGCCGCCCCGCGACCGGAGAGCCCACGGCAGAGGTTGGCCGACAGCGGGCCTCGCCCCCGGGCGCGGAAGATGGGCCTGGCGCAACGCCGCGGTGAAGTCTGGGAAAGTCCCCTGCGCCAGGGGGACCCGTCGACGCGAGCGGGGGCGAGACCGCGCAAATGCCGAGGAGTCGCGGGGCGAAACGGCCGCGCCAACCAAAGTCCCGAAGAAGCCGCTCAGCGCACCCGCACCAGCCGCACCGCCCGCGAGCTTCCGCCGGCGGTGACCCTGAGGAAGTAGACCCCCGGCGCGGCCTCGGCGCCGTCCCCGCCCCGGCCGTCCCAGGTCACCGCGTCCACCGGGGCCTCGGGCCAGGCGCGCACCCGGCGCCCGGAAAGATCGTAGAGCGCGGCGGCCACCGGCGCGCCGCCGGCCCCGTCCACCTCCACCCGCACGCTCTCGCCCGCCCGCATGGGGTTTCCCAGGACCCGGACCGCGAAGCCCGGGTCGGGGAAGCGCACGATGCGGGGGCCGAAACGTTCGCGGCCGCCGTCCCGGTCCACCGCCTCCAGCCAGTAGCCGTAGACCGTCCCCGGCTCTCCGGTGCGATCCACGAACGCGTAGCGGGGGCCGGGGCCGAGGAGCGCGGGGGTGAGCCGGGTTTCCGCGTTCCCCACCGCCCGCAGCACGTGGAAGCCGGCGTGGCCGTCCTCCCGGGAGGTCTCCCAGACCAGGCGCACCGCCCCCTCCCCGGCTTGAGCCCGGAAGGAGGCCAGCCGCACCGCGGTGTCGGGGAAGTAGGCCCGGTCGACCAGGGAGGGGTCGATGACGAAGGGGTTGGGGCGGTCGCCCTGGTAGGGGGCGATGGCGCAGGTGCGGGCGTACTCGGCGTCGTCGGCCGGGTCGGCCAGGGTCCAGGACCGGAGATCGTTCTTCTGCACCCCGAAGAAGGCGGGGTCGGCGGCGTCGGCCTCGGACCGGTACACGGTGTAGAAGTAGAACATCCCCCGGGCGACGTCCCCCTTCACCGACTCCCGCGGCTCCCAGCGGCCGTCGTAGACGGTGCCCGGGTAGCTCCGGTCCAGCTCGCTGTACTCGTCCTCGTGCCCCGGGTCCGGGGTGGTGGTCTTCAGGTTGTCCCGGTACCACACGTCGGTCTCGTCGTCGGGGATCTCGGCGAAGGGGAAGGAGCCCCGGTCGCCGTTGGCGGTGATCTCACTCGGCCGGAGCTGGTGCATGTCCGCCTCGGCGGGCAGGTTCCCCGCCCCTTTGCTCTGGGGCCAGGTGTGCTCGGCGTTGATGCCCCGGGCGAAGGCGGTGGCCCGCGGACTGGGATCGTCGGGATCGAGGGGAATGGTGAAGCCGGTGTAGATGCCGCTGAGCTGGCCGTCGTGGTTGTCGATCAGGGTGTAGAGCACGTCGCGGGCGCCGGCGTAGGAGAGGTTCACCGGCGGCCGGTAGTGCACGCGCAGGCTCTCCTGCAGCGCCGCCCCCTTCACCCCGGGGAAGAGCACGGTGCCGGGGGCGGGGCAGTCGGCCTCGGCGGTGCGGACGCCGCGGCCGGGAGAGGGCGCGAAGGCGGCCAGGGCGAGGGCCACGACGGCGGCCCCGGAAAGGAAGCGGACTCGGCGGCGAAGGGAGCGGCGCGGCGGAAGGGCGGGCATCGTCAGGTCCTCAACGGTCGGTGATCGGTCGGTTTCGTGACCAACCACCCTAGCACAGCCCCCCGCGTCCGGCCTCCGGGAACCGCGCCGCCCGTCCCCCCGAGGCCCCGGCGCCTACCGCGCCGCGGCCAGCTCCCGGGCGGCGTTCTGGACCACCACCAGGGCGGGGTCCACCGCGTCCGCCTCGTCGTCGGCGGACTGGAGGAACACGAACCGCTGGCCGTCGGGGGTGACGTCGAAGGCGTCGGGCCAACCCAGGATCCGCTGGACGCCGCTGGGGGCGTGGGTGAAGAGCACCCGGGGCGCGCCCAGGGCGAGGGTGGGCTCGTAGCTCACGGGAACGGTGATGAGGTCGTTCCCTCGGACGTAGAAGAGCTCGGAGCCGTCTCCGCTCCACCGGGGCCAGAATCCGCCCTGGGTGGAGACCTGCCACTTGCCCTGGCCGCTGGGGAACTCCTTGATGTAGACCTCGTCGTGGCCGGACTCGGCGGAGAGGTAGGCCAGGTACTTCCCGTTGGGGGCGAGCTGGGGCCAGTAGTTGGAGACGGTGGTCTGGAGGAAGAGGACCGGGTCCCCGGACAGGGTGGCGTCGGGGCCGAGGGGGGCGTACCAGAGGTCCCATTCCTTGCCGTTGTAGGCGGTGTAGAGCAGGTAGGCCCCGTCCGCGGAAACCGAGAAGTAGCCGCCGGTGACCAGTTCCCGGGGGGTGCCGGTGCCGTCGCTCCGGCGGACCATGATCCTGGGCTCGTTACCGGTGCCGGTCTGGTAGTAAAGCCACTGCCCGTCCGGGGACCAGTAGGGGTAGGACTGGAGATCGGCCTCGAAGGTGAGGCGGGTCCGGGTCCCCCGCACCGCGTCGTGGATCCAGATGTCCCGGTCGTCCCCCTCGGTGGAGCGGACGGCCACCCGGCGGCCGTCCGGGGCCAGGCGCGGGTTCGGGTACATCTGCTGGAGGTCGCCGATGGGATCCCCCACCCGGCCGTTCCGGTCGATCCAGACCAGGCGGGTCATCCGGCTCGCGCTTCCCCGGACGTAGACCAGGGTCCCGTCCTCGGCCACGCTGGGATTGCCCACCTCGGGAAGGACCAGGAAGGGCTCCCCGGCCGGCTCGTAGTTGGAGAGGGAAACGGGCTGGGCCCAGAGTCCCCGGTTCAAGGGCGTGCGGTAGAAGAGGAGCATGCCCCCGGCCGAGACCACGGGGAACTCCAGGCTCTGGTCCGGCATCCGGAGCACCTGCTTCCGGGCCCCGTCGTGCCAGGCATCGATGGTGTCGTAGCCCCCCTGCTTGCGGTGGACCACGAACACCGCTCCCCGCCGGTCGGGCAGCACGGACACGTTGTGGAAGTCGTCCTCGGTGGTGTCCGGCTCCGCCACCACCTTGGGATCGCCGCCCCGGTCCAGCACCTCGTAGAGGGGACCGTCGCCCGAGCAGAAGAGGATCCGCCCGTCCTCGAGCCACGCCCCGCCGCCGGCCACCGAGGCCGCCTCGGACATCTCGCACACCACGGTGGGGTCGCCCCCGGACAGGGGCCACTTCCACACCTTGCCGTGGGCCAGGAAGCCGATCCACTCCCCTTCCGGGGACCAGAAGGGGCACATCGCCCCGTCGCTCCCCGGCACCGGGCGCGCATCGAGGAGGGCCATCTCCCGGATCCAGAGCTTCCCCTGGCTGGTGTAGGCCAGGCGGCTGCCGTCGGCGGAGAGGGCCAGGGTGGTGCCGCTGGCCAGGGACAGGGCGGCGTCGTCCACGGGCAGCTCGAAGCGGCGCACCGGGGCCTCGGGGGCGGCGGGCCGGGAGAGCCAGGCCACCGACCCGGTGAGGGCGGCGGCGAGGAGCGCGGCCCCTCCGATCGAGAACATCCAGGCGCGGGGGGAGCGGCGCTCCGGGGCGGCCGCGGCCGCGGGCGCTTCCCCGGTATCCCCGGCCAGGACCTCCTCCAGGATCAGCCGGACGTCCCCCACGTCGCGGAGGCGGCGGGCGGGGTCGCGCTGGAGGGTGCGGCGGAGCAGGCGCCGGACGCGGGGCGGCGTCTCCGCGGGGAGGCGGTCCCAGTCGGGATCGGTCTTGAGCACCGAGGCCAGGGTGTCGGAAATGGTCTCCCCGGTGAAGAGGCGCCGGCCGGCGAGCATCTCGAAGAGGATCACCCCCAGGGCCCAGATGTCGGCGCGCTTGTCCACCTCCTGGCCGCGGGCCTGCTCGGGGGCCATGTAGGCGGCGGTGCCCAGGATCACGTTGGCCCCGGTCATGGCCCCGGTGATGGTGGGCGACTGGGTGGTGAGGCCGGAGCCCTCCAGGGGACGGTCGCCCTCCAGCGCCTTGGCCAGCCCGAAGTCCAGCACCTTCACCCGGCCCTCGGAGGTGAGCTTCACGTTGGCCGGCTTCAGGTCGCGGTGGACGATCCCGCGCTGGTGCGCGGCGTCGAGGGCGTCGGCGATCTGGACCGCGATCCGAAGCGCTTCCTCCGCCGGGAGGGCCGCGGCCCGGATGCGGTCCTCCAGGGTGGGTCCCTCCACCAGCTCCAGGACCAGGGCCTGGCCCTTCTCCGTCTCCTCCAGGCCGTAGATGGCGGCGATGTGGGGATGGTTGAGCGAGGCCAGGACCTGGGCCTCGCGGCGGAAGCGGGCCAGGCGCTCGGGGTCCTCGGTGAAGGCGGGCGGCAGCACCTTCAGCGCCACCTCCCGGCCCAGCTTGGAGTCGCTGGCCCGGTAGACCACGCCCATGCCGCCTTCGCCGATCTTGTCCAGGATGCTGTAGTGGAAAAGCTGATCGCTCATGGGTCGGCCCCCGGCTCAGGCGTGGGAATAAAGGAGGGATTGTGTCGGGAGGAATCTAGACGATCCCCGGGGCCCGGTCCAGGAGTGCTTGATCCGATTGAAATTGGACTTGAGCATCCAGATCCCGGCGAACGCGGTCCCGCGGGGTGCGGACCCGGAGTTCCAGGTAGAACTCGACCCGGTCCCCCACCTCCCCGGCCAGCACCAGGACCAGGAGCCCCCCGGCCGGGGCCACCGTCCAGAGGAGCGCGGGGGCGAGCACGCCGAGGCCGATCCGGAGCGCGCCCGCGGCCGCGCGCGGCGGCTCCCCGGCGTCGGCGAAGCGGAGCTTCCGCCGCAGGTAGAGCGCGGTCTTGACCAGGGCGAGGGCGCCGGCGAGAACCGCGAGGTGGGCCAGCACCCCGGCCACCAGGAGCCCGGTGAGGAGCACGTCGGCGCTGTGAACGGGGCGGGCCCCGCCGGCGCGGACGGGATCGTAGACCCGGTCCATGGCCAGGAGCGTGCCGAGGCCGAGGAGCACCGGCACCCAGCCCCAGGGAGCGGGAGACCCGGCCACGAACCACAGGAGGCCGGTCCCGAAGAACGCTCCGTACCCGGCGATCTCCCGGCTCAACCAGGAGCGGCGGAGGTTCAGCACCGCGCGCCAGGCGCGCTCCTTGCGGCCCAGGTGGAGGGTGCTCACGGCCATCCCCGCCGCGCCCAGAACCAGGAAGGCCGCCGGGGAGACCCCCACCGGAGCCAGCCTCGCGGCCAGGAGCCAGCCGGCCAGGACCGCGGCGAGCAGGGTGAAGACGAGGAGCGGCCACTCCCCCCGCGGGGTGATGGCCGGGGCTTCGTCCGCGTCCGGAAAGCCGCCGGGCGGGAGCAGCAAGCCGCCGGGCGGCGGAGGGGCATCCCCGGGCGGAGGCGGGGCCAGGCTCGACTCGGGGGCCGTGCCCTCGCCGCGGAGCGGCGCGAAGCGAACGGAGGGGCGCACCCGGGTGTCGGTGAACCCCGGCACCCGGTCCGCGCCGGGAAGCCGGTCCAGGTCCCCCCGGGTGAGGGCGCCGGTGGGGCAGGCGGTGACGCAGGCCGGCTCCAGCCCCTCGGCCAGGCGGTGATCGCAGAAGGTGCACTTGGTCATGACCGAGGCGGCCTCGTCGTAGCGGAGCGCTCCGTAGGGGCAGGCCCAGGTGCAGTAGCGGCAGCCCAGGCACTTCCCGGCGTCGATCTTCACGATCCCCGTGGCCGCGTCCTTGGCGATGGCCAGGGCGGGGCAGGCCTCGCGGCAGGGGGCGTCGGCGCAGTGGTTGCAGGCCAGGGAGAGGTGGTAGGTGGGCACCCCGGGCCGGCGCGGCTCGTTGAAGGTGACGACCTGCCGCCAGCTTCGCTCCGGGCCCAGCTCGTTCTCGATGGAGCAGGCCAGCCGGCAGGCGGCGCACCCGGTGCAGCGGTTCAGGTCCAGGGCGAACCCCTGGACCGCGGCCGGCGGCGCTCCCGGGGCCGCCGAGGGCGCTCGCGGACGCTCACGCCCGCTCCCCCGGGGTCACGCCGGCTCCACCTGGACCAGGGTGTCGTGGAAGGCGGCGCCGTGGCCCATGTCGGTCTCGCGGCCCTTCGAGCACACGTTCACCGTGCCCCCCTCGGTGATCCACCACCCGTTGGTCACCGCCACGCAGCCCGGCTTCAGCCCCCGGTCCACCCGCACCGGCAGGGTGAGCGCCCCCCGGTCGTTGAAGACCCGGGCCCGGGCCCCCTCGGTCAGCCCCCGCCCGGCCATGTCCTCGGGGTGCATGTCCAGGAACGGCCCCGGGCTCACCGCGCGGATCATGCGCAGGTTCTGGAACTGGGAGTGGATGCGGTTCTTGGTGTTGGGGGTCATCAGATAGAGGGGATACTTCGCCGACTCCGGCGACTCCCGCCGCACCGACTCCTCCGGCTCCACGTAGACCGGGAGAGGATCCGCCCCCCAGCGGCGGGCCGCCTCCTCCGAACGCAGCTCGATCCTCCCCGACGGGGTGGGGAACCGCAGGTCGGCGAAGGCTACCTCCTCGTGGCCGGGGGCGAGCACCGGCCCCCGGCGGAGCCGCTCCAGGGTGAGCTCGGGGAAAGGCTCCAGGCGCCGCTCCAGCCAGGCCTCGACCTCGGCGTCGGCCGGCCCGGGAAAGGCCGCGGCCACCGCGTCCGGATCCAGCCCCAGCCGCCCGGCCAGGAGCCGGTAGATCTCGCTCTCCGGCTTCACCTCTCCCGGCGGCTCCAGCACCTTCTGCTTGAGCTGGAGGTACGGGTGCCAGTAGGCCCCGATCACGTCGCTCTGCTCGAACAGGGTCTTGGCGGGAAGGACCAGGTCCGCCTCCCGGGCGGTGTCGGTCATGAACTGCTCCACCACCACGCGGAAGTCCAGCCCCCGGATCGCCTCCAGCACCTTGGCCGTCTCGGGGTTCTGGGTCACCGGGTTCCCCCGTTCCACCCAGAGCATGCGCAGCTCCGGGTCCCGGGCGGCCAGCATGTCCCGGCCCAGGCGGGCGGTGGAAATGGAGACCCGGGCCACCCCGTCGGGCGTCTCCGGCGGGTAGAAGGCGATGGGATCCTTCACGCTGTCGAAGACCGCGGTCTGGAGGTTGGCGAACTGCCATCCCGCCCCCGGCCGGCCCAGGTTCCCGGTGATGGCCACCAGGGCGATGAGCGCCCGCTGGGTCTGCCCGCTGTTGGTGTAGCGCTGCATGCCGTAGCCCGCGGCCACGGTGGCGGGACGGTGGGCGGCGAAGAGCCCGGCCAGCTTCTCGATGTAGGGGGCGGGAACGTCGCTGACCGCGGCCCCGCGCTCGGGGGGCCAGGCGGCGGCCAGTTCCGCGAACGCCTCGTACCCGAGGACGTGACGCTCGACGAAGTCGCGGTCCACCGCGTGCTCGCGGATCAGCACGTGGGCCACGGCCAGGGCCAGGGCGCCGTCGGAGCCGGGCCGGGGCTGGATCAGGAGGTCGGCCCGGTCCGCGCTCGCGGTCCGGCGCGGGTCCACCACCACCAGCTTCCCCCCCGCCGCCCGGGCCTCGTCGATGAACCGGGTCTGGTGGATGTTGGTCTCGGCCGCGTTCTTCCCCCAGAGCACGATGAGCCGGGCGTGGGCCAGGTCCCAGGGGGCGCTGTGCTTGTTGTCGCCCAGGGTGAGCCGGGTAGCCTCCAGGCCGGCCGGCCAGCAGAGGTCGCCGTAGGTGGTGGTGTAGCCCCCGTAGAGCCTCCAGAACGCCGCCCCGAGGCCGTTCATGAGTCCCTTGGTGCCCGATCCGGTGTAGTAGAGCACGCTCTGGGGCCCGGGGTCGCGCCGGAGCGCGGCGAGCTTCTCCGCGATCCGGTCCAGGGCTTCGTCCCAGGAGACGCGGGCGAAGGCGCCGGTGCGGGGGTCCCGGGCCAGGGGATGGAGCAGGCGGTCCGGAGAGGTCACCCGCTCCACATAGCTCAACCCCTTCAGGCACACGCCCTCGGGGGTGGCCCGGTTGTCGGGGTGGGGCTCGATCCGGCGCAGACGGCCGTCTTCCACCTGCACCTTCATGGTGCAGGTGCTGTAGCAGTTTCGGGGACAGGCGGTGGTGTAGGTGGGCATGCCGGAAATGCTCCCGCCCCGGCCGGGCGGGCCGGGGCGGGGGGAGTGTAGCGCATCGGGAAGGTATGCCGAAGCGGTCGCGACCGCCCGGGCCCTACCACTCCCCGGGGCGGAAGTTCTCGACGCGGAAGGTGCGGTCCACGCTCCCCAGGTAGGCGGCGGTGGAGGTGAGCACCCGGGCGCCGTCCAGGTCACGACCCGCCGGTAAGTCCGGGCGGTTACTGGAAGGCTGCACGAGATTCAGCACGGATTGGTGGACCACCAGCCTCGGCCAGCCGACCAGCAGCCGGATGGTGGACGAACTGGCGTTGAATCCGAGCCAGGATCGCTCCCCGTCGGCGAACTCCACCGCCATCCCCACCGGAGGCGACGGCCTCGGAGCCTCCCCGGCATGCCGGAACCGGCCCGTCCGGACCGCGATCCGAATGGTCCCGCGAGCGTCGGTGTCCGCCCGCACCACCTGCACCGCGAACCTTCCCACCGTCTCCCCGGCTCCCCGCCGGAGGGGAAACGACGGCCCCGGCCGGAACCGGTACCCGTCCAGGGTCAGCTCCGCGGTGAGCGTGCCGCGCCGCAGCGAATCGTCCAGCCCCCCCGCGGTCTCCGGCACCCGGGCCACTTGCACCATCAGGTGATCTTCCCCGGCGCCGGGCAGGCCGAGGACCCGCTCGTAGGCCGGTTCCGCGTTGACGAGCCAGGGCAGCCCGGTCTGATCGAGCACCCAGTCCTTCCCCTCCGGGAAGCGGATCCGGCTCCGCACGGCCCCCGGAACCAGGGCGCAGGAATCGGGGGCGGGTCCGGTGACCAGCGATCCGAACAGGCCGTCGCCTCCCCGCACCAGGGTGCCCGAACCGTCCGAGGCTCCGGGCCTCGGCTCCAGCCGCACGTCGAGGTCGAACAGCCCCGCCGGGGCCTCGGCGGACGGTGCGTGACGCGCCACCGGAGGGTGCGGGTTCATTCCGGTGCCGATGAGTCCCACCCAGAACGAGGCCACCACTACCACCGTCCCACCCCAGAAGAGCGGAAGCCACCGCCGCGGTCCGGCCAGGTAGCGGAGCACGAGGAGGCTCGATCCCACGACCAGGGCCAGGACGGTGGGCGCCGCGCCCCAGTCCGCGAACCGCGCCACCAGGTCGTTCAGGGGCCGGCTCCGCTGGGTCAGGAACATGACCACGAGCAGGAGTCCCAGGGTGACCAGCACCGCCGCCCCCAGGTAGCGGAGCGCCCCCCGGACCAGGGTGGCCAGGAGCGCATAGGAGACGATCAGGGCCGACTCCCAGAGAAGCGCGGAGGCGAGGGAGGCGGGAATCTGGTCCCCGGGGATCCGGAGCCGGACCAGGGCCAGGAACTGGCCGGCCATCACCGGCAGCACCACCACCAGGGCGAGGAGGAGCAACCGGCTCCAGAGGAGCGTGCTCCGCCCGAGCGGCAGGGTGCGCCAGAAGACGTGCCCGCTTCCGGCCAGGGGATCCTCGAAGACGATGCGGGCCGTGACCAGGACGGCGAGCAGGTCCAGGACGAAGCCGGCCCCGTAGCCGAGGTCGATAATCACGTCGCGGAAGCTCCCGAAGAACCAGACCGCGGCGCCCAGGAGCGTGAACCAGCCGGCCAGCATCCACCGGTGGCGGCGAAGATCCTTGGCCACCTGGTGGAGGACGAGGCTCCGGGGCCGGGCGGCGGATTGCGTTTCCGCGGTACGGACGGCAACGAGGTTCATGAGGACACCTCCGCGCGAAGGGATCGGGCGTGGGCCACGAAGATGGAACGGAGCGACATCGGAACGGCGGAGATCTCCCCGGAGCGGGGGAAGAGCGCGCGGACCCTGGCCGGGGTCCCGGTCTCGTCGAAGGCGGAGTCCACGAAGCGGATCGCGCGCTCGCTCCGGGTCGCGTCCAGCCATGCCCCGGGGAGCGGCGGGTCCGGGTGGCCGGCCGGAGCCGCGTCCAGGGTCACCGCCACCTCGCGATGGCGGTCGAGGAGGGAGGCGGTCTCCTCGGAGAAAAGGAGGCTCCCCTTGTCCAGGAACCCCACCCGGTCGGCCAGCCGCTCCAGCTCGTTCATGTCGTGGGAGGAGACGAGAATGGTCCAGCCGTCCTCCTGGGCCAGGTCCAGCATGCCGTCGATGATCTCGTCCCGGACCAGCGGATCCAGTCCGCCGAAGGGCTCGTCCAGGACCAGGAGCCGGGGCCGGAAGGAGAGGGCGGCCACCATGCGGGCCTTGATCCGCATGCCCCGGGAGAGGGAGGCGACGGGCCGGTCGCCGGGGAGCGCGAACTGCCGAATCAGCCGGTCGCAGAAGGTGTCGTCCCAGGTGGAATAGAAGGGGCGCAGGTAGGCCACCAGGCTCTCCACGCTCATCCAGTCCGGGAACTCCTGTTCCTCGGAGACGTACCCGATGCGGGCGAAGTCCGCCGCCTGCAGGTGGCGGGATCCGGTTCCCAGCACCCGGGCCTCCCCCGAGGTCGGCTCCAGGAGGTTCAGGAGGAGCTTGATGGTGGTGGACTTGCCGGCGCCGTTGGGGCCCATGAGGGCGAACACACAGCCGGCCGGCACGACCAGGTCCAGGTCCCGCACGGCCGTGGTGCGGCCGAAGCGGCGGGTGAGGGCACGGGTCTCGATGGAAGGGCTCATGAGTTCGTCTCCTCGCTCCCGGTCAGCCGGTTCCAGTGCTCGTCCAGGGCCTCGGTCACGTCGCCGAGCTCCAGCCCCAGCTTCTTGGCCTCGACCACCAGCCGCTCCAGCGGCTCCTTCAAGAGCGCCCGGCGTTCCGCCACGCCGGCCCGAGGCGCCGGCGCCACCACCGTCCCGATCCCCGGGCGCACCTCCAGGAGGCCGTCGGCGGTGAGGGCGGCCACCACCTTGTGGGCGGTGTTGGGGTTGATCCGGAGCTCCCGGCTCAGGCTCCGGACCGAGGGGAAGCGGTCCCCGGGGCGGAGCCGGCCGGAGACCATCGCCTTCTCAACCTCGTAGACGACTTGCTGATAGACCGACCGGCCGGGCTGGAGTTCCAGCTTGAAGGGCAACATGGTGTACTATGTGTACTAGTACACCTAGGGCGGAGTCAAGGGATTTCGCCGGGGCCCGGAAGTTTCGCGGGCCAGGGGTCCGCCGGGTTGGAGCGGTTAGACCGGCAGCCCGACGCGCCGGAGCAGCGCCGGCCAGCGGGGATCGCGGTGGAGGGATCTCACGGTGGGTTCGACCTTCAGCTGGCCGAGCCCGGGGTCCCGCTGGGCGAAACCGCGGTCGAGCCAGGCGAAGGCGGCATCCGCGTCCCCGTGCACCGCGGCCACCGCGGCGAGCTGGATGGCCGAGTGGCCGGCGTGCTCCTCCTCCAGCTCCCGGGCCGCCGCCGCCGCCTCGGCGGTCCGGCCGGCGCGAAAGAGAACGATGGCCCGGGCGGTGAGCCGGGCCCAGGCCGCGGGCTCCAGGTCGCACTCGGCCAGCGCCTCGTCGAACCGTCCATCCTCGGCCAAAAGCAGGCCCAGCGCATGCCGCACTGCGACCCGTTGCGGGGCCAGTTCCAGCGACTTCCGGTAGGCGTCCACGCTCTCCCGCCGGCGCCCCATGGCCCGGTACAGGTAGCCGAGCTGGGAGTAGGCCGCGGCACTCAGCGGATCCTGCTCCGCCGCGCGCCGCAGGAGCGGTTCCGCCTCCTCCAGGCGGCCCAGGGCCTGGGCCAGGGCGCCCACCTCCCGCAGCGTCTCGGCCTGGCCCGGAGCCAGTTCCAGCGCCCGGCGGGCCGCCGCTTCCGCCCCCTCCCAGTCCCACTCGTAGAGCCGGCGGATGCGGCTGAGGATGACCTGGACCTCGGGAAGATCGGGCTCGATGGCCAGGGCGCGGTCCAGGGCCTCCCGGGCCCGGGTGAACCCCTCGTGCACGTCGTCCCAGCCGTAGCTGGCCGCGTCGATGCGCGAGCGGGCCAGGACCGTCCAGGCGGCGGCGTTCTCCGGATCCAGATCCAGGGCCCGGGCGAGAAGTTCTTCCACCCGCGCCCCGTCGTCGGGGTTCATGCGGTCGGCCAGGTGCTTGGCCTGGAGGTAGAGCCGGTGGGCCTCGGGGTTCCGGCCCCGGCCCCGGGCCGCCGCGGCCACCTCGGCCCGGGCCTCTCCGCTGGCCGCCGAGTCCGGGGTCTCGCCGAGCAGGGTGGTGCGGAGCTCCTTCACCACCGACCGGGCGATGTCGTCCTGGACCTCGAAGATGTCCTCGAGGGTACGGTCGTAGGTCTCCGACCAGAGCGGATAGCCGTCGGCCACCTTCACCAGCTGGACCGCGATGCGCACCCGCTTCCCCGCCTTGCGCACGCTCCCCTCGAGCACGGTGGCCACGTTCAGCGCCTTCCCCACCTCGGCGATGGTCACCGCCTTCCCCTTGAACACGGAAGAGGAGGTGCGCGCGGCCACCCGGAGCCCGCGGATCTTGGCCAGCACGCTCAGGATCTCGTCGGCCAGCCCGTCCGAGAAGTACTCGTCCTCCTCGTCCCGGCTTCGGTTGGCGAAGGGGAGCACGGCCACCGAGGGGACCTCGGAGCTGGGCCCGGCCTCCTGCGGGAGATCGAGCGTAGGGCCCGCCGGGACGCCTTCCATGAGGAGGATCTCCAGCTCGTTCCGCACGTCCTTGGCGGTCTGGAACCTCCGCTCGCGGTCCTTCTCCAGGCACCGGGCCACGATGCGATCCAGATCCCGGGGAAGGGCGGCGCGCACCTCACGCAGGGGCTCCGGCCGGTCGCGAAGTATGGCCGAGCTGATGTCGGCCAGGGAGTCCCCGCGGAAGGGCCTCCGCCCGGTAGCGAGTTCGTAGAGGACGACGCCGAGGGCGAAGAGATCGGCCCGGGCGTCCACCATCTCCCCCCGGATCTGCTCGGGGGCCATGTAGGGCACGGTGCCGAGAAGCTGCCCGGCGCCGGAGATGGGCGCCTCCAGGGTCACGACCTGGGTGGCCTCCACCTCCGGGCCGGCCTCGGCCAGCTTGGCCAGACCGAAGTCCAGCACCTTCACCCGGCCGTCGGGGGTCACCATGACGTTGGCCGGTTTGAGATCACGGTGCACCACCCCCCGTTGGTGGGCGGCGGCCAGGGCCTCGGCAAGGGGAATGCCCAGCTCCAGCACCCGGGACACGGGCAGGCCCCCGGGAGCGACCAGGGTGTCCAGGCCCTGCCCGTCGACCAGCTCCATGGTGAGGAAGCGCACGCCGCCCTCCTCCTCGATGGAGAAGAGGGTGACGATGTTGGGGTGGCTGAGCCCGGCCACGGTGCGGGCCTCGCGCTCGAAGCGGGCCAGGCGGTCCGGGTCGCCGGCCAGGGTCTCGGGCAGCACCTTGAGGGCCACGTCCCGGCCCAGGCGCTCGTCCCGCGCCCGGTAGACCTCTCCCATGCCTCCGGCGCCGAGCTTCGCGTTGAGGGTGTAGTGGCCGAGGGTGCGTCCGAGCATGGGCGGTCTCCGGTACGGTGGATGAAAACAGGGAATTACTCTAGTGGAGAGCTTCCGGACGGCCAACCTCGTCCCGGCAAGTTGTTATCTCGTATTGGATTACCCGCCGGTGGAACTCCCTGGACCGCCGCCTTCTGCTACCATGCCGCCACCCCGGGGCCGTACCGTCTCGCCCCCCGGGTGCCATCCCCCCACCCCGGAGGTTGCCATGCTGCCTCGCCATCGCTCGTTCCGCCGGTTCGTGTTGTTCTCGACGCTCGCGCTGGGATGCCTCCTCTCCCGTCCCCTTTTCGCCGCTACCTGGACCGAGTCCGGCGACGCCGGGGAACTGCCGGTGTCGGCCCAGGAGACCCTCGGCTCGGGCACCCTGGACTCCATCACCGGCCAGCTCCAGTCCGACACCGACGTGGATCTCTACTGCATCCGGATCACCGACCCGTCGTCCTTCTCCGCGCTCTTCTACTGCACCGCCTTCGCCGACAACGACGTCTGGCTATTCGACGCCAACGGGTACGGGGTGGCCGCCGACGACGGGTGCACCTCGGGCTACACCGGGGTCACCTCCACCTTCGTCCCCGGCCCGGGGCTCTACTACCTGGGCATCTCGGGGAGCGAGGCCGAGGCGGTGAGCGCGCTGGGGAGCATCTGGAGCCCCCCCGCCGACCCGTCCGAGACCGCGCCCGACGGACCCGGCGCCCCGGCCCCGCTCACCCAGTGGTCGTATCCGCCCTCGCCGCCCAACGCCTACGGCTACACCCTGCTCCTGACCGGGTGTTCCTTCTGCGACGGCCCGGTGCCGGCGCTCCCGGCCACCTGGGGCCGGGTGAAGGCGCTCTACCGGTAGGGCCGGCGCGGGGGCGCTCCGAACGCGGCCGGAGCCGGCGCTTCGACGGCGGGCTAGATCCGCGCGGGCCGCACCGCGATCCGGCCCAGGTAGTGATCGTCCAGCGTCCGGTGGGCCTCGGCGATCTCCTCCAATCGGAAGGTGCGGTCCACGTGCACCTGGAAGGGGCCGGATTCGATCATGCGGTTCAGCTCCTCCATGAACCCGGGATCGTAGCTGGCGCTGTACCCCTCCGGGCGGACGCCCTCGCGTCCGCCCGGTTCGGGCTGCACTCCGTGGGGATAGGCGACGCGCCCCCCGTCCCGCACCGATTTCAGGGCCCGCTCGGCCGCCTCTCCCCCGGCGGTGAGGAGCGCCGCGTCGATCCCGCCCGGCGCGAAGTCCCTGGCCGCCTCGGTCACGCCTTCCCCGCGGCCGTCCACCGCCTCGTCGGCGCCGAGGCGCCGGCAGAGGGCCACGCCGTCCCGGCCCGAAGCCACCGCGAACACCCGCGCCCCGACCCGCTTGGCCAGCTGGAGGGCTAGGTGGCCGATCCCGCCGGCGGCCCCGAAGATCAACAGGGTGTCGTCCTCGGTGAGCTGGAGGACGTCCTTCAGGCCGCGCCAGGCGGTGGCGAGGTCGATGGGGAGCGCTCCGGCCTGGAGGATGGACAGGCCCCGGGGCACGGGCCAGGTCCGGTCCGCGTCCAGCGCCGCGTACTCGGCGCAGAATCCGCCCTTGGGGCTCCGCTGCATGATCACGCCGTACACCGCGTGGCCCTCGTGGAAGCGGCTCACGTTCTCGCCCACCGCGACCACCGTCCCCGCGCCCTCGGAGCCGAGCACGTAGGGGAACTCGGGGTCGGTCCCCGACATCCGGGCGAAGACGCCTTCGCGCTCGGCGGCGTCCCAGCGTCCCAGGCCCGCCGACTCGACCCGGATCAGGACCTGGTCGGGGCCGGGCTCGGGAACGGGGAGGGACTTCAGATCGAGGCCCTCCACGCCGCCGAAACGGTCGAGGGCGGCGGCGCGCATGGTCTTGTGCGGGGTGTCTTGCGGGGACTTGGGCGTGGTCTTGGACAAGGTCCTGGTCATGGCTGGCTCCTTGAATAAGTGTTTCGGCCCGGGGACGATTCAATCCGTTCCGCCGGGGAACGGCTTCTTCCAGCTTAACGCACCGAGGCCGGCATGGGTGCACCCCGCCTCGGCATTCCCCCGGGTGGGGAAATTGATGCAGTATCTTAACTTCCTCAAACTGTACCCACCTGCCGGAGCGTGGTCTACACCCGGGACACCGACACCGGGGACCTGCAGGTGATGGAGGGGGTGTTCCGGCCCGCGTCCTGACCGGCGGCCCCGCGGGGCAACCCCTCCGAACCGGGGAAGGCGGAAGCCGGGCCCATCCGGGGGACCACGGCCTCCACCGCTCCACCGGCGAGGCGCTCCAGGACCTGGAACCGCGACGCGCCTTAGGACCCGGGCCGGGCCGGAACGAGGCTCAGAAGCATCGGCGCTCCCGGCCCGCAGCCGCCGTAGACGGCCCTGACCGGGGCGTCCTCGACGACGGCCTGATCGGGCGCCAGGGGCACCCGGATCTTCACCGTGACCACGGCGATGTTGCCGCCGTCGTCCTCCACCGCCAGGTCGACGGCGTAGACCCGCCCGTTGCCGTCGCCCTGCCGTTCCGCCCGGAGGGCGACCGAGTCGCACCTCGGGCCGATGGACATATCGCCGACGGTGTGGCCGTCGCCGGTGGCATCGTCGGGCTCGTCGCAGGTCACCCGGGTGATGGCGACGTCCTCGACGGAGAGCCCCGGCTGCCCCTCGTCGGTCACCGCGGCGACCAGGTCGGAGACGAGGAACTCGTGGACCTTGTGATTCGGGGGCCAGAGGGTGATCACCGAATCCGCCGGCGTGATGACCGGCGGAGTCACGTCTCCGGTGGTGACCAGGATGGTCACCGCGGTCGGCCCGGAGAAGGCGCCGCGGGCGTCCAGGAGGGTGTAGGTGAACCCATCCGTGCCCACGAAACCCGGCTCCGGCTCGTAGACGAATGCCCCGTTGGTCACGATGCTGGTCAGCGTGCCGTGGCTCGGAGCCAGGAAGTTGCTCACGATGATATCGTCCCCGTCGGGGTCCAGATCGTTCGCCCTCAGCCCCGGCGCATCCACCGTGAGCGTGACGCCCACCTGGGTGGCGTAGGCATCGGGCACCCCCAGCGGCGGCCGGTTGGGATCGGGGAGGACCTGGATGGTCACCGTGGTGGGCCCGGAGACGTTGCCTCCGGCGTCCCGCAGGGTGTAGGTGAACTCATCCGTGCCCACGAATCCCGGCTCCGGCTCGTAGGCGAACGCCCCGTTGGTCACGATGCTGGTCAGCGTGCCGTGGCTCGGAGCCAGGAAGTTGCTCACGATGAATTCATCCCCGTCGGGATCCAGATCGTTCGCCCTCAGCCCCGGCGCAGCCACGGTGAGCGTCTGGTCCACGAAGGCAAGGTAGGCGTCGGGAACGCCCACGGGATTTCCGCTCCCCGCCGGCAGGACCTCGATGGTGACGCTTTCCGGCTCGGCGAAGGCGCCGCGGGCGTCCTGGAGGGTGTAGACGAAGGTGTCCGTGCCCACGAATCCCGGCTCCGGCTCGTAGACGAACGCCCCGTTGGTCACGATGCTGGTCAGCGTGCCGTGGCTCGGAGCCAGGAAGTTGCTCACGATGAATTCGTCCCCGTCGGGGTCCAGATCGTTCGCCCTCAGCCCCGGCGCGGGAACCGTGAGCGTGACATCCACCGGAGTGGCGTAGGCATCGGGGGCCCCCAGGGGCGGCCGGTTCGGATCCGGTACCACCTCGATGGTTACCGTGGTGGGCTCGGAGGCGTTGCCGCCGACGTCCCGGAGGGTATAGACGAAGGTGTCCGTGCCCACGAATCCCGGCTCCGGCTCGTAGACGAACGCCCCGTTGGTCACGATGCTGGTCAGCGTGCCGTGACTCGGGGAGAGGAAATTGCTCACGATGAATTCGTCCCCGTCGGGGTCCAGATCGTTCGCCATCAGCCCCGGCGCGTCCACCGTGAGCGTCACGTCCTCCGGTGTCGCGTAGTAGTCGGGGATGCCGATGGGAGCCCCGGCTACGGCCACCACCGGCGTCGGCTTGACCGCCTCGTCCACGCCCCGTGGATTCGGCACCTGCGGCTCGGTCAGGCGACCGCACGCGGTGGGCAGTGCGGTCAACGAGACGAAGAGGATCAGTGCGGAGAGCCGAATGAACTGCCGCTCGAATCGTGCGGTGTTGAGCATGGCGCATCCCCTTGCGTGAATTTTGGGTCTCGGGGTCTCAGCCGGCCGGAGGATGTCATCATAACTCCGCAGATAACTGAAATGAAATCGCAAAACAAGGGGAAGGCTGCAGCAGCTGGGCATCCTCTAACGTCCCGGTAAGACACAACTTGGAGCCGACCGTGGGCTGAGGGCACGGTGACGGGACCCCAGCACCCCCGACCTGGGGCGGCGGTATCCCTCCTTGTCGAGCTCCAGGACATCGAGGAAGTGGGACGACGAGCAGACCGCCGAGTCGCCGAGGTGCCCCTACTCGCAGAACACCCGCACGGTGTCGCCGTTCGGGGAGTCCACGTCCACCTTGAGCTCGCGCAGGGCCTCGGCCAGCTCCTCGCCCTCCAGCTTCCCCAGCTCGCTCAGATCGATGCCCCTCTCGGCCAGCTTGGCGTTGGTATCCCGGGGCAGCATGGTGGAGAGCTTGATGCCGGTGCGGATGAGCCGGAAGGGCACGCGAACGCTCACCCGGTCGTTCTTGGAGCTATGCACCTCCACCCGCAGGTACTTGGGAAAGGCTACGGGGCTCCCCCTGTCGGTGCCGGCGGCGGCTTCCGGATCGTCGTCCGGCAGGGACCCGGCGCCGATGTGCAGGTGCTTGAACCGGCGGTGGCGGCGGCCGCCCTGATGGCGTTGCCCCCGGCCGCCGGCGTCTTCGTCACCGAGCTTCTCCAGCAGGCGTTCCGCCTCATCGGCGGTGATCTTTCCCTCGGCGAGCATCGCCAGAACCTTCTTGCGTTCCTCGGACATGGCCGTCTCCTTACTCGTACGTCAAACGAACCGCAGGGTCATGGAAGCGTCGCGCCCCTGGAGGTCGATGCGGGTGCCGCGAAGCCCGCCAAGCACCCGCAGGGCCGGCGGCATCAGCCCAACCTCTCGAGGGCCTCGTCCACGGTGATCTCCCCGCGCGAGAGCTGCTCCAGGACGAGGGAGTTGGGGGAGGCGCCGGCAAAGCGGAGGTCCAGCTGCCGGACCACCGCGTTGAGCCGGTTCTTCACCGTCGGGTAGCTGATGTCGAACAGGCTTTCCATCTTCTTGATCGACCCGTGATGCCGGAGGAAGGCGGTGACGAAGAGCTGGTCCTCCAGGCTCAACCGGCCCAGGGGGGAGACCTCGATCTCCCCCTCCACCGTCACTTCGCAGTCGGGGCACCAGGTCCGCCGGATGGCCATGGGCCGGCCACAATCGGGACACTTGGCTTGAGAAATATCCATCACCACCTCCTACAACGTGGTGATGATGCCTCAATTAATTGATAAAGTCAATGTCGTGATTGACTATCTTAAGTAATTTGCTCCTGACCTTCTATCTCCTTGAACAACCGCCCTTTAACGTCAAGGCCCCCCATGCGCGGGCCACGGCCCGTCCCGGGTGACGGCGACGAAGGACCGGCCTTCCAACCGGAAGAGGCCCAGGTAACCCCCGGCCCACAGCCGGCCTTCCCGGTCCTGGTAGGTGCACTGCACCGCCGTGCTCGCCAGCCCCTGCTCCTTGCCGAAGTTGGTGAACTCCCGGCCGTCGTAGCGGTACAGGCCGTCATTCTCGACCGGGAACCAGATGTTTCCGGCGTGGTCCCGGTACAGGTCCCAGACCTCGGCGCCCTTCAACCCCGCCGGCCCGGAGACGTCGACGAAAGACTTCCCGTCGTAGCGGCAGACGCCGTGGTGGTGGGTGGCGAACCAGAGGTCCCCGTTTCCAGCCTCCAGGATGCAGTTCACCGTGTTGCCGCAGAGACCGTCCTTCTCCGAGAGGTTGGAGAACGACTTCCCGTCGAAGACGTAGGCTCCCCCGCTGGTGCCGAACCAGATCCTCCCCCGGCTGTCCTCCATGATCGAGTGGGCGAGCTCCGCACTCGAGACGCCCCGCGACGGGTCGGGTTCCGAGGGGGGGATGGCAAAGGGGACGAAGCGCTCCCCCGCCCGGCGGCACACGCCGCCGTAGGTCCCGACCCAGAGGGTGCCGGTGCGGTCGATGAGGAGGCTCCACACATCGTCGTGCGGAAGCCCGTCGGCCACCGTGTAGTTGACGAAGGAGGAGCCGTCGTACCGGGTCACCCCGCCGGAGGTCGCGAACCAGACGTTGCCCGCCCCGTCCTCCACCATGCCCCGCACCGCGACCCCGCCGAAGCCCTCCGGGATCGAGTAGTAGGTCAGCGACCGGCCGTCGTACCGGCAGACGCCGTCGCCGTTGGTGCCGAACCAGAGGTTCCCCTTGGAATCCTCGAAGATCCGGCGCACGAAGGCGCTGACGGCATCCGCCGCCGGACGCGCGTCCGGCCCGGGATCCCGGGCCTCCGGGGAGCCCGGGACGCCCCCCTGCACCTGCACCGCTTCCGGCGGGGCCGATCCCTGCCCTTCCCCGTGCCGCTCCCGCGCGCAACCGGCCACACCCAGGACGGCCAGGACGGTCACGGCCCCCACCCATCGATTGCCCACCAACGGCTTCTCCCTTCTCCGCCTACTCCTTCTTCGGCAGCTTCGAGAGCAGCACCTCGACCGCCTTCTCCAGCTGCTGGTCGCGGCCGGCCGCCTCCAGGGCGGGATCGGGAATGACCAGGTAGTCCGGATCGAGCTGCTTGTTCTCCATGATGTCGCCGGCCATGTCGTAGATCGCCACCTCGGGGATGCCGAAGATCAGGTTGCGGTTCTGGAGCCGCTCCCACCACACCGAGCTGCAGGTGCCGGGCACCGGCATCCCCACCGTCTGTCCGATCCCGAGGCCGGTGTAGGCGGAGGGGAAGCAGTGGGCGTCGGAGTAGTTGCCCTCGTTCATCACCACGATGGACGGCTTGTTCCAGCGCATGCTCGGCTCCTCGCCCAGGTACTGTCCCCGGGGCACGTTCCGCATGAAGACGCGGCCGCTCAGGAACACGGTCAGCGCCTCGTCCAGGTTCCCGCCGCCGTTGAACCGGGTGTCGAGGACGATGGCATCCTTTTCGGTGTCGCGGCCGAAGATCTCCTGGAAGATCTCGCGATACGGCCCGTCGCTCATGCCTCGGATGTGGGCGTAGCCGAGACGGCCCCCGGAGAGCTTCTCGACCTCGTCGCGATTGGCACGCGTCCAGCGCAGGTAGAGGAGATGCGACTGCGCCCCCCACGAGATCGGCTTCACCGTCTCGTCCCAGCGTTCCTTCGAACCCGGGTCGAGCAGGGACAGCCGGACCGGCGTGCCCTCCTTCCGGTTCAGCAGCCGGTACCAGCTGTCCCCCGCTTCGATCGCGGTCCCGTCGATGGCGGTGATCACCACCCCCGCCTTGATCCTCGTTCCCGCCTTCTGCAGCGGACCGCGGTCGATGACCTCCAGGATCCCCACGCCCGGACCGGTGTGCTTCGGATCGGGGAAGAACCCCAGGGCGGCGGTCTCGTCGCCGTCGGGTCGCGAGGGCCGGTACCGGCAACCGGTGTGGGAGGCGTTCAGCTCACCCTGCATCTCGGAGCACAGCTCGGCGAAGTCCCGGTCGTTCCCGATGTAGGGCAGGAACCGCGCGTAGTAGGTCTTCATGGCCGGCCAGTCCACGCCGTGCATCTTCACATCCAGGAACTTCTTGAACGTCTGCCGCCAGATGTGCTCGAACATGTAGGCCCGCTCCTGGGCCTCGTCCAGGTTCATCTTCGCGGTCAGACCCACCGGGGTGGCCTTCTCGGAGCCGAGGTCCACCACCGTCAGCCTGCCGTCGTGGAGGACGTAGGCCTTCTTGCCCTTGGCGCCGAGCTTGAGGTCGGCGCGCCGGGCGCCGAACTTGGAGACCATCTCGATCTCGCTCTTGCGGGGCACCGTCTTCCAGAGGTCGTAGCCCTTGTCGTACCGGGCCAGGAAGTAGAGGTCCTCGCCGTCTTCGGAGAGCGCCGCTCCGGCGAGGTTGGAGGAGCTGAAGGAGATGCGGGCGATGCGGTCCTCGATGCGGTCGAAATCCATGGCCACCGGCTCGGCGGCCTTCGCCTCCTTCCCCTTCTTCTTCACCGCCTTGTCCTTCCCCTCCTCCTTCTTGTCCTTGTCCTTGTCCCCGTCCTTCTCCTTCTCGGTGAGCTGCGCGTAGGCGGCCTCGTCCAGCTTGTACCGGTCCCAGGCGGCCTGGGTGAGGTAGGCGGCGTAGACGTCCGACTCGCGTCCGACGTTGGACTGGGAGCGCAGTCCCTGCCGGTCGGAACGCCAGTACAGGACCTCTCCCTTCCGCGACCACTGGGGCAGCTCGTCCTCGTACCCGCTCCGGGAGATGTTGACGACCTTCTGGTCGCCCGAGGCCGAGACCAGGCCGACCTCGTAGGACCACCGGCCGGGGCTCAGGAACTGGACGGCCAGCCACTTGCCGTCGGGTGACCACGCGTAGGCCTGGTCGCCGTCGGCGTAGGAGTAGTTACGGTCGCCGGGGAGGACGACCCGGGACTCGCCCGACGCCAGGTTCAGGATCTTCAGGGTGGTGCGCTCCTCCAGGTAGGCGATCTCCTTGCCGTCGGGCGAGAAGCTGGGCTGGAACTCCTCGGCGTCGCCCTCCACCACCGAAGTCTCCTTGAAGGCCGACGCGTTGAAGAAGTTGGGCTCGTTCTCGTCGGTGAGATCGGTGCGGTATATCTTCCAGCTCTGGCCGCGCTCCGAGGCGTAGAGCAGGGTCCGGCCGTCCGGGGAGAAGCTCACCGAGCGCTCCTGCTCGGGAGTGTTGGTGATCCGCCGCGTATCGCCGTGTTCCGACGAGGTCACGAAGACCTCGCCGCGGGCGATGAAGGCGATCTCGCTGCCGTCGGGGGAAACATCGAACTCGGTGATCTCCGACGACACGTCGACCGGCTTCACCGTACGCCCGGCGTCGTCGGCGGTGGTGGTCACCTCCAGCCGGCGGCTCCCGCTCGCCCCCGCCGGCCGCACCCACAGCTCGCCGTCGTAGGCGTAGCAGAGCTTGCCCGCGCTGGAGGCCGAGAGGAAGCGCACGGGGCCGCCGGTGTGCGTCGTCACCTGCGCCGGGTGGTCGGGATCGGCCAGGTCCATGGTCCACACGTTGAAGGAACCGCTCCGCTCGGAAAGGTAGAAGATGGACTGCTCGTCCGGCCCCCACACCGGCTGGCGGTCGTCGTAGCCGTAGGCGGTGAGCCGGGTGAAGGTGTCCGAGGCCACGTCGTGGATCCAGACGTCGCGCGCGAAGGAGGAATGATCGTGCTTCCGCCACTCCATCTCGTACCCGCGCTCGTCCGAATAGATCATGCGCTTCATCGAGCGGTCGTAGACGGCGTAGAGCGCGGTGGTGGTGAGCACCTGCTCGGGCATGTGGCCTTCCAGGTCCACCCGGTACAGCTCCGGGCGGGCCCGGGTCGGGAAGACGATGTTCTCCGGGGAGTCGAGGATGGACGCGGAGAAGAGCACCGATTTCCCGTCGGGGGTGAAGCTGGTCGGCGTCTCGTCGGCGGAGTGGTAGGTGAGGCGGGTGGCCCGGCCGCCCTCGGCCGGCATCAGGTAGACGTCCAGGTTGCCGTTCCGGTCGGAGGCGAAGGCGATCATGCTGCCGTCCGGCGACCACACCGGCATGGAGTTGTACGACTCCCCCACGGTGAGGGGGGTGGCCACCCCGCCGTCGGCGGACACCTTCCAGAGGTTGCCGCGGTATTCGAAGGCGATGGTCCCCCCGTCCGGGGAGATGGCCGGGTAGCGGAGCCAGAGGGCACGGTCCGCACCGAAGGCGCGGCCGGCGGGGATGACGAGAAGAAGAAGGAGAAGGGCCGGCGCAAGCAGGGAAAGCCGGCGGGAGAGGTTCACGGCAGTGCCTCCTGTAGGTACGGTGCGGTCGGAGTTGGACGGCCGAGGGGTGCGCGGGCCGCGCCGAGATTAGGACATCGGTGGGGCGTTGTCACTTCCGAAGAGACCGGCTCCCGGTCCGGCCCCGCTCGAGGGCGGTTCGGGATACACGGTCCCGCAACCGCTCAATCCAGCGAGTTCAGCTCCAGGGATCGCTCTGCGGGGAACCCTCGCCCTGGAGGGTCCGCTCGAGCGGTCGGAGCTCGTTGGACACATCCAGGGCGGCCTGGAACCGGCTCCGGGGGTCCTTCTCCCGACAACGACTCAGGATGCGGCCGAGGTCACGGGGCAGGTCGGGACGAACCTCGGCATGGTGACGATCCCGGGATCAGTCCGCGCGGCTTCCGTACCGGATCTTCAGGAGACCCCAGGTGGTCGGCTCGACAGGGGTGGACGCGGGAACGCACTCCGTCCGTTCGGCGTTGGGAACGGTCCCCTCGGGGCAGGGCTGGCACTGGGACGAACCCACGAAGGGGGCGATCGTGCCCTCCGGACAGGGGGTGCATGCCGCGCTGCCGGTGACGTCGGAATAGGATCCCATCGGACAGGGCAAGCAAACCTCGGCGCCGTCATAGGGATTGAAGGTGCCGACAGGACACTTCACGCAGGGTGCGCTTCCGTCCGCGCTGTAGTAGCCCGGACCGCAGAGATCCTGGGCGAAGACGGCGAGGGCAATGGCGAGGGTGGAGAAGATGATCAGCGCGGCAAGACGCATGGTGGCCCCCATGTGAGTAGGATTTTCCAGGATGTCGAGCGGTGGAGGACCGGGAGCATACCACACCCGGCGGGTCTCCGGACAGCGGGTCGATCCGCCGGGCCGGGCCCGAGGACGCCCCCCGCCCGGAGGTGCGCGGGCGGTGGAGCAAGAGGGGCGGTCGTCACCGGGGAGTCGGTATCGGTTTGACTCCCCTTCTCCCCTTGCCTACTCTATTGCTTCCTCGAACCCGGGAGCCCCCGTGATCGGTCGTACCCTCGCCCACTACGAGATCCTGTCCCTCCTGGGCCGCGGGGGCATGGGCGAGGTCTACCGGGCCCGCGACACGCGCCTGGGCCGTGAGGTCGCCCTCAAGGTCCTCCCTCCCGACCTGGCCGCGGACCCCGGCCGCCTGGAACGCTTCGAGCGGGAAGCGCGCACCCTGGCCGGGGTCAGCCACCCCAACATCGTCCATCTCTACTCGGTGGAAGAGGCCGAGGGCATCCGGTTCCTGACCATGGAACTGGTGGAAGGGCGAAGCCTGGACCAGGTCCTGGCCGCGGGACGGCTGGAACTCAGGCGGGTCCTGGAGATCGGGAGCGGCATCGCCGACGCCCTGGCCGCCGCCCATGCCAAGGGCATCGTGCACCGGGATCTCAAGCCGGCCAACGTCCTGATCACCGGGGAAGGTCACGTCAAGGTCCTGGACTTCGGCCTGGCCAAGCTCACCGTATCCGGTACCACCGGGGACGACGACCGGACCCAGGCCCTGTTCCTCACCGGGGACGGGGCGATCCTGGGCACGGTCCCCTACATGTCCCCCGAACAGCTGCGCGGCCGCGAGGTCGATTCCCGGAGCGACATCTTCTCCCTGGGGATCCTCCTCTACGAACTGTCTACCGGGCGGCGCCCCTTCCAGGGCGAGAGCCAGGCCGACATCTCCTCGGCCATCCTCCAGGAGGTGCCGGCACCGCTCGGCCGGATCTCCGCCGATCATCCGGAACCCCTGACCCGGCTGGTGGCCCGCTGCCTGGAGAAAGCCCCCGAGGACCGGATCCAGAGCGCGTCGGGGGTCGCCCAGGAGCTTCGCGCCCTGCAGCGGGAGAGCGCGGCGGGGGCCATGGCAAGCTCCCCGCGGCGGTTCGGGACCGCACGCCCGGGGTCCAGCAGCACGGGCCTTCGGCTTCTCGCCGCCCTGGTGGTTCTGGCCGCCGTCTCCCTCGGAACCTGGTTCCTGACCCGCAATCACGAGCCGGCCCCGGCCAAGGTCCGGACCCTGGCCGTGCTCCCCTTCACCAACCTCAGTCCCGACGACGCCGACGCCTTCTTCACCAGCGGCGTGCACGAGGACGTCATGGACAAGCTGGCCGGGCTGAGCGGCCTCCGCGTCATCTCGCGCCGCTCGGTCCTGGCCTACGCGGGTTCCGAGCTGGGGAGCCCGGAGATCGGCGAGCGCCTGGGGGCGGCCTACCTCGTCGCCGGTTCCGTCCGCCGCGCCGGGAACCGGGTCAAGGTCACCGCCCAGCTCATCGAGGCGGCCACCGACCAGATCCTGTGGTCCGACGGGTGGGAGCGGAGCCTGGACGACGTCTTCGCGGTCCAGGCCGAGATCGCCACCGACATCGCCTCCACCCTGGAGATGACACTGACTCCCGGCGAGCGGGCCGACCTCGAACACCCCCCTACCGTGGTGGTGGCCGCCTACGACGACTACCTGCGGGCCCGGGAGCTGTTGAACCGGTCCCGGGTCCCTCCGGAGAGCCTGAACGAGGCCATCGGGTATCTCCGGCAGGCCACCGCCGCCGACCCCAGGTTCCTGGACGGCTGGGCGCTCCTCTGCGAGGCGCTCACCAGCCGGACCTCGCGCCTGCGGAACCTGGACGACCGGGAGGCGGATGCCGAGGTGTCGGCGCGGGAGGCCGAGGCCGCCCTGGCCAAGGCCCGGTCCCTGGATCCGGAGGATGCGACGACCCTGCGCGCGGAAGGGGTGTTCGAAAGCGGCATTCACGACGACCGCGTCGCCGCCCTGCGCGCCTACGATCGCTCCCTGGCCGTCCGCCCCAACGACAGCGAGACGCTCTTCTACGAGTCGCAGCTTCTCATGGAACTGGGCCAGCTGGACCGGTCGGTGGACGCGCTGGAGAAGGCCTACGCCCTGGACAACAACAACGGGCGGCTCGCCTTCTACCTGACCTTCGGCTACGAATTCTGCCACCGCTACGCGGACATGGTTCCGTTCCTGGAACGGCTCCAGCGCCTGGAGCCCGAGGAAACCCACCTGGCGGTGGAGGCGGCCTACTACCGCTTCCTGGCCGAAGGGAGCATGGAGGCCTACCGGGCCTTCGAGAAGGCGGTGCGGACGGTGCCCATCACCGAGCAGTGCGACGTCCGCTCGGTCAAGAACCTCGAGATGGTGGTGGCCATGTTCGACGGCGAGTTCGACCGGTACGACGCCGACTGGAAGGGGAAATGGGACGCCCACCACCGGGGGCACGGGGATTGGATGTGCCCCGCCCAGGTGAACGACGAGCTCAACCACGCCCGCCTGTGCGAGGAGTACGGGGATCCCAAGGAGGCCCAGTCGATCCTGGCCACGGCCCGGGCCTCGACTGCGCGCCCCTACCAGGAGATGACCTTCTGCATCTTCGACCGGTCGGCGTTCATGCCCAAGCTGGACTTCATGAGCGGCCATCCCGAGGCGGCCCGGCGCGAGTTCGAGGAGGCCGTCCCGGGAATCCTGGCCAACGACGCCTTCCCCCAGGGGCCGGTGGAGCGGTCGGTGCTGCTGCAGACGGCGGATCTGGTGGCCCCGGACCGCGTGTACACCCTCTACCGCCAGATCGTCGAGAAGCCGGTGGCCTTCGTGAGCCTGGAGACGGTCTGCGCCGATCCCTGGACCTATCCCAACCTCGTCCGCGATCCCCGCTTCATCGCCGAGGTGCGGAAGGACGGCCGCTTCGTAAGGTTCCTGGAGCAGTTCGGGGTGATCCCGAAGTAGTCGTTGGCCGGCGCGATCGCCCCCCCAGGTAATGGTCGTACACGACGGTGAGAGTTCCGCCTATGCAGCATAGCGCCAGCAGCCAAGACCAAACGGCACCATATCCCGGAGCGGGAAATTTGGCCGGTTCCATAGGAATTCTTTATGTGCTAACTTGTTTCTTTTGAGGGAAAGGGAAATGTGCACGCTCGGGAGGAGGTGACCCTCTGCATCGGGGGAATTGAAATTCGCGCTGGGCCGCTGCGAGTTCATCCCGCTCGGAAGGAGCCTAGAATGAAGCCTCCACGGTCCCGGTTCCCCGTCCTTCTCGCCTTCCTCGTCTGCACCATGTGGGCCGCCGCCGCCCGAGCCCAGACCCCCGATCCCTCCATGTCCAGCGCCACGGCCGATTCCGGCGTGGTCGTGGCCAGCTTTCCCGGCATGGACCCCGCCCTGCGCCAGACTCTCGCCGAGCAGGGGCATCCGATCACGGTGACCATCCGCGATGCCGCCGGCGATCCGGTCGCCGGTGTGGATCCGAGCCGGATCACCTTCGAGGCGGACAACCCTGCCCGCATGACCCTGCACGAACCGCTCACGGCCGACGCGCCCACCGACGCCTCGGGCCAGACCACCATAAGCGGGTACCTCAACGCCAGCGGCATACCCTGGGCCACGGTCGTTCGCCTGGACGGCGTCGCTCTCGGGAGCGGCCCCCTGTCCCTGGACGTCGCGGCGCCCGACGCCCAGGAAGGCATGGTCGATCTCATGGACGCCGTGCTGATGGTCCTGGGGATGAAGAACTTCAACGCGGGAACCTATTCACCCTGGAATGACCTGAACCGGGACATGAGCGTGGGCCTGGCCGACCAGTCGTTGCAGGCCGGCGCCATGGGCGCCCGGTACCCGGGCACTCCCGATCCCTATCTCTCCCCCTCGGCAGGCACCCTCGGCCTGTACTTCGATGGGGCGGGGACGGTCACCGTACACGAGTACGATCACGACGCCGATGGAGGGCAGCTGAACCTCTACGTCGTGGCCAGGAACCTCACCGAGCCGATCGGCGGCCTGGAGTTCCGGGTCCCCGAGTTCGAGGACGCCGACCTGACCTTCCTGTACCCGGCCTGGTATGTGCCCACCTACATGTTCGGGGCCGGTGGTCCGAGTGAATACCAGGTCGCCTTCGCGGAGAATCTTCCGTTCGACGCGAGCATCGAAATCGTCGAGATCCGCATGCTCGTCTCCGAACCCCTGGTCAACCGGACCTTCACCGTCGAGCCCATCTCCGATCCCCTCTGCTCGTTCCGCTCTCCCAATCGCCCGGGATGGGTCTCGACCGGGGCCTTCCTCTATCGGCGCCCCTTCGCCGCCACCTCCAGTGCGATCGTGAATCCGACTTACGCGGTGTTCGAGGGCCTGGATCACATCCAGGAGGACGGCGCCTTCGTCGAGGTCCTCCCCGACCTCGTCCGCCTCTCCCTGCCGAACGGAGGCAGCGGGAGCATGGGCATGGGCATGGGGTCGGCGGGAGGCGCCGGGGGCGCGGGCAGTGACGGCCACTCCATGGACTTCCTGCCCCCGGTCGACCTGGGGCAGATCCCGGTCGGCGCCGAGCTGGACTGGGACTACGAGGACGCCAACGGCACTCCCCTGGTCAGCTTGGCCAACGTCAACACCGGGAACGGCATCTCGGTGTCCTTCGACGCCAGCGCAATCGGGGCGTCCACCGTGTCCCTGGAGCTGTACAACGGCGGCAACCTGGTGGAAGCGCGGAGCGGGTACTCGGGAAACTGGACCACGTTCACGGCCCTGCCCAGCTCCCAGTCGCTCTCCCGCAACGGCCAGGATCTGAGCTTGGTCCAGGTTGTCGAACCCCCGTCCACTATCGTGCTGGACGATCAGAGCCAGTTCGTGGTCGACGAGATCCGGGTCATCCCGGAGAACCCCTCCCCCATGCCTGCGACCTTCCTGAAGCGGGTCCGGGCGAAGGTGGTGGACTTCCCGCCGGTGGAGATCGCACGCCACGGCCTGCAGCGCTTCGACACCTCGTACTCCGGCGCACAGAACCTGTTCTACGTGAGCGAGACCTCGCGTATGTACCTGCTGCTTCGCGATCCCGCCGGCCCGGCGTCGGTCGACCTCAGCGCCACCAACGGCCAGCCGATCCTCTTCCGGGGTAGGCCCTCGCCGCATCCCGACGGCACCCCGGACACGCTGGTCGCCGACTACTCGCACGGGGCAGGGTCGGCCCTCCCCGGTCTGCAGCTCTCCCTCACCGAGCAGGCTCCCGGCGTCGCGGTGAAACTCGGCTTCTTCGAGCAAGGCGCCAAGTCGTGCGGCGTCGTCGCCCGGCTCAACGGCCAGGTCGTCGAGCAGTTCGCCGCCTTGGGCGAGGCCATCGGGCTGGCGGGCGCCTGGCCCTCGTCCCAGGGGATGGAGGGGAACGACCTGGTCCTGCGCTGGTCCCAGCCCACGGACCTGGCCCTGAATTCCTCCCAGGCCCAGTCGCCGGTGACAGCCGACGAGCTGCGGCTGACCCCGGTCGATCCCCAGGCCCTGCCGGACGGAACGATGATGACCCTCGATCTAGCCGGCACGAAATGGGTGGAGGTAACCGACGATCAGGCCACCACCGCGGTACCGCCCGGTAGAACCAACGGGTTGGCGTTGAGCGCCAATGCCCCGAATCCCTTCAACGCGTCCACCCGGTTCCAGTTCTCCCTGCCCAGGGCGGGGCGGGTGACCCTGAAGGTCTACGACCCGCGCGGCCGCCTGGTGGCAACCCCCCTGGATGCATGGCGCCAAGCCGGCCCGGGAACGGTGTCCTGGCGGGGATTGGATCTGAACGGCCGGCACGTGGCGTCCGGCATGTACTACACGGTGCTGGAGAACGGCGGAGAGAGGCGAACCAGGAAGATCATCCTGGTGAACTGACACCCGGGAAGGGGCAGGTGCCAGGCAGATACCGTCACCGTACAGCCAGGTACCGCTCCAGCCACGCCAGCACCTCGCGCACCATTTCCACGCGCGGCACGGAGTGTGCGCGGGGAAAGGTCATCCATCGCTTGTGCTCGTCCGGGGTTCCGAGCATCTCGTACATCGGGCGCTGCGACGTCTCCTTCGGGAAGTAGAAGTCGAGCTCGCCGTTCAACATCAACGTGGGTTGGGTCACGCGCGTTACGTAGTTGATCGCGTCGGCCTCGGGGAAAGGACGCTGGAAGCTGAGTCCCGCCACGTAGAGGACGACGGCGCGTATGCGTTTCTCCACCGCGGGGAGTATTCCCCCGAGCTGGCCGCCCCAGCTCAGGCCAAAATACGCCACGCGAGCGGCGTCGAGATCATCCCGCGTCTCCAGATAGTCGATCGTGCGCGAGAGATCCTTCGCCCACATCACGAGGTGGTCGCGATAGAGGGCGGTGGCCGTCGGCGTATCCGCCTTGACGGCGCTCTTCCGGTGGTAGGTCCCCTTGTAGACGGGGAGCACGACCGCGTACCCGGTCCTGATCAAGTAGTCCGCACGGCGTAGTTCACCGGGGCCGAACTCGGCCAGCATCAGGGCGCCGGATCCGGGGAACACGACCACCACGGGGTGGGGTGGCTCTCCGCGTGTGGGCAAGTAGATGTAGAGGGTGAGACGCTCCGGACCATAGGCCGCGTCCACCTGCACGACTTGGCGGCGCCCCAGCGGCGGGTCCTCCCTGTCCGCCTCGATCACGGCGTTCAACGGTTCCCGGTCGTAGAGGAACATGCGCTCGAAGAACGCGAACGTCTCGTCGTTGACGGGCGTCTCGGAGAGGAAGTCGCGGAAGGGAAGGTCGATCGTACGGGCGAGCGGATCCGGGTCCAGGCCCGGATCCGGCGAGTCCCCCTTCGTCCCGGCCGCGCCGGCCTCCTCGGCCTCCCGCATGCAGCGGAACCCGTTCGTCTGTGAGCGATCCCACGGAGATTGCGCGTAGGCGTCGGCGAAGGCGTATTCCGGGTCGTTCCAGCCGCCGCCCAGGATGAAGCGCTGACCGTCCGGGTTGACCTCGTTCCGGGCCCATTCGCGCACGTTGCCGGCGAGGTCGCGGACTCCGAAGCGGTTCACCGACGCCGTCGAGCCGACGGGCACGGTGTCTTTCCCGGCCAGGTTCGCTGCCGGCACCACCTGCGAGGCGGCGAAGGGCATCGCGGCGCGGTTCCAGTGGAAGACGGTGGGCAGCCTCTTCCCCGCCCAGGCAGCGTAGGCTGCCGCCTCGAACCAGCTCACCCCGGTCACCGGGTGATCGGCCTTGCCCGGGGGGGCGTCGCCAAGTTCCCACCCCGCGGGACCGGGCCGGCCCACGGTGTCGGTGAACCGGGCCATCGCCTCCGCGTGGGAAAGGGTGCCGTCGCCGTCCCGGAACGGCTCCCGCCAAAACCCGGGGTCCTCGTAGCCGCCGGCGTCGACGAACTCCTTGTACTCGCGGTTCGTCACCGGGTCACGATCCAACAGGAACGCGGGTACGGGTTCCTTGCCCAGGCTCTCCAGCCCCGGCATGGTCATCTCGTCCGTTCCGGCCGGGACGTGCTCCATGCCTGGCGGCAGCATTCCGGGTGCGTGCAGAAGATAGGTCCGCGGCGGGTAGAGTTCGGCCGCGTACGGGTGGTTCCACCACAGGTCGTGCACGGTGCGGCACCCGGGATGCTCGATCCGCAGACAGAGGAACGCGCGTGGCGCACCCTCCGCGACGAGCGGGGTGGTGCCGAGCGGGATCCACTCGTCCCGCCTATCGTAGCGTCGAATTGAAACCCCGGCCCCTGCGGGCTCGGAGGTTACACGGAGAGGATGTGTGAACTCAGTCCGCAGGCGCTCGAGCTGCTCGTTGCCGGGGGCGAGCCATTCGATTTCGCGGGCCAGCTCCCAGGCCTGCCAGCTCTCCGGCCCTTCGTCGAGCCCCTGGATCGTCTCGATGATCCGCGCCAGCTCCGGAAGTCCTTCCCGCTGCGGCCAGTCCCGCACCCGCTCCAGCGCACGCTGGAGTTCATCCGCGCTCGCGAAGCGCTCGGCGGGATCGGGCTGAAGGCACCGATTGGCGATCTCCAACAGCGCCCTGGGCAGCTTCCCTGCGTCCAGGCCCTCCGCGGCTCGGCTCGCCGTCGCCATCTCGTAGAGCACGCATCCGAAGGCGAAGATATCCGTGCGCGCGTCCGTCCCGCGGCCCGCCCGCTGCTCGGGCGCCATATAGGGAAGCGTGCCGAGAATCGTGCCGGCAACGGTCAGGTCCGAGGTATCGACGGCTCCGTCGCTCCCAACGACGGTCACCGCGTCGGGGTCCGTAGAGGCGCCCGCGATGGTGAGAGCGTCATCCTCCGGAGCTCCGAACGCCCTGGCCAGGCCGAAATCGAGCAGCTTCACGCCCGAATCCGTCAGCATCAGGTTGCCCGGCTTCAGGTCCCGGTGCACGACTCCCGCCGCATGTGCCCTCGCCAGCGCCTCTGCCGTCTGGATGGCCTGATTCAGGAGTTCCGGCACCGGTACCGGACCCTCGGCCAGACGCTCCGCCAGGGTGCGGCCACGCACCAGTTCCATGACGAGAAACTCGATTTCCCCTTCACGCCCAACGTCGTGGAGCGTGCAGATATGCGGGTGGTTGAGCTGCGAGACGGTGCGGGCCTCGCGTTCAAACCGCGCCCGCGCCTCCGGCGTCGAGCCCAGATGGCTCTGCAGCACCTTCACGGCAACGTCGCGCCCCAGGCGCGCGTCGTGCGCGCGGTACACACGGCCCATTCCGCCGGCGCCGAGTTCTTCGACGATCACATAGTGCGAGAGCTTCTGGCCGATCACGATGTCCATTCTCACTCCAAGGCGGTCGCGGGCAGGGAAGAAGCCACCATGGCCAGAGCGTGCGCCTGCCACGGCGACAACTGGACGGAGGAAGGGTCGGGTTCGGGGTTCCCGCTTCACTCCAGGCCGTACCCATTATATGCAAAGAAGGTCGGTGGAGGCGGCGGGAACCGAGGCCCCGAAGGGGCCGAGACCCCCGCCTCGTCAGAAATCAATACACCGGAGGTGCGCGCAGTAGTGGACGCAGCGGGAACCGAATCTGCTCCGGGAGATGATTCTAACTAGTTGATGGCGGGCGGATTACGAAATTGATGGATTAGGTGACCACCGATTACCACCGTCTGGCTTGTCCCCTGGAGTCTTCCCCACTCTCCTGGAGTGCGCCCCGGTCATGAAGACATTCTGGAGACGGGAGAGCAGGCTCACCGTTGTCACCTCGGGGGGGGGGGAAAGCGCCCGCCTCAGGGAGTCTTCCGCCGGGGAGGGCCGACACCCCCGACGAGTCGGCTGAAGTACTCCGGTGCCTCCGCCTCGAAGACAAGAGGTTCTCCGGTGACCGGGTGGGTGAAGGCCAGCCGCTGCGCGTGGAGCGCAAGCTGTCGGTGCTTCTTGTCAGGAGGACCGTATCGTCGGTCCCCGACCACCGGGTACCCGATCCCGGCCAGATGGACCCGGATCTGATGCTTGCGCCCGGTCAGCAGATCGATCTCCAGCAATGAGCGCGTCGGCGTCCGCTTGAGTACCCGGTACTCGGTCCGGGAGAGCTTTCCCTGGGAGGGGTTCGTGGTGGAGTAGACGCCGTAGGCCCGGTTCTCGGCGAGATACGATGTGATGATGTCCGAGTCCTTCTCGCATCTTCCGCGCACCACGGCAAGGTACTGCTTCCTCGTCTCGCCCCAGTGATCCTGCAAATGGCGCTTGGCCGCCTCGCTCCTGGCGAAGACCAGGATCCCAGAAGTCTCCCGATCGAGCCGATGCACGATGAAGATACGGTTCCGGGATCTAGGCACTCCCCCGCGAACATACTCGGTGAGAACGAAGTAGGCCGTCCGGGACTTCTCGGCGTCAGTCCCCACGGTGAGAAGCCCAGGCGGCTTGACCACCACCAGGATGTCCGCGTCCTCGTGGAGGACCGTTAGACCCTGGGGCAGTCTCCCGGGGTTGGGCCGGGAACGTCGGGACATCTCAGGGCCCTCCGGGACGTCCTGGAGGGCTGGAGTCGATCCGCCGTGGCCGATTCCTCTGGCCCAGGGACCTGGGACGGCTAATACTCATTTGTCGATTTGCACCACATGCAGTTCTTTCACCATCTCCCTTGGCCGATCTTCGCCATGACGATCCGGTCCGCCAGCGTGCGGTCAATCACGGGCGGGGCCCGCAGTCCCGGAGATCAGCCGTAGCAGGCAGTCTACCCGGGTACCGACCAGGGGGATACACCCCGGTTCCGCGCCGGTTCCAGGGTATCGGGGGCGTTCGCCACCGGAGTCCGCACCCTTCGGGGAACGAGTTTGGAGACATGTTGGAGACAGGGAACAGCTGTCCGCTCACGCCATTGTATACTAAAATATTAACGGTGTCGGCGGCGGGAACCGAGACCCCGAAGGGGCCGAGACCCCCGCCGTCCTTAGATTGGTAGCGCATCCGGAGGATGCGCGCAGTGGTGGAGGCGGCGGGAACCGAACTCTAAGGGTCCTGAATGTCTAACCGGCTGATGGCGTGTGGCTTACGCAGTTAATGGGTTGGGTGACCGCCGCTTACCACCGTCTGACTTGTCCCCTGGAGTCCCCCCGAGTCTCCTGGAGTGGACCCCAGTCATGGAGACATCATGGAGACGGCAAGGCCGCTCCCCGGGTTGGCCACCTCAACGCTCTCGCTCTCCCGGACAACCGTGAATCAGCGGGCCAGGTACCGTCACCCGCATCGCTCCCATACGACCAGGTCCCAGGCGTCTCGACCACCTGTTCTTCACCCGCCTCAGCAGCCGCCGTACCGTCTTCCGGACAGGTCATCGTCGCGGCCGGTCATTCGCTCCCCTCCCCTCATCCTTCGACCACTTCTCCCGCCACTCGGCGGCCTTGACGTCGCAGCCATTGCCGGGCTCGGCGATGTGCCAGTCGTCGTAGAGGTCGACGAGGTATCCCATGACGCGCCGGGTCTGTTCGTGGCTATCGCCGAGCGCGTCCACCAGAATAGCGTAGCCTTCAAGGAGGGCCTCCTCCGCCTCGGCGTAGCGATGGAGCGATGCCAGAGCCAGCCCGTGTTTCCCAAGGAAGTTACCGACGAACCAGTGCGTCTCGCCGAGTGTGGCCTTGCCCCGCTCGACGGCCTCGCGGGCCAGGCGTTCCGCTTCTTCGCCCTTGCCGACCTCGACCAACAGCTTGGCCATGTTGCTGATGGAGATCAGCGTATCCCGGTGATCATCGCCGAGTACGCGGCGGGTGCCGATCAGGCCCTCGCGAGAATAGGGCTCCGCCTCCGCGTACCTTCCGGCTCGCTCTAAGAAGAATGCCAAGTTCCCGATCGACAAGAGCGTGCTGGGGTGCTGCTCACCCAGCACACGGCGTTTCCCCTCGACCGCTCGACGCAGGTACCGTTCGGCTCCCTCCAGATCGCCTTGTTCCTGGAGCAGCATGCCCAGGTTGCTAATCGAACCCAGCGTGGTTGGATTATCCTCCCCCAGAACGCGACGGTAACCCTCCAGAGCCTCACGGGTATAGGCCTCGGCCTCGGTCAGCATACCTTGACGATGCAGCAGGAAACCCATGTTGTTGATGGAATCCAGCGTGTCCCTGTGGAGGTCGCCCAGAACCCGACGCTGACCCTCCAGCGCCTCGCGGTAGTAGGGCTCGGCCTCTTCCAGCTTGCCTTGGCGCTGGAGCAACAAGCCCAGGTCGTTGATGGACTGGAGCGTGAGCGGATGATCGTCGCCCAGGATGCGGCGACGCTTGTCGAGCGCCTCGCGATAAAAAGGCAGGGCCTCACCCAGCTTCCCCTGGGCCTCGAGCAGTCTCCCCATGCCACTGATCGAGATCAGCGTCTCCAGATGATCGTCGCCCAGGACGCGGCTACGGGTGTCGAGCGCGCTCGTCTGCAGCGGCAAGGCGGCGTCGTACAGCCCGAGCTCTCGATACCGGTTGGCCAGGGTCTGTCGCAGCTGCGCACTTACGAGGGGCTGGTCCTTGAACCGCTCGTCGATGGTCCTGACCGCAGGCTTGAGAATCGTCCGGTCGATCAGCTCCCGGGCCGCATCGGTCGCATTCACCCGGGACCAATGTTCCTGGAATACCGCCACCTGCTCCACCCGCTCGGACTCAGCTTCGCCAGCCTCGCCCAGCGCATTGGCAAACTTGGCCAGCACGTCCTTGGTCAGGTCCACGCCCGCTTGTGTCGGGTCGATCTGGGCCAGCATGTCTGCCTGAAAATCGGAGACTTGCTGGAGCTCGCCGGCCGTTCGCTCCGCCAGCTCCCGCTGCTCCTGCTCCGCGTCCTTCGCGACGACGGCCTCCCGGCGAAGCTGTTCCGCCTGGGTGTACAGGAGGCTCATCCACACACCGAACGCGCTGATCAGCACAAACAGCGCTACGACGAAGGCGAAGGGTGTCTTGTGCCGCGAGACCAGCTTTCTGAACTGGTATATCGTGCTAGCCGGCCGGGCGCTGATCGGCTCGTTGTTCAGGTATCGCGTGATGTCGGCGACGAGGGCCGAGGCGCTTTGGTAACGACGGTCGCGGTCCTTCTCCAACGCCTTCAGCCCGATCGTCTCCACGTCCCCGCGCAGCGTTTTGTTTACCGCACTGAATTTCGGTGGCTGTTCTTCACGGATAACCCGCGTGGCTTCGTAGATGGCGGTGCCACTGAGATCATAGGGTAAACGCTCGCACAGCATCTCGTAGTAGATCACGCCGAGTGCGTAGACATCGCTTCGGGTGTCGATGTCGTTCGGATCGGCCGAGCACTGCTCGGGGCTCATGTATTGAAGCGTACCGATGAGCTGACCTACATCGGTTTGCAACATGGTGATGGGCATGTCGCTGTCGGTGGAACGGGCCACGCCGAAGTCGATGACCTTCACCTGGCCGGATGAGTCGACGAGGATATTGCTAGGCTTGAGGTCGCGGTGGATGATGCCCTTCTGATGGCCGTGGTGGACGGCCTCGCAGACCTCGGCGAAGAGCTTCATCCTTTCGCGGGTCCCGAGCTTTTTTTCCTTTACATAGTCGGTGATGGAGGTGGCGCCGACGATGTACTCCATTGCGAAGTAGGGCACCACGACCTCGCCATCCCGATGGGTCCCCGCGTCATACACTTGGGCGATGCTGCTGTGGCGCAGTCGCGCCAAGAGCTGCGATTCATATTCAAACCGCCGCAGCGCCGACCGAGAGGCAATCCCCGCACGCATGAGCTTGACAGCCACCGTCCGCCGGGGCTTCTCCTGCTCGGCTTCGTAGACCGTCCCCATACCGCCCGACGCGATGGCCCGCTTGATGCGGTACTGACCGACCCGCTTCGGTACGCCGCCCGGATCGAGCGACGGCGTGTGCTCGTGAGTTTCCGTCGGCAGCAAGTCCGGGGTTCCCCGTCCCGCGTCCCGCGTTTCGTCTGAGCGGGCGTCAGATTGTGCCGGGTCCTCAGTCAAGACGGCCTCCTTGGTCCAGGAAATGACGCAGCCAGTCCCGACCCCGGTTCCGGTCTCGAGTCGGAACGACAGCATCGCGGAAACAGGCCGGTCCTGCAATGAGACATTGGAGGAGCTGCGCCTCGGCAGATAGGACTCGAACCCGTGCATCCGCAAACTACGTAGGACACAGGAATCAGGAGAATTGTGGTTCCTGAGTCATTCCAGTCATAAGGTAATTGCAAACAGACAGCTTGGTGGAGGCGGCGGGAACCGAGAGCCCGAGGGCCGCGAAGCGGACCGAGGGATCGAGACCCCCGCCGTCCTTAGAATGGTAGGGGCGCCGGATGGCGCCCCGCAGTGGTGGAGGCGGCGGGAACCGAGAGCCCGAGGGCCGCGAAGCGGACCGAGGGATCGAGACCCCCGCCGTCCTTAGAATGGTAGGGGCGCCGGATGGCGCCCCGCAGTGGTGGAGGCGGCGGGAACCGAGAGCCCGAGGGCCGCGAAGCGGACCGAGGGATCGAGACCCCCGCCGTCCTTAGAATGGTAGGGGCGCCGCATGGCGCCCCGCAGTGGTGGAGGCGGCGGGAATCGAACCCGCGTCCGAAATCACATCCACGAGAGCCTCTACGTGCGTAGCCGGAGGTTTGAGTCTCGCCCTTCGCCCCGCCGACCGGCGGGCTGAGCGAAGGACCAGCTCCTGAAGTCTCGCCGGGGCCTCGGAGCGCGACCGCCGGCCAGCCCGCCTGATATGACGGTCCGGCCCTCCCTCGACGGACGAAGGGAGGCGAACCGCGCTAGCCTAGGTTACTAGGCAGCGAGAGCGAACTGAGCGTTGTCAGTTGCTTGGTTTCCTGCCTGTTTAACGAGGTGGACAGGACCTCGGCACGCGCCTCTCACTTCCGCGACCCCGTCGAAGCCAGTCGCCCCCGAAACGGTGTGCCGAAGCGGGCGCCGGAAAACCGGCGCCGGGCTCGAACTTCATTGTAACCTATTCCGGAACGCCCCGCCGAATTCCGCGGCGCTCCATCCGCCCCCCCGAACTCCCCCCCTCCGGCTGCCCTGGAGGCCCCCGTGGCGCCCCGCCCCGGGCCGGGCTACACTCGCCACCGGGCCGAGAACCGGCTCGAGAACCGGCCCGGGCCCGCCCCGGCCCGCCCGGCAAACCGACACGCAAACCCACCCCAACCCGGAAACCCATGCAAGAATCCCGCGCCAGCCGCACCCTGCTCATCGGCCTCGCCGTCCTCGGCGTCCTCGGCCGGCTGCCCCTGCTCTTCGGCGGCTACGGCACCGACCCCGACGCCTGGCGGAACGCGGTGGCCGCCCTCCGCATGCACGTCGAGGGGCGCTACATTCCCTCCCGAATCCCCGGTTTCCCGGTCTACGAGGGGCTCCTTTTCCTGGTCTCCCCCCTGGGCTGGATCGCCACCAACGCCGTCTCCATCGGCGCCGGCCTCCTGGCCGCCCTCTTCCTGGTCCGGATCGCCCGCCGCCTGGGGCTCGCGCACGCGGCCTGGATCGGCCTCGCCCTGCTGCTGGCCGCCCCCATGTGGGTCCGCGCCGCCCAGACCATGGACTACGCGGTGGGGATCCTCTTCCTCCTCGCCGCCTACGAGGCCCTCCTCACCGGGAACCCCCTGGTCGCGGGCTTCGGCTTCGCGCTGGCCGCCGGGACCCGACTCACCCTGGGCTTCCTGGCCGGGCCGGCCGTGCTCTATCTCCTGGTGGCCCGCGCCCGCCCCCGGCGCATGGCCCAGTTCGCGGCCGCCTTCCTGGGCGCGACCGCGCTCGTCTTCCTCCCGGTGATGCTCTCGCCGGACGCCCGGCACCTGGGCTCGGAGTTCCGAGGCCACGTCGCCCACCACCACGCCGTCCTCCCCGACCTCCCGGTGCTGGTCAAGGATGCGGCGGTGACCCTGTTCACCAAGGCCGGGCTCCTGGTGCTGGCCGCGGGGCTCCTCACCACCGCCGTCCGCCGGTTCCGCCGCCCGCCCGCCCCGGAGCGCCCCCCGCTCCGCCTGGTTCCCGAAACCCTGGCCAACCCCACCCCGCTGGAGGACCGCCCCTCCCGCCCCGGCGCCCTGGCCTTCGAGGCGGCCTCGATCGTGGTCCTCGCCGCCTTCTACCTCCTCATCCCCTACGAGCCCGCCTACCTCTTGCCCGTGCTCCCCCTGGGGCTGCTCCTTCTCGGCCGGGTCCTCTCCCGCGGCTGGATGGCCGCCCTGGCCGTGGCCATGGCCACCGCGGTCCTGGTCTTCCCCGACTTCGGCGCCCTCCGCGTCTACCCGGGGCGGCTCATCCACGAGGTCCAGCGCCGGGAGGCGCTCCAGGAGCGCACCGACCGGCTGGCCGGACTCCGCCCCGAAACCCCCACCGTGTACCTGGTCTCGCGGTTCGAGGTGCACCGCCTGCTCGTCCGGGACCGCTCGCTCATGCCCACCGAGGCCGGCTGGGCCCCCTTCCGCGCCTCCGGGGTGGCGCTCTGGGCCCGGAACCACACCCGCGGCTACGCCAGCGAGCTCAACGCGGACCAGACGGCCGCGCTGGCCAAGGAGGGGATACGGGTGGAGCCGGCGCCGGGGCCGTGACCGGCGGGCTCGGGCAGTGCCGGGCGCCCGAAAAGGACCGGAACGCACCGGCCGAGCGCCGGCGGAGGGCAAAAGAACGCCCCCCGGCCGGTCCAGCCGAGGGGCCCACGGGATCTGGTGCACCGCCAGGGAATCGAACCCCGAACCCACTGATTAAGAGTCAGTTGCTCTGCCAATTGAGCTAGCGGTGCCCTGTCAAAACGGAGGAAGAAGCTACCACAAGGCCCGGTGCGGGGCAAGGGGGGAAGGCGCCGCACGCGCCCGCCGCTCCGGGAAGCCGATCCGGCCGTCCCACGACCGCCGGTGAGCCCCGGTCAGTCCCCCTCCACCCGGTAGCCGGCCCCCTCCACCGCCTTCCGCAGGGCGTCGGGATCGACCCGCCCCACGGTCATGGTCACCTCCGCGGTCCCGGGCTCCAGCTTCACCTCCACCGCGCGCACCCCGTCCACGGCGTTCAGCGCCTCGGTGACCTTCTTCACGCACATGTCGCAGTGCATGCCCGCGATCTTCAACGTCTTCGTTTCGGTGGCCATGGGCCCTCTCCTCCTGCTTCCGTCCGCGTCCCGAATCACACGAAAAAAGCGGCCGGCGGACCCCGGAGGATCCGCCGACCGGTACCGTCGTCCGGCGCCGGGGCCGGATCAGAAGGGCAGGTCGTCGTCGGCCGGGGGCTGGTCGTTGCCCACCCCGGCGTACTCCGCGTCCCCGCCGCCCCCGCCGGAGCCGCCGGGACCGCCGAGCATGACCATCTCGTTGGCCTTGATCTCGGTGGTGTAGCGGGTGTTGTTCTCCTTGTCCTGCCACTGGCGGGTCTGGAGCGAGCCCTCGATGTAGACCTGGCGGCCCTTCTTCAGGTACTGGCTGCAGATCTCGGCCAGCTTGCCCCAGGCCACCACCCGGTGCCACTCCGTCCGCTCCACCCGCTCGCCGCTCTGGCGATCGTTGTAGGACTCGTTGGTGGCGATCCGGAGGTTGGCCACCGCGGTGCCGCTCTGGGTGTAGCGCACCTCGGGGTCGGCGCCCAGGTGTCCGAGAAGGATGACCTTGTTCACGCTGCGAGTTGCCATGGAGTTCCTTTCCTGGACGCCCCCGGGCCTCGCGGCCGGGGCATCCACAGGGACGGGACCGCTCGGACGGGGTCGGGTCGGACGGGGAAATCGGGTCTTCGGGCGGGTCTCAAATCTCCGCACAACGCTAACCCCTGCGCCGAGAGCGGTCAAGCCCGAGGCCCCGCGCCGGGCATTGCCCTCCCGGGGGCGGAATGCTACGATCGGGAGCCGTTTTCCCGGGCCCGGGTTCGACCCGGCGGTCCTGCGACCTCGGGGCGTGGCGCAGTCTGGTAGCGCACCTGCTTTGGGAGCAGGGGGTCGTAGGTTCGAATCCTATCGCCCCGACCACTTGTCCGGTGCCCCGGCGGGCCGGCGCCACGTGCCGCGCCGCGCCGGCGGGTCCCGGAACCCGTTTGCACGGTGGATGTAGCTCAGTTGGTAGAGCGCCTGACTGTGGATCAGGTTGTCGCGGGTTCAATTCCCGTCATCCACCCCATTTCCGACCCCGCCGCCCGCCGGCGGGGTCGCTCTCTTTGCGGCCGGGCATGGGGCCTCACCCCCGGGATCGCCCGGTGCCCCCGGAGCCCGGAACCTGATACCGTGAGCACCGCTCGCGCGCCTGTAGCTCAGTGGATAGAGCAACGGACTTCTAATCCGTAGGTCGCAGGTTCGACCCCTGCCAGGCGCGCCAATTCGGCCCCGCCCCCACCATCCCGGCCCCTTTTTACCGGGTCGAATTTAATCAAATCTAGCGCCAATAACTTCCCCGCCCACGGCGCCGCGCGCCGGCCATTTCCGGTCCCCCTCCCCCATCCGATTGGGGTATCCTCCCGGCACCCTCAGCGCGCCCAAGTCCACCTCGGTGCGACGGTTCCACCGTGTCCCGGAACCGATTCCTCCACTGAACAAGGAGCTCTCGCCATGACCAAGCGCACCCCGTCCCTGGCCGTCGCCGTTCTCGTCTGCGCGGCGGTCCTGCTGGGGGCGGTGTCGGCTCTCGCCGCCGACCTCCCCCAGCTGAACTTCGAGAACTACACTCTGCCCAACGGGCTCCAGGTCATCCTCTACGAGGACCACTCCACGCCCATCGTGGCCGTGAACACCTGGTACCACGTGGGGTCCAAGAACGAGCGTCCCGGCCGCACCGGGTTCGCCCATCTCTTCGAGCACATGATGTTCCAGGGCTCGGAGCACCAGGACGACGACTACTTCGGCCCCCTCCAGGAGGTGGGCGGGATCCTCAACGGGTCCACCAGCGAGGACCGCACCAACTACTGGGAAGTGGTCCCGGCCAACCACCTCGAGCGCGCCATCCTCATGGAAGCGGACCGCATGGGCTGGCTGCTCCCGGCCATGACCGAGGAGAAGTTCAAGAACCAGCAGGACGTGGTCCGGAACGAGCGCCGCCAGAGCGAGGGCCGTCCCTACGCGGTGTTCTGGCTCAACGCCAACGAGAACATCTATCCCCAGGGCCACCCCTACGACCACAGCGTGATCGGCTCCCACCAGGACCTGGAAGCGGCCACCCTGGACGACGTGAAGGACTTCTTCCGCACCTACTACACCCCCAACAACGCCACCCTCTGCATCGCCGGCGACTTCGATCCGGTCCAGACCAAGCAGTGGATCGAGGAGTACTACGGGGAGATCCCTCCCGGCCCGCCGGTGGCCGAGACCCGGGTGTGGGTGCCCACCCTGACCCATGAGAAGTGGGTGCGCCTGGAGGACCGGGTGCAGCTGGCCCGGCTCAACTTCGTATGGCCGAGCGCGGCCTTCTACCGGCCCGGCGACGCCGAGCTGGACCTGGCCGGGAAGATCCTCGGCCAGGGCAAGACCAGCCGGCTCTACCGGCGCCTGGTCCACGACGAGAAGCTGGCCCAGGACGCCTCCGCCTGGCAGGAGGGCGGCCAGATCTCCTCCATCTTCAACGTCCAGGTGACCCTGAAGCCGGGCGTCACCGTAGCCCAGGTGAAGAAGGCGGTGGACGAGGAACTGGCCCGGTTCGCCCAGAGCGGACCCACCGACGAGGAACTCACCCGGGCCAAGAACGACTTCGAGGCCTCCTTCGTGAAGGGGCTCCAGCGGGTCGGCTCCTGGGGCGGGATCGGCGACCGGCTGAACCGCTACAACCACTACGTGGGCACCCCGGACTACCTGGAGCAGGACTACGCCCGCTACATGGACGCCACCGGGGCCTCGGTGCGCGACGCCTTCAACCGCTGGATCGGCCCCGGCCGGGTGGTGTTCGAGACCCAGCCCACCGGGAAGCTCGCCGCCGGTCCCGCCGCCGAGGTGGACCGCACCCAGCTCCCCGCCGGCGGACCCACGCCGGGCCTGACCCTTCCCGACCTCCACACCGCCACCGGCGCCAACGGGCTCACGGTCAAGGTCATGGAGCAGCACGAGCTGCCCCTGGTCCAGGTGGAGCTGGTCATTCCCGGCGGCACCGCCACCGATCCCGCGGGCAAGGCGGGCCTGGCCGACCTGACCGGGGACATGCTCCAGGAGGGCACCGCGAGGATGGACGGCTTCGAGTTCGCCTCCGCCCTGGAGGAGCTCGGCACCGACCTCCGCGTCTCCACCGCCCCGGACTACATCACCCTGTCCCTGACCACCCTCACCAAGCACCTGGACGCGTCCATGGAGCTGCTCGCGGACGCGCTGCTCCACCCCGCCTTCCCCGCCGGCGAGTTCGAGCGGATGAAGGAGGAGCGCATCCTGAACGCCCGGCGCGAGGCCGAGAACCCCTACCTCACCGCGGCCAAGGTGGGGCAGCGCATCCTCTACGGCCCCGACCATCCCTACGGGCACCGGGGGACGGGCACCGAGGCCTCGCTCGAGGCGATCACCCTGGACGACGTGAAGGACTACGCCCGGACGCATTTCACTCCGGCCCGGGCCACCCTGATCCTGGTCGGGGACCTGGACCTGGCCACCGGGGTGACCGCGGCCGAGAACCACCTGGGCGACTGGCAGGGCGCGGCGGCCCCGGCCCCGGACTTCCCCGAGCCCACCCCGCGCACCCGGCGCGAGGTGTACCTGGTGGACAAGCCCGGGGACAGCCAGTCCACCATCTCCATCGTGGACTGGGGCCTGGCCCGGAACGACCCCGACTGGACGGTCTCCACCGTGGCCAACCGCATCCTGGGCGGGTTCTTCTCCAGCCGGCTCAACATGAACCTGCGCGAGGACAAGGGCTTCACCTACGGGGCCCGCTCCCGCTTCGGGGAGAACGTCCACCCCGGCGCCTTCACCATGGGGGCCCGGGTCCAGACCGAGGTCACCGCCCCCGCCCTCACCGAGTTCATGAAGGAGCTGGAGGGGATCCACGGGGCCGAGCCGGTGACCCCGGAAGAGGTGGCCTTCGCCGAGAACTCGATCGTGCTCGCCTATCCCGGGGACTTCGAGACCAACTACGGGATCGCCCGGGCTCTGGCCGAGGTCACCGCCTTCGGGCTCCCCGAGGAGGACATCACCACCTTCCCCGAGCGGGTGCAGGCGGTGGACGCCGCCGCCCTGAACGCGGCCGCGGGCCGGATCTTCCATCCGGACCGGGTAGCGGTGGTGGTGGTCGGCGACCTGTCCAGGATCGAGGATCCGGTCCGGGCCCTGGAGCTGGGCCCGGTGCATATCCTGGACTCCGAGGGGAAGGAGATCGAGCGGGCCGAGGCGGGCGGCGGTTCTGGATCTGGCGCCCGATAGGCACCCCACCGCCGGTCGGATCGAATGACGAGGGCCCCGGGTCGCTGACGACCCGGGGCCCTTTTCCGAGTTCCGGTGCAGCAGCCGGCTACTGCCCGTCCGGACTCGCCGCTGGGGTCGCGCCGCCGCTCCCCTCTTCCGAAGCCGGGTTGGGGTAGTCGTGCCACTGCACGATCTCCCACCGGGTATGCCCGTCGGTCTTCACCGGCCGCATGACCAGCTCCTGCCGGTTCAGCTTCACCCGCATGGGGTCCTTGTTCTTGACCACCACCAGCATCTCGCCGCCGGAGACGGGCACCGCCTTCCAGTCCGGCTGTCCCACCACGTTCTCCGGCTCCCCGGCCTGGAGGGTGTAGGTCAGGGTGTCGATGTCGGGGGTGTGGAAGAGGTTGGAGGTGGCCACCACCTCCTCGTTCTTGTCCCAGCCCAGGATGTCGGCGGAATCGGCGCCCACCGGCTCGAAGTAGTAGTGGAAATCCGGGGCCAGGAGCGCGGCGTAGAGGCTGTCGTTCCGGGCCTGGTAGGCGTGCTCCAGCCCCTGGATCACCCGGGACGGGCTCGCGGCCCAGTCCCCATCCGCCTCCTGCTTCGCCTTCCCCTTCCCGCACCCGGCGGCGACCAGGACCAGGCCCAACACGCAGACGACCACTCGTTTCATCGGGAATCCTTCTCCGGAAGTCCGGCCAGGAAGGCCCGCACCGCCTCCAGCGCGCGCCCCCGATGGCTCCATCCGTGCTTTTCCTCCGCCGGCATCTCGGCGAAGGTGCGGCCGGCGCCCTCGATCTCGAACAGCGGGTCGTATCCGAACCCGCCCCCGCCCCGGCCGGCGGTGGTGATCCGCCCCCGGACCGCGCCCTCGAACAGGTGCTCCTCCCCCGCCGGTCCCACCAAGGCGATCACGCAGCGGAAGGCCGCCCCGCGCTCCCCCGGGGGGACCCCGTCCAGGGCGGACAGGAGTTTAGCGCAATTGGCGGCCGGATCCTGCGCCGGTCCGGCGTAGCGGGCGCTGGCCACGCCGGGAGCCCCGTCCAGGGCGTCCACGAAGAGCCCGGTGTCGTCGGCCAGGCAGGCCATTCCGGTGGCCCCGAAGGCCTCCCGGGCCTTCTTGAGGGCGTTGGCGGCCAGGGTGTCGCCGTCCTCCACCACCTCGGCCGCCCAGCCCGCCTGGGCCGGGGACACGACCTCCACCCCGGCCGGGTCCAGGAGTTCCCGGATTTCATCCAGCTTTCCGGGGTTCCCGGTGGCCACCAGGAGCCGGCGGGGGCGGATCATCGGGGCCTCGGGGGGCGGACACCGGGGCCGGGGCGGCGGCCGGAACGCCGGGGGCGGCTCATACCTTCCGGTCCTCCGGGATCTCCAGGGCCTTGCGCTGGAGCCGGGTCAGGTCCGCGCAACCCGCCCCTCCCAGGTCCAGCATCCGGTCCAGGCTCTTCCGGTCGAAGGGGCGCCCCTCGGCCGTCCCCTGGACCTCCACGAACTCCCCGGAGCCGGTCATGACCACGTTCATGTCCACGTCGGCCCGGCTGTCCTCCTCGTAGCAGAGGTCGAGCAGGCTCTCGGAGCCGCGCACCCCCACGCTCACCGCCGAGACCAGGTCCCGGAGCGGGTGGTAGGGGATCTTCCCCTGCTCCACCAGCCAGGTCATGGCCTGGTGCAGGGCCACGCAGGCCCCGGTGATGGAGGCGGTCCGGGTGCCGCCGTCGGCCTCCAGCACGTCGCAGTCCAGGATCACCGTCCGCTCCCCGAGGCTCTTGAGGTCGGTCACCGCGCGCAACGAGCGCCCGATGAGCCGCTGGATCTCCAGGGTGCGTCCGCCCTGGCGCCCCTGCACCGCCTCCCGGTTGATGCGGTCGCCGGAGGAGCGGGGCAGCATGCCGTACTCGGCGGTCACCCAGCCCTGGCCCCGCCCCTTCAGGAAGGGCGGCACCCGCTCGTCCACGGTGGCCGCGCACAGGACCACCGTCTCCCCGACGGTGATGCGCGCCGAGCCCTCGGCGAATCGGAGCACACCCACCTCGATCCGGGTGGGGCGGAGCTGGTCGGGTCGGCGGCCGTCGCTGCGGGTCATCGGGTCTCCTCTCGGGGGGGATCGGGACGCTCTTCGGCGGCCCAGCGGTCGTACCAGGGGACGTCGGACTGGTTCACCGGCTCGGCCCGGCCCAGGATCCGCTCGCCCAGGAAGCGGCGGCCCTCGGCCTGGAACCGGTCGGCCTGGTCGCTGACGAAGAACCGGTGCCGGTCGGGGCCGGCCGGCCCCGGGGCCAGCAGGTCGCGGGCGGCCAGGAGTTCCTGGACCTCCCCGGCCACCGCCTCCCCGGAGTCGATCAGGGTCACCCCGGGCCCCATCACCTCCCCGATCACCGGCTTGAGGAGCGGGTAGTGGGTGCAGCCCAGGATGAGGGTGTCCACCTGGGCCTCGCGGAGGGGGGCCAGGTACTCCCCGGCCACGGCCCGGGTGACCGGATGATCCATCCAGCCCTCCTCCACCAGGGGCACGAAGAGGGGGCACGGGGCCGAGACCACGGTGAGCCCGGGGCGGAGCCGCCCCAGGGCGGCGTCGTAGCAGCGGGAGCCCACGGTGGCCCGGGTGCCGATCACCCCCACCCGGCCGCTTTCGGTGGCCCGGGCGGCCATGCGCGACCCGGCCTCCACCACCCCCAGCACCGGCACCGAGGCCTCGGACTGGAGCGCCTCCAGGGCCAGGGCGGAGGCGCTGTTGCAGGCCACCACCAGGGCCTTGATCCCGAAGTGCTGGAGGAAGCGGAGCGCCTCCAGGGAGAGCCGGGTCACCGTGGCCTTCGACTTGTTGCCGTAGGGGAGCCGCGCGGTGTCCCCGAAGTAGATCATGTGCTCCCGGGGGAGCGCCCGGTCCAGGGCGTGGACCACGGTGAGCCCGCCCAGGCCGGAGTCGAACACCCCCAGGGGGGCCGCGTTCACCATGCCGCCACCTCCAGCACCTCCGGGGGCCTCAGGTGCTCGCCCCAGCGGTCCAGGGGACGGCCGTGGATGAGGAGGCGGATCCGGTCCACCCCGCCCATGTTCTGGGCCACGGTGCGCACCAGGGCCGAGAGCTGCAGCCGTTCCTCCAGGATCCCGTTCCCGCTCACCCCGGTGACCGCGTCGTTGAAGTCCAGGACCACCTCGCCGTTCCCGTCCTCGAAGAAGTGCAGCAGCTCGACCCCGGGGGGCAGGGTCCCCCGGGCGCCTTCCCCCGGCTCCGAGAGATAGGCCACCAGGTCCCGGGCCACGTCCCGCCGGGCGGCGCCGGCCAGCACCTCGCGGTTCCGGGCCACCAGGGCCAGGGAGTCGGGGTCCAGGTAGTAGACCGACACCGTGCGGAGCCCCGCTCCGCGATCGGCCAGGTCCAGCCGGAAGCGCAGGGGCTGCGGGGACTGGAGATGGTTGAGGATCACCGCCAGCACCACCAGGAGCACCACCGCGGCCCCGGCCGCGATCCAGCCTTCCCGGCGGGTGAAGCGCCTCGGCCTGAGCCTCACGGACCCTCCCTTCCCGCGAGGAGGAAGAGCCGGAAGCCCTCCACCACCCCCGCGGCCACGTCGTCGAGCGCGTCGTCGTCCCACTTCCGCTTCCCGTCGCCGGCCCCCAGCTCCAGGGCGGCCGCGGGGAGGGTGGCCATCTGGAGCACGGCCAGGTCCTCGGCGTAGACCCCCACCGGTTCCTCGTCCAGCCGGGCCGCCACCGCGTCCACCACCGTCCGGGCCAGGAGCCGGCTCGAGGCCAGGTAGGGCGCCTGGCCGGTGCCGTAGGGGCGGAACCCCATGGAGGCCAGGGTGCCCGGAATCGGCTCCCCCGCCCGCTCCACCGAGGCCACGAAGCCGGCCGGCCCCCCGGACCGGGGATGGACGTGCACCGAGAGGAGCAGATCGGCGTCCTGGCGCGCGGCCGCCGCGGCCCGGAGCGCGGGGGGCGGATCGTCGCCGGCCTCCCGGGTGATCACCGATTCCACCCCCAGGTCCACGCGCAGGCGGGAGGCGATGCGCAGGCACAGGTCGTAGGTGAGCTTGGCCTCCGGCTTCCCGCCCACCTCGGTGCCCGGATCGGAGCCGCCGTGGCCGGGATCGAGGGCGACCAGGCGCAGGGTCCCGGGCACCTGCTCCCGCTCGGTGGTGAACCGGCGGAGGGCACCGGTGCGGACGTCGCGCTCGTCCACCCCCAGCAGCACCTCCAGGGTGCGGGAGTCGGGCGTGTCCACCCGGTACCCCACCGCACCCGAGGGGGGCGAGAAGCTCAGCTCCAGGCCGTCGGGCAGGTTCCGGAGGCGGAGGCCCTGGAACCAGTCGTGCTCGCCGGGAAGCGGGTAGAGCATGGGATCGTAGGAGATCCCGGGTACGCGGATCACGAAGGAGCCCCGCTCGGCCCGGACCAGGTCCCAGCGGACGGGCACGTCGGCGGAGAGGACCAGCTTCCAGCCCAGCGGATCGCGGTCGATGGAGGCCGCGGTCACCGCCCCCTCGTGGCGGGCGGCGGAGAGCCGGCGGCGGTCCCGGCTGAAGGAGACCGGAAGCTCCACCCAGGACCGGGCGCGCCCCTCGGGCCCCACCAGCACGTCCAGGGGAACCAGGAACCGCCCCTCCCACCGGAAGGCGGGCCCGGGCAGGTGGATCAGGGTCTGGGTGTCCACCACCGCGATGTCGGAACCGTCGGTGAGGGCGATCTCGTGCTTGGGGAGGGTCAGGGTGACCCGGCCCAGCTCCGCGCGCCAGTACTGCGCCGATCCCAGGAGCACGGAAAGGTCGTCGGTGGAGAGGTACAGCACCCCGTCCCGGTCCCAGGCGGTGGCGGTGCGGGCCGAACCCCGTACGGGGATGAGCTGCAGTTCCAGGGGGACCGCGCCCGGCGGCGGCTCTGCCGCGGCCGCGGCCGGGAGGAGGGCCGCGGCCAGCACCGCGGCCAGGATCAATGCGAGAGGCGCGCGGGCGGCGCGCCGGGGCCTCGGAGGGGTGCGACGGGCGTTCATCGGTGCTTGCGGCTCATGGCCCGGGCCATCTCCCGCTCCGCGTCCCGCTTGGCCAGGTCCTCGCGCTTGTCGTGGCTCTTCTTCCCCCGGCCCAGGGCCAGCTCCACCTTGGCCCAGCCGTCCAGGAAGTAGATGCTGAGCGGGACCAGGGTGAGCCCCTTCTCGCGGGTCTTCCCGATCAGGCGGCCGATCTGGCGCCGGTGGACCAGGAGCTTCCTCCGCCGGAGCGGGTCGTGGTTGGCGCGGTTCCCCTGTTCGTAGGGACTGATGTGCAGGTTCAAGCAGCCAGAGTTCCCCGTCCTCCACCGCGGCGTAGGCGTCGCCGAGGTTGGCCCGCCCGTTCCGGAGCGACTTCACCTCGGTTCCGGTCAGGACCAGCCCCGCCTCGAGGGTTTCCTCGATGTGGTACAGGTGGCGCGCCTTGCGGTTCTGGGCCACCAACTTGATCCGCTCCTTGTCCTTGGCGCCGGGGGCGGCACTCTTGCCGGCGGCGGGATGTTCAGCCACGGAAGCCTCTCTGCCCGGGGTCGACGGGGGTCGGATGGGGGGCCGGCTCCGGCCGGAGCAAGCCCGGACCGAAAACCTTACCCGGTCGCGGGATAGGGGGGCAAGCGGGGTTCGGGCCCTCGATTCGAGGATTGACAGCGCCCCCCGCCCGGGGATAGTCTCCTCCGTCCCTGATCGACGGTTGCGGAAGTGGCGGAATTGGTAGACGCGCTGGGTTCAGGGTCCAGTGGTGGCAACGCCGTGGGGGTTCAAATCCCCCCTTCCGCACCAACCTTCTTGTCCGCCCCCGGCTCGGGCCACCCCGCCGGGGGCGTCGTCGTTGAACCCCTTGCCACTCCGGCGGTTCGGGCGCGGCGCGTCCCGAGGCGCCGGGCCCGGGACCACCCGTGAAGCGTACCCATCGTCCGCTGACCGTGGCCGCGCTCCTCCTCGGCATGTTCATGGCCGCGGTGGAGCTGACCATCGTGTCCACGGCCATGCCCTCGGTGATCGCCGACCTGGGGGGCATCCGCCACTACTCCTGGGTGTTCACCGGGTACCTCCTGGCCTCCACCCTCACCGTCCCCCTGTACGGGAAGCTCTCCGACCTCTACGGGCGGAAGCCGATCATGCTCATCGGGATCGCCTTCTTCCTCGCCGGGTCCACGGCCAGCGGGCTCTCCGCGAACATGAACCAGCTCATCGCCTTCCGCACCCTGCAGGGGCTGGGGGCGGGGGCCATGCAGCCGGTGGCGCTGACCATCGTCGGCGACATCTTCAACCTGGAGGAGCGGGCCCGCATGCAGGGGCTCTTCGGCGCGGTGTGGGGCCTGGCCGGGCTGGTGGGTCCGGTGCTGGGCGGGATCATCGTGAAGACCCTCTCCTGGCACTGGGTGTTCTTCGTGAACATCCCCTTCGGGCTGGCCTCGGCCGCGCTCCTGGTGGTGGCCCTCCACGAGCACGTGGAGAAGAAACGGCACGCCCTGGACCTGGGCGGGGCCGGGGTGCTGGCGGTGGCGGTGCTGGCGCTCCTCCTCGGGTCGCAGTCCCGGCAGTTCGTGCTCCCCATGGCGGTGGCGGTGGTGGGGTTCCTGGCCTTCGGCTGGGTCGAGAAGCGGGTGGCCGAGCCGATCCTGCCCCTGGACCTCTTCCGCACCCCGGTGATGTTCGTCTCCAGCCTGGCCGGGGTCCTGATCGGCGGAGCGATGCTGGCCACGGTGACCTACGTGCCCCTCTACGTGCAGGGGATCCTGGGCGGCTCCCCCACCGAGGCGGGGAGCGCCATCACCCCCATGGTGATCGGCTGGCCCATCGCCAGCGCCCTGGGGGGCCGGATGCTCCCCCGGATCGGTTACCGCCCCATCATCTGGGTGGGCTCGGTCATGTCCCTGGCCGCGGCGGTGTGGCTGGCGCTGACCCTCTCCGGCGGCGGGGCCATGGGCTCCCTGCGCGGGTCCATGGCGCTCTTCGGGGCCGGCCTCGGCTTCGCCAACACCGCGCTCCTGATCGCGGTCCAGACCAGCGTGCCCTGGAAGCGGCGCGGGGTAGCCACCGCCAGCACCATGTTCTTCCGCTCCATCGGCGGCGCCATCGCCATCGGCGTCACCGGCGGGGTGCTGGCCCGGGCCCTGGCCTCCCGCCCCGGGGTGCCCGCGGAGGCGGCGAACCGGCTCCTGGGCCCCACCCACGGGCGGGGGCTTTCCCCCGAGGTGCTGGACTCGCTCTCCGAGGCCCTGGCCGGCGGGCTCCATGCGGTGTTCTGGATCGTGACCGGCATCGCCGCCGCGGCCCTGGTCTCGGTGCTGTTCTTCCCCCGGCTCTCGACCCGGGAGGAGCCGGTCGTGGTCGGCGCGGGTGGGGTGGGCGGTGCAGGGGCCGGCGGCGCAGGGGGCGGCGGCGCCGAGGCCCCGGCGGAGTCCTGACCGGGCGGCTTCTCCCGCGCGCAGGGTCTTGGGGCGCGGGTGGCCGCGGGCCCGGGTGCGGGTGGCGCGGGCCGGCCGCGGGCTCGGGTGCGGGTGGCGGTGCGGGTGACACCCGTGTACACATTTTTCTTGGCCCCGCGCGGCGTTCCGGGATACGGGCGGCCGCGGGGGCCGGCCCCGGTGACACCCGGGTACACATTTTTCCTGGGCCATGCACAAGTATTTGTCTTTGTATTCTGTTCCCCGGGGAACAGCCCTGTGTGCAATTTGGCGCGCCCCGCCCCCAAGCCCTCACCGGCAAGGCCGCCGCCGCCCCGCGAATGACGAGGCCGCGACTCCGGCTGGCTGACAGCGGGCCGAGCGCCATGGACGACGGTGAGCACCCGGCCGCTCGCCGTGCACGACCTCACCCAGCGGTCCCGCGTCCGAGCGCGGAAGACGGGCCTGGCGCAACACCGCGGTGGAGGTCGGAAAAGACCCCTGCGCCAGGGGGACCCGTCAACGCGAGCGGATCGCGGGACCGCGCTGAACGGGGTTGGCATGCGAGCCGGGGCGAAACGGCCGCGCGAGCGGATCGCGGGACCGCGCTGAACGGGGTTGGCATGCGAGCCGGGGCGAAACGGCGGCCCGAGGCGAAACGGCGCGCGGTCAGCGCGCGAGCCAGACCAGCCGCGAGGTGCTCACCCTGCCCAGGGCGGCGAACCGCACCAGGTAGACGCCGGCGGGAAGCGGCGCGCCGTCGGCGCCCCGCCCGTCGAAGGCCACCGCGTGCTCCCCGGCGGGGAAGCGCCCCGCCGCGGGCACCGCCACCTCCCGGCCGCTCACGTCGTAGATGGCCAGCCGGACCGGGGCGTCCTGGGGCAGGCTGAAGCGGAGGCGGGTCCCGGCCGTCGCCGGGTTGGGGGCGGCGGGTAGGAGCCTCGGAAGGGCGGACACGGTGGCCGGGCCGGGCACGCCGGTGGAGGGGGGCGTCCAGGTCACGTCCAGGAACGGGGCCGTGGTCCCGAAGAGGGCGGCCAGGCCGGGAACGCCATCGGTGCCGATGGCCCCCCCGTCGCCGTCGGCGAACGACGTGTAGTCGGACAGGGTGTCGCCGTCGGTGGCGGGGAAGGCGATCCGGATCTGGGTAAGCCCCCCCTGGTTGATGGCGGCCAGCCCGGCCGCGTCCAGGTCCACCCGCACCGCGTAGCCGTTGGCCCGGGCGGAGCCGATGGCCTGCCCGCAGTCGGCGGCGTCGCCGGGGGCGGTGGCGTCGCCGGGTTCCACCGCGGCGGCGCCGAAGGTGCCGGTGGCCACGTCCACCCGCGGCACCCCGAAGGTCGCGGTGTTGAAGGGGTTGGTGCCCGAGGCTCCGCTCCGCTGCAGGTACACGCTGGCCGCGGTCACGGTGGACCCGTCGGGGATGTCGCCGGTGTCGAAGGTCACCACCGAGGTATACCGGAGCGCCCCGTGGTCCCCCAAGCGCAGGCCGTCGGTGCCGGTGGCGGTGCCGTCGGTCCACCCGTCCGCGGCGCCGCCGGCGGCGAAAAAGGTCCCGGTGGGCTCGCCCCGGAAGCGGGGGAAGAAGGTGGTCTCGGTCTGCACCGCGATCTTCCGCTGGTAGGCGGCGTAGTTCAGGTGGATGGGGTCGGCGTCGATGCCGTTGGGCACCCGGAAGTTCGAGCGCAGGGTGGGCCGGTCGGGGTTCCCCCCCGGGAAGGGCAGGTAATCGGGCGGGGTCTGGCCCGGCTTGGGCAGGGTGAAGGCCGCCGAGACCCCGTCCCCGTAGAACCAGTGCATGAGTCCCACCGCGTTGTCGTAGAGCACCCGCGGCCGCGCGTTGGTCCAGGCCATCCGCTGGGTCTCCACCGTGATCATCATCTGGTTGATCTCCTGATCGGTGATGAGATCATTGGTGGGGTCGCGGCTCAGGTCGCGCCGCTTGGGGCAGGCGTAGACGAAGCACCAGAAGCCGACGTTGAAGTTCGGGTAGTCGTAGCTGGAGAGCAGGACGTCCAGGTCCGGGCGCACGGCCAGGGCGGCGTCGATGATGGTGTCGGTGTCGTCGTGGATGCGCTGGAAGAGGGCGGCCTCGGACCCGGGCACGTCCAGGTCCATGTCCTTGTACCAGCCTCCGTCCGGCTTCCCGGCCAGGACGTCGTTCCCCCCGATGCTGAGCATGACCAGGTCGATGGTGGGGTTGGCGGTCAGCGCGGCCACCATGTTGGCCATCCAGGGGTAGTTCGCGGTGTCCACCCACTGGCGGGCCTCGCTCCCCGACACCGCGTACTCCGGCCCGGTGTAGCCGGGGCCAGGATCGGAGCCCAGGGAGAGGCTCACCGCCCGCTTGTCGGCCTGGCCGAAACGGTCGAAGACGTCGTTGTGGGAGCCGTCGTCCCACATGTACTGGGCCCAGGAGTCCCCGGCCAGGAGCACCCGGGGGATCTGCGGGGTGCCGGGGAGGAGCGTCGCCGGAGGCTTGGCCTCCGGGTTCACCGCCCGGCGCTCCTCGAGATACGAGCGGTCGGGGCGGGGCAGGTCGGCGCGGTCGACGGCCGGGACCGGCGGCGGCGGATCCGCGGCCGCGGTGCGCGCCATCCCGAGACCCCAAAGGGCGACCGTTCCCGCGGCCAGGGCGGCAACCAGGACCTTGCCCGCGCCGCGCTTCACCGCTCCGGTCTTGCCGGCCGCGCGCTTGGCCGCCGGCTTGGCCGCCGTCCGGGGCTTCGCGGACGGCTTGCCGGCCACGGTCCGGGGCTTCCACCGGTAGACCGCGAGGTCCACCCGGCCGGCACGGTCGAAGCGCACGCCCTCCCGCTCCAGGAGCTTCCGCTGCACTTCCCCGAACCCGCGGCCGCCGCCCAGGCTGATCCGCCCCTGGGCGTTCAGCACCCGGTGCCAGGGAACGTCCGAGCCCTCGGGAAGCCCGTTCAGGGCGTATCCCACCTGGCGGGCGTGCCCGGCCAGGCCGGCCAGCTCGGCCACCTGGCCGTAGGTGGCCACGCGGCCCCGGGGGATCCGGCGGACAGTGTCGTAGATGCGGCGGCGATTGGGGTGGGGTTCACGTCCGGGCATGAACAGATTCTACCACCGCGGGATCCGGCCCCCGCGGGAAGTTGGAGCGTGATCCCGCCCGCCTTCGCACCACCCGGGCCGCGGTCAGGCTCTCCACCAGCCCGCTCCAGAGGGCGCCGAGGCCCATCAATCCCGCCAAGCCAGTACCAGGACGAATATCCCGACCGGGGTCATCGTGACTTTCCCCCTGATTCACGGCCTCATCCCGCATCCGGAGCCGGGGACCCTCCAGGCCTCCCCGCTTGACGGCCCAGCCCCGCCGCTCCATCCTCCATCCTGCCCCCACAGCCGACCACGGAGGAGCCTGTCCATGAACGCGAGACATCCGGTCCGGATCGCCTTGTTCGCCGCCTGCTTGTTCGCCGTCTGCCTGTTCGCCGTGGCGCCGGCCGAGGCCGGCCAGCCCCGCACCCACGACGGCTTCTTCCTCCGCCTCTCCGCGGGCGGAGGCTACTCCTCCACTTCGCTGGACGACGGGAGTTCGGAGCTGAAACTCTCCGGGGGATCGGGGGACGTGAACCTCGCCATCGGCGGGATGATCGCCCCCAACCTGGCCCTTCACGGCACCCTCCTGGGCTGGTCGATCACCGACCCGGACGTGGACCTCACCGGATTCGGCTCCGGCGAGATCAACGGCGACCTCTCCATGGGCGCCCTGGGGGCCGGGGTCACCTACTACTTCATGCCCGCCAACATCTACCTCTCCGGAACCGTCGGAGTGGGTTCGCTCACCATGGATCTCTCCGGCGGTCCTTCGGTGGACAGCGAGGACGGGGTGGTGGTGGACCTGACCGCGGGCAAGGAATGGTGGGTGGGGAACTCCTGGGGCCTCGGGGTGGCCGCGGGGATGATGTTCCACTCCATCTCCGACGGAGGATTCGACCAGAACTGGACCGGGTCGAGCTTCGCCCTCCGCTTCTCGGCCACCTACAACTAGCTCGAGCCTCCGGGTTCCGCCCGCCGCCGGGGGCGCCGGGAACAAGCGCCGGGGCGCCCGCGTGGACGCCCCGGCCGGATGACGGGTAGGTGTGGGGGCCTCGGGGGGGCCGGCGGCTACCGCCCTGGGGCCTCGAAGGGACGGTCACCGCCCCCGGGGCGCGGCGGCTACCGCCCGCCGGGGCGGGCGGCGTCGGGCCGAGCGTAGCGGAGCTTGAGCCCGCCCCAGGTGTCCCGCTCCACCGGGGTCTCGCAGTTGGCGGTCTCCCCGGGGGAGGGCGCGCACCCGGAACCGGCGGGCAGGTCGGTCCCATCGTAGGGGTTCAGGGCGTCGAACAGCGCCCAGGTCTCCCCGCCGTCGGGGGCCCGGCCGGAGGACCGGTCGTCCTCCGCCTCGTGGTCCAGGTAGCTGTAGCAGTCCACCAGCACCGTGTCCGCCTCGTCGAGGCGCCACAGGGTGATCCCGCCTCCCGAGTTCCCCAGGCGCAGGCCGTAGAGGGGCTCCCCCTCGGCCTGCTCCCAGGCGTAGCTGGCGCTGCCGTAGACCACCTGCACCTCCCCCGGGCCCAGATCCCCGGTGAAGGCGTAGCGCCACACGCTGTCCGCGCCGGCCAGCCGGTAGCCGTCCAGGGCCACCGTGGTGGAGCCGACGTTGACGATCTCCACCCACTCGTCGTCCCGGAAGTTGTAGGCGCCGTCGCCGTCCCAGTCGGACGCCGGGTCGGCCATGATCTCGTTGAGGAGCACGGGCGGGGTGGAGGGGCCGGTGTTGGCCGGCTCCACCGGGACCGGCACCACCGCCGGGGCCGGGGCGGCCGGAGCCGGCGCCGCCCAGGCCGCGGGAACGGCGAGGGCGGCAGGACCGGCGGCGGAACCCGGCTGCGGGCCCCCCGCGGGGATCAGGCACAGGGCGGCGAGGAGCGCCGCGGCCAGGGCCGCGGTCGCGATGAGCTTCGTGAGGTTCATGATCGGTCTCCGTCGGACGGGGTCGGTTCGACGGACGGGAGGGCGCGGGAGTGGGCGGACGGGGAAGGGACGGTTCGGACGGGATGCCCCGGGCGCCCCGGCCCGGCCGGAGCGCCCGGAAGACGACGGAACCTAGCCGGACACGATGTGGGTGCCGGAGTTGCCCTGGAGCGCGGCGGTGAGCTCCTCGGGACTCGTGATCAACACCTCGCCGCCGCCGGCGGCCAGGAAGTTGAGGGCGGACTCGATCTTGGGCTTCATGGAGCCCTCGCCGAACTCGCCCGCCTCCATGTAGCGCCTGGCCTCGGCGGCGGTGATCCGGTCCAGGTTCTTCTGGTCCGGCTTGCCGAAGTTCACCGCCACGTGGGAGACCTGGGTCACGATGACGAAGGTGTCGGCCTTGAGCGCCCCGGCCAGGAGCGCCGAGGCGCGGTCCTTGTCGATGACCGCCTCCACCCCCACCTCGCGGCCGTCGGGCTTGATGGCCACGGGGACGCCGCCGCCCCCCACCGCCACCACCACCTGGCCGGTGTCCAGCAGCGCCCGGATGGCCGGCAGCTCCAGGATCTCCTTGGGCTTGGGCGAGGCCACCACCCGGCGCCAGCCGCGCCCGGCGTCCTCCTTGACCACCCAGCCCAGCTCCGCGGCCTGGCGCTTGGCCTCGGCCTCGGAGTAGAAGGGCCCGATGGGCTTGGTGGGGCGCAGGAAGGCGGGGTCGTCCTCGTCCACCCGGGTCCGGGTCACCACCACCGTCACCGGGCGGTCCACGTCGGCGTCGACCAGGGCGTTGGCCATGCACTGGGCGATCATGTAGCCGAGCCCGCCCTCGGAGTCCGCCCCGCACACGTCCAGGGGCATGGGCGGGATCTTCTCCGCCGCGGCCGCGTTCCGGATGAGGATGTTCCCCACCACCGGCCCGTTGCCGTGGGTGATGACGATCCGGTCCTCGGGCGCCACCGCCCTGAGCAGCGAGCGCATGGTGTCCAGGGTGATCTCGCGCTGCTCGGCGATGGTCCCCTGCTTCCCCACCGGAAGGATGGCGTTTCCCCCCAGGGCCAGAAGGATGGTCTTGGCCATGGGGGCTACACCTTCCGGGCCGCGCCCACGAAGGAGGCGATCCGCTCGAGGCCCTTGTCGATGTTCTCGACGGAGTTGGCGCAGGAGAAGCGCAGATGCCCCTCGCCGAACTCGCCGAAGGCGGTGCCGGACAGGCAGGCCACCCCGAAGTCGTTCAGGAGCTCGGTGGCCATCTCCTTGGCCGGCCGGCCGAAGGACCGGACGTCCGGGAACACGTAGAACGCGCCCTTGGGCCGCAGGCACTCGAAGCCCTCGATCCGGTTCAGGCCGTCCACCAGGTGGTCCCGCCGCTTCTGGAAGGAGAGGCGCATGGCCTCCACCTCGTCCTGCGGTCCCTGCAGGGCCTCGATCCCCGCCTGCTGCACGAACCCGGGCACGCAGGAGTTGCAGTTGGTGGCGAGCTGGGCCACCTTCTGGGCCAGCGGCACCGGCATCACCCCGTAGCCCAGGCGCCATCCGGTCATGGCGTAGGTCTTGGAGAACCCGTCCAGGAGCACCGTGCGCTCGAACATCCCCGGCCGGGTGGCGATGGAGCTGTGGGTCCCCTCGTAGAGGAGCCGCGAGTAGATCTCGTCGGAGAGCACCCACACGTCGGGATAGTCCTGGAGCATGTCCGCGATCCCGTCCAGGTCCTCGTCCGCGAGCACCCCGCCGGTGGGATTGTGGGGCGAGTTCAGGACCAGGAGCTTGGTCTTGCTGCTCAGCTTGCTCCGCAGCTCGTCCAGGTCCAGGCGGAAGTCCAGCTCCTGCTTGGGGGTGATGGGAACCGCCTTGGCTCCCAGGTACTTGATCACCGACTCGTAGATCGGATAGCCGGGATTGGGATGGATCACCTCGTCCCCGGGATCGAGGACGGCGAGCATGGTATAGAACATGACCGGCTTCCCGCCGGGAGTCATGATCACGTTCTCGGGTTTGGCGTCGATGCCGCGATCCTTGGCGATGTATTCGGCCACCGCCTGGCGGCAGGCCGCGGTTCCGCTCGGCGGACCGTAGTGGGTATCGCCCTCATCGAGGGCCTTCTTGGCCCGTTCGATGATGTTCCGCGGGGTGACGAAATCCGGCTCGCCGATCTCCAGATGAACGATGTCCCGCCCCTGCGCCTCCAGTTCCTTCGCCCGCGCCAGGGTCTCGAACGCCGTCTCGGTCCCCAGTCGCTTCATGGCTTCGGCAAAGCGTAGCATCACCTGCTCCTTCAAAAAGAGGTTCCATGGAAAGTCCAACTGCTTGAATTTAAGCACCTTGCGGGACCGGGTCAAGCTGAACCGGCTTATCCCGGCGCCCAACCGATCCCGGCCGCCCCTCTCCATCCCGAGGCCTCGGCGTCGGCCGAGATCTCCACCGTGACCGGTCCCCAATCGAGGCGGGTCCACCCCCCGATCCAGGTCCCAGGCCCGGGGCGGGACCAGCCGTAGAGCCCTCCCGCGCGGCGCCGGTACCACCAGGCGCCGGGACCCCCGCCGGTATCGGCGACCAGTCCGGTCCGGAGCTCCCAGGCCAGGGCGTCCCGGCGCCCCACCCGGAGGGAGGCCAGGCGGGTACGGCCCCCGGCGGCGGTGCGGCTCTCCACCCGGACCCGGAGCCGCCAGGGGGCGGCCCGGACGGCCAGCTCGGCCCGGAGCAGGGTCTCGCGGTCCGCCTCCTCCTCGGGCCTCCCCCCGGCCAGCGCGGCGCGCTCCCGCCAGAGGCCGGAAAGGCGCACCCCCCGGCCGGGGCGCTCCCCCACCTCCACCAGGCGCAGGCCGTCCCGGCGCGGGTCGCCGCCCCGGTCCAGGCTCCGGCCTTCGGCCCACCCCACCCGGAGGAACCGTCCCGGACCCCCTCGCCAGCGGCCCTCCAGCCGGACCTCGCTCCGGTCCCCCTCCGCCCCCTTCCGCCAGGCCCGGACCGCCGGAACCGCGTAGCCGCGGCCGATCCGGGTCATCCCGGCCCGGAGCCGCAGCGCGCCCTCGGAGAACCGCCAGAAGCCTCCCTGGGCCTCTCCGGAGCCTCCGTGGGCCCATTCGAACCCCCAGTCCCCGGGGCCGATACGGCCCCCGGCCGCGCCCGCCACCGCGCTGGCGCCGCCCCCCCGGACCACCGCCACCCCGGCCCGGCTTCGGCCCCCGCTCCAGCTCCGGTCCACGGTGGCCGCCTGCCAGGGCCCGGGGGCATGGGCGCCGTCCGGTCCCGCCACCTCGCCCCGGAGCCCGGCCAGGCTCGCCGTCCACCCGCGCCGGCTCCCGGAGACGGCGATCCCGCGCACGGTTTCCTCGTCCGCGGCCAGGGAGGTGCGCCAGCCGGCGCCGGCGGGGGACACCGGGGCGTCCCCCCGGGGCTCGCTCCCCGGGGTGGCCAGGAGCAGCCCCAGCCCCCAGCGCCGCCGCAGCGTGCCCGCGGCCACCCTCCACCCGGGGCCGGCCGCGGCCAGGCCGCCCCGGGCCAGGGCGTCCACCCCCGGCTCCCGGCGGAACCGGCCCTCGGCCTCGACCCCACCTCCCCCGCTCCGGCTCTCCCGCGCCGCCCGGGCCCGGATCTCGCTCCGGGTGCGCCCCGGCCGGGACTCCACCGCGGCCTGTACCGCTCCCTCGGTGGTCGATCCCCAGCAGAACGCCCCCTCCAGGGCCTCGCGAAGCTCGGGGCCGAGACCGGGGAGGCCGTCCAGCTCGGCGGGATCCCGAAGGCCCCCGGCGGCCGCCCGGGCACCGAGCCACGCCGCCTGGTCGGGGTCCAGCCCCAGCCGGTCGGCCACCGCCGCCGCCGAGGCCTCGGTGACCGGCTCGCAATCCCCCGGGTCCGGGTCCGCCGCCGCCGCGCAGGAGGCGGCCAGGTGCACCAGCCCCGCCGCCACCACCACCGCCGCCCACATCCGGGGCCTCATCGCCCACCTCCCTGGAAGCTCACCCGGACCCGGTTCACCGCTCCCAGCCAGGGATCGGGCCGGCTCTCCCCACGCAGGGCCAGCGATCCGAATCCCCAGGCCGCCCCCAGGGTCGGGGCGCCGCCGGCGTAGGCGGCGGTCCAGGTGAAGTCCGCGGACACGGCGAGCCCCAGCGCCACCCGCAGCGCGCCCGGGCCGGGACCCAGCTCCAGCCCCGCCCGCCAGGCCCCCCGGGCCGCGTGGAGGGACGCGACCACCTCGGGGGCGGCGGCGGGGGCCTCGGGGTCGGCGGCCACCCGGAGCCCGGCCAGAAGCACCGAGGCCGCCTGCCGGTGGACGACGAGGGTGACCCGTTCCCGGCGGCGGCCCAGGGCGGCCGTCCCGCCCGCTCCCAGGGCGATCCGCCAGCCGGGGCTCCGGAACACCGCCGCCGCCCCCAGGTCGTTCCCGGCTCCGCCGGACGCCCTCCACCAGCGCCGCCAGCGCACCGCCACCCCCGGGCCGAACCCGCGCTCCCAGCCCGCGGCGGCGGTCGTTTCCAGCTCCCCGGGAACCGCGGCCCGGGAGACGGCGTCGAGGGAGACCCAGGCCCCTCCGCCGGCCTCGAAGGCCCCGGCGTGTTCCAGGGCCGCCCGGGCCGCCCAGGGGTCTCCGGCCGGCGGACCGCTCCCGGTCCGGGGTGCGGTCCCCGCCCCGCCCGGGACCGCACCTCCGAGCAGGCTCGCGGCCACCGACGCGGCCAGGATCCCGGCCGGGAGCCGGCCCGTGCCCCGCCCCGGCCTCATCGCTCCACCCACACCGGGAGGCAGCTCCGGCGAACGCGGCCGTCCTCCCCCCGGAAGCGCAGGCAGAGGTAGTAGCGGCCGGCGCGCGGCGCGGCCGGGGCCTCGGCGCCCCACACCCAGCGTCCGGCGGCGGGAGCGGGGGCGGCGGGCCGGAGGAGCGCGACCCGGCGTCCTTCGCCGTCCACCAGGCCCAGGGTCACCGTGCCCGGCCCGGGGAGCCGCCAGCCGAAGAGAGCGGGACGGCGGGCGGGCGCGACCACCGCCGGACCGGCCAGGAGCGCCCCGGCATCCGGTGCCGGCGAGGGCCCGGCCAGGGAGTTGGTCCGGCCGGGGGTGGCGCCGGCCGGGTCCACCGACCAGCCCCAGCTCCCCGCCTCGGTCCCCGGCCGGTCCGGAGCCACCCGCTCCAGGCTCCGCCCGTCCTCGGGGGGAAGCCAGCTCTCGTGGTAGGCCACCGAGTCCACCGCCGCCCCGCCGGGCGCGGCCAGCACCACCACGTCGGCGGGAGCGCCCCCGGACCCGTCGTGGTCGTTCAGGACCGGCCATCCCGAGGGACGGACCACCCGCACGCTCCCGGGAAGGGCGTAGGCGGCGCGCAGGCTCTCGGGGCGGGCGGCCAGGAGCAGCATTCCCCCCGGTTCCAGCCGCTCCGGTTCCAGGGTCCGCCGGTGGCCGGTGCCGTCGGCCAGGGTCCACCCGGCCAGGTCCACCGGGTCCGGCCCCGGGTTCCACACCTCCACCCACTCCCCCTCTCCGGAGGCGGGGCGGACCACGATCTCGTTCAGGACGGGGGCGGCGGAGAGGCGGGCGGAGGCCAGGACCAGGACCATCGCCGCCGAGGCGGCGGCCGTCCGGCGCCGGCGGAGCGCGCGCATGGGGACTCCTTCCGGACGGGGCGGACCGAAAGGACGGATCTGACGAACGAACGGACGGACGAACGGCGGCTCCGGGCCGCCGGATCACCGCGGACGCGGACGGGGACGCGGACGGGGACGGGGACGGGGACGGAGCGTCGGACGCCGGCCGGCGCGCGGGGAGGGCGCGCCTCCGGGAACCGGTGCGGCCGCTACACGAGGCCGCGACGCCGCCGGAGCAGCCACTCCAGCGACGCGAAGAGCACGAAGAGCGCGAACACCCAGGGCGAGTCCCACAGGGCCACCTGCACCCGCTCCTCCTCGGCCTGGGAGATGCTCCGGAAGGTGTCGCCCAGGGCGCCGAGGGAATCGGGACTCCACAGGCGGCCGTTTCCGGCCTCGGCCACCCGGGCCAGGAGTTCGTGATCGGCCTCCAGCCGCTCCATCTCCGTACCCAGGGAGTCGACCGCGAACACGCCTTCCACCGTGCCCAGGGCGTTGCTCCCGCTCCGGGCGCGGCCGGTGAACCGATAGCGGCCGGGGTCCAGGTTCTCGAAGGCCCCGGAGAGGATCCCCTCGCTTCCGCTCAGGGAGACGCTCTGCGGCTCCTGGTCCGAGGCGGCGGCGGGGGTCACCGTGACCTCCACCTCGGCGTCGGGGATGGGCCGGTAGGCCTCGTCGGTCACCCGGGCCACGAAGGTCACCGGCTTCCCGCGGGCCACCACGTAGTCCTCGGGATGGACGTCGACCCGGGTCTCCAGGTCGGGCCGGGCCAGCCAGTGGGCGGCTCGCCGCCACCAGCCGGGCATGATCCGCCCGGTGGGTCCGTGCTCGGCGCCGGCGAAGTCCCACTTCCACATGCCCGCCCCGGCGAAGAGCAGCACCCGTCCCTGGCCGGAGCGCATCCAGGAAAGCACCGCCCGGTTCCCCTGGGCCGGGGTATCCACCAGCAGGGCCTCGGCGCGCCCCTTCAGGGGGCCCAGCTCCTCGGCCACCCCCACCGGGGGGAGATCGGCCCAGGCGTCCAGGGGCGGCGCCCCGGGCACCGCGGGATCGAAGAGCACGCTGCGGCGGCCGTCGGGGGTGAGCCGGAGCTGCTCCTCGTCCCCGCCGCCGGTCACCGAGAGCTGGACCGGAAGCAGGTCGGCCAGGGCGGAGCCCCGCCAGGAACCCAGGTCCCCGGTGGCGGAACCGCTGACCATGAACAGCCCGCCCCCGGCGTGGACGAAGCCGGCCACCGCCCGCGCCCCCTCGGGGCCGAGCTGGCCCGGGGTCACGTGATCGAGCACGATGAGACGCACGTCGCGGAGGCCGGAGGCGGAGAGCGGCGGCACCGGCTTGCTGCCGGGAACGGCCTGGAAGCGGCCGCCCTTCCAGAAGGCGGCGGTCACGGAGAGGGTGGAGTCCGCCTCCAGGGCGCGGCGGATGAAGGTGTGGTCCCAGGTGAGGTTCCCGGTGAGGATCAGCGCCCCCGTCTTCTCCTCCCGCACCATCACCGCCACCAGGCGCCGGTTGTTGGCCGCGGTGGCCTCGTCCGGGAGGCCCGGGACCCGCACCTCCAGGAAGCGCAGGCCGGGTTGGGAGGGGACGAAGCTCAGATCCACCCGGTGCTCGGCACCGTCGGGCTCGAGGGCGGCCTGGGCGCTGGCCAGCTCCACGGGCTGGTCGGTCACGTCCAGGAGCTGGACCCGCACCGTGCTCCCGGGCAGACCCTGGAGCCGGAGCACCGCCTCCAGCGGCGTCCGCTCCCCGGTGAAGGCCTCGCGGTTCACGCGTACCCGGGTCAAGGCCAGATCGGGAACCGGCCGCGGCGATCCGAGGGCCACGGCCTGGATGGGAATGCCCAGGCGGCGGGCCAGGGGTACCGGATCCGGCCCCTCGGTGGCGGCGCCGTCGCTGACCAGGATCATGGCCCCGGGGCGGCCGGCCGGTCCCTGGGCCATTCCTTCCTCCAGCGCGCCGGCCAGGTCGGTGCCGGCGCCGGTGGGGGGAGGCACGGCGCCGGGATCCACCTCCGGTCCCACCGCCTGCTCGAAGGGACGGAAGGTGACCGGATAGGACCCGCCCAGCTCGGAGCGGATCCCCACCGCGGCCCGGCGGAGTTCGTCGTCCCGGGTGCCGCCGGCATCGCGTCCGGGGAGCACCATGCTCTCGGAGCGGTCCAGGAGGACCAGCACCCCCCGGGCCGCGCCCCCGGCCAGGGCCAGGCTCACCACGGGGCGGCAGAGGATGGCGATCAGGGTGAGCAGGGCCAGGGCCCGGAGACCGGTCAAGAGGCTCCGGTAGCGCACGGTGAGCGGGGCCTCGGTCCGCCGGTACACCACCACCGCGTAGGCCACCGCCGCCACCCCGAGCAGGATGAAGAGCCACCCCAGGTTCCCGGGCGGATCCCAGTGGAGGCCGCGCCAGCGGTCGAAGAAACTCAAGATGCCGAACCTTTCCGGACGAGGGGGCCGACGGGCGAGGACGGGGAGGGCGGTGGGAAGGAAAACGCTACCAGTGGGCCGCGCTCCGTGTCAAAGGCTGTATCCCCGGAACCGCCCGGACCCTCCCCGCCCCTGCCCCTTCATACCGTTCCGGAGGTCGGGGGTTCCCCCACGGGCGCCGTTTCCCCATCGTGCCTGCTTCCGTCCGCCCCGGATGCGGCCGGCGCTCCCGCTCAGGCCGCGCCCAGCCGCACCGCGGCCAGGGCGGCCAGACCCGCCGAGGCGGGCACGCGGAAGCTGGTCCCCACCCGCCCGGTGAGCGGGGTCGGCTCCGGGTTCACCTCCACCACCGGGATGCCCCGCTCCGCGGCCAGTCCCGGGAGGGCGGCGGCGGGGTAGACCACCGAGGACGTCCCCACCACCCACACCACGTCCGCCTCCTCCAGCCGCCGGGCGGATTCCTCCATGGCCTTCGCCGGAAGCGATTCCCCGAACCAGACCACGTCCGGCCGCAGGCGACCTCGCCCGCACCGGCAGCCGCAGTCCTCCGGGGCCACGGTGTCCGCCGCCACCGAGGCCCCGCAGCCCGCGTCGCAGCGGGCCCGGGTCAGGTTCCCGTGCAGCTCCACCACCCGGCGATTCCCCGCCCGCTGGTGCAGCCCGTCCACGTTCTGGGTGATGAGGGTGAAGCGGGCGAAGCCGCCGTCCCTCTCCAGCGCGGCCAGGGCCCGATGCCCGGCGTGGGGCCCGGCCCCGGCCACCCGCTCCAGGCGCCACCGGTACCAGCGCCACACCCGGGCCGGGTCGCGGGCGAAGGCCTCGGGGGTGGCCAACTCCTCGGGACGGTGCCCCTCCCACAATCCGCCGGGGCCTCGGAACACGGGCACCCCGCTCTCCGCCGACATGCCCGCCCCGGTGAGCACGACCAGGTTCCGGGCCTCCCGGACGGCGCCGGCCAGGGCGGCCGGCACCTCCACGGGGGCCGCGCTCATCCCTCGTGCTCCCGCTCCGATCCCCCGCCCTTCTCCCCCGGCTTGCCCTCGTTCTCGGGAACGATGTCGGCGGGGCTGGGAGCGTCAGCCCCGGGCCGGTCGGTGACCTCGCCGGTGGCCTGCCGGCCCAGGATGACGGCCATGGCGCCGTGCGGGGTGGGCACGTGGCCGGCATGGCGGAGGTTGTAGAAGCCGATGATAAGCACCTGCACCGTGGTCAGGAGAAGAACGAACCCGATCACCGCGTAGAGCAGCTCCAGGATCTGGCCCGCGGGCCCCCGGGGCACGAAGGCGTGCACCACCACCACCGCCGCCACCAGGGTGGCGGTGATGACCCCGGTGGCCTTGCCGAGGATGGTGGGCCGGATGGCCACCGGCCCCCGGGTGATGTAGATGTAGGCCGCTCCCAGCATGAGCAAACCGTACCGGACGAACACCAGGTACATGACCCACGCCGGCAGGTAGCCGGCATGGGTCAGGCCGAGCACCACCCCGGCGTTGAAGAGCACGTCCACGATGGGGTCGAAGATGCGGCCCATGCGGGTGGAGGCGTTGAACCGCCGGGCCACGATGCCGTCGGCCACGTCGGAGAGCCCCCCGGTCACGAAGGCGACCAGGGCCAGGACGCCGTGGCCCCGGGTGATGAAGATGTAGAAGGCGGGGATGGCCAGGAGCCGGCCCAGGGTGAGGAAGTTGGGCAGGCCGAGGCCGGAACGGAAGAGCTCCTCGTCCCGCCGGAACATGCCCAGGTGGAGGATGATCCAGGCCAGGCCCCCCAGGAGCCACCAGGCCGACACCACGAAGTACTCCACGGCCAGCCGGCGGTCGACCAGGAAGGAGAGCGCCACCGCGACCAGGAACAGCCCCACCAGGTGTCCGAGCCCGGCCAGGGCCACCCCGCTCAGCACGCGGGGCCGGTGCCAGGCCGCCTCCGCCGACATCACCGAACACCGGGCCACGTACCGGGCCACGGCCTTCGGGCTGTACCGCCGGCGCCTCAGGTCCTTGAGGTATTCTTCGACGAACATGGCGTTGCCATCATAGCAAGTCGTCGCCGGGGCGGCCTCCCGCAATCCAGGGTCCGGGGGCGTCCGGCCCCCCCCTCCCCCGCCGCACCGCCTCCCGGAGGATCACCCACAGGATCTTGGTCCCGGCCCCCACCGTCCCCCGCACCGTCCCCGTCACCTTGCTCGTCCCGATCCGCTTCCGATAGGAGACGGGAACCTCCCGGCACCGCAGCCCGAGCTTCGCCGCCTTGACCTGCATCTCCACCGTCCAGCCGTAGTCGCGATCGGCCATGGCCATCCGTTCCAGGGCGGGCCAGGACACGGCGCGGAAGGGCCCGAGGTCGGTGAACCGCACCCCGTAGAGGAGGCGGATGAGGCCGGTGGCCAGCGCGTTCCCGAACCGGGCCTGGGGGGCCAGGGCGCCCCGCTCGCGCCTTCCGAGGCTCCGCGAGCCCACCACCAGGTCCGCCTCCCCGGCCTGCACCGGCCCGGCCACGCGATCCATCTCCTCCGGATGGTCGCTGTAGTCGCCGTCCAGGAACACCACCACCTCCGGGGGGTCGGCGGCGAGTTCCCCCAGGGCCCGGAGGCAGGCGGCGCCGTAGCCGCGCCGGGGCTCCCGGAGCACCCGGGCCCCGGCCGCCCGGGCCGCCTCCGCGGTTCCGTCCACGCTGCCGTTGTCGACCACGATCATGCGGGAACGGAAAGGTCCCGGGATGTCTCCCAGGACCCTTCCGATCGAACGTTCCTCGTCGAGGGCGGGAATGACCACCGCCGTCCGGCCGGATCCGCCGGCCGGACGGATGCGGCGGTCCACCTTAGGCGGTCGAGCTGGTGGCCGTCTCCTCGGCCTCGGAGATCGAGGCCTGGGCCGCGGCCAGCCGGGCGATGGGCACCCGGAAGGGGGAACAGGACACGTAGTCGAACCCGAGCTGGTGGCAGAAGAACACCGAGTCGGGGTCGCCGCCGTGCTCGCCGCAGATGCCGACCTTGAGCTTGGGGTTGGTCTTCCGGCCCCGCTCCACACCCATGCGCATCAGGTCGCCGACCCCGGTCCGGTCCACCGACACGAAGGGGTCCTGCTTGAGGATCCCGGTCTGGACGTAGAAGGGCAGGAACCGCCCCACGTCGTCCCGGCTGAACCCCAGGGTCATCTGGGTGAGGTCGTTGGTGCCGAAGGAGAAGAACTCGGCCGTCTCGGCGATCTCGCCCGCGGTGATGGCGGCCCGGGGCACCTCGATCATGGTCCCGACCAGGTAGTCGAGCTTCATGCCCAGCTTCTCCAGGGTCTCCTTGGCGGTCCGGTCCACCACCTCGCGCTGGTTGTCCAGTTCGGTCTTGTGGCCGGTGAGGGGGATCATGATCTCGGGGAAGACCTCGACCCCCTCCTTCTTGAGCTGGCAGGCGGCCTCGATGATGGCCCGCGCCTGCATGGCGGTGATCTCGGGGTAGCTGATCCCCAGGCGGCAGCCACGGTGGCCGAGCATGGGGTTGAACTCGTGCAGGGCCTCGACCCGGCGCAGGAGCTTCTTCTTCTCCTCCAGCGGGGTGCCGGTCTCGCCCTTGGACTCCATCACCGCCACCTCCACCAGCAGCTCCTCCCGGTTGGGAAGGAACTCGTGGAGCGGCGGATCCAGGGTGCGGATGGTGACCGGCTTTCCGGCCATGGCCTTGAGCACCCCGTAGAAGTCCTCCTTCTGGAGCTTGCCCAGCTCGGCCAGGGCTCCCAGGTAGCTCTTGGCCGGCCCCTCGGCGGCCTTCTCGGCCTCCTGCAGGCGGCGGGCCGCTTCGGCCTTGCCGTTCCCGCCCGCGCGCTCGTGCTCGGTGCGGGCGGCGGCCAGGGCGGCTTGGGTCTGGCGGTACTCGGACGCGGAGAGGATCATCTCCCGCACGTGCTTGATCCGGTCCTCGCCGAAGAACATGTGCTCGGTCCGGCAGAGCCCGATGCCCTCGGCCCCGAACTCGATGGCCTTGTTGGCGTCGCGGGGGACGTCGGCGTTGGCCCGCACCCCGAGGCGGCGGAACTCGTCGGCCCAGGACATGAACTCGGCGAACTCGCCGCCCACGGTGGGCTCCATGAGCTCGGCCTGTCCGAGCATGACCTCGCCCGAGGTCCCGTCCACGGTGATCCAGTCGCCTTCCTTGACGGTGACGTCGCCGACCTTGAACCGGCGCTCCTTCTCGCTCACCTCCAGGGCGCCGCAACCGGCCACGCAGGGCTTGCCCATGCCGCGGGCCACCACCGCCGCGTGGGAGGTCATGCCTCCGGTGGCGGTGAGGATGCCCTTGGCCGCGTCCATGCCGTGGATGTCGTCGGGGTTGGTCTCGGCCCGGACCAGGACGACCTTCTCGCCCTTCTCCGCCCAGGCGAAGGCGTCGTCAGCCAGGAACACCGCCTTGCCGGCGGCGGCGCCGGGGGAGGCGGGAAGCCCGGTGGCCAGCACCTCCGGCCGCTTGGCCGGGTTCACCCGGGGATGGAGGAGCTGGTCCAGGTCGCCCGGGGGCACCCGCATCACCGCGGTCTTCTTGTCGATCAGGCCCTCGTGGACCAGCTCCACCGCGATCCTGACCGCGGCGGGCCCGGTCCGCTTGCCGGTCCGGGTCTGGAGGAGATAGAGGGTGCCCTGCTCGATGGTGAACTCGAAGTCCTGGACGTCCTTGTAGTGCTGCTCGAGGCGGGTGGTGATCTCCCGGAGCTGCTTGTAGACCTCGGGCATCTCCTCGGCGAGCTGGGCGATGGGCTGGGGGGTGCGGATGCCCGCCACCACGTCCTCGCCCTGGGCGTTGGTCAGGTACTCGCCGTAGAACTCCGCCTCGCCGGTGGCCGGATTGCGGGTGAAGCCCACCCCGGTGGCCGACTTGGGGCCCATGTTGCCGAAGACCATGGCCTGCACGTTCACCGCGGTGCCGAGATCGTCCGGGATCTTGTTCTGCTTCCGGTAGTAGACCGCCCGCGGGTTGTTCCAGGACCGGAACACCGCGTCCCGGGCCAGGTCGAGCTGGGTGCGGGGATCCTGGGGGAAGTCCTCACCGGTGGCGTCCTTGATCAGGCCCTGGAAGGTGGCGACCAGCTTCTTGAGGTCGTCCACGTCCAGGTCCAGGTCCAGCTTCACGCCCTTCTTCTCCTTCAGGGCGTGGATCTCGTCCTCGAAGCGGCGCTTGGGAATGTCCAGCACCACGTCCCCGAACATGGACAGGAACCGCCGGTAGCAGTCCCAGGCGAACCGGGGATTGTCGGTGCGGGCGGCGAGGCCTTCCACGCTCTTGTCGTTGAGGCCCAGGTTGAGCACCGTGTCCATCATGCCGGGCATGGAGAACTTGGCCCCGGAGCGGACGCTGACCAGGAGCGGGTCCTTGGGCTCGCCCAGCTTCTTGCCCATGGTCTCTTCCAGGCGGGCCAGGTACTTGTCCTGGTCCTTGCGCACGTGGTCCGGCACCGATCCGTTGTTCCGCTGGTACTCCAGGCAGACCCGGGTGGAAATGGTGAAGCCCGGAGGAACGGGAATCCCGGCGTTGGTCATCTCCGCCAACCCCGCCCCCTTGCCCCCGAGGACATCCTTCATGCCGCCGTTACCTTCGGCCTTGCCGCCGCCGAAAAAATACAGTTCCTGCTCCAACCCTCTTACCTCCTGAAATGACCGGCGGGTCCCCGCGCCCCTAGGCCAGGTAGACCGCCGGATCCGTAAGGGCTCCGGTCGCCGCGGCCACGGCCGCGGCGGCGGGGCTCAAGATATGGACCTCGGGCAATCCCTGCCCGGGGCTCAAGTGTCGATGATACTCCGCCGTGGAGGCGATGCGTTCTCCCTCGCCGAAGATGGCGCCGCCCCCGGCGCTCCCCGGACCCCCTCCCGGAACCACCACCATCGCCCCGGCCTGGAGGAAGATTTCGTAGAAGCCGGCCTGCACGCAGGCCCGGGCCGTCTCCAGCGTAGCCGGAGAGATGGCCAGTCGGACGTCCTCGTGCACCCGGCCCGCCTTCTTCAGGACCTCGGCCACCAGGGCCAGATCCTCGTAACGCCCGCCGTAACAGGAGCCCACGAAGGCCCCGTGGACGGGCTGCCCGCCCTTCCTGGGCAGGGCATGCAACCCCTCAACGTAATCCATCCCCGCCTTCGCTGACAAACGTTTTGCGTCCAGGACCACCGAGGTCTCGTAGGCGCCCGGCCCCGGCGGGTCCGCGGCAGGAACGAGATCCTCCCGGCCCCGCTCGGCGTAGAAGGCGACGGTGGCGTCGTCGGCGGGAACCAGGGCGGCCTCGGCCCCCATCTCGGCCAGGAGTCCGCAGGTCCCGAGGCGCAGGTTCATGCCCCATTCCTCCAGGTCGCCGGCGAATTCCACCACCCGGCCCTCCAGGGCCGGGCCCAGGGCCTCGGCGGTGGCCCGGGCCAGGTCCCAGGGACCCAGGTGCCGGGGCACCTTCCCCTTGACCTCCACCCGCACCGCTCCCGGCACCGTGACCTCCGTGCGGCCGGCGGGGAGGGCCGCGGCCAGGGATTCCTCGTCCAGGCGCAGGCCCAGGACCCCGATCCCCCCCAGCACGCCCAGGCAGCGGCCACACCCGGCCACCACCCGGCCCGGATCCAGGAGCGCCGACTCCACCACCACGTGGGAGCCGATTCCCATGTTCAGATCGAACACGTGGGAGAGCCCGAAGCGGTCGGCCAGCTCCCGGCAGAGGGCCCGGCTTCGCGGCACCGCGGACTCCACCTCCGGGGCCTGGAAGTCCATGGTCAGGATCAGGCGGTCCGGGTCCCAGGGGCCGTCCCCGTCCCGGAGCCGGGCCAGGACCGACGGACCGCGCACCCCGGACAGCACCGCGCGGTCCAGGGCCACCGGGACCCGGTCTCCCGGGGCCACCGGCTTCCCCGCCGCCGCGGTCAGCATGCGATGGACGAAGGTGGTTCCGCTCATGCGATCTCCTCCAGCCGGGCGGTGAAGTGACGGAGCACCGGCGCCGCGTAGGTGAGCCGGAGGCCGCGGATCCGCTCCCGCTCCTGCAGGATCCGGATGGTGGAATCGGCCACGTAGTCCATCTGGGCGGTGGTGTACACCCGCCGGGGCACGGCCAGCCGCACCATCTCCAGCTTGGGGAACACCGGCTTTCCGTTCTCCTCCCGGCCGAACATGAGGGAGCCGATCTCCACCGACCGGATTCCCGCCTCCCGGTAGAGGGCCACGGTGAGGGCCTGGGCCGGGAACTGCTCCTGGGGGATGTGGGGCAGGAAGGCGCGGGCGTTCAGGTAGACGGCGTGGCCGCCGAAGGGCTTGAGCACGGGGACGCCGGCCTCGGAGAGGCGCTCGCCGAGGCGCCGGACCTGCCCCGTCCGGTACTCCAGGTAGGCCTCGTCGGTGACCTCGGTCAAGCCCTGGGCGATGGCCTCCAGGTCGCGCCCGGCCAGGCCGCCGTAGGTGGGGAATCCCTCCACCAGGATGAGGAGGTTGGTGATCTCCCGGGCCGTCTCGTCGTCGTTCAGGCACAGGAAACCGCCCATGTTGACCAGGCCGTCCTTCTTGGCGCTCATGGTGCAGCCGTCCCCGAGGGAGAACATCTCCCGGGCGATCTCCAGCACGCTCCGGTCCGCGTACCCGGCCTCGCGCTGCTTGATGAACCAGGCGTTCTCGGCGAACCGGCAGGCGTCGAAGATGAGGGGAGCCCCGTGCTTCCGGGTCACTTCCCGGACCCGGCGGATATTCTCCAGGCTCACCGGCTGGCCTCCGCCGGAGTTGTTGGTCACGGTGAGCATGACCATGGGCACCCGCTCCCGGCCCTGCTCGGCCAGCACCCGGTCCAGACGGGCCACGTCCATGTTCCCCTTGAAGGGGTGGTCGTAGTCGGGATCCATGGCCTCGGAAATGACGCAATCCAGGGCCTGGCCCCCGTTGTGCTCCACGTTGGCCCGGGTGGTGTCGAAGTGGATGTTGTTGGGGACCACCATCCCCGGCTTCACCTTGACCGAGAACAGCAGGTTCTCGGCCACCCGGCCCTGGTGGGTGGGGATGACGTGCTTGAATCCGAAGATGCTCCGGACCGTCTCCTCGAAGCGGTAGTAGGACCGGCTCCCGGCGTAGGCCTCGTCCCCCACCATCAAGGCCGCCCACTGGCGGTCGCTCATGGCCGAGGTCCCGGAATCGGTGAGGAGATCGATGAAGATCTTCTCCGAGGGGATGTTGAAGACGTTCAGGCCGGCCCGGCGGATGATCTCCTCGCGCTCCGCGGCCGCGGGCAGGGCGATCCTCTCCACCACTTTGATCCGAAACGGTTCGATGAGCATGATTGATCCGGTGGGGCCCCGGCCCCCCCGCCTCCTCCACGCCCCGGGGCGCCGCGCGCTACCGGGGCTCCTGGTTGTCGATCTGGGCCCGCTGCAGCTTCCCGCTGTAGTCCACGTATACCGCCTTCCACTCGGTGAAGGCGTCGAGGACCGCACGGGAGGCCTCGCGGTGTCCGTTGCCCGAGTTCCCGGCCCCGCCGAAGGGCAGGTGCACCTCGGCCCCGATGGTGGGGCCGTTGATGGCGGTGATACCCGCCTCCACGTCCCGGATCGCCCGCATGGCCCGGTTCACGTCCCGAGTGTAGATCGAGGACGACAGGCCGTACTCGGTGTCGTTGAGCACGTGGATGGCCTCCTCGAAGCTGTCCACGCTGAGCACCGAGAGCACCGGCCCGAAGATCTCCTCCTGGGCGATGCGCATCGAGGGACGCACCCCGCCGAACACGGTGGGATGATAGAAGAAGCCCCGGTCCAGATCACCCCCGGTGGCCGGCTCGCCGCCGCACAGGAGCTCGGCCCCCTCCTTCACCCCCACCCGGACGTAGTCGTCCACCCGGCGCCGCTGGGCGTCGCTGACCAGGGGGCCGACCTGGGTGGAGGGATCGAGGCCGTTCCCCAGCCGGAGGGCCCGGGCCGCGGCCACCAACCGCTCGGTGAAGGGCCCCGCGATGGAGCGGTGGACGATCAACCGGCTGGTGGCGGTGCACCGCTGGCCGGTGGTTCCGAAGGCTCCCCACAGGACGCCCTCCAGGGCCAGTTCCAGGTCCGCATCCTCGAGCACGATCTGGGCGTTCTTGCCCCCCAGCTCCAGGGAGAGGCGCTTGAGGTTCTCGCCGCACTGGCGCCCCAGGAGCCGGCCGACCGCGGTGGAGCCGGTGAAGGAGACCATCCGGACGTCGGGATGGGCGACCAGGGGGCCCCCGGCCCTCGGGCCGTCCCCATGGACCAGGTTCACCACGCCGCGGGGCACTCCGGCCTCCTCCAGGCACCGGACCAGGTTCAGGGCCGAGGCCGGAGCCTCCGCCGCCGGCTTCAGGATCACGGTGTTCCCGCAGACCAGGGCGGGGAACGCCTTCCAGGACGGGATGGCCAGGGGGAAGTTCCAGGGGGTGATCAGCGCGCATACCCCCAGGGGCATGCGCAGGCTCATGGCCAACCGGTTGGGGAGCTCGGAGGGGACCGTTTCCCCGGCCAGCCGCCGCCCCTCCCCGGCCGCGTACAGGCCGCAATCGATCGCTTCCTGGACGTCGCCCCGGGTCTCCACCAGGGGTTTTCCCATCTCCCGGGTCATGACCCGGGCGAGATCCTCCTTGGCGTCGCGAAGAAGGAGGGCGGCCCGGTGCACCATCCCGGCCCGCTCCGGGGCCGGCACCAGGCGCCATTCCTGGTAGGCCCGGCTCGCCGCGGCGACCGCGGCGTTGACGTCGGTTTCGCCGGAATCGGGAAAGCGGCCGATCAGGTCGTCACCGTCGGCGGGGTTGCGGTTCTCGAAGGACTTCCCGGAGCGCGCGGGAACCCAGTGGCCGTCGATGAAGTTGTTGGGGATGTCGACCATCTCGTCTTCCCTGGAAGCGACCCGACCCTCCGGGTCCTTCCCTCCGGTGGGACCGGACGCGGGGGGTATCACCCTCCGTGCCGCGTTCCCCGGGTCCAAGTCACCTCACCACCCCACCGGGTTCCGGAAGACTCCACCGCCCGCGCCGGGAGCGGGCGGCTAGCGGATGACCACGAACTTCCCGCGGTTGGTCTCTCCGCCGGCCGTGATGTAGTAGATGTAGATGCCCGGGGCCACGTTCTTCCCGTCGTTGTTCTTGAGATCCCAGTCGAGGGAGTCGTCGTCCTCTTCGTGGGTCAGGGACCGGACGATGTCGCCGGAGGAGGTGTAGATCTCCACCTTGGCCTGACGGGGAAGATGGATGAACTGGACCCGGGGCTCCCCCGGGAAGGCCTGCCGGTCGTACTGCGCGTCCGGATTGTAGGGATTGGGGACCACCTTGACGTCGGCCAGCAACGGGGTCTGCTCCCGGGCGACCCGCCCCGGATAGACGGGCTTGTCCATCATCCCCTCGGCGATGGACTGCCGGTCGTAGATCGTGAACTGCGGCGGGTTGGAGTTGGGCACCACGTAGGCGTCGAACCAGGTCACCGAGTAGTAGTAGGCGAAGCCGTTGAAGGGACCGGGGAGAGGGACCTGGCGGTCCTCGTCCCGCTCGGTACCCCGGGCGATGATGGAGTCGGGGTCCACGAAGGTCCGCTCGGTGCCCACGAAGGTCCAGGTGGAATCCAGCAGGGAGTAGGTCCGCAGCAGCTCGAAGTCGGCCGGGTCCCGGGACTGCCCCCGCCAGATCTGGTAGCCCGCGAACCCGGTATCGGACCGGGCGACCACGAAGTTCACCACCCCGTTGCCCACGTCGTTGACCGCCTGGGCCAGCTCGGATCTGCTCTGGATGTAGGAGCCGAGCCACCGGGTCTTGCTGATGTCGGCGATGGGTACCACCCGCGGTCCCAGGGGGGGCTGTCCGGTGGCCAGGGTGGTCGCCTGGTAGTTGGTGATCTGGACGGTGGTGTTCGTCTTGGCCACGAGCCCGGTCACCGCGACCACGTTGCCCACCGCGTTGACCGCATCCAGGACCAGGCCGCCGAACAGGTTGATCCCCCGCCCGCTGCCGTCCTGGATGAAGCCGCTGGGGGTACCCGAACGCACCCCGGTGGGGTAGTAGACCTCGCCCACCACCGTGACCGTCTTGCCGAGGTAGTTGGCGGCGGCGAGCTGGAGGGAGTCGATGCTGGTCACGGACAGGGTGATGGTGTTGAACTGGCCGGAGGCCGCCCCGATGATCCCGTTCCCCTGTGCGTCCTTGACTCCGGTAACGTCCACGGTGATGTTGGTGCCGGAGGGAAGCCGCTGGGAGAGGCGCAGGATCACCGTCTGGCCGTTCTCCTGGAGGGTGGCCGAGTCCACGCCCAGGGCCGGGCTGAGGGCGTAGTTGGCCGGGTTGGTGGCGGAGGCGGAATCCAGGGGCCGGGAGAAGGCCACTCCCACGTAGCGGGTCCCGAACTGGAAGGTCCCGGTCAGAGTGAGATCGGCGGGATAGGACGGCGTCGGCTCGTTCCCCTCCTGGAAGATGTCCGTCCGCCGGCCGACCTGGATCTGGTAGGTCCCCTTGGATTCGGTCGCCGCCCCCTGGCCGACCACGGTCTGGTTCAGCCGGAAGGCCGAGGTGCCGTAGCCGAGCCCGGTGGGAACGACGAAGGACACGCTGGGGATGCCCAGGCGCTCCGCCGGAGTCAGGGTATCCGCGGGCACGCGGGTCCACTCCAGCTTGACGGACCGGTTCCCGGGCTGGGCCTGGGTGATCCGGGCCTCCTGGGCCGACACCCCGGTCGAGGCCAAGAGGGCCAGCCCGGCCACGATCACTCCCCAGGCGCGGGCCCGGGACGTCCGGTTCGAGGATTCACGTTCGTTCAACACCGTTCTCGTTCCCCTCACGTCGATAAGTCCGACACGACGGGGCGCCCAGCCCATTACCGGACACGGGCGCCCCGGCCCCTCGCCTGATCCGAATCACCCCGGCAGGCTAAGGGGCCAACGCAGGAGTCTGCTCCTCCCGGAACCAGTCGATGGAGCGGTTGAAGGTCTCCTGGGCCTGATCCTTGTAGAAGTAGTACATGGGGAAGCCGAACCACTGCGTGCGCCCCTGCAGCGGCGAGGGGTTCGGGTCATGCCAGCGCAGGCCGGCGATCCGGTTGGAGTTCCAGCTGGAGTTCGCCTTCTTGGCTCCGAAGGTGTAGAGCGAATCCAGCTCTCCCACGAAGATGTTGTCGTAGATCTGGTTCCACACCGCATCGCAGTAGGGCACCCCGCCGGCAAAGGGGTTGAGCTTGGCCGGATCGGCCTGCATGGCGGGGTAGATCTCGTTCGGGACCTTCTGGCCGTCCACGATCTTGCTGAACAGCCCCACCGAGACCAGGTTGTTGTTCGCCGAGGCCGCGCGGTCGTTGTGGACCTCGACGTCCCCCTGGATCTTCAGGAAGTCGAAGGCGAAGTCCCCCTGGCCCGGAGTCAGCGTCGTGTTGTAGAGGGGAATGGCCGAGTTCGGGTACATGGCCGCCGCGATCGTCTGGGTGCCGCTCAGCCACAGCTGCCCTCCCGAGGAGAGGTAGGCGCCGAGGAACTTGTTCTTGGACCCGGTATTGTAGTGAAGGGCGCTGTAGCCCCCCTGTCCGGACCCGGTGTTGTCCCAGACCAGCAGCTTGTAGCGCCCCATCTCCTCCAGGGGCACGAAAGCGGGGTTCAACTTGTCCCGGTCCCCGTAGACCTGGAAGTTGAAGATCTCGTTCTCCGCGAACCGGCCGGAGTCCTGGAGGAGCTTGGTCCAGAAGGCGTCCACCTGCTCGTCGGTCGGCTCCGGCCAGGCGCCGTTCACCGCGTCGTCCACCCAGAGCACCTCGCGATCGAGCGGGAAGTCCAGCACGTTGAGGATGACCGCGCCCACCGTCATGGCCCCGGAGGTGTCCCGCGCCCTCACGTAGAACACGTGGACGCCGGGCTTGGTGAAGATGATGGGCTGGAAGTTCCCGGTGGTCAGCCCCCAGGCGCTCCACCCGGATCCCGGGCCGTCCCGTTCGATATCCGGGATGTCCAGCCCCCAGCTGTATCCGTCGATGGTGCCGCCGTAGCCTTCGGCGGAGGCGGACCAGTTGAACCGGAGCTTGGCTCCCACCGGGACCTCGCGCTCGAAGGTCAGCCCCACCCCGCTGAACTCGAAACTCCCCAGCGAGGGTTCGCTCAGGGACAGGGCCGGGTAGCCCGCGTTGGCCAGGGACTGCATCTTGAACGCGTTCCGCCCGAACTCCAGGAAGGGCTCCTCGGCCCCGGCCACGTCCACCGCCCGCACCCCGAACACGTAGTGCCCGGAGGAGACGAGGAAGAAGGTCTTCTTGAGGGTGTCCGCCTCCTGCCGCTTCCAGGTCCCGTACTGGTACAGGATGCTGGGCTGGACGCTGTACAGGCGCGGCGGCGGGTCGATGGAGTCCAGCTGGAGAAGGTTGTACATGTAGGCGACGGGCTTCTTCTTGGGATCCGGGGAGTCCGGATCAAGGCCGTCCCAGCCGATGGTGACGGTGGTGCCCACGTTGAGGACGTTGTCGCTGATCTTGGGGACGTTGATCTCCGAGGACGGAGTCAGGGTCATGGCCGTATAGCCGAGCTTGTCCAGGGCGGAGACGGCCCCGTCGTCGTCCACGCAGCGGACGTAGATGGTGTGGTAACCGCTGAACCGCTTGTCCGGCACCGCCTTGGAACCCTGGTACACGGTGTCCGCATCCGGGGTCTCGAAGGCGAAGGAACGGCTGAACTCGGGGGTCTTGATCCACTCGAAGGAGTACTTGCGGCCGTCCACCGTCTTGGAGACCACCAGGGTGTCCTCCTTCGAGGTGGGGCCCGGGATCACGCGGATGTTGATGGACGGGAAGCTATCCGGCCGGGCCACCTCCGCCGGCGTGAAGACGTCGGGCGGATCCACCGCGTACTCGTAGTGGTCCACGATGCCGTCGTAGTCCCAGCCCGACCAATACACGCGGGCGGTATAGGACTGCTTGGTTCCCTCCAACGGCCCGCCGGTGATCTTCACGTGGGGGTCCTGGTTCGAAACCACCTTGCCGCCCTTGTTGCTGCCGCACCCGAAGAGCCCCAGGGCGGCGGCGGCCAGGGCGAGCAGGGGCAGGAGGACCCGCCGGAACTTGATGTCGTACATGGTCATCACCTCGGGACGAGCTGGACGTTGAACGTGATGCTGATCGAAGTGAGGCTGGTCGTCGGACTGCCGGCCACGTCGCGGGCGGTCAGGTCCAGGACGTTGACCCCGGAATGCACCACTCCGGTGCCGCCGGCGGGGTCGACCGCGTAGAATCGTTCTCCCGGCTGTCCTTCTCCCACCGGCTCGAAGCCGTCGCGGGAGCCGTTCAACCGGGCGCGGTATTCATCCACGCGGCTCAGCTCTTCTTCAACCACGTTGTTGACGTCCAGGGGATCCGTGTTCGGAGGGGGATAGTGGTTGTCCAGGGCGGTGAATTCGACGTGCAGATCCGGATAGGTACCGTCCGCGTTCTGCTGGATGGATACCGAGACGTCGCCGCCCCCGTTCCCTGAGGTGGAGGGGTTCCACAACGGCTGCTTGTCGCCGTTCTGGTCGTAATAGAACACCGACTTGAAGTAGGGGGAATAGTTGACGCTCAGGGCGAGGCTGTCGGGCCGGCCCCACCGGTCCAGCACGTCCCGGGAACGCAACAGGAACAGGTACTTCCCCGGGGTGAGATTGATGGACTCGGAGCGCTTGAAGTCGTTGATTCCGCCGCACACCCCGGCGATGGTCACGTAGGCGGGACCGCCCCCGTCCTTGAGGCGCCGGAAGCTGAAGCCGTCCACGCCGCACGGGTTGTCCGGATCGGCCACCGCGTCGCGGGGGTCGTCGAATCCGGTGTATTCGAACTGGATCTGCCGGGGGGCGCCGCTCCGGTAGGCCAGGGTGGTGCCGCTAGGGTACTGCACCCCGGAATCCAGGTCGATGAACACCCGCTTGCGGGTGGGGGTGGGATTGTCCGGATCCACGATCCAGGCCACGGGACTGAAGTTCACCACCACCGACCGCACCGAATCGGGTTGCGTCTTGGCTCCGGCGTCGTCGATGGCGCGGACCTGGAGCACGTCGTTTCCGCTGAAGTAGACCGGACCCGAGGCGGACTGGGTGGGCTCGAAGCTGGCCGAGAACGCGGTGTCGGCCAGCGTTCCCCCGGTGAAGCCGGTGGAGGTGGTGCCGCGATACTCGAAGCCGACCACGCTTCCGCCGGGATCCACGTCCCCGCCGCTCCAGGTGTAGGACACGTTGCCGCCCACCCCGATGGTGTCGGTGGGGCTGTACTGGTTGTTGGAGTGGATGGAGACCGAGCGTTCCTGCCCGTTCGAATCCGTCCACCGGCCGACCGCGGTGTGGAAGGTCACATAGGGGAAGTTGACGTCGTGGGCGATGAAGTAGGCCCAGGCCGGGGTGGGATCCAGCTTGCCCTCGTTGTCCACCGCGCGTACGTAGAACCGGTGGCCGAGGATCTGAGGCTGGTCGGCGGACAGCACGAAGATGCTGTCGGTGGCACTGGTGCGGTAGTAGCCCGAGAAGCCGGGAGTCAGCTCGCCGGGAACCCGGTTGGAATCGGTGACCGCGTATTCGTAGTGGTCGACCTTCCCGTCCGGGTCAGCGCCCTGCCAGTAGAGGTGGACGCGGTAGTAGGCGAGCGTACTTTCCGTGGGTGCCCCGGAGATGTAGGTCTCCGGGGCCAGATTACTGTCAAAATTCGAGGGATTCTCGCGACGGCAACTCCAGAGGAACAGCAGCCCTGGGAGGCAGGCCCATCCCAATAGCCCCGCCCAACGCGACACCTTCATCGACAGAGAACTCCTTTCGGACCGGCACAGACGCCTCCGCTTTCGTTGGGTTGCCTCCCGTGGATGGGAGACGTTATCAGAGGCGTCGGAAATCTGTCAAGCCTTCGGGGTTCGGTACCGGGGGGGGCGGATCCCCATTCCGCAAAAAAGACAAGGGGTTGGAGGCTTGGCCTCCAACCCCTTGTAGGACTTACCGGCTGTCGCCGGTTCGGCAGCTAATCGAGATTAGTTGCCGTTCCGCACGACGACCAGCTTCTTGGCGAGGTCATCGCCGTTGGCCCGCAGACGGTAGAAGTACACGCCGCTGGCCACCGGGCGCTGATTCGCGTCGGTGCCGTCCCAGTGGATCACGTTCACGCCTTCCGGAGCCACACCGCTGAACACGGTGCGGATCAGGCGGCCGTTCACGTCGAAGATATCCACGGAGGCCTTGCCTTCGCGCGCCATGGTGAACTGCAGGCTGCCCTTGGCCCCGCTCATGAGCGGGTTCGGGGCGAAGTTCGCCAGAGCGGTCTTGAAGGTCTTCGTCCGCCCGAGGTCGTCGCCCACGCCGGTCCCGGAGGTGGGATCGGAGCAGGACTGGCTTCCGGCGTAACCGAAGTAGGTCAGGACCTCGTTCAGACGCTCGGCCACCGCCGGCTCATCCGGCCAGGTCGAGGTCGTGAAGAGGCACGGCTCGCTCGTGTCGCGACGGTAGTGCACCGACAGACCGTCGACCACGGTCCGGTAATCCGGCCCGCCGGAGGCGAGGTTGGTCACCGAAGCGTAGTTCTCGGTCTTGACTCCGCCCACGTACTGCTCGTCACCCAGCGGGGTGCCGGCGGCACCAGCGAAGGTGTTGAGCAGGTCGAAGGAGCGGAACTGCGGGCAGCCGTTGCCCTGGCCGACGTGGTCCACGGTGCGCGAGCCGGAAGCGGCCCGGGCGCCGGCCACGGGGTCCAGGTTGATGCAGGACGTGGTGTCCTCGATGGCGGAAACGCCGCACGCGGCATCACGGACCGTACCGCAGGTGTAGGACACACCGCACCACTGCGAGAGCAGGGTGGACGGAGCGGTACCTTCGCCGGTGTCGGTGGCCATGGACTGGGCCAGGCCGTCGCCGGAGAGGTACAGGTTGTTGAACCCGAGGCCCGTCTCGGTGAGGGTCAGCCACGGAATCAGGACTTCCGCGTCTTCCTTCACGAGCTGCGAGCCCTGGAGGTTACCCGAGTTCCAGAGGATGGCCTTGTAGCCGAGGGTCTGGATCAGGGTAGCGCCGTACTCGGTGTTGGCCGGACGGCCGAAGGAACCCTGCGAGCTCGAGGAAGCGCGCACGTCCCAACGATCCCAAGCGGTGTTCTCGTAGTTGGCGGAGCCACCGGTCAGGAAGGTGCCGAGGCCGGACTCGATGAAGTTCTGCGCCCCACGGCCGTCGAAGTGGTCCACGTACAGCACGCAGTTGTAGGTGGAATCGGCGGCCATCGAGGAGGGCAGGACCTCCATCTCGTAGTAGGTCCCGTCGGTGGTGTCCGGAGAGGTGAACCACGTCATGGAACCCACGAACCGGGTCTTGTAGAACAGGTTGATCCGCGAACCCGGGGTCAGGACATCGTCCGGGAAGATGTCGTTCGTCAGACGGTTGGCCTGTCCGAGGGCGTCGAGATCGTTCGAATCACGATCGGTGTCGGACGCAGCCGGCCGGCCGCCCGGGTTGGACTCGTGGTACGCGGTCATCCAGGTGTTGGCCACCACGGTTCCGCCCTGCTCGGCGGTGTCCATGCGGGCCTCGTACCAGTTCAGACCGTCACCCTTCGAGGGCAGCGAGGTGGCATAGGCCAGCCTGGTGGCCAGGACACCGGTGTCCGTGCCGGGGCCGGCCTTGATGCCGAACTCGACCCAGACCTCTCCGCCGCCGGAGCCGCCGTTCGCAATCAGGGTGTCGCCCTGGGAGGAGTACGGCTCGGGGGTGGAGTAGCCCTTGACGTTGTTGGAGTCGACACGGCCCTTCGCGTCGAAGCGAATGGTGCCGTTCTCCGGGAACGAGTCCTGCGGGTAGTCGACTTCGGAAGCCGACACGTACGGAGCGTCCGGGTTGCCGTACACGCCCAGGCGGACGTTGTCGAACCACGGCGTGGAGTTGGTGACGCCGGTGCAGGCGCCGCCGTAGAAGCGGCAGTAGTTCAACATACCGAGGGCCACGCGCATCTGCTCGGCATTCACGTTGGCGATGGTGCTGAACTCGGTGCGGACCGGGTCCACGTCGTCGCGGCAGGTGGGAACGCCGCCGAAGTAGTACACGTACCCGTCGGAGGTGAACTCGCTCGTGATGATCGTGCCGGTGGCCTGGCAGACTTCCGGGTACCACTGGGTGTTGATCTGCACGAAGATGTAGTTCACCAGCGGCAGCTCGAAGTAGCCGTGGAATTCCACGAACTTGCCGGGAGCGCCGTTCATGCCGTACTGGAGCAGGTCGATCCACGGCGAGGCCGCGATGTTGTCCTGGTACAGGCCGTGCCCGCCGCTGGCGGTCAGGTCACGGAAGACCAGCACGGAGTCCGACATGTTGCAGCCGCAGGGATCCTTGATCGCACCCAGGGTGCTGATCTCGGCCAGATCCGACCACTCGCCGCCGAGGCCCTCGACCGCCGGCAGGAGCTGCCAGCCGTTGGCCCCGGACTCGAAGTCCGAGAAGTCGGTGATGCCGCCGCCGTTGACGCTGACGTCGTCGACCGCGAAGCCGCCGCAGACAGTCGGATAGAGACCGTCCTGGTCGGAGTAGGCGCCGTCGGAGGAGACGCAGAACTTGATGACGATGTCGCCGGCGTCGCTCCGCAGGTCCACACCCTTGGTCAGGGCGTGGCTGGCGGGCTGGGCGTTGTTCACACCGTCATAAGCCACGACCTCGACGTCAGCCTCGGCACCGGTTCCGGTGGTGTCGATGTTGACGACGGCGAAGTCGTAGCCGTCCTCGGTGGCGCTGAGGAAGTTGTACGCCAGCGTGACGCTTCCGATTCCGTTGTAGGAGAAGGTCTTCCCGATGCAGATGAACCAGTTGTTGCCGTAGCCCTGGCCAGCGGCAAAGCAGAGGTCATCCGCTTCGCTGGGAAGGACGCCGCACCAGAAGGAGTAGTTCCCTCCCAGCCCGGCCGCCGAACCCACGCAAGCGGTGCTCGGGAAATCCGACGCCTGCAGGCGCCGGAAGTACGTCAGCTCGCTGAACGTATTGTCGATCCCGATCCACCCTTCCATGGTCGCATGGAGCAGGGAGTTCTTGTAGGGATTCACGCCCGGGATCGAGTGATCGAAGCTGGACCCAACACCGGAGTTGAAGGTCCAGGTACCACCCAGCTGGGCTTCCCAGCGATTATCCGTCGCATCCCAGACGGTGCCACCGAAATAGGTGGTGCCGGCCAGGGCAGCTCCGAACACGCCCGGATTGCTGGTGGTGACTTGGTCGCCCTTGGGCTGCGAGAGGTCCATGAACTGGAGCTTCTCGAGCTGACCGGCCTGGTCCGCCGCCTTCGCGAGGGCCGTGCCGGAAAGCGCCACCACGAGCATCAAGGCGATGCTCAAGGCTTTTCTCATCGTGCTACCTCCATCGTTGCAAGGCACTAGGGTTGAGCGCATCGAGTGATGGAATGTGCCATCCCACAGGTTCTGGCGTTCCTGCTCCTCGTCCCTCCAGGGCGAAGCGCTTGCAGCCCGGAGCCGGTGGCGATCACCGCCGGCGCCGTCGACCCACCCGTTTCAATCCGATCCCGACCGGACTCGCTTTGGACACGAGAGCCATCCTTCGCCCGGAGGGAACTTCACTGCCAATTGGGTGGTATCAGGAACTACAAGAAACACGCACGCTGCACGTACGGGAACGCTTACACCTTGGAAGGGGTTTCCCGGACCGAAGCAGTCACGTTCCCTGGAGATACAGGGAATAGGTACCGAACCCAAAAAAAGTATATCAACGGTCCCACCGGGTGTCAAGGCAGCATCGTGCTATCCGAAAGCAGAGCTTGCACCTGCGAGGCCGCCTCCCCCCCGCTGGTACCTTGGTTCCCACTCCTTGACCTCCTCTTCAACTCTCCTTCCAAAGCCTTCAAAAGTCTCCGGGTAGCGCCCCGCTCCAGACCCAGGATCTCACCGATTTCCGCCCGGGAGAGCACCTCGGCGAGCTCCCCCGACAAAATCTTTTTTCCCTGGTGCAGGACCACGGTCCAGGGCCGGAGCGGCGCGTAGACCTCGAAACGGTGGCCGGCGATCCACAGCCGGGAGCCCTCCGCGGCCCCCCGGCGGGCCAGGATCGCCCGCAGGGTGGCCTTCCCCCCGGCGTCCAGGCCGGCGTCGGGCTCGTCCAGGGCCCAGTGGGAGCGGCCGGAGAGGACCAGGAGGGCCAGCGCGAGCCGCCGGCGCTCCCCGGTGGAGAGCTCCCGGGAACGCCGGGAAAGGGGGATTCCGGCCAGATTCACGGCCTCCAGGGCCCGGCGGAGCTCGGCGCGCCGGGCCCGGGGGGGGCGCACCGTGCCCGAGAGATCCTCGGCCAGGTTGCGCCCCGCGAGGGCCCGCTCGGGGAGCTGGGGCAGGTACCCGGAGCGTTCCTTCAGCTCGCCGGTGCCCGGCCCCTCCACCCGGCCCCGGTCCGGGTCCAGGGAGCCGGAGAGGAGCCGGAGCAGGGTGGATTTCCCGGAACCCGAGGTCCCCAGCACCAGCCAGGGCCGGTCGTCGGGGCCGGCCAGGTCCACGGGACCGAAGCGGAACCCGTCCCGGCCGGGATAGCGGTAGGCCAGCCCCTCCACCTTCACCGGGGGAGGCTCCCCGGGATCCGGCGCCCGGTGGCCTCCGGGGTGAGGGGCCCCACGGGGACGGACCAGCCCCGGCCGGCCATCGCCCGCTCCACCCGCAGCCCGAGCGGGGGCTCCACCGCCTCGGGGAGCTCCCCCCGGAGGACGGCTTCCGGACCGCCCCAGGCGGCCAGGCGGCCCCGGTCCAGGATCCCCACCCGGTCCGCCTCCGCGGCCAGCTCGCCGTCGTGGGTGGCCAGGAGCAGGGCCCCGATCTCCCCCGCGCGGACGGCGCCGGCGAGCCGGGCCCACAACGGCCCCGACTCCCCCACGCCGAGGTAGAGGAACGGGTCGTCCAGGAGGAGAAGGGCCGGGCGCTGGGCCCAGGCCGCGGCCAGGAGGCAGCGCTCCTGCCCCCCCGGGGAGAGGGTCCAGGGGTCGCGGCCGGCCAGGCCGGCGAGGTCGAAGGCGGCCAGGGCCTCCTCCCGCCGGGCGGCGATCTCCTCCCGGGGCAGCCCGCGGTTCTCCAGGGCGAACTCGATCTCCGCGGACACCGTACCGGCGACGAGCTGGCCCCCCGGATCCTCCAGGACCAGGGCGGCCCGCGCGGGGTCGAAGCCGCCGGAGCCGGGAGGGGCCACCGTCCCCGACTTCGCGGGCCAGAGCCCGGCCGCGGTCCGGAGAAGGGTGCTCTTTCCCGCTCCGTTCCCGCCCAGGAGGACGCCGATCTCCCCCCGGTGCAGGGTGAGGCTCACCCCGGAGAGGACCGGACGGGACGCCCGGGGGGGGGCGGCATCCACCCCGTCGAGGACCAGCAGGGGGGCCTCGGGGTTGCGGGCGGCGGGACCGGGGATCACCGGCTCTCCCGCCAGGCCCTTTCCACCTCGCGCCGGGCCTCGCCGGGCGGAATCCCCCGGACCCGGGCGAAGGCGGCCAGGTCCTCGAATTCCACGTGGGGGCGCTCGATCCCGCCCGGGAGCAGGGCCACCTTGACCCGCACCGCCAGCCCGTCCAGCTCCACCCGGTCCGTGCGGCGGGAAAGCTCCAGGCGATCCTCCTCCCGCCAGCGCGCGCCGAGGGTGGTCGACTCGCGCAGCAGCCGGGCCGCGAACTCCGCCCCCGCGCCGGCCGGAGCCACCACCCGGACCAGGAACCCGGGGCGGCTCTTCTTCATGATGAGCGGGGAAAGGGTGACGTCCAGGGCCCCCGCCTCGAGGAGGGCGTCCACCAGGTGGCCGCCGTCCTCCGGGGTGCAGTCGTCGAGGGCCGCCTCCACCACCGCCACCCGTCCCGGCGAGGCGCCCGGGGCGGCCCCGGCCTCGCCCAGGGTGAGGCGGGCCAGGTTGGGACGCCGGGAGGGGTCCCGCTTCCCCGCCCCGTAGCCGATCGCGTCCGGGGTGAGGACGAGGCCGGCGGGCGCCGGCTCGGCCAGGGCGGCCAGGAGCGCGGCGCCGGTGGGGGTGGTCAGCTCCCCCGCCCCCTCCTCGAACACGCATCGGCGGCCGGAGAGGATCGCCAGGGTGGCGGGAGCGGGGACGGGGAGGGACCCATGGGCGGCGTGCACCGAACCGCCCCCCACCGCCACCGGTCCGTGATAGAGCCGGTCCAGGCCCAGGCTGGCCCACCCCGCCACCGTCCCCACCACGTCGGCGATGGCGTCCAGGCTTCCCACCTCGTGGAAGTGCACGGTGTCCAGCTCGCGGCCGTGGAGGCGGGCCTCGGCCTCTCCCAGGAGCCGGAAGGCCCGGAGCGCCCCGTCCCGCACCGCGGGCTCCAGGGGGGCCTCGTTCAGCCGGGCCACGATGTCCGGGTAGGCGCGGAGGCCGTGCCCGTGCCGGTGGGCGTGCCCGCCGGCGGTCTCGTGCGCGTGCTCCGAGGCCCCGGCGCCCGGCTCCCCGGCGGTCTCGTGCGCGTGCTCCGAGGCCCCGGCGCCCGGCTCCCCGGCCGGGCCGCCCCCCTCCTCCAGGACCTCCCCCCGCACCAGCACCTCCACCCGGCACCCGCGAAGCCCGGCCCGGAGGGTCTCGCTCCGCCGGAGGGCCAGCTCGTCCCCCCCACCGCGGCCACCGCCGCGGTCATGGCCTCCCAGGAGGCCCCGGCGTCGGCCAAGGCGCCCAGGAACATGTCCCCGGAGATGCCGGATTCCAGGTGCAGCAGTCCGGTCCGCATCACCGGCCGTCCCCGGGGGCGGCCGGGGAGGCCTCGGGCCGGCCCTCGCCGGCGGCCAGCCGGGCGATGAGGGCGGCGCTGTACCCGGCGCCGAACCCGTTGTCGATGTTCACCACCGAGACCCCGGCCGCGCAGGAGTTGAGCATGGCCAGGAGCGGGGCCAGTCCCCCGAAGTGGGCGCCGTAGCCCACGCTGGTGGGCACCGCGATCACCGGCCGGTCGGTGAGGCCGGCCACCACCGAGGGGAGCGCGCCTTCCATTCCCGCCACCACCACCAGGGCGGCCGCTTCCCGGAGCAGGGTCTGGTGGACCAGGATCCGGTGCAGGCCGGCCACCCCCACGTCGCGGAGCCGCTCCACCGGCGCCCCCAGGGCGGTGGCGGTCCAGGCCGCCTCCTCGGCCACGGGGAAGTCCGAGGTCCCGGCGGAGATGACCAGCACCGTGCCCGCCGGGGGAGGGGGCTCCCCTCCCGGGCGGTAGAAGATCCGGGCCTCCTCCGAGCGGAGGCCGTCGGGGTAGCGGGCGGCCAGGGCCTTCTGGGCCTCGGGCCGGAGGCGGGTGGCCAGGAGCGGTTCCCCCGCCTTCACGATCCGCTCCGCGATCGCGGTGACCTGGGCGGTGGTCTTGCCCTCGGCGAAGATCACCTCCGGGAAGCCGCAGCGCAGGGCGCGCTGGTGGTCCAGGGTGGCTTCGGGGGCGGGGTCGGCGGGAAAGCCCTTCAGGCGCTCCAGGGCGTCCCCGGGGCTGAGCGAGCCCTCGGCCACCGCGTCCAGGAGCCGCCGCAGGGAGGCGGGGGTCATGCCGCCTCCCCGGCCAGGGCGGCCACCGGCTCCGCGGCCGCATCCCCGAGGGACCGGCGGTAGTCCTCCAGGAGCTCGATCACCCGGTTCACGTCGTTCTCCTGGAAGAGGAGCGGGCGCACGCTGGCCGCGTGGGGGAACCCCCGCACGTAGCAGGCCAGGGTCTTGCGCATCTCCAGGAGTCCCCGGGGGAGGCCCTTGCGGGCCACGCTCCGGCGCAGGTGCTCCACGGCCAGGGTGAGCACCTCGTCCCGGGAGGGCCGGGGCAGCTCCACCCCCTGCTCCAGCAGCGCGCGGGCCTCCCGGAAGATCCAGGGGTTCCCCATCGCCCCCCGGCCCACCAGCACGCCGTCGCAGCCGGTCTCCTCCAGCATGCGCAGGGCGTCCCGGGCGGTGCGGACGTCCCCGTTCCCGATCACCGGGATGGACACCGCGTCCTTGAGCCGCCGGATGTCGTTCCAGTTGGCCCGGCCCTCGAACCGCTCCGAGCGGGTGCGGGCGTGGATGGCCACCGCGGCCACTCCCGCCCGTTCGAGGATCTCCCCCACGGTCTCGATGTCCGAGGATCTCCGGTCCCAGCCGCTCCGGATCTTGGCGGTGACGGGAAGGGTTCCCGCCCCCTCCACCACCGCCCGGGCCAGATCGCCGAGGAGCGGCTTGTTCCGCAGAAGCGCCGCCCCCGCCTCCTTGGTCACCACCTTGGGCACCGGACAGCCCATGTTGATGTCCACGAAGTCCGGCCCCAGGCCGGCGAGGATGGCCGCGGCGCGGCCCATGGCCCCGGGATCGGAACCGAAGAGCTGCATGCCCAGGGGACGCTCCCCCTCCTCGTACTCCAGGTAGCGGTTGGTCTTCTCGGCCCCCCGGACCAGGCCCTCGCTGGAGACCAGCTCGGTGACCACGAAGGCGGATCCGTGCTCGCGGCAGAGGCCGCGGAACACGGGCTCGGTGAACCCGGCCATGGGAGCCAGGCCCACCACACCGTCGATGTGAAGGGCGCCGAGGCGGAGGGTGCGGTTCATGATCCTCGTCGGGGTATCCCGGGTACGGGTGAAGCCGGGTCCGGGGCGATGCGCCGGAACCGGGCCGGCGGCGGGCCGGGCGCGGGAGAGTCTAGCATCTTCCTCCGGGGGCGGACCCCGCCCGGGAGCCGGAGGGCGCTCCCTCCCCGCGCGGGCCGGGGATCAGGCCAGGCCCCCGTCCTCCCGGCGGCGTCGGAGCCTCGGCTCCACCGCCTCCAGCACCAGCCGGGCCACCTCCGGCTTCGCCAGCGCGGAGTCCACGATCAGGAAGCGCTCCCGTTCCGCCGCGGCCAGCCGGTGGTACACCGACCGCACCGCCTCGTGGAAGTCGCGGGCCTCCTGGTCGAACCGGGTCACGTCGCCTCCCGAGCGGCCCCGTTTTCCCACCCGATCCAGGGCCTCCTCCACCGTGATGTCGAAGAGGAGGGTGAAGTCGGGCCCGATGCCCGAGGTGGCCAGCGCGTTGGCCGCGGCCACCCGTTCCACCCCCAGCCCCCGGCCCCCGCCCTGGTAGGCCAGGCTGGCGTCGGCGAACCGGTCGCAGAGGACCACCTCCCCCCGGTCCAGCCGGGGGAGGATGAAGCGCCGCAGGTGCTGGGCCCGGGCGGCCAGGAGCATGAACAGCTCCGCCTCGGGCTCGGGGGTCTCCCCTTCGGTGCCCAGGAGCAGGGCCCGGAGCGCCTCGGCCAGGGGCGTTCCCCCTGGCTCCCGGGTCACCACCACCCGGTAACCCCGTTCCTCCAGGGCGGCGGCGAGATTCCGGGCGTGGGTGGTCTTCCCGCTCCCCTCCACCCCCTCCAGGGTGAGGAAGAAGCCGCGGGGAACGCCGCTCGAGGTCCGGGCCCGCTCCACCGTCCGGTTCACGGCAGCCGCGCCTGCCCCTGAACGTGCTGGATGCGCTGGAAGGACGTCCAGAACACCAGGGGGGTGAGGACCCAGAGGGCGATCTTCATGGCCCAGGGACCGGCAAAGGCGGCCGCGATGAGGAGCACCATGCGCTCCGGCCGCTCCATGAGCCCCACCTTGCACTCGATGCCCAGCCCCTCGGAGCGGGCGCGGGTGTAGCTCACCATGAAGGACCCGCCGGTGGCCAGGAAGGTGAGGAGCGCGTACAGGGTCGATCTCTCGCCGTCGATGAACCAGACCAGGAGCCCGGCGAAGAAGAAGAGCTCGGCGTAGCGGTCGGCGGTGGAATCGAGGAAGGCGCCGAAGCGGCTGGACTGGCCCGAGTCCCGGGCCACCGCGCCGTCCAGCATGTCGCAGAGCCCGCCGACGAGCACCGCCAGCCCGGCCAGCCGGAACCGGCCGAAGGCGAGGAACACCCCGGCCGCGACCATGGCCAGCAGGCCGGCCACGGTGATGTGATTGGGGGAGATCCCGACGTTGGCCAGCACCCGGGCCACCGGGGCCACCGCGCGCCGTCCCTGCTCCTTGACTGCCGTCTTCACCGCATCTCTCCCCGCGCGCCGGCCGCGCTCAACCGAGCACCTTGTTCAGGACCGCGATCGCCCGCTCGATCCCGGCGTCGTCGACGTCGAGGTGGGTGACGAGACGGATCCGGGTGAGCCCGAAACCCACCACGGCCAGCCCTTCCCGGGCCAGGCCCGCCACCACCTCCGCCTGCGCGCGGCCGGTGCGGCCGAGCTCGGCGATCACGATGTTCGAATGCACGGGGAGGACCTCCACTCCGGGGAGGGCCTCCAGGGCCGCGCCCAGCCGCGACGCCCGCGCGTGATCCTCGGCCAGCCGCTCCCGGTGGTGGCGCAAGGCGTACAGCGCGCCGGCGGCGATGATACCCGCCTGGCGCATGCCCCCGCCCAGCCGCTTCCGCAGGAAGCGCGCCCGCTTCACCGCCTCCCGGGTGGAGGCGAGGGCGGAACCCACCGGCGCGCCCAGGCCCTTGGAGAAGCAGACCGAGACCGTGTCCGCCCGCGCCGCGAGCCGGTCCGGGGCCCATCCGGTGGCCGCGGCCGCGTTCCACAGCCGGGCGCCGTCCAGGTGCACGCGGAGGCCGGCCCCCCGGGCGGCTTCGATGGCGGCGGCCAGGGCCTCGGGAGGCCACACCGCACCCCCGGCCCGGTTGTGGGTGTTCTCCAGCGCCACCGCCACCGCGGGGGCGAAGTGCTCGTTCTCCGGACGCACCTGTTCGAGGATGCGGTCGGGGGCCAGCACCCCGCCGTCGCCCGCCACCGGGCGCAGGGTGATGCCCCACAAGGCGGAGGCCGCCCCCCCCTCGTAGTTCAGGACGTGGGAGCCCTCCTCCACCACGATCTCCGTGCCCGGACCCCCGGAGAGGGCCAGGGAGATCTGGTTGGCCATGGTGCCGGAGGGAACGTAGAGCGCCGCCTCCTTGCCCAGGACGGCGGCGGTCTCCTCTTCCAGGGCGTGCACGGTGGGGTCGTCGCCGAAGACGTCGTCCCCGACCTCGGCTTCGGCCATGGCGCGTCGCATGGCCGGGGTGGGCCGGGTCACCGTGTCGCTTCTCAAATCGACGACGGTCATGGAGTTATCTCGTCACTTGGAGTGGCAGGCGTGAAAAAGGGACGAACCGCCCCGCGCTCGCGCGGGCGGGGTTCGTCCCCGTCTCGTTGGCCGATCCGGTTCGCTCAGGCGGGCGTAGTCGTCGATCCCGCCGCGGCTTCGCCCTCGTCGGCGGCCGGGGCCAGCGAGGCGACCCGGTCCTTCAGCTCCTTGGAGACCTTGAAGACCGGGACCTTCCTCGGGGGAACGTGGACCGCCTCGCCGGTGCGCGGGTTGCGCGCCGTGCGCGGCTTGCGGTCCTTCACCTTGAACGTGCCGAACCCGCGGATTTCAATGTGCTTCCCCGACACCAGGGCCCGTGACACCGCTTCCAGGAACTCATCGACGGTGTCCGCGACGTCCTTCTTGGTAAGCCCCGTGCGCTGAGCGATTTCATCCACGAGATCTGCCTTGGTCATGAGGTACCTCCCCTGGCCCCCCATTCATGGAGAGGGGGCACCAAGTCGCAGCGGGAGCGAAACCGGACTCTCGAAACCGGAACCCCTCTCCGCGGACGTATCTGGCCGAAACTTACACGGTTACATCGATGCTGTCAAACCGTGTGCGGAGCGAGGGGCCGATCCGGGGGAACGCGGCCCACTCTCCCCCCCGGCGCACTCTAATCGAGCCTAACTTGGCCCGTCAACTGAAGTTCGGAGCCCAGGGAGGGGAGACGGCGGCGCCGGGCCCGGGCCGAAACGGCTCCGGCGGCCGCAAACGGCCGTCTACGGCCTTCTCGAGCCGATTTCGACCAGAAAGCGAGCGGGCTGAATATTGAGCAGGCGCAGCTCCCGGCCGGGCAGATCCACCTCCGGCGCAAGCAGATGGCGGCCGGGTCCCAGGTCCTCCGCGTCCAGGTTCACGGCCAGGGCGTCGCCGGCCAGGGAGTCCACCACCGACTCGGGCCCGTACACCGCCACCGCCGCGCTGTCGGGCTCGACCTTGGCCCGGTACCGGGGGGGCAGGCCCCGGACCCGGACCGGGACCTGGGTGAAGGTCCGCCGAACCAGGGTCAGGAGAGGGACGTCGACCCGCACCGATGAGGGGGCGGCCTGCACCCCGGCCCGTCCCGGGCGCACCGCGAGCTCGAACCCGCTGGAGCCGCGCACCTCGTCCAGGTGCAGGGGCTCGGTGGCCACCGACTCCACGCCGTCCAGCGCGCCCGCCGGGCCGGTGAGGCCGACCGTGGCCGGTTGGGGCCGGATGGGGCCGGCCAGCACCGTCCCCTCGGGGAGGTCCCCCGCCACCGCCACCCGGACCTCCGCCCGGCGGGTGACCAGGGTGTCCACGTCGAGGGAGACCAGGCGGGGGGCGATCACGTCGGTCACCGAGACCTCGGCGCCGACGGGGAGGACCACGTCCGCGGGGGAGAGCATCCGCTGCACCTTCCCGGGATGGATCTCGCTCAGGTCCAGGTTGATCCGGGGATGCCGGTAGCGCAGGAGGAAGAGCTGCTTGCCCTTTCCCCGCACCGCCACCTCGGCGCTGCGGGGAGCGGGGCTCTCCAGCACCAGGTTCCGGGGAAGGTTGGTCACCTGCACCGGCAGGCTCAGGGTGCTCTCCCGCTCCTGCTCGGTGTAGACGTGCACGTACACCACCAGCGCCAACAGGAGCGCGAGGATCTTCAGTCCGACATTCTTGGTGAGCCAGGTCGGGGTGCTCGGCATCCTGCAAGCCGCCGGCGGAGGATCGAGGCCGCTACCCGGGGCCGGAACGCTGCCCGGGAGGCGCCGGAACGGAACGACTCCGCGATTGTGAGAGGCGGCGGGAAGCGGGTCAAGCGCAGGACCGCGCTTTCCGCTCCCCGGCCCCGTGGGCTCAGAAGGGGCGGGCCACGCCGAGGCTGACCAGGGTGACCTGGATGCGCTCGGAGGGATCGGGGTGGAACTCCCAGGAGGAGGTGGCGAGAAGATCGAGGCTCGTCCCCCCGCCCAGGGGGAGGCTCACCGCGGCCAGGAAATCGAGCAGCCAGTAGTCGGAACGGATGAAGGACGAGGACAGGGAGGTGATCTCCACCGTGGAGGCATCGGGGGTCCGGTAGTTCCGGCGGCCCCCGGTGAGGCTCAGCTCCGCGAAGCCTCCCCCGGCGGTGATGCGGCTCCCCCCCAGCTTGACCGTCCCCTGGAGGTAGTCCCGGCCGCCGCCGGAGAGGTCCAGCGACCCCTCCACCCCGGGCCCGGCGGACACGGTCCAGGCCCCGGCCCGGCGGCGCACGGGAAGCTCCAGGTCCGCCTCGGCCACGTCGTAATAGAGGTCATCGGAGCCCTGGTAGTCCGCGCCCTGCAGGGCGAGCTCCAGCCCCACCCCGTCGCCGGTCCCCGGCGCCGACCGCCAGCCCGCCTCGAGCACGGTGCCGTCCCGCCCCACCCCGTCGTCCCGGCGGTAGTCCCGCCGCCGGAGATCCACCGTGAGGCCGGAGGAGGACCCGCCCGGGCGCCACTCCCCCCCGGCGCGGAGCTCGCGATAGCTCTCGACTCCTTCCGCGGTCTCCTTGAAGGTGCCCTCGAGGTAGGCCTCCCAGGGGGGCATCCACTCGCCCCGGCCGGCCACCCGGAGCCGGGCCCGCAGCCGGTCGTAATCGTAGATGTAGGTCACGGTGTCGCCCCGGCCGCCGGAGTGCTCCCAGGAGAGGAGGAGTTCCGCGTCGCCGGCCCGCCCCAGCCCGCGCGTCCGGCCGGCCTGGAGCCGGGTGCTCCAGTTCCCGTGGCCGACCAGGCTTCGCGACTCGTCCCGGATCGCCCCCCGGGCCCCCAGGAGCCAGCGATCCCGTTCCGGTCCGGCGGGAATCTCGGCCCGGAGATCCACCTCCTGGGAGGCGGTCTCGCGGTTCCAGTCCCCCACGCTCCGCAGCTCCAGCCGGCGCCCGCCCGCGGCGAGGTCGGACCAGGCCAGCTCCAGGCGGGGACCGGGGAGCCAGCTCTCGTCGCTGAAGCGGGTGGTGTCGGCGATCACCAGGCCGGTGCCGACGGGCAGCCCAAGGTCGGCGTCGCTCCACAGCTGCTCGCTGAAGTAGGTCTCGCCCAGGTACTCCAGCTCCGCGGCCACCCGCCCCCGGAAGTCCCCGGCCGCAGCCGGCGGGGCGGGAAGCAGCAACGCGGCGCCGAGGAGCGCCGCCGCGGGAATCCGGGGAGAGCCCAGGTGCATCCGGAATCAGTCCCGTCCCGGCGGTCCCAGTCGCTCGGCCACGTCGAGGGCGAGCGCGGCGGCGGCGCGCGCCGAGACCAGGGCGCCGGGCAGGTCGCCTTGGGCCAGCCCGGCGCGGGCGTCCTGGATCAGCCGGGAGGCCCGGGCGAGGAGGTCGCGGGCCCCCCGGCCGGCATCCGGCGGGGCGCCGTCCAGGAGGCTCCCCACCAACTCCGCGGCGTCGTCCACCACCCCCGCCACCTCGGCGGGATCGAGGGCCACGTCCACCCGGCCCAGAGCCTCGGTGGCCAGGAGGCGGGCCTGCCGGGTGAAGAGGAGGGAGAGGTCGCCCCGGCCCTCGGCGGCCTGGCGGCGGGCCGCATCCTGCATCCGCCGCGCCCGGGCCAGGAGGGTCTCCCCCGGCTTCCCGCCGCCCCCCTCGCCCGCGTCGAGGACCCGCGCCGCCTCCTCCAGGAGCCGGTCGGTGTCGCCCAGGGCCTTGCCGATCCCCCCCGCATCCAGGGAGGGCCGGCCCAGGGTCAACCGCACCGCCCGGTCGGCGGTGGTCCGGGCCAGGGTGGTGAGTTTCAGGGCCAGCCGCAGCCGGCCGGCGTCGAAGGCCCGGCGGGCCTGGGCCTGCTGGTTTCCGGCCGCGCGCAGGAGCCGGCGGCCCCGGGGCGAGGCTCCGGCCTCCACGCTGGACGCCGCCTCCCGGAGGAGGTCGTCGGTCCGGGCCATGAGGTTCTCCAGCCCGGTCACCGCCCGGTCGCCCCGGCGGGCCACCTCCACCGCCTTGGCGGCCAGGGTCTGGGCCACCCGGGCGTACTGACAGGCCCGGGCCTGGTTGCCGTGGCCGTGCTGCCCCCGGGCTTCGCCCAGGCGGCGCCGGGCCGCGTCCAGGAGCTCCCGCGCCTCCCGCAGGGCCGAGCGGTCCACCCGGTCCCGGGCCCGGTCGATCATCTCCGCCGCCCGGTCCATCTCCAGCTCGGCGTTGCACTGGGCGTGAACCACCGCCGGCCTCGCCGCCACCATCAGCGGGGCGAGCGCGAGGCCGAGGAGAAGGGTCCACCGTCGCAGGATCATCTCGGTTCCTCCGGAGCCCCGGCATCGTGGTCCGGGGCCGCCCACTCCGAATGCAGATTCCGTGCCACCCGGGGCGCGAGGACCTGGATTGGAACCGATTGAACGACAACACGTTCCGGCTTCGACCGGCGGGCTCCGGGGCTCGCCCCGAGCCGGGTGTCCCGGGAGGGACACCGTCCCGCTCCGCCGGGGACGGTCGCCTCCGGCCCGGCCCCGGTGTCCGCCGCCCGAGCCCCCGGAGCCCCGGATGGAGCGCGCCCGTTCATACCGGAAGCCCGTACCGCTCGAGCCGCGAGTAGAGGGTGCGCCGGGTGAGGCCCAGGAGCTTGGCCGCCCGGGTCTTGTTCCCCCCCGCCTTGTCCAGGGCGCGCAGGATCAGCTCCTTCTCCAGTTCCTCCAGGGGCAGCCCCTGGTCGGGAATCTCGGGCACGGTGAAGCCGGGGCCCTCGCCGGCAGGGACGCCGGAGCGCGCCTCGAGGCGGGGGAAGTGGCTCCGGTCGATGGGCCCGGTGCCGGCCAGGATCACCGCCCGTTCGACCAGGTTCTCCATCTCCCGCACGTTTCCGGGGAAGGGATACTCCAGGAGCGCGGCCCGGGCCTCGGGGGCGAGGTCCTCCAGGGAGCGGCCGAAGCGGGAGAGGAAGTGGTCGAGCAGGAGCGGGATGTCGTCGCGGCGGGCGCGCACCGGGGGCGCGGCCAGGGGAAAGACGTTGAGCCGGTAGAAGAGGTCCTCCCGGAAGTCCCCCTCGGCCACCGCCTCGTCCAGGTCGCGGTTGGTGGCGGCGATGATGCGCACGTCCACGGCCAGGGGATGCTCGCCACCCACCGGGTAGAACTGCCGCTCCTCCAGGACCTGGAGCAGCTTGACCTGGAGCGCGGGGGAGATCTCCCCGATCTCGTCCAGGAACACCGTGCCCCCCTGGGCCATCACGAACCGGCCCTGCTTGCGGGCCACGGCGCCGGTGAAGGCGCCCTTCTCGTGGCCGAAGAGCTCCGACTCCAGGAGATTCTCGGGCAGCGCCCCGCAGTTGACGGTGATGAAGGGTCCGGCGGCTCGGGGGCTGGCGGCGTGGATGGCGCGGGCGAGCAGGCTCTTTCCCGTCCCGCTCTCGCCGCGGATGAGCACGGTGGCGTCGGTCCCCGCCACCTTCTCCGCCAGCTCGAACACGTTCCGCATCGCCGCGCTCTTCCCGATCATGCGGTCGAAGCGGAGGACGGCCCCCGCCTCCCGCTTCAGCAACCGGTTCTCCCGCTCCAGGAGCCGCACGTCCTCGCCCAGGTCTCGCTCCCGGGCCAGCTTGGCCACCCGGAGGCGCAGCTCGTCCAGCTCGAAGGGCTTGACCAGGTAGTCGTAGGCCCCGGCCTTCATCGCCTCCACCGCGGTCTGGGCGGTGGCGTAGGCGGTCATGAGGATGACCGCGGTGTCGGGCCGGCGCTCGCGGGTGCGGCGGAGCAGCTCCAGGCCGTCGGGGGGGGCCATCTTGAGATCGGTGACCAGGAGGTCGAAGGGTTCCGAGGCCAGGAGCTCCAGGGCGTCGCGGCTCCGCTCCAGGGCGGTGACCGCGTGGCCGGCGTCCTCCAGGGCGCCCTTCAGGATCACCCCCATCTTCCGCTCGTCGTCCACCACCAGGATCTTCATGCCGGATCGCCTCCAGGTACCAGGGGTAGGTCCAGGACCACGGTGGCCCCGCGCCCGGGCTCGCTCCTGAGGTCCAGACGCCCTCCCATCTCTTCGGTCACGCGACGGACCACGGTGAGCCCCAGCCCGGAGCCCTTCTCCTTGTCGGTGAAGAACGGCTCCAGGGCCCGGCGGCGCACCTCCGGGGTCATGCCGGTCCCGGTGTCCCGGAAGGAGACCACGGCCCGCCGTCCGCGGCGCTCGAGGCCCACGGTGAGGACGCCCCCCTCCGGCATGGCGTCCCGCGCGTTCAGGACCACGTTCAGGAAGGCCTGCTGGAGGAGATGGGGATCGGCGCCGACCCGGACCGGCTCGTCGCCATCGACGGGGATCTCCTCCACCACCTCCACCTCCTTCCGCCGGAGCTCCTCCGCGGCCAGGGCCAGGGTCCGCCGAAGGGCCGCGGCCAGGTCCACCTCGCCCCCGCCTCCCGCCCCCGGAGGACGGGCGAAGTCGAGGTAGGCGGCCAGGGTGCGCTCCAGGCGGTCCACCTCCTCGGGAATGAAGCGGAAGACGTCGTCCTCACCGATCCCGTAGCGCTCCCCGGTCCGCTCCGCCGCCCCCCGGATGATGCCCAGGGGATTGCGGATCTCGTGGGCCAGCATGGCCGCCATCTGCCCCATGGCGGCCAGGGTCTCGGTCCGGCGGAGGCGGGTCTCCAGCCGGCCCCGGGCCTGGAACAGGCGGAGGAAGCCCCCCCCGAGGAGGGCCATGGCGGCCAGGACCAGCACCGAGGCCCCGAAGAGGGTGTCGCGGACCTGGGTCAGCACGCCCAGGAAGCCCGCGCTGGCCTCCACCCCCACCCCGCCCACCACCTCCCCCGAGGGACCGGTGACCGGAGCGTAGCCGGAGCGGAAGAAGGCCCCCTGGCCGGCGTAGAGGCGGGTGTAGGCCGGGATCCCGGCCAGGGCGGTGGTGGCCGCCACCACGTCGAGCTGGAGCGCGGGATTGGTCTCCCCTTCCGGGTAGGCCCCGCCCAGGTCCAGGAGCGTGGTCTCCCCGGCGTCGAAGAGGAAGATGTCGGAGACGTCGTTGACCCGGCGCACCTCGCCCAGGTCCTCCCGGGCGTGGGCGACGGCGGCCGAATCCCCGTCCGCGATCCGGTGCCAGGTCTCTCCGTTCACCGCGGCGGCGGCGGCCGAGGCCACCGCCACCAGCCGGAGCCCCAGCTCGCGGTCCATCTGGCGGCGGAAGGAGAGGTAGAGGTAGCCGAAGGCGGCATAGACCACGACCAGGGTGAGGAGGAGGAAGGCGAGCACCCAGGCCGGCCGGCTCCGCAGGGATCCGGGAACGAACCTCATGCCGCCGCACCGCACCGGAGGACCATGGCATCTCCTCGCCGGGCCGGCCCGGCCCCCGTGCCGGGCCGCCACGCGCCCCCGCGCGGGCCGGCCGGCTCCCCGGCCCCGGGCGGGAACGAAACCCGGGGGCGATGGTATACTGCTTTGCCCGTTTCAATCGACATCGTCTTCTCCAGGAGAACCTGCGGTCATGGTCGCTTCCCCGCTCGGCTCCGGGCGCTCCGGTGCTCGCCGCCCTCCCTTCCGGCTCGCCCTGCTCCTCTCCCTCGCCGCGGTGATGATCCTGGTCCGGCCCCACCGGGCCCCGGGGCAGGAGGAGACGGCGGGCGGGACCGCGGTGGCCGACTCGGTGGGGCGGGTGATCATCCTCGGCTTCGACGGGGCCGATCCCCACCTGACCGAGGAGTACATGGACGAGGGCTATCTGCCCAACCTGGCCCGGCTCCGGGAGACCGGCACCTACAGCCGCCTCGGCACCACCACCCCGCCCCAGACCCCGGTCTCCTGGTCCTCCTTCGCCACCGGAAAGAACCCCGGCAAGCACGGCATCTTCGACTTCCTCCGCCGGGACCTGGACACCTACCAGCCCGACTTCGCCATGTACGTGATCGGCTCCAAGCCGGTGCTGTGGGGGAAGAACAACCACTTCCTCATCGCCCTCGCCCTCCTGGTCCTGTGCCTGGTCCTGGGCGCGGGCCTGGGGGCGGTGCTCCGGCGCCCGGCCCGGGGACTGGTCCTGGGGGCGGCGGTGGGCGTGGTGCTCGGCGGGGCGGCGGTGTTCCTGGCCCGCGACCTGATCCCCTACCGGCGCCCCACCGTGGTCAACACCCGCCGCGGCCAGACCTTCTGGGAGCTGGCGGGCAAGGCGGGGATCCGGTCGAAGATCGTGCGGGTGCCGGCCACCTTCCCCCCCGGTCCTTCGACAACGGGGACATCCTCTCCGGACTCGGGGTGCCCGACATCCGGGGCACCTTCGGCACCTTCAGCTACTACACCACCCAGCACCTTCCGGAGAAGACGGCCGAGAACACCGAGATGGGGGGCAAGATCATCCAGGTCTCGCTCCTCAACGGGGAAACGGACAGCTTCATCTTCGGGCCCCGGAACCGGCTCTTCGACGACCCGCCGGACATCCTTCCCCCGGTCCACTTCAAGGTCGATCGCAGCGCGGATCCGCCCACGGTCACCGTCACCACCGGCCGGGAGTCGCAGACCATCCCCCTGGGGACCTGGAGCGACTGGTTCACCATGGAGTTCAAGTTCAGCCCCGTGGTCAAGGCCTACGGCACCGCCCGCTTCTTCTTCGTCTCCTCGGAGCCCTTCGGCCTCTACATGTCCCCCATCAACCTGGACCCCCACCGGCCGGTGATGGCGGTGTCGGCGCCGCCGCGGTGGAGCGGGGAACTGGCCGACCGGGTCGGTCTGTACAAGACCCTGGGCTGGGCCATGGACACCTGGGCCCTCAACGAGGAGAAGATCGACGAGAAGACCTTCCTCGAGGACGCGTACTTCTCCGACGGCAAGTTCCGCGACATCATGCGGGACCTCCTCCCCCGGGACGACTGGCGGCTCTACGTCCAGGTCTACGCCATCACCGACCGGGTGGCCCACGTGTTCTGGCGCTTCCTCGACCCCACCCATCCCGCCTACGACCCGGCCCTGGCCGCCCGGTACAAGGACTCCATCCGGGACGTCTACGTGTTCATGGACGACGTCGTCGGGGAGGCGATGCGGGACCTGCGCCGGGACGACGTGCTCGTGGTGTGCTCCGACCACGGATTCCACACCTGGCACAAGTCGGTGAACTACAACACCTGGCTGGTCCGCCACGGCTACATGACCCTCAAGAACAACTCCCCGGACACGGAGAAGAAGCTGGAGGACCTGTTCGGCCAGGGACAGTTCTGGCCCAACGTGGACTGGAAGCGGACCAAGGCCTACGCCCTCGGCCTCGGCGACATCTACATCAACCTGAAGGGCCGGGAGGCCCAGGGCATCGTGGAGCCGGGCGCGGAGTACGAGCGGATCCGGAACCAGATCATCCGGGACCTGGAGGCGTTCACCGATCCCGAGAGCGGGGACCACCCGGTGCGGACGGTGTACAAGCGGGAGGAGGTCTACAACGGATACGACCCGGACCTCATCCCGGACCTGTTCGCCGCCAACGACGACAAGTACCGGGTCTCCTGGCAGACCTCCCTCGGGGGCATCCCCCCGGACGAGATCCAGGTCAACGCCCGCAAGTGGAGCGGGGACCACTGCAGCTTCGACGCCGAGATCACCAAGGGGATCTTCTTCGCCAACCGCAAGCTGGACGTGAACGGGGGGGTGGACATCACCGACATCGACCCCACCGTGCTCACCTGGTTCCACGTCCCCCTGCCCGACAGCCTGGACGGGAGACCCCTGGCCCCCCGGCGCTGATTCCGGCCCGCGGCCGCGGCCGGCGCGGCTAGCGGGAGAGGGACTTGAGGTCGAAGGCGGTCTTGGCGTAGCCGGCCGGGGGGTCGAAGGTCCCGGGGGGGAAGTCCTCGTTCGAGGCCTCGGTGGTCACGATGCGGGTGGCTCCGGCATCCTTGTCCAGCTCCACCACCTTGAGCGGGAAGCCCTGGACCCCCTTGAGCGCCTGCAGGTACCGGGTCTCGATCCCGGTGTCCTGGGGGGCGATGTCGCTCAGCCGGTCGAGCACCTGCAGGAAGGGGGCCACCGGGATGGCCGGGGTCGTCCACACCTCCACCACCGGCTTGCCGTCCAACTTCCCCACCAGGCGGGAGGCTTCGAGGCCGGCGATGGTGGCGCTCTCCCCGGTGGCCTCCAGGGCCACCGTGGGGCCCTGGTCCCGTCCGGACAGGCCGTCGATCTGCCTCTCCAGCCGTTCCCGCTGGTCCGGGGGGAGGTTCTTCATGGCGTCCTTGAGCGCCTGGCGCTGGGATTCCTGCATGTTCTTGACCACGTCGGCCATCATGCCCAGGGTGGCCTCGATCTGGGCGTAGGTGATCACGGTGTAGGTCCGGTCGGCGTGGTTCAGGACGGTGATGGCCTGGGAGTCGACGATGGCCTCCTCGGGAGCCCCCACGATGCCCATGCGGATGCGGTCGCCCTGGAGCCGCACTTCCACCGGCTGATCCTGGCCGTTCTCGGTCTGGGTAAGCTTGAGGTGCCAGCCGTCGGCGGCCCGGACGGGCAAGGGCGCGGCCAGAAGGCCGGCGGCGAGGATCACGAGCAGGGGAAGGGCCAAGCGACGCGGCATGCGGAGAACCTCCTGTTGATTTCGACCCCCATGATCTTGGCCGGGCGGGCGGGCCCGGTCAAGCGGGGGAACCGGGCCCCGGCCCCGGACGGCTTCAGTTGCCTCGGAGCGGGACCGGGGCCTAGACTCATCCCACACCCTTTGCCATCGGAGGCCCGTCTTTGAGCTACCGTTCGGGATCGTCCTGGTACGGCGGCGGGGGATTCCTCGGCTTTCCTCCCGCGATCAGCCAGCTCGTCCTCATCAACGTCATCGTCTTCCTGCTTCAGCCCCTGGTGCTGGGGCCCCTGGTCCTGAACGGGCTGGCCCTGGTCCCCCAGCAGGTGGTGACCCGAGGCATGGTGTGGGAGCTGGTGACCTACATGTTCCTGCACGGCGGGTTCATGCACATCCTGTTCAACATGTTCGGCCTGGTGATCTTCGGCAGCGACCTGGAGCGCTGGTGGGGCTCCCGGGACTTCCTCAAGTACTACTTCATTACCGGTGTCGGGGCCGGGATCATCCACATCCTCACCTCCTACATCTTCCCCGGCGCGGGACCGTTCCCCGCCTCCATGGTCCCCACCATCGGGGCCTCGGGCGCCATCTTCGGGGTCCTGGTCGCCTATGCCATGGCCTTCCCCAACCGGCAGGTCCTCCTCTGGTTCGTGATCCCGGTCTCGGCCCGGGTCATGGTAATCCTGTTCGGGATCTTCGAGCTGGTCACCGCCCTCCAGCACCAGGGGGGGGACGGGGTGGCCCGGTTCGCCCACCTCGGCGGCATGCTCGTCGGGTACCTCTACCTCAAGCAGGATGTCCTGGTCTGGCGGGCCAAGCGCTGGCTGCGCGGCGTCCGCACCACCACCACCCAGCACCGCCCCCCCCAGGAGGATCCCGCGGAGGAGGCCCGGCGCAAGGAGCGGATCGACCGGATCCTGGAGAAGATCAGCCGCGAGGGGATGGGCTCGCTGACCAAGGAGGAGCGCGAGCTCCTCTCCCGGTCGGCCGACCGGGCGCGGCAGCGCCAGCGGGGCGACGGCTCCTAGCCGCACCTCCGGGACCGCCATGCCGCCCTCCCCGGGCCCGATCCGGGTCCTGACCCGCGCCGGGCGGATCCTCCGCTCGCCCCTGCCCGGAGAGGTGAAGCGGGCGGTCCTGCGCTCCTACCTGGCCCTGGCCGCCAAGCCGGGCCGGCGCCGGAATCCCACCGAGCCCCGGAACGTGGCCGGCTACCGGGTGCAGGCCGCGGATCCCGAGACCCTCCGCTTCCTGTTCGACGAGACCTTCGTGGACCTGGCCTACTTCTTCCGCGCCCGCGGCGAGGCCCCCTTCATCATCGACGGGGGAAGCAACGTGGGATTCTCGGTGCTGTTCTTCAAGCGGCTCTACCCCGCCGCCCGCATCCTGGCCTTCGAGCCCGAGCCGGCCGCCTTCCGGCTCCTCACCCGGAACCTGGCCGCCAACCGGATCACCGGGGTGGAGGTCCGGGCCGAGGCCCTGGGCGGATGCGAGGGGGAGACCGCGTTCTACGTGGATCCGGCCAAGCCCGCCTCCCCCCTGGCCGGGACGGTGGCCGGCCGCACCGGAGGGCCGCCCATCCGGGTCCGCCAGGTCCGGCTCTCCACCTTCGTGGACCGGGAGGTGGACCTGGTGAAGCTGGACCTGGAGGGGGCGGAGCGAGCGGTGCTCGAGGACCTGGTGGACACCGGCGCCGCGCGCCGGATCCGGCGCATGATCATCGAGTACCACCACCACGTCGATCCCTGGCGGGACGACCTCGGCGACTTCCTGAACCTGCTCACCCGGGGCGGGTTCGGCTACCACGTGGGGGCCTGGTACGACCCCCGGGGCGGGGGCGCCGAGGCCCCGGTGTACCAGGACGTGCAGATCCACGCCTACGCCCGGTAGGACCGCTGACCCCTCTGTCGTCCAGCGCTCTTGCCCCAGGCCGCGGCCGCCCCGCGGATGACGAGGCAACCTGGACGGTGGCGGGCCGCACGTCCGGGCGCCCCTCTGCAAGGCCGCAGCCGCCCCGCAGGTGCGGTGAGCACCCGGGTACTCATGCCAGGCCGCAGCCGCCCCGCGAACGACGAGGCAACCTGGACGGCGGCGGGCCGCACGTCCGGGCGCCCCTCTGCAAGGCCGCAGCCGCCCCGCAGGTGCGGTGAGCACCCGGGTACTCATGCCAGGCCGCAGCCGCCCCGCAGGTGCGGTGAGCACCCGGGTACTCATGCCAGGCCGCAGCCGCCCCGCGGATGACGAGGCAACCTGGACGGCGGCGGGCCGAAGCGCCGAAGGCGCGAGGGGGCCCCGCGCCGGCCAGAGCGAGCCGATAGAACGATCCGGGGGATCGTTCCGGCGAGCGCTGCCGAGGAATCGCGGGGCGGAACGGCCCCGCGCCGGGACGGGGGCCCCACGAGCGGGGTGAGCACCCGGGTACACATTTTTCTTGGCCCTCGGCCTTGGACCTCTTTGGATGCGCCCCGTTCCCTGGGGAACACGCCTGTGTTCGAGTTGGCGCTCGACGCGGCCAGGGTCTTCCGCGGCCGCAGCTGCCCCGCAGGTGCGGTGAGCACCCGGGTACTCATGCCAGGCCGCAGCCGCCCCGCGGCCGGAGAGCCGCGGCAGAGGTTGGCTGACAGCGGGCCTCGCCCCCGAGCGCGGAAGATGGGCCTGGCGCAACGCCGCGGTGCGAGTTTGGGAAAGTCCCCTGCGCCAGGGGGACCCGTCGACGCGAGCGGGGGCGAGACCGCGCAAATGCCGAGGAGTCGCGGGGCGGAACGGCCGCGCGAGCGGGGGCGAGACCGCGCAAATGCCGAGGAATCGCGGGGCGGAAGGGCCGCGCGAGGGGGAGCGAGACCGCGATGAACCGTCCGGGCCAGGCCTGCGGAGGGAGGAGGAACTCCGGGAGTCGAGCCTAGAACCAGGGAACGGCTAGGCCTTCCCCAGCGCCCGCAGGCGCTCCGCCCGCCGCCGCACCGCCTCCTCGTAGCGCCGCTCCTCCTCCGGGGTCTCGGGCAGGACCGGGGCCACCGCGGCCGGCTTCCCGTCCTGGTCCACCGACACGAAGGTCAGGTAGGCGCTGGAGGTGTGGAGGCAGGTTCCGGTCCAGCGGTTCTCCACCTCGGCCCGGACCCCCACCTCCATGGAGGTGCGGTGGGCGTAGTTGACCGAGGCCTTGAGGATGAGCACGTCGCCCACCCGGACCGGCTCCTTGAAGTCGATGTGGTCCACCGATGCGGTCACGCAGGGGCGCCGGGCGTGGCGGCTGGCGGCCAGGGCCGCGGCCACGTCGATGAAGTGCATCACCCGCCCCCCCATGATGGTCCCCATGGGATTGGCGTCGTTGGGATACATGAGCTCCAGCATCTCGACCTGCGACTCCCGCACCGGGCGCGGCTTCGGTTCCTGCTCGGACATGCTTCGGCACCCTCCCCGGGGACCGTCTCCCCGGATACGAAACGGGGGGCGGAACCCGAGGCCCCGCCCCCCGAAAACCGGCCGCTCAGGCGCTCTTGGCCTTCTTCACTTCCTCGGTGAGCCTGGGCAGCACCTCGAACACGTCCCCCACGATGCCGTAGTCGGCCACCTTGAAGATGGGGGCGTCGGGGTCCTTGTTCACGGCCACGATGCACTTGGAGGTGCGCATGCCGGCCAGGTGCTGGATGGCCCCGGAGATGCCGCAGGCCACGTAGAGCGCGGGGCTCACCGTCTTGCCGGTCTGCCCCACCTGGTGCTCGTGCCCGATCCATCCCGCGTCCACCACCGCCCGGCTCGCCCCCACCGCGGCCCCCAGGGCCTGGGCGAGGTCGTTGACCAGGGAGAAGTTCGCGGCCTCCTTCAGCCCGCGGCCGCCGGCCACGATGACCTCGGCCTCGGCCACGTCCACCGTTCCCTGCTGGGCGGTCTTGATCGCGGTCACCCGGGCCCGGGGCGTCACCGAGGACACGTCCAGGGCCACCGTCTCCGCCTGGGCTCCCTCGGCGGGAGCGGCGGCCGGGAACACGTTGGGGCGGGCGGTCACCACCACCTGCTCGGCGGGGGCGGAGAGCTTCCACACCGCCTTGCCCGCGTACTGGGGCCGGACCGCGGTGAGCTTCCCCCCCTCGATGCCCGCCTCCACCACCTCGGCCAGGAAGGACCAGCCGAGCCGGGCGGCCAGCCGGGGGGCCAGGTCCTTGCCCATGGCGCTGGCCGCGAAGACCAGGACCGCGGGCGAGGCCTGCTCCACCGCGGCGGCCACGGCGGCGGCATAGCCCTCGGTGGAGTAGTGCTCGAGCACGTCGGCGTCGGCCACGTACACCGTGGACGCCCCCTGGGCGGCGACGGCCGCGGCCAGGCCGCCGATCCCCTTCCCGGCCACCACCGCGGCCAGGGTGCCGCCGGCCTCGCCGGCCAGGCGCTTGCCCAATGAGAGGGCCTCGAGGGAGCTCTTCTTGATCGCGCCTCCGCGCTGCTCAACGAACGTCAGAACCGTGTGTGCCATCGTCTTCCCTTCCTTCCCTCAAAGCGCCTTTTCGTCGTCGCGGAGAATGCGGACCAGCTCCGCCGCCTGCTGGGCGGCGTCGCCCTCGATCATGCGGTTCTTGCGCTCCTGGGAGGGCTGGCTCACCGCCGTCACCTCGACCCGGGAGGCGGGGGCCTCGATCCCGAGGTCGGCCGCGGTCACCGTCTCGATGGGCTTCTTCTTGGCCGCCATGATCCCCTTCAGGTTGGCGTAGCGGGGCTCGTTCAGGCCCTTCTGGGCCGCGATGACCACCGGGAGGCTGAACTCGATCTCCTCCTCGCCGCCCTCGATCTCGCGCTCCGCGGTCCCCTTCTTCCCGTCGGGATCCACGGTGAGCGCGGTCACCACCGTGACCTGGGGGAGGTCCATCCGTTCCGCGACCATGGCCGGCACCGCCATGAGGTCGTCGTCCACCGCCTGCTTGCCGCAGAGAACCACGTCCGGCTCCTCCCGCTTGGCCATGGCGGCCAGGGCCGCGGACACGGCCAGGGGATCGCCGTTCAGGAAGGCCTCGTCCTTCAGCACCACCGCCTTGTCGGCGCCGAGGGCGAGGGTGGTGCGCATGGCCTCCTCCACCTTCCCCCCGCCGATGGAGACCACCGTGACCTCGCCCCCGTGCTTCTCCTTGAGCTGGAGGGCGGCCTCCATGGCGTATTCGTCGTAGGGATTGACCACCCACTCCACCGACGAGAGATCCACGGACTTGCCGTCGCCGGCGGGCTGGATCCGCGAATCGGTCGCCGGCACCTGCTTCACACAGACCACGATCTTCACCACATCCTCCTTCACGCTACGCGTCGATGATTCCAGTGGGAAATAAGCTCTTCGGACCGGCGCCGTGGGATTCGGAAGTCTGGGGGGCGCGCCGGATCCCGGTCCGCGGGCGGCGGCGGGCGCCCCGGGCCGGTCCGGAAGAGCGTATCAGCGGGGCCGGATGGGGGTCAAACAACCCCCGGGATGGCGTCGGCGCCGCGTGATAGAGTTCCTCCTCCGAACGCCGCCCTGAACCCATCCCATCCGACCCGGACGCGCATGAGCCCAGACCGGCCCCGACCGACAAGGACCGACGCTCGCTCCCCGCGGCGGGGAACCGCCGCCGGTGATGCGGCGCCGTTGCGGGTGCTCACGGTGGGGCCGGTGCCCCCCGAGTACGGGGGGGCCAACACCGGCGGGGTGCACACCACCATCATCGATCTCTACTCGCACCTCCCCCCCGGCTTCCGGGCCTCCATCCTGGCCACCAACCCGCCCCCCGGAGCGCTCACGCCGCCCCCCGCCCTCACCGGGGTGTTCGCCGAGGCCAGCTATCCCCCCCCCTACCGGAGCCTGGCGGGCAAGGCCCGGGCCTCCCTGCGGGGGCTGCACCGCCTCCGCCCCGGCGAGGTGATGGGCGCGTTGGGGATGGCCGCGGCCTATTCCCTGAGTCCGCTCCAGGTGACCTACCACGCCGGCGCCCTCCGGCGGGCCATCGAGCATCACCGCCCCGGACTCCTCCACGTCCACATGGCCGACCTGCCCACCGCCTACGCCCTCCTGGTGGCCCGGGGCCTGCCCCTGGTGGTGACCATCCACAGCTTCAACGTCCTCAAGTCCCCGGCGGCGGGAGCCAACCGGCGCTACCACCGCCTCATCGCCGCCAATCTCCGGCGGGTGCGCCGGGCGGTGGCGGTGAGCAGCTTCGTCCAGCGGGAGGCGGAGGAGGAGTTCGGGTTCCGCCGGGCGGTGCTCCTTCCCAACGCCGTGGATACGGCCGAGTTCACTCCCGGAGACCCCGGTGACCCCGGGAACGGGGAGACGATGAGGCTCCTCTTCACCGGGAACCTCATCCCCCGGAAATCGGTGGACGTGCTCCTGCGGGCCCTGGCCGCCCTCGGACCCCGGGATGCCAGCCTCTCCCTGGACGTGGTGGGGGACGGCCCCGACCGGGCCCGTCTCACCGCCCTCGCCGGCGAGCTGGGGCTGGGGGACCGGGTGAGGTTCCCGGGCCGCTGGGAGCGGAGCGAGCTCCGGGCCCGGCTCCCCCGCTACCACGTCTTCGTGATGCCGTCGGCCCACGAGGGTCTCTCCATCTCCATGCTGGAGGCCATGAGCGCGGGCTTGTGCGTGATCGCCGGCCGCCCCGCCTCCGGCAGCTACGACGCCCCGGTGGAGGGACGAACGGGCCTCTACTACACCCACCCCGACCCGGAAGACCTGGCCGGGAAGATCGGCCTCCTGGCCGGCGATCCCGGTCTCCGCCGCCGCCTCCAGTCCGCGGCCCGGGCGGACATGGTGGAGCGTTTCGACATCCGGGGGCTGGCCGCGCGCATGGCCGCCCTCTTCCGGGAAGCCGTCCAGTCCGCCGAGGGAGAGCCAGTACCATGAGCGAGGGCCGGGAGGTCAAGGCCTACTACGAGGAATTCACCGAGTACCTGATCCGGGACCGCCTGGCGGTGAACCTGAGGCAGGAGGCGATCAAGGGCTTCCTGGCCCGGATGCTCCGTCCGGGATGGTCGGTGTGCGAGATCGGCTGCGGCATCGGGGTCCTGAGCGAGGCGGCGTCACGGCGGATCGGGGACGGGGGCGACCTGTTCGCCCTCGACCTGAGCGAGGCCAACATCCGCTTCGCCCGACGGTCGGTGCGCCGGGACAACATCACCTTCCGGGCCGGGGACGTGCTCGAGACCTCCCTGGAGGGGCGGACCTTCGACGCCGTCATGCTCCTGGACGTGCTCGAGCACATCCCCGAGGACCGGCGGGAGGAACTGGGGACGAAGCTCGGGGCCCTGCTCCGGCCCGGCTCGGTGATCCTCATCACCATCCCCGCCCCCGCCTACCAGGCCCATCTCCGCGACCACGAGCCGGAGAAGCTCCAGGTGGTGGACAACGTGATCACCCTGGAGGACATGCTGGCCTTCGCCGGCGCCGCCGGGACCCGGGTCCTGGAGTGGCGGCACGTCGACGCCTTCACCGGGAACCAGTACGTGCACGCGGTGCTCAAGCGGGACCCGGTGTACACCGGCCGGGAGCTGCACCCCCCGCTGTGGCGTCGCCTGTGGTGGAAGTGGATCGTCTACGGGGGGGTGGCCAACGCGCTCCGCAAGCGCCGCTACGCCTCCGCGGTGGGCGAAGGCGACTGAGCCCGCCGCCGGAACCGAAAGCGGTCCTTCAGCGGCCTTCTAGCGCGGAGCCTCGTCCCAGCCTTCCCCCACGCCCATGCCGGTCGGGGTGCCGTCGATGACCTCCATCCCCGCGGGGATGCGCAGCGCGACCAGGGCGTCGATGTCCCTGGGGTTCCGCACCACCCGGGTGAAGGTGAACACCACCGTGTCCCCGGTCACCTCCCGGAAGAAGAGCTTCTCGGGGAGGCCGCTCTTCCCCAGGATGAGGCGCATGTCCTCCAGGGGATAGCCGGGGTCGGCCTGGCGGGGCACCAGGTGGAGGGCGTTCTCGTAGTCCCCCCAGCTCTCCTGGGTGATGACGAAGGCGTCTTCGAGGCTCTGGTGGTGCCCCCCGAAGAGGAGGAAGATCTCGCTCCCCGGCGCCCCGGCGCTGAAGGGGTACCGCTGGGCCTGGTTCTCCGAGGGCAGGATCACCCACAGCGAGTCCCCGCGGATCACCAGCTGCTGCGGCTCCGGGGTCACGTAGTCGAGCCGGAAGGCATGGGGGGGCTTGAAGGCCAGGGTTCCCCGGGCCTGGATCTCTTCCCCGGTCAGGGCCACCTCGCGGATCTGCACGAAGGTGGCCTCGATCCCGGTCACCCCGGCCAGGGCCGTCTCCAGCCGCCGGGCCTCGGAGGGAAGCTCCGCCCGCGCCGGCGGGGCGGCCGCGGCCAGGAGGACCAGGGCCGCCGCGCCCGGGACCGCGCTCCGCCGCGCGCGCCGCCCGAGGCCCCGGAGCAGCCCGGCCATCATCGTCCGTCCTCGGCCACGGGGAGGAAGTCGGGGGTGAGATCCTCCGGCGCCAGCTCCCGCGTCCCCGGCGGCACCCGGAGGTCGAACAGGCCCCCGGCCACCCCGGTGTTGAGGCGCACGGTCTCGAAGTCGAACCGGGCCCACTGCTCCTCGCCGGGGAGCGTCACCCGCACCTTGAACGGGAAGGCCTCGGCGCCCTTCCCCTCGTAGTCGGTGTACTCCGCGATGAGGACCGGGGGCTCGAGCTGGCTCTTCCGCCGGAACTCCAGCTTCAGCGGCTTGCCGTCGGACCGGTCGAGCACGACCACCCGGTGGTAGTCGCTCCCCGCGCCCCCCCGGCCCGGGGGCACCACCAGGCGCACCGTGTTCCCCTCCACCGTGGCCGCCCCCCGCTCGGCCAGGTCCCCGGGGGGGATCCCGGCGGGGAGGAGGACCGAGATGACCTCCACCGGGGGGAGGAGGAGGCCGGCCGAGGCCGCGCCCTCCCCGGTGCGGACCACCGCCCGGTCGCGGGGCAGGTAGAGGGTCCAGTGGTGGGGGTCGCCGCTCAGGTCGAACAGGGTGGCCAGGCTCCCCCACCGGCCCTGGATCCGGGCCTGGGCGGGACGGGCCAGCAGCATGGAGAAGTCGAAGGTCCGCGGAGGCTCCCCGGCCGCGCCCACCCGGGCCCGCCCCCCCGCCTTGAGGTTCCGGAGCCCCGCCGCCCAGCGGTTGTAGGTCTCGACCAGGCGGTCCAGCTCGGCGGGGGCGGGGGCGACGGCGGCCGGCACTGCGGAGGAATCGGGAGCGGCGGGCGCGGGAGCGGCCCGGGCGGGTCCGTGCCCGGCCAGGGTCAGCACCCCGGCCAGCACGGCGGCGGCGGCGCCGGCGAAGGCCGGAGGCAATTTTGCGGAGAAAGGCCGGTGGGCGTTGTCGTTCACCATGTTCGCGTCTAGATTACCTGTGTTCCAGGACCCTAGGCAGCCCGGAATGTGGACATCCCCGCCTACGAAATGGGCAGGCCCTCGGCCTGCCCGTTTCCTTGGGGGCCCGCGCCGGACCGGCGGCGGCACCCCGAACGCGGGGGGCCGTCCGGATCCCCTCGCGCCGGTCTTCGCTTCGCTGCTTCGCTGGATGCGCAACATCGAGGGCCTCGGGACCGGGCCGCGACCGGGCCCGCTTCGCGCGTGGCTCCGGCTCCTCACGTGCCCGTCCCGGGGCGCTCACCGGTACTACCGCCCCCCGGGGCCTGGTCATCCCGGTTCAGTCGTCGATGTAGCCGAGGGACCGTAGCCGCTCCTTCAGCTCCTCGTCCACCGGGCTCTGGAGCGGAGAGGCGGTCCCCGGCCGCTCGCCCGTCTCGTAGGTGGGGATCCGGTGCTGATAGCGGTCCCGGGGGATGGAGGCGTCGAAGGCGGGCCACAGGACCTTCCCCGGCATGTCCTCGGCCGGGGGCAGGCCCATGAGGGCGAGCACGGTGGGAGCCACGTCGTAGACGCTGGCCCCGGTGATCTCCCCGCGCCCCACGTGGTTCCCGGCCAGGATGATCACCCCGTCCAGCTTGTGGGCATGGACCCCGCGTCCCACGCCACCCTTGAACCCGTGGTCGGAGACCACCATGATGGTGGTGTTCTCGTCCGCGGCGTCGATGAAGGGGCCGACGAGACCGTCGATCCACCGGTAGTAGGCCCGTTCCGCGCCCCGGAGATAGGGCAGGCCGGCCTCCTTCACCGTCCCCGGGGGAAGGCTGTCCGGAATCATGTAGTTCCAGTAGAGGTGCCCCATGGCATCCATGCCCCGGAGATAGACGGCGAAGAAGTCCGGGCGCTCCTTCCGGTAGAGCTCCAGCCCCACGGTGGCGAAGGTGCTGTCCCCGGCCGCGATCCATTTGATGGGGCGGAGAAGCGATTCCAGCTCCGGATCCAGGGGGTCCTCCTCGACCGGACGGTCCAGGAAGCGGTCCACGAAGCTCCAGGGCAGGGCCCGCCAGTCCACCACCCCGGGGGCGATCTCCTGCTCCAGCCCGGGAGGGTAGGTCCGGCCGTTCATGCGCCCGTCCCGGGCCGCCTCGTACTGGATGTAGTCGGAGACCACGAACCCGTTCACCTCCTCCGCCGGCCAGCTCATGAGCCAGCCCACCACCCCCACCGTGCGCCCCACCCCGGAGAAGATGTTCCAGAGCGCGCGCACCTTGCGGATGTTCTGGGTGAGGGGCCGGCCGTGGACCTGGTCCACGAAGGACCGGATGCCGTGGACCTCGGGGCTCTTGCCGGTGGCCATGGTGGTCCAGATGGCCGGCGACTTGGCCAGGGGCTCCAGGGAGCGCAGGTTGCCCGATACCCCCTCGGACATGAGCCGCGACAGGTTGGGCAGCTCGCCGGCCTCGGCCAGGGGACGGATGAGATCCCACTCGGCCCCGTCCAGGCCGATGATCATGACCTTGTCCGCCGACCCCGGGCCGGCGCTCTTCCCGCACCCGGGAAGCAGGACGGCGACAAGAAAAGCAGCAAGAAGGGCGGCGGCGGCGAGGGCGGCGGCACGGCCGGAGGTCCGGGGGCGCAGATTCGGCAACACGGGCGGATTTCCTTTCGCGGCCCGGGTCCCGCCGGGGCCGGCGGAGGGCCGGGGGAAATGCTAGCAACCGGGGGCCGTGGACTCAATGCAATCCGGAGCCGGCGGCGGGGCCTCGGGGGACGGTCACCGCTCCCAGAACTTGAGCCGCTGCACCCAGGTCGGTTCGGCGGTGGTCACCGCCGCCTTGATTTCCGGCATCCGGGCCATGGTGGCCTCGTAACCGACCTGGATCAGCTTGGCCGAGGCCATGAGATCGAAGGAGGGGAAGGCCGCGGTGGGAGGGCGGATGACGATGTCGGCCTTGGTCTCGGAGATGCGGGCGTTCTGGCGGGCGGCGATGCCCACCACGGCCATGGACACGTGGAGCAGGTTCCGGGGGCGGGAGCTCGGCCCATCCCGATGGCCAAGATTGACCGCGATCACCAGGTCCGGATCGAACTCCCGCACCGTCTCCACGGGCAGGTACTCCACCAGCCCCCCGTCCACGGCCAGGGTGCCCTCGAACTCCACCGGCTCGAAGACGTTGGGGATGGAGCTGGAGACCATGGCCGCCCGGGCCACGCTCCCCTCCCGGAACACGATCTTCTCCCCGCTCAGGAGGTCGGTGCCCACGATGGCCAGGGGGATGGGGAGGTCGGCGAAGGTGACGTCGCCGAGAAGGCCGGTGATGAACCGGGCCACCCCCGAGTTGTTGAGCAGGCCCAGGCGGGGGAAGGTGAACCGGGCCAGGTCCTTCCAGCGGAGCTCCCGCCCCACCTCCTTCAGGGCGGGGATGCCGAGGCCGGCCGCGAACACCGCGCCCACGATGGCCCCGCCGCTGGTCCCGGCGATGCAGTCCACGGGGATGCTCTCCTCGGCCAGCGCCTCCAGGACGCCGATGTGGGCCAGGGACTTGGCCGTGCCCCCGCTCAGGGCGAGACCGACGGTGGGCTTCTTGGCTTCGATCATGGCCGGGGAGGCTCCGGGGTGCGCTGTGAACCCCGCCGCCATCGAGTATGCTTGGGGGCTCGGAACCGGCTCCGGGATTCGGAGACGGCGGGCACGCCGGCGGCGGCGGCGGGCCGGGCGACGCGACCGGAATCTACCCGCGAGGGGAAGGGGGGTCAAGCCGTGACCGCGAGCAGGAACATCCGACGCATCGCGCTCCTCACCAGCGGCGGCGACGCCCCGGGCATGAACGCGGCCATCCGGGCGGTGGTGCGCGCGGGCGACGTGCACGGGCTGGAGGTGCTGGGGGTGCGGTTCGGATACCAGGGTCTCCTGGAGGACCGGTTCGAACGCATGGGGCCCCGCACCGTCTCCAACGTGATCCAGCGGGGCGGCACCGTGCTCGGGACCAGCCGTTCCGAGAGGTTCTTCCTCCCCGAGGGGCGGGCCCGGGCCCACGAGCGGCTCCGGGCCCGGGAGGTGGACGCGCTGGTGGTGATCGGGGGGAACGGGAGCTTCCAGGGCGCGCATCTCCTGGGCGAGGAGCACGGCCTGGCCGTGATCGGCATCCCCGGCACCATCGACAACGACGTGGCCGGCACCGAGGCCACCATCGGCTTCGACACCGCGGTCAACACCGCCCTGGACGCCATCGACCGCATCCGGGACACCGCCTTCAGCCAGGACCGCACCTTCTTCGTGGAGGTCATGGGCCGCCGCTGCGGGGCCATCGCCATCGCCTCCGCCCTGGCCGGGGGCGCGGAGGAGGTCCTGGTCCCGGAACGCCCGGAGGAACTCGACCGGCTCACCCGGAGCATCCGGAGCGCCCTGGACCGGGGAAAGCGGAGCATGATCGTGGTCATCGCCGAGGGGGACGAGCTGGGCGGCGCCCAGATCACCGCGGACCTGGTGGCCCGGACCCTGGACATCCCGGTCCGGGTGACCGTGCTCGGACACATCCAGCGCGGGGGCTCCCCCACCGCCGCCGACCGCATCCTGGCCAGCCGCATGGGGGTGGCCGCGGTGGAGGCGCTCCTGGCCGGCGAGCGGGGGGTGATGACCTGCCTCCGGGCGGGGGCGATCGTCACCGCCCCCCTCCCCGAGGCCTGGACCCTCGTCCACCGGGCCGACGAAGAGCTGCTCCGGCTGTGCGGCGTGCTGGCCCAGTGAGGGCCCGCGGGCGCGCCCACCTCGCCGCCGCCGTCCTCCTGGGGGCGGCGCTGGCCGCGGCCGGACCCGGCGCCGCCGGGGCGGGGCCGGTGATCTTCTCCGGCCTCGCCGCCTGCCCCGATTCCGGGAGGCTGGTGTTCACGGCCCGGGACGCCGACCTCGCCGCCACCGACACCCTCTCCCTGGACCCGGGCACGGGAACCCTGGCCTGGCACGGGGGACCGGTGCGGGGCCTGGCCCTGGGCGCCGGCGACACCGTCTACGCCGCGGTCCTCACTGGGGTGGCGGTCCTGGCCGGGGAGCGGCCGGCCGGCTTCCTGCCCTGGGTCCGGGTCCCCACCGGCCGGCTCGAGGGCCCGGTGTCCGCCTGGCCGAGGCTCCGCGTTCCCGGCCTCCCCCCCTCCGCCGAGGCGGCGGAACCGGCGGGCCCGGCCATCCCCTTCCCCGAGCGGTACCATCCCCTGGCCGACAGCACCCTCCTCTTCCTCACCAGCGCCGAGCACGCGGGACCGCAGGGCCGCCTCCTCCTGGACCTGCACGGGAGGGGTCCGGACGGGGTGGAGTGGATCCTGGCCCGGAACCTGGAGGTGCGCCGGTGGGTTGTATCGTCCGACGGCGGGCGCTGGGCGCTCGCCGCCCGCGTGCATCGCCCAGACTACGGAGGAGAAGTCCTGGAGGTGGTGCTGGCCGGGGTCGGGGTCCGCACCGAGCGGTTCGACCTCGGGCGCCCCCGGTCCCTGGCCTGGGACCCGGCGGGCACGCTGTGGATCCTCACCGAGGACGGTGCCCTGATGCACATCACCCCCGGGTCCGGAGCCTGGACCGTGAACCGGGTCCGCCCCGCGGCCTCGGCGGCTCCCTGCCCCCCCGCTCCCCCGGAGCGGGTCTGGGTCTGGATGTCCCCCGGCCGCTACCGGAACCCCGACGCCGCCCTCCTGGCCGCCGACGCCTACCGCCCCGCCGGGGCGCAGGGGACCCGCCGGGCCTGGGTGGCCCGGGACGACGCCGGCGCCTACCGCCCGGTCTGGGGGGGCATGCTGGACCGGGAGTCGCTCCTGTCCGATCTCCCCGAGGCTCCGGTCCCCGGAGCCGCCCCCGCCCGGGTCCGGGTGGACGCGGGCCAGATATCGGGCACCGTGGCCCGGGTGCGGATGAACGGCCAGGACGGGGTGGCCGCCCTCCGCCACGTGGTCCGGGACGGCCGCACCCTGTCCGAGATCTGGTGGCGGTTCCTCACCCGGCCGCGCTGGGTCCGCCTGGCCGGTCCCTGGGGCCCGAACGGCTCCCGGGGAACGGCCCTCACCCCCCCACCTCCGGTTGACACCCCCGATGACCGTCCCTAGATTTCGCCCGATGAGTTCCCGCACCGCCGCCGTCGCCGCCCTGGTCCTCCTCGTCCTGGCCCTCCCCGGGGCCCGGCCGGCCTGGGCCCTGCCCATCTTCAGCAGCGCATCGCTGTCGGTGGACGCCATCTCCCCCAACGGCGACGGGGTCCAGGAGTACACCCAGATCCGCTACACCATCGCCGTGGATTCGGCCGACGTGCGGATCCTCGTCACCGGAGCGGGGGGAAGCCCGGTGGCCGACACCCTCCAGGTCCTCACCCGCCAGGCCGGGTTCCGGACCCGCGCCTTCGACGGCGGGGCCAAGTCGGGGCCCCTGCCCGACGGCGACTACGAGATCCGGATCCTGGGCATCGGGAGCAGCGGGGAGGGGGACGAGCAGGTGGTGCTGCCGCTCCGCATCGACCGCTCGGCTCCGGTGATCTCGAGCCTGGAGCTGGTCGCCCCCGCGGAGCCGGTGGTGCGGAACGGGACCCGGATCACCGTCCAGGCCTGCGTGGACGGCGACCCGGAGACGGTGACCGTGGACTTCTCCCTCCTCGACACCGGCTGGGATCCGGGGCGGGTCACCGAGACCCCGGTCTCCCCGGCCTGCCGCCGGTTCAGCTACACGGTCACCACCGGCAATTCCCGGGGGGATTCCGGGGACCTCCCGGTGCGGGTGGTGGCGGTGGACCGGGCGGGGAACCGGAGCGAGCGGACCCTGCTCCTCTGCCTCTCCAACCATCCCCCGGTGATCACTAGCGCCAGGCTGTTGAACGAGTTCCCGGTGTTCCAGAACGGGGACCTGATCCAGGCCGAGGTCGAGGTCATGACCCAGCAGGCGGTCCGGATGGACGCGGACTTCTCCAACCTGGATTCGGGCTTCAACGAGGGCCTCCTCACCGTGACCCGGGTCACCGAGGGGCAGTACGTCCTGGAATACTACATCTCGGGAAGCAACGCCCGCCCCGACGGGACCTACCGCCTGCCCATCGTCGCCACCGACGCCGGCGGCTGCGGATCGGACGTCGACTCGTCCCTGACCGTGACCCTGGACAACCAGGGGGCCCTGCCCGCCCTGGTCACCGGGGCCCGGGTCACCCCCACCGCCTTCTCCCCCAACGGGGACGGGGTGCAGGACAACGTCACCCTCTCCTACACCGTGCTCGAGGATACGGTCTCGGTGATCATCAGCGTGGTCTACCGGCGGGCCGGCTCCGACAACCCCCAGCTGGCCAGCCTCCTGAACGCGAACCAGGCCAAGGGGGGGCACACCCTGGTCTGGGACGGGCGGCTCCCCTCGGGCCAGCCCGCGCCGGACCAGACCATGGAGATCAGCATCCGCGCCATCAGCGTGATCAAGGACCGCCAGCGCACCCTGACCGTGCCCTTCGTCTACGATCTCACCCCGCCGGTCTACAAGTCCTACACGCCTCCGGAGGACCCGGCCCGGAACGGGGAGCGGGTCGACTTCACCGTGACCTACGACGGGGAGGACTACGCCATCTCCCCCGACTTCAGCCAGCTCGACTCCAACTGGAGCCCCGGCCACCCCTTCGGCATCTCCGACCAGGGCGGCGGGGTCTACGACATCTCCTACCCGGTGAGCGAGAGCAACACCCGTCCCGACGGGAACCACAAGGACATCCGGCTCACCGCCACCGACCCGGCCGGGAACACCAACGCCACCCCGGTGAGCGGGCTGGTCCTCCTCTGCCTGAGCAACGAGCCGCCGCGGCTGGTCTCGACCGAGCTCCTGGGCAACCGGGGACCGTTCAAGAACGGGGAGCAGATCGACCTCCTGGCCCGGTTCGTGGGGGGGCTCGGAGACCTCCAGGTCGGCGCCAACTTCTCGTCCCTGGACGACAAGTTCGACCCCGGGAAGGTCGTGGTGGTGCAGCGGAGCGACGCGGGCGCCGACACCTCGGCCTACGAGATCGCCTACCGGATCTCGAACACCAACGGATACGAGGCGCGCTCGGTCAGGATCCCCATCACCGTCGCCGACGACCCCCAGGAAGGGTGCGGTTCCACGCTCGGGTATACCGACCTCATCGGCATCGACAACGAGCGCCCGGCCGCTCCCACCATCGACCCGGTGGCCGGGGTGGTGCGTAGCCCGCTGCTCATTCTCTCCGGGCACACCGCGGACGCCGCGGACACCTACCGGGTGCAGATCCTGTTCGGGGAGACGGTGGTGGACACCTTCGCGGTGGGGGCCACCGGGAGCTGGAGCGGCCAGGTGGCCCTGGCCGAGGGGCAGAACCGGATCCTGGCCAAGACCATCGACGCCGCGGGCAACATCTCTCTGGCCTCCAAGCCGGCGGAGGTGTTCTACGTCCAGAGCGACTTCATCCAGGTTCCGGGGCGGTTCGCCCCCGGAGACGAGTTCTTCCTCGGCCTGCTCCGGCCCGCCTCCGCGGTCACCGTGCACATCTTCAACCTGGAGGGGGTGGAGATCGCCCGGGTGGCGGCGGAATCCGGGGACCTGTTCCGGATCACCTGGGACGGAAAGGACAACACCGGGAGCCTGGCCTCCAGCGGTCCCTACCTGGCCGCGGTGGAGGTCCACGACCGGGAAGGACGGGTGGAGTGGCTGCGCAAGGCCTTCGTGTTCACCCGGCGGGGGGCGGCCCAGTGAGCCGGCGCCTGGTCGCGGCCTGCGTCGCCGTCCTGCTCGCCGTGGTCGCCGCCGGCCCGGCCCGGGCGGCCCGGACCTCGGCCTTCGCCCCCATCGATCCCGGGGTGCGGGCCTCGGCCATGGGCGGCGCCTACACCGCCCTCGGCGGCGAGCCCATCGCCCTCTACTGGAATCCGGCCACCCTGTACTACATGCAGGGGCGGCAGCTCGAGGCCTCCTACTCCGATCTCTACGGCCTGGGGCTGGCCCGGCGCACCTTCCTCACCTTCGGCCTGAAGGCCGCCTACGACGTGCCCCGCTTCGAGGGGGAGCGCGTGGTGGTCCGGCGCGACGCCACCTCGGGCCCCGCCTACGCCTTCGGCGTGCAGTCGCTGTTCCTGGACCTGGACGAGAACGGCTACTCCGAGCTGAGCGTGGGGGGCGCGGCGGCGTGGGGCTACGGGGAGCGGCTGGCCATGGGGGTGTCACTCCGGGGGCTCTTCGTCTCCAGCGACCTCTCCGACGTCTCCGCCAACGGCTACAACCTGGGGGTGGGGGCGAGCTGGCGCTACTCGGACCGGGAGCGGATCGCCCTGGCCGCGCCGCACCTGCTGAGCCGGGTGTTCTGGAAGTTCGACAGCACCGAACGCCTGCCCCAAAGCGCGGCCCTGGGCTGGACCCGCACCTTCGGGGAGGGGATCACGGTGAGCGCGGAGGCGGAGTGGCGCGAATCCGAATCGGGACCCTACCGCCTGGCCGCGGGCGGGGAGTGGTGGGCCTTCCCCGACCGGCTGGCCCTCCGCGCCGGGTACCGCCGGCTGAACGGCGGGCTGGAGACGGTGTCCAAGCCGACCTTCGGGGCCGCGGTCCGGTTCAGCCACATGCGCCTGGACTACGCCTTCCGCCTCGGCCCCGACGCGCTCGGAGACACCCACCGGCTGGGGCTCCTGGTCGGGTTCTGACCGGCGGTTCCGGCTGCGCGCGGGCTTGGCCCGGCCGCCGCGCTCGGACCCGGATCCGCCGGATGGCGGGCCAGGCAGGGCGGGTGGCCCGAATGCGCATCCGGGTACGCACCCACCACACCGGGCTTGCCCGATTGAATCAGGCGTCCCCGTCGTCGTGCGCGCACTCGCCCGGCGCGCCCACCCACTCGCTGCCGTCGGCGAAGCACTCCTTCTTCCAGATGGGCACGTCGGCCTTGAGGCGTTCGATGAGGTGCCGGCAGGCCTCGAAGGCCTGCCCCCGGTGGGGCGCGGCGGCCACCGCGACCACGCTCGCCTCCCCCACCTCGATCCGGCCCAGCCGGTGATGGAGGAACACCGCGGTCACCGGCCAGCGCTCCCGGGCCTCCCCGGCGACGCGCTCCATCTGGGCCCGGGCCATGGCCGCGTAGGCCTCGTACTCCAGGTGATCGACGTCCCGCCCCTGGTTGGGGCTGCGCACCGTGCCCACGAAGACCACCACCGCCCCCGCGGCCGCGCTCTCCGCCGCCCGCTCCAGCACCCCGGCGTCCAGGGGCTCCAGGGTCAGCTCCACCGGCGGCGGGCCCGGTCCCGGGCTCTCCCCGTCCGCCTCGTCGCCCCCGCCGCTCACCGGGGGGACCAGAACCACCTCGGACCCCTCGGCCAGCGCCGCGCCCTCGGGGACGAAGTCCACCCCCACCGCCACCCGGCAGGCCCCGATGAGATCGCGCCAGCGGGGATGGAGGGCGGCCACCGAGGCCCGGAGTTCGGCCGGGCCGGCGCCGGGGGGGAGATCCACCTCGAAGCGGTCGGTGCCCAGCGCCTCGCGCAGGGCGGCGAACACCCTCACTTCAATTCTCATCACGTCCTCCCGGCGACCGGACCGCCCGCTTCCGCCGGGGAGCGGAGCCTCGGGAGGACGGGCGGCGCGGTCGCGGGTTCGTGACCGGCTCCGGATCGGCGGCGAAGTCCAGGGTCCATACCCCCTCCCCCTCGCGGGTCCAGCCGGTGCCCCGGAGCAGGAGGTCCAGGGCGGGGGCGGCGGGGGCCGCCCGCACCACCAGGCGGCGGAGCGGGGTGCGGTGGCCGGCGGCGTCGGCCAGGAGCCGGAGCGCCTCGTGCAGCACCGCCGCCCCGTCCCGGGGCACGGTGAAGCTCACCGCGGCCCGGTCCGGCTTGGGCTCGGGATCGGGATCGAGGGAGAACACCCCGGCCGGCGCCCCGAGGAGGTCCACGGCCACGAGCACGATCCCCTTCCGGGGCGACCAGCGCCGCAGGCCGCCCTTGCCCCGGGCCAGCCGGACCATGGTGGGGAGCGTGGTTCCGCCGGGACCGGCGCTGCGGACCAGGTCCCGGCGCTCCCAGAAGGCTTCCAGGCGGCCGAGATCGCCGGATTCCACCGGGCGGAGCCAGAGATCCGAGCCGAGCAGGCTCCAGGCGGCGAGGCGATGTGACTTCATGGCGTGCTCACGGGACGGTTGGGGGTGCGTGACCCCTCGATGGTAGCCTGCCCGGGCCGGCGGGGCCAGTCCCGCCTCCCCGGCGGGGGCCCTCCGGCCGCGGCCGGTCCCGGTTCCGCGGCGGACGGCTAGGAGGCGAGGATCTCGGCGAAGGCCCGGGCCGCCGGCTCCAGGGCCCGGCGCCGGAGCCGGAACATGCCCAGGGACCGGCGTACCGAGAGCCGCCGGGTGCCCACCCGCACCACCGTCCCCCGCCGGACCGGGGCGTCGGTCACCGAACGGGGTAGCACGCTCACCCCCAGGCCGGCCTCGACCAGGGTCACCATCACCGAGGGGCGGCCGATCTCCATGGCCGGGCGCACCGGCAACCCGGCCGCGTCCAGGGCGGCGTCCACCAGGCGGCGGGTGGTGGCGTCCCGGGGGTAGGCGATGAACGCCTCCCGTTCCAGGAGCCTCCGGAGAGGCATCCCCGCCGCCGCCGGGGGGGCGACCAGGAACAGGCGCTCGGTGACCAGGGGAACCGCCTCCACCTCGGCATCCTCCACCGGAAGCGTGCCCAGGACCAGGTCCACCCGCCCGTCCTCCAGACGGGCCAGGAGGGGTCCGGTGGAGCCCACCTCCACCTCGACCTCGATCCCCGGGTAGCGGCGGTGGAAGGGGGCGAACACCCGGGGGAGGAGCCCGGTGGCGGCGGCGTCGGTGAGCCCCAGCCGGACCCGCCCCCGCTCCAGGCCCCGGACCTGCGCCGCTTCCGACCGCGCCGCCTCCACCGAGCGCAGGGCCTCCCGGGCGTGGCGGAGCACCGCCCGGCCGGCCTCGGTGGGTTCCACCCCCCGGCCCCACCGGTGGAAGAGGGGGGTCCCCACCTCCTCCTCCAGGGCTTTCACCTGCAGGCTCACCGCCGGCTGGGTCAGGTGCCTCCGGCGGGCGGCGGCGGAAAGGCTCCCCTCCTCGGCGGCGGCGATCAGGGTGCGAAGCTGTTCGAGATCCACGGTCCCCTCCCCATCGGTCGTGCGGCGCGGCGGGCAAGGCATAAGGTTAGCTTATGGTTTGTATCAAAACAATAAAGTTTCGTTATTCTGCTTCCGGGCCCACACTGCCGGCATGGAGGCTGCCGCCCCTGCGGCGGCCTCGTCGATTTTTGGCGGGCCGCTTCGGACCCCGCGGGGTGTACCGAACCCGAACCCGGACCCCGTACCGGAGCCGGCCCGCCGTGAAACGCCCCGCCTTGCCCCGGAGCCGCCGCCGGACCGGGAAGGCGGGCGGACGCAAACCGTGCTCGGGCACGAGAGGAGACCAGAACGATGCAGAGTCCGTCCCAGATCAAGCCGGCCGGGGGCCGGCTAGGCGTCCTGCTTCCCGGCATGGGCGCGGTGGCCACCACCTTCATCGCCGGGGTGGAGGCCGTCCGCAAGGGGAACGCCAAGCCCTTCGGGAGCCTGACCCAGCTCGGGACCATCCGCCTGGGGAAGCGGACCGACAACCGCACCCCCATGATCAAGGAGTTCATCGAGCTCGCCGACCTGAACAACATCGTGTTCGGGGGGTGGGACATCTTCGAGGACGACGTCTACACCGCGGCCATGAAGGCCGGGGTGCTGGAGAAGGACCTCCTGAACGAGCACCGCGAGTTCCTGCAGGGCATCAAGCCCATGCCGGCGGTGTTCGACAAGCGCTACGTGAAGCGGCTGGACGGGCCCAACGTGAAGCAGGGGGCCACCTGGTGGGACAAGGCCCAGGCCCTGATGGAGGACATCCGGAACTTCAAGGAGAAGAACGGCTGCGACCGCCTGGTGGCGGTCTGGTGCGGTTCCACCGAGATCTTCATGAAGCCGACCGCGGTCCACGCCAGCGTGAAGTCCTTCGAGGAGGGGCTGAAGGCCAACTCCCCGGAGATCGCCCCCAGCCAGGTCTACGCCTACGCCTGCCTGATGAGCGACGTCCCCTTCGCCAACGGCGCCCCCAACCTCACCGTGGACTTCCCGGCCATGCACGAGCTGGCCCGGGAGAAGAACCTCCCCACCGCGGGCAAGGACTTCAAGACCGGCCAGACCCTGATGAAGACGGTGCTGGCCCCGATGATGAAGGCGCGCCTCCTGGGCGTGGCCGGCTGGTATTCGACCAACATCCTGGGCAACCGGGACGGCGAGGTGCTGGACGATCCCGAGTCCTTCAAGACCAAGGAGGAGTCCAAGCTGGGGGTGCTGGAGCACATCCTCCAGCCCCACCTCTACCCGGACCTGTACGGCAACATGTACCACAAGGTCCGCATCAACTATTACCCGCCCCGGGGGGACAACAAGGAGGGCTGGGACAACATCGACATCTTCGGATGGCTGGGCTATCCGATGCAGATCAAGGTCGATTTCCTCTGCCGCGACTCCATCCTCGCCGCCCCCATCGTGCTGGACCTGGCCCTGTTCATGGACCTGGCCCACCGCTCGGGGATGCGGGACACCCAGGAGTGGCTCTCCTTCTACTTCAAGAGCCCCATGCACGCCGAGGGGCTGTACCCCGAGCACGACCTGTTCATCCAGCTCATGAAGCTGAAGAACACCCTCCGGTTCCTGAAGGGGGAGGAGCTCATCACCCACCTCGGCAACGAGTACTACGACTAGCGTGAACGGGGGGCGGCCCCGCCGGGGGGCGCCCCCCACCTCCGCCCCGGCCCGCGCCCGGGGACCCCGGCCCCTCCCCTTCCGTCCGCCCTCGTCCTCTGCTATCCTCGTCGGTCGCTCCGGAGACCCCGTCCACCGCCTCACCCGGGAGCGGGCCCGGTTCCCGCCCAGGAGGTTCCGTCCCGACATGCCGATTCCCGCCACCCAGATGCGGGTGGGCTCCGTCATCCTCCACGAGGGGAAGCTCCACCGCGTCGTCTACAAGCAGCACATCACCCCGGGGAACTGGCGGGGGATGGTGCAGACCAAGCTCCAGAACCTGGACACCGGGACCATCTACGAGCACCGGTTCCGCTCCACCGACACCGTGGAGCCGGCCCGGCTGGAGGCCCACGAGCTGCAGTTCCTGTACCGCTCCGGGGACGACTACACGTTCATGAACCAGGAGACCTACGAGATGATCAACCTCTCCATCGAGGTCCTGGGCGACAACGCCGGGTACCTCCAGGAGAACATGGTCATCACCGCCCAGTACTTCGAGGGCAACGTGGTCTCCATCGAGGTCCCGATGACGGTGGTGTTCCGCATCACCGAGACCGATCCCCCCATGAAGGGGGCCACCGCCTCCGGGGGTTCCAAGCCCGCCCTGCTGGAGAACGGGATCACGGTCAAGGTCCCCCAGCATCTCTCCACCGGGGACCTGGTCAAAATCGACACGCGCGACGACACTTTCGTGGAAAGGGTGACCGAATAGCATGGCCATTCCCGCCACTCAGATCCGAAACGGCATGATCCTGGTCCTGGACGGCAAGCCCCACCGGGTGGTGTCCAAGCACCACGTGACCCCGGGCAAGGGGAACGCGGTGGTCCAGACCATCCTCCAGAACCTGGAGACCGGGTCCAACGTCAACCAGCGGTTCCGCTCCGCGGAGACGGTGGAGCCGGCCCGGCTGGAAGCCCACGAGCTCCAGTTCCTGTACCGCTCCGGGGACGACTACACGTTCATGAACCAGGAGACCTACGAGATGATCAACCTCTCCACCGAGGTCCTGGGCGACTACGCCGCCTACCTCCAGGAGAACATGATCATCGTGGCCCAGTACTGGAGCGGCAAGGTGGTGGGGATCGAGCTGCCCACCACCGCCGTCTACCGCATCGCCGAGACCGATCCCCCCATGAAGGGCGCCTCGGCCTCGGGGGGGCCCAAGCAGGCCATCCTGGAGAACGGCCTCCAGGTCAAGATTCCCCAGCACCTCTCCACCGGGGACCTGGTCCGGATCGACACCCGGGACGACAGCTTCGTGGAGCGGGTGACCGAGTAGGTCCCCGCTCCGCTCCCTCCCCTCCCCCCCTTCGCTTTGACATTTGGCCGTGCCGGGGCTCTAATAGGGCCGTGGAACGGCATGGCGGGAATCCGGACGGGCAGGCGGAGGCATCATGACCAGGTTCTGGGCCGGACTGGGCCGCACCCTTCTCGCGGCGCTCCTCCCCGCGCTCCTCTGCACCGCCGTCCCCGCTCCGGCCGCCGCCCAGGAGGCCTCGGAGGGGGCGGACACCGGGACCGGGGGGGGCACGGTGCTCTGGGCCACCGTGGACGACGTCATCGGCCCCATCACCGCCGGCTACCTCCTGGACGCCCTGCGCGCGGCCCGGGAGGCCGACGCCCGGGCCCTGGTGGTGGAGCTGGACACCCCCGGCGGCCTCGACACCTCCATGCGCTCCATCATCAAGGGGATCCTGGCCAGCCCGGTGCCGGTCTGCGTCTACGTCGCCCCCCAGGGGGCCCGGGCCGCCTCGGCCGGGGTCTACATCGCCCTCTCGGCCCAGGTCGCGGCCATGGCCCCGGGCACCAACCTCGGCGCGGCCACCCCGGTGAACCTGGGCGGGGGGATGGACTCCACCATGGCCCGCAAGGTGGAGAACGACGCCGAGGCCTACATCCGCGGCCTGGCCCGGCTGCGGGGCCGGAACGAGGACTGGGCGGCGGAGGCGGTGCGGAAGGCGGTCTCGCTCCCGGCCCGGGAGGCGGCGGAGCAGCACGTGGTGGACTTCCTGGCCGACTCTCCCCGCCGGCTCCTGGACGAAATGGACGGCCGCACGGTGGCGGTCCGGGGGGACTCGAGCCTGGTCCTGCGCACCCGGGGGGCGGAGATCCGCCCCTACGAGATGTCCTTCCGCTACCGGGCGCTCTCGATCCTCAACAACCCCAACGTGGCCTACATGCTGCTCATCCTCGGCTTCTACGGCATCTTCTTCGAGCTGGCCAGCCCGGGGGCCATCCTCCCCGGGGTGCTGGGGGCGATCTCCCTCATCCTCGGTCTCTTCGCCCTGCAGAGCCTGAGCGTGAACTACGCCGGGCTCCTGCTCATGGTCCTGGGTGTGGTGCTCTTCTTCCTGGAGACGCAGGTGACCAGTCACGGAATCCTGGCCCTGGGGGGGACCGCGTCCCTCCTGGCCGGCTCGCTCCTGCTCATCGACGCCCCCCAACCGTATCTGCGGGTGTCGCTCAGCGTCATCATCCCCGCGGTGGCGGTCACCGCCGCCTTCTTCGCCTTCGCGGTGACCATGGCCCTCCGGGCCCAGCGCCGGAAGGTGGTCTCGGGCCGGGAGGGGCTGGTGGGGATGACCGGCATCGTCCGCAGCGTCATCGATCCCGAGGGGAAGGTGTTCGTGGCCGGGGAACACTGGACCGCGGTCTCCGCCGACGGCGCCGCCCTCCCGGTGGGGGCCCGGGTGGAGGTGGTGGCGGTGGTGCACCTGAAGATCACGGTCAAGCCGGCGGTTTCCTGACACAGCCGGGGACGACGGCCCCGGGAAAGGAATAGGGACATGGGTATCGGTCTGGCGGTGGTGCTGGCCATTCTCCTCTTCATCCTCATGAGCGCGGTCCGCGTGCTCCGGGAGTACGAGCGCGCGGTGTTGTTCCGGCTCGGCCGCTTCGCCGGGATCAAGGGGCCGGGGCTGTTCCTGATGATCCCCATCATCGACAAGATGGTGCGGGTCTCGCTCCGGGTGATCACCATGGACGTCCCCCCCCAGGACGTGATCACCAAGGACAACATCTCCATCAAGGTGAACGCGGTGCTGTACTTCCGGGTGGTGGACCCGGAGGGGGCGGTGGTGTCGGTGGAGGACTTCTTCTACGCCACCAGCCAGATCGCCCAGACCACGCTCCGGAGCGTGGTCGGCGAGCACGAGCTGGACGAGATCCTCTCCGAGCGGGAGAAGGTGAACCAGCTCCTCCAGACCATCATCGACGAGCGCACCGATCCCTGGGGGGTCAAGGTGACCGCGGTGGAGATCAAGGACGTGGACCTGCCCCAGGAGATGCGCCGGGCCATCGCCCGCCAGGCCGAGTCCGAGCGGGAGCGGCGGGCCAAGATCATCAACGCCGAGGGCGAGTACCAGGCCTCGGAGAAGCTGGCCGCGGCCGCCAAGGTGCTGGCCGGCCAGCCGATCTCGGTCCAGCTCCGGTACCTGGCCACCCTGAGCGAGATCTCCAGCGAGCAGACCACCACCATCGTGTTCCCGGTGCCGGTCTCGATGATGGAGGGGTTCGAGGCGATGATGAAGAGGGTGGGGACCAAGCCCCCCCCGGACGCCCCGCCCCAGGAGGGCTGAGCCCGGCCGGGCCGGCCGCGGTTTTCCCGGGAGCCGGCCCCGCCCCATCCCGAGGAGGGTCTCCATCGATGTCCAATACGGGTTTCCGGCGGCTCCGTCCCGCCGCCCTCCTGGGGGCGGCGGCGCTGATCCTGCTCCCCGGCTGCAACGACGGCGGGAGCACCGATCTCCGATCCCCCGATCCCGCGGCCATGGCCTCGGTGGCCACGGACGTGGCGCTGGTGGAGAGCGTGGGGCTCCAGGCCTACGTGATCGCCGGGCTCGCCCTGACCGTGGGCGCGCTGGGGCCGGACCGCGGCCCCGGGAGCGCGGCGCCCGCCCCCGCCGACACCGTGCTCGAGGACCGGATCACCTGCCCCACCGTGATCACCGGGCGCGACGCCGGAACCACCACCCTCCGCCTGGACTACGGCTCGGGCTGCACCGCCACCCTGGACAGCCTCCGGACCTCGGGCTCCATCCTCTACGCGGTGACCGCGGGGACTCCCTCGGGCTTCGATCTCTCCGCGGAGTTCGACCGCTTCGCCCGGGGTGGACGCCTGGTGGACGGCATCCTCGACGTGACCGCGGCCGGCGCCCAGCGGGTGGAGATCGCCGCCTCGGCCCTGAACCTCAACGGCCCCGGTCCCGGCGGAGTGCTGGTGGACGGCTCCTTCACCGCCCGCCTGTTCCCCATCGAGGTTCCCCCGGTCCCGGTCAGTCCCTACGTCCCCTGGCGCATCACCGAGGGGAGCGCGACCGTGTACAACGGCAGCGTGGGCTACACGGTGGGGGTGAGCGATACCCTCACCGGCTCCACCGGCTGCCCCTACCCCACCGGGGGGGAGATCGTGATCACCGCCGCCGGCCTGCTTCCCGCCCGGGTGGACTTCGGCGACGGCACCTGCGACGACCAGGCCGTCTTGACCGTGGCCGGGTCATCCCGGACCATCACCCTCGGCTACCCGGGAGGGGCGGCGGCGCCGGAACCCCGCTTCCGCTTCGGGCCCTGAACCCGGAGCCGCATCCGGGCCGGCCCCCGGCCGGCCGGCCCCGACCCGAACGTCCCAGGAGGATCCCCATGCCCCGCCTGTCCGCCGTCAAGTCGTTCCCCGTCCTGGCCGCCCTGCTCGCCGCGGCCCTGCTCGCCGGCTGCGCCGGGACCCCCCGCCCGGACCTGGCCCCCGCTGCCGGGGATCTCCAGCGCCTCCAGAACGAGGCGGCAACTCTATCCGCCGATTCCACTTCCGCGGCTCTCCTCACCCTCTCCAGGAACCTGGAGTCGGCGGCCCGGGGCCGGGCGGAGGCGGAGCCGGCCATGGCCCTGGCCGGTCTGCGGGAAGCCGCCGAGGCCGCCTCGGCCGCCGTCCTGGCCGCGGTGGCCGCGGGCCGGGACGCCGAGGGGGACGCCTGCGCGAAACGGGCCGCCGACGCCCGCCGGGACTGGGAGGACGCGCTCCAGATGCTGGAGCGGACGGAGAAGGTGGCCGGCCGCCAGGCTCGCGGGGTCACCCGCGAGGTGGCCCCCGCGGAGCCGGCGGTGGACCTGCCCGCTCCCCCGCCCGCTCCCGTCGATTCCGCCGCCGTCGCCGGCGCCCTCCAGGCCGCCGGGACCTGGGAGGACGCGGCCGCCCGCTACGCGGTGCCGGCCGCGGACCTGGCCAACGCCCGCCTGGGCGCCCTGGACGCCGCCGGCGCCCCGAAGCTGGACCCGGCCGCGGCCCGGCACCAGCGGCGCCTGGCCGCCTGGGCGGTGGTCCGGCTGGCCTGGCGGGTGCGCGGGGAGGCGGCCCGGCTCCGCTGCGTCGAGGCCTCGGCGCGTGAAGCCGAACTGGCCGACAACCGGGACCAGGCGCTGTGGGCCATGGTGGACCTGGAGCGCAGCATGAAGGACAGCGCCCGCCGGGAGCTGGAGGAGGAGCGGGCCCGGCAGGAGGACCGCCAGAACGCCCTCTACGAGCAGCTCAAGCAGTTCGAGGGGAAGTTCGCCAGCATCCGGCGCGAGGCCCGGGGCACGGTGATGTCGCTCTCCGACATCCTCTTCGACTTCGACCAGGCCGTGCTCCGCCGGGAGGCCGAGCTCAACCTGGCCAAGGTGGCGGTGATCCTGGAGCAGTACCCGGAGATGCACATCCGGATCGAGGGGCACACCGACAACGTGGGCACCGAGGCCTACAACCAGAAGCTCTCCGAGCGCCGGGCCCGGGCGGTGTACGACTTCCTGGTCTCCCAGGGGGTTCCGGCGGACCGCATGGAGACGGTGGGCTTCGGCATGTCCCAGCCGGTGGCAAGCAACGAGACCCCGGAGGGCCGCCAGAAGAATCGCCGGGTGGACCTGGTGATCCGGGAGCAGTAGCCCCTCCATCGCCCCGGCGCGCGCCCCCGAGGCCCCGGTCAGTACCCCCGGCGGGTGTCGACCACGTTCCGGAGCGGCTGCCCGTCGAGGTAGCGGCGCAGGTTGCCGGTGAATATCGCCAGCAGCCGCGTCCAGAGCGCGGGATGGGCCACGCCGGCCACGTGGGGGGAGATCTGCACCGTGGGCATCTCCCAGAGCGGACTCTCCGGGGGCAGGGGCTCGGTGCGGAAGACGTCCAGGCCCGCCCCCCCCAGCCGGCCCGAGGCCAGCAGCTCGGCCAGGGCGTCCTCGTCCACGGTCGAGCCCCGGCCGACGTTGGCGAAGAAGGCCCCCGGCTTCAGGCGCAGGAGCCGTTCCCGGTCGAAGTAGCCGCGGGTGGCGTCGGTGCCGGGAAGGGCGTCGACCACGAAGTCGGCCCCGGGCAGGAGGTCGTCCACCGCCTCCGGCCCGGCCACCGTGTCCGCCCCTTCCGTCCCGTGGCCGGGGTCCCGCTTCACCGCGATCACGCGCATGCCGAAGGCCCGGGCCCGGAGGGCCAGCTCCCGGCCGGTGGCCCCGTAGCCGGCCACGAGCAGGGTCCGGCCCAGGAGCGAATCCGGGGGATGACGGCGCAGGAGTTCGTCCTGGCTCCAGCGGCCGTCGTCCTGGGCCGAGCAGAGGCCGTGGAGACGGCGGACGTGGGCCAGCATCCAGGCCATCACCTGCTCGGCCATGAACGGCGCGTGGGCGGAGCGGGAGGAGGTGAGCACCACCTCGCTCTCCACCAGGGCGGGATAGAGGAACCGGCGGATCCCGGTGGATCCGGCGTGGAGCCAGCGCAGCCGGGCCGCGCGCCGGAAGTCCTCCTCGGCCAGGTGCCAGGCGAAGATCACCTCCGCCTCGGCCAGGGCGGGGCCGAACCCGTCGAGGTACCAGCGGGGCTCGTGGAGCCAGCGCACCCCGGGGAACTCCGCCTCCAGGGCCCGGCGGTCGTTCTCCCGCAGGTTCCAGAAGGGCTGGTCCAGGTAGGCGGCGACCAGCACCGTGGCGGCCGCGCTCACCGGTCCCGCTTCCGTTTCACCCGGCTCCAGGCCCGGGCGTTCAGGACCTGGTCCCGGGTGAGCCAGGCCCGGCGGGCGGTCCTGACCCCCCACTCCAGGTTGTCCAGCATGTTCACGGTGTGGGCGTCGGTGTTGACGACCAGGGTCACCCCCCGCTCCGCGGCCAGCCGCGCGTTCTCGGCCGAGAGGTCCAGCCGCTCGGGTGCGGCGTTCAGCTCCAGGCAGGTCCCGGTCTCGGCCGCCTTCCGCATCACCGCCTCCAGGTCGTAGCCCTCGTAGCCCACCCGCTTCCCGATCAGGCGCCCGGTGGGATGGGCCACCGCGTCCACGTAGGGGTTCTCCATCGCCTTCAGCACCCGCTCGGTGACCCGGTTCCGGAAGCCGGAGTGGATGCTGGCGATGATCCAGTCCAGCCGCCGGTGGGCCTCCACCGGCAGGTCGATCCCCCCGTCGGCGGTGATGTCCACCTCCATGCCGTGGAGCACGGTGATGCCCGGCACCGCCTTCCGCGCCGCCTCGATCTCCTCCGCCTGTTCCTTCCAGCGCTTGTAGGTGAGGCCGTGGGCGTAGCTGGCGGCGGCGGAATGGTCGGTCACGGCCACGTACTCGAGCCCGCGGGCCCTGGCCGCGGCCACCATCTCCGCCACCGTCGCCTTGCCGTCGCTCCAGGTGGTGTGCATGTGGAGGTCGCCCCGGATCTGCTTCCGCTCCAGCACCGCGGGGAGACGGCCCTCCCGGGCGGCCTCGATCTCGCCCCGGTCCTCGCGCATCTCGGGGGGGATCCAGGGGAGCCCGAGAGCGGCGTAGACCTCCTTCTCGGTCTTCCCGGCCACCCGCTTCTCCCCCCGGTACACCCCGTATTCGTTGACCTTGAGACCGGCCTTCTTGGCGATCTCCCGCAGGCGAACGTTGTGCTCCTTGCTCCCGGTGAAGTAGCAGAGGGCCGCGCCCAGGGATTCCGGGGGGACCACCCGCAGGTCCACCTGCCGGCCCCGCTCGAAGAGCACGCTCCCCTTGGTCTCCCCCGCGGCCAGGACCCGCTCCACCCCGGGAAGGGTGGTGAAGGCCCGCACCACCGCCTCGCCGTCGCGGGCGGCGGGCACCAGGAGATCCAGGTCGCCGCAGGTCTCGCGCGCCCGCCGGAGCGACCCCGCGAACACCGCCTTCTTCACCTCCACCCGTTCCCCCAGGGCGGCCAGCACCCGGGCGGCCAGGCGCAGGGCCTCGGCCACCGGCATCCGCTCCCGGCTCTTCAGGTAGATCTCCATTCCCCGGCGGAGGTTCTCCGCCGTCTTGGCTCCCATCCCGGACAGGGCGGCCACCCGGCCCTCCTCCAGCGCCCGCTCCAGCCCGGCCAGGTCCGCCACCCCCAGCTCGTGATGGATGAGGGCCAGCCGCTTGGGGCCCAGGCCGCCGATGGCCCGAAGCTCCATGAGGGTGGCCGGGATCCCGGCCATGGCCTCCTCGTAGGCGGTCATCGCCCCGCGGGAGAGGTACTCCTCCACGTCGTGGGCCAGGCCCTTGCCGATCCCGGGGAGCGCGGTGAGGCGCCCCTCGGCCACCAGCACGGTGACGTCCTCGGGGAGGGACCCGATGGCCTGGGCCGCCCGGCGGTAGGCGTTGATCCGGAAACGGTTCGCCCCCTTGAACTCGAGGGCGTCGGCCACCGCCTCGAAGAGCTTGGAAATTTCCAGGTTGACCATGGGGTATGCCTTTCGTCCCCGCCGCGGGCATCCGTACCGGCCCTCTGCTCCCGGGCCGGAGCCCGGCCCCTCTCCCGATCGAGGGTAGGCGAGCCCGGCCCTCCGGGCAACGACGAGGCTCATCCGGCTGTGGACACGAGCCGCTAGCTCGTTTAAAGTCTTCGGCTTAGACTTATCGTCGTCCCTGGTTTCGAGGACGGTCCGAGGAGGTAGAACCTTGAAGCGTGTCCGGTTTGGCTTGGCCATTCTCCTGATCCTGGGCCCGGTGGCCGCCGTCCCCGGCGCCCGGGCCGACGTCCCCCCCGACATCCTCCGCCCGATCCTCCTGCACGAGCAGGCCCGGAATGCCGACGACGGCGTGCTGGCCGGCTACACCGCCCACCAGGACCCCGGGGTGCGGGCCCGGGCCTACCGCGCCCTGGGCCGGCTCCAGGACCCCGACCTCCTCGACACCCTGGCCAAGGGGTTGAACGACGGGGATCCGGCGGTGCGGGCCGAGGCCGCCTTCGACCTGGGCCAGCTCTTCGACGCCTCCGCCGAGCCGGCCCTGACCGCGGCCCTGAAGCGGGAGCAGGCCTCCACGGTCCGGGCCCGGCTGGTGGAAGCCCTGGGGAAGTGCGGCACCGAGGCCTCGGTGGACACCCTGGCCGACCTGCTGGCCGCGCCGGACACCTCGGTGGCCCAGGCCGCGGCGGTGGCCCTGGGTGCCCTGGGCGTCCGGGGCGTGGGCCTCGACAAGGCGGGAACCCGGCTCGACGCCGCGCTCCGCTCCGACAACAGCGGCCTGGCCTGGCGCGCGGCCTTCGCGGTCCAGCGGGGCAAGGTGGCCAACACCCGCTCCGGCCTGGCCCGCGCGGTCCGGAGCGCGGATCCCCTGACCCGGATCTACGCCGCCCGGGCGGTGGGCGCCCTGGGTCTCCGGCGCATGGGCGAGATGCTGGTCCCCCTCCTCGGCGATTCCGACTGGCGGGTGCGGGTGGAGGCCCTGAAGGGCATCGCCGCCACCAAGGACGAGCTCCAGGCCGCCCAGTGCGCGCTCCTTCTCGACGACCCCAACGAGAACGTGGTCCTCACCGCCATCAACACCATGGCCGACTTCGCCTCCGCCGGGGCCCTCTCCCGGGTGACCCAGTTCCAGACCTCCAGCAACTGGCGCTACCGGGCCGCCTACATCCGGGCCCAGGCCAAGGGCTCCTACGACGGGGCCATCCCCGATCTGCGCGCGGCCATGCGGGATCCGGACTGGCGCATCCGCAAGGCGGCGGCGGAGGGCTTCGCGGAGATCCAGAGCCCCCAGGCCCTCATCGTGCTGGAGACCATGATCAACGACGACTCGCCCCAGGTCCTCACCGCGGTGGCCAACGCCCTGGTGGTGTTCCCCCAGCGCGAGGCGGTGGAGTACATCCGTCCCCTGCTCCAGAAGGACGACCCCGCCGTGCTCACCACCGCGGCCAGCGCCGCCGGCCAGCGGTACGACCTGGACGCGGTGCCCCAGCTGCTGACCGTCTACGGCCGGCTCCAGAGCCCGGTGGACACCGAGACCATGACCGCCATCCTGGAGTCCCTGGGCACCCTCCTCAACGTGCCCGCGGGGACGGATACCGTGGGCTCCCTCTCCGACGCCGACCGGGAGAAGGCGATGGCGCTCCTGGAGGCGGCCCGCCACGACAGCGACGTCAACGTGGCCCGGGCCGCGGCCCGGGCCCTGACCGGGGTCACCGGCAAGACGGTGGAGCCGGCGGTGACCGAGACCCACCAGGTCCCGCCGGAGTTCGACCTGGACCTGGCCCTGGACCTGGAGAGCGGGCACAAGCGGCCCACGGCCGAGGTCGTGACCGGGGAGGGCACCGTCACCCTGGAGCTCCTGGGCGACCAGGCCCCGGGCACGGTGGCCAACTTCGTGACCCTGGCCAAGCGGGGCTACTACAACGGGCTCGTCTTCCACCGGGTGGTCCCCGACTTCGTGATCCAGGGCGGGGATCCCCACGGCGACGGATGGGGCGGCCCCGGCTACGCCATCCGCTGCGAGTACAACCCGGTTCCCTACACCACCGGGACCCTGGGCATGGCCCTGGCCGGCAAGGACACCGGGGGAAGCCAGTTCTTCATCACCCAGTCCCCCCAGCCCCATCTGGACGGCAAGTACACCGTCTTCGGGCGGGTGGTGAAGGGGCAGGACGTGGTGGACCGGATCCAGGTCGGCGACGTGATCAACGAGATCCGCTTCCAGGGCCTCTAGGCGGCCGCCCGCCCGCGCCGGGGATTTCCGGGCCTGGACGCGCAAGCCCGGGCCCGGCCGCGCCGATACCCGGGACAGGGACCCGGCGCGGAGCCGGGGCCCCCGCCCTCAAGGAGGTGCCTCGCGTGAACCGGTCTCCCCTTCCCTGCCAGGTCCCCGGCTGCGGCGCTCCCGCGCTCAGCGACGCGACGGTGTGCTGGCTCCATCTCGAGGACCGCGACGGCTATCGCCGGCTGCTCGCCCGGCGCGCCGCCCAGGGCGAGGACCTGGCCGGCTCCTTCTGGAACGGTGCCGATCTCTCCGGCCTGGACCTGGCCGGGGCCATGCTGGCCGAGTGCCGGGCCGAGGGAGCCCTTTTCCGCGGCGCCTCCCTGGGCCGCGCCCTCCTCTACGCGGCCCGGCTGGTGGACGCGGATCTGGGCCGGGCCGATTTCACCGAGGCCGACCTGGGCCGGGTGCGGGCCCAGCGGGCCTACCTGGCCGGGGCCCGCCTGGTGCGGGCGGCCATGAACCAGGCCCGGCTGGTGCGGGCGGTGCTCGACGGGGCCGACCTCTCCGGGGCGGACCTGACCGAGGCCTTCCTCATGGGCGCCTACCTGGACGGAAGCCGCCTGGAAGGCGCCGTCCTGGCCGGTGCCGATCTCTCCGGCGCCTACCTCAAGGGGGCCTTCGCCCGCGGGGTGGACGCCGTGGGCGTGAACCTGCGCCGGGCGGTGGCCTCGGACGTGGACTGGCAGCGAGCCGTCCTGGAGCGGGCCGACGCCCGGGGCCTGACCGCGGTCGCGGCCGACTTCACCGAGGCCCGGGCGGCGGGCATCGACCTCCGGGGGGCCCGGCTCCGCTCCGCCGTCTTCGAGCGCGCCGATCTCACCGGGGCCGACCTGCGGGGTGCCGATCTCACCGGAGCCTTCCTCTCCGGAGCGATCCTGGAGGACGCCGACCTTCGCGGGGCGCGGCTGGTGGGGGCCCGCACCGAGGGCACAGCGGTGGACGGCGCGCGGATGGACGGGCTGGACGAGGACCTGACCGCCCGGGAGGGCTGACCGGACCGCCGCGGCCGGCGCCGGCTCAGTCCAGGCGCGGGCGGCCGGACAGGTCCTGGTGCAGCAGCATGGCCCGGGCCAGGGGAAGCGGCGGAGCCCCGAGGGCGAGCAGCCGGGCGTGGAACCGCTCCAGGTCGAAGCCCGCCCCTTCCTTCTCGCGCACCTCGGCCCGCAGCCGCTGGATCTCCTGCTTCCCCAGGGTATAGCTCAGGTACAGGGGATCGAAGGCGCCCCGGTCCGCCTCCCGCCGGGCCACCGACGGCTCCAGGTAGCAGTGCTCCTCGAGGTAAGCCGCCGCCCGGTCCACCGTCCATCCCTCGGTGTGGAGGCCCAGCGCGACCCGGAACCGTCCCGCCCGCCGGAGCGCGGACTGCAGGGTGGCCAGCCGGAAGGCGGGGTCGTCGGCCCGGTAGCCCTGCTCCAGCATGAGGGTCTCGGCGTAGTGCGCCCACCCCTCGCCGAAGGCCGGGCTCCAGACCGCCTTGCGGACCGGACGGGTGAGCCGGGACTGGATCAGGGCCTGCAGGTAGTGGCCCGGCCAGGCCTCGTGCACGGCCAGGTTCCGGATGAGGGGCCGGTTGAGGAAGCGGAGCTGCTCCTCCTGGGCCTCCGGGGGCCAGGTGGGGTCGGGCACGGTGACGTAGAACACCGCCCCCAGCGCGGGATCGTCGAAGGGGCCGGGAACGGCCAGGCTGGCGTTGGTCCAGGCCGAGTAGGCCGGACTGCGCCGCACGGCCAGGGGCGGCCCGGCGGGCATGGGGACCGCCCCGTGCCCGGCGGTGAAGCGGCGGGCGGACCGGAGGGCGTCTTCGGCGAAGGGGACCACCTCACCCGGGGCGGGATGATCCTCGCTCACCCGCCGCATCACCTCCCCCGGCGCCGCGGCGGAGTCGATCCCCGCCGCCACCAGCCGGAAGCGGGCGTCGAGGCGGGCGAGCTCGTCCTCGGCCCGGGCCCGGAGCCGGGGGAGGGGCGTGGTCATCCCCTCCGCCGCGTGCAGGTAGCCCGCGAACAGCGCCGGCCCCAGGGCGAAGCCGTCCACCGCCTGGGCCTCGACCCCGCTGAGCAGCGCCTCCCGGTAGGCCCATACCGCGTGCACGGCGGTGTTGCCGGCCTGGGCCAGGGAGTCGGCCAGGGCGCTGTCCTCGAGGGCGGCGGTGGCCGCCGGCACCCCGTCGAGCAGGAAGGAGGAGAGGGCCTCGGCCTGGCTCACCGCCTGGTCCACCAACGCCCGGGGCGGGCGGTCGATCATGGGAAGCGCCTTGGCCAGGAATCCGGGGACGGCCCGTTCGCGGGCCAGGAGCGCCCGGGCCCGCGTGGCGAGCGGGGCGTATTCCCGGCCCGCCACCGCACTCAGGCCCGAGGCCACCTGGCGGAGCGCGGTCCCCGGGTCGCGGCTCCAGACCTTCAGCGTGTCCTGCTCGAACCGGCGGAGCCGGAGGTCGTAGAGCATGAGGGCGGCATCGAAGCGGTCGTCGGCCCCGAGCAGGGAATCGTCGAGCGCGCTCACCCGGGCCTCGAAGGCGGCCAGCGCGGCCCGGGTGGAATCGAGCCCGGCGAAGCCCTCCGGGCCCAGGGCGCCGTCGCCCGCGTGGAGGCCGATCTGGGTGGCGTAGACCGGATCCACCCGGACCAGGAGGTCCAGGTAGTCCCGCTCCAGCCGCTGCATGACGGGGGCGAAGGTGGGATCGGCGGCCGCGGGGGCGGGGACGGTGGATGGAGCGGGAGCGGCCGGCGCGGGGCGGGCGGCGAGGCCCATGAGGAGCAACGCCGGTGCCCAGAACCGGAGGACGGCGCTCCACTTCGGGGTGGAGACGCCGCGAAGGCCATGCCTGTCGAAGAGATGAAACACGTTGATGGGACGCCTCGGACTGAAATCGGATGCTCGGCGGGCCGCCGCGAACCGGGGGAGTTCCAGTATAGGAGGCCCGCCCCCGCGGGGCCAGCACACGCTGAAAAATAACCGCGCCGTGGGAAGGCGGAGAGGACGGATCAGGGCATGAGCACCACCCGCCGGGTCTCGGTGCGTCCGCCGACCCGGATGTGGACGAAGTACACGCCCCCGGCCGCCGGCCGCCGCCCCTCGCCGAAGCCGGCCCACAGGGCCCGCCGCTCGCCCGGACCCTCCAGGCCGTCGGCGAGCAGGGCCACCCGCCTTCCCTCCACGTCGAACACGGCCAGCCGGACCCGGGCCGGGGCCGCTCCGGGGACGCGGTAGGTGATCCAGGCTCCGGCCTCCCGCCGCACCACCGAGGGGACCTCGGGGAGGAGCGTTTCCGGCCCGCCCGGGGCGGAGCCGATCTGCACCTCGCGGCTGCTCAGGCCGGGCGGGTTCCCCCACTCCAGCCGGAACCGGTCGGCAGCTCCGGGGTCCAGATCGTTCACCACGAACGTCCCCTCCCCCGCGTCCTGCACCCGGCGCGTGGCCAGGACCAGGGACTCCCCCCGCCGCTCCCGCACCAGACGCACCTCCCGGGAGGCGACCCCGGGAAGCACGGGGAGCACGGCGAAGGGAAGCCGGAGGGCCCCGCCGGCCGCCGGCGGCGGCGGTGGCTCCTCCAGCCATACCGCATGGCTGTCGGTCCAGCTCCAGAGGCGGACGTCGTCCACCCACCAGCCGTCGCCGGAGAGGCTCTCCAGGTAGTCGCTCACGAAGTGGAAGCGGAAGAGGACGGCGCCGTCGAGACCGGTCACCGGGACCGCCACCTCCTCCCAGGCCCGCCGGCGCCCGCCCCAGGCCGGCCGGCCCGGGTAGGGATTCCCCTGGCTGAAGGCGAGCCGGTAGGGATACCCGCCGTAGGGGGTGAGCTCGCGCCAGCTGTCCCCGCCGTCGCCGGAAACCTCCAGGAACCCTCCGTGCACGGCCACGTCCCCGTAGCTCCGGAGCGACGTCCACTGCCGGAAGCGGAGCACCGCCGCCCCGTGCAGGTCGTAGGGGCCGAGGATCAGCGCCCCGTCGGTGCCCGCGGGGTAGGGGCCCACCCCCTCCACCTTCTCCCCGGTCCCCGCGGGATCGGCGGTCCGCCGCCACCCCGCCGCCGCCCCTTCGGTCACCGCCTCCACCCGGACCGTGGCCCGGTCGGCATCGAAGGTCTCGTGCACCCGGCGCGCGCCGGGGGAGGGAACGGGAGCGGAGAGGGTGAAGGCCCCGTTCCCGGTGTCGAGCACGAACTCCACCACCGCGGGAGCGCCCCCGGCGGCGGCGGCGTCCAGGCGCAGCGCCAGGGGAGCGGCGTCGGCGGAGCCGAGGGCGGGCACCGGCTCCAGGAGCGAGGTGTAGGGAGCGGCCAGGTCCACCCCGGGCTCCCGGGCGGAGGCGGTGAGGGTGCCGCCCCGGAGCCGGGTGCCGTCGTTGGCCACCCGCACCCGGAAGGCGTAGGCGGCCGAAGGCGGCGGTTCCTCGTCGTCGGGAATCAGCTCCACCCGGGGCAGGGGACCGCCGGCCAGGTACCGGCCCACCCCGGCCCGCAGGCTCACCACCGGACCCGGATCCCCGATCTCCGACAGGGCCACCCGGCTCGGCTCCCCGGAATAGGACCGGGCGGAGGGCACGGTGTCGTCGTCGAACCGGCGGGCGCCGGTGGTGCCGGGAAAGAAGTCGCCCGGATCCCCGAGGTTCCGCGGCAGGCCCCCCTCCAGGCTGCGCAGACCGTCGGCCTGCACCAGCCCCACCCGGTAGTGCCCGCCGTCGTTCTGGGACAACCGGGTCTCGTCCACGTGGTAGACCAGGAGCCCGTCCCCGGGCAGGTAGCGGTCGATCCCCTCCGGCCGCCGGTTCTCGAGCAGGAAGTACTCGGGACCGGACTCCCCTTTCGTCCACAGCCGCATCACCACCGGGGTGTCGTTGACGGCGGGGACGAGCAGGTCGGGCTCGTCGGCGCCGAGGTTCTCCGGCTCCACGAAACCCCACTGGATCCGGGTGAAGGGATCGGGTCCGCCGGGACGTTCCGCGTTCTGCAGCCACATCCCGTAGGCCATGACCGAGTACCAGCCCAGACCGCCTCCCCGGCCGGAGGTGTCGTAGAGGTCCTCCGCGCCGAGCACGTGGCCGAACTCGTGCACCGCCACCCCCACGTTGTCCAGCTCCGGGATCATGGCGTAGTCGGGTACGTAGATCCCCTGGATCCGCTCCGGCCCGGGAGTGTCCCAGTAGTGGGAACGGAGATCGGTGGCCAGCCCGGTGCGCTCGGCCCCCCAGCCCGCGTACACGATGAGGAGCCCGTCGAGGGTGCCGTCGTCGTCCCCGCTGGCCGGGATCCCGTCCGGCCCGTTGTCGTCGAACCGGGTGAAGTCGACCCCCGCCTCCTCGGCCAGGGCGATCACCTCGCCGGCCAGGGTGCGCGCGTTGTGGGGGGTGCAGGCGCGACAGAGCCCGTTGTAGTCCCCCAGGTAGTCGAGATAGGGCCGGGGGGCCCGGAACCACCCCTTCACCTCCCCGGTCACGTCCATCCTCCCGTAGGACGCTTCCCGGTAGTACTCGCGCAGGCTTCCCGCGGGCAGCTCCCCGGTGCTGAAGAGCAGCCGCTCGAAGTACGCGGGAGAGTGGGCCTCGCGATCGGCGGGCCGGTCGGGGAAATCGACCAGGAGCACCAGCACCCGGGGGTGGCCGGTCCATCGCCGCCCGGCGGTGGCGGCCGCCCCGGCCAGGCCGGGGAGGCGGGCGGGCATGGGCGGTTCGGGGGCGACGCGCGGTACCGTGCCGGAGCCGGCCCGGGCGAAGAGCGCCGGATCGAGGGGGGCGCCCCGGGCGGGTCCCGCGCCGAGGGCGGGCACCAGGCCGGTCAGGAGCGCCAGGAGAAGCAGGTGACGTGGGCGCATGGTTCCTCGTTCGAGGAGGGGGGAACCGGATCCGGATCCCATCCTACCCCAGATCCGGCCGCGGCGCGACCGGGCCCAGTTCTGACCAAGCATGGCCGGATGGGTCGGATTGCGCTCCGCGTTCGGGGGACCGAGGTGTGTTGGGGACAGGTTCCACTGCGGGGCGGGTTCGGTGGCGGGTCAGGTTCCGGCGCGGGATGGGTTCCGCCGCGGGATGGGTTCGGTGGCGGGTCAGGTTCCGCCGCGGGATGGGTTCCGCCGCGGCTCATGTTCCCAGCCCCCTTCGGACGGCAGGCTCACGTCTCTGACTGCATCACTGCGGGCCCGGACACCCGGGTACACCTTCCGTTCGGGGCATCGGGCTGCCGCCCACCCCCGGAGTTTCCCCGGGTACACCATTTATCTGGCCCTCGGCCTTGGACTTCTTTGGACGCGGCCCGTTCCCTGGGGAACAGCCCTGTGTTCGAGATGGCGCTCGGCCCGGCCGGTGTCTTCGTGCGGTCGCAGCCGCCCCGCGAATGACGAGGCAACCTGGCCGGCCGCGGGCCGAAGCGCCGAAGGCGCGAGGGGGCCCCGCGCCGGCCAGAGCGAGCCGATAGAACGATCCGGGGGATCGTTCCGGCGAGCGCTGCCGAGGAATCGCGGGGCGGAACGGCCGCGCGAGCGGATCGCGGGACCGCGCCGAACGGGATTGGCATGCGCGCCGGGGCGGAACGGCCGCGAGCGGACGGGGCGGGGGTGGATCCCCCGCCTCCCGCGGCTTCCCCGCGGCGGCGTCTCAAGACCCCGGGTCCGGCTGCCGATCCCTGACGTGGTTGTGAATACCCCGGAAGCCGGTGGGAAGTCCGGCGGCCGCGGCCGGACGGGACCGGCCGCCCGCTCCGGCGGCCCCACGGGCGATGAGGCGGTGGGCAGGCCATGCAAGACACCGTGCATCCGATACGACGACCCCGGCGGAAGGCCCGGCTCTGGTTGGCCATCGCGGTGCTGACCGCGGCCGCGGCGGCCGCCGCCGGGTGTGCCGGGTCGAGAACCCCTCCCCGGCTCCAGGCCGAGGTGCGTCCTCCCCGTCCCCAACCCCAGGCCCGGTGGGTTCCCGGACACTGGGAATGGGCGGGCCGGAAGGAAGGCTACCGCTGGGTGGAGGGGCGCTGGGTGACCCCCTGATGTGGGCGGTGTTCCGGGCCTTGCTGGTCCAGGAAGTCCGCGACCTGTGGCGCCGCCTGCTCCGCCGTCCCGAGCCCCCCAACCGCTTCTCCCGCTTCCGCGAGCGCTGAGCGGCCCGCAGAAACCGCGTAGGCGCTCCCATCCGATCCTGGTATTGTCTTCGGTTCAGGAGACGGGTCCGGCGGATCCGGCTCCTCGGCGGGGAACGGCATCCCAGGGATACGTCCCCCGGCGCGGCCGTCCAGATCGGCGGCCGGAACCGGCTCCAACCCAGAGATCTTTCCGTGAAATCTATTTCCCGTCCCTCGGGCGGACTCCCGATCCTCCTCGCCCTGGCCGCCGTGGCGCTCCTGGCCCTGCCCGCCGCCACCCCGGCCGCCCCCACCCGCAAGACGGACCCCGCCCAGCTTCCCCTGCTCCACTGGGATCTCCTCCGCCAGACCGTGTACAACCCCACCGAGAAGGTGATCTTCCCCGACAGCCTCCGCCTCTGGGACGACCACAGGGTGCGCATGGAGGGCTACCTGATGCCCGACTTCGGGGCCCAGGAGAACTCCGACCTGCTGCTGACCGGAATCCACCCGCGGAGCATGTTCTGCGGGCCCACCGACATGACCGCGGTGGTGAAGCTCTACCTGCCCGGATTCGATCCCGACCAGTGGCCGATGAACCCGGTGGAGGTCACGGGGATCTTCCACGTGTCCAAGCACCCGGAGAACCTGCTCGCCCTCTACTACATGCAGGGGATCTCCTGGCGGCCGGTCCACGTCACCGAGCAGTACTTCCCGGGCTTCGTGGACGACGAGCGGCGCTCGGACGAGCTGGACGACCAGTAGCCCCGCTCCTCCCGCGAGTCAGCGTTCCTCCAGCGTCCGCTCCAGGGCCTCGGGGTTCAGGACCCGGAACTCCACCCGCCGGTTGAGGGCCCGGTCGGTGGGGGTGTGTTCCGGAACCAGGGGGCGTTCCTCCCCGAAACCCTCCGCCTCCACCCGGTCCGGCGCGATGCCGCCGGTGTTCACCAGGTAGTCGCGTACGGCCGCGGCCCGGGCCCGGCTGAGCTCGAGGTTGAAGGCGGCGCTCCCCCGGGAGTCGGTATGCCCCTCCACCCGGATGCGCAGATCGGGAAACTCGCGCATCACCTCGGCCACCGCGTCCAGGGAGGGCTTCGAGTAGTCGAGCAGCGTGCTGCGCCCGGTCTCGAACAGCACCAGGTTGGTGCGCAGGAGCCCCTGGTTCAGGAACAGCTCCCGCACCCGGGCCGGAGAGGGTCCGGGGACCCGCACCGTGTCCGGAGCGGGGGGGATCACGGGAAGGATGGGCGGCGGAATGAGCCGCGCCGGCGCCTGGCCCGGGCCGCCCCGCGCGCTGTCCGCCGAGGCCGTCACGCCGGCCGGCCCGGATTCCGGAGCCCCGGCGAGCGGTTCGCGCGCGGTCTCTCCGGGCGGAGCCGGAGCCCCCGGTCCGGGGACCACCACCGTGGTCCGCGGGGGAACCGGCGCCGGGGTCTCGGGGGGAAGCTGCGGGACCCCCGGACCGGCGAGGGGCCGGGAGACGGCCGGGCTCGAGCGCCCGGCCAGCTCCTCCCGCAGGATCCTGCGGATGATCGCGACCAGGGAGTCAGGAGCCGCGGAGGCCCGCGCCGGCGCGGGAGCAGCCTGGGCCGGCGGCGGCGCCGTGGCCGAGGTGTCCGGCCCGCTCCGGACCACCACCCCTCCCGGGGGACCGTAGCGCAGGTAGAACAGGGTGCCGTCGGGGAGGGGGACCGCGGTCCAGGCTCCGGTGGAGTCGTTCCCGGCGGGGGCGGGAACGGACGCGGTCTCCCCGGCCCGGGCCGGGCCGGGGAACGCCGTTGCCGCCGCGGCCACCGCGCCCAGGATGATGAACGCCGGTACCGGGTTCCGTGGCATGGCTACCGCGTGATCCGGAGCCCGAAGAGGATCCGGTTCTTGCCGAAGGCCTGGATGCCCTGATGCTCGGCGAAGGCGGTGACCGGCCCGATGGGGTGGGCCACTCCGTAGGAGATGTTCACGGCCAGATCGGTGTCGGTGTGGCCGTTGGAGACGGTGAAGATGCCCGCCCCCAGCCCCAGATAGGGCACCCAGGGGCTGTCCGAATCGCCGAGGTGGGTGAGGTCGTACTGGAAGTCGGCGGCGAGGAGGAACGTGGTCACGTCGCTGCCGAAACCCAGGGCCAGTTCGGGAAGGAAGCGGATGGACGAGTGCTCGGTCACCCCGCCCAGGTCCACGCGCCCGCCGAACACGGCCTGGTCGGGGGAATCCACGTTCCACCCCAGGTAGGGCTGGAGTCCGCGGAATCCGTAGTGGTACCCGCCGGTCTCCACCCGGGTCTCGCCGGAGCCGCCGGAGACGGTCGCGCTCTCGCCTTCCCCGCCGGTGACCACCACCGTGGAGGGAGCGCCCCCGTTCTGCGCCGCATTGAGAGCCCGGAGCCGCTGATCGATCTTCCGGTCCAGGTCCTGGGAGAGGCGCTGCTCGATGAGCGCGGCCTCCTGCTCCGGGGTCATCTGCTCCCGGCCGGTGATCCCGGCCCGGTCCAACTCCTGGCGGATGGCCTCCCGGAGGGCCTCGCGATCCAGGGTGGGAGCGGCTTCGGACCGCTCCGGCGCGTTCCCGGCCGCCGGGGCCGGAGCGCCTTCCTGGCCGCTCACGTTCCGGGACTCGATGGAGACTCCGCCGGGCTTCCCGTAACGGATGTAGATCTCCCCCTCGGTGGGGACGGGGATCTGGATCACGCGCTCACCGTTGTAGTTCCCCGCAGACGGGGCCGGGGCGGCCTCCTTGCCCTTCGCGGCGGGAGCCTGGGTGGCGGGCGTGGATTCCTGCCCGGCCCCCTTCTCCGTGCCCGCGGCGGGGGCCGCGGACTCGCCCGAGGCCGCCGACGTGGACTCGGACGCCGCCTCAGGAGTCTGCGCCGAGGAGGCCTCGGCGGTAGCGCTCTCCGGGGCCGGAGCCGGGGCCGGAGCCGGAGCGGGCTCCCCCCCGCCTCCGAACAAGGGCTTCTGGCCCGAAGGCGAGGTCCCGCCGATGGCGAACTGCAGCCCGGCCGAGACCACCCAGTTCGAGTAGAGCCGGTCCGGCTTGGTCACGTCCTCCAGATCCTGGTTGCTGAACACGTAGTCCCGGGCGGCCACGTTCAGGACTAGGCGGTCGCTCAGGGTGAGGGCCATGCCCGCCCCGGCGATGAGCATGGTCCGGTCGCTCCGGGTGGAGTCGGCCCGGTCCCGGAAGTCGGGCCGGAAGTCGAGCTGGCCCACCCCGGCCAGGAGGTAGGGCACCGCGCCCTGGCCGCTGTTCAGGTTGAACCGGGCCTCGCCGCCGTAGCTCTGCACGTCTTCGAACCGGTCGAAGCCGTCGTTGACCCCCCGCCAGTAGTATCCGCGCAGGCCGAAGTACCGGCCGAAGTCCAGTCCGGTCCGCGCGCCGACCACGTCCTGGTCGTCCAGATCGAGGGCGTGGTTGTAGGAGAGCCGGCCCACGAAGGGCTCGATGGGAAGGCTGAGGCCGGAGAGGCCGTGGCGGTACCGCTCCATGATCGCCCGGTCGGACTCGCTGAGGTCGCTACCCCGGTAGCCGCCGAGGAAGAAGTTCACCCCGGCCCCGAAGGAGAGGTTGTGCCGGACCTGGTCGTCCTCGGGATCGGCCGGATAAGGCCCCAAGGCGGGATCGAACAGATCGTAGCGGTCGAGGCGGAAGGCGGTGTCCTCGACGAAGAGGTTGAGCTGGAGCCGCTGGAGACCCAGGCGCAGGCCGCCTCCGGCGTCGAGGGCGATCTGCCGTACGGCGTCACCGTGATCGGGATCGAAGCGGATGATGCCCCCCCCGCCCTTCAGGTACGGCACCAGGTTCCCGGATCCCAGGTTCAGGACCAGGTCCCCGCCGTAGCGGCTCACGTCCAGCGCCCGGTTCCGGACGAGGATGGTCTGCCCCGGGTTGAGGCCGGTGGCGCCGAGATCCGTGTTCACGTTGTTCCGGGTGAGGTAGTAGCCCTGGAGGGAGATCATCTGTCCGAAGTTGATCCCCAGCTTCCCGCCCCAGAGTTCGGTGTCCTCCATCCCCAGGTTCTTGTCCCACCGCAGGACGTCGTAGGTGGGGATGAGGGAGTAGCTGATGCCCTCCGCCTGGGCCCGGGCCGGAGCCGGGGCCAGGGCGAGCGGGGCCAGGATGAGAACAAGACCGAGAGTCCGGACCAGGGCCCGGTGGATTCGACAATGCATGCTGGGATGCCTCCTCTGCGGCCGGCACGGCCGGCGGCGAGTCCGTCCTACGGAGGACCGGCCCCGGCGGAGCCGGGGCGAAATGCGCCCGAGTCGGGCCGGGACGAGGTCCGGGCCCGCGATGGAGTTTGATGTACGCCCAACGGTTTCAGGGGCGGGGGCGCAGGAATTGGATGCTGGGACCTGATCGCTTCTAAGTGATATCAACCATAGCCGCATACCGGCGTCCTGTAAAGGCGGGCGCCGGCCGCCGCACTAGCAGGCAGCTGGAAGGCGTTCGAAGCGCCGGGGCCGGCCGGCCGCTCACCGGCCGCGCCAGATGCGCGCGCCGGGGTGGAAGGAGGCCCAGGCGAACCAGTACACCGTCATCGCGCGGAGGGGAGCCAGGGCCTGTCCCCCCTCCCGGCCCTTCTCCGCCGAGGGGCGCCCGGTCACCGGGTCCCAGGGACCGAGATCCCGGGCCCGGTCGTCCAGGCGGCGGTTGGGGGTGAGTTCGAGGTGGAGCACCTGTCCGAGGAGGCGCCGGTCGAAGGCGGACCATCCCCCGTCCCCGGTGGGCACCACCACCACCGGCACCTCGCCGATGCGGTCCTCCACCACCCGGCCGGGAGGCAGCTCCTCCACCGGGTAGACGGCGGACCCGTCCGCGGTCTGCACCGCCAGCACCACCGTCTTCGGCGGCAGCCGGCGGTCGGCCGCCTCCCGCCCCAGGATGCCCAGCCGGTCCGGCTCCGCCCGGTAGCGCCGGTAGTCCGGACTCTCCTCGCGCTCCCCGGCCGGCTTCTCCAGCACCCGGGTGCCGGGGTGCGCGGCCCGCCAGGCCCGCCAGGAGGCGACCCGCGCGCGCGCCGACCTCACCGCCCGGCTGACCCTGGTCGCCGAGGCCGCCGGCGTGCATACCGCGAGCCAGGGCACCGTTCCGCCCTACGACCCCAAGGTGACGGTGGCGGTCGCCATCCCGGCGCCGGTGGTGACCGAGGTCAACAGCGACACCGCGGCGATGCTGGTCACCGCCTCGCGCACCCTGGTCGAGCGGGTGGTGTTCACCCTGGCGCCGATCGCCATCGCCAACACGACCATGCACGTTTCGTTTCGCCCGACAGGCACCGCCGCGGCCTGGGCGCAGGCGACGGTGCAGGAGGAAACCGCGACCAGCGTCGCCATCGTCGGCGTCACCTCGGGCGAGAGCTACGATTTCCGCCTGCAGCGCACGCACCCGGATTACCTCGCCTCGCCGGCAACGACCGTCACCAACCACCTGGTCGTCGGCCGCTCGGCCGATCCGGCGGCGCTGCAAAACCTGACGCTGGCCGTCGTCGGCGGGCAGGCGTTGTTGCGCTGGGACCTGCCGGCCGACCTCGACGTGCAATACGGCGGCTGGATCGTCTTTCGCCATTCGCCGGCCACCTCGGGGGTCGCCTGGAGCGATACCACCTCGATTGGCCGAACGGTCAACGGCGACCAGACGCACGTCTACCTGCCGCTCAAGGCCGGCACCTACATGGGCCGGGTCTACGACAGCCTCGGCAATATCAGCGCGAGCGCCTCGATCACGACCAAGCAGGCGAGCGTGCTGGCGTTCTCGCCGGTCGACGAGCTGGTCGAGGACCCGACCTTTCCGGGCACGCACGACGACACCGAGGTTTCGGGCGGCGCCCTGCAACTGCTGAGCGGCGATTTCGACACCGTGCCCGATACCGACGCGCTGCTCGACTGGGATACCGGCGGGCTCGGCACCGTCGACGCCGGCACCTACGCGTTCTCGGCCGGGCTCGATTTCGGCGCGGTGACCAACGTCCGCCTGACCGCGCATATCGCCATGAGCGTGGTCAACACCCTGGACCTGATCGACGAGCGGACCACGCCGATCGACGACTGGCCGGACATCGACGGCACCGAGGGCGCCGCCTGCGACGCGGCGATCTGGGCCCAGACCACCGACGACGACCCGGACCGGCACGCCGACCTGGGGGCCGTGGATCCGCATCGACAGCGCCGAGGTCGCCTGCCGCGCCGTCGGCAACGTCGAGTGCCGGCTCACGACGGCCGACCCGACCTTCAACATCCAGATTTCAGAGCTGCGGCTCAAAGCCGAGGAGGTAGTCTGATGCCAGATATTGCACGGCTCGACGCGAACGGCGTGCTCGTCGCCGTCGCCACCGTCGCCCCGCCCGACCACCGGGACGATCCGCAGGCGCGCATCGTCGCCCTGCCCTACGGTCACGACATGGCGACCAAGCTCGGCGGCTACCGCTACGACTGGCACCGGGCGTGTTTCCTGCCGCTCTCGCGCGAGCCCCTGGACGTGGCCGAGCGCGAGGCGCCGGGGCTGGTCGAGGGCTTGGTCGAGATGGTCGAGCAGTTGGAGCGCGACGGCGCCACGGTGCCGGCCAAGACCCGCGCCGCCGTCAACGCGTGGCGCAAGTCGTTCGACGGCCGCCGGCGATGACGCAAGCCACGGACCTCGGCCAGATCGCCAACGTTCCCGGCAGCAGCTACCGCGCGCGGGTCAATACCGGCTTCCAGGCGCTCGCTTCGCTGCACTACGGGGTAGCGCGCCAAGCCCGACCTATCCGCTGATGGCCTGGGCCGACCAGTCGACCGGCAAGATCTGGCTGCGCGACGCCGCCAACACCGCCTGGGCCGAGATCGGCGTGATCGGCCCGCCGTTCGCCTGGACCGCCGTTGCCGGTTCCAGCGGCGGCGGCTTTTCGACCGGCGACGTCAAGGCGACCCTGCGCGCCGCCGCCGATAGCGGCTGGGTACTGATGAACGACGGCTCGATCGGCGGGGCGTCGTCGGGCGCGACCAGCCGCGCCAACGCCGACTGCCAGGACCTGTTCCTGCTGCTGTGGACCAACGTCTCGAACACCTGGGCGCCGCTGCAGGACGCGAGCGGCACGCCCGTGGGGCGCGGCGCCTCGGCCGCCGCCGATTGGGCGGCGACGCGGCGGCTGGTCCTGCCGAAGACGCTGGGCCGGGCGCTCGCCTGCGCCGGCTGGGGATCGAGCCTGAGCGACCGGGCGCTGGGCGAGGCGGTCGGCGCCGAGACCCACCTGCTCGGTGTCGACGAGATGCCGGCGCACAACCACCCCGGCTCGACCGCCAACAGCAGCGGCAGCCATTCGCATAGCGGCGGCTGGGGCAGCGGCGGGAAGCTACTACACTCCCGGGGTCGCTCGATGGCGCCTTACAGAAACGTCAACACCGGCTCCGGCGGCGCCCATACCCACACCCTGAGCGTCGCCAGCCAGGGCGGCGGGCAGGCGCACAACAACATGCCGCCGGTCGCCTTTCTCAACTTCATGGTCAAGCTGTAGGGGGCGGCGATGGCGCAATCCAGCACCCTCGGCGCGGTCCCGGCCTCGAGCGGCTACAACGTCCGCGTCAACCTCAACGCCTCCGACGAGGCGCTCGCCACCGAGAACGAGGGCGCCAGCGCGCCCGGTCTGACCTGGCCGCACATGCGGTGGCGCGATCACGCCTCGGGCCTGCGCTACCGCCGCAACGCCGGCAACACGGCCTGGGAGATCGCCGAGGCCTACGCGAAAACCACCGACCCCGGCGCGAGCGACGACGATGCCGCCGGCTATGTCGCCGGGTCGCGCTGGATCAACACCACCGCCGCCCGCGTCTTCGTCTGCACCGATCCGCGGCCGGGGCGGCGGTCTGGCACACCGCCGAGACCACCGGGCGGATCGGCACCGGGACCAGCTTTCCCGGCTCGCCGGTCGAGGGCGACGCGTTCTATCGCACCGACCTGGATGCCCTGTTCGTCTACGACGCGACCCGGTCGAAATGGCTGGGCGCGCTCGAAAGCGACGGCGGCGGGTTCAACGGCGATCTCGCCCAGAACACCTACATGCGCCGCTTCAACGGCGGCGACTTCGGCTCGGCGAAAGGCATCCTGATCCCCTACGACGCGACCATCGTCGGGCTGTCGGCCTGCTGGACGACGGCGCGGACCGCATACCTGCGCGCGCACCGCTCGGGCGTCGTCGTCTCGACCGCCGGCGACGGGTCGAGCGTGACCGAGATCGCCGACTTCACCCTCGACGACGACTTCGACGCCGGCGGCATCCTCGCCTTTTCGACGACCGGGCACACCAGCGCCGTGACCGACATTCAACTGCGCTGCTGGTGGCGGCGGCGCGCCAGCTAACGGGGGACCGCGACCATGACCACCGTCTATCTCAGCCGCGACGCGGCCGGCGCGATCACCGGCGTCTATGCCAAGGCCAAGCCGGGCCTCGCCGAGGAGCCGGCCGACGACGCCAGCGCCGAGGTCCAGGCCTATCTGTATCCGCCCGACCTGTCGATCTACCGCCGCGCCGGCGCCGGGCGCCGCGCCCGGCGGTTCGCGCAGGCCCTCGACCGCGACCCGCTCGGCGCGCTCGTCGACCGGGCCAAGTCCGAACCCATCGCCTGACCGTCAGGCGTTCAGTCGACCACCCGAAAGAGGAGACCCACCCCATGACCACCCGCGTCATCGTCGACCAGGCCACCGCCGCCGGCCAGCTCTGCGCCGAGGCGGTCGGCCAGATCCTCGACGGCAAGGCCAAGTTCGCCCGCCTCGCCGAGATCCTCTACGCCGCGATCTACATCGACGGGGTGACCAACGACCTCGCCGCCGTCGAGGCCGAGCTTGGGATCGACGCCGGCCAAGGGCAGCAGGCCTTCGACCTTATCCAGGGCGCGCGTCTTGCGCTGGACGACAACGCCATCGTCGCCCTGCGCGAGATCGACCAGGGGTAAGCGAACCATGCGGCCTCGTGCAGCGCAGGGTCGGACAGGGAGAGCTTGATGAGCGAGAACCACGGCACCACCAGCGCCTGGACATGGCTCGCCGTGATCGTCGTCCCGTTGCTGACCCTGTGTCTCGGCGGTCTCACCTACTGGGTGCGCAAGCTCGACGATCGCCAGTTCGAGATCGTCCAGGAGGTGGTCACCAGGACCGACCTCGAGCGCGCAACCGATCGTCTCGAGCGCCGGCTCGAGGGGCTTGCCCGCCTGGTCGTCGAGAGCAACCGTCCGGACCACGAACGCCGCAGCGAACCGACCCGCCGACGCTGATCCCCGAACGTTCGGCTGCGACGCCACGATCCGGCGTCCTGCCGGGCCAGTCCTTGCTCCAACACCGCGTCCGGCTTCTGGCTCCGGCCGCGCCGGCCCTCAACGCCAAGCCTGCCGCGCACTTGTCCGATGCCGGGCGTGGCTGACCCCGATCCCCGCTTTTCCACGTTCGTTCATTCCGATGAGGAGGTCTCGCGATGCTGACCCTGCTCGGCTCGCTGTTGGGATTCTTGACGTCCGCCTTCCCGCAGCTGCTCGGCCTGGTCCACGATTGGCAGGATCGCAAGCACGAGCTCGCCATCCTCGACCGGCAGATGCAGATGCAGACGCTCGGGCATACCCAGCGCCTCGAGGAGATCAACGTCTCCGCCGATATCGCCGAGAGCCAGGCCCTCTACCGCCACGACGCGCAGCCGTCGGGCGTGAAGTGGGTCGACGGGCTGCGCTCGTCGGTGCGGCCGATGATCACCTACGCCTTCTTCCTGCTGTTCGCCGCGGTCAAGGGCTCGGGGCTGTACCTGCTGATCGCCGTCGAAGGCCTCGTCCTCGCCGAAGCCCTGCCGCAGGTGTGGGACGACGAAACCGCCGCGCTGTTCGCCGCCGTGGTCAGTTTCTGGTTCGGCGCTCGGTCGCTGGCCAAGGCGAGAGAGGGACGCTGAGCCGATGCGTCATGTCACCGATGCCGGCCTTGCGCTGATCAAGCGCTTTGAAGGCTTCAGCCCGACGATCTACGTCTGCCCTGCCGGCTAGCCGAACCGTCGGCTACGGCCACGTTGTCCTGGACGGTGAACGCGAGCGGTTCGCCGGCGGCATCGGCGAGGACGAAGCCGAGGACCTGCTTCGTCGCGACGCCGGCATCGCCGAGCGCGCGGTGCTGCGGCTGATCACCGTGCCGCTCACCGACGGCCAGTTCGATGCGTTGACGTCGTTCGCGTTCAACGTCGGCGCGGGCGGTCTGCAGCGCTCGACCCTGCGCCGCAAGGTCAACCGCGAGGAGCACGGCGCTGGTGCCGGCCGAGTTCAGGAAGTGGGTGTGGGCCGGCGGCCGCAAGCTGAAGGGGCTGGTGCGGAGAAGGGAGGCGGAGGCGGGAGTCTACCGCTTCGGATGATATCTCAGTGTCACCGGTCGGGTCTTCGCACCAACACGATCTCTGCACGCGTTGTTGATCTTTGACAACGCCAACCCGACGGACTTCGAGCTTGATATCAGTTTGAACAGCAAAAATACCTAATACAGATGCCCGCGCAGCGGGGTGTTCGCCGTTGACGCCGATGGCCGCTCCGGGCGCGTCCCAATCCCGAAGATCAGGCGGCGATCGGAGGGTAGCTCTCGGGGGTTCCTTGCCGCGGGAGGACTGTGGATGGATGCTCCAACGCGTGCCATCGACGTTGTCACGCCGACGAAGGGGGAAAAGGTAACGATCGTATTCCACTCAACCGGCCAGCAATATGATTGTCCGGTTCTGAGCCCGACGCACGGGCCCAAGGTCATAGATATGCAGCGGCTGTACAAAGATACGGGCTATTTTACCTTCGACCCGGGTTTCCTTTCTACGGCAAGCTGCGATTTGGAGATAACATTTATCGACGGCGAGAAGGGCATCCTGCTGCATCGCGGCTATCCGATCGAACAGCTCTCCGATTTGCCTTTTCTTGAGGTCTGTTACCTTCTTCTCAACGGAGCACTGCCGAACCGGGACGAGTTGGCTGAATCCACCAACATCATCACCTGTCACAGCATGGTGCACGAGAAGCTTAAGGAGTTTCTCGACGGCTACCGCCGGGACGCTCATCCGATGGCGGTGATGGTCGGCACCGTAGGCGCAATGAGCGCTTTCTATCCGGAGCACTTGGACGTATTCGACGCCCAAGCCCGAACGATCGCTTGCCATCGCATCATCGCTAAGATGCCGACAATCTGCGCCATGGCGCTGAAGTATGCGCGCGGTCAGCCGTTCATGTACCCGCGCAATGACTTGGATGACGCCGCGAACTTTCTCCACATGTGCTTCGCCGTACCGTGCGAGGAGTACAAGGTATCGGCGGTTCAAGCGCGAGCAATGAATTGGATTTTGGTTCTGCACGCGGACCACGAGCAGAACGGCGTCCACGGCGACGGTGCGCATCGCGGGCTCCAGCGAGGCAACGCCCTACGCGTGCGTCGCAGCCGGTATCGCCTCGCTATGGGGGCCAGCCCATGGCGGTGCCAACGCGGCGGTCTTCGATATGCTGAGGACAATCGGCGACAAGGGGCGTATCCCAGAATAACTTGACTTGGGCCAAGGACAAGAACGACCCATTCCGGGCTCATGGGCTTCGGCCATCGCGTGTACAAGAATTACGACCCGAGGGCGCGCGTGCTTCGCGAATCCTGCCTATGAAGTTCTGGAGGAATTAGGTGCTGATGACGAACCGTCCACTAGCTTGCCCTTGAGCTCGAACGGATAACCCTCGAAGATGACTATTTTGTCGAGCGAAAGCTCTTCCCAAACGTGGACTTCTACTCGGGTATAACACTTCATGCGCTTGGTTTTACGCCCGAAATGTTTACTCCGCTCTTCGCGCTAGGCCGCGCCGTCGGCTGGGTGTCGCAGTGGAAGGAAATGATCGAAGCGCCGAACCAGCGCATTGGCCGGCCGCGGCAGCGCTACACGGGGGCTGCCATTCGCGATTACGTCCCGATCGATCAACGTTGAGAGTTCCTCCGGACGGCTCGCATTGCAGATCTCCCGACTGCGTGAGCATGATGGCGA
>CAVYIE010000007.1:1340000-1938554 GCA_963768615.1 Candidatus Eiseniibacteriota bacterium | reverse complement strand
TCTTCTGCCTACGTTCGTTACGTATTGCTGACCAAATCAACACGCTATTGGCCGCCGCGGGCTACAATCTGCGTAAGCTGCTGCGCTGGATAGTTTTTTCGCCAGTTTTCGTGCTCATCCTGCGATTCAAAGCGATAGTTCGCCTCACAAGCGACCCCCTGAACGTATCGAGCCACCGAGCACTACCTGAAGTTGCTTACCCAGATGAATGAGCGAAAGCTGACAGAGAGTTTATCAGGGACGACTAATTACCCACAGAAGTAAGCCAGTGGAAAAACTGTGAATCCACGAGTTTAGGGGGCAATATTTACTAGAACACGACGAAAAACAATTCTGAGCCGCTTGCATCCAGGGATGCGGATGCACTTCTAATAACTTCAAGCGACCACGCAATTCCCATGAGCAATTTCCAAGAATTAATCAATTGTGCCGTTCCTTATTTTCGTACTGCTCTTGATGGTAATCATCTTCGGCGCGGGGATCATCACCAGCACAATCAAGCAGATACGTAGGTTCGCTTGTCACCGCCAGGAACTCGACTTCAAACGCGAGATGTTCGACCACGGGATGACAGTCGAGGAAATCGAGAGCGACTTTTGAAGGCAAAGAGCTCTCAGATTGGAGATGATTAGCGAAGCAATCGCGTCGGATTAAAATGCAATAGCAGGGAGCTAAAAAGGTTTATAGGTCGCTTCACCATTCACCGCACTTCTAACATCCGCTCCAGCGCCACCAGCGACCATCGGGCCGTTTCTTCGTCGACTTCGATCGTGTTGACCGGCGTGCCGGCGACAAGATTCTCCAGACACCAGCAGAGGTGCGCCAGATCGATGCGATACATGGTGGCGCACATGCAGACCACCGGCGAAAGGAAATGGATCTCCTGCTCGGGGTGCTCCTGCTTGAGGCGGTTCACCAGGTGCAGTTCCGTGCCGATCGCCCACTTGGTCCCGGGCGGGGCGGCCTCGACCGTCTTGATGATCTTGCCCGTCGAGCCGTACACGTCGGCCAGTTCGAACACCTCCTGCGGGCACTCGGGGTGGACCAGAATCTTGATGCCCGGGTGCTGCTCGCGAAACTGATCGCACGTGCTCGGGGCGGAACATTTGGTGCACGCTGCAATGTCCCTTCCAGAGAATCACCTTGCTGTTCTCGAGTCGCCTCTTCCGTGTTGCCGCCGAGCTCGTCGGCATAGGGATCCCAGACCGGCATCTGCTCGTCGGTGATTCCCATCGCCAAGCGCGGTGTTGCGGCCCAGGTGCTGGTCGGGAAAGAACATCACGCGCGACGTTGCGGCAAACGCCCACTCGAGCGCGGCCCGGGCGTTGCGCCGAGTGCAGACGATGCCACCGTGGCGGCCGACAGAACGCCTTGAGGCTGGCGGCCGAGTTGATGTACGTGACCGGCGTGATGTCCTCGGTGTCGAGCACTTCGCCCAGTTCGTCCCACGCGTCTTCGATTTGGTCGATCGCCGCCATGTCGGCCATCGAGCAACCGGCCGCCATGTCGGGCAGTATCACCTCGATCGCGCTCGCCACCGCGCTCGGCGAGCTTCTCGGGCCGATTGGCCAGGATGTCGGCCGTCTCGGCCATGAAGTGGACGCCGCAGAAAGCGATCTCGCGGCAGTCGCTGGCTATCGGCGGCCATCTGGCTCAGCTGATAGCTGTCGCCACGCAAGTCCGCCATGTGCGATCACTTCGTCCTGCTGATAGTGGTGCCCCAGAATCAGCAGCTTCGGCCCCAACTCATCGCGGATCTTCTGGATGCGCTCCTGCAATTGTTCGTTCGAGAGCGAATTTATAGGGCTGTCAATTCGAATTTCGGGGCTCGAGCGTGGCGGTCATGGGAAATCACTTGCGGGGGTGCTAGCTCGCAAACAGAAACGTCATTATAGACAATATCTCCCCGGGGAAACAGGCAATTGTGTTTGGAGGTGGTTGACCGTCCGTCCCCTCCATGAGGTTGTCTAGGCAAAGTTTGACGGTTAGTTCGCCGATACAACTAGTAGCCACCTGGGTGGACAATGCGCCCTATGGTTTGTCCCTTTGCTTTCGTGATGCTCGGAGTTTTGCAAAATCCCCATGAGTGATGTCACTCCAGACACTGCTACCGAAAACTCTGCCGGGGAGCTCCCAGGACGACCGTCCGTCGTCAGCGTCTGCGGAGACTCGAAAGCCAGCCCAGCTTCGCAGAGCTTCCAGGTTATTCGCGGAGTCTCTCAAAATTGCTCTCCCTGTACGGGTGGTCTTGGCAAGCAAAAAAAAAATTCCTAGATGTTGTGGAGATGGCTCCCGGCACAATCATCAAGTTCGACAAGCCGTGCGACGAAATGCTTCAGCTATTTGTAGGCAGTCAGTTGGTTGCCGAGGGAGAGGCCGTCAAAGTGGGCGACAAGTTCGGCTTCCGCGCGACGACCATGACGTTGCCGCAGGAGCACTTCTTAAAACTACGGAAACAGAAAACAAATTGAATGAGAAAGATTAGCGAATGAAGAAATACCCAAGTGCGAATAGCAAGAACAAGATTCAATATCAGGCATTCGTCATTTTTTCGTCATTGAGTATTTCGCCATTAGACATTCGCCTTGCACTAATCTCGCAGTCTAACTTCCCCACCTTATCTCACCACCGGTACCACATCCGGCAATTCTGCCAGTGGCCACCAGGATGAATCGACTAATTGGCTGGGGCTCAGGCGAAGTGAATCGCGCCGTTTATCGATCGCTCGATTAAGCTTGTTCACTAGTTTTGTCCTCGCAGCTCATCTTCGATCCAATTTTCGATCCCCTTGCTCAATTCCTTTACCAAGAGTCCATGAGCATTACTGATCCTTTCGATACGAAAGTTCGTGAGCTCCATCTGAGCATTGGTGACACGCGGGTCGATCGCTAGTGCAGGCAAAAAACCCTGAGATTCAACTTGCACTCCAATTTCACAATCAAGCCTTAAATCCAGGCTCGAATGGCCCACAATCTCCACCGCGATCAGGTGAATCCCGCGGTCATAGACCTTCGCCCTTCCCCACAACGAAAGATCGGCTTGCACGGCAAGAGTGAAAGCGACACGGCTACCATCTAGCGCTCGAAGTTGATAGATCTTGACTTGCAATTTCTTGTCGCGGTCCGTGAGCTTAACTTTATAGTGTTTCCACACACCATGATTGACGGGCTTGTGGCGGCGATTTATGTCGAAGTCTTCAAACTTCAGCCCTGAGACAATATTCTTCGTTCTTCCCCAATCTTTGCGGCGTTCGTATTCTGTTGGGGATGGCTGAAGTAACAAGCCCGGCAAAAGCATTTGCGAGAGTTGCGTCAGCTGGCGAGGAGGAACTAACAGTGACTGAGAGCGATTGCCCCGACGATTCTTCGGCTTGAGCCAGAAGAACGACCGCTAGCACGGCTAAGTACAGCAAAGCAATGCATGTTGTGTAGTGAGGCAAGTTGAATTTCCGCAAGGAATTTGACTCCCGTTGAATCGCTTTGTATTGAACAGCCCTCGTTGGAAAGCGATGAGTTTGCTCGGCATCAACCAACGACATTCGCCGAAAATTACTGAAAGAGTCTTGATTGAGTAGCAGCTCATGGGTAGTACGTTGGGAGACGGCGAATTGGTTCACCCAAAAAAAGAACCTGCCCCGAGCCCAAAAGCCCGAGACAGGTCCTCAGAGGGGGATTCATCATGTTCACTAGGGTTTAGCGAACAAAGCTGGCACTCACAACCTTGCGTGGCTGAGCAATCCGAGCACTCGGATCGGCAGCGGGAGCAGGTGGGATGGGTGCAGCCTCTTCTTGAGAATCAGCGACGGCAGGTTTAGCAGCGGGAGCTACAGCAGCCCGGGCGCCGCTATCGCAGCAACCACTGTCGCAGCCTTTTCCGCAGTTGCCGCTGTCGCAGCAGCCGTTGCCGCAACCATTGCCACAGCAGGGGTCGGCACAGCCACAACCTGGATCACAGCATCCACAACCAGGGTCACAGCAGTGATTTCCGTGATGGTTGAACAACCGGCTCAAGAGGCTTTCTCTTTTGCAGCAACCAGAGTTGCAGCAGCCACTGTCACAGCAACCGTTGCCGCTGTCGCAGCAGCCGTTGCCTTTGCCGAGTCCACAACCACCGTTGCCACAGCAAGGGTCCGCACATCCGCAACCGGGGTCGCAGCAAGGATCTTCACATCCGCAACCTGGGTCACAGCAATGACGGTTCTTACAACGTTTGAACAACCGGTTCAAGAGGCACTCTCGCTTGCAGCAACCAGAGTTGCAACAGCCACTGTCACAGCATCCATTGCCACTGTCGCAGCAACCATTGCCATTCCCACAGCATCCTTTACCGAGGCCACAACCGCCATTTCCACAGCAGGGGTCGGCACAACCACAACCGGGGTCACAGCAAGGGTCTTCACATCCGCAACCGGGGTCACAGCAGTGATGGTTCTTGCAGCGTTTGAACAAGCGGCTCAAGAAACATTCTCTTTTGCAGCAACCGGATTTGCAGCAACCACTGTCACAGCATCCGTTGCCACTGTCGCAGCATCCGTTGCCGTTGCCACAGCAAGGGTCGGCACAACCGCAACCAGGATCGCAGCATCCGCAACCAGGGTCGCAGCAGCCACAAGACTTTTCACAACAATTTTGGGATGCGTTGTTATCGCATCCACAGCCACATCCCAGCATCACATCCAGCAGGCCATAGCCGAAGCCTTGGCTCGCAAGACATACGCTGAAAACGAGCGCTCCCAACATGTTCCATCTCATTGAATGACATCTCCTATTCGTAGGGGACGTTCGTACGAACTGGCCTGACTTTGTCCGGCTGCTCAGATCGCCACACCCTCCCTGGGTTGGTCGTTATGACATTGGCGTGGGCGTGTGCCCGTGTGCGGTTCGAGGCGGGAGAGTGAGGGGACCCTGCTGGGTCGGGGGTCGGGGGGGGTCGTTACGGGTATCCCCACGGTCAGGCATCAACATCAGTCGAGCCAATCCATGACTCGAAAAAAAAGACCAATGATGACGCTTCCAACTATGGTGCGTCGCTGAGGAACATCAATGTTCCACTTGCGACATGAACACGTATCGGCGAGCTATCATGGCACCCTTGAGGAGACCGAAGTAATTTTCCTGAACTGAGTTAGAACACTTATTAGGCAAACTTTACCGCCCAAGTTGACCTTTTCGTTGGTACCGAATGTCCTATCAATGGGAAAGCACCCAAGACACCTTGGAACTTTGCCAGAATCTGTTATTTTATAGGGTGATTGGCGAGTGAAACTTTCTGCTGGTTCCCGGCTGAGAATGCCGAGAGGCCGGAAAAGTCAATTCCCTCCTAATCGTCAAGGTTGCCCAAATGGATAAACTCCTTGACAGCAGAGGGTTGTGACCGGCCAAGACTCCCATCTGTTCCTACCAGCAATCCCACCTACACTCGATCCGGTAAACGCATTTTCGTGGACGGTTTTGCGATTCCTAAAATCGGGGAAACTGAAGAGTTCATCTATGATCCCACACAGACTGTCTCTTGTTCAACGCGACAAAGTACTCCGCATAGGTGCCCTGGCCGTCATGGGCTACTTTGCTTCGTTAGGAATTGCCACTGCCGGCGATCCTCTCGATTGGCCCAACTGGCGCGGCCCGCAACAGAATAATGCCTCCACCGAGAAGGGGCTCATCGAGTCCTGGAATCCTGAGGGGGGAGCAGGCAGCAACCTGGTCTGGAAGAATGCTGAGTTAGGAGGTCGCTCTACCCCCATCGTGTTGAATGGCCTCCTCTACACCTTGGTCCGCGATCAACCAGGGACCGAACTCGAAGCAGAGAAAGTCGTTTGCGTCGATGCGGCTACTGGCAAGAAACGCTGGGAATATCGCATGAATCTCTTTCTTTGCGAAGTCCCCGACACGCGTGTTGGCTGGTCCTCCTGTACGGGTGATTCGGACACTGGTCGAATTTACGTTCAAAGCGTCAGCGGGTATTTTTGCTGCCTCGAAGGCGACACCGGCAAGCTTGTCTGGGATCGCAGTCTGCTTGAAGAGTTTGGCTTGGTCAACACGTATGGTGGTCGCACCAATGTGCCGGTGATCTTTGAAGACCAGGTGCTCATCAGCGCCGTGGTAGTCGGTTGGGGGGACGCTCCAAAATATGGATTCTTGGCACGCCCTGCCCACCGTTTCATGAGTCTCGACAAAGCCACCGGCATCGTTCGCTGGATCAATGGGACGAGCATTTCTCCGTACGACACCACTTATAGCACTCCAGTTGTGACTGTCCTCGGTGGCCAGGCGGCCTTGGTCTTCGGCTCCGGCGATGGCGAAGTCTGGGCATTGCAGCCTCGCACAGGCCAGTCGATCTGGCACTACCCTCTTTCCCGTCGCGGGTTGAACGTCTCCCCTCTAGTTGTGGGCGACACGGTTTACTATTCGCAGAGTGAGGAAAACGTCGTGGGCAGCACCATGGGGGCATTGGTGGCAATCGATGGCACCCTGACTGGCGATCTCACTGGCAAAGAAAAATGGTTCGTGCCTGAAATCATGTCCGGCAAGAGTTCACCGGTGTTGGCGGGAGGCAAACTCTGGACTGTGGACGACCGTGCAAAGCTGTATATTTTCGATCCGGAAACTGGCGAACAACTCGACAAAAAAGCCTTGGGAACCGCCATGCGAAGTACACCTCTAATTGCCGACGGCAAGGTTTACACCTGCACCAATGCAGGCCGCTGGTACATTCTCAAGCCCACTGGCGATGGCGTGGAAGTCGTTCACAAGCTCCGACTCAGTGGAAATGACAACGACGGCTCGCCGATTGTTTCGCATGGCAAGATCTATCTACCAACTTCTGAGGCGATCTACTGCATCGGTGATGCGAGTGTGGAACCCTCGGCCGATCCAATTCCGCCAGAACCATCAGAAACGGACATTGATAAAAATCCTCAACCAGCTTTAGTTCAAGTCGAACCCTATGACGTGTTGCTCTCGCCGGGAGCTGAGCAAGCATACCAAGTGCGGTTGTACAATTCTCGCGGCCAGCTACTGAAACAAGTTTCTGCGAGTGATGTGACCTTCTCCGTCGATGGCCCAGGCAAGGTAAACTCGGAAGGAACTTATACAGCTCCAGCTGAGAATGCACATCAAGTGGCGCTCGTGCAATGTAAAGTGGATGATCTCGTAGGTACGGCTCGAATCCGCATCGTGCCACCTCTCCCTTGGAGCTTTGACTTCAACGACGCCGACGACGTGCCGCTCACTTGGATTGGTGGCCGTGTGCGGTATGTGTTGCGAGACAAGGATGGCGAACGATTTGCCGTGAAACGAGATGTGTTGCCGACACCTAATGACCCCCACAACAAATTGGGTACCCGCAGCCAGCTCACGATGGGGCCTATCGACATGGACGACTACACGATCCAGGCAGACTTTGCACTTGATGAAAAAGATGGGAAAATGCCGGATTTTGGCTTAACCAATAGCCGCTACTCGATGTCACTGCGAGCTATGAATGATGAATTGCGGATTTATAGCTGGAATCCAAGTGACCATCGCACCCAAGCCTCGGTAGAATTCGCCCGAAACCGCACGAGTGGTATACAATGAAAATGCGAGTGGACCCCGAGGGAGACAAGGCATTGGTTCGTGGCAAGCTTTGGCCTCGTGGTGAAGCCGAGCCAGAGGAGTGGATTATCGAAATGGTGGACAAGTCTCCCAACCTAGCCGGCAGCCCAGGTTTATTTGGCAAATCAGAGGTCGCCGAAATTTTTGTCGACAACATCAAAGTCTATCCCAACAATTAGGGCATCCATATATGAAGAAATTCAGGAAAATTAGTTTACTCGTTGCCGCGGTCGCTTTGGGGTGGTGGACCAGTGCGGGAATTGATTACCTGGCCAGCGAAGCCGCCCAAGAGAATGGCACGGGCCATCGGACTATCGACTGGCCCCAATGGGGTGGCTCGCCGCAACATAACAATACACCCATCGGCCATAACATCCCGACCGAGTGGAAGGTCGGTAAGTTCGACTATGCCACGGGTAAGTGGGATCCATCCATGGCAAAGAACATCAAATGGGTCTCCCGATTGGGTTCACAAGCCTATGGCAATGCCGTCGTTGCAGATGGCCAGATTTATGTGGGCACCAATAACTCGGGCGGCTGGCTCGAACGATATCCAAGCGATGTCGATCTCGGCTGCCTCCTCTGTTTCGATATCAAAGACGGAAAATTTCTCTGGCAGCACAGCAGCGAAAAACTTCCCACGGGCCGCGTCCATGATTGGCCCTTGCAGGGGATTTGTTGTGCGCCCTTGGTAGAGGGTGATCGACTCTGGTTTGTCACGAGTCGAGGCGAAGTTCGTTGCCTCGATACCAAAGGTTTCCGTGACGGCGAGAATGACGGCCCCTACGTTCAAGAAGAAGAAATCATCAAGCAAACAGACAAACCCTACAATATGGATGAGGAAGCCGATGTCGTGTGGGTGTTCGACATGATGAAAGAACTGGGCATCTCGCAGCATAATATGTGCAGTTGCTCCGTAGTCTCTGCGGGCGATCGCTTGTTTGTGAATACCTCCAATGGCGTTGACGTGGAACACAACTACATTCCCGCTCCCGACGCTCCTAGTTTTTTTGCCATGGACAAGAACACCGGCAAGGTGCTTTGGACCGACAAATCGCCGGGACTGAACATCCTGCACGGGCAATGGTCTTCGCCGACCTACTTTGAGTTAGATGGCCAGGCCCAGGTAATTTTTGCTGGTGGCGATGGCTGGGTTTACAGCTTTGATCCCGCTGGAGATGGCGACGGCAATTCAAAGTTGCTTTGGAAATTCGATGCCAATCCCAAAACATCCAAGTGGGAGTTAGGTGGCCGAGGGACACGCAATAATATTATCGCCACGCCGGTGTTCTATCAGGACCGCCTCTACGTGGCGGTTGGTCAGGACCCTGAGCATGGGGAGGGTATTGGCCATCTATGGTGCATTGATCCCACTAAACTGGGCAACGTGAGTCCAGAGTTGGCGTTTAACTCAGCAGACCCCACCAAGGAGATCCCACCTAAACGAGTACAGGCCGTCATTCCGGAGGAAGGCGATCTGACGCGTCCTAATCCCAATTCTGCCGCCCTCTGGCACTACAGCGAAGTCGACCAGAACGACAATGGAAAGATCGAATTCGAAGAAACCATGCACCGCAGTTGTGGTACTGTGGCCATTCGCGATGGCGTCTTGTACATCGCCGATTTTAGTGGCCTCCTCCATTGCCTGGACGCCGAGACCGGCAACGTCAATTGGACATACGACATGCTAGCCGCATCCTGGGGTTCGCCACTCATCGTGGAAGACAAGGTCTATATTGGCGATGAGGATGGCGAAGTCGCCATCTTTCGCCATTCGGCTGATTCCGAAGAAGCAATGGAAGATGGCGAGCCTGCCTACGGCACTCAAGACATGGGCAACAGTGTCTACAGCACTCCCATCGTGGCCGACGATGTGTTGTACATAAGCAATCGGACGCACTTGTTTGCGATTACTCCGGGGGGGAAGTGAATAGCGTTAGCTATTTGGGCAAAAAGTGTCTTTATTACTAACTGCTAACGACGAACAGCTAATAGCTTTTAAGGAACCTTGTAATGAGCAAGCGCGTGCTTGATGTAGGAAACTGCGGCCCCGACTTTGCCTCAATCAAGGGGTTTCTTACTGAAAACTTCGATTGCACTCTCGAACAAGCCCACGGCCCAGAAGACGCATTAGCTGCGCTTCGCGGAGGTGACTTTGCGCTTGTGCTTATCAATCGCAAGCTCGATCGCGACTATTCCGACGGCATCGAAATCCTTCGTCAAATTAAGGAGGAACCAGAGCTGAAGGACACGCCCGTAATGCTCGTTACCAACTACCCCGAACATCAAGATACCGCCGTTGCCTTGGGAGCCGAACGTGGATTCGGAAAACTAGAACTCGCCAAACCCGAGACTATGGAGAAGCTCCAGCCAATTTTAGGCTAATCCCGCAGCCGTGCCGCAACGTCCTATGTCTGCCGTGGCTGATGCCACGCAGCCTCGCAGGAACCCAGAATCAGACCTCAATCGCCTCTTTCACCGGCATAACGAAATGAGGGGACTTGCCATTTTTGGTCAATTCCTGCGCCCTGGCATCGGCCTTCTTGCGCTCGTTGAACTCGAACAGCGCAACCCTGCGAAGTGATTGGCTGAAGACGCCCCAGTAAGCCTTCAAGCGAATTACTTTCTTCGTAGAACGACGGGGCTTGGCGGCAGCTTTTTTCTTGACGGCGGCCTTTTTCACCGGTGCAGCCTTCTTGGCTCCCTTTTTTGGTGCCGCTTTCTTGGTGACCACTTTCTTTTTCTTGACCGGTGCCGACTTTTTTGTAGCCGCTTTGCCTTTTATTGCCGTTGATTTCTTTTTGACGGTTGCCACCTTTTTGGTTGCTGCTTTCTTTTTCTTGACAGTCTTCTTTTTTGCGACAGCGGTTTTTTTCTTCGCTGGAGCCTTTTTCTTGACGCTCTTCTTAACTGTCTTCTTAGCCATAGTGCTGACCCAACGTGACATGCCTAATGTAGGAGAGGGACATCCGGAAGCCTGCATTTTAGCCGATCCAGGGCAGCCTGCCTACTACCCCCTAGGCCATTTGAAGCATGATTGAAAGGCATATCCGTTGCTACAAATCACCAGAAATGCCTGTTTTACACCACCTCTCGGAAAAGCCCCCGATCACAACTCAATACCGAGTTTCTTCGCCCGAGCATATAAGCCGGGCCGAAAGTACACGATCGGTCTCAGAGATCGAGAATAGCTCTCGGCATATGCGCGCTGTCGAGACCAGAGCAAGGTACTGTCCACTAGGCTGCGGGGCAGTTTTCCTTGCTCGACTTTGGAAACGATCCTGTTGATGAAGGCCTTGTCTCTCGGCGTGATCGCCTTGAGTCCATAGGTTAGTTCTTGCTTAAGTGTGAGTTGTCGGCCCTGTTCTTTATTGGGACCGATACTATCGGACTGTTGGGCATTGGTCGGCAAGGCCCAAAAATAGACGAGGGCCATAATCAACACGGCTACTATAGAAATGGTTTCCGCTCGAAGGCAATTTCTCCAGCGATTAGGTTCTTGGCGGCAATTATTCACAGCCATGGAGCACCTCGCTTGTAACAGGGGAAAGGAGTCGATCCGAAGTGACGATATTTCTCTAAAGCTATTTCGGGAGCAACTTGTAGAAAGTTTCCCACAGACTTGCAAGGGCAAACGCGCTGAAAAAAGATTTTCCCACTAAACACACGAAGGAACGCGAAAAGTACCACTTCTTAGGCTATTCTTGCCAAAGCTTCTAGTAGCAATTAGCAGCTAGATTCGTTACTAAGATATCTTTTTTAAGTGCTTTTTTGCGTGTTTCTCGGCCCCTCTCTCCATTCGCTATTCACTTTGATTTAAGGCGGAATTGGCATAAGGAGTAAGGCATATGATCTGCTCTCTACTCCGGTCGATACTCTGAAGCGAAATGAAAGTGAAATGCTGCAGAATGGTATAGCGTTTGCACTCAGAGGATCTGAAAGAAAAATCCCCCCATCGGCCTTTTTCGGAGTAGAATTAATCTGTAAAGTCATCCCTTGCTTAGCAGTTGTCCTCAAGACAGCGACCAGGGACTACCGATTTTCCTTTAGCAATCACAGTAGAGTTTTATTATCGAACAACACTTCGCTTAAGCGAAGATAAGGAGCCAAACTTCTCGGTCATAATTCCGTCGGGAGGACCAATTTTTTGGATAGGCCCGTGTCAACTAGATGGCAGCGCACAGCACTGTCCGACACACGCCTTTCTTCCAGCGACTCCACACCGTCGCAATTCGGCCGGAAGTTTGATTTAGAAAAGGTCGGGGTCACGCACTTGTGCTGGCCCCGACCTTTTTGCGTTTGACCAATGTAACACCGTCTTAATCATGGTCTCTAGAAGGCATTCTATCGATCAGCGGAGACTGCGAGTGCGGCCGACGAAGCTGCACTCGGAGTTAGGTCGGCTTTGAAGTTGCCTTGCTTAGCTGGCCCTCGTGAACATCCCATTAATTCTACTTGGTATGATGTGTAGACCGCTTAAGGTCAGCCGGCCGTCGATTTCCTCCCAACCGGTGAGCACTACGTCGACATTATGTGGATCCAGTTTACGGAACAACTTGTCGTGACCAGCGCCGCCATCGGCTTTCAAGTGTTCTGCCTCCACATAGGTCATGTCCAGTGTGTCGTCGCCTTCGCCCATCTCGGCAAAGAAGGCATCCCAGGCGCGGACTGAATTCAGAGTCATCGTGTCGTTGCCTTTCATGCCCTGTAAATGAATATCCTTGCGGGACAAGACGTTCACCATGTCGACATGATCGTTGCCGCCGCCAAGTTGCATAAGCAAGGTTCCATCGAAGTCCGAATCGCGGACGTTCACGACATCGGCGTCGTTTTCACTGTCGAATCCGGTGGTGATGAAGAAGCCTGCCGTGGAACCCACTCCACCTGCTTCCCCGGCACCAATTCCCAGGTTGACGGTGTCGGCCCCGGCGCCCATACCAATCGAAACATTGTCCTGATTATTGTTTCCGAAGATCGAGTTCTTCATGGTCAGCACGTCGTCGCCGTCACCGGTCGTTATCCCGGTCAAGCCGTAGACGCGGACTCCCTCGAGCAAGATCTGGTCCTTATCGGCGTTGCCCAAACCCTCGTTAACGCCGGTCTGTACGAACAAGTGGTCAGGAAAGGTTGAGTTGACACCATTACCGATAAAGGAATCTTTAATCTGGACGAAATCCTGTCCGGATCCGGTCTGGATATCGAGCGCCTCTGTCAGAGAGAGATTAGCGACCTGGACGACATCGTTGTCGCTCAAGCCGTTGCTGGGGTCGCCGACGTCGATGTTTAGACTGCTGAACCCATTTAAGGAACCCAAAAACTGCACATTATCGGACCCCCCGCCCAGATGGAAGTCGATTTTGTTGACCGAATCAAACACCAAAGAATCCTGGCCATTGATCTTGGTTCCACCGGGGTTGGATGGCAATGTCGCTCCAGTCACGCGGAATTTGAAATTAGAGAGCTGCGTGACTTGCACGCTCTGGGCAGTACCCACGCTGCCGGAAGCTTCGTTGAGGAACAAAGTTCCGCCCGACAGGACTGCCGAGACATCTCCAGCCATCATTTGACGATCTTCGAGACGCTCAAGGCATAGGCTGGGTTTAGGTTGGTTGAAATGCTTGCGAGGACTACGTCGAGAAAAATTTGAAAGGGAACGCATGGTTAAATTCCTTTGTATTAGAGCCGCGGAAGTGCGGCTAAAGGAACTAGCGCAGTTTGCGCCACAATGTTACAAATACCTTCAATCCCAGGAACCTAGAGCTATACAACCTTTCAACAATACCTTTGCACCGAATCGCAAGGGTCCCACTTGGGCGAGAGAAAAAGGGGCAGAAATGCTTATGGGAACAATCGTTCTGACACCATTTTCACCAAGCGGAGTTCGTCGTAGGGAATTGTTTTCCAAACCGAGGCCGATTGCCGACCTTGCTAGGCGATGGCAAGCACGATCGAATCCTTGTGGACATCTAAACCGACGTAACGTAATGTAGTAGTCATTGGACCAGTCCTCTCGTTGTGGCACTGCCGAAGCACTTTGTCTAGAACAACTGACATCTTCATCCCCACACAGCAACTATTAGTCGCGGTGCGCCCGGCGAGTTTAACGAGCCGGAGCGGAGCAAGTCAGTCTTTACGACGATTCTCGTAAGACGAAACGCATGTACAATCGGGGCTAGTCGTCTCTGATCAATCAGCAAAGCGTCCCGTGAAAAGCGGGAGTTTGCCTATCCCCGTCCAAATAGATATGGTACCTATAAAAGGCCCGCCGCTTTCCCCCTACCTCGCTCCCCCAAATCTCTGAGATTTCTGCCATGGTGAATTTGTCCTGCAAACACGCAATAATAGTTGCATTAGTGAGTTCTTTGTGTTTCCCGCTGATCTCAGTTTCCCGCGCTGATGAGTTTATCCTCCAAGCCGATGCCAATCAGCAGTGGTATCGAGGGAACATGCACACGCATTCACTTTGGAGCGATGGCGACGATTATCTCTATAATATTGCCTTGTGGTACCGAGACCATGGATATCAATTCCTTGTTTTTACGGACCACAATACCTTGGCCGACAAAGAACGTTGGATCGAAGTCGAAAAGAGCAAGGGAGGAATGGCGGCACTGGAAAAACTAAAATCGAATTTCCCGGGGAAGATCGAAGAACGAACCAATGCGGATGGCAAGCTTGAAGTTCGGCTCAATACCTTCCGAGAAGTTGCTGAACGCCTCGATATCCCAGGCAAGTTCTTGCTGGTGCAGGGTGAAGAGATCAGCGATGCATTCGACAAGGCTCCCATACACATGAATTTCAGTAATGCTCAAGAGGCCATCTCGCCGATGGGTGGGACGAGTGTAGCGGATACGATCCAGAACAACTTTCGGGCGATTCAAGCCCAACGCGATAAAACGGGCGAGCCCATCGTGGCTCACTTGAATCACCCCAACTTTGGTTACGCGGTGACAGCCGAAGATATGATGCTGATTCGCGGGGAGAAATTCTTCGAGGTCTTCAATGGCCATCCTTGGGTCTACAACCGAGGCGATTCACTGCATGTTAGTTGCGACCGAATCTGGGACATCGTGCTGACCGGTCGGCTCGGGGAATATAATTTGCCCGTCTTGTATGGTTTGGCCAATGATGATGGTCATCATTATCACAAATTTGACGAGAGGCAGAGCAATCCAGGTCGAGGGTGGGTCATGGTACTGACCGACGATTTGTCCATCCAGTCGCTTGTCGATGCTTTGGAAGCAGGGCATTTCTACGCTTCCAGCGGAGTGACACTCCGCCGTATTGCTGTTTCCCCAAACGAATACACTGTCGAAGTCGAGCCCGTCGAAGGAGAGCAGTACACAATTGAATTCATCGGTACACGCAAGGGGTACGATTGGTCGAGCGAACCGGTTTTCGATAAGAGAGATAAAGACCTTGAGGAAAAAGAGGTTCGCACCACGCGACTTTACAGCGATGCTATTGGCGAAGTTCTGGCAACGGTGCAGGGAACCAAGGCGACTTACCGGTTCAAGGGAGATGAACTCTACGTGCGTGTCCGAGTTACATCCTCCACCAGGGCACCCAATGCGGCTTTTCAAGAAGGCCCAAAACAAGCGTGGAGTCAACCGGTGGTACTAAACGTCGAAGAACACTAGACACGAGACCGGTCAAAACTGCTACAATCGGGCTTGGTTCTGGCCAAGTGCTATTAGGCTCGAATGATATTTGAGACCTGCTTTGTCGGAACTAGCGACATAGAATCTCAGAAAGTGAATCGGCACATTTCGCCACATCGAAGGCCTGACGGTTTCCCTCTCCCTGGAATTGATTACCGAGGTCTCCCAGTTTCCGGCCCAAACTTCGCTCTTGGATCGGCGCACGCTCACCATCTCTTTGATCTTGTTACCCCTGCTGGGTGGTTGCTCGGCGGAGGAAACCTCACGCCAGGGATTTCCTATTCTCAATAGTTCGGGGGTCATCGTGGGCGTCGTCACGAAAGAGAATCTCTTGAAACCTGCGATTCCCGAAGACATGCAAGATGTGGAACTGGCGAGCCTCTTAGTCTGAGTCGTCTACGACGACTGAACCGTTCGCCAGGCTGCCGAGCACATGGTCAATCACAGCATCGGACGTTTGCCGGTAGTCATTATAGAACGCCCCCAAGAACTGGTAGGCGTCATTACCCGTAGCGATGTTCTCTCGGCCTTCGAACATCGAGTTCGAGAAACAGAATTTCAGAAACCGACAATCCGAATGGCGAGATTCTCCGAATCGTAGTGAACAGACCTGCAAGGACGTCCAGCGATAGCCCGGGGCAAGTTCCGACGAGGCACAGTGTAGTCGGGAAGCAGCGTAAGCTCAACGAAAAACACTCAATCCACCTGCAGCCGTTCAATCTCTTTCAAGTGCCCGTCCATCAGCGACGCCCCCGCCACGGCCAGCACCCCACCTTGGCCGTCGGGCATGAGTCGATGGAAAAATCGCGGAGTTTCCAGTTCTGCGACGGCCTCCCATTTCCCGTTGGGCTCGGCGAGGCGGTAAAGTTTGCCGTCAGTTCCCGACACATAAAGTCCTGAATCCATCCCCCAGGCCGAAATGCCAAAGCCCTGCATGTCGTCGCCGGGCATTGCGGTGCCTTCTTCCCAGATGTTGGTGCTAGGATCAAACGAATACACGGTCCGCTGGATGTCGCCAAACTCATCCATGCCACCAAGAACCCAGATTCGGTTCTGCCAAGTGGCCAATGCCAAGGCCCGTCGCTGAAAAGGAGGCGGCGATAGTTCTTGCCAGTGACCCTTTTCTCCAGCGGTTGTGTCGTACGCTAAAGCGGCGGTTTGCCAATCGCCTGCACGATCCTCGCTCAGAGCCCAGCCCCCGACGACATAAATCTTGCCATCCAGTGCCGCTGCATCAAGCGAAGAACGCGGTGCCGGTAGTGGTGGCAAGGCCGTCCACTTGCCGGTGGCGGGATCAAAGCGGGCAAACTCCGCCACCGAGTGCAGGTCATCCGCTTCCTTCCTCGAATTCCGCGCGTCCAACCCGCCAACACGAAACAAGCTTTCCCCGCAACTCACCATGGCTGTGCCTTGCAAGGGGGTGCCCATTTCCAACGGTTCCCACTCGGTGGGCTGCCCAAGTTTAAGTCGCGCGAAGGTGTGGGACAGGTTCTCGCGGGAATGTTGATGTGCCTTACCCGTGTGACCACCGTAGACGTACAGCCAACCATCATTGACCGCTGCACCAAAACTGGAGATGGCCTCAGGCAAGGGCGGGCCAAAGCTGTGCTCGGTGCTCTGAGATTGCTTGGTTGTGGACACTTTCTTGGCGGGTTCTGCTGCTTTGCCACTAGGGGTGAAGTCGAATGTCAGCGTAGCATAATTGGCTTGCCCCTTGAATTTCTGGCCGTTAAATTCTCCGCTTTTTTCCTTCTCGGAGTGATTGGTCATGAGGCCGACAGTCCCCTTCTTGGCGAGCAAGAAAAATACCTGCCCCTTGCCGTCGGTGGTCTGGTCACTGCTTTCGCCGTCGGGATCGATCATTGTCACCTCGGCGTCAGAGAGCGGCTTGCCTTTCCAAAGCACCGTGGCAGCAACTCCGCCTGGTTTCCTCTTCGGAACGATGTTCAGCTTCAGTTCAGCGGAGGGAGCGATGTCTGAGAGCTTACCGTCGGGCGTGGGCAAAAGATGCTGCGAATAATAACACAGCATTGCACCACCGTAGATGCCATACTCGCAGACCGTCTCAAGCGAGGCAGTCTTTGCGGTCGGCAGCGGCATTTCGAGACCCACGTAATCGTCCGTTTCACGGGGCTCGGTCGACAGCTTGTCACGTTTGCCGTTGTCGGTGCGAGCAAAAACTTCGGCGGCTGCGATGGGCTCCGGCAGGTGGTAATTGCGATCCTGCGGTCCCTCACCGAAAAAGAGTAGTCCCGTGCGCGTCTCACCGACTGGCTCCGAGTCGAGCCAGAGAAAGTGGGCCGAGGCAGAAGCCATATGCAGGCAACCGAGTGTACAAGCAAGGATGAAGTAAGCGGCAGTTTGGCGAAATATCATGGCACAGCCTTTTGAAGCTTGAGGTCAAAGACGACGGAATTATTCCGCCGCGAAATATCAGAACGAATGATCGACTTCGTCCCCGGCGCGTGTTGCCAGGGCATCGAGAGTCGACTTTTGAATATCATCACTAACAAAATGGACGGATCCGTCGACCATCACGAACTGGACTCCGCCAGCATGGTCGCTTCGGAAGGCAGTCAAATACTTCCCCACAGAGCCGGGATCGTTGACTTCATCGGGAGGATTTATCGGATTGAACGGTCCCCAGGATGCGGCGAAGGAATTGACGATGTACCCCCCAGCCCACAACGGGCCATCTGTCGATTGCCCTGCAAAATAATCTTCTTCCCCGAAAGCAAAGGTATGAGAGGTTCCATCGGTGACATCTTTGAGTCGCACACTCATGGGTCGGGCAACGATGGCTCCGTTGTGATATGTCGCTAACCAAGGAGACCGACTTCCCGTGCTGGAACCATAGCTCCCGGCAGCAGGACCGGATGTTTCTGTGCTGTGGATCATGGATGGGCAAAGATAAACAGGAATCGTTGATTCGACGACTCCCTCATTGGCTGGGTCGCTCGTACCGAGCTCCGGAGTGTAGTTCACATAACGGCTGGACTCTTCTAAATAGGGCAGCAAATGCAAAAGTGCACTTTCCCGATTGTCGTTGATTTTTGGATTGATGCATGCAGGGGGCAAATCGCCGCGCGAATCGTGATACATCTGCATCGCAATCCCGATCTGGCGGAGATGGTTCATGCAACTACAGCGCCGAGCCGCCGCGCGGGCCGCCTGAATGGCAGGCAATAGCATGGCAATCAGCACACCGATGATGGCTATCACGACCAGCAGCTCTACCAAGCTAAAGGCTCGGGGGGACAAAAATCTCGTGCGACGGGAGAAGGTGTTCTGGTACATGGCAGGCCCTTCAACGCTCTCTTCGGGTTCGCTTACTTAATATCAGGGAAAACATCGTGTAGCAAATAACAGTGGCTGACGTGGCAGGTTCGGGGACCGCATATACGGGCGGCAAAACGCTGCCGGTGTAGTTGCGTTGCCAGGCCAGAAAATCGGCTCCGTCCGAGTCGCCGTCCCCATCAGCATTGGCTGAGTCATCCATTCCATAGTGGGATTGCCAGATCTCCAGGTCGCCGGCATCCACATGGCCATCTCCATTAAAATCTCCCAGTTGGGAGGTCGACTGAACAATCAGCGTGTCGATCCGCAAATCAAAAAAGCTGGCATGAATCGAGGTAAGGAAACGTGCCTGAAAATCCCCCGTGTAGCCGGGCAAAAGAAACTCGAAGGCAAGCTCCTGCTGATCGGCATCCCCGTAGGGAGTTTGAACTTCTTGTCGAAACAGCTCGGTGGTGCGGAGCAGATCTTCCTTAGCTCCTCCGGGAATAGGAGTGCCATCCAATTCGACGATTTCGATACTGTCAGGAAACACACTGATGTCGAAATCAGGGTTGGTCGTAGCAGCAGTCTGGACAATCACGCGAGTGCCAAAATCGCTTGTGTAGGGGCCACCAACTCCCGCAGTTCCACCATGATTAAACACATTAGCGCCTGATCTGATAATCACCATTGAAGGCATAGTAGCCCCCCGAACTACCGACAAAACCGGGGAGTTCGACACTCATAGTGGAATCCGCCGTGAAGCGCAGGGTTCGCTTGGCTGGCAGTCGGTAGACTGTCGGTCCTAAAAACCGCTCGTCAATCGACGATTCCCATTGCTGGTAAGTACTCTGCGGATCGCCGACGGACCAATCCGCGGGCTCTTGGAAATTGAAAGCCGTGGCAGAGGCGGCGCAAGCAAATCTCAGCGAAATCGCAACTACCAGAGAGAGAACAGCCAACCTGTTCATCGCACCAAACTTCCTTTCCGGCCGCGGAGTCCACTCAGAGTTGCAGCAATCCCAAATAGAGTGATTACCCAAGAGTCTGGCTCGGGAATCTGCTGGAACGTGAAGGGGTGGCAGGCAAAGCGTTCGGGGCAATGAACGTGTCGACTCGCAGTTGATCGAAGCTCGAATCGGTAGTCCTCGGTCCACTGCACTCGGAAGTCGCCCGTGTAAGAAGGCAGAAAAAATTCCCAGATCTGAACCTCATAGGTGACGGGCCCCATCGTCGAATCAACCCTCCCAGCAGCAACTGAGCCCTGCGTTTACCAAGGCTGAGCTTTGTCTCCTCCAGCGAGCGAAGTACCTGCGAGATCGACGATTTCAAGGCTCGTGGGAATCGCTGAGTAGAGTGTTCTTCGAGCCGCGCCACCTGCACGACGACATGGGTCCCATCCGTTCCCACCGTGCCATGGTTGTAGATATTTGCCGAGACATCGTAAGGCCCGCCGAACGAGTACAGATTGCCCGAGCCGGTTCGAAAGGCGGGGGCATTACCACTCAAAGTCGGCTCGGTGCCAATCGCGGGATTGGCCAAGTAGCCGGCGTCTGGCATGTTGCCTACCAAGGCACTCAGATTGTCCCACGCCTGGGAAGTTGAACCGGTGTCACCCACGCTCCAGCCCCCCGGAGCGAGAAAATACTGGCCCGTGCCAACGTACGGAGATGCCGACAGGGCGTTGGGAAGTGCGGTAAGGACGAGTGCGAACAGGAGTTTGAAGACTGTTTTTCATCGGTAAAATGCCTTGAAGCTGAAATCACGGAATTCAATTGATACTGACTCTCAAAAGCAACAAGGTACACGATATTTAACGCAGTACAAGTGCGAAAAAAGAAATTGCACCAATTTTTTTGCAGAATGGCCTGGAGACCGATAGCAATGCGGAGATCAAGAGCGGCGTAGGATGGCGCTCAGTAGTGATCGGAATGCAAAGAAGCATGGGGCGAAAATCAGATGGATGGCCTACCCGAGTTCCGCCTCTAACCAGTGGCGCCGAGAACACAGCGAAACCAGCAGCCCTCCAGAAGCATCCCCGCCGTATTCGGTCGGCACGAATTTGCTTGGTAAGATGAAGTATTGCGAAATTTCCTTGACGCGCCCCCCCCAAGTCCTAAGAGCGCCCCCCAAGTCCATTAAACTGATGCTTGAAAGGTAAAGTCATGAAGAGTCAATATCGATCCAAGGGCGACTCCGTTCTCATTGGAATCTTGACATGCGTGAGTTTGATTTCCTTGGCAGGTGAGAGCCGTGCGGGATTCACGTTCCTAGGCCCCACGCCGTATCTGTCCGCTGCGGATAGCCCGTTTGCGCAATACCTCGGTGGTCCCGATTTCTATCTCGAGGATTTTGAGGATGGGGAGTTGAATACACCGGGGATTTTTCAACCTCTTGTACCAGCGACTCATGGCGTTGTCGAAGGCGGAGTGGACGCAAACTCGGTCGATGCAGATCGCGCTTACGATGGCTCTGGCGCAGATGGTTATTCTCTTGGTCGAATTTCTACACTTACCGCCCGACGGCCCCTCCGATAAGCACCTCCTACTTGCGATTCGCTTTTGACGAGTTTCTTGTTCGGCACCCATTCGTTTTGCTTTCGTGATTACATGCACATCCGAGACCTCGAAATTCAAATCGAAAGCATTAGACCCCTAGGTATAACCATGTGGGAATTGCCGATTTTTATGGTTTGGGTGGCGGTTCCGTGGCTGACGTGGCGGATGATCGATTTGTTGGCATCGTGTCTTCCGAGGAATTCTATTTCGTCGAGATCAGAGCGACATATGCGGGTAATCCGAGCTTCGTGGATGTTGACCATGTGCAATATGGAATTACAGTTCCGGAGCCGTCTGCATTTCTGTTGTGTAGCTACTCATTGCTTTCGACGTATTGGATCGTCAATCGACGTTGTTCTCAGTGAATACCTGTTGCAAATGGCAATAAGAAAGGAGTGTGATACGCATGAATAGTTCTAATTCCTCCCGTAATCTTACTTATGAAATGTTGGAAAAACGCGAAGTGCTGTCAGCGAGTTCATTCAGCATTGAGCCGTTTCAAGCAGAGGCTGAGCATCCCGCCGCAATTGTTGACTGCGGAGGCGATCCAACAAGGTAAGGCAGAAATGACCTCATCGCTGCTTGACGCCCAGAATCCAAGTCCGGTGTCATTTGTTACAACAACGCAGAACCCCGCAAACTACGTTACCCCGGTAGGAACCGATCTAGATGGCGTCGTAGACATTATCGTCAATTTCTCTTCGGGGCAGCAACAGCTCGGAACTGGAACGCTCTTGCCTACAGGTCAGCATATCTTGACTGCGGCTCATATTTTCTTCGACAGCGTCGGAAACTTTGCAACTGGAGCGGCCGTGTTCGTCCATTCATCTAGCGGGACGACCGCATTTCGCGCGTTTGTGCCCCAGATAAATCCTTCTTATTCGGGCAACATTCTGCAGCCTGGCGATGTCGCAGTAATGCAAATTGTTGGTACAGCGACAAGACGCCGAACGATTTGACATATACCGTGATTCAAATGAAATTAGTCAATCATTTGAGAAGGCTGGGTATGGTCAATCTGGGACAGGTCTGCAAGGTGCTGTCTTGGCCCCTGGCACTAAGCGTGACGGATCGAACACTTTTGATGCATTCGGAGAGGCTCTTAATAATACGGTATATGCTGCAGGCTCAGTTTCGTCAGGTACCCATTTGGTGTTTGACTTTGATAGTGGAAATTCTGCGAACGATGCGGATGGTTTCTTCTTGGGTGTCAACAATCTGGGTTTGGGAGCGGACGAAGTTAGTACTGCCCCAGGAGATTCTGGTGGACCGGCCTTTATTGACGGAAAGATTGCAGGAGTGACGTCATTTGGACAGGGTTTTAACGGCTTTACTGATGCATTGGCTGGAACGAACTCAAGCTTTGGCGAAATAGCAGTTGACACTCGAGTATCCGCATATGCCTCTTGGATCGACTCGATTACGGATGAGTCAGGCGCACCCCAGGTTACCAACGTCACGATCAGTGGCTCCACTTCAACCCACGATCCTTTCTCGTTCGACGACCCGGCAGATGACGTGAACGATTTCGACGGATCGGGAATCCAGCTACAAACCGTTCCTGTTGGCGGAGCGGATACCGTAGCGATCGAATTCAGCGAGCACGTGCTGAACGTTAGCGCCAGCAGTTTAACGCTCACTGGGCTGACAACCGGCACGGTTCCGCAACTCGCGGTTGGCGGATTCAGCTACGATGTGGGAACACACATCGCCAGTTGGACGTATGATGCGCCCTTTGACGCGGACCAATATCTCCTGTCACTCTCCGACAGCGTAACCGATGTCGGAACTCACGCACTCGATGGCGAGTGGACCAATCCCTTCAGCGTGGACACCGGTAGCAATGTCGGAGTAAGCGTGTTTCCTTCGGGCAACGGCACGGCAGGCGGTGATTTTAATTTCGTGTTCACCATCCTGCCAGGAGATGCGTCATTGGATAATGACGTGGATGGGGGCGACTTTTTCATCTGGTTACGAAATAGCGGCGGACCGAACCACATTTTTATCCAGGCCGACTACGATGGGGATGGGGACACCGACTCCGCGGACAACTCCTATTGGCAGACCAACTACGGCACGAACCTGCGGGACCTCGCGTTTGCCGATTTCGATGGAAATGGGATTGTCAACAGTCTTGATGAAGCTATTTGCAACTCCAACCAAAGTACCGGTACGACTTATGCACAGGGAGACGTGGACAACGATGGGGATGTCGATAGTATTGACCTCGCGATAGTCCAAGCACAGTTCGGATTGGAACTTGATTGGGTAGCGTAGAAGTGCCGAAAAATTCATCTTCATCAGAAGCAGGTATCCGGTTCTCATACCGGATTCCCGCTTCAAGTTCTATTTTCTGAGACCAAATCGTTGGCAGCAGGCCCAGGGCGCATTTGATCAGCGTTGATTTGCCGCTGCCGTTTTGGCCCAACAGCCCCAAAACGGTTCCTGCGGGGACCGTGAGATTGATGTCCGAGAGCACTTGTTTCTTGTCGAAGCTTTTCTGGAGATGTTCGATTACGATTGGATTAGTCATGGGGAGTTTTCCTGGAGAAGTTCTGAAAGAAGTTGGTCAATCACTTTTCGTATATCCGAATCGGAGAGCCCCAGTTGCTGGGCCCGGTGGATCGCAGGCTGGATCAACTGCCGAAACCGATCGCGACGTTCTCGCAGCGAGCCAACTCCATCGCCATCAGCAACCCGCATCCCCTGGCCACGGATCCGCTCGACCACGCCATCTGCTTCCAGCCGGGAATAGGCCTTGCTGACCGTCATCGGATTCACCGCAGCCGCTTGAGCCACCTGCCGCACGCTGGGGAGCAAATCGCCTGGCCGGAGATTTCCCCCGGCAATCAGTGCATGGACTTGGTCGATGATCTGCCGATAAATCGGCAGCCCGGAGGAAGGGATGCACTTCAAAGGGTATTGGCGAGCTGTCCATGTGTATTACTATAGCAATACACATACGCCTTGTCAAATCTTAGATTGCAAATGCCGTTCGAGACCTATGGGCCGCTCACCAGAAGCTTCTCTAAATTACCACCAAATGAGTGCGAGATCGGCACAACCTACAAGGTCGCAGTTCTCGCTCAGAAAAAAACAAAAACATCCGCATTGAGGCCATTGACCCTGTTTCAATTCGTCTTAGAATCTGCGATTCGCCACCACGCGTTGGTGAGCGTATGTTTTGAGAGCATTGCTCTTTGATATTTGGGTTTCGAGTCCTGTTGGTGGGGAATAAGCGTGGCCGCGGCTAAGGAAGTTATTCGTATTCGTATGGAAGCATACGATCACTCGGTCTTGGATCAGAGTGCCATGGAGATCGTGGATACCGCCAAGCGCACCAACTCGGATGTGCATGGCCCATTCCATTGCCGACGCGAATTGAGCGATACACCGTTTTGTCGGGCCCCATGTCGACAAGAAAGCACGTCAACAATTCGAGATTCGCACCCATAAGAGATTGATCGACATCGTCCAGGCTACGGCCAAGACCATTGAAGCCCTCAATAAGCTGAGTCTTCCGGCGGGCGTCGATATCAAGATCAAAGCTACGACAGCCTGAGTTGGCTAAAGAAACAACAATTCTATCCGGGTATTTACTGGGTAATTAATAACATGCAACGGAAGTTGCGTAGGTAAGCCTCGCTGCGGCGAGTGTCTCCTGCAGCAGCGATCAACTGACTTCGAAGCAACACCAGACGACAGCGGAGCATTGTCTAGGGATCAAGCAAATGGCTAAAGACGAAAAAGTTGTCGGCATATTGGTCGCAAGTCGGGATGACGCAAGTTTTCGATGAATCCGGCCAGTCGGTGCCTGTGACTGTCGTGCAGGCTGGTCCTTGCGATGTTTTGCAGGTTCGTACCTCTGATCGCGATGGCTACGAGGCCGTTCAGTTGGGCTATCTCGATAAGCCTCGTCGCTTGGCCTCCGTGCTCAGCGTGGCCATGTGGCCAAGCTCGATAGTAAGAGGAGCAAAAAGACGCACGGCCGCTGGCGTTGAACTGCTGGCGAAAGCCAATTGTGAGCCCAAGCGTTATATTCGCGAAATACGCGGTGCTGCAGGTGATCTGGATGTCGGTGGCCAAGTGAAGGTCGACGCCTTTGAGGGGATTGGAACGGTGGATGTCGTCGGCACGAGCAAAGGCCGCGGCTTTTCAGGTGCCATGAAGCGGCATAATTTCGCTGGTCAACGTGCTACTCACGGCGTGAAGAAGTGTCATCGCCATATGGGGGGTACGGGGTGCAGTGCCACTCCGAGTCGCCTGATGAAGGGTGTGAAAATGCCCGGCCAGTATGGTGGGGCGCGATGTACGGTTCGCAATCAAAAGATTGTGCGGATCGACGCAGAGAATAATCTCTTGTTGGTGCAGGGTGCCGTCCCCGGCCCCAATGGCGGATACGTAGTAGTCAAGAAAAGCAACAAATTATAGTCCGGACTGGTCGCTTCAGTGACCAGTTCTTATGCAGTTGAATAAATATAGAGCCATGCCAAAACTCACTGTACACGATGCCAAAGGGAAGAAGGTCGGCACCTACTCGATCGAGCCGACCGATCTTGCTCCTCGCATTAATAAGCAGTTGCTGCACGACGCGGTTGTGATGTACCAAGCCAACCAACGGCAAGGTTCCCACATGACAAAGACACGCAGCATGGTTGCAGGCTCGACAAAAAAGCTGTATCGCCAGAAGGGCACGGGCAATGCTCGGGCTGGATCCCGGCGGAGTGGTATTCGGCGGGGTGGTGGCCATATTCACGCGATCAATAATCGCGATTATTCCTACTCACTCCCCCGCAAGGCTTTGCGGCTGGCCACGCGAATGGCGATTGCCTCTAAGATCAAGGATGACCAGATCACGCTGATTGATAAGTTGGATTTCTCGGAGCCAAAGACACGTGAAATGGTTGGTGTCCTTAAGCATTTGGGGTGTCAAGGAGAATCGCTTTTGATCGCCACGGCGGGTTACTCTCCGAATGTTTACAAGAGTGCCCGCAATATTCAGCGAGTTGCTGTTTCACCTGCTTCTGAGCTGAATGCCTTGAATGTGCTTTCGGCTCGCAGGTTGGTGATCACCACTGAGGCACTCGATCAATTGAAATCGCAAATCCCAGCAAACGGTAATGCGGCCCAGTAATACCAGTCGCGGCAAGACTAGATAGTCAAATAAGAACACATCATGCCCAGACATATCCCCCAAGCAACGAGTATTATCCTTGAGCCACACCAGGTGATTTTGAAGCCCTTGGTGACGGAAAAGGGGATGCATCGATCGACTCGCAACAATGCCTATGCTTTTGAGATCAACCGCTTGGCAACGAAGCATGATGTAAAGCGAGCTGTCGAAGAATTGTTTGATGTTCACGTGCTGAAAGTGCATACCCAAAATCGAAAGGGAAAGCCACGTCGCACGAAAATGCAGCTCGGGCACACGAAGGATTGGAAAAAAGCGATCGTCACGCTCAACAATGAGCATCGAATTGAATTGTTTTAGGAAAGGCGCGAATCGTTAGGCTCTTGTCGCTAGTTTTTGATGACTATGCCACTCGCAAGCTAGCCCCTCGCAGCTATCAACTATGGGTATTCGAAAATACAATCCGACCACGCCAGGCCGTCGCGGAGCGTCGGTGAGCGACTTCGCTGAGCTGACCCCAGTGCCAAGCCGGAGAAGAGCTTGCTGCGCCCGAAGCCCAAAAAGGGTGGTCGCAATAACCAGGGCAAAATCACGACTCGCCATCGTGGTGGTGGTCACAAGCAGCGGTATCGCCTGATTGATTTCCGTCGCAACAAAGATGGAGTCCCGGCCAAGGTCGATTCGATCCAATACGATCCCAATCGCTCGGCACGCATTGCCCTGCTGCATTACGCCGATGGCGAGAAGCGATACATCATTGCTCCGGATGGGCTGAAGCAGGGCGACGATGTGCTGAGTGGTGCCGAGGCGCCGGCCAAGTTGGGCAATTGCTTGCCGTTGGCCAAGATTCCCTTGGGGACCGAGATCCATAATGTCGAGTTGCGAGAGGGTCGCGGTGGCGTGCTGTGTCGCAGTGCCGGCACGCATGCCACGCTGATGGCTCGCGAGTCGGATTGGGCTCAGATTTCGCTGCCCAGCGGCGAAATTCGCCGTATTCCGTCGGCCTGTCGGGCAACTGTTGGCACGACTAGCAATGGCGATCACAGTAGCATCGTGTTGGGTAAAGCAGGTCGCAAGCGCTGGATGGGTCGTCGTCCTCACGTTCGTGGAACGGCGATGAACCCGATCGATCATCCGCATGGTGGTGGTGAAGGTCGCACCAAGGGTGGTCGTCATCCCGTGAGTCCCGACCGGCAGAGCGCCAAGGGTGGTGCAACCCGAAGCGCCGCAAGGCATCGAATAAGGCGATTGTTCGTCGCCGCAAGAGTCGAGCGTTATGGTCAGTTGAAGTTACCAAAGAACTAAGGAAGGTGTTAGCGTATTAGCAGTTAGCCAGAAGTGGCCTAGAGAACTCTTGCTAACGACTAACAGCTAACCACTAAAGGCTAAAAATGAGTCGTTCACTAAAAAAAGGCCCTTTGTCGATCCCAAGCTTTATCTCGAAGGTCGATAAGCAGAACGTATCGGGCCGCAAGGAGCCGATTACCACTTGGGCTCGTGCCTGTACGATCATTCCTGAGTTCGTGGGCCACACGTTTATGGTTCACAACGGCAAGCAGCACCTGAAGGTGTTTGTCACCGAAGATATGGTTGGCCACAAGTTGGGTGAGTTTTCGCCCACCCGCAACTTCCGCGGTCACGGTGGCAAGGGCAAGAGTTAGAGAAGCTGTGGGCAGTTCGTTGTAAGCTTTTAGCCATTGGGCAAAAAGCTTGCTCACAAGCAGCTAACGACTAAGAGCTAAGAGCTTAAAAATGGCATATCACGCAACACATCGACACGCCCGCATCAGCGCTACCAAGGTTCGTCCCTTGGCGAATTGATTCGTGGCAAGCGAGTCGACGATGCCCTGGCGATCCTCAGTTATCAACCCCAGCGGGGAGCGCGGATGCTGGAGAAGGTGCTCAAGAGTGCCTTGGGGAATGCCGAAGATCTGCGGGCACCGAACTTGGGCGGCCTGCGCGTGGTTGATGCCCGAGTCGATGGCGGTCCGATGTTCAAGCGGGTTCGTCCTCGGGCTCGCGGTATGGCACACATTATTAAGAAGCGATTCGCACACATTCACGTATCAATCGAATAACCCTCGACGCGACTGGTTCGCTTCCGCGATCAGTTCCTAACGCGAGCTAAACATGGGTCAAAAAGTCAATCCAATTGGTTTTCGCACCGGCATCATGCTGGGCTGGAAAAGCCGCTGGTATGCCTCGAAGAAAGAGTTTGCGGATCTGCTGGTCGAAGACCACAAGATCCGCAAATTCGTACACAAGAAAATACAAGTTCGCCGGCATTCCCAAGGTGGAGATCGAGCGGACTCGTGATGAAGTGAAGGTGATTCTGCTTCGCTGCCCGGCCGGGTGTGATCATCGGTCGCAAGGGCCAGGAAGTCGAGCAGCTGCAAGATGAACTGCAGGCCCTGGTCGGCCGGCGGATCAACATCAAGATTGAAGAAATTCGCCGGCCTGAATTGCAGGCGCAGCTGGTGGCCGAGGATATCGCCGAGCAGCTTGCGAAGCGGTCGAGCTTCCGTCGCACGATGAAGCGTTCGATGGAACAAACGATGGAAGCGGGTGCCAAGGGCATCAAGATCCAGTTGGCAGGCCGCCTGGGTGGTGCCGAAATGGCCCGCCGCGAGAAGCAGATTTCCGGATCGATTCCGCTGAGTACGCTTGCGGGCAAAAATCGACTACGGTTTTGTTGAAGCCAAGACGGCTCAAGGGCACATTGGCGTTCAAGTTTGGATTAACCAAGGTATGTACGAGGACGAGACCGATGGCGCTGATGCCCAAGAGGGTCAAGCACCGAAAAAGCCAAAGAGGTCGTATAAGAGGTAACGCTACCCGCGGTAATCGCGTCGTCTTTGGCGAATTTGGTTTGCAGGCCACTGAAGGCGGGTGGATAAGTGCCCAAACGATCGAAGCCGGTCGTATCGCCGCACAGCAGTATGTCCGTGGTGAAGGACAGCTCTATATCCGCATCTTTCCCCACAAGTCGATTACGTCGATTCCTTTGGAAACACGAATGGGTAAAGGCAAGGGCGAACCCGAATTCTGGGCGGCAGTCGTCAAGACCAGGAACGGTCCTCTACGAGGTGTCCGGCGTAACCGAGCAGGCGGCCCGGATCTGTCTGGCCCGGCTGGCGCACAAGATGCCGGTCCGTGTCCGTATGGTAAAACGAGGACTTAGCAGATAGCTGTTGGTGAGGCAGCTAGAAAACTAAAGGCCAAGAGCGAATAGCTAAAAAATGATCAAAGCCCAAGAATTACGCGATATGAGCGACGAGCAGCTTGAACTGACGCTCAAGGACGCCATGGAAAATCTGTTTCGCTTCCGCGTCCAGGCCCAGACCGATCGTTTGGATGCCCCCAGTGAATTGCGAAAACAACGCCGGCTTGATCGCCCGGCTTAAGACCATCATGACCGAGCGAGCAGCGAAAGCCTACACAGAAGCTGTCGTTCAATAAGTAAAGCGAGCGGCCTTCAGTCTTACTTCAATTCAAGTTACTGACTGAAAGCTGCACTGAGCAAATTGAATACGAATTATGCCTAAGAAACAAATGATTGGTGTCGTCACGAGCGACAAGATGGACAAATGCCGCCGGGTGGAGATTGGCCGACAGGTCATGCATCCGAAGTATCAGCAAGTTCATCCGTCGTCGCACGGTGTGCCATGTGCATGACGAAAAGAATGAGTCGAGCTTTGGAGACACCGTCGAGATTATCGAGTGCCCTCCTAAGTCGAAACTCAAACGATGGGATTTGGTGCGAGTCGTTGCCAAAAACCAACAAGTGGATATCGTTGCGATGCGGGCTGCTGCTAAAGCAGAGCAAGTTGCCGCTGCTGAGGAATCCTGAGTCGGAGAGAGCCTCCGCCGCTGTTAATTTAACATCCAAATTGCTTTAATTCGAAATCCATAAGTCGTTAGAAGGCTCAAGCCATGATCCAGATGCAAACCCGCCTTGCCGTTGCCGACAATACCGGCGCCAAGGAAGTGATGTGCGTCAAAGTATTGGGAGGCAGTCGCAGCGCTTTGCCAATCTGGGTGACGTGATCATTTGCAGTGTGAAAAGTGTTATTCCGGGTAGCGATGTCAAAAAGAAAACAGTTGTTCGCGGCGTTATCGTGCGGGCAAAATACCCCACACGTCGACAAGACGGCAGCTATGTGAGATTCGATTCCAACGCTGTGGTCCTGATCGATAAGGATAACAATCCCCGGGGAACGCGCATCTTTCGGTGCGGTAGCCCGGGAACTGCGTGAACGTAAATTTATGAAAATCGTCAGTCTTGCCAACGAGGTTATTTAAGCATGTTGATTCGCAGCTGGAGACCATGTCGAAGTAATCGCTGGCGCCGATCGGGGCACGGAAGAGTCGTGTCATTCAGGTCGATCGTGAGAAGGGAAAGGCTTTGGTCGAAAACGTCAATCGTGTCTACAAGCACGTGCGCCGCAGCCAGAAGCATCCTCAAGGTGGCCGACTAAGCAAAGAAATGCCGGTGCAGTTGTCCAATCTCTTGTACATCTGCCCCTCCTGCGGATCGCATACCCGGTTGGGTGCTCGATTCAGTGACGACGGAGCCAAGGAACGATATTGCAAGAAGTGCAGCACAGCGCTGGGGAGATTTCACCTGCCCAGTGGGGCATGCCCAGAATAAAATAGTGAAAGCCAGCAAACCAAGTTTCGGCCGCTAATTCAAATCATCGACTACCCAATCATTGTCCTATGACACCTCGCCTACAAGAACAATATCAGAAAGAGATCCTGCCGAGCCTGGCCGAAACGCTTAGGCCGCAAGAATCCCCATTCCCTTCCCAAGTTGCAAAAAATCGTAGTCAGCATGGGGGTGGGAAGTGCTATCTACTGACAAGAAGCACATGGAAGACGCGCTCTCCGCCTTGACAGAAATTAGCGGCCAAAAAGCCGATGGTATGTCGGGCACGCAAATCGGTGGCAGCATTCCGCCTCCGTGAAGGGTCTCCGATTGGTTGTAAAGTGACCCTGCGAGGTCAGCGATGTACGAGTTCCTGGATCGTTTGATTTCGATCGTCTTGCCTCGCGTACGTGACTTCCGTGGGCTCAATCCCAACGCATTTGACCGTTGTGGCAACTACAGCCTGGGGCTCAACGAACAGCTAGTATTTCCCGAATTGAATCCAGACAAATACACCCGACCGCAAGGGATGAATATAGCTCTTTGCTGTTCAACGAAGTCGGATGACGAAGCCCGCGATTTGTTGAGTGGTTTCGGAATGCCGTTCAAAACAGCGAAAGACAAAGAGACGAATTAGCACCTTGCTAAGCCAGCACCTCCAGAACTGGCAAAAGAATTACTTCAATTAGTAAACCAACGAAAGGACAACGACCCCCGTGGCAAGTAAATCGAAAATCGCGAAGGCTGAAAGAAAGCCGAAGTTTTCGTCGCGAATCGAATCGCGATGTAAACTGTGCGGTAGGCCACGCGCCGTTTATCGCAAGTTTGGCATTTGCCGAATTTGCTTCCGCAAGTTGGCAGATCGTGGCTTGATTCCTGGCGTCAAGAAGGCGAGTTGGTAATTTGGAAATGACGAATCACGAATGAGCAAGTACCAAAGAATGACGAATAGCAAATGACGAATCGACAAAGACTACTTCGTCATACAGATTTAGGTATTCCTTCGTCAATCGGTATTTCAACATTCGTCTACTGAGATTAGTGAGAACCCTTTAGGGAATTTAAAAACTATGATGACCGACCCAATTGCCGATATGCTTACCCGCATTCGCAATGCTGTTTGCATTGAACGGCCCGTCGTCGAAATGCCGCACTCCAAAGTGAAGCGCGGTGTTGCCGAAGTGCTCAAGCGTGAAGGTTACATCTGGGATTGGCGCGAAGAAGATGCTTCCAATGCCCCGGGTTCGCAATTGTGCATCGATCTGAAATATGGTCCTAACGGGGAGAGAGTTATCCGCCATATTAAGCGGGTGAGCAAGCCGGGTCGTCGTGTATACAGTCGGGCAACCGACCTGCGTCCCATCCTCAATGGATTAGGCATTTCGATCATCAGCACCAGTCGAGGAGTGATCAGTGATCGTGAAGCTCGCCAAAAGAATTTGGGCGGCGAAGTTTTGTGTGAATTATGGTGAAAAAGGGGTTAGCCATTAGTCATTAGTAGTTAGCCAGACAGCGGCATTACTTACGATTAATAACTAACGAATAACAGCTACGAGCTAAAAATGTCCCGTATCGGAAAAAAACCAATTACTGTCCCGTCTGGCGTCAAAGTGAATGTGTCGGCAGCGCGAAATCACTGCTGAGGGAAAACTCGGCAAGCTCGTCTGGTCGCATCGCCCAGAAATCGAGGTCGCAGTCTCTGACGATGGCAAAGAAGTCGTTGTCACCCGCAAAGAAGACAACCGTTCAAGCTGCGCCCTCCACGGACTGACTCGGGCCCTTATTCAGAATATGGTCGTTGGTGTTTCCGAAGGCTACGAGAAAAAACTAGAAATCCATGGCGTTGGCTACCTGGGTGCAATCCAGAACAATGTGCTACAACTGCGAGTCGGCTTTGCGAATGAAATCCAAAAGCCGATTCCTGCAGGGGTGGAAGTCACCTGTCCGGATCAAACGCATGTTGTCATCCGAGGGACCGACAAGCAAAAAGTAGGGCAATTTGCCGCCGAAGTTCGTGCCGTACGTAAGCCGGAACCTTACAAGGGTAAAGGGATCCGCTACGAGGGAGAGCAAGTTCGTCGCAAGGCTGGTAAGACCGCAAAATAGGTGAAAGAGATAAGACAATGGACCATAATAAAGCACTTGGCAAACAACGCCAGCGCCGTACCTATCGCATCCGCAAACGCGTGCGCGGCACCGCCGACAAACCTCGTCTGTCTGTCAACCGGACCCTTCGCAATATCACGGTGCAGGTGATCGACGATATTGCGGGAGTTACTTTGGCAAGTGCTTCGACGTCGGACAAAGCCTTGGCCAAAAAACTGAAATATGGTGGCAATTGTGCCGCGGCGGAAGCGATTGGCAAGTTGATTGCCGAGCGGGCTACTGCGAAGGGAGTGACCGAGGTCTGTTTTGATCGTGGTTCTTGCAAGTATCATGGTCGCGTGGCCGCATTAGCCAACGCGGCTCGAGCAGGTGGGTTACAATTTTAGATATAACTAATTAAATGAATTGATGAGTATGTGAATAATTGATGGGCATGCATACGGCTCATCTACTCACTGACTCACTGTCAAACCAAATCGTTGGAGAGAAACAAACGTGGCTGGTCCAGCTCGAGGCAAAAAGAAATCAGAAGATGATGGCCCGCGTACCGGCGAGCTGATGGAAAAGGTCGTCAAGATCAAGCGGTGTTCCGCGGTGGTCAAAGGTGGTCGTCGCTTCAGCTTTGCCGCGATGGTGGTCGTGGGAGACGGTAAAGGCAAGGTGGGCTGGGGTTATGGCAAGGCCAACGAAGTCCCTCCGAGCGTGGAAAAGGCCGTCAAAGAGGGAATGCGAAGCATGGTCACCGTTGCCCGTCAGGATTCCACGATTCCCCACGTGGTCAAGGGTCATTTCGGCGCTGCTCGAGTGATTCTTGTCCCCGCATCGGCTGGTACCGGTGTGATCGCAGGATCTGCCGTGCGGGCAGTTTGCGAAGCAGCAGGGATTCACGATATCCTCACCAAGAGTTTCGGTTCGACCAATCCGGTCACCCTGGTCAAAGCGACCATGGATGCGCTGAACCAGTTGCGTCCCCAAATTGATGTAGAACGCTTACGCGGAGTGACCCTGTCATGATTCTCAACGACGTCCATCGCGGCATTAATAAGAACAAGAAGCGGAAACGAATCGGTCGTGGTCCAGGCAGTGGACACGGCAAAACATCGGGTCGTGGCCACAAGGGTCAAGGCTCTCGCTCGGGGGTTTCGCGGCTCTCCATTTGGGTGGGTGGCATGACTCCCTTGGTTCGACGTGTTCCCAAGCGAGGCTTTCACAATCGGTTCGGTATCGAAGTCGCCGTCGTAAATGTCGGCCAAATTGATAAGGCGTTTGAAGCTGGTGAGGAAGTTACTATCGAAGCGTTGGCTGCCAAGAACTTGGCTAAGGGACGTTTCGACGCTCTGAAAATCCTCGGAGATGGCGAATTGACAAAGAAGCTGAAAATCAGCGCTCATCAATTCAGTAAGTCCGCCGATCGAGAAGATCGAAAAAGCAGGATGCGAGCGGGTGGTTTTGCCGGGTAAGACTCCGGTAGCTGTAAAACAGCGCAAGCAGACAGCAGAAGGCAATCAAGAAGTCGTAAGGAGTCCAACCAATCCCAGTCTACTCGAACCTGCTCCACTGGAAGGAGCTGCAGAGTCACTGCTGGGGGGAGCGAAAACTTCCAACCTAAGATCGCAATGTCGCGATGTTCGGCTGGCAGTTTTACCATAGGATAGAGCTATGTGGGAAAAAGTACGCGTCATCTGGCAAATCCCCGAGTTGCGCCAAAAAATCCTGCTCACGCTGGGGCTCTTGGCCATCTATCGGCTCGGTTTTCAAATTCCTCTGCCGATTGTCGACCCTGACAAAGTGCAAGCTTCCGCCACCAGCGGTCAGGCAGGCGGTATGACCGACGTCCTTCAGCAGGTGGCCGTCTTCAGCGCCAGCCAACTCACGCAAGTGACGATCTTCGGATTGGGCATCATGCCCTATATTTCTGCTTCCATTATCTTCCAGCTTCTGGGCAGCGTTTATCCACCGCTCGAAGCGCTTGCAAAAAGAAGGGGAGGCCGGCAGGAAGAAAATCAACGAATACACGCGCTACGCTACCGTTTTGATTTGTCTGATTCAAAGCTGGGTCTATGTGAATGCCTACATTGTTCCAATGCAATTGGTCGATAGCGCCTACCTGAATCCAGATACCGGATCACTAATGTTTAGCTGGAAAGTCGTGGCAGTGCTTACCATGACGGCCGGCACAGTTTTCTTAATGTGGATCGGCGAGCAAATTGACGAATTCGGCATCGGCAATGGGATCAGCCTCTTGATTATGGCAGGTATCCTGGCAGCGATGCCTGGTGCTGGCTACGAATTGATTAAACAGGCGTCGCTGGAGCTAGGCGGTGGAGCCGGAGGCAAACTGGGCATCGAACAATTGCTCATGCTAGCTATCATGTTTGTCGCTGTCGTCGCGGGAGTGGTCTATATCACCCTCGGCCAACGGCGGATCCCCATGCAGAGTGCCAAGCATGTGCGCGGTCGAAAGGTTTATGGTGGGACGCGGCAATACTTGCCCCTGAAAGTTAATCAAGCGGGCGTGATGCCAATTATCTTTGCCAGCAGCCTGTTGATGTTGCCTGCATTGGTATTCACGCAATTGAACAATTTCACCTGGAAAGCCGGTGGAATTTGGGACAACTTCTTTAGTTGGGCCAGCGAGGCATTTTCCCGGGATTCATTGACTTACGTGCTCTTTTATGTCGCGCTTATTTACTTCTTTTGTTATTTTTGGACTGCGATCACTTTTAACCCAAAGGATGTATCGGATAACCTCAAGAACTACGGTTCTTTCATCCCCGGTTATCGGCCTGGAAAGCGAACTGCAGACTACTTAGAAAAGGTCATGTTCCGCATCACCTACGTGGGTGCTGGTTTCTTGGCCTTAGTAGCGATCATCCCGACGGTCATCTCTACTTCTATGGGAGTTCCCTACCGCTTGGCGAGCTTCTATGGTGGCACAGGGCTTTTGATTGCAGTGAGCGTGGCTTTCGATTTGGTACAAAAGATTGACAGTCATTTGGTAATGCGTAACTACTCGGGTCTGCTAGAAAAATCATAGGAAGCTGGCAGCCCCGGAATGATGCTGAACTGCCCCGCAAAAAAGCGAATGGTAGTGGGACCTGAGTTAGTCATGCAGATTGTTTTCATCGGGCCGCCTGGCGCTGGTAAAGGTACCCAATCCTCGCGCTTGGCAAAGCACATGCAGGTCCCTCAATTATCGACTGGAGACATGCTCCGCGAGGCAGCGGCTGCCGGATCTGAACTGGGCAAAGAAGCCACCCGTTACATGACGCAGGGACAACTTGTCCCAGATCATCTTGTGCAGCAAATCGTGTTCAACAAACTGGCTGCTGCCGAGTGTGCCCAGGGAACAATTATCGATGGTTTTCCCCGCACTGTCCCCCAGGCTCGTGCATTGGACGAATGGCTTGAGCAGAACAACAAGCCGCTGGCGGTGGTTCTAGAAATTCAGGTCCCTACCGATATCTTACACCAGCGGTTGGCGGGCCGCGGTCGAGAAGACGACGTTGGTAAAGTGGTTTCCGAGCGACTCAGGCAGTACGATGAGCTTACCCGCCCCCTGTTGGATTATTACCGTCAGCGCGGTATTCTGCATAATATAGAAGGAACGGGCACTACCGATGAAGTATTCGATCGGATCATGGCTGCTGTCCAAAGTACATAAAACATCGAGTACTTGACCGTTGTATTTTGGAGCCTAATCGATTGGACTTTGTTGGAAATTGTATTTCGCCAACGGATACTATAGATTTTTCATGATTCAGCTTAAGTCACCACGTGAGATCGCTCTAATGCGCCAGGCTGGACTTGCTGTCTGGAAAGCACATCAGATTGCTGGTGAAATGATTGGCCCAGGAGCGACAACTGCTGAGATTGATCGTGCCGTCGAAAAACATTTTGATAGCCTTGGTGCGATCCCATTGTTCAAGAACTACCCCAATTCAACTAAAGGAAAGCGTCCCTTTCCAGCAGTGACCTGTATGTCGGTCAACGAGGCCGTGGTACATGGGATCCCCAACGATCGCCCCCTTCAGGAAGGCGATATCGTCAGCATTGATACCGGCTGTCGGCTCAATGGATGGTGTGGGGATGCCGCACGCACATATCCTGTAGGCCGAGTCAGCCCCGAGGTGCAGGAATTACTCGACGTGACCGAAGGGGTCTTGGATCTGGCAATCGAGTTGCTCTCCGAGAAGACCTATTGGAGTCAGATCGCCGAAGAGATGGCCCAGTATGTTGCCGACCATGGTTTTTCGACAGTCGAATGCTTTGTGGGACATGGTATCGGTCGCGATATGCACGAAGACCCTCAGGTGCCAAACTACTCAAGCCGCACCTTACGAGGCAGTGCAGATTTTCGGATTGAGCCTGGACTGGTGATTGCTATCGAGCCAATGGTCAATATGGGGACTAAACGAGTGAAGACGCTTCGAGATCAGTGGACCCAGGTAACCAAGGATGGCAAATTTAGTGCGCATTTTGAGCATACTCTAGCGATCACCTCCGAAGGACCGATTTCTCTGACTGTAGCCCCTAGTCCAGCGGAGATGAACGAAATTGCCGTCTGAGCCGGGTCAAGATTCCCCTATTTGTTCACTCTCACAGAATTGCCAAGAAAAACCGGCCCACTTCTGTGCGGAAGGCCTTGAAGCCAGGGGCAGAAAAGGTCTATATTGACATGTTTCGCGAGTCCCTAAGACTCGCAGCGGGAGCCCGGTCTTTTTGGTAAGAGCCATTCCCTTTACAAGAGACCCATCCCTTTAATACGAGATGAGAGATGAAAGTTCGAGCCAGCGTTAAATGCATGTGCGATAAGTGCAAGGTGGTCCGCCGCCGAGGCGTAGTTTACGTCGTCTGCAGCAACCCTCGCCACAAGCAACGACAAGGTTGATAGTGTGCGGAAGTTTTTGCCGTAAAGACAGTTTTACAACGGTCGATTGCACCCTTTGTGCGAGCTTCCATTGGATCTGCCAAGGTTTTAGTTTTTTTGTCCGCCGTTCACTTTGAAAACTTGAGCGGCCTTTTGGAGTAGATAGCAGATGCCCCGTTTGTTAGGTGTCGATATCCCGACGGATCGTTCGATCGTGATTTCGTTGACATATCTCTACGGAGTCGGGCCCAAGATCGCCCGGGAATTGTGCAACAAGGCGGGCATCGCCCCCCAAGCTCGTGCACGCGATTTGGGTGAAGACGAGGTCGCACGCTTGGCTGCTTTGTTGGACAAAGACTATGTCGTTGAAGGTCAATTGCGTCGTCAAGTGAGTCAGAATATCTCCCGACTTCGCGACATCGCTTGCTACCGTGGACTTCGTCATCGCCGTGGCCTTCCAGTCCGAGGCCAGCGCACCAAGACAAATGCCCGCACTCGCAAAGGTCCCAAAAAGACCGTGGCTGGCAAGAAGGGCGTTAAAGACCTCAGATAGTTATGCGAGGAGCATCGAGGGGACTTTCGTCGTTCAAGTTATCCTCCTACCGCAACAAGTTTTTTTGATCCATATATTTCGTTGGGAGAAAGCCGACCAGTGGCAAAACAAGTTAAAACGAACAAAACGAAAAAGAAGACGGTGCGTCGAAATGTGACCGTAGCCTTCGCCCATATCAAGGCCACCTTCAACAACACGACGGTAACGATCACCGACACCAAGGGAGACACACTCTGCTGGGCCAGTGCCGGCACGAGTGGCTTCAAGGGAAGTCGCAAGAGCACGCCCTTTGCTGGCCAGAGTGCTGCCCAGCAGGCCGCTGAAAAGGCGAAAAAATTTGGCGTCAAGGATGTGGATGTCAAAGTAAAGGGCCCCGGTAGCGGTCGCGAGAGTGCGATCACTGCCCTGGAAGCTGCTGGCCTCAAAGTCAAATCCATTGAAGATGTCACACCGTTGCCACATAACGGTTGTCGTCCCCGCAAAAAGCGACGCGTGTAATTGCGTCAAAACAACACTACCTCACAACTACAAGTAAAGATGATTTAGTCCATGGCAAGATACACAGGTCCAGTTTGCCGCTTATGCCGTCGCGACGGCATGAAGCTGTTTCTCAAAGGGTTTCGCTGCGATACCTCCAAGTGTGCGATCGATCGTCGTCCGAATCCCCCCGGCCAACAACAATCGCGCCGAGGCAAGATGACCGATTACGGCCTTCACCTGCGAGAAAAACAAAAGGTGAAGCATTATTACGGTGTGCTGGAGCGTCAGTTTCGTCGCTATTTCGAACGAGCTGAACGCAGCAAGGGCAACACGGGAGATTCGCTGTTGGGTTTTCTGGAACGCCGCTTGGACAATGTTGTGTATCGCATGGGCTTCGGTGCCAGCCGCAGCGCTGCCCGCCAGTTGGTGAATCATGGCCATGTGACGATCAACGGACGCCGTTGTGATATTGCCAGTACCATGGTGAACGTTGGCGACGTTATTCGAGTGAAGAATCGGGCCAAGAGTTTGGACTTGGTTCGCAGTGTGCTGGCTGAGCAGCCTCGCGATGTCCCGGATTACCTTTCAGTTTCTGCTGGTGACATCCCTGAAGGCATCGTGAGCCGTTTGCCACTTGCCGAGGATGCTTCACTGCCAATCCAAACACAGTTAATTGTCGAGTTGTGCTCGCGATAACGTGCGCGATTCCTTCAAGTCAGATTTCATATTCCGCTATTTTTAGAATGGGTGGAGGTATCCAATGCATATTCGTTGGCGTGGTCTCGAACTGCCGAGTAAGGTTGTTTGCGAAGTCGAATCTCTTTCTGCAACCTATGGAAAATTCATCGCCGAGCCATTTGAGCGAGGCTTTGGCTCGACGGTTGGTAATGGTCTCCGACGGGTGCTGCTTTCCAGTTTGGAAGGAAGTGCCGTCACGCAGATTAAAGTACACAACGCTCAACACGAATTCACCACCATTCCTGGCGTACTAGAAGATGTCACCGACATCGTGCTCAACATTAAGAGCCTTGTGGTCAAGAACTACAGCGACTCGACCAAAGTCCTGCGTGTCGAACGAAACACGGCCGGACCAGTCACAGCGGCTGACATTGAAACGGATGAGTCGGTCGAAGTAATCAACAAAGATTTGGTGATTGCCAATCTGACCGATGATGTCCCATTTGTCGTGGAAATGGTCGTCGAAAACGGTCGTGGCTATGTCCCTTCCACCGAGCATGGTGCCAACATCCAAGAGATTGGCATCATTCCGATTGATGCGATCTTCAGTCCTGTTAGTCGCGGTACGCTACGCGATCGAAGAGACTCGTGTCGGACAAAAGACGAACTACGACCGCTTGGTTCTAGAAGTTCAGACCGATGGCTCAATCAATCCTGAGATGGCAATGGTCGAGGCAGCCAAGATTCTCCGCAAGCATCTCACCCCTTTTGTCCAATACACCGAACTAGGTCCCCAAGTTCACGCCCCCACTCGGGGGGCAGTCCCAGCATGGGACTCGATACGCCCTCGAAGCGATGTTCAACATGAGCATCTCCGAGCTGAATCTTTCGGTGCGAGCCAGCAACTGCTTGGAGGCGGAGCACATCCTGTTTGTTCGGGATTTAGTTTCCAAGAACGAAGATCAATTGCTCGAAGTCCGCAACTTCGGCGAAACCACTTTGGCCGAGGTTCGTCAAAAACTGCGTGACCTCGGTTTGCATTTGGGAATGCGAGTTCCCACCGCTCCCAGTAGCACTTTGTAGAATTCAATACACACCCGCCAGCATTTGACGTTGGCTCAGTTTCACGGGCGACGCCCACTAAGAGACATTGTCATGAGACATCGAAGAAAAGGCCGCAAACTTGGCCGCAACCCGAACCATCAACGCGCTCTGCTCAAAAATTTGGCCAGCGCTCTGATCCTTACCGAACGCGACGCCGAGTTCGATGAAAATACGCCCAAGATCAAGGGCCGCATTGTCACGACCATCGCCAAAGCCAAGGAAGTGCGCCCGTTGGTCGAGAAATGTATTACCATTGCGCGTCGGTCGCTCTCTGCCCAAGAAGCGGCAGCCGAGCATGGCACAACCGCTGATCGAGGCAGCCAAGAGTGGAAAACCTGGCGCACTAGTGATCGCTGGACTGCCTGGGCCAATGCAATTGCCCCTCAGGTTGCCGCTCGGCGTCGTTGCGTTCAATTGCTGGGTGACAAGCAGGCAGTCAGCATCTTATTCGCCGAGATTGCCCCTCGCTTTGCTGATCGCCCCGGTGGCTATACTCGCATCGTCCGACTGGCCCAACCTCGACTCGGTGATGCCGGCACGCGAGCTATCTTAGAGTTCGTTGGCGTTCGCGATCGAATAGTGGAACGGAGCGAGCGTCCTTCCTTCGATGACGCGCCGCTTGAGGATTCCCCAACCAAAGAAGAAGCTGTCGAAGAAAAAGCAGCCGTCGAAGCTGCTCCAGAGAATACTGAGGCAATCGCCGAAGAAACGGCAGCAGAAGAGAAAACTGAGTAAAATCGCTTCCCCAAGAGATCGAATCCAAACAGCAGCGATGCCCTCGCTGCTGTTTTTGTACCCACGGTGATCGTTTTCCATGGAAAGCTGCCGCGCTGGCTTCGACTATACTACTGCAATGCGGCGACTCTGCCGCGATATTGTCGAGCGATCGCCCGACATGCAGCACATCGATATTGAACGCATCGCGTTTGGTATTTGCCAGACGCGCCGAGATGTGTCTCACGGCATGTATGCCTCACTGACACCGCTCCGTTTTCAAGCCGGTGCCCGGCGAAAGAAAATTCGCGGTGTCGAATGGCAGATACCAACTCTCGCCGATCCTCAGGGCCGGGAATACTTGTATTTGGTCAGTTTCTATCTGCCGAGATTCCACAACACGTCTCTGGAAGACAAGCTCTCGACCGTGTTCCACGAACTTTGGCACATCAGCCCCGATTTCGATGGCGATGTTCGCCGCCATGCGGGCCGCTTCTATGCCCACGGCCCGTCGCAGCGCAACTACGATGCCCGCATGAACCACCTCGCCCAAGACTGGCTTTCCCGAGATCCTCCTGGGCACTTGTATGAGTTTCTCTCACTCAACTTCGCCGAATTGAAAGCAGAATATGGCAGCATCTTCGGCACCCGCTGGCCAACGATCCAACTGGAACGCTGCTGAGTGGCGGTCTTATCAATCGCTCAACTCCAGCATATTTATTAGGGTTCTTCACCGAATTCAGTAGTTTTTTTCTTTGACAAAAACATAAGACATCACCCACCAAATTCGTTGAAGAAACTGAAAGAAGATAATATCAACAGATTCCCCAAGAATGCAGCGATTTCATTGCACAGACGCGAGCAAATCATCATAGAAGTCATTACGGCCGCCAGTGCCCAATGAACGAGTTGAGCGTTTGGATACTGCTCGGTAACTAATCGGAGCTGCTACGCAAACGCCGCTCGCAACTGTTCAATCGCCTTTGCGCATTCTTGGCGGGGGTCGCCGGTTTCTTCGTATTCCAGAACCACGTAGCCACGATAACCGGCGGACTTAAGGATCTCGGCAAGTCGGTTGTAGTCGCTCGCTTCACTTGGTCGCCCCTCGGGATGAATCACTACTTTCACCTGGGCGTTGATTGTGTAGGGGGCCAGTTTTGCGAGGTTGGCGTACGGATCGGCTGAGAGAAAGTTGCCCGTGTCCATGTTCACACCGAACCAGGGGCTTTCGACGCCTCGGACTATTTTCAGAATGTCATTGACATCGGCAGTGATTCCGCCGTGGTTTTCCAAGGCTAGAAACACTCCATACTTGGCCGCGTGTTGACAGCACTCTTCGATGCCGTCGATCACCAACTGCGTGGCAGCGGCGAGCGTTTGTCCCGGCTGAATTTTGCCAGCAAAGATGCGAATGACGGGGGCATCGAGCATGTCGGCATATTCAATCCAGCGTTTGACATGGGCGATATCAGCCGCTCGTTCATCGCCGGGAGGTAGACAAAAGTCGTTTCGAACCCGCGGTGCCGGAGATGTCCAGCCCCTGGCGGAAGCACTCGCCCTTAAGTTGCCGCAGGTAGCTTGCTTCGAGCGGGTCGGGGAAATAGTACGAGGTCAACTCGGTCCCTTCGAGACCAAAGCGAGCACAATCTTCGATGAAGTCGCTCAACGAAAGTTTCGGAGGATTCTCAGTCAAGAGATCGCGGTAGCTGTAGGCGGCCAGGCTCAGTTTGAATTGATGTCCCGGCACGCGGGTGATTGGCCCGATTGCTCTGACAGGAGCTGCGGCAAGTGCAGTCGCAGCCGTAAGTGAGGCAGTCAGAAACCGGCGGCGGTCTGTTGATTCGAGCATCGTGATCCTCACTTTTCTGAGTTGGCCATTGCAATTAAAGCTTAGGCTGGCAGAAAGGCCTTCGCTCATCCTTGCTCGGAAGGGGGGCGGATTTGTTACTTTGTTCGCTGATGCGACCACTCTCTACTCAAAATAGTTCAAGTCCATCGGCTGCTCTATGTTCGGGCGCTCTCGCCGACCGATTCCATTGCTTTAAGCAAATCTTCCATGCGGTCGATCTGTTTTTGGCTGTCGGCGATCAATTGTTCGAGCACGATCATCTTGGTCGTAAGTTGTCCCGATAGTATCTCGCGCCAATTCAGCCATCTCGACTTCCTTGCGCTCGCTGATTGCTTCTGCGTCGCGAAAAGTTCCATCCCATGCTGATTTGGGTGCGCGGAAGATGCTCCAGGCCTGTGATGACGGACGAACGCTTTTGCTTACCTAAATAGCGGTAAGAGCGTTTGAGTAGAATTGAGACCATGAAGCCACAGCCCACCAGGAACATTAAAATGGCGACCGGGGAACTGGCGGAAAGAATGGACATGCTTTGATTAATAGGAGCAATGGAAGGAATTGGGAGAAAGGAAAGAAATCGAGATGACGTTCTATTCCTTAAATCCTCTTATTTCCCAACTTAACAATTCAATTCGGCAAACGCTCGCCGCGAGCCTCATCGATTTCAGCTAGCGTGATATGCATTGTATCGGCAATTTGGCGGCAAGAACCGTACTCGGGCGAAAAACGCCTCGTTCCACCGGGTAAATGGGCCACAATGCCTGCCACTTCGCCCCACGGGGTCTCCACCCGGACCAGTTCTCGGGGTAAGACCAATCGTTCCACGCGAGACCTCCGCAGGCCCAAGGTCGTGGTTTCGCGGAAAATTATCTCGGCCAGCTTCTCCGCGTTGGGCTCCCGGCACTGAACTTGCAAAAGGACGCCGGGGCGACCCTTCTTCATCTGGATTGCTGACATCGCCACATCCAACGCGCCGGCTTGCCAGAGCAGTTCTGCACAATGCCCGAGTTTTTCGCCGGTGGTGTCATCCAGGTTGGCTTCGAGCAAGGCAATCGTATCGGTCGGAAAGGAAATCGGCGTGGCACTTGTTTCGCCGACAAGCAATCGCAACAGATTAGGATGCGTGAAATCCTTTCTACCCGCACCATAGCCTATCGATTGCACGGCCATGGCAGGGAGTGGCCCAAACTGATCCACAAGACAGGCAACGATGGCGGCGCTGTGGGAGTGGTCAGTTCCCCTTCCACCGAGTTTTCTGCCAGCGGGATGCCACGCAACAATTCTCCGGTTGCCGGGGCAGGGATCGCACAGCGGCCGTGAGCAATTTCGACAAATCCAGTTCCCGTGGGAACCGACGAGCACTCGATACGGTCCACTCCCAGCAAGTCCCACGCGATGGCCGAGCCGACAATGTCGGCAATGGAGTCCACCGCTCCCACTTCATGGAAATGGACCTTTTCGATAGTCGTGCCATGAACTTTAGCTTCGGCTTCGGCCAAACGCATGAAGATTTTTCGGGCCAAAGCACGCTGGGAGTCGGTGAGTATGCTCCCTCAATCATGGCATCGATATGGTGCAGATGGCGATGGGCATGTTCGGGCTCATGTTGGACGGTGAGTTGCAATGCGCGAAATCCACATTTTTTCACCTCTTTGACCACCAGTTGGCAACTTGGCAGGCCCAACGAGTCGATGCTAGCCTGCACCACCCCCAGCTCCACCCCGGCGTCGACCAGGGCGCCGAGCATCATATCGCCACTGATTCCACTGGCACAGTCGAGGTAAGCAATCCGCATAAGATAGAAGTTCCTTTTTCAAACAAATGGCGTGCTACATTTTAGAGGGGAGGACAGAACTGAGCAAAGCGTCTTTTTTGAAGGCCAGCGTAAAATCTGCAGCCCCCCAAAGGGCTAGAAAAGGAAGTAAAATCCAGCATTCTAGAACTGGCATCCCGCATCGGCGTGGATTTCGCTTGCTCCATGGCGAGTGGCGTGTTATAAGGAAAACTGAAGAAAACGCGTTGTTTAAGGCGTTTTTCTCAGCTAATCGATCGTACGTGAGAGGCGGAAAAGCGGCCATGCCCACCGTGACATTGCGAGTTCTCGATGGTGCCGACCGCGGCCAAGTATTTGGTAATCTGGCTCCTCCGATCACCATCGGTCGCGAGGAAGGCAATTCCGTTCAGCTCAACGACGAGCGGATTAGCCGTTTCCACATCAAAATTCAGGAGGATCAAAGCAAATTGGTGCTCACGGATCTGGAAAGCACCAATGGCACCCGGGTGAATGGCGAAGATACCCATTTGCGGATTCTGCGGTTTGGAGACGTTATCGCGGTGGGCCGTTCGGTGCTTCTTTATGGAACCCGAGATGAAATTGCTGGCCGGCTCAACGGACTTCAGAGCGAGGGTCCGAACGGCAAAAAGAGGTTCCCCAGCAGCGATCTTGCCGTGCCAGTAGGTTCCGGATCGCTCAGCTTTGAGTTAAAGCTGGGGGCTTCCGAGGAAATGCAGGGTACCTTGCACATCCCTGATCCACCCGACTTGCCCGCTGCAATGAGTGCTGGCCAGGCTGCCCAGCTATCCGAACTCCTGGAATACTTGCATCTACGTGCTCGAGGAATAGTGCGTGGGGCCACGATCGAGGAAAGGGAACAGAGCGCAATTTTGTCGCTCGACCAATGGCAGGAATTCCTGGACCTGCAATCTCAATTGGCAGAGTATCTCCGCGCATTGGTGACCCCCATCGGGAAGAGTAGGCGGGTGTTTCTACATCGATTCTCACTTGGAGAATGGGAGGAAACTTGTTCGGATTCTCCCTTCATACCTCGCTTTGGCCAACTTGATTGTGTTGGCGAACTGGGGTCGTTCGAAATCAAAGTGTTCAATTCCTTACAATCACGTGCGCACAAAAGCGTCAAATTGTCGCGGCGGCAGTTCTGCAGTGATTGTTGTGTAGGGTTACTTTACTTGCTTTTCTGGCGATCCAAAATGTGCTTGATTCTGTAACTGACTGGTTTGACGAACCTTATCATCGAGCGATAAACTTGAGGGAGTGCCCCATGGGCTTACGAATATTGGCTCGCTCCAAATCAATTCCTTACTCCCCTACCCCGGATTAATCATGGCTGAAAAAAATACTCAACCCAGTCGTAAAGAGTTAATCGAACTGCTCAACCAAGATCTCGAGCGAGAGTATCAAGCGATCATCGCTTACGTCGTCTATTCTCAAGTGATCACTGGGGCCAAGTACATGAACATCGCGGCCGAGTTGGCCGTGCATGCTGGCGAAGAGCTGCAACATGCCATCACGCTTGCTAATCAGATCGATTACCTGGGTGGCATGCCGTCGGTCACTCCCAAAAAAGTCAAGATCTCCGACAAGGCCGAAGAAATGCTCCGCTTTGACTTGGAGAACGAGAACGAGACGATTCGTAACTACCGCCAGCGCGTACGGCAATGTGAGGCGCTCGGAGAATACGCAATCGCCGAGCACCTTCGCCAGATTCTGATCCAAGAACAGGACCACCAGATCGCATTGGCCACGGCCTTGGGTGAGGATATCCCCGACGTGACCAAAGCCGACGAACGGGCTTAGCCGCGTGAAGTTTTGGGATAAGTGTTCCTAGCCGAACCGCCTGCGGTCCGAGTTAAGGCTCCGACTCGAGTTATCTCATCGCCAACGTTCCGATCTGAATTCGATGAGGGATGTTTTCAAGAGGTTCCCTCACAATGCAACAACCCATGCACTTCTTCAAACAACTCCGGGGTACTCGCTACGCAGTAGTCGCCGGTGGCAATAATGTAATCGTTGCCAGCGAAAGAGCGGACAACGCCGCCTGCTTCGGCGACGAGCAACACGCCGGCTGCAGAGTCCCAACTGTGGATCGACGAAGCCCAGTGGGCGTCCAGACGACCGCTGGCGACGTAGGCTAGTGTTGAGAGCCGCGGAACCGGTGCGGCGGACTGCCTGACAGGCGGGACTTACGCGGAGGAAGGCTTGAATGTCGGGCGAGTCGTTGTGGATTTCGGGTGGGAAACTGACCGCCACCAATGACTGTTTGAGCTGTGTCGTAGAGCTGACTCGAATCGGTTCACCGTTGAGTGTGTCCCTCCGCCAGAGTGGCCAAAAAGCACTCCTCAGCAAGCGGGTCATAGATAGCACCTGCGACGAGTTGCCCCCTCTGGGTTACCGCAATCGAGACGGCATAGCAGGGAAAGCCATGTACATAATTGGTTGTACCGTCCAAAGGGTCAACGATCCAACAGTAGGGTAAGTCGAGTTGGGAGAAGTCGGGGGTTTCTTCACCCAAAAAGCCATGATTAGGAAACGTGGTGTGAATCACCTTTTGAATTACTTCCTGTGATGCCAGATCGGCATCAGTTACCAAGTCGTGCATGGATTTCTCGCGGCTAGAAAAGCGGTTTCGCCATTGCATGAGCTCTTTCGCGCCGGCATAGGCAGCTTTTTTGCAAGTATCTAGGAGCATCGCGGTTTCTGGCATGAGTTTCGCCTCTTAGGGTAAATGGTCACAATGGGGGGTAAATTACTTGCAACTCTTTGGTTCTTGCGAACCCAATTGAGAGGCAAGTATGAAACCCCTTGTTATTAAACACCTTATAGGACCTTGCCGGTTGCGTAGTAAGGGCTGAACGTATCAAAATTGAACAGGGAAACGGGAAAAAACTCTCGAAGTTTCTTGCGAAAAAGCTGGACACAGAATCCTGGTTGGGTATGATTATGGTGGATCAAGGGAATTCGGGACAAGTGTTTCTTCAGTCAACCCGCCCGCACATTTGTGGAAGGTGTTTGCCTAATCTATATTATCCCCCCCACGAAACATTTGGCCTCTTCTCTGTTCCGGCCCCGTCGCAGCACCTCGGTGCTCGACGGGGTTTTTTTATTGGTATGCGGTAACAATCGCTATCATTCTCTGCGAAGTTTTTAGAACCAAGAGGTAAAGGAGAAGTCGATCAAAATGTTTCTTGAGACAACCAGCGAAATTCTCCATGATTGTCCAACACGAATCCTATGCTCCTTGCCTCAGGCTGAAAAGAGAACTGCCCGCAAAAGGACGCTAATGGTCATGAAAAAGAATTATTTCCAAAGTTGTTGCATGAGCCCGTTATCAGCCATTTGATTTGAATCCTCAAAATAGAGGACATTGTTTTTGCGTTTTTTCGAGTGGTTCGCGGGCCAAGTACAGCAAGCGAATTCGCATTGTTTACTAACGATTCAGTTGCAAGCAGGATGCATTGGTTGTTTTTTAAGAGTACACAGAGTTCAACTTTCGCACTTTTTGCTATCATCCGATCGGATGATCGGCCTGGTTTACGCCGCGAGTTGGGTAAGTCGCTGCAAGACACGGCTGATTTTTTGCTTGCCTGGGCCGGTTAAACCCAGGGTGAGAAATTAATTCTCGTGTACTTTCTAGCCTGCATTTCTCACAGGGCCAACGGTCGATGTTTTATTGTAGAGCGGACCGTCTGGCAAGGTTTCGTCACGTTCATGGGCCGGCTCAGGGAGAGGTCTAACCTGTCTTGGTGTGAAGCTAGGGAATCCTGATCGGGGGTTTTTTCTTTCTGTGCGCGTACCGGTGCCTGGGACACACGTTCGAGATTTGAATTGGATCGCAATCGCCAGAGTTACAGCCGACCCGGGGCGGGTCTCGGGAGGTTGCTCAAGTTCTGGAAGACTTGTAAGAAAGTCTCGGCATAGGGGTAGCTCTGCGAGAACGAGACCCATACCCGACGAACGGTAACACGAATCGCCGCGCCGATTTTGAACAGTTTCAGCCGGATCGTGTCACATTGCGCTTTGGCGAATTGGGTTCCCTGCAAGCCCACCTCACGGAGCGTGTTGACCAAGACGTAAGCAACACTCGAAAGCCAGAGTCGAAGTTGGTTAGCGCGCATGGTGGAGGCACTCGTCCGGTCCGCAAAAAGATGCAATTGCTGCTCCTTGATGCGATTCTCCATGTCACCGCGGGCACAATACTCCTTTTCATAAACGGTCGCCGCCTCATAATCTTCGGTCGACAAACTGGTGACCACAAAGCGTGGGTTCTCTCCCTTGGCCAGATGTTCGGCCTTGCCAATGACACGTCGCTCTCGGCTCCAGCTCTTTCTGGTTTGATAACGAAAATCCTGGTAGACGCTGCGCCGCTGTGCCAGTCGCCTCGAATTGTGCTTTCGCCTCGTGCAGCGCTTTGCCAAGAATTCGCTTCAAGCGGGCGTTTTTCGCCAATCCTAGCACGAAATCAACTCCGTTCGCCTCGCACCAGCTCATGATCTTCTCCCGGCAGAATCCGCTGTCTCCGCGAATGACGATTTGCACGTTTGGCCACGCAGCGCGAATCTGCCCGACGATCCGCTCGAGTTGCTTCACCGAACCGGCAGACGCGTCGATGTCGGAAGGACGCAACTTGGCACAAAGCAGATGGGAGCCACAAAAGATATACAGCGGCAGATAACAGTAGCACTTGTAGTAGCCGTGAAAGAAGCGTCCCAACTGATGACCATGGAGCGGATCGTCGGTGGCGTCCAAGTCGAGGACGATGCGTTCTGGAGGCTGGGGATGGACCTGTAAGAAAGCGTCCACAAAGAAGTCTTCGATCTCACCATGACGGGCTACGATCTTTTTGTAACGGCTCTGTTCATTCGCCCCTACGGGCGTCAACTCCAGCCGATTGAGGGTACTCTTGCCCGCCAGGGCAAATCCCTCTTCCGGCGCAGGATCGGTCTTGCCGGCCAGCACGGCCATGAGCGGGTCGTGACGCAAGTCTTCATGGTCATTCAGGTCTTCATAACCCAGCGCGATGCCAAACACCCGTTGCGACAGCAGTTCTTCAAGTGAATGAACCGTCAGTTCTGGATTGCGATAATCATCAAAGCAGTGGGCGAACTGCTTGATGAAATCAAACTTGGCATCCAACTCGCGGAGCAACAGGCCCCCCGCGTCGGAAGTAATAGCCGGGGCATCGAATCGACCCGTCACTTGCCGCCGAGCGAGGGGATGAAATTCCAACGATTGTCCTGTACACTCTGTCATAACCAAGTCGCTCCTTTCGTGTGCGAAAAAGTCCTACAACAAAGACTTTTACGCAACAAAGGGCGACTTGGGTTATTAACTCAGTGAGAAATGCGGGCTAGGCGTAATGTGGCCAGCATGTCGGCAAACGAAGCATGTCGTTTGTGCGGATACCAGGGACACACCTTCGGTGATGATGACGATGACCTTCCTTGATAAACCACACCACGACGAGCGAGTACAACAGCAGCGCCATCGGACAGGTCCGTTCCACCGACTTACGGGTCCACCCCTGCGGTTCTTCAAAGCCCAAATGCTGTTTGCTATCATGGAACGTCACTTCCACACTCCAACGCCAGGAGTACCATATCAGCACCTCGACGGCTGCGGCAGTCACACAGGTCGAGTAAAAGGCCTCCCGGCCGCGTCCTCCGCCGAGCGCCTCGACGGCGACAATTCGCAGCGGCCGATCGGGGACTTGGAATCTTCGCGCTACCTGGTCGGTAATACGAATCTTCTGACTGCGACCGTAAATGTCGAGTTCCTGGTGAGCTGCACGGCCGTCAAGCATCTCGCCAGGAGTGGGCAACTTGTCACCCGCACGCGAGGGCGGCCACGCTTCCCAGTGGGTGCTGGAGGCGGGCTGTACAACCGGGCGTCTTGTCCCAGCCGGCTGGTCAAATCACAGTTCTTCGGCAAGTTCCCCAACACGCTGGCCCCCCCATAGGCGGTATCGGCCACCACATGAAAATGCTTGATTTGACGGTGTTTGCACAAAATATACAGCATCAAGACGGCCAATTCGGGGCGTGTACGATACTTGCGCCCCAACGGGCAGCTTGCTTCTTGTTCAGATACAGCCTCACCAAGACCGGCAATGAGAAGGGACGCTCCGGCCAGAGCGGGAAATGGACGATCACACACAGCACGACGAAATTCAATCCCCACGCGGTGACCGTATGACCGCGGCTGGATTGCAGCGGATCGTGCTGCATTCCCGCACCGAAGACTTTCAAACCTCGCTTGTGAGCCAATGTATCATCGAGCGACAGGAGAACCGGTTGTTCGGGATCCAGATGCGGCTCGATCAGCCGAAAGGTGGCCAAGCCAAAAGCATCCAACGACCACCGTGCGGCTGCGAACACCCGGTGAAACGACGAATGATGTTTTACACCAGCCATGCCTGCTGCCACGATCATGCTGGTGATGTTCCGTCGCGGCGAAAAATCCAGCCAGAGACCAGCAGAGAGAAATTCGTCAACGTGTGAGTGGTCATAACCACGGCGAACTCTTGCAACATCACGGCAAAAGAAGATACGATATTCATGGGAGCCTCCTGAGTGACACGTTCGGTTTTTAATATACTAAACGTATCGTGAAGGGGGCTCTTTCGGTTGGTCAAGAATGCTAGCACTTAGTGCGAAAGTTGAACTTAGCCAATGAGTAAATTCAGGATTCTTGTCTTTCGCTAAATTGCGAATGTGATTCTGTCCCTCTTGCCTAGCGTTTGCCCAACGTTCCGCTGCTGCAGGATTAAACGTCTCTTTTTTATATCGCTCCAAAGCATTGATTAGAACGACTTCCCACGTTGTCAATTCTGCCGCCAGCCGGATTACTTGAAGTTGCTGAATCTGATTCAGTGAGTCTTTTACAGGATTCGATGCCATCCCCAGGAATACTAGCTTTATCGTTTCAGCCCTCTCTTGGTCACGTGCTTCTCACAATGCGTTTAGTGTTTCTTGGAAGAGAGTCGCTCCGTGGATCGTTTTTTCAAAGTCTTCAGGGATCTTCTTGTCGGCTTTCCCTTTTCTTGAATTCTTTTATCAAATCATCGCAATAGCTCCTAAACAGAGATGTGAGAGCAAGCTTCCCACCAGCAACTGCAATAGCTGGAACCCCGCCTAGGTATTCCACAACCGCGACTGGATCGAAGCCCTGTTCGATTGCTGACGATACGGTCTCTACCGCAGAAGACAATTCGCTACTCATGATAACTCCCGTCGGTCGAGAACTTACGAATTTCCTCTATTCTAATAACAATGAAACTCTTGGATAGCCTCTGTAAACTGCCACAATATTAAACTCGATGCATTGCTCTCCGGAGCGATTCCATGCGACTAAACTAGGTACTCGCTTTCCTGTTTCAGTTTTCTTTGAAATGATGTAAAAGTATCTGCATAGCCTTTGCGAATAATCCGTTCAATGTTTGCGAAGTCCGTTGCACTAATACGAACAAACGATATCTGCAAGCTTCGAAATAATCCTTCACCACCCAAATTTCCCCGCCCATTCAACCGCCTTTGCAATAGCCAGGGTTTCAGTCTCCCCAAAGAATCCCTTGCCGATATTCTCCCGGGTTAGGTAGCAGATCCCTTTCCCGCAGCTGATAGGGGCGGTATCGGTAGTTCGGACTTCAAAGCCTTGGGCCTCCAATGCCCTAATCGCCTCTCGATCGCCGTCCGTCATCGCCATGTCCTCCAGGTGTTCGAAATCCAGCGATAACCATATCTGTACGCATGACCACGCACAAGCCCCGAGGATGCGTTCTACCGCTATCTTGTGTTTTGGAGGTGAAGAGTCGGCACAAGTTATTTGCCGGCGTTGGGGCTAATGCTGTGCGATGGAACTTCCACCTTCAGCCCATCGATCATAAGAATATCTCTAGCTTTGTTATTTCTGCCTTGAGCTATGCTCAAGGAAGTACCACAATAGATTTTGCGTCAATGACCGACGTGATTTCTCAAATCAGCACGTTGAGGCGGCGATTCTGCTTTTTTCTTTTCCGCTGGATTGTGTAGCACCTGGCCGTCAGCTAGTAAGCGTTCTTCGAGTTGCTCATAGGGCACCTGCTGCACAGAAACGTCTAAATCAGTGGCCAATGCCGCCGCTGTTGCAGCAGACTGCCCAAGCAACATGAACACTGGTTCCATGCGAATCGAGCCGAACGCAATATGACTGGACGAAACACAAACAGGAACTAGTAAATTCTGGCATTGATCCTCTTTCGGGAGGAGAGCTCCATAGGCGATCTCATAAGGACGAATATGGACCCCTATGTCACCTTCGTTATGGACATATCCATCCGTTCCGACATAGCGTTGGACATTGTGTGAGTCGAGTGTATACGAGCCCATTCCCACCGAGTATGGAGTATCAATATGCTCTGTCAAATCATTTTCTGTCATTACATAAGAACCCACCATGCGACGAGCCTCCCTGACATAAATCTGGTGGCTCCAACCACCATTTTCTTGAAACTCATCCTTCGTCAAACCCCAGGCTGACATGTCGGATCGCACTTCAGGAGGTACTCGATCATCATTGGTCAGGAAATACATCAGTCCTTGCTGATAGGCTAGATGTTCGTTGACAATCTCACTTCGCAGTTCGTAGCTACCCTCCGGATATTCGTAGTTGTAGCCGATGTTGTCCGTACTGAAGGGGCCGTGATTATTGACATCCGTTTTCAGATTGGGAAGCGGATCGAATTTTTCGAACTTATCCCGCCAGCCAAGCATCAAAAGATGCGCAGCAGCAACTCGTACTGGGCAGGATCGTAATCAGCTGGCTTGAGGAATGGCATTCGGTTTTCTGGGACAGTTCGTTAGGCACATGCGGAAGCAGTATGCCTGAACACGGTGATCGCCCTCTCCTTCGCTTCCAGGTGGTTCGGCACTTATCCTAGGTAGCAGTCCGCTCAATGGATCATCCGGAACAACGTAAGGATCCACGGGCCGAGGCAATAATTCAAAATGATGGTCGTGGTGCACCAAACTGGTTTGCACCCCGTTATGCACTTCGTCATAAACCCGATTTGCTTCACGGCCAACATGATAGTCCACCCCCGCTGCGGCTAGGAGGTCTCCTTCGTAGGTTGCATCGAGAAACATTTTGCCTGGATAGGTCTTGCCACTAAGCATCGTGATAGCCACGATACGCCTATCGTGCATGCGTGACCCCTTTGCCATTGGCGCGATCAAGCCACTCATCGCGCTGAACGGTGACATGATGCTCTGCAATCAGGTCCTCAAACACGCGTTCTGCTACATGCGGTTCAAAGACCCACATGGTGCGAGCCTTGCCATCCATTGCTGGGGATCCCTGGCCCTGATTGCCGAACTCCGCGCGTGCCTGCCATTTCCAGGCTGAATCGTCTTGATAGTGCTTCCAGATACGGTGGTAAAACTCGCGTGATAGGCCCCCGATGACCGCTGTTCTGCCCGTATCGGAGAAACCTAATCCACCGCTGGACAACCCTCCAAGATGTTTGTCAGGGCTGACCAGCACAACGGACTTTCCCATGCGCGCGGCCTGGACCGCCGCAATTACCCCCGCACTGGTCCCGCCATAGACGACCACATCATACGCCGGCGCTTGACTCTGTCCCCACGTACAGGTCGCATGTGCGACCCAGACAAATACACATTTGACTAACCAATATTTCATTTCGATGACCCGAACTTCCACGAGGGAGTAAACCAAGAACGGTATAATTGTTTTTGCGTTACAAACTTGGTCCTTGCAATTCGAGTACAACCTCTGGAGTGTCTTCCAGTTGGATGTCCGCTGCCAGACCGCTCGAACTGGCCCGCTGTATATTTCAAGGGAATCAAAGATTTGCCCAAGCACATTCCTCCCTCCTTCGTCATCCAGTATTTCGGCATTCTGCGGATCGTGAGCTTCATAACATAAAACACTCGCTTTATAGTGGCCGGGTACTACGCCGTCTTCCTTACGGAATGTAGATAGTTCAAAGGTCCCATCAGGGCGAATCTCGGCCTGTGCAACTTGTCCTTTGGAGGGATGAAACATCACTACGCCAAATTTCAAAGGCTCGCTGTTGTAGAGTACTTTGCCCGTAACCGATGTCATCGGCTGCGGTTGGGAGCAGCCAAGAGCCAAAATAAAGCCAGCCATAACCCCCATCAGGAGCACTGTCGTTCGAGCTTGCCTCCTAGTCAGCATATGCCACCTCCCCACCGTTAACCGCCCCGCGGAGCGGGGAGGACGTCCACCGGTCCGGCCGGGAGGGTCAGTGCGCCCGGTAAAGCGATTTGATCTTTCCCCAGGTCGTGGGCTTGGCCGGAGTGGCCGGCTCGGAGATCAGCCGAACGGTCTGGACGAGCGCCGATCCTAGGTTAGGGTCGAGGCGAAGGAACGAGATCGTGATCTCGTTGTTCGCGCCGACCGGCATGATCCCGGACCAGGTGAGGTAGTTGTCCTGGCCCTGGGTATACTCGTCGAAATTGTCGCTGGAGACGCCGGAGAGGTTGTCGAAGTTGTCTGAGGTGATGGTTCCGTTCACCCGCACATCCTCCGGCGTGGTCCCTCCGTTGGCGCTCACCACATCGACGGTATAGGACCCTGTCGGGACGTTCCGGAAGGTCACGATCCCGGGGATGCTGTCGCGGTTGGTGTAGAACAGGTCGTGCGCCGCAGCCGCGGTGACGAATCCCTTGTCTCCGCCCACCCAGCCACCTGCGTATGCGACCCCGCCTTCCCAGTCCGAGGTGGCCAGATCGATTCCCGTTCCCGCCCCGGTGACGAAGTCGGTCAGGTTGCTGGTCGTGGTGTTGGGGGACGGGATCGAATTCCAGTTCCCTCCCGGAGCGGGGGCCTCGTCGTCGAGGTCCACCCGCACCTCCAGGGCGCAGGCGGTCGAAGCGATCAGGAGCAACATCATGGACACTGCGGAGAGGTAACGAATCAGACGCATGAGGACCTCCCTTGCGGCGAAGCGGAAACCCCGATTGAAGTGCCGATATCAACCGACCGATTATATCATGTTTGCGGGTGCCGTAAGCCGCCCTCCGCCGACGTGAGACCGGCCGATTCAGGTCCTCGCGGCCTCCTCCCGGTGTTGACGCAAGGCCCCGGGGGTGAACGGCGGGTTCGTGTGGTACCGGCGCCCCGTCGCGATCCCTCCGGATCGGGGAGATCCCCGGGCTTCTCTCGGGGAGGACCTGCACCTGGCCCTGCAGGAGCCGGCCGCGCCGATCGCGCACGTGGCCGACGGCACACCCACCGGACACAACGTGATGGGCGGGGACGGCACGATCATCAGCTCGTTCACCGCTGCCGGATGCCCAGGAACTCCACGCCGTAGTCGAAGGACGGGGTGCCGCCCCCGACCGTCCCCACCACCCGGACGTAGCGCTTGGGGTCGGCCTCGTTGAGCTTCTTCACCTGGACCTCGGCCGTCCCCGCCACGTCGGTCACCTGGGTGAAGGCGCCGCCCCCGCACGTGGAAGCTCACGGATTCACCTCATGAACCGGGCGAAGACAGCCCAACGCCGCGCTCGTTAGATGACGCATTCCCGGCTCACGGAATCGTCCGAAACCCCCAGTCTGCACCAGGTTGAGGGAGTACCCCGTACTCGATGTACACTCCACCGAGTTGAGTCTCCAGCACGCCGCCTCGCGGGCGCGTGCGGAGAATGGATGGCCTCCCGCTCCTCACCCCATTTGCCGGCAAAAAAAGGGTGGTCGCGTTGTCGCTGAACCCCGGAGTCCGGCTGGGTCCCTACGAGGTCATCTCCCCGCTTGGGGCCGGCGGCATGGGCGAGGTGTACCGCGCGCGTGACACGCGCCAGGACCGGGAGGTCGCCGTCAAAGTCCTCCCCAAGCACCTCAGCGAGAATGCCGAGGTTCGAGCGCGATTCGAGCGGGAAGCGAAGACCATCTCCTCCCTGAACCATCCCCATATCTGCACCCTGTTTGACGTCGGACGCGAGGGGGACACCGACTATCTCGTGATGGAGCTCATCGAGGGGGAGACGCTCGCCCAACGGCTCCTCAGGGGACCGGTGCCGATCGACCAGGTGTGCGCATTGGGCGCACAGAGCGCTGCCGCCCTCACCCTCGCGTAGCGCGCCGGGATCGTGCATCGTGATCTCAAGCCCGGCAACATCATGCTCACGAAGTCGGGCGCGAAGCTCATGGACTTCGGTCTGGCGCGTCCCACGGGTCTCGCGGGAGGTGAAAGCAACCGGTCGATGGCGACGCTCACCCAGTCACCCACCATGGCGGAGCCCCTCACCGCGCAAGGGACCATCGTCGGCACCTTTCAGTACATGTCTCCCGAGCAGTTGGAGGGCAAGGAGGCCGACGCCCGCAGCGACATCTGGGCGCTGGGGTGCATGCTGTACGAGAGGCGGACTGGGGACCTGACGGGGAGACAATAGCGGTCATTCGAGAGGCGGGCGGCGCCGACCGGCTCGAGTATCCGCCGGGAACCCTGCTTCACGAGTCGGCCGGATACCTGAGTGACGTGCGTGTGTCGCCGGACGGCAGCCTGGTGGCTTCCCTGGAGCACCCCGTTCGTTTCGACGACCGCGGTAGTGTGAACGTGGTGGACCGCTCCGGGATGAGCCGCGAGCTCTCGAGCGGTTACTGGGGGTTGGAAGGCATGGCGTGGGCGCCGGATGGAAAGGCCCTCTACTACAGCGGAGGAAAGGGAGGGTCACTGTACAACGTCTACCGGGCCACGCTTGATGGTGATACACACGTGGTCAGCGACAACGCGGGCAACATGATCATCCACGACGTGTCGAAGGATGGTACGTGGGCCGTGTGTCGCGACGATTACGCCGAGCGGGTGTTCTTTCGGGCGGCCGAAAGCGAAAGGGACACCGAGCTCACCTGGCTCGACAGCACGGTCGGCCCTCTGCTCTCGCGGGACGGGAAGATGTTCGTGTTCACCGATCAAAGCAGTCAAGTGGGCGAAAACCATGGCGTGGCCATGCGCCCCACCTCGGGCGGCCCGATCGTCCGCCTGGGAGAGGGGTCGGCGAGTGACCTTTCTCCGGACGGGAAATCCGTGCTCGTCAGAGTCCTCACCACGCCGCCCCGGCTCATGTCGTATCCGATGGGTGTGGGGCAGGTCGCGCAACTGGACCGCGGGCAGTTCGAGAACATATCTGGTGCGTCGCGGCTTCCGGGGGAAAGGGTTCTCGTCTGCGGAAATCTGCCGGGAGGTCCCGCACGTGCTTTCGTGCTCGATCCCGCCACACGGGATGCACGTCCCGTGGGTCCGGATGGGATTTGGTCGTGCGTCCTATCACCCGGCGGAAAGACGTTTATCGCACGTCAGGGGAGCGGATGGGACATTTGTCCCCTGACGGACACGGGTGCAGTAACGCCCGTCGCGTCCCCGGCGGCGGAGGACGAGGTCATTCGGTGGAATCTCGACGGATCCGCCGTGTTCGTCTTTTGCCTCGGCGAGATCCCGGATCGGGTGGATCGCGTCGACCTGGCCGCGGGAACGCGCGCAACGGTCATGATGTTGAGTGAGAGAGATAATGCCGGCTATACCGGAGTGAGTGCTGTCTCGATGGCGGACGACTTGCGCACGGTTGTGTACGTTGCCGAGCAATTCGCCTCGGTCCTGTTCACGGTGACCCGCACGCCTCGGTCGCTGCCCTGAGCGGCCGGCTGGCGTGATCGCCCCCGCATCGATTCTCCGGGAGGGACAGGAACCCTACAGCCCCGAACCCAGACGTCCGCTCTTGATGCGGGACCAGGAGGTCCGCTCCACCGGTGATAGCCTGTCCTTCTTCACGAACAGGGAGTTTCCATCGATGAACCAGCTCCACTCCGGACCCGGGAGGTCGTCGTCGTCGAAGGTCCCTTCCAGGGTTCCCGCCCGCAGGAGCTCGAAGGTGCCGTCGGGGATGTCGGTGGTCACCTGGACCTCGATGGTTCCGTTGAGAACCGCCCGGCCCGACACCTGGATGAGCCCCACACCGCCGATGACCGCTCCGGCGTGGAGCCGGGAGAAGTCCTGCATGATGAACGAGTCGGCAGTCATCGTCTGCGAGCGCCCCGACACGGTGAACACGCCCCGAACGACTACGTGACCCAGCTCGGCCTCGGTGGCGGAGCCGAACAGGATGATGGAGCCACCCTGTCCCACATGGAGCGTGTCGAGCACGGTGAACCGGCCCGGAGTGACGGACAACGAGCCGATGAGCGGTGGCGACCCCAGCACACAGGTGGTGGCCGTGAGGCTCCCCCCGAGCATGGTGTAGGTTCCCGGCCGCTGCCCGCCGCACTCCAGCCTCTCGACCGTCACGTCACCCGCGCCGTGGGTCACGTTGGCCCCGTCAACCGCCAGGGTGCCCCCGACGGTGAGGGAACCACCCTGTAACGTGAAGGGAACGAACGCCCCCGAGGCGCTTCCCAGCTGCAGGCTCGCACACACCTCGCCATCCTGATCGAGGGTGACCGATCCCGTGGGGATGACGGCGGGGGAGTCGGAGACCGGTTCCCCGACCGACCAGTCGGGAGCGCTGCTCCAGTTGCCGGCGGCGCCGACCCATACAGTTTCCGTTCCGGCCTGGGCGGAGAGAGCGAGGATGGTCGAGAGGGCGGCGGCGAAGGGAAGTGAGGTCATGAGATTCATGGAGTCTCCTGCGGGATGGTGAGATAGTAAAGAAATCGAATTATACACGCCTCACGGCTTCTGGCAAGTCTGTGTCGGTCTGGCCCGACTCGCCCACGGTGGACCGGCAAGCTCTTGTGTGATCTGATCGCCGAGGTCTCAGTCGGTCGGATCACGGAGTTGGAACTGCGGCACCGCTGGTCCCTCGGGCAGATCGTCTCTCAGCTTCCCGTTGACGCACCCGTTGTCCCGGTTCTACCGCGGGCCTCCGAGCCAGAGAGTCAACGCGACGATCGCCACCCGCGGTACCCCCATCCTGGTTGCGTAAGTACGTGCCGAGGCTCTGGAGCGCCGGAGTCCGAGGGATGCTACCCTGCCCTCCGGACCGGCCGGGCACCCGAAACCCTTCGGGTCCCGTTCTGAACCCCGAAGGTCACGGATGTCATGAAGGTCTTTGTCGTCCTCAATCCCGCCGCCGGACAGGAGAAGCATGCGTCGGTGCGCGAAGCGCTCGGCCGCCGGCTCGGTGCAGCCCACATCCCCTACGAGATCCACGAGACGGTGGCGGGGGAAAGCGTCGGAGAGGCCGTGCGGGCCGGGCTGCGGAACGGCTTCGACCTGGTCGTGGCCGCGGGGGGAGACGGAACGGTCTCCGGCGTTGTCGACGGCCTGGTTGGAACCCCGGTCCCGCTCTGCATCGTCCCGACCGGAACCGGGAATCTGATCGCCCGGGAACTCGGCATATCCACCAAGGTGGACGAGGCCGTCGAACTGATCGGGGGCCCGTCGGCATCCAGGCGAATCGATGCGATGAGAATCGGGGATCGGATCTTCATTCTCAATGTCAGCGTCGGGGTAAGTGCCTCCGTGGTCAGCAGCGCGACGACGAGTCTCAAGAACCGCTTCGGCCGTTCCGCCTACCTTTGGGGAATCCTGCTCAAGATGTTCGGATGGAGGTCGCGCCAGCTCGCGGTGGCGGTGGACGGAATCAGCGACGAGTACCGGGCGATCGAGGTCTCGGTCATGAACTGCGGAATGGTGCCCCGGGCGCTCTATACGAAGGGACCCACCATCCACGTCGATGACGGGCACCTGGATGCCTTCATCCTGGGCGTGAGGACCGTCCGGGATTTCCCGAGGATCATCTTCAGCATCCTCGCGGGGCGGCCCTTCGACTTCCTGTGGCGCTTCATCGAGGTGGGGACACGCGCCACCATCCGGAGTAGCGTGCCCCTGCAGGTCCAGGCCGACGGGGACATCGTCGGCACCACCCCCATCGAGATCGAGGTCGTGCCGGGCGCGGTCACCGTGCTCGTGCCCGCCCCCCTCTAGCGGTTTCCGCCCGTCTTACGATCAGGGCCCGGGGTGAGCGGTGCACATCTCCCCGAGGCCCGTCCGAACCCCGTCCCGTCCCGGACGCCGGCGGGGCCGGCGATCCGGCTCACGACGCCGATTGCGGGAGCGTCACCTTGAACCGGATCTTCTCGACCTGGTCGGGCGCCTTGCCGAGCCGGCGCAGGAGCGGCACCCAGCGCGGATCGGAGCGGACGTTCTCGAACAAACTGTCCACCAGGATGAGCAGCGAACCGCCGTCCTTGGCCGTCACGGACTTGTCCAGCCACTCGAAGGCGCGGTCGGCATCGCCGGTGTAGGCGAATACCGAGGCGACGTCGTAGGGAGACACCGGACCGACCTTGGCCGCCAGAGTGTCGAGCGCCGCCTGGAACTCGGCCTCTCGCCCGAGGTCGTGGTAGGCCAGGGGGAGGCCGATCAGGCGAAACATCTCGTAGGGCTCCTTCTCCAGCTCCGCCAACGCGGCCGCCGGGTCGCCCTTCCCGAGCAGGGCCTCACCGAGGATGAGCCGGGCGCCGCTGAACCCCGGACTGAGGCTGAGCACGGTGCGGAGGAGCTCGATCGACTCGTCGTTCCGGCCGGCCCAGTGCTTGGCCGCGGCCAGGTTGAAGAGCCAGGCCGTGTTGACCGGATCGCGGCGGACGGTTTCCTCGTCGAGGGCGATGGCCTCGTCCAGCCGGCCCAGGGACTTGAGTACCATGGAGCTGTTTCCCAGCACGGTCGGCGACGCCGGATCGAGCTCGAGCGCGCGCTGGAAGTGCGTGGCCGCCGCCGCGAGGTCGCCGGTGGCCACGGCGATGGTGCCCAGGGCCATGTGAGCCGAGGCGGACCCGGGATCGATCTCGAGCGCCTTGTTCGCCTCCTCCTCGGCGCTCGGGAACCCGTCCTCGGCGCTCCGCGCCCCGACGAAGACCTCGTTCACGAGGTTGGTGGCCAGGTTGACCCGGGCCGGTGCGTAGCCGGGATCGATGGCCAGCACCTCGCGATACAGCGAGTCGGATCGTGCATACATCTCGGGGCTTCGGGCGCGGGCCAGCTGCACCGCTTGCAGGAAAAGGGCGTAGGCCCTGGGGTCGGTGGCGCGCGCCGTCGGCACCTCGTCCAGAAGGGCGACCCTCAATTCCTTGACCACCTCGGCCGCGATCTCGTCCTGGATGGCGAAGATGTCGTCGAGGGTACGGTCCCAGTTCTGCGACCAGACCTGGAAGCCGTCCGAGGTCTGGATGAGCTGGGCGGTGATCCGCACCCGGTTGCCGGACATGCGTACCGACCCCTCCAGCACGTGCGAGACTCCGAGCTGCCGGCCGATCTCCGGGACCTCGACTTCCTTTCCCTTGAACGAGAAGGACGACGTGCGGGCGGTGACCTTGAGTTCTCGGACCCTGGCCAGGAGGTTCAGGAGCTCCTCGGAGATGCCGTCGGAGAAGTACTCCTGGTTCCCTTCCGGGGACAGGTCCGCGAAGGGCAACACCGCGATCGATTTCTCCGGGGGCGCGGCCACGGTCGCCGCGGGTTCGACGGACGGGTCGCGGTCGGGGCGACCCCGCAGTAAGGCCAGCCCGGCCGCGACGATCAGGGCGCCGGCGCCGATCATCCACCATCGGCTGCGGCCCGCCGGCGTACGCGGTTGAGCGGCCAGGCGGCCGCTGTGGCCCACCCCGGACTCGACCTCCTTTCGCAGGCTTCGCAGCTCGTTGCGGATTTCGAGGGCGGACTGGTAGCGGTGCTCCCGGTCCTTCTCCAGGCAGCGGGCCACGATGCGGCTCAGGTGGGGAGGCAGGTCGGGCTTGAGCTCGACCAGCGGTGGCGGGGACTCTCTCAGGATGGCCGAGGTCAGGTCGGCGTTGGTGTCTCCCTGGAAGGGCCGCCGGCCGGTGGCGAGCTCGTAGAGGAGAATGCCGAGCGAGAAGATGTCGCTGCGATGGTCGACGCCCTGGCCCCGCAGCTGCTCGGGCGACATGTAGGGCACGGTTCCGAGGACGGAACCGGCCTGGGTGAGACCCAGGGCCTTGGTGGCCTCGACGTCCGAGGCCGGCGTTTCCTCGCCGAGCTTGGCCAGCCCGAAGTCCAGGACCTTCACGTGCCCATCCGAGGTCACCATGACGTTGGCGGGCTTGAGGTCCCGGTGGACGATGCCCTTCTCGTGAGCCGCAGCCAGGGCATCGGCTACGGCGGTGCCGATCTCGAACACCTGCGGCAGGGGCAGGCCGCCCGGGGCGAGGATCTGCTCGAGGTCCCGGCCCTCGACCAGTTCCATGGTCAGGAAGCGGGTGCCCCGGTCTTCCTCGACCGAGTACATGTGCACGATGTGCGGGTTGACCAGCCCGGCGACGGTCTTCGCCTCCCGCTCGAAACGCTCCAGGCGGGCGGGGTCGTCGGCGAACTCGGCGGGGAGGACCTTCAGGGCGACGTCGCGATCCAGCTTGGTGTCCCGGGCTCGATAGACCTCGCCCATGCCGCCCCGGCCGAGGAGGCCGACGATCTCGTAGTGGCTGAGGGATTTGCCGATCAGGTGCCGCCTCCGGGGAAAAGGATCGGGATACTTTAGGTTTTCACAAAAGAACAGTCAATTGTGAGCCTTTCTGCCGGATCCGGGACGACCAGGATTTCTCTTGATCTTTACTTAGCGGTAAGGCTAAATAAATCTCCGAAGGAGGCTCCCCCCATGCAAGGTAAGGACATGAACGCCCAGGCCCCCGTCCCCATGATGGTTACCTATACCCCCAAGGAAGGGAAGGAAACCGAGCTGCTGGAGCTGGTGAGAAAGCACGGCCCCGCGCTCCGGGGCGTCGGCCTGATCACCGGGGAGCCGGTGAAGATCTGGCGGGCCACCGACATCCGCAGCGGCCAGGTGGCCTTCGTGGAGACCTTCGAGTGGAAGAATTCCGGCTCGGCCGAGGTGGCGCATCAGACCCCGGAGATCATGGCCGTGTGGGAGCCCATGGGTCCGATCCTCGCGGATCTGAAGCTCACCCGCATCGAAGCGCAATGAAGCCGTGCGGAACCGGGACCCGAAGGCTGAACTGGACGAACTCGAAGCGGTGGCCTCGGCGATCGCCCATCCCGCCCGCCGCCAGATTCTCATGACCGTCCACTTCCGGGGGGGAGAGATGACGGCGGGGGACATCGCCGGGCGATTCGCCCATACCTGGCCCACGACCACGCGCCACTTGCGGGTCCTGGAAAGGGCCGGGCTGCTCGATGGCCGGCGCGAGGGAAGAACGCGGATCTACCGGTCGAACCCCGAACGCCTGGAAGTCCTCAAGCGATGGCTGGCGTGGTTCGACACGCCCGGCCGCTGAGCCCGTTCCGCTCACGCCGGGCCCCGGGGAACGCCCCGGGGCCCTCCACGTCCCGACGCGGCCCCTACTTCAACAGCAACATCCGCCGGGTCTGCGTGAAACCGTCCCCCTGGATGCGGTACAGGTACATGCCGGCCGGCAGCCGCCCGGCCGAGAACCGCACCAGGTGCCGCCCCGCGGACATCGGGCCGTCCACCAGGCGGGCCACCTCGCGCCCCTGAACGTCGTAGACGGTCAGGCGCACCGGGGAGGCATGGGGGAGGCTGAAGGCGATCTGCGTCTCGGGATTGAAGGGGTTGGGGTGGTTCGCCTCCAGGGCCCAGTGCGCGGGTGCCGCCGCAACCTCGGCGGACGTGTCCCCCAGCGAGGCCAGCCCGTTCCCTGCCGGCTGCGCCGGAGGCCCGCCGCATTTCCCGGTCACCGCGTAGCCCGCTCCCGCCCCGTCGTCCTGGGCGGAGTCCTGCGGCCGCACCGGCACCTCGACCGCGTAGGTGGCGGTGCCGGTGTTTCCCTGGGCGTCGGTGACCGCCAGCTCCACCGTGTAGACGCGGCCGTTGCCGGTCGCGTCGCGTTCGGCCCGCAGGTCCACCGACCGGCAGCCTCCCGGGAAGAGGATATCGTGGAAGGTGTGGCCGTCGGCGGCGCCGTCCTCGGGCTCGTCGCTCCAGACCCGGCTGATCACCACGTCGCCGGCGGCCAGGTCCACGTCCACCTGGTCGGAGACGGTGAGGCCGATCATGCCCAGGTCGAGGGTGTGGTAGGCGTGGTCGGGCGGCCAGAGTTTCAGGGTCGGCGTCACCACGGTGATGACCGGCGCGGTGGTGTCCTGGACGGCGATCACCACCTGGTCGGAATCGCTGGCGCTGGAGGGATCGGTGACGGTGAGGGTGACCGTGTGGATCCCGAGGGGGAGGTTCACGGTGGGCGTGGCTCCGGTGGCGATCTCGGAGTCGCTCAGGCTCCAGGAGAACGCGAGGGTATCCCCGTCCGGATCCGAGGAGCCGCTGCCGTCGAGCTGGACCACGGCCCCGCCCGGTCCGGTGGCGTCCACGGTCTGGTCGGGACCGGCGTCGGCCACGGGAGCCTGGTTGGCGGGGAGGACGAAGGCGACGATCAGGCTCTGCAGCGAGAGGGCCCCCTTGGTGTCGATGATGCGGTAGGTGAAGGGTTCGACCCCGGAGAAGCCGGCGTCGGGGGTGTAGGTGAAGTCGCCGGCGGTGCTGGCGCCGGTGAGCGTGCCGTGGGCGGGGGTCTGGACGATGGCGAAGCTGACCGCGTCGCCGTCGGGATCGAAGTCGTTGGCCAGCACCCCCGGTGGCGGCACTACCAGCGCCTGCCCCTCGGGGGTGGTGTAGACGTCGGGGACGGCCACCGGGGGCCGGTTCTGGTCGGGGATCACGAGGATGGCGATGAGGCTCTGGGCCGACAGGTTCCCCCCCGCGTCGATGATGCGGTAGGTGAAACTCTCGACCCCGGAGAAGCCGGCGTCGGGGGTGTAGGTGAACCCGCCGTCGGTGGCGGCGCCGGTGAGGGTGCCGTGGGCGGGAGACTGGACGAGGGCGAAGCTGATGGCGTCGCCGTCGGGATCGAGATCGTTGGCCAGCACCCCCGGTGGCGCCACCACCAGCGCCTGCCCTTCGGGGGTCGTGAAGACGTCGGGGACGGCGACCGGGGGCCGGTTCTGGTCGGGGACCACGAGGATGGCGATCACGCTCTCGGTGGAGAGGACCCCGTTGCTGTCGATGATGCGGTAGGTGAGCTTCTCGAACCCGGTGAAGCCGGTGTCGGGGGTGTAGGTGAACTGGCCGTCGGTGGCGGCGCCGGTGAGGGTGCCGTGGGCGGGGCTCTGGACGAGGGCGAAGCTGATGGCGTCCCCGTCGGGGTCGAAGTCGTTGGCCAGCACCCCGGGGGGAGCGACCACGAGCGGCGTGTCTTGCGGGGTGGTGTAGGCGTCGGTGACGGCCACCGGCGCGCTCCCGCCCGCCGGGAGCACGGTGACGTTGATCAGGCTCGAGTCGGAGAGGGCGCCGTCGGCGTCGATGATGCGATAGATGAAGCTGTCGGTGCCGGAGAAGCCGGCATCCGGGCTGTAGGTGAACTGGCCGTCGGTGGCGGCGCCGGTGAGGGTGCCGTGGGCGGGGCTCTGCACGATGGCGAAGGTGACCGGCCCCCCGTCGGGGTCGTAGTCGTTGGCCAGCACGCCGGGAGCCGCGACCACGAGCGCCTGGCCTTCGGGGGTGGTGTAGACGTCGGGCACGGCGACGGGGGCGCGGTTCGCCGAAGGGACGACCAGGACCGCGATCAGGCTCTGGATGGAGAGGTTCCCCTCGGAGTCCAGGATTTGGTAGGTGAAGGCGTCCACGCCGGAGAAACCGGCGTCCGGGGTGTAGGTGAACTGGCCGTTGGTGGCGGCCCCGGAAATGGCCCCGTGGGCGGGGCTCTGCACGAGGGCGAAGCTGACCGCGTCGCCGTCGAGGTCGAAGTCGTTGGCGAGCACCCCGGGCGCCGCCACCACCAGGGCCTGGCCCGCGGGGGTGGTGTAGGCGTCGGGCACGGCGACGGGGACCCGGTTCGCGGAGGGAACGACCAGGACCGCGATCAGGCTCGCGATGGAGAGATTCCCGTCCTCGTCGAGAATGCGGTAGGTGAAGCTGTCGACGCCGGAGAAGCCGGAGTCGGGAGTGTAGGTGAACTGGCCGTCGGTCGCGGCCCCGGAGATGATCCCGTGGGCGGGGCTCTGCACGAGGGCGAAGGTGACCGGGCCGCCGTCAGGGTCGTAGTCGTTGGCGAGCACGCCGGGGGCCGCCACCACCAGAGGCTCCCCCTCAGGGGTGGTGAACACGTCGGGAATGGCGATGGGGAGCTGCCCGGCTGCCGGCGCCGTCTGCGCCCGGGGGAGGATCGCCTTGCCGTCCGGACCGGTCACCGGCATGGACTCCCGGGTGCCGGACCCGAGCTTCGGTGCGTCCAGGAGCACGGGGCCGGTCATGCCCTCGTGAAGACCGAAGGCGGGCTTGACCTTAGCCGCCGCCCCGTTCTCCGGCTCCGGGCGCACCTGGAGCTCCTTCCCGGCCGGGTTCGACCCCTGAATGACCTGCAGGTAGTCGCGGCCGGCAGAGGCGCGCAGCCCCGGCTCGTCGGTGATGGTGACGGTGGCGACGGGCCGGGGGAGGACGGTGGGGGAGGCCGGGTCGGCGCCTCGGCGCGCCACCGGCACCAGCGGCGCCACCGGTACCACCGGCCCCAGCGGGACCTCGGCCCCGGGCACCGCCATCATCTCCCCGGCCTGGGCGGGAGCGGGCACGGCCGGTCGGGGAAGGAGGGTGACCGGGTGTTCCTCGGCCGTCGAGCGCGGGACCTGGGTGAGCGAGAGGATGAGGAGCATGGTGCCGATCGCGGCAAGCGTTCTCACGGGGACCTCCGGGGATGGCGTGCGGACACGAGCGAGAAACGATTGGATGGACGGATCGGCGGGTTTCTCAGCGCCACCGGGCAGGCCCACGCCCGGAGCGAGAGGCGCGAGAGCGCCGAACCGGCCCCTGTAAACCTAAAATCTTAATGAATCTTGACCTGGCTTTAAACTATAAAAACTATCACTTATCCGGGCGAGCTCCAGCGTCCGGACTCACCCCGCACCCGGCCCGCTCAGTCCATCACCGGGTGAGGATCACCTTCCGGGTCGCCGACCCGGCCTCGGTCCGCACCCGCACGAAGTAGATGCCGGTGCCGGCGCGCCCGCCGCCGTCCAGCAGGCCGTCCCAGGAGAGCACGTGGTCGCCCGCCGGTTGCGCCCCCGCTTCCAGACGCCGGACCTCCGCTCCCCGCAGGTCGTAGACCGTCGCCTCCACCGGGCCGGCCTCGGGGAGGCTGTAGTGGAGCAGGGTCCGGGCGCGGAAGGGGTTGGGAAAGGCGGGCGATAGGGTGAGGGCGCGAGCGGCGGTCCCCGGGGGTACCCCGATCTGGTTCACGTCCACCCCCACCTCGATGGCGAAGTTGGCCTTGGGGGATCCGCCGAAGTAGAGGAAGTTGCCGTCCTGGAGGTAGAAGTCGTGGCTCGAGCCCACGGTGGGGGTCTCGGCGATCTGGAGGCCGGTGGCGGGGCTGGAGAACTGGATCCCCACCCACAGGTTCGCGCCCACCTCGGGTCCCCCGGGGATGGTCACCGTGGCCGTGCGTCCGCTTCCGTAGGGAAGCCCCGAGACCACGTAGGGTCCCCCCACCGGGACCAGGCCCACGTCGTAGCCGCCGGGATTGTCGTAGACGGTGACCATGGCGTCCAGGGAGGCGGGCGCCGAGGCCGGCCCGCCTCCCCCCGGCCCCGGAGCGCTCAGCCCGGTGAGATCGGTGTAGCGGAACTTGATCGTGGACAGGGTTCCCGACGCCGTGCCGTGGATGTCGTCGATGACCTCGTGCCCGGCCTGGCCGGAATACCAGGCCGACCCGGCCACGAGGTTGGAGTAGCTGGTGGTGGCCCCCGCCGCGGGCCCCGCCAGGACGGCGGCGAGCAGGAACAGGACGATCGATGTGGACTTCATGGCGCTTCTCCCGGAGCTCGAGGCGCCCCCGGCACCGCCGGGAGCGCCTTCCCGCCTGCTAGTTCAGGACCACCATCTTCCGGGTCATGCTCTTCCCCCCGGACTGGAGCTTGTAGAAGTAGATGCCGCTCACCAGGCCCTGGGGCTGGTACAGCACCTCGTACTGTCCCGCCGGCTGGACCCGGTCCACCAGCGTGTCCACCAGGCGGCCGGCCAGGTCGTAGACCTGGAGGCGGACCGGCCCGTCCACGGCCAGCCGGTAGCCGATCCGGCCCGTGGCCGCCCCGGCCCGGAACGGGTTGGGACGGAGGGGGCCCAGCTCCAGCTTCCGCAGGCCGCCGTCCACCGGAAGCCCGGCGGTCAGCACCACCGGCTCGGCCACCGAGCCCTTCCCCTGGTCGGCCCCGAAGGGCACCCGGCCGGCCACGTCCAGGACGTCGCCGCTCCGGGGATCGTAGATCTGGAACCGCAGATCCTCGCCCGAGGCCACGTTGCTGTAGGCCATGAGGAACACCAGGTATTTCCCGAGCGACGGCACGTACCGGGGCGAGGCCAGACCCCGGACCTCGTCTCCCACCAGGGCCGCCACCACCATGTCCGGGGACGGAACCCCCGCATCCGAGAGCTTCAGCTCCGCCACCACGGTCATGTTGTTCTCGAAGCTCCGGGGGTTCACCTGCCAGCCGGCGCCGGTCCCGCCGGCCGCGGCCAGGCCGACCCCGCCCGCCCCCACCGGCTCCACCGCCGGCCGGAGCGCGCCTCCCGCCCGCCCGGCCAGGGCCACCGCCCCTCCCGGTCCCGCCGCCGGCAGCACCGCCGGCGCCGCCGGGAGCGACGGGCAGGGGGCCACCAGCGGGAACTGGAAGGTGTGCGGGTTGGCCACCCGGATCTTGTAGCCCCGCCCGGGCTGCATGGTCCGCAGGCTCCCCACCCACTGCCCCGAGCTGTACTCGGCGAACTCGAACTGGCTCTTGATCCGGTCCCCCTCGTCGGGGGCGAAGTTCAAGGCCGCGGCCAGGGTGGTGTCGCACTGGGCGGGATCGCCGATCCAGTTCCACCCCGCGCCCAGGTCGACCTGCGTCTCCGCGGACCCGATCAGGGCCGCCCCGCCGTCGAGCCGGATGGTCCCCGCGCTCGAGGTGCGGAGCATGTACCCGGACACGTTGTCCAGGGTGCCCAGGGAGCCGACCCAGCCGGTGTCCTGGGAGTAGGTGCTGAAGTCGGCCTGACCCTTGATCACGTCCCCCTCGGCCGGGTTCAGGTCCCCGAGGACGAAGTTCGTGCCCAGGCCGAAGGAGCCTTTGCGGTTGAACGAGACCCAGGTCCACCCGGCCTGGACCGGGATCTCCTGGACGTTCAGGGGCGGGGTGAGCAGGGCCACGATCGACTCCGGCGTGCTCGCGCTCCCGATCAGCGAGTCGGCGGCGAAGAGGTAGGCCTTGTCCGCGGCCTGGTAGGTCAGGCAGGAATCGGCGTCCCAGAGCTTGAAGCGGATGATCTCCCCGGCCTGCCGGTTGCTGTAGATGGTGAAGTACACCCGGCCGCTGTCCAGCGAGTCCGGCGCCGCGGTCCCGCGCACCTGGCTCCCCACGAAGGCGGCGATCCGGTGGGCGGGGGAGGTGAAGACGGAGTCGCCGAGCTGGGACCGGAAGACGGCCACCAGGTTCATCGAGTACTCGTAATCGGCCGGGTTCACCGTCCAGTCCGGCTCCGTGCAGCCCACGTCCACCCGGACCGAGAGCGGGGTCTTGGTCACCGCCGCCCCCACCGTGGCCACCGCGTACACGGTAGCCGTGTTCGACGAGCCCACGGCCAGGGTGGGGGCCACGTCGAAGCGAATGGTGCGGACCTCGGCCGTCCGGATGGTGTCGGGCGGCGCGTCCACCGAGAGCCACCCCGGCAGCGGCCCGCTCCCCGGACCCTCGAAGGAGAGAGCCGCGTCGGTGCCCAGGCCGTTGGAGAGGTTCACCACGAACTGGTCCGCCTCGCCCGCGCTCACGTCCCGGATCACCGAGTTCCTCGTCCAGGCGAAGGCGCTGGTGGAGACCAGGAAGGACCAGGTGACCGGAGCCGAGCGGTTCCCGCTCAGATCCTTGATCCCGGTCACCGTGGCCCGCACCGAGTCCCCCTCGAAGGACGCCAGCGCCGTGGCCGAGGGCATGAAGGTGACGGTGCCCGAGGCGCTGCAGGCCGTGGTCACCCCGCTGGTGACCCTGGTCCAGGTGCCCGCGATCTTGTGCTCCAGGTACGCGCTGTCCGCGCTGACCGAGGCGCACTGGATCCCCTCGTTGAAGGTGATCGAGATCGATTCGCCCAGGGAGAGGAGCCCGTCCGCGGGTTCCGGCGTCCGGAGCGGCGCCGGGGAGTGCCGGTCCACGGTCCCGGTGGCGGTGGCGGTGTAGAAGGTCACCCCGCCGCACTCCGTCCACCCCAGGATGTCGTAGCGCCCGTCGGCGAGGCTCGCCGGAAGCTGCCAGGTCACCGGCTCCCCGCCCACATCCAGGGCCGGCTGCCCGTCGATGGTGTCCGAGCCGTCGGCGTCGGTGAGGCGCTTGATCACGGTCGGCGTGTCGTCGGTCCCGGACCGCCGGTACGAGGCGCCGATGGCGTCGGTGACGATCTTCGAGTCGTTGGGGCCGCCGATCGCGCGGCTGAAGTCGATGAGACCGATGGCGAGGGTGTCCGCGCTGGCCGAGTTCACCGTCCACCCCGACTTCGGCTCGAAGAGAGAGATGTCGCTGCAGGGGGCGGTGAAGCTCACGTCGAAGGAGAGCGTGTCGGCCAGCTGGAGGGCCCCGCCGTTCCGCCAGTTGTCCCACTCGCAGGCCGGAGCGCTGATGATCCTGAGGTCGCTGTAGTCGTACTTGCGCGGGCCGCGCTCGATGGTGAGCGTCGCCTCCTGGGTCTCCCGGGGCTGGAGGAAGAACGAGACTCCGCCCGCGAAGGCCGAGCCGTTGATCTTCATCAGCGCGCCGCCCGGGTTGCTGGTCTGGTCCGGGTAGATGAGGAACTCTCGCGCCTCGTCGCTGTCCGAGGTGTTGGTGAGGAAGAGCTGGAATGCCGCCGCCTGGGACGGGTCCACGTCGTCCTGCGCCGGCGGCTGGAGCTGGAAGGTGGCGCCCTCGGGCACCCCGTTCACGATGGAGCCGTCCCGGGGCTGGGTCCGGGGCTCCCCCGTCGTGGGATCGTACCAGGGCTCCCAGGGGCACGACGTCCGCCCCAGAGTGCCTATGGTGGACACGTCGAAGATCGGCGTTCCGTAGACCGGGTCGTCCTTCACGTCCACGGTGAAGTAGTCGCCGATGTCGTCGTCGGAGAGCACGTACCCCACGGTGCGGGAGCTGGTGGACGACGTGCCGGCGCCAACGTCGGCGGTGAACTTCAACGTCGTCCCGAGCTGGCCGCTGACCCCGTTTCCGGCCAAGTCGAAGCTGTAGCCGAACGCCTGCTCCTTCTGGGTCCAGAGGCTGGTGGTGAACTGGAACGACGAGGACCGGGTGCTGGTCTCGGAATACTCCTCGTCCGCCCCGGCGCTGAACGACCGGTTCTTCACCAGCGGCGCCACCGTCCGGAGCGAGTCGTTGAGAGCCAGCCATCTCTTGTAGGTGTCCGCGGAGGATTGCCAGACCGCCGCCTGGCCGGTCTTGTTCTCGGCCAGGGCCGAGTCGGCCAGCTCCTCCTGCTGAGGGATGAGGACATCCCGGATGTGCTCCTGGGTGTACTGGAAGGCGGTCTCCACGCCGTCCACCCCGATGGTGGTGGAGACCGACGGCACGATGGTGCAGGTCGTCCCGTCCACCGGCGCGTCGATCACATCGGTCTTGGCGAAGGAGAAGTTCAGGCCCACCCCGACGTAGACGTTGCCGTCCTCCCCGATGAAGGTCTGGAGGTCCGAGGTCTTGATCCGGTCGAGGGCGGTGGTGCAGATCTGGAGCTGATTGTCCGATGTCAGGCTGGCGCCGACCTCCAGGTTCGCGAAGACCTTGGCCACCTCGATGTCGAAGCGGCTCAGGTACCCGAAACCCACGGAGAACTTCTGGCCCAGCTTTATCTTGTTCTCGGTCCGCAGGTTCCGGGACGTCTGCACCACGTTGGTGATGTTCGTGCAGGTCGATTCGTTCTTCTCGATGTAGGAATACGAATGGTCGCCGGGGGGATCGCGAAGGATCATGACCGGGATCCCCTGGGCCACGGTGCTGAAGGTGGCCGCCCGGGGGCGATGACCCGTCACCACGAACCACAGGGTCTTCACCGTGGGATCCCGGCCCGGCACCTGGACGCTGATGGTCAGGGCCTTCTGGTAGGACCGGTTCCCCCCGTCGACGTCGGTCCGGCCGGGGAAGATGTTCGGCGTGTTGCCCGCGGTCTCGTACTGGGCCTCGCCCCGGCTGAGCGGCACCGTCACCGGATCGGCGGCGTCGATGACCTCGTCGTAGATGGTCACGGTGGCGGTGTCGAGGGGGCAGAGGAAGTTGCTCCCGTAGTCCTCCTCCACGTCGATGGTCAGCGGCACCCGCTGCATCTGGTTGATGATCGCGTCCGGGAGCGCCCCCTTCACGCCTCCGGGGAGCAGCAGCTCGGTGCAGGCCAGGGCCGGGAGGTTGGAGACCTGGATCCTGAGCGGCGCGGTATAGACCATGTCCAGGGTGTCGGCCTGGGCGGTCAGGTCCGCCTCCTGGGACCCGAGATCCGCGAAGAACCTTTCCACCGCGATCCGGTTCAGGCCGGCGGGCACGTTGGCCACCCCGGTCACCGTGACCTGGTACTTCTGGGGGGGCAGGAGCTCGTCATAGCCGGTGGTGGTGGTGAGGGTCCTGGTCAGGCACCCGTCCGAGGACTTGATCTCCAGGGTGACGTCGCCCACGCTGACGCCCTCGCAGCGCCCGCCCACGCGCCCGCTCAGGTGGCGGAGGGTGAGGTCGCTGAAATCGATCCCGTCCAGGTTCCGGTCCGCGGTCACTTCGACCTGGGCCGGGGAGAAGGTGCGGCCGTCCAGGACCGGCTTGATGACCCGGGTCCCGGGATCGACCGAAATCGCGTACGTCCCGTCACGTCCGGTCCGGCCGATCTCCTTGTCGTCCACGAAGAGCCGCACCCCCTCGGCTCCGCAGGAGGCCCCCTTGAACGCGATGCGGCCGGCCACGGTGTAGGAGGTGATGTCGTTGAAGCTCACCTCGTTCTGCACCGAGGTCTCGGGGTTGAGCGAGATGGTCTTGAACTCCGGCTGGAAGGTGCGTCCCGCCTTGGCCGGCACCACCCGGAACTCCTCGCCCTTCCCGTAGCGGATGTTGGGGATGCTGTAGTTCCCCTGGAGGTCGGTCACCGCGCAGAACTCGACCGGCGAGGACTCCGAGGTCCAGTGGACGCCGCCGTGGAGGTGGGCGTAGTGGTCGCCGGCCAGGTCCTCCGCCGCCGGACCCTCGAGCTGGTCCATGGGCCAGTAGGCGGCGAGACCCGGCTCGTTGCCGGTGAGCGGGTTGCCCATGCGGGATTGGATCTGGGCCGCGGTCCGCTCCTTCGACCACGCGCGGACCTCGTCCAGGCGGCCCTTGAAGAGCTCGTTGTAGCCGGAGGCTCCGGCGAAGTGCGCCCCCAGGGTCCACGGCGCCGGCGAGACCATGTCACGGTAGGCACCCCAGGACCCGCTGTCGGCCAGGGAACCGTCCAGGTAGATCTTCCCCGTGCTGTTGAGGACGACGGCCACGTGATGCCACTCCCCGGGACTGGGATGAACGGAGGTCGTCCACACGGCCCCCAGGTCCACGAACAGGTTTCCCGAGGCATCGAGGCCGATGCGGAACCGCCCCTGCTTCTCGACCAGCATGCGCGACTGCCCGGTTTCGACCGGATTCACCCAGAACTCCACCGTCACCGGATCCCAGGGATCGTTCGTCCCCGGGGTCCCGGTGGGGGTGGAGCCGAACGCGTCCGTGACCAGGTAGCCCCCCGATCCGTCGAACAGGAGGCCGGAGTTGGGCGAGGGATCGAGACAGACGGTGACGCTGTCCACGCCGGCGCCGATCGTGGTCGACACCCGGCCTCCGATGGCCCCGTTGGGAAGGGTCCGGCCGTAGTCGGCCTCGGCCACCAGTCCGGGGTCGTACCCGTCGTTGGTGAACGCGGCGATCCGGTACTCGTAGGTGCGGCCGGGGACCGCGTCGGCGTCGTCGTAACGCTGGACCCCGGGGCCCGTGGTGTTGACCAGCATCCCGTCCCGGTAGACCTTGTATCCGTCCTCGACGTGCGACCGGTCCGCCCAGCGGATGGCAATTCCGTTCCGGGTCGCCGCGTCCGCGGCGGTGACCTCAGCCGGGTTCGACGGAACCGCGCGGTAGTAGACCGTTCCCGTCGAGAGCCGGAGCAGGGGCAGGGAGAGTATGGAGGAGTTGAGCCAGGTTCCGGTGAGGAGATGGTCGGACCCCAGCCGGGTGGATATCCTCCCCGAGCTCGTGGACAGGAAGCTGTTGTCCGGCCTGGCCATGGTCTGGGACTCCTGCCAGCCCTCCTCCCCGCGGGAGGCGAGCTGGTTGGAGCCGGCGGTGTCGGCGCTCTGAGCCATGAACAGGACGTTGTCGCGGATGACGGCCTGGAAGGGCTGGGCGTTGGCGCCGTACGGGAGGGTGGTGGAGGTCCCGTCAGGGTCCTGGATCACGACCTCGGAGCCGCCCTGTGCGTTCGTGCCGCAGAAGGTCATGACGTCGGTGGCGCGATCGACGTCCACCGAGTAGATGGGGCCGAGGGGGAGGGTGACGTGCTGGTAGCTCCCCCAGACCCCGGCCGGGCTCTTGTCGAAGTAATAGCCCTGGATGTCGCTCCCGACCACGATCCGGTCCGCGGACATGGCCAGCCGGCGCCCGGTGGGGGGCCCGTTCAGGGCCACGTACGGACCGAAGGAATAGCCGAAGTCCTGGGGAGCCACCAGCAGGTCCGAGATTTCCTTGTAGCCGTTGCTGAGCGTCTGCGCGGTCCAGGCGCTCGAGGACGGATCCTTCTTGAACACGACCAGATAGGACCGGATGTAGCCGTTCAGGGCGCCGTCGGTGGGAGTCGAGTCGGCATAGGGAAGTCCGACGGTCAGCACCGCCGCGTAGTCGCCCTCGATGGCCACCTGGCACCCGAAGCCCCAGTGTTGGGTGACGTCGAAGGCTTCCGGGAACACCAGCTCCTGGGGGTTGGTCCAGCCCGCGGCGTTCCGCTCGTAGATGTAGGCGCGCCCGAACCGGCCGCCGGAGCCGGTGCTCCCCGAGGTGGCGCTGGGGTCGCCCACGATCATGTACCGGTCCCGGGAGTCGACGTCGACGGAGTAGCCGAAGCCGAAGCGGGATTCGTCCACGTTGTCCAGGTCGGCGTTGCCGCTGAAGATATCGGTCTGGTTGTAGGCGACGGACGGGAACACCGGTGTCCCGAAGACGCTCCATTTGCCGCCGGTGAACTGGTAGGTGAAGACCGCGCCCGCCCGGCTGCTGAGGAGGCAGGCGCCGCAGGACGCCAGGTTGTCGTCGGTAGGGGTGGAGGCGGCCCAGTCGCCCACCGCGGCGAACTCCGTTCCCGCCGCCACCGCGAAGCCGAACTGCGAGCTGGCGTCGATGGCGCCCCCCGGCACCTGCCAGTTGTTGGGGTAGGGCATGGGGAAGGTTCCCTCGTAGTCCCGATCCGCGGTGGAGGCGGCGGGCAGTGCGCGGCCCCCGAAATCGCACCGGGTCTCGGACGAATCGGGGGGCGCCAGGGCGGTCACGCAGTACTCCTGCGCGGCGCTCGCCCCTCCGGTCGGGTCCGTGAACGAGGTGGTGCCCGCCGGCAGCAGGAAGTAGGCCCCGTCGTCCCGGAGCAGGCTGTAGGCGGTCTCCAGGTTCGAGCGGTCCACCCAGGTCACCACCACCCGGTCCGGGTAGGTGTCCGAGGCGCTCACCGAACCCGGGGCCAGGATGTGGGTGGAGCCGCCGCTCGCCGAGTCCGCGGCCGACAGGCCTCTGTTGTCGTACGCCGTCACGTAGTAGGTGTAGTCGGTTCCGAGGGTGAGCGGGAGGACGCTCCCGTCGTCCACGAAGGAGTTCCGGTTCGCGGCCACGTTGCCGGCCAGCACGGAATCCGCCGCGCTCCCGGTGGCCCGCCGGTAGATCCGGAAACCCAGCTCCCAGTCGGAGTTGTCCTGCCAGGTGACCTCGACGTGGTCCTCGTAGGTCCCATCGCTCACGCGGACCCGTGAAGGAGTCTTGATCGTCCGCTCGCCGTAGTCGGCCGCGGTGTCGGAGACCCCGGTGCCGTCGAAGGCGATCACACCGTAGAGGTAGTCGACCCCCGGCGTCCCCGTGGTGTCGTCGTAGGACGTGCCGCCGGCGCGGGTGGAGTCGATGAGGACGGTCGCCCCCCCGCCGGCCGGCCGGCGGAAGATGCGGTAGCCGGCCTCCACCCGGGAGCGGTCGGTCCAGGTGATCTCGGTCTGCTGCTCGAAGGTGTTGTCGGAAGCCTGGACCGAGCCCGGGGCCAGGATCTTGCGATAACCCACCGAGTCGCCGTCGCAGGTCCGGCCGGACTCGACGCCGGAGGCGGTGACGGCGGCCACGCAGTAGAGGTGCTTCCCGGTGTCCACGTCCTCATCCGGGCAGGAACGGGCCAGGCCGGGGGCGGTCTTGATCGGGACGCCGTCCCGGTAGACCTTGAACAGGACCGCGGTGGTGGAGCTGCTCTCCCAGGTCACGTCCACCTTGTCCTCGGCGGTGCCGTTGGACGCGGTCACCCGGGTCGGGGCGAGCACCACGCTCCGCCGTCCCACCGCGTTCCGGGCCGGGGAGAGCCCGCCGGAGAGCCCCCGGACGCTGTCGGGCGCGCTCACGGCCAGGAGCATGTAGGCGTGGGCGACCCCGGGGCTGGCGCCCTTGTCGTCGTAGAGGACCTCGTCCGCACCGGGCTCGGCGATCAGGGTGCCGTCGCGGTAGATCTCGTATCCGGTCTCCACCGCGGTGTCGCTCCAGCTCAGTTCGACCTTGTCGTCGTAGGTGTCGAGGGTGGCCCGGAAGTTCGCCGGCGCGGCCATGGTGCTGTCCCCGCCGATCCCGCTGTCGCAGGCGGCCACCGACTCGATGGTGGCCGGGCCGTCCAGGACCGCGGTGACGCAGTAGTCGTGCTTGGTCCCCAGGAAGCCGGGATCCTGGTCGGCGAAGGAAGACGTGTTCGCGGGGACGGTGCCGATCAGCGTGCCGTCCCGGCGGATCCGGAACCCCTGCTCGTTGTCGGTCTGGTCCGTCCAGGTGACGAGCACCTTGCCCGTGTCCTGGCCGTCGGTGGCCGAGACGTTCAGGGGCGGGAGGATCGAGCTGCTCCAGCCCTGGGCGTGGATCGGGGAGCCGGTGATCTCCACCGCTCCCCCCCGGCGTCGAAGGTGGTCACCGGCACCAGGGTGTAGTCGTAGACGGTGTCGGGCAGGGCCGACCCGTCGAAGTAGCCGGACTGGTTCGCGGCCAGGTCGGCGATGGTGGAGCCGCCCTCGGTGATGATGCGGACCTCGTCCCCCACCCCGTGGATGTTGAACGTGAAGGAGAAGGTGAGCCGGTCCTCGGAGATGGTGAAGGTGTCGAGCTGCTCGAGGCCCCGCGCGGAGCGGCCGGTGGTGTAGCCGGAGGTCGTCCCCAGCCCGGTGCTGGACCCGAGGAAGTCCGTGTTGTCGAGGGAGGTGTCCTCCACCAGCACGCCCAGGATCGGGCGGTCGAACCGGATGGAGCCGGAGTAGGTGACCCCGGGGTAGCCGCTGGATACGCGGTCGCCGTGGACGAAGTACGAGGTGATGATGCTGCCCGCGGGCACCGTGCCGGGGTCGGAGGCGTTCCCCGCCCAGGTCCCGGGATCGGCCACGTCCACGGACAAGGCGTACGGGTCCTGGTAGGCCGCGACCTCCCGGAACACCCGGATCGAGTCGTCGCTGGCCAGTGCCCCGATGGCCACGCTGGGCGGGGCCTGGATCTTCTCGGCCTGCCCCGAGGTGATGAACTGGGAGGTTGCCGAGCGGCTGATCCGGTAGCCGGTCTCGATGTCCGAGTTGTCCAGCCAGAAGAGGTCGACCCCGTCGGGGTCCGATCCCTGGCTGGCGGTGAACCCGGTCGGGGCCCGGAACTTCCGCGATCCGTAGTCCCGGCGGACCTTGACCAGCTGGCTGTCGGGAAGGGAGTAGGTGTCCACCTCGTAGAGGTAGACCGCGCCGGGAACGGCGGTGTAGTCGGCGAAGGTGGAGTCCATCCCCGCCGCCCAGGTGAGGACGGTGGGCGGGGTGAGGTCGCCGGGGTCCTCGTCCCGGGACACGATGGTGTAGAAGCCCGGGGTGGTCTCGGCGGACCAGGCCAGCTCGACGTAGGTCTCGGGCAGCGAGTCGCTGGCGGTGAACGCGGGCTCGGTGAGCGAGAGCGCCCGGTCGGCGTCCACGTCGTGGAGCACGCGGAAGTTGCCCGACGGCCAGGTGATCCGCACGGAATCGACCATGCTGGCCGTCCCCAGTCCGAACAGGAGGTCGGGGGCATTCTGCGACTGCCATCCCGAGGACGACGCCCATTCCCGGAGCTGCATGCCGGCCGGGGTGTAGACGACGGCTCGGGCCCCGACCGAGCCCCGGTTGGAGTTCCGGCCGGTGAGATGCAGGGCCAGCCAGTGATTCCCGGGGTCGGAGTCGTTGCGCAGCAGCTGTCCGGCTCCCAGCCGGGCGATGTAGAGGTCCGGGTCCCCGTCGCCGTCGGCGTCCCCCCAGGCGGCGCCCCCGGCGGCGCCCTGGTTGCTGGTAACGGTGACGGCGGTGAAGGCGCCGGGGTAGTTGTTCACCAGGATCCGGGTGGAGGTTCGGTCGTCCACCATGACGTCCAGGCGGCCGTCCCCGTCCACGTCCACGAAGCTCGCCACGTTACCGTCCGAGGTGCCGGGAGGAAGCAGGGTGGCGGACACGTCGGCGAAGTCGGCGCCGCCGAGGCTCTCGAACAGCCTGTCCGGCCCGCTGTAGTTGCCGACGTAGAGGTCCAGGTAGCCGTCGTTGTTGAAGTCCCCCCAGGTCACGCCCCGGGCATAGCCGGTATCCTGGATGCTGGCGATGGACGACGAGGTGAACCCGCCCTGCCCGTCGTTGACCAGGAGCACGTTGGCCAGCCCGTCCCGCCCCACGTAGAGATCCAGGTCGCCGTCGTTGTCGAAGTCGCCCCAGGCCGCGCCCTCGATCGTCCAGGGGAGGGCCGGGTACACGGAGGAGACGTCGGTGAACGCCCCCCCGCCGTCGTTCCGGAAGAGCCGGTTGGCGCCCCGGCTCACCACCGAGAGGTCCAGATCGCCGTCGTTGTCGAAGTCGATCCAGTACGCGCCCTTGCAGTAATCCACGATGGAGAGCGCAGGGGGGGTCACGTTCGTGAAGACGCCGCCGTCGTTGCGCAGGAGCTTGTTCGGCTCGGACGGGTAGTTGCAGAGGTAGAGATCGGGGTCCCCGTCCCCGTCGTAGTCGCCCCAGGCCATGCTGCGAATGTCGCCGGTGGAGTCCTGGACCACGGCCGGCGCCACGTCGGTGAACGAGAGCCCGCCGTTGTTCCGCATCAGGTGGTTCTTGCCCAGGGTGACCCCGAAGAAGAGATCGAGGTCCCCGTCGCCGTCGTAATCCACCCAGGACGCCCCCTGCCCCCCCCCGCCGGTCAGGCCCCCGCTGGAGACGTCGGTCATGGACACGGCGGCCCGGGCGGGGGCCCCGGCTGCGAGGGTGAAGGCCGGGAGGGCCGCCACCAACAGGAACCACCGGGCCCGGTGCGGTAGGATGCGAATCGAGGGCTTGGACATGGGCTCTCCTGACTGTCTGGTGCGTGTTCCGGGTGTGTCGGGAGTCCGGGGCAGGGGGCTGTGCCGCCGGGAGGCTGCCTGGAGGGGCCTGGTCCGGCCTGGGAGGCCGGCTTCCACTCCCCTCTAATTCATGTCAGCCGAGAAAAACGATCGAATTGGGCCACGGTTTCCGGACTTTCCTGGGCCCGACAGGGCCATCGGCGGGGGGAATTCCGGCTAGACGGATGTGGTACAATGAGATACGAATTTTTTCGGCCAGGAGTTCTTTCGGGGGCGGACCGGAGGCGCCCCGCATCATGTCCACCTCCCCCTCGGTCCACGACACCGTCACCCGGGCGGCCGAAGGCGACGCCACCGCCGCCGCCCAGCTGGTGGAGCTCCTCTACGTGGAACTCCGCCGGCTGGCCCGGGCGCGGCTGGCCCGGACGGCGCCGGAGCAGACCATCCAGGCCACCGAACTGGTCCACGAGGCGTATCTCCGGGTGGCCGAGAACCGGGAGCACGGTTGGGACGGCCGTCCCCACTTCTTCTTCGCCGCCGCCCGGGCCATGCGCGACATCCTCGTCGAGCGCCACCGGAAGCGGAAGGCGGTGCGGCACGGGGGAGGGCTGGTCCGGGTGGAGATCGCCGAGAACCTCCTGGTCGAGTTCCCGGACGAGGACCTGGAGGCGCTGGACCGCGCGCTCGGGGGGCTGGAGACCCGCTTTCCGGACCACCACCGGGTGGTCATGCTGCGCTACTTCGCCGGCCTCACCGGCGAGGAGACCGCGGACGTGCTGGGGATCTCCCGCCGCACCCAGACCCGCCGTTGGGAGTTCGCCCGCAGCTGGCTCCGGCGCGAGCTCGATGGGTCCGACCCGGCCGGAGAACGATGACCGGCGACCGCGATCGCCGGCTGGCCGGGCTCTTCGAGGCCGCGCTCGATCTTCCCCGCGGGGAGAGGCGCGCGTTCCTGGAACGCAGCTGCCCCGGCGATCCCGGGCTCCGGGCCGAGGTTCTCGATCTCCTCGCCCGCCAGGGCGACGGCGGGGACTTCCTCGAGCCGCCCCGGGTGGTGGCCCGGCCGGGGGCGCCCCCGCCCGGCCCCGACGGCCCCGGTTTCGACCCGGTCCCGGAAGTCCTCGGCCCCTACCGCCTGAAGGAGGTCATCGCCGAAGGGGGGATGGGGACGGTGTACCGGGCCGAGCAGATCGAGCCGGTGCAGCGGCCGGTGGCGCTGAAGCTGGTCAAGTTCGGCATGGACACCCGCCGGCTCCTGGCCCGGTTCCGGGCCGAGATGCAGACCCTGGCCCTCATGGACCACCCTCACGTGACCCGGATGTTCGACGCCGGGTCCACGCCCTCGGGCCGGCCCTACTTCGTGATGGAGTACTTCCCCGGCCGCGCCGTCACCCGGTTCGCCGACGAGGAGCGGATGAGCGTCCGCGACCGGCTGAAGCTGTTCCTGCAGGCCTGCGAGGCCGTCCACTCCGCCCACCAGAAGGGGGTCATCCACCGGGACCTCAAACCGTCCAACCTGCTGGTGATGCGGGTCGAGGGGCGCCCCTTCCTCAAGGTCATCGACTTCGGGATCGCCAAGCTCCTGGAGGAGGATGAGCCGGGGGCGACCCAGCTCACCCGCTACGGCGAGATCATCGGCACGCCGGACTACATGAGCCCGGAGCAGCTCGGCGAGATCCCCGGGGGCTGCGACACCACCAGCGATGTCTACTCGCTGGGGGTGGTGCTCTACGAGCTCCTGACCGGGAGCCTTCCCCACGAGCCCCCCACCTCCCGGCTGGTGGGGGACCCGGAGAGCGGGAGCCGGGACACCGAGGCCCAGCGTCCGTCGGACCGGGTCGCCTCCGACCCGGCCGTCTCGCGGCGGATTTCGGGAGCCAGGATGACGGACCCGGAGGGGCTGAGACGCACCCTCCGGCGCGATCTCGACTGGATTGCGCTGAAGGCGACGGCCCCCGAGCACTCCCGCCGCTACCAGTCGGTCCACGAGCTGGGGGCGGACATCGAGCGATTCCTGGACGGCGAGACGGTGCTCGCCGTCGCTCCCTCCGCCGCCTACCGTGCCCAGAAATTCCTCCGCCGCTACCGGGCCCTGGTCATCGGGGCGGCCACCGTGCTCGTGACCCTGCTGGCCGGGATCGCCACCACGACATGGTTCGCGGTCCAGGCCAACCGCGAGCGGACCCGCCAGGTCCAGGCCACCCGGGAAGCCAACCGCGTGGCCAAGAAAGCGGAGCGGAGGGCCTACACCGCCAGTCTCGTTGCGGCCAACGCCGCCTTCGAGGACGGCGACATGTCGGGGGTCGGGAAGTACCTGGACCGTGCCCCGGAGTCCCTCCGGGGTTGGGAGTGGTCCTATCTGCACAGCCGGGTGGACGACAGCATCGTCCGGTTCACCCTGCCCGAGGGGTACCGGATGAGGAGCTGGGACGCGGTGGCCATCCTGCCCGGGGACCGCCGGGTCGCCGCCGTGGCCGGGTCGACCGGTACCGGCTCCTACTTCGAATGGGAGCTGGATACGGGAGAGCTCCTCCGGCGCCGGGACTTCGTGGCGGACCGCCGCGGGATGTGTCTCAGCCCCGATGGGACGTGGCTGGCCCGGGTGGCGAACGGCCGCTACGTGGTCGAGCGCGCCGCCACCGGCGAGCCGCGGCCGGTCGATCTGGGATCTGTCGGGCCCCAGCTTCGCCCGTGGAGGTTCACCGGGAACGACGACCGGCTCTACTTCTACAGCACCGGAACGGAGGTTCAGGAGAGGACCGGGGCCCTCGTGGATCTGCGGTCGGGCCGCGGGCTGCCGTTCCTGGCGGATTTCATCGGCGGGAGCCCGTCCGGGGACCGGCTCGCCTTTCTCACCCCGGACGGGGTGGAGATCCGCTCCGGACGGACCGGGGCCTTGATCCGGAACCTCCGGCCCCTGGGGGAAGCGGTCTCGAATCTGGCCTGGCTGCCGTCCGGCGACGGAGTGGTCACCGTGGATCTGGCCGGGGGGCTCCACCGACGGTTGGTATCCGGCGCCCCCGGCGGCTGGAGCACGGTCCAGGTGAGCAAGGCGTCGCTCTTTGCGGTCGCGATCGACGACTCGGGAGAGATCCTGACCGGAGGCGCCGGCCGGGCGGTCGCCATTGTCGATGCCCGGACGGGCGAGATCCGGGCGGAGCTTCACGGCCACCGTGATGCGATACGTGAGATCACGGTCTGTCGCACCCGGCCCCTGGCGGTGTCGCGGTCCGAGTCCGAGATCCTGGCCTGGAACCTGGCCGACGCCGGCCGGGAACAGGGCGTCCTCCAAGGGCACACCAGCTACGTCTATCCCGTCGCCTTCACCGGGAACGCCGGGCATCTGGCCTCCGGGGGTTGGGACGGGCGGATCATCCTGTGGGACGCGGCCGGAGCCGACCCGGGGCCGGTCCGGGAGTGGCGCTTCCCCGACCCCAAGTTCTCCGCGGTGGAGGCCATGGCCGCCGATCCCGGACGTGACGAGCTGGTGGCGGTGGTGAACCGGTTGGAGCGGCCCCGGCTCCTGGTCCGGCTGGATCTCCGACTGGGGGTTCCGGACACCCTGGCCCTCCCCCCGATCCGGAGCTACGCCGACCTGGCCCTGGACCCAACGCGTCACCGGGTGGCGGTGGTCTGGTTCATCTACAACGGCCCCTCCGGGTTCATGGTCTGGGACCTGGACCGGATGGCCCTGATCCACCAGGAGCAGGCCCCATCGAACCTGCCCTTCGATCATGCCTACTGCCTGGCTTACGCCCCCGACGGCCGCCTGGCCGTGACCCTGGGGGACGGCCGGCTGCGGATCCTCGATGGGGAAGCCTTCGCCCCTCTCGACTCCGTGGACCTCGGCGGCATTCATCTCTCCAAGCTGGCCTGGTCGCCTGACGGCGCCCGGCTGGCCATGGCGCGGAACGACGGCGCCATCGACATCCTGGACGGCACCACGATGGAATCGCTCGCGCAGTTGACCGGCCACTCCGGGTCCGTCTACGGCCTGGCCTGGTCGCCGGACGGGACCCGCCTCATCTCCGGCGGCGAGGACCGGCTGCTGCGGATCTGGAGCCCGGACACCGGCGATGAGCTTCTCCGACTCCGGGGACACACGAGCTACGTCTACGGGGTGGCCATGAGCCCGGACGGCACGAAGATCGCCTCCGGCTCCGGGGACGGCACCGTCCGCCTCTGGACGGCGCGGGAGACCGCACGCGGGGTTGCCGGCGGCTGATCCCCCCGGGGAAGCGCCGCCCCCGCGCCGTCACCGATACCCGGGTCGGAACGGACCGGAAGATCGGCGCCACCCCGGTTGTGACTCCGCAGATCCCCGCGCCGATGATGACGGCGTTGGCCCTGGAGAAACAGGACGCGGTGGGGAGGCTGTCACTCCTTCCACCTCCGCCGGCCCGGGGAACTCGCCGGCCGCCGGGTGTCGGTCACCTGAACCTGTTCTCCATCGGCATAAGCCCAATCGATAGTCTAGCCACGGGGGCCGGCAGCGGCGGGTGGCCGCCCTCCGGCACGTTTGAGCGTCCCCCAGGTGGTGCGCCGCACCGGGGTGGGGTCGTAACCGGTCCGGTACCAGAAGTCGCCTCCGTCGAGGAAGGGGCGGCCCAGCCAGAATCCGGTCACTCCGGGGCAGGAGCCGGCCTGGTTTCCCCACAGGAGCGCGGGGTATCCGGGCCCGGCCGAGCGGCGGGCCTCGATCACGTAGGTCCGCCCGGGCTCCAGGGGGAGGGGGGCGGGGAAGTCGAACCGGAGCGGCCCCTCGTGGGGCTTGGGGATGGCCACGTCCATGCTGGCGGCCAGTTCGGGACCGGCCATGCTGTCGGCACGGATGACCACGAACACCCGGGCGGTGTCGTTGTTGCTCGCCGGCGTGTTGATGACGAAGAGGTCCACGAACCCGAGGGCGCCGGCCTCGGGCACGAACTCCTGGCCCATGGGGGTTCCGCCGGCAATGCTGTAGTAGCCCCAGAACTCGGGCAGGCACTGCTGGTCCACGACGGGCTCGCCGTTCGACGCGGCGGGGAGGGCGAGGGCGAACAGGATCAGGCCGAGGAAGGTCGAGGCGGGCTTCATGGAAGGGTCTCCGCTGGATGGATCCCGGGCTGCGCCGGGCCGCCCCCCCCGGCCGGAGGCCGGTGGGCAGAATCGTACCACGAGCCCCCGGGCCGGCCGGCGCACGCGCCGACGGCCGGGTACCCGGGTGCACATCCCCCCTGGCCGCCGGTCCGGACTCCCCGTTCCCCGGGCCGCCTCCCGGGCCCCGGTAAGGGTCAGCCCATCGCCTTCTTCACCAGCTCGGCGATCCTGGTCTCCACCGGCGCGGTCAGCTTGGTGAGGGCGAAGGCGGTCGGCCACATGGCGCCCTCGTCGAGGTTCGCCCGGTCGCTGAAGCCGAAGGTCGCGTACCGGCTCTTGAACTTCGCCGCGCTCTGGAAGAAGCACACGACCTTGCCGTCCCTGGCGTAGGCGGGCATTCCGTACCAGGTCCGCGGCTCGAGCCCCGGCGCGCTCTTCTTGACGATGGCGTGGATCCGCTCGGCCAGGATCCGGTCCGGTTCTCCCATCTCGGCGATCTTGGCCAGCACCTCGCTCTCACCGTCCGCCTTCTTCGCGCCGCCACGGGCCGACTTCAGTTCCCGGGCCCGCTCCTTCATCGCCGCCCGTTCCTCGGCCGTGAATCCCTCCGGCTCATCCCCGGCGGCGCGCTTGCTCGTCTTCCCGCTGGTCTTCTTCGGGATCATCAGTTCCTCCTTACGCCGGTGCCCTTCCGGGGCGGTCATTCGCCGGCGCCGGGCCGGCTTGCGTTCACCGCGGCCGTCCCGGCGGGCGCCGGGTCACGGCCCGGCCTCCCGCCTCCGTCCCCGTTCTCCAGGAGCCGGGACAGCTCCGGCCCCAGAAGCCGGACCACCTGAACCGGAAGCGAGCTGGTGAATCCGTAGCGGTCGGACTCCGGGCCGGGAACGAAGGCGGTCATCACTCCGTAGAAGCGGTCCCCGAAGTAGAACACGAAGACGGAGGTCCGGTTCCGCGGCCGGGAGGACACGGTGTTGCCTCGGGAGTCCGTGATCACCCACCGGTTGTCCCCGGTTCCCGTCTTGCCCCCGATCGGGACCGGGGCGCCGTCCGGGCCGGAGATCGCACCGCGCGCCCTGCTCCCGGTGCCCGCCTCCACCACGTCCCTGAGCGCGGCGCGCACGACCCGGGCCACGGTGGGCGAGAGCACCCGCTCCCCGCGGGCCGGCTCCCGCTCGAAGGTGGTCTCGTAGGGTGTCCCTGCCGCGAACCGGAGCCGGTCCACCTGAACCACCGGGTAGCGTACTCCATCGTTGACCACGATCCCCACCAGCTCGGCCAGGGCCGAGGGCCGGTCCCCGGAGCTTCCGATGGCGGTGGCCAGGGACGGGGTCAGGTCCTGGAACGGGTATCCCAGCCGTTGCCATCCGGCCAGGATCTCCGAGAACACCTCGGTCTCGAGCATGGTCCGGATCCGCAGGTCCTGGGCCTCCCGGTCCAGCGTCCGGAAGAGCCACCCATAGGCGTCCCGGCAGGCGGCCGCGCTCCCCGCCAGCAGAGTGTCCAGGGAAGCCCCCGGGTCCTGGGCCAGGCGACTGGCGGTCCACAGCTCGAGGGGATGGAGTCCGGACAGGTACCCCCGGTCGGCCAGGTCCACGCCGGCGGGGTCGGCCCGCCGGAAGGCCTCGGCGATCTCCTCCCCGGTGGCCGGGGAGGCAGGTGGATTCCGGCGGAGGAAGTCCGCGAACCCGGCCGGCGTCGCCTCGGGGAGCACCGAGCGGAAGGCCCAGGCCAGGGGCATCAGGGCCGGGTGCACGTCCTTCGCCACCCGGTCCAGCAACGCGTCCCCCCGCGCTCCCGTCAACCGCCGGTGGAACCGTTCGAGGAAGCGCCGCCCCTCCCGGTCGGCGAACCGGGCCAGGTACTCCCGGCGGCGCGGATCCGAGGGATCCTCCAGGATCCGGATCCGGGGTTGGGGTCCCCGGCAGAGATGGTAGTCCTCGATATCCCGCATCAGGCGGATGAAGGGCAGGTTCACCGAACGGCGGAAGGCCTCCTCCACCGTGACCCTCCGCCGGTCGTAGGTGGTGTCGAAGTTCGCGAAGGTGTGGAGGCCCCCTCCGGTGTAGAACCGTTCCCAGGGGCTTGCCGAATACCGCCGGTCCAGGGCCGCGCGGAGCGTCTGTTCCAGGGTGGCTCCGGGGTGGCGCCGGATCCATGCCGCCGTCCAGCGGGTGAGCGGGTCCGTCCGCCCGGGGGACACGTCCTCCGCCACCTCCGGTTCGGGTCCCGAGAATCGTCCGTAGAGGTCCTCGATGATCCGGAGGTAGGTGATGAGCGTCCGCAGCTTGGCCGTGGATCCAAGCTCCAGTCGTCCCGCGGTGTTGAGGTCCAGGGGCTGGTCGTAGTTGTCGGTCTGGACCCGGATGGCGCTCCCGGCCGGGGTCCGCTCGTACAGGACGAAGCTGTAGAAGACGTCCGCGGGGTCGCCGCGGCCGAGCAACCGCCCGGAATCGAGTCCGTGTCTCCGCACGTACTTCCGGTCGGCCAGGGAGGCGATCCGTTCCGACACCGCCTTCTGGACCTCGCGGTCCATGGTGGTGCGGACGGTCAGGTCGTAGCGGTCCAGGTCGTACAGCCGCCCGGTGTCCAGCAGGTCCCGGAGCCCGAGGCGGATCGAGCTTGCCGCCTTCCGGTCCACGAAGGAGACCGGGGAGGAGGCCGGCGCACGGGTGAGCAGCTCCAGGTCCGCGGCCAGGGCCGCCTCCTCGAGCGGGCGGGAAATGACCCCGTCCCTGTTCAGGGACCTCAGGTAGGCATCGGTCAGCTTTCGCAGTTCGATGCGCCCCTCCGGCCGGGCCAGGTACCAGGTGGGCCGCCGGTTCGCAAGCAGGAGGCTCAACACCGCCCGGTACGCCCGTCCGGCCGAGGCCAGCGCCGCGGGATCCTTCCAGGATTCCACCCCGCCCGCCTCGCCCACGGCCCCGGCCGGAAGGGGCCGGCGCGGGCCCCCCTCGAGGCGGAGGAGGGGGTCGACGGCGCGATGATCCAGTCCGTACCAGGCCCAGAGCCCTTCGGCCAACCCGATCACCTCCCCCTCGCCGGCGATGGCGGCCAGGGGAGCGGCGTTCAGATACTCCAGGGCCACCCGCTCCTGGCCTTCCAGTGTCTCCTCTCCGTCGAGGTACGAGCGGATCGACGCCGAGGCGACCTGCCTGAACTTCTCGGCGGGGTCGGAGGTGATCCCGCCGGGAGAGTGGCGGAGCTTCTGGAGCTGGGTGGCCAGGGTGCTGGCCCCCTGGACGTTTCCGCCCCCGGTGAGCAGCCTCTTTCCCAGGTCCAGGCCGGCCCGGAAGAGCCGGGGCCACTCCACCGCCGGATTCCGGCGCGGAAACCGGGGATCCAGAAGACTGCGGTTCTCGATATAGAGCAGCGATCGCACCGTGACCGGCGGTACCTCGTCCAGGGTCCGATAGAGTCTCCGTGGACAGGTGGCGGCAAAGAGGGTGTCCAGCTCATCGTCCAGGATGCAGAGCCCGCCGGCCATCTTCTCGCGATAGATGGGGAAGAGACCCAGGTCCACCAGGTCCGCGAACCTGGCCGAGACGCGGGCCTGCCCGCTCACCCGGAATCCGAGGGACCGGAGCCGGTCCGTAATCGCCGGGATCCGGGTGTAGCCGAGGCGCTCGTCGTAGGGGCCCCCGGCGGGAAAGACGATCCGGTCGCTCGGTCCCTGCTCGACCGACCAGGTGAGCTCCGAGGCTATCCGCGACAGGAAGCGGGACTGGAGACGGGAGGTGGTCGCTTCCCGGGACGCCATGAAGGCGGCCGGCGCGGCGGCGATCAGGGCGACGGAGAGCAGGATCGCCCACCTTCTCCCCAGGTAGGCGCGCGCTCGCGGCCACCGCAGGCCATGGGTGAGGGCTTCCGCTGCACGGGTATGAATGGAGTCGATCGAGTCGGACACCACCGGCCCCCTTCGAGGACTCGGGGACAAATCCGGATGTACCGGAGATAATTGCTTGTCCCGAGTATAGGGGGCGGACCGGGCGTCTCCGAATCAAATCGGCACGCCGGATCCAATCCGATGATTATGCCGATGGAAATATAGGTAAGCACCCGAGGCCCCGGCCGGGGTGTTTCCCCGAGGAAAGCCGGCCCCGGCCGGGCCTCCCCGTCCTAGTCGGCTCCGTACCGGCTCTTCAGCAGTCCCCAGGACGTGGGCGTGGTGGGCACCGGCAGCGGACAGCAACAGATGGTGGCCGGCGCGTGGGCCAGGTAGTACGGATCGCACGTCCGGTACGGATCCCAGTGCCGGTAGTCGATCCTGAGCGTCCCGTAGTTGAGCTGATACCCGGGGGGGCACTGGTCCTGGAGCTGGTTCCCCACGTCGGCGGTGGCGGCGGAGTCGGCCGAGGCCGAGTCGGCGTAGCAGACCCCGTTGGTGGTGCCGAGAACCGAGAGCCGCGTGCAGGACGGGTCGCAGGCCGGAGGGGCCTCGTAGGTGATGCTCGGTCCGTAAGTCCAGGTCGTCAGCCCCACGTCCTCGATGTAGAGCTGGTAGGTGCCGTTGGGCAGGTTGTCGGGAAGGGTCCAGAGTTCCACCCCGTCGTTGGGCGTGTTGTTGTGGACGGCCGCCACCATGTTGGTGTTGGTGTCGATGAGGCTCAGGTTCACGTTGGACGCGGTGCCCCCGGTCCACTCGATGTAGTAGGGGCAGCCTCCCTCCATCAGTTCTCCGGCGGTGGGGTGATTGAAGGTGAACGGGGCGGCGGCGGCGGGGCCGGCGGTCACCGTCAGGAGGGCGAGGGCGATTCCGGGAAGGGCCAGGCGCATGGGGGACTCCTCGGGGTCGGGGTTGCGGGGAATTCGATTGAATCGGAGTAATTTTATCAAATTTAACCGCTGGGAGGGAGGTGTGCCTGGGTCGCCGTGATGTTCGGGCGTGGGAGGGCGGGGTAGGCTGTCTATCACATTGCGATTAAAGTGGTTAGACGAACACCCCCCGCCGGGGCGCCCTTCGGCGCCAGCCGCCGGCACCTCTCGGCGAAATCGGTCTCGAGCGCGGCGCGGATCTCGTCATCGGCCTGGGCCACTGCGGCCCCGAGAGGCGTGCTGGAAAGGTACTGCCGCAGGAACTCCCCGGGTGGGGGAAGTCGGAGGGGGACGACGGAGGATCGGGTCTGGATGTCGTGGAAACCGGCCCGGCGGGCCAGTTCCCGCAGCTCGTCCGGGTCATGGAGGGCGAACACGGCCTGGACGAAGGAGGCGCATTCGGGTCCGATGTGCTTGGCCAGGGCGTCGGCCATGATCTCCAGGGGAGGCGGTGTGGGGCCGGGAAGGCCGGCCACCAGGCGGCCGCCGGGGACGAGGACACGGAGGAACTCCTTCAGGCCCGCCTCCCGATCGGCGAAGAACTGGAGGCCCATGCTGCACAGCACCACGTCGAAACTCGCGTCCGGCAAGGGGATCTTCTCGCCCGGCGCTTCGTACCAGTCGATGGAGGACCCGGCCGGGCTGCTATCGCGGGCCACCGCGATCATCCCGGGGTTGGGATCCAGGCCGGCCACGGAGCCGCCGGGGGCGACCCGTTCCGCCGCGAGACGCGCCACCACCCCGGTGCCGCAGGCCGCGTCGAGCACCCGTTCTCCAGGACGGAGGTCGGCCGCCGTCAGCAGATCCCTGGCCACGGGCACCCCGATGGCCGGGACGAAGTACCGCTCGTAGTTCCCGGCCATGCGCCTGGCCGATTCCATCTCGGGTCCGTTCTGGGGCATGGGGTCACCTCCTTTCCAGATAATCACAGTCGCAAATGGCGATCAAGGGGCCCCGGACCCGAGGGGTGTTGACATACCTTGTGGTGCTATGTATAATGGCTCAAGGTATGGACATCAACAAGGACCTCGTCGCCGCCTCCGCCACCCCGCTCGTCCTGGCCATCCTGGCCGAGGGCGACAGCTACGGCTACGCCATCCTCAAGCGGGTGGGCGAGCTCTCCGGCGGCCGCCTGGAGTGGAGCGACGGCATGCTCTACCCGGTGCTCCACCGCCTGGAGCGGCTGGGCTACATCGCCGGCCGGTGGGGGAAGTCCGAGACCGGCCGGCGGCGCCGGTACTACCGGATCACCCCCGAAGGACGGGATCACCTGGCCGCCGAGCGCCGCCAATGGCAGGCCGTGGACGAGGCTCTCCGGAACGTCTGGTCGCTCCTGGCCGTGCCGGCCGTTTCCCACCTCCAACCCCAAGGATGCTGACCGAATGACCCCGGAAACCGACCTGCTGGAAGGCCAGATCGCGGAATGGCGGACCTTCGTCGCCCGCGGGAGGGCGATCGCCGACTCCGACGTGGAAGAGCTCGAAGGACACCTGCGGGACCAGATCGAGGCTCTCAGCGAGGCGGGCCTCGACCCCGATGAGGCCTTCCTGGTCGCGGTGAAGCGGATCGGCGACCTGGACTCCCTTTCCCGGGAGTTCGCCCGGGAGCACTCGGAGCGGCTGTGGCGGCAGCTGGTGCTGGGGGGGGGCGCCGAGGGGACGAAGCCGGCGCGGACCGAGCCCCTGGTCGCGGTGGCCCTGGCCGTGGCCGCGGCGGCGGCGATCAAGATCCCCGCACTCTTCGGCCTCCGGATCACCGGCGGTTCGGAGGGCTTCTACGCCCGCAACCTGGCCTTCTTCGTGCTGCCGTTCCTGGCCGGCTACCTGTCCTGGAAGCGGGGGCTCGGACCGGCGGGTTTCGCGCGGCTGCTCGTCCCCTTCGCCGCCGCGGCCGCGGTGGTGAACCTCTATCCCTTCGAACCCGAGGGGCACACCTTCGTGCTCGCGGCCATCCATCTTCCCATCGCCCTGTGGCTGGTGGTGGGCCTCGCCTACGTCGGATTCCGCTGGCGGGATCCCGGCGAGCGGATGAACTTCGTGCGCTTCTCGGGCGAGCTCTTCATCTACTACGTGCTCATCGCGCTCGGCGGCGGGGTTCTCTCCGCCTTCACCGCGGGGATGTTCGACGCCATCGGCCTCCGGGCGGAGCCGCTGGTCGTGGACTGGCTCCTGCCCTGCGGGGCCATGGGAGCGGTGCTGATCGGGGCCTGGCTGGTCGAGATGAAGCAGGGCGTGATCGAGAACATGGCCCCGGTCCTCACCCGGATCTTCACCCCGCTCTTCACCCTCGTCCTCCTGGCCTTCCTGGCCACCATGATCGGGACCGGGCGGGGCATCGACGTCCAGCGCGAGGTCCTGATCGGCTTCGATCTCCTGCTCGCCGTGGTCTTCGGCCTCCTGCTCTACTCGGTCTCCGCCCGGGATCCCCTGGCCCCTCCCGGCGCCTTCGACCTCCTCCAGCTCGTTCTCGTGGCGAGCGCGCTCATCGTGGACCTGCTCGCCCTGGCCGCCATCGCCGCCCGGATCACCGACTTCGGTTTCACCCCCAACCGGACCGCCGCCCTGGGCGAGAACCTCGTCCTCCTCGTCAACCTGGGGTGGTCGGCCTGGCTCTACGCCCGTTTCCTGCGCGGCCGGACGCGGTTCGCCGCCCTGGAGCGGTGGCAGACCTCGTATCTTCCCGTCTATTCCTTCTGGGCGGCGGTGGTGGTGGTGGTGTTCCCGCTGGTGTTCCGCTTCGCCTGAGGCGCCGCCGGACCTTCCCGACCCGGGTGCCCGCTCCGTCGCTCCCCTTGTTACAATCGCCGCTCGCCCAGAATCCAGGAGTGACCCGGCCCGGCATCCCCCCGGCGTGGCGGGATTCCCCTATGTCCCCGACCGGGGGCGGATCTCCGCCCCGAAAGGGAGCCCATGACCGAATCCCGGACCCTGCAGGCCGAAGACCAAGTCGCCCACTACCGGATCGTGGGGCCCCTGGGCGCGGGCGGCATGGGGGAGGTCTACCTCGCCCAGGACGGCAAGCTCGAGCGGAGCGTGGCCCTGAAGGTCCTCCCTCCCGACCTGGTCCGGAACGAGGACCGGGTGCGCCGGTTCGTGCAGGAGGCCAAGTCGGCCTCCTCGCTCAACCACCCCAACATCGTCACCATCTACGAGATCGGGGAGGAGCCGGTGACCTCCGGTTCCGGGGAGACGTCCCCCGCGCCGGTGCGGTACATCTCCATGGAGCTGGTGAAGGGAAGGACCCTGAGCACCAAGATCCACGAGGAGAACGTGGATCTGCGGACCCTTCTGGGGTACCTGGCCCAGGCCGCCGAGGGGATCGCCAAGGCCCACGCGGCGGGGATCGTCCACCGCGACCTGAAGCCGGGGAACATCATGGTCTCCGACGACGGCTTCGCCAAGGTGCTCGACTTCGGCCTGGCCAAGCTGACCGAGAAGCACGGGCCCGAGCCCTCGGCCACCGCCCTCACGCAGAAGGTGGAGGAGACCGCCGAGGGCACGGTGATGGGAACGGTGCACTACATGTCCCCGGAGCAGGTGCAGGGACGTCCCGTGGACCACCGATCCGACGTGTTCTCCTTCGGGTGCATCCTCTACGAGGCGGCCACCCGCAACCGGCCCTTCGGCGGCGACTCGAGCGTGGAGATCATGCACGCCATCCTCCACGACACCCCGCCCCCCATCGAGGAGGTCAACCCCGCCGTCCCCACCGAGCTCCGGCGATTGATCCGGCGCTGCCTGCGAAAGGCCCCCGACCGGCGGGTGCAGTCCATGCGGGACCTGGCCCTGGAGCTGCACGAGATCGTGGATGAGTACGACGAGCTGTCGGCCTCGGCCATCTCCGCCGGCTCCGGGAGCGCTCCGGCGGTGGCGGCGGTCTCCGGGCGGCGCCTGCCTCTCTTCCCGGTGCTCGGGATCGGGGTGGTGGTGGTCGCGGCCGCGGTCTTCTTCGCGCTGCACGGACGGAACGCGCCGGGAGCGGCCGACCACGCCTACCAGACCGCCCGCTTCACCACCGTGACCCAGAGCGGCCAGGTCGCCGATGCCGCGCTGTCCCGGGACGGCCGGTACGTGGCCTACCTCGCTCCCGAACCCGGCGGTATGGCCATGACCGTGCGGCAGGTGGCCACGGGGTCCGACGTCCAGGTCATCGCCCCCACCACCCGGCCCATCGGCCGGCCGGCCTTCTCTCCCGACGGCAACTACCTCTTCTACTCGGACATCAAGCCCGAGACCCCGCGCTACCGGACCCTCTACCGCATCCCGTCCCTGGGCGGCTCCCCCGAGGAGGTGGCCTTCGACGTCGATTCCCGGGTGGTGTTCTCTCCCGACGGCTCCCGCATGGCCTTCGCCCGGTTCGACTCCCAGGGGGCGGGCAGCATCCAGGTCATGCCGGCCTCGGGAGGCGAACCGCGCCAGCTCATCCGGTTCGACCCTCCCGAGAACCTGGACGTCGACCTGAGCTGGTCCCCCGACGGCCGGTGGATCGCCGCCCCGGTGTTCACTCCGCCCCCGGCGACCGAGGGGGCGGTGGTGCTCGTGGATTCCGAGACCGGGAAACGGACCGACGGGTTCTCCCGTAAGCCGGCCTACATCCAGGGTGTGGCCTGGAGCGGGGAGAAGAGCGACGACGGCTTCTTCATCACCGCCATGGATCTCCGAAGGGGGCCGCAACCGCAGGTGTTCCGGGTGTCCTATCCCGGGGGGGCGCTGCAGCGGATCACCAACGACGCGAACTCCTATACCCATCCCTCGGTCTCGGCGGAGGGAGCCCTGTCGGTGGTGCGGGAGAGCTACCGGCCCGATCTAATCTCCATCGGTCCCCGGGGAGGGGACCCCGAGACCATCCTCAGGACCACCAGTTCCGACAACGCGCCTTTCCACTTCGAGGCCTGCGGCGACCGGATCGTCTACACCCGGCCCCAGGGTGGCGGCGACCAGGTCTATGCCCAGGCCCTCGGCGGGGGACCCCCGGTTCCCATTCCCAGCCACGGTGGTTTCATCCCCACCCTGGCGTGCGGCGGGGAGTCGGTGTTCCTGGCCGAGCTGGACGCGGAGAGCGGGGAGGTGAGCCTCTGGAGGGCGGGCCTGAACGGGAGCGGTCTGCACCGGCTTCCCCTCTCGGCCCCGGCCGTGGCCGACGTCTCCGCGGACGGCAAGTACCTCGCCTACGTTCCCGTGGACAAGCCGAAGACCCTCTGGATCCTACCCACGGACGGAGGCGCCCCCCGCCAGCTCGTGGAGGGGTTCGTCGGCCGGCAGGGTGTCTCCGCCTTCTCGCCCGACGGAAGCCGCCTCCTGGTGGAGTGCAACGACACCTCCGGCGATCTGGTCAAATCGGTCTACGAGGTGGTCCAGACGGCCGGGGATCCCTCCCCCGAGCGTCTGCCGCTCCCTGACAAGGCGGCGGCGATCGCCTGGGTTCCCGGGGAGGAGGCGGTCGTCTACCGGGACGACACCGATCCCTTCCGGAACCTCTGGAGGTTTCCCCTGGACGGAGGGAAGCCGGCCCGCCTCACCTCCGTCACCACGGGGCGGGTCCAGGGCCTGCGCTTCGCTCCGGACGGCCGGATGTTCGCGGTGGTGGTCCGAGGCGACGCGGGGGACGCGATCCGGGTGATCGACCGGGAAGGCCGGGAGGCCGACCGGGAGACCTCGGTCGCCCCCCGGCAGGTCTACTGGTTCGACTGGGCCGGGAATCCGCCCCGGGTCGTGGCCGCGGTGGGGGAGCCGACCCGGGACGTGGTCATGGTCCGGAACCTCCGGTAGCCGCGACCGTGGTACCCGGGACGGTGCCGGCGTGAGCGGGCCGGGGGCCCGGTCCGGCCTGAAGACGGCGTTGCTGCGGGCGCTGAGGCACCGCAACTACCGGCTCTTCTTCGCCGGGCAGGGGGTGTCCCTGGTCGGGACCTGGATCACCCGGGTGGCCACCAGCTGGCTCATCTACCGGCTGACCGGATCCGCGGCCATGCTGGGGGCCCTGGGCTTCGTGGGCCAGATCCCCACCTTCCTGCTTTCACCCCTGGCCGGGGTCTGGGTGGACCGGCTGGACCGCCACAAGGTGCTCCTGGCCACCCAGGCCCTGGCCCTGATCCAGTCCTTCGTGCTCGCCGCCCTGGCCCTGAGCGGGGTGGTGCGGGTCTGGCACGTCTTCGTCCTGCAGGCGTTCCAGGGGGTCATCAACGCCTTCGACACCCCGGCCCGCCAGTCCTTCGTGGTGGAGATGGTCGACGACCGGGCCGACCTCCCCAACGCCATCGCGCTCAACTCCTCCATGGTCAATGCCGCCCGCCTGGTGGGACCGTCGGTGGCCGGCCTACTCATCGCCGGGATGGGGGAGGGATGGTGCTTCCTGGTCGACGGGGTGAGCTACGGGGCGGTGATCGCCTCCCTCCTGGCCATGCACCTCGTGCCCCGGCCGCGCCCCGCGAAGAGCACGCGGGTGCTGGACGAGCTGCGCGCCGGGTTCGGCTACGCCTTCGGCTTCGCCCCCATCCGGGCGCTGCTGGGGCTCCTGGCCGTGGTCGCCCTGGCCGGGATGCCCTACGCCGTCCTCATGCCCATCATGGCCGACCAGGTCCTGCACGGCGGGGCCCACGCCCTCGGCTTCCTCATGAGCGCCAGCGGGGTGGGGGCCCTGGCCGGCGCGGTATTCCTGGCCTCGCGACGGAGCGTCCTCGGGCTCGGCCGCCTCGTCCCCCTCGCCGCCGCCACCTTCGGCCTGGCCCTGGCCGCGTTCTCCCTCTCGCGGAACATCTTCCTCTCCATGGCCTTCCTGGCCCTGGGGGGGACCGGGTTCATGGTCCAGCTCGCGGCCACCAACACCCTGCTCCAGACCATGGTGCACGAGGAGATGCGGGGACGGGTCATGGCCTTCTATGCCATGGCCTTCATCGGCATGCTTCCCTTCGGGAGCCTCCTCGCCGGCTCGGTGGCCTCGCGGATCGGCACCCCCCCGACCCTGGGCGCGGGGGGGCTGGTCTGTGCCGCCGGCGCGGTGCTCTTCGCCCGCCGGCTGCCCCGGCTCCGCGCCCAGGTGCTGCCCATCTACGTGGAGCGGGGGATTCTCCCCGAGGTAGCGGCGGGGCTGGGGGCGGCCGCCGACCTCCGGGACGAGGCGCAGCCCTAGCCGGGTCCGGGTCCGGCCCCACCGCCGGCGCCGGGCCGGCACGCGGCCGGCGGGGACGCCTCACCCCCGCGGGTCGATGTTCTGGTTGAGGCGGAAGACGTTGTCGGGATCGTACTTCCGCTTCACTTCGACCAGCCGGTCCCAGTGGCCGCCGAGCGCGGCGCGCACGAAGTCGTCGTCCTCTCCCAACCCCGGGAAGTTGAGGTTCGTGCGTCCGGTGCCGTGGGCCCCCATGGCTTCGAAGAACTCCCGCGCCCAGGCCACGTTGGCCTCGGTCCCGTCCGGACCGGCCCAGTTGGCCAGGATCTCCAGCAGGAACGGGGCACGGCAGGCGCCGGCGGCCGTGCCCTCCGGATCCGCCCGGTCCAGCGCCCCCCCCAGCGCCCAGATCCCCGCCATGGACAGGGATGAGGGGCGGGAGTTCATGAACCGGGCGAGTGTTTCCACCGTGCCCCGGTCCAGGCCGGCCAGGTACATCGACTTCCAGTAGTAGAAGAGGTCGCCCGCGGGGAAGAAGGGATCGAACATCCTCTGGAGGTCCAGGTAGGGCAGGGTTCCGGAGAGATCGAGGACCGGGGTCCCGGCTTCGCGGAGGGGCTGGAGGGCCCGGGTACCCTCCTCCGGAGGACCGGCATAAGTGGCGCCGAGCACGATCACGGCCCGGCCGTGGGCCTCCTCAGGAAACGCGGGGATCGGGGGGACGGTCCACCAGGTGGCCGAGGCGTTCACCCGGTCCTCGGCCCCCTCGGCGAAGTCCCGCAGGGCGGCCATGACCTCATCGGCCTGTTCCGCCGGGTAGGCGGGCCCGGCGAAGGCGATCCGGGGCCCGAGGGGATGGGCGCGGAACTCGAAGGACGTCACCACCCCGAAGTTGCCGCCTCCTCCGCGCACGGCCCAGAACAGGTCCGGGTTCCGGGTCCGGTCGGCGGTCACCAGGGCTCCGTCGGCGGTGACGACGTCCACCGAAAGAAGGCTCTCGCAGGTCATGCCGAAGGTGCGCCGGAACCACCCCTGGCCCCCGCCCAGGGTCAACCCCGCGATGCCGGTGGTCGATACGATTCCTCCGGGAACCGCCAGATCGAACACCTGGGTCTCGCGGTCCACGTCTCCCAGCGTGGCCCCCGCCTCGACCCGGACCGTCTTGGCCTCGGGGTCCACGCGCACCCCGCGCATGGGGGAAAGGTCGATGACCAGGCCCCCGTCGCAGGTCCCGAACCCGGCCACGTTGTGTCCACCGCCCCGCACGGCCAGGACCAGGTTCCGGTCCCGCGCGAAGCGCACGGCGGCGATCACGTCCGCCGGCCCGCGACAGGGCACGATCATCGCCGGGCACCGGTCGATCATGCCGTTCCAGACCCGCCGGGCGCCCTCGTAGGCGGGGTCCCCGGGCAGGATCGCCCGGTCGCCGAATGTGCTCCTGACCTCCTCGATCGCGCCCGCGTCGAGGACGCCCCGGGTCCCGTCACGCCGGATCACCTCCCGCTTCTCCATGGTGTGCCTCCTTGCCGTGGTCAAGCCGGTACGAAAAGGGTGTTGTTCATTTCGTGAGACTAGAGTATCGTAATGAGCATGTCAATCTCATATACGGAAACGGGAAGAACGGCGCAGAAGTCCCGGACCCGGGCGGCGCTGGTCGCCGCCGCGCGAACCCTGCTGGCGGAGGGGAGGACTCCCACGGTGGAGGAGGCGGCGGCGGCCGCATCCGTCTCCCGCGCCACCGCCTACCGGTACTTTCCCAGCGCCCAGGACCTGTTGGTCGCCGCCCACCCGGAGGTGGAGGCTCCGTCGCTGCTGGGGAAGGATCCTCCCGAGGGCGCGGAAGCCCGTCTGGACGCGGTGGTGAAGGGGCTGGCCCGCATCTTCCTCGAGGCCGAGGGGAGCTACCGGGCCATGCTCCGGCTCTCGCTGTCCCCGGACACCGGCGGCCGGGGGGACCTGGCCCTGCGGAAGGGCCGGCGCTATCTCTGGATCAGGGACGCGCTGGAGCCGGTGCGGGAGCGGCTCCGGCCGGCCGGTTTCGACCGTCTGGTCCAGGGCATCGGGGCGGTGGCGGGTATCGAGGCGCTGGTCACGCTGACCGATCTGGGCGGGGTCTCCCGCAAGCGGGCGGTCGAGGTGATGCGATGGTCGGCACGCAGCCTTCTCCGTGCCGCCCTCGAGGACGCGGACACGTAGGGAGGGGGAACCCGACGGGGTTCCCCCGGCCGCCGGGTCCGCGACCCGGGACCCGGGACCTACGCCACCGCCACCTTGACCACGTTGATGGGCGGCAGGGAGTCGTAGAGGCAGGTCCACTCCTCGCCGCCGTCCCGGCCCATCCAGAGCTGTCCGGTGGTGGTGCCGAAGTAGAGGGCGGGGGACTTGAGCTCGTCGATGTCCATGGCGTCGCGGAGGACGGTGAAGTAGCTCTCCTTCCGGGGCATTCCCTTGTTGAGCTTCTTCCAGGAGTCCCCCCGTTCTCGCTCCGCCACACCCCCGGGGAGCCGCCGGGACAGGTCCGGGTCATGGGCTCCAGCGGCAGCACGTAGACGGTGTCCGGATCCTGGGGGTGGACGGCGATGGGGAAGCCGAAGTCCGACGGCAGCCCCTTGGCGATGGACCGCCAGCTCTTCCCGTGATCGTCGCTCCGCAGCACCCCGATATCGGGCCGCCGCCCCCCCGGACCGTCCCACTCGCCCCAGCCGCCGTGGTTCTGCATGTAGAGCCGCCCGGGGGCATCCTTGTGCCCCACGATCTTGTGCACGCACTGGCCGAACTCGGGGTAGGGATCGGGCGAGAACCCTGCTCCCACTCCCTGGTTGGAGGCCTGGAAGGTCTTCCCCCCGTCCTCGCTCAGGTAGTGGCCTCCGGTGGAGATGCCGAGGTGCACCCGGTCACCGTCGCGGAGGATGGTGTGCATGCAGAGCCCGCCGTTCCCCGGCTGCCATTTCCGGGAATGGGGGTGGTTGCTGATGCCATCCACCATCTCCCAGGAATCGCCGGCGTCGCCGCTCCGGAAGAGGGAGGCGGGCTCGATCCCGGCCCAGATCTCCTTCCGGCCCGGTCCCGGCTCCAGGGCCCAGATGTTGGCCAGGGCGCGCCCGTCGTCCTTGGGGAAGGCGGGGGCCGATTTGGTTTCCTTGAAGGTGTGGCCGAGGTCGGTGGAGCGCAGGACCTTCATGCCGAAGAAGGGATTGCAGCTGGAGGCGTAGATGCCGGGTTTCCCGCGGGTGTCGATGAGGGCCGAGTAGACGGGCACGCCGGGGCCGAAGGGCCCCCGGAGGCTGAACTTCCGCCGGGGCTTGGCCCCCTCGGCGACGAAGAGCCCCTTCTTGGTTCCGATGGCGAGGACGACGCGGTCGGGCATGGTCAACCTCCTGAGACCGCGGGCAGGATCACGATCACGTCTCCGGTGGAGAGCGCGGTATCGAGGCCCTCGCGGTCGCGCATGTGGGTCGAGTTCACGAAGATGTTGAGGTGCCGGCGCACCGCGCCGGTTTCGTCGCAGATGTTCCGGTGAAGGGCAGGGTGGTCCTGGGCCAGGCGCTCCAGGGCGCGGCGGACGGTGGGGGCGGACAACCCGAGCTCGGGGGCCCCGTCGCAGTAGTCGCGGAGGACCGTGGGCACCCAGATCTTGATTGCGGCCGCGTCTGCCATGGCGTGAAGTGAAGCTCCGTGGAAAGACGAGTCAATGAGTCACCAATCCCGAAATAGTACTCCACCGTGGCGCCGTGGTCCACGGCGGAGACGACTCGGTAAGTGTCTGTTTCGTAAGGATCTCCGGGATTCACGGTGCGCGCCGGGGCCCGGGGGAGATTCAGCTTTGCCCCGGGGTCTCGGCCCCCCTAGGCTTGAGGGAAGCGGCGGCCGGTCCCTCGTCCCCTCGCCTTCGTGAAACCGTTGCCCCGCCCCGAACCATCGCGCGTCCACCCACCCCAACCAGAGGAGGTCGAACCCCATGCCGACCCAGCCCATCCCCGACGGATACCACACCCTCACGCCGTACCTGATCGTCAAGAACGCCGCCGAGGCGCTGGAGTTCTACCAGCGGGCCTTCGGGGCCCGGGAGCTGTACCGCATGCCCATGCCGGGGGGCCGGGTGGCCCATGCCGAGATGCAGGTGGGTGAGTCCCGGTTCATGCTCGCCGACGAATCCCCGGAGAGGGGCTACCTGGGACCTAGGGAGCCGGGCAAGGTCCCGGTGACCCTGCTGCTCTACGTCGAGGACGTGGACAGCCGCTTCAAGACGGCCCTCGCCGCCGGAGCCACCGAGCACCTCCCGGTGCAGAATCAGTTCTATGGCGACCGGACGGGCACCCTGATCGATCCCTTCGGACACATGTGGACGGTGGCCACCCACGTCGAGGACGTGGCTCCCGAGGAGATGGAGCGGCGGATGGCCGAGATGATGAAGTCGGGGAACCCCGGCTCCTGAGCGTCCTGATCTCCGGACGGGCCGGCCGGGGCGGGGCCGGGGCGGGATCCCGGTCCACCCCGTCGGTCCGGGCATGCTAGATTCTCCCGGCGCGGCGCACCGCGAACCGGTGCCTCGGGCGCGTGATGACGACGATGTGGGGCTCCCCGGCCCGGGGAGCCGGATTCAGCGAACAGGAGCCAGGAGATCGCCATGCCTACCCGCCTCAACTTCGCCACCCTCGACCTGATGGACGCCCTCGATCTGGCCGTGCTCATCGAGATGGAAGCCTACAAGCGCTACCGGATGTTCACCGAACAGCTCGGCCGCCGGTTCCCCGGGGACGCGGCCAGCGTGTTCGCTTCCATGGCCGAGAACGAGGCCAAGCACGGCCGGGATCTCGAGACGCGCCGCAAGGCCATGTTCGGCGAGGTCCCCATGCGGGTCTCCCTGGACGACCTCTTCGATGTGGAGGCCCCGGGGATGGAAGCCACCCGCTCCAACATGTCCCCGCTGCGGGCCTTCCAGGTGGCCCTGGCCTCCGAGCAGAAGGCCTACGACTTCTACGACCAGGCCCTGGGCCACGTGTCCCACCCGGAGATCAAGGCCCTGTTCACCGAGTTGCGGGACGAGGAGACGGAGCACGTGCGCATGGTCCGGGAGGCCATGGCCAACCTGCCCCCCGGCTCGGACGTCGAGCTGGAGGAGGACGAGGACGATCTGCCCGCGCTGTAGCGGTGGAGGGCGCGGCTCCCGCCGCGGCGGCTTCACGCTCCTTTGCCGGGTCACGGTGGCCGGCACGCCGGACGGCCCCGATTGGCGCTGCTCGCGGCCGGGCGTTTCCCCGGGGTGACGGGGATGAAGTTGATCCGGTAAACATAACACGATCAGTCATGATTGACGCCGATCCACTTCGTTCGTAACTTTATATTTAGAAATACTTTATGGAGTCCAGGATCCCGCCGGGGGAGAGCGCAGATCCGGACGGGGGGGGCGCCGGATGCTATCGCCCCCGGGGCTCCTGCAGACTCTCCCGGAGGAGCGCCATGAGGTTCCCGCGGGCGCGCCGGGCCTGGGCGGGATCGTGGGCGGCACTGTCGGGCACGGTCCAGCCGTGGCCGGCCCCGGTGCAGGTCTCGCTCTCGTAGCGGCCGCCCCAGGCCTCCAGCGCCTCCTCGAACTTCCCGATCGCCTCGGCGGGCATGCTCCGGTCCCCGTCGGCGTGCCCGAAGTAGAGCCGGGCCCGGACCCGGGGGAGGACCCGGTGCGGGCTGGCCGCGTCGTCCTTGTACAGCCCTCCGCCGTGGAAGGAGGCGGCGGCGGCGACCCGCTCCGGGCGGACGGCGGCGGCCCGGAGGGCCATGGCCCCGGTGAAGCAGTAGCCCACCACGCCCATGGGCCCCTCGGCCACCCCGGCCCGGCCGGCGAGGAAGTCCAGGTACGCGGCCAGATCGCTCTCCATGGCTTCCGGAGTCAGCGGGGAGACCAGCGAGCCGAAGTCCCGCTGCACCTCCGGGTCGCTGAAGGGCTTTCCGGACTGCAGGAAGGGGGGCTCGCCGGTGCGGTAGAAGACGTTGGGCATCAGCACGCGGTAGCCCGCCTCGGCCACCTGTCCGGCCATGTCCCGGAAGGCGGGGCGGACGCCGCGGATGTCGGTGAGGTGAAGCACCCCGGGGTGGGGCCGGCCGTCGCCGGGATCGAAGAAGAAGCCCCTGGATAGCCCGTCGGGGGTCTGGATCTCGACCTGTTCCTCGATCATCCCGGTCTCCCTGTGGCTGCTCATTGGTTCCGTCCCGCCTCTCCCTCCGGGAGGGGGCCGAAACCCCAGCCTAGCAGACTCGACCGGCCGGTCGAGCGGTTCCCCGCCGCTCTCGCCGCCCACCCAAGGAAGAACCCCGGGGGCCGGAGCCCCCGGGGCGGGAAGGGACACGATATCCGCGGCGGGGATCAGCGGTACATGGACTTGAGCCGCGACCACGAGGTGGGCTCGACCGGGACCGCGGGTCCGGTGCAGGTGAAGAACTGGTCGCCGGCGAAGTTCGTGAGGTCGAAGTTGATGACGCCGGTGAAGGTGCCGGCGCCGTCCCCGCCGAGGTTCATCTGGGGGGGAGACAGCGGGCCGAGGAACTGGTTCGAGGCGTAGTTGTGATCCGCGTTGTTCACGAAAGCGCACACGCTGATGTCGCCGCCGGTGAACCCGAGATCGGTGAGCGCGATGCTCAGCTCCAGGCCGGTCCGCACCGCCAGCGCCGCCACCTGGTCGGCCGCCCCGTCGCCGCCGGCCACCCCGGCCGCGTTGCTGTTGTTGAAGCCGACCTCAATGGGCTGGGCGTTGACGCCGATGCCCGTCGTTCCCGCTCCCTCCTGGGCCCCGCTGAAGACGTCCCCGTAGTAGGAGGAGTTCGAGGTGCCGAGCTCGGCGAAGTCCAGGTCGAAGCGGGCCGAGGTGGAGAAGCCGTGACGGACGATGATGTAGTAGTCGGGGGAGAACCCGGCGTCGAAGGTCAGACCGGCCATGGAGCCGGAGCCGTCGTTGCCGGGCAGGCCGCTGAGGGTGTTCTCGCCCCCGCCCTTGGAGTCGATGAAGATCTCGATCTTGTTGAAGTTGTCCTCCAGGTTTCCGGTGAGAGCCAGGTAGAAGCGGCTGCCGGTGGACGTGCAGTAGGCGGCGTCCAGCTCGCTCTGGTTGTCGCCGAATCCGGTCTGGACGGCCTGGACCGCGGAGGCGGAACCGTAGGAGTCGCCGACGAGGGTCCCGTCCACGGTGGGTTGGGCCGCGGCGGGAACGGCAATGAGAACCAACAGGATCAGAACGATCGGGAATCCTCGCATCATGACGCTACCTCCAAGTGGAACCGGGTAGGGGCTGCGCCGGGACTCGGTTGGGGAATGCTGATTCCTGACCGGCAGCGGCGTGAGGCAGAGGGGTCCGCGAGGACCCGGGATTGAATCATTTATGATTATATCATGATTCGAGATTATCCGTGCGACCCCCTCCGGAGCGCCCTGGAAGTGGGAGGGGCCACCTATCCTCTCGCGGCCACGATCAGCCCCGTCGGGCCCGGAAGCGGGATGTGCACGGGCCTCCCGAAGCCCGCGCTTTCCAGGTCCTTGAAGTACTCCTCGCGACTGTAGGAATCCCCGGCCCGGGTGTTCACCAGCATGTTGAGGGCGAACAGGGCGCCGGAGCGGGGAGTGGTCTTGTCCGGCCCCAGGATGAAGTCCTGGAGGACCAGGCGGCCGCCGGGGGTCAGGGCGTCCCGGCACTTCGCGAACAAGATCCGGTTCTCCTTCCGCGAGTTCATGTGGCAGATGGCGAAGAGCAGGGCCATGTCGTACCCGGTGCCGAAGGGGTCCCGGTGCATGTCCCCGGGCTGGAAGCGGATCCGGTCGGTGAGGCCCGCCTCGGCTGCGTACTTCTCGGTCAGGGGAAGCACCGCCGGCAGATCGAAGACCGTGGCCTGGAGGCCGGGATTGGCCCGGGCGAAGGCGATGGAATAGGCCCCCGATCCGCCGCCCACGTCCAGCAGCCGCCGCACACCGCCGGCGTCCACCGCGGCCACCACCGGTGCCGTCCGGCTGGACGCGTTCCTGTCCATGGCCCCGATGAACGCCCGGCGCTCCTCGTCGCTTCGGTCCGCCGGCGCCTCCCGGGCCACGCGGGTCCCGGTGCGAACGCATTCCGTGAGCGTGGTCCAGCGGTCCCAGAGATGGACGGTGTGCACCAGGCCGAGCCTCGAGTCGTCGGGCGCCCCCGCGGCCAGGTACCGGGCGGCCAGGGGAGTGTTGCGAAAGCGGCCGTTCGTCTTCTCCAGGAGCCCGATCGCGGTGAGGGCGTTGAGCAGCATCCCGGTGGACCGCGGCTCGGCGTCGATCCCGGCTGCGACCTCGTCCCCGGTGGCGCCGTCCCCGGCATGGGTGAACACGTCCAGTTCGATCGCGGTCAGGATGACCCGGCTCTCCTGGTAGGCCCGGACCCGTTGCTGGAACCCGTAGGGCGGGGCACCGGCCCCTTCCCGGGCCCGTTCTGCAGCCACCCGCCGTTTACGGTTCGTTTCCATCTCCGCCCGGACGGCCGCGGCATCGGTCCGGGCCAGCCGCTCCACCGGGCGGCCCCGTCCGAAGTGCTCCCGGACCAGCTCCGGGATGTCTTTGGGGGTCAAGCCGCCGTACCAGGTCCCCTCGGGGTAGACCACCATGTTCGGGCCCGACTCGCACAGGCCCAGCGATTCGCAGGGGGTGACCTGAACCCGGTCGGTCAGTCCCTGGGCCGCGACCTCCGCCCGCAACCGTTCGATGACCCGCTTGGAACCGCACGCCGTGCAGGACGGTGCGCCCTCCGGCTTCTGCTGCTCACAGGCGAAGACGTGATAGGGAAAGATCTGCATGGCTCGTCCCTTCTCCTCCTGGCCCCCGGCTCTCATGCTACAGGCCGGCGGTAAGGGGGCAAAGCGCGGGGGGCCAACCCTCCGGGTCGCGCGCCCGGGGGCCCCTGGCCGGCTACCCGGACCGGAAGGCCCTTGCCGGGACGGCAGTTCCCCCAACGGGGGGGGGAGAGGCCCGCTAAAAAGGATAGTTCTTGTCGTTTTGGCATGGAATTCACGATTCACTTCCGGACCCCGTTAATCGCAAATCATGAAAGTCGATATAGCGAGAAGTGCTTTGACGGTACACCGGGGTTGTTGGTAACTTCCGCGCCGCAAGAGGGACAAAGTTGGTCTTTCTTCGGAGGGGGCCCATTGAAAGTGCAAGTCAAGGAACGCAGTCTCTATCTGTCCGTGCTCTGCCTCCTGCCGCTGATGCTCCTGGCCCTTTCCGGGGCGCAGGGGACGTCCGCCACCGGAGACCAGCCACGTGAGGCGGAGGTTTGCCTCACCTGCCACCAGGAGGTCGGCGACTCCCTCGCCATGACCCCCCACCGGCCCTTCCGGGATGCCGGGAAGGAGTCGGAGGTCTGGGTGGCGTGCACCGACTGCCACCGCGGGGACTCCCGCCATTACGAGGAGGACCCGGAGCAGTATCCGATGCCGGTTCCGGCCGCCCTGAACGCGGCGGAGGAAGGCAAGATCTGCGCTTCCTGCCACCTGAACAGCCACCAGCAGGAAATGATGGAGAAGAACGTCCACGCCCGGAGCGACGTGAACTGCAGCGGCTGTCACAGCGTCCACGCCTCGGCCCACACCCCGCTCCTCAAGAAGGCGCAGCCCGAGCTGTGCCTGAGCTGCCACGGCTCGGTGGCGAGCCAGTTCGTGAGGCCGTTCCGGCATCCCGTGGACGACGGGATCATGAACTGCACCGATTGCCACCAGAGCATGGACGCGGGGGTCCGGGAGAAGGTCCGGAACGGAAGCCGGATGTGCATCGAATGCCACGGCGAGTTCCGAGGGCCCTTCCCCTACGAGCACCAGGCCACGGTGGACTACTCGACCGAGGAGGGGGGGTGCATGAACTGCCACGACCCCCACGGCTCCTACCTGCCCCGGATGCTCAAGCAGCCCTATGAGGCTCCGAACTTCCAGCTCTGCAAGCAGTGCCATACGGTTCCGTTGCACCAGATGAATCCCCATCACGGGGACCGCTGGGCCAACATGGCCTGCAACGAGTGCCACGTGGACATTCACGGTTCCTACACCAGCCGGAACTTCCTGAGCGAGTCGCTGCGGGACCAGGGATGTCTCAAGTCCGGGTGCCACCAGTAGGAGGGATGGGACGAATGCGAATGAAGACGTTTGTGACCCTGCTGGCCGGGCTCGTCGTCCTTCTCTCGGCGTCTCCGCTCCGGGCGGGATCCTGGACGGGGACGGTGAAGGTCGGAGGCATCATCCTGGATGAGGAGGGGGACCGCTCGACGGTCCAGGAGACCTACAACATCCACGACGGGTTCTCCCTCACCCAGCTTCGCCTGGTCGGGACTCCGAACCCCGACCACTACTTCATGCTGGATCTCCACGAGATCAACCTGGACAGCCGCCAGGGGCGCCTGCTCTACCGGCGCCCGGGCAAGTTCAAGCTGAGCGCCTCGCTGGTGGAGAACACGCAGGTGTTCGATCCGGCCCGGAACATCACCTCGGACCGCCGGAACTGGAACGTGGACGCCCGCGTCACCCCGGCGCGGTGGCTGAGCCTGGACGGGGGCGTGGGCTACATCACGCGGGACGGGAGCCGGCTTGCCTACCCCCTCGGGACCCAGGATGCCCTGGGCCTCCACTACGACACCGGGCTCTTCTCGGGGCGGGTATCGGCCGAGGCGCGGAAGGACCGCCGGGTCCTGGCCGTGGACTACCGGTACTCCGATTTCAACGACCAGCGCAACGCGGAGGCCGACCGCACCGGCCAGGTGGTCTCGGCCCGGCTGGCCATGCCGTGCCTGCTCTACGGCAACCTGACCCACCTGCTGCGGGCCGCCTACGGGGTCAGCGAGCTCTCCACCGGGAGCCTGGACTACACCCTGGCCAACTTCCAGTACACCGGGGTGCTGGACCCCGTGGATCCCCTGCGCCTCGAGTACCGCTTCGAAGCCCAGCGGGTGGATGACAAGTCCACCGATCTCAAGACGGACCGCTTCACCAACGACGTCGACGCCACCGTCTTCTACCGCTACGGCGACGTCTCCCTGGGCTACGGGTATGAGACCAACGACGACGATATCACCCTGACCAGCTACAACAGCTGGCGGGCGGCGACCACGTTCCGCTACAACAAGTTGCTCAAGGTCAAGTTCCGCTACGCGGGCCGGGTGAAGGAGGACCAGGAGGATCTGACCCTCCTGAAGGACATCGAGACCTCCCACTTCCGCGGGGACGTGGACGTGAACCCGGTCGAGGGCCTGACCTTCGGTTCCGGCTTCCGCATCCGCGACCGGGACTACCCCGACATCGACGTCAGCGCCACCGGCCAGATCGCCTCCGCCTACGCCCGGTACGAGTATCCGGGCTGGGGCGGGCTGATGGGGACCTACGAGTACAGCAACGACGAGTACGAGGACCGGGTGGGCGGGTTCCGCGCCTGGAACAACAGCGTCACCGGCCGGGTGGACCTGGAGCGGATCCCGAAGCTCCGGCTGTCCAGCGGCGTCACCTACATGAACGTGGGCGGCGACCTGGACATCGAGAAGTCGATCCTGTTCTTCGAGGGGGCCTACAACGTCATGAAGGACGTGCACCTCGAGGCCAAGTACAACATCTACAACTACGACGACTACATTCTCCTGGATCGCTACTACACCGCCAATGTGGTCTGGTTCAACGTGGCTTACGACCTGCAAGGGAAGTAGGCGCAGGCAGAAACGGAAAAGAAGGAGGCCTAGATGTCCGTCGGAAGAACCTTTCTAGCACTTGCGGCCGTCGTGCTGCTGGTGAGCGCCTACGGGTGCGACCGCACCATCGAGCGCGTCGTGTCGAGCGATCAGCCCCTGTCGTGCGCGGACTGCCACGACGCCAGCAGCCTGATCACCGGCAAGCAGACCGAGTGGGCCGAATCGGTGCACGGCACCGGCACCGCCTATGCTCGTGGGACCAGCGCGGATTGCGCCGGCTGTCACGCCGGGAACGCCTTCCAGAAGATGGTCGAAGCGGGCAAGAACCCGGGCCAGGTCGAGCAGGGCGAAGCGGATCCCACCCGTCAGGACTGCCGCGCCTGCCACATGATCCACGAGACCTACACCATGGCCGACTTCGCGCTCACCACCGTGAAGCCGGTTCATCTGTACGCTGTCGAGGGCGCGACCTTCGACGGCGGGGAAGGCAACCTCTGCGCCACCTGCCACCAGCCGCGTCGTGACGCTCCGGTGGCCGAGAACGGCGTGATCACCGGCATCTCCAGCCACTGGGGTCCGCACCACGGTCCCCAGAGCGCCATGATGCTCGGCGTGGCCGGGGCCGGGGTGACCGGGAAGCCCAGCGGCCACTACGGCGCGGTGCAGAACACCTGCGTCGGCTGCCACCTGGGGCCGGATGCCGACCATCACTTCACGCCCATCCTCTCCGTCTGCCAGGACTGCCACGTCGACGCCACCAGCTTCGACATCGACGGCGTGCAGACCGAGATCGAGGATCTGGGGCACCAGCTCGGAGCGCTCCTGCTGAACGCCGGGCTCATCAACGAGAACTCCGAGGATGGACACCCGACCGTCTCCTCGGCTCCGGAGGACCAGGGGATCGCGCTCTACAACTGGCTGTACGTCATGCACGAGGACAAGAGCATGGGCGTGCACAACCCCGACTACGCCCGGGACCTCCTCGAGGAGGGCCTGAGGCGGATGGGGGCCAGCGCCCCGAGCGAGTAGATCCGACAGGGACGATAGGTCTCATGAAGGCGGGCGGGCGTCCGGATGGGCGCCCGCCCGTCTCTTTTTGCGCGAAATGGGGGGGCGGGCATGGAGCCCGCCCCCCGTGGTTTTGCGTGGCGTGTCGGCCGGGGCCGGACTAGCGGACGAGGAAGATCTTGCGGACCTCGTTTCGCTGGGGGGCCTGGATGCGGTAGAAGTACATGCCGCTGGAGACCCGGCGTCCGGTGGCGTCGCGGCCGTCCCAGGCCAGGGGATGGGCCCCGGCCGGGAGGTCGGCGTTGATGAGGGTGGAGACCTTCTGGCCGAGCACGTTGTAGACCTCGACCAGGACCGGTCCGCCGGAGGGCAGGACCAGCATGGGCCGGCCGGGGTCCTCCTGGCGGTCACGACCCGGCTCCTCGTCGGCGGCGCCGGGGTCGAGGAGCTGTCCGCCGCCTCCGCCCCAGGGGAGGAAGGCGCTCAGGGTGACCGGCTCGCCGAGGGAGAGGATGTTGCCGACCAGGTAGTTGCCGCCGTCGGCGGTCCGGAAGTGGAGTCCGACGACGTAGCCGCGGTCGCTCTTCTCGCCGATGCGGTCGGTGCTGCCGTCGAACCCGGTGGAGAGCCCGGTGGAGGCGGCATAGAGGTCCCCGACGGCGGGGGCGTCGTAGAGGAGGACGAGGTCGTCGAGGCCGTCCCCGGTGACGTCGGCGAGGGCGTGGTTGGAGGGAGCCACCACCCCGACGTGGTTCCCCAGGTCGGCGCTCAGGGGGAGGATGTCGCCGGCCCGGAGATCCGAGGTGGAAGGCACCACCAGGACGTAGGAGGCGGCGCCGGAGGCGAAGGAGGCGCCGTCGGCCGCGAACCCGGTGGCGCAGATGGCGCCGCCGCCCTGGTCGTGGGGCACGGTCACGGTGACGGTGTCGTAGGCGGCGTTGCCGCTTCCGTCCATGGCCCGGTAGATGATGGTGTAGATGCGGCCGTCGCCGCCGCCCCGGCGCTCGCTGCGGAGGAGGAAGTCGACGTCCTCGGTGCCGTAGTCGGCCTCCTGGATGTCGCCGGTGGTGTGACCGTCGCCCTTGCCGTCGTCCGGTTCGCTGCTGGTGATGTCGTAGAGGACGAAGCTGGGGTTGGGGTCACAGACGTCGGTGACGGTGACGTCGGCGGAGATGGGGGACATCTTGTGGTTCGGGGGCCACAGGCAGTCCCGGTTGAGCTCGACGGCGATCTCCGGCGGAGTGGTGTCCTCGACGGTGACGCTGGCCGAGCACTGGGCCTGGTTGTTGGCGTCGTCGGTGGCGGTCCAGGTGACCACGGTGGTGCCGAGGGGGAAGCAGGCCGGGGCGTCGTTGACGATGGTGAGGTTGTCGTCGCAGACGTCGCTGGCCGAGAACTCGGCGAACCAGGCCACCAGGCTGTCCGCGTTGGCGGGCACCCCGCAGCCTCCGGTGCACTCCTGGGTGATGTCGCCGGGGCAGGTCACCGAGGGCGGGGTGGTGTCGACCACGGTGATGTCGACGGTGTCGGTGTCCTCCTCGAGGCCGTCGGAGACGGTGAGGGTGACGGTGGTGGTGCCCTCGGGGAACTGGCCGGTGGGGGTGGCGGAGTGGTTGTTGTCGAAGACGACCCCGGAGGCGGTCCAGGTGTAGGTGAGGGGGTCGCCGTCGGGGTCGGAGGAGCCGGTGCCGTCGAGCTGGACGGCGGTGGTGGTGTGCGAGGCGCACTCGACGTTGGGCTGATCCGGCCCGGCGTCGGCCACCGGCGGGGTGTTGACGGTGACGGCGAAGTTCTCACCCAGGTAGGGCCCGGTGGCCGGGCTCTGGGAGTTGCTCCCCTCCACCGCCCACAGCATCTGGTGGCCGGAGGCGAGCAGGGTCTGGATCTCGGTGTTGGTCAGGGTATGGGACGGGCTGCTCAGCCCGGGGACGGTGAGCACCTTGGCCCGGGTCACCGGGTCGTAGAACACCAGGTCGAAGGAATCGCCGGAATACGAGGAGGGGCAACCGACGGCGCCGTTCCAGCTGAAGTCCGCCGAGGTGGGAGAGACGGTGCCGTGGTCGGGGGGACTGAGGGGGATGGGCCCGATCTGCTGGTCGGCGGCGATCTCCCCCATCCGGATCTGGGCCAGGTTGGGCTGGCCCGCCCGAAGCGCGGTCCAGGCCCCGGACAGGGTGGTGGGATGGGCGTTCTTGATCGCGTTCCAGATCGAGACGTCGGAGCGGAAGATCAGGTCGCGGCCGTCGTCGTTCTGGTCGTACAGGTCCCAGAGAAGCCGCTGCACCGCGACCTCATTGTCCTCTCCCCGGCCGGTGTTGTTGTCCGTCTCCAGGGAGTAGACCACCGATCCGTCCTCAACGTCCTGGTAGGTCGTATCCCCGACCCGGGGGACGCCGAGGGCGGCCAGGTTCAGCTCGGCCTGGGCCACGGTGCCGTTGTAGGTCGGCCACCCCTCTCCCCAGGCCAGCCGGACGCCCTCGCTCTTGTTGTTGTGGACATCGGCGATGCAGTCCCCGAGGTTGTGGTTCCCGCCGGGGTTGTTCTCGATGTTGAGCTGGTCCATGACGTAGTGGCCGTACTCGTGGTGGACGGTGTCCCAGTCCCACCGGTCGGGCTGCTCGATCCGGACGGTGGATCCGTTGTAGAAGGAGTGGTCGTCCCCGTTGGGCCAGACCAGGCCCACCTGGGGCATGGCGCTGCCGTTCACCATCTCCACGTAGGCGCCGATCCAGGTCCCGGCCTGGAACACGGAGAAGGCGTCGCCGTTCCCGTTGTTGGGGGCGGTGAAGTTCTCGACGATGGTGGAGCCGCCCGGAGTCTCGTCGTGCACCGGCGAGTCCATCGCGTAGGGTCCGCTGAGCCCGGTGGGGCGGCACTTCACCCAGCCGTTCTCGGTGGAGACGCGCACGTAGATGTCACGGTCGCCCTGGCCGATCCCGTCGTTGTCGTCCACCGCCGCGGAGTAGTTCCCGCTCGCGTCGGTGTAGACGGTGGTGATGTTCTCGTCCACGACCAGGTCGTCATCGCGGATGTCGACCTTGGCCCCGAAGACGGCGTGGGTGGCTCCGTTCTGGTCCGTCCACTGGACGTTCCCCTGGACGGTGATGTTCGCACCGGGAGCGAGATCCTGGGCCGGGGCCGGTTCCGCCCCCTGGGGAGAGAGGCCGACCAACTGGTTCAGGGTCTGCTCCTGGCCGGAGAAGGCCCGGAAGCGGATCGGGGTCTGGGTATGGACGGCCGGGACCCGCCGTTGCTCCGCATCGGCCGCATCGGCCTGATCCTGGGTGATGGCTCCGGCGGCGAGGTCGTCGCGGATGGCCTGGATCCGCAGCGGCTGGAAGCCCCCCCGGCCGGTGAGGGTGCTCCCGGGCCGGATGAGCGCGTAGAGGGTCTGCCGTTCGGAGAAGAGCAGGGTGCCGTCCGGCGCCGAGGCCTCGGCCCAGACGTGCACCGCGGCCTCACCCTCGGACCGGTATTCCACCGGGATCGAGTAGGTGAACACCTGGCCGTCGGCTCCCGCGCCCAGGGTGCGCGAGGCGGCTCCAAGGAGGTCGACCGGGCCCTCGGTCTCGAAGCGGAGGGTGAGGAGTGGGGCGTCGGCATCGAGGCGGATCTCCCCCTCGATGGTCGTGGCCGCGCCCGGCGCGATCGTTCCCGCGGGAGCGTCCACGGTGACCCGGACCGGGGGGGAGAGTTCGCGCTCCTGGGCGGTCGCCGGCCGGCTCAGCCAGGGAACGGTCATGAGAAGCAGGGCGAGCAGGCCGGCCACGCGGCCGGCGGGAGAGCGGTACGGGATGGCGGCAGACAGCATGGAGGTTCACTCCTTCGGGTTGCAGGATCAGGGTTGCGGACCAAGGCGAGGGGGGCGCCGGGGGCGGTCCCCTCACCGGGATTCACGCGGAATCTCGGGGAATCCGGCCATGAAAAAAAGAAGGCGCCCCGGCCCGGCCGGGGCGCCCTCGGTGCATTCAGATCCGGAAGCGGCGCCGTGCTACCGGATCTGGTCCTTAGGCAGGCCGCGAAGCACGATGCAGTCCGAAGCCTCGAAGGTCGTGCCGTCGTTGAGGGTTCCGGTAATGGTCACCGTGCGCGAGGTCTCGCCGGGGACGAGACCCAGGGCGGAGATCAGATCCTGGGTCTTGAACTTCAGGGTCAGGTCCATGACGCCGTCACCACCCAGGGTGTTGCACTCGCACTCCTCGCCGTCGATGACCGGGGTCCCCACGTCGGCCAGCTTCCAGCGGATGGGAGCCACGCCCTCGAGGAGGATGGTGGAGGGATCGATCTCGGTCACGTCGCCGCCGGTGGTGCCCAGGATGGCCACCGGGGTCACCCCCTGAGACTTGACGTTCACCGGATTCGGGCAGGAACCGGGGTGGACGTCCAGGGTGAAGGTAGCCGGGGTACCGGGGACGCCGGGAACGTCCGAGCAGAGGTTGTCCAGGCCGATGCCGCCGGGATCGGTGTTCTCGATGGAGATCCCGGCGATGTCGTGGACGCCGCCCACCCGGGCGAAGCCGTAGGCCTGGGTGTTGAGCCCGGTCACCACGACCTGGTCCACCAGGCTGCCGTCCCGCCGGAAGAAGCTGAGGGTCGCTGAACCGCCGTCACCCCCGACCAGCTCGAAGCCGAACTGGGACTGGTCGTAGTCGAAGAGGACGGCCATGGAGCCCTCCCCGATGGCGTCCAGCGCCGGGTATCCGAGCGGCCCCAGACCGGCGAGGACGGGGGTGGCGCAACAGGCCGAGTTGGTCACGCTCAGGTTCTGCCCCGCGGTTCCGGCCTGGAGGGTGAGGGGGCTGGTGGGCGTTCCGGAGAGGACGTCGAAGTTGCCGCTGAAGCTCAGCGACTGGCCCACGAAGCGCTCGGCGAAATCGGCCCCACCCGATTCGAAGATGGCGTCGTAGTTGCCGACTCCCACGTCGTTGAAGTCGATCACCCCGGCGCACTCGAGGGTGGCCGGATCCACGGCGACGACGTTGCCGGTGAGCGACGCGGCCGAGGTCACCCCGGAGGGGCCCCCCTGGATCGCGCCGGGTGCGCCGAAGGGATCGACGGGCCCGTTGGCGGTGGGGGCGGTGGTGGCCGACTGGTCGTTGCCGCAGCCGGCCAGGGCAAGCGCGGCTGCCGCCGCGACGACGAAGTAAGGCAGCAAGCGGGTTCGCATTGGGTGTGTCCTTTCGATGATCAAACAAATGCCCGCCCTTGGAGAGCGGTAGTGACGGGCTTCTGGCGTCTCGGAAGGTACAGGTATCGTGAATATTTTGCTACTTAATATGAACGTACAAATTAAATACTGTTTTGCCCGGCTCCGAAGTCACGGAAGACCAACAACTTGGGCCCACGCGAAGCGGATTGGTTTCCTCCCCCTGTCCGGGGAGTAGGATAGGGCGGTGCCGGCTCTCGACCAGCGGCGGGACATCGACTTCTTCAACCAGGAGTGCCTCATGAGCGTACGCATCGTCCGCCTGGGAAGCCCCCGCGTCCCCGGGGAGGGGACGCGGATCGGAACCGTCCGCCGTCCCCCCCGCGGGGTTCCCAGGTCGGAGTTCTCGAAGCAGGACTGGTACGACGTGTGGTTCCCGAACCTGGCCCCCAGTCTCGAGACCATGAAGCTGGGCCGGGGGGCCGGCACCGCGGCGGAGTGGGCCCGTTTCGCCAGGAAGTACCGGGCGGAGATGGCGGCACCCGGGGCCCGCCACGACCTGGAACTGCTGGCCGTACTCTCCCACGGGACCGACTTCTCGGTGGGCTGCTACTGCGAGGACGAGGAGCGTTGCCACCGCTCGATCCTGAAACGCGTCCTGCTGGACCTCGGGGCCGAAGTCGCCTAGCCGGCCAGCCGCTCGCCCAGCCGGCGGAGCAGCGCGGAGCCGTCCCCCTTCCAGGACGCGCCGTGCATGCAGGCCAGGGTGGCCGGCTCGGTGGCCGCGACCTTCTCCGCCATCTCCCCGGCGTTGCGGGTCTGGGAGAAGTAGTCCATGACCGCGCGGGCCGCCTCGCTGGTCTCCAGGATGTCGTCGGTGGTCAGCGGTTCGTGCTCGTGGCCGCCCTGGGTGAAGAGATCCCCGCAGAACAGGGTCCGCGTGGAGGCCTCGAACAGGTGCCCGCATTCCCAGGCGTGGGGGTAGTGGGGGGCGTCGATCCAGCGCACCCGGTGCGACCCCAGGGAGAGCTCCTCCCCGTCGGTCATGGCCCGGGCCGGCCGGAGGGCGACGTCGTCCACGCTCACCATCTTGGCGATGCCGCTGCAGAGGGGTTCGGCCCCGGGGGCGGCCTCCAGGAACTCGTTGAGCGCTCCGCACTCGTCCGCCTCGTAGTGGGAGAAGCCGAGGTAGCGGAGGGAGTGGACCGGAAGCACCGACTCCACCGCCTCCCGGACCAGGGGGAAGAGATGGCGAAGGCCGGTGTGATAGAGGAGCGGGGCCTGGTCCCGGACCAGGAACTGGTTGAAGGTGAATCCGCCGGGCACCACTTCCGGCGGCACCGGGGTGCTGATCCGGAAGATGCCGTCGGCGATCTCGTCGATGCGGGTGCCGGTCTGCGTGTTGGTGGTCATTGGGAGGGTCCTCCTGGCGGGGTTTGGGGGCAGGTGGAATCGGCCGCCCCCGGGATGAGGGGACGGAGGGTCGATATCAGCTCGTCCCGGGCCGCCTCGGGGGAGAGTCCCCCCGAGAGGCGCAGGGCGCGGTAGGTCAGGAAATCGAGCAGGCCGCGCACCAGGGGCGCCCGCGGCGATCCGGGCGGGGAGACGATGCCGGCGACGGCCTCGGCCAGGCCCTCGTAGGCCTGCATCTCCGCGTCCAGGGTGGGGGACTCCCCGCGCATGCGCGCCGAGAGCCAGGCGTAACCGAACATGGCCTCGTGGATGCGGCACAGCTCGGACACGCTCTCGGCCAGCCGCCGGCCGGGCTCGGGGATCGCGCGCAGCGAGGCCAGGTCGGGCAGGGTGAGGGACTCGGCATAGGTCCGGCTGCAGCTGCCGAAGAGCACCTCCTTGGTGGGGAAGTGCTTGCGGACCGTGGGCACCGAACATCCCGCCTCCCGGGCCAGGGGTTCGAGTTCGGTGACTCCCTCCCAGTGGAGCTTGAGCGCCGCTTCCAGGATGTCCCGGCGGGTCTGCTCGGCGGCCTGCTTGCGTCGGCTGGAGTCGTACTTCCTGGTCATGGGGTCAGTGTAGCAGGTTTTTAGCGCATGTCAATATTGAATATCACATCATGATAATTTCGACCGGGGGGGCGGGAGGATAAGGCGCCGCGCGCGGGTCTGATCTCCGTCATGGGCGGAACCGGCCCGAAGTGTTCTAATGGTCGAAAACGGCTCCGGGCGGGCCCCGGGCCCCGCGGATTCGAGGGGAATGGGCGGCCGGGCGGAGGCGTGACACCGCTGTTCGTGATGCCGGGAACACGGGGTTCCCGGCCGGGGAGGAGTGATCGCGCGCGGGCGCGAGACGGGGGAAGAATGAAGAAGACGAACAACCTGGGGTTCATGTCCAAGCTCGTACACGCCGGGGCCGCCGAAGAACCGAGCGGGAGCGTGGTCACCCCCATCTACCAGACGTCCACCTTCGCCTTCGACAGCGCCCAGCAGGGGGCGGACCGGTTCGCGGGCCGGGACGACGGGTTCATCTACACCCGGATCGGCAATCCCACCATCCGCGCCCTGGAGGAGTGCGTGGCCGCGCTGGAGGAAGGGGTGGGAGGGGTGGCCACCAGTTCCGGGATGGGGGCGGTCAACACCGTCTACACCACCCTGCTCGAGGCGGGGGCCCACGTGGTCAGCACCGCTTCGGTGTACGGGCCTTCCCGCACCCTGATCGAGAAGCACCTGTCCCGGTTCGGGGTCACCGCGTCCTTCGTGGACACCTCGGACCTGGAGGCGGTCCGGGCGGCCATGCGGCCGGAGACGCGCCTGGTCTACGTGGAGACCCCGTCCAACCCCATGATGCAGATCACCGACATCGCCGGGGTGGCGGCCATCGCCCATGCCCACGGCGCCCTCCTGGCCGTGGACAGCACCTTCGCCTCCCCCTACCTGCAGAAGCCGCTCACCCTGGGGGCGGACGTCGTCCTCCACTCGGTGACCAAGTTCATCAACGGCCATGCCGACGCGGTGGGGGGGATCCTGATCGCCGCCGAGGACTCCGTGTACCGGCGCCTGCGGGAGGTGATGGTGACCACCGGCTGCAACATGGACCCGCACCAGGCCTTCCTGGTTCACCGCGGGATCAAGACCCTGGCCCTCAGGATCCAGCGGGCCCAGGAGAGCGCCGGGGTCATCGCGCGTTGGCTGGAGGCCCGTTCCGAGATCGAGTGGGTACGCTACGCCGGCCTGCCTTCCCATCCCCAGGCCGCCCTGGCCCGGCAGCAGATGAGCGGCCCCGGTTCCATGATCAGCTTCGAGCTCAAGGGCGGCATGGAAGCCGGCGTCCAGCTCATGAACAACGTGCGCCTGGCCGTGCTGGCCGTTTCCCTGGGCGGAGTGGAGAGCCTCATCGAGCACCCGGCCTCCATGACCCACGCCGGCGTGCCCCGGGCCAAGCGGCTGGAGGCGGGGATCACCGACGGACTGGTCCGCTACTCGGTGGGGATCGAGGAGCCGCGCGATCTCATCGCGGACCTGGAGCAGGCGCTGGAATCGTCGCTGCAACGGGTCTAGGCGCTTACCACCCGGGCGGTTACGGAGCGGCGGGAAGCCCCGCGACGCCCCGCGACGCCGGTCGTGCTAGACTGCGGGCGGCGGGACCGGATCCCGCCGTCCGCAGCCGCCGGGACCCCCACCGATGCGGCCCTGGATTCCCTGCCCACCGGAGGCAGATGACGCATGTCCCGCGCCGACTCCGGCCGCCGCGCTCCCATGGGCGGCCAGAACATTCCGGTATGGAGCAAGCTCCGCTCGGGGTGGCAGGTCTACCTGGCCCACCGGCGGAACGTCTTCTCCAACGCCGAGGTGGCCGTCCGGTACCACCGGAACCTGGTCGAATACCTGCGCGCCGGCACCGGGCTGGCTCCCGCCGAGGCCTCCATCCTGGATCTCGGCTGCGGGCAGCAGGCGGTCCAGACCGTGCTCTTCCACGCCGAGGGCGCCCGGGTGGTGGGAGTCGACGTGGAGGTGCCCACCTTCCGCATGAATCCGGCGGTTCTGCTCCAGACCGTGCGCCTCAACGGGGTGGAGCGCGGGCTGAAGTCGGTGGCCCGCCGCCTGCTCGTGGACGGGCGCTTCTTCCGGGACCTGGCCCGCGAGGCCGGCCGCCCGCTGGACCTGGAGGCGGTGGACGTGCGGATCATGGACGCCGGGGACCTGTCCTTTCCCGACCGGTCCTTCGACTTCGTCGTCTCGACTGCGGTGTTCGAGCACATCGAGGACGTCCGGGGAGCGGCGCGGGAGGTGAACCGGGTGCTGGGCGAGGGCGGCCTGGCCGTGATCACCCCTCACCTCTTCCCCAGCCTCTCCGGGGGCCACAACCTGGAGTGGGCCGAGCCCGACCGCCGACCCTCGCTCACCGTGCCCCCCTGGGACCACCTGCGGGCGGCCCGCTATCCGGCCAACGTGTACCTGAACCGCCTGAAGTGGTCCGATTACCGCCGGATCCTGGGGGAGGAACTGCTCATCGAGGCCGAGGTGCCCGAACGGGAAGGCCGGGCGCTCCTCACCCCGAAGCTGGAATCCGAGCTGGGCGCCCGGGGTTACTCCCGCGAGGACCTCACCACCAAGACGGTGATGTTCTTCTGCCGGCGCCGGAGGGAACCCTGACCGGCCCCTTCCTGCCCGCCCTCCTCGCCACCCTCGCCGTGCTGTCCATGGGGGTTCCCGCGTTCGCCGCGGCCGCCCCCGCACCCGGGCCCGCCTACGAGGTGCGTCACTTCACCGTGGAGGACGGCCTCCCCGTGGACGGGCTCACCGATCTCGTCTTCGACGGGGACGGCTACCTCTGGATCTCCACCTTCGACGGCGTGGCCTGGTTCGACGGCGTGCGGTTCCGCACCCTGAATACCGGCAACACCCCGGGCATGAACTCGGCCCGGGTGCTGGCCCTGGAGCGGGACGAGGAGGGCGCCGTATGGGCCCTCCCTCAGCTCGCCCCGCCCATCCGCCTGACCCCCGGATCGGCCCGCGCCTTCGGCTCGGAACTGGGACTGGGGGCGGAGTACGCCCTGACCTTCCGCGCCGACCCCGGGCGGAATTTCCTGGTCGGTACCTGGAACGGGATCCGCCGCTTCGACGGCAACCGGCTGGTTCCCCTGGGCCCGGATTCCCTCCGGCTCGAAGCCCGGGTGATCCACCGGGAGGACTCCGGCGTGGTGTGGGCCGGGTCCCGCGACTCGGGTGCGGTGCGCATCCAGGGGGACCGGATCCGCCGCTTCGGGACCGCGGACGGCCTGCCCTCGAACGACGTCCGCGCCATCTCGGACGGCCCCGGCGGCGCCGTCCTGATCGGCACCTCCCGGGGATTGGTGGCGGTGCGGGACGGCCGGGTGGCGCCCCTGGACACGGACCCGGCGCGCCCGGACCTGGAGCTCAACCTCCTGGCCACCTCCTCCGGCCGCGACACGGTCTGGGCCGCCGGCCCGGAGGGACTCTTCCGCATCACGGGAACCGGGCTGGTCCGGGTGGTTCCCCCGCCGCCCCCGGGCGGCCCCTGCCGTCTGAGCCGGGGGAGGCGGGGCCGGATCTGGTACTCCGCCGCCGGCTCCCTCTATCGCGACGGGGACCCGGTCTTCGAGGCGCCGAGCAACATCCGCGCCGTGACCGTCGATCCGGAGGGGGGGATCTGGGTGGGCACGGAGCGGGACGGGCTCTACCGGCTGGTGCCCCCCGCCTACCGGATGCTCCTTCCCGGGCGGAGCTGCTACCCGGTCCTGGAGGACGGGGCGGGGGGGGTCTGGGTCGGAACGATCCACGACGGGCTCTACCGGATCCGGGACGGCGTTCCGGAACGGGTTCCGTTTCCCACCCGCTCCATCCAGGCCCTGCACCGGGATCCCGACGGCACCCTGTGGGTGGGAACCGACGGGGGGCTCTATCGCGGCCGGGATGGGGGCTGGGAGTGGGTGGCCTGGGAGGGCCTGGCCGAGGGGGAGATCGTCCCCGTCTATGCGCTCTGGCGGGACCGCGCCGGCGCGCTGTGGGTCGGCTCGGGGAGCGGCCTGCATCGTCTGACCGGGGACGGCTGGGAACATTTCCTGGTCCAGCAGGGCGAGGTGGCCGAGTTCGTGCGGGTCTTCCTGGAGGGACCGGACGGCACCCTGTGGATGGGGCTGAAGGGAGGCGGCGTGATCCGGCTCCAGGATGGCCGCTTCCGCCGGTGGACCACCGCCGAGGGGCTCTCCAGCGACAACGTCCGCTCCCTGTACCTCGACGGGGACGGCGTGCTGTGGATCGGGACCGAGGACCGCGGCCTCGCCCGTCTGGACCCGGGGGGGACCCCCGAGTTGGCGGCCGTCACCCCCCGGGACGGTCTCCACGACTACGTCGTGAACTGCATCCTGGAGGACGAGAACGGCCGGCTGTGGATGAGCGGAAACCGCGGGGTGTACCACGTGCGGCTCGACGAGCTGAACGGCTTCGTCCGCGGAGACGCCGGCTCGGTGCACTCCACCCTGTGGACCGGACGCATCGAGACCAACGGCGGGGTCCAGTCGGCGGGGATCCGGGCCGGTGACGGGAGCTTCTGGTTTCCCACCGTGAAGGGCGTTCTCATCCTGGACCCCCGAAAGGTCTCCGAGGCCCCGGTCGCGCCGGCGGTGCGGATCGTGGCGGCGAGAAGCCGGGATACGGCGCTCGCGGTCGACTCCGGCCGCCTTCTGCTTCCTCCGGGGCCCCGCGATTTCGACATCACCTATACCGCTCCCGCCTTCCGCGCCCCGGAAAATCTCGACTTCCGCTACCGGCTGGTCGGGCTCGACGCCGACTGGCGTGACGCCGGGGATCGGCGGGTGGCCTACTTCACCCACGTGCCTCCCGGGTCCTACCGTTTCGAGGTGGTGGTGGTCGGGGAGACCCCGTACTCCGGTCCCACCCCCACCGTGCTGGAGATCACCGTCCCCAAGCGGTTCCACGAGACGGCCTGGTTCCGGGGGGGGATCGGGCTCCTGGTGGTCGGCCTGGGCTTCGCCGGCTACCGCAGACGGGTCGGGAACATCGAGAAGCGGCAGCGGGAGCTGACCGGGCTGGTGCGGGATCGGACCCGGGCCCTCCGCCGGGAGAAGGAGGTCTCGGAGGGCGCCCGCCACGATGCGGAATCGGCCCTGGCCACGGTGGAGCGCCAGGCCCGCCGGCTGGAAGAGCTGGACTGGGCCAAGTCCCGGTTCTACGCCAACATCTCCCACGAGTTCCGCACCCCGCTCACCCTGGCCCTGGGCCCCCTGGAGGACGTGCTGGCCGGTCTTCGCGGGACCGTTCCCGACGAGGCCCGCCGCGACATCGAGACCGCCACCCGGAGCTCCCGCCGTCTGCTGAGGCTGGTGAACCAGATCCTGGAGCTGGCCAAGCTGGAAGCCGGGCACCTGAAGGCCCGCCGCCACACCGACGACCTGGTGGGACTCCTCCGCGACGTGGTCCAGGACTTCGTGCCCCTGGCCGAGCGCCGCAGCGTCCGCTTCGAGCTGACGGTCCCGCCGGAGCCGGTCTGGGTCCGCTTCGATCCCGGGCTCCTGGCCGAGGTCTTCCTGAACCTCCTCGGGAACGCGTTCAAGTTCACCCCCGCGGGGGGAACGGTGACCCTGGCCGTCGAGCCCGAGCCGGCCGCGAACCGGGTCCGGGTCTCGGTCCGGGACACCGGGCCGGGAATCCCGGCCGAGGAGCTGCCCCACGTCTTCGAGCGGTTCCACCAGGTGGACGAGGCGGGCCTGCGGCTCCGGCCCGGGACCGGCATCGGGCTGGCCCTGGCCCGCGAGCTGGTGACCCTGCACGAGGGGAGCATCGGGGTGGACAGCCGACCCGGCGAGGGCTCGGTCTTCACCGTGGGTCTCCCCCTGCAGGCCCCGCCGGAGGAGATGGAGGGGACGAGAGCCAGGCTTCCGGCGGCGCGGGAGCGGTTCGTCCCGGACGACGGCGTTCCCGAGCCTCCGCCGGCGGCGGCGCCCGCGCCGGCGGGCGGGGGCGCGGCCGAGGAGGCGTGCACGATCCTGGTGGTGGAGGACAGCGCGGAGCTCCGGGCCTACCTGGTCCGGCACCTGGCCGCCGACTACCGGGTGCTGGAGGCGTCGGACGGTGCCGAGGGCCTGGAACGGATCCGACGGGACCTGCCCGATCTGGTGGTGAGCGACGTCCTCATGCCCGGGCTCACCGGGTACGACCTGGTCCGCCGGGTCCGGAGGGACCCTGACGTGGGCTTCGTGCCCATCATTCTCCTCACCGCCCGGGCCGCCCTGGACGACACCCTGGAGGGCCTGGGCGCGGGAGCGGAGGACTACGTCCTCAAGCCCTTCCGCATCGAGGAGCTGCGGGCGCGGGTGGCCGCGGTTCTCGCCTCCCGGCACCGCCTGCGGGAGAGGTTGCTCGCCGAGCTGGACCCCGGGAGCGGGCCCGGACCCGCGGGGGCCGCGGCCGTGTCCGCCGAACCGCCCCCCGGGCCGGCTCCCGGGGCCGCGCCCTCCGCGGACGAGCGGTTCCTGGCCCGGGTCCGGGAGGCGGTGGCGGCCGGCTTCCCCGACGAGTCCTTCGCGGTTCCGCAGCTCGCCGAGGCGGTGGGCATGAGCCGGTCCCATCTCTTCCGCCGGCTCCGGGAGCTGGAGGCGCCGGGACCGGCCGAGATGATCCGGGAGGTGCGCCTAGCGCGGGCGGCCGAGCTTCTCCGGGCCCGGGCGGGGAACGTGGGTGAGATCGCCTACGGGGTGGGGTTCCGGAGCCTGGCCCACTTCAGCCGCGCCTTCCGGGAGCGGTTCGGCGTGCCTCCTTCCCGCTACGGCGGGTCCGACCGCTGATCCCGCGCCCCCGGCGGACTCCCTGCCGCCTTATTCCCCCCGCCGGTTGACCCTCCGTTGCGCATGATTTGCATCTCGTTGCCCGGCAACGGGTAGGCAACGAACTGCAACCCCGTCGATACCGCTCCTTCTCCGGTTTGCTGCACGGTCTCCGGGACAGGTCCGCTCGCGCCGGGAGCGCGGGCGGGTACCCCGAAGGAGTCTCCGTGAAGGTGGCGATTCGCGCGCTGGTGGTCGAGGACGACCCGGATCTACGCGCCTACGTGGCCCGGTGCCTGACCAGTGGGGACCGGGCGGCGACGGTGATCGAGGCCCGGACCGGAACCGAGGCCCTGGAGGCGCTCCGCTCGGCGCCGGTGGACGTGGTGATCAGCGACGTCCTCATGTCCGGCCTGGACGGACTCACCCTCTGCCGCCGCCTGGACGAGACGCCGGAACTCGGGGATCCGCCCGTGCTCCTCATCACCGGGGACGCCATATCCCTGGGCGAGGCCGGGACCTACGTGGAAGGGCGGCCGCGCCGGGCCGTCCTCGGCAAACCGTTCAACGCCACGCTGCTCCTGGGTGCGCTGGACCGGCTCCTGGAACGGAGCCCATGAGCCGCACCCGGGGGGGCGACCCAGTGGGGGACCGAATCATGCGCTCACCGAACCGAATGCTGCTCCCGTTGCTCGCGCTCGCCCTGGTTTGGGGAATCCTCCTCGCCGGTCCGGCCCGCGCCGAGGCCGGCCGGCCGACCGCCCCCTCGACCCGGGCCATCCTGGACGCGCTCGCCGCCGCCCAGGTCTCGGTGAGCGCCACCGACAGCCTCTACGAGGACCGGGTGGAGATCACCTGGCCCCGGGCCGGCCAGTACGACGTCCTCTTCCGGGTGCTCCGCCGGGCCGACTCCCTGTCCACCCCGGTGCTGCTCTCGGTGCTCTCCAGCGAGGACAGCAGCTTCGTGGACACCGGGGGCGACCCGGGCCACGACTACCTCTACGTGGTCCGCCTGGTCGACGTGGCCGCCGACACCGTCCTCGACGTCGGCTCCGACCCGGGCAGCCGGCGCATCAACCCTCCCGGGAACGTGGACGCGACCGACGGCACCCTCTCCACCCGGGTCCGGGTCACCTGGTCCGACCTCTCCTACCTCGAGGCCGGCTACCGGGTGCTCCGGCGCGTGGCCGGGGCCGGGGCCTTCACGGAGATCGGGACCACCGAGGCCGACGAGGCCCTCTACGACGACCTCACCGCGGTGCAGGACGTCACCTACGAGTACCGGGTGGTGGCCTTCGACGCCGACGGCTTCGAGTCCCGGTACGGGGAGGACTCCGGCTGGGCCGGCTTCGTGGTGCCCCCGGCCAACGTCAAGGCCACCGACGGGACCTTCCTCGACCGGGTGCGCATCACCTGGGTGGACCAGTCCCCGGACGAGACCGGCTTCAACGTGTACCGGAACGGGAACCTGATCGGGACGGTGGGGATCGACGCCACGAAGTTCGACGACACCGATTCGCTGGGGACGGTCCACGACTACGCGGTGACCGCGGTGGTGGACACCGGCTCGACGCCCCTGGAGTCGGTGAGCGTGGCCGACGCGGGCGCCGGCGGCCCGGGCACCCTGGCCGGGGCCGACAGCCTGCATGCCAGCGTGGACGAGCTCGACGACCTGGTGCACCTGGAATGGAACGACGGCGCCGACTTCGAGGACGCCTGGAAGGTGGAGCGGAACGGCAGCCTCATCGCCACCCTCCCCGCCGACACCGAGAGCTTCGACGACCCCGACGCGGTCCCGGGGACGATGTACAGCTACGGCGTCTTCGCCGTGGCCGACTCGGGCGGGTTCTCCGCCACCGTGCAGGACAGCGGCCGCCGGGCGGTGATCCTGCCCCCGGAGAACGTGAGCGCCAGCGACGGCATCTACGAGGGCTACGTGGAGATCTCCTGGGAGAGCTCCGCCACCTCAGTGGTGCTGTTCAAGATCCTCCGGGACGGGGTGCCCTTCCGCACCGTGAACGGCACCGTGCGCTCGGCCGTGGACACCGAGGTCGCCTCGGGCTCGGTCCACGCCTACTGCGTGGTGGCGGTGACCGCCTTCGAGGACGAGTCCCTCTCCGCCTGCGACGACGGCTCCCGGAAGCTCAAGGCGCCGACCGAGGTGGCCGCCTCGGACCACGCCTACGAGGACCGGGTGCTGGTCACCTGGAAGGACAACTCCAGGATCGAGACCGGCTACAACATCTACCGGCGGGTGGAGGGGACGGGCAGCTTCTCCCTGCTCGGCACCCGGGGGGCCGGCCGCACCGCCTACGTGGACACCGCGGCCGTCCCGGGGACGATGTACGAGTACGAGGTGGCCGCGGCCGATCTCCTCGGCGAGTCCTCCCGGAACGGCGACTCGGGCAGCCGCCTCCTGGCCGAGCCGACCTACGTCACCGCCACCGACGGCGAGTACGAGACCAAGGTCGCCCTGGCCTGGCTCGACAACTCCCGCTTCGAGAGCGGATACAAGATCCTGCGCAAGGTGGCCGGGTCGGTGTCGGCGGCCACCGTCATCGACAGCGTGGGCCCCAACGTGATGCACTACGACGACACCTCGATCGCCTTCGGGGTGGAGTACGAGTACACCGTCTCCCCCTACGACGCCCTGGGGATCTCCCCGGTGAGCACCGAGGCGTCCGACACCGGGTACTCGACCATCCTGCCCCCGCTCTCGGTCAACGCCTCGGACCGCTACACCGACAAGCTCATCGTGACCTGGGTGGACCAGTCGGGGATCGAGACCGGCTACCAGGTCAAGCGCCGGGTGCTGGGAGGCTCGGGAGGCTATACCGTCCTCGATACCACCGCCGCCGGGGCGGAGACCTACCAGGACAGCCTGGCCGCTTCCGGGGTGGAATACGAATACTGCGTGAGCACGGTTTCGGGATCGGTGGTCTCGGAGGCGGACTGCGACGACGGCGTCTACCGGCCGTCGGTGGTCATGGACACCGTTCCCCTGGACCAGATCCTGGCCTCGTCCTCCACCGTCGCCGGGGACAAGTTCGGACTCCGGATGGACATGAGCGAGGACCACGCGATCGTGGGGGTGCCGGACTCGGATACGATCTACTTCTTCGAGCGCCGCGACACCGGCTGGGTGCAGACCAATGCCTTCGGCCCGCCGAATTCCCACGTGTTCGCGTTCGGGCGCCACGTCGCGATCAGCGGGGACTACGCGATCGCGGCGGCCCGCGACACCACCGTCCACCTCAGCTTCGGCGTGCAGGCGGGAAGCGCCTACGTCTACGAACGCACCGCGTCCGGCTGGAGCTACTACGGAGAGGCGACCACCTCCGGCGCCTATGACGGCGTGGAGATCGACGACGACACCATCGTCATGGTGAGCACGGGGGCGGTAGGGACGAAGAATGGGCTGGTCCTGGCCCGCATCGCGTCGGTCCACGAGATCGACGGCGACGGCGGGTTCGATTTCAAGCAGCTCATCCCGGACCCCGGCCTCGATCAGAGCATGAAGTTCGGCGACGTCATGGACATGGATGACGGGGTGCTGGCCATCGGCGCCCCGGGTGGGACCAACCAGTGGGTGTACATCTACCGCAGGGCGAGCGGCGACTGGCCTTCCACCCCGGACCAGTCCCTGTCGAAGCCGGGGTTCGGCGAGGCCATCGCCCTGCGCGGTTCGGACCTTCTGCTGTACACGGAGGCAACGGGCAACACACCCTACGTGACCCACCTCAGCGACGCCCAGAGCGGCACCTTCGCCGAGGTGGGGGCCCTCTCCTACGGCAGCGAGCCGGGCGGCAACACCGCGGCCGGGTTCGGCTCCTCCCTGGGGATCTGGGGGGACTACGCGGTCGTCGGCTACCCGAAGGGGGGCGGCGGTTCCAACGCTCCCGGTACCGTACACCTCTTCCTCCGCCGTCCGGACGGGTCCTTCGGCACGAACGCGGACCTGGTCCTGATCTCCCCCCGGCCGGCCAACGGGGACGACCTGGGGCGGGTGCTGGCCCTGGACGGAGGCCGGGTGCTGGCCTCGGCTCCCCTGGACGACGTGGACGGGAACAACGCCGGCGCCGTCTTCGGGCTGGACCTCCAGATGGCCCCGGAGGACGTCTCCGCATCCGATGGCGCCTACTCGGACCGGATCCAGGTCAAGTGGCGCGACCGCTCCTCGGGGGACATCCAGGAGGACGGGTTCCACGTGTACCGCGACGGGATCCTGATCGAGACCACGGGCGCGAACATCCAGAGCTTCAGCGACTACGAGGCGGAACCGGGGAGCGCCCACGAGTACTCGGTGGCTTCCTTCCGGGGGAACGCCGAGACCGAATGGGTCTCCGACTTCGGCCGGCGCTCCCCCAACGGGGCCATCACCGGCCGGGTGGAGACGCGGGCGGGCGCGGCGGTGGCCGGGGTGGACGTCTGCCTGAGCCCGACCCCCAACAACGCGCTCCTCTTCGACGGCACCGGGTCCGCCCTATCCTCGGCCCTCGAGATCGACGGGGACTTCACCCTGGAGTTCTGGGTCAACCCCGGGGACGCGGGCGCCTTCTCCGATTGGGTCCAGCTCATGGACGGAAACGAGAGCCGGTTCGCGGTGGGTATGTCGGGGACCGTCCCCTTCGTCTCCGCCTACCCGACCGCGTCCTCCTCGGTGCCGACCGCCCGGGACCTGAATCCCTCGGTGGGCCTGGGCGCCGACACCTGGCGACACTTCGCCCTCGTGGTCGACCGCAGCACCAACATCACCTGCTACATGAACGGCGTGCTCTACGACACCGTCACCCTCGGGACCGAGGCCCAGGGAACCCGCACCGTCCGCCTGGGCGGGTTCAAGGGACGCCTGGACGACGTCCGGATCTGGAACACCCTGCGCACCGCGACCGAGATCGCGGACAACATGGACAGCCCCTTGACCGGTGAGGAGGACGGCCTTCTCGGCTACTGGAACCTGGATGAGGGGGTGGGCGACCTGGCCGCCGACCTCACCGAGCACGAGGCCTATGCGGTGCTCTCCGGTGGCTCCCACTGGAGCGAGGCCGGGGCGCCGCTGAGCGCCTGCGCGGTCACCGACCTGGAGGGGAACTACGCACTGGGCGGCCTCCGCTACGGGACCTCGACCACCTTCAAGGTTTCGCCCGGCCTCCCCAACCGCGTATTCGAACCCGGGTTCAAGACCATCACCCTCAGTACCGGCGCCCCGGTCCAGAACGAGGTCGCTTTCCGGGACATCTCCTCCTACACCATGAGCGGCTACGCCCGGCTCACCGCGGTGACCCTGGACCCCGACGCCTACTGCTTCGCCTCCGACGTGGAGATCCTGGTCGACGGCGACGTCAAGGGCACCACCGACGGGAACGGAAACTTCGCCGTGCCCCTGACCATCGGCCGGCACACCATCGAGCCGCGGTCGGGCGACCACACCTTCTCCCCGGCCTCGCTCACCGTGGACGTCACCGCCGACACCAGCGGGGTGGAGTTCCTGGATACCACCGTGCGCACGGTGTCCGGGCTGATCGCCGGTGGGTGCGGCCTGGACATCGGCACCCTGGAGATCGAGATCACCAGCGAGGACGGATGTTTCGTCAAGGACGACTACACCGGGAGCGGGGACTACGAGATCCTGCTTCCCCCCCAGACCTACTTCCTGACCGTGCGGGACGTGTCCAACATCCCGGCCGGGCTGGACAAGGCCGATGTGTTGCAGTTCTTCGACGACCTCGGCACCCGGGAGATCAACCTGGCCGACGCGGATACCACCCTGGACTTCGTGTACCGGGCCCCGATCAAGGTCCGGGTCAGCGGGTTCGACCCGCCGGTCTGCACCGTCCCCCCGCGGAACGTGCCCGTCCTGGCCCAGGGTGACCAGGTGGGGCTGAACATCGAGGTCTACGAGGACTACGGGCCCGGGAACGAGTGCCCGGTGGACAGCGCCACGGTGACCATCTACGACGAGATCATCGACGAGGCCGACACCCCGGTCACCCTCACGGTGGAGAACGGGGCCGCCTCCTACACCACCATCGCCAACACCCCCAACGTGTTCGCCGGCCGGCGGGACGCGCAGGGGAACGACCGGTCCTACCAGAAGCCGATCACCGCGGTGGCCGACGTGGGCGGCATCTACGCCACCCGGACCGAGTGGGTGATCGTGACCGGGCAGCGGCCCCGGGTTCCCACCTTCACCTCGGTCACCGAGGAGATCCCGCTCCTCATCCTTCGCGATCCTCCCGGCGACGGCTCCTCCGCCTTCGTGGAGGAGGGCACCACCCTCTGCACCGAGATCCGCAACATGGGCCTGGAGAGCCTTTCCACCGAGTTCACCTTCGGGATCAAGACCGGGATCAAGTTCGAGAAGGGGTCGCCGTTCTGGAGTACCGAGACCGAGACCGCGGTCGAGGCCAGCGACACCTTCAAGATCGGGATCACGGCCACCGAGGACGACGGGGTCTCGATCTGCGCCACCACCACCGAGACCATCTCCACCTCCTCGGACGAGATCTTCGCCGGGGAGAACGGGGACGTGTACCTGGGGGTGGCCCTGAACCTGGTCTTCGCCAAGACCGACGTGGTCGAGTTCGACCCCCAGACCTGCCAGATCATCAAGTCGGAGGCGATCACCGTGGGGGGCGACGGGCTGGATCCCTTCGTGACCACCTACCTCTACACCGGGGACCACATCAAGAACGTGATCATCCCCCAGCTCCGGGAGATCGCGGCCAGCGTGGCCGATCCGGACAGCGCCACCTACTTCAACTCCGCCGCCGACAACTGGCAGGCCAACCACCTGGACTACAACGCGGACCTGAAGGGGGACGCCGACTTCGTGGAGAACCGCTCCTTCAGCGCCGGCGCCGACTACTCGGCCAGCGCCACCAGCGACACCACCGAGTCCTTCACGTGGTCGGTGAAGGCGTTCACCGGCTACGAGGGGGCGGCCGAGTTCAAGTTCGAGGAATCGGGGAACGGGACCGACAACCAGTTCGTGATCGGTCTCGACTTCGAGTACACCCGCCAGGAGGCCAGTTCCACCACCAACACCCGGACCGTGGGCTACACCCTGTCCGACGACGACGTGGGGGACTTCTTCTCGGTGGACATCAAGGACGATCCCGACTACGGCACCCCGGTATTCGAGGTGGTCAGCGGGACCAGCTCCTGCCCCTGGGAGCCCTGGTACAACGAGAACGGGGAACCGCGGATGCAGCCCCGGGACAAGGCGCTGCTGGCGGTGGAGCCCCCCGAACTCCGGGCCGTGCCCCCGGAGGATCCGGCGGTATTCACCCTCTCCCTGACCAACGACAGCCAGAGCGGGGAGGCGCGCGAGTACATCCTGCGCCCGATCCAGACCACCAACCCGGGCGGGGCGATCATGAAGGCCAACGGGAACGCCTTCGCCGGCGGGCTCTCGTTCTTCATCGGGCCCCAGCAGACCCAGGAGGTCACCCTCACCGTGGAGCGGGGACCGCGGCGCTACCTTTACCAGGATATGCAGATCCAGCTGGTCTCGCCCTGCGAGTACGCCCGCTGGCAGAACGGAGGGCCGCTCCAGCTGGCCGACACCGTCTCCGTCACCGTGGAGTACGACGCCCCCTGCAGCGAGGTCACCCTGTTCCGGCCGCGCTCGGGCTGGGTCCACAACGCGTCCGACGGGGACACCCTGGAGGTGATCCTGAACGACTTCGAGTTCCAGGTCAGCGAGGACGACAGCATCCAGTCGGTGGGGGCGGAATACCGCCTGCTCAACACCGACAACTGGTATCCGATCGAGGAGATCCAGCTCGCCAACCTGCCCCGGGACTCGGAGGGGGATCCGCAGAGCGTGTCCATCCTCTGGGACATCAGCAACCTGCCCCAGGAGGGCCGCTACGAGGTGCGGGGCTTCACCCGGTGCGAGGGGGGCTCGAACTTCTCGATCCCCGCCACCGGGCTCCTGGACCGGACCCCGCCGGTGCCCTTCGGGGCCCCCCAGCCCGCGGATTCGGTGCTCTCCCTGGGCGAGGCGATCAAGATCAGCTTCCAGGAGAACATCCTCTGCGAGTCGGTGAACGCGGCCAACGTGAGCCTGGTCCGGGTGAACCCGGACCAGTCCACCACCCCGGTCCAGGTGGACCTGCAGTGCGACGGCAAGAGTCTCATCCTGACCCCGGTGTCGCCCACCCTGGCCCAACTCGAAGGGAAGACCCTGGTTGCCAGCGTGACCGGGGTGCGGGACCTGGCCGGGAACCTCATGAAGGGCAGGGACGGCTCGAGCACCGAGACCTGGGAGTTCCAGGTCCGGCAGTCCGCCTTCACCTGGGCCCAGGGAAGCGTGGCCAGGGAGGTCGCTTACCGCGATCCCGGCTTCGTCACCGCCACCCTGGTCAACGGCACCGCCGGGGACGTCACCTACCAGATCGAGGACCTGCCCCCGTGGCTGACCTCCGCTCCGGCGGGGGGGACCCTTCTCACCCGGGAGAGCGTGGCCGTGGCCTTCGACGTGGCCGACACCCTCTCCCTGGGAAGCCACCAGGACACGCTGCGGGCGGTGGTCCGGAACGGCCTGAACCAGGTGATCCTGGAGACGCCGCTCTTCGTGCAGCTCGAGGTGGTCTGCCGGCCCCCGGCCTGGAACCTGGATCCGGCCGGCTTCGAGCAGTCCATGACCGTGGTGGCCCAGCTCAGCATGGGGGGACAGCTCTCCATCGATCCCGCCGACCGGATCGCCGCCTACGTGGGGAACCAGCTCCGCGGCACCGCCAGCCCGGAGTACGTGGCCAGCCTGGACGAGTACATGGTCTTCCTCACCGTGTACAGCAACCGCTCGAGCGGGGAGTCGGTGCGGTTCCAGGCCTACGACGACTCCGAATGCCGCACCTACCGCTCGGCGGACCGGACGGTGGCCTTCACGGCCGACGGCTCCCAGGGCACCCCGGACACCCCGATCCTCATCGTGGCCCAGGACGCTCCGCCCGCCTCGATCAACCACATCCCGGTGAACGAGGGCTGGACCTGGGTCTCCTTCAACCTCCGGGGCCAGGACATGAGCGTGGACGGGGTGCTGGACGACCTGAACCCGGCCGAGGGGGACGTGACCAAGTCCCAGGCCGCGTTCAGCCAGTTCGATCCCAACCTCGGCTGGGTGGGCGGGGTGGCCACCTTCAACAACACCTCGGCCTACCTGCTGAAGCTCTCCGAGGCGGGAACGATCGCCATGGACGGGTCTCCCGCGCCCCCGGACAGCACCGGCATCCCGCTGGGGAACGGCTGGAACTGGATCGCCTACGTGCCCCAGGTGGCCATGGACGTGAACACCGCCCTGGCCGATCTGAGCCCGTCGGACGACGACGTGATCAAGAGCCAGTCCGGGTTCGCCCAGTACCTCCAGGTCAACAACAACGTGAAGGGATGGTTCGGGAACCTCCAGGTCATGGAGCCGGGCCGGGGCTACAAGCTGAAGCTCAGGAACGCCACCAACTCCGGGAACGCGTTCCGGTATCCGGTTCCGGTGGCCGCGGCGTCGATTCCCTCCCTGGCCGCGGGCCACGTCCAGCCCATCAAGCAGACCGTGGGATCTGGACCGGAGTGGACGGTGGACTCCCATGCCTACCAGTACAACATGACCCTGACCGCGGCGGTGGAGCTGGACGGGGCCGCGGTGCACGGCACCAGCCTGGTTCTGGCCGCCTTCGCCGGGGACGAGATCCGCGGAGTGGCGCCGCTCCGGACCGTGCCCGGGCTGTCCGACGCGCGGGCGTTCCTGATGATCCACAGCAACGCCGCCGGCGGGGAGAAGCTGAGCCTCCGGATCTACGATCCGGCGGTGGAGCACGTCCTGGCCGCGGATCAGACGGTCACCTTCGCCGCCGACGAGGTGGTGGGGGATCTCCGGGCTCCGTTCCTGGTCTCCACCACCGCCGACGCGGTGATCGACGGGCCGGGCGGGGAGGTGCCCACCTTCCGGCTCTGGCGGGTGAGCCCCAATCCGCTCTCGCGGTCGGCGGCGGGCAAGCTCCGGTTCACCCTGCCCACCGACGAGCACATCCTGCTCAAGGTGTTCGACGTCCAGGGACGGGAGATCCGCACCCTGCTCGACGAACCGCGGCCGGCCGGGGACTACGAGATCCCCTTCCGGGCGGCGGGCATGCCGGCGGGAGTGTACTTCTACCGGTTCGAGGCCGGGACCTACCGGGACGTGGGCCGGGTGATCATCCTGAACTGAGGTTGGGGGGGGGCCGGCTGGAGGAGCCGGCCCCCCGCCGACCATGGGGGGGCCCCGGAGGCGCGCTCCGTCCGGGTGGGGTATACTCGGGGCATCAGCTTATCCGATGCACTTGCCGGCCACCGGGCCGGCCTCTCAAACCCTGATTCCTGGAAACCGATCATGTCGACGACCATGCCCCCCGAGCCGGAACCCGCTTCCGGTTCGGAGTCCCTTTCCCCGGAGCCCGTGGTCTCCCGGTTCACCTCCGCTCCGTCCCCGGAGGCCCCCTCTCCGGGCCGGCGGGAGTCCGCGCCCCTTCGGGTCCGGATCCGGCTCTCCGATCTCGGCGCCTACGCCGCTCTCGGCCTGTTCCTTATCGCCTTCCTGGGGGCGTTGTACGCGGCCCAGGGGTTCCTGGTCCCGGTCACGGTGGCCCTGCTCCTGGCCTTCTTCCTGCGGCCGCTGGTCCTGGCCCTGGGCCGTATCGGATTCCCCGAGATGATGGGCGCGGCGGTGGTCCTGCTCCTGACCCTGGGGAGTATCGGATACGGCTCCTACCGGCTGTCCGGCCCCGCCGCGGAATGGCTGCAGTCCGCGCCCGAGAAGCTGGGGCGATTCGAACAGCGGATCCGCGGCTTCAAGGAACCGGTGGCCAAGATGAGCGAGGCGACCAAGGAGGTGGAGAAGATCACCGACCTCGACGGTGACTCCGGACCCCCGCCGGTCTCCCTGAAGAGGAACCGGCTCAGCGATTCCCTGTTCAGCGGGACCCGGAAGCTGGCTGCCAAGGGCCTGGTCACGGCCATCCTCCTCTTCTTCCTGCTCGCCTACGGGGATCACTTCCTGAGGAAGCTGGTCCACGTCCTGCCCCGGCTCCGGGACAAGAAGCGGGCGGTGGAGGTCGCCCGGGACATCCGGCGCCGGATCTCCTCCTATCTGTTCACCTTCAGCCTGATCAATCTCGGACTGGCCCTGGCCGTGGGCGGGGCCATGGCCCTCCTGGGATTGCCCAATCCCTTCCTGTGGGGCGCCCTGGCCGGGGTGCTCAACTTCGTTCCCTACCTGGGGCCCCTGGTCACCGTCTCGGTCATCTCCGTGGTCTCGGTGCTCACCTTCGACAGCATCGGCCGGGCCCTGCCCGCGCCCCTGGTCTACCTGGCGTTGAACACGGTGGAGAGCACCCTGGTGACGCCCTTCCTGGTGGGGAGAATGCTGACCCTGAACCCGCTGGCCATCTTCCTCTCCCTCACCTTCTGGGGCTGGTTGTGGGGGATCCCGGGGGCCCTGCTCGCGGTGCCGCTCCTGGTCGTCTTCAAGATCCTCTGCGAGCAGATCGAGCCGCTCCAGCCCCTCGGCGAGTTCCTGGGGCGATGAACCGGAGGGCTTCCATCCGCCGGAGGGGAGTGGACCCATAGCCATGACAGAAGCCTGGATCCTGCTCAAGAAGACCTTCCTGGAATGGAGGGAGGACGGCGCCACCCAGTGGGGCGCCGCGCTCTCCTACTACGTGGCCCTCTCGATGGCGCCGATCCTCTACCTCATCCTCTTCGTGGGCGGTGCCCTCTTCGGCGACCAGGCGGTGCGGGGCGAGCTGGTGGGCCAGATCCAGGGGACCATCGGACGCAATCCCGCCCAGCTGGTCCAGACCATCCTCAGCGACACCCACCGCCAAACCTCGGGGATCTTCACCCTGGTGGTCAGCATCGGCATGCTGCTGGTGGGCGCGACCGGGGTCTTCGGCCAGCTCCAGAAGGCGCTGAACCGGATGTGGGAGGTCAAGGCCCGGCCCGAGAACGGCCTGCTTCGGATGCTCAAGATCCGGCTCCTGGGGCTGGGGATGGTCGTGGTGCTCGGGGTGCTGCTCCTGGTGGCCCTGGTCCTCAGCGCCGTGACCTCGGCCGCCGCCTCCTTCGCCCAACGCTCGATCCCCCTGGGGGAGGTGGCGGCCCGGTCGGTGGACGTGGGAGCGTTCGTGATCCTGACCACCATCCTCTTCGCCTTCGTCTTCAAGGTCCTGCCCGACGCGGAAGTCCGTTGGCGGGACGTCGGGATCGGGGCCTTCTTCACCGGGTTGCTCTTCACCGGGGGCAAGTACCTCATGGGTTTCTACCTGGGCCACTCGGACGTGGGATCCTCCTACGGGGCGGCCAGCTCCCTGGTGGTGGTCCTGATCTGGGTGTACTACTCGGCCCAGATCATGTTCTTCGGGGCCGAGTTCACCCAGGTCTGGGCCCTTCGCCACGGGAGGCAGGTCGAGCCCTCGCCCCACGCCGTCCGCATCCCCGAAGTCCACTGAGGGGGCGGCAACTTTCCCTCCCGGGCATGCCGGGGCAACAGAAAGGGGCCGCCCCCGCTCGGAGGGACGGCCCCGTTCTCATGCCCCGGGGATCAGCGGTAGCGTGCCTTCAGCAGCCCGAAGGTGATCGACACCGTGGGCACCGAGCACTCCTTGATGTCGAAGGTCGCGTTGTAGATGATGCCGCTCACCACCAGGGCCGCGTCCCGGTTGTAGATCTGGAGCTGATTGCTCCCGCACTGGAGCATCCCCGTCACGTCGACGGCGCCGGTCTGGGTCTGGACCGCGTAGTTCCCGGTGTTGATGCTCGGAGCCACCGGCACCCCGTTGATGTAGACCCCGTCCAGGTTGGGCCCGCCGTAGATCCCGTCGCCGATCGCGTCGTCCCCGGCCCAGCAGAACTGGAGCGTGGCCGACTGGATGCAGCAGGTCTGCACCGTGAACTCCTGGCAGTAGAGGGCCGAGGCCGGGGTGGCCGAGGGGTCGATCCCGATCCACTGGGCCTGGGGATCGCAGGCGAGCGACTGGAGCCAGGCCGGGTGGGGGTTGATGACGTAGGCGCTCCGGAGTCCGCAGGCGGCCCCGAAGTCCGCGGCGGTGAACGGATTGGGCGACAACGGCGACGCTCCGCTCCCCACCAGGGCATTGATCTGGGGGTCGGGGCTACCCACCGGCGCGTTTCCGCTCCGGAGCACGATGACTTCCGAGCCGAGGGCCCCCGCGGTGCCGAGGGCGAGAAGACCGAGGGAGAGGACCACACCCATAACCGGGACGCGAAGCACACGGATGTTGCACCTGCACATGGCGTTACCTCAGGGATTGTAGGTTGAGAACCGGAACGCGTGAGGACAGGAACAGCGGCCAGGGAGGCCAGGCGGCCCACCCCCCCCACCCGGCTCCCAGGGGGCGGCGGGGCCGCCTCCGTCTCCAGACCCTTGGTGGATCGTCGTGCCGTCGCTCCGGGAGAGGGTCCCGGAGTGGCGGGAATATAGCACTATACCCAAGCCGTTTCGATTGAAATGTGAGCTCGGTGGGGGGATAAGGGAAAAGCCCCGGAATCCCCCGCCCTCAGGAACGGCCGGGGCCGGCGACGCTGATCAGGGCGTTGCGCACCGCGTCCGGGAAGCTCCCGTCGTTCCCGTGCCCGGCGTCGGCCAGAACCTGGAGGTGGCTCGTGGTCCAGGCCCGGGAGAGCCGCCAGGCCGTCTCCAGGGGGCTGCTCACGTCGTGGCGGCCGTGGATCAGCACCCCGGGAACGCCGTCCAGGCGGGGCGCGTCCCGGACGAGCTGGTCCTCTTCCAGGAAGGCGGCGTGGCGCCAGTAGTGGGTGACCAGGCGGGCGAAACGGAGCCGGAAGGCGGGGTCGCGGAACCGGGGTGAGGGCCGGTGGCCGGGGGAGAGGGAAACGTGGGCGTCCTCCCAGTCGCACCAGGCCTCGGCCGCCCGATCCCGTACCCCGGGGTCGGGGTCGGCCAGAAGCCGGGCGTAGGCGTCGACCGGGGGAAGGTGGCGCAGCCGCCCCGGGATCGCGGCCGTGAACCGGTCCCATTCCTCCGGGAAGATCCGCCCCACGTCCCGGGTGAGCCACTCCACCTCCCGGCGGGAGGTGGTGGTGACCAGGGCCAGGACCAGCCCCTCCACCCGGTCCGGGTGGGCCTCCGCGTAGGCCAGGGCCAGGGTGGTTCCCCAGGAGACGCCGAGCACCGTCCATCGTTCCACCCCCAGATGGACCCGAAGGACCTCGATGTCGGCGACCAGGTGGGGAGTGGTGTTGGTGGCGAGGTCGTGCTCCGGGGTCTCGGCGGCCGGGCGGCTGCGCCCGGACCCGCGCTGGTCGAACAGGACCGCGCGGAAGATCCCGGGATCGAAGTACTTCCGGGCGCCCGGGGTGCATCCGGCCCCGGGGCCGCCGTGAAGATACAGGGCGGGCCGCCCCCCGGGGTTTCCGCAGCACTCCCAGTAGAGACGGTGGCCGTCGCCGACCGGGAGCGTTCCGGTCCGGGTGGGTTCGCGGGGGGACGAGGTATCGGCCATGTCGGTCTCCATGGGGTGGGGTTTCGGGAGGAGGCGCCCGCTTCCTCCGGCGGCGGGGGAGAGGCTGCCGGGCATGCTAGCATGGCCTCCGCGTCCAGCTTGCGAAGCCCCCCCGGGCCGGGAGCCCGGGAAGAGGGGGCCGGCCACATCCGCCAAACCTCGGCCACATGTCCGGGGTAGTTCTTGCACCGGGGGTCCGGGGCCCCGAACATGAAGGAAGCGGCCGGGCCGCCGCCGGGTATCCCCCCCGGGGGTCGCCGCCGGGACCGGAAGCGGCCTCCGGATCGTCGATAGCACTGCCGGACCTGCGCTCGGAGGACCCCTCCCGCCGGGCGGCCGGGAAGCGAGGGCCAACCGGGTGACCGTCATCGACATGCCGCGCCGCGCCGACCGCGGGGTCTGGGCGTCGGCCATCCTCCTCACCCTGCTCATCCACGGGGTGGTGGCGGCCGGGCTGTGGGCGATCCGGCCCTTCACTCCCGCTCCGGTCCAGGCCGAGCCCCCCCGGCCCATGGAGTTCGTGTTCGCCCCCGAGGCCGAGCCCGCCCCGAAGCCCGACCCCGGGCACTCCAAGCTCTTCACCGAGCTTCCCCCCGACCGGGCCGATTCCGCCCCGGAGGAAGCCGACCTCCTCAGCAACGTGAACAGCCGGGCCCGGGGACCGGAGTCCGGGGCCTCGGGGGACGATCTCCCGCGCCTGAGCGGGAGCGCCGACGTGGCCCACCTGGCCATGACCCCCGGCCGGTCCGACTCCCGGCCGGAGCCGAAGCCGGCCTCCCCCGGGAAGGTGGAGGCACCGGAGAAGCCGAAGCCGGCGGCGGAGGCCCCCCCGGAGGACGCTCCCGACGGCCGGAGCCCGGTGGTGCTGAAGCCCAAGCCGGAGGGGCCCGCGGCCACCGATCCCCTGGCCGCCCTGGAGCGCGACCGGGCCCCGGAGCCCGCCCCCTCCGAGGCCCCGAAGGAGGACCCCGGGAAGAGCGACCCGGATTCCCTCACCCCCATCGACGCCGACCGGCTGAAGCTGCTCCTTCCCACCGCGGGGGCCGACTTCTTCCAGGAGGCCATGAACCACCCCGAGCCGGGGTCGGTGCTGCCGGGGGGGATCAGCCTAAACACCGTGGCCTGGCCCTGGGCCCCGTGGTTGCAGCGCTTCACCCGGGACTTCATGCGCCGGTGGACCGCGCCCTACGCCTACCGCATGGGGCTCATCCACGGTTCGCACACCCTGGAGCTCACCATCGCTCCCGACGGCACGCTCCGCCGGATGGAGGTGGTGGAGAAGGAGGGGGACGACGCCCTGGTCGAGACCAGCACCCTCACCTTCAAGGCCATGGCCCCCTTCGAGCCCCTGCCCGACGACTTCCCGGAGAAGAACCTGATTCTCCGCATCCGGTTGGTCTACCCCGATCTGAACCAGCTGCGCCGGGAGGTGCGCGAGGCCCGCGATGCGCGCGAAGCCGAACGCTCCGGGTCCGGCCGCCGCCGCCCCGGCGGGCGGCGCCCCTGACCGTCCCCTCGCCGCACCGCGCGGCCACCCTGGAGGTATCCGCATGACCGAGTTCTTCGCCAAGGCCGGCCCGCTCATCTATCCGCTCGGGCTGTGCAGCCTGGTCGCCTGCACCATCACCATCGAACGCATGATCGCGCTCCGGCGGAGCCGCATCCTCCCCCGGGAGATCGTGGAGGTGGTGGAGGCGGTGCGGCCCGACCGCGACCTGAGCGTGGCCCTGGAGGTGGTCCGCCGGAACCCCGGGGTGCTCTCGAACATCATGCGGGCGGGGCTGGAGAACGCGAAGGAGCCCTGGGAGGTCATGCGGGACGCGACCCTGGACGTGGGACGCCAGGAGACCACCCGCCTGGAGCGGAACCTGGTCTGGCTCCAGACCGTGGCCCAGGCCGCCCCGCTCCTGGGGCTGCTGGGCACCGTGCTGGGGATGATCAAGGTGTTCACCGCCATCTCGGTCTCGGGGCTGGGCGATCCGGGGGCGCTCTCGGAGGGGATCAGCGAGGCCATGATCACCACCGCGGTGGGATTGGGGATCGGAATCCCCAGCCTCATCGCCTACAACCTGCTCGCGGCCAAGTCCGAGGGCCTGGTCACCGCCATCGAGGCCCAGGCCTCCCGGCTGGTCACCCGCCTCCGCCGGACCGCGGACCGGGCCGGGGAGGGGGCGGCGTGAGCCGGATGGTGTTCCGGGAACGGCGCTCCCGGCGGGAGGTGATGCTGAACGTCACCTCCCTGGTCGACGTGCTCTTCCTGCTCCTCATCTTCTTCATGCTCACCGGCACCTTCAAGCGGGTGGGGGAGATGGAACTCCGGCTCCCGGCGTCGTCGACCTCGGTGGCCGAGTCCCAGGCCCCTCCCCACGAGGTGGAGCTGATCCTCCAGGCCGACGGGGATCTCCTCCTGGACGGGAAGCCGGTGGCCCTGGCCGGCCTCCGGGGACGCCTGGACGAGATCCACCGGCAGGACGCCCAGGCCCGGGTGATGCTGAAGGCGGACGAGAACGCCACCCACGGGCAGGTGATCCGGGTGGTGGACGTGGTCCGGGACGCCGGCTTCGGAGGCATCGGGATCGGGACCGAGATGAAGCAGTAGCTCCACGCGCCCGGGGCGGCCGGGCCGGGGCGGCCGTTTTCGGGATTGGCCCGATGGACCTCGGCCGCCCACCGTTCGAAGATGGAGTCATCATCATCAACGGATGGGTGGGCGCCCGGGCCATGGGAGCGGCCGGGCGATCCCCCTCATAGGAGGCAATCATGCGGTTCAGGCGCAGGAGACACCATGTCGAGACCTCGGACGTCATGAAGGGGGTGCTGGCCGGCCTTGCCGGGGGGCTCGCCGCCACCTGGGCGATGAGCCGGATCCAGGAGGCGATGTCCCGGGCGGGAGGAGACGGCGGCGACCCTTCGGAAGCGCTCGGCGAGCGGGCGGTGGTGAGGGGGGTGGGAACGGCCTCGAAGAATCTCTTCCACCGGAGGCTGTCCCGGTCGGAGAAACGGAAGGTGGGCCGCGCCGTCCACTATGGGTTCGGGTCCGCCGTCGGCGGGCTCTACGGGGCGGCGGCGGAGTTCTCCCCCCGGGCCCGGTACGGCGGCGGCACCGCCTACGGGGCCGCACTGTGGTTGGCCGGGGACGAGCTGGGGGGGCCAGCCCTGGGCTTCGGTCTTCCGCCCCACCGGAAACCGGCCCGGACCCAGGCCGCGGCCCTGGCCACCCACCTGGGCTTCGGCGTGGTGGCCGAGCTCGTCCGCCGCGGCGTCCGGCGGGCGCTCTAAGCCCGCCCGCCCGGCTCCGGCCCCGCATGCTCACGGATGGTCTCCCAGGCGTCTTCCAGGAGCTCACCCGGGGCCAGCCTGGTCTCGAGGGCCTGCATCAGCCCGTCGAGGTGCTCCCGGGTCCGGGCGATGTCCCGGCGGATCGCGGACGGGGAGCGGCGGGTTTCCGGTTCGCGGCTCATGACACCTTCTCCTGGATCCAGTCCTTGTTGACCTTCATGCTGTCCACGGTCTCGTCGGGCTTGACTCCCTCGACCTGGATCATCCCCATTCCCTTCCGGACCAGGGCGATCCCGACCGGAAAGAGGACGGCGGCCAGGACCACCGGGGCGAGCCACACCGCGGTGCCGATGGGCAGGAAGGTCTGGAGGAGGACGGTCAGGCCCCGGTTGGCTGCGGTCAGGAGGATGACGAGGGCGCCGATCAGCACCGCCGCCCCCAGCCCCGCCAACAGGATGGCGCTCTTGACGATGTCCACCTTCTCGGCCAGCTCGGCCCGGGCCAGGTCCACCTCCTGGGTGAAGAGACGGTGGAACCCGGTGGTCAGTTCCCGGAGGAGGCCGCCGAGGGTCCGGCCCCTGGGATGGACGGAAGCGGGATGTACGTCTGAACCCATCATGGTTCCTTTCGCGGTCCCCGCGCGGCCGTCTTCCGGCCGGGCGGGAAGTGATCAGGATCGGGTGTTGCGCAGGAGTCGGCCGGCCAGGACGCCCGCGGTCAGCGCCCCGGCCAGGACGAGGCCGGGATGCCGGCGCAGCGCGCGCTCCAGGTCTTCCAGGAGGACGGCCGGGGGGGATTCCCGCAGGTACCGGGCGGCCCCGGAGATCCGGCCCGCGGCGCGGTCGCTGTAATACCCGAGCCGGAAGTCGTCGTCCTCCCGGTAGGACGTCCCCGCGGAGCGGATGGCGTCGGCCGTCCGGTCCAGCTGCTCGGAGGCGGCGCGCTTCCGCCGGTCGAGCACCCGCCGGGTCTCGGCACCCAACCGGGAGGCCGCCCACAGGATCGGCCGCTTCAGCAACGCGGCGTCCCGGTCTTCGGCCCCGGTGCCGCCGTCCGGGGCCGTCCGGGGCCCGGGTGCGCGCAGGGCACGATTGGGAACGGGGTGGACCCGGATCCGGGGTTCCTCGCGGGTCGATCGGTCGCTCATGATTGTTTTTCCACGCTGCCGGGAAGACGACGGGAACGGGACGCAATTGAATCACCCAAGGATGGACGTTCCGGGGACCGGACGATGCCCTCTTTCCAGGCTAGGAACCGGGGCCGGGCTCGTCAAGCTTCGAGCGGCGGCCGGACCCGCCGCGGGAGCGGATTCGGTGCGGGGTGGAGGGGAGGATAGGGAGTTTCCCGGGGACCCGGGCCGGCGTCCGCCGGCTCCCGGACGCTTGCGCAATACGGTGCGCTGAGCGACCATCTTGCCGCCGTGAACCGCCTCACCTCGCCCTTCCTCGCTCTCCAGCACCGGAACTTCAGGCTTCTCTGGTTCGGACAGCTCGTGTCCGCGGCCGGGAGCGTGATGCAGAACGCGGCCATCCTCTGGCACGTCTCCCTCCTCGCCCCCGAGGGACAGAAGGGGCTCGCCCTGGGCCTGGTGGGGCTGGTGAAGGTGGTCCCGATCGTGATCTTCTCCATGATCGGGGGGGTGGTGGCCGACGTGGTGAATCGCCGGAAGCTCATCCTGGTCACCCAGAGCTTCATGCTGCTCACCTCGGCCACCCTCGCCGTGCTCACCTTCCGGGGGCTCACCACCCTGTGGCCGGTCTACCTGCTGGCCGCCCTCGGCGCCGCGGCCATCCCCTTCGACGGACCGGCGCGACAGGCCCTGATCCCCAACCTGGTCCCGGTCGAGCACTTCCCCAACGCCATCAGCCTCAACACCATCATGTTCCAGACCGCCTCGGTGCTCGGGCCGACCCTGGCCGGGGCGGTGATCGCCGGCTTCGGGGTGGGGGCGGCCTACGCGGTGAACGCGGCCACGTTCCTGGCCGTGGTGGCGGCGGTGTTCCTCATGCGCGGCATCCCCGCCCGCACCCACCAGGAGCCGACCGAGATCAGCTTGAAGGCGGCCCGGGAGGGGCTCCGCTACGTGTTCACCGCCCCCATCATCCGCTCCAGCATGCTGCTGGACTTCCTGGCCACCTTCTTCGCCTCGGCCACCGCCCTCCTGCCCCTCTTCGCCCAGGACGTGCTCAAGGTCGGCGCCCACGGCTACGGCATCCTCTACGCCGCCCCCGCCGCGGGCGCGGTGGTGACCAGCCTGGTCATGGTGGGGGCGGTGGAACGGATCGAGCGGCGGGGGGTGGTCCTGGTGTGGGCGATCGTGGTCTATGGCCTGGCCACGGTGGGGTTCGGCCTCTCCCGCCATTTCTGGCTCACCTTCGCCTTCCTGGCCCTGACCGGGGCCGCGGACACGGTGAGCACCGTCCTCCGGAACATCATCCGGCAGCTGGTGACCCCCGACCACCTGCGGGGCCGGATGACCAGCATCAACATGATCTTCTTCATGGGGGGGCCGCAGCTCGGGGAGCTGGAGGCGGGGGCGGTGGCGAGCTGGATGGGGGCGCCCTTCTCGGTGGTGAGCGGCGGGATCGCCTGCGTGGTGTTCACCGGGTGGGTGGCGGCCAAGACCCCGGCCCTGCTGCGCTATCGCCGGGAAGCTCCGCCCGCGGCCGCCCGGTCCCCGGTCCGGAGGTGATCTCCATGCCCAGGCCCGCCTCGGAACGGTTCGGAAACGGAGCCCGCCGGATACTGCTGTCCCTGGCCGCGGCGGCGGCATTGCTCGGGGGCGCTCCCGCCCACCCTTCCGAGGCCCCGGGCCGGGTCATCCCCCTGCGCGGGATCCGGATGTACGTGGAGGAACACGGCTCCGGGCCGGCCCTGGTGCTCCTTCACGGCGGGGCGGGAAGCGGAGCCCAGTTCGCGGCCCAGGTCCCCTTCTTCGCCCGGCGCTTCCGGGTGATCGTGCCCGACGCCTGCGGCCAGGGCCGGACCACCGATCGTGAGGGCCCCCTTCACTACCACGCCATGGCCGAGGACGTGGTCGCGCTCCTGGATTCCCTGGGGGTGGATCGGGCCGACGTGATGGGTTGGAGCGACGGGGGCATCGTGGGGCTGGACCTGGCCATGAACCATCCCGGCCGGGTGAAGCACCTGGTCGCCTTCGGGGCCAACTTCAATCCCGACGGGCTCGAGCCCGCCGACCGGGCCTGGGGCGACACCGCCGTTGCAGCGGACTTCGGCCCCGACATGGAGCGCTTCTACCGGAGCGTCGCCCCCGACCCGGACCACTACGCCGCGGCCATGGACAAGATCATCGCCTTGTGGCGGACGGAGCCGAACTACACCCCCGTGGACCTGGGCCGGATCCGGGCCCGCACCCTGATCGCGGCCGGAGAGCACGACCTGGTCCGGCGGGAGCACAGCGAGGCCCTGGCCCGGGCCATACCCGGGGCCGAGCTGTGGATCGTACCCGGGGCCTCCCATGGTGTGATTCAGGAGAAGCCGGATCTGGTGAATCGCCGGGTGCTGGAGTTCCTGGAGAAGTAGCCGCCGGCTGCGGCCGCCCTAGCCGGCGGTCACCCCGCGGAGAAGCGCCAACACGGCGGCGATCTGGACCAGGTGGAAGAGTCCGTTCCGGTCGAAGGGCCAGATGAGACGCACCCGGCCCCGGTAGAGGGCCTGGACCCCGCCGGCGAGGAGGCTGAGGAGCAGCCCGGCGCCGATCCACCCCGCGCCGGGAGGCCGGCCGGAGGGGAGCGGTGCCAGGTAGAGGGCCAGGGCGGCCACCAGGACCACCGACTCCACGGCCACGAAGGCGCCGAACCGCACCCCCCGCCCGAGGGCGAGCCCGTAGGCGAGGCCCAGGATGGGGAGCGCGACCAGGGCGGCGGGCCCCCCGGCGCGGGGGCCCAGCCGGTCCAGGAGCGCGGCGGCCAGGACCAGGTACAGCGTGAGCCCCAGGCTGAGGAACACCGTTCCCCAGAGTCCGGTCCGGAGCCGTCCCCCGGGATGCACACCGTGGACCACCGCCCCCGCCAGGCCGCCCAGGGCCAGGCAGGCGAAGGTCCCGGCCCAGGCCGCGGTGCGGAGCGGGGGGCCGCCCCCGGCCAGCACCGCGCCCGCGCCGGCGCCGGCGACCAGGGCCAGCAGGACGTCGGTGACGGCGGTGGTGCGCTCGGTCTCGGGATCGAGGCCCGGCGGGGGGGAAGCGTGCATGACCGGGATTGTGGCCCCGCCGCCCGGTCCCGGCAACCGTGCCCGTCCCCCGAGGCCCGGTGGGGGGAGGCCGGCGCGAGGGTGGAGGAAGGTAGCGGTCCCGGGGGAAACCCTATAAAGTCAGCCTTCAATTCCCTACCAAAACAGACATTCCCCTCCTGAAAGGTCGCCCCCATGCCCCTCTCTCCCGGAATGAGGCTGGGTCCCTACGAGATTCTGGACGCCCTGGGCGCGGGCGGAATGGGCGAGGTGTACCGCGCCACCGACACCCGCCTGGACCGGACGGTGGCCGTCAAGGTGCTGCCGTCGCACCTGTCGTCGAACCCGGAGCTGCGTCAGCGGTTCGACCGGGAGGCGCGGGCGATCTCGTCGTTGACCCACCCCCACATCTGCGCGCTCTACGACGTGGGCCACGAGTCGGGGACGGACTACCTGGTCATGGAGTACCTGGAAGGGACGACCCTGGCCGAGAAGCTGACCGGGGGGCCGCTGCCGCTGGAGGAGGTGCTGCGGTACGGGCGGGAGATGGCCGAGGCGCTGGCCGCGGCGCATCGGAGCGGGGTGGTGCACAGGGATCTGAAGCCGGGGAACGTGATGCTGACCCGGAGCGGGGTGAAGCTCCTGGACTTCGGTCTGGCGCGGATGGGGGTGGAGGGTCCGGTGTCGGACTCGTCGCTGACCATGAAGGCGGAGAGCGGAACGGCGCGGACGCCGCTGACGGCGGAGGGGTCGATCCTGGGCACGTTCCAGTACATGGCGCCGGAGCAGCTGGAGGGGGAGGAGGCGGACGCGCGGACGGACATCTTCGCGCTGGGTGCGGTGCTGTACGAGATGCTGGCGGGGAAGCGTGCGTTCGCGGGGAAGAGCCAGGCGTCGCTGATCGCGTCGATCATGGGTTCGAGTCCGGCGCCGATCTCGGAGGTGGCGCCGATGACGCCGCCGGGGCTGGACCGGGTGATCCGGACGTGTTTGAAGAAGGATCCGGAGGAGCGGTGGCAGACGGCGCACGACGTGGCGCTGCAGCTGCAGTGGATCGCGGAGGGGGGCTCGGCGGCGGGAGTGCCGCGGCCGGTGACCCACCGGCGGAAGCACCGGGAGCGGGCGGCCTGGGCCGTGGCCGCGGTGCTCGGCCTCGGGTTGATCGCGGTGGCCGCCCACGACGCCCTCCGGCCGTCCCCGCCGGAACCGCGTACCATGCGATTCCGGGTGGCCACGCCTCCCGCGCTCGTGTCCGCCGGGCCTCCCAAAATCTCCCCGGACGGGAACTACCTGGCCTTCAACGGCACCGACTCCACCGGGACCACCCGGATCTGGGTGCAACCCCTGGATGCCCTGGACGCCCATCCCCTGGAGGGAACGGAGGGGACCGCGCGCCCCTTCTGGTCCCCGGACTCGAAGTCCCTGGCCTTCTTCACCGCATCCCAGCTTAAGCGGGTGGACGCGGCCGGGGGCGCGGTGCGGGTGCTGCTGGACGGGGTGAACGGTTCCGACGGCACCTGGAGCCCGGGGGGCACCATCCTCTTCGACGCATCGGCCGGGGACTCCATCCGGAGCGTTCCCGCCGCCGGCGGGGAGGCCCGGCCGGCCAGCCGTATCGATCGCGACCGGATGCAGACCGGACACGCCTGGCCCCACTTCCTCCCCGACGGCAAGCACTTCCTGTTCCAGGCCAATTATGCGAACGGCGGCGACAGCCTTCTCGTGGGTGAGCTGGGCGATTTCGAGACCCGGGTCCTGGGCCCGGCGAACTCGCTCATGGATTACTCCGACCCCGGCTACATCCTGTGGGTGGACAGCAGCGCCCTTCTCGCCCGGCGGTTCGACTCCAAGGCCCTGCGTTTCGAGGGGGACTCCTTCCCGGTCACCACCCAGCTCGCGGTGGGGTCGGTCGGCCTGGCCAATTTCTCCGTCTCCCGGAACGGCGTGCTCGCCTATCGCCCGGGCGAGACCCAGAAGCAGACCCTGGTCTGGGTGGACCGCACCGGCCGCCAGCTGCAGACCATCGGTCCCCCCGGCGACTACCTCCAGCCGGCGATGAACCCGGACGAGACCCGCATCGTCGTGGACGGCCGCACCGGCAACGCCGTCGGCGCCGACCTGTGGATCCTGGACGCGGTCCGGGGAACGACCTCGCGGTTCACCTACGGTTCCGGCTCGGAGTCGGCGGGAATCTGGTCCCCGGACGGGACCCGGATCGTCTACCGCGCCAGCGGTCCGGGGGGGGCGACGGTGCTCTCCCGGGACGCCCTGGGCACCACCGAGCCGGTGCCGGTGGTGCCGGACAGCGTGTCCGGCGTTCCCACCGACTGGAGCGCGGACGGAAGGACCCTCCTCCTCCAGCGCCAGAGTCCCGGCTCGGGGTGGGACGTGTGGGCCTGGGATCTGGAGGGAAAGGAAGATCCGGTCCCGGTGGCCGCGACCCGGTTCGTCGAGGCCCAGGGGCGATTCTCCCCCGACGGCCGGTGGGTTGCTTACACCAGCAACGAGAGCGGCAACCTGGAGATCTACGTCCGCTCCTATCCGGGGGTGGGCGGCAAGTGGCAGATCTCGACCGGAGGCGGGTCCGAGCCCTTCTGGCGGGGGGACGGGAAGGAACTCTACTATCTCAGCCTGGATCAGACCCTGATGTCGGTGAGCGTGGACACCGGATCCGGTTTCCGGGCCGGCCGCCCGCAGGCCCTCTTCCGGGCCCCGGTCTCGTCCAACTACGCGACCCGTAACCGCTACCAGCCCGCCGCCGACGGGGAGCGGTTCCTGCTGCTCATGCGGGCCCGGGCCGGCCTGGAGCCGGTCACCCTGGTCCTGAACTGGACCGCCGAGGCGGGACGCCGCTGATCCCCTCCGAAAGGAACCCCATGCCGTTGACTCCCGGAACCCGCTTCGGCCCCTACGAGATCCAGGACGCATTGGGCGCCGGGGGGATGGGCGAGGTCTACCGCGCCACCGACACCCGCCTGGACCGGACGGTGGCCATCAAGGTGCTGCCGTCGCACCTGTCGTCGAACCCGGAGCTGCGTCAGCGGTTCGACCGGGAGGCGCGGGCGATCTCGTCGTTGACCCACCCCCACATCTGCGCCCTCTACGACGTGGGCCACGAGTCGGGGACGGACTACCTGGTCATGGAGTACCTGGAAGGGACGACCCTGGCCGAGAAGCTGACCGGGGGGCCGCTGCCGCTGGAGGAGGTGCTGCGGTACGGGCGGGAGATGGCCGAGGCCCTGGCCGCGGCGCACCGGAGCGGGGTGGTGCACAGGGATCTGAAGCCGGGGAACGTGATGCTGACCCGGAGCGGGGTGAAGCTCCTGGACTTCGGTCTGGCGCGGATGGGGGTGGAGGGTCCGGTGTCGGACTCGTCGCTGACCATGAAGGCGGAGAGCGGAACGGCGCGGACGCCGCTGACGGCGGAGGGGTCGATCCTGGGCACGTTCCAGTACATGGCGCCGGAGCAGCTGGAGGGGGAGGAGGCGGACGCGCGGACGGACATCTTCGCGCTGGGTGCGGTGCTGTACGAGATGCTGGCGGGGAAGCGTGCGTTCGCGGGGAAGAGCCAGGCGTCGCTGATCGCGTCGATCATGGGTTCGAGTCCGGCGCCGATCTCGGAGGTGGCGCCGATGACGCCGCCGGGGCTGGACCGGGTGATCCGGACGTGTTTGAAGAAGGATCCGGAGGAGCGGTGGCAGACGGCGCACGACGTGGCGCTGCAGCTGCAGTGGATCGCGGAGGGGGGCTCGGCGGCGGGAGTGCCGCGGCCGGTGACCCACCGGCGGAAGCACCGGGAGCGGGCGGCCTGGGTCGTGGCCTCGGTGTGCGCACTCCTGGCCCTGGGTGCGGCGGGGTTCGCCTTCACCCACCGCAGCCGGCCGGATGTCCAGACCCTGCGCTACCGGATCCCCTCCCCGGCGGGGCTCACCTTCATCGACTCCCCCAAGCTCTCGCCCAGCGGGCGCTACCTGGCCTACAACGCCACCGATTCCACCGGCACCAGCAGGGTCTGGGTGCAGCCCCTGGATTCCTTCGCGGCGCGGAGCCTCGAGGGAACCGAGGGAGCCTCCCGCCCCTTCTGGTCGCCGGACAGCCGGGCCCTGGCCTTCTTCGCCGGAGGGCGGTTGAAACGGGTGGACGTGGGCGGCGGCCCGGTGCAAACCCTGACCGACCAGGTGAATGGCTCCGACGGGGCCTGGAGCCAGGAGGGGTTCATCCTCTTCGACGGGAGGACCGGGGACTCGCTGCGGGTCGTTCCCGCCGGGGGCGGGGTCCCTGCCCCCGCCACCCGGCTGGACCGTGCCGCCGGCGAGGTGACCCACGGCTGGCCCTACTTCCTCCCCGACGGGAAGCACTTCGTCTACCAGGTCAACTACGCCGGAGGGCGCGGCGACTCGCTCAAGGTGGGCGAGCTGGGGGATTTCGAGACCCGGACCCTGGGTCCCGGGAACTCCCGGGTCGAGTTCGCGGAGCCGGGGTATCTGCTCTACGTGGGCGACGGCACCCTCCTCGCCCGGCGGTTCGACCCGGGGTCGCTCACCTTCAAGAGCGATCCCTTCCCGGTGACCGAGGCGGTGACCACCACCGCCTACGGCCTGGCCGACTTTTCCCTCTCCGCCAACGGAATCCTCGCCTACCGCCGGGGCGAGACCCAGAACCGGCGCCTGGTCTGGACGGATACCGCCGGAAAGATCCTGGGCACCGCCGGCAAGCCCGCCGCCTACCTCGCTCCGGTTCTGGATCCGTCCGGTACCCGGATCGCGGTGGGGGTCCTGGACGACCGTCTGGGAACCTTCGACGTCTGGATCCTGGAGACCACCCGCGGCACCGCCTCCCGGCTCACCTTCTCTCCCAAGCAGGATTGGTTTCCGGTGTGGTCCCCGGACGGCACCCGGGTGGCCTTCGCCTCCGACCGGGACGGGAGCAGCAACATCTACGTGAAGAGCGCGAACGGGAGCGGGGAGGCGACCCCGGTCTGGAAGGACGACGGCCGGGTCCTTCCCACCTCCTGGTCGGCGGACGGGAAGACCCTGTTCGCCATGCGAAGCGACCCGGAGACGGACTGGGACATCTGGGCCGTGCCCATGGAGGGCGACGGCAAACCCTACCCCGTGGTCCAGACGCCCCTCTACGAGGGGAGGGGGATGATCTCGCCCGACGGCAGGTGGATCGCCTACCCGAGCAGCGAGAGCCAGAGGGTCCAGATCTACGTCCAGGCCTTCCCCGGTCCCGGGGGCAAGTGGCAGATCTCCACCGACGGCGGCGACGAGACCCAGTGGAGCGCGGACGGAAAGACCCTCTACTACCTGGATCTCAGCCGGAACCTCATGGCGGTGGATATCCGGACGGAGGGGGGATTCCAGGCCGGCGTGCCCCGGCGCCTGTTCCCGGCCAACGTGGTGCAGTCCCTCACCGACCGGAACCGGTTCGCGGTTTCCGGCGACGGGAGCCGGGTGCTTCTCGTTTCCACCAACAGCAGCCAGACCCTGGAGCCCACCACGGTGGTGGTGAACTGGGCGGCGGAGATCGCCCGCCGGTGACCCTTCCATCGAGGAGCTAACCATGCCTCTGACTCCCGGAACGCGCTTCGGCCCCTACGAGATCCAGGACGCTTTGGGCGCGGGGGGGATGGGCGAGGTCTACCGCGCCACCGACACCCGCCTGGACCGGACGGTGGCCGTCAAGGTGTTGCCGTCGCACCTGTCGTCGAACCCGGAGCTGCGTCAGCGGTTCGACCGGGAGGCGCGGGCGATCTCGTCGTTGACCCACCCCCACATCTGCGCCCTCTACGACGTGGGCCACGAGTCGGGGACGGACTACCTGGTCATGGAGTACCTGGAAGGGACGACCCTGGCCCAGAAGCTGACCGGGGGCCCGTTGCCGCTGGAGGAAGTGCTGCGGTACGGGCGTGAGATGGCCGAGGCCCTGGCCGCGGCGCACCGGAGCGGGGTGGTGCACAGGGATCTGAAGCCGGGGAACGTGATGCTGACCCGGAGCGGGGTGAAGCTGCTGGACTTCGGTCTGGCGCGGATGGGGGTGGAGGGTCCGGTATCGGACTCGTCGCTGACCATGAAGGCGGAGAGCGGAACGGCGCGGACGCCGCTCACCGCGGAGGGGTCGATCCTGGGCACCTTCCAGTACATGGCCCCGGAGCAATTGGAGGGGACCGAGGCCGACGCCCGCACCGACATCTTCGCCCTGGGTGCGGTGCTCTACGAGATGGCCACGGGGAAGCGCGCCTTCGCCGGAAAGACCCAGGCCTCGCTCATCGCCTCGATCCTCAAGGACCACCCGGCGCCGATCTCGAGCTTCGAGGGCATGGCCCCGCCGGCCCTGGACCGGGTGGTGCGGGTGTGCCTGGACAAGGATCCGGACGCGCGATGGCAGACCGCGCACGACGTGGCGTTGCAGCTGCAGTGGATCGCGGAGGGGGGCTCGGCGGCGGGGGTACCGCGGCCGGTGGTCCATCGCCGGCGGAGCCGGGAGCGGGCGGCGTGGATTGCGGCCGCGGTGCTGGGCCTGGCCGTACTGGGGCTCGGGGCCCGCGAGTTCCTCCGGCCCGATCCCCCCGCCCCCCGGGTGCTCCGCTACCGGATTCCCGCGCCTCCCGGCGTGGTCTCCATCGACTCCCCCAAGCTCTCCCCGGACGCGAAGTACCTGGCCTTCAACGCCACCGACACCACCGGGACAGCGCGGATCTGGGTTCAGCCCCTGGACAGCTTCGAAGCCCACCCCCTGGCCGGGACCGAGGGGGCGACCCGCCCCTGCTGGTCGCCGGACTCCAGGTCACTGGCCTTCTTCGCCGGGCAGCGTCTCAAGCGCATCGACGTGGGGGGGGGCGTGACCCAGATCATCCTGGACAACGTCCGGGGATCGGACGACAGCTGGGGGGAGGGTGGGCTCATCATCTTCGACGCCACCGCCACCGACTCCATCCAGGGCGTGCCCGCGGGGGGGGGACGGTGCGGCCCATGTCCCGTATCGACCGGTCGGTGGGGGAGACCGGAAACGCCTGGCCGCATTTCCTCCCCGACGGGAAGCACTTCCTCTTTCTCGGCCTGCATGCCGGAGGTGCTTCCGACAGCCTCAAGCTGGGCGAGGTCGGGTCCTTCGAAACCCGGACCCTGTGTGCGGCGGGAACCCGCATGGAGTACGCGCCCCCGGGTTACCTCCTCTGGGCCCAGGAAGGCACCCTGCTGGGACGGCGGTTCGACACGGAGAACCTCCGCTTCACCGGGGAGCCGTTCCCGGTCACCGAGGAGGTGGGTGGGAACGGGGTCGGGCTGGCCGACTTCTCGCTCTCCGACTCCGGAGTTCTCGCCTATCGCCGGCAGGGGGGGCGGGTGGCCCGGTTGGCCTGGCTGGACCGGTCGGGGGGTACCATCAAGTCGATGGCCACCGAGGCGGACTGGGGCGACCCGGCCCTGTCCCCGGACGGGACCCGGGTGGCGGCGGATCGCTCGAGCGAGGGCGGGCCCGGCGACGTGTGGGTCTACGACACCGAACGGGGCACCGAGTCCCGCCTCACCTTCGATCCCCAGTGGGACTACGAACCGGTCTGGTCGGCGGACGGGTTGCGGATCTACTTCGCCAGCGAACGCGACGGAACCGGCAACATCTACTCCCGGGCCTCCACGGGGAGCGGCAATGCCCAGCCGCTGTGGCAGGACGCGGTCCGGAAGGCCCCCGACAGCGTCACCCGGGACGGCAGGTACCTGATCGTACGGCGCCGGGATCCCGGGACCGGCATGGACCTTTGGGCGGCTCCCCTCTCCGGGGACGGCGACCCGGTGGCGGTGGTGACGGGACCGTTCAACCAGCGTCACGGCGCGGTCTCGCCGGACGGACGCTGGATCGCCTACGTGAGCGACGAGAGCGGCACCGGCCAGATCTACGTGAAGCCGTTTCCCGAGGGGGAGGGACGGTGGCAGATCTCCACCCGGGCCGCGGACGAGCCCCAGTGGAGCGCGGACGGCTCCGAGCTCTACTACCTGGCCCTTCCCAACGTGGTCACCGCGGTGGAGGTGGACACCCGGGACGGATTCCGGCCCGGAATCCCCAAGCCGCTTTTCTCCGCCCCCTTCGCCGGGGGCGACGACTACCGCAACCACTACGCGGTGCACGGGAACGGCGACCGCTTCCTGGTCGTCGATTCCAGCCGCCACGGCCTTGTGCCTCCGACCTCGATCGTGGTCAACTGGGCCTCGGGATTGGACCGCCGGTGATCCGTACCCTCAGGAGGCCCCGATGCCGCTGAACCCCGGCCAGAAGCTCGGCCCCTACGAGATCCAGGACGCCCTCGGCGCGGGCGGAATGGGGGAGGTCTACCGCGCCACCGACACCCGCCTGGACCGGACGGTGGCGGTCAAGGTCCTCCCCACCCACCTGTCGGCGAACCCGGAGCTGAAGCAGCGCTTCGACCGGGAGGCCCGGGCCATCTCCTCCCTCAGCCATCCCCACATCTGCGCGCTCTACGACGTGGGTCACGAGTCGGGGACCGACTACCTGGTCATGGAGTACCTGGAGGGGATGACCCTGGCCGACAAGCTGGCCTCGGGACCCCTGCCCCAGGAGGAGGTGCTCCGCCACGGCCGGCAGATCGCCGAGGCCCTGGCCGCGGCGCACCGGAGCGGGGTGGTGCACCGGGACCTGAAGCCGGGGAACGTGATGCTGACCCGGAGCGGGGTGAAGCTCCTGGATTTCGGCCTGGCCAAGATGGGGGAGCAGGCGGTGGCCGCGGATTCGTCCCTGACCATGAAGGCGGAGAGCGGGACGGCGCGGACGCCGCTGACGGCGGAGGGCTCGATCCTCGGCACCTTCCAGTACATGGCGCCGGAGCAGCTGGAGGGGAAGGAGGCCGACGCCCGCACGGACATCTTCGCCCTGGGCGCGGTGCTCTACGAGATGGCCACCGGGAAGCGGGCCTTCGCGGGGAAGACCCAGGCCTCGCTGATCGCCTCCATCCTCAAGGACCAGCCGGCGCCGATCTCCTCCTTCGAGGGGATGACCCCGCCCGCCCTGGACCGGGTGGTGCGGGTGTGCCTGGAGAAGGATCCGGACGCACGGTGGCAGACCGCGCACGACGTCGCCCTGCAGCTGCAGTGGATCGCGGAGGGGGGATCGGCGGCGGGGGTTCCCCGGCCGGTGGTCCATCGCCGGCGGAGCCGGGAGCGGGCGGCGTGGATCGCGGCCGCGGTGCTGGGCATCGCCGCCGTCGCCCTGGGGGCCCGTGAGCTGCTCCGCAAGCCTCCGCCGGAGCCCCGGACGGTGCGCTTCCAGGTTTCCGCTCCCGCGGGGCTGGTCTCGGTGGGGATGCCCAAGGTCTCGCCCGACGGCCGTTACCTGGCCTTCGACGCCACCGACTCCACCGGAACCACCGAGGTCTGGATCCAACCCCTGGACGCGCTCACCGCCCATCCCCTGGGCGGGACGGAGGGGACCACCCGTCCGGCCTGGTCCCCCGACTCGCAGTCGCTGGCCTTCTTCGCCGGGGCCCAGCTCAAACGGGTGGACGTGGCCGGGGGCCCGGTCCGGGTGCTGCTGGACGGGGTCAGCGGATCGGACTGCAGCTGGAGCCCCGAGGGCGTGATTCTCTTCGACGGATCGTCCGGGGACTCCATCCGCAGCGTGCCCTCCTCGGGAGGCGTGGCCAGCCCCGCCACCCGGATCGACCGCTCCCGGGGCCAGTCCTCCCACGCCTGGCCCCGCTTCCTCCCCGACGGGAAGCACTTCCTCTTCCAGGCCAAGTACGAGGGGAACGCCGCCGACAGCCTGCTGGTGGGGGAACTGGGGTCCTTCGAGACCAAGGTCCTGGGCCCGGCCAGCTCGCTCATGGACTACTCCGACGCCGGGTACATCCTCTGGGTCCAGGACGGGGCGCTCCGGGCGCGGCGGTTCGACGTGAAGTCGATGTCCTTCCGGGGGGAGCCGTTCCCGGTCACCACCGACATCTCGGTGGCCACCAACGGCCTGGCCAACTTCTCGGTCTCCCGGAACGGGGTGCTGGCCTGCCGGAGCGGGGACACCGGGCTGTACCGGCTGATATGGGTCGACCGGGCCGGAAGGCGGCTGGGCATCGTGGGCCCCTCCGGCAGCTACGGCCAGCCGGACCTGGCCCCGGGCGGGGACCGGATCGTGGTGGAGAAGTACGACGCGGAGAACGACAACCGGGATCTCTGGATCCTGGACGGGGAACGGGGGGTGAACACCCGGTTCACCTATGATCCCCAGGCCGACGGCGGCCCGGTCTGGTCCCCGGACGGGGACCGGATCGTCTTCAGCTCCCGGCGGGGAGGGGCAGGCGATCTCTACGTCAAGGATGTCCGGGGGATGGGGGAGGCGGTCCCGGTGTGGCGGGACAGCACCAGCAAGGTGGTCACGGACTGGTCGCGGGACGGTCGCACCCTGATCGTGGACCGGATAGGGCGGGGAACGAGCTGGGACCTCTGGGCGTTGCCCATGACCGGCGACGGCAAGCCCGTACCCGTTCTGGCCACGCCGGGAGCGGAGGTCCAGGCGGTGCTTTCCCCGGACGGGCACTGGCTCGCCTATACCGTCTTCGATCTCCAGACCGGCACCAACGGCGTCTACGTCCAGGCCTTCCCCGGCCCGGGGGGGAAGTGGCAGGTCTCCAACGCCGGGGGTTCCGAACCGCAGTGGCGCGGGGACGGGAAGGAGCTCTTCTACCTCTCCCCGGACCGGCTCATGATGGCGGTCCCGGTCGACCTCACCTCCGGGTTCCGGCCGGGCACGCCGCATGCGCTCTTCCGGGCCGACGTCTCGGCCAACCGCATCACCCGGAACCGGTACCGCGCCTCCCGGGACGGACAGCGATTCCTGCTCGTCTCCACCCAGATGACGCAACTGCCGCCGATCACCGTGGTCCTCAACTGGACGGCCGAGGTGGAGCGGCGCTGACCCGGTCCCGGTCGGTCGGGCCCTTGGCAAGCGCCCGCACCCGGTGTAGTTTCCCGGTCGGCGGCGGGAAATGGCCCGTCACCATCGAACCGCCGGGAGGTCCCCGTCATGTCCGAGTACGAAGCGCGCGCCGCGTCCGATCCGACCCAGACCGTGAAGGAGGTCAGCATCCCCCTCTTCCAGGCCAAGGGATGGATGAAGCTCCTGGGGGTGCTGCTCATCATCAGCGGGATCCTCACCGCGCTTTCGGTGGTGGGCATCATCTTCTGCTGGCTCCCCATCTGGATGGGGGTGCTCCTGTTCAAGGCCGCCGACGCCGCCGAGGCGGCCCAGCTCGGCGGCGACAAGGTTCAGCTCACCGCGTCCCTGGACCGGCTCAAGACCTTCTTCACCATTCAGGGGGTGCTGGTCCTCCTCTACCTGGCTTCCGCCGCCATCGGCCTGATCGTGTTCGGGGGAAGCATGCTGGCCGCGGTCCTCGGCGCCCACTAGCCGCCGGCCGGGCACGGCTGGCCGCCGCCCTGCCCGCCGGAAGAGACCTCCGGCCGTCCGTCCCGCTCCGCCGGGGAGGGGATGGACGGCCGGGCCCTCGGAGGGGCTACGGGTTGAGCGGGCCGGGTCCCTCCGGGCGGTGGACCGGGTCCCTCCGGGCGGCGGGCCGGGTTACCCCGCGCGGCGGGCCGGGTTACCCCGCGCGGCGGGCTCGGATCTGTTACGTTTCCGGGAGCGGCGCGTCCATGAAGAGTACGGACCCCCGCGCCGGGGGTTCGCCGCCGACTCTACGGCCGCCGACCCTCGAACCCGGAGACCGACCATGACCGACGCCCAGGGAATCACCGTCCTCGCCGAAGCGGGGGTCCGCCAGGTCAAGGAGATGCGGGAGATCCTGCGTGGGGCGGGGATCGATGCCCACCTGCTCAATCCCCCCGCCACCCGGGGCACCTGAGGGACCAAGATGTGGCTTGCGGTCGCAAGCCCCGACGCGGAGAAGGCGGTGGCCGCCCTGCGCCAGGCCTGGTACGACCAGGCCAGCGAGGAGGAGCGGGCGGCCGAGGCCTGCGTGATCGACCACAACGCCGAGAGCATCACCTGCCCGGCCTGCGGGGCGGTCTTCGCCACCGGCCCCGGCGAGTGCCCAGACTGCGGACTCGGGTTGGTATAGGAGGCCGGTCCCACCCCTCCGTTGACCGGGCGCGTTCCCGCCATTGATCGGGCGCGCTCCCCCACTTTGGATCCTCCCATCGCCCTGGCGGCGTCGTCGCCCCTTTCCGCCAAACAGAACGAGGCGGGCCGTATCCGGCCCGCCCCGCTCCGTCTCTCGTGTCTCGATTGCGCGTTACTCGCGGATGCTGATCACCTGGATGGGTTCCTCGTTGCCGCCGCTCCCGGCCGTAGCAGTAACCGGGAACGGAAAACCTGGGCCGCCGGTCACTCCACGGTGACTTCGGCCTTTTCCACGATGAGGCCGTACTTGTAGCCGGCCCCGAAGTCCTTGTCCACGGCCGCGGTTCCCTTGACCAGGACCACGTCTCCCACCTTGACGGTGGCGTCGGTGGTCACGGTGAGGTCGTTGGCGTCGCCGGCGCCGGTACCGTCCTGGATGTGGAACCAGTTCCGGCCCATGATGCCGTTGTTCACCTTCACCACCTTGCCGCGGACCAGCACGTCCTTGTCCTGGAGCGACTCGCGCTTCCCGAAGAGGGCGGCGATGGTGTCGCCGCCGTCGGCCGGCGTGACGTCGCTGAAGTCGGTGGGGACGTCGGCCTTGCCGCCCACGGTGGGGTGCCCGGCGGGCATCTGCGCGGCCGCGGCGGAGGCCTTCCCGGCCTGCCCGGCGGGGAGGATGGACGAGGCGAAGTAGACCACGTCGAAGTCGCGGTCCAGGCTCTTGCTGTGGTAGTTGGGCATGGGCATGCCGTCGGACACCACCACCTTGTCGCCCGGCTGGCACTCGAACTCGGGTCCGGCGGCCCAGTAGGTGGCCTCGCCCTGCTTCACGTTGACGTAGGTGTAGCCGGCGGTGCTCATGGTCTCCACCACCTCCACCGGCTGGCCGATGAAGGGGGCGGCGCCGTCCGCCGGGGCGCCCGCGGTCTCGCCGCCGGCACCCTGGTTCATGGCCTGGTCGGCGGACCCGGCCGGGGCCTTGCCTGCGTTCTGGCCGCAGCCCAGCCCGAAGGCGCCGAGACCGAGGCCGAGGAGGAGGGTGACGAGTCTCCTGCTCACTTGGGGGTTCCTCCGTGAGAATCGTGTTTCGGTTCCGTTGAAACGAACGGTTGCAAGTGTAGCCATCGTCGCGGCGGGGGGAACCCACAGTAAAGGGATATGCGTTATCGGGTTTGGGGGCCGGCGGAGGCGTCCCGTGCCCCGGGGGCGCCTCCGCTGGTGCCCGCCCGGCCCCCGGGGCATCCGGGACGCGGCCGCCCGCGCCCGCCCCCGGCCGGGATCCGCGTTGAGGCGGGGGCCGGCTCCGCACGTTCGAGACCCGGAGTGGGCGGCAGGATCCGCGATCACCAGCCTCCCTCGGAGCCTCCCCCCTGGGAATGGCCGCCTCCACCCCGGAAGGGGCCCTCGCCACCCCGCCCCGACGCGGAGGTGGGAGGGCCGGGGGGCAGGTCCCGTGGCGGTTGGATCCCCGGCACTCCGGAACCGGTGCCGAGCCAGCGACCGGCGGGGTAGATGATCGCCTGCCACCAGCTCTTGGCCCCCGGCACCCCCGGCATCTGCCGCCGTACCCAATTCGGGTCGGCGATTCGCCGGTGGCTCCTGCGGTGTCGCCGCCCCGGGTTCCCGGCCGGCTCTCGGGCGAGAACGATCACCAGCAACGCCCCGATCACGGCCAGCCCTAGAGCTCCGAAAGGCCAGGCGTCCTCGGTGGTCAATCGCCGATACCAGGGTGGCCCGAGCGGATAGGGTCCGCCGGGAAAGGCCTCTTCCGTGGCCCGCTCGATCGACTCCACCGTCCGGACGATGCCGAGGGCGGTCCGACCTTGGCCGAGGAGGGGCGCCAGGTCCTCGGCCAGGATCCGCGCGCAGAGGCTCTCCGGCATCGCCTTCTCCAGGCCGGTTCCCACCACGAGCCGGGAGCTCCGCTCGGCCAGGAACAGCACCAGCAGGACGCCGTTGTCGCGACCTCGGCGCCCCAGTTTCCAGCGGTTGAAGAGCCGGATGGAGAATTCGGCCGGATTCTCGCCCTCCAGGGACGGGAAGATCGCCACCACCACCTGGTTCGAGGTCTTTCGCTCGAAGGCGGCCAGCTCCCGGTTGAGAGTGGCCTGGTCGGGGAAGGAGAGTGCACCCGCGTAGTCGCTGACGCGGTCCCTGGGCCGTGCCGGAACCTCCAGGGCTCCGGCGGGTCCGGCGGACAGGGCGGGACCGAACAGGAGAAGCGCGCTCAAGGCCCGCGCGAGCCGGGCCCCTCCGTGCCGCCCGGTCCGCGTCTTCCCCCGGGCCGTCACAGGTGCAGCTCCACCACGTCCCCCTCCTCCAGCACGTGGTCGCGCTGGACCTGCTGGCCGTCGAAGACGTGCCGGCCCCAGATGCGGGCGAAGCGCAGGCGCCCGGGGAAATCGCGGTGGATGGCCTCGGCCAGATCGGACACCGTGGCCCCGTGGGGGAGCGTGAACGGCCGGGCGCGGTCCACGTCCTTCCCGGGCTCCTTGGTGTAGATCCGCATGACGTGGAGGGCCTCGTAGGTCCGGCGGCGGAGCTCCTCCAGTCCGGTGCCGTCCACCGGGGAGACCGGGAGCACGGGCCAGGAGCCGTCGTGGAGCTCCCGGAAGATGGCCAGGTTCTCGGCCGCCCCGTCCCGGTCCATGCCGGTCACCACCAGGTAGCCCGGTTTCCTCACCCAGCCCGGCTCCGGGCCGTCCCCGGGCTCCGCCCCCACCGGGACCAGCTCCACGTGCTTGGCGGCCAGGAGCCGCACCGTCTGCTCCAGTCCGTCCAGGGCGCCCCCGCTTTCCACCGTGAGCCAGGCCAGGTCCGCCCGGCGGATGAGATCGAAGACCCAGGGCTCCACGTGCTCGGTGGAGACGGCGGGAAGGTCGATGAGCTGCACCGCCACGTCCTCGAAGGGCATCATGCCCGGTACCGCCTCCAGGGTGCTGAACGGGTACTCGGCCACCTTGGGCTCGGCCCCGGTGAGCGCGGCCACCAGCGAGGACTTGCCGCCGTTGGGGGGGCCGACCAGGGCCACCTGGCCCGCCCCCTCCCGGGGGATCACGTGGCTGTGGCCGCCTCCCGCCTGGCGCTCCTTCTCCTCGGCCTGCTTGAGCTTGGCGATCCGCGCCTTGACGTCGGCCTGGAGCTTGTCGGTGCCCTTGTGCTTGGGCATGATGCGGAGCATCTCTTCCAGGGCGGCCAGCTTCTCGTCGCGGGTCCTGGCCGCGCGGTAGCGGGCTTCGGCGTCGCGGTACTGCGGGGTGACGTTGGTGGGCATGGCCTCCCTCCGCTCACGGGGGACGCCCCCAGGATAGCGCATCCCGGGCCGGCCGCGCCCGCCCTGGAATGGCCGCGGGCACCCCGGCCCGGGAGCCCGTCCCCCCGAGGCCCCAAGCCGGCCGCGCCGGCTAGGACCGCCCCAGCTTGCCCCGGGGATCCAGCCAGGAGTACAGCGCGGGAAGGAGCAGGAGCACGATCGGTCCCGAGAGGACGAAGCCGCCGATCACCGCGATGGCCAGGGGCTGCATGAGCTGGGAGCCCTGTCCCAGGGCCACCGCCAGCGGGGCCAGGGCGAGGGAGGTGGCGAGCACGGTCATGGCCACCGGCCGCAGCCGGCGTTTCGAGGCTCGCAACCAGGCTTCCCGCACCTCGAGCCCCCCGGCCAGCTTCTGCCGGGCCTCGTGGATCACGAACACCGCGTTCTCACCCACGATCCCCACCATCATGATCGCCCCCACGTAGCTCGAGATGTTCAGGGTGGTGCCGGTCATGATCAGCGCCGCCAGCACCCCGGCCAGGACCGCGGCGGCGCAGAACGCGGTGACCAGGGGCGCCCGCCAGTCGCCGAACTCGAACAGCAGCACCACCGCCACCAGGCCCAGCCCGGCCAGGAGCACGTAGAGCAGGGAGCGGAACGACTGTTGCTGCTGCTGGTAGAGCCCGCCGAACTCCAGGCGCATCCCCGGGGCGAGCTGGAGATTCCGGTCCAGGTCGCGGCGGATCTCCGCGATGCCGCTCCCCAGGCTCCGCCCGGAGAGCCGGGCGGTGACCCCCAGGTAGGTGCGGAGGTTCTCGCGGTCGATCTCCGCCTCCGGGGGGCCGGTGGAGACGGTAGCCAGCTCGCTCAGGGGCACCAGGGCGGTGGGGGGCGTGTTGGCCCGGATGCGGAGCTGGGACAGGGGGTGGTCGCCCCGGGCGAACACGCGAAGGTCGTAGATCCGGTCGCCGACCCGGAGCTGGTCCACCACCGTTCCCGTCACCGCCGGCTCCAGGGCCTCGTGGATGTCCCGGGTGCTGAGCCCGTACCGGGCGGCGGCGGTCGAGTTCACCCGGACGTCCAGGGCCGGACCGGCGATGGTGATGCCGTCGAAGACGTCCTCCACCCCCGGCACCGCGCCCACGATTTCCGCCGCCTTGCGGGCCTTCTCCTTCAGGACCTGGAAGTCGTCCCCGAAGATCTTCACGTCGATGGGCTGGGGGGTTCCGCCGGTGAGATCCCCGATGTTGTCCTCCAGGAGCTGCCCGAAGTCGGTGTGGACGGCCGGTTCCACCGCGGCGATCCGGGTCCGGAGGTCGTCGATGACCTCGTCGATGGGCCGCCGGGAGCCCCGGGGCTTCAGGTTGATCACGTAGTCGCCGGAGTTGGGTTCGGTGATGAAGAAGCCGAGCTGGGTCCCGGTGCGGCGGGAGTAGCTCTCCACGTCGGGCATGGCCTGGATGACCTTCTCCGCCTCCCGGAGCATGCGGTCGGTCTCGCTGAGGGAGGTGCCGGGCGGGGTCCAGTAGTCGAGGATGATGGAGCCCTCGTCCATGCTGGGGAGGAAGTCGGTGCCGATGTGCCGGTAGGTGTAGGCGGTGGCCCCGATGAGGATCAACACGGCCAGCGCGGCCGCCACCGGGCGCCGGACCAGGAACCGGGCCAGCCCGTCGTAGGCGCGGTCGAGACCGGCGATGGCCCGGTCCCAGCTCCTCCGCAGCAGACCCGGGGAACCCCCGCCGGAGGGCTCGACCGGGACCGGCGGCGGGGCCTCGGGGCCGCCCCCCCGGTGGGAGTCTTCCCCGCGCCCGCCGCCCCCGTGACCGGAAGGGATCGCGAAGCGGCTCAGGGCCGCCGGCACCCACAGCCAGGCCAGGAAGAAGGAGACGGTGAGCGCCACCGCCATGGTCAGGGCCAGGGGCCGGAAGAAGGCTCCCACCACCCCGTTGAGAAGGGCGAAGGGGAGCAGGATGAGCGTGGTGGAGAGGCTGGAGCCGATCAGGGCGGGCAGGATCGCTCCCAGGCCCCGCTGGGCCGGATCGCCGGGCCCTCCCGCCGAGACCTCGTTCTCGATGTTCTCCACCACCACGATGGCGTCGTCGGCGATGAGCCCGATGGCCGCGGCCACCCCGGCCAGGGTCATGAGGTTCACGGTTTGCTTGAGGGCCCCCAGGGCCAGGCCCACGATGGCCACGGTGAAGGGGATGGTGAGGACCGCGATCAGGGTCAGCCGCACCCGGCGCAGGAAGATCAGCAACACCAGGCCGGCCAGCCCCACCCCGATGAGGATGGCGTCGCGGGTTCCGTGCACCGAGGCGGAGACGAAGCGCGCCTGGTCGTAGAAGGGGGTCCAGGTCACCTCCGGGGGCAGCAGCCCGGGCTGGTCCCGGAAGAGCTGCCGCACCCCCCCGGCGATGGCCACGGTGTTGGCGGTGGGCTGTCGGATGAGGTTCACCAGCACCGCCGAGTCCCCGTCGGCGGTGGTGCGGATGTAGGAGACCTCGTCCGCGACCGTCACCCGGCCCAGTTCGGCCAGGGTGGCCGGCGGCCCCTCCGGGGTGGGGACGGCGATCCTGCCCAGGGCGTCCAGCCCGTGAACGCGGCCGTCGACCAGGGTGAGGTACAGCTCGTGGTTCCGCTCGGTGAGACCGGCGGAGAGGATGTCGTTGTTCCGTTCGATGGCCGAGATGACGTCGCCGGTGGAGAGTCCGCGGCCCTCCACCGCCCCCGGATCCAGCCGGACCTGGAACTCGCGCCGGCGCCCGCCCTGGATCTCCACCCGGGAGACCCCGGGGATGCGGATCAGGGCCGGCTTCAGGGTGAACTCGGCCAGCCGCAGGAGCTCGGCCTGGGAGCGGGTCCGGGAGGTGAGGGCATAGCCCTGGATGGGGAAGGAGGCGGGATTCATCCATTCCACGTCGATGCGGGTGCCGGCGGGGAGATCGGGGAGGATGCGCTGGGTCTCGGCCTGCACCCGCTGCAGGGCCACCTTCATGTCCGTGCCCCAGGCGAACTGGACGCTCAGCTCCGAGGATCCGCGGGAGGTGGTGGAGCGGACCAGCCGCACTCCCGGCACCCGGTGGACCGCTTCCTCCAGCGGCCGGGTCACGGTGGGCATCATGCGGGCCGCCGGCTCCTCGCCCACGTCCACGATGACCTTCACGATGGGGAAGGTCACCGAGGGGAAGATGGCCGAGGGGAGGCCGGAGACCAGGTAGGCCCCGGCTCCGGCGAGGATGAACACCAGCGCGAAGAGGGCGGGCCAGCGCCGCCGCACCGAGTCCAGCACGCTCATGGCCGGACGTGCACCCGGGCGCTGTCGGGCAGGCCCACCTGGCCCGAGACCACGACCTCGTCCCCCGCGGACAACCCGGGCCCGGCCACTTCGATCCGTCCCCGGTCGGTGACCCCGGTCCGGACCGTAATCCAGTGCGCCTTGCCCCCGCTCACCCGGGCCACCCGGGACACCCCGGTCACGTCGTCGGTGAGCACCGCGTCCACCGGCACCGAGAGCACCCCCCTCCGTTCCCCCACCGTGACCACCGCGGTACCGAAGAGCCCCACCGAGGGGACCTCCAGCTGCCGCCGGAGATCGATGCGGACGGGGGCGGTGAAGGCGCTGCTGCTGGCCGCGGGGAGGACGCCGTGCACGGTGCCGAGCAGGGTGTCGGGCCGCGAGGCGAGGCGGATGCGGGCCGGCTGCCCGGCCCGGATCCGGGCCAGGTCGTTCTGGGCCACGTCGGCCCGGAACACCGCCGAGCCCTGGGCGGCCACGCGCAGGATCTCGTCCCCCTCGCTGAGCCGGTCCCCCGGGCTGGCCGCGTGGGAGAGCACCACGCCGTTGGACGGGGCCTCCAGGCTGCGGTCCACCCGGTCGCGCCGGGCCAGGTCCAGGGCCTCCCGGGCGTCGGCGGAGTCGGCCGCGGTGCGGGCGGAGCGGAGCATGGCCCGGGCCCCCTCCAGCGCGGCCTCGCTGCTTCGGGAGACCATGACCGCCACCGTCTCCCCGGCGGTCACCCGGTCGCCGTCGATCACCCCCAGCGAGACCAGGGTTCCGGAGAAGGGCGCCCGGACCGTCTCCTCCTCCAGGACCTCGGTCCGCCCCGGTGCGGTCACCGTGACCCGGAGGGTGTCGCGAAGGACCCGGCCCACCTGGACCGGGACCGCCGCGGACGCGTCCGCGCCGGAGCCGGGGGAGTCGGGGCCCGCGCCTCCTCCGTCCCCGGAGGAGCAGGCGGAGAGCCCCAGGGTGCCGGCGATCAGCGCCGCGGCCAGGGCCGCCAGGCCCGCCCGGCGGGGTCCCGCGCTCACGGCGACCCCCAGCGGCGGGCCCGGGCCTCCGCCTCGCGGTAGGAGAAGAGGGCCTGGGCCGCGCTCCGGCCGGCCTGGATCCACTGGTCGAAGGCGTCGAGTACGTCCAGGGCCGACGCGTCTCCGCCCCGGTACGAGCTTTCCGCTTGCAAGTAGGCCTCCTCGGCGATGGGAACGGCATCCTCCCAGGTCCGGACCTGGCGATAGAGGTGGTCCATGTCGGTGCGGGCCCGGTGCCAGTCCAGGCGAACCCTCCGCCGCGCGACCTCGGTCTCCTCGCCCGCCTTCCTCGCCCCCAGCTCCGCCTGCTTCAACCGGGAGCGGTAGATCCCCCGGTCCCAGACCGGCCAGGTGAAGTTGAGGGTGATCTCGGCCCCGGTCCCCCGGCCGGTGTTGAGGGGTGCGGGGTTGTCGGGCCCGATCACCGGCTCCGTCCCCACGTTGGCGGTGAGATCCAGGTGGGGGCGGCGGCCGGCGCGGACCGCGTCGATCCGGGTGAGTTCCCGGCGGTGGTTGAGCGCGGACGCCCGCAGGTCGGGGGTCGACTCCCAGGGGGAGTCGCCCGCGGGCTCCGGCGGGACGGGGGAGGGAAGGTCGGAGAAGACCAGGCTGTCGGCGGGGTCGCGGCCCAGAAGCTCGTTCATCTCCAGGCGGGCGCCCTCCAGCCGGCGCTCGACGTCCTGGAGATCGGCGGTCTCCGAGTCCAGGCGGACCCGGGCCTTCAGGAGGTCGGCGGCCACCGGCTGCCCCGATCCCTTCCGGGCCTCGATCAGGTCCCGGTAACGCTCCAGCCGCTCGCGGCCGCGATGGGCCAGGGACCGCTCCCGTTCCAGCTGCAGGATCTCGGCGTAGCGCACCCGCACCTCGAGCTCGAGGTCCGCCTCCGCCACCCGGTAGAAGGCCGCGCTCAGGTCGCGCTCGGCCCGGGCCGTCCTCACCCCGGCCCGCAACTGCCCGCCGTCGTAGAGGGGCAGGTCGGCCACGGCCTGGAGCCGGGCATCGCCGGAGGCATACGTGGACGGCGTTCCCTCGTGGAGGTCGCCGTCCAGGGCCAGCCGGGGCCAGAGACCGCCCCGGGCTTCCCGGAGGCCGGCGGCGGCCAGGAGGGTGTCGGTGGCGGCGACGGGCAGGCGGGCGTTGGCCCGCCGGGCCTCCCGCAGCGCCTCCGGCAGGGTGATCCGGGTCTGGGCGGGGGCGGAGGCGGGAAGGGCCAGGGCGGCGAGCAGGAGCACGGCCGCCGGTCCTCCGGCGCGTATCCGAAGCGGGTGGTTCATGACGATTCGATGGGTTCCCAGGGGAAGAAACGGTTTGATGATCGCGGGGCGGAGGGACCGGCCCTCCGGTCCGTTCCGCGCCCGCACCGGCAGGTTAATCCTTCTCGTCCGGCTCGTCCGCCTCCCCGGAGCTCTCGCCCCGGATCAGGGTGCCGCCGGCGTCGAAGACCAGCTCATGATGGGCGCCCTTCCACTCCACCTGAAGCTCGTAGGTCGGCGCAACCTCGGCGCCGGGGCGGAGGTGGCGCTCCGCCTTCTCGATCTTCGCCTTCGCGTACTCCGTGCGAGCGAGACCGGTCCGCACCGCGGCCGGGAGCTCCTTCACCGCGATCTCGGTCTCGACCTCCTTCACCACCCCCAGGGAGTCGAGAAGGGCGTCCACCCGGCGCCCCTCCACCGTCATCTCCGCCTCGTACAGGGTGGATCCCTTCTCCGTCTCGCCGGAGAAGCCCAGGAACTTGGCCGCGGGGAAGTGCACGTTCAGCGAGTCGAGCACGGCGGGCGGAACCTGGGCGGCAGTGAGCTCGACCTCCTTGGCGCCGGCGGCGGAGCCGAGGATCAGCAGGGCGGCGGCGGCGCCGAGGGCGGCGCGGGCCATGGAATTCATCGTGTCCTCCTTCAAGTCGGGATCGGTTCGTCGGCCCTCGTGTTGCTTCCGTCTCCAATACCGCCATTCTGCACGGAGAGTCTGAACCGGACCTTAACGGGGGCGATCCGCCCTGCGGAACGGGCTCAGCGGGCCCGGGAAGGGGGGGGCGGGGAGGACCAGGCGGGCAGGCGAAGCACGAAGCAGGCCCCCCCCGAGGGCGCGGGACGATGGTCCACGTCCCCGCCGTGGGCGCGGGCCACCCGGCGGAGAAGGGGAAGGCCCAGCCCGAAGCCGGGCGTCTCCGCCCGGGCCTCCGCGCCGCGGAAGAAGGGATCGAAGAGGCGGTCCGCCTCGCCCGGGGGCACCCCGCGCCCGGCGTCGGTGACCGTGACCCGCACCTCGTTCCCGTCCTCGGTGAGCTCGACCCGGACCGCCTGCCCGGGACGGGTGAACTTCAGCGCGTTGTCCACCAGGTTGGCCAGGGCCGAGGCGAGGAGGCTCGGGTGGCCGCGCACCGGAACCTCGTCCGGGGCGGCCAGCGTGAGGTCGCCGGCCCGGTCCGGCCGGACCTCGATCTGTTCCCGGCAGACGTCGCGGACCACGTCGGCCAGGTTCACGGTCTCGAACTCCCGTTCCGGGCCCTGTCCCGGCTCGCTCAGGCGCCGGAGGAGGAGGAGGGCGTCGACGAGCTGGCTCATCCGCCGGGCCTGGCCCCGGGCGGCGGCCACGCTCTCCGCCCCTGCGGAGCCCTTGGGAGCCGAGGCGGAGGCCAGCTCCAGCTCGCCCAGGAGCACGGTCAGGGGGGTGCGCAGCTCGTGGGAGGCGTCGGCGGCGAAGCGGCGCTCCCGGATCCGGGCGTCGTCCAGCCCGGCCAGGAGCCGGTTGAAGGCGGCGGTGAGACGGTCCACCTCGTCGATCCCCACCGGCCCGCCCAGGGAGCGCACCCCGGCCTCCACCGAGGCCGAGCCCGCCCGGCCGGTCACCTCCTCCAGGGGACGGAGGGCCCGGGTGGTGATGAACCGTTCCATCAGCACGGCCAGGACCAGGAGCGGCAGGCCGGTGAGCAGGAGGGCCCGGAGCAGGGCGTCCACGTTGCGGCGGCGGCCGGCGGCCTCCACCGAGGCGTCGACGGTGAAGCCCGAGGCCGAACGGTAGAGAGCGTGGTTGCGGTCCCCGCCCTCCGCCTCGCCCTTTCCCGCCCCCGGCCCGGTTCCGGCCGCGGGAGTGGACCCGAGCAGCTCCCCGCGGCCGTTCCGCACCTCCACTCCGAGGCCGGGGGATACCTGCTCGGCCACCGCGTCCCGGACCGCCGCCGGGAGGTCCTCCCCTTCGCGGAGGCCCTCCTCGATGTCGGCCCCCACCCGCCGGGCGGTCTCCTCCAGGGCCCGCGTTTCCTCGCGGAGCAGCACCCGGCCGGTCACCCACAACGCGGAGACGGCGAAGGCCACCATGGCCAGGGCGATCACCGCCCCGTGGAAGAGGGTCAGCCGGGCGCGGAGGGAGCGTCCGGTCACCCCCGGTCCTCCAGGACGTAGCCCTCGCCGCGCACGGTGCGGATGAGGTCGCCCGCGCCCTCCCGGCGGAGCTTGTTCCGGATCCGGCTCACGATCACCACCAGGCTGTCCGCGGCGGAGGGATCGGCGTCACCCCAGGCCTGGGAGAGGATGTCGTCCCGGGGCACCACCCGCCCCGCGCGGGAGGCCAGGATCTCCAGCACCCGCCACTCCCGGGCGGTCATGGGGACCTCGGTGCCGCCCCGACGGAGGATCCGGGCGGTGAAGTCGATGTCCAGCCCGGCCACCTCCAGCCGGGCCGGGGGCGCCGAACCCCGCCGGCGTCCCAGGGCCCGTACCCGGGCGTCCAGCTCGGCCAGGGCGAAGGGCTTGCGCAGGTAGTCGTCGGCCCCGGCGTCGAGCCCGGCCACCCGGTCTCCCACCTCGCCCCGGGCGGTGAGGAACAGGATCGGCACCGTGATCCCGTCCCGGCGCAGGCTCCGGCAGATCTCCAGGCCGTCCCCGTCCGGGAGCTGGATGTCGATGACCAGGACGTCGAAGTCCCCGCTCAGGGCCAGCTCCTGCCCTTCCGCGGCCCGCCCCGCCTCGCGCACGGCGTGCCCGCGGGCGGTGAGGGACCGCCGGATGAGCGACCGGGTAGCCCGGTCGTCCTCGATGAGGAGGATGCGCATGGTTGGCTCCCCTTCCGTCCCGGGGCCGCGCCGGGACCGCCGCGCCCGGGGGAGGCCCGCCGTTACGGGCTCCCGCCCCCGCCGCCGCCCTCCGCCGCGGCCGTCCCCGCGGCTACTTCCAGACCCGGCCCAGGAACTCCTGGATCTCGGGGGTGCCCCCCTGGAAGACGAGGTAACCGTCGTGGGGCTCGCGCTCGGTCATGTCGCCGGCGATGGGCGTGGTCATGACCCGCACCACCGCCTCCGGGTCGCCGGGGTGGAGCCCCAGGGCCCAGCCCAGCTTCACGTAGGCGGTCTCCGGAAGCATGTTGGCCAGGGGGACCACCCCCAGGCCCAGGATCTCGCGGCCGGTCTCGTACACGTGCATCTGCACGAAGCCCCACAGGGTCTGCAGGGTCATGAACACCACCACCCCCGCCTGGCGCGCCCGCTCCAGGGCCGGGTACACCTTGCGGTTCACGTGGCCGAGCCCGGTGCCGGCGATGATGATCCCCCGGTACCCCTTGTCGATCAGGGCGTCGATCACGTCCGGCTGCATGTTGGGATAGTAGTAGAGGAGGGTGACCTTCTCGTCGAACACCGCCTGCACCCGGACCTCCCGGTCCCGGCGCCGGGGGGCGTAATCGGTCTTGAGCGGGGTGATCTTCCCCTCCTCGACCATGGCCAGGGGGATGTCCCCGATGGTGCGGAAGGTGCTCCGGTAGGAGCTGTGCATCTTGCGGACCCGGGTGCCCCGGTGGAGGAGGTTGTAGCGGTCGGAGGTGGGGCCGAACATGCAGACCATCACCTCGGCGATGGGGCCCCGGGCCGCGGTCCAGGTGGCGTTGATGAGGTTCTGGGCCGCGTCGGAGCTGGGCCGGTCCGAGGAGCGCTGGCTCCCCACCATCACGATCGGGACCGGGGCGTTCTGGACCATGAAGCTCAGCGCGGCCGAGGTGTGGTGCATGGTGTCGGTGCCGTGGCCGATCACCACCCCGTCCCAGCCCTCGCGCACCGCCTCGCCGATCTTCCCGGCCAGGACCAGGTACTGCTCCGGGCCCATGTTCTCCGAGAACACCCCGAAGAGCTTCTCCGTCTCCAGGTTGCAGATGTCGGCCAGCTCCGGCACCGACCCGTAGAGCTCCCCGGGGCTGAAGGCGGGGATGACGGCGCCGGTGCGGTAGTCGAGCCGGGAGGCGATGGTGCCCCCGGTGCCCAGGAGCTTCACCCGGGGCTTGTCGGGGCTGACCGGGAACGCCTTCTCCGGGATCTGGTAGTGGGCCTCCTGGTACCCCTCCACCGTGAACCCGGTCACGGTGTCGTGGCGGATGCCCACGTTGTAGCCGGTGTTGAGCTTCAGCACCAGGTGGTCGGGGTCCGAGGTCTCCGAGCGCGGCAGCACCAGGCCCCGGAAGTCGCCCCGGGTGGTGTGGGCGGTGACCACCGACCACACGGTGACCCCGTTCTTCTGCATGAGCCCCCGGCAGGGCTCGCGGTACCCCTTGTAGCGGTCATCGGCCATGGCCGGCCTCCTCCCCGAACACGTCGGTCAGCGCCTCGGACAGGCGCTCGCGGACCCGGGCCGGATCCACCTTGCCCAGGAGCGACGGCATCACCTCGCCCATGGCCCAGCGCAGCACCACCTCCCGCGGCCGGCCGCGCAACGGCCCCGCCCGGTCGACCACGCGGGCCACCAGGCCCGCCAGCTCCGCATCGTCCCCCGAGGCCGGCTCGAAGGTCCGGAGCACGGTCTCGGCCGGGACCTCGGGATCGGCCACCAGCCGGTCCAGGGCGGCCTCGGCCGCCTCCATCCGCACCCGGCCCCCTTCCAGGGCCCGCACCCAGGGCGCGAGCCGGTCGGCCCCGGGAAGCGGCCGCGTGGCCTTCCGGCGGCAGAGGTGGGGAAGCCGGGTCTCCAGGGCGAAGGCGACCCGCCGCGCCGCCGGGCCCGCGGCCGGAGCCAGCTCATCGAAGAGCGGGGCCCATTCCGAGCGGGCCAGCCGCCGGGCCTCGGCGTGGGTGAGCCCGAGGTCGCGGTATCGCGCCTCCCGTTCCCAGGGCCGCTCGGGGAGGGCCGACCGGATCTCCGCCACCCAGGCGTCGGGGATGGGGAGGGGCGGGGTGTCGGTGTCCGGGTACATGCGGTCGGCCCCGGGAAGGATGCGCTCGAAGCCGGTGTTGCCGTCGGGGAAGGACTGGCGGGTCTCGGCCGGGATGCCTTCCAGCGCCTCCCGGGCGCGGATGAACACCTCCCGCACCCCGGTCTCCACGTCCCGGGCCGGCCCCCACAGCACCACCACCGTGTCCTCGGGGCGGGCCTTCAGGGCCGTCTTGAGCTGCCGCCACTCGCCGCCCCCGAGCCCGTAGCCGGGGATGTCGGAGTGGATCAGGAACGGCCGCGAGGTGAGGCAGGCGATGACCCGCAACCGGTCGATGAACTCGTTGGCCAGGGTGACCCCGGGCTGGGTGCGGTGGGTCCAGAGCCCGCCGAAGCCGGGAAGCCGGAGCGCCGCCGCCATCTCCCCCCGGTCCAGGGCGTCGCGGAGCGGCGCGTAGTCGGAGCGCTTCAGGGCCGGGGTGGCCTCGAGCACCAGGGGCGAGGTCTCCCAGGCCGGCCCCGCCTCGGGCAGGGCCAGGGCCGCCGCCTCCACCCCGCGCCGGGCCAGCTCCGCCTTCACCCGGAGCAGGTTGAGCTGCCGGAAGGCCTCCACGTGGACCAGGCGGGGGAGCCTGCGGTGGTTGTCCACGCCCTTGATCTCGATGCGGCGCCCGCCCGCCACCGACACGTTCACGTCCTGGCGGGCCGCGCCCGGACCCCGCAGGACCTTGCCCGAGGCCCGGGTCACCGCGGCGATGAGCCGCCCCGCGGCCTGGAGCTCCAGGGGGGTGAGCAGGTCGGGCTCGGTCACCACCTCGGTCAGGGGCATCCCCAGCCGGTCGGTGCGGAAGGTGACGCGGTGTCCGACGTCCGAGATCTCGCGGCAGGCGTCCTCCTCCAGGGAGAGCTGGCGGATGCGCAGGTCGCGGTCCACGCCCAGCTCCGGGACCCGGAAGGGGACGGAGCCGGTGAGCCCCAGCATGGTCGTGCGCTGGAACCCGGTGGGGATGGACCCGTCCAGGTACTGCTTGCGCATCACGTGGAGTTCGCTGACCAGGTTCAGGTCGAAGAGGAGGCAGACCTCCAGGGCCACCCGCACCGCCTCCTCGTCGATCACGAAGGGCGGGGTGTCGTCGATCTCGTAGGTGCAGACCGAGCCCCGCTCGAGCTGGTAGACGATCTCCTTGCGGGTCTTGAACTCCATGAGCGCGGTGCCGTCGTACTCGCCCATCTCGCTCAGGGTGGGCCGCATGTGGCGGAGCACCTCGGCGTCGTAGTGGTCCACGTAGCGCCCGGAGGGGCAGCGGCAGAAGAGCTTGGTCCGGGTCCGGAGCTGCTGGTGAACCTCCAGGCCGGACATGAACCCCAGCGCCCGGTAGTCGTCGGCGGTGAGCTCCCCGTACTCCCGGTCGGGGAAGTCCAGGGGAGGATCGGTGCGGGGATTGACGTCGGAGGGGGGGAGGAGCACCCGGGCGGGCTTGTCACCGGAGGCGGTTCGGCCGGCGGTATTGTCGGCGGGCGTGTTGTCGGAGGCGGTCATGTGATGGTCCCCTGGGGTCGATGCCGGGCGCCAACTATAGGCCCTCCGCCCGTGCCCGTGGAAGCGAATCGTCCCCACGGTGGCCGGGTGGCCGGTACGGCCGGGAACGCCGCCCGGGCGGGGCTCAGTGCCGCCGGTGCCGCCCCCAGGGGAGCATGCCGGTGTAGATCTTCCGCTGCTCCGGGGTCAGGACCGCCGCCTCCCGCAGGAGGCTCTCGGAGATCACCGAGTCCACCCCGGCCTGGGCCGCGTTCATGGCCTCGGCCAGCTCCCGGACCCGGACCGGATCCAGGACGCTGTCCCCGTAGGCGGCCACGAGCCGGGTGCGCAGCACGTGCACCGAGTCGGACCGGGCCATGACCCGGGGGATGGTCCCGGTGAGGATGGACCGGAGCGCGGTTTCCTGGTCCGGGGTGAGGTCCAGGCGGCCCTTCAGGTCGTTCATCCGCCGGGCCACGATCTCGTCCGCGGTGGGCCGCTCCCGCCCCGCCCGGTCGCGGCCGTGGTCCGGGCCGCCCCGGGGGGTGGAGCACTCCCGCACGATCAGGCCCAGGTTCAATCCCACCGAGAGGGCGAGCACGAACATCCAGCCCCGGCTCATCGGTCCCCCTCCCCGGTCTCCGCGGCCAGGTAGACCTCGGTGAGGTTCCCCGCCGTCCCTCCGCCCAGCACCGGGGAGACCGTCTCCCAGGTCCCGGCCGGGGGCCCGGTGGGGGCCGCCGGCGCCGAGGCCCCGAGGTGGAGCCCCAGGAAGAGCCCGGCCGCGGCCAGGGCCGACACCCCGGCCGCGTAGGCGAAGCGCCGGCGGGGATCGAGGCGCGGCCGGAGCCGTTCCCTCACTCCCGGCCACAGGGGCCCCGGGGAGGGAAGCGCGGCATCGGCGCGGATCAGGGTCCGCAGCTCGCGCAGCTCGGCCGCGGCCCGGGCGCAGCCGGGGCAGGCCTCGGTGTGGGCGCGCACCCGCTCCGCTTCCGCGGCGGGGAGCTCCCCGTCCAGCCACGGCCGCAGCCTGGATTCGACGTGGACGTCGGGTCCCGTCATGGCGTTCGTTCCTTTCCCGGGGCCAGCTCCCGGCGGAGGGTTTCGGTGGCCCGGTGGAGGAGCGACTCCACCGCGGAGACCGAGGTTCCCATGGCCTCGGCGATCTCCCGGTAGCTCAGCTCCTCGTACTCGCGGAGGATGACGGCCTGGCGCTGGCGGCCGGGGAGCCGGCCCAGGGCCCGGCGCACCCGCGCCCGGTCCTCGGCCCGGATCAGCTCCCGGTCCGCCGGCTCCTCCCCGGAGGGACGGTCGGCGGCGCCGGGGTCCAGCCCCACCCAGGTCAGGACCTTGCGCCGGCGGAGCCGGCTCCGGGCCTGGTTCCCGGCGATCCGGAAGAGCCAGCTCCGGAACCGGCCGTGGGCCCGGTAGCGGTCCGCGTTCCGGTACACCCGGAGGAAGGTCTCCTGCCCCAGGTCCCGGGCCTCCTCGCGGGAGCCGAGCATGCGGAACAGGAACCCGGTCACCGGGCCCTCCCAGCGCTCGACCAGGGCCCGGAAGGCGGTTTCGTCGCCTTCCGCGGTCAGGGCCATGAGCCGGTCGTCCTCGATCCGGTCGTCATCCACGGAGACCGCCCACCTCCCGGCCGGTCCGCTCCCGCCGGGGGGCGGCGTCTCCACTCCCCCGAACGCACGGGACCGGGCCGGCTTGCGCGAAAACTGCAACGTGAAGCGCGGCAAGCGCCTGGGGGGAGTCTAGCAGGCGCCCGGGGAACCGGTCCCGGTGGCGCCGGCCGCTTCCGGGTGCCCCGGCCCGGCAAAAAAAGACCGCAGGAATCGCCCCTCCGCCGCGTTCGGTTGAATGACGGCGGGCGGACCGTCCGGGGGAGGGCCCCGGGCGGGGCGCCGGGCCCCTTCCCTTGCAGGCAGGAAGTGAAGCCATGAAGAAGAAGCTCTGGATCCCGGTCCTGGCCGTGATCCTGCTGGCCGCCGGCGGCTGGTTCCTTCTCGGACGCGGCGGCGGCTCGGACGAGGCCTACCGGTTCACGCCGGTGGAGCGGGGAGACGTGGAGTCGGTGATCTCCAGCACCGGGACCCTGGAGGCGGTGGAGACGGTGGAGGTGGGGACCCAGGTCTCGGGCATCATTTCCCACATCTACGCCGACTTCAACGACCACGTGACCAAGGGCCAGGTGATCGCCCGGCTGGACACCACCCTCCTGGCCATCGCGGTCCGCGACGCCGAGGCCTCGGTGGAGCGGGCCCGGGCGCAGCTCGACCAGGCGCAGCGCGACTACGTGCGCACCACCGCCCTGCGGGCCGACTCCCTGGTCAGCGTGAACGACGTCAACACCGCCACCCTGAACCTGGACGTGGCCAAGGCGGCCATGAACACCGCCGACATCGGGGTGGAGCGGGCGCGGCGGAACCTGGCCTACGCCACCATCTACGCCCCCATCTCGGGCACGGTGATCGCCCGGGACGTGGACGTGGGACAGACGGTGGCGGCCAGCCTCTCCGCCCCCCGGCTCTTCCTGATCGCCAACGACCTGTCCAAGATGCAGATCCTGGCCTCGGTGGACGAGAGCGACATCGGCCGGATCCGCGACGGGCAGACCGCGCGGTTCACCGTCCAGGCCTATCCCGACCGCACCTTCACCGGCCTTGTGCGCCAGGTGCGGCTGCAGTCGGCCACGGTGGAGAACGTGGTCACCTACACCGTGGTGGTGGACGTGGACAATCCGGACCGGATCCTGCTTCCGGGGATGACCGCCACCGTGGATTTCGTGACCGCGCGCGAGGACAGCGTGTTCACCGTGGCCAACGCCGCCCTGCGCTTCCGGCCCACCGAGAAGATGGCCGCCGAGCTGGCCGCCCGGCGGTCGGAGCGGCGGGCGGCGGCGGGGGGGACTCCGCCTTCGCCGCCCGGCGGGGGAACCGGGCCGGTGGGGCCCCGGGCGCGGGAGGGGCCATGGGCCGGGCCGCGGGCGGCGCCGCCAACGGAGGCTGGAGCCGTTCCGGGGATTCCGCCAACCGGGGCGTTCTCTACTACCTGGACGATGACGGCCGTCCGGCGATGATGCCGGTCCGGACCGGCATCACCAACGGACAGGTCACCCAGGTCAGCGGGCCCCGGCTCAAGGAGGGGATGCAGGTCATCGCCGGGGTCAGCGCGGCCGGGAGCGCGGCCGGTGCCGCGGCCAGCCCCTTCGGGGGCGGCCAGCAGAGCCGGGGCGGCCGTCCCCGGCCGGGCGGGTTCTGATATGGGCGCGGGGAAGGCGGATCGCGGGATCCCCGGGGACGTGACCGTCTACACCGAGGGAATCACCAAGGTCTACCGGTCGGTGGGAGCCGAGGTGCACGCCCTCCGGGGCATCGACCTCACCGTGCACCGGGGGGAGATGGTGGCGATCATGGGCGCCTCCGGCTCGGGCAAGTCCACCTTCATGAACATCCTCGGCTGCCTGGACTATCCCACCGAGGGCACCTACACCCTGGACGGGGAGCGGGTGGACCGGCTGGGCCGGAACGCCCTCGCCGACATCCGGAACCGCAAGATCGGGTTCGTGTTCCAGGGGTTCAACCTGCTGCCCCGGACCTCGGCCCTGGAGAACGTGGAGCTGCCGCTCCTCTACCGGCGGGGGGGGAACGGAACCTCGCCGGCCCGGGAGGCGGCGGAGGCCCTGGAACGGGTGGGCCTGGGCGACCGCATGGAACACGATCCCAACGAGCTTTCCGGCGGCCAGCAGCAGCGGGTGGCCATCGCCCGGGCCCTGGTCACCCGGCCCTCGCTGCTCTTCGCCGACGAGCCCACCGGGAACCTGGACACCCGGACCTCGGCCGAGGTGATGGCCCTGTTCCAGGAGCTGAACGACCAGGGAATCACCATCCTCCTCGTCACCCACGAGCACGACATCGCCGGCTACGCCCGGCGGGTGGTGGAGCTGCGGGACGGGAGGGTGATCCGGGACGAGCCGGTGGCCCGGCAGCGGCGGGCGGCCGAGGACCTGGCCGCGATGCCGGTGGAAACGGAGGCCTGACATGACCACCGGGAACCTGATCCGGGTCGCCACCCGGAGCATCGCCAAGAACAAGATGCGGAGCCTGTTGACCACCCTCGGCATCATCATCGGGGTGAGCGCGGTGATCGTGATGATCGCCATCGGCTCCGGGGCCCAGGCCAAGATCCAGGAACAGATCATGAACCTGGGCACCAACATGCTGGTGGTCACCCCCGGCTCCAGCAACCAGGGGAACGTCCGGGGCGGGGCCGGCACCTTCAACCGGCTCACCGTGGACGACGCCGAGACCCTGGCCCGGGAGAGCACCCTGCTTTCCGCGGTGTCGCCGGTGATCATGACCTTCGGCCACATCGTGGCCGGGGGCCAGAACTGGCGGGCGCCGGTCTACGGGGTGAGCACCGAGTACCAGCAGATCCGCGACTGGCCCACCCAGTCCGGGGTGTTCTTCGACAGCAACGACCAGCGCAGCATGCGCAAGGTGGCGGTGCTGGGGAGCACGGTGGCCTCGGAGATCTTCCCCGACCAGGACCCGGTGGGGCAGCAGATGCTGATCCGGAACGTGCCGGTGACGGTGATCGGGGTCCTGGCCACCAAGGGCCAGTCGGCCACCGGCAGCGACCAGGACGACGTGGTGCTCATGCCCTACACCACCGTCCAGACCCGGCTCGCCGGGCACCAGTTCATCGCCCAGATCCTGGCCAGCACCTACAGCGCCGCCGACATCCCCGCCGCCCAGAACGAGATCACCACCCTCATGCGGGACTCCCACCGGCTGGCCGGCTGGGAGGAGGACGACTTCACGGTACGGAACCAGGGGGAGCTGGCCGAGGCCCAGGAGAACACCACCAAGGTCATGACCCTGCTCCTGGCCTCCATCGCCGGGATCTCGCTCCTGGTGGGGGGGATCGGCATCATGAACATGATGCTGGTCTCGGTCACCGAGCGCACCCGGGAGATCGGCATCCGCATGGCGCTGGGGGCCCGAGGCTCCGACGTGCTCACCCAGTTCCTGGTCGAGAGCATCGTGATCAGCCTCCTGGGCGGATTCCTGGGCCTGGTGCTGGGGTTCGCGGCCTCGGCGGTGGTGGGGCGGGTCACCGGCTGGATCACCGTCATCTCCCCGACCACGGTGGTGGTGGCCCTGGCCTTCTCGGCCGGGGTGGGCATCTTCTTCGGCTTCTACCCCGCCCGGAAGGCGGCGGCGCTGAATCCCATCGAGGCGCTGCGGTACGAGTAGCCCGGCCGCGGGCGGGGCGGCGGCGGGCGGTCCGGGCGGCGGGCAGGGTCAGCGGCGCCACTCCAGGGGAGAGTCCACCGTGGCTCCGGGAGGTTCGGGGGAGGCCAGCCGTTGGAGGGCGGCCCGGACCACCGCGTCGTGAAGGGCGTGGTTTCCGGGGTCGCCGCAGGGGGCGCCGAGGGGAAAGCGGAGGCTCAGGAGCCTCGGGGCCCCCACCAGCCGGGTCAGCTCGGGAAGCACGGTCACGGTGGCGGTGCTGATCCCCGCCGCCTCCAGCTCCCGCGCGATCACGCACACGTTGAGCACGCAGAGGGAGCAGGTGGGGAAGAGGAGGGCGGCGTCCACCTCGTCCTCGCCCAGCCCCGCCGCGGCCCGGCGGGCGCTTTCCGCCAGCCCCGGGAGGGGGCGGAGCACCCCCTCGCAGAACCCCGGGTGCCGGGGCGCCGCCGATCCCGCCGCTCCGGCCGCCACCATCCGGTCCAGGGCCCGGCGGGGAAGCGCGGCCTCCGGATCCTGCCTCACGTACTTGGGGTCCACCGAGTCCGCGTCCAGATCCAGCGCTTCGGCGGGGCTCCGGTGGGGGATCCACCGGAACCCGGTGTCGCCCCAGCGATTCCCCTCGGTGTCGAAGGGCTCGTCGCCCCGGGCGTGCAGTCCCGCGGTGGTGACCAGGGCCACCCGCGCCTCCGCCACGGGCTTCTCCAGGGGGGTGAAGGGCACCGGGCCCAGCCAGCGGACGGCGAACTCCGGGTCGTACTCCTCGCGCAGGATCCCGAGGATCCGCCGGAGGATCGGTGTCTCCAGGCCGGCCGGGTCGGTGACGACCGCCGGGAGCCCGCCGGGCCGGACGCGGCCGGCGGGGACCAGCTCCCAGGCCGGAACTCCGGCGGCATCGGCGGCGGGGGAGCGAAGCCCCGCCTCCGAGGCTCCGCCGCTCCGGGGCGCGGCCGGTTTCACCGGAAGCGCCCCAGCAGGTAATCGGCCAGGCGGCTGGAGACGTCCCAGCCCGTCTGCTGCTCGAAGGCGAGGAAGAACGGGGCCGAGTTGCACTCCAGGACCACGTAGCCCCCGCCGGCGGCGTCCACCATGAGGTCCACGGCGGCGAAGGCCAACCCCCAGCGGGCCGCGGCCCGGACCGCCGTCCGCGCCGCCTCCGGCGGCAGCTCCCGGCGGCGGACGCGGATCTCGCCCCGGCGGGAATCGACCTCGTCCCCCTCCACCGGCACCACCTCGGCCGCGCCGATCACCCGGCCCCCGACCACGTAGGCGCGGACGTTGTCACCCTGCACCCGGCCCTGGATCATGACCGGTCCCGCGGACAGGATTTCCCCCGCTTCCGCCCCGCCGGCCGGGGGCTCGAAGGCCTCGGTGTAGCCGTACCCGCCCACCATTCCTTTGCGGATCCACTCCACCCGGGGGCCGGCGGGCAGATCCAGGAGGCCGGAGGGGTCGGAGGTGCCCAGCGTCCAGGGCGAGGGGATGTCTTCCCGCTCGTAGACCCACATCTCCCACGGCTTGAGCGCATGGAGATCGTGGGTCCGGGGCGGGTTCACCACCCGGGAGCGGGCGGCCAGGCGCTCCAGCAGGGCGTTCCAGGCCGCGAGATGGCGCCGGGAGGAGGCCCCGGCGGCCTCGCTGGCCGCCGCGTCCACTCCGCCGTCCCCGGCCGGCACCACCGGGGACCGGATGCCCAGGTCGGCCACGTAGAATCCGGCGAACCCGTGGAGATCCACCCCGCAGGCGGATTCCCCCCCGGCGGTCAGGACGATCCCCGGGTCCGGGCGCGGATCGAGGACCACCCCCTCGGCGCCCCGCTCCTCCAGCCGCATGGCCAGGCGCTCGATCTCGCCGCGGTCCGGCGGTCCGATCAGTCCCACCCGCTTCACGTCCGGCGCTCCTCCCGCCCGGCCGGAGCCGGCCCGCCGGGGAGGCTCACTTGCACGGGCCCCGGGCCGCCCCCTGGGCGGGCCCGTCCCCGCCCAGCTCGACCTGGTAGGTGTACTGGAGCTCCACCACCGGCTCCAGGTGGAACTTGAACTGCTCGCAGGCGCCGTGATCGGCCTCCGCGTCCTGCATGCCCTCGATGGGGCAGCCGCCGTGGCAGAGGGGGAGCACCTCGCAGGAGCGGCAGCCCGACTTCTCCATCACGTCCCAGCTCAGCCAGCGGTCCTCGTTGGCCTTCTGGAAGGGCTGCTGGCCGTCGAGGAGATGGCCGATGGCCTTGTCGGGGTTCAGGGTCACTTCGTGCCAGCACTTGAAGAGGCTCCCCCCCGGGGCGACCACGAAGGCGTTGGCCCGGTCCGCGGTGCAGAAGGCGCCCTCCATCTTCTGCGGATAGCGGCCGAGGGGCAGCCCCCGCTTGGCCGCCTCTCGGTAGACCTCCACCTCCATGTCGGCGAAGTCCTTGGTGGAGTAGCAGAGTTCCTGGATGTTGCCGCAGGCGGCGCCGCTGGCCGTGACCATGGCCAGGTAGGGGCGGACCGAATCCTCGAGTCCATGCTCCCGCAGGATCTCTGCCACCTCGATCGCCCCCATGGCGTTCCGCCGGTCCACGTTGATGCGGAGCTGAAGCTCCACCAGGTCGGTGACCTGCTTCATGTTGTCCAGGATGCGCCAGAAGGTGCCCTGGCCCCCGGCCAGGACCCGGCGCCGGTCGTGCATTTCGGGGGGGCCGTCGAGGGTGACCTGCACCATGCTGAGCCCGAGACCGGCCAGGGTTTCCATCCGGGAGCGGTCCAGGAAGTAGCCGTTGGTGATGAGCTCGGCGTTGTACGCCACCCCCCGGGCGGCGCAGAGCTCGGTGAAGCGCCGGGAGAGCGTCTCCACGATCTCGTAGGCCCCGGGCAGGAGCGGCTCCCCCCCGTACCAGATCACGTGCAGCAGCTCCGCGGTCTGCACCCGCTCCGCCGCCCAGGCCACCAGCGCATCCTGGACGGTGCGCGACATGTTCACCCGGAAGTGGTCCTCGTAGCAGTAGTCGCAGCGGAAGTTGCAGTTCAGGGTGGGCGCGATGGTGAGGAGCAGCCGGTCGGTGCGGAACCGGTCGCGGAGCATGTCCGCCTTGGTGGTGGCCACCTCATCTTCGTCGTCGTCGATCAGGAAGTGTCCCTGGATCAGCGCCTCCCGCAGCGCGCGCTTGGCGGGGGTGTCGCAGGGAAGGGACGGGTCGGTGAGGAGGGCCTCGATGAAGGGCCGGTCCTCCGGAGTGAGTTCGGCCAGGGCGGTGGACCAGGCGTTGAAGGCCAGCCAGGTGCCGTCCGAGGCCTGGAAGATGCGGTTGTAGAGCGAGGGTTTCATGGCCAGCCGTCCTCTGGGGTTGTGGCGGCGGCCGTCCGGTCCGCGGGCCGGGCGGCGGTCATGGACCCCCCTCCGGCGGCGGCGGGACCCGGTCCGGCAGTCCGGCCAGGTGGACGAGATACGCGGCCAGGGCGTCGAGCGCCCGGCCTTGGGTGACGCTGCCCCAGGCCGTGAGGTCGGGGGCGGCATCAATATACAGGACCGATTCGGTCGTGTGGCCGTCCACGGTGACCGCGGCCAGCGGGAGCGCGCAGGCCCGGGCCGCGGCCAGGGCGGCGGCGGCGGCGCCGGGCCCGGGGGATGCCAGGAGCGCGCCCGAGGCGGGCCCGCCCCCGGTCCAGGCCGCGGGGGAGGGATGCTCCACCGCAACGGCGACCGCCTCCCCCACGATGAGCAGGGTGGACACCGCCCCGCCGGCGGGGGTCAGGATGAGGGTGGGATCGCCCCCGGCCGGCGGGGAGGGAGCGTGCCACCGTTCGCCCCCCACCACGTCCTGCACCAGGTCCCCCGCCTCCGGATCCGCGCTCCCCGCCGGAGCGAGCCGCCAGGGCGCCACCGGCACCCCCGCCCCGCGGGCGCGGTCCAGGCCCACCGCGGGGGAGGCGGCGAGGTGGCCGGCCTCGGGCGGGTTCACTACCGGCCGGACCTCGGCCGCCACCCGAAGGGCGGACACGGCCAGGGAGCGCGCTTCGCGTTCGGCCCCGGCGGCGGCGCGCCGGTCGCCGGCATCCCCGGGAAGATCCCGGAGACGGACGGGCTGGGGCCAGGGGAAGACCGGTCGTTCGACCAGGATGGCCCCCGTCCCGAGGAGATCGACTCCCTGCCAGGCTACCCCGCGGGGGCGGACGGTGACCGGTTCTGCGGACAGGGGGGCGTCGAGGTTCAGGGTTCTGCAGACGCCGCCGTGGGCGTCCACGCGCGGGGAGAGCGCGTCGCCCAGGGGGGAACCGGGACGGGTGAGCAGGACCACCGAGGGAGGCATGGTGCGGGGAGTATAGCCCGGATCGTTCCCGCTGCGGAGGAGTTCCGGGACGCGGGGTGCGCTTCGGCCGGAAAGCCGGAAATGGGTACAGGAATTGCTAAGTATTGGACCGCTCCACCCCGCCGGCAGCGGGACGCATCCCCGTTTCCGCCGCGCTTCCCGGAAGCGTTCTTGACTCGATCCCCGGCGCGGCGTATATCTCTCTCGCGGCCCGGCCGGGCCGCGACCGGGCACCCACTGCCCGGTGTACCCCTAGACGCCCAGGGCCCGGCAACGAGTGCGATCCCGGACACCGCGAGGTCGGGTTTGGAGGTTCGTTCATGAAGTTCGTCGTGAAGCCCAAGAAGGTCACCCGGAACAAGCGGATCACCCTCTGTGCGAAGTGCAGCGAGGATCCCCGGTTCTGTCTGTAGACGGCCACCCGTTCGAAGAACAGAGTGAACGCGGCTCACCCTAGGGTGAGCGGGACGCCCGACGCCCGCGAGGGGGTCGGGCGTCGATTTGCCGTCCCATGCGCCGCCGCCTTCCCCTCCTCCGCATCGTCCTCGTCCTGACCGCGGCTCTCCTGGTCGCGGCCGTGGTCCTGCTCGGCCTGGTGCGGGTGCCCGAGGTGGTGACCGCGCCCGGAACCCTGGCGGTGGAGGGACCGGGGGCCGGTCCCTCCGCGGCCCCGGGGGACACGGGCGCGGCGCCCGTCCCCGGCCGCTTCGTGGCCGTGGCGGAGGACGGTGCCCGGCTCCGGCTCTACGCCGGCCAGACCGCGGCGGTGCGTCTGGAGGCCTATCCCTGGATGCACAAGGGCACGCTCTCGGCGCGCGTGGCCTCGGTGGCGGCGATGCCCGGGGGCGGGAAGGGACTTCGGGTGACGCTCACCGTCGACCCGGCCTCGGCGCCGGGCCCGCTCCTGGAGGGCCTCCGCGGCGAGGCCCGCATCGCCACCGGTCACACCGAACTCCTGGGGCGGCTTCTCTTCGCCCGCTTCGCCGAGGCCTCGCGATGAGTGTCCATCGCGCCGCCGGCGCGCCCGGGGTCTCCACGCCTCCCGGCCGGCCTTCGGCGCGCCGCGGGGCCGGAGGGTGAAGCCCGTCGATCCGGGGCGGCGGGGTTTGGTCCGCCGCTTCTTCCGCGAGTGCGTCCGCCCCTACGCGGGGCTCCAGGTCGAGATCGGCCTCTGCCTCCTGGTCGGGGTGGCGCTGAACCTGCTCGACCCGCTCATCCTCCGGGCCATCATCGACCGGGCCCTGGGGGACGGCGACCTCCACCTGCTGTGGGTGCTGATCGGGGTGCTGGCCGTGGTCCTCCTCTTCCGGGTGGCCTTCCGCCTGGTCACGGTCTGGCTCTACAGCTACGGGGGGCTCCGCATCCTGTTCGAGTTCCGGCAGCGCGTGTACGAGCACGTGCAGCGCCTGTCCCCGTACTTCTTCCGGGGGGAGAAGACCGGGGACATCCTGGCCCGCCTCACCTCCGACATCGACGTGCTGCAGCAGGCCGCCGCCCACACCGTGGTCAACGCGGCCCAGGACGTCCTCACCATCGCCGGCATCCTGGCCATGCTCGTCTGGCTGGATCCCATGCTCACCCTGGGCCTGCTCCTGGTCTATCCGCTCCTGGTGGCGGTGCTGGTCCGGATCAACCGGAGGCTGCACCTGGAGGGGATCCGCGCCCGGGACGCGGTGTCGGGGCTCTACGTGTTCCTGGAGGAACGGGTGAGCGGGGTCCGGCTGGTGCAGGAGTACCTGCAGGAGCGCCGCCAGGCCCGCCGCCACGTGCAACTCTCCCGGCCCTGGATCGCCAGCCACCTGAACCTGTCCTTCGTGAGCGCGGGCCAGGTGTCCCTGGCCGACACCATGACCACCGGCGCCTTCATCCTCGTCTTCCTGTGGGGCGGCTACCGGGTCCTGGGAGGCACCCTGAGCCTGGGAAGCCTGGTCGCCTTCTACACCCTGGCCACCAGGCTCTACCGCCCGGTCACCGGCCTCATCGACATCAACATCGACGTGCAGGTGGCCCGGGCCTCGCTGGCCCGGGTGTACGAGATCCTGGACCAGGCGCCGGAGATCCGGGAGGCGCCGGATGCGACGGTGCCGGCGCGGCCGGAGGGTGGGGACGCGGGGACGGATGGCGGCGGGGGAGGGGCGGGCATCCGGATGGACGCGGTTTCCCTGGCCTGGCCGGACGGCACCCGCGCCCTCCATCAGGTGACCCTCGAGGTGCGGGCCGGGGAACGGGTGGCGGTGGTCGGGCCCTCGGGAAGCGGGAAGTCCACCCTGGCCGCGGTGCTGTCCCGGTACCTGGATCCGGCCTCGGGCGCGGTGTCCCTGGACGGACTCGACCTCCGCCGGTGGAAGCTGGACGCGCTCCGGCGCACCGTGGGGCTGGTCACCCAGGAGACCCAGCTCTTCCACGACACCCTGGCCGGAAACCTGCGCCTGGCCCGGCCCCGGGCCACCGACCCGGAGCTCCTGGAGGCGGCGGAGACCGCCGGGCTGGGGGAGCTGGTCCGGGCCCTGCCCGAGGGCCTGGAAACGGTGGTGGGGAGCGAGGGCATGCGGCTCTCGGGCGGCGAGCGGCAACGGGTGGCCCTGGCCCGGGCGCTCCTCAAGCGGCCGGCGGCCTATCTCCTGGACGAGGCCACCTCGGCCCTCGACCCGCGGACCGAGCGGCGGGTGCTGGAGCGCTTCCTGGACCGGGCGGGTCCGGCCACGGTGATCCTCATCGCCCACCGCCTCACCAGCCTCACCGCCATGGACCGGATCTTCGTGCTCCACCGGGGCCGGCTGGTGGAGAGCGGCGCCCACGCCGCCCTCTATGCCGCCGGCGGCCTCTACCGCGAACTCTACGACGAGCAGGCGCGGGCCGGGGTGGAGACGGCGTGAGCGAGCGGTCCCCCGGGAGCCGGGGGGCGCGGTACGACGCCGGCTACACCTTCCCGGCCAGGAAGGTGAGCTGGGCGGCGAGGATGGCGGCGTAGTTCCCCACCGCGTAGCCGATCAACGCCATGAGGATCGACACCGGCACCAGCTTGCGGTTGTGGTACCCGGCCACCACCGGGGCGGAGGCGGCGCCGCCGATGTTGGCCGCCGAGGCGATGGCCGCGGTGTGGACGTCCACCTTGAACAGGCGCGCCCCGAGCAGGCAGAAGGCCCCGTGGATGAAGATCCAGATCACCGCCCCGGCCACGAAGGGGAGGGCCTGTCCGAAGCCGGCCACCGAGGCCCGGGCCCCCATCACGGCCACGAACACGTAGACCACGGCCATGGCCAGGTCGTGGCTGCCGGGAATCCGCCGGGCGGGGGTTCCGCTCAGGAGGAGACCCAGGCTGGTGACCAGGAGCACGGTGAGGCTGGTCGCGCTCACCACCGGGAAGGCCTGCCGGAACCCGGGGGAGAGGCTCCGCTCCAGCCAGGCGTCGAGCGCGTTTCCTCCCGCCACCGCGATCCAGGTCACCGCGAAGCCCAGGAAGCCCAGGTAGATCACGTGGCGCATGGCCATCTCGGAGCCCTGGGTCTCCATGTCCCCGGCCGCCTCCTCCATCGCCGCCATCCGCTCCTCGTGGGCCACGCCGGTGATGCGGGCGAAGGGACGGGCCCAGTTCCGCGAGGCCAGGAGCAGGGGGAGCCAGAAGAGGTAGATCACGTTGTCGGCCAGCACGGCCAGGCCGAACATGTCGCCCGAGGTGCCGACTCCCTCCGCCACCGCGGCCATGTTGCCGGTGCCGCCGATCCAGCTCCCGGCCAGGGCCCCGTAGCCCGTCCAGGCGTCCGGGGTCAGCCAGCGGTGCACGACCAGGTAGGCCACCGGCGCCCCCACCACCACCCCCAGGGTGCCCATGAGCATCACGAACACCCCCCGCCCCATGACCTTGAGCGCCGCCCGCACGTTCACGTCCAGGAGCAGGATGGTGAGGAAGAAGGGAAGGCCGTAGGTCCGCATGCCGTCGTAGACCGGGGATTGGTGGGGGAGGACCCCGGAGTTGGACAGCACCACCGGAAGCCCGTAGATGAAGAGCAGCGGCGGAGCGTAGGAGAAGAGCCGCGAGCGGGTGGCGCGTTCCAGGAAGAAGAAGAAGGCGGCGATCCCGGTCAGGATCGTGAGCACGCCGGCCGGGTTCTGGACCATGACGCCTCGCTGGGTTGGGGTGGTTTCGGACCCGATGCGCTCGCCGGGAGCCGGCGGGGGCCGGGCTCCGGCTCCGCAGCCAACGCGACCCGGAAGGCGTCGCCCCCGGGACGGACGTGGGCAGTGTGCCATCCCGGGGGCGCGATGAGAAGACCGCGCTCAGGGAATCCGGAGCAGCCTCCCCGAGCGGACCTCGCTCCCGAGTTCCACCCGGTAGAACACGATCCCCGCCGGGACCTGGCGGCCCGAGGCGTCCCGGCCGTCCCAGGCCGCCCGGCCCGGTCCCGCCGCCACCGGGCCCAGATCCAGGGCGCGAAGGAGCCGGCCGGCCGGGTCGTAGAACAGCACTCGCCCGGAGGGGAAGGCGCGCCCGGCCCGGAAGCGGACCTCCACCCGGTCCCGGAAGGGGTTGGGGCCCGGGGCCAGGAGGCGCAACCCCACCGTCGGGCCCCCCGGCCGGTCCGGGACGGCCACGGTGGGATCGGTGGGCACCGGCACCGGCACCGGGTCGTAGACCCCGTCCCCGTCCATGTCGGCCATGATGTCCGCCGTCCCCGGTCCCGGCGGGTGCGGGCTGGCCAGCACGAAGGTGCCCAGGGGTCCGGCCTCCGGCCCCAGCCCCGCGTACTCGCACTCGAAGTACAGGAGCCGGTCCTGGGGGGTCAGCGCGGGGTTGGGCATCACGTCCTGGTAGGTCACCGGGTAGTCCAGGATCCAGTCCGGGGGCATGGTGAACGGGATCACCGCCGCCGGCTCGCAGTTCACGTCGAGCACGAAAACGGGCAGCTCCGGCCCGTCCAGCCATTCCACCTCGTAGGTATAGAGGTATTGCCCCGGCGGGCTCTCGGTCACCGAGTACTGCACCAGTCCCTGGGGAGAAGCGCTGCTCACGGTGGCGTAGAGCTTCGACCACTCCTGGTCGTCGGCGGGGGAGAAGGGGACCGGGTCGTCCACGGGGATGTCCGCGGGATCCATCACGTTCCGGGGCTTGCCGGCCGCCGTGGTCTCGTCGTCCAGACCCAGGATGTGGCCGAACTCGTGGGCGCCGAGGTTCTTCAGGTACTCGCAGTACTCCCCGTTGTCGACCTCCACCTTGACCGTGCCGCTCACGATCTTCTGCTTCCCGCCCGGGGCGGGGAGCGAGCTGGGGCTGGCGAAGCCCTCTCCCGCGTCCTCCCAGGGCTCCGTCCGGCACCCAGGAGAAGCGCACGGTGTTGGTGGTGTCGGCGGGCGGGGTCTGGCCGAGGTGGACCTGCACCGTGATCCCGCGCTGGGCCATCTTGGCCGCCCAGCGTTCGATGCCCTCCTTCAGGCAGTCGTTGGCGTTGGCGTGGGCGGTGTCCGGATGTTCGGGAATGTAGACGTGGATGGTGGTGGAGTCCGGCCAGCGCGCGGTGGTGGTGGTGGATCCGCTCCGGCCGAAGGGGAGCGGTTTGGCGGCCAGGTCCGAGGCCGCGAACAGGAGGGCAAGGGCACAGCCCAGGGCAGCCAGAGCCGAGCCTCGGCGGAGGCGCAGGTCCTGCATGATGTCGCTCCTCATCGACGCGGCCGCAGGGGGATTCTCGGGCTGCGGTATGAGGCTACTGCGGTTCCACTCGACCGGCCTTGACCCGGGTCAAGAACGACCCCGGAGCTCCGATTGGCGGCCGGTGCGCCCGCCCGCGGGGTCCGCGGTCACGCTCCCAGGGAGGTCGCCGCGCGCTCGAAGTCGTCGGCCCGGATGTAGATCACGTAGCCGAAGGTGCCTCGACCCGCGGACACCCCGTTGGAGGCGTACACGTTGACCTTGGCGTCGTAGAGCCGGGCGTGGACGTCGGCCAGGGCCCCCAGCTCGTCGTCCCCCTGGATGAGGATGGCGTGGTGCGGCCCGGTCAGGGTGAGCCCGATGGTCTCCGCCGCGCCGGCCAGCTTCTCGATGCTCTCGGGGAAGAGCACGAGCTGGGTGTGGGCGGTGCCCATGGGGACGGCGTTGAAGGCGAGGAGATTGACCTCGCCCTGGGAGAGCTGGGCGAGGATCTTGTAGGCCTCGCCGGGGCGGTCGTTGACGAAGGTATAGAAATACTGAACGCGACGGATGTCGAGGGCCATGTTCCACCTCCCGGGGATGGCGCCGCCGCGCGGGTCTGCCGTCCCGCGCCGAGGCGCCGGAGACAGGGGATCTCCCCTCCATCCTAGACCCGGGGGCGGGGAGCGCCAAGCGCGTCCGCCGGGCGGTGGGTGGGGGGAAAACCGGAGCGCGGCGTCCGTCAGCCGGCGACCCGGGCCAGCCAGGCCATGATCTGGTTCTCGAGGCCCCGGATCCCGCCCTGGCCCAGGTCCAGCCCTCCCGGAAACCCCACGTGGCCGCCGCGCCCGGTCCAGCGCGCGGTGAGGGCCGGCGGCGCTCCGGCCAGCAGGTCCCGCACCGTGGAGGGGGGGACCATGGGATCGTGGACGCTCCCCAGGTAGAGCGCGGGGAGGGAGAGGCGGCGGAGCCTCGGGGCCACGCTCTCGGTGGCGTAGTAGTCCTCCGGGTCCCGGTAGCCGAATCGCGGCACCACGGCCAGACGGTCGAACTCGCGGATGCCCCGGGCCCGGCGCACCTCGGCCACGGTGTGGGGAAGGGTCCGGCGGGCGGCCACCGCGGCGTAGATCCCGGCCATGGCCCGGAGCACGTGCCGCCGGTAGATCCCGGCGCAGTGCTCGTCCAGGTGGCGGGCGCCGCGGTCCAGGTCCAGGGGGGCACAGACGGCGGCGCCGGCCCGGATGCGGGGATCCGGGGAATCGACCAGCGTGCGCAGGGCCAGGTGCCCGCCGAGGGAGTAGCCCAGGAGCAGCACCCGGGCGTAGCCGGCCAGCTCCGGCGAGGCCACCGCCGCGGCCACGTCGGCGACGAGGCCGCCGTGATGGAGGTCCTCGCCGCTCCGGTCCGCCCCCCGCTGGGCCAGGCGGAGGGCGGCCCACCCCCGGCGGACCGCGGCCCGGGCCCCCCGCACCGCGTAGGGGCGGTCCGGGGAGCCCCCCAGCCCATGGAGGATCACCACCACCGTGTCGGCCCCGGGGACCGGGGAGAGGAATCCCGAGAGGCGGACCGGGCCGAGACCGGGATCGGCCACCGTTCCCGCCCAGGGGACCGAAGGCGGGGGCGCGAGAGGGTGGATCCTCGCCCGAAGATCGGGGGCGACGGTCCAGAAGTGGGCGGCCGGGTTGAACATAGCTCCATGGTAGCGTCCCTCCCGGGTCCAGGGCAGTTCCCGGCGGGCGGGCGGGTTGACAACGAAGTTCGTTTCTGTAAGAATCGTTGCGGTTGAAATGATTTCAACCCGAACGATCTAGCGCGGGGCGGGGCCCTGGGCTCGTTGATCGTGACCCGACGACGACGAACCGGGGAGAAGCAGGGGTGCCCATGGAAAGCCCGGAGACCCTCGGCCGGCCGGCCGTTCCCAGCCATAACTTCCGTATTCTCCAGGCGTTGAGGCGCATCATCCACGCGGTGGAGGTGCACTCCCGGAAGCTGGCCTCCACCTACTCCATCACCACCCCCCAGCTGGTCTGCCTCCTGGCCGTCCACGACCTGGGCACGGCCACTCCCACCACCCTCTCCCGGCGGGTCTCCCTGAGCCCCAGCACCGTGGTGGGCATCCTGAACCGCCTGGAGGAGAAGGGGCTCATCCGCCGGGAGCGGGGCACCCGGGACCGGCGGCTGGTCCACGTGACCGTCACCGAGACGGGGCGGGCCCTGGCCGAGGACGCGCCGTCACCCCTGCAGGACACCCTGGCCGAGGCGCTGGCGCGCCTGCCCGAATCCGAACAGGCCGTCATCGCCCGATCCCTGGAGCGGGTCGTGCAGCTGATGGAGGCCACCGAGATCGAGAACCCGCTGGAGGAAGCGACCCCCGACCGGGACCCGGACCGGGCCTGAGCCCGCGTGGCCGGGAAAGCCATCCAGACAAAGGAGAGTTTGATGAACGCCGAGAACGACGCCGTCTTCACCGCCGAGGTCGATGACGAGACGCCTCGGACCGCCCCTGCCGGCCAGCCCCGGACCGTGGGCGACGTCCTCGGGGACATCCCCGAGGGCTCCCGGCTCGAAGCCCTGGCCGGGGTGGAGATCCCCGCGCCCCTCAAGGAGCCGGTACCGGAGAAGACCTTCGCCCACCGCCGGCTGGACGGCTCTCCCTTCTGGCAGCGCATCCCCGCCTTCAAGGACGTGAGCCGCGAGGAATTCCTGAGCTACAAGTTCCAGAACCGGCACTCGGTGACCACGGTCCAGAACCTGCTGGACCTCCTGGCCGAGCTGGCCCGTCCGGAGTTCCTGGAGGACGTGCGGGAGGGGATGGCCCGGGCCCCCATGAACATGCGGCTCAGCCCCTACATCCTGAGCCTCATCGACTGGGACGACCCCTACCCGGACCCGCTCCGCATCCAGTTCATCCCCGTGGCCTCCACCCGGCTCCCCGACCATCCCAAGCTGACCCTGGACTCGCTCCACGAGCAGCACGACTCGCCCACCCCGGGCCTGGTCCACCGCTACGCGGACAAGACCCTGTTCCTGGCCCTGGACGTGTGCCCGGTCTACTGCCGGTTCTGCACCCGGAGCTACGCCATCGGGGGCGACACCGAGACCGTGGACAAGGTGAACTACAAGCCGGTGGAGAGCCAGTGGGAGAAGGCCTTCGCCTATCTGGCCTCGCGACCGGAGGTGGAGGACGTGGTGGTCTCGGGCGGCGACGCCTACCACCTGCCCCCGGCCCGGCTCAAGCAGATCGGCCAGATCCTGCTCTCCATCCCCCACATCCGGCGCATCCGCTTCGCCACCAAGGGGCCGGCGGTGATGCCGATGAAGATCCTCACCCACAAGGCCTGGACCGACGCCCTGGTCAGCGTGGTCGAGTTCGGCCGCAAGCGGAACAAGGAGGTCGCCCTCCACACCCACTTCAACAGCCCCAACGAGATCACCGCCATCACCGAGGAGGCCATGAACCACCTCTTCCGGCGCGGGGTGAAGGTGCGGAACCAGAGCGTGTGCATCCGGGGGGTGAACGACGACCCGGAGACCATGACCCTCCTGGTCAAGCGGCTGAGCTACATCAACGTCCAGCCCTACTACGTCTACCAGCACGACATGGTGAAGGGGGTGGAGGAGCTGCGCACGCGCCTCGGCGACACCCTGGAGGTGGAGCGTGCGGTGCGCGGGGCCACCGCCGGGTTCAACACCCCCACCTTCGTCACCGACGTGCCCGGGGGCGGGGGCAAGCGGAGCGCCCACAGCTACGACTACTACGACGAGACCACCGGGGTGAGCGTGTACCGGAGCCCCTCGGTGGACGACGGGAAGGTCTACCTCTACTTCGACCCCATCGACCGCCTTCCCGAGGAGGGCCGCCGCCGCTGGGCCGATCCCGCCGAGCACGCGAGGATCGTGGAGGAGGCGGTGCGCGAGTCGGGCCTGGCCCGGCTCAAGCGGGCGGTCCGATGACCGAGGCCCCGGCCGGCGCCCGGGGCGCGGGCGCCGGGAAGGCCGGCGCCCTTCCGCCCCTCCCGCGCGCCTTCGCCGTGACCGTCCCCTCCGGGGAGCGCGACGCGGTGACCGACCCCTACAACCGCCGGCTCAAGCTCTACGGCCTCCGGGCCGCCGACTACTCCGCGCTGGACCTGGCCGCCCTCTTCACCCGGGCCGAGGGCGCGCCCGGGGAGCTGAGCAAGATCACCGTGTATGCCCCGCCCGGGGACGACGGGGACTGGCACCAGCTCGGCTTCCGGCGGGAGGGGACCATCCGGGGGTTCTTCGCCGGGGGCGGCGACGCCGCCCTGTGGGCGGCCTACCGGGATCCGGTGCGGGCGGTGGCCCCGCGGGAGCCCGCCCACGCGGAGATCGTGAGCCTGGCCCAGGGCAAGAAGCCGGTCGAGCCCCGTCTTCCCGAGGGCTATTCCAGCCACGGGGCGGTCCCGGGGGACGCGGCCGGGATCGCGGAGCTCATGGCCTCGGTGTTCTCGGACTATCCCACCCCGCTCACCCCCGCCCACCTGGCCCGGCTCATCGAGACCCGGGCCAACCGGTTCCGTTTCGTCCGGAGCCCGGACGGGCGCATGGCCGCGGTGGCCTCGGGGGAGATCGACCATCCCCGCCGCACCGCGGAGATGACCGACTGCGCCACCCGGCCGGAGGAGCGCGGCCGCGGGCTCATGGTCCGCCTCCTGCGGGAGATCGAGCGCGACCTGGCCTCGGAGTTCGCGATCACCGACCTTTACACCCTGGCCCGGGCCGACGAGGTGGGCATGAACTGCGCCTTCGCCAAGCTCGGGTACGACTTCACCGGCCGGCTCATCAACAACTGCCGGATGCCCAACGGCTGGGAATCGGTGAACGTGTGGTGCCGGACCGCCTCCGGCGGATGAGGAGCGAGGACCCATGACCCCGTTTCAGCCCTCGATCCGGGCGACGGTTGCGGCCGTCGCCTTCATCATGCTCGCCGGCGGGGCGGCCGGCGCCCGGGCCCAGGTTCCCTCCGCCCCGGGGGGCGGGTCCGAGGCGCCCCTGCGCCTGGCCATGTCCGGCGCCTTCCGTCCCTTCTCCACCACCGACGCCGGAGGGCGCCTGGTCGGCTTCGACGCCGACATGGCCCGGGAGGTGGCACGCCGCCTGGACCGCCCCGCCGAACTCGTCCAGACCGACTGGGCCGGCATCCAGGCCGGCCTCCAGAGCGGCAAGTACCAGCTCATCTGCGGGTCCATGGCCATCACCCCGGGCCGGCTGGAGTCCATGGACTTCACCCTGCCCTACTACGTGAGCGGGGCCCAGGTCTTCGCCCGCCAAGACGTGACCTCGCTCCACGGGATCAAGATCGGGGTCACCGAGGACTCCACCTACGAGCACTGGATCAACGAGCACCCGGAGGATTTCGGGGACGCCGAGGTCCTGCGCTACGGGAGCGAGGCGGAGATCGTGGCCGCCATCAACACCGACAAGATCGACGCCTTCGTGTCCGACCGCATCGTGGGCGGCTTCTACGTGAAGCAGGGCGGGGCGGGGGACATCGTCCCCCACGGGGGGCTGCTCTACCAGGAGGCCTGCGGGATCGCCGCCCGCCAGGACGAACCGGCGCTGGTGCACGCGGTGAACCGGGCCCTGTTCGCCATGATCCAGGACGGCACCTACGCCCGGATCTACCGGCGCTGGGTGGGCTCGGATCCGGACCTGAAGGTGCTCCTGGCCAGCTGGGGGGACTTCGCCGGGCACATCCCCGCCGGGGGCGGCGACGCGTCCGGCGCCCCGGCCCGGGTGAAGCCCGAGTTCGCCGACCGGGTGCAGGGAATGGTGCCGCTCCTGGCCCGGGGGGCGGTGCTGACCCTGGAGCTGTCCCTCCTGACCGCGGTCCTGGCCCTCCTCCTGGGTTCGGTGATCGGGGTGGGCACCGCGTCCGGGCGGGGCTGGGTGCAGGTGCTGGCCAACGGATACGTCTGGGTGGTGCGGGGGACTCCGCTCCTGGTCCAGCTCTTCATCGCCTACTTCGCGGTGGCCACCCTGGTGAACCGGGTGGCGGGGGCGGAGGTGATCGACGCCTTCGGGGCGGCCCTGATCGCCCTGGTGGTCAACACCGCCGCCTACAACGCCGAGACCCTGCGCGGCGGGATCAACGCCGTGGACCGGGGGCAATGGGACGCGGCGGCGTCCCTGGGCATGTCCCGGGGGCTGATCCTGCGCCGGGTGGTCCTGCCCCAGGCGTTCAAGGACTCGCTCCCCTCCCTGGGCAACAACCTGGTGGTGCTGATCAAGGACACCTCCCTGGTCGGGGCCATCACCCTGATCGAGCTCACCTATGCGGCCCGGAACGTGGTGTTCCAGACCGGGCAGGCCTTCCTGCCCTTCCTGCTCGCGGCCGGGTTCTACCTGGTCATCATCTCGCTTCTGACCCTGGCCGTGAACGCGTGGGAGCGCCACCTGCAGCGTTCGCGCCGGGCGGTGGGGAAGACCATATGAGCGATCGCGGACCCGCGGACACGGCCCCGGTGGAGGTGGAGGTCCGGGGGCTCACCAAGCGCTTCGGCGACCTGGAGGTCCTGAAGGGAGTGGACTTCGAGGTCCGCGCCCACGAGGTGGTGGCCCTGATCGGCCCCTCGGGGTCGGGAAAGAGCACCCTCCTCCGGTGCCTGAACCTGCTGGAGTTCCCGAACGGCGGAGCCATCCGATGGAAGGGGGAGGAGGTGGACTACGCGCGCATGTCCTCCCGGGACCTCTCCCGGCACCGGACCCGGATGGGCATGGTCTTCCAGCACTTCCACCTCTTTCCCCACCGGAACGCGCTGGACAACGTGCTGGAGGGACCGGTCCAGGTCCTGGGCCGGAAGCGGGACGAGGCGCGCCGCCGGGGAAGGGAACTCCTGGAGCAGGTGGGTCTGACCGAGAAGGCCGGGGCCTGGCCCTCCCAGCTCTCCGGGGGCCAGAAGCAGCGGGTGGCCATCGCCCGGGCCCTGGCCATGGAGCCCGAGGTCCTGCTCCTGGACGAGGTCACCAGCGCCCTGGACGTGGAGATGATCGCCGGCATCAACGACCTCCTCACCGGCCTGGCCCGGGAGGGGATGACCATGGTGGTGGTGACCCACGACCTGGCCTTCGCCCGCCGGGTGGCCCACCGCATCTGCTTCATGGACGGGGGGAGGATGCTGGAGAGCGGCCCCCCGGGGGAGTTCCTGGAACATCCCCGGCACGAGCGGCTCCGGGATTTCCTGGGCTCGGTGCTATCCGCAACCGGCGTAAACAGTTAGTGTGAAGATCGGCGTTTGAGAGGTTTTCCCCGGGGGAAATAGGCGACCGATCTGGTATTATTAATGTCTCAGCGAAACTTGTTCAGTTGTTGATCCACCTCAGGCACCACCCCTGCTGTCCCCCGGCAGGTTGCTCCCGCACAAGGAGATCCCGGAAATGAAGTCCCTTACCCTGTTGGTTCTGGCCGCGGCCGGTGTGATCGCCGGCAGCGCGATCCAGGTTTCGGCGGCGCCTCCCCAGCCGACCTTCGGCACCGCCGTCGTGGACGGCGATCCGTCCGAGTGGAACCTGACCACCGACCACTTCGCCGAGATGCACCGGGCCGGCAAGGCGGCCAAGCCGGTCGACTCCCAGCTGTACGTGCGTTACGACTGCAACACCGCCACCGTGTTCGTCCTCGTCCTGGCCGAGCCGGGGGAGCCCGCGCTCTTCGACACCGCCACCGCCTGGTGCGCCGTCGACGGCCAGAACCACAAGGTCTTCACCGACCAGTCCGGCAACGACGGCACCGCCCCGGACTTCGCCTGGATCGACCTGGGCTACGACGGCGACCCCACCCACGCCCTGGGCTACGAGGCTTCCTTTCCCCTCGGGGACGGCACCTTCGACCTCATCGCCCACGTGGACGTGTACGCCGCCTCGGCGGGGCAGACCTCGGCCACCATCGGATTCCCCGGCACCGGGGTCCCCCTCGACATCGATTGTGGGACGGTGCCCACCGAGGCGGTGTCCTGGTCCCGGGTCAAGGCACTCTACCGCTAGCGGGCCGCCGGAGACCCGGTCCCGTACCGGTTTGGGGCGCCGCGGCTAGGCCTCGGGATCGGCCCCGGCCCCGGCCGGCACGGGATCCATCCCGGCGTCCTTCCGGGTGCGCCGCAGCTTGAGGGCCCGGGAGGCCACCAGGAGCGCGAAGCCGTAGCAGAGCAGGCTCACGAAGAGGGTGGCGGGCCGGCCGTGGCGGAAGTCCTCGGCCAGGAGCTTCAGCCCCCCCAGGAGCACCACCGGGTAGACCAGCCAGACCATCTCGAACAGGCGCATCCGGCGCCCCCCGAAGGCGAGGAGGACTGCGGCTCCGGCGAGGACCGCGGTCCTCACCGTACCCAGGGCGCCGGAATCCGGACCCGACGGGGCTCCGGCCAGGGCTCCGAAGGAGAGGGTGATGGCCAGGGCCCCCAGCCCGGTCACCCCCAGGGCGCCCACCGCGAACCGGGGCACCAGGCGGTACCAGGGCAGCCCCCACCTCCGCTCGCTGAAGGAGAGGATCACGAAGGCGGCCAGGGTGGTGGCCAGGACCAGGAGCACGGTCGGGGAGACGAAGCGCCACCCGCGTTCGGCCGGGGCCAGGAACGCCGAGACGGAGGCGGCCAGCATGCCTCCATGGATGGCCGCCGACGCGGCATAGACCGCGCTGTGCAGCCGTAAGGTGTATCGGCCGAAGGTCCCGCCCAGGAGCGCGGCGGCGACGGAGAGCGAACCCAGTACGCCGGCCAGGAGGAGTCCCCGGGCCAGGAGGCTGCTGCCGGCCACGGCCAGGACCAGGGCCAGCCAGCTGAAGTAGTAGAAGTTCTTCCGGGAGGCCGAGCGCCGGTCCAGGAAGGAGAATGCGACCGCGTAGGCCGCTCCTCCGGCGGCCAGGGCGGCGACTCCCAGCGCGGGCTGGCCCGTCCCGGCCTCCGCCCCCACCCGGATCAATCCGCCCAGGCCGAAGAGGAGTGCGGCCCCGGTCTGGACCGTCTCGAAGAGGTCCACGTCGCGGTGGCGGAGGAGCGTTCTCACCGCCACGCTGCCCAGGTAAACGGCGAGAAGGGTGCCGGCCAGGATCCCCAGGGTGGCCGGATCGAGACCGTGCCAGGCCCGAGCCGGTCCGGCGAGTCCGGTTCCCAGCACCACCGCCAGCAGGGTGAGGAGATCGGCCGAGACCGCCGCCGGCCAGCGCAGCCGGCACCAGATCCGTCCGCCGCCGATCCAGACCGTGGCCAGCCCCAGGGCGAGGCCGAATCCGGCGAAGGGGACCGGGGCCCGGGTCAGGAGGGCGAGGCTCCAGGCGGTGGCCAGGGAGCCCAGGGTGAAGACCCAGGCCAGGAGCGGGAGCCGGGCGTGGAGGGCGGCGCCCAGGGCGAGACCGGCCAGGACGGCGAGCATGGCCGCTCCCGCCAGGGGAGTGACCTGGGGGAAGGTGGTGGTGGTCTCCAGGACCAGGGGGAAGGCGATCACCGCCGCCGTCACCCCGTGGAAGCCGGCGCTGGACCGCCTCTGTAGCAACCCGTCCCGGTAGGCGAGCGCGATCCAGGCCACCGCGTAGATCAGCCCCAGAGCCACACCGATCTCCCGGGAGATCACGTGCATGTCGGTCAGGGCCCGGAGCAGGAAGGCCCCGCCCAGAACCAGGACCGAGCGTCCGATGAGGGTGAGAGCGCCGGCCGGGGTCAGGAAATTCCGGGATTCCTCCGCCGGTGCCGGAGAGGCGGAGACGGGCGGGGGGCCGGACGCGGCCGGCCCTCCCTCCGCGGCCTCCCGGCCCTCGAGGACCGCCACCCGGGCCTCGAGGGTCCGGAGGCTCCGGGAGAGAGAGACGACCGAACGAGTCAGCTCCTCGAGCTCGCGGTTCATCCTGGCCTCCGGCGTGGCGGGTGGCGGAGTTGCGGTCTCGACCGGCGTGCGGGGGGAGGTGCGTCTGGAGTCATCCATAACAGTTTCGGTCGGGTAGCGTGTAGACAAAATATGGAACGATGCAACCCGACCGTATCTATAGTGTTTTACCCGGTCCTTTCCGCCCCTTTTGTCCGAATTATCATATCTAGTTTGTGTATTTGGGACTTCCATCCGTCATCGGGGAGAGTGGGTCATGAATTGAATCGGATCGTTAATGCCGCTTTCCTCCCGGACCGGGGGCTTCGGCGCAGGATCCGGAGCGAGGCCCGGCCGCGCTTCCGGACGGGACCGTCACCGTAGCCGCTCGGCTAGGGAGGAACCTGTGCTGATCCGACGCGTCGCGCGACCCGCTCCCGCTTCCCGGCCCCGGCCGGGCCCCGGGCGGCCGCCGGCCTCGCCCCGGTCCGGCCCACCCGCCTCGGACCCCGGGCCCCTTCCCCGCGTCCGTTCCTTCCTGTCCTGGCTGGCCGCGCGGGAGCCGCTTCCGGACCCGGAGACGGCGGGGGAGGGAGGAGGCGCGGGAACCCCGGGCTTCTTCACCTGGCTCTTCGCGCCGGAGCCCGCGCCGGCCGCCGATCCCTCCGGGACCCCGTCCCCGCCGCCGGGCTTCTTCCGGTGGCTCTTCACCCCCGAGCCGGTCCCCTCCGACCCGGCGCCGGAGGCCTCGGCAACCCGGCCCCCCGGCTTCTTCACCTGGCTCTTCCGCCCCGAACCCATTCCCTCCACCCTGCCGGCGACGGCGGGTCCTCGAGATCCGGAGGTTCACGATGAGGCCTGACAGCCCCCTGTTCCACGCCAAGCACGTGTTCCGGGTCGGGTTCCTGTTCCTGCTCGGCGTGGTCGCGTTGATCGCGATCCGCTCCCTGCTCATCCCCGACACCTGGGGACGGTACGGCTGGTACCGGGGGGCGAGCGTGGCCGAGATCGAGGCCCTGCCCGTGCGGCACCAGGGACCGGCGGCCTGCGGCCAGTGCCACGAAGCCGAGTACCAGGCCCACGAGGCGGGGGTCCACAAGCCGGTGAGCTGTGAGCTCTGCCACGCGCCCATGTCGGTGCACATCCAGGACGGGGACGTGGCCGCGGAGATGCCGGTGCCCCGGAACAGCGACTTCTGCCTCCAGTGCCACCAGGCGCTCGATGCCCGCCCGGCCGGCTTCCCCCAGATCGAGCCGCGCGAGCACGTCCAGGAGATGGGGGGGAACCCGGCCCCCGGGCCTGCTTCGACTGTCACGATCCGCATTCACCCTTCTGATGTCGCGGCGCCAGAGCGAGGAGACCAGGTCATGAAGGATCCACGGAACGACGGGGCCCCGGAGGCCGGAAACGCCCTCACCAGCCGCCGGGAATTTCTCAGGAAGGCGGGGGCCGCGGCCGCGGTCATGGCCGCCTACGGGGTGGTGGGTCTGATCCTGCCCGAGGAGGCGGCCGCCCTGGCCACCCCCGGCTACGACTGGACCAAACACCGCTGGGTGTTCCTGGTCGACGCCACCAAGTGCATCGGCTGCGGGGCCTGCGTGCGGGCCTGCCGGGTCGAGAACGACGTCCCCGAGGGGATGTACCGGACCTGGGTAGAACGCTACGAGATCCCGGTGGGGGGGGAGGCGCAGGTGGATTCCCCCGACGGCGGGGCGGAGGGGTTCTCCCCCGAGGTCACCGGCCAGGACATCCGCAAGGCGTTCTTCGTGCCCAAGCTGTGCAACCACTGCGAGGCCACTCCCTGCACCCAGGTCTGTCCGGTGGGGGCCTCCTACAGCACCAAGGACGGGGTGGTGCTGGTGGACAAGGAGCACTGTATCGGGTGCGGCTACTGCGTCCAGGCCTGTCCCTTCGGGAGCCGGTTCCTGAACCCGAAGACCCACACCGCGGACAAGTGCACCTGGTGCTATCACCGCATCACCAAGGGACTGAAGCCGGCCTGCGTGGAGGTCTGCCCCCGGGGGGCCCGGCTCCTCGGTGACCGCCGGAACCCCGACGATCCCGTGAACGAGATCCTGGCCACCCAGCGGGTGATGGTGCTCCAGCCCGAGCTCCTGACCAAGCCGCAGTGCTACTACCTCGGCCTCGACATGGAGGTCCGCTGATGATCCCCGAGCTGACCGGCTACCTCTTCCCCAACGACGTCCACATCCACTGGAGCCTGATGATCGTGATGTACCCGTACATCACCGGGCTGGTGGCGGGCGCGTTCCTGGTCTCCTCCCTCTACCACGTGTTCGGGAAGGAGGAGTTCAAGCCCATCGGCCGGTTCGCGCTGGCCACCGCGTTCTCGTTCCTGGCCGTGGCCACCTTCCCCCTCCTGAACCACCTCGGCCACCCCGAACGGGGGATCAACATCATCATCACCCCGCACTTCTCCTCGGCCATGGCCGGATTCGGGGTGCTCTACGCCAGCTACTTCCTCCTCCTGCTCCTGGAGATCTGGTTCGTGTTCCGGGTGGACATCGTGAGGCGGGCGGCCTCCAACCGGGGGGTGGTGCGCTGGTTCTACTCCGCCCTCGCCCTGGGGGTCTACGACCTCTCTCCCCGGGCCCTGGACCTCGACCGGCGGATCATCCGGTTCCTGGCCGCGGCGGGGATCCCCATGGCCTGCCTCCTCCACGGATACGTGGGCTTCCTGTTCGGAGCGCTCAAGGCCAATCCCTGGTGGTCCACCCCCCTCATGCCGGTGATCTTCCTCTTCTCGGCCATGGTGTCGGGGATCGCGCTCCTGATCGCGCTCTACCAGGTGGCGATGAAGCTCAAGGGCTGGGAGATCAACCAGGCGACGCTTTCGGGGATGGCCCGGTGGCTGTGGCTCTTCCTGATCATGACCCTGACCCTGGAACTCCTGGAGATCATGACCCTGGCCTACGAGAAGGCGGAGGAGTGGGAGGTGATCAGCCATCTCCTCACCCACCAGCTCTCCATCTCCTTCATCTCCATCCAGATGGTGCTGGGGGGGCTCATCCCCTTCATCCTCCTCATGATCGTGGTGCTCCTGGACCGCTACATGGGTGAGCGGATCCGGAACACCCTGACCATGGTGGCCTCGCTGCTCCTTCTCATGCAGGTGCTGGCCATGCGGTGGAACGTGGTCATCGGCGGGCAGATGTTCTCCAAGAGCATGCGCGGCTTCCGCGAGACCTACGTCCCCGGCCTGTTCGACAAGGAGGGGATCATGGCCGCGGTGGTGATCCTGATCATCCCCTTCATCATCCTCCTGGCCTTCGAGCGGGTGCTGCCCACCTTCTCCCACCTGGAGGGGCGAAAGCCGCCGCCGCCCCCGGAGTCGGCCGGCACCTCGTCGCCGGCCCGGGGGGCCGAGCCGGCCGGAGCCTGATCGAGCGGCGGCCCCTACCGCCCGGTCAGGCGCGCCGGGCGCGGAGATAGGCCCGGGTCTCCCGGGCCACCAGCCCGCTCAACAGGAGCAGTCCGATCAGGTTGGGCAGGGCCATGAGCCCGTTCATGACGTCGGAGAGGGTCCATACGAAGTCCAGGCTTCGCACCGTGCCCACGAAGGCGGCGATCACGAACAGCACCCGGTAGGGGACCACGGTCCAGGTTCCGAGCAGGTACTCGATGCTCTTCTCCCCGTAGTAGCTCCAGCCGAGGATGGTGGAGAAGGCGAAGGTGGCCAGGCCCACCGCCACCAGCCAGCCGCCCCAGGTGCCGGGAAGCCCCTCGCGGAAGGCGAGCTGGGTGAGGTTGGCCCCGTCCAGCCCCTGTTGCCAGGCCCCGGTGGCCACGATGGTGAGGCCGGTGAAGGTGCAGACCACGATGGTGTCGATGAAGGTCTGGGTCATGGAGACCAGGGCCTGGGTGGCAGGCTCCCGGGTCTGGGCGGCGGCGGCGGCGATCCCCGCCGAGCCCAGCCCGGACTCGTTGGAGAAGATGCCCCGGGCCACCCCGAAGCGGATGCCCTGGGCCACCGTGGCCCCCAGGAAGCCGCCCACGGCGGCGGTGGGGGCGAAGGCGTCGTGGAAGATGGTGGCGAAGGCGCCGGGGATGGCGCCGGCGTGGAGGACGAGGGCGATCCCCGAGCCGAGCATGTAGATCACGATCATGACCGGGACGAACACGCCGGTGACCCGGCCGATGGACTTGATGCCGCCCAGGATCACCGCTCCCACCGCGATGGCCAGCACCACCCCGGTCATCCACTGGGGGATGGAGAAGGAGTGCTCGAGGGCGTCGGCCACCGAGTTCGACTGGACCATGTTCCCGATCCCGAAGGCGGCCACGGCGGCGAAGAGGGCGAAGAGGAACCCGAGGGCCCGCCCCAGGGGACGCCAGCGGATGCCCTCGGTCAGGTAGTACATGGGGCCGCCGGCCTGCTCGCCCCGGCGATCCAGGGTCCGGAAGCGCACGGAGAGGAAGGCCTCGGAATACTTGGTGGCCATCCCCACCAGCCCGGTCATCCACATCCAGAACAGCGCCCCCGGCCCCCCGGCGGCGATGGCGGTGGCCACCCCCACGATGTTCCCGGTCCCCACCGTGGCCGCGAGCGCGGTCATGAGCGCCTGGAAGTGGGAGATGTCCCCCTCCGCCCCCTTCTCCCTGCGCACGATGAGCCCCAGGTAGAGCGCGTGCCAGAGCCGGGTGAACTGCACCCCCCGGAGCCGGAGGGTGAGGAAGAGCCCGGTGAGGAGCAGGAGCGGGATGAGGAGCCACGGGCCCCAGATGAACCCGGACGCGGTGGCCAGCCAGGCGGTGAGCCGTTCGAACACGAAACGCCCTCCTTGCGACGACGGTCGGACCGCGGCGCCCGCGGAACCGGCGGGCGCAACCGGCGCCCATCCTAAGCGCAGGGGGAGGGATCGGCCAAGCGGATGAATGCCGCCGGGGTCCGGGCCCGCCCGGACCCCGGAGCCCAGGTGGCGGCCGGACGGCCCGCTATGCTATGAATATAGAGGTCACATTCGAGCTTCCCGGTTAAGCAATCAGCCGAGTTTCATTTGTAGCCAACGGTCCCTGGCCGTGCGGGAAGGTGCTTTGCCCCATGTCCGACGACACTCAGCCTATTCCCAAATCCCCAACCGGCATCCGCGGGCTCGACACCATCCTGGACGGCGGCCTCCCCACCGGCCGGAACACGGTGGTGGTCGGCGGACCCGGGAGCGGGAAGACCGTCCTGGCCGTCGAATTCCTCTACCGGGGGGCGCTGGCGGGAGAGCCCGGGGTTCTGCTGTCCTTCGAGGAGCGGGCCGAGGACCTGCGGGCCAACGCGACCGCGATGGGCCTGCATCTGGACCGGGAGGAAGAGGGAGGACGGATCGGGATCGTCGAGGGCCGGACTCCCTACCAGGCGGTCCGTGCGGGCGCGTTCGACACCCGCGGTATGTTGGCCATCCTCGGCGACCGGGTGCGGAAGGTGGGAGCCCGGCGCGTCGCCCTGGACGGGGTGGACGTGCTCATGCAGATCCTCGGCGACCCCGACCGCGAGCGTACGGAGCTGCACCTCCTCCTGGAGTGGCTCCAGGAACATGGGCTCACCTCGGTACTGACGGTGAAGACGAGGCGATCGGGGATACCGCAGTATCCCTTCCTGGACTACCTGGCCGACTGCGCCCTGTTGCTCGACCAGAGGATGGAAGGCCAGGTGCGCACCCGGCGGTTGAACGTGATCAAGTACCGGGGATCGGACTTCCTGAGCAACGAGCATCCCTTCACCATCACCGGCCGGGGCCTGGCCTTCCTTCCCGTCTCCTCCTACACCCTTCCCGACCGGGCCGCGGATGTGCGTCTGTCCAGTGGCTCGGAGGCTCTCGACCGGGCGCTCGGAGGAGGGTACTTCCAGGGGGCGTGCGTCCTGGTGGCGGGTCCGACCGGGGTGGGGAAGACCACCCTGGCCGCCACCTTCGCCCGGGACGCCTGTGCCCGGGGGGAACGGGTCCTCTACGTGACCCTGGACGAGGCCGCGGACACCCTGGTGCGGCAGATGGCAGGCGCGGGGATCGACCTGCGGCCGGCGGCGGATGCGGGGAGGATCGAGTTCCTGGCCTCGATGCCCGAATCGGCCGGGGTGGAGCGGCACCTTCTCCGGATCTTCGACGGCCTGGAGCGGCTCGAGCCCCGTCACCTGGTGATCGACGCCGTTTCGGCGGTCCAGCGGATGGGCTCGCCCCAGGGGGCCTTCGACTACCTCGTCCGCACCATCATCGAGTCCAAACGGAGGGGGATCACCTGCTTCCTCACCAGCCAGAGCGATCAGTCCGAGCCCCTGGGCGGGATCGGCACGCTGGGGGTCTCGTCCCTGGTCGATACCATCGTCACCCTTCACTACGTGGAGTCGGCGGTCGGGGTCTCGCGACGGCTGCTGGTCCTCAAGTCCCGCGGCACCGCCCATTCCATGGAGTTCCACCGGGTGGTGCTCACCGGCCGGGGCGTGGGCCTGGAGACGGGAACCGGGCTTCCCGGGGAGTCCGACCGGTGAGCCGGCGAACGGACGGGAAATCCCCGGGCCAGGAGATAGCGAGGTACCGCCTGATCCTCTTCGTGGCCGGGGACGAGGTGAACAGCTGCCTGGCGCGGGGCAATCTGGCCGATATCTGTGAGCACGAGCTTGGGGGGGCCTGCGACACCACGGTGATCGACGTGCTCACGGACCCGGCTTCGGCGGTGAAGCACCAAATCCTCGTGACCCCCACTCTCCTCGTGCTGGGTCCCGTGCCGCCGGTCACGGTGATCGGCAACCTCTCCGACCGGGAGCGGCTCCGGCTGGCTCTCCGACTGGGAGATTGACGTGGACGATTCCATGGAGGCCCTTCGTGACCGTCTGGCCAGGGCCGAGGCGATCCTCGAGGCTCTCCAGGCCGATGAGGTGGACGCGGTGGTGGGCCGGAGCGGGGTGGCCCTCCTCCGCCTCAACGAGTTGGAGCGGGCGCTCCGGCGGAGCCAGGAGCGGATGCGCCTGGCCATGGCCGCGGGTGGGCTGGCCGCCTTCGAGCTCGACCTGCGCACCGAGCTGTTGCACGGGGATCCCGAGCTGTGGGAGATCCTGGGGATGGAGAACGTGACCGGCCCCATCCCCCGCGGCGAGATGCTGGCCCGGATCGAGCCGGAGGACCTGGACCGGATCCATCCCATCTTCGAGCGGTCGATCCAGACGGGGGAGAAGTACGACGTGGAGTATCGCGTCCACTTCCCCGGAGGGATCCGCTGGTTCCGGAGCCAGGGGATGCCGGTAGCCGACGATGGGGGGGAACCCAGCCGCATGACCGGGGTGGTGGTGGACATCACCCCGCAGAAGAGGGCGGAGGCGGACCTCCGGCGTAGCCGGGACGAGCTGGAACGCCGGGTCCTGGAACGGACGGCCGAGCTCTCCGAGGTCGTGGACAAACTGGAGCGCGAGGTCCGCCGACGGACCCTGGCCGAGGAGGGCCTGCGCCACCGTTCGGAACAGCTGAGCGCCCTCGCCGCGGAGCTGACCGTGGCCGAGCAACGGGAACGCCAGCGTCTCGCCCAGGTGCTGCACGACGGCCTGCAGCAGTACCTGGCGGCGGCGAAATTCCATCTCAACGTGCTTGCCCGGGCCGGGAGTGCCTCGGTCCGCGAGACCGGTGAGTCCATCGGGAAGCTCCTCACCGAGGCGATCGAAACCGGACGTTCCCTGACCACGGAGTTGAGCCCCCCGGTGCTCCGGGAGGGTGGACTGGTTCCGGGGCTGGAATGGCTGGCCGGCTGGATGAAGAAGCAACACGGCCTCTCCGTGGAGGTCATCGTCGAGGAGCAGCCGGAAAAGGTCCGCCAGGACGTCGGCCTGCTGCTGTTCGAGAGCGTGCGGGAGCTTCTGTTCAACGTGGTCAAGCATGCCCGGACCCTGCAGGCCGAGGTGCGCATCTCCTGTCCCGGCGACCGCCTGCGGATCCTGGTCTCGGACCAGGGGGCCGGCTTCGATCCCGGCCGGACCCGGGCCGGGGAGAGCGCCTCGGGCCGGTTCGGGCTCTTCACCATCGGGGAGCGGCTCGACCTTCTCGGCGGAAGCCTGAAAATCGAGGCGTCTCCCGGCCATGGAGCCCGCTTCACCCTGATCTCCCCCCTGATTGCTGGCGGGGACGGGCATCCCGCGCCGGCGGCGGCTCCGGGGCCGGAACTCCCGGGGGAGGCCCCGGCGGCGGAGGAGCCGGCATCCGGACGGATCCGGGTGTTGCTGGTGGACGACCACACCATGATGCGCGAGGGACTGGCCAGCCTGCTGGACGAGGACATGGTGGTGGTGGGTGCGGCTTCCGACGGCGAGTCCGCGGTCAGGATGATCGGGGAGACCCGGCCCGACGTGGTGCTCATGGACGTGTCGATGCCGGGGGTGAACGGGATCGAGGCCACCCGGATCGCCCGGGAGCGCTTCCCCGGGGTGCGGATCATCGGACTGTCCATGTTCGACGACCCGGTGAACCGGCAGCAGATGCGGGAGGCGGGGGCGGTCGATTACCTCACCAAGGACGGCCCCGCGGCCGCTCTGCTCGCCGCCATCCGGAACGCCGCCCCGCGGTAGGTCCTCCCGGGGCGTGGGGGCTTCGGCGGAGACGACCCCTTTCCTCCGCCGGAAACCGGTATAATCTCCGGGCGAAGGTCCCCTGCCGCCGTGGATTGGACCGGTCCAACCGGTCTCTCCCCGGATCACGTCTCTCGCGAGGACGCCATGCACCACTGCCGCCGCCACCCGGGTCTGCTTCAGCGCCACCCGGGCCCGCTCCAGCCCTTCCGGCCCCCCCTCCGGCTCCTCCCCGGTCTGGTCCTGGCCGTGGCCCTCGGCGCCTTCACCCCGGCCCGGGCCGGCGAGGCGGTGAACCCGCCCATCCACGTCGCCTTCCTCTGGCACATGCACCAGCCCATCTACTGGCCCTACGAGTCGGTGGTGCAGACCGACGCCCTCGGCCGCTACGGCTACTCGGTCACCGACATCCACAACCAGCGCACCGGGCCCTATACCAGCTGGCCCAAGGACGCGGTGCTGAAGGGCATGAACGCGGGCATGCCCCACTTCGGGGCCCAGGTGAGCTTCAGCGGGTCGTTGATCGAGAACCTGGACAACCTGGAGGCGGCGGGGAACGGGAACTTCCAGGGGTGGAAGGGCAACTGGAGCTGGATCCACTCCCGGAGCACGAGCCTGGGGAACCCCCGGATCGACCTGGTCGGCTTCGGCTACCACCATCCGCTCATGGGGCTCCTGGGCACCCTCGACCTCCGGAAGCAGATCGAGGACCACCGCGCCGCCGCCCTGGCCGCCTTCGGGGGTCCGGTTTCCAGGGGGATCTTCCCCCCCGAGAACGCCTTCTCCCCCCGGATGATCCCGGCCCTCGCCGCCGAGGGGCTGGAGTGGGTGCTGGTGGACAACGTCCACTTCGACCGCGCCGCGGCGGGCTATCCCTACAGCACCGGGGGAAACCTGGTGGAGCCCAACCGGGCCGACGTGCGGAATCCCGATCCCGGGGACTGGGTGCAGCTCACCGATCTCTGGGCCCCGACCCGGATCTCCGGCGGCTGGGGCCACCGGCCCCATTGGGTGGAGTACACCGATCCCGCCACCGGCGCGGTGAGCCGGATCGTGGCCGTTCCCGCCGACCGCTACATGGGGAACGAGGACGGCCGGGGCGGGTTCGGCGCCCTTCAGTACGACGCGGTGATGAGCCAGCTCGAGGCCTACAACACCGATCCCGCCCACCCCCTCCTGGTCGTCCTCCACCACGACGGGGACAACTACGGGGGCGGCACCGACAGCTACTACGGCTCCAACTTCCAGGCCTTCGTGGACTGGCTGGCCGCCAATCCCACCCGCTTCGTCTGCACCACCGTCCAGGACTACCTGGACCAGTACCCCCCGGACGGCGCCGACGTGATCCACGTGGAGGACGGGAGCTGGAGCGGGGCCGACAACGGCGATCCCGAGTTCAAGAAGTGGCTGGGCGATCCCGCCGCCGACGGCTACAGCCCCGACCGGAACTCCTGGGCGGTGGTGACCGCGGCCCGGAACGTGGTCCACACCGCGGAGCAGGTCGCCCCCGGCTCCGCCAACACCCTGAACGCCTGGAAGTACCTCCTGAACGCGGAGGCCAGCGACTACTGGTACTGGGACGGGGCCCAGGACGGAATCTGGGATTCCCACCCCACCCGCGCCGCCAACCAGGCCCTCCCCTTCGCCCAGGCCGCGGTGAGCGGGGGAACCGACCTCACCGGGCCCACCATCTTCCTGCCCCAGCGCGAGCCCTACAATCCCGGCGGCACCGAGTGGGGGATCGCCCAGCCCGCCGACTTCACGGTCTGGACCTACGTCTACGACCTGAGCGGGTTGGACTCGGTGACGCTGAAGGTCCGCACCGACCTGGACGGGGTGATCCCGGTGGGCTCGGCGGAGAACGCCACCTATGCCGGGGGGCCGGGGGTCTCGGGCTGGACCTCGATCCCCATGACCGCGAGCGACCTGGCTAGCCGCACCGATCCCCTGCCGCTCCTCCGGGCCCAGCAGTGGTCGGCCCCGGTCCCGGGCTATGCCGACACCCTGGTCGAGTACATGGTGGAGGCGGTGGACGGGCTGGGGAACGTGAGCCGCTCGCCCATCCGCCACGTGTGGGTGGGGGCGTCGGACGGCGGCGGGGCCGGGGGAAGCGGTGTGGCCTGGACCCCGTCTGCCCCCACCGCCGGCGATCCGGTCACCGTCACCGTGCACGGCGCCGCCCGGGGGGCCAAGCTCCACTGGGGAGTGAACGCCTGGCAGGTGCCCATCGCCGCCTACCGGCCGGCGGGAACGGTGCTGTGGGGAACCGGCGACGCGGTGGAGACCCCGATGGTGCTCTCCGGCGATTCGCTCACCCTGACCCTCGGCCCCTTCAACGATCCGAGCCAGCCGGTGCAGTCGATCCCCTTCGTCATCCACTACGACGACGACTCCTGGGACAACAACGGCGGGAGCGACTACGTGGTCCCGGTGAGCGGGGGGGACCCGGCGGGCGAGCCGTGGGTTTTGGACGGCGCCCTGGATGCGGGTACGGACCTGGTCGCCGGCGCCGCGGGACTGGATCTGCACCTGGGCTGGAACGGGAGCGAACTGTACCTGGCCACCCAGGCCGCGGGGGGGACGGCCAACGACGCCTTCATCTTCTTGTCCGACAACCCCGGCGCGCCCGGCGCCGCTCCCTGGGCCAAGGGCGGCCAGGTGGCGGCCTGGTCCGCCTTCCTGGGCAACGAGAGCGGGAACAACTGGGCGGGGTGGTTCGACCAGACCGGGTCGGTGGCCCAGAGCGCGGGAACGTGGCTGGAGGGGACGGTGAACCTGGCCTCGGAGTTCGGGAGCGTGCCCCCGGTGGTCTACGTGGCGGTGGGGCGCTACGGGAGCGCCGACGGCGGCGCCCTGGTGGGGCAGGTCCCGGCCGGGAACGGGGACGGGAGCGTGGACGCCACGGAGTACTTCGCCTACACGCTTCCGGTGACCGCGGTGGTCCCGGTGGCCGTCCCCCCGAGGCCCCTGCGCGCGGTGGCCAACCCGTTCCGGGGCGAGGGCGCGGTCCGGTTCACCCTACCCGAGGCGGGGCGGGCGCGGGTGGAGGTGTTCGACCTCCAGGGTCGCTTGGTGGCCACGGCCCTGGACCGTGCGCTCCCGGCGGGGGAGCACGCGGTCCCGCTCGCCATGGCGGACCGGGCCGGCGGGATCTACTTCGTCCGGCTCACCGGCCCCGGGGTGTCGGCCACCACCCGGGTGGTGTTGCTCCGGTAGGACGCGGCGCCGGCGATGCCGTATGCTCCGGGCATGGATGCATCCGCGGTTTCGTCCGGCCGCGCGGGGATCGGGCGCACCCTCTTCTGGTTGACGGTGTTCGGCATCGGGTTCGGCTGGGTCGAGGCCTCGGTGGTGGTCTACCTGCACCGTATCTACTACCCGGCCGGCTTCTCCTTCCCTCTCGTCCTTCCCGAGTTCGACCTGCTCAGGGTGGAGCTGGTGCGGGAGACGGCCACCCTGGTCATGCTGGCCGCGGTGGCGGCGCTGGCCGAGCGGCGGGCCTGGGCCCGCTTCGGCGCGTTCAGCCTGCTCTTCGGGGTCTGGGACCTGGTCTACTACCTGGGGCTCAAGGCCGCGGTGGGATGGCCTCCCTCGGTCATGACCTGGGACGTGCTCTTCCTGGTGCCGGTGATCTGGGTGGGGCCGGTGCTGACCCCGGTCCTGGTCGCGGCGAGCCTGGTGGTAGCGGGCGCGCTTATCATGCTCCGGGTGCGGGAGGGAGTGCGGCCCGACACCGGCCCCTGGACCTGGGTCCTGGCCCTGGCCTCGCTGGCCCTCCTCCTTTACAGCTTCATGATCAACCATCCCGCGGTCCGGAGCAGCGGGTTCCCCGGACCGTTCCCCTGGCTTCCGTACCTGTTCGGGCTGGCCCTGGGCTGGGTGGGGTTCGTCCGGGCCTTCTACGGGCGGCGGGTCGGGCGATCCTCGTCCGGATAGGGGCGTCCGGGATCCCGCCGGAGCGGCGGGTCCGTCGGTCCTCCCGCGGCTAGGAGCGGCCAGGCCTCCCCGGACGCCGATTGTGGTTGATGTCGCCAATAAGTTTGTGATACAAACTAGTTGGCAACTTCAACTGGAGGTTCCGATGGCCGCTCGTTCCGCGCTCGCCTCGACCGAAGCAAAGGTGTTCCATGCCTACTGGCAGGACGGCATTCTCGACCTGATCGCGGGAGCCGGGGCCGTCCTCATCGGGGTGGGGTGGGTGTTGGGCTACGTCCTGTCCGTGGTCCTGGTCCCGGCATTGGTCCTGACCGCATGGCCCATCCTGCGGCGGCGGATCACCGACCCGCGCCTGGGGCGGGTGCGGTTCAGCGCCCGGCGCCGGTTCACCATGCTCCACGGGATGATCGCGGTGGTGTCCCTGGGGATCCTGCTCGGAGGCCTCACCGTGACCCACGTCTATCGGGGCACGGTCACCTCGCAGCTGGTGCGCTGGCTGGCCCCCGGTATCCCCGCGCTGATCCTGGCCGCGCTCTCCCTCTCGGCGGCGGCGGCGCTCGGGCTCCTGCGGTTCGTGGGCTATGCCGGCGGCTTCGTCGCCGCCGCGCTGCTGGCCGCGGTGCTGGACGCGGATCCCGGCTGGGCCATTCTCCTCGGCGGGGCGGTGGTCTGCGCCAGCGGGGCGGTGATGCTGAGCCGATTCCTGCGTGAGTTCCCCCCTCTGGCCGGGGACCTGGACCAATGACCGTGCGCGCCACCCCGGTCGACGCCCAGGCCATCGCCGCCCTGGACAAGACGCTTCACGAGCCGGTGCGCCTGAGCCTGGTCGCCTGCCTGTACGTGGTCGAGGAGGCGGACTTCGTCTTCCTCCAGAGCCAGACCGGCATCACGGGAGGCAACCTGTCTTCGCACCTCAAGCGGCTGGCCGAGGAGGGGTACGTGGAGATCCGGAAGGAATTCGAGGGGTCCCGGCCGCGCACCACCCTGTCCCTGACCGGGGAGGGGCGGGAACGGTTCGAGGCCTACATCCAGACCCTGGACCGGATGCTCAAGGGGTTGCGGGGGCGCTAGCGGGCTCGGGGGGCGGCTGGGAGTTGCACGCGGGTACACCACCGCCGGCTCGGGTGCGATGAACTGCGCGTGACCGGTCGCGAGTTGCACCCGGGTACTCCTTCCGTGCCCTCCGGCCGGGAACCGTGCGCGCCGGGTTCGTTCGGCGATTGTATAAAGAACTCCAAAAAATGCTCGGGGGTGCGGTTTTGGGTTGACCCGGCATCGGATACTAGGCATACTTCTGGTAGTTGCTTCCCCCGTCCAACCGGCCTTCCGGGAGGACGTCCATGCCTTCGTTTGTTCCCGGCCTGCCCGCACGGCAGGTCGATCGTTGCTTTGCCCGGACCGTGCGCGAGTCGGAGCGGGTCCGGCGGAACCTGGTGCTCTGGTTCGCGGACCTGGTCCGGCGGCGGTTGTACCTGGAACTCGGCTACACCTCGATCTACGCGTACAGCTCTGAGCGGCACGGGTTCTCGAAGAGCCGGTGCGCGCAGCTGTTGCGGGTGGTGGGGTCGCTGGAGGAGTTGCCGGAACTGCGGCGATCGGTGGCGGCGGGTGAGATGCCCTGGACCAAGGCGCGGGAGGTGGTGAAGGTGGCCACCCGGGAGACGGAGGGGGCGTGGGTCCGAGAAGCGAAGCGGGTGGGCCGGCGGGCGCTGGAGCGGAAGGTGGCCGTGGCCCGAGGCCGGGCGGCGGCGGCGCGGGGACCTGGGCGGGGGCAGGCGGCGCTGGCGCTGGAGGCGGGGCCCCCCGCCGCGGAGCCCGGAAGGGCCGCCGGGACCGAGCGGAACGGAACGACGGTAAAGGCTCGCACCGCCGGTCCCGGTCCTGAGCCGCCGGTGGTTCCGCCCGCGCTACCGGCCGCGATCCCGGAAGCAGTGCGCCTGAGGTTCCCGGCGCTGCTCTACGCGGAGTACGGAGCGCTGGTGGAGGCGCTCCGGAAGCGAGGGTTCCGCGGCTCGACGGAGGAGTTGATCGTGGCCGGGCTGGCCGCGCTGGCGGAGCGGGGCCGCGCCGGATCTCCGACCCAGGAGTCAAATCCCAAACGACTCGGCCCGGCTGCGGAGCACCGCGAGAGGAAGAGCCGGGAGGCGCCGAAGCCGGATGGGAACTCATCGGCGGCTACCCGCACGCAGGCGAAGGTCCAGTCTGCCCCGGCCCGCCGGGAGGCCGCGTATCAGGTGGTGGTCCAACACTGTCCGGACTGCGGCCGGGGGCGGGTGGTGACCGGCCGGGGCCCCAAGCCGCTCCGGCCGGCGGAGCTGGAGGCGGTGCTCTGTGACACCCGGGTACACATCGCGGGGAAGCGGAACCGGGCGGTGGTGCCTCCGGCTTTGCGCCGGGAGGTGCTGGAGCGGGACGGGCACCGGTGCCGGGTGGCCGGGTGCGGGAGCACGCGGTTCCTGGCCGTGCACCACGTGAGGCCGCGCCAAGCCGGCGGCCCGAACCGCGCCGAGAACCTGGTCACCCTGTGCGGGAGCTGCCACCGGGCTATCCACGAGCTGGGCGCGCGCGCCCGGAGCGGCGCCTCCGCGCTCCTTCTCCGCCGCCCACCCCCGGCTTCGCCCGCGGTGCGCAAGGGACGCGGTCCGGCGGGCTCGGCCGAAGACCGCCCGGCCACGCCGGGCCGCCACCCTCCGCGGAATGCACCCGGGTAACCGCCGCCCCCCGGAGTACACATGGGTACCCCATGCTCCCGAGGTGCATACGGGTGCAACTCGCGCTTGGCATGTACCGGGGTTCCGCGGGGCGGAACGGCCGCGCTAGCCCGCGGCCGGCACCCGCGGCGGGGCGTCCAGCAGCCAAAGGAGCTCGGAAAGGATCATGGCCGTGGCGCCCCAGAGTCTCTCCCCCTCGACGTCGAAGTAGGGGACGCGGGCCTCGCGCCCGAGCAGCTCCCGGGTCTCGGTGCGGAGCACCGAAGGTTCGGTGAAGCGGGTCAGGGGCACCTCCAGCACCCGCTCCACCTCGTCGGGGCTGGGGGTGAAGGCTGGCTTGTACCAGCAGGTGGCCACGAAAGGGTGAAGGATGAACCCGGTGACGGGAATGAACACCGCCGAGAGCGAGCCCAGGACGTGAACCCGTTCCAGGTCCAGCCCCACCTCCTCGTGGGCTTCCCGGAGGGCGGCCTCGCGCAGGCTCTCGTCCGGCTCCACCAGGCCGCCGGGGAGGGAGATCTGCCCCCGGTGGTTGGGCAGGTTCCGGCTCCGCACCGTGAGCAGGACGTGGAGCGGGGCCTCGGCCCGGCGGCTGGGGCGTTCCGCCCTCGGGTCCCAGGGGTAGAGCAGGAGGAGCGCGGCCGCGGGACGGCCCTTCTCCGGGGTCAAGCCGGCCGCAGGTGCCGGCCGGGGGGTGGGAGCCATGAGCGACTGGGCCCGGAATCCCGGCAAGGGATTCCGGAGCGCGTCCCGCAATCGATCCGAGACCTGGGCCAGGACGCCGGGCCAGGCCGGAGTGATCCCCGCATTCATCCCCCAAGCATAATGCACCGGCAACCTGGCCGTGCTGGTTCCCCGCCCCGCCCGCCGAAGACCCGCCCGCCCACGAGCCGCCGGCCGAAGACCCACCGGCCCAAAGGCCTCCGGGGTGCGACGCCGCGCCCTGGCCACCCCACGGCGCCTGCGGTATCGTGGCTGCTCGCCGCACCGGACCGGCGGCCGCGGCGACGCGCCTCGCGCACCGCAGCCCGCCGGGTACACCCGGGCGGCACCGGTCACCCGAAGTTGAACACCCGATCCCCACCCGGAACCCGATCATGAACCAAGAGCTGCTGGATGCCGTCGAATTGGAGCCCGGCCCCCCCGCGGAGCGAAGCGTGGTCTGGCTGCACGGCCTCGGGGCGGACGGCCACGACTTCGAACCGATCGTGCCCCTCCTCGGCCTGGATCCCGCCCTGGCCGTCCGCTTCGTCTTCCCCCACGCCCCGGTGATGCCGGTCAGCCTCAACATGGGAATGCCCATGCGGGCCTGGTACGACATCCGCGACACGGACCTGGCCAGCCGGGTGGACCTGGAGGGCATGCGCCGCTCGGCGGCCCGGGTGGCGGCGCTCCTGGAGCGGGAGAACGCGCGCGGGGTGCCGGACGGGCGAATCGTGCTGGCCGGGTTCTCCCAGGGGGGCGCGGTGGCGCTCTACCAGGGGCTCCGCCACCCCCGGCGCCTGGCCGGGATCCTGGCCCTCAGCACCTACCTGGTGGATCCGGAAGGCCTGGCCGGGGAAGCGAGCGAGGCCAACCGCGAGACCCCCATCTTCCAGGGGCACGGCACCTACGATCCCATGGTTCCGGCGGCGGCGGGGGAAGCGGCCCACCGTCGCCTGGCCGGCCTGGGTTACCATGCCCGCTGGCACACCTATCCCATGCAGCACCAGGTCTCCGACGCGGAGATCCGGGACGTGGGGGCCTGGCTGGGGGAAGTGCTGGCCGCGGTCTGAGCGGCCGGGGTACGGTTCGGCGGCGGGACCCCGGCAGGAATCCGCTCCTGGCGTGGGCCCCGGCCGAGAACCGCCCCTGGCGTGGGCCCCGGCCGAGAACCGCCCCTGGCGGTGGGCCCCGGCCGAGAACCGTGACCGGCGGCGGGTCGCCCGGCAAATGAACGCAACCCCCGGCCGGGCGGGTCGTATGGGAGAGCAGGAAGAATCCGGCCGGCCGCCGGTGAGAACGTCCACGCGCGGGTGCGTCCGCGACCGGGTGCGACCACGAACGAGCTTCGTCCGCCAAGAGGAACGTCCATGTCCCGACCGGAAGTCATCGTCCTCCGGACCCACCTGGCCTCGCTGGGGTCGTTCCGTGGGCTCCGGATGGTGCTGATCCTGGCCGTGATCAGCCTGGGCGCGATCGGGCTGGTCTTCACCCTGCAGCACCTCTTTCCCGGCCCCTTCGGAAACGCCCTGAGCTCGCTCCGGCTCGCCCTCATCGTGCCCGGGGTGCCGCTGGCCGCGCTCCTCATGAGCGAGATGGCGCTCCGGGACGGGATCACCCAGCGCACCCTCCTCTACTCGCTCCTCGGTCCGGCCCCGCGCACCACGCTGGCCCTGGTCCGGACCGCGGTCACCGCGGTCATCCTGGCCCTGGGAGTCTCCGCGCTGCTGGTGCTGACCCGGCTCCTGGAGGGGGCCTCCTTCGCGCCCCTCCCGCGGGAGATCCTGGGGGTGACCCTGGGCTCCTTCGCCTACGTGGCGCTGTTCGGGGCCATCCACCTCCTCGTCCGCCGGGGCCTCGTCGCCGGCCTGGTCCTCTTCTTCCTCCTCGACCGGCCGCTGGCCCAGCTTCCCTTCACCCTGCGCCGGCTCTCCCCCTCCTATCACCTGAGCGTGATCGCCGACCGGGTGCTCGAGTTCCATTTCCCCATCACCGTCCAGCCCCCCGAGCCGTCGATGCCGGCGGCGATCCTGGTCCTGGCCGGCATGAGCGTGGTCTTCCTGGCCCTCGGGGCCTGGCTCTTCGCCCGGAAGAGCCTGGGGGAACTCTGTTGAACGGGGCCTGGATCGAGCTGGAGCACCTGAACCTCCGCCGGGGCGGACGCCCGGTGCTCCAGGACCTGAACGCCTCCCTGTCGGGGAGCGCGGTGGGCCTGGTCGGGGCCAACGGCGCCGGCAAGTCCACCCTGATCGGCGCCCTCCTGGGGGTGCTGCGGGCCCAGAGCGGCCGGGTCCGGGTGCTGGGCCTGGACCTTCCCGCGGGGGCCATGGAGGTGCGGGCCCGCTCCGGGGTCATGGCCGAGCAGGCGGGGATCTTCCCCGGCGGCTCGGGGGTGGACGCGGTGGTCTTCGCCGGCATGCTCTCCGGGCTCGGCCGCCGCGAGGCCCTGCGCCGGGCCCACCGGGCCCTGGACGCCCTGGACGTGGGGGAGGAGCGCTACCGGCCCACCAAGGGGTACTCCACCGGCATGCGCCAGCGCTGCAAGCTGGCCATGAGCCTGGTCCACGACCCGGAGATCCTGATCCTGGACGAGCCCACCGTCGGCCTGGACCCGCCGGGCCGCATCCAGCTCCTGGAACTCATCCGGGACCTGCGCGACGAGGGCCGCCGCATCCTGGTCAGCACCCACATCCTGCACGACGCGGAGTTCCTCTGCGACGAGCTGCTGCTCCTGGAAGGGGGCGCGGTGGCCTACTCCGGGGCGGTGACCGGGATCCTCTCTCCCGAAGCGGAGGTGCTCACGGTGGAGGGCTCGGGCTTCGGTCCCGCCTTCCTGGAGCGGCTGGCCGAGGCCGGCGTGCCCGTGACCGGGAGCGACCCCGGGGGGGAGCGCGTGGTCCTGGCTCCCCGGAACGACGAGGACCTGCTGGTCTTCTGGCGGACGGTGGCCGAGCGAGGGGCCGAGGTCCGCCGCATGGGCCGCACCATCCCCACCCTGGAGGAGGCGGTGGTGCAGGTGATGGAGGCCGGCCGTGGCTGAGCCCCTGGCCGTCTCCCGCCCGCCGCGGACGGCGCCCTCCCATCTCCACGTCATCCGGTCGATCACCCGCCGGGAGCTGGGGATCGCCGCCCGCCGCTGGCTGGTCCGGCTCCTCTTCTTCTTCAGCCTGGTGCCTCCGGTGGTGTTCGGGATCATCCTGGTGGTGCGGGTGATGGCCAAGCAGGCGGTGGGGATGGACCTGGGCTGGGACCCGGTGCTGCGGTTCCTCATGGTCCAGGCCCAGCCCGTCACCCTCCTCGCCCTGGGACTCGGCACCCCCCTGGTGGCCCGCGACCGCTCCGAGGACGTGCTCTACCTCTACGCCACCCGCCCGGTGCTGCCCTGGCACTACACCGCGGGCAAGATGCTGGCGGTGGCGCTGCCCTCCTTCCTCCTCCTGGTGGTGCCGGGGATCCTGATCGCGGTGCTCCGGCAGGGGGTGCTGGGGGCGGAGGTCACCGCGGGGCAGTCGCTCCTCCTCGTGGCCAAGGTGGTGCTGGCTGCGCTCTTCATCGCGGTGGGCTTCGCCGGGGTCTCGGTGGGGCCGAGCGCGGTGACCAAGCGCGCCCGCTGGGCGCTGCTGATCGCCGCCGTATTCTTCATCGTGCCGGATTCGATCATGACCGCGGTCCGGGGGTCCGACGCGCTCGCCCTCGGCCCCGCCGCCGCCGGCCGCGACTTCCTCCGCGCCCTGTTCGGCGACCTGGCCGCGAGCCGGGCCTGGCTGGGGGCGCTGGTGCTCACCGTGTACGGGCTCCTCGGGGTGACGGCCACCCAGCGCGCGGTGCGGCGGGAGATGATCCCGTGACCGGCCCGCGCCCGTCTTTCCCCGGATCGTCGGCCCCGCCGTCCGCTCCCGGGGCGCCGGCGACCGCCCCCCCCGGGGCCCCGCCCGCCGCGGCCCCGGTCTCCCTGGCCGGGGTGAGCGTGTTCTACGGCGAGGTGGTGGGGCTCAGCAACGTCACCCTGGACCTGGCTCCGGGGATCACCGGGATCGTGGGCCCCAACGGCAGCGGGAAGTCCACCCTGATGCGGGTCCTGACCGGGTTGCTCACCCCGCGGGAGGGGCGGGTGCGGGTCCTGGGCGGGGATCCCTTCGCCGAGGCCTCGGTGCGCGCGCGGCTGCGCCTGGTCCCGGCCACCGAGTGCTTCTTCCGCGGCATGTCCGGCCGCCGGAACCTGGAGATCGCCTTCCTGGCCCGGGGCGAGGCCCCGGCGCTGGCCCGGCGGTCGGCCCAGCAGGCCCTGGAGCTGGTCCACCTCACCGAGCACGCGGGCCGCAACGTCGGCCACTACTCCCGGGGCATGCGCCAGCGGTTGAAGCTGGGGCTGGCCCTGGCCGAGGACTCGGAGCTGGTGCTCCTGGACGAGCCCTTCCTGGGGGTGGACCCGCCCACCCGCCGCCAGCTCACCGACGCCATCGCCCGCCTGGGGGCGGACGGGCGCACGGTGCTGGTCTCCTCCCACGTGCTCCACGAGATCGAGACCCTCACCGACCGGGTGGGGATCCTGGCCCACGGGCGGCTCCTGGGCTTCGGCCGGATCCAGGATCTCCTGGTGGACCTCCGCGACCGCCACCCCCACCGGGTGCGGATCCATGCCGGCGACCCCCGGCGGTTGGGGAGCGCGCTCCTGGAGCTGCCCCACGTCCGGGAGATCCGGGTGATCGGGAGGGACGGCCTGGAGTTCGTGACCGCCCACCCCGAGGCCGCCTACCGGGAGCTGGCCGATCTGGTGGCCCGGACCGGGGTTCCCGTCCGCCGGGTGGAGACCCTGGACAACACCCTGGAGGCGGTCTTCCGCCACGTGACCGCGGCCGGCACCCGCCGCCTCTGACCGCCCCCCCCCGAATCCGGCCGTTTCCGTCCGATTTCACCCGCCCTGGCCCGCACGGGGCCGGTATGGTATCGTCGCCGGTCGTTCCTCAGTTCAGGTGACCGTACCGGATGCCCACTAGCAGCCAGCTAGACCCCCCGTCCAAGCGACGTTTCCACTACGACCCATGACCGGAGGCTTTTTCATGAGATTCCGCCTGCTTGTCGCCTGCATTCTGGCGACGGCGGTCCTCGCCGCCGCGGGACCGGTTAGCGCGGCAGGGTTCAAGGACCTCGAGAAGGAGGTCCAGAGCTTCACCCTGCCCAACGGCCTGACCTTCCTGGTGCTGGAGCGCCACGACGCCCCCGTCTTCTCCTTCCGGACCTACGTGAACGCGGGAGGGGTGGACGAGGTTCCGGGCATCACCGGCATCGCCCACATGTTCGAGCACATGGCCTTCAAGGGCACCCAGACCGTCGGCACCACCGACTACGCGGCCGAGAAGAAGGCCATGGACGCGGTGGATGCGGCCTGGGCCGCGGTCTCCGCGGAGATGGACAAGGGGTTCGACACCGACTCCACCAAGCTCGCCCAGCTCACCGACGCCTTCAAGGAGGCCCAGGACTCGGCCCGGAAGTACGTGGTGTCCAACGACTTCTCCAAGCTCCTGGACGAGAACGGGGTGGTGGGCCTGAACGCCTCCACCTTCACCGACTGGACCCAGTACTACTACAGCCTGCCCTCCAACCGCTTCGAGCTCTGGGCCCGGCTGGAAGGGGACCGGCTCACCAACCCGGTCCTGCGCGAGTTCTACACCGAGCGCGACGTGGTCTACGAGGAGCGGCGGCTCCAGGAATCCAGCCCCACCGGCCGGCTGTTCCTGGACTGGATCAGCTCCGCCTACCTCGCCCATCCCTACGGCGTGGGCGGGGTGATCGGGATCTCCTCGGATCTCAAGCGCATCACCCGGGACGACGCCCGGAACTTCTTCAACAAGTACTACACCGCCTCCAACATCACCGTCGCGGTGGTGGGGGACGTGACCCTGGACCAGGTCAAGGACATGGCCCAGAAGTACTTCAGCGGGGTGCACCCCGGTCCCAAGCCGCCGCTCCTGCGCACGGTGGAGCCGCGGCACGACGCCGAGATCCGCGTGGTCCGGGAAGAGGACGCCCAGCCCATCGTGATTGTGGGCTACCACATCCCCAGCCGCCGCAACCCCGACTGGTTCTCCTACGAGCTGCTGGGGGACATCGTGGGCGGCGGCCGTTCCAGCCGCCTCTACAAGCGTCTGGTCAAGGAGGACGGCGTGGCCGCCCAGGCCGGCGCCGGCGCCGGGTTCCTCGGCAACAAGTATCCCGCCCTGCTCATGGTCCAGGCCCTGGTGGCCAAGGACGTGTCCCCGGACCAGGTCGAGGCCGCCACCTACGACGAGCTGAAGCGGATCGCCGAGGAGGGTCCCACGCCCGAGGAGCTGGCCAAGGTGAAGACCCAGAACCGGGCCAGCTTCGTGCGCGGCCTCCGCTCCAACATGGGGCTGGCCGGGAAGCTGGCCGAGGCCCAGGGCAAGCTCGGGGACTGGCACGAGCTCTTCCGCACCCTGGATGAGATCGACGCGGTGACGGTGGACGACGTGAAGGCGGCCGCGGCCGAGACCTTCCGCCCCGGGAACCGGGTGGTCGGCGTGATCCGGAAGCCCGCGTCATGAGAAGCGCGCTCCGTCGCTCCACGCTTTCCCCTGATTGGGAGGATTCAAGCATGCGCTCGATTCGTATGAGCCGGTGGGCGGCGGCGGTGCTGCTCACCGTCGGCCTCGCCTTCGCGGCGGGCACCGCCCTCGCCGCCGACCCCTGGGTGGATCCGCACGCCATGACCTATCCGCCCCTGCACGAGATCAAGGTTCCCCAGCCGGAGCGGTACGTGCTGGGCAACGGGATGATCGTCTACCTCCTGGAGGACCACGACTTCCCCCTCGTCGACGCCCAGGCCCTGGTGCACGTGGGCTCGATGTACGACCCCGCGGACAAGGTCGGGCTGGCCTCGGTCACCGGCACCGTGATGCGGACCGGAGGCACCGCCTCCATCGCCGGCGACGACCTGGACCAGAAGCTGGAGTCCATGGGAGCCAGCGTCGAGGTCAACGTGGGCAACACCCAGGGCACGGCGTCCATGTCGGTCCTGAGCCAGGACGTGGCCCAGGGCATCTCGATCCTGAGCGACGTCCTCCGCAATCCCGCCTTCCCCCAGGAGAAGATCGACCTGGCCAAGAAGCAGGAGAAGACGGACATCGCCGGCCGCAACGACGAGATGCTGAGCATCCTCATGCGGGAGATCCCCAAGCTCATCTACGGCCCCGACAGCCCCTACGCCCGCAACACCGAGTACGCGACCATCGACGCCATCGGCCGCGACGACCTGGTGGCCTTCCACAAGGAGTTCTTCCATCCCGACCGGACGATCCTCACCGTGTACGGGGACTTCGACTCCAAGCAGATGAAGAAGCTCCTGGACAAGAGCTTCGGGGACTGGGCCAAGTCCACCCAGGCCCTGCCCGCGGATCCGAAGGTGGTCCCCAACGACGTCAAGGGGCTCTTCGTGGTCAACAAGGACGACATGACCAACAGCGGCGTGGTCCTGGGCCAGGTGGGGATCCGGATGGACAATCCGGACTACGCCCCCCTCATGGTCTATCACGAGGTCATGGGCGGCGGGTTCTCCAGCCGGCTGGTCAACGAGATCCGGACCAAGCGCGGGCTGGCCTACGCGTCCGGCTCCGCGGCCGGGGCGGGCATGCACCACCCCGGGGGGATGTTCTTCTACGCCCTCACCCAGAGCGACTCCACCACCGTCACCCTCGGCATCCTCAAGGACGAGGTGAAGCGGTCCCTGGCCGAGCCCTTCACCGAGAAGGAAGTGAGCCACGCCAAGGATTCGATCCTGAACTCCCTGGTCTTCTCCCTCTCCTCCAAGGGCGCGGTCCTGAACCGGATGGCCACCTACGAGTTCTACGGCTATCCCCAGGACTTCCTCCAGAAGTACCAGGAGGCGGTCAAGCAGGTCACGCCCCAGCAGGTGCTGGAGGCGGCCCGGCGCGAGATCAACTACGACGATCTCGCCGCGCTCATCGTGGGCACGGTGGCCAACTTCCAGGGCGCCCTGGACCAGCTCGGCCCGTACCAGACCATCGACATCACCATCCCCGAGCCCCAGGGCGAGGCGATGGAGGAGGCCAGCCCCCAGAGCCTGAAGAAGGGGCGGGAGCTCCTGGACGAGGCGGCCAAGGCCATGGGCGCCGAGGCCTACGGTGACGTGAAGGACCTCACCGTGAGCACGGACGCCGCCCTCACCGTCCAGGGGATGCAGCTCCAGATCTCCGGGGCCACCATCCACAAGGGATGGGACTGCGAGCGGTCGGAGCAGAGGACCCCCATGGGGAACGTGGTCCAGGTGGTGTGCGGCGACCAGGGCTGGGCCCAGAGCCCCCAGGGCGTGCAGGACATGCCCGCTCCCGCGGTGGCCCAGCAGAAGGCGGAATGGGTGCGCGAGCTCCCCGTCTTCCTCCAGCAGTATCCGAACATGCAGGCCCAGGCCCTGGAGCAGGCGGCCACCGTGGACGGGAACCCCGCCGACGTGGTCTACGTCCAGAGCGACGCGGTGAAGGACTGGAAGGTCTACATCGACCGGGCCACCCACCGGATCGTCCGCATGGAGTACCGGACCAAGAACCCCATGACCGGCAGCCCGGTAACCGCCACCGAGAACCTGAGCGACTACCGCGAGGTGAACGGGTTCCAGTGGCCCTACCAGCGGGCGGTGCTCTACGACGGGGACCCCTTCGCCACCGTCACCGTGACCGAGGTGAAGGTGAACTCCGGGGTCGGGGAGGACCAGTTCACCAAGCCTTGAGGCGAACCTGCCCCAGGCAGCGGGGATCCGGGTTGACTACAACCCGGGTCCCCTTTTTTTTGCCTCTGGCTCGAATCCTCGGCCGGCCCGGCGGGAAATGGACGAGGGGACGGAACCCCGGCCGGTCCCGGTCCGTAGGGGACCAGGGGGACGCTTGTCCGGCCCCCGGGAGAGGGATAAAGTAGAGGCCCCTCAATCCTCGATCCACCCACCCCTCACTGCATCCATCAAGAGGAAAACCATGACCAACCGTCTCACCCGACTGGCGCTCCTTGTGGGCTTGGCCGCGCTGCTGTTCGGCGCGGTGCCCGCGTGGGCCACCGACGCCTACTTCCGCTATCCGGATCTGAACGGCAACCGGATCGTCTTCTCCGCCGAGGGCGACCTGTGGGTGGTGGCCGATCAGGGAGGCATCGCCCGGAGGCTCACCACCCATCCCGGCAACGAGTACTTCGCCCACTTCTCCCCGGACGGGAAGCGGATCGCCTTCAGCGGCCAGTACGACGGGAATACCGACGTCTTCGTGATCCCGGCCGAGGGGGGAGAGCCGGTGCGCCTGACCTGGCACCCGGCCTCGGACCAGGTGGTGGGCTGGACCCCGGACGGGAAGAACGTCATCTTCCGCAGCAACCGTTCCGATCCCCATCACAACACCGAGCTCTACACCGTGGCCGCCGACGGCGGCGATCCGGCCCGGATCCCCCTCGGATGGGCGGCCCGCCTCTCCATCGACCCCCAGACCGGGATGTACGCCTTCAACCGCAAGCAGCGGGAGTTCGCCACCTGGAAGCGGTACCGGGGCGGCACCGCCTCCGACATCTGGGTGGGGGACCCGAAGAAGGCGGACTACCGGAAGATCACCACCTTCGACGGCAACGACGCCTTTCCCATGTGGCACGCGGGGAGCATCTACTACCTGAGCGACCAGGGAGGGACGGTCGACATCTGGTCCATCCAGCCCGACGGAAGCGGCCTCGAGCGCCACACCGACTTCAAGGACTGGGACGCCCGCTGGCCCTCCATGGCGCCGGACGGACGGATCGTCTTTACCCTCGCCGCCGACATCCAGGTCTTCGACCCCAAGGACGACTCGGTGCGCAAGGTGAGCGTGGATCTCCCCAGCGACCGGGTGCTGACCCGGGTCCGCTATCCCGACGTGGGCCGCTACCTGACCTGGTTCGACCTCTCCCCCGACGGGGACCGGCTCGCCGTCACCTCCCGCGGCGAGGTGTTCTCGATCCCGGTCAAGGACGGCGTCACCCTGCCCGTGACCCGGGGGAGCGGGGCCCGGGAGCGCTTCGCCAGCTTCGGCCCCGAGGGGAAGAAGCTGGTCTACGTGACCGACGCCCCCGGCGAGGAGGAGATCCGGACCATGGACGCCTGGGGCCGGGGCAAGGCCGAGACGGTGAAGCCGGCCGGTGAGACCGGCTGGTACTTCCCGCCCATGATGTCCCCGGACGGCAAGTGGGTGGCCTACGCCGACCAGACCCAGTCCCTGTACGTGATCCCCGCCGCCGGCGGTTCGCCGAGGAAGGTGGACCAGGCCCGGCAGGGGGAGATCCGGCAGTACGCCTGGAGCCCGGACGGCCGCTGGCTGGCCTACGCCAAGCCGCTGAACTCGGACTACGGATCGGTCTTCGTCTACGACACCCAGGGGGGCGACGTCCACGCCGTCACCGGCCCCGACACCGACGACGGATCCCCGGCCTGGGATCCGGACGGCCGGTACCTGTACTTCCTCAGCCACCGCGCCGTGAATCCCATCCTCGGCGAGCAGGACTGGGACAACGTGGAGGCCAAGAACACCAAGCCCTACCTGGTGCTCCTGAACAAGGACGTGAAGAATCCCTTCGCGGACGTGGAAGGGCTGCCCCCGGGCGACGACGCGAAGAAGGCCGACGCCAAGGCGGACAAGGACAAGAAGGGGAAGGACGAGGAGAAGAAGGGCCCGGAGCCGGTCAAGATCGACTTCGACGGCCTCGCCGACCGGGTGCTGGAGATCCCCGTGGGCCACGGGAGCTACTCCGGCATCGCCGCCACCTCCAAGGCGGTATTCTTCCTCTCCCATCCCCTCAAGGGCTTCGCGGAGATGCCGGGGCTGTTCGCCCCCGAAGGCCCCGACGCCACCCTCATGAGCTTCGACCTGGAGAAGAAGCAGGCCAAGCCGTTCATGGAGGGCGTCTCCGCCTTCGCCCTTTCCCCCAAATCGGGGAAGGTGGCGGTGATGAAGGACAAGGGGCAGATCTTCGTGGTGGACGCGGGCGCCCCGCCCGGCGATCTCTCCGAGGCCAAGGTCTCCCTGGCCGACGCCGTCATCGACCTGGATCCGATGGAGGAGTGGAAGCAGATCTACTACGAGGCCTGGCGGAACGAGCGGGACTTCTTCTGGGACGCCAAGATGGGCGGCCTGGACTGGAAGGCGATCCGCGACCGCTACGCCACCCTGCTTCCCCGCCTCGCCGACCGCAGCGACCTCCAGGACCTGATCGGGGAGGTGATCGGGGAGCTCAACAATTCCCATACCTACATCTGGGGCGGTGACCCGGGGGTGCACGTCACCCACGTCTCCACCGGACTCCTCGGCGCCGACGTCCAGCGCGAGGGGGACGCCTACAAGGTGACCCGCGTCTACCACGGCGCCCCGGCGGACAACGTGGAGTCCCCGCTCCGCATGCCGGGGGTGGACGTGAAGGAGGGGGATTACATCCTCGCCGTCAATCACCGTCCCTTCGCCCCGGGGGAGAGCTTCTACTCCGCCTTCGAGGACATGGCCGGGAAGTCGGTGCTCCTCACCGTGAACAGCCGCCCGTCCATGGACGGCTCCCGCGACGTGGCGGTGAAGACGGTGGGCAGCGAGGGCGAGCTGCACTACTCGGACTGGGTGCGCCGGAACCGGGAGTACGTGGCCGAGAAGACCGGGGGCAAGGTCGGCTACATCCACATCCCCGACATGTGGAAGGACGGCCTGATCGAGTTCAACACCTGGTTCTATCCTCAGCTGGACAAGGAAGGGATGATCGTGGACGACCGCTGGAACGGCGGCGGGGCGATCTCCCAGATGATCGTGGAGCGCTTCCGGCGCCACATCCTGAGCTTCGACCGCGCCCGCTGGGGCGGCCTCTCCACCTACCCGGGGAAGGTCCTGAACGGCCCCTTCGTGGTCCTGACCAACGAGTTCGCCGGTTCCGACGGGGACATCTTCCCGGCCGCGATCCAGCTCGAGAAGCTGGCGCCGGTGATCGGGATGCGGTCCTGGGGCGGCGTGGTCGGCATCCGGGGGGACAAGGAGACCGTGGACGGGGGCCTGGTCACCCAGCCCGAGTTCGCCTGGTGGCAGCCGGGAGCGGGGTGGGCGATCGAGAACCACGGGGTGGACCCGGACATCGTGGTCCAGAACATGCCCCAGGACCTGGCCCGCGGGGTGGACACCCAGCTCGACCGGGCCATCCAGGAGGTCATGAAGCTCCACCAGGAGAAGCCCCCCATCGAGCCGGATTTCGGTCCCATCCGCCAGCGCACCCGCGCCGCCTTCCGGAAGGAGCTGGACGGGTTGAAGTAGCGTTGGGCGGGTCCGAACCGCAGGCATGACTCTCGGGAAGCCGTCCCGGCACGCGCCGGGGCGGCTTCCCCTTTCCGGGCCCGGCCCGGGCAACCCGGAAGTCCCGATTCCCGTATGATTCCCGGGAGGCCCGGCCGCGGTTTCGAGCAAGGAGGAGATCCGGTTCATGAAGATCGACGTCAAGTACCAGCCGTCCTACTCCCTGGCCCTGGTGGCCCTGGAGGCCGAGGAGGTCATCCAGGCCGAGGGAGGCGCCATGGTGAGCATGACCGCCAACGTGGAGATCCAGACCGGGATGAAGGGGGGGCTCATGGGGGCCCTGAAACGCAAGGTGCTGGGGGGGAGTCGCTGTTCTTCAACAGCTTCGCCTCCCGGGGCGGGCCGGGGGAGATCACCCTGGCCCCGGCGCTCCCCGGCGACATCTCCACCAAGGAACTGGCCGGGGAGACCTTCTATCTGCAGTCCGGGTCGTACCTGGCCTCCCCGCCCGAGGTGGGGCTGGACATCAGCTGGGGCGGGGCCCGGACCTTCTTCGGGAGCGAGGGGCTCTTCCTGCTCAAGGCCACCGGCCGGGGGCCGGTGGTGTTCTCCAGCTACGGCGCCATCCACGCGGTGGAGCTGGGCGGGAGCCCCTACGTGGTGGACACCGGGCACGTGGTCGGCTTCACCGAGGGGCTGACCTTCGACGTGCGCCGGGTGGGAGGCTGGAAGTCCACCATCTTCTCCGGCGAGGGCCTGATCTGCGAGTTCCGGGGCACCGGAACCGTGTACCTGCAGACCCGGAGCACCCAGTCCTTCCTGTCCTGGCTCATCCCGCGGCTGCCCAGCAACCGCTCCGGGGGCGGGGGCCGGGGCGGCGGCCTGGTCGGGGGGATCCTGGGCGGCGAGTAGCCGGAGCGCCTATGGATGAGGAGTCGGCGGTGCCCACGCCGATCGGAGCCCCGGCAGGCTTGCGCGACCTCCGGGGCGGGACGAGGGGGATAGGGAAACCGGGTCGGAGCTGGTCCTGGCAATCCGGAACCCGAGGCTGGCGTAGCTGTGGGCCGGATTGAACTCCCCCCGGTACGAGCAGCGGAGATCCCGCGTATGGTAGCTGCCCCACGAACCGCCCCGAAGCACCCGGTAGGAGCCGCTGGCCGGCCCCGGAGGATCGGTTGGGGCCGGATGCGCCTCGCACCGCCACCAGTCGTTGCACCACTCGTTCACATTCCCCGCCATGTCGTAGAGCGGCGCTCCCCCGATCTCCTTCTCCGCCGGGTAGCTCCCCACCGCCAGGGTCCACCCCACCTCGAACCCGTAGTTCGCCCGGGCCGCGCTCCACGGCTCGTTCCCCCAGGGGTAGACCCGCTCGTCGCCGTACTGCGCCGCGTACTCCCACTCCGCATCGGTCGGCAGCCGGTACCCCGCCCCCCGGTAGGGATCACCCCCGTTGCACTCCCAGGTTGCATGGCTGTACGCCTGCGGCAGTCCCTCCCTGAGGCTTCGCCAGTCGCAATACGCCGCCGCTCCGTACCAGGTCACCTCGTTCACGGGATGGTCCGGGTTGATCCCGTGCCCCGCATCGCGCAGGCTGAAGTTCCCTCCGCTGAATGCGATCTGGCAGTGGGGGCTATCCAGGCTGAGAAGGAGCTGTGTGCTCCCCATGGCGTCCTTCACCGAGTTGCTCGTCGCGGTTACATACCCATGGTCATAGGCCCACTGCACCATCTCCAGGTACTGCGCGTTCGTCACCTCGGTCTGCCCCAGGTGGAACTCCTCCGTCAATGTCACCGGGTCCTGACTCGTGCCGCAGGTCGCGCTGCCATCTCCCATCGTGAACGAGCCCGCCGGAACGCGGACAAGGCCGGTCGTGACCGGGCCTGCGGGAAGCACGGTCACCAGAGCCGTGCCGCTCACGCTCGTGTCGGCCTGGCTCGTCGCCCGGACCGTCACCTGCACGGGGTCGGGCACCGCGGCAGGAGCGGTGTAGAGCCCGCTGCGGTCGATCGTCCCGTTTCCGGCTGCTCCGTCCACGGACCATGTGGCGGTCCGGTTGACCGCTCCGGTGACCAGTGCGATGAACTGTCTCGTGGCTCCCGCCGGTACGGTGGAACGGTCCGGCTCCACGGATAGCATCACGGGCGCCGGCCCAGTCGGGCTGTTCCCGCCGCACGACGGACCCACGGCGGCAACCAGCAGCACGGCCAGCGGAACCATGCCGGCCCTGAAACGTCGCAAGGCAACCCCCCGTTCCGGTTTCAACCCCGGATGCGCCTGGTGAGGGCCGGCTCCAGGCCCAGCAGCCGCGCGTAGAGGGTGATCTGCCCCCGATGGTACATCTCCTGGGCGATGCCGTGCTGGAACCAGGTGAACTTGGTCCCCTCCTTGCCGTCGAAGCGGGTCAGGAACTGGAACAGCGCGAGCTCCCCGGCGTTCTGGAACTGCTTCTCCGCCTCCTTCATCTGCCGCTTGAGGAGGCTCACCAGCTGGCGCTTGGTCTGGGCGTCGTAGGCCGCCTCCGCGTAGGTCTTGAGCAGCTTCGGCCAGGGCTTGCGGCGGAAGTCGGTGTCGGGCCGGGTGAGCTCCCCGGTCATCAACATCGCCACCTCCAGGATGTGCTGCACCAACTCCTTCACGCTCCGCACCCCGGGAGCGGGGCGGAAGTCGAACTTGTCGGCGGGGATGTTCTCCACCTCCTCGATCAGGCCCTCGCGCACGTCGCGCCAGGCCTCCAGGGTCTCCTCGAGCAGGGATGCGAACTCGGCCATGGTTTCCTCCGATGGGAAGGTGGGGGTCAGCGGTCGTCGGGAAGGAGGGCGTCGGCCTCGATCTCGATCATCATGTCGGGGTGGATGAGGGCGCGGACCTCGACCATGGTGGTGGCCGGGGGATGGTTCCCGAACACCTCGGCATGGGCGCGTCCGTACTCCGCCCACCGGGAGATGTCGGTCACGAACATCCGGGTGCGGACCACGTGTTCGGGGCCGGCCCCGAGGTTCCCGAGGGCGCCGACCAGGATCTCCAGGCAGCGCCGGGCCTGGGCGTAGGGGTCGCCGGGGGCGTGGACCCCGCCGTCCTCGGCCACCGGGGCGGTGCCGGAGACGGCCACCCGGTTGCCGGCGCGGATGGCCCGGCAGTAACCGACCTGGATCTCCCAGGGAGCGCCGGTGAAGGTGCGATCACGGTCCATGGGCGGGTCCTCCTCCCCGTCATCATAGACCGGGGGGCGGCGGGCGGATACCCGGAGCCGATTCAGCGCGGACCTCCGGCCACCACCAGCCGCCCGGCCCGGGCGAGCTTCGGCCGCCCTACAGCACCTTCCACACCGAATCGATCACGGTGCCGTCCACCCACTTGATCACCGCCACCGGCTCGTCGCCCAGGACCGGCCGGGAGGGGGCGCCGCCGCACACCGCCTCCACCTCCGCCTTCAAGTCGTGGATGTCCCGGACCGGGAGCCCGGAGCCCTTCACCGCGTCCAGCAGATCCCGCCGGCGGGGATTGACGGCGATCCCCCTCTCGGTCGCCACCACGTCGATGAGTTCCCCGGGGCCGGTCAAGGTGGTCACCCGGTCCAGGATCACCGGGATCCGGTCGCGGAAGGAGGGGACGGCGAGAATGGTGCAGCCGGCGTAGAGGCAGTTCTGCCACCCGCCGATCCCGTGCAGGAGGAGCCCGTCGGAGTGGGTGTTGACGTTGGCGTTGAAGTCCACGTCCACCTCGGTGGCCCCCAGCACCACCGCGTCCACCATGGAGGCGAAGTTGCCCTTGCCGTGGAAGTTGTAGGAGGTGAAGGGGGAGGTGGCCACGTGGCGGGGGTCCTCGCCGATGGAACGCACCGCGTCGAGGTCGAAGGTCTGCCCGTCCAGGATGTAGCCGGTGAGCCCCTCCCGGAGCATCTCCACCAGTACCCGGGTGGAGCCGCCGCGGATGAACCGGGCCCGGACCCCGGCCTCGCGCATCATGTCCCGGAGGTAGGCCACGAAGGCGAGGGCGATCCCCCCCGCCCCGGCCTGGAAGGAGAAGCCGTCCCGCATGATCCCCGCCGCGCGCAGGAACTCGGCCACGTAGCGGGCGATCAGGAGCCGGTCGGGGCTTTTGGTGATCTGGGTGGTGCCGGAGACGATCTGGGCCGGGTCGCCGATGGAGTCCACCTGCACCACGTAGTCCACGTGGTTGCCCTGGATCTGCCAGGGGATGCAGGGGAAGTCGACCAGGTTGTCGGTGACCACGATCACCCGGTCCGCGTACACGCTGTCGGCCAGCGCGAAGCCCAGGGAGCCGCAGGCCGAGGGGCCGTGGGAGCCGTCGGCGTTCCCGAAGGCGTCGGCGGTGGGGGCGGCGATCACGGCCACGTCGATGTGCACCTCGCCGTCCTGGATGGCCTGCCAGCGGCCGCCGTGGGAGCGGAGCACCCCCAGGCCGCGCATCCTCCCCCGGGAGCAATACTCGCCCAGGGGGCCGTTCATGCTCCCCTCGATGTGGTGCACCACCCCCCGGTCCATGAGGTCCACCACCGGGGCCTGGCAGGGGAAGGACGCGCTGGGGAACCACATGAGGTCCTTCACCCCCAGCCGCTCGGCGGCCTGGAGGGCGGCCAGGGCCACCCGGTCGCCGTTCCGGAGGTGGTGGTGGTTGGAGATCGTCATCCCGTCGCCCAGGCCGCAGAGCCGGAGCGCGGTCTCCAGGTCCGGGACGAGCTTGGACCCCTTCCGAGGGTAGTCGGCGCAGGACCGGACCGGGGGCCCCTGCTTGGCTCCCTCCGGCCGGTGCCCGTCCACCCCCTGGAAGGGAACCTGGTCCCGTCCGTTCACCCGCACCGGCACCATCCGCCCGGCCGCGTTCTTCACCATCCCGCCCTTGGCACTCACGCTCGCATTCTCCTTGGCGCTCCGCCGCCCGGCCCTCCGGCCGTCCCGGCGTCCGTTCCCCGCGCCGCCGGGACTACTCCCCGGCGGCCAGTCCCATCTCCCGGGCCCGCTCCACCAGCTTCCGGGCCCGGTTCACCACCGGCGCGTCGATCATCTTGGACCCCAGGCTCACCACCCCGCGCCCCTGGGACCGGGCCTCCTCGAAGGCGGCCACGATCCGCCGGGCCTTCTCCAGCTCCTCCGGGGAGGGCGCGAAGGCCGCGTGCACCACCTCGATCTGGCGGGGATGGACGCAGCCCATCCCCTCGAAGCCCATGGCCCGGGAGCGCTCGCCCCAGGCCCGGAGCCCGTCCAGGTCCTCCACGTCGCCGTAGACCGAGTCGATGGCCTGGACGTGGGCGGCCCGGGCCGCGTTGACCAGGCGGTTCCGGGCGTAGAGGGTCTCGGCCCCGTCCCGCGTCTTGGCCACCCCCAGGTCGGCGGTGTAGTCCTCCAGCCCGATGGTCAACGCCACCACCCGCGGCGAGGCGGAGGCGATGGCGAAGGCGTTCTCCACCCCCAGGGCCGACTCCAGGATCGGCATCAGCCACACCGTGTGCCCGGTGCCGGCTCCGGCCACGATCTTCCGCACCGCGTCGTCCACCTGGTGGACCTGGTCCGGGGTCTCGGTCTTGGGGATGAGGATGAGGTCCGGGCCCTCGGGGGCCACCTCCTCCAGGTCCGCGAGCCCCAGGGGGAGCTGGTTGATCCGGACCATGCGCTCGCAGGGGGCGAAGCCCACCGCCCGGAGCGCGTTCCGGACCAGGATGCGGGCGCTGTCCTTCTCGTCGGGATGGACCGAGTCCTCCAGGTCCAGGATGACCCCGTCGGGGCGGTGGAGCCGGGCGTTCACGAAGAACTTGGGCTCGGAGCCGGGCAGGTAGAGCCGCGAGCGGCGGAGCCGGTCGCGGGTGGAGGGGACCGGGGCCGGGACCGTCTCCGGCAGCGCCCGGCGCGTCCTTCCGAGGCCGGCCCGCCGGACCGCCGCCTCCAGGCGGGCGGACACCGCCCAGGGGAGCGCCCCCCGGTCGTCCACCGCCACCCGGGCGTGCTCCACCCCCAGCGCCTCCAGGACCTCGCGGACCTGCGCCCGGAGCCGGTCCCCGTAGTAGGGCTCGACCTTGGAGGCCACCTCGAGCTCGAGCCCGCCCCCGGAGCGGCTCTCCACCGTCACCCGGCAGTCCGAGCGCACGTCGGCCTCGCTCCGCCCCGCCTCCCCGCGCCCCGGTTCCGTGGTTCCCGCTGCCGTCGTCATCGTCCGTCCTCCCTGGCCGTCCGCGCCGGCGCGGACCGCCTCCCCGCGGCCCTGTCCGTCTAGTCGAGCGCGGCGAGGATGGCGTCGGTCATCCGGGTGGTGGTGGCCGCCCCCTGGCCGATGGCCTTGGCCCCGCCGGAGAGCCGCATCATGTCGTAGGTCCGCACCTTCCCCTCGCGCACCACCGCCGCCACCGCGTTCCGGACCCGTCAGCGCCTTCTCGGTCTCCCCCACGTGGTCCAGGAGCATGGCCGCGGAGAGGATCATGGCCATGGGGTTCACGATGGGGGGATCCAGCTCCTGGTACTTGGGAGCGGAACCGTGGGTGGGCTCGAACACCGCCACCTCGTCGCCCGATGTTCCCGGAGCAGGCGAAGCCGAGGCCGCCCACCAGCCCCGCGAAGGCGTCGGACACGATGTCCCCGAACAGGTTCTCGGCCACCAGCACCCCGTAGTCCTCGGGGTTCTTGGTCAGCCACATCATCTGGGCGTCGATGTTGGTGGACCGGAGCTGGATGCCGGGGAAGTCCTTCTGCACCTCGCGGGCGGTGTCCTCCATCATCCCCGAGGTCTCGCGCAGCACGTTGGGCTTCTCGCACACCGTGACCGACTCGTAGCCGTGCTTCTTCGCGTACTCGAAGGCGGCCCGCATGATCCGCCGCGCGGCGGGGCGGGTGACGATCCGGGTGGAGACGGCCAGGTCGGGGCCGGAGACCCCGGAGAAGGCCTTGAACTTGGGGTGCGACTCCAGGGCCGCCCGCACCGGCGGCGGGGGATCGGTCCATTCCACCCCCGCGTACATCCCCTCGGTGTTCTGGCGGAAGATGACCGCGTCCACCAGGGGCTCCTCGAAGCCGCCGTCCCGGGTGCGGCGGATGAAGTTGAGGGGGTTCCCGGGGAAGGAGCGGCAGGGCCGGATGCAGACGTCCAGGCTGAACCGCTGCCGGAGTCCCACGATGGGGCTGAAGTAGCTGAACCCCTGGTCGCGGAGGTCGGCCCGCAGCTCGCCCGCCGCCTCCTTCTTGGGCTTGGAGGTGATGGCGCCGAACAGGCCCAGCTTGTGCTCGGCCAGAAGCTCCACCGTCCGCTCGGGAAGCGCGTTCCCCTCGTTGACCCAGAAGTCCCAGCCGATGTCGGCGTGGACGTACTCCGCGTCGAAACCCACCGCATCCAGCACCCGCACCGATTCCGGGAGCACCGTCTTGCCGATGCCGTCCCCGGGCATGGCCACCACCGTGTACCGCGCCATCCGTTCAGCTCCTTCCGTTGCGTCCGCCGGGGCCGTCCGCGCCGGCCCGGCCGGGATCGTGGTCGATCGGGACCCGGGCGCGGGCCCGGGCCGGAAACTCAGTGCCGGTCGCGGGCGCCGGCCCGGACCAGGTTCTCCACCCCCCCCGCCACCACCAGGGCCTGGGGCACGGTGGAGAGGGGAGGGAACCGGAAGGTCTCGCCCCGCCACCGGATGGTTACCGGTGGTGAAGTCCACCTCCAGCTCCTCGCCGGGGACGAGGGTCCTCTCGCCGGCGGCGATCGGGTCCGCGAACTGCTCGCGGAGCCGCCGCACCAGCTTCGGGCTCTCGATGCACACGAACCCGTTGTTGAAGGCGTTGCGCAGGTAGGTCTGGGAGAAGTCCCCGGCCACCACCAGGGGGATGCCCTTGGCCTGGAGCGCGGTCACCGCCTGCTCCCGGCTGGAGCCGGTGCCGAAGTTGAACCCGCCCACCACCACGTCCCCGGGGCGCACCTTGCCCCCGAAGCCGGGATCGTAGTTCTCCATCACCACCCGGGCCATGTCCTCGCGGGTCATGTCCTCCCGGTAGGTGTAGTCCTTGCCGTAGATGCCGTCGGTGTTGAGGTTGTCCGGGGGCAGGAAGACCAGGCGGCCGGTCACCCGCTCCGGGAACCCGTCCAGGATCTCCACCCGCGCCGGGGCCTCGGGGGCGGCGCTCTCCAGCTCCTGGAAGCGCGGCGTGAGCTTCCGATGGGAGAGCTTCCCCGGTCCGGTGATCCGCCCCGCCACCGCGCTCGCCGCCACCACCTCGGGGCTGGCCAGGTAGCACTGCGCCTCGCGGGAGCCCATCCGCCCCTTGAAGTTCCGGTTGGTGGCGGAGATCCCCACCTCGCCCGGCTCCAGGAGCCCGGCCCCGAGGCCGATGCAGGGTCCGCACCCGGGGGGAAGGGGCCGGGCGCCGGCCTCGAGCAGGGTGGCCCACACTCCCGAGGCCTCGGCCGCTTCCTGCACCCGCCGGCTGGCCGCGGCCAGGTACAGCTCCACCCCCTCGGCCACGTGCTTCCCGGCCAGGACCCGGGCGGCGGCGGTGAGGTCCTCCAGCCGGGAGTTCACGCAGGAGACGATGTAGGCCTTGTCGATGGCCACGTTCCGGGCGTCCAGCTCGGCCAGGGAGGTCATGGCCTGGACGGTGTCGGGGCCGGAGACGTGGGGGGTGAGGGCGGAGAGATCGAGCACGATCCGCCCCGCGTAGTCCGCGTCGGGGTCGGGGCCCAGGGGAGAGGCGGCCCAGGCGGCCAGGTCCTGGTCGCGGAAGCGCTCCAGGCCCCGGGCGGCCAGCCGCTCCTGCACCGTCTTCATGAACGCGCAGGTGGCCGCGTCCACCGGGAACCAGCCCACCAGGGCGCCCCACTCGGTGCTCATGTTGGAGATGGTGAGCCGGGCCTCCATGGAGAGCGAGGCCACCCCGGGGCCGGCGAACTCCACCGCCGCGTTCAGCACCTCGCCGTGGTTGTAGAGCCCGCACAGGGCCACGATCACGTCCTTGCCGGAGACGCCCCCGGGAAGCGCGCCCTCCAGCACCACCTGCACCGTGCGGGGGATCTGCCACCAGAAGGTCCCCGCGGCCCAGATGGCGGCGGCGTCGGTGCGCACCACCGGGGTTCCCACCGCGCCCAGGGCCCCGTACATGTTGGAGTGGGAGTCCGAGGCCACCACGAAGGACCCGGGCACCACGTAGCCCTCCTCGACCATGATCTGGTGGCCGATCCCGCTTCCGGCGGGGTGGAAGTCCACCCCCTGCTCCCGGGCGAAGGCCTCGATGGCGCGGTACTTGGAGAGGTTCCCCTCCGAGGTGTTCTGGATGTCGTGGTCGAGGGTGAACACCGGCTGGCGCGGGTCGGGGATCCGGGGCACGCCCAGTCCCTCGAACTTCTTCATCACCGCGGCGGTGTTGTCGTGGGTCATCACGTGACGGGGGCGGATGGAGACGTAGTCCCCGGTCCGGAGCGGATGGGACGGGGCGCCGTCGGCGAGGTGCCGTTCGGCGATCTTTTCCACGACGGTTTGACCCATGTTGCCGACCTCCTGTGGTCCATGCCGGGGCCAGGATTATAGGGCCTGGCGGGGGGGTTCTCCCAGGGGCTCCGGAGGCCGGAAGAGGGGTTCCCGGGGGCCCTCGGACGTCCCCGGGGCGTCCCCGGGGCGTCCCCCGGCCCTCGCCTGAGCGTCGCCCCCAACCGGTCCGCCCGGTGAGGGGAGGCCCGCCTCCGGGGCAGGAACGGGCGATTTGCGGTATAAATGGAAGGACGGGGTTTCGGACCCCGCCTTCATCGTCAAACCATCATGTTCCGCAGGAGATTCCCATGACCGAGACCGGTTCGCCGCCCCGTTTTCCCTCCCATCGTCTGCAGGCGGTCATCTTCGACATGGACGGGGTGGTCACCCGGACCGCCCGCCTCCACGCCGCGGCCTGGAAGGAGATGTTCGACGCCTACCTGAAGGACCGGGAGGGGGAGGACTTCCACCCCTTCGACGAGGACCGGGAGTACCGGAAGTACGTGGACGGGAAGCCCCGCTACGACGGCGTGCAGAGCTTCCTGGAGTCCCGGGGGATCTCCCTCGACCGCGGCGACCCCGGGGATCCCCCGGACCGGGAGACGGTCTGCGGGCTCGGGAACCGCAAGAACCGGATCTTCCGCCGGATGCTGGAGGAGCGCGGGGCGGAGACCTACCCGGGCGCCCTGGACTTCATCGCCGCCCTCAGGTCGCGCGGGCTCAAGGTGGCGGTGATCTCGGCCAGCCGGAACGCGGAGGCGGTGCTCACCTCGGCCGGGGTGCTGGACCGCTTCGACGTCAAGGTGGACGGGGTGGACTCCGACGACCTGGACCTGGCCGGGAAGCCCGCCCCCGACATCTTCGAGGAGGCGGCCCGGCGCCTGGGGGTGGAGCCCTCCCGGGCGGCGGTGGTGGAGGACGCCCAGGCCGGGGTGGAAGCGGGCCGGCGCGGGGGTTTCGGGTTGGTGGTGGGGGTGGACCGGTCCGGCCAGGCCGGGGCCCTCCGGGAGCACGGCGCCGCGGTGGTGGTCCCCGCCCTGGACGTCTTCCGCTTCGAGGACGAGGCGGAGGCCCCGGCCCCCGCCGGGGACTCGGACCCGGGCACCCCGATTTCCAAGCTCCCCTCCCCCCTGGACGACCCCGGGGCCCTGGACGCGGCCCTGGACCGGGCCCCTCCGGCGGTATTCCTGGACTACGACGGAACCCTCACCCCCATCGTGGACGATCCCGAGGCCGCGAACCTGTCCGAGGCCGCCCGGGCCACGGTGAAGCGGCTGGCCGGGCTCTGCCCGGTGGCGGTGGTGAGCGGGCGCGACCTGGACGACGTGCGGAAGCACGTGGCCCTGGACGGCATCTGGTACGCGGGAAGCCACGGATTCGACCTCCGGTCCCCGGAAGGCGAGTCCCACCAGCACGAGGCGGGGAAACGGGCGTTGCCCGGCCTGGACCGGGCCGGGGAAGCCCTGCGGGGCCCGGTGGAGGAGGTGGAGGGGGCGCGGCTGGAGCGCAAGCGGTTCGCCCTCGCCGTGCATTTCCGCCGGGTCCGGGATCCGGAGGGGGAGGCGGCCCTGGAGAAGGCGGTGGACGCCACCGCGGCCATCGAGCCCGAACTGCGGAAGACGGGGGGGAAGAAGATCTTCGAGCTCCGCCCGGCCGCGGACTGGGACAAGGGGAAGGCGGTGCTCTGGCTCCTGAAGGCTCTCGGACTGGAGGCGGGGTCGGTGACCCCCATCTACCTGGGCGACGACGAGACCGACGAGGACGCCTTCGCCGCCCTGCCCGACCCCGGGTTCGGGGTGGTGGTGGGCCGGGGAAAGCGGCCCAGCCGGGCCCGCTTCGCCCTCCCCGACCCGGAGGCGGCGCGGCTATTCCTGGACGCCCTGGCCGACCGTCTGGAAGGGGGAAGCCGATGAGCGTGTGGTCGGTGGTCTACGAGGGATACGATCCGGATCAGGAAGGCCTGCGGGAAGCGCTCTGCACCCTGGGGAACGGCTACGTCGCCACCCGGGGGGCGGGCCCCGAGACGGAAGCCGACGGCACCCACTATCCCGGCACCTACCGGGCCGGCGGGTACAACCGGCTGGTGACCACCATCTCCGGCCGGGAGGTCGAGAACGAGAGCCTGGTCAACCTCCCCAACTGGCTCCCCCTGACCTTCCGCTTCGAGGGCGGGGCCTGGTTCCACCCCGACCGGTGGACCCTGCACGCCTACCGGCAGGAGCTGGACCTGAAACGCGGGCTCCTGGTCCGCCGGATGGACGTCGAGGACGGCCACCGTCGCCGGGTGACGGTGACGCAGCGGCGGCTGGTGAGCATGGATTCCCACCACCTGGCCGGGCTCCAGACCACCTTCCTGAGCGAGTCCGGGGGCACCCTGCACGTGCGGGCGCTCCTGGACGGGCGGGTGGAGAACGCGGGGGTCCCGCGCTACTCCGATCTCAACGGCAAGCACCTGCGGCCGGTGGCCGCCCGGACCCTGGACCGGGAGTCGTTCCTGCTCCAGGTGGAGACGGTCCAGTCCCACCTCCGGTTCGCGGAGGCGGCCCGGGTCCGGGTCTTCCGGGGGGACGAGGAGGAGGCCAAGGTGAAGCGGAAGCCCCTGGAGGAGGCCGCGTGCATCGGCCAGGAGGTCACCCTGGACCTGGAGCCGGGAGAGCCGGTCACGGTGGAGAAGATCGTGGCCCTGGCCAGCTCCCGGGACCGCGCGGTGTCCGAGAGCGCCCTGGAGGCGGAGGCGGTGCTGGCCCACGCCCCCGGCTTCGACGCCCTCCTCACCCGGCACGAGCTGGCCTGGGACCAGCTCTGGCGGCGCTGCCACATCGCCCTGGAGGGGGAGGAGCGGGCGGCGCGGATCCTGAACCTGCACATCTTCCACCTCCTCCAGACCGCCTCCTACCACACCGTGGACCTGGACGTCGGGGTTCCCGCCCGGGGCCTCCACGGGGAGGCCTACCGGGGTCACATCTTCTGGGACGAGCTCTTCATCTTCCCCTTCCTCAACTACAGCGTGCCCGAGCTCACCCGCTCCCTCCTCCTCTACCGCTACCGCCGGCTGCCCGAGGCCCGGTGGGCGGCGCGGGAGGCGGGCTACCGCGGGGCCATGTTCCCCTGGCAGAGCGGGAGCAACGGACGGGAGGAGAGCCAGGTCCTGCACCTGAACCCCCGCTCGGGACGCTGGATCCCGGACCGGTCCCACCGCCAGCGCCACATCAACATCGCCATCGCCTACAACGTCTGGCAGTACCACCAGGTCACCCACGACGCCGAGTTCATGTCCTACTACGGGGCGGAGCTGATCCTGGAGATCGCCCGCTTCTGGGCCAGCATCGCCACCTACAACCGGACCCTGGACCGCTACGAGATCCTGAAGGTGATGGGCCCCGACGAGTACCACGACGGCTACCCCGGGGCGGAGGAGGGCGGCCTGGACAACAACGCCTACACCAACGTCATGGCGGTGTGGGTGCTCCTCCGCGCGCTGGAGGTCCTGGAGGAGCTTCCGGGCAAGCGGCGCCAGGAGATCTGGGAGGATCTCGGCCTCAGCCGCACCGAGCTGGACCACTGGGAAGACGTGACCCGGAAGATGAAGATCCCCTTCCACGACGACGGGATCATCAGCCAGTTCGAGGGCTACGAGAAGCTGGAGGAGTTCGACTGGGACGGCTACCGGGAGAAATACGGGGACATCCAGCGCCTGGACCGGATCCTGGAGTCCGAGCACGACACCCCCAACCGCTACAAGGCCTCCAAGCAGGCCGACGTGCTCATGCTCTTCTACCTGCTCTCCTCGGAGGTGATCCGGGAGATCTTCGAGCGCCTGGGCTACGAGACCCGTGAGGGTGCCATCGGCCGCAACATCGACTACTACCTGAAGCGCACCTCCCACGGCTCCACCCTGAGCCGGGTGGTCCACTCCTGGGTGCTGGCCCGCTTCGACCGCGAACGGTCCTGGAGCTTCCTGAGCGAGGCCCTGGAGAGCGACTACTCCGACATCCAGGGGGGCACCACCCCGGAGGGGATCCACCTCGGCGCCATGGCGGGCACAGTGGACATGGTCCAGCGCGGCTACACGGGGATGGAGCCCCGCGGAGGCGTGCTGTGGATGGACCCTGTCCTGCCCGAGGAGATCGACTGCCTGCGCTTCGAGATCCGCTACCGCGGCCACTGCCTGGAGGTGGACCTGGACCACGCGCGCATCCGCCTCCACGCCTCCCCCTGCGCGGCCCGGGAGGTCCGGGTGGGGGTGCGGGGCACGGTGTACACCCTCGCCGCCGGGGACACCCGGGAGGTGGCGCTGGACTAGCCGGCCGCCGGTCCCGCCCCGGCCATGAGCTTCATGACCTCGGTCACCGAGCCCGCCGACTCCAGGTTCCACACCGCGTCCTTGACCCGCTTGCGGCCGGCGGCGTCCAGGACCGGGGAGGCGAGGGCGTCGAACTTCTCCTCGATCTCGGCGTCGGTGAGCGGGTTCCGCGGGTCCCCCTTGGGATAGTCCAGCTCCCGGGTGAACTCCCGGCCGTCGTCGGTGTCGATGATCACCCGCACCCGCTGCAGGGCCGGGAAGACCTTTTCGATCTCCGGGTCGGCGGTCACCTTGACCTTGGGCAGCTGGGCCCGGATGGCCGGGTCCATGATCTTCTCCGGCTTGAACTGGGCCGGGGTCACTTGGCCGTCGACCAGGGCGGCGGCGATCACGTAGGGGAGGGAGTGGTCGGCGGTCTCCTTGGACCGGGGGTCGTACTTGGAGGGATCGGCGAGGATGTCGGCGGCCCGGGCCAGGGAGAAGATGTGCACCGCCTCCACCTCGTCCGGCTTCAGGCCGTGCTCGTGGACCAGGTCCAGCACCGCGGAGATGGGGGCGTGGGTGAGGGCCTCGGTGGGGAAGAACTTCATCCCGCAGCGGGTGATGCGCCAGGCCTCGCCCAGGCCCTCGGTCAGCACCTCCAGCTTCCAGTCCGGGCCCAGGCAGTGGACGATGCCTTCCTTGCCCTCGATCACGTGCTCGGGCCCGGTGTAGCCCCGCTCGGCCAGGAGCGCGGCCAGGACCCCGCTCTGGGTGGCCATGGGATCGACGGTGTTCTTCATCATGGTGAGCTTGCCCGCGGTCACCGCGCCCAGGGTGGCGTGGCGGCTGGCCGAGATCCCGATCGCGTGCTGGATCTTCTCCGCGGAGAGATGGAGCATGCGTCCGGCCACGATGGGGGAGACGAAGGCGGTGAGGGTGGCGTGGTGCCAGCCCCGCTCCCGGATGCCGGGCACCGCGGCCTCGCAGAGGCGCATCTCGAACTCGTGGCCGAGCACGATCCCCACGATCAGCTCCCGGCCGCCGGACTCCGACCGCTCCGCCCCGGCCAGGGCGGCGGGGATGAGGTCCGAGGGGTGGGACGGGTCCTGCTTCCAGTAGATGTCGTTGTAGTCCATGACCCGGATCATGAGGGCGTTGGCCAGCGCGGCCGACACCGGGTCCACCCGGCGCCGGAGCCCGACCACCGAGGCCGGGCCCTCGCCCGCGGTCTCCTCCAGCACGTCCATGGCGATCCGCACGTCGTGCTGGACCAGCCCCCCCAGGGCGCAGCCCAGGGAATCGAGCAGGAAGCGTTTGGCCTGGTAGACGGCGTCGGCGGAAAGGTCCTCGAAGCGCAGCCCGGCCGCCCACCGCGCCATGGCGGCGGAGACGGTCCCGTTCCCGGTGTCGGTCATGATCGGTTCTCCTCCCGGACGGGCGTCAGCCCGCGATGGCCTTGAAGGGCAGGTAGCTCATGAAGTCGGCGTGGTGGACGATGATCGCCTCCACCGAGCGCTTGACCAGGTTCCCCTCCTCGGAGTGGGCGGCGATGAGGTGGCAGACCGCGTCCGGCACCCCGCAGGCCATGGCCACCGCGACCCCGGTGAAGGGGTGGCGGAGCGACTTGCCCCGGACGCTCTGGCGGGTGTTGCCGTCCACCGTCTCGTACTCCAGCAGCTTCCCCACGTCGATGAGGATGGCCCCGGCGATGAGCACGTCCATGTCGATGGGGAGCGCCCCCGGCATGTGCTCCATCATCGCCTCCGCCGAGCGCCGGGCGATGTGGACCACCGCCCGCTTGTGCTCCATGAAGGTGGTGGTGCAGCCGGGGACGAGGAGGGTGAAGGGGATGGTCTCGAGATCCCCGGGGGTGAGGGGGCTGAGCTCGAAGGCGCGGACCCAGGTGGCCAGGGTCTGCTCGCGCAGGCCTGGGTCCTGGATCCACTCCAGCTCCGGCCAGAGCTGCTTCACCGCGTCGCGCATGCCGGTCTCCTCCGGGGACGGCGGCGCCGTCCGTGGGGACAAGGTGGTTCGGGCGTCCTGAAAGCGGGGGAACGGCGGGTCCGAGGCCCCGGTGGGGGTCCCGGGCCGCCGTCCGGGCGCGAGAACTCTACCCGGCGGCCGGGGGGGGTGTCGAGACGGGTCCAGGGGGGCGGCCCCGGTCCGGCGCTCGGTGGGGCCGGCGGAGCGCGGTGTCCAGGGCCGCCCCCACGAGGAACCCCCCGAACACGATCAGGGTTCCCCAGGCGTTCACCCCCAGGAGGTCGGCGTGGGGTCCGCCCCCCAGGGACCAGGCGGCGGGGACCCGGCCCGCGGCGTAGAGCGCCCCCAGGGCCACCCCCGGCCACAGGGCGAGGTGGAAGGCGAGGGCTCGGGGCCTCGGCCAGGCGAACAGGAGAAACACCGGGGCGAGGCCGAGCACCATGGTGCCGCTGACCGTGGTCGCCTTGAGGATGGCCGCCCCGGTGAAGAGGGGGATGGATCCCACCGCCACCGCCGCCACCATGACCCAGCGCCCCACCCGGAGGCTCCCCGCCCGCTCCAGTCCCCGGGTCAGCCGGGCGCTGAGGCCGGCGGCGGGACCGGTCCCGCGCTCCCCGCCCAGGTCCTGCACCACCGCCTTGCTGAAGGAGCTCAGGGTGGAGTCCAGGGTGGAGCCGGCCGAGACCATCATGAGCACGGTGGTGACCACCAGGGCCACCAGCCCGAAGGAGCGGGCGACCTGGAAGGGGACGTCCTGGGCCGCCTCCAGGCCGGCGTTCCGGGCGTGGACCCCGACCAGGCCGAAGAGAACGATGAAGGCGCCGGCGATGACCCCGGCGGCGAGGTAGCTCCGGAGCATGACCCCGGGGCGGGTGATGAAGGCGCGGTCGGTGAGCACGGGGTCGTGGAAGGGATAGCTGAAGGACTGGAGCAGGGCCACCAGGAGCAGGTCCACCCCCCCGGCCAGGTCCCAGGTGCCGGAGGCGGCCAGGCGGCGGGCACCGTCGGCGGGGACGATCAGCCCCAGCACGAACACCAGCAGCACCAGGCCCAGGGCGAACTGGATGCCGTCGGTGAGGATGGAGCTCCGGAGCCCGCCCCGGAGGGTGTAGGCCAGGGTGGCCAGGGCGAAGGCCATGGCCGCGGCGAAGTAGGGGAGGGTGCCGGCGGGGCCGAAGTAGGTGCCGACCACCGCGGTGTTGGACCACACCTCGTTGGTGAGCCGGACCAGCACCACGAGCAGGAAGGCCAGGGTGGCGGCGCGGCCGTACTTGAGGGTCACCAGCTCGGACAGGCTCCCCACTCCGGACCGGCGACGGATGCGGTAGATGACGTACCCGGCCACCGGGATGGAAAGATACCAGCCCGCGTAGGCCACCGCCCCCACCAGCCCGAAGCGCTCCCCCAGGTTGGCCGCGTTGGTGATGGACTTGGCGAAGATCCAGGAGATCACCACCGAGCCGGTGAGGAGACCCGCCCCCACCTCGGCCCCGTCGGCCCGGCGGCCGGCGTAGAACTCCCCGAAGCGCCGGGCGGTGGGGGAGATCAGGAACATCACCGTCCCGTAGACCGCGAGCACGACCCAGAGCAGGGCGGAAAGGGACACGCTCATCCCGCCACCGGGGGCGCCGCGGGCGGGCCGGGCGTGACCGGAGCCGCGCTCAGTCCCGGGCCTCCGGCTCCGGCCCGGGACCCGGTTCGGCCGCGGCCGGGCCCGCTTCCGGATCCGGGTCCCCCACCGTGGTCGAGACCAGGCGGAGCCCGGGGTGCGCGGCCAGGAGCAGCTCGGTGAGCCGGCGCACCGCCCGCTTGACCCCGTGGGTGGGACGGGGGAACCCGATGGCCGCGGGTTTGACCAGGACGCGGCCCTCCGCCCGGGGGGTCACGGAGAGGGCCACGTGCTGGGTGAACCCGCCTTCCTGGACCCGGGCCTCCACCAGCCACTCGGCGCCGTCCCCCCGCCGGAACACGGAGAGGAGCTGGATCAGGACCGGAATCCCCCGGCGGTCCTCCCGCCAGGTGCGGCGGCGGAATCCGGGGAGCAGATCGGAGGAGGGGAGCGGGCCCTCCAGGAGCACGTTGGGCATGGTGTCCTCGGTCTCGACGTGGGGGGGCTCGGGGCCCCCGGCGGCGGCCTTGCGCCACACGAAATAGTGGATGGTGGAGCCGGCCTCCACCCCCTTCCGTTCGTACTTGGTGGGGGAGCGTCCGGGCAGCTCGCGCACCCAGGTGGTGGGAAAATCGGAGCGAAGGGCGCTCTGGCCCTCCAGGGTCTCGGCGATCCAGGCCGCGTACCCGGCGTGATCGGTGACCACGGTCAGGCGCCCTCCCGGCTTCAACCGCCGGGCGGCCAGGTCCAGGAACGCGGGCCGGATCACCCGGCGCTCGTGGTGGCGCTTCTTGGGCCAGGGATCGGGGTGGTTGACGTAGATCTCGTCCAGGGAGTCGCGGGCGAAGAGGTGCTCGAGCAGGAACACCCCGTCCCCGACCAGGACCCGGGCGTTGGCGGCCCCGGCGTCCTCCAGCCGGCGCAGGAGCCGGGTGGCCGAGGCCCAGGAGATCTCCGCCCCCACCCAGTCGGTCTCCGGCCGCCCGCGCACCAGCCGTTCCAGGAACTCCCCGTTGCCGAAGCCCAGCTCCAGGCCCAGGGGGGCGGTGCGGCCGAACAGCGCCGCCCAGTCCACCGGCCAGGGCAGCCGGGGCCAGGGGGCGAGTCGGACCTCGATGGGGTCGAGCGGCGAGGGGGCGGACATCCGGACGAGTATAATGGGGTTCCACGACTTCTTTGAACCGCCCGCCGGGCCGGGCCCTTCCTCCGGGAGCGCCGTTGACCGCCTTCAACCGGGAGCCGGAGCGGCTCGCCGACGAATTCCGCTTCTTCGCCCGGATGTGCACGGGGCGCTCCCCGCTCTACGCGGCGCTCGCCGCCCGCGTGGCCGGGACCCCGGCGCTCCTGGCCCTGGCCTCGGGGGCCGCCCCCGGCCAGCCTCCGGTGAACCTGCTCTTCGGGGCGGTGCACGACCTGCTCTTGGCCGGCGCCGCGCATCCGCTGGCCGGGTTCTATCCCTCGGTGGGCGGCGCCGAGGCCCCGGAGGAGGCTTTTCCCGCCTTCGCCGACTTCTGCCGCCGCCACCGCGCGGAGATCCTGGTCCGGGTCCGCACCCGCCGGGTCCAGACCAACGAGGTGGGGCGGAGCGGAATCCTTCTCCCCGCCCTGGCCGAGGCGGCGCGTGAGGCGGGACCCCGGCCGTCGTACCTGATCGAGGTCGGGGCCAGCGCGGGATTGAACCTGCTCCATGACCGCTACCGCTACCAGTACTCGGACGGGCAGCGGTGTGGGCCGGAATCCCCGGCGCTGGTGCGGGTCGAGGTGCGCGGTCCCCGGCGGGTGCCGGTTCCCGCGCAACCCCCCGGATGGTCCGATCGGGTGGGCGTGGACGTAGCCCCGGGGGACGTGACCGACGACGGCGCGATGCGCTGGATCGAGGCCCTGATCTGGCCGGACCAGGTGGAGCGGCTCGAGCTCCTCCGGGCCGCGGTGGCGGTGGCCCGGCGTGACCCGCCCCGGATCCTGGCCGGGGACGCCATGGTCCGGGTACCGGAGCTGGTTCACGGGATCCCGCCGGGGCAACCGGTGTGCCTCGTGCACAGCCATGCCCTCTACCAGGCGACCCCGGCCTGGCGGCGCGACTTCCGGGTCCGCCTGGATGAGTTGGGCCGGGCCCGCCCCCTCCTGGAGGTGTCCCTGGAGTGGCTGGGGAAGGCCCCCGGCCCCCGGTTGCGGCTCAACCGGTACGAAGGCGGGAGCCGGCGGTCCCGGCTCCTGGCCGACGCCGACCACCACGGGGCCTGGATCGCCTGGCGGGGCTGACCGGTTCCCGTTTGCCGCCGCCCGCTCTCCCGCGCTAGGGTGAAGAGAGCGGGCCGGGACCGCGTCCGCCTCGTTCAATTCATCCGGCGCCCGGCGCCGGCCGGTCCCGACGACCGGTTTCGTCAAGCAATCGTCCACGCGGCGCCCCGGCCCGGGGAGCGTGCATCATGAGCGGCAAGGGATCGCTGTCCACCTATCGCAGCAAGCGCGACTTCAGGAAGACCCCGGAACCGTCGGGGAAGAAGACGTCCTCGGGCAAGAAGCCCATCTTCGTGATCCAGAAGCACGACGCCTCCAGCCTCCACTACGACTTCCGCCTGGAGGTCGACGGGGTGCTCAAGTCCTGGGCGGTGCCCAAGGGGCCCTCCACCGATCCCCGGGAGAAGCGCCTGGCCGTCCCCACCGAGGACCACCCCCTGGACTACGCCGACTTCGAGGGGACCATCCCCGAGGACGAGTACGGCGGGGGGGCGGTGATCGTGTGGGACGCGGGCTGGTACCGGAACCTGAAGCACGACGACGACGGGAACGAGGTGTCCATGGCCGAGGCCTACGAGGACGGGCATCTCACCGTGTGGCTGAACGGCAAGAAGCTCACCGGAGGCTACGCCCTCGTCCGGACCGGGAAGGGGAAGAAGCCCCGCTGGCTCCTGGTCAAGATGGACGACGAGGAGGCCGACGCCCGCCGGAACCCGGTCAGCACCGAGCCCCGGTCGGTGCTCTCCCGGCACACGGTGGAGGAGGTGGCCGCACAAGGGGACGGGGAGGACGACTCGTGAGCGGCCTCTTCGACGGCCTCTCCGCCGACGCCCGGAAGAAGCTCCGGAAGAAGGCCCAGCCCGGCTGGACCGGGCCCATGCTCGCCGTCCTCAGCCACGAGGTTTTCTCCGACCCGGGGTGGATCTTCGAACGGAAGCTCGACGGGGAGCGCTGCCTGGTCTTCCGCAAGGGGAACTCGGTCCGGCTCCTGTCCCGGAACCGGAAGGAGCTGAACGACAGCTACCCCGAGCTGGAGGCGGCGCTCCGGGACCAGGACCGCACCGACTTCGTGGCCGACGGGGAGGTGGTGGCCTTCGCGGGGAACCGCACCAGCTTCGAGCGACTCCAGGCCCGGATGCAGGTGAAGGACCGCGCCGAGGCCGAGGCGAGCGGGGTGGCGGTGTACCTCTACCTCTTCGACCTCCTCCACGCCGACGGACACGACCTGACCGGCCTCGGCCAGCGGGACCGGAAGGCCCTCCTGAAGCGGGCGCTGGAGTTCGGGAACCGCATCCGCTACACCGCGCACCGGAACGAACACGGGAAACGCTACCACCGGGAGGCCTGCGGCAAGCACTGGGAGGGCCTGATCGCCAAGGAGGCGGACGCGGCCTACGTCCACGGCCGCTCCCGGCGCTGGCTCAAGCTCAAGTGCGTCCACCGCCAGGAATTCGTGATCGGCGGCTGGACCGACCCCCAGGGGAGCCGGACCGGGTTCGGGGCGCTCCTGGTGGGGTACCACGAGGACGGCGATCTCCGGTACGCGGGGAAGGTGGGCACCGGGTACGACGAGGAGACCCTGGAGCGGCTCCGCAAGCGCATGGACGGCCTGGCCCGCGAGAGCCCCCCCTTCGCCGGCGACGGCCTTCCCCGGGAGCACGTCCACTGGATCACCCCCCGGCTGGTGGGGGAGGTGGGCTTCACCGAGTGGACGGCGGACGGAAAGCTGCGCCATCCCCGCTTCCTGGGGCTCCGGCGCGACAAGGATGCGGACCAGGTGGTCCGCGAGGACGGCTAACCCGGGAGGCGTCATGACCAAGCTCACCTTCGGGCCCTACACGGTGGAGACCTCCCACGAGGACAAGGTGCTCTTCCCGGAAGCGGGGATCACCAAGGGCGACCTGGTCACCTACTACCGGGAACTGGCCCCGGTCATGGTCCCCTACCTGGAGGAGCGGCCGCTGACCCTCCACCGCTTCCCGGACGGGATCGGGGAGGGGGGGTTCTACCAGAAGGAGGCCGGGGGCTACTTTCCGGACTGGATCGAGCGGGAGACGGTGAAGAAGGAGGGCGGCACCGTGCACCACGTGATCTGCAACAACGCCGCCACCCTGGTCTACCTCGCCGACCAGGCCGCCATCACCCCGCACCCCTGGCTCTCCCGGCGGGACCGGATCCGTCACCCGGACCTGCTGGTCTTCGACCTCGATCCTCCCGGGGAGGGCTTCGCCCTGGTGCGCCGCGCCGCCCGGGACCTGCGGACCCTCCTGGAGGAGCTGGGCCTGGCCGTGTTCGTGAAGTCCACCGGTTCCAAGGGCCTCCACGTGGTCGCTCCCCTGGACCGGAGCGAGGACTTCGACACCGTGCGGGCCCTGGCCCGGGACGCGGCGCGGGTGCTGGCCGCCCGCCACCCCGACCGCCTGACGGTGGAGGTGCGGAAGGAGAAGCGGAAGGGCCGGCTGTTCCTCGACACCGGCCGCAACGCCTACGCCCAGACCGCGGTCGCCCCCTATGCGGTGCGGGCGCTCCCCGGGGCGCCGGTGGCCGCGCCCCTGGACTGGGAGGAGCTGGGGGATTCCGGCCTCGACGCCCGCACCTACACCCTGGGGAACCTGCGCCGCCGCCTGGGGCAGCGCGACGATCCCTGGAAGGGCATGATGCGCCACGCCCGCGGCCTGGGCGGCCCGCGGAGGAAGCTGGACGCGCTCCTGGAGGAGATGGAGGACGGCTCGGATTGAGTCCCGCCCCCCGGTCCGGGGGGAAGCGCCCCGAAACCCCCTTGGCTTCGACGCCGGACCTCTGACAAGCTCGGATCCATGAGCCGCCACGAAGCCGTCATCGTCGGAGGGGGCATGTCCGGCCTGGCCTGCGCCCTCCGCCTCCGGGAACGGGGGGTGGAGTGCCTGGTCCTGGAGGGCGCCGACGCCCCCGGGGGCCGCGCCCGCACCGACCGGGTGGACGGGTTCCTGCTCGACCGCGGATTCCAGGTCCTGCTCACCGCCTACCCGGAGGTCCGGCGGCTGTTCGACCTGAAGGCGCTCGACCTCCGCCGCTTCGAACCGGGGGCGCTCATCTGGTACGACGGCCGCTTCCACCGGCTGGCCGATCCCTGGCGGCGGCCCTGGAAGGCCCTGGCCGGGCTGTTCAATCCGGTGGGGGGCCTCGCCGACAAGCTCCGGGTGGCCGACGTGCGCCGCCGGGTGCGCCTGGGCACCCTGGAGGAGCTCTTCCAGCGCGAACAGGCCTCCACCCTCGACTACCTGCGCGGGGCGGGCTTCGGCGAGGCCATGATCGAGCGCTTCTTCCGCCCCTTCCTGGGCGGCATCTTCCTGGAGCCGGAGCTGGCCACCTCCAGCCGGGTGTTCGAGTTCGTGTTCCGCATGTTCGCGGAGGGGGACGCGGCGGTGCCGGGAGCGGGGATGGGCGAGCTGGCCCGGCAGCTGGCCGGCCGCCTCCCCGGGGACGCGCTCCGGACCGGGGCCCGGGTGGAGCGGGTGGAGGAGGGGACGGTGACCCTGGCCTCGGGGGAGCGCATCCGCGCCGACGCGGTGGTGGTGGCCACCGACGGGCCGGAGGCGGGGAGCCTGGTCGAGGAGGCCGAGAACCCGCCCGGCCGGGCGGTGACCTGTCTCTATTTCGCCGCCGACTGCGACCCGATGGCCGAGCCGGTCCTGGTCCTGAACGGGGAGGGCCCCGGGGCGGGCCCGGTCAACAACCTGGCGGTCATGAACCGGGTGGCCCCGGGCTACGCTCCCGAGGGGAGCGCGCTGGTCTCGGCCACCGTGCTCGGCGATCCCGAGGCCGACGACGACGCCCTGGAGGCCTCGGTGCGCGGCCACCTGACCCGCTGGTTCGGGAACGACGTGGCCGGCTGGCGGCACCTGCGCACCTACCGCATCTTCCACGCCCTTCCCGACCAGTCCCCGGACACCCTGGAGCCGGTGGTGCGCCCGGTGCGGGTGCGCTCGCGGCTCTTCGTGTGCGGGGACCACCGCGAGACCGGGTCGCTGCAGGGCGCTCTCTCCGCCGGACGCCGGGCCGCGGACGCGGTGGCCGGGTCGCTGGCCCGGTAACCGGCTAGCCGGACGACCCCTCGCTCCCGCCTCCGAAGACCGGCATCTCGCCGGCCTCCCCGTAGTCCTCGATCGGTCCCATGGTCCTCAGGCGGTCCATGTCCTCGTCCGAGATCACGAAGTCCACGTCGGCGTTGTCCCTCATGTGGTCCGGATTCGCGGTCTTGGGGAGGGAAATCAGGCCGAGCTGGAGGGTGTAGCGGATGCAGAGCCGGGGGATGGAGACCTCGTACTTCCTGGCCATGTCCGCCACGGCCCGGTTCTTCAGCAGCTCCCCGTGGGCGATGGGGGAGTAGGCCTCCACCAGGATTCCCTGGCCCCGGGTGTACCGGATCAGGTCCGCCGGCGTGTTGCCGATGTGGACCAGGATCTGGTTCACCATCGGCTTGACGGAGCAGGACCCGAGGATGTTGTCCAGGTCCTCCTTCTCGAAGTTGGAGACCCCGATGGCCCGCAGCTTGCCCGCCCGGTGCGCCTCCTCGAGGGCCCGCCACGCTTCACGATTCCCTTCGAAGTAGCGGTTCTCTCCTCCGAACTCCGCCCAGGGCTGGGGGCAGTGGATGAGCATCAGGTCGATGGCTCCGAGACCCAGGGTCCGCAGCGACCCGTCGATGGCCGTGACCGCCTCGTCGTAGGTCTTCACTTCCGCGGCCAGCTTCGTGGTCACGAAGATGTCTTCCCGGGCCACGCCGCCGGCCCGGAGTCCTCTCCCGACGCCGCTCTCGTTGCCGTAGGCCTGGGCGGTGTCGATGTGGCGGTAGCCGATCTCCACCGCGTGCCGGACCGCCGGTTCCACCTCCTCGTCGCCGACCTTCCAGGTGCCGAGTCCCAGCTTGGGGATCTCCGCGCCGTTGGCCAGGGTGTAGGTCTCCTGCAGGATCATGAGCTTGGCCTCCCTGATTGATTCCTCAGTCTTCGTCGGGGCCGGGGAGCGTCCCCGGCCGTGGCTCGATCCGACTCCTTCGAGCCTAGCAGAGTCGGGGTCAGGCCAGGGCGCGGCGGAGCGCGGCCGGCTCCGCTTCCAGCTCCTCGGAGCGGGCGGGCCGGGCGAGGATGGCGGCCAGGGCCGGGGGCACCGGGATCGCGTGTCCGACCAGCGGTTCCACCACCGAATCGAACTTGGCCGGGTGGGCGGTGGCGACCACGATCCAGTCCGGGGTGGGGAGGGCCTCCCGCACGTGGACGGCGGTGGCGGTGTGCGGATCCCACACCCGCCCCCAGCGCTCCGGGCCGGCGGCAATCACCGCGCGGATGGTGTCGTCGTCCACCGACACCGCGTCCGCCCGGTGGCGGAGGGCGTCCAGCTCCGGGAAGAGGGCGCGCACCCGCTCCAGGTTGGAGGGGTTCCCCACGTCCATGGCGTTGGCCAGGGTCCGGACCGAGGGGCGGGGGGTGAAGCGGCCGGTGGCGAAGTAGTCGGGGAGGGGCCGGTTGGCGTTGGCGGCGAGGACGAGGTGCCCGACCGGGAACCCCATCTCCCGGGCCCAGAGGGCGGCGGTGGCGTTGCCCACGTTCCCCGAGGGGACGATGAAGCCGGGCACCGTCCCCCGTTCCCGCCGGTAGGCCAGGGCCGCCCGGGCGTAGTACACGGTCTGGGGCAGGAGCCGGGCGATGTTGATGCTGTTGGCGGTGGTGAGCCGGCGCCCGGTCCGGAACTCCCCGTCGGCCAGGGCGGCCTTGAGCATCCGCTGGCAGTCGTCGAAGGTGCCCCGGACCGCGAAGGCGCGTACGTTGCCGCCCCAGGCGGTGAGCTGATGTTCCTGGCGGCCGGAGACCCCGCCCCGGGGAAAGAGGATCACCACCTCCACCCCCGGCTGGCCGTGGAAGGCCGAGGCCACCGCGCCCCCGGTGTCCCCCGAGGTGGCCACCAGCACCGTGCGCGGGCCCCGCTCCCCGCCCTGGGGCCCGCCGCCGCGGGCGGAATCCGCCGTCCCCGCGTCCAGGGCGAGGAGGCACCCGGCCAGGAACCGCGCCCCCACGTCCTTGAAGGCGGCGGTGGGTCCGTGGAAGAGCTCCAGCACCGCGGTCCGTTCCATCGCCCCGCCGGGCGTCCGCTCCGGCGCCACCAGGGGCACCGGGAAGGTGAAGGCTCCGGCGCAGACCGCGCCCAGCCCTCCGGCCAGGGGATCGCCCTCGAAGAACGGGGCCAGGACCAAGGCCGCGAAGTCCGGGAGCGGCGCGGCGGGGTCGAAGCGGTCCGGGTCGTGGACCGGAAACCGCTCGGGCACGTAGAGCCCGCCGTCGGGGGCGATCCCCGCCCGGAGGGCCTCGGAGAACCCCACCGGCGGCGCCCCCCCCCGGGTGCTCACGAACCTCACGGGTCCTCCACCCGGGCCCCCGGCGCCCCCACCGGCCCGGTCCAGGTGCTGACCTCGGATCCCGAGGCGGCGAAGGCGCCGCGGAGGGCCGCCTCCACCCGCCGGGCCGCGTCCGGTCCCTCGGTCCAGGCGAACACCGAGGGTCCGGATCCGGAGAGGGAGCAGCCGATGGCCCCCGCCTCCAGGGCCGCCCGCTGGGCCCGGTCGAACCCCGGAACCAGGGCCGCCCGCTGGGGCTCGATGAGCACGTCCTCGAGCGCGCCCCGCAGAAGATCGAAATCCCCGGTGTAGCAGGCGGCCAGGAGCCGGGCCAGCCGCCCGCTCTGGGCCACGTGCCCGGCCAGGGGAACCGTCTCCGCCAGCGCCGCCCGGGCCTCCCGGGTGTCCAGCCGCCGGTGGGGGCGGGCGGTCACGCAGACCAGGCCCGCGGGCACCGGCACCCGCACCGCCCGCGGGGGATCCCCGGGCAGGGCCAGGACCAGCCCGCCGAACAGGCACGGCGCCGCGTTGTCGGGATGGGGGGCGCCGCTCGCCGCCGCCTCCCCGGCCAGGGCGAAGGGGAGCAGCCGCTCCGGCGGGGGCACCGGGTCCAGGAGCGCGGCCGCGGCGACCACCGCGCCCACCGCGGAGGCGGCCGATCCTCCCAGGCCCGAGCCCAGGGGGATGCCCTTCTCCACCGCCACCGAGAACCCGAAGGGCAACCCGAGCCCCTCGATCATCGCCGTGAGCGCCACCGCCGCGGTGTTGGCGTCCGGTTGGAGGGGAACGGCGTCGGCCTCGGCGCCGGTCACCGTGTCCGCGGCGGTGACCGCGGAGACCGCCACCGGCGCCGGCCCCTCCAGCCGCGTCACCGCGACCCGGTCCCCGGGGGCGGCGAGGGCGAAGCCGAGGAGATCGAATCCCACGGCCACGTTGGCCACCGTGGCCGGGGCGAAGGCGGCGGCCGCGGTCCGCGTCCCGGCCCGGAACGCGGGCGCCGCTCCCGCGCGCTCCCGCCCGCTCACTCCGAGGCCCCCAGGTAGGAGGCCAGCCGCAGGAGATCGGCGAACACCCCGCCCGCGGTCACCTCCGGGCCCGCTCCCGGCCCCTGGACCAGGAGCGGCGCCCCGGCGTAGCGGGCGGTGGTGAAGGCGATCACGTTGTCGGTGCCCCGGACCCGGGCGAAGGGATGATCGGCCGGATAGCGGGCGGGCCCCACCCGGGGGGCGGCGCCGGCCTCCACCACCGCGGTGTAGCGGATCACCTCGCCCGCGGCCTCGGCCCCGGCCCGCAACGCTTCCATCTCCGGGTCGTGCGCGGCCAGGGCGTCCAGGAACGCGTCCACGGTGTCCGCCCCGTCCAGCCCGTCCGGGACCAGGCCGGCCGTCTCCACCGCGTCCAGCTCCACCTCCAGGCCCATCTCCCGGGCCAGGATCACCGCCTTCCGGGCCACGTCGCGCCCGGAGAGGTCCTCGCGCGGATCGGGCTCGGTGTAGCCCCGCCGCCGGGCCTCGCGCACCAGTCCGCTGAAGGGCGCCTCCGGCTTCAGCTCGTTGAAGAGGTAGGACACCGTTCCCGAGAGCACCCCCTCGATCCGCTCCACCCGGTCCCCGGTCCGGATGAGGTCGCGGAGGGTGGTGATGACCGGAAGCCCCGCCCCCACCGTGGCCTCGTAGAGGTAGTGGGTGGAGAGCCGCCCCCCCAGCTCCCGCAGCCGCCGGTACTCGGCCAGGGGACCGGAGCCCGCCTTCTTGTTGGGGGTCACCACGTGGATGCCGCGCTCCAGCCAGGCCGCGTAGCGCGCGGGCACCGAGGCCCCGGCGGTGGTGTCCACCATCACCGCGTGGGGGAGGTGGCCGGGGCGGACGTGCTCGGTGAAGGCCTCGAGGTCGGGGGGGACGCCGTCCCGCTCCAGGGCCTCGGACCAGCGGTCGGGGGCGATCCCGGGATCGCTGAGCACCATCCGGTCCCGGCGGAGGATGCCCCGGACCCGGATGTCGATGCCGAAGCGGGCGCGCAGGTGCTCGCCCTGGGCGCCGATCTGGGCCAGGAGCGCGGAGCCGATCCGCCCGGGGCCGATGAGCCCCACCGAGAGGGTGCGGTCGGAGAGGGTGAAGCCGGCGTGCACCGCCCGGAGCGCCCGGGTGGAGTCCTCGCGGTCCACCACCGCGGAGATGTTCCGCTCCGAGGAGCCCTGGGCCACCGCCCGCACGTTGACCCCGGCCTTGGCCAGGGCGCCGAAGAACCGTCCCGCCACCCCGGGGGTGCGGACCATGTCGTCGCCCACCGCGGCCAGCACGCTTCCCGGCCGGGAGACCTCCACCGTCTGGATGCGTCCGTGGTGGATCTCGGCGAAGAAGGCGCGCTCCACCGCGGTCCGGGCGGCCGCGGCCTGGGCCTCGGGGACGGCGAAGCAGATGGAGTGCTCGGAGCTGGCCTGGGAGATCATCACCACCGAGATCCCCGCCTCCCGCAGCGCCCCGAAGAGGCGGTGGGCGATCCCCGGCACCCCGATCATCCCCGTCCCCTCCACGTTGACCAGGACCACGCTCTCGATGGAGGAGAAGCCCTTGACCGCGGCCCGGGGGGCGGCGGGAGCGGCCGGCGCCTCCGGGGCGTGGATGAGGGTCCCCGGCGCCCCGGGCCGGAACGCGTTCCGGATCCGGATGGGGATCCGCCCGGCCACCGCCGGGGCCATGGTGTGGGGGTGGAGGACCTTGGCCCCGAAGTAGGCCAGCTCCATGGCCTCGCTGTAGGAGAGCCGGGGGAGCACCCGGGCCTCCGGGACCCGGCGGGGATCGGCGCTCATGACCCCGTCCACGTCGGTCCAGATGGTGATGGCGGTCGCTTCCAGGAGGGCGGCGAAGATGGAGGCGGAGAAGTCGCTTCCGTTCCGCTTCAGGGTGGTGGGGATCCCCTCCGGGGTGCAGGCCACGTAGCCGGTCACCACCAGGGGCCCGCCGGGGCGGCCGGGAAGGCGCGAACGGAGCCGGGCCGAGGCCGCGTCCCAGTCCACCACCGGGCCGGTCTCGCCCGGGGTCACCACCAGCACCTCCCGGGCGTCCAGCCAGGAGGCGGCCTCTCCCCCCGCGGCCAGGTGGGCGGCCAGGAGCCGCGCCGACCACAGCTCCCCGTGCCCGGCCACCAGCTCCAGGGTGGCCTCGCCGGCGGTGCGGGTGAGGCTCACCCCCCGCAGCACGTCGCGGAGGTCGGCGATCTCGGCCCGCAACAGGGCGACCAGGGGCTCCGCCCCCTCCGGCCCCAGCAGCTCGCGGGCGGCCGCCTCCGACCGTTCCCCGAGGCCGGCCAGCCGGGCCCGGAACCCCTCGTCCCGGGCCGCGGCCCGCTCCACGCACTCGATCAGCCCGTCGGTGATCCCGGCCATGGCCGACACCACCACCGCCGGGCGGTGTCCGGCCTCTGCCGGGGACGGCGCCTCCAGCACCCGCCGGGCCGCGTTCCGGAAGCCCTCGGCGTCGGCCAGGCAGGTGCCGCCGAACTTGTGGACGGTCCAGCGCGGCCCGGTCATTCCGCCCCGGCCAGGTCGGGGAAGCGCGCGCGGTAGTCCTGCCGGCTCTTCTCGATCACCGCCCGGGCCTCGTCCGCCCCGTACACGTGGGTGATCTCGGTATGGGGCGGGGACGACCCCGGGGGCTCCTTGTAGGTGAGGAAGTAGTGCCGGAGGCGCTGGATCAGGCCCTCCGGACAGTCGTCGATCTCTTTCCAGTCCGAATAGGCCACGTCGGCCACCATCACCGCGATGATCTTGTCGTCGGCCTCGTTCCCGTCCAGCATCCGCAGCCCCCCGATGGGGACCGCCCGGACCAGGATGTTGCCGTGGGACATGTGCTTCTCGGTGAGCACGCAGATGTCCATGGGGTCCCCGTCCCCCTCGACGCCGGACCGTCCCACCGCCTCGGCGCAGTGGGCCCCGATCCGCTCCCCGCACAGGGTGCGGGGAAGGAACCCGTAGAGGCTGGGACAGACGTTGGAGTACTTCTGGGGCCGGTCCACCTTGAGGTAGCCGGTCTCCTTGTCGATCTCGTACTTCACGGTGTCGGTGGGAACGATCTCGACGTAGGCGGTGACCACGTCCGGGGCCCCCGGTCCCAGGGGGATCCCGTGCCAGGGGTGGGGCTTGAACACCATCGGGGAGGGGTTTCGGGGTTCGCGATCGGACATGCTCGGCCTCCTCCTCCGGCGGCGGGGGGAACGCGGACCGCGCCCCGCCCGGGGACGTTGCCGGTCCGCGGAGGAGCGCCGTCCGTCCCGGCGCGCCGGGCCCCCATTGGACCACAGGCGGCGGCCCTTGTGGTAGCCTTCCGCCATGGAACTCACCGGCGCCGACCGCCGCACCCTGCGCGCCCTGGGCAACACCCTGAAGCCGACGGTGTTCATCGGGAGGGACGGGGTGTCCGACGACGTGCTGGAGGCGATCGAGGCCGCCCACCGGGGCGCGGAGCTGATCAAGGTGAAGGTGCTGGACACCTGCACCCGGCACCGCAAGGAGGTGGCGGGAGAGCTGGAATCGCGGTCGGGCTCCGAGTTCATCCAGCTCCTGGGCCGTACCGTGCTCCTCTACCGGCGCCATCCCGACGAGCCGCGCATCTCCCTCCCCTCCCATCCCCTGCCCGGTTCCGACTGAGCGGGGAAGGCGCGGGGGTTCCTTCCCGTGGTCCGGGCTGATCCTGGAGGAAGCACCATGTCCCGTTCCCGCCGTTCCGTCCGGAGCGCCGTCCTCCTCGTCGCCTTCCTGGCCCTGGCCGTGCCGGCCGGCCTCGGGGGGGCGGTCGGCGGCGCGCGGGCCCAGGAGGGGGTGCCCGATCTGGGCCGCACCGCCGTCCCGGGCACCGACCTCTTCGCTCCCATCCTGCCCCCGGAGCAACCCTGGTCCGGGCCCAGCCGGGACCTGGCCGTGGACCCCGGCGATCCCTGGGCCACCCCCTTCGAGGCCGGAGGCATGACCTCCACCCCGCGCTACGAGGAGACCCTGGCCTGGCTGCGGCGGCTGGCCGAGGCCTCGCCCCGGGTGAAGCTGGTCTCCCTGGGGACGAGCGGGGAGGGGAGGGAGATTCCCCTGGTGGTGATCTCGGCCGGAGGGGCGTCCACCCCGGAAGAGCTGGCCCGGTCCGGGAAGCCGGTGCTCTTCGTCCAGGCCTGCATCCACGGCGGTGAATGCGACGGGAAGGACGCGGGGATGATGCTCGCCCGCGACCTCACCGTGCGGGGGACGGCCGGGGACCTGCTCGACGGGGCCTCGATGCTCTTCGTCCCCATCCTGAACGTGGACGGGCACGAGCGCTTCACCCGCTACGGGCGGATCAACCAGCGGGGGCCGGAGGAGTCGGGTTGGCGCACCGACGCCCGCAACCTGAACCTGAACCGGGACTACATGAAGCTCGACGCCCCCGAGACCCGGGCGGTGGTGGCGGCTCTGGACGCCTGGAGCCCGGACCTCTACGTGGACGTCCACGTCACCGACGGGGTGGACGTGCAGTACGACGTGACCTTCGGCTATGCCGGGCCCCAGGCCTGGTCCCCCAACGCCGCCGCCTGGCTGGACGCGGTGTTCACCCCCGCGGTGACCCACGACCTCCAGGCCATGGGCCACGTGCCGGGGCCGCTGGTCTTCGCGGTGGACGACCGGGACCTGTCCCGGGGGATCCGGGACTGGACCCCGACCCCCCGGTTCTCCCACGGTTACGGACCCGCCCGCCACCTGCCCACGGTGCTGGTGGAGAACCACTCGCTCAAGCCCTACGACCGCCGGGTGCTGGGGACCTACGTCTTCCTGGAGAGCGCCCTCCGGGTGCTGGGGGACCAGGGAAAGTCCCTCCGCCGGGCCGCGGACCAGGACCGGTCGCTGCACCGGGAGACGGTGCCGCTGGCCTTCGGGGAGCCGGAGGGGAAGCCGCGCACCCGGACCCTGCTCGCCGTGCGCTCCCGGCTCCGGCGCTCGGAGGTGACCGGAGGGGTGGTGGCGGAGTGGACCGGGGAGCCGGTGACCCTCACCGTGCCGGTGCGGGCGGACACCGAGCCCGCGGCCACCGCCCGCCGCCCCCGGGCCTACTGGATCCCCGCGGAGTGGACGGAGGTGCTGGACCGGCTGGCCGCCCAGGGGGTGGGGATGGAGCGGATCGCCGAACCCCGGGAGGTGGCGGTGACGGTGACCCGGTTCGGGCCCCCTCGCTTCGCTGACGGTCCCTACGAGGGCCGGCTCCGGGTCACCGCCGCCGCCGACACCGCCGTCGCGCGCACGGTGCGGTTCCCGGCCGGCTCGGTCCGGGTTCCCACCGACCAGCCCCTGGGGGACCTGGCCATGCTCCTGCTCGAGCCCGGCTCCCCGGACTCGTTCTTCCAGTGGGGGTTCTTCAACTCCGTGCTCGACCGCACCGAGTACGCCGAGGAGTACGTGATGGAGCCCATGGCCGCGCGCATGCTGGCCGAGGATCCCCAGTTGAACCGGCTGTTCACGGAGAAGCTGGCCGCGGACCCCGACTTCGCCCGCGACCCCAGGGCCCGGCTGGACTGGTTCTACCGGCAGACACCGTACTTCGACGCCCGCTGGCGCGAGTACCCGGTGGCCCGGGAGGAGTAGGGGAGGCCCCGGCGGTGAACGGCGACCCCGCCCCGGAGTCCGCCCGTCCGAGGCCCCCGATGGCGCTGGCCCTGGCCGGGGGGGGCTTCCCCGGCGTGTTCTTCGAGCTGGGGGCGGTGGCCGCCCTGGAGGCCGGATTCCCCGGCTGGCGGGCCCGGGACTGCCGCCGGATGGTGGGGACGAGCTGCGGGGCCCTGGTCGGGGCCATCCTCGGCTTCGGGCTGGACCCCGCCGAGGCCCTGACCGCCCTCTCGGACCGGAGCCACCCCCTGGCTCCCCGGTTCCGGGAGCTGTCCGCCTTCCCCTGGAAGGCCCACGCCCGGGGCCTGGCCCGGGCCCTGGGGGCGCTTCCCCGGCTGGTCCGGGAGAACGCCGGGGGCGGCCACGAGGGATGGACGGGGCTGGCCCAGGGGCTGCAGGAGCAGTTCCCGGCCGGCTTCTTCTCCAACCGCGGGATCCCGGAACTGGTGGCCCGGGCGGCCCGGCGGGCCGGATGCCGCGACCGCTTCGAGGACCTCCGGGTGCCGTTGCGGATCACCGCCACCGACGTGGACACCGGGGAGCGGGTGGTGTTCGGCGGCGGCGGCGCCGCCGACCCGCCGGTCTCGGCCGCGGTGGGGGCCTCCACCGCCATTCCCGGCTACTACGTGCCCGTCCGGGTGGGGGAGCGCGACCTCATGGACGGCCAGATCGTGGATCCCATCCACCTGGACCTGGCCGCGGAACCGGGGGTGCGGGTGGTGGTCGGGGTGAGCCCCCTCGGGGTCTACCGGCGCGGCCCGGACCGCCCGGCCCGCATCCGCGAGGGCGGGTCGGCCGCGGTCATGGACCAGATGGCCCGGATCAGCGCCGCCATCAAGCTCGGCGCCTCGAGGGAACGGCTGGCCCGGGAGCGGCCGGAGGTGGCCGTCCGCATGGTCCACCCGCGCCCGGAGGACGTGTACTTCCTGGTCCGGGCCCGCTTCGAGCCCCGGTCCCTGGCCCGGGCGTGGGGGATGGGGTTCGCCGCCGCCGCCGCCGGGCTGGAGGGGGACGGGGCGGAGTGGGAGGCGCTCCTCGGCCCCCTCGGCTTCACCCTGGACCGGGAGAGCCTGGCCGCGGCCGCCTCGCGCTTCGGGCCGGAGGTGCAGGGCTGAACCAAGGGGGTCAGCGCTTCTCGGCGTCCACCCCGGAGGCGGATTCCCGCCCCTCCCCGCCGTTCTCCGCCACCGGGGCGCGGGGGGGGGGACCGGGCTCCTCGTCCTCGGCCTCCAGCTCCAGCGGGGACTCCAGGTAGGTGTAGCCGTCCAGCCCCTCCATGTAGTCGGCGATGAAGGTGTTGGCCTCCTCCCGGGAGAGGCCCTGGGCCCGGGCCACCTTCCGCCGGAAGGTGGTGACAAGGTCGGTGGCGTGGAACTGCACGTAGCGGAGCACCTCGGTCACGGTGTCCCCGTTGACCACGTCGGTGATCTCGTAGCCGCCGTTCCGCAGCCGGATGTGCACCGCGTTGGTGTCCCCGAACAGGTTGTGCATGTCGCCCAGGATCTCCTGGTAGGCCCCGGTCATGAACACGCCCAGGATGTAGGGCTCGCCGGGGCGGAGGGTGTGGAGCTCCAGGGTCCGCTTCATCCGCCGCCCGCCCACGAAGGTGTCGATCTTGCCGTCGGAGTCGCAGGTGATGTCCTGGATGGTGCCCCGGCGCGAGGGCTCCTCGTCCAGCCGGTGCACGGGCATGATGGGGAAGAGGTGGTCGATGGCCCAGCTGTCCGGGAGCGACTGGAAGAGGGAGAAGTTGCAGAAGTAGCGGTCGGTGAGGCTCTCCTGGACCTCGGCCACGATGTCCTCGTGGGCCTGGGGGTCGGCCACGGCCAGCACCGCCTCCAGGATCTTCAGGTAGAGCTGCTCGGCCCGGCCCAGGTCGCGCAGCTCCAGCACCCCGGAGTTGAACAGGTCCCGGGCCCGCTCCTTGGCGAAGATGGCGTCGTGGTAGACCTCCCGGATGCTCCGCATGGAGATCTCGTTCAGGCTCTCCTGGAGGGTGAGCAGGACCTGGTGGTCGTTCTCCGGGTCCACCGGGACCTCGGGGGCCACCTGCTGGCTCTCCACGTCGATCACGTTGACCAGGAGCATGGCGTGGTGCGCGGTCAACGCCCGTCCCGACTCGGTGATCAGGTGGGGCATGGGAAGCTCGTTCTCGTCGCACACCTCGTAGAGGGTGTAGACGATGTCGTTGGCGTACTCCTGGAGCGAGTAGTTGGTGCTGGAGGGGCGCCCCGAGCGGGAGCCGTCGTAGTCGACCCCCAGCCCGCCGCCCACGTCCACGTGGGTGATGTCCGCCCCCATCTTGCGCAGTTCCACGTAGTAGCGGGCCACCTCGGCCAGGGCCACCTTGATGGTGCGGATGTCGGGGATCTGCGAACCCAGGTGGAAGTGGATGAGCTTGAGGATGTCCAGGTTCCCCGCCGCCCGCAGCTTGTCCAGGACCCGCACCAGCTGGGGCGGGTTCATCCCGAACTTGCTCTTCTCCCCCGCGCTCTCCGCCCACCGGCCGGAGCCGGCCGAGGCCAGCTTGACCCGGATGCCCGCGGTGGGCTTGACCCCCATCTCCCGGGCCACCTTGAGGAGGACGTCCACCTCCTGCACCATCTCCAGCACGATGAACACCCGGTGGCCGAGCTTCTGGCCCATGAGGGCGAGGCGCATGTACTCCTCGTCCTTGTAGCCGTTGCAGACGATCACGTGGGAGGTGTCCTCGGTGAGGGCGAGCACCGCCTGCAGCTCGGGCTTGGATCCGGCCTCGAGGCCGACCCCCACCCCGCGTCCGAAGTCCACGATCTCCTCCAGCAGGTGGCGCTGCTGGTTGACCTTGATGGGATAGACCGCGGTGTACCCGTTCCGGTAACCGCTCTCCTCGATGGCCTTGTTGAAGGACCGGGCCAGGGTCTCGATCCGCGACTTCAGGATGTCCGAGAACCGGAGGAGGAGGGGCAGGCCCACCCCCTGCTGGTGGAGATCCAGGGCCAGATCGTAGAGATCGAGGCTGCGCTCCGGGTCCCGGTCGGGATGGACGGTGACCCGCCCCTCCCCGCTGATCCCGAAGTAGCCCATGCCCCAGCCTTCGACGTTATAGAGCTCGAGCGCGTTGCGAACGCTCCACGGCTTCCTGGGAATGGCGGCACCCTCCATGTCGGCGGACCCCCCCCTTGGGTGGTGGATGAGGGCAAGGAGTATAGCAGGCCGGGGGAAGACGGATTCGCCCGGCCGGGGCGGCCCGCGGGGCCGGGAATCCCCGCCCCCCGGGGGGGCCATATCCGGACGGGACCGGGGGGTGGACCCCCGTCCGGATCCCGTTCAGAATAGGACTTTGCATCCCGACCGTCCGGCCGGGCGTGGATCACGGCGTCCCCCGCGGGGGGCGACGGCCCGGCTCGGACCACAACCCACCCCAGGAGACGCAGTCCCATGAAAACGCTGGCTCTCTCCGCGATCACGTTGCTCGCCCTGGCCGGGTGCCAGGTGAAGGGCGACCCCGATTCCATGCTCTACGACCTGGCCTGGACCATCCAGGTGGACCAGGTGCCCGCCGGGGCCGGGACCGCCGAGGTCTGGGTGGCCGTTCCCCAGGAACGGCAGGAGCAGAAGGTGAGCGATCTCACCGTGAAGGGCGACTACGACTGGAAGTTCGTGGAGGACCCCGACTTCCACAACCGGGCGGTCCGGGTCACCGTTCCCGACCCTCCCTCCTCGTTCCGGATCGACCTCGCGGCCAAGGTGCGGCGGTTTCCGGTCGAGGCCCCCCAGCCGGCCAGCCTGAGCAGCACCGAGGAGACCCTCTACACCCGCCAGGAGGCCCTGGTCAGCCTCTCCCCCCGGATCCGGGCCATCGCCGACAGCGTGGGACCCGATCCCCGCAAGCGGTACGACTACGTGCTCGCCTCCATGGATTACGACAAGACGGTGCCGGGCTGGGGCAACGGCGACTCCGAGCGGGCCTGCGACGTGGGGAAGGGGAACTGCACCGACTTCCACTCCCTGTTCATGAGCCTCTCCCGCGCCGAGGGGGTGCCCACCTACTTCGAGATGGGCTATCCGACCAAGCCGGAGGGGGAGGCCAACGCCGCCGGGGGCTACCACTGCTGGGCCTGGTTCTACCGCGAGGGGGCCTGGGTGCCGGTGGACATCTCCGAGGCGGACAAGCACCCCGACCGGGCCGACTTCTTCTTCGGCCACCTGGACGCGGACCGGATCTCCTTCTCCAAGGGCCGGGACGTGAAGTTCCCGGGCATGGCCGGTCCGCCGCTGAACTATTTCCCGGCCGGGGCCTACGCGGAGATCGACGGCCTGCCCCATCCCGACGTCACCCGGACCCTGAGCTACACCGTGAACGGGAAGGGGCCGGCGGCGGCCGAGGCCGCCCTGCGCTGACCGGCCGGGGGCTTACTCGGGGGGGGCCAGCTCCTCCCGGACCAGGGCCAGCACCGCGGCGTTGGGCACGATGAGGTACTTCGTGTCCTCGAAGGTGATCTCCACCGACGCCTTGCGCATGAAGATGGCGTAGTCGCCCTCCTCGGCCTGGGGGGGGATGTACCGGGGGCGGCGCTCCTTCCGCTTCCAGGGCTCCTGCTCCACGTCGATGGGGTCGGGGAGGGCGAGGCCGGGTCCGACCTGGAACACCCAGCCGGCCATGACCGCCTCCGATTCCGCCACCGAGGGGGGCAGGTAGAGGCCGGAGCGGGTCTTACCCTGGACGTCGGGCCGGACCATGACGTGGTCGCCGACCACGATCAGGCGCTTCTTGAGCATGGGGGCATTGTAACGCGAAACCCGGCCGGATGGCTCCGGCCGGGTTCGCGAGGTCGCCGGGGATTCCGGGAGCTACTTCTTGAGCTCCAGGTACTCCTCCTTGATCTTCTGCAGGGCCACCTTGGCGTCGCTGAACAGCATCATGTTGTTCGGGTACTCGAACAGCTCGTTCTTGATGCCGGCGAACCCGGCCCCCAGGCTCCGCTTCACCGTGATCACGGTGTGGGCCTCGTGCACGCGGAGGATCGGCATCCCGTAGATGGGGCTCGACTTGTCGTGCAGGGCCACCGGGTTGACCACGTCGTTGGCGCCGAGAACGATGACCACGTCGGTGTTCTTGAAGTCGTCGTTGATGGCGTCCATCTCGAACAGCCGGTCGTAGGGGACGTTGGCCTCGGCCAGGAGCACGTTCATGTGGCCCGGCATCCGGCCCGCCACCGGGTGGATGGCGTAGGAGACCTTGACCCCGTTCTTCTCCAGCAGGTTCCCCAGTTCGGCGGCGGCGTGCTGGGCCTGGGCCACGGCGAGGCCGTACCCGGGCACGAACACCACGCTGCTGGCGCTCTCCAGGAGCATGGCCGCCTCTTCCGGACCCACCGACTTCACGTTGGTGTAGCCGGACTTGTCCCCGCCGCCCGCCGCCACCGCCCCGAAGCCGCCGAAGAGCACGTTGGCCAGGGAGCGGTTCATCGCCTTGCACATGATGTCGGTGAGAATGATCCCCGAGGACCCGACCAGCGATCCGGCGATGATGAGGAGGTTGTTCTTGATCACGAACCCGGTGAGGGCTCCGGCGATCCCGGAGTAGGCGTTGAGGAGGCAGATCACCACCGGCATGTCGGCCCCGCCGATGGGGATGGTGAGGCCCACGCCCAGGAGCAGGGCGGCGATGCCCAGGATCACCACCAGGGCGATCAGGAAGGATCGGTGCCGCCCACGAACCCGGCCCAGATCCCGATCGCGATGGCGGCCAGGATGAGCAGGACGTTGACCACGTGGCGGCCGGGGAACAGCACCGGCTGCTCGTTGACCCAGCCCTGGAGCTTGCCCGCCGCGACCATGGACCCGGAGAAGGTCACCGCGCCGACCAGGATGGAGAGCATCACGGTGATGGCCACGTCGATGCCCCCGTAGGGCGCCGGCACCCCGGCCAGGACCCCGCCCCCCAGCTTGATGGAGTGTTCGTAGAAGTAGGAGTAGGCCACGAACATCGAGGCCAGTCCTCCGAACCCGTTGAACACGCCCACCATCTGGGGCATGGAGGTCATGGGGACGGTGTAGGCCCAGAACAGGCCCAGGACTGCCCCCATCACGATCGGGATCCCGATGTAGACCACGTGGAACTGCCCGCCGAGCAGGAGGTCGGCGGCGGTGGCCAGGATGGCCAGGGCCATGCCGACCAGGGAGGTGATGTTCCCCCCGCGGGCGGAACGGACCCGGGAGAGCCGCTGCAGACCGATGATGAAGAGGACGGCAGCGACCATGTATACGACTTGGATGAGATCTCTCATAGCCGGCCTCGCTTACCCCTTCCTCTTGAACATCTGGAGCATACGGTCGGTCACCGCGTATCCGCCGACCACGTTGGTGATGGCGAAGAACACGGCCAGCATCCCGAGCAGGGCACCGACCTCGAACTGCTGCTGGCTGGCCTGCACCAGGGCCCCCACGATGGTGATGCCGGAGATCGCGTTGGATCCCGACATCAGCGGGGTGTGCAGGGTCGGCGGCACCTTGGAGATCACGTAGAACCCCACGTAGGTGGCCAGGATGGCCACGTACAGCGCCACCAGCAACGGGTGGTAGGGAAGGGTGTAGGTCTCGGTCATCACGCCGGCCATGAGGACGGCGTTGCCGGCCAGGACGTCCAAGGGCACCATGCTACTGCCCTCCTTTCAGCCTGAGCTCGCCGGCGTGGGTGACCACCGCCCCGGCGTTGATCTCGTCCTCGAAGTCGAGCTTGTACTCGCCCTTGGGGAAGAGGTGCTGCATGACGTTGAGCAGGTTCTTGGCGTACATCTCGCTGGCGTGGAAGGGAACCGTCCCGGGGACGTTCCTGGGGCCCATGATGGTCACCCCGTGCTCGACCACCGTCTCTCCCGGCTTGGTGAGCTCGCAGTTCCCCCCCCGCTCGGAGGCGAGGTCCACGATCACCGTGCCCGGCCGCATCTCCTGGACCATGTCCTTGGAGATCAGCCGCGGCGCGGGCTTCCCGGGCACGAGGGCGGTGGTGATGATCACGTCCGCCTCGACCACGTGCTTGCGCACGATCTCCCGCTGCTTGCGAAGGAAGTCCTCGGAGGCCTCCTTGGCGTAGCCCCCCTCGGTCTCCATGGTCTCGTCGGTGGGCACCTCGATGAAGCGCCCGCCGAGGCTCTCCACCTGCTCCTTGACCGCGGGGCGGACGTCGGACACCTCCACCACCGCGCCCAGGCGCTTGGCGGTGGCGATGGCCTGGAGGCCGGCCACCCCGGCCCCCATGATCACCACCTTGGAGGGCTTGATCGTGCCCGAGGGGGTCATCATGAGGGGGAAGATCTTGGGCAGGCGCTCGGCGGCCATGATGACCGCCTTGTAGCCGCCCAGGTTGGCCTGGGAGGAGAGGGCGTCCATGCTCTGGGCCCGGGTGATCCGGGGCATGAGATCCATGGCGAAGGCGGTCACCTTGCGCTGCTGCAGGATCTTGACCAGGTCGGGGTTCTCCCCCGGCCAGAGGAAGGACACGAGGAGGGAACCCTCCTTGAGGAGCTCGGCCTCGTGCTTGCCCAGCTTCTCGTGCGGGCGGGGTGGGTGGAGCTTCAGGACCACGTCCGCCGCCCCGTACAGGGCGGCCAGATCGGACCCCACGGTGGCTCCGGCCGCGGTGTATGCCTCATCCGGGATGCTGGACCCCATGCCGGCTCCGGATTCGATCGTCACGGTGAAACCGTCCTTGACCAGACGCTTCACCGCCTCGGGGATCGTGGCCACACGCGTCTCATCGGGAAGAGTCTCCCTGGGAACGAAGAGCGTCGCCATCCTGTCCTCGCTTATGGAATTGTTGCTCATCGGCCCTTGCCGGAATTCGGGTCCGACAGGCCAAACGCGGGCCATTCTACGGAGTCCCCCCGGGGGCGTCGAGGGCGGAATCTCGAATTGTCGATTCAGCGGGGGAAGTCCGCCCGGGGAACCGATTTCCGGTCCCGCATAGGGATTATGCAGTTTTCGAATGGGGGAACCCGACCAAAGGTACGGATATTGTATGATTGAACCAGAAAGGCGCCGCCCGGCCCGGATCCGGTCCCACTCGCGAGGCCGGCTCTTGCCGCGGACCTGCGCCCGGGAAGGAGGCATTCGGCCATGGAACCCATGGGAAGCAACTGCCCCGGCAACCCCGACGAATTCGACCCCACCGGCCTCTTCCGGGTCATCCTGGTCCCGGTGGACTTCACCCCGGCCTCCCGGCAGGCCATCATCACCGCCTGCGAGATGCGGCGGCGGTTCGGCTCGGAGCTGCACGCCTTCCGGTTGAGCAGTTTCGGAGAAAATGACGATTTCATTCGAGGCCTGGGGGCGCCGTGGTCGGAATCCGACGTCACCGGCGAGACCCGGAACCAGCTCAAGATGTTCGGGGAGAGCATCTGCCTGGGGAGCCCCTGCATCCACTACGAGACCCTGATGGGGGAGGACGTGGTGGACGGGATCGCCAAGGCCGCCTCGGACTGCAAGGCCACCCTGGTCCTGCTCCCCGTCCACGAGGAGAAGACCCTCCTGCGCAGCAAGGCGGAGAAGATCGCCCGGGCCCTGGAGATCCCGGTCATGCTGATCCGGGAAGGCGTCCACTCCCCGCAGATCGCCAAGACCTGATCCCGGCCCCTCCGGCCGCCTGCTGACGCCCCGCGGGGACCCCGTGTACCATCATCGTGCCCTCCGGGTGACCCCGGCCGGACCGGTGCGTCCCTTCTACCGGGTGCCCGGCGGTCCCGGACGCCCGCCCTTCCCGGGAATGCGCCCGGGTACGTCTTTTGGGAGGATCTGGGAGTGTCAGAGAAGCTCGAGAAGATCGTGATCATCGGTTCCGGCCCCGCCGCCTTCACCGCCGCCGTCTACGCCGCCCGGGCCGAGCTCCAGCCCCTGGTGCTGGAGGGCTCGGTGATGAACGATCGGGGCGAGATCCCCGGGGGCCAGCTCATGACCACCACCGAGGTGGAGAACTTCCCCGGATTCCCGGAGGGGATCGGGGGGGCGGAGATGATGGACCTGTTCCGGGCCCAGGCCCGGCGGTTCGACGCCCGCACCGAGCAGGTGGACGTGGTCCAGGCCGACCTGTCCGGGGTGCCCTTCCGCCTCCGGACCTCCGACGACCGGGAGATCCGGGCCCTGTCGGTGATCGTGGCCACCGGGGCCCGGGCCAAGAAGCTGGATCCCAAGGGGAGCGAGCAGTTCTGGCAGAACGGGGTGAGCGCCTGCGCGGTATGCGACGGGGCCCTCCCCATGTTCCGGAACCGGCCCCTGGTGGTGGTGGGCGGAGGAGACACCGCCATGGAGGAGGCGAGCTTCCTCACCAGGTACGCCACCAAGGTCATCATCGTCCACCGCCGGGACGAGTTCCGCGCCTCCAAGATCATGCAGGAGCGGGTGCTCGGGAACCCCAAGGTCGAGGTGGTGTGGAGCCACGTGGTGGACGAGCTCCACGGCTCGGACCGCCTGGAGGCGGTGACCGTGGTCTCCACCAAGGACAGCTCCCGGAAGCGGCTGGAGGCCGGGGGCCTGTTCTACGCCATCGGCCACGTGCCCAACACCGCCTTCCTGGACGGCCAGGTGGAGACCGACGAGACCGGCTACGTGGTGCTGAAGCACGGGCAGGAGACCAGCGTCCGCGGCGTGTTCGCCGCCGGCGACGTCCACGACAAACGCTACCGGCAGGCCATCACCGCCGCCGGGGCCGGCTGCGCGGCCGCCCTCGACGCCGAGCACTACCTGGCCGGGCTGGCCTCGGAGCGCCCCGGGCTCTTCGAGGAGATGCCGGTGGAGCCCTTCCCCCGGCAGGGCTGACCGCGGGGGGCGCCGGCCGGGCCTCGGCGGGCGGACACCGGGGCCCCGGGGGTCAGCGCTCCTGGAGCGAGCGGGGCGGCCGGTGGCCCAGGACCGGGTGGGGCCGGTAGGGGGCCTCCAGGCGGTCGATCTCCTCCCGGTCCAGCCGGATGGCCAGGGCCTCCACCGCGTCGGTGATGTAGCCCGGCTTGGTGGCCCCCACGATGGGCGCGGTCACCCCGGGGGCCTGGAGCAGCCAGGCCAGGGCCACCTGGGCCGGCTTCACCCCCCGGGCAGAGGCGATCTCCCGCACCGCGTCCACCACCTGCCAGTCGTCGTCGGTGTAGTACATGTCCCGGGCGTAGTCGTCGCTCTTCGCCCGGGCGGTGGTCTCCACGTCCTCCCGGGTCCGGGTCCCGGCCAGAAGCCCCCGGGCCAGGGGGCTCCAGGGGATGACCCCGACCCCCTCCTCCCGGCACAGCGGCATCATCTCCCGCTCCTCCTCCCGGTAGACCAGGTTGTAGTGGTTCTGCATGGTCGAGAACCGGTGCATCCCGGCCCCGCCGGCCCGGTAGAGGTAGCGGGCGAACTGCCAGGCGGCCATGCTGCTGGCCCCCAGGTAGCGGACCTTGCCCGCCCGGACCAGGGAGTCCAGGGCGTCGATGGTCTCGTCCACCGGGGTGCCGAAGTCGAAGCGGTGGATCTGGTAGAGGTCGATGTAGTCCAGGCCCAGGCGGCGCAGGGAGGCGTCGCAGGCGTCCAGGATCCGCTTGCGGGAGAGCCCGCGGGAGTTGGGCCCGGACCCCACCGGGAAGTAGACCTTGGTCGCCACCACCGTCTCCCCGCGGCGGGTCATCTCCCGGAGGTACTTCCCGGTCACCTCCTCGCTGCGGCCCCGGGAGTACATGTCCGCGGTGTCGAAGAAGTTGATCCCCGCCTCCACCGCGGTCCGGAAGTGCTCGCCGGCCTCCTCCTCGCCCAGGATCCAGGGGCGCCAGTCCGGGTCCCCGTAGGACATGCAGCCCAGGCAGATGCGGGACACCTCGAGGCCGGTCGACCCCAGCTTCACGTACTCCATGCGATCCTCCTTCCGGGCGGGGGGGCGGCCGTGCCCGGTCCCCCGATTGTGCCCGCGGCCGGGCCCCGGTGTCCACGCCCCGAGGCCCCGCTGCCCCCTCCCGGCCCCCTTCCCCGGCGCCGCCGTTCGTTGCCCGGCACGGTTTTACAAATTCTGGATTTCGTCATTAAGCTGTCGGTTACCCCGGTGGACGTGGCAGGATACCCGGAGCCGAAACCCGCCCGGCATGGTCCGCTTTACCTTCGGCTCGAACCCCGAGGAGTCGCGTGAGCAAGAAACAGCTGTACCCCGGTCAGGCGTACAACTTCATCACTCTTTTCGGTGTGGCGCTCGCGCTTTTCGGGCTCGCCGCCATCATCATCCTCTGGTCCCTGAGCTACTTCTCCCCCCAGGGGAACCCGTACATCGGGATCTTCATCTACATGGTGTTCCCGGGAATCCTGGTCCTGGGGCTCCTGCTCATCCCCCTCGGCATGTGGCGCGAGCGCAAGCGCCAGGAGAGGGGGGCGACCCGGCCCCTGATCCTGGACCTGGGGAACCGGCACCACCGGAACATGCTGATCACCTTCATGGCCGGTACCTCGATCTTCCTGCTGGTGACCACCGTCGGGCTCTACCAGGGCTACCAGTACACCGAGTCGGTGGAGTTCTGCGGGCAGACCTGCCACCAGGTCATGCATCCGGAGTTCACCGCCTACCAGAACTCGGCCCACGCCCGGGTGGAATGCGTGAACTGCCACATCGGGCCCGGGGCGGGATGGTACGTGAAGAGCAAGCTCTCCGGGGCCCGGCAGGTGTTCAAGACCGTTCTCAACACCTACCCGCGGCCGGTCCCCACCCCGATCGAGAACCTGCGGCCGGCCCAGGAGACCTGCGAGCAGTGCCACTGGCCGCAGAAGTTCTATCCCGCCAACCAGGTGACCGAGGACCACTACCTGCCCGATGAGCAGAACACCCACTGGCAGATCAAGCTCCTGGTCAAGGTGGGGGGGACCTCGGAGTCCCCCGAGGGACACGCCTCGGGAATCCACTGGCACGTGGACAAAGAGAATCACATGACCTACGTTTCCCGGGACGAGTCCCGCCAGGCCTTCGACGAGGTGACCTGGACCCGGGGTAGCGAGACCGTCACCTACTCCCGGAACGGGGTGCCTCTGCCGGACTCGGTGCTGGCCGGGAAGCGCCAGGCGGGTCTGGTGCGGAGACTGGACTGCATCGACTGCCACAACCGCCCGTCCCACAACTACGGGTCGCCGATCGCCACCGTGAACGCGGCCATGGCGGCGGGGAAACTGGATCCCGGCATCCCCTGGATCAAGAAGCAGGCGGTGAAGGCGCTGTCGGTGAAGTACGCCACCACCGAGGGGGCCCGGGACTCCATCGCCTTGGCACTCAACGAGTTCTACCAGGGTGAGGGATTCCAGCTCCCCGCCGGGGCGGTGGCCGCGGTCCAGGATATCTATACCCAGAACATGTTCCCGGAAATGAACGTGCGCTGGGACCGGTATCCGGAGAACCGGGGCCATTTCCTGTTCCCGGGGTGTTTCCGGTGTCACGGCTCGGATCTGGAAACCCCGGACGGGAAAGGCATCAGCAACGACTGCAACCTGTGCCACACGATCCTGGCCCAGGGTCCGGTGCCGAGCGTGAGCGATACCCTGATGTCCGCGGGGAAGGTGTTCCGCCACCCGGTGGACATCGGAGGGGCCGAAGAGGAGATGCCCTGTTACGATTGCCATACCGGCGACGATTCGACGTTCCTGGATTGACGTGTAGATTCCGTTTCGTGCGATGCTCTGGTGAAGTGAGCGTCTGGACCGGAGAACTCCGGTGCGGACGGGGAGGATCAAGATGACCGGTAAGAAGAGTCTGATCGTTCTGTTCGCGGGCGTGTTCCTGCTCGGGAGCTGCCTGGCGGCCCTGGCCCAGGATGCGGCCAAGGAAGAGGCCAAGCCCGAAGTGGTCGGCCTCAAGAACTGCAAGATGTGCCACAGCAAGGATGCCACCGGCAACCAGTACGCCAAGTGGCAGGCCAGTCCCCACGCCAAGGCCTTCGAGGTCCTGGCCAGCGAGGAGTCCAAGGCCAAGGCCAAGGAGCTGGGGATCGACGATCCGCAGACCTCCGAGAAGTGCCTGCCCTGCCACTCCACCGTGGCCCAGTTCAAGCTGGACCCGGAGAAGGCCCCCATCGCCTACTCCGACGGCGTGACCTGCGAGAGCTGCCACGGGCCGGGCAGCGAGTACAAGGGCCTGAAGGTCATGAAGGGGCTGTTCGACGGCTCCGTGAAGCCGGAGTCGGTGGGGCTGTGGATGCCCGACGAGAAGCTCTGCGTGACCTGCCACAAGGCCGAGGGGAACCCCTTCCACAAGGAGTTCAAGTTCGACGAGTACGTGAAGAAGATCGCCCACCCCGTTCCCGCCGAGGGAAAGTAGGCGACCTTCCCCGTCCGCTCCGAAAGGGACGGATCCGATCCCGGGCCCGCCGGCGTCCTGCGCCGGCGGGCCCTTCCCGTTCCCACTCCCGTTCTGTCCCCGGGCCCGCGCGGGAACCGTATCGCTCGGATCATGAAATCCGGAATCCGGGTTCACCGCCCCGCCTTCCCCGGTCCGCGAGCCCATCCCCCCCGCCGGCGGGTGATTCCCCCCCCTCCTCCTTCCCGATTTTCACTATCGGTTATATGGAGGAACGTCTCCCCGGGGAGGGAGGTTACCCTCGCCGTGCTTTGAATTCCGTTCGGCGCCCCTCGTTCATCAGGATGGTCGGTCCTTGGGGGCCGCCCCACTCCTGCTCGTCGCGCCCGAGAAGGAGCTTTGCGCCCGCTGCCGCGGTCCCGTATCGGAGCTGCCGGAACTCCATACCCGACTCAAGGTGGCGGGCGCATCTTGTTCACGGTGCCACGGTCCCCACTCCGGCAACTACGAGGCACCGGCCTTGACGTCCGCGGGCGCCCGGGTAACCCTGGAGTTCAGCATTTCATCCGGAACGGAGGGGACCCCCGGGTGCCGATCAGGGACGGACACACCGAGACATCGCGATCCGGCGCCGGCTTCCGGCCCGGACGGGCAGGCCGGTTCCTGCCCGTGATCCTCCTCGCCGCCCTCCTCGGCGGGCCGGTCCTGCTCCCCGGGTGCGGGGGCGGGCAGGAAAGCGAACCGGGCCCGGACACCACCGTTGCCGCCGCCGACACCGCGGCCACCGGCCGGAGCCTGCTCGACGCCCGCATCGCCGGGAATCCCACCGACCGCAAGATGGCCAACCTGCTGGGGGCGGCAGCCTTCGCCGACGACCCCCACACCTTCAAGTGCAGCGTCTGCCATCCCCGCTTCGTCCAGAAGACGACCCGGGAGTGGCGGAACACCTGCTACCAGTCCGGCTGCCACCCCCACGCCTGGGACCGGACGGTGATGCACAACATCGATGTCGGGATCTTCAACAACTGCCTGAACTGCCACCACCCCCACACCTGGCGGGCGAACGCCAAGGACTGCCTCTCCTGCCACGGGGACATCCACACCGCCCGGGGAACGGTTCCGGCGACCCAGGTCTCCGGAGTGCAGACCTTCTCCCACGCCCTCCACGCGGACCTGCCCTGCGCGCGGTGCCACCGCTCGGAGACCCGCCACGCCACCCTCCTCGTGACCGAGGCCGCCCAGTGCCAGGCCTGCCACCACGGTCCGCCGGCGGTGGCGGCCTGCGAGAGCTGCCACGGGGGGAAGACCCTGGACTTCACCCGTACCGAGACCGTGCCCCTCGTCTTCAACGCCGGGGGCGGATCCCGGACCGGGGAGCTTCCTTTCGATCACGGGCTGCACAAGGACCTGGCCTGCCAAAACTGCCACGTCCCCTCGGCGGTGGAGACCCCCCGGGCCGACTGCGCCTCCTGCCACGACGCCCACCACGCCGCGGGGGCCCGCTGCATCACCTGCCACCGGCCGCCCCCCGCCGGGGTCCACGACCTGGCCGTGCACGCCGACGGCTGCACCGCCTGCCACGGCGGCCGGAGCTTCCCGAAGATGCGCTACACCCGCAACTTCTGCGAGGTCTGCCACCAGGACCGGGTGGACCACCTGGCGGGCCGGAACTGCGTGACCTGCCACAAGTTGACCCCGGATCAGGACGGAGGGGGGCGATGAGGCGTCTCCACCCGGGGGCGGCCGCTCTTCTCCTGGCCCTGGTCCTGGCCGGGGCGGCGGGCCGGTCCCCGGCCACCCCTCCCGTCCCGGACGAGCCGTTCCCCCACGCCTCGCACCAGGGTCTCTTCCCCCTGTGCACGGCCTGCCACGGGGGGGTGGCGGCCGGCGACTCCGCCCGCACCTTCACCGTCGACGCGCGCACCTGTGCCGGCTGCCACGACGGCGACGTCATGCCCGAGGTGGAGTGGACCTCGCCGGTCCTGCCGGCGCTGAACCTGAAGTTCGACCACGAGCTGCACGTGACGGAGAACGGCCAGGCCTGCGCCGACTGCCACCAGGCCCCGGACTCGAAGAACCGCATGGAGGTGGTCCTGCCCGCGCCGGAGGTGTGCATGAACTGCCACGGCTCCGGGCCGCACACCTCGGAGGCCAACGCCTCGGACTGCCGAACCTGCCACGACCCCATCGCGGCCGCCCCCCGGATCCCGGTATCGGCCATCGCCGCCTATCCCCGGCCCGAGGACCACCGGGCGGAGGACTTCGCGGCCGTCCACGGGAAGGAGGCCCGGTCCGGCCTGGACCGGTGCGCGGTATGCCACGCCCGGCAGAGCTGCGAGCGCTGCCACCTGGGCGCGGCCCCGGTCCCGGCGGTGGCGGAACTGGCCCCGGATTCCCGCTTCGCCGGGCTGGAGAAGGGGACGGCCTACTCCTGGCCCGCGCCCCCCGGCCACGACGGCCGGCCGTGGATCTATGCCCACGGGAAGGCGGCGGCCGCCGGCATCCAGCGGTGTGCCACCTGCCACGTCCGGCCGGACTGCGTGCGCTGTCACGGGGCCGAGGCCCCGGCGGTGGTGTCCAGCCTGCCCCCGGCCCGGCCGGGAACGCCGTCCGGGAAGTAGGCCCCGCGGGGTTCGGCCGGGAACCCGACCGCACCCCTCGGGAGGCCCGGCCATCGCCCCCGTCGAATGGGCTTATCGAGGGGAGTCGTGTGGACGGGGGGGGCGGGCGGTCCTAGAATCGACCGGCGTGGGTACACCGTTCCGCGGGAGCCCCGGCCGGCGATGACCCGCCGGCGGACGCCGCGGGACCGGTCTGCGGGAGGCGGGGATGAAGACGCGCGTGAGGATCGAGGACCTCGGGACCCGGCGCCGCCGGGTCGAGGCCATGGGCGGGCCGGAGCGGGTGGAGAAGCAGCACCGGGCGGGGAAGTGGACCGCCCGGGAGCGGCTCGTCTCCCTCCTCGACGAGGGAACCTTCCAGGAGCTATACGCCTTCGCCCGCCATCGCTCCACCGCCTTCGACATGGCGGACAAGGACCTTCCCGGCGACGGGGTGGTGGTCGGCGCGGGGGCGGTGGACGGCCGCCTGGTCTTCGTGTCCAGCCAGGACTTCACCGTGGCCGGGGGCACCGCCGGCGAGCTCCACGCCCAGAAGATCACCCGGGTCCTGGACCAGGCGCTGCTCTGCGGGGCGCCGGTGGTCCTGTTCAACGATTCCGGGGGGGCGCGCATCCAGGAAGGGGTGGATGCCCTGGCCGGCTACGGCACCATCTTCCACCGCAACGTCCTGCTCTCCGGAGTGGTGCCCCAGATCTCGGTGGTCAGCGGGCCCTGCGCCGGCGGGGCCGCCTATTCCCCCGCCCTCACCGACTTCATCATCATGGTCAAGGGGATCTCCCGGCTCTTCATCACCGGGCCCGAGGTGATCAAGGAGGTGACCGGGGAGGAGGTGACGGCGGAGGAGCTGGGCGGGGCCGAGGTGCAGACCTCGCTCTCGGGGGTGGCCCATTTCCTGGCCGAGGACGAGGCGGACGCGGTGCGGCTGGTCCGCCGGCTGCTCTCCTTCCTCCCCAGCAACAACACCGCCGATCCGCCCGCGCCGCCCGGAGGGACCCTGGTCTACGAGAGCGATTCCGCCCTCGACGCGGTGGTTCCGGACGACCCCCGCGAGCCCTACGACATGCGCGAGGTCATCCTCCGGGTGGTCGACGACGCGGATTTCTTCGAGGTCCACGAGCATTTCGCCCGCAACATCCTGATCGGCTTCGCGCGCATCCAGGGGCGGCCGGTGGGGATCGTGGCCAACCAGCCCGCCTACCTGGGCGGCGCCCTGGACATCAACGCCAGCGTCAAGGCGGCCCGGTTCATCCGCTTCTGCAACGCCTTCAGCATCCCCCTGGTGAACTTCGTGGACGTGCCCGGCTTCATGCCCGGGGTCAAGCAGGAGTACGGGGGCATCATCCGCCACGGGGCCAAGATGCTCTTCGCCTACGCCGCCTCCACCGTGCCCAAGGTGACCGTGGTCACCCGCAAGGCCTACGGCGGCTCCTTCCTGGCCATGTGCGCCAAGAGCCTGGGGGCGGACCGGGTGTTCGCCTGGCCCACGGCGGAGATCGGGGTGATGGGGGCGGAGGGGGCGGTGCAGATCATCTACGGGCGGGAGATCGCCGCCGCCGAGGACCCCCGGCGCCTCCGCGAGGAGCGGATCGAGGAGTACCGGGAGCTGTTCGCCTCCCCCTACGTGGCCGCGGCCCGGATGCACGTGGACAACGTCATCGAGCCCCGGGACACCCGGGAGTACGTCTCCTTCGCCCTGGAGACCCTGCACAACAAGCGCGAGCTGCGTCCCCCCAAGAAGCACGGGACCATGCCCCTCTAGGGCGGCGTTCATGCGACAGGGACTGCTCATCGCGCTCCTGGGCCTGCTGGTCACCTTCGCCTCCCTGGGGGCGCTGGCCCTGGTCATGGGAGGCATCGGACGCGTGGATCGCTGGCGCCGGGAGGTGTCGGTCCGGCGGGCCCGGGAGCGCGCCGACCGCCGCTACCGGGATCGGGCCACGGGGGAGGAGCTGCCGCCGGAGCGGGTGGCGGTGATCGCAGCCGCGATCACCGCGTTCCTGGGACGGCCGGTGCGGGTGCGGGCGGTGCGCTACCTGAGGGACGAGAACACGGTGGACGGCCAGTGGGCCCGGTCGGGGCGCCAGGAAGTGCTGGGATCGCACGGGGTGGTGCGGAGGAAGCCATGAAGAGGTTTCGCGTGACCGTGAACGGGGTGGCCTACGAGGTGGAGGTCGAACTGCTGGAGGACGACGAGGAGCACGCCCCTCCGGCCAACCGGCTCCGCATGAGCGAGCTGGCCGGCGCCGCCCCCGGCGTACTCCCCCCGGCGCGGGAGGAGATTCCCGGGCCCGGGGACCGGATCGATCCCCGCACCGTGGTCAGCCCCATGGCGGGAACGGTGAAGAAGGTCGGCGTGAAGCCGGGGGACGCGGTGAAGGCGAACCAGGTCCTGGTGGTCCTGGAGGCGATGAAGATGAACAGCAACATCGTCTCCCCGTCGGGGGGCCGGATCCGGACGGTGGAGGTGGAGACGGGGGCGGTGGTCCAGCAGGGACAGCTCCTGGTCACCTTCGAATAGCCGGGGGAAGGGCGGTGCGGTGAATCTCTCCCACATCGTGGGCAAGTTCCTCTCCGAGACCGGGGTCCTGGGCCTGACCCCCGGAGCGGTGGTGATGATCGGGGTCGGTTGCCTGCTCATCTACCTCGCCGTGGCCAAGGACTTCGAGCCGCTGCTCCTGGTCCCCATCGGCTTCGGGGCCGTGCTCACCAACCTTCCCCTGGCCGGGATCCTGGCCGAGCCGGGCGGGGGCGCGGTGGGCGGCCTCTACCACTACATCAGCCAGGGCGTGAACCTGGAGATCTTCCCCCCGCTCATCTTCCTCGGGGTGGGGGCCATGACCGACTTCGGCCCCCTGCTCGCCCGGCCCGGCACCTTCCTCCTGGGGGCGGCGGCCCAGGCGGGGGTGTTCGTGGCCCTGCTGGGAGCCATGGCCCTCGGGTTCACCCCCGGCCAGTCGGCCTCGATCGGGATCATCGGCGGCGCCGACGGCCCCACCTCCATCTTCCTGGCCGCCAAACTGGCCCCTGAGCTCCTGGGGCCGATCGCGGTGGCCAGCTATTCCTACATGGCCCTGGTCCCGGTGATCCAGCCGCCCATCATGCGGCTCCTGGTTCCCGCCCGGGAGCGGCGCATCAACATGGGCGCCATGCGCATCGTCTCCCGGCGGGAGAAGATCATCTTCCCCATCGCGGTCCTGATCTGCGGCACCCTCATCGTTCCCCCCGCGGCGCCGCTCCTGGGCATGCTCATGTTCGGTAACCTCCTCCGGGAGAGCGGGGTGACCTCCCGGCTGGCGGTGACGGCCCAGAACGAGCTGATCAACATCGTGACCATCCTCCTCGGGTCCTCGGTCGGGGTCACCATGACCGCGGACAGCTTCCTCCGCTGGAGCTCGATCAAGATCCTGCTCATGGGCGCGGTGGCCTTCGCCATCGCCACCGTGGGCGGGGTGCTCCTGGGGAGGCTCTTCTGCCGGCTCAGCCGGGGCCGCATCAACCCCCTCATCGGCGCCGCCGGGGTCTCGGCGGTGCCCATGGCCGCCCGGGTGGTGCAGCGGGTGGGGCTGGAGGAGGATCCCCAGAACCACCTGCTCATGCACGCCATGGGGCCCAACGTGGCCGGGGTGATCGGGACGGCGGTGGTGGCCGGCTTCCTGCTCTCGGTCCTCGGCTAGCGGTCCGCCGGGGAACCGGACCGGGCCGGGTGCGGGGCCTTCAGCTGCTCCCGTCGCCGGGCTCGGCCGGGGGCGCCTCGCCCGGGAGCAGGATAGTGGCGTTGGTGAAGGAGACGAGCTGGCTTCCCGGGGGACGCTCTCCCCGGTGGAAGATGGCGTGGATGGCCTCCACGTGCCGGTTGATCTTCTCCATGTCCTGGGGGGTGGCCCAGCCCACCGACCGTCCCACCGAGAGATTGCGACGCGGTCCGGTCACCACCGCCCGGGGGTCTTCCTGGGCCCGCCGGTAGGTGCGCTCGGTGAGGCGCAGGATGGCCGCGGTCACCCGGGCGATGGCCTCGCGGTGGGCCCGCTTGCCCAGGTCGTGGCGCAGCCGGTAGTTGCGATGGGGGACGTTGTACACCGCCTCCTCGCCCCGCCCGGTGCTCCGGGACTCCACCTGCACCAGCAGCCCCACGGCCATGAGCTTCCGGATGTGGTAGTAGAGCGAGTCGGGCGCCCGCCCCAGGAGCTCGCCCAGCTCCCGGACCGAGAGTCCCCCCGAGGCCAGCAGGGTATCCAGGATCTCCTGGCGTACGACCGAGGTCAGGGCCAGGATCTGCTTCAGGCCGCCGATGACCTGGAGGCGGGTGGTGGGCTTGTGGGCCATGTCGGGGTGCCGAACCTCCATTGAAAAAACTGGACAATTTTCACCGGTCAGTCTACCATACCGTACGTGCGGCGGCGCGTCGCGTCTGCATCGCCCGGTCCGCGGGGGGAGGTTCCCCCATCCCCTTCGGGCCCCATCCCAGGCTCGGCATCGCCGGATCTTTCCCGGCCCGTTGACGCGTCCGTCCGCACCCTGCACCATCCTCCTCGGGGCCCCCCCGCCGCCGTCGTCCCTTCCGCCCGAGGAGTCACCATGCCCGAATCCGCCCCCCTTCGTGTGCTCGGCATCGCCGGCAGCCTGCGCCGCGCGTCCACCAACCGGGGCCTGCTCCGCGCCGCCGCCGAAACGGCGCCGGACGGGATGTCGGTGGAGGTCTTCGACCTCGCCGGCCTCCCCCTCTACGACGCCGACCTCGACGGCGAGGATCCCCCGGATCCGGTGCGGCGGCTCAAGGAGGCGATCGGCGGCGCCGACGCCCTGCTCGTCGCCTGCCCCGAGTACAACTACGGGATGACCGGCGTGCTCAAGAACGCCATCGACTGGGCCTCGCGGCCCCCCAAGGATTCCCCCCTCCGGGGGAAGCCGGCGGCGATCCTGGGGGCCAGCACCGGGCTCATGGGAACGGTGCGGGCCCAGCTCACCCTGCGCCAGAGCTTCCTCTTCACCCGGACCCTGGTCCTTCCCGAGCCGGAGGTCTACGTGAACCGCGCCGGGGACAAGTTCGACGCCGCGGGCGACCTCACCGACGAGGACACCCGGAACCGGGTGCGCGCGCTCCTCGAGGCCCTGGAGGCCTGGGTGCGGCGCCTGGGCTGACCCCGGGCCGGCCGGAGGCGGCCGGGTCGGAGCCTCGGGGGAGCGGGCTCAGCCCTCCCGGGCGGGCAGCACCGTGCCCCGGACCTCGCCGAAGCCGATCCGCACCCCGTCCTTCTCCGCCGCTCCCTTCATAACCACGGTGTCCCCGTCCTGGAGGAACTTCCGGGTGCCGCCCCCGGGGAGCGGAATGGGCTTGGTGCCCCGCCAGGTGAGCTCCAGCAGGCTTCCGAAGGAACCGGGGGTGGGGCCGGACACCGTGCCCGAGGCGTAGAGGTCGCCGGGGCGGAGGTTGGTGCCGTTCACGGTCTGGTGGGCGAGCTGCTGGAACACCGTCCAGTACATGCGGCGGAAGTTGGTGGCGGTGAGCCGCACCGGGTCCCCGCCCTCCGCCGGCTCCAGCCACACCTCCAGCCCGATGTCGTAGGCGCCGTCCCCGGCCGGGCGCAGGTAGGGGAGGACGGCCGGTTCCTGCTCCGGCTGGGCGGTCCGGAAGGGCTCCAGGGCGTCCAGGGTCACCACCCAGGGGGAGACGCTGGTGCCGAAGGACTTGGCCAGGAACGGGCCCAGCGGCTGGTACTCCCACTTCTGGATGTCCCGCGCGCTCCAGTCGTTGACCAGGACCAGGCCGAAGACGTGGTCCCGGGTGCGCTCCATGGGCACCGGCTCCCCGAGCGGGGTTCCCGGGCCGGCGAAGAACCCCATCTCCAGCTCGAAGTCCAGGATGCGGGAGGGCCCGAACACCGGACCCTGGGCCCCCTCGGGGAACGTCTGCCCCCGGGGCCGGCGAACGCCGGTCCCCGAGACCACGATGCTGCTGGTCCGGCCGTTGTAGCCCACCGGGAGATGGCGCCAGTTGGGCAGGAGGGCGCGCTCCGGATCCCGGAACATCCTCCCCATGTTGGTGGCGTGCTCGATGGAGCTGTAGAAGTCGGTGTAGTCGCCGATCCGGGCCGGCAGGAGCATCTCCACCTCCGCCGCGGGGATGAGCGCGCGCCCGCGGAGGGGAGCGTCGTCGCGGAGGCCGGGGTTCCCCGCCTCCAGGAGGTCGGAGAGGCGGGCCCGGATCGCGGTCCAGGCCCCGCGGCCGAGGGCCATGAGGTCGTTCAGGGCGTCGCGGTCGAACACGTCGGATTCCGCACCCGCCACCCCCTCGAAGCGGCCGGCGGCGTGGAGGGCGGCCAGGTCGAGGACGTGCTCCCCGATGGCCGTTCCCACCCGGGGAGCCTGGCCGGGGCGCCGGAAGACCCCGAAGGGGAGGTTCTGGATGGGGAAGTCGGACCCGGCCGGGACCGGGACCCAGGAGGCGCGGCTGGGGTCGTGGGTGGCGTCCATGGATCTCCTCGTGATGTCCGGGTTCAGAGCAGACCGAGCTCGGCGAGGTCCTCCACCGGCTCGTCGAAGCTGCAGCTCCCGAAGCCGGCCGCGAACCGCTCCCGGGCCTCCCGGACACGGTCCAGGGGCACCCGGTGGTCCCGCCAGGCGAGGCCGAGGTCGTCGAAGTGGAAGGCGGAGGGGTCCTCCTCCTCCAGCACCTCGACCAGGACGGCGGCGTCGAAGCCCCGGACGTGGGCCAGGGCCGCGGCCACGAACACGTTCAGGAACCCGTGCATGACCGCGTGCACCCCGGGAGCGGGATGCCGGAGCGGGTGGTGGAGCCCGGCGGTGGCCTTGAAGGGCACCCCGGCGTCGCGGGCCGCGACCAGGAACGCGGCCACCTGGGCGGAGGAGGGAAAGGCCTCGGGGCCCAGTCCTCCGGTCCGGATCTTCATCCCCGCCGCGGTGGGGGGGCGGTTGCGGTTGTGGGCGGCGAGCTGCGCCGCGGCCTCGGGGAGGACGCGCTCCCAGTCCCCGGTGAAACCGAGCTCGTAGTAGATCCGCTCCGGCGGGTCGGACACGGACGCCAGCACCTCGCCGGCGCGGGCCGGCACCTCGCGGAGGCGGTCCGGGGAGGGATCGGCCAGCACCCCGGGGGGGAACCGCGCCTCCAGGGTCTGGACCACGGCCAACCCGGGGTGGAGGCGGGAGAGGGCGCCGGCCGCCTCCAGGTCCTCGCCCAGGCCGGCCAGGAGGTGTTCCAGGTCGTCCCCTCCGCCGGCCAGGAGGCTGAGCGGCCAGGAGCCCGCGCCGGCCTCCATGCGGGGGACGGCGTGCTCGCGGAAGAGGTCCAGCCGGGCCGCGGGGCAGATGAACCGGGCCAGCATCCAGCGATGGGGGCCTCCGCGGTGGGCGGCGTAGGCCTCCACCGCCGCCTCCATGTCCAGGGCCGCGGGGGGAAAGAGGCCGGCGTAGTCCACGATGCCCGCGAGGAGGGCCTTGACGGACTCGATCATGACCGGTCCTCCGATGGGAGGAGGAGGACCTCCCCGGTTTCCGGGTCCCGCTGGAGGAGGATCCGGCCCTCGTAGAGCGCGGCCAGGTCGCGGCCCACCGCCTCCCCCCGCCAACCCGAGGCCAGGGCGGGGGGCGGCCCCTCCCGGCCCGCGCCCAGCCAGGAGACCAGCGCCTCCATGTCCCGGGTGGTGCCGAGGTAGGAGGGGGCGATCTTGATGTCCCGGGCCCGCACCCGGAGCAGCACCCCCATGAGGTCGGCGGCGTGGGCGGCGGTGGGGTCCTCCCGGGGCGCGGAGGGAGGGACGGGAAGCTCGGCCTCGGAGAGGGCCATTCCCGCCGCCACCGCGGCCACGATGCTCTCCCCGTTGCGCTCGATCTCCCGGGGGTGGAGCCGGCGGAGGGGCCGGAGATCGGCGGGCCGCTTCGGCTTGCGGAGCGCGATGTCCACCAGCACGTCGTCGGGAACCACCCGCCCCCGGGGGACGTCCCTCCGGGCCGCCTCCTCCTCGCGCCACCGGGCCAGCTCCCGCAGCACCCCCAGCCCCCGGCGATTCAGGGTCCGCCAGCGCGACACCCGGAGGTAGAGCCGGTCGGGGTCCTGCTCGTAGTGGTTCCGGTCCTCGTAGAAGGCCAGCTCCTCCCGCAGCCACTGCATGCGGCCCAGGGCCTGGAGGTCCTCGTTCAAATGCTGGTGGATGGGGGGGAGATAGCGCACGTCGTTCAGGGCGTAGTCGATCTGGGCCTCGGTGAGCGGACGGCGGCCCCAGTCGGTGACCCGCTCCTTCTTTTCCAGCCGGACCCCGAGGATCCGTTGCACCAGCATGCTGTATCCCACCTGCTCCCCCAGGCCGAGGAGGGCGGCGGCGATCTGGGTGTCGTAGACGTTGCGGGGGGGGCGGCCGGCCTTCAGGAAGAAGATCTCGGCGTCCTGGCGGCCGGCGTGGGTCACCTTCTCCACCGCGGGATCGGCGATGAGGTCCCACAGGGGGGAGAGATCCTCCAGGGCCAGGGGATCCACCACCGCCGCCTCGTCCGCCGTCCCCACCTGGATGAGCTGGAGCTTGGGCCAGTAGGTGCGCTCCCGTTCGAACTCCATGTCCAGGGCGAAGGAGCCCCGGGCCCGGAGGCGGCCGGCGAGGTCGCGGAGATCGGAGGTTCGGGTGATGATCATCCGTTAAGGGTATCGGGCGGAGCGGGTCCGCGGAACCCCCCATGACCCCGGCCGCCGGCCCGGGGAGGCGGCCGGGGATTCCGCGCCGGATCAGGCCCGGGCCGGCTCCGGGGCCTCGGCCGGTGCCACCCGGAAGTATTCCGGACCGAAGGCGTCGACCTGGATGACCTCGTCCCGCGCCGCCTCCGCCTTCCGCACCAGCTCCGCCTCGGCCTCGTCGATCACTCCCGCGGCGAGGGCGGCGGGGATCTGCTCCGGGCGGGTCCCGCGGGGGATCCGCCTGGCCTTGGCCGCCTCGTGGAGCTTCTCCTCCGCGGGGGCGGCGGCCAGCACCGTGGCCAGGGCCGCCTCCAGGAAGCCCAGCCCCGGCTCCTCCGCGGGCGGGATGAAGACGTCCGGGGTGAGGCGGAGCCGGCCGGGGGCGCCGTCCACGATCCGCCGGGCCACCCGCCGGCGCAGGCGGTCCGAGGGGGGCCGGTAACGGCGGCCGAGCGGGAACAGCACCGGACGGAGGAGCCGCGCCACCCAGGGCACGGGGTAGTTGTCGAGGGCGCCGGAGAGCGCCTCCTGGACGCGGAAGGTGGCCTCGTCCAGGCTCCAGGCCGCGAAGTCGAGGTCGTCGGGGCGGCGGCCCTCGTCGGTCCAGCGCTTCAGCACCGCCGAGCCCAGGTACATCCAGGCCAGGGCGTCGGCCAGCCGGCCGCTCACCATCTCCCGGCGCTTGAGGTCGCCGCCCAGGGTGGCCATGGCCGCGTCCGCGAACAGGGTGAAGCCCGCGCTCAGGCGGGAGAGCCGGCCGTAGTAGCGGTCCAGGGGCCCGGCCAGGCCGGGCCGGGCGGGACGGCCGTCGGTCACGCCCAGGACCAGGGCCCGGGCCTGGTTGGAGAGGATGAGCCCCAGGTGGCCGAACAGCGCCCGGTCGAAGCGGGCCAGGTCCCGGTCGGCCACCGAGCGGATCTCCTCCAGCACCCAGGGATGGCAGCGGATGGCCCCCTGGCCGAAGACGATCAGGGACCGGGTGAGGATGTTCGCCCCCTCCACCGTGATCCCGATGGGGAGCGCGGAGTAGGCGGCGGCCAGGGTGTTCCGCGGTCCGCGGCTGATGCCGGCCCCGCCCATCACGTCCATGCCGTCGTTGACCACCGTCCGCATGTGCTCGGTGAGCCAGGCCTTCATCACCGCCGAGAGCACCGAGGGCTTCTCCCCCGCGTCCACCGCCCCCGCGGTGAGGCCGCGGGCCGCGTTCATGAGGTAGGTGAGCCCGGCGATCCGGGCCAGGCGCTCCTGGATGCCCTCGAAGCGTCCGATGGGGAGGCCGAACTGCTCCCGGATGCTGGCGTAGGCCCCGGTGACCCGGGTGGTGATCTCGGCCGCGCCGCAGGAGAGGGCGGGAAGGGAGATGGACCGCCCCGCGGCCAGGCTCTCCATGAGCATCCGCCAGCCCTGGCCGGCCATGGCCGCGCCGCCGATGATGGCCTCCACGGGGACGAACACGTCCTTTCCGGTGGTGGGCCCGTTCAGGAAGGGCACGCCGAGGGGATCGTGGCGGCGGCCGGCCTCCACCCCGGGAAGGTGGGTGGGGATGAGGGCGCAGGTGATGCCCGGATCCTCCTCGCCGCCGAGGAGGCGGTCGGGGTCGCGCAGGTGGAAGGCGAGGCCGATGACCGTGGCCACCGGGGCCAGGGTGGCGTAGCGCTTGTCCCAGTGGAGCCGGATGCCCAGCACGTCCCGTCCCTCGTAGCTCCCCCGGCACACCGTGCCCTCGCTCCGGCCGGCGGCGGCGTCGCTCCCCGCCCAGGGCTCGGTGAGGGCGAAGCAGGGGATCTCCTCCCCGCGGGCCAGCCGCGGCAGGTAGTGGCGCTTCTGCTCGTCGGTGCCGTAGTGGAGGAGCAGCTCGGCCGGGCCGAGGGAGTTGGGGACCATCACCGTGACCGCTCCGGCCACGCTCCGGCCCGCCACCTTGGTCACCACCGCGCTGTGGGCGAGGGCGGAGTAGCCGAGGCCGTCGTACTCCCGGGGGATGATCATCCCGAAGAAGCGGTGCTCCTTCATGAACGCCCACACCTCGGGGGAGAGGTCGCCCTCCCGGTGCGCCCGGTGGTCGTCGATCATCCCGCACAGGGTTTCCACCGGGCCGTCGAGGAAGGCGCGCTCCTCGTCGGAGAGGCGCTTGGGGGCGAAGCCGGCCAGCTTCCGCCAGTCCGGCTTCCCCGAGAAGAGGTCGCCGTCCCACCACACCGTGCCCGCCTCCAGGGCCAGCCGTTCGGTGGGGCTGATGCGGGGAAGCACCCCGGCCATCATGCGCATGAGGGAGGCGCTGACCAGGCGCTGGCGCAGGACGGGGATCCCGAACACCACCGTGACCGCGCCGATCAGCACGCCCACGATCCAGAACAGCGCCGGGAGGTGGCCGCTGATCCGCCATGCTGTGAGCCAGAGCGCCATGGGCACGGTCCAGGCCCAGAAGGCCCGTCCGCGGTACAAGAAGGTGATGGCCAGAGCGATCATGGCCAGGAGGACCACGAGCCACATACACGCCTCCCTCGTCTCGAGGCCGCCGCCGGCGCCTCGGGGCCGCGCGCGCCGGAAGGCCCGGTCGTCGCGTACGCCGTCTTCCCCCGCCGTCCTCCCGACACCCTAGCAAACCCGCGCCGGGCCCGCACCGGAAGGGGGATACGCCGATTATCGGCGTCGGCGGCTCCGGTTCCCACTCCCCGCCCCGCTTCGGCTACACTCAATACCCGACCGGCGGGGTCCGCGATCCCGGACCCGCCCGCCGCAGCCCGGAAAGGAACCCATGCACGACCACCATCACCATCCGGCCCCTCCCGCCGACGGCCAGGACCGGGCCCCCCTGGCGCTCACCGCCGCCGCGGAGGAGGAGATCCGCCACCGCCTGGAGACCATGGAGGAGGGGGCGGAGACGGCGTTCCTGGTCCTCACGCAGCCCTCCCGGCTGGGTTTCAACGTCGGGGTCGGCTTCGAGCCGCGGAGCTCCGACCGCCCCCTGCGCTCCGAGTTCCCGGTCCCGGTCCAGGTCACCGACGACGACTACGAACGGCTCCGGGGCTACACCATCGACGTCCGGGACGGCCGCTTCGTGACCTTCGCCAACGTGAGCGTCCAGGTGGCCCAGACCCCCAACCCCGACTCCCGGAAGTTCATCGTGAACCGGCCGCTGGTCACCGGGGGGAGCGCCACCTTCCACGCCCCCGCGGGGGAGGACGACCCGCTCCTGGTCCGGTACCTGTTCGAGGTCCCGGAGATCCGCTCCCTGTTCTTCATCCAGAACTTCTGCACCGTGACCCGGCGTCCGGAGGTGGACTGGCCGGATCTCCAGGTGGAGGTGGGCAAGCGGCTCCAGGCCTGGTTCGCCCACGGGGGCGCGCCCATGACCCCGCCCGATGCCGACCCCGCGCGCCTGGGGGAGGTGGAGCGGCGGATCGTGGAGGTGCTGGAGGACGTGGTCCGGCCCGCGGTCCAGAAGGACGGCGGGGACATCGCCTTCGCCGGCTACGAGGACGGCGTGGTCCAGCTCTACATGCTGGGCAGCTGCGTGGGATGCCCCTCCTCCCTGGCCACCCTCAAGATGGGGGTGGAGAACCTGCTCAAGGACGCGGTGCCCGAGGTGCGGGAGGTGGTGGCCCTGGACTGATCCCGGCGCTCCCGAGAAACCGGGTCCGGCCGCCGCCGGGCAGGTCAGGCGCGGGGGAGGGGCGGGCGCCGGTCGAGCATCCCTTCCACCTCGGCCAGGAAGCGGTCCAGCTGGATCCCGCCCGGATCCAGCACCGCCTGCACCGCGCAGCCCGCGATCACGCTGACCAACACCTCGGCCAGGCCGTCCGCGGTGGCGCCGGGGAAGGCGGCGGGCTCGGCCGCGATCAGGTCCGCCGCCAGCGGCCGGAACACGCCCCGGTACCCGGCCAGGGCCTCGCGCATGAGCCGGCGGATCTCCGGGTGGCGGGTTCCCTTGACCCAGAAATCGAACAGGAGTTCCACCCGGATCCGGTTCGCGGCCAGCGCCGCCACCTCGCCGCGGAGCACCGCCCGCAGGCGCTCCCGGGGAGGGAGCGCGACCGGTTCCCCCGGTTCGGCGCGGGAGCGGAACACCTCGCCCAGGAGCCGTTCGGTGAGGGCGAGCAGGAGCCCGTCCTTGTTCTTGAAGTGGAAGAACACCAGCCCGGGGGAGAGACCGGCCTGGGCGGCCACCTGGCGCACGGTGAGGCGGTCCAGCCGGTCGGTGGCCGCCACCTTCAGCGCCGCGGTCAGGATCTGCTCCCGCCGCGCCTGTTCCGAGGCTTTGGGTCCCGGCATGGTGAACCTCCCCCAATCCACATTGCCACGTTTCCCGGCCGGACAGGTTGATCTCGGTCAAAATCCGCGATATCATAATGGATATTGACCGCTTGGTCAAAGCGCCGGAAATGCGGCCAACCGTTTGAAGCAAGGAGCTCAAGTGAACTGGTCCACCCGCAGGGCCCAGCTCGAGGAACGCGCCAACAGCCTCACTCACGGGGTGGGGCTGGTGGCCAGCCTGGCCGGGACGGCGGTGATCGTGGTGTCCACCGCGCTGCACGGGGATCCCCGCCGGGTGGTCGCGGCCGCCATCTACGGCTTCTCCCTGGTCGCCCTGTACGGGGCCTCCACCGCCTACCACGGCTGCCGCCGTCCGCGCCTCAAGCGGAGCCTGGAGAAGGTGGACCACTTCGCCATCTATCTCCTCATCGCCGGGACCTACACCCCCATCGCCCTGGTCACCCTGGGGGGCTGGATGGGCTGGACCCTGTTCGGGCTGGTGTGGGGCGTGGCCGCGGGGGGGATCGTGATGAAGGCGCTCTTCTTCGGCCGCTTCCGGGTGCTCTCCACCCTGTTCTACGTGGGCATGGGGTGGTTGGGGGTGATCGCGGTCCGGCCGCTCTTGGCCCACCTCTCCACCGGCGGGCTGGTCTGGCTCCTCGCCGGAGGCCTGGCCTACACCGTGGGCACCGTCTTCTACCACAACCGCCGGCTGCGCTACGCCCACGCGGTCTGGCACGTGTTCGTGCTCGCGGGAAGCCTCTGCCACTTCCTGGCCATCGCCCTCTACGTGCTGCCCCGGGTCTCCTAGCTCCCCGCCCCGGAGCGCCCGTCCGGCGGCCGGCCCCAGGCCTCCCGGAACCGCTCCCAGTCCTCCTCCTGAGGGGTGTAGCGCACGATGGGTAGGCGCCAGCGCAGGGTGAGGACGAAGTTGAGCAGGAAGAGGGCGATCCCCAGAGCGGCCGTCCGCACCCCCCAGTCCACGGCCGCGTCGGCGCCGGCCAGGAGCCCGGCCGCGCCCAGCACCGTGCCCGCGGCGATGGCCGAGCCCGAGGCGTGCTGCACCTTGTGGCTGTAGAGATCCATCATCGCCGGCACCGGGCGCTTCCCCAGGTCCTTCTGGAACCGCTCCTGCCACACCCACATGGGGAAGATCTTGAAGGCGAAGGCGGTGATGGCCAGCGTGTTCCAGCCCAGGACGGCGGTGTAGCCGTAGGCGAAGAGCGCCCGGGTGCGGGCCTCGGTACCCGGGGCGGGAATGCCCAGGGCCAGGACCACGCCGCCCACCGCGTCGAGAGCGAGGAAGGCCAGGGCCACCGAGGCCCAGAAGCTGGCCCGGTCCCGCACCTGGCCCCGGAAGAGCCGGGCCAGGGGCCGGGCCAGGTGCACGCCGAGCACCACGGTCAGGAAGCCCGCGAACACCGGCAGGGCCGGGGAACCGAAGAGGAGGGAGAGGGCCACCCCCAGGGTGCCCGCCTCCAGCGCGGTGAGCCGCCAGCGGCTCTCCCCCGGTTCGCGCCCCCGCGGTGGAGCCAGGGGAGGGAGCAGCTTCCGGCCGAAACCGAGGATGAGCACGGTGATCCAGCCCGCCTCGGCCAGGTGGAAATGGAAGCCCACCCCGGCCAGGGGCGAGGCGGGAAGGGCGCCCCGGCTCCGGGCCAGGGCCAGCCCCAGCCCCGCCGCCGCGGCCAGGCCCAGGTTCCCCATCGCGGCCACCGCGTAGGCGGCCATCCAGTTCCCGCGCGCCGCCTTCCGGAGCACCTCCCGGTTCAAGAAGAGGAGCAGCACCGCCGCCGCGACCAGGAGGGCGGCCGAGGTCCAGACCCCGAACCAGTCCCCCTCGGCCATGTGGAACGCGGTTCCGGTGGCCCCCAGGAACCACAGCACGAACAGGACCGCGGTGGAGCGGGGGCTGCGCGGCCCGGTGCCGAGGATGGGGGGGGAGAGGCGGATGTAGGTGCCGACGGCGAGGGCGCTCAGCCAGCCCAGGGTGACGAGGTGCACCAGGGCCAGGACCTCGGGCCGGTAGAAGGACCCGTGGAAGAGCCCGGGCCGGGCCACCGCCCAGCCGGCGGCGCCGGCCAGGGAGCCCAGGCCCAGGACCACGAAGGCCTCGGCCGCCCGCCCCCCGGCGGCGGGGGCGCCGGCCCTCACGGCGTCGCCCTCATCGGTCGGCCGCGGGGCGGTCCGGTCGACGGCTCATGGACGGGCTACGACCCTCCCGATTCCAGAACGTCCTGGGCCTGGTCCAGGTCCTCGGGAGCCACCATGAGCCGGACCCCGCTCGCCCCCTGGAGGAAGGGGTACATCCCCCCCGCGTCGTCCTTCAGGACCACCGCCTCGATGCCCGCCGCCCGCAGCTCCCCGCGGGCGATTTCCGCCTCCACCTCGTTGTTGAAGGTCTGGAGCAGGACCATGTCCTCGCTCATGACGCCGCCTCCTTCCGGTTGCGTGCGGCCCAGGCTTTCCCGCCCGTGGCCGGGTCCGGTCACGATACAGGATTCCGGGGCAGGTTACAGGCTCCGGGGGCGCCGCGGTAGTATCTCGATATCGAGATACTCGACGTCGAGGAATATGCCGGCCGGGGGGGAGGTAGGAACGGGCATGATGAACGAACGGGAAGATCTCCGGGGCGTGCACCTGTGGCTGGTGCTGTGGCGGTCCGCCAACGCGGTGGCCGTGCACGCCCGGCGCCAGATCGAGGCGGCGGGACTCGGCCCCTCGGACTTCGGGGTGCTGGAGGTGCTTCACCACAAGGGGCCGCTGCCGGTGAACGGGATCGGCCAGAAGGTGCTCCTCTCCAGCGGCTCCATCACCCCCGCGGTGGACCGGCTGGAGGCCCGGGGGCTGGTGCGCCGGACCCCCGATCCCGGTGACCGCCGGGTGCGCCGGGTCGAGCTGACCGCGGCGGGGAAGCGGCTGATGAGGGCCGAATTCCCCCGCCACGAGGAAGCGCTGGAACGGGCCGCCGCCGCCCTGGACGAGGAGGAGCGCCGGACCCTGATCGCCCTCCTCAAGAAGCTCGGATACGGGGCCGAGGAATCGGCCCGCCGGGACTGCCGTTCCCGGGAAGGGAAGAAATCATGATCCGCGTCCGCAAGGCCGGGGACCGGGGCCACGCCGACCATGGCTGGCTCGACACCTGGCACACCTTCTCCTTCGCCGACTACCTGGACCCCGAGCACGTCCACTTCCGCACCCTGCGGGTGCTGAACGAGGACCGGGTGGCGCCGGGGACCGGGTTCCCCATGCACCCCCACCGGGACATGGAGATCGTCACCGTGATCCTCTCCGGCGCCCTCCAGCACCGGGACAGCATGGGCACCAGCTCGGTCATCCGGCCGGGCGAGGTCCAGCGCATGAGCGCCGGCACCGGGGTGGTGCACAGCGAGTTCAACCCCTCGGACGAGGAGCCGGTGCACCTGCTCCAGATCTGGATCCTCCCCGGGGAGAAGGGGCTCACCCCCTCCTACGAGCAGAAGGCCTTCCCGGCCGGGGAGCGGCGGGCCCGCTGGCGGCTGGTCGCCTCCCCGGACGGCGCCGAGGGCTCGGTGACGGTGCGCCAGGACGTGAAGCTCTACACCACGCTCCTGGAGCCGGGGGAGTCGGTGAGCCACGACCTGGCCGCCGGCCGCCACGCCTGGCTCCAGGTGGCCCGGGGAGCGGTGGCCCTGAACGGGGAGTCGCTCCGGGCCGGCGACGGGGCGGGGGTGAGCGGGGAGCCGCGCCTGGAGCTCCGCGCGGACGAGGCGGCGGAGCTGTACCTCTTCGACCTGAACTGAACCCGGTTCGACGGGAACCGGCCCGCGGAGCCGAGGGCACCGCCCCTCGGCCCCGTCTCCTGGAGGGACTTTCATGTTTCAACGCCTGATCCCGGTCGCGGTGCTCGCGCTCCGCCTCTGGACCGGACTCAACTTCATGCTCGCCCACGGGCTGCGCAAGATCTCCAACCCCGAGGCCTTCCTCTCCGGCGGCGGCATGGCCAAGTTCCCCGCGCCGGAGCTCATGGGCTGGGTGGCCATCCTCACCGAGTTCGTGGGCGGCTTCCTGCTCGCGATGGGCCTCTTCACCCGGGCCGCCGCGGTGTTCATCATCGGGACCATGCTGGGGGCGGCGGTGGTGGTGCACGGGGCCGACGCCTGGAACCGCAAGGAGCTGGCCCTCACCTACGCGGCCGTCGCCTTCTTCTTCCTCGCCTACGGAGGGGGGAAGGCCTCGGTGGACGCGCTCATCGGCCGCTGGCGCCGCCGCGGCCGGGGGAGTACAATCGTTCGGCCATGAACACCATCGCCTATCCCGATACCGTCCCCGCCATGCTCGATCACCTCCGGGAACGCCTGGCCGACGTGGTTCCCGACGCCGAGCTCCGCCTCAAGGCGGAGACGGCGGTGGAGGTGAACCGGCTCAAGCGGGAGAAGAACGCGATCATCCTCGGCCACAACTACATGGAGCCGGTGCTCTACCACTCGGTGCCGGACTTCACCGGGGATTCGCTGTACCTCTCCCGGGTCTCCGCCGAGGCCGAGGCCGCCATCATCGTCTTCTGCGGGGTCCGGTTCATGGCCGAGACGGCCAAGATCCTGAACCCGGACCGGCTGGTGCTGCTCCCCAGCGAGAAGGGGGGCTGCTCCCTGGCCGCCAGCATCACCGCCGCCGACGTGCGGGCGCTGAAGGCCCGGTACCCCGGGGTGCCGGTGGTCACCTACGTCAACACCTACGCCGACGTGAAGGCGGAATCCGACTACTGCGTGACCTCGGGGAACGCGGAGGAGATGGTGCGGAAGCTGAAGGCGGCGGGCCACGATCGCCTGATCTTCCTTCCCGACGAGTATCTGGGAGGGAACGTGGCCCGCGAGACCGGCATGCAGTTCATCGTTCCCGGGCCGGACGGGAACGGCGACGGGGGAGACGGCGCGGACCCGGTGCGGAACGCGGTCATCGGCTGGGGCGGACGCTGCGAGGTGCACGACAAGTTCACCGTCGAGGACATCGCCAACGCCCGCAAGCAGTTTCCCGACGTGGTGGTGCTGGCCCACCCCGAGTGCAGCCCGGAGGTGGTGGCGGCCTCGGACTTCTCCGGCTCCACCACGGCCATGATCCGCTACGTGGAGAACATGAAGAGCGGGCGCTACCTGCTCCTCACCGAGTGCTCCATGGGGGACAATATCGCGGCCAAGAACCCCCAGCGGGAGATGCTCCGGCTGTGCAGCGTGCGCTGCCCCCACATGAACGAGATCACCCTCGAGGACACCCTGGACTCCCTCCGGAACGAGCGCTACGCGATCACGGTGCCGGAGGAGGTCCGGGTCCGGGCCCGCCGGGCCCTGGACCGCATGCTCGAGGTGGGCTGAGCGAAGCCCGGTGCCGCCCCGCCCGAGGCGGCAACCCCCGATCCCGGAAGACGCCTACCAGTACCTCTCGTAATGGACGTTGGCCGGCGGCTTCCGCAGGTCCGCGTTCATCCCGAACTCCCGCTCCAGGAGTTCCACCATGCCCGCGGAAGCGGGGAAGGTGCGCGTTCCCTGGATCAAGCGCGGAGGCCCGATCATCCCCGGGTTGCCGCAGAGGAAGATCTGGGTCGTTCCGGGGTCGATGGGGAACCCGGCCATCCGTTCCAGGGATCCATCCAGGAGCAGGTCCTGGAGGTGGCGGGCCCGGCTCTCCGGCTCCCGGGTGGCCACCGCGGCGTAGCGGTAGTGGGGGTACATCACCGTCAGCCGCCGGTGGATGGAGTGGTAGGCCAGGTCGTCCCAGTGGCGCACGGAGACGATGGAGGCCACCCGCCCCGGATGCCCGGTCCGGAGCAGCTCCCAGATCATCCGGTTGTGCGGCGCCTCCCCGGTGCCGGTGGCCAGGAACAGCACGTCCTTCCCCGGACTCACCGGATCCAGGGTGTAGTTCCCCTGGGGCTCCTCGGACATGTACAGCCGGTCCCCCTCGCCGAGGCAGAACAGCCTCCCGGTCAGGTTGGGCACCCGCGCCGCCCGCTGGGCGGGAGGGAAGACCAGGCTCAGGAAGAACTCGATGCCCTCCTCCTCCCCGGGGCGGAGCAGCCGGTCCTGGGCCGGGGTGAGCATGGGCGAGCTGACCGAATAGGCCCGGCGGACCACCGAGTCCGGGGCCACCCGCTTGGCGCTTCCCGCCTCCGCTCCCGGCATCACCGCCTCCCAGATCCCCAGTCCCAGCTCCATCCACTGGCCCGGCCGCGGCGGGGGGACGGGCCGGTCGGGGCGGACCCGGATCACCATCACCGAGTCGTGGAGCGACCGCTCGCCGAGGATGACCGCGTTGTAGTGCTCGCGGCGGAGGGCGTCCACGTCGGCGGGGACGGCTTGGTCCCCGGGGCGTTGGCAGTGTTCGGGTTCGCGGTCGGTCATGGTCTCCCGGGTACGGTTGGGGAGGCGCGGCGGCGCCCCGCCGGTCCTAGTCCAGGACCAGGGTGACCGGCGCGTGGTCCGAGGGCTTCTCGCCTGCGCGTTCCTCCCGGTCGATGGCGACCTCCTTCACCGCGTCCGCGACCGGCGCCGAGACCAGGAAGTGGTCGATGCGCAGTCCGCGGTTCCGCCGGAAGGAGTTCATCCGATAGTCCCACCAAGTATAGAGGCCGGAGTCGCCGGTCGTCAGGCGCAGGGCGTCGGCGAGGCCGAGGTCGACCAGCGCTTGCAGCTTCTCCTTCTCCGGCTCGCTGAACAGCACCTGGCCGCGCCAGGCCTCGGGGTCGTACACGTCGCGGTCCTCGGGGGCGATGTTGAAGTCGCCGCAGACCACCAGCTTCGGGTGCTTCCCGAGGGCAGCGGAGAGCCCCTCGTGGAACCGGTCCAGCCACCGGAGCTTGTCGTCGTACTTGTCCGTCCCCACCGCCTTCCCGTTGGGCACGTAGGCGTTCACCACCCGCACCCCGTCCACGGTGGCGGCGATGACCCGGGCCTCGCCCTCCGGCTCCTCGCCGGGGATGCCCCGGGCGGTGTCCTCCAGGGTCGCCCGGGAGAGAAGCGCCACCCCGTTGTAGGTCTTCTGCCCGTAGCTCTCCACCGCGTAGCCCAGCTCCGCGAACTCCTCCCTGGGGAAGGTCTCATCCACGGTCTTGATCTCCTGCAGGCAGAGGAGATCGGGCTCGTGGTTCCGCACCCAGTCCAGCACCCGGGGGAGCCGGGCCCGGACCGAGTTCACGTTCCAGGTGGTGATGCGCACGGGCGGGGTGCTCCTCTCGGGGCGGGGGTCCGGGGTTCGCGGTCGGCGGCCGGGTCGCGGGCCGGCCGTGGGCCGGGACCGAGCGTAGCAGCCGGGCTCCGGGCGGGGGAACCCCGGCCGGTCAGCGGTCGCCGCCCCCCTCGATCTTCTCCAGGGTCTCGGCGGCGATGGCGTCGGCGGGATACTCCGCCCGGGCCCGGTAGCGGCGGACCTGGGCCGCGGCGGGGCGGGCCACGGTACCGAGCTCGCCCAGGGTCCGCAGGGCCTGGATCTGGATCAGCCTCCGGGGATCATCCAGGGCGTGGATCAGGATCGGGATCGCGTCCCGGCTCCCCAGCATGGCCATGACCGCGAAGGCGTTGGTGTAGACGGCGTAGACGGTGTCCTGGGCGGCCACGGCCAGGGCGGGAAGGACGTCCCCGGGGCGAACCCGCCGCCAGAGTCCGGTGCCGCGGGCGGAGACCGAGAGCGCCGCCGTCCGCCGCACCTTGGGATCGGGATCGGCGAGGAGCCGCACCCGGACCACCCCGGACCACGGTTCCTCCGACAGCGCTCCATACCCGAGCAGGACGGCGGCGGCGTCCCGCACCTCGGGGGTGGTGTCGGCCACCGCGGCGCGGAGGCGGGCCACCCCTTCCGCCGTCGGCGGCGATCCGAGGGGAATCGACATCAAGGCCTGGGCTCGCACGGCGCCCCGGGGATCGTTCCGCCAGAGTGCTTCCAGCCGGTCCCGGGCCGCCGCCGGCATGGGGTCCATGTACCCGAATTCCTCCGCGGCCGCGGTGCGGATGACCGGATCCGGGTCTTCGGACACCCGGAGCAGCACGGCGAGCACCGAGTCCGGGACCTGCTCCCGTGCCGACCCCACCGCCCGGATGGCCTCGAAGCGCAAGACGGGGTCCTCGAGCAGCGGGAGGATCGGGGCCAGCGGCACCTCGCCCCGGTAGAGCCGGCGCGTCCAGGTGCCGAGGCCCGTCCGGCGCACCGGGGCTGCGGTGTCCCGGAGCGCGGCCCGCAGCGCAGCGGAGACCTCCATCGAATCCGCGGTGGCGATGAACACCCGCAGGGCGCGCTGGCGCACGCCGGGATCGGGGTGGTCCAGGCTGTCGCGCGCCGAGGCGGCCAGGGCCGCGTTCACCGCCTCCGGATCCCCTTGGACCGGAAGCGCATCCAGGAAGTCCAGGTCCTCACCCGCGCGCTCCACCTCCGCGTTCCGCCGGCAGAGCCCGGTGCGGAGGGTGTCGTTCCACACCGAGGCGTGGATCAGGTAGCGGCGGCCGCGGGCGAAGGTCATGCCGCAGGCGGCGCCGTCCCAGGCCGAGAGCACGAGCAGGCTCTCGACCGGCGCGCCCTTGTACATGTGGTCCACCGCGAAGCGGTAGTGGACGGGATCGCTTCCGCGCCGGACCGGCTCGTCCGCGCGCGGGTTCACCGCCCAGGCCACGGTGCCGGTGAACACCACGTCGGCGCCGAGGAAGGCGCCCAAGGGATCGGTCCGGATGCAGGAACAGGCCGAGGCGGCGGAGGGAGCCAGCATCGCGGTTGCGGCGGCCAGGGCGGCCGCGAGCAACGCGGCGGAAAGAGCGAATCGAAGGCGGGTCACGGGCGACTCCCCAAAGCCCGGGGGTTGGCCGCAGCATAGCACATGGATCGCGCCGCCCCTCGCCCCCACCGCCCGAGTGGCCGGGGGTGTACCCGGGTGTACACAATTCAATGATAGTTTAACTTAAATAATTTGGATATGGAATGTCGGCCTGCCCCCGGTTGCCCCCCCCGTTCCCGCCCCCCTGGCGGCGCCGGGTACCCGGGTGCTCAGCCGGCCAGGAGTTCCAGGAGCCGCTCCACGTCGGCCGGGGTGTTCCACACGTGGGGCGAGACCCGGATGCCGTCGTCGCGCAGGCTCACGTGGACGTCGTGCTCCCGGAGCCGGCGGTAGGCGGCGTGGACGGCGGCGGGATCGGGGTGCTCGACGAGGAGGATCGGCCCGGGCACCGGGGCCCGCGGGGCCCGGCGGCGGAAGCCGCCCGGAAGCCCGGCCACCAGCGCGTCCAGGAGCCCGGTCACGTGGGCGTGGACGGCCTCCCGCCCCAGCTCGCCCAGGAACTCCGCGCTCCGGGCCAGTCCGGTGACGTTCACGATGTTGGCCGTCTCGGGGCCGTCGTAGCGGCGGGCGCTCGGGGCCCACTTCCAGTCGCCGCGGGGGAGCGCGTTGTAGTCGTCGGCCCCGGCGGCCGAACTCCAGGTCACGTACACCGGGTCGATGCGGTCCCACCAGGCCGGATCCAGCCGCCCGAAGCCGCATCCGTACGGCCCCAGCATCCACTTGTAGCCGGCCACGGTGACCAGGGGCAGCCCGCGTCCGGCCGCCTCCACCGGCATCACCCCGCAGGCCTGGGTGGCGTCCACGGCCAGGAGGATGTCGCGCCCGGCGCAGAAGGCGGCCAGGCGGTCCACGTCGTGGACCTGGCCCGAGCCGTAGTCGACCAGGCTGGCCACGATGACCCGGGTGTCCGGGGTGACCGCGTCCAACAAGTCCTGCGTCTCCACCCGGCGGCCCCGGGGGGGACCGGCACCGCCCGCCCCCCGGCCCGGCGCACCGCGTTGGCCCAGATGTAGAGGTTGGCCGGGAACTCGTTCTCGGCCACCACCACCTCGTCGTGGGGCTGGAACCGGAACCCCAGGGCGGCCGCGCTCATCCCGTGGGAGGAGCCGGGGCCGAGGAGGATCTCCTCGGGGGGCGCGCCCAGGAGCGGCGCCACCGCGGCCCGGGCGCGGTCGGGGAGGTCGAAGAGCAACCGGTCGGGGATCCGGTTGGGGAAGGACTTGAGGGGGATGGCCCCGGCCATCGCCTCGGCGGTGACCCGGGGGAGGGCGCCCTGGCTGGCGCAGTTCAGGTAGGTGACGCCGTCGAAGTCCTCGAAGTGGCGGGCGCCGCCCTCGATCATGCCTTCCCGTGCTTCTTCATGATCCCGGTCCAGGTCGCCTCGTCCAGCTCCTCGGACTCCTCCACCAGCATGTTGGGAATGCCGTCCTCGATCCGATAGCGGCGGCGGGTGGCCTTGTCGGTGGAGACGAGGGTCTCGCCGTCCTCCACCAGGGGGGCGTGGGAGACGGGGCAGACCAGGATTTCCAAGAGTTCCTTGGCGATGGCCACAGGGGAGTCCTCCTCGAAGGTCGATGAACAGGGGCCGCAGGCGGCGACCCCGGATTGTATCGCACTTGGGGGCCGGCGTGCCGAGGCGCCCCGCCCCGCCCCGGCCGGTGGAGCCGTCCCGCCCTACAGCGCCACCCCCCGGAGCGCGCTGGACTTGACCAGCACGTGCACCGGCCGTCCCGGGGCCAGGGCCAGCTCGGCCACCGAGCGGGGGGTGATCTCGGCCCAGATCACCGGGCCCGCCTCCACCGCCACCAGCACGTTGGCTCCGGCCGGCCGGAGCTCCCGCACCGTACCGGCCAGGGAGTTCCGGGCGCTGGTGGCGGGGAGATCCCCCACGGCCAGGAGCACGTCCTGGGCGTCCACGGTGATCCAGACCTCGGTCCCTTCCCGGGCCCCGGGCAGGGTCAGCTCCAGCCGCGCCCCGGCGCAGTCCACCGTCGCGTGGCCGGCCTCGTCCACCGCCGCCACCCGTCCGGGAAGGGTGGTCTGGACCGTGCCCGCCTCCGCCGACCCCAGGGCCGCGCCGAAGAGCTCCGCCGGGGTGCCCCAGGTGGCCAGCTCCCCGCTCCGCATCACCGCCATCTCCTGGACCAGGGCCAGGAAGTCGGCGAAGACGTGGCTCACGTAGAGCATGCGCACGTCCAGGGTCTCGCGGAGCCGGAGCAGGTAGGCGAGCACGGTGCGGCGGCGCTCGGGATCCAGTCCGGTCAACGGCTCGTCCAGGAGCAGCAGCCGGGGCCGGGAGAGCAGCGCCCGGGCCACCGCCACCAGGCGGGCCTGGCCCCCGGAGATCTCTCCCACCCCGCGGTCCAGGAGCGGCTCCAGGTCGAAGAGGTGCACCACCTCATCGAAGGCGGGCCCGGCCACCGCCGGCCCCGGACGGGCGAAGCGGAGGTTCCCGGCCACGGTGAGGTGGGGGAAGAGCCGCCCCTCCTGGAACACCATCCCCACCCGGCGCCGCTCCGGGGGGACCGCGACCGAGCGCGAGGAATCGTAGAGCACGGTGCCGCCCACCTCGATCCGCCCCCGCACCGGCTCCAGGAGTCCGGCCAGGGCCAGGAGCACCGAGGTCTTCCCGCTCCCCGAGGGGCCGAAGAGCCCGCTCACCCGGGCCCCGGTCTCGAAGGCGGCCCGCACCGGGAATCCCCCCCGGCGAAGCTCCAGGTCCACCCGGATCATGCGCGGAGCCTCCGCTCCCGGGCGGCCAGCCACTCGGTGCCGAGCAGCGCCGCCACCGACAGCGCGACCGAGATCGCGGCCAGCCGGGCCACCGCCGCCTCCCCGCCGGGGACCGCGGCCTGGCGGTAGATCTCCAGGGCCAGGGTGCGGGTGCCGGCGGTGTTGGGGGCCACCATGACCGTGGCCCCGAACTCGCCCAGAGCCCGGGCGAAGGCCAGGAGCGCCCCGGCCAGGATGCCGGGGCGGGCCAGGGGGAGGGTCACCCGCCACCAGGTGCGCCAGGGGCCGTGGCCCAGGGTTCGGGAGGCGGCCTCCAGCCCGGGGTCCACCCCCTCCACCGCCAGCTGCACCGCCCGCACCAGGAGCGGCAACCCCACCACCGCCCCGGCCAGGGCCATGCCCGCCCCGGTGAACACGAGCTGGAACCCCAGGGTTTCCCACAGGAACCGGCCCACCCAGCCGTTCCGCCCGAACACGACCAGGAGCAGGTAGCCGGTCACCACCGGGGGGAGGACCAGGGGCAGGAACACCACCGCCTCGGCCAGGGCCTTGGCCCGGAACCGGCGGCGGGCGAAGAGCCAGCCCAGGGCGGTCCCCACCGGCACCGAGACCAGGAGCGAGGCCCCGGCCACGAGCAGGGTGACCCGGAGCGCCGACCACTCGGCCGGGGTGAGGATCATCGTCGGTGCCCCCGCCGGCAAGCTCGCGGCACGCCTACTCCTCCGTGAACCCGTGGCGGTGGAAGACGTCCCGGGCCTGCCCGGAGGAGATGAAGTCCAGGAGCCGGCCCGCGGCGTCCTTCCGCCGGCTGGCCCGGACCTCCGCGGCCACGTAGACGATGGGCTGGTGGGACTCGTCGGGGAGTTCGAAGGCCCGGGTCACCCTGGGATTCTCGAAGGCGTCGCTGGCGTAGACGATCCCCATGTCCACCTCCCGGCGCTCGACCAGGGCCAGCACCGCGCGGACGTCCTGGGCGTAGACCAGGTGCGGCTCCGCGTCCTTCCACACCCCGAGATCGGTCAGGCTTTCCCTGGCGTAGCGCCCGGCGGGGACGGTCTCGGGATCGCCGACGGCGATCTTCGCGAAATCGGTGATCTCGTAGTAGCCGCGCGCGGGGAGGGGAACCCCGGCCGGGATCACCGCCACCAGGTGGTTCATGGCGATCACCCGCGCGCTCTGCTCCACCAGGTATCCCTGCGCCTCCAGGCTGTCCACCCACACCGGGTCGGCGGAGACGTAGAGATCGGCGGGGGCGCCCCGGGCGATGAGCGCGGCCAGCGCCCCCGAGGCCCCCGGGCGCACCTCCACCGGGACCCCGGTCCGGTTGGTGTAGGTCTCGGCCAGCTCCTCCATCACGTCGGTGAGGGAGGCGGCGGCGTAGATGGAGAGGGAGCGCGGCGGGGAGGAGCAGGCGGGGAAGAGGGTGGCCAGGGCCAGGAGCAGGGCCAGGGCCGCCGCGCCCGCCCCCGCCCACCGTGTCCGCCCGCCGAGGCCCCGGCGGACCCTCGGGGCCCGCGCGCCGGGCCCCGGACCGGCCGGAGTCATTGCGAGGTCCCGGAACCCTTCTTCCTGGACGACGCGGACTTCTTCTTGGACGTCTTCTTCGTCGCCGTCTTCCGGGCGGCGCTCTTCTTCTTCGCGGTCTTCTTCCCGGCGGTCTTCCGGCCGGACGTCTTCCGCTTGGCCGGGCCCCGCGCCTTCCGCTCCTGGATCAGCTCCACCGCCCGGGCCAGGTCCACGGCGTCGGGATCGACGCCCCGGGGGATGGAGGCGTTGGTGGTGCCGTCGGTGACGTAGGGGCCGAAGCGCCCGTCCATGAGCTTCACCTCGGCCCCCTCCAGGGCCTCCGCCTTGCCCAGGGTCTTGAGCGGCTCGGAGCTCCGCCGCCGGCTCTTCTTGGGCTGGGCGAGGACGTGGAGGGCCTCCTCCAGGGTGATGGTGAAGATCTGCTCCTCCCGCTCCAGGCTCCGGGTGTCGCTGCCGCGCTTGAGGTAGGGCCCGTAGCGGCCGTTGGCGGCCAGGACCTCCTCGCCGTTCTCGTCCCGGCCCACCGTGCGCGGCAGCCCCAGGAGCTTGAGCGCGGTGGCCAGATCCATGGACTCGGGGGTCATGGTCTTGAACAGCGACTGCGTCCTGGGCTTCTTCTTGCCCTCCGCCTCGCCCAGCTGCACGTAGGGCCCGAAGCGCCCTTCCCGCACCGTGACCGTCTCCCCGGTCTCGGGATCCGGGCCCAGCTCCCGCGGGCCCTGCTGGGTGGTCTCCAGGATCTCCACCGCCCGCTCCAGGGTCAGCTCGTCGGGGGCGGTGCCGTCGGGCACCGGGGCGGTGTCCTCCTCCCGCTGGAGGAAGGGGCCGTAGCGTCCCACCCGCACCGCCACCTCCCGCTCCTGGGCGTCGCGCCCCAGGGGGATGGTGCAGACGGTGCGGGGATCGATCCGCTCCGCCTTCTCGTCCAGCTGGGGCCGGAGCCCCTGCCGTCCGTTCCCGAAGTAGAAGGCCTTCAGGTAGGGGAGCGACTCCGCCTCCCCGCGGGAGATGGCGTCCAGGTCGTCCTCCATGCGGGCGGTGAAGCCGGTGTCGACCAGCTCCGGGAAGTGGTGGGTGAGGAGGTTGACCACGGCGAAGGCGAGCCAGGTGGGGACGAGGGCCGTCCCCTTCTTGAAGGTGTACTCCCGGCGCTCGATGGTGTCGATGATGCTGGCGTAGGTGCTGGGACGGCCGATGCCGTTGGCCTCCAGCTCCTTGACCAGGGAGGCCTCGGTGAAACGGGCCGGGGGCTGGGTGCGATGCTCCTTGGGCTCCAGGCCCCGGCACTCGAGCCGGTCCCCCCGGTTGAGGTCCGGAAGCAGGGTCTCGCGCTCGGCCAGGTCGGCCTCGGGGTCGTCGGAACCCTCCACGTAGACGCGCAGGAACCCGGGGAAGTCGATCACCTTGCCCGAGGCCTGGAACACCGCGTCCTTCGCCCCCAGGCGCACGGTCATCCGGCGGCCCCGGGCCTCGGCCATCTGGCTGGCCAGGGTGCGCATCCAGATCAGCTCGTAGAGCTTGAACTCCTCCGGAGAGAGTTCGTTCTTGATCCGGGCCGGGGTGCGGAAGTGGTCGCCGGCGGGGCGGATGGCCTCGTGGGCCTCCTGGGCGTTCTTGACCTTGGTCTTGTACTGGCGCGGCGACCGGGACAGGTAGTCCCTGGAATAGAGATCCTCCACCGCGCTCCGGGCCGCGGACACCGCCTGCTCGGAGAGGGTGGTGGAGTCGGTCCGCATGTAGGTGATGTAGCCGTTCTCGTAGAGGCGCTGGGCCACCTGCATGGTCCGCCGGGCGGTGTAGCGGAGCTTCCGCGCTCCCTCCTGCTGGAGGGTGCTGGTGGTGAAGGGGGCGGGCGGGTTCTGGACGAAGGTCTTGGTCTCGGTCTCCAGCACCGACCAGTCCGCCGGCTCCAGCTCGTCCTTGAGCGCCCGGGCGCGGGCCTCGTCCACCAGGACCACGTCGGGGTTGGAGAGCTTTCCGGTGTCGGGATCGAAGTCCTTGCCCGTGGCCACCCGGCGGCCGCCCACCGACACCAGTCGTGCCCCGAAGGTCTGCTCCGCCTCGGTGCGGAAGGAGCCCTCCAGGTCCCAGTAGGCGCTCTCCCGGAAGCGCATCCGGGCCCGCTCCCGCTCCACGATGATGCTGATGGCCACGCTCTGGACCCGCCCCGCCGAGAGCCGGGGACCGATCTTCTTCCACAGGAGGGGCGAGACCTCGTAGCCGTAGAGGCGGTCCAGGATCCGCCGGGTCTCCTGGGCCGCGACCAGGCGCTGGTCGATGGGCCGGGTGTGGTCCAGGGCGTCCTGGATCGCCTCCCGGGTGATCTCGTGGAAGACCAGCCGCTTGTAGGGCACCTTGGGCTTCAGGAGCTCGACCAGGTGCCAGGAGATGGCCTCCCCCTCGCGGTCCTCGTCGGTGGCCAGGAGCAACTCGTCGGCCGCCTTGAGCTCGTTCCTGAGCTCGGTCACCTTCTTCTTCTTCTCCGAGGGAACGATGTAGAGGGGCTCGAAGTCGTTCTCCACGTTCACGCCGAGGCGGGCCCAGGGCTCCTTCTTGAGGGCGGCGGGGATCTGGGCCGCGCTTCCGGGGAGGTCGCGGATGTGCCCGATGCTGGAATCGACGATGTAGTCCTTGCCCAGGAAGCGGGAAATCGTGCGTGCCTTGGCCGGCGACTCCACGATCACGAGGCGTTTCGGCATGAAGCTCTCCCGGAGGAAAAGGGGCAAAAGGCAGGGGTGGATTGTATAGGGAATCGCGGGCGGAAACGCAAGGGATGGGCTGAATCCGTCGTAACCGGCTGCTCGGTGGGTGCTTAGCGATTCGGGGGGCGGCGCGGGGGCGGCGCTCCGTACACGGTGAGGGGGGCCGCGGTCCCCACCGGGCGGAGGCCCAGCCGCCGGAGCGCCGGCCCCAGTCCGGGGTATCGGAGCGCGTCCTCCCGGGTCACCACCGGGTAGAGGGGCCGCCCGCGGACCCGGCTCTCCGCCGCGGCCAGGGCTTCGGCCACCTCCCCCCGGCCGGCCAGCTCAAGGGAGCCCCGGCGCCAGCGGGCCTCCTCGCCGTTCCACCGGCCCAGGATCTCCAGGGCGTAGCGGTCGCTCAGGTAGAAGGCGCGGCCCAGGGGGAAGGTGTAGGCGAAGTAGCCGGTGCCGAGCTGGGGCCGCCACAGGACCGCATCTGCGGGCAGGGCGGCCCCGACCGCCTCCACCTCCCGCCGGTCCGCCGCGCTCAGGGTGCCGGGCGGGTTGTCGGTGAGGTAGCCGCGCGCGGCCAGAAGGGGGGTGGGGAGGAACACGGCCAGGATGAGCGCGGCCAGCCAGGGACGCCCGCGCCCCAGCCGGGCCAGGCCCGCCCCCGCCGCCGGGGCCAGGAGCACCAGGAGCACGAAGAGGGCCTTGTACTCGTTGCCGTCGATCAGGTGCACGGCGAAGGGGAGCCCCAGGGCGGGGAGCCCCGCCGCGAGCCAGTTCCGCCCCGCCGGGGCGCGGAGGAGCGACCGGAAGGCGGGCAGGGCCAGGAGCCAGATCCCGGCCAGGGCCAGGTTGAGGACCAGCGCGCGCCCGGGCTGGGGAACCAGGGTGGCCGCTCCCGAGCCCGCCCGGGCTCCGATCACCGCCCAGGCATAGGGCACGACCACCGCCGCGGCCAAGGCCACCGCCAGGAGCCGTCCCGGACCGGCGAGCGCGTCGCCCGGGGCCTCGGGGCCGGCGCCGGACGCGCCGCCCGGCTCCGAGGCCCCGGAGGGTGCGGACACCGCGGCCGCGGGGAGGAACCGGGCCGCCAGCCAGGCGGTGACCAGGCCCGCGAAGAGCAGGATCCCGGTCACCAGGTGGAACAGCGCGCACCCGGCGGCGAGCATGGCCGTGGTGAGCCGGGTACCGAAACCGGCCCGGCGCGGCGGGGTGGCGGCGAGGACGAAGAGCGCCAGGCTGAAGGGGAAGGCGTTGGAGATGGCGATCTTGGTCAGGGGGGCCACCAGCCTCGGGTCGGTGGGGTTCAGGAGGGGGAAGAGGGCGGCCACCCCGTAGGTCCTGGCCAGGGCCCAGTTGATGTCGGGGCGGGCGAGGTGCAGCCACAGGTAGCGCATCCAGCCCCAGGGGGTGAGCCCGAGGGCGAAGAGCGCCAGGGTGAAGACGCGCGCGGCGGCGGAGAGACCGAGGCGCCGCCCGGCGCGGTCGAGCCCGAACAGCAACAGGGCCAGGGCCTGGAGATTCAGGAGCGTGAGCGAGAGGGGGAGCGGAATCCCGGAGAGGCGGTCGGCCCCGGCCATGACCGCGTGGTAGAACCAGAAGTAGGGGAGGGGAGTGCCGGCCAGGAAGGGATCCTCCGGCGGGAAGGAGCCGGCCAGGATGCGCTCGATGATGGGGAGATGGAGGAGCGCGTCGTCGCGGACCCGGAGCGGGGCGTGGAGGAGCGGCGGGAGGGCGCCGAGGAGGAAGGCGCCGGCTCCGGCGAGAACCAGGGCCAGGAGCGCGGCGCGGGCGGCCGGGGCGGCGCGCGCGGCCCGGCCCGGTCGCGCGGCCGGTTCCGGGTGCGGTCCGGCACGGCGGAGCCCGGGGAGGGCGAGGGCGAGGGCGGTAAGGAAGGCCAGCCCTGGGACCGCGGCGGCGACGGCGGCCAGGGGAATGCCGGCCAGCCGGCCCAGGGTCACCCCGGCCCCGAAGGCCACCGGGCCGAGGGCGAAGGGGAGCCAGGCCGCGGAGGGCCCGGGCCCGCCGTCCGGCCGCCTCGCGGCGAGCACGAAGGGGAGCCCGGGCGCCCACAGGGCGCCGAGCCAGACCAGCGGGGCCAGCGCGAGGTGCGGTCCGGCCGCCGCGGCCAGGATCGCGGCGGCGGCGCCCAGGCCGGCCACGGCGAGGAGGCCGGCGGTCATGGCGCGGTTCCGGGGGGCGGGTTCGGTGTTCATGACGGCGGGGTGAGTTTGCCCCAGGCCGCGGGCGGGGGAAAGGCCGGAATGTGGGCCGTCGCCCGGCCGCGGGCTCCGCTCCGGGGCGTCCGCGCTGCGGCCGGAGGCCTGGTGTAGACTCGGCCCCGAGGCCCGGCCGAGTCACCCGCCGGGCGAGGAGCGGAGCATGAGCCATCCAACCGGAACCGGGCGCGCCCTGGACGAGGCGATCTGGCGGCGGGTCGCCGACCCCCGCCGCATCGTCTGCCTCACCGAGGACACCACCGAGGTCCTCTACCGCCTGGGGGCGGAGGACCGCATCGTGGGCATCTCCGCCTTCACCGTGCGCCCCTCGCGGGCCCGCCGGGACAAGCCGGTGGTCTCGCAGTTCATCAAGGCGGAGATCGAGACCATCGCCGGCCTGGAGCCGGACCTGGTCCTCGCCTTCTCGGACCTCCAGGCCGACATCTGCCGGGAGTTGATCGCGCGCGGGCTCGAGGTCCACTGCTTCAACCACCGTTCGGTGCCGGAGATCCTGGGCATGATCCGCCGCCTCGGCGCGCTCATCGGCGCGCCGGAGAAGGGCGCCGCCCTGGCCGGAGAGCTCCAGGCCGAGCTGGAGGCCATCGCCGGCGCCGCCGCCCGCTTCCCCTGGCACCCCAAGGTCTACTTCGAGGAGTGGCACGATCCCATGATCTCGGGCATCCGGTGGGTGGCCGAGCTGGTGGAGATCGCCGGGGGCGTGGACCTCTTCCCCGAGTTCCGCGAGACCCGCCTTGCCCGGGAGCGCACGGTGGATGGGCCGGAGTTCGTGCTCCGCCGGAACCCCGACGTCTACCTGGCCTCCTGGTGCGGGCGGAAGTTCCGCCCCGACTACCTGGAGAAGCGGCCGGGGTGGCCCGAAGCCCCCTTCATGCGCCAGCACCGGGTGTTCGAGATCGACTCCTCCACCATCCTCCAGCCCGGCCCCGGGGCCCTCACCGACGGGGTGCGGGAGATCCACCGCATCCTGGCCGGGGTGGTCGGGGCCGAGCCCGCCCCGGTGGCTCTGCGGCCCTCGGGCTGGGGCGGGGAGCCGGCCCCGCCCGGCCCCCCGGCGCCCAAGGAGGAGAACCCCGCGTGAGCGGGGACCCCGCCGCGGCCTCGGTGCGCGCCTACCTCACCGGGCTCCAGGATCGTATCTGCGCCGCCCTGGAGGCGGAGGACGGCGCCGCCCGCTTCGACGACCGCCCCCGGGAAGGGGACCACGGCGCCTTCGCCCGCCCGCGGGTTCTCTCCGCCGGCCCGGTGATCGAGAAGGCGGCGGTGAACTTCTCCCACAGCGCCGGCCCCGCGCTTCCCGCCGCGGCCACCGAGCGCCGGCCGGGGTTGGCCGGGCTCCCCTTCGAGGCGGTCTCGCTCTCCCTGATCGTGCACCCGCGGAACCCCTACGCCCCCACCACCCACATGAACCTCCGCTACTTCACCGCCGGGGTGGAGGAGGACTCGCCACGGCAATGGTGGTTCGGCGGCGGCTTCGATCTCACCCCCTACTACGGCTTCGACGAGGACTGCGTGCACTGGCACCGGAACGCCCGCGAGGCCTGCGAGCCCTTCGGGGAGGATCTCTACCGGGGGATGAAGCGGGACTGCGACGCCTACTTCTACCTGCCCCATCGCCGGGAGGCACGGGGCATCGGCGGGGTCTTCTTCGACGACATGGACTACTGGGACTTCGAGGGGACCTTCGCCTTCCTGAGGAGCGTGGGGGACCGGTTCCTGCCCGGCTACCTGCCCATCCTCCGCCGCCGGAAGGGGACGGAGTACGGGGAGCGGGAGCGGGCCTTCCAGCTCCAACGCCGGGGCCGCTACGTGGAGTTCAACCTGCTCTACGACCGGGGCACCCGCTACGGGCTCCAGTCGGGGCGGCGGATCGAGTCGGTCCTGGCCTCGATGCCCCCCCTGGTGAGCTTCGTCTACGATTGGACCCCGGAGCCCGGGTCTCCCGAGGCCGCCCTGCTCGAGCGGTTCCTGCAACCCCGGGACTGGCTGGCCGAGGCGTGATCCGGCCGGGCGAAGGATCGGAGTCCGGACCGGCCCGCCGCACGGGCCCGCCGCGGGCCGGAAACCCGCGGTTTTCCCCCAGGGCCCGGCGAGGACCGGTCCGTTCTCCAAACCCGCCGGGAGGCGCCGCCGGCCGGCGGGCGTCCCCCTATCCGGAAGAACGCAATCCGGGCCGGAAGGGGGTCAGGAAAAAGGCGACGGTCCCGGCGGGCCGGTCTAGGACGCGGCGGCGATGACCTGCACCAGGTGGGTGAGCCACAGGGCGTGGCGGGCCAGGGTCTGGCGGGAGGTCAGCTCCTTCTCGCTTTCCGGGGCGAAGTAGCCGGTGCCCAGGTTGGCCACCGGGATCCCCTGCTCCAGGAACGGGTCCACCCCGGTGCCGCCGCGGATGGGCTCCTTCACCGGCTCGCGGTCGATCCGGCGGAGGGCCTCCTCGGCCCAGTCCACCAGGTGCGGGTGTTCGGCCAGGGCCGGACCCATGTTCACGTACTGGGGGGTGATCCCGGCCGAAAGGCCGGTGAGCCCGCACACGGTCCGGAGGTGCTCCTCGCGGCGGGCCAGGCCCTCGCGCTCGAAGTCCCGGAAGCGGTAGTCGAGCACCAGCGCCCCGCCCTTCCCCCGCACGAAGTGGGGGTTGGAGTAGCCCTGGAACCCCTCGCTGTCCTCGGAGAGGAGCGGGGCCGTCCCCGGGGTGGCGAGGAAGAGTTGCAAATGGGCGATCAGCCGCCGGGCGGCGTCGGTGAAGCCCTCGCCGGAGGCCGGCGCCTCGTCCCGCCCCGCCACCTCCAGCGCGGCCCCCCTCCAGGCGTGGGGCTCGACCTGGGCCCGGAAGGCCTCCACCAGCTCCCGCTCCCGGCGGTCCAGGTCGGCATCGGAATCGCCGCGCACCAGGAACTCCGCGCGGGCGTTGCACTCCAGGGCGTCGTCGCTCAGGAAGCTCACCGGCACCAGCCCGTCGTCCTCCCCCCGGCCCTCCAGGGCCCGGGCGGCGATCACGGTCGCGTTCAGGTACCCCTCCGCCTTGGCGGTGGCGCCGTGGGTGTTGACCCCGCGGATCTCCAGGCTCACCCGGCGGGCGCTCCCGGCCGGAGTGAGATCCAGCGGCCGGCCCTCGAACACCACCCGCCCCCGGGAGGCGTTGAAGTTCTCCACGTTGACCTCGAAGGGGGTGACGCCGTCCACGGTATAGCCGAACTTCACCCCCCGCCGCCGCAGCTCCACGGCCAGGCCCTGCACCGCTTCCATCCGGCCGATCTCCTCGTCGGGGCGGAAGACCAGAACCAGCTCGCCGTGGGGGAGGCCGGGGTTCTCCTCGAGGATCCGGGCCAGGGTCATGACCTCGGCCATGCCCAGCTTGTCGTCCAGGCCCACCGGGAAGTCGCCCGGTCCGTGGAGAAGGTCCTCGCCGAGGAAGTGGCGGGTGGCGGGGTAGTTCCCGGCGGTGACGGCGAGCCGGTCGTTGCGCGGGTACCGGACCGGCGATCCGTCCCAGGCCGGGGTGGCGGCCAGCTCGGGCACGGCCCGGGTGCCCTCGGAGGTGTCCATGTGGACCATGAACGCCACCGGGGGACAAGACGCCTCCGGGGGCAGGTTGGACGGAACCACGGCCAGCAGGTTGGCGTGGGCGTCCTGTTCCGCGGCGTAGCCCATCTCCCGGAAGTACTCGCGCAGGTGGTCGGAGAGCCGCCGCTGGCCCTCGCTGCTGGGAATGGTGTCGCTCTCCTCGTCGCTCTGGGAGTCGATGGCGATCACGCGGGTGAGGTTGCGGGTGCCCCATTCGGCCAGGGTCTCGAGGTCCTGGCGGGGAGAGGTGGATTCGCGGCGCATGTTCACTCCTCGTGGGGAGGCGGGCCCGGCGCCGCCGGACCCGGCCGGCGCCGCCCCCGTCCCCCGCCGCCGCTACCCGCGGTAGCGGCGGGTGATCTCGGGAACCAGGTACTCGTCGAAGGCGCGGACGACGTCGTAGCCGGGCTGCCAGCCCCACTCCCGGCGGGCGGGGCCGTCGTCCACGTCCAGGGGCCAGGTGTCCACGATGGCCTGCCGCTTCAGGTCCGGCTCGAAGGTGATGTCGGCCCCGGGGAAGGCCCGCACCACCCGCTCCCGGATCTCCCCCGCGGTGAGGCTGAAGCTGGTCACGTTGTAGATGCGCCGCTTGAGGTGGGCGGCGTCGGCGGCGGCCAGGAGCCGGAGGGCCTGGATGGCGTCGGGCATGACCATGAACGGGATGATGGAGTCCTCGCGCACGAAGCAGGGGTAGGGCTTCCCCTCGGCGGCGGCGTGGACCATCTCCGGGGCGAAGTCGCTGGTGCCGCCGGTGGGCAGGGTCATGGCGCTGATGATCCCGGGGAAGCGCAGGCAGCGGAAGTCCAGGCGGCGCACGTCGGCGTCGGCGGCCAGCTGCCGGTAGTGCTGGGCGAAGTAGCGGCCGAGGTTCTCCGAGTAGAGCTTGTTGCACCCGTACATGGTGGTGGGATTGGTCCACTCGTATTCCTTGACCTTGCCCGCGCGCTCCTTGGTGGCCAGGTCCGGGAGGCCGTAGACGGCGATGGAGCTGGGGAAGAGGAACTTCACCGGCTCCCCCCGCCAGCTCGACTGCTCCAGGGCGAGCTGGAGGAGGCCCATGGTCCCCTCCACGTTCACCTGGTGCGCGGTCTCGGGGGCGTACTCGGCCCGGGTGGAGAGGAGCGCGGCGAGATGGTAGATCTCCCGCACCTCGTACTCGCTGACGATGCGCTCCATGAGGTGCCGGTCGAGGATGTTCCCCACGAAGGTGGCCCGGCAGTGCCGGGCCAGCGATTCCTCCACCGGGTCCAGGTCCATGGCCAGGATGTCCTCGTGGCCGTCCGCGGCCAGGCCCTCGATGAGCCCGTGACCCACCTCCCCGTTGGCGCCGGTGACCAGTACGACGGGTTTCCGCATCGTCCCTCCTTCTTCCCTGGAGCCGGTTCGCCCCGCCGGGCCCGGGCCCGGAACTCGCGCTGTCCGCCGGACCGGCAAACGGCGGAAGGCAGCTATTTTGAAGCAGAACGCGGGGCAAGTCGAGCGCCGGCGGGCGCATCCCGGGGCGCCCGGCCCGTCCGCCGAGGCCCCGCCGCGGATCTCCCGGCGACGGTGGTCCCCGGTGCGGCCGGTTTCAAAAATGATTCCAATGAATTGTCTTCTGGTGATAAGGACGGCCCATGCATGTCGAGAGGATACCGGGCGTCGCGGGTGCCGGGGCCGGGGGAAGCGGGCGGCTCAGTTGCCGCCGGGGGGGAGGAAGGCGCTCTCGTCCACGGTGGCCGACAGGGTACAGAGGGGGAACTCGATGCTCCGGGACGCACCCTCCTGGACCCGGCGGGTGGAGAGGAGCACCCCCCCGCCCACGTCGTGCCAGTCCTTCCAGTCGAAGGCGGTGGGAGGGGCGTCCCCGGGGGAGCCGTCGGCCTTCTGCAGGACGTACTCCCAGCGTTCGATGAGGTGGGTGGCGGGGGAGACGTAGGACCAGTAGCGGTCGTTGGAGGTCAGACCCACGTCGCCGAAGGAGAGCTCGACCACGTCGAACCCCTTCCCGTTCGCCTCCTTCCGACCTTCCCAGGCCAGGTTCACCCCGGGGTCCAGCCACTTCCAGGGGTTGAGGAGCCAGTAGCTGTCGTTGATGTACTGGGCGTAGGCGCGTTCGAGGTTCTGGTCCCGGGCCTCGCCCGTCTGTTCCTCGCCGTCGAGCCAGATCCGGCCTTCCCGGGTGTTCACGTTGAAGAGCGCCACCACCTGCTTCCCCTCCCGGGTGGTGGACTCCAGCCGGTAGCGTCCGGTCCACCGGTCCCAGTGATGGGTGCGGGAGAGAACCGGCTTCCCGTCCTGGACCACCTGGAAGGTGAAGGTGAGCATGCGCTGGGCCCGGTAGTTGGCCTCTCCCCCCATGGCCTTCATCATGGTGTGGGCCAGTTCCACCGCCCGGGGATCGCGGCGGTTCGAGACCGCGGCGGCGTCCCCGGCGGCGGTGTCCGCGGGGGCCTGGGCCCGGGCCCCCGCCGGTCCGAGGCAGACGAGGAGGAAAGCGGGGAGGACGAGTCGGAGACGGTGGGGGAGTCGGATCACCGGGGGGCCTCCTCGGGGTGGGGACGCGGCTGGGGACGCACGGTGAGGACCGGACAGGGAGCGTGGCGCATCACCCGCTCGGTGACGCTGCCGAAGAGGACGCGGGAGAGGCCGCTCCTCCCGTGGGTGCCGATGACGATGAGGTCGGCGTGGAGATCCCGGGCCGCGGTCACGATCTCGTCCGAGGGGATGCCTACCCGGACGTGGGCCTGGGCGTCGATCCCGGCGAAGAGCCGGGCGGTGAGGGCGGCCAGCTGGGAACGGGCCTTCTCGGCCAGGTCCCCCTGGCGGGACCGGTATTCCTGCTCGGCCATCCACCACGGCATGTCCTGGGGGCGCTCCAGGGCGTGCACCAGGTGCACCTCGGCCCCGAACTGCTCGGCCAGGACCCTGGCGTACTGGAGGGCGGCCTCGGCGAAGGGGGAGAAATCGGTGGGGGCGACCAGGGTCTTGAAGACGATAGCCACGGCGTCCTCCCGGTTGGACTGGGGTGTGGGGATTCGTGCCCTGAGCCTAGCCCTTCCGCCTTCCCGCGGCAAGCGAGCCCGGCCGGCCGCGGACGGCCGGAAACGTCCTGGAATCCGGGGACCCGGTGCCGCTATGCTCTCCCCCATGTTTGATCACGCGAGCCGGGACCGGATCCTCCAGGGGCGGTTCCGCGGCCGGATCCCCCGGCTGGCGGCGGCCCTGACCTTCGTTCTCGCGCTCCTCTTCGCCGCCGGCATCGAGACCGTCGGCCATCACCACGACACCCCGGGCGGCGAGCAGCACTGCGCCATCTGCCGGGTGGTGATCCACAATTCCGGCACCGCGCCCTCGGGGGCGGCGCCGGTGCCGGCCGGTCTGCCCCCGGCCCCCGAGGTGCCGCGGATCGTGGTCCTCCACGACCTCGGCGCCCCCCACCTCCTCGTCCTTCGCCTCCGCGCTCCTCCCGCCGCCTAGCGGCCCACCGGGCCGCCGCCTCCCACCCGCCGATCCAGTGCTCGCGCCCCTCCGGAGCGGCTTCCCGCCGTCTCCGGCCGGTCCGGCGTGGGCGGGGAACCGTACATGCAGGAGGAGACGACGTGGTGCGTAAACTCATGCCGGGAGCGGTGGCGCTCCTGGTGATCCTGACCGCGGGCGCGGCCCGCGCGGGGGTGGTGAACCCCCAGATCTCCATCATCGGGCAGCCCTACAGCGCCTGGACCGACGATCCCGGCAATCCCGACCGGGGCCGGGTTTCCCTTCACCCCGGGGAGACCGAGCTGGTCTACGACGACTACCTGAATCCCTACGCCCGGGGCTGGTTCACCCTCAGCCTGGGGGAGGAGGGTCTCGCCCTGGAGGAGGGCTTCTTCTCCCTGTTCCGGGGATTGCCGCTGGACCTGGCCCTGCGCGGCGGCCAGTACCGCGTGCCCTTCGGGAGGCTCAACCAGGCCCACCCCCACACCTATCCCTTCGCCGAGCCCTTCGAGGTGCTGGGCGCCTACCTTCCCGGGGACGAGGCCTTCATCGAGCCCGGCATCGACCTCTCGCGCCGGGTCCCGGTGGTGGGGGACCTCTCCCTGAACCTCCAGGCCGACTGGCTCCAGGGGAGCTCCTTCCGGATCGACCGGGAGCCCTCCGCGGCCGCGAACGATCCCCTGAACCGGGGCGGGGACGACGGGTCGGAGCTCACCCGCCCCGCCTTCCTGGGCCGGGTCAGCGGCTTCGCCATGGTGGGGGAGCGGTCGGCCCTGGAGTTCGGCCTCTCGGCCGCGGGGGGGACCAACAACGTGGCCGCGGGGACCCGGACCCGGCTCTACGGGGCGGACGCCAAGGCCAAGCTGTGGCGGTCCCCCCAGGCCTACCTGGTGATCCAGGGCGAGGCCCTGGCCATGGACCGCGAGGAGGCGGGTTGGGACTCCGCCACCGGCTACACCTCGACCACGGTGAAGCCGGCCGGGGGGTACGTCTTCGCCGACTACAACTTCGGCGTCCGGTACAACGCCGGGGCCTCCTACGAGATCTTCCAGCGGCCGGAGCCCGGGAAACCGGTGACCCGGGCCTACGGCCTCTTCGCGGGCTACGCCCTCATGGAGGAGACCACCGTGTTCCGGATCGACTGGAAACGGACCGTGCCCGACGGCGCCGACGCCTTCAACGCGGTCACCCTGCGCGTCATCTACTCCATGGGCCCGCACAAGGCCCACCAGTTCTGAGAAGGAGTTCGTCATGAACACGCCCAAGCATCCCGGCGCCGGGTCCGCCCTCCGCGGCCTCGCCGGCGCCCTCGCCCTCGCCTTCGCCGCCGGTGTCCTGGCCGCGGCCCCGGTCTCGGCCAAGGTCCGGGTGGTGGCCTCGGTCAACGATCTCGCCTCCATCGCCTCCGCGGTGGGGGGGGACCAGGTCGAGGTCAAGGCCATCTGCCGCCCCAACGCCGATCCCCACCACGTCGAAGTGCTCCCCTCCTACATGGTCCGGGTCTCCCGGGCCGACGTGTACCTCAAGGTGGGGATGTTCCTGGACCAGTGGGCGGACCAGATCATCGACGGGTCCCACAACGGGGACCTCCAGATCGTGGACTGCTCGAAGGGAATCCGGGCCCTGGAGGTGCCCACCGGCCGGCCGGACGCGTCCATGGGTGACGTCCATCCCAACGGGAACCCCCACTACTGGCTCGACCCCCGGAACGGGGGGACGGTGGCCCACACCGTGGCCGAGGCCCTGGCCCGGATGGATCCGGAACATGCCGCGGACTTCGAGCGCCGGGCCGACGCCTTCGCCGGGCGGTGCGAGGCCGAGGCCGAGCGGGGCCGGGAGGCGGTGGCGGCGATGCCGGTGAAGGAGGTGCTCACCTACCACCAGTCCTGGACCTACCTCGCCGACGCCTTCGGCTTCGAGGTGGCGGGGACGGTGGAGCCGGTGCCGGGGATCCCGCCCACGGCCAAGCACCTGCACGAGCTGGTGACGGTGATCCAGCAGCACCGGGTGCCGGTCCTCCTCTACGAACCGTACTTCTCGGACGACGCGGGCAAGTTCCTGGGCCGGGAGACGGGGATCGAGGTGTTCAAGGTGTCGCCGAGCTGCGAGGGGACGGACCCGGACAGCTATCTCGCCCACTTCGACCGCATCATCGACATCTTCACCGGTCTCAAGGCCTCGGTGAACTGAATCCCCTCACCGGTCCCGGGGGGCGCAGCCCTCCGGGACCCGAAAGGAACCGCCGTGGACGCGCTCGCTCTGCCCTTCTTTCGCACCGCCCTGGCCGCGGCCCTCGTCCTGGCCGGCATCCACGCCTACCTGGGCTATCACGTGGTCCGCCGGGGGGTGATCTTCGTGGACCTGGCCCTGGCCCAGATGGCCGCCCTGGGGCTGGCCGCGGCGGTGCTGTTCGGCCTGCACGAGAACGCCTTCTGGTCCTACGCCCTCCCCTTCGGCATGACCCTGGTGGGGGCGGCCAGCTTCGCCTGGCTCCGGAGCCAGGAACGGAAGGTTCCCCTGGAGGCCTTCATCGGGATCGTCTTCGCCACCGCCCAGGCCCTGGTGTTCCTGGTCCTGGAGAAGACCCCCTCCGGCCCGGAGCACGTGAAGGAGACCCTGGTCGGGGCCATCTTCACCGTGGCCCCGAGCCACATCGCGAGGACGGCGGTGCTCTACGCGGCGGTGGGGATCCTCCACCTGGCCCTGCGCAAGCCCTTCTTCGAGATCACCAACGATCCGGAAGGCGCACGCCGGCGGGGGCGGAACCTGTTCCTGTGGGACTTCCTCTTCTACGGGTCCTTCGGCCTGGTGGTGACCTCCTCGGTGAGGATCGCCGGGGTTCTCCTGGTCTTCGGGCTCCTGGTCATCCCCGCCGTGGCCGGGGTGCTCACCACCCGGAGCCCGGGGCGGGCCCTGGCCGTGGGGTGGGTGTTCGCGTTCCTGGCCAGCGGACTGGGCCTGGTGGGCTCGGTGCACTTCGACTTTCCCGCCGCGCCCAGCATCCTGGTTTCGCTCAGCCTGTGCCTGGTGGTGCTGGGGGCGCTGGCGGGGACCCGGGGGGAGTTCCGCCCGCCGCGCGCCGGGGTTAGGATGGGTATGGGCTCCCCGGCGGTTTGTTTGGCTCCGCCGGGCCGGGCCCGGATCGGAGCCCATCATGAAAGCAATCGTCCTGGCCGCGGTCTGCGGCCTGGCCCTGGCCGGGTGCAACGAGGATTCCCGGCCGCGTACGGTGAGCGTGCAGGTCTCCTCACGGGTGATCGACCAGAGCGCGGACGGGTTCGCCGTCCGCACCACGGTCGTCAACCAGGGGACGGAAACGGTGACCTACTCCTCGTGCCCGAACTCGATCAACGGGACGGAGGTCCGTCTGGAGGACGGGGACGGGGTCGAGTGGAGCAACTTCGACCCCTGTGACCCGCTCCCCGCGGGTCCCTGCGTGGCCGAAGCCCCGCTGGACCCGGGGGACTCGGTGGACCAGGACGTTCCCTTCGGCACCACGGTGTGGGACCCGGACTGCCGGGAGGCCGCCCTGGGCAGCCGTCCCTGGACCGTGGTCACCCGGTTCGTGTACCGCGTTCGGGGACAGGTCTTCACCGCCGTGGACCGGATCCCGTACACGCCCTAGCCTCGCGCGCGGCGGGCTAGTCCTCGCCGGCCGGGAAGGCGGCCTCCAGCCGGGAGAGCATGTCCCACTGCTCGTGGATCTGGTGCTTCACCGCGGCCAGGTCCACCGTTCCCTTCCGGAACCGGCCCTGGCGCTTGAAGTACTCCTCCACCGGGGTGCCGTCGGGCTGGGCGTTCAGCCGGTAGCGCCGTCCCTCGAACACCTCGTAGAGGGGGAAGAGCCCGCTGGCCACGGCCAGGCGCACCAGCTCCACGCTTTCCGCCGGGTCCGATTTCCAGCCGGTGGGGCAGGGGGAGTGGATGAGGAAGAACCGGAAGCCGCGGATCTCCCGGGCGCGGTGGATCTTCCGCACGAAGTCGTCCTTGTGGGCCAGGGACAGGCTGGCCGCGTAGGGGATCCGGTGGGCGGCGAGCACGGCCAGGATGTCCTTCTTCCCCTCGGGCTTGCCGTAGGGGGTGGTGCTGGTCACCGCTCCCGCCGGGGTGGCGCTGGAGCGCTGGCCCCCGGTGTTCCCGTAGATCTCGTTGTCGTAGCAGAAGTAGATCAGGTCCTCGTTCCGCTCCGCCGCGGCGGAGATGGTGGCCATGCCGATGTCGTAGGTGCCGCCGTCCCCGGCCCAGCAGATGGTCTCGCCCCCGTCCCCGTTCATGGTCTGGACCGCCCGGATCCCGCTGGCCACCGCCGCCGCCGAGGCGAAGGTGGTGGCCACCACCGGCACCCCGTAGGCCGAGGTGGGGAAGGCCCCCGCGGTGACGATCCCGCAGCAGGCGGGGATGGCCAGGGTGACCTGGACGTCGCCCAGGGCCCGCTGGAGCCAGTGGTGGGCCAGGGACATCCCGCAGCCCGCGCAGTTGGTGTTGCCGGGCCGGAGCAGGAGCTCGTCGAACCAGTCGTCGTGTCCGGCCGGGGTCTTCACGTCCTGGGTGCTGCTCATGCCGCCACCCCCTTCCAGATGGGATCCGTCGCCTCGGTGCGGGAGGCGAGGTCGTCGAAGAGTTCGTGGATCATGGGCCCGGTGACGTCGCCGCCCCCCAGGCCGACCAGGTAGTCCTGGAGCAGGACGTCCTTCCGTCCGGCCAGGCTGACCGAGGTCTCCTGCCAGAAGATGCCTCCCGAGCCGGGGGAGTGGTTCCGGTCCACCACCCCCACCTTCCGGGCCGTGCCCAGGGCCTCCACCAGCTCCCGGCGGGGGAAGGGGCGGAAGAGCTTGAGCTTCACCATCCCCACCTTCTCCCCCCGGGCCCGCCGCTCGGCGACCACGTTCCGCACCGTGGAGGCCAGGGTGTTGACCGCGATCAGCACCGTCTCCGCGTCCTCGGTATGGTAGGCCTCCACCGCCCCGTCGGGCATGCGCCCGAAGACCTCCTCGAACTCCTTCCGGGCCTCCTCCAGCACCTCCGGGGTCCGCTCCATGGCTTCCTGGATCTCCTTCCGGTGGCCGCTGGTCTGGTCCGGCCAGGTGAGGCCGCCGATGGTGGCCGGGTGCCGGTGGTCGATCCGGTGGGGGAGCCTGAGCTCGGGCAGGTAGCGGTCCACCAGCTCCTGGTCGGGGATGTCCACCCCGGCCGAGGTGTGGGAGATGATGAACCCGTCGTAGGCCACGATGGCCGGCAGCAGCACCCGGGAGTCCTCGGCCACGCGGAAGGCGAGGAGGATGGTGTCGGCCAGGTCCTGGTGGGACTCGGTGTAGAACTGGAGCCAGGCCGCGTCCCGGAGGGCCAGGCTGTCCCCCTGGTCGGCCCAGATGTTCCAGGGCGGTCCCAGGGTCCGGTTGACCGCGATCAGCACCACCGGCAGCCGGAGGAAGCCGGCGGTGAAGATGTTCTCGTTCATGTAGGCCAGCCCGTTGGAGGAGCTGGCGGTGAAGCTTCGGGCGCCGGCGACCGAGGCCCCGATGCATACTCCCATCGCGCTGTGCTCCGACTCCACCGGGATCACCGATCCCTTGGTGAAGCGCTGGGCCCGGAGCACCTCCACCACCTCGGTCTGGGGGGTGATGGGGTAGGCCCCGGCGGCACAGCCGCGGGCGTTCCGGTTCGCCTCACCGGCCCGGGCCAGCATGATGCCCGCGGCGTGGTTGCCGGTACAGAGCTGTTTGGCCATCTCGTCCTCCTGGCTGGTTCCTAGATCTGTTCCATGTACACGACGCCGCGGGGGCACTCGTAGGCGCAGAGCCCGCACCCCTTGCAGTAGTCGTAGTCGAATTCGTAGCCCTCGCCGTCGCGGAGCAGCACCCCTTCCGGGCAGTGCTCGCGGCACACGTCGCACTCGTTGCAGGCTCCGCAGCTCAGGCAGCGGGCGGCCTCGGCGGCCACCGCGGCGTGTCCGGCGTCCTCGGGCAGGCCCCGCCGCACCTCCGCGAACCCGCCCCGCTCGCCCACCGGCAGCCGGGCCCCCTCGGTGCGGGGGATCCGCTCGAAGCGGGAGAACTTCATCTCCTCCTCGGGGATGAGGGGCAGGTCCTGGGTGGGGAAGAGATCCTCCCCGGTGAGGGTGCGGTGGACGTGGAAGGCGGCCTTGCGTCCGCTGGCGATGGCCGCGGCCACGGTGCCGTCGCCCGTGGTCAGGTCGCCCCCGGCGAACACCGGGGAACCGGCCAGGCCCAGGAGCACCTTCTCCTCGGTGATCTCCGCCCCCTCGGGGAAGATGGACAGGTCCCCGCTCTGGCCCAGGGCCAGCACGAGGCGGGTGCAGCTCACGTTGAACTCCGAACCGGGTCCCGTGTCCGGCACCGGGCGGCGCCGGCCGCTCTCGTCCGGCTCGCCCAGCTTCATCCGGCGGCAGGTCACCGAGAGCCCCTCGTGGATCTTCTTCACCGAGACCGGGGCCACCAGTTCGTGGAGGGCGATCCCCTCCTCCAGGGCCTCCTCGATCTCCTCGTGGATGGCCGGCATCTCCTCCCGGGTCCGCCGGTAGAGGATCTTCACTTCCCGCGCCCCCAGCCGGAGCGCGGTGCGGGCGGCGTCCATGGCGGTGTTGCCCCCGCCCACCACCACCACCTTGTCCCCGGCCATGGTGGCCTCGCCCCGGCGGGCGTCGTCCAGGAAGGTGATGCCCTGGATCACCGTCTCCGGGTCTTCGATGCCCAGGCTGAGGGCCCGGGATTCCTGGAGGCCGGTGGCCACGAACACCGCGTCGTGTTCGTAGCTCAGCTCCAGCAGGCGCTGGCGGTCGATCTTCTGCCCCGTCTTCGCCCGCACCCCGTGCTCCAGGATGAAGCCGATCTCGCGGTCCAGGACCTCGGGGGGAAGCCGGTAGGCGGGGATGCCGGTGCGCATCACCCCGCCCAGATCGGCCATGGCCTCGTAGAGCGTGACCTCGTAGCCGAGCTTGCCCAGGGTGTAGGCGGCGGCGAGGCCTCCGGGGCCGGAGCCCACGATGCCCACCGATTCCTTGCGGGCCTCGTCCCGCACCACCCGGGCCTTCCCGTGGTCGCCCACGTAGCGCTCCAGGTCGCGGACGTTCACCCCCTCGTCCAGCCCGTTCCGGTGGCAGGCCTCCATGCAGGGGGCGGGGCACACCCGGCCGCACACCCCGGGGAAGGGGCTGGTCTGGTGGAGGATGGCCAGGGCGCGGTCCAGGTCCTTCTCCCCGGCCGCGGCCACGAACCCGCGCACGTCGTTCCCGGCCAGGCACCCGTCGTTGCAGGGAGGGGTCCACTCCCGGCGGTGGGGCCGCTGGGTGGCCCAGGACCCGGTGCGGACGGCCGGCCGCCCGCCCACCGAGGGGTCGAGGATGCTGGTGGCCCGGGCCAGGGGCGGAGGCACCGGGACCTGCAGGGGAGCGTGGTCGGTGTCTCGGGCCACCTGCACCGACTCGAAGGCGGTCCGGGCGGCGGCCACGTTGTTCTCGGGGAACTTGAACTCGGTGATCGCGGCCTCCGCCCACTCGAAGGGGAGGTCGAAGACGCGGGCCACCGCCCCCAGGAGGGTGGTGTTGACGATGGGCGTGGCCCGGGTGCCGAGCTTGTTCTCCACCGCGATCCCGGTCGCGTCCACCGCCGCCACCCGGTAGCCGGGGAACCTCCCGGCGAAGTCCTCCGGGGCCTCGGTGCTGTTGAGGAGGATCCATCCTCCCGGCTTCAGCCCGGCCGCGATCCGCTCCCCGATCAGGCTGCGGTCGAGCACCACCACGTGGTCCGGCCGGTAGATCTGGTTCCGGTTGGTGATCTCTTCGTCGTCCACCCGGACGAAGGCGTTCAGGGGAGCGCCGGAGCGCTCGGCGGCGTACACGCCGAAGGCCTGCACGAACTTCCCCTGCAGGAAGTACGTCTCGGCGATCAGCTTGGCCAGGGTCACGCCGCCCTGGCCGCCGCGTCCGAAGATCACGAGTTCCATCATAGGATCGCCCCTTTCCCGGGCGAGCGCCGTCCCGTCAACAGATCCGGGGCAGCGGATCGCCGCTCATCAGGTCCAGCAACCGTCGTCCTCCCACCGGGGTCCGCACCGTGACCCGGCCCGGAGGACCGTCCGAAAGCACCGTGCCCACCCGGGCCGCGTCCCGGCCCAGGGGGTGGGCCCGCCAGGCGGCCAGGGCCGCCCCGGCCAGGGCGGGCTCCACGAAGGCCGCCACCTTCCCCTCGTTGGCCACGTAGAGGGGATCGAGGCCGAGGAGCTCGCAGGCGGTGGCGGTCCCGGGCCGTACCGGCACCCGCTCCTCCTCGATCTCCACCGCCACCCCCGCCGCCCGGGCCATCTCGTTCAGCACCCCGGCCAGCCCTCCGCGGGTGGGGTCCCGAAGCGCCCGGGGCGGGGCCCCGGCCGCATAGAGGGCCTCCACCAGGCCGTTCACCGGGGCCGCGTCGCTGCGGAGTTCCAGGGCCAGGTTCAGCTCCCCCCGGGCGGCCAGCACCGTCATGCCGTGGTCGCCCAGGGTGCCGCTGACCAGCACCGCGTCGCCGGGGCGGACGGCCTCGGCCCGCGGACACCGGCCGGCGGGGAGCACCCCCACCGCGGTGGAGACGATGTAGGTCCCGTCCCCGTGGCCGCGCCCCACCACCTTGGTGTCCCCGGCCACCAGCCGCACCCCGGCCTCGGCCGCGGTGTCCCGGGCCGACCTGCAGATCGTCTCCAGCACCTCGAGGCGGAGGCCCTCCTCGAGGATGAAGGCCAGGGTGACGTAGAGGGGGCGCGCCCCCATCACCGCCACGTCGTTCACGCTTCCCGCCACCGCCAGCCGGCCGATGTCGCCTCCGGGGAAGACCAGCGGGGTCACCACGTAGGCGTCGGTGCTGAGCACCAGCTCCCCGCCCGGGGCCGGCACCACCGCCCCGTCGGCGAGGCGGGCCAGCTCGGGGTCCGCGAACCAGCGGAGGAACACCCGTTCCATGAGCTCGTGGGAGAGGCGGCCCCCGCTGCCGTGGCCCGGGACCACCACGTGGTTCCGCATCATCGGGCGCCTCCCGGGGCCGGCGGCAGGACCCCTCCGTAGCGATGAGCGGCGGCGCAGGCCCCCTCCTGGGAGACCATGCAGGGCCCCAGGGGATGCTCCGGGGCGCAGGCGGTTCCGAAGAGCCGGCACTCCTCCGGCTCCAGCGCCCCGCGCATGACCTCGCCGCAGCGGCAGCCGGGGTGGGGGCGTCCGGGGGGAATCTCCACCGGGAAGCGCCGGGCGGCGTCGTAGACCCGGTAGCGCTCGCGCAGCCGGAGCCCGCTCCCGGCGAGGATCCCCAGGCCGCGCCACTCCGCCTCGGCCGGTTCGAACACCGCGTCCAGGAGCGCCCGGGCCACCGGGTTCCCCTCCGGGCGGACGGCCCGCCGGTACTGGTTCTCCACCTCGGCCCGCCCGTCCCGCGCCTGCTCCGCCAGCCGGGCGATCCCCTCCAGGATGTCCACCGGCTCGAAGCCGGTCACCACGCACGGCTTCCCGTACTCGGCGGCCAGGAAGCGGTAGGGAGCGGTGCCGATGATGGTGCTCACGTGGGCGGGGCAGAGGAAGCCGTCCAGCCGCAGGTCGGGAGCGGCGGCCAGGGTTCGCATGGCCGCGGGCATGGTCTTGTGGCCGACGAGCACGGCCAGGTTGGCCGGGGCCGAGGCCTCGGCGGCCCGAAGGAGGGCGGCGGTGGCGGGGGCGGTGGTCTCGAAGCCCACGCCCAGGAAGACGAAGGTGCGCTCCGGCTCGCGCCGGGCCAGGTCCAGGGTCTCCAGGGGCGAGAACACCACCCGGACGTCGGCGCCGCGGGCGCGGGCGTCCTCCAGGGTGCCCTCGCCGGCGGGGACGCGGAGCATGTCGCCGAAGGTGGTGAGGGCGACCCCGGGCAGGGCGGCCAGGGCCCGGGCGTGGTCCAGGTAGCCGGCCGGGGTCACGCACACCGGGCAGCCCGGTCCGCTGAGCAGGCGCAGGTTGGCGGGAAGGAGGCCCTTGAGCCCGAACCGGGCCACGGCCATGGTGTGGCTCCCGCACACCTCCATGAACCGCAACCGGGGAAGCCCGGCGGCGGCGGCGTGGATGCGGACCAGGAGCCGCCGGGCCAGGGCGCCGTCCCGGTAGCCGGCTAGAATCCGGTTGAGATCCGCCATGCATCCGTCGATGCCTCCGTGCGATGCGGCGGTGGGGAGGGTGCGCGCGCTCATGCCCGCGCCCCCGCCGCGGGACCGGCGAAAGCCCCCGCGGTCACCGCGCCCCGGGCGCGGAAGCGGGCCCCGGCCACCGCGGCCTGGCCCAGGGCGATCCCCCCGTCCCCGGCCGGAACCCGGCGGTGGACGAGCACGTGGAGCCCCCGGGCCTCGAGGCGGGCGGTGAGATCCCGGGTGAGGACCCGGTTCTGGAAGCAACCTCCGGAGAGGGCCACGGTGTCCAGCCCCTCCGCGTGGGCGGTGTGCGCGGCGGCCTCGGCCAGCCCCGCGGCCAGCCCGGCGTGGAAGGAGGCGGCCACTCCGGCCCGGCTCCGGCCGGCCAGGAGGTCGGCGACCACGGCCTGGATGAGGGGCCCGGTATCCAGGATGAAGTGGGGTCCGGTCCCAAGGGCCGGCTCCCTGGGCTCCGGCGCGGTCTCCGGAATCCAGGGCAGGGGGTAGGCTGCGGACGGCCCCTCGTCCGCGCCGAGCCGGGCGGCAACCTCAAGCCGCATGGCCGCTTCGCCCTCGTAGCTCACGTGGTCTCCGAGGTCGCAGAGGGCGGCCACGGCGTCGAACAGGCGCCCGGCGCTGGAGGTGGGGGGGCTTCCCAAACCGGTCCCAGCCACCTGTAGGAGCATCGCCGCCCGGGCGGGTCCGACGCGCTCCAGGAGGGGGAGAGGGAGGGACCACAGGGTCTGCCCGAAGGCCTGGTGGAGATGGACCAGGGCCATGCGGGCCGGCTCCCGGGCCGCCCGGTCGCCCCCGGCCAGGGGCACGTTCCGCAGGTGCCCCGCCCGCCGGTAGCCGGCCAGGTCGGCCACCAGCACCTCGCCCCCCCAGGCTGCGCCGTCGTCGCCGAGTCCGAACCCGTCCAGGGCCAGGCCCACCACCGGGCCGGTCCGGCCGTGCTCGGCCAGGCAGGCGGCCACGTGGGCGTGATGGTGCTGGACCGGCTCGAAGCGGACCCCGCTCCGCTCCCGGGCGAAGAGCGTGCTCGGGTAGTCGAGGTGCAGGTCGTGGGCCACCGCCTCCGGCGCCGTGCCCAGGATCCGCTCCAGGTGGGCGGCGGCCCGGGCGAGGAAGTCCCGGCTCCCCGGCGAGTCCAGGTCGCCGATGTGCTGGCTGAGGAAGGCCTCGCTCCCACGGGTGAGGCAGAGGGTGTTCTTGAGCGCCGCTCCCACGGCCAGGGTGGGAGGCTGGGCCGCGGGGAGCGGGACCGGCCGGGGCACGTAGCCCCGGGACCGGCGGATGAAGCGCGTCTCCGCGGCCTCGGCCCGCACCACCGAGTCGTCGGCGCGGGCCACGATGGGCCGGTCGTGGAGGAGGAACAGATCGGCGATGCCGCCCAGCGCGTCGAGGGCGCGGTCGTTGTCGACCTGGATCGGCTCGCCGGCGCAATTCCCACTGGTCATGACCAGGAGGGCGCAGCCCTCCTCGGCCAGGAGCAGGTGGTGGAGCGGGGTGGTGGGGAGCATGACCCCGATCTCGTCCAGCCCCGGGGCCACTCCGGCCGCCACCGGGGAGTCCGTCCGCCGGGGGAGGAGCACGACGGGGGCCTCGGGTCCGGTGAGGAGGGCGATGGCGGCGGCGTCCAGCACCGCCACCCGGGCCGCCTCCTCCAGGTTCCGGGCCATGAGGGCCAGCGGCTTGGCCTCGCGGCGCTTGCGCGCCCGCAGGCGGCGCACCGCGGCCTCGGAGGTTGCGGACACCGCGAGTTGGAATCCACCCAGGCCCTTCAGGGCCACCACGCCGCCCGCGGCCAGGACCGCGCCCGCCCGCCGCACCGGATCCCCGGGAAGCTCGCCACCGTCCGGGCCGGCGGCCCGGAGCCGCGGTCCGCAGACGGGGCAGGCCATGGGCTGGGCGTGGAAGCGGCGGTCGGCGGGGTCCTCGTACTCGCGGAGGCAGTCGGGACAGAGGGGGAAGCCGGCCATGCCGGTGGCGGGACGGTCGTAGGGCACGTCGTGGGTGATGGTGAACCGGGGCCCGCAGTGGGTGCAGTTCAGGAACGGATAGCGGTAGCGCCGGTCGGCGGGGTCGTTCATCTCCGCCAGGCACTCGTCGCAGACCGCGGCATCGGCGGCGACCGCGGTCTCCCGGGGCCCGCCGGACCGGCTGGCGTCGATGAAGAAGGGGGGCAGGTCGGCGGGGGCCAGGTCCTCCGCCTCCACCGCGGCGATCCGGGCCAGGGGCGGCGCCTCCGTCTCCAGGCTCCGGCGGAAGGCGTCCAGGGCGGCGGTCTCCCCGGCCGCCTCCAGCACCACCCCGCCGGCGTCGTTCCGCACCCAGCCGCCGAGCCCGTGGCGGCGGGCGAGCCGGTAGACGAAGGGGCGGAAGCCCACCCCCTGCACCGTGCCCCGCACCCTGAGCCGCACCCGGCTCACCGTGCCTCCTCCGTCCCCGCTCCCGCGGGCAGCTCCCCCCGGAGGGCGGCCAGGGTCTCCCGGGCCGCGTCCGGGTCCAGGCGCTCGATGGCGAAGCCCGCGTGCACAAGGACGAAATCACCCACCCGGGGCGCGTCGAGCAGCGCCAGCCCCACCGGCACCCGGACGCCGTTCAGGACCGCGACCCCGCGGTCGCCGTCCACGCGTTCCAGCACCATGGGAAGGGCCAGGCACACGGTTCGGTCCTCCTCAGGGGGCGGCGGGCGTCTTCCCGCACCCCAGGCCGGCCAGCCACTCGCACCAGGCCTCCAGCCCCTCGCCGGTGCGGGCGGAGGTGGTGAACACGCGGAGGTCCGGGTTCAGCGCCCGGGCGTGCCGCACCGTCGTCTCCACGTCGAAGTCCACGTGGGGGAGCAGGTCGATCTTGGTCAGCACCAGGGCCTGGGCCTTGCGGAACATGGCCGGGTACTTCTCCGGCTTGTCGTCCCCCTCGGTCACGCTCACGCACACCGCCCGCACCGACTCCCCCAGGTCGAAGGATGCGGGACAGACCAGGTTGCCCACGTTCTCGATGATCAGGAGCCCGCCCGGAGGGGGATCCAGGGCCAGGATCGCCTCCTCCACCAGGGGCGCCTCCAGGTGGCAGGCCCCGTTGGTCACCAGCTGGATCACCGGGACCCCGTGGCGGGCGATCCGGCGGGCGTCGTTGTCGGTCTGGAGATCGCCCTCGATCACCGCCACCGCGATCGTGTTCCCGAGGCGGTCCAGGCTGGCCTCCAGGAGGCGGGTCTTCCCCGATCCGGGGGCGCTCATCAGGTTCAGGGCCGCGGTGCCCCGGGCGGCGAGCCGTTCGCGGATCCGGGCGGCCACCTCGTCGTTCTTGGCCAGCACCTTCCGCGCGAGCACGGTGACGGGCATGACGGGGGACGAGCACATAGGGCACCTCCTTCGGAACCGGCCACGGCCGTGCCGCGACCCTCCGAGCGACGCCTCCTCGTGCACGAAACGGCTGTTCCCGGCGGCTCCAAAGTGACTATACGGGCCGGGGGGGGAGCGGACGGCGGTGATTAGACACTTACAAATTATGGAGACACTGGACCGTTACGGTCGGGTGTGGGGTTAAGCGCATTATCCAGGAAATGAAGGCGGACCCGCCCCCGGGGCGGGGTTACCGTCAGTAACGCCAAGCCCGGCGGTCTGGTTCAAGGGAGGGTTTCGTGGAACCCCAAGTCCTGGATTCTCTTGCCCTTCGGTCCTTCCTCGCCTCGGTGGGAGGGGAGCACGAGCTGGTGGGCCCGGTGGCCCGGGAAGGAGGCGTCCACTCCTTCCAGGTGGTGGAAGACCCCGGGGACATCGATCTCCACTACGTCCACACCGTGCTTCCCCCCAAGAAGTACTTCCTCCCCCCGCGGGAGACGCTGCTCCGGTACACGGTGGGCGACGCCGGCTCCGGGACCGTGGTCAACGAGGTCCGGCCCCGGGTGATCGTGGGCGTGCATCCCTGCGACCTCACCGGGATCCGGCACCTCGATCTCTCCTTCGCCGGAACCGGGGACGTCAACTACCGGGCCAAGCGGGCGGCGGCCCTGCTCATCGGGGTGGACTGCCTGCCCGACGAGTACTGCTTCTGCGGCAGCGTGGGCACCCTGCGTCCCCGGGAGGGCTTCGACCTCTTCCTCCTCGACCTGGGGGAGCAATGGATGATCGTCTCCGGCACCGCGCGGGGCGAGGAGCTCCTGCTCCGACACGCCGGGGGCCTGCGTCCCGCCGGGGACGGGGACCTGCAGGCCCGCGAGGCCCACTACCGGAAGAAGGCCTCCATGCAGAAGGCGCGCCTTCACGCCGACGCCTTCGATCTCCCCCTCATCTTCGAGGGGGCCACCCGGTCGGAGGTGTGGGAGAAGACGGCCGCGCGCTGCCTGAGCTGCGGCACCTGCACCAACGTCTGCCCCACCTGCTACTGCTTCGACATCCAGGACGAGGTGGAGGCGGACCTGAGCTCGGGCTCCCGGGTCCGGATCTGGGATTCGTGCCTGCTCAAGGAATTCACCGCCGTGGCCGGCGGGGAGGTGTTCCGGGACCGGCTCTCGCGCCGGCTCCGGCACCGGGTGTACCGCAAGTTCCACTATCTCCAGAGCCGGTACAACGAGCCCAACTGCACCGGCTGCGGCCGGTGCGGGCGGGAGTGCCCGGCCGACATCCGCATCGACCACATCGTGAACGACCTGGTGGCGGCGGTGATGGCGCGGGCGGGAGGAGGTGGAGAGTGACCGAGACCGTGGTTCAGGCTCCCGATGCCGGGGCCTCCCGCTACCTTCCCGAGGCGGCGGTCATCGAGCGGGTGGACGACCTGACCGAACTGGAGAAGCGTTTCGTGCTGGGCTTTCCCGACCGGCGGCCCCTGGGCCACCGGCCGGGGCAGTTCGTGATGATCTCCCTGTACGGCATCGGCGAGGCGCCCATCTCCGTCTGCTCGCCCCCCCTGGGCGAACCCGGGTTCGAGCTCACCGTGCGCCGGGTGGGGACGGTCACCGACGCCCTGCACCGGCTGGGGGCGGGGGACCGGGTGGGCATCCGGGGCCCCTACGGAAACGGCTTCGACCTGCTCGATTTCGAGGGGAAGGACATCCTGTTCGTGGCCGGGGGGATCGGTCTGGCTCCGCTCCGTTCCTTCGTGGCCTACGTGGCCCACCCCTCCTTCCGGGACCGCTTCGACCGGGTCACCCTCCTCTACGGGAGCAAGACCAAGCGCGAGCTGCTCTTCACCGACGAGCTGGAAACCTGGGCCCGGGAGGGGCGGATCGACGTCCGGGTCACCGTGGACCGGCCCGACCCCGGGTGGAGCGGGAACGTGGGGGTGGTGACCACCCTGTTCGGGGACCTGGCCCTGGACCCGCGGCGGACCATGGCCGTGGTGGTGGGGCCGCCGGTGATGTTCCGGTTCGTGCTCCTGGAGCTGTTCGGCAAGGGGATCCCCTTCTCCAACATCCGGCTCTCCCTGGAGCGCCGGATGAAGTGCGGGATCGGGGTCTGCGGCCACTGCCAGCTCAACGGGATGTACGTGTGCAAGGCGGGGCCGGTGTTCCGGTACACCGATCTCCGCAACATGGACGAGGCGTTCTGAGGCCGGGCGGCGCCGACGCGCCGCCCCCGGGTCCGCGGTGCGGGCACGGCCTCTCGAGGAGGTGGGGATGATGATCCGGTCCGCCGGCGAGCCGGCCCGGAAACCGCGGGTCGCCTTCTTCGATTTCAGTTCCTGCGAGGGATGCCAGCTCCAGGTGGTCAACCTGGAGCAGGACCTGCTGCCCCTGGTGGGCCGGGTGGACATCGTGGAGTTCCGGGAGGCGATGTCCGAACGCTCCGAGGAGTACGACATCGCGGTGGTGGAGGGGAGCGTCACCCGGCAGTCCGAGATCCCCCGCCTCCGCCGGATCCGGGAGCGGGCGGGGATCCTCATCGCCCTCGGGGCCTGCGCCCACCTGGGCGGGATCAACGCCCTCAAGAACCGGTTTCCCATGGAGCGGGTGCGGCGGACGGTATACGGGGATTCGGGCCAGGGGGCCGACACCATCCCCGCCCGGCCGATCTCGGCCGTGGTCGAGGTGGATGCGGCCATCCCCGGCTGCCCCATCGACAAGGAGGAGTTCCTCCGCGTGGTCGGATCCCTGCTCCTGGGGAAGCGGATCCGCCTGCCCCAGAGCCCGGTGTGCGTGGAGTGCAAGCTCCGGGAGAACGTGTGCCGCTTCACCCTGGGCGAGACCTGCCTGGGGCCGGTGACCCGCGGAGGCTGCAACGCCATCTGCCCCGCCTACGGCCGGCCCTGCGACGGCTGCCGGGGTTTCGTGGACGATCCGATGCTGAACGCCCACCGGGAGGTGCTGCAGCGGGCCGGCCTCACTCCCGAGGAGCTGATGCGGCACTACACCCTGTTCACGGAGTACCAGGTGGAAGCGGAAGGCGCGGTGAGGCTGAAGAGGGAGGGGAAGAGCGATGGGTGAGACCCTCGACTTCGACATCAATCTCAAGCACCTGACCCGGGTCGAGGGGCACGGGAACATCCGGGTGGACGTGAAGAAGGGGGTGCTGGAGCACGCCAGCCTGGACATCGTGGAGTCCCCCCGGTTCTTCGAGGCCATGCTCCAGGGGCGGACCTGGAACGAGCTGCCCCAGATCACCTGCCGCATCTGCGGCATCTGCTCGGTGGGCCACACCACGGCCAGCCTCCGGGCGGTGGAGGCCGCCCTGGGCGTCGTTCCCTCGGAGCAGACCGTGCGCCTGCGCAAGCTCCTCCTCCACGCGGAGTTCATCCAGAGCCACGTGCTCCACGCCTACTTCCTGGTCGCCCCCGACTACCTGGGGGCGGGGAGCGTGTTCCCCCTCGTCTCCACCCACCGGGACACCGTGCTCCGGGCCATGCGGATGAAGAAGGCGGCCAACGATGCCTGCGCCCGCCTGGCCGGGCGCCACGTGCATCCCATCGCCGCGGTGGTGAACGGCTTCAGCCGGATTCCCGGCCGCCGGGACTTCGAGGAGACCCGGGCCGACTTCGAGCAGTGCCTGGAGGACGCCGGGGAGACGGTGCGGCTCTTCGAGACCCTGGAGGTCCCGGACTTCACCCGGGAGACCCGGTACGTTTCCCTGAAGAAGGAGGGGGAGTACGCCCTCTACGACGGCGAGATCGCGTCCTCGGACGGACGGCGCGTACCGCCGGCCAGCTACCGGGAGATGACCAACGAGTACCTGGTCGACCACTCCACCGCCAAGCACACCGGCATCGACGGCGAGGCGTTCATGGTGGGGGCGCTGGCCCGGATCAACAACAACTGGGACCAGCTCACCGGGGGGGCCAAGGAGGCGGCGGATCGCCTGGGCCTGTCCCGCCGGAACCTGCCCGTGCACCGGCCCTTCCTCATCCCCGCCGCCCAGGTGGTGGAGATCGTGCACTGCCTGGAGGACGCCCTGCGCCTCCTGGACGGTTTCCTGGACCGCCCGCCGGTGGAGGAGGATCGTTCGGTCACCCCCCGGGCGGGGCGGGGAGTGGGGGCGGTGGAGGTGCCGCGGGGCGTCCTCTACCACGAGTACGAGCTGGACCCCAACGGGGTGCTGGTCCGGGCCGACTGCGTGATCCCCACCGGGCAGAACCTGGCCAACATCGACCTCGACCTGCGGGCCCGGGTGCCGGAGATCGTCTCCCGCCCCCGGGAGGAGATCGTGCACGACCTGGAGATGCTGATCCGGGCCTACGACCCGTGCATCTCCTGCTCGGCCCACTTCCTGGACGTCCGCTTCGTGGGGGACGGGGACTGAGGGGCGGGGGTATGGTCCGGACGGCGGCGGAGACGGTGGTGGTCGGCCTGGGCAATCCCCTGCGCGGGGACGACGGCGTGGGGCCGGAAGTGGTGCGGCTGCTGGACGCCCGGGGGCTCCCGCCGGGCGCCGAGGCGGTGGACGCCGGAACGGGGGGGATCGGCCTCCTGGACGTGATCGGGACCGGCGCCCGGGTGGTGGTGGTGGACTGCGCGCGGATGGGGACGCCCCCGGGGACGATCCGGTCCTTCGGTCCGCGGGAGGCGGCGAGCCGGGCTCCTTCGGGGCGGCTCTCCCTCCACGACGTGGATCCGATGCAGGTCCTGGAGCTGGCCCGGGGGCTGGGCCTGGGGCTGGATCTGACCGTGGTGGGGGTGGAGCCGGAGACCCTGGAGGCGGGAGCGCCCCTGTCGGAAGCGGTGCGGGCGGCGTTGCCCGCGGTGGTGGAGGAGGTCCTGCGCCTCCTCGAGGCCCCGCGGAGGAAGGACGAGGCACATGGCGGAACCTAGAGGCCACATTCTCATCGTGGAAGACGACGGCGACATCTTCGAGGCCCTGCGCATGGTGCTCGAGGCCAAGGGCTTCAGCGTGGACCGGGCCCGGAACACCGCCGAGACCGGGACCGCGCTCCGGGAGCGGGGGCCGGACCTGATCCTGCTCGACGTCATCCTGGACACCGAGACCGAGGGATTCCAGATCGCCTACAGCCTGCGGACCGAGGGCAAACCGTTCTACGCCTGGCACCAGGTGCCGATCCTGATGATGACCGCCATCGGCCAGCTCCGGGGGATGCACTTCTCGCCGGAGCGGGACCAGGAGTTCCTGCCCGTGGACGCCTACCTGGAAAAGCCGGTGCCCCCGGCCCGGCTCCTGGCCGAGGTCGAGCGGCTGCTCGGCACCGCGGGCCCGGCCTAGGGAGGCTCCGTGTCGGGAACCACCGTTTCCCTGGAGCAGCTCCAACCCCTGGCCCGGGTCCTGACCGATTGGACCCGGAGGCTCCTGCGCCTGCGGTGGCTGATGGGGCTGCTCCTGGTCGTGATGGGGCTGGCCGGCCCCGGGGGCCTGCGCCCGCCGTTCCCCCCCGACGGGGTCCTGGTGGTGGGAGCGGTGGTCCTGCTCTACAACCTCTTCTTCCACGCCGCCCTGATCCTCGGGGGCTCCGACCGCCCGACCCTCTTCGGGAGCCACCGGCGCCTGGCCTTCTGGCAGGCCACCCTGGATCGCCTGGCCCTGGTGGTCCTGCTTTTCCTCACCGGGGGAGTGGTGAACCCGGTGGCCCTGATCTTCGTGTTCCACGTGGTGCTGGTGGCCATCTACCTCCCCCCCCGGGATACCACCATCTCCGGGCTCTTCACCATGGCGGTGCTGGTGGCCGCGTCCGCGCTCCAGCTCCTGGGCTTCCGGTTCTACCGGAGCGGGATCTGGGGCGGGCTGGCGGTCTCGGCCGACACCCCGCACACCGTGCTCTTCCTGGCCGCCCTGGTGGCGGGGTCGGCCATGGCCGTGTACCTGACCCAGAAGCTGGGCGACCGGCTGTGGCTGGAGGAGCGCCGCCTGGTCCGGCTGACCCGGGACCTGGAGACCTGGCGCGACCGGGCGCGGGCCTTGAACCGGACCTCCCTGGCCATCAACCGGGATCTCGAGGTGCAGGAGGTGTTCCGGAAGACGGTGGAGGCGGCCACGGTGGTGTGCGGGATGCCGGCCTCGGGGCTCCGGATCTACGACGAGCGGTCGGGCACCCTGCGCCTGGCCGCGAGCGTGGGGCTATCCAGCGGGTACCTGGAGAAGGGGCCGGTCAGCCTGAGCGAGAGCCCGGTGGATCTGAAGACGCGGAGCGAGGGGGTGGTGGCCGTTTCCGACCTCCGCCGGCACCCGGTCTTCCAGTACTCCGAGGCCGCGCGGGGAGAGGGCCTGGTGAGCGTGCTCAGCGCCCCGCTGGAGGTGCAGGGACGGTTCCTGGGCGTGCTCCGGGTCTACGACCGGGCGCCCCGGGAATTCGGTCCCACCGAGCGGGAGCTCCTGGCCGGGCTGGCCGGACTGGCCGCGGTGGCGCTGCAGAACGCCCGCGCCTACCGGGAGCTGGAGGAGAACGACCGCCGCACCCGGGACTTCGTGGTCGCGGCCACCCACTCCCTCCGCTCACCCCTGGCCGCGATCCAGAACACCCTGGACGTGCTCCTGGAAGGCTACGCGGGGGCGCTGTCCTACAAGCAGAAGGAGGTCCTGGAACGGGCCCTGCGCAAGAACCGGCACCTGCTGGTGCTGGTGCGGGAGCTCCTGTACCTCACCACCCGGGACCTGGAGGCGGCGCGGGAGCGCGTGGAGACGGTGGACCTGGCCCGGGTGGTGAAGGCGGTGGTGGATAGCCACCGGGACACCGCGGAGGATTCCCGGATCCGGCTGGAGGCGGCGGTCGATCCCGGGGAGTTCATCCTGGAGGGGAGCGGGGAGGAGCTGGGGCAGCTGGCGGCCAACCTGGTCCAGAACGCGATCAAGTACACTCCCCGGGACGGATCGGTGCGGGTGTCCCTGCGCCGGGCCGACGAGGGGTACCGGTTCACGGTGGAGGACACCGGGATCGGCATCCCCGAGGACCAGCAGGACCGGATCTTCCAGCCCTTCTATCGCGCTCCCAACGCCCGGGATCTCACCGAGGAGGGGACGGGGCTCGGGCTCACCCTGGTCCGGCGCATCGTGGAGCGGATGGGGGGGGACCTGAACCTAAGGAGCGAGGTGGGGAAGGGAACCTGCGTCAGGGTGTGGCTGCCCCGGCCGGCGGGGGAGGCGCCGGGGGACGGCGGCGCCCCGGCGCCGTCCGAGGCCCCGGGACCCGCCCGCGATCAGACCGTGCCCACCACGTAGCCGACCCACCCGGCCTGGTTGTCGTAGTGCTTGCGGCGGCGGAACACGCCGTCGGCCTCGTCGATCTCGTCGTCCCAGCCTTCCAGGTACACCTCGGCCCGGGCGAAGCCGGCCTCCAGCATGACCTCCTGGAGCTCGGGGAGGGTCCAGAGCCGCCAGTCGTAGGTGAAGGCGCGCTTCATCCGGGTGCCGTCCTTGAACTTGAAGTGGATGTGGCAGAGGATGTGGTGATCGATGACGTTGAAGCGGGCCTGGTCCCACACGTAGGTGAAGCCGGGGAGCTTGCCCCCGTCGGGGGTCAGGGAGGGGGCCACCTTCCGGTCCTCCTCCAGTTCCTCCATGGCGTCGCTACCCCCGAAGGCGTCGAGCACGAACAGCCCGTCCCCGGTCAGCGACTCCCGCACCCCGCGGAAGTAGCCCCGGAGATCGTCCCGGGACTTGAACACCGAGTAGGAGAAGTTGAGCGCGGCCACCAACTCCACCTTGGGCTCGCGCACGTTCCGCACGTCCTCGCAGAGCAGGGCCAGGCGGTCCCGGTCCGCGCCGAGGCGGGAGACGTGATGGTGGATCCCCCAGTCCAGGGTGGGCCGGTCGAGGTCGACGCCCAGGGCCCGGTTCCCGGGATGGCGCCGGATGAACTCGCAGGCCAGGGCGGCGGTGCCACAGAAGTCCTCGCGCAGATGGCGGAGGGGCCGTTTCCGCTTCTTCCTGAACGTGCGCTCGAAGAAGTCGAGGTCCGCCTCCACGCATTGCACCGAGGCCTCGTAGAGGAGGTGGCGGTCGGCGGTGGCGGCGGAGAGCCGGATACGGGGCTTGCCGGGGGCCTTGGGCGCTTTCTTCTTCCTGGTCATGGTCGTCCTTCCGCTCTTTCCGCGCACCCGGGTCTGGCGGCCACGGCGCATACGGGATCGGGGTGGGGTGAAGCCGGAGTTCAATGGCTACGGTCGATATGAGCAGCGGCAATGAAACCCGACCTTCCCGCCCGGGGGCAAGGCTTTTCCTGCCCGTGGACGGGAGGAGCGCGATCGGCGCCCAGGCGCTACCATGAACCCATACCCGGATCCGGGTATCGCCGGTCGTGCGGTCCCGGGCCGAACCGAGGAGGAAGTGCATGAACTGCCGGTCCCGCATCGGCCTCGCCGCCGCCGTCGCCGCCCTCGCCGGGGGCGCCGTGGGCGGATGCGGCCCCTACACCCTGGCCTCCCTCTGGCCGACCGCTCCCATCCGGGTGGACGGCTCGGCCGCGGACTGGGCCGGGGCCCTGGAGCCCCTGCAGGGCTCCCCGGCCCGGATCGGGGTCCGGAACGACGCCGATTCCCTCTGGCTCTGCCTGGTGGTGGACGATAGCCGGGCCCGGCGTGCCCTGGTCGGCGGAGGGCTCACGGTCCAGATCACCTCTCCGGTCAAGGGGGCGCGGGTGGTGGCGGTGCGGTACCCGCTGGGGGTGGAGGGGCCGCCGAGGCCCCGGCGCAAGGCGGGGACCCCGGAGGAGCGGGGCGCGGCGAGCACCCCGGAGGAGCGGCACGCGGCGGCCGATTCCCTCCGGTCGCTGCGATCGGCGGCCAGCCTCCGGCGGGTCGAGCTCCACTCCGGGGAGATGGCGGCCCGGGTCTCCCCGGCGGCGGCGGCCGAGGCCGGGGTGGTGGTGGCCGTCGGGGGCGGGGACGACGAGGCGGTCTACGAGCTGCGGTTGCCCCTGGGGGGCACCGGGTCCTACGGCATCCTCGGGGGGCCGGGCACGGAACTCGAGATCCGGCTGGGTTCGGGCCGGTCCGCCGGCGGCGGTCCGGACGGGGACCGGCGGGGCTCCTTCGGTCCCCCGGAAGGCCCGGAGGGCGGCGGTCCCGAGACCCTGGAGCCGGGCCCCCGGGAGCGCTTCGAGGAGGACGGCCGGGCCGAGCGCTTCCAGACCGTGGAAGCCGAGCTCAAGGTGCGGCTGGCCGGGCCTCCCGGCCCCGCGGGGGCGGGGGCATCATGAGCCCTCCCGCCTGGCTCCGCATCTTGGCCGCGGTGTCCCTGATCCTGAGCGGGGTCTCCGCGATCGTGATCGCCGCGGACCTCCTGCGCGGCCGGGGCCAGAAGATGTGGATCATGAACGTGGTCTGGCCCATCACCGGGCTGTGGGCGGGTCCGGCCGCCCTGGCCGCCTACTTCCTGGTCGGGCGGGCCCCCGCGCCCGGTGAGCGCGCGCGCTCCGGGGAAAAGCCCTTCTGGCAGAGCGTGGGGCTGGGGGCCACCCACTGCGGCGCCGGCTGCTCCCTGGCCGATCTCCTGGTGGAATGGGCGGTGCTGGCGGTCCCGGTCACCCTCTTCGGGCGCGAGGTGTTCGGAACCTGGGCGGTGGACTTCGTCTTCGCCTTCCTGTTCGGGATCGCCTTCCAGTACTTCACCATCAAGCCCCAGCGCGGGCTGTCGCCGGGGGAGGGCCTCAGGGCGGCGGTGAAGGCGGACGCGCTCTCCCTCACCTCCTGGCAGGTGGGCATGTACGGATGGATGGCGGTGGCCCTGTTCGTGCTCTTCTCCCCCGAGGCCCTGGCCAAGACCGGGCCGGTGTTCTGGTTCATGATGCAGATCGCCATGGGGTTCGGGTTCCTCACCGCCTACCCGGTGAACTGGTTCCTCATCCGCCGGGGGATCAAGGAGCGGATGTAGCGGAGCGGGCCGGCGCGCCCGTTCAGGACCGGCGGCCGGAGCCTCGGGCCACGAGCCGCCAGGCCCCGTAGACCGGGACCGCCGCCGCCAGCACCCCGAGTCCCACCGCCGCGTTCCGCGGATCCTGGCGCAGCAGTTCCACCACCAGCGTCCCCGCCACCAGGAGGTAGAGCACGGCCGGCCAGGGGTAGAGGGGGATCCGGAAGGGGCGCGGATGTCCGGGCCGGCGGATCCGGTGCCCGATCACCGAGGCGATGATGAGCACGAACCAGATCTGGGCCACGAACACGAAGATCCCGATGATGGTCTCGAAGCTTCCGAGGAGCGCGTAGACCGCGGACACCGCTCCCACCGTGCCCAGGGCGGCGGCGGGGGTGCCGAAGCGGGGATGGACCCGTCCCACCCGCTCCACGAACAGGCGGTCCCGGGCCACCGCGAACACCACCCGCGAGGCGGCGATGATCATGGCCATCACGCTGCCCAGGGTGGAGACCAGGACCATGGCGGTGACGAAGGCGGTGCCGCCGGAGCCGAAGAGCCGGGCGGCCACGTCGGCGGCCACCGCATCGCTCGCGCGCACCCCGTCCACCCCGAGCACGTAGAGGTAGGCGAGGTTCACCAGGACGTAGATCACGGTGATGCCCAGGGTGCCGATCAGGAGCGCCCGGGCCACGTCCCGGTCCGGATCCCGGGTCTCTCCGGCCAGGGTGGGCCCGTCGGCCCAGCCCTCGTAGGTCCAGATCACCGCCACCAGGGAGAGGGCGATGGGGGCCGCGGCCCAGCCGCCGGGGGGAGCGCCCCAGAGGGGGGCCATGTGCCCGGGGGAGCCCCGGTGCAGCACCGCGGCCGCGACCACGATCACGGCCAGGGCGGCCACCTTGGCCGCGGTCATGGCCCGGAGCGCCGTCGCCCCCAGCCGGACCCCGAACACGTTGAGGGCGGCCAGGCCCAGGCAGAGGGCGGCGGCCGCCGCGGGTCGCGCCGGCTCGGGGATGGGAACCACCCGGGCCAGGTAGGCCACGAACACCAGGGCCACCGCGGCGATGGAGGCGGGATAGGTGACGAAGAGATCGCTCCAGCCGAAGACGAAGGCGGGGAAGCGGCCGTACCCCTCGCGCAGGAACACGTAGGCGCCCCCGGTGCGGGGGAACATGGCCGTGAGTTCGGCGTAGCAGAGGGCACCGCACAGCGCCAGCACCCCGCCCAGGATCCAGATCCCCAGCATGGGGACGAGGGCGGGGAGGTGTCCGGCCACCAGGGGCGGGGTGGCGAAGATCCCCGAGCCGATCATCACCCCCACGATGAGGGCGGCCGCGTCCCAGGTCCCGAGCACCCGGCGGAGTTCGCGGGGGCCCGGGGGGGTGGACTCCGGGAGGGAGGGAGGACCGGCGCTCATGGGCGCGGATGGTAGCAGAACGTTTCGGCGCCGGTGGCTAGGAGAACCTCCAGGGGGTGGCGGCCAGGGTGATGGCGTGGGCGCGGCCGTCCAGGCCCCAGGCCGCATCCAGCCGCAGCAGGTTTCCCCGCCCGGGCAGCCCCAGCCGGAGGCCGATCCCCGCGTCCATCCGCCCCGGGGGATTCCCGCCGGTGAGCGGCGAGTCCCAGGCCCGGGCCGCGTCCACGAAGGCGGCCGCGCCCAGGCGCGCGGGGAAGAGGCGAAGCGGCCACCAGGTTCCCTCCACGGTCGCGTGGACCAGGCGCCGCCCGAACACCGGGCCGGTCAGCACCCCCCGGTCGAGAAGCGGGTGGGCGCGCAGCAGCGGGCGGCGGGCCCGCCCCGTTCCCGCCCCCGGGACCAGGGAGAGCGGCGCGCCGGATCCGGCGGCGTGGAATCCGCCGCGGAGGGCCAGCTCGAAACGGCCCCGGGGAGGGAGGGGGGCGACGGTGCCGTCCACCCGGGCGGCGCCGAAGGTGGTCCGGCCGGACCAGGCGTCGAGGGCGAGCCGGGCCCGGAAGCGGTCGCCGCCGGTGCGGGTCTCCACGCCTACGCCGAGGGAGGCGCGCCCGCCCTCGTCCCGCCACCGGTCGTAGGCGATGCCCCCTCCCAGCCGCAGGCCGCCGGTGATCCACTCCGACCAGGCCAGCCCGCCGCGGGCGCGCACCACCGACCGGGTCCCGCCCTCCGCCGGCCGGTAGTCCTGCCGCTCCCGGAACCCCTCCACGGTGACCAGTCCTCCCACTCCCCGCGGCCCGGGGGCGCGCAACCGGAGTCCGATCAACGGCCGCTCCGCGGTCCAGCGCCAGGCTCCGCTCAGCCGCTCCCCGTTTCCGGTGGGCGCGGTCACGGCCAGCCGGAGCTCCCGGGCCCCCGCGGCGTGGGCGGCCGTGCCCAGCACCGCCGCCGGCCGGGCCGGCCACTCGGGCCGCTCCACCACCGCCGCCTCCACCCGGGCCAGCCCCCCGGCGCCGGGCCGGTAGCGCACCGCCGAGGCGGAGACGGCGGGGAAGGCGGCCAGCCGGCGCTCGGTGCGCCGGAGCAGCGAGGGGGTGAGCAGGCTCTGCGGGGGCACGCCGAGGTACCGGAGGAGGACCGGGTAGCGGGTGCGGCGCAGTCCCTCGATCCGGAGGAGGTCCACCCTCGGCCGTCCCACCGCGTTCCAGGCGGCCAGGGCGCCGGGGCGGTCGTCGGCCATGAACCGCGAGGCGGCCAGGAGCTTCCAGGCCAGGGTGTCGGCGGGGTCCCGGGACACGGCCCCGGCGGCCAGCCGCGCCGCCTCGGACCAGCGCCCGTCCTGGAACCGGAGCCCGGCCGTCTCGCGCAGGGGTCTCGAGGCTTGCGGACACCGCGTCCGGGCCCGGGCGAAGAGGCTCTCGGCCGCCGCCCGGCGGCCGGACCCGGCGGCCTGGATGCCCGCCTCCACCAGCGAGTCGCAGGGGGCGGGCGGGGACGCCGGGGGTCGCCGGCCCGCGGGCGCCTCCGACCGGCCGTCCGGAGGCTCCTCCGCCCGCGGCTCCGCAGCCTCCTCCGGCCGCGTGCCCGGGGCCGGGGTGACCACCAGGCTCCAGGAGTCGGCCGCCCGCCAGGCCCGCGTGAAGCGGTCCAGGTCCTGCTCGCGGTCCGGCCCCAGCGCGGGGTCGTGGAACCGCACCCGGGCGGAGTCGATCCCGGTCACGACCACGTAGTGGTAGCGGCCGGCGCCGGCCTGGATGAGCGCGATCACCGGGCGCTCCCGGGCGAGCTGGTCCCGGAGGGTCCCGGGAGTGCCGGGGAAGGCCGCCGCCCGCCATCCCGGCGCACGGGCGGCGGCGAGAAGGTCCCCGGTCCGGATTCCCCCCGCTGGCCCGTCGACCAGGCTCCGGTAGTCCCCGGCGTACACGCCGGTGGCCCCCCAGTAGCGGAGGACCATGGCCAGGCAGGCCCCGCCGCAGAGCTCGGGGTCCTGGGCCACGAAGGGCACCGGCCGGGCCAGGGCGATTGCGCCCGCGGGCGCGTTCCCCCGGGCCTCCGGCGCGGCCCATCCCGTGGCCGGCCCGCTCCCCCCGGGCCCCGGCGCCTTCGCCGGCGCCGGGGAGCCCAGGGCGAGGGCCGCCGCCGCGCCCAGCACCGCCCCCCGGAGAACTCGACCGCTCACCGGGAGTCCGGCTCAGGCGAGCAGGAGGATGAGCACCAGCACCAGCACCAGGGTGAGCACGGTGGTGGTGATGACGACCCGGTCGCCGCCGGCGAGCTGCTCGTTGAGGGTCTGGGCTTGCTGGCCCAGGGTCGAGAGCTCGTCCCCGGAGAGGGTATTGACCGCGTCCAGGGCCCGGTTCACGTCCAGGCCGGCGCCTTCGGCCGCGCTGCGCACATCCTGCCGGTTCAGGAGTTCGCGAAGGGCGGCCCGGTCCGCGTCCTGGGACGCCACCTTGCCGTCCACGGCCTGCTGCAGGTCGCGGTCGCCGACCACCGAATCGTCGGCGCGGGCCGGTGCGGGATGGATCGCGCCGAGACCGGCGGCGGCCAGGAAGGAAAGGGAGAGCAGCACGGGAAATGAACGCTTCATGAGAGACATAAAGGGCCTCCTCGAGGTTGAAGTGGAAACAGCAAGGGCTTGACAATCGAATGCGGCGGGAACCGGTCCGGCGTCCTCGCCGCAGCAATAGGTTCAATCTAGCAGAACGGCGGCGAGCCCGCCACCGGGGCGGGTCCGGGACGCCCTACCGGTGGCGCCGCCGGCGGGGTAGGATCCCGGGACCCCGCCGCGAGGGCGAGTGTGCGCCCGCGGCCTTCCGGGAGGTCCGTCCATGTTCACCCCGTCCGTCCGTTCCTGGGGCGCCGCGCTGGTCGCGGCCCTCGCCCTCCACCTTCCGTCCGCGTCCTCCGGGGCCTCGGAGCGGATCCCGGCGCGCGAGGCCAAGGCCCACGTGGGAGAGACGCTCACCGTATGCGGGCCGGTGGCGGTGGCCACCCGGCTGGAGTCCGCCCGCGGCCGGCCGACCTTCCTCAACTTCGACCGCCCCTATCCGAACCAGACCTTCACCGTGGTGATCTGGGGGGATGCGGCGGAGAAGTTCCCCCAGCCCCCGGCCCGGCTCTACGAGGGCAAGTCGCTCTGCGTCACCGGGCGCATCGAGACCTACAAGGGCCGGGCCCAGATCGTGGTCCGGGATCCGGAGCAGATCGAGGTGGTGGAGGCGGAGGCGGCCTCCTTTCCCGCCGAACGCTTCAGTGACGCCGAGCGGGCGGCCTTGAAGGGGGTGCTGGCCGGGCTGGGCTACCCCGCCGACGAGGGCTCGGGAGCCTGGGATGCGGCGGCCCGGAACGCCCTGGCCGCGTTCCAGGAGGCCCGCGGCCTTCCCGCCACCGGGGAATGGGACGCGGCCACCCTGCGAGGGCTGGCCGAGGCGGCGGGAGACCTCCCGCCGGAAACCGCGGTCCGGGTGCTCCGGCTCCTGCTCCTCAACCTGGCTCAGCGCGAGGGGGCGCCGGAGTAGCGGAAGTCGGCCACCACGGGAAGGTGGTCGGAGGCGGCGGCGGTATCGTCCGGCTCCAGGCCCAGCGCCTCCAGCCGCGCCGGGGGCAGGTCCGGGGTCCAGAGCACGAAGCGGTTCCCGATCTCCAGCACGCTGTCGGTGTAGACGATGTAGTCCAGCCGCCCGGGCGCGAAGGGGCCCTCGTCGCTTCGCCAGGTGTAGACCTCGCCGCCGGCCAGGTGCCGGGGAAAGGCGTCGGCGAAGGGGGTGCCGTCGCCATCCGGCGCGGCCGGAGGTCCGAAGCGAAGGGTGTCGGCGATGGTCCCGGCCAGGAGCGTCCGCTGCTCCGAGGCGTCCCCGACCAGGTTCATGTCCCCGGCCACCAGCACCGGCGTGGCCGGATCCAGCCTCCCCGCGGCCCGGGCGTCGCGGATCCAGGCCGCGGCCTGGTCCAGCTCCTCCCGCCGGCCGGCGTCGTTGTCGCAGCAGGGGGGATGGAGGTTCAGGAGCAGCGGGCCCTCCGGCCAGTCGTGGCCGGGGGACTCCAGCCGGACCCAGATCGCGTCCCGCTTCCCCCCCAGGGCGCCCGAGGCGGCCACCGGGACCGCGCTCACCACCACCCCGCTGCCGGCTCCCACCGCCTGCCAGTCGCGGCCGGGAAGGATCTCCGCCATCAGGTCGCGGGTCTCCTCCGGTTCGTGGTTGAACACCTCCTGGAAGAGGACCACGTCGGGGTCGAGGGCGGCGAGGATCCGGGCGAACCGCTCCCGGTGGGTGAAGAGCCCGTCGAAGCGCACGTTGTAGGTGAGGACCCGGAGGTCGCCGGGCCGTTCCCGGTCCAGGGAGCGGGGCTCCGGCGGGGGGGCGGCCGTCCCCGGCACGGCCAGGGTCCGTCGGTCGCAGACCGGCTCCGCGCCGCCGCCCGCGGCCCGGCCCCGGGCGCAGACCACCACGCTCACCGTGTCCGCCCCCTCCATGGCCGCGCCCGCCACCACCGGCCGCCGGTCCAGGGCGACCTCGAAGCGGCGGGCGGAGACGGTGGGAGCCTGGCGGAGGTCGAGGCCGGCCGCGGTCACCCGCACCGGCAATCCGAGGACGTAGGCCCGTCCCTCCCGGGAGGCGAAGGACCAGGTGAGGTCGGCGCCGATCCCCTGGATCCGGAGCCCGGTGGCCGGATCGTGGTCCAGGTCCAGGTAGAGATCCACCCCCGGATCCCCCTGGAGCACGATCTCGGACGGGAGGGTGAAGGCGAACACCAGGCGGTCGCGGTCTCCGGCCACGCGCAGGTCGAGGGGCCCCGTGGTCTCCCCGGTCCCGGGCCAGTCCGCGAACCGCCCGTCCACGGCCCCCGGCGCTCCGGCCGGGGCCGGAGCGGCCCCGGCGGCCGGACAGAGCGAGAGGGCCGCCGCACAGGCGACGGCCCCCATGCCCATCCGGGCCGCGAGCGGAAAGCCGGAGTTGCGGCTCAGCTCGCGCCCCGGTTCAGCCATTCCTTGAACGACTCGAAGTTGTAGGGCCGGCCCAGGAAGTCCCGGACCAGGTCCGCGGCGTCCTCGGAGCCGCCGGGCTGGAGCACCGCCTTCCGGTAGCGGGTGGCGGTGCCGGGGTCGAGCAGGTCGGCCCGGTTGAACGCCGAGAACATGTCCTTGGCGATGACCAACGACCACATGTAGGTGTAGTACATGGCCGAGTAGCCCTCGAGGTGTCCGAAGGAGGTATACATGTGGGCGCCGGGCACGTACGCGAAGGCGCTGTACTTGGCCTGGAGGGCGGGGATCTCGGTAGCCAGGTCCACCGTCTCCGGGTCCTGCCGGTAGATGTCCAGCGAGATGGCCGAGTAGTAGTTCTGCTGGGTCACGTAGAGGCCGTTCCCGAAGTCCCGGGCGGCCTGGAGCTTCTGCACCAGCTCGGCGGGAATCGGTTCCCCGGTCCGGTAGTTCCGGGCGAAGGTCTGGAGGGTGGCGGTGTCGCGGGCCCACTCCTCCAGCATCTGCGACGGCGCCTCGACGAAGTCCCACTCGGTGGCCACCCCGGAGAAGTAGATCCACTTCTGGTTCCCGGCGAAGAGGTTGTGGAGCAGGTGGCCGAACTCGTGGAGGAAGGTCTCCACGTCGTCGTGCTCCATGAGGGCGGGCCCGTCCCCGTCCCCGCCGGGGAAGTTGCAGACCAGGGCCGCCTCGGGGATCTGCCGCCCGGCCACCCCGTTCTGGATGGTGAACTGGGCCGCGTGGTTGTACTTCCCGTCCCGGGGGTGCATGTCGAGGTAGAACCGGCCGATCAGCTTCGGCCCCTCGTACATCTCGTAGCACTCCACGCCGGGATCCCACACCTCGGCGTCGGGGACTTGCTTGTAGGTCACCCCGAACATCGTGGAGGTGAGGCCGAGGATGCCCTGCTTCACCTCCGGATAGTCGAAGTACTCCCGGAGCTTCTGGGAATCGAAGTCGAACTGCTCCTTCTTGACCAGCTCCGAGTAGTAGGCCTTCTCCCAGTCCGCGACCCCGGTGGCGGAGGGATCGTCCTTCCGCTTCCGGGCCAGGAGCATGGCGTAGTCGTGCTCGGCCCGGGGCTTGGCCGCCGCGTCCAGCTTCTCGATGAAGGCCTGCACGTTCTCCGGGGACCGGATCATCTTGTCCTCGGTCACGTAGGCGGCCCAGTTGTCGTAGCCCAGGAGGTGGGCCAGCTCGTTCCGCTTGACCATGAGCCGCTTCAGGACCTCGGCGTTCTGCGGATAGGCCCGGTTGGTGAACTCCAGGTAGAGCTTCTTCCGGGCCGCGCCGTTCCGGGCGTAGGTCATGAAGGGGAGGTAGTCGGGGTACTCGGTGGTGATCTTGATCTTTCCCGACTCGTCGGGCCGGTGGGCGTCGATGTAGTCCTGGGGGAGCCCGGCCAGGTCGTCGGCGGAATCGAGCAGGATGTAGCGGGTCCCCTCGCGGATGTTGCGCGAGAACTCCTGCCCGATCAGCACCAGCTCCTCCTGGAGCTTCTGGATCCGCTCCCGGGTGGCCTCGTCCTTGTCCACCCCCGAGCGCCGGTAGTCGCGGAGCTCGTGGGAGACCAGGCGCCGGGTCAGCGCGTCGGCGCCGGCGGTGTCCACCGCGGCCAGGGCGTCGTACACGTCCCGGTTCAGCGACAGCTTGGTGGCGAAGGCCTGCACGTCCTGGCTGGCCTTCTCCGCCGCGTCCCGGACCGCCGGGTCGGGGTGCACGTTCTCCATCAGCGAGGACTTGTTGGAGGCCGCGTCGAGCTCGATGGCCAGATCGTTGAGAACGGTGAGGGTGTTCTGCACCGTGCGCGGCCCCTGGACGGCCAGAACCTGGTCCAGGAGGGCCTGGGCCCGGTCCAGGTGGCCCTGGATCTCGGCGGTGAGGGCCTGGGCGGCCTCGTCGCCCGTTTCGGCGGCGGCGGCGGGAAGCGCGCCCGGTCCTGCGGTCATGGCAACCCCCATGAGAACGGCGCCGGCCACCACCAGGGCGAACCGGGGCCGGGGACGGCGGATGGAATTCACGATCATGTTGTCTCCAGAGCGGATGGGATTTCGGCGCTGGCGCCGGGGCCGGGGCCGGCCCGGGGCGGCCAGGCTGGGAACCGAGGGCCCCGGAGTATAGCCTAGGGAACCCGGACCACGCGAGCGGAGGCGGTGCCCGCGGGCGTGGCCAGGCGCAGGAAGTAGATCCCGGGAGACACCGGGCGCCCGCCGGCGCCGCGTCCGTCCCACCGGATCACCGCCGCTCCCGCGGCGTCCAGGGCCGCCCCGAGGACCCGGACCCGGCGCCCGGACACGTCGAATACCTCCAGGCGGGCGGTTCCCGTCCCCCCGCCCTCCACCGCAACCGTGGGGGCCTCGGCGCCCGGACGGAAGGGGTTGGGCGAGACGCGCAGCCGCGGGCCGGGCCGGGCCCCCGGCCCCTCGACCCCGGTCACGGAGAGGGTGTAGGCGATCCGGTGCAGCTCACCCGGGAACTGCTTGGTGTACCAGATGGCCCCGTCGGGGCCGGTGAGGAAGTCGCCCACGTACTGGACGCCGGTGGCCCAGTTGGTGGCGTCGGGCTGCCCGGGCACGGCGGGGAGGGGGGCCCAGCCGCCGCCGTCGTTCCGGAGCGCGCGCACGAAGCCGTCGTAGTACTCGGCGAAGAAGACCACCCCGTCGTATTCGGCGGGGAAGGTGCCGGAGCCGCCGCTCACCGGGCGGTAGATGGGACCCCCGATCACGGCCTGGGATCCCGAGGTCTGGTCGTAGCCGCCGATGGGACCGGTGAAGCTCCCGCTTCCCGAGCCCCCCGGCTCCGGGCAGGCCGAGACCGCCTCCACGTAGGACCCTTCGCGCCAGGGCCAGCCCAGGTCGTCCCCGGAACGGGCCACGTCCACCTCCTCGTAGGTGTTCTCGCCCACGTCCCCGATGACGATGCGGCCGGGGAAGCGGTCCACGTGGAAGCGGAAGGGATTGCGGAGCCCGTAGCAGTAGATGAGCCGCGCGTTCCCGCCCCCGGCGGGGAAGGGGTTGTCGGCGGGGGCGAGGAGGGACCTGGCCGGCGGTCCGCCCCCCCCGGCGGGCACGCCGCTCACGTCCAGGCGCAGGATCACCCCCTTCAGGGAGCTGGTGTCCTGGGCCGCGCAGCGGTCGGCGTCCTCGCCGATGCTCACGTAGAGCATCCCGTCGGGGCCGAAGCGCAGGGTGCCGCCGTTGTGGTTGGGGGCGTTGTCGGGGATGTCGGTGATCAGGTCGTGGCGGTCGCCGAGGGTGAGGCTGGCCGAGGCCGGGTCGGAGAGGTCGCCGGAGGCGGTGAACCGGGCCAGGTAGATCACGCTTCCCGGGGTCCGGTCGAAGTAGAGGTAGACGTAGGGCCGTCCCGGCCATCCCGGATCCACCGTCACCCCCAGGAGCCCCTGTTCGTTCCCCGAGGCGTTGAGGTCGGGCACGGTGTAGACCGGCGTGCCGGAGAGCGCCCCTCCCGCCACCAGGCGCACCGCGCCGGTGCGCTGCTCGGCGATCAGGACCCGGCCGTCGGGAAGGAAGGCCAGGCTGGTGGGCTGGCTGAGCCCGTCGACCACGAGCTGGTCGGCGAAGCCGGTGGGCAGGGCCGGGGCCGCCTCGGCGGAGGAGCCGGGGCAGGCCGCGACGGCGGCGCCACCGGCGAGGACGAGGAGGAGCAAGGGGAGGAGTTTCATGGCCGTGGTCTCCCTTCCGATCGGCTAAGTTCATAAGAATCAGGGCGATCGAGGATCGATGATCCCCCCGGCGGGGGGGGCGGCCGGCCGCGGTCCGGCGCCCCTCGATCACTATGCCCCATGCCCGATGTTCCCGCCACTCGTCGGTATGGGCCGGATCGGTTAGAATCGGACGGTTACGGCCCCGGGGTGAGCTTCGCCCCCAGCGGGCCCGGTCCCCGACGGGGGGGCCCGGAATCGGGATGCGGTACGCGCTCCCCGAACCCATGGAGGTTGCCATCGCCAGGAAACGCAGGACGACGCGAGGAGGAAAGAGGCGCAAGAAGAAGAAGAGCAGCAAGGCGGCCACCGCCACCTCCAGCGGTCCGGCCCAGAAGCCGGATGCCGTGGTGGTGGAAGGGGTCGTCGTCGACAGCCTTCCCAATGCCCGCTTCAAGGTGAAGATGGAAAACGGTCACGAGATCCTCGCCCACATCTCGGGCAAGATGCGGAAGCACTTCATCCGCATCCTGAACGGGGACAAGGTGACGGTGGAACTCTCTCCCTACGATCTCACCCGCGGTCGCATCACCTACCGCTACAAGTAATCTCCCCCCGGCGGGGGACACCCCCCCGGAGGCGGGTTTCCCGACCCGTAACTGCTTGTCCGGCATTTGATTGACCCGGACAAGGAGCCTTCCGGCGCCCAAAGTGTATAATAATTGTCGTCATTGGCTGCGGGAGCGCGGCCGCCCGCCGCGGGCCCCCGCCGGCGTCCCGGCGGCATCCATCCCCGGAGTTCAGAGGAGTTGATCGTCATGACCCAGGCCCAGCGTGCAATCGTCACCGTCACCGACAACGCCCGCCGCGAGGTGGCCCGGCTCCTGGCCGAACAGGGGCGCGATGATCTCGGGCTCCGGCTCGGCGTGCAGGGAGGCGGCTGCTCCGGGCTCTCCTACAAGCTGGAGTTCACCCCGCGGGAACCGGGGGACACCGTGGTCGAGCTGCCCGACGGGGTGCAGGTGTACCTGGATCCCAAGAGCGTCCTCTACCTGAAGGGGATCGAGCTCGACCACGAGGCCGGACTGAGCGGGAAGGGCTTTGTGTTCCGGAATCCCAACGCCCAGAACACCTGCGGGTGCGGCGAGTCCTTCAGCGTGTGAGCGGCCCCGCCCTCGTGACCGCGTCCGGGCCGGAAGGGGTCCGGGCGGTGCGTTCCCGGGCCGGGCTCCTCCGGGACCCGGTGGCGGCGGCGGCCGCGATCACCGGCGCCGACCGCGTCGCCTTCCTGCAGAACCAGCTTCCCCTGGACGTGGCCGCCCTGGAACCGGGACGCGCGGCCTACACCGCGTCCCTGGACCGGAAGGGCCGGATCACCCACGACCTCACCCTGATGGCGGGGGAGGACCGGCACTGGGTCCTCCTCGAGCCGGCGCTCCTCGGCTCCTTCCTGGCCAAGCTGGAGGAGTACCGCTTCCGGGAGCGGGTGGCCTTCGAGGATCTCACTCCCGGGACGGTGGTGCTGGAGCTCCACGGCCCCTCGGTGCCCGCCCTCCTGGCCCGGGCCGCGGGACGGCGCCTGCTCACGGACCCGCTCCGCCACCAGGAGCTGGATCTGGGCGCGGTGGCCGCGCGCTTCCTCTCCGATCCCTGGACCGGCGACGCGGGGGGGCGGATCCTGGTCCCCCGGAGCGGGATCGAGGCGGCCGCCGGCGCCCTGGCCGAAGCCGCGGCCGCGGACGGGTTCACCCTGGCCGAAATCGACGCCGGGGCGGCGGAGATCCTCCGCATCGAGGGGGGGCGCTTCCGGTCCGGAGCCGACTTCGATGAGAGCACCCTGCTCCTGGAGCTGGACCGGGAGGACATGGTCTCCTTCAACAAGGGCTGCTACCTGGGCCAGGAGACGGTGGCCCGGGTGCATTCCCGGGGCGCGGTGCAATGGCTGCTGGCGGGGCTGGTCCTGGACGGGGATCGCGCGCCCGCCCCCGGCGCGGCGATCGTCCACGCCGGGGCCCGGGCGGGCGAGGTCCGGAGCGCGTGCCTCTCGCCCGCCCTCGAGCGTCCCGTCGCCCTGGCCCGGGTGCGCCGCACCGCCGCCGATCCCGGCACCGTGGTGCGGGTGACGGTGGACGGACGGCCGGTTCCGGCCACGGTGCGGCCGGTTCCCCTCTACCGGCCCCCGGGACCGGCGGAGGAGGCCGAGGCCCTCTACCGGCGGGGCATGGAAGCCTACAAGGCCGATCGCACCGAGGAGGCGCTCGGCCACTTCGAGCGGGCCACCCTCATGAACCCCCGTCACGCCGACGCCTTCGAGGCGGCCGGAGTCTGCCTGGAGCGGCTGGGGCGGCTGGGCGAGGCCGCGGACATCATGCAGGGGCTGACCGAGATGGATCCCGAGAACGTCATGGCCTGGACCAACCTCAGCCGGTACGAGGCCGCCCTCGGGAACATCGAGGAGGCGGAGGCGATCAAGGGGAAGGTCACCTACCTGATCTGGAAGCGGGAGATGGGGAAGAAGGAGGCGGAGAAGCGGGAGGCGCAGGCGGAGGCGGCGCGGCGGGCCGAGCTGACCGAGCGGGTGGAGCTGTTCCGGCGGGTGCTGGAGGCCGATCCCGGGGACGTGGTGGCGAATTTCGGCCTGGGCAAGATCCTCCTCGATCTGGAGCGATACGAGGAAGCCGTCCCCTGCTTCCGTGAAGCCATCCGGGCCCAGAAGGATTACAGTCAGGCGTACAATCACCTCGGGGCCTGCCTCCTCGCCCTCGACCGGAGGGAGGAGGCGGTGGAGGTTCTCCGGGCGGGGGTCGAAGCCGCCGGCCGCAAGGGAGACCTCATCCCCAAGCGGGACATGATCCGGAAGCTCGAGGATCTCTCCGCGTCGGCATCCTGAGCGGAGGCGCGCGGGGGACCGGGGAGGAGGAAGGAGGTCGAGGTGGAACGACCCGTCGTACTGACCATCGCCGGATCCGATTCGGGAGGCGGTGCGGGGATTCAGGCCGACCTTCGCACCGTCACCGCCCTGGGCGGTTTCGGCACCTCGGCGGTGACCTGCGTCACCGCCCAGAACCTGGCCGGGGTGGACGCGGTGACGGCGCTGGCGCCGGAGGACGTCACCGCCCAGATCCGCGCCGTGCTGGCCGGATTCCCGGTGCGGGGGGCCAAGACCGGCATGCTCTACTCCCGGGAGATCATCGATGCGGTGGCGTCGGTGGTGGAGAGCCCGGACTTCCCGCCCCTGGTGGTGGATCCGGTCATGGTGGCGGCCAGCGGTGCCCGTCTCCTGCGCCCCGATGCCGAGGCCGCCTACCTCACCCGGCTCATTCCCCAGGCCGAGGTCATCACTCCCAACCTGGACGAGGCCGAGGTCCTGGCCGGCCGTCCGGTCAAGACCGAGAAGGACATGGCCGAGGCGGCGGAGGAACTGGGCCGGCGCTACTCCCTGGCCGTGTTCGTCAAGGGAGGCCACCTCCCCGGGGACCCGGTGGATTTCCTGTGGCACGACGGGGATCTTCACTGCTGGACCGGGGAACGCATCCACGGGGTGAACACTCACGGAAGCGGTTGCATCCTCTCCGCGGCCATCGCCACCCGGCTGGCCCAGGGGGACGCCCTCGTCGCCGCCTGTTCCGGAGCCCGGCGGTTCCTGCTCGACTCGTTCCTGCACCCGCTCCGGCTGACCGACGGCACCACCCTCCTGGGGGTGCCCGGGCGCGACTGACCCCCGGCGATCGATTTAGTCCGGAACCGTCCCCCCCGGCCGGGGGTATCCATGGTGACGGCGCCGGGCTCGGTACCCCCCGCTTCAGACCCTGAACCCGGCGCCGCGACCCTTGCGTCCTCCATGCCGGGGCGACGCTGATTGTCCCTGGGCTCGAAGGCGCGTCATGAAAAACGAAGGACTGGCCGTCTCCCTCGTCCTCACCACCCTGATCCTGGCCCGCGGCGCGACCGTGGCCGTCGCCCAGGAAACGCGGGACCCCCTTCGGTCCCAGAAGGACCGGGGGTCGATCCCGGCCGCGCCCTTTCCCCGCCCCCATGCGGGCGCCGCCGTCCGCACCCTGACCTGGGCGGGGGCCCCGGCGATCCCGGCCGTCGCCGGCAACGCGGGCTGGGCCGGGGACTGGAAGGAGCACGCCTTCCACGGCCATACCCGCTACGCGGTGACCTCCCGGAGCGGCGTGCCCTGCCTGGCCGCCTACGCCCACGGGACCGGCTCGCTCCTCTACCGGGAGATCGAGCCGCTTCCGGTGGGGGACCTGCACCTCGACTGGTCCTGGCAGGTGGACACCTTCCCCCGGGGGGCGGATCTCCGTTCCAAGCAGGGCGACGACCGCGCCGCCGCGGTGCTGGTGCTCTACCGGAAATCCATCCTCCCCTGGAAGATGCGGGCGGTGATCTACGTGTGGAGCGCGGACCTGCCCGAGGGCACGGTGCTTCCGAGCACCTATGCCAAGGACATCAAGGTCGTGGTCGCGCGGTCGGGAGCGCAGGCCGGGTGGGCGAGCGAGAACCGGGACCTGGCCGCGGACTACCGCCGGTTGTTCGGAGGGGAGCCGGACCCGGTGAAGGCGGTGGGGGTGTTCACCGACAGCGACAACACCGGCTCCACCGCCTCGGCCCTCTACGGCCCGCTGTTCTTCGTGCGCGAGGACCGGGTGGCCCTGGAGACCGCGGGCGGGCGCTGAGGGCCGGCCCGCCCCGGCCCGCCCCGCGCGGCTAGGCGCTCTCGGCCAGGAGCAGGGTCCGGGGATCCAGCTTCAGGTGCAGCGACCCGACGTCGGGGTTGTCGTGGTCCTTGAGCAGCCTGAGCGTGGTCGCCCCGTCCAGGGGCTCCAGCACCACCATCACGCTGATCCAGGAGTCGAACCGGGCCACCGGGTTCGGCACCCCGCGGGGATCGGTGACCGGCTCGTCCCGGTGGGTGAGGGCGGAGAGCCAGAGTTCCACGTTCAGGCCGGCGGCCAGCTCCTTGAGCTCGGTGATCCCGGCCTCGTCGGCCCCGGCGAAGTCGAACCCGTCCACCACCACCACCTCGGGGCTGAACCCGGCGTGCTCGGCGTAGAAGGCGGCGTCCTTCCTGATCCGGGCCACGGTCATGGGCACGCCCCGGTAGGTGTGGATGATCCGGTGCCGCTCGACCAGGTAGTTGGTGAGGGCGGCGTCCTGGAGGTGGGAGGAGCGGCGGATCTCGTTGAAGATCTCCTCGTAGAACTCGCGCACGTGGTCCACCGAGTCCTTGGAGGACACGTGGAGCACGTTCCGGCCCCGCATGAGGTCGTCGAGGGCGACCCCGATCAGGAACGCGGTCTTGCCCACCCCGGCCCGGGACATGACCACGCCCAGGTTGCCCTTGCCCAGCCCGCCGCGGATCGACTTCTCGAACACGCGCAGCGGGCTCCGATCGTTGACTTCCTTGGTGTACATGATGGCGACGTCTCCTACTTCGCTTCCGCGGCGCGCTTTTCCTGGTACTTCTTCTTCAGCTCCTCGGCGATGGCGGCGGGAGCGGGGGCGTAGCGGGAGAACTCCATGGAGAACTCCGCCTTGCCCTGGGTGACCGAACGAAGGGCGGTGGCGTAGCCGAACATCTCGGCCAGGGGCACCTCCGCCTCCACCCGGATGAACCCCGCGTCCTCGGTGGTGCCGATGATAATGCCCCGCCGCTGCATCAGGGTACCCATCACGTCCCCCTGGAACTCGGCCGGGGTCTCCACCGCCACCTTCATCAGGGGCTCCAGCACCTGGGGCGCGGCCTTGGGGTAGATCTCCCGGAAGGCCCCCCGGGCCGCGGCCTGGAAGGCGTTGTCCGAGGAGTCCACCGCGTGGGAGGCGCCGTCCTCCAGCACCACCCGCACCCCCACGATGGGGAACCCGACCAGGGGACCCTTGTCCTGCATGGCCCGGAAGCCCTTCTCGCAGGAGGGGATGTACTCGGTGGGGATGTTCCCCCCGGTCACCTTGCTCTCGAACTCGAACTCGCCCGACTCCGAGGGCTCCACGTATCCGGCTATCTTGCCGTACTGGCCGGCGCCGCCGGTCTGCTTCTTGTGGGTGTAGTTGAAGTCGGCCCGGCGGCTGATCGCCTCCCGGTAGGCCACCTGGGGGGCGCCGGTCTCCACCTCGGCGTGGTACTCGCGCTTCATGCGCTCGATGTAGACGTCGAGGTGCAGCTCGCCCATCCCGGCGATGATGGTCTCCGAGGTCTCCTCGTCGACCATGGTCCGGAAGGTGGGATCCTCCTTGGTGAAGCGCTGGAGGGCCTTGGACATGTTGGTCTTGGCCTTGTTGTCCTTGGGCTTGATCATCAGCTTCACCACCGGCTCCGGCACGTACATGGAGGTCATGGAGACCTGGAGGGTGCCGTCGGTGAAGGTGTCGCCGCTGGCGCAGTCCACCCCGAACAGGGCCACGATGTCCCCGGCCATGGTGTCCTCGATGTCCTCCATGGAGGAGGCGTGCATCCGGACCAGCCGGCCCACCTTCACCCTCTTCCCGGTGCGGGCGTTGACGATGAAGTCCCCCTTCCTGAGGGTGCCCTGGTAGGTGCGGATGTAGGTGAGCTGGCCGTAGGGACCGTCCTCGAGCTTGAAGGCCAGGGTGACCAGGGGCTTCTGCGGATCCGCGGTGAGCTGGACCCGCTCCTCGTTCTTCTCCAGGTCCACGCCGAAATTCTTGACCTCGGCGGGATTGGGCAGGTAGTGGGTCACCGCGTCGAGCAGGAGCTGCACCCCCCGGTTCTTGTAGGCCGAGCCCATGAGGACCGGGCAGAGCTCCAGGTTCACCGTGCCCTTGTGGACCGCGGCCCGGATCTGCTCCTCGGTGGGGGCTCCCTCCAGGACCGCCTCCATCAGCTCCTCGTCGAACATGGAGACCGCGTCCAGCATCTGCTCCCGGCGGGCCTCGGCCTCGCCCTGGAGGCCGGAGGGAATGGCCTCCTCGCGGATCTTCTCCCCGTTGTCCCCGTCGAAGTAGACCGCCCGCATGGTGATGAGGTCCACCACCCCGTGGTGCTCGGCCTCGAGCCCGATGGGGATCTGGAGCATGACCGCGTTCAGCCCCAGCTTCTCCCGGAGCTGCTCGGTCACCCGGTAGGGGTTGGCCCCCACCCGGTCCAGCTTGTTGATGAAGGCGAGGCGGGGGACGTTGTAGCGCCGCATCTGGCGGTCCACGGTCAGGGACTGGGACTGGACCCCGGCCACCCCGCACAGGACCAGCACCGCGCCGTCGAGCACCCGCAGCGCGCGCTCCACCTCGATGGTGAAGTCCACGTGGCCGGGGGTGTCGATGATGTTGACGTGGTGGTCCTTCCACACGCAGTGGGTGGCGGCGGAGGCGATGGTGATGCCGCGCTCCCGCTCCAGGTCCATGGAGTCCATGGTCGCCCCGACCCCGTCCTTGCCCCGCACCTCATGGATGGCGTGAATGCGCTGGGTGTAGTAGAGCACCCGCTCGGTGAGGGTGGTCTTCCCCGAGTCGATGTGGGCGCTGATCCCGATGTTGCGCACTTTGGTCAGGTCTTTGAGCATCGAAGGTCACCTCGAAATGGACAGAGTGTCGTCCCGGGGGGGACGGTCATGGGCCCGGGGGGCATTCCAAGACCCCAAGGGGCGTTCCGGAATCCGGCCGGAAGCGTGCATCCGGGGGCCCGGCCGGGGAAAAGAGGGCTGGCAAAAATAGACGCGAAAGCTTAACAGAACCGCGGGCCGGATCAAGGGAAAAAGGCCGCCTCGCCCGCGGACCCTCCGGCCTCCGGTACCCGGGCGGCCCGGCCCGATTCCGGGCGTGCCCCGGCCCATCCATGCTCCGGCGCGGGAGCCGGCCTGTCAAGCGGGCCCCCGGGGCCTCGGGGGAGCGGTCAGAAGGGGATGGGGGTGAACCCGGCGTAGTAGTGGTTGAAGATCGCCGAGAGCAGGAACACGTCCACGATGACGTGGACGGCGAGCACGTAGAGGAGCCCCTCGGACTCCTCGTACATGGAGCCCTGGGTGAGGGCGAAGAGGTAGACCAGGACCGGGCCGATGCCGGCGAAGGCCATGTCGTTCAGGACCGCGGCGTAGATCACGGCCTGGGCCGCGTTGGCCACCCGGAAGGGGAACACGGTCCGGAGCACCGCGAACACGGTGTTGACGAAGAAGAGCTCGTCCCAGATCCCCACGCAGTTGATCCCGGCGAACAGCCGCCAACTCGCCTCGGGGTCCGGGGCCAGGGGGAGGTGCCACTGGGTGGGCATCCAGGGATTGGCCACCTTGAAGTAGAGCTCGAAGGCGAGCCAGGCCAGGGGGATGGAGATCACCACGTAGAGGACGTCCAGCCAGCGGAAGCGCGGGGGCAGGATGCGGAAGCGGATGGCTCCGGGGTCGGTGCGGCCGAGGACCAGCGCCGGGCCGGCGATCACCAGCAGGAAGGGGATCCCCAGGGTGATGAAGTGGCGGGTGGAGGTGTCGGTGTTGATGGGGGCCGCGGCCAGGATCGCGATCGCGGCCAGGAGCACCCCCATGCGGCGGCGGAAGGCGGGTTCGCGGTCGGTGAGGACCAGGGCCGCGGAGGCGAGCCAGACGGCGGCGCCGGGGATCCACCGCTCCAGGGGGATGAGGAGGACGGCGGCCACGCAGAACGCGGCCAGGGCGGCCAGGCGGCGCGGCGGCACCCGGGCCGGGACCGCCCGGGTGGCGATGCGGGTGGCGGCGGCGGTCGGCAAGCGGTTCGGTCCTCCCGGGTTGGCGGCGGTGAGCGGGGAGGATACCGCGGGGCCTCGGCGCCCTCAACCCGGGCGCCGCGGGAGGCGGTCCGGGAAGCCCGGTGGCCCCGCGTCCGGCCCCTTGCCGGATCGCTCCCCGGGGGGCACCATGAATGGGTTCGATCATCGCTCCGAAACACTCGATTCCGCCCGCGAAGGAGACACGATCATGGAACCCCGGGATCTCTGGCGCCGCTACCGCGATCAGCTCTGGTTCGACCGCGACCTCGGCGTCCGCCTCGACGTGAGCCGCATGGACCTGGACCAGGAGTTCCTGGACGGCCTGGCCCCCAGGATGAAGGACGCCTTCAAGGGCATGGAGGCCCTGGAGAAGGGGGCGGTGGCCAACCCGGACGAGAACCGGATGGTGGGCCACTACTGGCTCCGCGATCCCGAGCGGGCCCCGGACCCGGCCATCCGGAAGGAGATCGCGGAGACGGTGGCCCGGGTGCGGGAGTTCGCGGCCCGGGTGCACGCGGGGGAGGTGAAGCCCGAGAACGCGGAACGGTTCACCCACCTGCTGTCGGTGGGGATCGGGGGCTCGGCCCTGGGCCCGGAGTTCGTGGCCGAGGCCCTGGGAAGCGCGGGCGACCCGGTCCGGGCCCACTTCATCGACAACACCGACCCCGACGGGATGGACCGGGTGCTCACCGGGCTGGGAGGGAACCTGGCCCGGACCCTGGTCATCGTGATCTCCAAGTCCGGCGGCACCCGGGAGACCCGGAACGGGATGCGGGTGGTGGAGGCGGCCTACCGGGAGCGGGGGCTCACCTTCGGCCGCCACGCGGTGGCGGTGACCGGGGAGGGGAGCGAGCTGGAGAAGACGGCCGGCCAGGACGGCTTCCTGGAGGTCTTCCCCATGTGGGACTGGGTCGGCGGCCGCACCTCCGAGCTCTCGGCGGTGGGCCTGGTGCCGGCCGCGCTCCAGGGCATCGACGTCGAGGCCATGCTGGCCGGGGCCCGGGCCATGGACGAGCGCACCCGGGTGCCGGAGCTCATGAACAACCCGGCCGCCCTCCTGGCCGCGTCCTGGTACCGCGCCGGGGACGGGCGGGGGGAGAAGAACATGGTGGTGCTCCCCTACAAGGACCGGCTGCTCCTGTTCAGCCGCTACCTCCAGCAGCTGGTCATGGAGTCCCTGGGCAAGGAGAAGGACCTGGACGGGAAGGTGGTCCACCAGGGGATCACCGTGTTCGGGAACAAGGGGTCCACCGACCAGCACGCCTACGTGCAGCAGCTCCGGGACGGCCGCAACGACTTCTTCGTGTCCTTCATCCAGGTGATGCGGGACGGGAACGGCCCCTCCATCTCCGTGGACGGCGACGCCACCCCCGGCGACTACCTGCTGGGGTTCCTGCTCGGGACCCGGAGCGCCCTCTACGAGAAGGACCGGCTCTCCCTGACCGTGACCCTGCCCGAGGTGAGCGCGCGGAGCCTCGGCATGCTCATCGCCCTCTACGAGCGCGCGGTGGGGCTCTACGCCTCGCTCATCCACATCAACGCCTATCACCAGCCCGGGGTGGAAGCGGGGAAGAAGGCCGCGGCCTCGGTGCTGGAGCTGCAGGACCAGGCGCTGGCGGTGCTGCGCCGGGAGCGGGGCCGGGCCTGGGGAGTGGAGGAGCTGGCCGCGGAGATCGACGCCGCCGGCCGGGTGGAGACCCTGTTCCAGGTGCTGGAGCACGCCGCGGCCAACCCCGACCACGGGGTGGAGCGGACCGAGGCCGAGGTGCCCTGGGCGGCGAGCTACAAGCTGCCCTAGCCGCCCGGAGCGAATCGGACCCCAGGAGGACCTCATGTCGAAGACGCCCGGATCCCCCTTCACGGTGGCGGTGGCCCAGGCCGCGCCGGAGTTCCTGGACCGCGAGGCCACGGTGGCCAAGGCCTGCGAGTGGATCGAGCGGGCGGGCGCCCAGGGGGCGCGGCTGGTCCTCTTCCCCGAGGGGTTCGTCCCCGCCTATCCCCTGTGGGTGTGGTTCGTGCCCGCGGGGCGGTCGCCGGTGCTGCGGGAGCTGTATGCGGAGCTGGTGGCGCAGTCGGTCACCGTTCCCGGGGAGGCGGTGGGCCGCCTGGCCGCGGCCGCCCGCCGGGCCGGGACCACGGTGGCCATCGGCGTCAACGAGCTGAACGCCGAGGCCAGCGGGGGGAGCCTCTACAACTCCCTGCTCCTCATCGACGAGCGGGGTGAGATCCGGGGGTGCCACCGGAAGCTGGTGCCCACGGTGGGGGAGCGGATGGTCCACGCGCAGGGCGACGGGAGCACCCTGGCCGTGCACGACCTGGGCTTCGCCCGGGTGGGGGGCCTGGTCTGCTGGGAGAACTACATGCCCCTGGCCCGCTACGCCCTCTACGCCTGGGGGGCCCAGATCCACCTCGCCCCCACCTGGGACCACGGGGAGCCCTGGACCTCCACCCTCCGTCACATCGCCAAGGAAGGGCGGGTGTTCGTGCTCGGAGCGTGCAGCCCCGTCCACCGGGACACCATCCCCGACCGCCTGGCCTTCAAGCGGGACTTCCTCCCCGATGGGCTGGAGTGGATCAATCCCGGGGAGAGCGCGATCGTGGATCCGGACGGGAAGTTCCTGGTCGAACCGGTGGCCGGGAGGGAGGAACTGCTCCTGGCCGAGGTGGACCCCAAGGCCATGACCGGTCCCCGCTACCAGCTCGACGTGGCCGGCCACTACGGGCGGCCGGACGTGTTCCAGCTCACCGTGCGGCGGGGGGTGCGGGAGATGGTGCGGGAGGAGGCGGAGGAGGACCCGGAGGCCGGGGGCGGGGGCGGGGAAACCTAGCCGGGTTCGCCCTGCGGTCAGCTCCGGATCCGGAGATCCCCGGTCATCAGGGACCCGGTGTGGATATCCGGCTCCCTCAAGCAGTCGTAGCCCACGAAGGGCGCGGTGCCGATCCGGTCGGGGCCTTCGACCGGCCCCGTTCCATTGTCGACGAAGCGAATGGTGTAGGGCCGGCCGATGTTCGCCCGGTCCGCCGCCGCCACCACGACCCCCGAGGCCCAGGCCTGGTTCCCGGCCACGTGAAGGTACTCGATACGCACCCTGACCTCGGATCCGTCCCGTCCCGGACCGGAAACGTGATACCAGCCGTCCACGGTGCCGTCGGCGCGCTTGTGAATGCTGAAATCCGACGTGCGCCGGACCCCCTCGATCGCGAAGTACCCCTGGCCGGTGACGGACTGGGTCACCGGCTGGTCGAGGGCCGGGGCCGGCGCGCCGGCGTCCATGCCGGCGTGGGCCAGCCGAGGCTGCAGAGGCTCCTCGATGCACGCGATCAGGCTGATGGCGGCCAGGACGACTCCGAACGAGATTGTGCCCAGCGATCTGCGGTTCATGGCCCTTCTCCTCGCGCCCCACGGGCTTCTCCCTGATCGTATCCGGGTGACGAGGCGGAATTCCGGGTGATAACGCTGTTCGCTATTTCCGCTGGCGGGGGTGGGGTGTTGCCGCTTTCGGGGGGAGGGCGCGTCGCTACTCCTTCTTTCCGGAGATCTTGCTCACGCCCCAGAAGAACACGCCCATCCCGACTCCCAGGAGACAGAGAAAGATACCCAATCCGACCGGAGTGCCCCACATCTGAGGCGACCAGAGACCTTCCATCGTGCTTCCGTCCCTTCCGGCCAGGCTGCCCGCCGGGCACTCCCGGGGGAGCATGTCATGGCTCGCAGAAGACAAGGGTCTTTCATGCCCAGCGGGCGGCCAGTGTAGCCGGCAGGAAGGCCGGCGGGGCAGCCGGGGAGAGACCTGAGCCTTGCCCCCGGGGCCCCGAGTTCGCCTACGGGGAACCGAGGGATGCCGTCCGCACCCGCCCCGGGAGCGAGCTCAGGGTCGGCGGTCCGTCAAAGCCCCCGTCCAAAGCACATGCTTCTACCGCAGGGATGATCATTGGAGGGCTTGATGATGACCGACGCCGTTGGTCCGTCGCGGTACAGCCAGATCGTGGCTTCGGTGCGGGGGTTGAAGCCCTTCGGTGCTGCCAGCCACTGCTCTCTCTGGCCATCTCCCGCTTCGTCATGGACAACCACTACCGCGCCGCTGAACTCCGGCGATTGGCCGTCATAGGTCATCTCGGGTTGCCCGTCGCGATCGATGTCCACCACGGCCGTCCCCAGGCTGTCCGAGACGATCATGCGCCCGTCTTCGTAGTCCTCGCCCGACTCGACGCCGCGCATAGGACCGAAGGCGGACGCCATGCCCCACTCGCCCCACGAAAGCCCGGGGCCGAAGTAGGTTTCCACCGAGTCCGGCGGCTGGAGGACTTCAAGGTAGCGTTGGTGCCAGAAGGTCTGCCAACGCTTCATGGCGGCGAAGAGCTCCTCCATATGAGTTTTGGAGTACTCCGCCACACCCTGGTTCCAGTCGCACAGGAGTCCGACCGCTTTGACTGAATCCCCGGACTGAATCGCTCGATCGACGGAAGCGACGTACTCACCGTAGTCCGCGGCCGAAGTGATTCCGGCCAGGGTACAGGTGAGGAGAAGAGTCATACCGCAGATCGTGTGCTTGCTCATGCTTCGTGCCTCCCTGAGACCAAGATTGGGCTCACGCAAGTGAACTGCGCCGCGTAGGGGAATGGGTGCCCCGCTCCTGAGGGGCGCGCAATGTGGAACCCCGAAGCCTCAGGTGGGTTCCATCTTGACGAAGGCAGTCCAGAATGAGCGGCGACATTCCGTGGAGCGTCCCGCAATTGTGTCCGTGTTCAATGGACTACGAAGTGCCGCCGCCCCCGGCATCGATGTGCAAGAATGTGCAGAGATGTGCGTTTTGTGCGTACTTAGGCAAGGGGAAGGACACATTGAGCAACATATTGCGGCAGAAGGATACAAAGGCGTCGTAAGGACCAAGCAGGCTGACGCTTGCGAAATGAGGGCGGGGCGGTCACGAATGGAGTGACAATTTTCCGATGAGCCAGCCTTTTTTGTTGAGTCGGTCACAGTGCTGCGATACCGTTCTTGGTGGCGGCCGGAGTCCATCGACACCCCTTGCCGCCTCATCCCTGGGACTCCGACGCTGGTGACGAGAGTTCAGTTTTTTCCGCCCGTCGCCACACCCGAAATATCCGTTGGGCAGAGGTGGCATCGTGTTCAGGTCAACTGATCGACCTGGCAAGGGACGGGGCCGCAGTGGGACGAAGGCACGGACTGCGTGCTCCGTGGCCATCCTCCTCACGGTATTCTCATGCGCCAAGGACAAGTCCCCAGGGCCCGACCGCACCCCGCCGGCCACGATCACCGACCTCGCCCTTCTCGCCGCGGACGACACGTCGATCACCCTGGGCTGGACCGCTCCCGGGGATAACGGCGACCAGGGGATCGCCACCTCCTACGACCTTCGGTACATGCTGGACGAGCCCCCGCCGAGCTGGGAGATCGCGAGCCGGATGGACTCGCTGTCGGCGCCCCGGGAGGCCGGTTCCCCCGAGAGCGCCTTCCTGGCTCCGCTCCACAGGAACCAAGTCTACCTCTTCCGCCTCCGGACCCTGGACGCAGCCGGAAACGCGTCCGAGTTCTCCAACCTGGTCCAGGGCCAGACCGGGGACCCGGAGCCCCCGGGGCCGGTCACCGATCTCCGCGTGACCGCCTCGACGCCCCACAGCCTCACCCTGGCCTTCACCGCCCCCGGGGACGACGGGGACCGCAGCACGGTGGCCGCTTACGACATCCGGGAGTCGAGCGCACCTCTCACCGACAGCACCTGGGCTGCGGCGACCGCGGTCCCGGTGGATCTGCCGCCCCACCCCCCGGGGACGGAGGAGAGCTTTCGCTGGACCGGCCTGGCTCCGGAGAGCGTTCACCATGTTGGGGTGCGGGGACTGGACGACGCGGGCAAGCGGGGCCCGGTGGTGGACCTGGAGGTGACCGTGCCGGTGGACGACGTTTCCCCGACCGCGATCACCGACGTGGCGGTGACCTCCACGATGGCTTACCGGGCGAGCCTGACCTGGACCGCGGTGGGGGACGACGGTATGGAAGGCCGGGCGGCGGGCTATCACGTCCGCTACCGGATGGGTCCGATCGCGGACGAAACCGGTTGGGAAGCGGCCACCGAGGCGCCGGTCAGCTTGGTCCCGAAGGCGCCCGGGAGCGCGGAAGCGGTGAACCTGGTGGAGCTTCCGGGAGGGGGGACGGTCAACTTCGCGGTCCGGGCCGAGGACGCGGCGGGGAACCTGGGTCCGGTGTCGGCCCCGGCGTCGGTGTACGTGGCCGGGCCGGGACGGACCTGGGTGGTGAACGTGCAGGGGACCGGGGACGCGCCGACGGTGCAGGCGGCCATCGACAGCGCAGTGACCGGGGACATCGTGGAGGTGGGCCCGGGGCGTTATCTGGAGAACATCGACTTCCTGGGGAAGGACATTGTGCTCAGGAGTCAGGAAGGGCCGGAGGTGACGATCCTGGACGGCAGCTCCCGGGACAGCTCGGTGGTGGTGATGCTCCATGACGAGACCAGGAAGGCAGTGCTGGAGGGGTTCACAATTACGGGGGGGCGCGGATGGAAGCCTGGCGGCCTAAGCGCCTATGGCGGGGGCATTATCCTAGTAGGGGCTTCTTCCATCATCCGGAACAACATCATTACAGCTAATTCAGCCCGGATTGGAGGTGGCCTCTCGCTGCAGTCCTCTGCTGGAGCACCGTCCCCCACCCCGACAATCGAGCATAACATCTTCCGCGAGAACACATGCAGCCTGAATGGTGGGGCGATTGCAGCTGGTCAAGTCCAACCAATCATTCGAGAGAATCTATTCATGAACAATACAGCCTACGCCGACGGTGGTGCCATCTGGATCTTCTCGCACAACGGGAGCTTCACGGTATCCGCAAACGCGTTCAAAGGGAATGTGGCGGGAGATCATGGAGCCGGTGTGTACGCTGGAGGGAACTATCACGCGGCGCCAATCACAATAGATGGAAACCTATTTGTCGATAATGAGATCACGGAGAACCATCATGATTGGAGGTCGGGAACTGGTGTCGCAATTGCCGCGTTGAGTATCGATGGGGCCATCACTCATAACACCATTGTGCATAACGCCGCGGCTAGAGATTCACTATGTGAGGGCGGGGGGGTGCTTCTGTTTCTAACAGATTTCGGATTATCGGTGAATCACAATATCATTGTTTCCAACCAGCAGTGCGGCATCGCGTGCTGGTGGAGCCCGACCACGGCCACCATGGGCCGAAACCTGCTCTGGAACAACGAAGGAGGGAACCTCGGCGTGGGTGATGGCGCTTGTCCGGCCGAGTGGGCGGACTCCATGATCGTGGCCGATCCGCTATTTTGTGATCCGGAACACGGTGACTACCGGCTGGCAAGCAACTCACCGGCCATTCAGGGAAAGGAGGTGATGGGAGCATTCAGTAAACCTGGTTGCGGAAACAAGTCCATTCCTGCAATCAGTCCATGGAACTCTATCGGAGTCCGCTATCACGACTAACAACGGACACCGACATTTGGACTGAGAGGGAACAAGTTGGGGGAGAGGGGCATCTGCTTTGGCGGGCACCTGCCCCTCCCCGCCCAGGAGGAACGAAAATGCAAGGCAGAATCAGCCAGTTCATTCTCGCCCTGCTGGCAGTAGCCAGCATTTCTAGTCTAGCACAGGCGGGGAAGATACCTGTACCTGGTTTGTACCTTGAAATCCAAAGTGCAATGGATGTCGCAACAAGCGGTTCGGATACCGTGATCGTCACAGAGGAATCGGAATCGCATGATGGGAAGTACCGTCCGTTCTCGGTGGAGAAGAACGTTCCAGTCATCAACACGAGTGACACGGAGATCATTGTGGACGCTGCCGACACGGCGGCCTACGCGGCCCAAGTTCTCTGGGGCGCTGATGCAAGAGTCGAGGGATTCACCCTTCGAGGTGGAACCCGAGCCGTGGCTAGGGTGGAGTCCAGCGGCCAACTGGTGAACTGCGTGCTGATCTCGCCATCCGGCGGCCCGACCGCGGGAATCATCGCCACCGATGTGCCAACCATCCGGGGCTGCTCGATCACCATGACCGGCGGAGTCGGCATTCTCGACACGTGCATCGTCGCCACGTACTCCGACGGAGGGGTCTACGAGGACTGCGAGCTGTCGCTGTCGGACGGGATCGGAATCCTGGTCTACGGGTCGTCGTACGACGACAACACGATCACAGACTGTGACGTGAGCATGAGCAACGGCGCGGGGATTCTGGTCGAAGATGGCTCGGTCGAGATCACCGGGGCTCACATCCTCGTCTCCGGAAGCGACGACGAGAACTACGGGATCGCGATCCTGAGCAACGGGGGCAATCAGGTGAGCGGCTGCTTTGCCTCGGTGCCGAATTCCTACGAAGGCATCGGGATCTACGCGCCGGTCAGCGGTTCAATCTACCAGTGCACCGTGGACCAAGCGGACTACGGGTTCTGGTATGGGGGCAGTGCCGAGAACTGCATCGCGACCCAGGTCAACGCCAACGGCTTCCTTGCAGCAGGAGCCGCCGACTACGCCGAGTACTGCATCACCGACCTTGACAACGGGGACGGCTTCTACCCTGATGCGGGAACGGGCTCGGTGGTCGAAGATCCCCTCTACTGCGACGCCGCCTCGGGTGAATTCACGTTGAGGGTCGATTCGTACGGAAACCGGTGGAACAACGACTCGGGCTTCGGCATCGGCGCTTATCCGGTGGCCTGCATCTACGGGACGCTGACCCGGACGTGCAAGTACGATGGGCAGGACGGCATCCATCCGGGGTCACTATCCATGCCCGAAGACGTCGTGGTCCCCGCCGGAGACACATTGAGCCTCTCCAAAGCGGAGGTCCTCATCGATGCCGCTTCGCCGACGCTCGTGTTCGAGGTGCGGGGCCGGCTGGACACCCGGTCGGGTGCCGTGACCTTCGACTCCGCGGAGGAGTCGCCCGGAGAGGGAGATTGGAACTGTCTGTACTTTCCAAGTGGGTCGATAGGGCTCCTGGACTCGGTCACCGTGCGTCATTCCACCTACGGGGTGTACGCGGTGAGCCCGGACACCCTGGAGCTCACCAACGGGTACCTCCGCGACAACGAGATCACGGATATCACCCCGTATGGATTCAGTGGGAACCACTACGGCCGGATCGAGGCTACGGAGATTGTCGTGGGAAGTGGCACGGGGATCTTGATGACCAGCGACTGCAGCGGACTCACCATCGAGGGGAACAGCATTGCCGGTGGCCTGGGAAGTACCGGAGGCGTTCGTGGCGTGTCAGCGACCCTGAGTATGCAGGACAATTCCGTCAGCGACTTCTCGCTGGGCTATGGGATCTCCATCGAGGGAGGGACGGTCGCCTTGACCGGGAACACCATCGGCTCCTCGATGTACGGCGTCCGGGTTACCGGCGGGACCGTCGCCATCGGCACGTCCTCCTCGGACAGCGACAACATCGTGGCGTACAACTACCTGGGGGCGCGCTGCGATGGCGGTTCCCCGACCATCTGGAACAACCAGATCTACTCGAACACGATCGGGGTTGATTGCCTGAACGGGGGGTATCCCGACCTCGGGAACCAGAGTCAGGACGGCAAGAACAGCATCTACAGCAACAGCTCGTACTGCGTCCGCAACCAGAATCAGAACGCGGTTCTGGCCTACGGCAACTGGTGGGGAAGCTGCCAGGCTCCCTCGTGTACGCAAGGGAACGTCATCACCACCGGATGGCTGTGCAGTCAGCCGGCCGGCTCGGACGAGATGATCAGCCGGCTGGAGACGAGGGCCAGGGGCCTACGGGTTCTGCCCGCCCACCCCAACCCAACCTCGGCGAGCAGCAGCATCTCCTTCGAGCTGGAGGGAGGCGGGGCTGCGGTGGCGGTCGGGATTTATGACCTAGCCGGCCGTCTGGTGCGCTACATGGAGCCCGCCGATCTCTCCGAAGGTCCTCACGAGGTTTTCTGGGATGGTCGAGACGGGGCTGGCCGCCGAGTGGGTAACGGGATCTACTTCATCCGGGTCGCAGCAAGCCACGGCCTCCAGAGCACCGGCAAGGTCCTGGTCGTCCGTTAGGGGAGGATGGAACAATGAAGACGAGCAAAGTGACACTCGCAGGTGTGATCCTCACGGCGGCGTTGGCGGCCACGTCCGTGCAGGCGGGGACGTTGACCCTGCATCCCGCGGTGGCGGTGATGGGGCCCGTGACCGAATCCGGGCAGACCACGGTTCTGGTGGAATTCAACCTGGGTGAACTGCCGGACTTCCAGGTCTACCAGCTCGACGAAGCCCTGCTGGAATGGCCGGTGGCGGGGCTCCCGTCGGACCGTTCCACCGAGTATGCGCTCTACCCCATCACCAGCGCGTGGAATGGCGAGAGCGTGGCCGCAACCGGGCTCCCGTCGGTTGCGGAAGCTCCGGTGGCGACATGGAGTTGGGGAGCCTTGCCCGCTCAGTGGGTCGGGCATGGCCATATCCGGTTTGACCTTACGGCTCTCTTTCGGGACTGGGTTGGCGGCAGGACCGACAACCACGGCTTCCTGATCGCCACGCGGGATGTCGGAAAGAGCGCATTCGAGCAAGATCTACAGACGGTGACCGTGACGCTTCGATACGGTCGCCACCCGCAGTAGTCCGGTTGGAAATCGCGCTCAAGGGGGGTCTTCGGGCCCCCCTCGGGCCCTCCCGGACCCCGGCGGACCGGTGCATCTTGGAGGTGGATGGGGAACCGGGAGGAGGCGAAAGAATCGAGCCTGGTTGAACGCCGGATGAGGTGTTCTGGGGGAGTCCGCAGGAATAGCGTCCACGACGAAGTCGGGAGAGAGGCCCGAGGGATATCGGCGCCGAGTGTGCGGACCTTCGAGAATGCGTCGCTGCTCCTCGGAGGGTTCCGTCACCTAACTGCCCACTCGAAAACCCCCTCGGGGATAGGCAGTGACGCATCCCCCCGGCTCATCCCGTCGAAACCCGCCCGGCCAAAGTGCTTGATTTCAAACGGATATAGCCCCGCCCGGAGTCGAGTGCAGCGTGACGGAACCCACGGGTTGGATGAGGCTGGTGCCTAGTGTTCCGTAACGTAAGTCGTGTTAAGATACCTCCAGGTACACTCTCTCCCTGGAGGGGCCATGGCCAATCGTTCCCGTTCCATCGTCCTGGACCCGGACGAGCGCGCCGAGCTCGAACGGCTCCAGCGATCCAGCTCTGCTCCCGCCGGCTTGAGCCGGCGGGCTCGGGTGATCCTGCTCTTGGCGGATCAGGTCTCCGGGGCCGAGATCGCCCGCCTCACCGGCTACACCACGGTCCAGGTCAGCCGCTTGCGACGCCGGTTCTCCGAGGAGAGGGTCGCCGGTCTCAACGACCGGCCTCGTTCCGGCCGCCCTCGCACCATCTCCGACCGCCAGCGAGCCAAGATCGTCGCCCTGACCCTGAAGCCTCCCGGCCAGGGCCGGACTCACTGGAGTTCCCGCGAACTCGCCGCCGAGATCGGCGTCTCCCACACCACCGTCCACCGTCTCTGGAAGGCCCATGATCTTCGACCTCATCAGGTCGAGACCTTCAAGTTCACCACCGACCCCGATGCCGAGGACAAGATCCACGACGTGGTTGGCCTTTACCTCCACCCACCCGACAACGCCGTCGTCCTCTGCGTGGACGAGAAGACCCAGATCCAGGCCCTGAACCGCACCCAGCCCATTCTTCCCCTGCGTCCCGGTATCCCCGAGAGACAGACCCATGACTACGAGCGCAACGGCTTGACCAGCCTCTATGCCGCTCTCGAGGTCGTCTCCGGAGCGGTGACCGGAGAGTGTCGGGGTCGGCACACCGCCGCCGACTTCCTCCACTTCATGAACCGCATCGCCAAGGAGTACCGCGGCATCGAACTCCATGTCATCCTCGACAACTCCTCGACCCACAAGACCCCCGACGTGAAGACGTGGTTGGAGGATTATCCCCTCATCCACTTCCACTTCACCCCCACCGGCGCTTCGTGGCTCAACCTGGTCGAGGCCTGGTTCAGCATCCTGACTCGCAAGTCGGTCCGCCGCGGATCTTTCAACTCCGTCCGGGCCCTGATCAAGCACATCCGCGACTACATCAAGCACTGGAACCAGCACCCCGTCCCGTTCATCTGGACCAAAGAACCCGATGACGTTGTCAAGAAGGCCGTCCGGAGGACTCGTTAACATGATTTCCATTACGGAACACTAGTCTGCGGGGGTAGGTGGTGATGGTTCCCTGCCGGGCGAGCGGCCGCCAATATTCAAGGAGACCGCAGTGACCCAGCATGACGGGATAAGACCATCGATGGTCTGGGGCAGGTGGCTGGATGTTCAGAAGACAGCCGGGTCATCTCTTCGGCCTTGCCGTGCCCGCGAGTTGGACGAAGCGCCCTGGCCGCAAGAGAGTCTAAGCCATGGCCAGTTACACAGTTTCTCAGGACACTCCAGCGGAGCGGTTCGCTGACGTGTCAAGTGCCGTCTCTCCCCGGCCATGACAGCACACCTCCGGCGACTTGGGCTGCTAGGTTGGCCAAGCGTGCGTCGATCCGGGGGGTAAATCACTCTCCTCTCCCAGGAGCCACGTTCCGGCGGGCGGTCCTAACAGCCCAGAATAACCAAGCTCCGGTAAGCAGGGTGCAGGCGCCCGCGCCGAGAAGACCACTAGGGGATATGGGGCTCCTGATTCGCAGGGAAGCCACTCCGAGACCCAACAGGGAAACGAGTGAGCCAACCACCAGGAACCACACCGCCTCACGCGACTTGCGATGAAGGAATGAGCGATCTTTGGACAGTCTCCGCACCTCACGCCGAACACGGATCCCCTCTAAAACCAGGAGGATGACGAAGAGACCCGCGACGCCCCACTTGATAGGTGACATATGCTCCATCCTAGTGTCCCGGCTTGTTCCAACGCACCGGCGTTCCTGGAGGAGTTGGCGGCACGTACGTCCCATCGCCGAAGTGTAGCATCCCCGAGCACAGAGCATAAGCGGTCGCGAAAACTAACGCCCAAGCAATTCCCCGGACAATTGGATAAGGGATGGACGCTGTGATTTTGTTGGCCGCTGCGCCCGCTGCTGCCCCGCAAAAGGCATCCCACAGAGACTCCGGCTGGAGGTCCCCAGTGTGGGAGAGTGGCGTAACTGGATTGAACCCCTCTTCATCCCCAGAGAAATATACGCCGCTCAGTGGATTATAGTGCGCAACACCGAACACGCGGTGCATGCTCGACGAGATTCCATATGTGCTCGCCGAACCAGACCGTGAAACCAAGACAAGAATATAGTCCCTCTGGACGCGCCCTCCCTCCGTGTGTCTACACTCGAATACACCTCGCCAGTCTTCTGACTGTATCGCATTTGCATCGTAATCACGAACTAGCCCCAACACCAGCCGTGCCTCGGTTTCACTTACAGATGGGTCGCGGTAGAGCTCTGCGTTCACCAGCTGTCCGGGAGCGTACAAGGATTTGATACGCCCCCAAGTAGAAGGTGTTTCTGCCAGTGCGCCGATTGGCAGGATGGAGTGGATTAAGGCAACGACACAGAAGGAAGCTGATATTCGCCGCATGTGAGCCTTCCTTTGTACGTCTGCAACCGTGGGTGAGGATGCTAGGGTCTTATTATGTGTGCCGACATTCTGGAGCGTTCTGGCTCATTACGTCAAGCACGGAATCATAGGAAAACAACCCGTTGATCGAGGATAAAGGATAGATGACTACATCAATCCGATTGAAATCTGCGAGTAAGGAATATGTTGCCATGCATTCTGTAACGCAGTGTGCCGGGAATCTTCTACTTCCTAGGAGCCCGTCCGAGTAATCCCCCGGATTTGATCTAGACAGGGCGGTGGGGGGGTGGTTTTTGGAGGTCATGAGCAAGACCTTCCGTCCCTTGGACGTCGATCAAGTGTGGTTGCTGCCTCCCTCAGTTCATGAACTGGTGCCGCCGGGCCATCTGGCGCACCTGGTGCGGGATACGGTCCGGGAGACCCTGGATCTGTCCGCGATCCTGGAGGAGTACGCCGAGGAGCCGGGGTATCCGCCGTACCATCCGGTGATGATGACGGCGCTGCTGCTGTACGGGTACTGCCAGGGGGTGTACGCGTCGCGGCGGCTGGCGCGGGCGTGCGAGGAGCGGGTGGACTTCATGGCGGTGACGGCCTTGCAGAAGCCGGACTTCCGGACGATCAGCGACTTCCGGAAGTGGCACCTGGAGGCGTTGGGGGGCCTGTTCGTGCAGGTGTTGCGGTTGTGCCGGGAGGCGGGGTTGGTGCAACTGGGGCACGTGTCCCTGGACGGGACGAAGGTGAAGGCGAACGCGTCGAAGCACAAGGCGATGAGCTACGGTCGGATGAAGGGGGAGGAGGAGCGGCTGCGGGGGGAGATCGAGCGGTGGCTGAAGGAGGCGGGGCGGGTGGACGCAGAGGAGGACGCGGCGTACGGGCCGGACCGGCGGGGTGACGAGCTGCCGGAGTGGGTAGCCAACAAGCAGAAGCGGCTGGCGAAGATCCGGGAGGCGAAGGCGGCGTTGGAGGCGGAGGAGCGGGAGCAGGCGGGGCCGGAGGTGCCGGAGAAGCCGGAGAAGCGGGGTCGGGGCCGGCCTCGGAAGACGCCGAAGGGGGAACCTCCGGCGCGGGCGCAGCGGAACTTCACGGATCCGGAGAGCAGGATCCTGAAGACGAAGGATGGGTTCATCCAGGGGTACAACGCGCAGGCGGCGGTGGATGCGGGGAGCCAGGTGATCGTGGCGCGGGGGGTGACGCAGTCGGCGTCGGATGCGGGGGAGCTGGTTCCGCTGGTGGGGCAAATCAAGGAGAACACCGGTCGGCAGGCGCAGGAGGTGTCGGCGGACGCGGGGTACTGCTCGGAGGAGAACCTGAAGGAGCTCGATCGGCGGCACATCCGGGGGTACGTGGCGACGGGACGGCAGAAGCATGGGAGCGCGTCGCCGACCGACGGGAAGGAGAAGTACCCGGGGCCCCGGACCGCGGCGATGCGGACGCGGCTACGCAAGGGGGGACACCGGAGCCGGTACCGGTTGAGGAAACAAACGGTGGAGCCGGTGTTCGGACAGATGAAGCAAGCCCGGGGGTTCCGCCAGTTCCTGCTGCGGGGCTTCGCGAAGGTTCGGGGGGAGTGGGACCTGATCTGCACGGCCCACAACCTCCTGAAGTGGGCGAAGGCGGTCGGACCGGCCTAAAAGGGGGCGGAATAGCCTCCGAGGGGCGGGCTCCCCTCACGAACCGAGCCGGCCTGAGTAGTCCGCCGAAGACAGAACCCCAAAGCAACCGGGTGTCACTGGATGCCCGTCCCAGACGAATCCGAGAGATGCCCATCCAGGAGCGTTACTCGGACAGGCTCCTAGCCCGGATTATTCATGAAGGGGTGTAAGAAGAAGGCCTCCCCGTGGTAGAAAACAGGTGCTAACGCCGTTTTCGCCACGAAAGGAAGCCATTCTTGCTGACCGGCAATGTAGCACAGACTGTTCTCTTCCGCGACCTCTTCGACAAGCCGCTGGTTGCCCTCTTCGACCGTTCCCACGCCAGCTCCGACGGTGGCGCGGTGCTGCAAGCATAGGTGATTGTATGAGCCCGTCCCAGGGCGGAAAGTTCGTCCCGGCATCCCGGGCACCCGGTTCTCCCCGGAAACCACCGGTCCCCGGCACGCCGGGGACCGTCCGGGGAGCGTGATGGCCCTGAGCGCGCGCAACCGTCCCCACCACACGGGTCTCTCCCCCGTCCTCGAGTTCCGCGGAACCGGCCCGGCACGCACCTCCACGACCCGCCGGCCCGGTGCTCGAGGATCCGGCACGGGGGACGGGAGTCAGTTGGGGAGCACGGCCACCGGCTCCGGCGGCCCCCGCTCCCCGAACGGGTCGTGTCCGCCGCCTCGGATGACGTGACGCAGGATCCGGTCCACCACCCGCGGCTCGGTCACCACCGACACCACCCGCATCTCCACCCCGCACTCCGGGCACAGCAGCGGGTCCACCTCCAGCACCCGGCGCAACAGCCGCGCCCAACTCCCCGTCCGTGACCCCGCCCGGCCACCGGCTCCCCGCTCGCCCCTCTCGGGGGGCGTCACCGCCGGCGTCGGCTTCGCCTCACCCCACGGCTCCCCCCGCCACCGCCCCTGCCACTCCCGTCGCGACCGGTTCGCGTACATTCCGTAGTACCGGATCATGTGCTGGCCCGGGTCGGGCACCTGACGCCCCAGCGCGTGCACGAACTCCACCGCGTCCAGCTCCACCTCCGTCTCACCCGTCCGCGGGTCCGATGGGGTCCGTACCCGGATCCTTCCCTCTCCCGTCTCCTCCACCAGTCCCACCGCCAGAGGGGGCCGCGCCACGTACCGCACCAGCCGCTCCAGACGCTCGCCTTCGTGCGGGTACACCACCTGCTCCCCCCACACCGAGAACCCCGTGTGCGTCATCGAGCACACCATCCCCGCCCGCGACCCCGGAGACTCGAACCCCACCGACCACGTCCGGCGCACCGTCTCGTACGCGCACCGCGACAACAGACCCAGCAGCCGGCGCTCCCGCTCGAACAGGCCCCGCAGCGCCTTGGGGATCGTGAACACCACGTGCCGGTGGGGAACCGGCGCCAATACCACCAACCTCAGGTGCTCCGCCAAGAGCGCCGCCCGCTTGGCCTGGCAGCTCGGGCAGAAGTTCCGCGTCTGGCACGAGAACGCCAAGAGGTGCTCACCCCGGCATTGCGGACACCGGATCCGCGCGAACCCGTTCTGCAGCCGCCCGCACTCCAGGTACGCCTCCGCCGTCCGCTGCACCACCGCTCGCAGGGGGCCGTGACGCGGCTCGTACCGCTCCTCGTAGCTTCCCAGGTACAGCACCACGTCGTCCACCCGGTTCACGAACTCCGGCCGGGTGAACCACCCCGTCACCGGATCCCGGCTCACTCCGCGGCCGGCGCGTCCTCGTCGAACTTCACGTCCCAGTGCGCCCCGCTGCAGAACGGCTTGTTCGTGCTCTTGCCGCAGCGGCAGAGATCGAAGTGATCCAGGGTGGCCCCCTCGAGGAGCTCGGTGTCCTCCAGGTCGGCGCCGCCGACGATGGCGTAGGGGCCGTTGGGCCAGAGGGTGACCCTGGGTTCGCCGCCGCGGTCGCGGCGCTCGATGCCGTCGATGGAGTAGCTGAGGGCGCCGGAGGGGCACGTGGAGATGGTGCGGACGATCTCGTCGCGGGTGGCGCCGTCGGGATCGATCCAGGGCTCGGTGCCGAGGCGGAAGACCGACTTCAGGGTGTCGGTGCACCGGGCCGAGTGCGCGCAAAGGCCGCGGTTGTCGTGGATGGTGATCTCCTTGCCGGCGTACTCCTCGCGCCGGTCGGGGACGCGGTCGGGGTCCTTGGCGCTGGTGAAGCCGTTCTTCTTGTGGGTCCCGTCGCAGAAGGGCTTGTTGGAGGAGCCGCCGCAGCGGCAGAGGGCGGCGCGGCCGCCCCGGACCTCGACGACCTTGCCGTCGGTGGGGCGGACGATGGCGGTGACGTTGGAGACGAGGTAGGGGCCGTTCTCGGTGGGGGTGATCTTGGGGCGGTCGGCGGGCATGGGTCCTCCGTGGGGGCGAGGGTCTGCGTTGGGGGCGGTCGGGGCGTCCGGGGGGGCCGTCGGGGGGGACAGTAGCAGGCGGGGAGATCTCGCCCGTCCTCGGGTCCACGATGCCGGGCCCCTTGCCCGAGAAGTCGATGAAGGTCTTCTCGCCGGCCCGGTTACCCCGCGCCGCCACCCCCCGCCGGGGTGGCCGGCTTCGCTTGGAAGGGTGGCCGCCTTCGTTCGGAACGGTGGCCGGCTTCCGTCGGAATCAGTGGCCGCGATCCATCGGAACGGTGGCCGCCTTCCCTCGGAATCGGTGGCCGCGATCCATCGGAACGGTGGCCGCCTTCCCTCGGAATCGGTGGCCGGAATGCCTCGGAATAGTCACCGAGTGTGCGGACCTTCGAGAATGCGTCGCTGCACCTCGGAGGGTTCCGTCACCTAACTACCCACCCGAAAACCCCCTCGGGGATAGGCAGTGACGCATCCTCCCGGCTGATCCCGCCGAAACCCGCCTCGGCAAACTGCTTGATTTCAAACGGATATAGCCCCGCCCGGAGTCGAGTGCAGTGTGACGGAACCCACGGGACGCTGAAGTGCCCACTCGACGGTACCGGTGGCTCCAGCGCCGGGTACCCGGGTACACCTTTTTCAAGGTTTATGGTTGGAAAATAGAATCTGATTACATGGAAAGCGAGGGCGGATCTCCGGTCGCGCACCAGTCCGGGAGACTCAGCCCTGCGCGCCCGGCCGCCGCCGGAAGGCGACCAGCGCCACCACGGCCAGGACCGCGACCATGAGCACGGTGAGCGCCGCCGGGCGGCGGCGGAGCCAGTCCAGGCCGAACCCGGGCGGGGAGTACCAGGGGCTGGGCTCGGCCGGCCCCAGGGCCGCGGCCAGGTATCGGGGGGCGCGGGCCGCGTCCTCCTCCAGGTACCAGTCCTGGGCTCCCAGGTACCGGTCCCCGAAGGCCACCCACAGCTCGCCCGCCGCCTCCTCCGGGGGCACCGCCCAGCGCTCGGGGACCACGACGACCCGGTCCGGGGCGAGCGGGGCGTTGGGGGGATCGGTGCCGGTCACGGTGATGCGGATCGCGGTGGTGCGCACGGGGTCGAAGGCGAGGCCGGTCCGGCCCTCCAGCCCGGGGGTGAAGTCCTCCACCCGCCCGGTCTCGGTGCCGTCGGCCACGAACCGCCATCCGCCGTCGGGACGGCGCGCCTCCACCTGGACCGGGCGCCGGGACGCCGTCTCCTCCGGGGCCCAGAGGACCGCGGCCACCGCCCGGGGCGGGCCCTCCAGTTCCAGCACCGCCCGCCAAAGCCGCCCGTCGAACCCGCTGGAGGCGATCCGGAAGGCCGCCGTCTCGGTGAAGACCCGCCGGGACCGGCGCGCCTCCACCCGCACGCTGTCGGGGAGATCGCGGATCGACGCCGACCGGAACTGCAGTTGCAGGACACGCCCCCCGCTCTCCAGGTCGTACCGGAAGACCTTACCTTCCCCGGCCGGAATCACCGGAGCCCGGGGCGCGCGCGCTCCCGGTCGCCCCGGCCTCGGTCCGGCGGGCGCCGAGGGCCGCCAGGTGAGGCTCGCGAGCCCGCCGGGCGAAACCCCGCCCCGGAACTCGAACACCCGGCTCCCCCGGTCCACGGCCAGGGTGACCCGGAGGGACTCCGGCGCGGCGGGCCCCAGGTCCACCGCCGCCTCGTAGAGGCCGTCGGAGGCTGCGCTCCAGCGGAGCGGGAAGACCCCCACCGGCTCCAGGAGCAGGTCCCGGCGCATGGGGGGCAGCACCGCGAAGGGTACCGACTCCCCGTCCCCGTTCACCAGGCGCAGATCGGCGAAGTCGGGCCGGCAGGCCGAGGCCAGGCTCGAGTCCTCGGCCACGGTGATCCAGGCCGTCCCCGTCGCGGCCCCCGCCGGCGTCCGTACCGCCCGCCGCAGGGGGAGGCTCCGCACGTCCTCGGAGACCGCGGCCCGGACGGGCGGCGGCGCCGCCGCGGCCAGGACCGCGGCCGCCGCCAGCGCCGGGACCGCCCATCGGCGGAAGGCCGGCCTCACGCCCGCCGCTCCCGCTGGTACAACAGCGACACGGCCAGGAGCAGGATGCCCACGGCGACGAAGGAGGCGATGCGGTAGCCGCGCTCCAGGGCCTGCATGTCGAAGAAGAAGACCTTGAGGATGAGGAGCCCCAGGATGGCCACTCCCAGGAGCCGCAGCGGCCGGAACCGGGTCGCGAACCCGGTCCCGATCAGGGCCGCGGCGTAGAGGGCCCAGGCCAGGGACAGGGTGAGCAACTCCGGAAGCTCCCGGGAGAACCGGTCCGCGCTCTCCCGGATCTGGAAGTACACCAGCACCTCGGAGGAGATCCGCCACCAGAGGAGGCCCGCGGCCAGGAGCACCAGCGGGGTGGCCAGCCCCCGCTCCAGCCGGGTCACCTCATCCCGCCGCCGCCGGTAGAGCCAGGCGGCCAGCCCCACCGCGGCCACCACGACCAGGCCGGCCAGGAACTCCCCGTTGGCCACCGCCGGCCCGGGATGCACCCGCTGCAGCGGTTCCACGGTGTCGAAGGTGAGCACCCGGAACACGGCCAGGCCCAGCACCCCCAGGCCGAAGCCGCGATGGACCGGGCTGGGGAGGCGGAAGCCGGCGCCCAGGAGCACCAGCCCCAGGAGCGCCCAGCCCAGGGTCACCCAGGCCAGGTCGAACTGCATGGGCACCGCCAGCACGGCCAGGGCCAGGCCGGTGTCGTGGGTGAGGCGCGCTCCCGGGGTCGGGCCGTGGCGGGCCGAGGCGCCTCGGGAGGCGAGCACGTAGGCCAGGGCCAGGCACGCGGTGGCCAGGCCGCGGAAGGCCTCGTAGCCCGGATCCATGAGCCGGTAGAGGAAGGCGGCGAAGGCCAGCCCGTTGGCCACCGTCACCACCCCCCGGGCCACGCTCCAGAATCCGCGCCGGGGGGGCGAGAGGAGCGGCACCGCGGTGTAGAGCGCCCACAGGGCGCCCACGCCGGCCAGGGCGGCCGGGCGGTGCCCGGGGGCCTCGGGCCCGGCCCACCAGCTGGCGACCAGGATCGCGCTCCCCAGCCAGCCCCCCAGCACCAGCACCGGCCAGCGCCGGCGCGAGGCCACCACCACCGCGCCCAGGTTCACCGCCACCAGGTAGGGGAGGAGGGCGCGGGTGGGATCGACGGCCGGGAGCAGGGGCGGGGTGAGGAGCGCCCCGGCCAGGGTGAGGGTGGCCACCATCACCGAGTCCTCGCGGAGCGCCACCGACGCCCCCACCAGGGCCACCCCGAGGAGGAACGGATAGACCACCGCCGCCGGCACCAGGTGGTGGAACCCGTAGGAGGCGTAGGCGGTGAGGAAGAGCAGCGCCACCCCGCCCCCCAGGAGCCCCCGGCCCAGGAACCGCTGGGCCGGCCGGCGGCTGAGCGCCGAGCCGGCCAGGATGAAGAGCGCGCCCACCAGGAGGCCGGTGTAGACCTGTCCCGCCCCCGCGAACACGCTCTCGCCCAGGTCGTAGGCGAGGAAGAAGGCGGTGCCGAAGAAGATGGCCAGGACCCCGATCCAGGTCAGCCACTGGCCGCCGATCAGGGTCTCCCAGTCGCCGGGACCGGGCATCCGGGGGAGGGCCGGGGCCGGTTTCGCTCCGGACGCCGGGGGCGCTCCGGCGGCGGCGACGGCCGGGGTCGGGGGCGCCGTTGCCGCCGGGCCTGGTTGCCGCTCCGGTGCGCGCCCCTCCGAGGCCGCCCCGCGCGCCTCCAGGCTGCGCTCCATCTCGGCCAGCCGGGCGCGCAGTTCCCGGGCGTCGCGGCGGGCCTGGGACGCGAGCAGGATGGCCACCGGCCCGGCGAGGAGGCAGAGCAGGATCACGACGACCAGGAGCGGGATCATGCCGGGAGCCTAACCGCGCCGCCGTCCGCAGCCAAGACCCTCAGCGCAGGAAGAGCACCGCCACCCCGGCCACCGCCACCACCGCCCCCACCACCGCCCGGCGGCTCACCTTCTCCCGGTGCACCAGCACCAGGAGGGGGAGGACCACGATGGGGGTGGTGGCCATGAGGGTGGCGGCGATCCCGGTCTTGGTCAGGCGCACCGCGACCAGGGAGAGCCACACCCCGAACACCGGCCCCAGGAAGGTGGCCCCCACCGTGGTCCACCGGGCCACCGGATCCCTCACCAGCCCGGGCAGGGCGCGCACGCGGCCCGAGGCCACGGCCAGGACCCAGACCCCCACCGTGGCCGCGGCCATGCGGATGGCGGTGGCGGGGAGGGGATCCACCACCTCCCCCATGCCCACCTTGGATAGCACCAGGCCCAGCCCCTGGCCCAGGGACCCCAGGGTGCCGTAGACCACCCCGCGGACGCGGTATCCGCGGGGGATGGGGGTGCGGCTCCGCTCCAGGACCACCCAGGACACTCCGGCCAGGATCAGGGTCATGGCCACCCAGGCCACCGCGCTCAGGGTCTCGCCCAGGAGGGGGATGGCGAAGAGGGCGGCGAAGGGGGGAGCGAGGGTCATGAGCAGGGTGGCCAGCCTCGGGCCGACGTACACCAGGGCCCCGAAGTAGGCCCAGTCCCCCAGGGTGAGGCCGATGAGCCCCGACACCGCGAGGATGGTCACGTGCCGGGAATCAGCCCCCGGCGCCCAGTCCAGGCCGCGGGTGAGGAAGAGGATGGTGCTCAGGGCGACCAGGGCCAGGGTGATGCGGGCCTGGTTGAGGGAGAAGGCCCCCACCCGGCGGCCGGCGGCGGTGAAGAGGAGCGAGGCGGCGGCCCAGAAGGTCGCGGTGGTGAGTGCGGCCAGCTCTCCCAGAAGCGGCATGACGTCGGCGGGCTCCGGGGATTACTCCTCGGCTTCCGATTCCTCCCGGGCCTCGATCCCCGCCTCCGCCCGGGCCAGGACCGCGTTCACCGCCTTCAGGATCCGGTCCCGTCCCGTGTCGTCCAGGAACCGGACCGTGGCCCGGCTGCGGCCCAGGGACCACACCGCGGCCGGCCGCGAGTCCACGAAGACCAGGCCGTCCGCCTCTCCGGCTCCGGTCTCGGCCCGGTAGCGGACCTTGTAAGCGGCCAGGAAGGGGTCTCCGGGCGGGATCACCACCGTGCCCCGGGACTGGGTCTTCCGCATCCGGACCAGGGATTCCAGGTCCCGGTCCCGGAGGAAGGATGTGGTGGGCTCGCCCTCCACCTGGACCTCTTCCACCCGGTGCTTGGCCAGGAGCCGACGCGCCGCGGCCACGGTCACGCCCAGCCATCCGGCCAGGTCCGCCGCGTCCACCGGGCCGTAGGAAGCCAGGTAGCGATCGAGCAGCTCGTGGTACTCCCGGTCCGGCTCCACCGCCTTCCCCAGCCAGTCCCTGGTCCAGGTGAAGATGGATTGCTGGCCGTCGCCGTCCTTCCACACGATGTGCCCCCCCTGGGCCGCCTCGCGGAGCATGAAGAGCCGGGTGGTGGCGTCGGGGATGGCCTCGCGGAGATCGTCCCGGGAGATGTCCCCGGGACAGAGCCTCTTCAGGAGCCGGAGGCGGGCGGTGGTGCTGAGGTTCGATCGGGCGTCCAGGAAGCGGCGCCAGCGGGGAGCGGTGACCCCGGCCGCGGCCAGGTAGAGCGGGAGCTCCGGGGTGGGGATGATCTGGAGGACGCCGCGGGCCCCCCAGGTCCGGACCAGGGTCCGCTTCTCCTGCAACGCCTTGAGCAGGTGGGCGGGGGTGTAGTCGGGCAGCCGGGCGGCGAGGACGAGGTGGGCCTGGTCCAGCCGGTCGCCCCGGATTCCGCCGAGGGCGGAGACGAGCGTGGCCGGCGATTTCTTCTTCTGGAAGGTGTCACCCAGGAGGCCGGTCTCATGGGCATTCCGGGCGAAGACCTGGACGGGGGATACGTCTCGTGCGGGCAAGTCACCTCCTTCGCACCGCCGGACCCCGCACCTCCGGAGTGAGGGGAGGCGGGCCCCGGCCGCCCCGGTCGACCCCCTCCGCGGCGAAGGAGGGACGGGAAGGGCGTCGAATAGGATATAGGCCGACGGTACACGCATCTAGGACGGTTGGGAATCCCCCAAACCGGGTTCCCCTGCGGCGCGGGATCCGTCCCCGCCGGGTCCGCTGCGCCCGGGGTGCGGGCCCGGAGGGTGCTGCCAAGACCGCCTTCCCATGCGCTATAGTCAATGGATTCGTATCCGGACCCAAGGGTTCAGTGAAGGAGAGGCTTACGTGTTGAAGGACATCGGGGACCACCGCGGAAAGACCCTGGCCATCCTGGTGGGCGGCGGGCCCGCCCCCGGCATCAACGGGGTGATCCGTTCAGTGACCATCCAGGCCATCAATTCCGGGGTTCGGGTGCTGGGGATCTACGACGGGTTCCACTGGCTGGCCGAGGGCGATTCCAGCCGCCACACCGAGCTGCACATCGACGACGTGTCCCGGATCCACTACGACGGCGGTTCCTTCCTGCGGACCTCCCGGGCCAATCCCACCACCAGCCCGGAGCGCCTGGAGAACACGGTGCGGTCGCTGTCCGAGCTGGGGGTGGACTTCCTGGTCACCATCGGCGGGGACGACACCGCCACCAGCGCCATGAAGATCGACCGGATCGCCGGGCCCCAGATCGAGGTGGCCCACGTCCCCAAGACCATCGACAACGACCTGCCCCTTCCCGGGCACATGCCCACCTTCGGCTACGAGACCGCCCGCCACCAGGGGGTGGCCATCACCCAGGCCATCATCGTCGACGCCCAGACCACCACCCGCTGGTACTTCCTGGTCTCCATGGGGCGGAAGGCCGGCCACCTGGCCCTGGGCATCGGCAAGGCGGCCGGGGCCACCCTGACCCTGATCGGGGAGGAGTTCCGGGACCGCAAGGTGTCCCTGGACACGCTCTGCGACATCCTGGAAGGCTCGATGATCAAGCGCATGGCCATGGGCCGGCCCTACGGGGTGGCCGTCCTCGCCGAGGGCCTTTCCGAGCGTATCGACCCCGAGGAGCTGTCCCGCCGGGCCGACATCGAGCGCGACGCCCACGGCAACATCCGCTACGGGGAGATCGAGCTCGGGCGCATGCTCAAGAACGAGGTCCGCCGCCGGCTCAAGGAGCGGGGGATCAACTCCACCATCGTGGACAAGGACATCGGCTACGAGCTGCGCTGCGCCGATCCCATCCCCTTCGACCTGGAGTACACCCAGGATCTGGGTTACGCGGCGGTGATGTACCTGCTCTCGGGAGGGACCGGCTCCATCGTCACCATCGACCGGGGCCAGCTCATCCCCATCCCCTTCACCGACATCCTGGACGAGAAGACCGGCAAGGCCCGGATCCGCGAGGTGGACATCGACAGCGACTCCTACAAGGTCGCCCGCCACTACATGATCCGCCTCGAGGAGGCCGACTTCGCCGATCCCAAGTCGGTGGCGCGCCTGGCCACCATCGGGAAGATGAGCGCCCAGGACTTCGACCGGCGGTTCCGCTACCTCACCAACGACCCGCCGGTGCGGCGGGAACCGGCCGAGGCCCCGCCTTCGCCCGGCCCGGAGGAAGAAGCCCGGCGCTAGGAGGGCGGGCCCGGGGGGCGGAACCCGGACGTCCGTGATAGGATGACGGTCCCGCCGCGCCCACGCCCTTCCCACCGGTGGAACTCCCGTCCGGGGAGACTCCACCATGATGCGCTCTTCGCTTCCGGCGCCGGCCCTGCCCGGCCGGCTGCCCGCGGCCGGGCTGGCCCTGGCCGCCATGCTCTTCACCCTCGCCGCCCTCGCCCCCGGAGGGGGCGCCGGCGAACCGCCCCCCGGAATCCAGGAGCACCCGGCCCTGGCCGCCTCGGGGGACACGATCTACGCCGCCTGGACCGACGGGCGGGACGGGACCCGCTCCGCCCTCTACTGGACCCGGTTCACCGGACCCGCTCCCGATACCGCCGCCGCTCCCGCCACCACCGCGACCGCCTCGGAGCTGCGGCCGGCGGTGGCCGCGGGCCCGGGTTGGGCCTTGGCGGCCTGGGAGTCCTGGACCGGGACCGGAGTCCGGCTCGGGGCGGCCGGGCTACCCGCGGCGGGGCCTCCGGGGCCCCTGTCCCCGGTCCTGGTGACCACGGGCCCGGGGCCGGTGTGGCGTCCGGCCGCGGCCATACTGGGGTCCACGGCGGTCCTGGTGTGGGAGGACGAGCGGGACGCTCCCGGGGACCTGTACCTGGCCCGGTGGGACCGGGGGAGCGGCCTCCGGGACCCGGGGGGGGTGCCGCTGGCCCTGGGGGCGGACGAGGACCGGTGGCCGGCGGCGGCGGCCGGCCCCGGGGGGTTCCTCCTCGCCTGGTCCTCCGCGTCCCCGGGGGGAAACGCGACGGTGCGGGTCCGCGCCCTGGACCGCGCCGGCGAGCCCACGGGGACCGCCTGCCCACTCGCCCCGCCGGCGCCGGGAGGGCCGATCCCCACCGTGGCCTGGTCCGGGGACCGCTACCTGGTGGCCTGGCGCGACTTCGGGGAAGGGGACGGGGACCTGGCCGGGCGATTCGTGTCCGCGGCCGGGGTTCCCCTCGGCCCGGGCCCCTTCGCCCTCACCGGTTCCCGGGCGGTGGAGTACGGGCCCCGGCTGGCTCCCTCCGGGACCGGGTGGGACCTGGTGTGGACGGTGCAGGACGCGACGGGGCGGGCGCTCCGCCGGGCCCGGGTGGATACCACCGGTACCCTCCATCCCCCCGAGGGCCTGCTTCTCACCGATCCCGGGGACTGGGCCGCCGACGCCGCGGTGGCCGCCCGGGCCGGAACCCTGGCCGCAGCCTGGCGGGTCCCGGGCGCCCTCGACGACGACGATCTCTATGCCGCCGAGGCCGCCCCCGGAGACACCGCCGCGCCCCCGGCGCCGGCGCTGCTCACCGTGGTCCCCGGCACCGGGGCCTCCACCGGGGTGGGGGACCGGGCCCGGCCCGGGGGCGAATCCCCCCCGGCGCCCCTGGCTGCGGCGCCGAACCCCTTCCGGGGGGTGGTCCGGTTCCCCGGGGAGGTGGGGCCGCTGGAGGTGTTCGACCTGGCCGGGCGGCGGGTGGCCCGGATCGCCGCTCCGCCGGGAACGGGGACGGCGGAGTGGTCGGGCCGGGGCGGGGACGGAATTCCCGTTCCCCCCGGGGTCTATTGGGTCCGGCGGGCCGGGGGGAAGGGCTCGGTGCGGGTGGTGCGGTTGCCCTGAGCCGGCCCCGGCCGGGGGGGTAACCGGGGGCCCGCCGGCCGCGTCCAACCGGCAGGGACCGGGGGTCCCCGGCGGATTCGTCGCCGCCGGGGACCCATCCCTGGTTTCGGGCCCCCGAAATCCTGTAAACTTATACGGTTAGGTAGCGCGTATTCGGAGTCTCACAACCTCGACTCGCACCCTTTCCCGCTCCAGGAGGGCCCCCGGAGGGCAGCTAGGGCGGGAAAGAAAAGGGAAGGATCATGCCACGTTTCCCCCGCCTCTCCCCGGCCGCTCTGCGGGCGACCCTGATCGTGATGGCCGCCCTCGCCCTGGTTCCCCTGGCTGCCCGCCCGGCTTCGGCCCTGCGCCTGGTGGCCTACAACTGCCTGAACTACGACAATGACGCGTCGGTGCGGGACCCCGCCTTCCGCACCGTGCTCTCCGGGATCTCCAACGTGGACGTGCTCGCGGTGGAGGAGATCCAGAACCAGGCGGCCCTGAACGCGTACCTGAACAACGTGCTCAACGTGATCGAGCCCGGGGAATGGGCGGCGGCTCCCTACTTCGACGATCCGACCATGAGCTTCAACCAGGGGCTCTTCTACCGCACCTCGACCATGACCCTGGTCCAGGCCGACACCCTGGGGAGCGATCCCCGGGACATCTCCTGGTTCAAGCTGCGGGCCAAGCCCTACACCTCGTCGGGGGCCGAGTTCGTGGTCTTCGTCTGCCACCTGAAGGCGAGCACCGGCTACGAGACGGAGCGGCTGGCCGAGACCACCCGGCTCCGGAACTTCATGAACACCTTCCCCGCCGGGACCAACATGATCGTGGTCGGGGACCTGAACCTGTACACCTCGACCGAGCCCGCCTACCAGAAGCTGCTGGGAAGCGAGGTCAACAACACCGGCCGGGTCCAGGACCCGATCAACACCCCGGGGAGCTGGCACAACAGCTCCACCTACGCGGCCATCCACACCCAGAGCACCCGCACCGGGTATCTGAACCCCAACGACGGTGGCTCCACCGGGGGCATGGACGACCGGTTCGACTTCATCCTCCCCACCTACTCCCTGGCCGACGGGCAGAAGCTGGACCAGATCCCCTCCACCTACGCCGCCTACGGGAACGACGGGCTCCACTTCAACGCCAACATCAACGATTCCCCCACCAACGCCGCGGTGGGGCAGACCATCGCCGACGCCCTGCAGCGGGCCTCGGACCACCTGCCCGTGCGTTGCGACTTCCAGGTCCCGGCCATCCTCTCCGCCGCCTCGTCGCTGAGCTTCGGGACGGTGATCGTGGGTGCCACCGCCCAGCAGAACCTGACCGTGAGCAACACCGCGGCCAGCCCCGCCGACGTCCTGGACTACAGCTTCGCCCCGGCTCCGGTCGGGTTCACCGTCCCCGGCGGTTCCTTCCAGGACGCCGCCGGCGGCGGGGGCAACGTCCACGTCATCGGCATGGTCACCACCACCGCCGGGGCCAAGTCCGGCAACCTGACCCTGAACAGCGACGACGTGGACCATCCCGCCACCAGCGTGGGGGTGAGCGGCACCGTGCTCCGGCACGCGGTGCCCAGTCTGGCCTCGGGGAGCCAGGTGCTGGCCGACACCCTGGACTTCGGGAGCCACGAAGAGGGCTCCTTCTCGGACGGCGCCGTCTCGGTCTACAACCCCGGCTACGACGCCCTCCAGGCCCTCCTCAACGTCTACGACGCCTCCGTCGCCGGGGGGAACGGCCGGTTCAGCCTGGTGGGCGGGTTCAGCGCCGGGGACGTGGGAGCCTCGTCGGCCGGATTCACGGTGCACTTCGACGACACCGGGGCGGCGACCAACGCCGACACCACCTACACCGCGACGCTCACCTTCAAGACCCGGGACCAGCAGGGGCTGGCCGGGGCGACGAACCGGAGCGACCTCACCGTTCACCTCACCGCCACCGTGCAGGCCAGCGCCATCGGGGTGGGCGACGGTCTCCCGGCCCTGGCCACCCGGCTCGGCTTCAGCCACCCGAACCCGTTCCAGGCCGCGACCCGGATCCGCTTCTCCCTGGCCGCGGACGCCCCGGTGACCCTGACCGTGTACGACATCCAGGGCCGCGTGGTGCGGACCCTGGTCCAGGGCGTGCTCGGCGCCGGCGAATACGACGCCGCCTGGGACGGCCGCGGGGACGACGGACGGACCGCCACCCCGGGAGTGTACTTCTACCGACTCCAGACCCCGGACTACACCTCCACCCGGCGCATGATCCGCCTGCGCTGAGAGGCCCGATAACGGACACGCGATGAACCGATCCTACGACCGCAACGTCAACCCGGAGATCCAGCGCCGCATCCGCGAGGTGCTGTCCCGGGAGGACATCCTGGATCTGCACCGGCGGAGCGCCTGGCGGCACTTCGCCCTGGTGCTCCAGCAGACCGCGCTCCTGGTCGCGGTGGCGGTCGTGTGCTGGCGGGTGACGAACCCCTGGATCTGGGTGCCCCTGGCCGCGTTCCAGGGGTTCGTCATCCTCGGTTTCATCATCCTGCTCCACGAGCAGGTGCATAACCTCATCTTCGCCCGCCGGCGTCCGTTCTGGGAGCGGCTCATGGGGCTCTACTACGCCCTGCCCAGCTCCATTTCCGCTTCCCAGTTCCGCCGCTGGCACCTGGACCATCACAGCGAGCTGGGCACCCTGGACGACGATCCCAAGCGCGCCTACCTGAGCCCGAAGCGGGTGCGGCGCTGGTACAAGGCCCTCTACATCACCCCCGCCCTGTTCGTGATCTACTCCATCGCCTCGGCCAAGGCGGCCCGCCGCTATCCGGCCGCGTTGCGCCGGACCATCAACCTGGAGCGGGCGGCGGTGATGAGCCTCCACCTCGCCTTCGCCGTCTTCCTCTGGACCCAGGGCGGGTTCTGGCTCTGGTTCCGGGTCCACGGGGCCCCGCTCTTCCTGTTCTTCCCCTTCGCCTTCACCCTGAACCGGCTGGGGCAGCACTACGCGGTGGATCCCGCGGACCCGGCCAAGTGGTCCACCCTGGTCCGGAGCCACTGGTTCTGGAACTGGATCTTCGTCTACTCCAACTTCCACCTGGAGCACCACTACCTGGTCGGCGTGCCCGCCTACCGGCTGCCCGAGCTCCAGCGCCGGCTGTGGCCGTTCTACGAGCGCATCGGGCTCCGGCCCCTGGGCTACGGCCGCATCCTCCTCGAGTGGTTCGTGCGCAACCGGGCCCCCCACACCAACTGGGAGGGGGAGGACGAGGCCGCGCGATCCGTTCCCGCCCCCGCCGCCCGCTGACCGCGGGCGCGCCCCGGCCGTGATCCGCCTCCACGACGTCCGCGTCTCCATCGGACCCCGGGTCCTCTTCGAGGGCGTGAACTGGGTCATCTCCCCGGGGGACCGCTGCGCCCTGGTCGGTCCCAACGGGGCGGGGAAGACCACCCTCATCCGGGTGGCCCTGGGGGAGCAGGCCCCCGAGACGGGAACGCGGGTGGTCTCGCGGGACTCGACCCTGGGCCATCTTCCCCAGGAGGCGGCGGAGCGCTTCGAGGGCACCGTGCTCGACCGGGCCCTGGCCGGCTTCGCCGACCTGTTCGCCCTGGAGCGCGAGCAGGCGGACATCCACCGCCGGCTGGAGGGGATCGCCCCCGGCGATCCGTCCCTGGATCCGCTGCTCCTGCGGGCGGGGGAGATCCAGCATCTCCTGGAGGTCCGCGACCTCCACGCCCTGGAGCCCAAGGCCCGGAGCATCCTGGCCGGGCTGGGGTTCGCGGCCGGCGAACACGACCGGCCCCTGTCCGCGTTCTCGGGGGGATGGCGGATGCGGGCGGCGCTGGCCGCCCTCCTCATCCGGGAGCCCACCGTGCTCTTCCTGGACGAGCCCACCAACCACCTCGATCTTCCCGCCATGGAGTGGCTGGAGGAGTACCTGGACGGATTCGCGGGGGCGCTGGTGGTGGTCTCCCACGACCGGGTGTTCCTGGACCGGGTGGCCGGCGAGGTGCAGGAGCTGGAGGGAGGGGCGCTCACCACCTATCCCATGTCCTTCACCGCCTACCTGGAGGAGAAGGAGGAGCGCCGGGGGCGGCTGGCGGCGGAGAACCTCCAGACCGAGAAGAAGATGGCCCAGCTCCAGCGGTTCGTGGACCGGTTCGGGGCCAAGAACACCAAGGCCACCCAGGCCGCGAGCAAGAAGAAGCAGATCGAGCGCCTGGCCGCCGAACGCCACGTGATCCCGCGCCGGGCCAGGGGCATCCGCTTCACCTTTCCTCCCCCGCCCCGGCCGGGGCGGGTGCTGGTGCAGACGCAGCGGGCCGCTTTCGGCTACGACGCGCGGGACGTGTTCCGCGACGCCGAGGTCACGGTGGAGCGGGGGGACAAGGTGGCCATCGTGGGGGCCAACGGGGCGGGAAAGACCACCCTCCTGCGGATCCTGGCCGGGCAGCTGGCCCCCCGTGAGGGGGAGCGGGTGGAGGGGGACCTCACCCGGAGCGCCTACTTCGCCCAGCACGCGGCCGAGACCCTGGAGCCCGGGCGCACGGTGCTGGAGACCCTGGACCGCGAGGCCTCGGACGACTGGCGCCCGCGGCTGCGGGGGCTCCTGGGGAGCTTCCTCTTCGCCGGGGACGACGTGTTCAAGCCCTGCGGCGTGCTTTCGGGGGGCGAGCGGCAGCGCGTGGCGCTGTGCCGGATGCTCCTCCAGCCGGCCAACCTCCTGCTCCTGGACGAGCCCACCCACCACCTGGACCTGGGAGGCAAGGAGGTCCTGGAGGAAGCCCTGGTCCAGTTCGCGGGGGCGGTGGTGGTGGTCACCCACGACCGGTCGCTCATGACCCGGGTGGCCACCCGGGTGGTGGAGGTCTCCGGGGGCCGGGTCATCCCCTACCCGGGGGGCTACGACGAGTACGAGGAGGCGCGGGTCCGCCGGGCGGCGGTGGACGGCGCCGGGGGGCCCGAGGCTACGGGTGCGGCCCCGGAAGGGTCGGCCGCGGACCCGGAGGCGGTCCGGGGGGACGCCCGCCGGGACCGTGAGGCGCGGAAGCGCGAGGAGCGCCGGCGGGAGACCGCGCGCCGGCGGCGGGACGAGGCCCTGGCCCGGCTCGAAGCCGGGATCCAGGCCGCGGAGCGGTCGGTGGCGGAGCTGGAGGCGCGCCTGGCCGATCCGGCCCTCTACGCGGAAGGGGGCGCCGGGGCCCCGGACCTGGTCCGCGAGTACGAGCGCCGCAAGGCGGAGCTGGACGCCCTGTGGCGAAGGATGGACGAGCTGTAGGTCCCCGCCCCCGCTGGACGCCCCGCTTTCAGCGCGCCTTGAGCCGGACCAGCACCGGGCCGCACCGCCACCGCAGCCACACGGTCTGGAGCACCGATCCGGCCAGCATGGCGGCCAGCCCCAGGTAGATGCCGGTGGTGGAGGAGTACCGCACGGCCAGGCCCAGGAGCACCGCGTTTACTCCCAGGTAGATCCCCACCGCCTCGGTGATGCCCCGGGTCCTGCGGCTGTGGACCAGGACCCCCTGGTACCAACTCTGCATGACCCGCAGGGCGGGGAGCAGCACCGGGATCCAGAGCGCGCTCAGGGCCAGGGCGGCCAGGGGCTCGCTGAGGCCGGAGAGGGTCCGGAACCAGAGCCAGCCCAGGGGCGTGGCCGCGACCAGGGCCAGGACCGTCGACACCGCGGCGGCGAGGACCACCGCGAAGCGGAAGAGCCGGCGTTCGGAGCCGGGCTCGTCGAGGAGCGCCACCACCACCTCGTTGTAAGCCAGCCCGAGGCTGCTGAGGGCGAAGGTGAGCCCGTTCATGACCGGCCACACGGCCAGGGAGTCGATGGGGCGGGGGAGGCGGCTCAGGGCGGCGGCCAGGATGGGGTTGGCGAGCAGGGTGAGGAGCGGGGTCATGGCCAGGGGGACGTAGAAGGCGGCGAAGGACCGCCAGGTGATCGGTTCCGCCGGGGGGGGAGCCCCGGCCAGCGGCCCCCGGACCACCGGGCGGACGGCGGCGCCGATGAAGACGGCCTCGGAGACCACGCCCACCGCCACCGCCGCGGTGCCGACCACGATTCCGGGCAGCCCTCCGACCAGGGCCCCCAGGGCGAGGATGGAGAAGTTGGAGCCGAGGCGGACCGCGGTCCCCACTCCCACCACCCGGGTGCGGCCGAAGCGGATGAGCACCCCCTGCTGGAAGCGGCGGTAGGCGATGGAGCCGGTCCAGGGGGTCATGATCAGGAGTCCGAGGCGGGCGGGGGCGCGGATGGCCTCGGGGGCGCCGATCATCCCGCCCACCACCAGGTCGTAGAGCGGGGTGGCCGCCACGAGGAGATGGACCCCGGTGAGGACGGCGGCGGAGACGATCATGAACCGGCGGACCTTGAGGTAGGAGGTTCGGTCCCGGCACAGGGCCACCGAGGCGGCCAGGAGCATGATGATGGGGGCTTCCACCAGGAGCGCCAGGGGGAAGACCACCCCGCCGTAGGCGGCGAGGCTGATCTCGGGATGGGCCAGTCGGGCCACCACCGCGCTCACCACCGGAAGCTCGAAGCCCATCATGATCCAGCTCGCGGCCAGGGGCCACCAGGTGGAGAAGATCCGGCCGTAGCCCAGGGGCTCGGGGGCGGGGGGCCCGGCCGTCTGCGCCGGGGCGGGAGTCTGTGCGTCGGTCACGGCTGGCCTTCCGGTCGGCGATGGGGGGACGGGGAACGAGGCGGCCCCGCGTCCCGGGACCGGAACACGGTACGGGCCGGACCGCCGTCCTGGCAATCGTAGAGAGACTCCGGAAAGCCCGATCACCGCGTTCCGACCGCCACCCGCCGGGCGTAAGCGAAGCCCCCGGCCGTGGGGCCGGGGGCTTGGTGTGTTCAGCCCCTGGGGGATGGTGAGCCGGGCAGGAAGAGCTAGCCGGCGGCGTGCGGATTGACCACCGCGCACAGGAAGTAGAAGTTGGTGTCCACTTCCACCGCGATGGGGGAGCCGTCGGGAAGGGAGTCGCCCAGGAGCGCGTCGACCGCGGTCTCGGACTTGGCCGGCAGGTGGGCGGCGTAGGCCTGGGAGACCTGGTCGTTGTGGGCGCTGTCGCTCCCGTAGGCCGGCACCACCACGTAGACGTGCCACAGGGCCCGGTACTCGCCGTGGCCGGGCACCGCGGGCATGGAGTCCAGGACGTGATCGTGGTAGTCGGTGGGATCGATGCCGTTGTGTTCATGATCGCAGGGGTTGCACTGGGGCGGAGCCAGACCCAGGTCCGCCCAGCCGTTCGGATACACCACCTCGTAGAGATCGGCCTGGGCCTTCTCGGGGGCGACCTGGGAGAGCTCGATGGCGTTGATGGTGACGGTCCGACCGGCCACGTAGGCTTCTTCGTACCCGGGCTTGCCGGGAGCGGGGCGCCCGCCGCCGCCGGGGCCGGCGCTGGGTACGAGGGAGATCTGGGAGGAGGGGGCGGTGGGTGAGACCGAGGAATCGCTGCCGCATCCGGCCACGGCCAGGACGCAGGCCACGCCGAGACAAAGGAACAATTTCATGACGCACCTCATAGGGTTCACGGGAAGAACGGAAGCGGCATGCCGCCGCATCCGTCGGGGCGGGACACCCTGAAAATACTTCCGGGCCGGTTCCGTCATTCCGGAACAAGTTCAATCCGGACCACCAACGGGGAGAGGAGCCGGCCACCGACGGCAATGGCCCGTCTCAATCCGGTCGACAAGGGGATTCGCCGGAACCGATTAGACGTTGGGCACCCGTATCAGCCGGAACCGCGCCCGCTCGGCCTCGAAGGCCGGGACCGAGGTCCGCCCGTCCAGCGCCAGCTCGGCCAGGATGCGCCCGACCAGGGGGCCGAACTTGAAGCCGTGTCCGGTGAAGCCTGCCCCCACCGCCACCCGGGGATCTCCGGGGAGAAGGTCGAGCACGAAGTCCTCGCCGGGGGCGTTGGTGTATAGGCAGGTCTCGGCATGGAGCCGCTCCACCACCGGCACCGCGAACAGCCGGCCCAGGAATTCCCGCAGCCCGGCAAGGGCGGTCTCGGAGGGCGGGGGGTGGTGCGAGGGATCGTCGCCGGGCCCTCCGGTGGACACGTCGTGGCGGGCGGCCTTGATCCCCGGCCGCCCGAACTCGGGGAGGCCGTAGGCGAAGGCGGAATCGTCCGCGCCCAGCCACGCCCACACCGGCATGCGATCCGGACGCACCGCGGCCGGGTCGCCGGCGAGGCGGAAGTAGCCCACGTGCTGGCGGCGCACGGTGAGCCGGGGACGGAGGGCGGGTACCAGCACCGGGGTCCAGGCCCCCGCCGCCACCACCACCCGCTCCGCCTCCAGCCAGCCCCGGCCGGTGCGCACCCGCACCCGGTCGCCGCCGGGGACGAGCTCCAGGACCGGGGTTTCCTCGTCCACCGTCCCTCCCGCGCCCAGGAAGCCCCGGGTGAGGGCCTGCAGGGTTCCGGCGGCGTCGACCACTCCCGCGGTGCGATCGGCCAGCGCGCCCGCGGCCTCGTCGAACCGGAAGAGGGGGAAGCGGCGGGCGGCCTCGGCGGGGGAGAGCCGTTCGATCTCCTCGGGGAAGCGGGCGGCCACGGCGGCCACGGGGTCGAAGGTGGACGCGGGTCCGAAGAAGCACCCGCCGGTGAGGTGGATGAGGGGGGCGCCGTGCTCCCGCTCCAGCTCGGGCCAGTCCGCGGCCCGGGCGGTCTGCATGAGCCGGGAGTAGACCTCCTCCCCGTAGGTGGTGCGGGTGATGCGGGAGGCGCCATGGGAACTCCCCCGGTCGTGCCCGAGCCGGAAGCGTTCCAGGATACGCACCGGCCCCGCGCCCCGGCGCTGGAGCGCGCGGGCGGCGGCGAGCCCCATGAGCCCGCCCCCCACGACCAGGGAGGCGGCCGAGCCGGCGCCGCCGGTCCCGCTCACCGGGTGACCGAGAGCGCGGCGCGGGCGGTGAAGGCGGATTCCGGGTCCAGGTCCCGGACCGTGCGCCGGTCCCCGTCGTCCCGGAGGGTCATTACCCGGGCGAAGGCCACCCCGCTCTCCAGGTCCAGGTAGAGGCCGTCCTGGAGCCGCCAGCGCAGGGCCGGGCCGGCGGTGGCCTCGGAGTAGCGGACGAGGTCCCGGTGGGTGGCGCCGGGGGCGCCGATCCGGTAGCGGTTTCCGCGCAGGCGCGCCGTCCCTCCCAGCATGAGACCCGGGCGGGCGCGCAGGAACACCTGGGCGTCGGTGGGGAGGTCGAGCTCGGCCCACAGGGGTCCGGCCTCCCACAGCAGGTGGAACCGGGGAACGACCAGGGGCCGCCCGAAGTCGTAGCCGAAGCCCGCGCCCAGGCCGGCGATCAGGGTGCGGGTCCATCGGTGGTCCAGGCGCAGGCCGCCCTGGAGGTGGAACTGGGTGCCGTCGATCCGGTGCAGGTCCGAGGCCAGCTCCGGCCGGACGTGCGCGGTGAGGCGCCAGGTGGGGGAGAGATACTGGTGCCAGCCCAGGGAGTAGGCCAGGGTATGCAGGTCCTGGGGAGGCAGCGGCCCCGCGTCCCCCCCCGCCCGCTGAATGCGCAGGTGCACCAGGTGGTACTCGAACCCGTGGACGATGGCGCTGTGGCGGCTGCCCAGCACCATGGGCACGGCCAGTCGCGCCTCGCCCCGGGTGACGCCGATCCGGGGGGCGGCGTCCGGGTCCGGGTGCGTCCCGGTGGGGAGGACGGCGTCGTCGAACCAGGTGCCGGCCAGGGTGAGGATGGGGAAGGGGGGCGTCTCCCCGGCCCGCCGGGAGGGTCCGGCGAAGGTTGCGGTCCAGGTGCCCGCGGCCAGGAGCCCGAGCAGGATGCCCACCCGTATCGATCGGCGGCCGGACTCCGTCATGACATCGCTCCTGGGATGATGGGGGACCGCGCCCGGTCGCGGCCGGGCGTGCCCCGGCCCCCGGACGGGGTCAATCCTCCTCGGGGGGATCGCCGAAGAGCGACGAGGACCCGGGCTTCTTCGACTTGAACTTCTTCAGATCGTCGGCCAGCCGGTCGAGCTTCTTCTCCTGCTTGCGGAGGGCGTCCCCGGTGGCGAAGAGGTTCCGCAGGGTCTCCTCCTCGCGGCGCTTGCGGGCCGAGAACTCCTTGAGCTCCTCGTCCACCCCCGGGCCCGCCTGCCCGCGCGGGAGCTTCTCCAGGGCCAGGTGGTCGCCGACGTCGAGCCGGGTCTCGAAGGGGCCCTTGAGCGCGACCAGGATCCCCTCCCGTTCCAGGGCTCCGGCCAGCACCCCCGCCCATTCCTTGGAGAGGCCGGCAGTGACCGCCGCCTCCTCCACCGTGGGCGGGCGCCCCTGGTGGCGGTGCTTGAGGATGCGCACCGCCGCCACCAGCAGGTGGCCTTCCTCGTAGGTCGCCTTCACGTCCATGGGGGACATTCTAGACCGGGCGGGGTAGGAGAGAAAGGGCGGGGCGGAAGGGCTCAGCCGCCCACCAGGTCCCTGGTGTTGCCGGAAAGGATTCGCTCCCGGTCGGCCGCGCCCACCCCGGCCTCGTCCAGGGCCCGGCGCTGCTCGTCGTAGACCTCGCGGCGCCAGCCGCGGGGGAAGGCGCTGGAGTCGGTGCCGAAGTGCACGCGCTCCGGGCCCAGGGCGTCCAGGGAGCGGCGGAACACCCCGGCCAGGGTGAGGCCGTCCCGGAGCCGGATCCAGGAGTTGCTGCTCGAGGTGTCCACGGACACGTTGGCCCGGGCCCGGCCCAGGGCCAGCACCTCCTCGAACCACCCGCCCCCGAAGTGGGGGATCACGAACCGGATCCCGGGGTGGCGGGCGGCCGCCCCGTCCAACCGGCCGGGAACGGCGTAGCGGAGATCGAAGTCGGAGGGCAGGCCGAGCACGTCCCGGACGTGGACCCGCAGCACCCCCATGTGGACGACGAGGGGGAGCCCGGCCCGCTCCACCGCGGCGTAGAAGGGATCCAGGGCGCGGTCGGAGAGGTCCACCCGGTGCATGGCCGGAAACAGCACCAGCCCCCGCACCCCGTAGCCGCCGGCCAGCTCGGCCACCCGTCCGGCGGCGTCGGGGCGGGCGGGGTCGACCAGGCAGAAGGGGATCAGCCGTCCCCCCGCCGCCTCCGTCCCCTCGGCCACCGAGGGCATCTCCTCGGGCAGGCTGGCGAAGGTGACCATGCGATCCACCCCGTGCCGGTCCATCTCCGCCACCCAGCGACGCGCGTGTTCGGCCGCGGACACCCGGGGCACCTCGATCCCGCCCGCGCGCAGCCGGGCGAAGCCGGGCTCGGTCTCGCCGCGCGGGTGGGCGGCCGCAGCCAGGACCCGGAAGAACTCGGGTCCGAAGAAGTGGGTGTGCATGTCGAAGACCGGTTCCCGGTCGCCGGGGTTCACGCCGTTCATCCTCCCAGGCCCAGCCAGCGGCCGAGGAGCCGGGCCAGACCGGTGAGCTGCGCCGCCGAGACCAGCACCGCCGCCGCCAGCACCACCTTGACCAGCTTCTCGCCCCGGGTCACGGCCAGGTGCGCCCCCACCCAGCCTCCGGCGGCGTTCCCCACCGCCAGGGCCAGCCCCGGGACCAGGGCCACCTTCCCCCCGGCCATGAACAGGGCCAGGGCGAGCATGCTGTAGACCAGGATCAGGAACACCTTCACGTGGTTGGCCCGGACCAGGTCGAGGCCCTGGAGTCCGACCAGGAGCGCGAGGTAGAAGAATCCCACCCCGGCCTGGAGGAATCCCCCGTAGATGCCGACCGCGAAGTAGACCGGCCACATCCACCAGCGCATGGGCATGGCAGCGCGGTCCTCACGGGGGCGCGGCTTCCGGCGGCGGAGGAGCGGCACCAGCATCACCACCAGGATGACGCCGATGGCCCGCCGCATCACCGTCTCGTCCAGGTCAACGGCCAGGCGCACCCCCAGGTAGGCGCCGGCCAGGGAGGGGATGAGGAGGAGCCAGGCCGTCCGCCCCAGGGTCAGCCCCTTGCTCCGGAACCCGGCCAGGGCGCTCACGTTCTGGAGCACGATGGCCACCCGGTTGGTTCCGTTGGCCACGGTGGGGGGGAGTCCGGCGAAGATGAGCAGGGGGAGGGTGATGAGTGAGCCGCCCCCGGCCATGACGTTGATGATGCCGGCCAGGAACCCGCCGCCCACGATGAGGAGGAGAAGCCAGAAATTCACCCGGGGAGCCTACGGCGGCGGGGAACCGGGGGCAAGCCCGGAGAAGGGGGTGGCCCGGCCCGGGGGCGCTAGACCGCCTCGGCGGGACGGACGACGGACTTCGGGGACCGGCTCTCCCCCCAGGGGTAGCCGAGCACGGCCAGGACCAGGAAGCCCACGTCGCGGAGGAGGGCGAACCAGCCGGTGCGGGTGGCGTCCGAGGTCCCGAAGCAGCCGCAGGCGATGTCCAGGTCCCTCACGATGGCGGAGCCGATGGCGAGGATGAACACCCCGAGGGCGATCCCCAGGAGCAGGGTGGCCCCCCGGGGGAGGACGTTCAGCACCAGGGCCACCCCGGCCAGGAGCTCGATCCAGGGCAGGGTCATGGCCAGCAGGTTCTCCAGCGGCACCGGGAGGATGTGGTAGTTGTGGATCTCGCCGGCGAACCCGGCCAGGTCCGCGATCTTCCCCACCGAGGCCCAGATGAACACCGCGCCCAGGGCCAGCCGGAACAGGTACCGCCAGTTGAAGCGAGCCCGGTCGATCATGGCTTCTCCCCGGTGGCGACCGGATAGCCGGCGTCCTTCCAGCCCGGGTATCCGTCGGTGAGGATGAGCACCCGGCGGTTGCCGCTCCGGGTGATCTCGGTGCCCAGGTCCAGGGACAGCTCACAGTCGCCGCCGTCGCAGTAGACCAGGATGGGGCGGGTCTCCTTGCCCATGGCCATCAGCCACTCCATGTCCCCGACCTTGTCGTCGTAGGGCGCATCCAGCGCCCCCTTGATGTGGCCTTCGGCGTATTCTCCGGGGTCCCGGGCATCCAGGACCAGCAGCCCGCCGCGGTCGTAGAACTCCTTGGCCTTGGCCAGCCCCACGTCGATGGGGACCTTGGATTCGGGAATGTCGGCGTAGAGCTTCTTCCCGGCCGGGGGCGCGGGGGCCTTGCCGGTGTCGGCCGGGGCGGTGGATTCGGCCTTGGCCGGGGCGGCGGATTCGGCCGGCGCGGGAGTCGAGGGCTTTGCTTCCGGCTCCGGGGAGGGAGTCCCGGCCGGCTCGTGGCCGTCGGTCCCCTCCATGGCCTCGGTGGTGGCGGGGGTGGGCTCCGAGGCGGCGCCGTCGGTCTCCATCCGGCCGGCCACCTCATCGTCCCCGGCCATGGGTTCGGTCAGGGACTCCAAGGCCACCGCCTGCTTGGGGACGGTGATCCAGGGTAACGGGTCGGGGCGGAGCGCGTTGAAGCCGATGCCCACCGCGGCCCCCAGGACCACGATCACGAGGATGCCGAGAAAGGGGTTTCTGAGGTTCATGACGGTTGATCTTAGCCGCTCTCGACCGCGCCGCCAATCGGAGCGGGGAGCGACCCCCCTCTACGTATAATGCAAGGCATGAACTTATTCCGGGCAATCCGGGGAGGAGCGGGGATTTCCGGGGCGTCTGCCGCGCCGGCCACCCCGGCCGTCCTGGCCGCCCTGGTCGCCGCCGTGGTCCTTGCCGCCTCCGCCGTCGCGTCCCCCCCGGCCTTCCGCCCGGGCGGGGCCGCCCGGGGTCCGGTCCCCTCGCCCCTCCCCCTCTACGAGGTGGACCTGAGCGTTCCCGGCTCCTGGAGCAAGCTGGCCCGGCTGGACCTGGACCTGCTCACCGTCCGCCCCGGGTATCGCGCCACCGTCCTCGGATGGCCGGACACCGAGCGCCTTCTCCGGGACGCCGGCCTCTGCGTGACCCTCCTCACCCCGGATTACGGGGCGGAGCGGGTCCGGGTGCACCGCGCCGCCGGCCGGGGCGGAAGCGCGGGCGGGTTCCGCTCCCCGGCCGCGGTGGAGGCCGCCCTCGATTCCCTGGCCGCCTCCCGGCCGGACCTGGTGCTCGGTCTGGACACCCTGGGCACCACCCTCGCCGGCCGTCCCATCCGGGCCCTGGGCCTGGGAAGCCGGCCTTCCGGACCCGGCGCGCGCGGCCGGGAACGGCCGGAGGTCCTGGTCACCGGCCTCGTCCACGGCCGGGAGCCGGCGGGGATGGAGGCGGCCCTGGCCCTGGCCGGCGGGCTCCTGGCCGGCTACGAACACGACCCGGAGGCCACCGCGCTCCTGGACCGGAGGGCGATCTGGATCGTGCCCATGGTGGACGCCGACGGCTACGCGGCCAACATGGCCCTCCTCGATTCCACCGCCGCCTACGGCTACTGGCGGAAGAACCTCCGGGACAACGACGGCGACGGCGTCCTCACCGTGCTCGACGGGGTGGACCTGAACCGCAACTTCCCCCCCGGCTGGGGCGGGAAGGAAGGCGCCTCCCCCCGGCCCCCGAGCCCGCTCTACCGGGGCTCCGGTCCCTTCTCGGAACCGGAGGCCCGCGCGCTGCGGGATTTCGCGCGCCGCCACCGCTTCGGCACCGCGATCGACCTCCATGCCTTCTTCGGGGCCTGCCTCTACCCCTGGGGGCCGGACGGCCCCGCCGCCCCCGACTCCGTCGCTCTCATGCGGCTCGGCCGCGCGCTCACCGAGGCCTCGGGCTACGCCTACGGCCGGCCCCGGGACCTGCTCTATCCCCTCACCGGCGACCTCCCCGACTGGCTCTACGACCGGGAGGAGGGACGTCCCCGCACCTTCGCCTTCACCCTGGAGCTGGGAAACCGGAACGACGGCTTCTGGCCGGGGCCGGGGCGGATCCCGGCCCTGGCCGCCACCGGGGCCGCGGCGGGGCGCGTGGCGGCCTGGGCGGCCGGCGCCTACCTCCGGGCGGACACGGTGGAGGTGGCGGACCCGCCGGGGGTCCTGCTCCCCGGGACCGAGGCCCGGGTCCGGGTGCGGCTCCGGAACCTCGGGCGGGCGGAGCCGGGAGCGGGGACGGTCACCGCCGCCGCCTCCCCCCTCGATTCCCTGCTCGCGGTGACCGGCTCCCGGGCGGAGTACCCGGCGCCGGGGCCGGGGGAGACGGCGTGGCCGGAGCCCGGCCGGGAGTTCCGGCTCGTCCCCTCCCCGTTCGCCGCCCCGGGGGCCCGGGCCGCCTTCCTGGTCACCCTCTCCGACTCCGCCGGCTTCCTGGGCCGGGACACGGTCCGGGTCACGGTCGGGCGTCCGGTGACCGAGCGCCGGCTCCGGGCCGCGGAGGGCATGGACGGGGTGGTGGCCGAGGGGGGCTGGGGCGTGGAAACGGTGGACGGGACCCCGGTCTTCTCCGACTCCCCGGGCCGGGAGTACGGGGCCGGGGCCGACGCCCGCCTTACCCTGGCCCGGCCGGTGGACCTCTCGGGGGCGGTCCGGGCGTCGGTGCGCTTCCGGACCCGCTGGGGCATCGAGCCCGGCTACGACGTGGCCCGGGTGGAGGCCTCGGACGACGGGGGGGAAACCTGGACCCCGCTTCCCGGGGAGCGCACCCGGGCCGGCCGGGGGACCGCGGGCGCCTACGCGGGGGGGCGCCAGGGGGCGGGGGAGCCGGGGTACGACGGCACCGAGGGGATCTGGGTGGACGAGCGGGTGGACCTCACCCCGTACGCGGGAGAGCGCGAGGTGTGGATCCGGTTCCGGCTCCTCGCCGACTCCGGGGTCCAGGGCGACGGCTGGCTCCTCGACGACGTGCGGGTGGAGGGTTTCGGGGGGGACCCGGTACCGGTACCGGGCCGGGGTCGCTAGACTGGGAGGGAAGGGAGGTTGATCCCATGGAATACGGACTTTTCATCGACAATGCCTTCAGCGACGCCAAGGAACGCGTCACCATCCGAAGCCCTTACGACGGTCACGAAGTGGGCACGATGGGCCAGGCCACCCGGGAGGAAGTGAACCGGGCCATCGAGCTGGCCGAGCGGGCGGCTCCGGTCCTGGCCGCGCTCCCCGCCTGGCGGCGGGCGGAGATCCTGCTCCGGACCCGGGACCACGTGGCCGCGCACCGGGACCGGTTCGCGGCGGCCATGGTCGCCGAGGCGGGCAAGCCCCGCACCCTGGCCGAGGGGGAGGTGGCCCGTTGCCTGGACACCCTCACCGACGCCGCCGAGACCGCCCGCTCCCTGGGCGGCGAGATCCTCCCCATGGACGGCTTCCCGCCCGGGGAGGGACGGATCGGGCTGCTGAAGCGGGTGCCGGCGGGGCCGGTGGCGGCCATCACCCCGTTCAACTTCCCGCTGAACCTGGTCGCCCACAAGCTGGCCCCGGCGGTGGCCTGCGGGTGCCCGGTGGTGCTGAAGCCGGCTCCCCAGACCCCCTTCTCGGCCATGCTCCTGGCCGAGGCCTTCCGGGAGGCGGGGCTTCCCGCCGGCGCCCTGGCCGTGGTGCCGGCGGCGGTGGAGGAGGCGTCGGCGCTGGTGGAGGACGACCGCCTCCGGGTCCTCACCTTCACCGGAAGCGCCGAGGTGGGATGGGCGCTGAAGGCCAAGGCGCGCCGGAAGCGGGTGGCCCTGGAACTGGGCGGGAACGCGGCCGCGGTGGTGGCCGAGGACGCCGACCTGGAGGCCACCGCGGCCCGCCTGGCTCCCGCCGCCTACGGGTACGCCGGCCAGTCCTGCATCAGCGTGCAGAGGATCCTGGTCCACCGGTCGGTCTACGAGCGCTTCCGCGACCTGTTCCTGGCCGCGGTCCGGGAGAAGGTGGTGACCGGGGACCCCGAGGCCAAGGAAACGGTGGCCGGGCCGCTCATCACCGCCAAGGACGCCGACCGCATCCAGGATTGGGTGGCTAAGGCCGAGGAGGGGGGCGCCCGGCGCCTGGCCGGGGGGGAGCGGGACGGCTCGGTCCTGGAGCCGGTGGTCCTGGAAGAGGTGCCGCCCACGGCCCAGATCTCCTGCCGGGAGGCGTTCGGACCGGTGGCGTTGCTGGGCGGCTACGAGGACTTCGAGGAGGCCCTGTCCCGGGTCAACGACAGCGTCTTCGGCCTCCAGGCCGGCGTATTCACCGCCGACGTGGCCAAGGCCCTCCGGTGCTGGGACCGCCTGGAGGTGGGGGGGATCATCATCAACGACTACCCCACCTACCGGGTGGACCACATGCCCTACGGGGGGGTGAAGGACAGCGGCCTGGGCCGGGAAGGGGCGCGCTACGCGGTGGAGCACCTCACCGAACGCCGGCTCCTGGTGCTCAATCCCACCGTCCCCGGAAGCTGATGGGCGGGGGGCCGGCGGGGCTTGACGAACCGCGTCCGGAAAGGCGAGAGTCCTGCCCCGGCCGGGCCGTCCACCCGGCCCCTACCCCCGGAACCGCAAAGGACCCCACATGGTGAGATCCATCCTGCAGCTGTTCGGAAAGTCCCCCTTCGGCCCGGTGCAGAGCCACATGCGCAAGGTGCACGAGTGCGCGGCCCAGGTGCGCCCCCTCTTCGAGGCCCTCCTGGCCGGCGACGCCGGGCGCATCGAGGCGATCTCGGCCCGGCTCTCCGAGCTCGAACACGAAGCCGACGAGATCAAGAACCAGATCCGCAGCAACCTCCCCAAGAGCATCTTCCTCCCCGTGGACCGGCGGGACCTCCTGGACCTCCTGGGGGTCCAGGACGCCATCGCCGACCAGGCCGAGGACCTGGGCATCCTGCTCCGGATGCGCTCGCTGACCGTTCCCGACTCCCTGCGGGGCCTCCTGAATTCCCTGGTCGGCAAGGCCACCGCGGTCACCGACGAGGCCAACCGGCTCATGGACGAGCTGGACGAGCTGGTGGAGGCCTCCTTCAGCGGCCCCCAGGCGGAGAAGGTCATCGCCATCATCGAGAACCTCGGCGTGATGGAGCACGAGTGCGACAAGGTGCAGTGGGAGCTGGCCCACCAGGTCTTCACCATCGAGGACGAGCTCACCGCGGGTGAGCTGTGGATGTGGCTCAAGCTGGGCAACAAGCTGGGCGACCTGGCCAACAGCGCGGAGAACGTGGGCAAGCGGTTGAGTCTGATGCTGCATAGATAGCTCCCGAGCTCGGGGAGGACGGAACTTGAGCTTCGAGCTCGTGATGGTGCTCCTGGCCGCATCGGCCGGGTTCTACATGGCCTGGAACATCGGGGCCAACGACGTGGCCAACGCCATGGGGACGTCGGTGGGTTCCCGCGCCCTGACCCTGCGCCAGGCGGTGGTCGTCGCCGGCCTGTTCGAGCTGGCGGGGGCGGTCCTGGTCGGCGGCCACGTCACCGAGACGGTGCGGAAGGGGATCGTCTCCCCCGCCGCCTTCGGCACCGGGACCGACGCCTACATGTACGGCATGCTGGCCGCCCTCATCGCCGCCGGGGTCTGGCTCCACCTCGCCACCCGCCTCGGCCTGCCCGTCTCCACCACCCACTCCATCGTGGGCGCGGTCACCGGCTTCGGCGTGGTGGCCGGGGGCTGGGGAGTGGTGAACTGGGGCAAGATGGTGCAGATCGTCCTCTCCTGGTTCACCTCGCCGGTGTGCGGGGGGATCCTGGGCTACCTGGTGTTCCTGGTCGTGGGGCGGGTGATCCTCGATGCCCGCTCCCCGGTGCGAAGAGCCCGGATCCTCGCCCCCTGTTTCATCTTCCTCACCGTGTTCATCATCGTGCTCTCGGTGGTCTACAAGGGGCTCAAGAACCTGAACCTGAACCTCCCCCTGGAGCGGGCGGTGCTGCTCGCCGCCGGGGCGGGGGCGGCCTCGGCCCTGGTGGCGGCGGTGCCCATCGTCCGCTACCTGGCCGGGAAGGACGAGCGGGAGCTGGGGGACCAGTACCTCTTCGTGGAACGGATCTTCCGCTACCTGCAGGTGATGACCGCGGCCTCGGTGGCCTTCGCCCACGGCTCCAACGACGTGGCCAACGCGGTGGGGCCCCTGGCCGGCATCGTGAACGTGGCCCGGCAGGGGGTGCTGGAGGCCAAGGCCCCGGTGCCGTTCTGGGTGCTCCTCCTGGGGGGGACCGGGATCGTGATCGGGTTGGCCACCTGGGGCTACAAGGTGATCTACACCATCGGCTCCAGGATCACCGAGCTCACCCCCACCCGGGGGTTCAGCGCCGAGCTTGCCGCCGCCGCCACCATCCTGGTCGGCTCCCGGCTGGGGATGCCCATCTCCACCACCCACGTCCTGGTCGGTGCGGTGGTCGGGGTCGGCCTGGGGCGGGGCATGGCCGCGCTCAACCTGCGCATGCTGCGGGACATCGTCTCCTCGTGGTTCCTGACCGTGCCCTTCACCGCGGTCCTGGCCGCCCTGCTGTACTGGATCATCCGGCTCATCGCCGGCTGACCGGAGCCGCCCTCCTCGGCGCCCGGGGCGATGGGGATGGGGTCCCCCCGCTCGCTGTCCCACATGCAATTCCTGGGTAGATGGTTTCCTCGCCGGCCCGGAGCGTCGCCGGGGCCTCGTTGCCGCGGCCGGCGGGGCCGGGTTAGGCTGGACGGCCTGATTCCACCCCGGCCCTCCGGCCGCCCCCCGGATGCGCCCCCGACCCGCGACAAGGAGGAAGCAACGTGAAGTATCGCCGTCTAGGTGGCTCCGGCATGAAGGTGAGCGAGATCTCCCTCGGGTCCTGGCTGACCCTGGGCGGCACCGTGGACCTGGAGCCGTCGCGAAAGGTGATCCGGAAGGCCTTCGACCTGGGGATCAACTTCTTCGACACCGCCGACGTCTACTCCCGGGGCGAAGCGGAGACGGTGCTGGGCAAGGCCCTGGCCGACCTCCCCCGGCACGAGCTGGTGGTGGCCACCAAGGTCATGGGCCGGGTCTGGGACGGGCCGCTGGGGGCGGGGCTGTCCCGCAAGCACGTGATGGACGCCATGGACCGGAGCCTGACCCGTCTGGGCCTGGACTACGTGGACCTCTACCAGGCCCACGCCCCCGACGACGAGACCCCCCTGGAGGAGACCCTCTCCGCCTTCAACGACCTGGTCCGGGCGGGCAAGACCCGGTACCTGGGCGTGTCGAACTTCACCGCCGAGCAGACGGTGGAGTGCCAGCGGATCTGCGAGCGGAACGGATGGGAGAAGATCGTCTCCCATCAGCCGCCCTACAACCTGCTCGACCGGCGGGTGGAGCCGGCGCTGCTCCCCCGGTGCCGCCGGGAGGGGATCGGGCTGATCGTCTACAGCCCCCTGGCCCAGGGGGTGCTGACCGGGAAGTACGCCAAGGGGAAGCGCCCCGCGGGGAGCCGGGCTACCACCGACGGCGGGAAGTTCATGGGCAAGTGGCTGGACGCCGAGGCCCTGGAGAAGGTGAAGACCCTGGAGAAGGTGGCCAAGCGCCGGGGCAAGACCCCGGCCCAGGTGGCCCTGGCCTGGGTGCTCCGGGACCCGGGGGTCTCCTCGGCCATCGTGGGCGCCACCTCGGTCGAGCAGCTGCGGGAGAACGCGGGCGGGTCGGGGGTGCGCCTCGCCGCCCGGGACCAGGAGGAGCTGGACCAGACCTTCGCTCTCGCCGGCACGCCGCTGTAGATTCAAGGTGGGGCGGGGGATAGTCCGGCCTGGGGAAGGGGGGCGGCTCCTGCGGACGCCGGCGGGATTCGATTGTGAATCCGAATCTTGACCGGATTTGCAATCATGCTGTAGTTTTTGAGGGTCGTCGGGTTTGCATTGTCATCGTCACTTGGCTGGCCGTCGCGGGAGCCCCTTCCGGCGATCGCCGGCGTCATCGGTCTGCATCACGTGTGTTTCGGACAAAGGAGGTCGGCATGAAGACCTTGAGACATCGGGGCACGGCCCTCGCCATCGCGGCGGCCGTGGTTCTCATCGTGGCCGTGGCCTGGGCGGACGTCCCGCTCCTGGGCTTCAACGGCTACGACTACTGGAATCCCGCCAACTGCTACAACGCCGTGGGGGAGGTGACGGAGATGAACGCCACCTACCTCACCTACGACTACGGCACCAACGAGTACACGTTCTACCTGTCGAACATGTGCGTGGCCACGGTGGACAGCCTGACCTACCCGGGTTTCAAGCTGATCACCTTCAGCACCGGGTACTTCGACGTGTACGAGGATCCCATCGCCGGCGGGACCGCCTTCGACTACGGGATCAACCCGCCCAACGCCACCGCGCCCTCCACCTTCACCGACGGGACCGCGATCATCGGCGGCGACCTGAACGGCATGACCATCACCTGGAACACCACCACCGGGGCGGCCTCGCTGAGCGGCATGGTGGACCTGAACCGCGGAAGCCAGCTCGCCAACATCCCGGTGGACCAGCGCTCGGGCTGGACCCTGGCCGGCCTCCGGGGCAACACCCCCGGGATGCCCGACGGCTACAACTGGCAGATCGACGGCCACCTGTCCATCACCGAGCCCACGCCCACCCGCTCCAGCACCTGGGGCCAGTTGAAGCATCAGTACGGGGGAGGGGAATAACCATGACCAAGCGCTACCGCCTACTCCTGCTCGCGCTCCTCGCCGCGGCCGTGGCCGTGCCCGCGGCCGTCCAGGCCGCCATCACCAACCCGGTGATCGACTTCGGGGTCAGCTACGCCAAGGAGGATTCCCGGGCCGCCAACGACAAGACCTCGACCGCGGGCGACACCCTGACCATCGTGGGCAAGGTGGCCAACTTCCAGGATCCCTTCGCGGACCTGGACGCCCACAGCACCACCCTCGAGTACACCTACGTCATGACCGGGCTGGTCTCCGGGGGCTCCTACACCGACGGCCCCTATTACAATACCGACTATTCCGGCGGCACCCTCCGGATCTACGAGGATCCGTCCATGGACGCCGACTTCGGCAACATGGCCACCTTCTCCAACGGCACCCTGATCCTGGAGGCGACCTTCACATCGTTCCAGACCGCGGTGATCCAGTTCCCGACCTGTGACGGAACCCAGAACGGCGGCTTCCAGTTCACCGGGGGAACCCTGTTCAGCCGGGTGAGCGAAGGCGGGATTGGCTACACCGGGATCGACACCGGTGCCTTCGCCGTCTGCTCCACCACGCCCCCGTCGGCCCAGGTGGCCCAGGGGTACTTCGGTGAATCGGACACCAAGCTCGACGTGAATCCTCCCACTCCGGTGGAGAAGTCGAGCTGGGGCGGCATCAAGACCCGGTACGAGGACTAGACCTCCGAAGATCGCCGGAACGTTGCTGCGAGCCCTCCCCGCCCAAGGCGGGGAGGGCTCTTTCAATTTGCTCTGGCCTTTTCGCGCGGGCTCCACCTATCATGCCCGGTGGTCGAACGCAAACCCTGGCTGCGTTCGTGGAGGAGGAGCGGAGTGAGTTCGAACTCCCGTTCTGCGCTCGATCCGGTCAAGACCGAGGTGCGGGCCGCGCTCGACGCGTGGCCCTCCCGGGAATCCAAACGGCGGTTGATCTCCCTGTGCGGGAGCGGCGACCTCGACCACCTCAACGAGGTGGGCTACGCCCTCGCCCGGTGCGGCCCCTCGCGCCGCGCCGCCGCCGACGACTTCCTGGGCACCCACGAGGAGGACCGCCGCTACGGCGTCCGGACCGCCGTCCTCTACGCCCGCGCCTACCTCCACGACGACGAGCCCCGCTACTTCGTGCGGGAGATGTCCCGGGTCGCCTCCCTCCCCGGCCGCAAGCCCTGGGTGCCGATCATGGAGGAGCTGTACTGGATGTGGTCCCGGGCCCCCCGGGAGATGTTCCGGCTCATGACTCCCTGGTTCACCCATCGCGATCCCTGGCGGCGGTGGGCCGCCCTCCACGGCCTGGAGGTTCCCGCCCGGAAGGACCCCCGGGCGGTGCTCAAGGTGCTGCGCCTGTTCCGGGGGGAGCGCCACCTTCGGGTGCGGCGGCTGCTGGGGCACGTCCTAGGCCAGGAACTCTACCCGCGCCATCCCGACCACGCCCTGGAGGAGATGGCCCGCTGGCTCGACGACGGGGCCTCGGCGGCGGGGCCGGTGGCCCGCCAGGCCGAACGGCAGGTGGAGGTCTGGTTCCGGGCCGGATTCGGCAACGACCGGCAGCGACGCCGGCTCCGCCGGGTGAGCCGGGAATACCTCGATCATCGCGACCCCGGGGTGCGGGCCCATGCCCGCCGGCTCCTCCGGATCCTGGAGGCCTGAACCGGCACCGCAACCCTGTGCTAACATTGCCGGTTGCCGGTCGCCGGAGGCTTCGGCCATACTGCGACCCCGTGAAAACGAAGCGAGGCCGGTCCGCCCCCGGCCGACGGCCTCGGAACCCGCCACCCTCCTCCGAAGTGGACGCCATGGACCCCAAGACCCCCGACAGCTCGGAGCGCATCCTCCTGGACGACGTGGTGATCCGGTTCGCCGGCGATTCCGGCGACGGCATGCAACTCACCGGGTCCCAGTTCTCCACCACCACCGCCATCGCCGGGAACGACCTGGCCACCCTGCCCGACTTCCCGGCCGAGATCCGGGCCCCGGCGGGAACGCTGCCCGGGGTCTCGGGCTTCCAGATCCGGTTCTCGAGCCACGACATCCACACCCCGGGCGGCCACCCGGACGTGCTGGTGGCCATGAACCCCGCCGCGTTGAAGCTGAACCTGCCCGACCTGAAGCGGAACGGGATCCTCATCCTCAACACCGACACCTTCACCTCCCGGAACCTGGAGCGGGTGGGCTTCTCCGCCAATCCCACGGAGGACCACTCCCTGGACGGGTACCGGGTGATCCCGGTCCCCCTCACCGATCTCACCCGGAAGGCGCTGGACGAGACCGCGCTGACCCCCAAGGAGAAGGACCGCTGCAAGAACTTCTTCGCCCTTGGGATCATGTACTGGCTCTACAACCGCTCCCCGGAGACCACCGTCCGCTGGGTGGAGAGCCGGTTCCGGGCCCGGCCGGACCTGGTCGAGGCTAACAAGCTGGCCCTGAAGGGGGGGATGGAGTACGCGGGGGCGGTCCAGATCTTCCAGTCCACCTACGAGGTGCCCCCGGCGGTGATGACCCCCGGCCGGTACCGGAACCTGTCCGGGAACGGCGCCCTGGCCCTGGGCCTGGTGTGCGCGGGGCGGCGGGCCGGCCTGACCCTGTTCCAGGGCTCCTATCCCATCACCCCGGCCAGCGACATCCTGCACGAGCTGTCCCGCTACAAGAACTACGGGGTGGTCACCTTCCAGGCCGAGGACGAGATCGCGGCGGTGACCGCCTCCATCGGTGCCTCCTTCGCCGGGGCCCTGGCCCTCACCTCCACCAGCGGGCCGGGCATGGCGCTGAAGGGCGAGGCCCTGGGCCTGGCCGTGATGACCGAGCTTCCCCTGGTGGTGATCAACGTGCAGCGGGGCGGGCCCAGCACCGGCCTTCCCACCAAGCCGGAACAGGCCGACCTCCTCCAGGCCCTGTTCGGCCGGCACTCGGAGTCGCCGCTGCCGGTCCTGGCCGCGGCCACGGTGGGGGACTGCTTCTGGCTCGCCTTCGAGGCGGCCCGGATCGCGGTCAAGTACATGACCCCGGTCATCCTCCTCACCGACGGCTACCTGGCCAACGGGGCGGAGCCGTTCCGCATCCCCTCGGTGGAGGACCTGCCCGAGATCCCGGTGCGCTTCGCGGCCGCGGCCAACGGCGGCCCCTTCGAGCCCTACCGGCGGGACGAGACCACCCTCTCCCGCCCCTGGGCCCGCCCGGGAACCCCGGGGCTGGAGCACCGGATCGGCGGGCTGGAGAAGTGGGACGTGACCGGCAATGTCTCCTACGACCCGGCCAACCATGAGCGCATGGTCCGCCTGCGGGAGGAGAAGGTGGCCCGGGTGGCCTCGGAGATCCCGCCCCTGGAGGTGTTCGGCCCCGAGCGCGGGGAGGTCCTGGTCCTGGGCTGGGGCAGCACCTACGGGGCCATCCGGGGGGCGGTGGAACGGGCGGCGGAGGGGGGGGAGAGCGTGGCCCACCTCCACCTGCGCCATCTGAACCCGTTCCCCGGGGATCTGGGCGAGGTGCTCGGCCGCTACGGGAAGGTCCTGATCCCGGAGATGAACACCGGCCAGCTCCGGATGCTGGTGCGGGCGAAGTTCCTGGTCGACGCCGTGGGCCTGAACAAGATCCAGGGGAAGCCCTTCACCGTGGACGAGATCACCGAGGCCGTGGACCGGCTGCGGGGAGGAAAGTGAACATGAGCACCACCACGGGACCGAACGGCCTCAACAAGAAGGACTTCCAGACCGACCAGGAGGTGCGCTGGTGCCCCGGCTGCGGGGACTACGCCATCCTCAACGCGGTGCAGACGGTGTTCCCCCAGCTGGGGATTCCCAAGGAGAACTTCGTGGTCATCTCGGGGATCGGCTGCTCCAGCCGCTTCCCGTACTACATGAACACCTACGGCTTCCACACCATACACGGCCGGGCCCCGGCGGTGGCCACCGGGCTCAAGGTGGCCAACCCCAACCTGGACGTGTGGGTGGTGACCGGAGACGGCGACGCGCTCTCCATCGGCGGGAACCACCTCATCCACGCCATGCGCCGGAACGTGGGGCTCAAGATCCTTATGTTCAACAACCGGATCTACGGGCTGACCAAGGGGCAGTACTCGCCCACCTCGGAGGCGGGGAAGCGGACCAAGTCCACCCCCTTCGGCTCGGTGGACCGGCCGCTGAATCCCCTCAGCCTGGCCCTGGGCGCCGAGTGCACCTTCGTGGCCCGGTCCATCGACGTGTACCAGAAGCACCTGATGGAGACCCTGAAGGCGGCGGCGGAGCACCCCGGCACCGCCTTCGTGGAGATCTACCAGAACTGCAACATCTTCAACGACGGGGCCTTCGAGAGCTTCACCGAGCGCTCGGTGCGCGACGAGCGGAACCTGCTCCTCGAGCACGGAATGCCCATCCTGTTCGGTCCGGATCGGAAGCAGGGCCTCCACTGGACCGGGGTCCGCTACGAGGTGGTGACCCTGGGCGACGGGGTCACCGAGGAGGACGTGGTCGTCCACGACGCCCGGGACCCGAACCCCACCCTGGCCTTCGCCCTCAGCCGGCTGGAGCCCCCGGAATTCCCGGTGCCCATCGGCGTCTTCCGCGACGTGACCCTGCCCTCCCTGGAGCGGAACATCTGGGACCAGGTGAAGCGGGTCCGGGAGGAGCGCGGCGAAGGGGACCTGAAGGCGCTCCTCGACGCCGGCGAGGTGTGGGAGGTGAAGGCATGAGCCCGAGGCCCCTGGAGTTCAAGGATCTGCTCGATCATCGCCGGGCCGCCCGGCCCCGGGTCTCTCCCGACGGCGAATGGGTGGTGTTCACCGCCGCCCGTCCCGACCGGGAGGAGAACCGGAACGTCACCCACCTCTACCGGGTGCCCCTGGACGGCGGGAACGCGGTTCAGATCACCCACTCCGGGACCTCCAACGGCGGCCACGCCTTCTCCCCGGACGGGAAGCGGATCGCCTTCCACTCCAACCGGAGCGGGACCTCGCAGATCTGGATCCTCCCCACCGACGGGGGGGAGGCGGTGCAGCTCACCCACCTGAAGCTCGGGGCCCGGGGCCCGGTGTGGTTCCCCGACGGGAAGCGGCTCCTGGTGGTGTCCCCGGTCTACCCGGACGCCGCCGACCAGGCGGAGATGGAGCGCCGGGAGGAGGAGCGGGAGAAGGAGCAGCCCGCCTACCGGGAGCTGGACGGACTCATGTTCCGCCACTGGGACGCCTGGACCGAGGGGAAGGTGGACCACCTGTTCGTGGTCGACGCCGGAACCGGGGAGGCGCGGGATCTCACTCCCGGCCCCTATCCGGTCCCGCCCCGGTCGCTGACCGGGGAGCCGGACTACGCGGTGTCCCCGGACGGAAAGACGGTGTGCTTCGTGTCGCTCCGCGACCCCGCCCAGGCGCTCTCCACCAACCCCAACCTGTGGCTGGTGCCGGCGGAGGGAGGGGAGCCGAAGCGGCTCAGCCCCGGTGAGGGAGCTAACGCCTTTCCCGCCTGGTCCCCGGACGGGTTGCGTATCGCCTACTGCGGGATGAAGCGGGCGGGCTACGAGGCCGACCGGCGCCACCTGATGGTGGTCGATCCGGCCACCGGGCGGGTGGAGGAGATCTGCCCCGACTTCGATCGCTCGGCGGGACCGCCGGTGTGGTCCCCGGACGGGGTCCGACTCTACTTCAGCGCCCAGGACGAGGGGCGCACGCGTCTCTACGCGGTGGACGCCATCGGAGGCGAGCCGGAGGAACTGACCGGCCACGCCACCGACCACGACCCCGCGGTGTCCCCGGACGGGGATTGGCTGGTCTTCGGCCGCGAGACCCTGACCTCGCCCCCGGAGATCTTCCGGGTCCCCACCGCGGGGGGGACGCCGAGGCCCTGACCACCCTCAACGCCGGGGCTCTGGGCCCGGTGGCCATGAACGAGGCGGAGGACTTCTGGTTCGAGGGGGCCGAAGGGGCCCGCGTCCACGGGATGCTGGTCAAGCCCCCCGACTTCCAGGAGGGGCGCCGGTATCCGACCGTGTTCCTGATCCACGGCGGCCCCCAGGGGATGTTCGGGCTCGACTTCCACGAGCGCTGGAACCCCCAGCTCTTCGCCGCCCCCGGCTACGTGGTGGTCATGATCAACCCCCGGGGGAGCACCGGCTACGGCCAGGCCTTCACCGACGCCATCCGCGGGGAGTGGGGGGGCGCCTGCTACCGGGACCTGGAGCGGGGCTTCGACCACGTGCTCGAGACCTTCCCCTTCTGCGATCCCGAACGTACCGCCGCCGCCGGGGCCAGCTTCGGCGGGTTCATGGTCAACTGGATCGCCGGGCACACCGACCGCTTCCGCTGCCTGGTGAGCCACGACGGCATCTTCAACACCGAGATGATGGACTGGGCCACCGACGAGCTGTGGTTCACCGAGTGGGAGTTCGAGGGCGCGCCCTGGGAGAACCCGGAGGCCTACCGCCGCTGGTCGCCCCACCTCCACGTGGAGTCCATGAAGACCCCCATGCTGGTGATCCAGGGAGAGCAGGACTTCCGCTGCCCGGCCTCGGAGGGGCTGAACCTCTTCACCGCCCTCCAGCGCCGCGGAGTGCCCTCCCGGCTCCTCTACTTCGAGGACGAGGGGCACTGGGTGCTCAAGCCCAGGAACCGCGAGGTGTGGTGGCGGAACGTGCTCGGCTGGCTGGAGCGGTACCTCCAGGGCTGAACGGGGTCCGGAATGCGCGCCCCGGTCAAGGCCCGGCGCTGTCCTCCCGGAACCAGTCGATGGAGCGGTTGAAGGTCTCCTGGGCCTGTTCCTGGACGAAGTAGTACAGGGGGAACCCGAACCACTGCACGCGGCCGTGGGCGGGGTCGGGGTCCGGGTCGTGCCAGCGGAGGCCGGTGATGCGGTCGGCGTTCCAGGCCGAGGCCGGGGACTTGGCCACGAAGGCGTAGAGCGAGTCCATTTCCCCGGGGAACACGGGGTCCTGGATCGGGCTCCCACACCGCGTCGCAGAAGGCCACGCCTCCCTGGAACGGATTCAGCCTGATCGGGGTCGGTCGTCCATGGCGCGGGTAGATTCCCGAGGCCCCGTCGGGGATCCGCACTCCGACCAGGTTGTTGTTCGCGGACCTCGCACGATCGTTGTGGACCGTGGTCCCGCCCCGGAGCATGAGAAAGTCGTGGGCGAAGTCGCCCGCCACGGGACCGTAGGTCCAGGAGAAGAGCGGAATCCGCTTCTCGGGGCTGGTGGCGGCGGCGATGGTCTGGGTCCCCGAGAGCCAGAGCCCGCCCCCGGCCTTGAGATAGAGGCCCAGGGCGCGGTTCTTGGCCCCGGTACCGTCGTGGAGGGCGCTATAGCCCCCCTGCCCGGAGCCGGTGGCGTCCCAGACCAGGAGCCGGTACCGCCCCATCTCCTCCAGGGGCACGAAGGCCGGGTTCAGCCGGTCCCGGTTGCCGTAGACCTGGAACGTGAAGACATCGTTCTCCCCGAACCGCCTCGAATCCCGGAAGAGGCCGGACCAGAAGGTGTCCACCTGCTCATCGGTCGGCTCCGGCCAGGCGCCGTTCACCGCATCGTCCACCCGGAGGACCTCCCGGTCCGTGGGAAGGTCGATCTGATGCAGCACGACGGTCCCCACCGTCACCGCTCCCACGTCATCCCGCACCCGGACCGAGAAGGCGTGCACGCCCGGCCCAGGGGAGATCGTGGCCGAGGTGGCCTGGGACCAGGGGCTCCAACCGGGATCGTCCTCACCGGGCTCGGCGAGGTCGACGCCCCAGGCGTAGCTCGTCGATCCGCCCACCGTACGCCTCGGCGCTCGCCGACCAGGCGAAGTCGAAGGCCAGCCCGGCGGGAGCGGACCGTTGGGTGTCCGGGTCCGCCGCGGTGAAGGTGAAGCGCCCCAGGTTGGGTTCGGAGATGAAGAGCACCGGCCTATCCGCCCCGGGCTGACAGCTGAGAAGGACAACGTTTCGGCCGACGGCCAGGAACGGTTCCACCGCTCCCGCCTCGTCGACGGCGCGGACGCCGATCGCGTACCGTTTCCCTGGAACCAGATCGACGGTGACTTCATTGCCGTCCTCCACGCGGACCCAGTCGTCCGTCCCGGTAGCCCCAGGGACCCGGGGCCGGATCACCCCCGACCGGCTCCTGGGTCGCGCTCGACGAGCTTGTAGAGGTACCCCGCCGGGCGGTGCCACCGCGCTCGCCGCCGTCCGGGTCGGAGCCGGTCCAGCGGACGAGAACCTGACGTACCGACGTGGAACGAGGATGTTGCCGGGTCCGATGCCGGCCGCAGGATCTCCGCGCTGGGGGCCACCGTCCTCGCGGTCAGGGCGAGGCGGGCGGGGTCGGAGAGCGCGCCCTGGTCGTCCACCGCCCGGACGTAGACCCGGTGCATGCCGGTGAAGATGCCGGTGGGCACGGGAATGTACCCGTCGAACAACGTGGTGTCGGCGTCGGGGGTGTGGAAGAGGAAGCGGCGGGAGTACTCCCGGGTGTGGACCCAGTCGAAGGACAGCGTCTCGCCGTCCGCCGTCTTGGATACCCGGGTGGTGTCGGGGGCGCCGCCGGAGCCGGGATGGAGTTCGGAGACCACTCCGGGGCCGCCGGAGTCGATCTCGGCCTCGGTGAAGCCCTCCGGCGGGTCCACCGCCCACCGGAACCCGGCCACCCGGCCGTCGGGGTCCTCGGCCGACCAGGAGATCGTCACCCGGTAGTCGACCGTGTCCCCCTCCACCGGGCTCGCGGTCAGGGTCACCGTGGGGGGCCGGTTGGCGGGCCGGATGCCGGCGCCGTCGGAACCGCACCCGGCGACGACGAGGACGGCGGCCAAGCTGAAGAGGACGGCGTGTCGGGCGATGGACGGACGCATGGCGGGCTCCTTCTCCGGATCCGCCTGAGAGGGGATGAATCGATACTAGGCTCCGGAGCCGGTCAGGTCAATACCGCTGCCATTGGGCGGCGAAGACCCTCAAATGCCACCGTCAAGGTATGGAATGAAACCGGCCCGGAGCCGGTCAGGTCAATACCGCTGCCATTGGGCGACGAAGACCGGCAAATGCCACCTTGGAGGTATGGAATAGCGCCCGGGCTCCCCGGTCAATCCTCCTCGGGCCCGGACACCACCACGTGGGTGCCGTGGGCCCAGGTCTCCGGGCTCAGCTCCGCCCCCGGCAGCTCGCTCCAGGCCACCCGCTTGGAGACCAGGGTCTCCGCGTTCACGATGCCCTGGGAGAGGGCGGAGAAGGCGGCGCGGAGGTCCCGGTGCTCGTAGGCGTTCACTCCCTGGATGCGGAGCTCGTGCCGCTGCAGCCGGGAGCCGGGGAGGGCGAAGAGGAAGTTGGAGGGGAACGGGGTGCCCAGGATCAGGGTCCCCCGCGGGGCCATGGACTGGAAGGTCTCGTGGGCCAGGGAGGCGTCCTCGGTGAGGAACACCGCCGCGTCCACGCCGTGGCCGCCGGTGTCGGCGTGGACCGCGTCCCGCACCGAGGCCTCGGGGACCCGCACCACCCGGGTGGCCCCGCTCCACTGGGCCCGTTGCCGCAGGGTGGGGGAGGGATCGGCGGCGAACACCCCTCCTACGCCCTGATGGCGGGCCATGCGGATCACGATCTGTCCCACCAGGCCCAGGCCCACCACCAGGAGGCTGGAGGCGCGCCCCAGCGAGGCCTCGCGAAGGAGCCGCGAGGCGAGGGCGGTGGCGGGGAGGAGGGTGGCGTCCTCCGGAGGCATCTCGGTGGGGATCCTCACCGCCGCGTCCCGGTCGAGCAGGTCGGCGGGAACGAGCACGTACTCCGCGAGCCCGGCCACCGGGGACGCGCCCGGGAGCGCCGGAAGGGGGAGCAGCACCGCCTCGTCCAGCGGGCCCCAGCCGTTCACCCCCTCGCCCACGGCGGCGATCTCGCCCACCGGCACCCCGGGGGGGGTGCGGTTCACGTGGAGGGCGGGATCCAGGTCGCGGGGGTCGAGGCCGGTGACCAGGAGGCGCAACAGGATCTGGCCCGGCCCCGGCTCGGGCACCGGCGCCCTTTCCAGGCGGAACCCGCCGCCGCGGTCGAGCACCGCGCTCTCCATGGTCTCGGGCAGGGGTATGAAATTGCGCATGGATGACGGCGCGGCCGGAGGCAGGTCGATTCCGGGCACGGCCGAGCCAGTCGAACATCGTAGCCCGCGGCGAAGACCGGCGCAAGCGCGCGATGTTCCCGCCGTGCGCACCGGCGCTTGATCGGTGGATGCGGTTGCGTCATGCTAGAAGCCGTGCTCGCTTCCGGTGAAGGCGTCGGTGACGGAGGCCGATGAATGAGTCGGCGGGTCGAGCCGGTGAAAGGAGCAGCGACGTGAGCTTGCAGAAGGGCAACGGACGGACGGGCGGCAACGGGCCCCGCGCGGCGAAGCAGGCCACCCGGGCGGCCAAGCACGCCACCAGCTACCTGGGCGGAAGCTTCGCCCTCCAGGTGCCCGACGTGTCCGAGGCGGTCAACTACTACGAGAAGAGCTTCGGATTCGACGTGGCCGAGATCGACGACCACAACCGCTACGCGGCTCTTCGCGCCGGCAAGCTCTCCTTCGACCTGGTCGACGAACACGGGGCGGGTACCCGGGCGGTGGGACGGCCCGGGGAAGGGGTGGCGATGTACGTGTACGTGGACGACGTGGGGGACCAGCTCCGCCGGATGGAGAAGTCCGGGGTCCCGATCCTCACCCGGGTGAACCGGCAGCGGGCCGGGGTGCACGAGTTCGCGGTGCGCGACGCCTACGGGCTGCTCTGGATCTTCTCCCAGCCGGCCTGATCCGCGCCAGCCTGATCCGAGCCCGCGCGCTCCCGGCCGCGGCGCCGGCCCGGACTCACTCTCCGCCGCCGGCCGGGTCCGCTCCGGGCTCCGGAGCCCAGGTCTCCTCCTCGACGCCCCCCCTCCGGTTCACCGTCCGCGACATCACGAAGAGGAGATCGGAGAGCCGGTTCAACCAGGCCAGGCCGGTCTCCTCGGGCGGGATGTGCTCGCGCTCCAGGACCCGCACCACCGCCCGCTCCGCCCGCCGGCACACCGCCCGGGCCAGGTGGAGGATCGCCGCCGCCTCGGTTCCCCCGGGCAGGATGAACCGGGTCAGCGGGGGGAGGTCCCCCTCCAGGCGGTCGATCTCCGCCTCCAGGGCCCGGACCCGCTCGGCGGGGAAGGGGGGCAGGTGTCCGCGCGCCTTCCCCGCGTCGGCGGGGGTGGCCAGGTGGGCGCCGAGATCGAAGAGGCGGGCCTGGACCGAGGCCGCCAGCGCGTCCAGGTCGGGGTCGGGACCGCGGCTCCGGAACCAGCCCAGGACCGCGTTCAGCTCGTCCAGGGTGCCGTAGGCCTCCAGGCGGTCGTGGTCCTTGGGCACCTGGCGTCCGCCGAAGAGCGAGGTCATGCCCCGGTCGCCGGTCTTGGTGTAGATCCTGGTCACGCTGCGGTCCTTTCCCGGGGATTGCGCTTGTGTGAGGTTCTCCGGATCCCTAGGATGATGCGCCATGGCGGGGACGGCAAGGCAGAAGAAGACGCGGGTGATGCCCGCGGTGTGGCGGCTCCGCCGCAGGGAGAAGCCCTATCGGGAGCGCGGGATCCGGCTCCTGGCCGGGGTGGACGAGGTGGGGGTGGGCCCCCTGGCCGGGCCGGTGGTGGCGGCGGCGGTGATCATGCCCGAGACCTCGGCCATCCGCGGGGTGGACGACTCCAAGAAGATCCTCAAGCGGGAGACCCGGGAGGAGCTGGCCCGGGCCGTCATCGCCGAGGCCACCGCGGTGGCGATCGGGGTGGCCCGCCCCCGGGAGATCGACCGCATCAACGTCTACTGGGCCACCCTGAACGCCATGGCCCGGGCGGTGCGCCGCCTGGATCCCGCCCCCGAGCTGCTCCTGGTCGACGCCCGCACCGTGCCCGGGATCGCCTGTCTTCAGGAAGCCCACGTGAAGGGGGACGCCACCTTCTACCAGATCGCCTGCGCCAGCCTGGTGGCCAAGACCTTCCGGGACGCGCTCATGGTCCGCATGGACCGCCGCTACCCCGGCTACGGGTTCGCCCGCCACGTGGGCTACGCCACCCCCACCCACCTGGAGGCCCTGGAACGGCTGGGCCCGTGCTGGATCCACCGCCGGGGCTACCGGAGCGTGATGGCCCAGCTCCAGGGGGACCTGGAGGAGCTGTGGGGGGACGCGGGGGAGGACGGGGCCGCGCTCAGAGAGCGGTGATGTGGAATCCGCCGTCCACGTGGAGGGTGGTGCCCGTCACCCCCGAGGCCAGCTCGCTGAGGAGGAACAGGGCCGCGCCGCCCACGTCCTCCTTGGTGATGTTGCGGCGGAGCGGCGAGCGCTCCTCGTAGACCTTGAGGATGTCGGTGAACCCGCTCACCCCCCGGGCGGAGACGGTGTTGACGGGTCCGGCGGAGATGCAGTTGATGCGGACTCCCTCCGGCCCCAGGTCCAGGGCCAGCTGCTTCACCGCCTGCTCCAGGGCCGCCTTGGCCGTGCCCATGACGTTGTAGCTGGGCACCGCCCGCTCCGCGCCCAGGTAGGAGAGGGCGATCATGGCCCCGCTCCGTCCCTGCATGAGGGGGGCGGCGTGCCGGGCCATGGGTAGGAGCGAGTAGGCGGAGATGTCCAGCGCGGTCCGGAACCCCTCGCGGCTGGTGTTCCGGTAGGCCCCCTCCAGCTCCTCGTGGAGGGCGAAGGCCACGCTGTGGACCACGAAGTCCAGCCCCCCGAACTCCTCGCCCACCCGGGCGAAGGCTCGCTCCAGGTCCTCGTCCCGGGAGACGTCGCACTCCAGGAGCAGGGGGTCGCGCATCTCCCCGGTGAGCTTCTCCACCGCGTCCCGGAACCGTTCCCCCTGGTAGGCGAAGGCCATGCGGGCCCCGGCCCGGTCGAGGAAATCGGCGATGCCGGTGGCCAGGCTCCGCTTGTTGGCCATGCCGAACACGATGCCGGTCTTGTCGGAGAAATCGAGGGTGTACATGGGGGTCTCCCTTGGGATGAGCGGGTCGGCGGGGAATTCTGGCCCAAGCGGGCCCGGGCGTCAAATCCCGCCCCGCGGTTGCCGACCGGGCCCGGGGGGCCGTAGAATGGCCGACCGTGTCGCTGAGCGAACGGAACCGCCGTCGGGCGGCGGAATCGGCTTCGAGGACAAGGAGGGGAGTGTCATGCGCTTTATCTTCATTCTGGCGCTGGTGACGGCCATGGCCGGCCTGTCCGCCTGCGGCGGCGGCAACAAGACCAACGAACAGGAAACGGCCGGGCAGACCGGCGAACAGAACATGGCCCAGGGCGAGCAGGCGGGCGGGACGCAGGGCGAAGCCGCCGGCGCCGGGTCCACCCAGGCCGCCGCGGGCGGAGAGGAGCAGGGCTCGATGAACCCCATCGTGGAACGGTCGATGAACAAGGACCCCGGTCCCGCGGACGAGGTCGCGGTCATGAAGACCAACATGGGGGACATCACCCTCCGTCTCTTCCCCCAGCAGGCCCCCCTGGCCGTGGCCAACTTCAAGGGCCTGGCCGCCAAGGGCTACTACGACGGGGGCACCTTCCACCGGGTGATCGACGGGTTCATGATCCAGGGCGGCGATCCCACCGGCACCGGCCGGGGCGGGGAGAGCCTGTGGGGCGGCACCTTCAAGGACGAGTTCAGCCCCGAGCTGCGCTTCAACCGGCCCGGGCTCCTGGCCATGGCCAACCGTGGCCCCAACACCAACGGCAGCCAGTTCTTCATCACCGTGGCTCCCACCCCGCACCTCAACGACAAGCACACCATCTTCGGAGAGGTGATGGAGGGGATGGACGTGGTGAACGCCATCGCCAAGGTGCCCACCGGCCCGGGCAACAAGCCGGAGAAGCCGGTGGTGATCGAGGGCATCACCATCAAGAAGCAGGGCGACTGACCCCGGGGTTCCCGGAACGGGATACGGGGGCGATCGCGCCCCTGGACCCGGTCGGTGGACGGCGGGGGTCCGGATGCGAACGGCCGAAGCCGCGGCCCTCGTGTCCGGCCGGACGGCCCGTCGTTTATCGGCCGGGTCCGTTTGCTTTCCCCCGGGCGCCCTCAGCCCGCCGCGCGCAGGCCGGCGCGGAGATCGGCGATCGCGGGCTCCACGATGTGGGTCCGGCACTCGGGACAGATGCCGTGGCTCAGGCGGACCCGGGGCGCGCCGCCGCCCCGGAGGTAGTCCTCGGCGGAGATCCATTCCGGGGGGCCTTCGCCGGGAAGGGGGGCCGGGGCCTCGGGCCCGTCCCCCCGGGAGCGGACCCGCTTGCAGTAGCTGCAGATGGCGAGCAGCCCGGCGTCCTCCCCGGGGAGCGGCTGGCGGTGGAGATCGAGGAGGGCCACCGGCGCCCGCCGTTCGCTGGAGAGCACGGTGCAGCGATGGAGGAGTCCGGCCAGGCGCCCCGCATGGCGCAGGGGGGTGATGACCAGCCGGACGTTCCGGGCGACCGAGGGCCCGTCGCAGCGGAAGTGGAGGCGGATGCGGTCCCGGTCCCCGGCCAGGAGCAGGCGGTGCATGCGCCGGTAGCCGTCCCGCACGTCCTCGCCGGCGATGAACTCGTAGAGCGATCGCCCGAGGATCCGGGACGGGTCGGCCAGCCCCGGTGCGTCCCCTTCCAGGGCGAAGCGGGCCCAGCGGCCGAGCCCGACCAGGCGGATGATCCCGCCGGGGTCGGTCAGATAACAGACGTCGTCCATGGCTTCCAGCCAGTCGACGGCGCTGATGTGTTCCAGGGCGTTCATCGGCGATGGCCTCCCAGGGATGGCCGGGCCCTCCGGTTATCGGCCCGGAGCGGGGCGGGGATGAGGGATTCCGGGAGGGGGGCCGGCCGCGGGAGGTGCCGAGGATGAGTCCCGATCCGGTGTTCGTGTTCAGTCCCGACTACGAGGCGGACATCGGGCCCCACGTGTTCCCCACCGTCAAGTACCGGCGGGTCCGGGAGGCGATCCTGGAGGCCGGCCTGGCCGGGCCCGAGGCCTTCGTCCCGCCGGAGCCCGGGGACCGCGCGCTCCTGGGCCTGGCCCACGACCGGGCCTACCTGGAGGATCTATTCGCCCTGCGGGTCACTCCCGCCACCGCCCGCTCGGAGCTGCCCCTGACCGGGGAGATCGCGCACTGGTTCGAGCTGGCCTGCTTCGGGACCGTGACCGCCACCCGGCTGGCCCGGGAACGGGGGGCGGCCATGCACCTGGGGGGCGGTTTCCACCATGCCTTCGCCGGGCACGCCGAGGGGTTCTGCTACCTGAACGACGTCGCCGTGGCCGCCCGGTGGGCGCTGGGTGACGGGGAGGCGCGGCCGGGGACCGGGCGCGCCCCGGTGAAACGGGTGAGCGTGGTGGATCTGGACGTGCACCAGGGGAACGGGACCGCCCGCATCTTCCGGGGCGACGACCGGGTGTTCACCTTCTCCATGCACCAGGAGAACAACTACCCGGTGAAGGAGCGGAGCGACCTCGACGTGGGGCTGCCGGACCGGACCGGCGACGCCCGCTACCTGGAGGAGCTGGACCGGGGGCTGGCCCGGGCGGTGGCCGCCGCGGCCCCGGACCTGGTCTACTACCTGGCCGGCGCCGATCCCTTCCGGGAGGATCTCCTGGGCGGACTGGCCCTCACCCGGGAGGGGATGCGGGAGCGGGACCGGCGGGTGTTCGCGGCCGGCCGCGCCGCCGGAGCCCCGGTGGCGGTGGTCCTGGCCGGCGGCTACGCCGCGAACCTGGAGGACACGGTGGGGATCCACGCCGACACCGCCCGGGAGCTCCTGGCCCGCTGGCCGGTGGCCGGCTAGCCTCGCCTCCGGGGGGGGGCGTCCCGAACCCCCTTGCCGGAAACGGATCCTTGCGGCAGTCTCTCCCGTACTGTCGGGGTAGTGGCAGGGTCCGCCGGGGCGCGTCGATCCGCAGGAGGTCGATCCGCAGAAGGAGGTATCCGTGTTCGTTCTCATCGGGTTCCTGGTCATCCTGGGCGCGATCGTCCTCTGGGTGATCGGCATGTACAACGGTCTGGTGGCCATGCGCCAGCAGGTCCGCAACGCCTGGAGCCAGATCGACGTCCAGCTCAAGCGGCGCTACGACCTGATCCCCAACCTGGTGGAGACGGTGAAGGGCTACGCCGCCCACGAGAAGGAGACCTTCGAGCGGGTGGTCCAGGCCCGGAACGCGGCCATCTCCGCCAGCGGGGTCGAGCAGCAGGCCCAGGCCGAGAACGTGCTCACCGGCGCCCTCCGCCAGCTCTTCGCCCTCGCCGAGAGCTACCCCGATCTCAAGGCCAACCAGAACTTCCTCGCCCTCCAGGAGGAACTGGCCACCACCGAGAACCGGATCTCCTTCGCCCGCCAGCACTACAACGACGTGACCGCGAACTACAACACCCGCGTGCAGTCGGTTCCCACCAACATCATCGCGGGGATGTTCGGGTTCACGGTGGAGCCCTTCTTCGAGATCGAGGACGCGGCCCAGCGCGAGGCGCCCAAGGTCAGTTTCTAGGCGGAGACGCCGGCCGTGCCCGCCACCTTCGTCGACCTGATCGCCGCCAACCGCCGCCGCTCGGCGTTCCTGGTCGCCGGTTTCCTGGCCCTGTTCCTGGTCACGGTGTACGCCTTCGCGGTGTACCTGAGCGGGGACGATCCGCGGAGCGGGCTGGTCCCGGCGCTCATCGCCCTGGGGGCGGCGGCCCTGGTCGCCCTCCTCTCCTACTACAAGGGCGCCTCGGCCATCCTGGCCATGAGCGGAGCCCGGGAGATCGCCAAGCCCGACGATCCCCAGCTCTGGAACGTGGTGGAGGAGCTGTCCATCGCGGCCGGGATCCCCATGCCCGGGGTCTACGTGATCGACGACACCGCCCTCAACGCCTTCGCCACCGGGCGCGACCCCGCGCACGCCTCGGTGGCCATCACCGCCGGGCTCCGGGAACGGCTCACCCGGCCCGAGCTTCAGGGGGTGCTGGCCCACGAGCTGAGCCACGTGCGGAACTACGACATCCGCTTCTCCATGCTGCTGGCGGTGATGGTGGGATTCCTGGTCCTGCTCGCCGATCTCTTCCGCCGCTGGCTCTGGTGGGGGGGCGGCCGGCGGCGTTCCCGCCGCGACCGGGGGGACGGGTTGGGGCCGATCGGGGCCGCGATCGCGATCCTGGCCGTGGTGCTGTCCATCCTCGCTCCGCTCCTGGCCCGGCTCATCCAGCTCGCCGCTTCCCGGGAGCGGGAATACCTGGCCGACGCCTCCGGGGTGGAGCTGACCCGGTATCCGGAGGGGCTGGCCTCGGCCCTGGAGAAGCTGGGCGGGGACCGCGAGGTGCTGGAGGTGGCCAACCGGGCCACCCAGCACCTGTACATCGTGAACCCGTTCAAGCCCTTCGAGAAGCGGGCCAAGGGGCTCTTCTCCACTCATCCCCCCCTGGAGGAGCGGATCGCCCGCCTGCGGGCGCTGGAGCACCGGGAAGGGGCGCCGTCCCCGGGGACCCGCTCCCCGGCTCCGGAGTCCTCGTGAGCACGTCCCGCGTCCCCCCCGAGGTGCTGCGGGAGACCTACCTCCTGCCCGAAGACGACGAGGCGCTCCTGGCCGAATGCGACGTGACCGCGTTCAAGACCTCGGGACCGGGCGGGCAGCACAAGAACACCACCCTCTCCTCCATCCGGCTCCACCACCGGCCCAGCGGGCTGGTGCTCATCGGGCGGCGGGAGCGGTCCCAGAGGCGGAACCTGGCCGACGCCCTCGGCCGCCTCCGGGAGCGGCTGGAGGTTCTGCTGACCCCGCCCCGAAAGCGGAAGCGCACCCGGCCGGGGCGGGCGGCCAAGGAGAAGCGGCTGGCCGAGAAGCGCCGGCGCTCCCGGATCAAGAAGGATCGGAGCGGGGACTGGGAGTGAGTCCGCTCGGGAGCCCCCGAGCCTCCGTGGGCGCCGGACGCCCGTGGTATGCTTCGAAACCCGTGTGAACCCGACCCTGGGGAGCCGACCTTGGAGTACATCACCTTATTCGTGATCCTGGGGGCGGCGCTGGCCCTCCTGGTTTCCAACCGCATGCCCGCGGACGGCGTGGGGCTGGCGGTGATCGTGGCTCTCATCCTCACCGGCACCGCCACCCCGGCCGAGGCCTTCATCGGCTTCGGCCACCCCGCCACCCTCACCGTGGCCTCGGTGCTGGTGCTCTCGGCGGGGGTGCAGCGGACGGGGATCACCGACGGGGTGGCGCTCTGGCTCCGCCGCCACGCCTGGCAGTCCGAGGGGCGGCTGCTCCGGCTCCAGTCCGTCCTGGTGGCGGGGATCAGCGCCTTCGTGAGCAACACCGCCACCGTGGCCGTGTTCCTCCCGGTGTCGCTCTCGGTGGCCCGGGAACGGAGCTTCTCCCCCAGCCGGTTCCTCATCCCCCTCTCCTTCGCCTCGCTCCTGGGCGGCACCTGCACCCTGATCGGCACCTCCACCAACATCGTGGTGGCCAGCCTGGTCGTGGACCACCACCTGAAACCGATGGGGATGTTCGAGTTCCTCCCCGTGGGTCTGGCCATCACCGTGGTCGGGCTCATCTACTTGACCACCATCGCCCCCCGGCTGGTCCCCGACCGCCGGCCGGGCCAGGACCTGGCCACCGCCTACCACCTGCGGCGGTTCCTGACCGAGGTGGAGATCGCCCCGGGATCGCACCTGGCCGGCCGAACCCTGGAGAGGAGCCGCCTGAGCGAGCTCTACGACCTGGACGTGCTGGAGATCCACCGCGGCGAGACCCGCATCCCCGCCTCCTCGCGCACCGTGCTCCAGGAAGGGGACGTGCTCCTCATCGGCGCTCCCGTGGACACCATCCGCAAGATCCAGGGGACGGAGGGGCTGAGGCTGCGCTCGGAGGCGAAGTCGGACCTGGGGGACATCCTGGGGGGCGGGAACGTCCTCGCCGAGGCGGTGGTGCCGCCCGGATCCCCCCTGGAGGGACGGTCGCTCAAGGCCTCGGCGTTCCGCAACAAGTTCGGCGTCACCGCCATCGCCATCTACCACCACCGGGAGATGATCCGGGACCGGGTGGGCCGGGTCCCGGTGGGGGTGGGGGACGTGCTGCTCCTCTACGGGCCCAAGTCGCGGCTCCGGGACCTGGCCGGCTTCCCCGAGGTCCTGAGCGTGGTCCAGATCCTGCCCCCCCGGCCGCGCCGGAAGCTGGGCAAGGTCTCGGTCCTCATCGTGGGGCTTACCGTGGCCCTGGCCACCACCGGGGCGGTGAGCCTGCTCAAGGCGGTGGTGGGCGGGGCGGCGCTGATGATCCTTTCCGGCTGCCTGTCCATGCGCGAGACCTATCGGGCCATCGACCGCCGTACCATCTTCCTCCTGGCCGGGATGATCTCCCTGGGGCTGGCCATGGAACGGTCCGGGGCCGCCGCCTACGCGGCCCGGCACGTGATGGAGCGGGCCAGCGGGCTGGGCCCGGTGGCGCTCCTCGCCGCCACCTTCGGCACCACCATCGTGCTCACCGAGATGATCACCAACAACGCCTGCGCGGTGATCATGACCCCCATCGCCATCGCCGCCGCCCGCGACTTCGGCCTCGACCCGCGCCCCTTCGCCTTCGCGGTGGCCTTCGCCGCCTCGGCCTCGTTCCTCACCCCCTTCGGTTACCAGACCAACATGTTCGTCTACGGGCCGGGGGGATACAGGTTCCAGGACTTCGCCCGGGTCGGATTTCCCCTGACCCTCATCTGCATCACGGTGTTCACGTTGCTTGCGCCGCAAGTGTGGTCCCTGACCCCCGCCGCGCCCTAGAGGACCCATGCCCAACGCCCACCCCGAACCGGATCCCCGTCTGGCCGACCGGCTGGCCGCGCTGGCCCTGGAGCTGATCCGTATTCCCAGCCCCAGCGGGGAGGAGGCGGCCCTGGCCGACCGGGTGGAGTCCCTGCTCCGGGACCGCACCCGGCCCGCCTTCCTCCGCCGCCACGGGAACGCCCTGGTGGCCGGCTACGGGCCCGGCGAGCCCCGGACGGTGCTGGCCGGTCACCTGGACACGGTGCCCGCCAACCGAAACCCGGAGCCGGCCCGGGTGGGGGACGAGGTGCTGGGCCTCGGGGCCACGGACATGAAGGGCGCCCTGGCGGTGATGCTCGCCCTGGCCGGGGACCTGGCCCCGGCCGGCCCCGCCGCGGAGGCCCCCTCCTTCGGGCTCGTGTTCTACGACTGCGAGGAGGTGGCCTTCGACCGGAACGGACTGCGCCGGATCCTTCCCGCCGAGCCCTGGCTGGGCCGGGCCGGGCTGGCCGTGCTCATGGAGCCGACCGGGAACGCGGTGGAGCTGGGATGCCTCGGCACCCTCCACGCCCGGGTGACCTTCCACGGCGCCGCCGCCCACAGCGCCCGCCCCTGGACCGGGGACAACGCCATCCACAAGGGGGCCGCCTTCATCCGCGAAGTGGCTGCGATGCCGCCCCGGGAGGTGGTCCAGGGGCCTGCCGTGTTTCGCGAGGTGATCAATGTAACCCTTGCTGAGGGAGGAACTTCCAGGAACGTGATTCCGGACCGTTTCACCGTCAACGTCAATCTCCGGTTCGCTCCCGACCGCTCCTCCGAGGCCGCCTCGGCCCACCTGCGGAGCCTGGTCCCCGAGGGGGCGGAGGTGGAGATCGTGGATCTGGCTCCCGCCGCTCCGGCCCGCGTCGAGGATCCCGCCGTCCGGCGGCTGATCGGGGACCATGGGCTGGAGGCCCGGGCCAAGCAGGCCTGGACCGACGCGGCCCAGTTCGCGCTCCTGGGGGTGCCCGCGGTCAACTTCGGGCCCGGCACCCCGGAGCTCGCCCACCAGCGGGAGGAGCGGGTGCCGGTGCCGGCCCTGGTGCGAAGCTACCGGGTGCTGCTGGCCCTGCTCACCGCGGAGGCGTCTTGAGCGAACTTCCGCGCAGCCGTTACCTGGCCGGGCTCCCCGAGTACCCCTTCGCCAGGCTGGACGCCTTGCGGGCGGACCGGGAGGCCCGCGGCCTGCGGGTGATCGACCTGGGCATGGGCGATCCCCGGGAGCCCACCCCGGAGCCCATCCGCCGGGCCCTGATGGACGCGGTGCCCGAGCGCTCCCCCTACCCGCGGGCGGTGGGGCTTCCCGAGCTGCGGGCCGCGGCGGCGGGCTGGCTCCACCGGCGCTTCGGGGCGGAGGTTGACCCCGAACGCGAGGTGCTGCCCGTAAACGGCAGCAAGGAATTGATCTTCACCCTGCCCCTGGCCTTCATGGACCGGGAGCGGCGGCCGGTGGTGCTGGTCCCCGAGCCCGGCTATCCGGTCTATGCCCTGGGCGCCCGGGCCGCGGGGGGGGAGCCGGTGGCCATGCCCCTCCGGGGCGGGCTGGGGTGGCTCCCGGATCTGGACGCGATCCCCGACTCGACCTGGGACCGGACCTCGATCCTCTGGCTGAACTACCCCAACAACCCCACCGGCGCCGTCGCCCCGGCGGACTACCTGGCCCGGGCGGCCGGACGGGCCCGGGAGCACGGGGTGCTCCTGGCCGCCGACGAGGCCTACGCCGACCTCTACTACGGAGAGCCTCCGGGCACCGCGCTGGCCGCCGGGGGGGAGAACGTGCTCGTCCTCCACACCCTCTCCAAGCGCTCGGGCATGGCCGGCTACCGCACCGGCTTCCTGGCCGGGGACCGCCGCGCGGTGGCGGCGCTCAAGCGCTTCCGGCCCGCGGTGGGGGTGGCCACCCCGGAGTTCATCCAGCGGGCGGCGGCGGCGGCCTGGAGCGACGACACCCACGCCGCGGCCATCCGGGAGCGGTTCCGGCGCCGGCGGGACCTGGTGGTGGACGGGCTCCGGCGGGCCGGGTTCGCCCCCGAGCCCCCCGAAGGGGCGATGTACGTCTGGCTCCCGGTCCCGGAGGCGGACACCTCGGAGAGCTTCGCCCTCCACTGCCTGGACGCGGGAGTGGTGGTGCTCCCGGGCCGGGCCCTGGGTCCGGCCGGCGAGGGGTTCGTGCGGCTCTCCCTGACCCTCCCCGAGGAGGAACTCGCCGAGGCTCTGGTGAGGCTCGGGAAGCTCCCGGTATAGTCCGGGGAGCCGGCAACCGGCTCACCCGCCATGCTCCGCCCACCGCTACCCGGGAGACGTTCCATGGACCATTCGCTCTGGACCGAGTCCGCCGCCTTCATCCACGCCGCCTGGGAAGAGCCCAGCCATCGGAAGGACCCCGACGTGGTGGCGGCGGTGGAGCGGGCGGTGGCCGCCCTGGACAGCGGGGCCATCCGGGTGGCCGAGAAGACCGGTGACGACTGGACGGTGCATGCCTGGGTGAAGGAGGCGGTCCTCCTCTACTTCGTCCACCGGGCGATGGAGACCATCGAGCACGGCCCCTTCGAGTACCGGGACAAGATTCCCCTGAAGCGCGGTTTCGAGGAGGCGGGGGTGCGGGCGGTGCCCCCGGCCACCGTGCGCTACGGCGCCTTCGTGGAGCCGGACGCGGTGCTGATGCCGAGCTATGTGAACATCGGAGCCCGGGTGGGCCGGGGGACCCTGGTCGACACCTGGGCCACGGTGGGCTCCTGCGCCCAGGTGGGGAAGGGCGTGCACCTCTCCGGAGGAGTGGGGCTGGGGGGAGTGCTGGAGCCGGTCCAGGCCGCGCCGGTGATCGTGGAGGACGGCGCCTTCGTGGGCTCGCGTTGCATCGTGGTGGAAGGGGTGCGGGTGGAGGAGGAGGCGGTGCTGGGAGCGGGGGTGGTGCTCACCTCGTCCACTCCCATCGTGGACGTGACCGGGTCCGAGGCGGTGGAGCACCGGGGCCGGGTTCCGGCGCGGGCGGTGGTGATCCCCGGGACCCGGCCCAAGACCTTCCCCGCCGGCACCTACGAGGTGCCCTGCGCGCTGATCATCGGGCACCGCAAGGCGTCCACCGACCGCAAGACCTCCCTGAACGAGGTCCTCCGCCAGTACGGGATCCCCACGTGATCCTGACCGACGTCCTCCTGGTCCTGGCCGGACTGGTCCTCCTGGTGGCGGGGGGGGAGACCCTGGTCCGGGGCGCGGTGGGCCTGGCCTTGAGGCTCCGGGTCACCCCGGCGGTGATCGGGCTCACCGTGGTCTCGGCCGGCACCTCCATGCCCGAGCTGGTGGTGAGCGTGGTGGCCGCCTTCCGCGGCAGCCCCGACGTGGCCATCGGGAACGTGGTCGGCTCCAACATCTTCAACCTGGGCCTGGTGCTGGGGGTGTGCGCGCTGGCGGTGCCGCTCCCGGTGGAGCGGAAGACCATGACCCACGAGTGGCCGTTCCTGGTCCTGGCCACCCTGGTGTCGATGGTCTTCATGGCCTCGGGGGGAGGGATCGGCCGCGGGGAGGGAGCGGTCCTGTTCCTGGCCCTGACCGGGTTCACCGTCTGGATGGTGCGCCTGGCCCGGAAGGACGTGGCCGCGAGCGAGGCCGCCGGCCGCGAGGCGGGGGAGCCGGAGGTGTTGGTGCCCCGGCGGGCCGCCGTCCGCCAGACGGTGCTGGTCCTGATCGGCCTGGTATGCCTGCTGGCCGGGGGCAACCTGATCGTGGACGGGGCCACCGGGATCGCCCGGAACCTGGGGATCTCGGAGCGGGTGATCGGGCTCACGGTGGTGGCCATGGGCACCAGCCTTCCCGAGCTGGCCAGCTCCCTCATCGCCGCCCTCCGCGGACGCACCGACGTGGCGGTGGGGAACGTGGTCGGTTCCAGCATCTTCAACCTGCTGGGGATCTTCGGGGTGGGCGCGCTGCTCCGGCCGCTCCGGGTGGATCCGGGTTTCCTCTCCGGCGACGTGTGGTGGCTCCTGGCCTTCACCCTGCTCCTGGGACCGTTCTTCGTCTGGAAGCGGCGGGTGGGCCGGGTGGGGGGCGCGCTGATCTCGGCCGCCTTCGTGGCCTACATGGTGAGCTTGTTCTAGCCGGCGGCCGGAAGCCCGCGGGGAGGCGGGAATGGGCGTGGATTCCATCATCGACACGGACAACGGACCGGTGAGCGCGGTCTGGAACCTTCCCCCGGACACCGGACGGAGGGAAGCGCGGGCGGCCCTGGTCCTCGCCCACGGGGCGGGCCAGCGCTACGACCATCCGGCCATGACCGCTCTCGCCGAGGCCCTGGCCGCGCGCGGGCCGGCGGTCTGCCGGTTCAACTTCCCCTATGCCGAGGGGCGGCGGAAGCCGCCCGACGCGAAGCCGGTCCTGGTCCGGACCTGGCTCGCCGCCCTGGCCTGGGCGGCGGCGCGGCCGGAGGCCGAAGGGCTCCCGCTCTTCGCCGGCGGCCGGTCCATGGGAGGCCGCATGGCCACCGTGGCCGCGGAAGAACACCCGGAGTTCCGGCCCCGGGGGTTGGTGCTCTTCGCCTACCCGCTCCACCCGCCGGGGAAGCCGGAGCGGATCCGGGCCGGGCACCTGGTCCGGGTGCCGGTACCGATGCTCTTCGTCTCCGGGACCCGGGATCCCATGGCTCCCCGGGAGCGCCTGGATCCGGTGGTGGCGGGGCTGGGGCCGCGGGCCGAGGTCCACTGGGTGGAGGGGGCCGACCACGGCTTCGCGGTGCTCAAACGCTCCCGGCGCACCGGGGCGGAGGCGGTGGCGGAGGGGGCCGGGGCCGCCGCCGGCTGGATCGCGGCGCGGCTCGCGGGGTAGACCGGGGGCGGGGTAGCGGGCCGGGGCGGGCCCGGCACGTCCCGGCCCCATCTGGCGGTCCGGGGGGAAACCTGCCAATATCGAATCGAGGCCGGGACCGGGCCGGTTCGGACGATCCCGCCGGAATCGGGGAAGCGACCATGGGCATCGAGATTCACGAACTTCGTCCCTCCGACCCGGGCTACCCCAAGCGGGTGCTCGAGCTCCCGGGACGGCCGCGGATCCTGCGCACCGCCGGCGACGTGAGCCTTCTCCTCGAAGGCCCGGCCCTGGCCGTGGTGGGAACCCGCCGGCCCACCCCGGAGAACCTGGACGACACCCGCCGCATCGTGGAGGTGGCCTCGGAATTCGCCATGGTCATCCTGAGCGGGATCTCGCCGGGAGTGGATAGCGCCGCCCACGAGGCCGCTCTGGACGGGAAGCTCAAGACGGTGGGGGTGCCGGGGTGCGGGATCGAGACCCTGCTCGAGTCCTCCCAGGGCGAGCTGGCCCGGCGGATCGTGGCCGAGGGGGGCCTGGTCCTCTCACCCTTCCCCAACTCCGCCCCCGAGACCCCGGACCGCCGCTGGTGGCGGAACCGGCTCATCGCCGCCCTCTGCCACGGGCTGGTGGTGGCGGCGAGCGAGCCCGACGGGGGAGCCTGGGAGGCCCACCGCTGGGCGCGGCGCCTGGAGCGCCGGCTGATCGAGCCGGAGGTCGCTTCGGACGCGGCCAGCGGTAAATCCTAGCCTGCTAGTAGCGGACCAGCTCCTTCAACCGCCGGGCGATGCCCTCGCTCTGGGGCAGGATGATCTCCTCCAGGTTCGGGGCGTAGGCCACCGGGATGTCCATGCCGGCCAGGCGGCCGACGGGCGCGTCCAGGTACTCGAATAGGTTCTCGCCGATCCAGGCCGCGATCTCCGCCCCGTAGCCCCAGGTCCGGTTGTCCTCGTAGGCCACCAGCACCTTGGCCGTCTTCTTCACGCTCGCGGCCACCGCCTCGTGGTCCCAGGGGGAGAGGGAGCGCAGGTCGATGATCTCCACCGAGATTCCCTCCTTCTCCAGCTCCTTGGCCGCCATCTCCGTGCGGCGGACGATGGCCCCGTAGGTGACCACGGTCACGTCGGTGCCGGGGCGGTGGAGGCGCGCCTTGCCGAAGGGGATCATGTAGTCCTTCCCCGGATAGGCGCCCTTGGCGTAGGGCTGGCGGTAGAGGTGCTTGTGCTCGAGGAACATCACCGGGTCCTCGCAGCGGATCGCGGTCCGCAGGAGCCCGTTGGCGTCCAGGGCGTTGGAGGGCATGACCACCCGGAGCCCCGGGTTGTGGGTGAAGAGGACCTCGCCGGACTGGCTGTGGTAGACCGCGCCCCCGCCCAGATAGCCGCCGATGGGCACCCGGATCACCAGCGGGCACTTCCAGTGGCCGCCGCTCCGCCACCGCATCATGGCCAGCTCGTTCCGGATCTGGTGGTAGGCGGGCCAGATGTAGTCGAAGAACTGGATCTCCACCACCGGCTTCAGGCCGCGGGTGGCCATCCCCACCGCCCGGCCCACGATATTGGCCTCGGCCAGGGGGGAGTTGAAGACCCGCTCGGAGCCGAAACGCTTCTGGAGTCCGGAGGTGACCTTGAACACCCCCCCCTTGCCCTTGGTGGCCTCGAGGGCCTCGGGCTTGGTGGCGTCGGCCACGTCCTCCCCGAAGACCACGATGCGGGGATCGCGCTCCATCTCGTCCATCATGCACGCGTTGATGAGCTCGACCACCGAGGCGTCGTCGCCGACCTCCGGATCGGTGTCGAAGTCGCCGGAGGTGGGGTCCACGTCGGGGGAGTAGAGGTGGAGCCCGGCGCTGGACAGCGCCGGCTTCTCGGCCTGGACCGCGGAGTCCACCGCGGAGGCGATCTGCTCGTCCACCGCGGCGTGGAGCGCGTCCAGCTTGCCCCGGGTGAGCACTCCGCCCTCGAGGAGGAAGGCGCGGAACTTCTCGATGCAGTCCTCGGCCGCCTCCCGGGCCAGCTCCTCCTCGGTCCGGTAGGTCCGGTGGTCGTCGGACATGGAGTGGCTGTAGGGCCGGGTCACGTGGGCGTGGGCCAGGGCGGGGCCCTTCCGCTCCCGGCAGTGGCGGGCCAGGCGGGTCAGGGCCTGGTGGGAGATCACGGGATCGGTGCCGTCGAACTCCTCGATGAGGAGGTTCTCGAATCCGGCCAGGGCCTTGCTGATGCTGCCCCCCGGAGTCTGAACCATGGTGGGCACGCTGATGGCGTAGCCGTTGTCCTCGACCAGGAACAGGACCGGGAGCTTCTTCACCGCCGCGGTGGACACCGCCTCCCAGAACTCGCCCTCGCTGGTGGCCCCGTCCCCGATGGAGACGTAGACCACCTCGTCCTCCTGGAACCGCGGCGTTCCCGGCAGCTCCGGGCGGCCGGCGAAGAACATTCCCGCCTCGGCGCAGCCCACCGCCTGCAGGCACTGGGTGCCGGTGGGGCTGGACTGGGAGACCAGGTTGTACTTCACGTGCCCCCAGTGGCTCGGCATCTGCCGTCCCCCCGAGGCGGGGTCCTCGTGGGCGCCCACCCCCTGGAGGAGCATCTCCCGGGGGGTGACCCCGAGCTGCAGGCACAGGGCCCGGTCGCGATAGTAGGGGTAGAACCAGTCGTAGCCGGAGCGGAGGACCATCCCCGCCGCGGTGAGGACCGCCTCGTGGCCGGCTCCGCTGATCTGGAAGAAGTACTGGTTACGCCGCTTGAGCTTGATCTCGGCGTCGTCCAGGCGGCGGGAAAGGACCATGTTGCGGTACAGCGCGGTGAGCTGGTCCTTGTCCAGGGCGTTCTCGGAGCCCTTATGATTCCTGACGGCCATGGTCGGGCATCTCCTGGGACTGAGGCGGACTCGGGCGGGACCCGCGGAAGCGCCCGCCGGGGTGCGATCCGGGCGCGAGGTCGATTGCGCCGGTCATCAAACGGGGTTCATTGTACTGCATTCCCTCCCGGGCGTCCAAGCCCTTGCGGGCCACACAGGTAGGGGGCCGGAGGCGCCCGCCGGAGGCCCCGGCGTCGGCCGGGAAACTGCTTGGAATGTGCGTTGCCTTGCGGTTACCCTAAAGCCTTTCCGGACAACCTGTCAGGCCGAACGAGGGGCTTTGGGCGGGGTCGTGGTGAGAGGTCCTCGAAGGAACGTGCTCGGAGGAAGGATGGAGTTCAATCCGGTTCGCAGTCCCGCCTCGGCTCAGGACGTCGCCGATCTGTTCAGGAAAGCCTACTCCTACACCAAGGCCAAGGAGACCCAGGCTGCGGGGTACTACCCCTACTTCATGCCCATCAGCGAGTCCAGCGCCAACGAGGTGGTGATCGACGGCCGCACCCTGGTCATGGCCGGATCCAACAACTACCTGGGCTACACCCACGACGAGCGCGTCCTCCGGGCGGCGGCGGAGGCCGCCAACCGCTACGGGACCGGGTGTACCGGGAGCCGTTTCCTGAACGGGACCCTCGACATCCACGAGCAGCTGGAGCGGGACCTGGCCGCGTTCTGCGGCAAGGAGGCCTGCCTGGTCTTCTCCACCGGTTTCCAGACCAATCTGGGCACCATTTCCAGCCTGGTCGGGCGGGACGACGTGGTGGTCACCGACAAGCTGGATCACGCCAGCATCGTGGACGGCTGCCGGCTCTCCTACGGCGAGACCCGCCGCTTCCGCCACAACGACATGTCCGACCTGGAGAACATCCTCAAGGGGGTAGATCCCCGGCGCGGCCGGATGGTGGTGGTGGACGGGGTGTTCTCCATGGAGGGGGACATCGCTCCCCTGACCGAGATCGTTCCCCTGTGCCGGAAGTACGGCGCGCGGTTGATGGTGGACGAGGCCCACTCGGTGGGCGTGCTGGGGGAGACCGGCATCGGCGCCTCCGAGGTGCGGGGGGTGGTGGACGACGTGGACCTCCTGGTGGGGACCTTCTCCAAGTCCTTCGCCTCCATCGGCGGCTTCGTGGCCGGGGAAGAGGCCGTCATCCACTACATGAAGCACCATGCCCGCAGCCTGATCTTCAGCGCCAGCATGCCTCCCTACGCGGTGGCCACGGTGCAGAAGTGCCTGGATCTCATGAAGGAGGAACCGGAGCGGCGGGCCCGGGTCAACGAGGCCTCGGCGCACATGCGCGAGGAGTTCAACCGCATGGGCTTCGACACCGGGGAGTCCGAGACCCCCATCGTGCCCGTGATCATCGGCCGGCTCGAGGCCACCTTCGTGTTCTGGAAGCGCCTGTTCGAGGAGGGCGTGTTCACCAATCCGGTGGTGGCCCCGGCGGTGCCGGAGACCTCCAGCCGGATCCGCACCTCGTACATGGCCACCCACACCGACGCCAACCTGGACCAGATCCTGGGCGCGTTCAAGAAGGTGGGGCGCGAGCTGGGGGTCATCGGCTAGGGTGAAGCCCACCATCGAGCCCGTCCGCTCGGGCCGGGACCTGCACGACTTCGTCACCTATCCCTGGACCGTCTACCGCGACGATCCCCACTGGATCCCCCCCCTGATCGGCGACGTGAAGGACCTGCTCCGGCCGGGGAAGAACCCCTTCTTCGAGCACGGCGAGATCCAGCCCTACCTGGCCCGGCGGGACGGCCGGATCGTGGGACGGATCGCGGCCATCCGGAACCGGAACCACGAGGAGTTCCACCAGGAGGCGGCCGGCTTCTTCGGGTTCTACGAGTCCGCCGACGACCCCGAGGCGGCCCGGGCGCTGGTGGAGACCGCCCTCGGCTACGCCCGGGAGCGCGGGTTGACCAGGATCTACGGCCCCGTGAACCCCAGCACCAACGACGACTGCGGGGCGCTGGTGGACGGCTTCGACACCCCGCCCATGGTCATGATGCCGCACGGACGGCCGTACTACGACGCCCTCCTCACCGGGGCCGGCCTGACCAAGGCCAAGGACCTGCTCGCCTACTTCATGGAGGCCCACGAGGTCCCCGCGCGCCTGGAGCGCGGGGCCGACATCGCCCAGCGGCGGAATCCGGGGGTGGTGGTGCGCCCCTTCGACAAGTCCCGGTTCCGGGAAGAGGTGGAGAGGTTCCGCACCGTCTACAACCAGGCCTGGGAACGCAACTGGGGCTTCGTCCCCATGACCGATCACGAGATCGATCACATGGCCAAGCAGCTCAAGCCGGTGCTGGACCCGGGGCTGATCCGGATCGCCGAGCTGGACGGGAAGCCGATCGGCTTCGCCCTCGGCCTGCCGGACCTGAACCAGGCCCTGAAGCACGCCAACGGCCGGCTCTTTCCCTTCGGCCTGATCAAGATCCTGTGGGCGGCGAGGAAGATCAAGCGGGCGCGGATCCTGGTGCTGGGGGTGCTGAAGGAGTACCGCCGGCAGGGGATCGACGTGATCATGTACCGGGACTACTTCCGCTACGGGATGGAGAAGGGGATCCACGTCGGCGAGTTCTCCTGGATCCTGGAGGACAACCTGGCCATGCGCACGCCGCTGGAGAACTTCGGGGCCGAGGCCTACAAGACCTACCGCATCTACGAGGCGCCCACCGGGGCCTGACACCGTGCCCACCGCCCTGGTCACCGGCGCCAACGGCTTCGTGGGGAGCCACCTGGCCGAGGAACTGCTCGCCCGCGGCTGGCGGGTCCGGGCCCTGGTCCGCACCACCAGCAACCTCCGCTTCCTGCCCGAGAGGGCGGAGAAGGCCTACGGCGAGATCGTCGATCCCCGCAGCCTGGAGGAAGCGGTGGAGGGGGCGGACACCGTGTTCCACGTGGCCGGGGTGGTCCGGGCCCCGGGCGAGCGCGCCTACGAGAAGGTGAACGCCGAGGGGGCGGGAAACCTGGCCCGGGCGGCGGCCTCCCGGAGCACCGCCCCGCGGCGTTTCGTGCTGGTGAGCAGCCTGGCCGCGGGCGGGGCCAGCGAGCGTGACCGTCCCCGCCGGGAGGAGGATCCCGAGGCCCCCAAGGGCGCCTACGGCCGGAGCAAGCTGGCCGGGGAGCGGGCGATCCGGGACGCCCTGGGCCGGATTCCCTGGACCATCCTCCGGCCGCCCAGCGTCTACGGGCCGCGGGACACCTCCTTCCTCATGCTCGGGCGGCTGGCCAAGCGGGGATGGACTCCCCGCCTGGGGGGCGGCCAGCGGGTGAGCGTGATCCACGTCCGGGACCTGGTGCGGGGCATCCTGGCCGCGTCGGAATCGGACGCGGCGGTGGGCCGGATCTACTATCCGACCCACCCCCGGGCGGTGACCTGGGAGGAATGCGGGCGGTACCTGGCCCGGGGCCTCGGCAAGCGCGCGCACGCGTTCTACGTCCCCGGCTTCGTCATCCCCTGGGTGGGCCGGGCCGGGGCGGCCCTGGCCCGGGCGGCCGGACGGCCGAACCCGGTGCCCGCGGACCGGCTGCGGGACCTCCTGGCCCCGGCCTGGACCTGCGATCCGTCCCGGTCGGAGGCGGAACTCGGATTCCGGGCCGAGATCGATGCCGAGCCGGGGCTGGCCGAGACCGCGCGCTGGTACCGGGAGGAGGGCTGGCTTTGAGGGGGGCGGTGGCGGGGACCCCGCTCCGGCCGGTGGACCTGTTCTCCCTGGGCTACCTGGGCATCGGAGCGGTGCTGATGCTGCTCTTCCCCCACCGGGTGCCGGACGCGCTGCCCCTGGCCGTGGCCCACCTGGTGGGCATGTTCGCCCTCGTCGCCGCCCGGCTGGGCGGCCTGGAGCGGTTCCGCGCCGGCCGGTTCCCGCTGGGCCGGGTGCTGCTCGACTTCTATCCCCTGGTCCTGTTCGGGCTCCTGTACTCGGAGGTGGGCGGGCTGAACCGGGCCCTCCATCCGGTGGGGTTCTTCGACGCGGACATCCTGGACGTGGAGCAGTTCCTGTTCCACTCCCAGCCCGCCCGGGATCTCCACGCCTGGCTTCCCTTCCGCCCCCTGGGGGAGTACCTCCATCTCTGCTACTTCTCCTACTACGCGCTGGTGCCGCTGCTGGCCCTCCTGCTCTGGTTCCGCCGGTCCCGGGCCGCCTTCGAGATCGCCATCGGGGTGGTGTCCCTCTCCTTCTACGTGTCCTTCCTGTTCTTCATCGCCTTCCCGGTGGCCGGGCCCTACTACGTGTTCCCGCACCCCGACCCGGAGTCGGTGGGCTACGTCATGCCCCGGATCGTACGCTGGGTGCTGAACCACGGATCCTCGGTGGGGGCCGCCTTCCCCTCCAGCCACGTGGCGGTGAGCACCACCACCTGGATCATGGCCATGCGCTACCACCGCCGGCTGGCCGTGGTCTATGCCTTCCTCGTGCCCGGCCTGGCCCTGGGAGCGATCTACGGGGGGTACCACTACGCCACCGACGCCCTGGCCGGGGCGGTGCTGGCCCTGATCCTGGGCACGGCGGGGTGGCGGGCGACGCGGGCGCTGCGGCGGGAGCTCCTGGGCGGGGAACCGGCCGGCGCGACCGGGGCCGGTTCTCAGCCGGCCTCCTAGGGGCCCGGGCGGGCCCGGGGCTCACTCCGATCGCGAGCCGACCAGGCGGTCCGCCTCCTCCTGCAGCTCCTCCCGGTCCACCCGGCGCTCGGCGTAGCGGATGAGCAGCCGGTCCCGGTCCCGGGTCCAGGCCACGTCCTCCACCCCGTGGATGCGCAGGAAGCGGCGCACCATCTCGCGGCGGCTCTCGGGGGTGGACCCGTCGGCGGGCAGCTCGAGCACGGTGAGGTGCTCGGGGTCCCGGAAGGTGAAGGCGGCGATCAGGGCCACCAGGGTGGTGGTGGCCAGGATCCAGAACAGCACCCCCACGTTCCGCTCCAGGTACACCCCGGAGATCAGCCCGCCCACGAAGGCCCCGCTGAACTGGCTCATGTTGAAGATCCCGGCCGCGGTGCCGCGGTTGGCCTGCTGGCAGGAGCGGGTGAGGAGGGCGGGGAAGAGCGGCTCGAGGAGGGCGAAGGCGATGATGAACAGGAAGAGTCCCGCCACCAGCGCGGTGGCCCCGACCCGGGGCTCGTGGACGCTGGCCGGAGCGGTGAGGGCCATGGTGGCCAGGGAGGCCATGAGCACGGCCAGGCCGGCCACCGCCACCTTGCGGCCCCTTCCCGGCCTCGCCCCCAGCCGGGGGCCGATGAGCATGACCACGAAACCGACGGTGAGCAGAGGCAGGAACAGCCGCCACTGGTGGGCGGGCATGATGAACTGGCGGAGCAGGAAGGGAACGGTGACGAAGATGGCGGTCAGGGACATGTGGAGGTTGAAGGTGCCGAGGTCCAGGCGGAGGAGCTGGCGGTTGCGGAGCACCTCGAACAGGTGCTCGCCGGAGTACTCCAGCTCCTCGTGATGGGTGATGCGGGGGGGGCTGGGGATCTTCCACCACAGCCAGCCGATGGCCCCCAGGGTGAGGAACGCGGTGAACCAGAAGAGCTCGGGGATGCCGAACATGTCCGAGGCGGAGGGGCCGAGCAGGAGCCCCACCGAGAAGGAGCCGCCGATGGAGATTCCCACCATGGCCATGGCCCGGGTGCGGACCCGGTCCCGGGTGAGATCGGCGAGCATGGCCACCAGCACCGAGGCGATGGCCCCCATGCCCTGGATGAGCCGCCCCGCCACCATGGTGAGGGCGTTGGTGGCCACCGCGCAGACCACCGACCCCACCGCGAAGAGGAGCAGCCCGATGGTCAGCACCGGCTTGCGGCCCCACCGGTCGCTCCAGGTGCCGAAGGGGACCTGGAACAGGGTCTGGGTCAGGCCGTAGATGCCCACCGAGAGCCCGACGAGGAGGGGGGTGCTCCCGGCCAGCCCCCGGACGTAGGGGGTGAGGATGGGGAGGACCAGGTAGAACCCCAGCATGCGCAGGGTGAGGAGGGCGGTGAGCCCTCCCACGACCTGGCGTTCGGCGGGAGTGAAGTTGAGGGACTCGGGCTCCGAGCCGGGGGTGGGAGTACCGCTCATACCCCTGAAGCCTAAGGCGCATCGACCGTTGTGCCCACTCTGAAATGTGCCGGGCGGCGCCGGGAACGGGGCGGGACTGAAATTGACGGTTCTTGTCATGTGAACCGGGGGGGTAGACTGGTCGTGGTTCCCGAGGGGCGGATGGTCGTTCCCGGGGGGCAGACCTGTCTCGTCATCCGGTGGGGGGTGGGAAGGTGACTCCCCGGCAGGTAGGCTTGGGGGGCGCCGCCACCGACCGGGGAGACCCAGACGAGGTTTTCATGTACGACGTGGAGAAGATCCGAGCCGACTTTCCCATCCTGCACCAGACCGTGCACGGCAAGCCCCTGGTGTATCTGGACAGCGCCGCCACCACCCAGAAGCCGCGGGCGGTGATCGAGGCCATGACCCGCTACTACGAGCGGGACAACGCCAACGTGCACCGCGGCATCCACGCCCTGGCGGAACGGGCCACCGAGGCTTACGAGGCCGCCCGGGCCCGCGTGGCCGCTTTCATCGGGGCGGACGCGGCCGAGGAGGTGGTCCTGACCCGGGGCGCCACCGAGGCGGTGAACCTTCTCGCCTACGCCTGGGTCCGCCGGGAGTTCAAGGAGGGGGACGAGATCGTTCTCACCCCCATGGAGCACCACGCCAACCTGGTCCCGTGGCAGATGGCCGCCCAGGACACCGGCGCCCGGCTGCGGTTCATCCCCGTGCGGGAGGACTTCACCCTGGACCTGGCCAAGCTGGACGAGGTCCTCGGTCCGCGGACGCGGCTGGTGGCGGTGACCGGCATGTCCAACGTGCTGGGAACGGTGAACCCGGTGCGGCAAATCGCCGACGCCGCCCACGCGGTGGGGGCGCGGATCCTGGTCGACGCCGCCCAGGCGGTGCCGCACCTGGGGGTGGACGTGGCCGAGCTGGACTGCGACTACCTCGTCTTCTCCGGCCACAAGATGCTCGGGCCCACCGGCATCGGGGCCCTCTGGGGCCGCCGCGAGCTGCTCGATGCCATGGCCCCGTTCCACGGGGGCGGGGAGATGATCCTGGAGGTGGAGCTCACCCGTTCCACCTACAAGGCCGCTCCCCACCGGTTCGAGGCCGGGACCCCGCCCATCGCGGAAGCGGTGGGCCTGCGGGCGGCGGTGGACTATCTGGACGGGCTGGGCATGGCCGAGGTGCGCGCCCACGAGGCGGAGATCACCGCCTACGCGCTCCAGATGCTGAACGGCCTGGGGGGAGTGACGGTGTTCGGACCGCCCACCGGCCGCGGGGGGGTGGTCTCCTTCGCCGTGGAGGGCATCCACCCCCACGACCTGGCCACCATCCTCGACCGGGAGGGAGTGGCGGTGCGGGCCGGGCACCACTGCGCCCAGCCGCTGATGCGGTGGCTGGGGGTGCCGGCCACCGCCCGCGCCTCGTTCTACCTCTACAACACCCGGGCCGAGGTCGACGCCCTGGCCCGGGCGCTGGAGAAGGCCAAGGGGATCTTCGGGGAGGCGGGGAGCACGGTCCGCTAGCACGGTCCGTTGGCACGGTCGGCCAGCGCCGTCCCTCTTTGGCGACGCCCCGCCGGCAGCGTCTCCCACCGGCGGCGACGCTCCGGCAGCGCCCCCCGCCGGCAGCACCTCCCACCGGCAGCGCCCCGCCGGCGCTACCGGGGTTCGGCCCGACCTCTCAGGCGTTCTCCACCGCGCGCCGGATGCGCGTCCGGGCCTCGCCCATGGGTCCCTCCAACCGGCCCGGATCCGGCACCACCCGGACCATGGCCGCCGGGTCCATGGCCGAGATGATCGCGTTGCCGTCGTCGTCCTCGGTGACCACCACGTTGCAGGGGAGGAGCAGGCCGATGGCCGGCTCCAGGGTCAGGACCTGGTGGGCGATGGGGGGATTGCAGGCGCCGAGGATCACGTACTTCCGGAAGTCCTGGTCGAGCTTCTTCTTCAGGGTGGCCTTGACGTCGATCTCGGTGAGAACGCCGAAGCCCTCGTTCTGGAGCGAGGCCTCCACGCGCCGGCGGGCGTCCTCGAAGGTCACCCCCTCGAGGGTCCGGGTGATTCCATAGCTCACGTCCAACATGATGAGTCTCCGTTCGGTTCGATCCGATGACGATACCGGCGGGACGAAGCCGCCGCGCCGGGCGGCCGGCGCCTTTCCGGGGCCCGGTACAAGGATGCCGGGAGGGCGCCGGGGGTCACAACCCGCAGCCAAGTGCCCTATGATCGTGGACGGTCCGGCGTGCCATGACAAGCCGGGGAGGGGGAACGCCGTGAAGACGACAACCGTGATCCGGACCGCGGCCCTGGCCGCGGTGCTGGCGGGAGTGATCTCCGCCTGCGGGGGAGGCGGGAGCCGGGGGCCCGAGGACGACGCGGCCGCCTCGAACCCCGCCTTCCTGCCCGCGCGGGACGCCTACCGCGCCAACTGCGCCGCCTGCCACGCCAAGGACGGACGGGGCGCGGCCAACCTCTTCCCCCCCCTGCGCGGCTCCGAATGGGCCAACGGGGACTCCGGCATCCCCATCCGGGTGGTGCTCCACGGGCTCCGGGGCACCCTCACCGTGAACGGAAAGCAGTTCATGAACCAGATGCCCCCGCTGGGCCTCCGCCTCGACGACGGGAAGATCGCCGAGATCCTCACCTACGTCCGGGCCAGCTGGGGGAACTCCGGCGGCGAGGTGACCGAGGCCGAGGTGGCGGCGATCCGGGCCGCGACCGCCGACCGCAGGAATCCCTACCAGGTCGAGGAGATCGAGGCCCTTCGCGCGGCCTCGGAGCCCGGCGCCCCCTCTCCCTAGGGCGCTCGGCCCCTCCCCGGGCGGAGGCGCCTCTCACCACGGTACACCCAGACCGGCGGACGCCCCGGGGCCAGGCCCACCTCCCAGATGAGCGCATGCGGCGCCTCGCCGCGCACCCGGAGGGTGCCTCGGTGCTGCGCATGATGATGATGGGCGTGGCAGAGGGTGACGAGGTTGGCGGGCGCGTTGGACCCCCCGCGGGAGCGGTAGACGATGTGGTGGACCTCCAGGTTCCGCCGGGCCCCGCAGCCCGGAGCGAGGCACCGGTAGCCGTCGCGCTCCAGGATCCGGCGCTCGGTGGGGATCCGGTCCGGATCCTGCTGCGCCCACTCGCGCAGGGCCTCCTCCGAGGCCAGGACGGCCACCGCCCATTCCGGCACCGGACCCACCCGGGCCCGCGTCGCGGCCACCGCGCTCTCCCAGCGGCGGCGCACCTCCGGCCGCGCGCGGACCACCACCCGGTGGTGGCGGCCCGGAGGCGACAACGTTTTCCGGTAGCGGACGGCGGGGTCGTCGTCGGAGACGATGCGGCAGGTGGCGAGGACGACCAGGTCCAGGAGCGTCTCCAGCCGGGCCATGGCCACGGGGTTCTCGGCCGGGTCCCCGGAGGATCCGGGAGGCGGGAGGAGTCCCTGGTCGTCCAGGGTGCGATCCAGATCGTCCGGGGACCAGCCGGCGCGGTAGAGACGGCGGCGGAGCCCGGCCTCCACTCCGGGATCGGGCAGGGAGACGGGAAGGCCTTCCTCGGGCCACCAGAGGCAGGCGCCGAGGCGGCGGAGGAAGCGCGTCTCCCGCCGGAACTGGCGGAAGGTGACCGAGCGCGCCCGGCGGATCCAGGCCGGGTCGTCCTCCCCGGCGCGTGCCGCCCGGAGGAGCACGTGGCCCAGGTCGATGTCGCCCCGGAGGAAGGCGTCGGCGATCGCGGGGTGGCGCTGGAGGACGGCCCCGGCCAGCCAACGGTCCAGGATGGTTCGCCGCGAGAGCCGGAAGAGGCGGGGCCCCAGCTCGGCCAGGTCTCCCAGCCCGAACAGTCCGGCCGCGTCCATGCGGTGGAGATGATCGAGAAGCCGCATCTGCCCGGCGAGGAGGGGCCGGTCCAGGGCATCCAGCCGCCTGCACCGCTCCAGCAGCGCCACCGCTGCGGCCGGCCGGTCCGGCTCCCGGCCCGGGAGACCGATCCGGCACAGGCCCGCGCTCCGTCTCGAGACTCGCTGCAGGGTCTGGAGCGCCCGCCGGGCCCGCTTGTAGTCGAACCGGTGGAGGGACGGCCGCCACCGCCCCGGCCGGCGCCGCCCGCCGGTCCCCCGCGCCCCGCTGCGAGTGCGCCACGTGGAGACCGGCGCGAAGGGATCGGAGGCCCAGGGGAGCCTTCCCCCCGGCGCCCAGTCCGGAGCCCGGTCTTCCCGGCGGCCGCCCGCCGGGCCTCGTTCGCCGTCCCCCTTCGCCGGGGGCGGCCCGGCGGCGAGCCAGGGCAGGGCGGCCTCGGCCTCGGTGAGGACGGCATCCAGGCACTCGTCGCGGGGAGCCTCCCATCCCAGGACCCGCTGCGCCGTCTCCAGGGCGTGCTCGAAGCCGAGACCCACGGCGAGGGGAGCGCGGAACACGACCGGTTCCGGGGCCGGGTTGTGGGGGTCGTCCCCGTCTCCCTCCGGGGACGTCCCGTCATCCTCCGGGGACGCCGCATCGCCCCCGTCGCCGTCCCCGGCGGCGGGAAACGCCTCCTCCGCCCCGGATTCCCGGGCGTGACGGCACGCTTCGCGTACCCACCGTTCCAACTCCCGGACGGGGAGCCCCCGGGCCACCGCCAGCCACGCGGATGCGGTGCCCGGGGTGAGGACCGGCCTCAGGGCGAGGAGGCGGCTCGCATCCAGGTCACCGTCGAGGAAACGGGCCTCCGCCTCCGGCGAGATGGAGAAGATCCGATCCAGGGCAATGCGTCGCTGGGCGGTGCGGCTCCGCAGGCCGAGGGCCTCGCGACAGAAGTCTCCGAAGCGGACGTGACCGAGGTCACGGTAGACCCCGCCCTCCCGAAGGGTGCGCAACACCGAGCAGTGGGCGCGCTCCACCTTCCGGCGAAGCCGGTCCGCCTCGCGGTAGGCGTGGATCATCCGCCAGACCAGGTGGCGCCGCTTGTCGAGGTCGTGTTCGCGGACCCGGTCCCGCCGGCGGTCTCGCCCCTTGCGGACACCCTTCGTCCGGGCGGCGGCGGACACCTTCATTGGAACGACATGCAGGACGGCCATTTGCTGAAACCTCGGGATGACAAGTACCAATCACAAGCATAGTAATCATATGCATAGATTCGGTCAAGGGAAAAATGTCCATGGCGGATGGGATATTCGCCCCCCCCCCGCCCGCCACGCAGACCCCCCCCCCCGCCCCGCCCGCCAAGCCTCCCACACCCACCACGCCCACCCCGCCTCCCAACGCCCGCCCCTCGCGTTCCGCCGGAACGCCTACCGCCCGCCCTCCGGCGCCGGCCGGGCCAGCGCCCGCACCAGCTTGGCGGTCATGGAGGAGACCGGGTATTCGCCCAGCCCGCCGGGGGAGAGCCACATCCGCGATCCGCGGGCGGCCCGCGGCATCCGCGCCGGGCGCACCGCGAAGGCGCGAAGGGTGATCCGGCGGTGGGTGATGGAGTGCTTGACCCGGGCCAGCTCGGCCCCGACCTCGGCCTCGCCGCCCAGCCACTCCGCCGCCCACGCGGCCAGGGCCGGGCGCGGGGCCTCGGAGGGAGCGATCTCGATGCCGGGGAATTCCCAGGTGCCGTCCAGGAGCCGCGGATCCCGGCGCCGGACCAGGAGCACCGCCTCCCCGCGGCGGAGCACCGCGGCCACCCGGGTCACCGCCACCGGGGCCCTGGCCCGCGCCTTGACCGGGTAGCGGTCCACCGTCCCCGCGGCCCGGGCGCGGCAATCCTTCCCCCAGGGGCAGGCGGGGCAGAGGGGACGGCGGGGGAGGCAGACGGTGGCTCCCAGCTCCATCACCGCCTGGTTCCAGTCGCCGGGACGGGCGGGCTCGAGCAGACTGTCGGCCAGGTCCTGGAGCGCGCGGCGGACCGCGGTCCGCTCCACCGGCTCCCCGAAGGCGGCCATCCGGGTGAGGACCCGGATCACGTTCCCGTCCACCACCGCCCGGGGGAGGCCGTGGACGATGCTTCCCAGCGCGGCCGCGGTGTACTCGCCCACCCCGGGGAGGGCGCGCAGCGCGTCCAGGCCGGCGGGAAGCGCGCCCCCGTGGTCCCGCACCATGCTCCGGGCCGCGGCCTGGAGGTTCCGGGCCCGGCGGTAGTAGCCGAGCCCCGACCAGGCCGCCCGGACGGCGTCGTCGGAGGCCCCGGCCAGGGCCTCCGCGGTGGGGAAGCGGGCCAGGAACGCGTCGTAGTAGGGGAGCACGGTGGCCACCTGGGTCTGCTGGAGCATGAACTCCGAGACGAGGATGGCGTAGGGATCCCGGGTCTCCCGCCAGGGGAGGGGGCGGTAGTGGGCGTCGTACCAGGCCAGGAGCGCACGGCGAAGCGGGGCGAGGCGGCGGCGGGGGGGGAAGTCGGCGGGAGTCATGGGCGGGAATTGTCGCCGATCCCCGCCGTCGGGGGCAACGCCGGGTTCCGGCGCGGAGGCGCGTGCCGCCCCCGGCCGGGCGCCGCGGCTCCGGGAAGCCGGGCGCCGCGGCGCGGGAACGATACGCCGATTCAGGGTCGGCACCCCCCGGGGCCCGCCCTATACTGGCCCATGAGGGGGCGGAGGCGCCTCCCGGTTCCCGCGACCCCGGAGCCGGTCTTCGACCGGAGGGGAGGTGTGCCATGGCGAAGCAGTTCAGGAAGATCGTGGCCCCCACGGACTTTTCCGACACCTCCCGGGCGGCGGTGGAGTACGCCCTGGAGATGGTGGCCGAGGGAGGCTCGGTGACCGTGTGCCACGTGATCGACGACGTGCCGCTCACCTACGGCTACGTGGGGGTGGCGGTGCCGCCTCCGGAACTGGGGCAGAAGCTCACCGAGGAGGCCACCCGCGAGCTGGAACGGTTCGTGCCCGCGGACGTCCCGGCGGGGGTGACGGTGACCCGGAAGGTCCTGCACGGATCGCCGTTCCTGGGTATCGTGAAGCTGGCCGAGGAGGAGCATGCCGACGTGATCGTGATGGGAACCCACGGCCGGACCGGGCTCAAGCACATGCTGATCGGCAGCGTGGCCGAGAAGGTGGTGCGGCGGTCCCATTGCCCGGTGCTGGTGGTACATCCGCCCGATCCCGACTTCGCGATCAGCTGATCCCCGTTCCGCGCCCCGGCGCACCGCGCGGCCGCGCCGCGCTCCCATGGGCCCCGTCCGTCCGCGCCCGCGCGTTCCCGGACCCAGCCAGGAAAGGAAATCCCAGCCCGTCATGACTTCCCCCCCGACCCCAGGACCGCGTCCCCCGAGGCCCCGGTGGATCTCTCCGGCCTCCTCCGCCCCCGTTCGGTGGCGGTGATCGGAGCCTCCACCAAGCGCGGCTCCATCGGGGGGGAGATCTTCCGCAACCTGCTCGCCAACGGGTTCAACGGCCCCGTGTACCCGGTGAACCCCAAGGCGGAAGCGGTGCAGTCGGTGCGGGCCTACCCGTCCATCGACGACGTGCCCGGCCCGGTGGACCTGGCCGTGATCGTGGTCCCGGCGAAGCTGGTGCCGGCCACGATGGAGGCCTGCGCCGCCCGGGGGGTGAAGGGTGTGGTGATCATCTCCGCCGGGTTCAAGGAGACCGGCCCCGAGGGGGCGGCGGCGGAGGCCCGCCTCCAGTCCCTGGCCCGCGAACGGGGCATGCGCCTGGTGGGTCCCAACTGCCTGGGCGTGCTCTCCACCGCCCCCGACGTGTGCCTCGACGCCACCTTCGCCCCCACCTACCCGCCGGCGGGAACGGTGGCCATCGCCAGCCAGAGCGGGGCCCTGGGGGTGGCCATCCTCGACTACACCCGGGAGTTCAACATCGGGGTGAGCGACTTCGTCTCCATGGGGAACAAGACCGACGTGTCCGGCAACGATCTCATCCAGTGGTGGGATGCGGATCCGAGGACCAGGGTCATGCTCCTGTACCTGGAGTCCTTCGGGAACCCGCGCAAGTTCACCCGGCTGGCCCGGGAGATCTCGCGGCGGAAACCGATCGTGGCCGTGAAGAGCGGGCGCACCCGGCGGGGGATGACCGCCGCCTCCAGCCACACCGGCGCCCTGGCCGGGGCGGACGTGGCCGTGGACGCCCTCATGCGCCAGACCGGGGTCATCCGGGTGGACACGGTGGAGGAGCTGTTCGACATGGCCGCCTTCCTGGCCCACCAGCCGGTGCCGCGGGGCCGGAGCGTGGCCATCCTGACCAACGCGGGGGGGCCGGGGATCCTGGCCACCGATGCCTGCGAGGCCCGCGAGCTTACGGTGCCCGATCTGGCCGAGGACACCTTGCGCCGGCTCCAGGAGTTCCTGCCTCCCGAGGCCAGCTTCCGGAACCCGGTGGACATGATCGCCTCCGCCACCCCGGAGAACTACCGCAAGGCCACCCGGATCCTCCTCGCCGACCCCAACGTGGACGCCCTCATCGTGCTCTTCGTGCCCCCCATCATCACCGAACCCAAGGCGGTGGGGCAGGCCATCGTGAGCGGATCGGAAGGGACCGAGAAGCCGGTCCTGACCTGCTTCCTGGGCCGGCACGGGGTGCCCGAGGGGTTGCAGTCCCTGAAGCGCGGGAACATCCCCAGCTACGCGTTCCCGGAGAGCGCGGTCCGGGTGCTGGACCGGGCGGTGCGCTACGGGGAGTGGCTGCGCCGGCCGCGGGGGGTGGAGCGCCGCTTCGAGGACCTGCGGCGGCCCGAAGCGGGGGCGGCGGTGGCCGCGGCCCGCCGGCGCGCCGGGGCCGCGGGCGGCTGGCTCAGCCCGGGAGAGATCGAGCACCTGCTGGAGGCCTACGGGATCCACTTCCCCGAGGCCCGGCTGGTCCACGACGGCGCCCAGGCGGTGGCGGCGGCGGAGGCCCTGGGCTACCCGGTGGTGGTGAAGATGGCCTCGGACACCGTGGCCCACAAGAGCGACGTGGGCGGGGTGCGGCTGGACCTGCGGACGGCGGAGGAGGTGGAACGGGCGGTTCGGGACATCGGCGAGCGCCTGGAATCCCAGGGGCTGGCCGACCGGGTGACCGGCTACACCGTGCAGCCCCTGATCAAGCAGGGGGTGGAGGTCATCGTGGGGGTGACCCAGGACGCCAAGTTCGGTCCCCTGATCGCCTTCGGACTGGGCGGGGTCCACGTGGAGCTGATGAAGGACGTGGCCTTCCGCCTCCACCCGTTGACGGATTGCGACGCGGAGGAGATGGTGCGGGCGGTGAAGGGCTATCCTCTTCTTACCGGGTACCGGGGGGCTCCCCCGGCCGACGTGGCCGCCCTGGAGGAGGTCCTGCTCCGGGTGTCGGCGCTGATCGGGGACTTCCCGGAGATCGCGGAGATGGATTTGAATCCGGTCAAGGTGCTTCCCGAGGGAAAGGGGTGCCTGGCCGTGGATGCCCGGGTGCGGCTGGCGCCGGCGGATTGACGGCCGCTTCCCCGCCGGCCCGGCGTGCCGGGTCCGGGGGGGAACGGCAGGAGGAAAGGCCATGATGAAGTCGTTGATGGTGGCTCTGGTCCTGGTCGGACTCGCGATCCTTGGACGCGGCGAGGCCCTGGCCCAGGCCGGGAAGCCGGACGGTTCGACGCCCGCGCCCCAGCTCCTGAACGTGGCCCCGTCGGGGGACGAGACCTTCGCCGGGAAGGGGACCGACCACCGGTTCCCCCGCGAGCTGGCCATCTCCGCCCGGGGGGAGACCCGCGTCCTGAAGGCCCTGGGCTCGGGGATGCGGAAGAAGCTCATCATCAAGGTCTACGAGGGGGTGGCCTACGCCGAGGCCCCCGATACCCTGGGCGCCGATCCCTACACCACCCTCATCGACGGGAACTTCCCCAAGCGGATCGAGATGTACTTCGTGCACGACGTGGACGGCGGCAAGATCCGCGGCGCCTTCGAGGACGGGTTCAAGAAGACCCTTCCCGCCGAGCCATCCCGGGAACTGAAGGCGGCGGTGGACACCTTCCTCTCCTACTTCCCCGACCGCGGGGTCAAGGACGGCCAGACCATCGCCCTCACCTGGATGCCGGGCTACGGCCTCTACACCCGGGTGGCCGGCGCGCCCTCGCCCCCCATCGACAACGAGGAGCTGGCCCGGGCGCTGTGGGCGGTGTGGTTCGGGTCCGATCCGGTGAACGACGGGTTGAAGCGGGACATGGTGCGGTTCGCGACCGGGGAGGAGTAGGCTGCCCGGCGGCGCCGCCCCGGCCGGGGACGGCTTTCCCATCGACTTCCGCCCGCTCACCGAGGCCGACGTGCCGCTCCTCCACGAGTGGCTCCGCCGCCCCCACCTCCTGGAGTGGTGGCGGGGGGAGCAATCGCCGGAGGAGGTGCGGGCGAAGTACCTCCCCCGGATCGCCGGCACCGCTGCCGCCCGGCCGTTCCTGGTTCTTCTCGACGGGGAGCCGGTGGGCTACATCCAGCACTACGGCGCCGGGGAGGTGCCGGGATGGTGGCCGGACCGCCCGGGGCCGGGGGTGCGGGGCATCGACCAGTTCCTGGCCGACGAGCGCCGCCTGGGGCGCGGGCTGGGCACGGCCATGGTCACCCGCTTCGTGGCCCGGCTCTTCGAGGACCCGGAGGTGACCGAGATCCGGGTGGATCCGCGGCCGGACAACGCCCGGGCCATCCGCTGCTACGAGAAGGTGGGCTTCCGCTCCCGGGGCCCCATCACCACTCCGGACGGCCCGGCGCTGTGGATGGCGCTGGACCGCGAGTCCTTCACCGGCGGGGCCGGTCCCCCCGGGGGAGGATAGCTCCGCCGCCGGCGCTATCCCCGCCGCCGCCGTCCGCCCAGGAGCTCCTTCCGCCGGAAGCAGTCCAGGGTGTGGTCGTTGACCATGCCCACCGCCTGCATGAAGGCGTAGCAGATGGTGGGGCCCACGAACCGGAAGCCGCGCCCGGCCAGCGCCTTGCTCATGGCCTCGGAGGCGGGGGAGCGGGTGGGATGATCGCCGGCCCCCCGGACCTCGTTCACCACCGTCCGGCCCCCGACGAAGCTCCACAGGTAGCGGCCGAAGCCCCCCGGCTCCTCCGCCTGCAGCTTCAGGTAGGCCCGGGCGTTCCCCACCGTGGCCTCCACCTTCAGCCGGTTGCGGACGATGCCCGGGTCGCCGAGGAGGCGCTCGATCCGGGGCCGGCGGTAGCGGGCGATGCGTTCGGGGTCGAAGTCGTCGAAGGCGCGGCGGAAGTGGTCGCGCTTCCGGAGGATGGTGATCCAGGAGAGGCCGGCCTGGAACCCGTCCAGGACCAGCTTCTCGAACAGGGCCCGGTCGTCGTGCTCCGGGACCCCCCACTCGGTGTCGTGGTAGGCCACGTAGAGGGGATCGTCGCCGGGCCAGGGACAGCGCACCCGGCCGTCGCGGCCCTTCCGCCCGCCCGCGCTCATCGCCCCTCCGCGGCCGCGGGCCTCACCCAGGCCCGCCCCGAGGCCAGGTCCAAGAGCCACACCCGGGAGGCCATGTAGTCGTGGCCGACCACGCCGTCGTGGATCATGGGGATCACGGTGGCGGCCACGGTGTCGGGGGGGGCGGGCCCGGCCGGGTCCAGGGCCACCGCCGCCACCGCGACCCCTCCGGTGTCGGCGGGGGCGGGGGCCAGGCCCAGCATCCCCGCCGCGTGGGGGGAGACGAGAACCCCGGCCATGTCCCCGGAGTCGAGCAGGAACCAGAGCGGTCCGGCCGGGGAGTCCATCTCCAGGTAGAGGGTGAGCTCGTCCCCGCTCACCCCGGTGGCCCCCCGCACGGTCAGGGGCACGAAGCCCCGGGCGGAGAGCGCGGCCTCGGAAGGCGGGGCGACGGCAACCACCAGGCGCCGGGCGGCGAGGTCCACGGTGAGGGTCCGGCCCGCGAAGGTCCGGAGCGAGAGCACCCCGCCCAGCTCGGGCAGCCCCTCGGGAAGCAGGGTCATGACGTCGAAGACCGCCACCTCGGGCTCGGTCAGGGAGAAGGCCCCGAAGCGGAGGGGAAGATCGAAGCAGACCGGGGTGTCGATCCGCTCCCCGCTCATCCGGTAGCCGGTCATGCGCCCCACCGCCGCGCAGCCCGCGGACTCGGCCAGGGCCGGGGAGATCACCGTGGTTCCGCCCCCGGTGTCGAACAGGAAGGGCCGGGTGCGGCCGGCCACCGTCCCCCGGACGGCCAGGAACTTCCCCACGTAGGGGGCGAGGTCCAGGGTGTCGGCGGGCGCGGCCGCCCCCGCGGCCCCGGCCAGCACCGCGGCGGCGGCGATCGCCCCTCCGAGGCCCCGGCGGATCGCGCGGGGTTTCCGGTTCATGCTCGTTCCTCCCATCGCGGGGTCCCGCGGCGGCGAGCCGCCCCGCCCGCGGCCGCCGGTCAGCGGCGATAGACGTACCCGCCCTCCACGGGGAGGGTGACGCCGTTCAGGTGTCCGGCCCAGTCCGAGGCCAGGAAGGCCACGGCGAAGGCCACGTCCTCCGGGGTCGCGGCCTTGCCCAGGGGAATGGATGCCACCGTCCGCCGGCCCTCCTCGGTCCGGAGCGCGGCCGCGGCCATGTCGGTGGCCGTCCAGCCGGGGGCCACCGAGTTCACGGTGATCCCCCGCGGCCCCAGCTCCACGGCCAGGGACCGGGTGAAAGCGTCCAGGGCCCCCTTGGACGCGGCGTAGCCGGCGTGGCGGGGCTCGCCCAGGAGCGAGGCGGTGGAGGAGAGGTTCACGATCCGTCCCGCCGGGGAGCGCTCCAGGAGCGGCAGAGCCCGGCGGCAGAGCTCCACCGCCCCGGCCAGGTTCACCCGCAGCGTGCGCTCCAGGGTCGGCGGGTCCAGGTCCTCGAGCGCCGCCTCCTCCCAGATCCCGGCGTTGTTGACCAGGATGTCCAGGCCTCCGAAGGCGTCGCGGCACGCTTCCACCCAGCGGGCGGGGACCGCGGGGTCGGCCAGGTCGCCGTCCACGGTCCGGGTGCGGGCGCCCCCGGCCCCGGCCAGGGCGGCGGTCTCCTCGCCGAGGTCGCGGCGGGAACCGGCGGCCACCATCACGTCCGCGCCGGCCCGGGCCAGGGTGAGGGCCACCGCCCGGCCGATGCCGCGGGAGGCGCCGGTGACCAGGGCCGTGCGTCCCTCCAGGTTCAGTTCCAGGCTCATGAGCGTGCCTCCCCTCCCGGCCGGTACGGCCGGGGCCGGTTCCGGGTGGCCGGGCCCCGGACCCGGCACCAGCAGGTCGTTGCGTTGTCACCGGATAGGGCCTGTAGTATCATCCCCGACCAGTCTTGCGGCAAGGCGGGTTCGCCGGCCGCGGCAGTTCGAATCCGGTGGATGCAGGAGGAAGGGTTGCAGGAACGGGAGCTGGAAAGCCTCGTGCGCTCGGTGGTGGAGCGGGTGGTGCGGGGGGACGGCGCCTCCGCGGGGGCCCCTGGTCCCCGCCGGGTGGCCGTGGGCGCCGATCACGGCGGTTTTCCCCTCAAGGAGGAACTCAAGCCCCACCTGGTCGAGCTGGGTTGGGAGCCGGTGGACGTGGGTACCCACTCCACCGAGGCGGTGGACTACCCGGACTTCGCGGTGGCGGTGGCCCGGCGGGTGGCCGGGGGGGACTGCGCCTTCGGGATCATGGTGGACGGCGCCGGGATCGGCTCGGCCATGGCCGCCAACAAGGTCCCCGGGGCCCGGGCCGCGCTCTGCTACGACCTCTCCACGGCCATGAACGCCCGCATCCACAACGACGCCAACGTGCTCACCCTGGGGGCGGGGCTGATCGGGTCCGCCCTCGCCCGCCAGATCGTACGGGCCTTCCTGGAGCACGCCTGCACCGAGGAACGGCACCGGCGGCGGGTGGCCAAGATCGACGCCCTGGACCGGGGCCCGGCGGCGGCGCGATGAGCGGCCACGACGCCCTGGTCGAACGCATCACCCGCGAGGTGCTGGCCCGCCTGCGGGAGCTGGAAGGAGGGAAGCCGGGAACGGCCCCCGCGCCTCCGGCGCCGGCGGCCCGGGCCGAGCTCCCCGACCGCTCCCCCGAGGACCGGGAGGCCCGGTCCGCGGACCTGAAGGCCTACCAGCGCTCCTACCGGCCCTACGACCGCCCCGCCGAGCACGCCCCCTCGGCCAAGGGGGTGGACAGCGCCGAGGGCTTCCGCCACCCCAACCCCGCCGACAGCGAGGACCGGGCCCGCGCGGTCGATCCCAGCCGGCGGTCGCCGGAGACGGTGCGGCGGTTCGTGGCCGCGGGGGCGTCGCGCATCGGGAGCGCTCCCGGGGGGGGATCGGTTCCCCGGGACATCGCCCGCTACATCGACCACACCCTCTTGAAGCCCGACGCCACCGACGCCGAGATCGAGAAGCTCTGCGCCGAGGCGCGGGAATACCGGTTCGCCTCGGTGTGCGTGAACCCCAGCTTCGTCAAGCGCTGCGCCGACCTGCTGCGGGGGAGCGAGGCCCTGGTCTGCACCGTGGTCGGGTTCCCCCTCGGGGCCACCACCGGCGCGGTCAAGGCCTTCGAGTCGCGGAAGGCGATCCGCGAGGGCGCCCGCGAGGTGGACATGGTCATCAACGTGGGCGCGCTGAAGAGCGGCGACTACGACCTCGTCCAGGAGGACATCGAGGCGGTGGTGGAGGCGTGCCACGAGTCCGGGGTCCTGGTCAAGGTGATCATCGAGGCCGCCCTCCTCACCGACGAGGAGAAGGTGGCGGCCTGCCTCCTGGCCAAAAAGGCCCGCGCGGACTACGTGAAGACCTCCACCGGCTTCGCCTCCGGCGGGGCCACCATCCGGGACGTGGCCATCATGCGGGCCACGGTGGGCCCGGGGATGGGGGTCAAGGCCGCCGGCGGCATCAGGACATACATGGACGCGGTGGGGATGATCGAGGCCGGGGCGACCCGGATCGGGGCCTCGGCCGGCGTCCGCATCGTCAAGGAGTCCCGAGGGGAGAGGCCCGCGGGGCCCGTCTCGAAAGGGCCGTATTGATGGCGAAACACAACATCGACCTGCGTTCCTACGTCTTCCTGGACAGCCTCCAGCCCCAGCACGCCGCCTTCCTGGGCACGGTGGCGGGCGGGTTCCTGCCCGTGCCCGGCCAGGCCTGCCTGTACGTGGAGATCTCCCCCGGCATCGAGATCAACCGCATCACCGACATCGCGGTCAAGGCCACCCGGGTGTTCCCGGGGATGCAGGTGGTGGAGCGGCTCTACGGCCTGCTGGAGGTCCACTCCGATTCCCAGGGGGACGTGCGCCAGGCCGGCCAGGCCATCCTGGACGCGCTGGAGCTGGAGGAGCACGACCGGCGCAAGCCGCGGGTGCTGTCCAGCCAGGTGATCCGCCTGGTGGACCCGCTCCAGGCCCAGCTCATCAACCGGATGCGCCACGGCAACATGCTGGTGCCCGGACACAGCCTGTTCGTGATGGAGCTGGAGCCGGCCGCCTACGCCGCCCTCGCCGCCAACGAGGCCGAGAAGGCGGCCCACATCAACATCCTGGAGGTCCGGGCCTTCGGATCCTTCGGCCGCATCTACCTGGGCGGCGAGGAACAGGACATCGACGTCGGTTTCCGGGCCGCGGAAGAGGCCATCGCCGGCCTCACCGGCCGGGAGGCCTGAACCGGGGCCGGGCCCGTCCCGGCCGGCACGAGTTTCGACAGTGAACCCGGCCCGCCCCCGGCGGCGGGCCGACACCCGAGAACACGGAGGGAGCGATGGCAGAAGCGCTCGGCATGATCGAGACCCGCGGCTTCGCGGCGATGGTGGAAGCCGCCGACGCCATGGTCAAGGCGGCGAAGGTGGAACTGGTCTCCTACGAGAAGATCGGAGGCGGCTACGTGACCGCCGTCGTCCGGGGGGACGTGGCCGCGGTGAAGGCGGCGCTGGAAGCCGGAGCCCGGGGAGCGGAGAAGGTGGGCGAGGTGGTCAGCGTGCACGTGATCCCGCGCCCGCACGTCAACGTGGACGTCACCCTGCCCCTCGGCCGGAGCAAGGAAGCCAAGGCCGAGATGGGCGGCAAGTAGCGATCTTCCGGAGGCGGCCGGGGGACCGGTTCCCCCGGCCGCGCCGGTGAAGGAGAGCCCATGCTGCTGGCACGGGTGGTGGGCACCGTCGTGGCCACCCGCAAGGAAGAGAGCATGGAGGGGCTCAAGTTCCTCCTCCTCCGCCAGATCACCGCGGAGGGGAAGGACACCTCCAACTTCGTGGTCGCCGCCGACGGGGTCGGGGCGGGGGCGGGGGAGGTCGTGCTCTACGCCTCCGGTTCCAGCGCCCGCCAGACCAAGGCGACGCACGAGCGTCCCTGCGACGCGGTGATCATGGCCATCGTGGACACCTGGGAGATGGGCGACCGCCGGGTCTACGACAAGTCCCAGGAGTAGAGCGAGGAGGACCCGATGAGCATCTCCCGGGAGGAGATCAACCGCGCGGTGCAGGAGGTCCTGGGGGGTCTCCGGGAGGGGGCCGGCCCGTCCGGCCTGCCCCTGCCCCCGCCCCCCGCCCCCGGCTCGGACGGCGTCTTCGCCGACGTGGAGAGCGCGGTGGCCGCCGCCGCCGAGGCCCAGCAGGAGATGAGCGCCCGCACCCTGGCCCTGCGCTACGACATCGTGGCCCAGATCCGGGTGGTCATGCGCCACAACGCGGAGATGCTCTCCTGGATGGCCCGGGAGGAGACCGGCCTCGGCCGCTACGAGGACAAGGTCGAGAAGAACCTCCTGGTCACCAACAAGAGTCCGGGACCGGAGGATCTGGAACCCCTGGTCCAGACCGGGGACCACGGGCTGACCCTGATGGAGCTGGCCCCCTTCGGGGTGGTGGCCTCGATCACCCCCACCACCAATCCCACCGCCACCGTGATCAACAACACCATCGGGATCCTCTCGGCCGGGAACTCGGTGGTGTTCAACCCCCATCCCAACGCCAAGAACTGCTCGGCCAAGGCGGTGCAGCTCCTGAACCAGGCCGTGGTCGCGGCCGGCGGCCCCCCCAACCTGGTCACCTGCGTGGCCACCCCCACCATCCAGAGCGCCCAGGACCTGATGCGGCACCCGCGGGTGAACCTGCTCCTGGTCACCGGGGGCCCGGGGGTGGTGAAGGAGGCCATGAAGGCGGGGAAGCGGGCCATCTGCGCCGGACCGGGGAATCCCCCCGCGGTGGTGGACGAGACCGCGGACCTGGAGAAGGCGGGCCGGGACATCGTGCGGGGGGAGCTTCGACAACCAGATCGTGTGCACCACCGAGAAGGAGACCATCTGCGTGGACTCGGTGGCCGACCGCCTCAAGCGGGCCATGGTCGCGGCCGGGGCCTACGAGATCACCGGCTTCCAGCTCCGCAAGCTGGAGCAGGCGGTGTTCTCGCGAGCTGCGGGGCCCGGGGAAGCCGGGCACGGTGCGCAAGGAGCTGATCGGCAAGAACGCCTCGGTGATCCTCAAGGAGATCGGGGTCACGGTGGGGGACGAGGTGCGGATGGTGCTGGTGGACGTGCCCAACGACCATCCCCTGGTGTGGACGGAGCAGATGATGCCGGTGATGCCGCTGACCCGGGTCCGGGACGTGGACGCGGGGATCGACCTGGCCAAGAAGGCCGAGCACGGCTTCCGGCACACCGCGGCCATCCACTCCCGCAACGTGGACGCCATGAGCCGGATGGCCCGGGTCATGGACTGTTCGATCTTCGTCAAGAACGGCTCCTCCCTGGCCGGGCTGGGGGCGGGGGGGGAGGGCTACACCTCCTTCTCCATCGCCAGCCCCACCGGGGAGGGGCTCACCCGCGCCCGCAGCTTCACCCGCTGGCGGCGCTGCGTGCTGGTGGACCGCTTCCGGATCGTGTAGCGATGCCATGAACGGACGTTGAGCATGGAATCCATCGAAGCCGGCGACCTGGTGCCGGGAGTCACCGTGCCCGCCCTGGGCCTGCTGGAGTTCTCCAGCATCGCCCTGGGCATCCGGGCCGGGGACGCCATGGTCAAGAAGGCCCCGGTGCGGGCGGTGGTGGCGGGGTCGGTCCAGCCCGGCAAGTACCTGGTCCTGGTGGACGGCGACGTGGCCAGCGTGGACGAGGCCCTGGCCGCGGGGGCCGAGGCGGGGGCGCCGGCCCTGGTGGACCGGCTGTTCCTGCCCGACGTGCACCCGGCGGTGGGGAACGCGGTGGCCGGGGAGCGCTGGACCGGGACCATCGACACCCTGGGGGTGCTGGAGACCCGCACCGTGGCCTCGGTGCTGCGGGCGGCGGACGCCGGGATGAAGGGGGCCCACGTGGCCCTGATCGAGATCCGGCTGGCCAACGGCCTGGGCGGGAAGGCCATCGCCCTGTTCGCCGGCGAGCAGACCGACGTGGAGGCGGCGGTGGAGATCGGTTCCGGAGTCCTGCCCGCGGGCGCCCTCCTCCACGCCACGGTGATCCCCCGGCTGCACGAGGAGATGGCCGAGAACCTCCTCGCCGGCACCCGCTTCGCCGCCCAGTGGAACCGGAGCGAAGGCTGATGCAACTCGGACGCGTGCGGGGAACGGTGGTGGCCACGGTGAAGAGCCCCGGCCTGGAGGGGGTGAAGCTGCTCCTGGTCGAGCCCCTGGACCGCCGGATGCAGCCCTCGGGAGACCCGGTGGTCTGCTGCGACGCCACCGCCCAGGCCGGACCGGAGGAGCTGGTGTACTTCATCGGGGGGCGGGAGGCGGCCCTGGCCTGCCCGGAGCCCTTCGTGCCCGTGGACCACGCCATCGTCGGCATCGCCGACCAGGTGGAGGACCTCTGACCATGTTCCTGGGCCGGGTCAGCGGAACCGTGGTCTCCACCATCCACCACCCGTTCTACCACGGCCGGCGGATGCTGCTGGTGGACCGGGTGGACGGGGAGCTCCGCCCCGACGGGCGCTACGTGATCGCCCTGGACTCGGTGGACGCGGGGGCGGGCGAGCTGGTGCTGCTCATCGACGAGGGAAACTCGGCCCGGCAGGTGCTCGGGGATCCCCAGGGGCCGGTGCGGGCGGTGATCGTGGGAGTGGTGGACGAGGTCCAGGTCACCGGGGCATGACCGGTCCCGGCCGCGAGGATCCGGGCGCTCCCCCCTCCGCGTCCGCGGGCGGCCCCCCCCGCCCCGAGGAGCACTTCGGCCGCCTCTTCCACCAGGACATCACCGGCGACTTCATCTCCACCCCCGGCGGCCGGTTCCTGGCCTGCAACGCGGCCTTCGCCCGCATCTTCGGCTTCGAGAGCCCGGAGGACGCCCTCCGGGTGCCGGCCCAGCGCCTCTACCCGGAACCGGGCGACCGCGCCCGCCTCCTGGACCAGCTCCGCCGGAACGGCAAGCTGGAGCTTCACGAGATCGAGTGCCGCCGGGCCGACGGCACCCCGGTGCACCTGGTCGAGAACCTGATCGGGATCTTCGACGAGGGGGGGGAGCTGACCGAGATCCAGGGGTTCATCTGGGACAATTCCGAGCGCAAGAGGCTGGAGGAGCAGCTGCGCCAGGCCCGCACCATGGAAGCGGTGGGTCGCCTGGCCGCGGGCATCGCCCACGACTTCGACAACGTGCTCGAGGTGATCATGGGCTACGGCCGGTTGCTGCGGGCCGCGGTGGCCCCGGATCCCGCCCAACTGGAGAACGCCGACGCCCTCCTGGAAGCGGTGGAGCGGGGGACCGGGCTCACCCAGCAGCTCCTCGCCTTCAGCCGCCGGCGCGAGCTCAATCCCCGCCCGGTGGACCTGAACCGGCTGGTCCTGGACATGGCGGGGTTCCTCCGCCGCATCCTCGGGCCCGACACGCCCCTCGAGCTGCGGCTCGACCCGGACCTCCCCCCCGTGAAGGCCGATCCCAGCCAGCTCGAGCAGGTGGTGCTGAACCTGGTGGTGAACGGCCGGGAGGCCATGCCCGAGGGGGGCTCGCTCCGCATCGAGACCGGGCGCAGCCCGGGCGACCCCGGGGTGCTGGGACCCGCCTCCCGCTTCGCCGGCAGCCAGGTGCGGCTCTCGGTGGCCGACACCGGGGTGGGGATGGATGCCGAGACCCAGAGCCGGATCTTCGAGCCCTTCTTCACCTCCAGGGAGGACGGCACCGGGCTCGGCCTGGCCATCGTGTACCGGATCGTGACCCAGAGCGGCGGGTTCGTGGAGGTGGAGAGCGCCCCCGGCGCCGGGACCGTCATGCACGTCAGCCTCCCGCCCCTGGGAGCGGGGGCTCCCTCCCCGGAGCCGCCGGGGGCGGAGGCCCGGAGCGCGGACGCCCCGGCCGCGGTGGCCCCGGGCGGAGACGAGGAACGGACCGTGCTCGTGGTCGAGGACGAGGTCCCGCTCCGGATCCTGCTCGGCAAGGTGCTGGAGGGGGCGGGGATCCGGGTGCGGACGGCATCCCGGGGGGTGGAGGCGGTGCGGGTGTTCCAGGAGGACGGGAGCATCCGGGTGCTCCTGACCGACCTGGAGCTGCCGGACATGAACGGGGGGGAGCTGGCCCTTCGGCTCCGGACCCTTCGTCCCGGGCTCCGGGTCCTGTTCATGTCCGGAGCGCCCCCGGAGTCGCTGAACGGCGTTCCGGGACTGGAGGAGGCCAGCTTCCTGGCCAAGCCCTTCGGGCCGGAGGCCGCGGTGACGCGGGTGCGATCGCTGCTGGACCGGCACGAGGATGAGGGGGTAGAACCATGAGCGGATTCACCGGGAACGAGTACCTGTCCGACCTAGCCGAGCTGGTGGAGCGCCACCGCACCGCGGTCCGCGAGGACCTGGAGGCCCTGCCCGAGAGCGCGTTGTGGGAACGCCCGGTGGCGGGGATGACCTCGGCCGCGAACCTGGTCCTGCACCTGACCGGGAATCTCCGCCACTTCATCGGCCACCTGCTGGCCGGTTCCGGCTACCTCCGGGACCGCGACCGGGAGTTCGCGGACGGACCGGGGACGAGCCGGGAGCGGGTGCTGGAGCTGTGGGACGAGGCCTGCGTGGAGACCCGGACCGCGCTCCTGGCCCTCGATCCACGGATCCTGGACCGGCCCGCCCCGGTGGATACCCCGCCCGGCGGGGTCCCGGTGCACATCTACCTCCTGCGCCTGGCCGCACACCTGGCCTATCATGCCGGCCAGATCCACATGCTCCGCCGGATGTCCAGCTCCGGCTCCGACGCCTGAACCCGCGTCCGACCCCCGGGGGGACCATGAACCGAATCCGTCTCGTCTGCGCCCTCACCGCCGCCCTGATCGCGGCGGGGACCCCCGGGTCCCCCTCCGCGGCCCCGGAGAACCCCTACGCCCCCGACCGGCCGGAGCCGGGGAGCGTGGAGCGGATCCGGGAGTACACCACCGGGGCCGAATACCTGCCCCCGAGCGTGGCCTACGTGCCCGATTCGGACACCGTCCCCTCCCCGCGGGAGGTGCTGGGCCACGAGGCGGGGGCCCCGGAGGAGCTGTCCGACACCCGGACCGTGTACCGCTACTTCCGGAAGCTGGCCGCGGCCAGCCCCCGGGTGGAGGTCCGCAACATCGGCACCACGGTGGAGGGGCGCGAGATCCTGCTGGCGGTGATCTCCTCGGAGGAGAACCTGGCCCGGCTGGACCGCCTGCGGGAGATCACCGGCAGCCTGGCCGGCCCCCGGACCACCGGCCGCGCGGCCATGGAGGAGCTGGCCGGCGAGGGACGGGTCATCTACTACCTCACCGGCGGGCTCCACTCCACCGAGACCGGCCCCCCCGAGATGCTCATGGAGCTGGCCTACCGGCTGGCGGTGAGCGAGCGGCCCGACATCCGGAGCATCCGCGCGAACACGGTGGTGCTCATCACCCCGGTCATGGAGCCGGACGGGCGGGACCGGGTGGTGCAGTGGTACTACCGGCACCTCAAGGGGCGGGACCTCCCCTTCGAGGACCTGGACGAGTTCTCCTCCCCCCCTACTGGGGGCACTACGTGTTCCACGACAACAACCGGGACGGGATCCAGCTCACCCTCCCCCTGACCCGTTCGGTACAGCAGACCTTCTGGGAGTTCCATCCCCAGGTCATCCACGACCTCCACGAGTCGATCCCGCTCCTCTACCTGATGACCGGGCACGGGCCCTACAGCCGGGCCCTGGATCCGGTGACCATCGGGGAGTGGACCCAGTTCGCCTACCACGAGTCGGCCGAGCTCCAGGCCATGGGCCTCCCCGGGGTGTGGACCTGGGGCTTCTGGGACGGCTGGTGGCCGGGCTACCTCTTCTCGGTGGCCAACAACCACAACGCCATGGGCCGGTTCTACGAGACCTTCGGCAACTCCCTGGCCGGGACCTTCGAGCGCGACCTCTCCCGGTCCCGCTTCGCCGGGAAGCCGGTGACCGACGTCCAGTGGTACAACCCCTGGCCGCCGGACAAGAAGGTGACCTGGTCGCTGCGGGACAACACCAACTACATGGAGGCGGGGGTGCTGGAGGCGCTCCACTACGCCGCCCTCCACCGCGGGGAGCTGCTCCGGAACTTCTGGATCAAGGGGAACCGGTCCCTGGAGAAGGGCCGCACCGAGGCCCCCTTCGCCTGGGTGTTCCCTCCCGGCCAGCGCGATCCCAACCGCCTGGCCTTCCTGGTCAACCAGCTCCTGGCCCACGGGATCGAGGTCCACCGGCTGCGGGAGGCCTTCACCGCCGCCGACAGCACCTGGCCGGCGGGGAGCTACGTGGTGCGCATGGACCAGCCCTACCGGAACGCGGCGGTGAACTTCCTGGAGGTGCAGGACTTCCCGCCCGACGAGCCCAATCCGCCCTACGACGACGTGGCCTGGACCCTCCCCCTGGTCTACGGGGTGGAGGGGAAGCGGATCGACGACCGGAAGATCCTGGATGCTCCCGTCGACCCGCTGGAGGGACCGGCGGTGGTGGAGGGGAAGGTGGACGGCGACGGCCCCGTGTTCCTGCTCCGGGACACCGGGCAGACCGCGCTCCTGGCCGCCCGGGTGCGCCTGGGGAAGGCGCGGGTGGCGGCGATCGAGACCACGGCGACGGTGGACGGGACGGAGTATCCCCCCGGGAGCTGGGTGGTGCGGGCGCCGCGGACGGCGGTGGCGGAGGCGGCCGACGCCCTCGGGCTCACCTTCCGCGCCGCCGATCGCGCCCCCGAGGCTCCGAGCCACGAGCTGGACCTGCCCCGGCTGGCCGTGTACCACACCTGGACCGCCACCCAGGACTGCGGCTGGGTGCGCTACACCTTCGACCGGGAGGGGATCCCCTACACCCTGATCAACGACGACGACCTCCGGCGGGGCGGCCTGGACCGGCGCTTCGACGTGATCCTGTTCGCCGACACCTGGGGGAACCTCACCCGCATCGTGCACGGCATCGATCCCCGGTTCGGCCCCTTGGCCTACACGAAGACCGCGGAGTACCCGAGCCACGGCATCCCCGATTCCTCCCCGGACATCACCGGAGGGATGGGCTTCGGGGGACTGGCCCACCTGCAGGAATTCATCCGCGGCGGCGGGGTGTTCGTGACCCTGGCCAACGCGGGCACCCTGCCGGTGGAGGGAGGGCTGGTCCGCGACGTGCAAACCGTCCGGGGCGACGTCCGTACCCCGGGCTCGGTGCTGCGGGCCAAGGCCCTGCGGCCGCTGCACCCCATCCTCTACGGCTACGGCCCCTGGACCACCGTGTTCCGGGGGAACGGCCCCCTGTTCGACGTGGACGGGCTCCACCGGAAGTACGCGGTGCTCCAGTTCGGGACCCGGAAGGTGGAGGAGAGCCGGGGCTCCATGGATCTGGCCGGGAGCGGGTCCACGGCGGGAGCGGGGGCCGGGGCCGACACCGCGGGCACCGAGGCCGCCGGCGACGGGGCGGCCGGGGACACCACCGCCGCCGCCGGGAGCGGAGCCGCCGGTCCGCCCGGCGGAGGGAAGCTGGTCCTCTCCGGCTACGTGAAGGGGGAGGGGACGGTGAACGGGAAGCCGGCCGTCCTGGACGTGCCCACCGGCCAGGGGCGGGTGGTGCTGTTCGCCTTCAACCCCATGCACCGGTACCTGACCCTGGCCGACTTCCGGTACGTCTACAACGTGATCCTCAACTGGAACGACCTGCCGGAGCGGTAGCGGCCCGCCGGGCCCCGGGGATCAGGGCGCGGTGGAGGGCAGGAACACCCGCTCCAGCGCGTCCACGGTGTCCAGGAGGTTGTGGGCGGAGTCCCGGAGCAGGTCCGCGTCCCCGGCGGCCACGGCGGTGCGGACGCTCTCCGCGTCCAGGTCGAAGGCCACCGCCGCCCCCTCGCCGTCGTGCCGGCCGGCCACCTCGGGGCGGAAGCGCTTCCATTCCCGGTCCAGCCGGTCCAGGTCGTCGGAGGCGGCGGCGAAGTCGGCCCGGTCGGCATCCACCAGGAGCGCCCGCCCCCGGGCGTCGAGCCGGAGCGTGGCCACCGGCACCCTGGGATGGTAGAGGCGGGCCAGCTCGGGCACGGCCAGGCTCACCTTGTTGGCCGCGGCCTTCAGGGCCAGGGGATTCCCCTCGCTTCCCGCATCCCCCAGGGCGGCCACCGCCTGGTCCATGCCCTCCAGCGCGGAGACCGGGGCCCCGTCGTGGGAGGCCCGGGTCCGGTAGGACTTCCAGGTGCTGTCCACGGTGGAGGCGGTCTGCCGGGCGAGGGGAAGCTGGTCCCCCTCGATCTGGTCGAAGATGTCCTCGGCCCCGCTCTCGATCCGTTCCAGGGGGGCGGGGAGCTTGCCCCGGCCGGGGCCTCCGTGGCAGCCGACGAGGGCCAGGATGAAGCCGAGGAGAACGGTGTAACCGCCGGCGGTCCGTGCGCTCATGGTCGTTTCCCTCTCCGGGCTGGGCTCCCCCGGTCAGCGCTCCGGCCAGCCCCGGTGGGGAGGCTTGGCCAGGTAATCGGTCAGGAACGAGGCCACCCGGGTGTAGTAGCCGGAGCCCAGGACGGCGGCCGGGGAGGAGGCGCCCTGCCCGGCCCCGGGGACGGTCCAGAGGTCCTTGGGCCGGGGATACCGCCGGTGAAGGTCCTCGGTCATCCACACCGGGAAGTCGAGGTCGCCGCTCCCGGCCACGAAGAGGATGGCCCCGTTGAACCGGTTGACCACCTTGTCCGGATCGTCCCGGCGGTCCCAGCCCTTGGCCACGGAGTACTCGCGGCCGGGGTGGTGGCGCTCCATCTCCCGGATCCAGTCCGGCGAGCCGCCGGGGGGGGATACCGCCACCACCGCCCGCACCTCGGGGCGCTCCCCGGCCAGGGCCAGGGCCAGCCAGGCCCCGTACCGCTCGCCGTAGACCGCCACCCGGGTGGTGTCGACGTCCGGCCGCCGCCACAGCACCCAGAGCCCGGAATGGGCGTCCCGGAGGTACTGGGGCGCCATGGCCACTCCGGGACCGGGGAAGAACGGGTCGCTCTCGCCCACCCCCCGGCGGTCGAAGATGACCACGGTGAAGCCCCGGCGGGCCATGGCCGCGGCCAGCTTCGCCCGCCCGTCCATGGGGGTCTCGCCCGGCACCAGGAGGAGCCCGGGATGCCGGCCTCCGAGCGGGGTGCCGGCGGAATCCTGGGCGGGAATGATCCACGCCGCCAGCCGGGAGGAGTCGGGGTTCACGATGTTGAGCCGGGTGAAGGTGGCGGGCGGGTCCAGGTCGCCGGGGGTGCGCGCATAGCCGGCCGCCCGCGCCCCCGGGGCGCCGGCCCCGGCCAGGAGAACACACAACAGCGCGGTCCGAAGTTTCATGATCACCTTCCGTGCCAGAGTAGGGCCAGGCCCAGGCCGTGCTCGCGGGTCCGGATCCGGTTGCCGTCCTCGCCGCTCTCCAGATTACCGTCGGCGTAGCGGAAGGAATAGCCCACCTCGACCCCCACCGACCGGGAAAGGGTCCGTTCCAGCCCCAGGTCCGCCTCGGCCAGGGTCAGGTCCATGCGCATGGGCCCGCCCTCGCTGCGGTGGGTGTTCCAGTTCCCGGCCGTTCCCGCCCGCAGGCCGGCCCGGAGGGTGAACCCGGGCCCCACCCGCCGGCTCCCTTCCAGGCCGGCCACGGGAAGGGGCAGGAACTGCAGGAAGTCCTCGTGGCGGTCGTGGGTGTCCACGGCCGGGGTGGCGACCAGGGTGAGGATCGGATGGTAGTACTCCAGCCCGCCCAGGACCCGGAGCTCGCCGCCGGGGGCCCGGAGGAGCGGATAGGAGAGGTCCAGGCGCACCCGCCACGCCTCCAGGGTGGTGGCCAGGTCCCGGCCGGCCGGGTAGGTGCCGCCGTTGAAGTTGAATCCGGCGCCGGTGGTGCCGGATCCGTGCTCCCGCCGGTATTCGCCGGTGAGACCGAGGCGGAAGCGGCCCAGGCGGCGGTGAACGGCCACCGAGGCCGCCCCGCCGGGAAAGCCCAGCCCGGGGGAGCCGGTGAGTCCGATCCGGGTGCCCGGCACCGCGTACTCCCGGACCGCGGAATCGCCGGTGAAGTCGAGGAGGGAGGCTCCGGCCCGCACCGTCCAGCGCGGGGGAGCCCCGGATGCGGCCGGCGCGGCGGCGGCGGGGGCCCCCAGGGCCAGCGCGCCCAGGACCGCGGCCGCGCCCCGGAGCGCGAAGCGGGGGAGTCGAAAGGGAACCATGGATTGCCTCTTCCGGCCGGACGCGCCTCCGCCCGGTCCGGCACGTGCGCCGATTGCTTTCCGACACCGGCCCCGCCCGCCGCTCCGCCTCCCGCAGAGACCTTACCCCGCGGGAGGGGGGAATCATCCGGGCGGTTGACCCTGCTTCGGAGCCGGTCCTAGGATGCACACCCTCCCGGCCGGGGGAGAGGAACCCGGCCCGGAGGTCCCCGGGCCCCAGGAACCGCGTCCGGCCCCGGCCGGACGGGACGGAGGAGGACGGCGTGAGTCGATACGTGGGTGTGCTCGGGGTGGCCTTCATCCTCGGCCTCTGCCTGCTCATGAGCTCCAACCGCCGGGCGGTGCGCTGGCGCACGGTGGCCTGGGGGCTGGGGCTGCAGCTGGTGTTCGCGATCGTGATCCTCAAGACCGGCCCCGGCGAATGGTTGTTCGTGGCCGCCCGGGCCGGGGTCAACTGGCTCCTCTCCTTCACCGACCAGGGGGCCTACTTCCTGTTCGGCAACCTCTACCGCTCCACCCCGGACATCGTGAAGAACCTGGCCCCGGGCCCCATGCAGGGCTACGTGCAGGTCACCGACAGCGCCACCGGGAACCTGGTCGCCCTCGGCACCATGTTCGCCATCCAGGTCCTGCCCACCATCATCTTCTTCTCCTCCCTGATGTCGGTGCTCTACCACCTGAACATCATGCAGAAGCTGGTGGCGGGAATGGCCTGGGTGATGCAGAAGACCATGCGCACCTCGGGCTCGGAGACCCTCTCCGCCGCCGCCAACATCTTCGTGGGGCAGACCGAGGCTCCGCTGGTGGTCCGCCCCTTCGTGTCCTCGATGACCATCAGCGAACTGATGGCGATCATGGTGGGAGGGTTCGCCACCGTGGCCGGAGGGGTGATGGCCGCCTACGTGCGGTTCGGGATCGACGCCGGGCACCTCCTCACCGCCTCGGTGATGAGCGCGCCCGCCGCCCTCACCCTGGCCAAGATCGTGGTCCCCGAGACCGAGGAATCCCGGACCGCCGGCTTCCTGAAGCTGGAGGTGGAGAAGGACTCGGTGAACGTGATCGACGCCGCCGCCTCGGGGGCGGCCACCGGACTCAAGCTGGCCGCCAACGTGGGGGCCATGCTCCTGGCCTTCATCGCCCTCATCGCCATGGTCAACTCGCTGCTCGGCCTGGCCTCCCGGCCCTTCGCGGGCTCGGTTCCCTTCCTCGCCCACCTGGACCTGGCCCGGATCTTCGGCTGGGTGTTCGCCCCCGTGGCCTGGGTGCTGGGGGTGCCCTGGAAGGATGCGGGCGCGGTGGGGAACCTGATCGGCACCAAGCTGGCCGTGAACGAGTTCCTGGCCTACATCCAGCTCGGGGAGCTCCACCGCCAGCTCTCGGACAAGGCCTACATCATCTCCATCTACGCCCTGTGCGGCTTCGCCAACCTGAGCTCCATCGCCATCCAGATCGGCGGTATCGGCGGGATCGCCCCCAACCGGCGCCACGACCTGGCCCGGCTGGGGCTGAAGGCGATGCTGGTCGGCGCCCTGGCCAGCGCACTCACCGCCGCCCTGGCCGGGATCCTGATAGGCTAGAGGCGTCACACGGAGGTCCCGGCCGGGGGCCGGGGCCGGAACCCCCAACCTCCGAGGGACTCGACGATGCAGGACTGGAACGACGGAATCGGAGCCGAGCTCCGGGAGACGCTCTTCACCGCCGAACAGATCGGGGCCAAGGTGAAGGAGATGGGGGAGGAGATCCTCCGCGACTACGCCGGGCGCCGGGTGCTGATGGTGGGAATCCTGAACGGGTGCTTCCCGTTCATCGCCGACCTGGTGCGGACCATGAACACCCACCTCGAGGTGGACTTCATGTCCGTCTCCTCCTACGGGGGCGGCACCCAGTCCTCGGGGGTGGTCCGCATCCTCAAGGACCTGAACGAGGACATCAGCGGGCGCGACGTGCTCCTGGTCGAGGACATCATCGACAGCGGGCTCACCGCCAGCTACCTCCTGGACTACCTCAACAACCGCCACCCCGCCTCGGTGGAGATCTGCGCCCTGCTCGACAAGCGGGAGGCCCGGGTGGAGGAGGTTCCGGTCAAGTACGTCGGCTTCGAGTGTCCCAACGAGTTCGTGGTCGGCTACGGCCTGGACTACCGGGGCGTGTACCGCAACCTCCCCTACATCGGGGTGCTGAAGGAAGAGGTCTACCAGTAGCCGTGGCCCCCGACGCCGAAGCGCGGGACCGGCCCCGGTCCCAGCGTCATCTCCTGGTCCGGGGGGGGACCCTGGTCACCATGGACGCCGCCCGCCGGGTGGTGGACGGGGACGTCCTGGTCACCGACGGCCGGATCGCCGCGGTGGGGCCGGATCTCGTCCCTCCCCCCGCCACCCGGGTGCTCGAGGCCCGGGGGCTGCACGTGCTCCCGGGACTCATCCAGGGGCACGTGCACCTGGGCCAGGCCCTGTTCCGGGGGCTGGCCGAGGACCGGGAGCTGTTGAGCTGGCTCCGGGACCGGATCTGGCCCCTGGAGGCCGGGCACACCGAGGAGAGCGCCTACTGGTCGGCCATGCTCGGCGCCGCCGACTGCCTGCTCTCCGGGACCACCACCGTCCAGGACATCGGGATCGTGCGGGGGATGGAGGGGGTGTTCCGGGCGGTGCGCGACTCCGGGCTCCGGGCGGTGGCCGGGAAGTGCCTCATGGACGCCGGGGAGGGGGTGCCTCCGGCGCTCCTGGAGGACACCGGCTCCGCCCTGGAGGAGGCCGAGGCCCTCCACGCGAAGTGGCACGGCGCGGCCGGAGGGCGGATCACCGGGGCGCTATGCCCGCGGTTCGTGCTCTCCTGTTCCCGCGCCCTGTGGGAGGGAACGGTGGAGCGGGCGAGGCGCCTCGGCGCCCCCGTGCACACCCATCTCCTGGAGAGCCGCAGGGAGGAGGCGGAGGTGCGGGCCGTCCTCGGCACCGGCCAGATGGAGTTCCTGGACGCGGCCGGGGTACTGGACACCGACCTCCGGGTGGCCCACGCGGTGTGGCTGGCCGAGCCGCACCTGGAGATCCTGGCCGGGCGGCGGCTGGGGATCGCCCACTGTCCCACCTCGAACCTGAAGCTGGGCTCGGGCATCGCCGACCTCCCCTTCCTGCGCGGCCGGGAGAACCTGGCGGTGGGGATCGGCGCCGACGGCGCCCCCTGCAACAACGACATGGACCTCCTGGAGGAGGTGCGGCTGGCCGCGCTGCTCCAGGGGGTGAAGCACGGGCCGGGAGCGTTCCGGGCCGAGGAGGCCCTGGAGCTGGCCACCATCGAGGGGGCCCGGGCCCTGGGCCGCGAAGACGACCTGGGCAGCCTGGAGCCGGGCAAGGCGGGGGACCTGGTGGTGCTGGACCTGGCCCGGCCGGCCACCTTCGGTCCCGAGCGGGTCTCGGTCTACGACCGGGTGGTCTTCGCCGCGGCCCGGGACGCGGTCCGGTGGACGGTGGTGGACGGCGAGGTCCTGGTGGAGAACGGCCGGCTCCCGCTCCTGGACGAGGAGGCCCTGGCCCGGCGGCCGGGGGAGGAAATCCGGACGCTCCTGGCCCGGGTCGAGTTGTCGTAGACTCTCGGGCCACCGACGACGCGCCCCGGGACGGGCGGGGAAGGGAAGGAGAACCGATGACCGAGACGAGAACAGGGTCCAACCGGGAGGAACGCATCCAGGAATCGGAGATGATCCTGGCTCATCCCAGTTTCCTGCGCGAGATTCCCAAGACCGACCTCCACCTCCACCTGGACGGGTCGCTCCGGTACCAGACGGTGAAGGAGCTGGCCGACGAGCAGGGGGTGGAGCTTCCCGCCGGGAGCGAGACCGATCTCCGCCGGGCCCTGGTCTGCGGCGACGCCTGCGAGTCCCTGGAGGAGTACCTGGAGGCGTTCAAGGTGACCCTGTCCGTGCTCCAGGAGCCCTACGCCCTGCGCCGGGTGGCGCGGGAAGTGGTGGAGGACGCGGCGGAGGAGAACGTGCGCTACCTGGAGGTGCGCTTCTCGCCGCTGCTCCACACCGAGACCGGCCGCGGGATGCGGGAGATCCTGGAGGCCACCCTGGCCGGGCTGGACGACGGTTTCCGGTCCACCGGGGTGTTCACCGGGGCCATCGTGTGCGGGATCCGGAACCTGCCCCCGGCCAAGACCATGGCCCTGGCCGATCTCAGCGTGGAATACAAGGACCGGGGGGTGGTGGCCTTCGACCTCGCCGGGGCGGAGAAGGACTATCCGGCCAAGGACCACGTGGAGGCCTTCTACAAGATCCTCAACAACAACATCAACTGCACCTGCCACGCCGGCGAGGGGTTCGGGCCCCCCTCCATCCACCAGGCCGTCCATTACCTGGGCGCCCACCGGATCGGCCACGGCACCCGCCTCCACGAGGACCCGGACCTCATGGCCTACGTGAACAACCACCGGATCCCGCTGGAGATCTGCCTCTCCTCCAACCTCCAGACCGGGGTGGTGGCCCGGCCCCAGGACCATCCCTTCCGGCTCTACTACGACGAGGGGCTCCGGGTGACCCTGAACACCGACAACACCCTGGTCTCCGACACCACCATCACCCGGGAGTACCGGCTGGCGGTGGAGGCGTTCCAGCTGGGGGTGAACGACGTGCGGCGGCTGGTGCTGAACGGGTTCAAGAGCACCTTCCTCCCCTTCAAGCGGAAGGTCTCGCTCCTGACCCGGGTCCTGGACGAGCTGGACGGGATCATCGCCCGCTGCTTCGGCCCCGCCTACGTGCCGCCGCGGGATCACTTCTAGGAACCGGCGACGGCCGGGAAGGGGACGCGAGGGAGATGGAACGACCGCTCTTGATCGGGATCGCCGGGGGCTCGGCCTCGGGAAAGTCGCTGGTGACCTCGACCCTGATCCAGAACCTGGGGTCGAGCGAGGTGGTGATGATCGAGCAGGACTCCTACTACCGGGACTTCGCCGGGCTCTCGGTGGAGGAACGGGGCCGGCTCAACTTCGACCACCCCGACGCCTTCGACCGGGAGCTGCTCCTCGACCACATCGAGACCCTGCTCCGCGGCCAGCCCATCGAGAAGCCGGTCTACGACTTCACCCGCCACGCCCGGCGCCCGGAGACGGTCCGGGTGGAGGGGCACACGGTGATCGTGCTGGAGGGGATCCTGGTCCTGGAGGACCCGGCCCTGCGCCGGCTCATGGACATCAAGGTGTTCATCGACACCGACGCCGACGTGCGGCTCATCCGGCGCATCCGCCGGGACACGGTGGAGCGGGGCCGGAGCCTGGAGTCCATCCTCGGCCAGTACGAGCAGAGCGTGCGCCCCATGCACCTCCAGTTCATCGAGCCCTCCAAGCGCTACGCCGACATCATCATCCCCGAAGGGGGAAAGAACCGGGTGGCCATCGACCTCCTGGTGACCAAGGTCCGCAGCATGCTGAGGGAGACCACATGAGACCCGGGAAGACGGAGGCCGCGTGAGCCGAGAACACGATGTCATCGAGTTCACCCCGGGGGACGTGGCCCGCGCCGCCGGGGCGGTCCGGGCCCGCACCCCCCTCGAGCCCCGGGTGGCCCTCATCCTCGGGTCCGGTCTGGGCGGGTACGCCGACCGCTTCGGGGACGCCGTCGCGGTGGACTACGCCGACCTCCCCGGCTTCCCCGTGTCCACGGTGGAAGGCCACGCCGGGCGGCTGGTCCTGGGCGCGGCGGCGGGGGTGCCGGCGGTGGCCCAGCAGGGACGGTTCCATCCCTACGAGGGCTATTCCGCGGCCCAGGTGACCTTTCCCCTCCGGGTCATGCACGCGCTGGGGGCCAGGGTGCTGGTGGTGACCAACGCCGCCGGGGGGGTGGATCCGCGCCTCGAACCGGGCGATCTCATGTTGATCGAGGATCACGTCAACTTCCAGTTCCGGAGCCCGCTCCGGGGCCGGGGTCCGGTGGTCGACGCGGACCGCTTCGTTGACCTGTCCGAGCCCTACTCCCGGCGCCTGCTCCGCACCGCCGAGGCGACGGCGGCCGAGCTGGGCCTGGTCCGGGTACGGACCGGGACCTACTTCGGGGGGCTGGGTCCGAGCTACGAGACGCCGGCCGAGGTGCGCATGATCCGCGCCCTGGGCGGGGATGCGGTGGGGATGTCCACCGTGCCCGAGGTCATCGTGGCCCGGCACCTGGGGATGGAAGTCCTGGGCATCACCTGCGTCTCCAACCGGGCGGCGGGGCTCTCCGCCCAACCCCTGGCCCACGACGAGGTGATCGAGGTCACCGAGCGGGTCCGGGAGACCTTCACCCGCTACCTGGAGGCCCTGGTACCGAGGCTGCCGGCCCCCTAAGCCGATAACTCCCCGTCTTTTAAGGATTTGTCTCCATTGTGTCAAGCTTTTGTCATTGAACCGGGAGACGGACCGCGATAGAATTCGGGATGACCGTAGCATCTTGAAATAGGGGGGTGCATCGTGGCTCACCCGCGCCGCCTCTCCCTCCTGCGCGCCAAAGGGTGAGCCAGAGCAGTCTTAGGGGGTACAGGCATCATGAGACGTCCGACGCTTCGTCTAGTTCTCCTTCTCGCGGTGACGTTGGGGGTGGTCGGGTTCGCGGGAACCGCCGCGGCCCAGCTGCAGATCAACGAGATCCGCATCGACAATGCCGGAGCCGACACCGACGAGTACTTCGAGCTCAAGGGCACGCCCGGGACCAGCTTGAACGGGTACACCTACATCGTGATCGGGGACGCCTCCAGCACGCTGTGCGGGACCATCGAGTCGGTCACTCCGCTCGACGGGTACTCGATCCAGGCCGACGGGTACTTCTGCGCCCTGAAGAGCGGCGACGTCCCGGCCCTCACCGGCTACGACGCCAGCCTGACCATGAACTTCGAGAACAGCGACAACGTGACCCACATGCTGGTGGCCGGGTTCACCGGGCTCAACGGCGACGACCTCGACACCAATGACGACGGCGTCCTCGACGTCACCCCGTGGACCTCCATCGTGGACTGGGTGAGCCTCACCACCGGGGCCGCGGTGAACTGCGCCGGCGGCAGCGAGTACACCTACGCCCCGACCGTGGTCGGTCCCGACGGCTCCTTCGTCCCCGGCCAGGTCTACCGCTGCTCCGACACCAACGTGTGGATGGTCGGCGACTTCACCCTGGGCGTCACCGACACTCCGGGCGCCACCAACGTGGGCTGCCTGAACCCGCCCCCGGACGTGATCGGCCAGCTCCGGACCCCCTGCGTCCCGGCGCCGGCCCAGAGCGTGACCGCCCAGGCCACCGTGCTCTACGCCACCGGGGCCGACCTCCACTACACGGTGAACGGCGGCTCGGAGACGGTGGCGGCCATGAACCCCGTCTCCAGCAGCGGCGACACCACCGTGTTCGAGGCGGTCATTCCCGGCCAGCCCTCCAACGGGAACGTGGTCCGCTACTTCGTGAACGCCTACAACGCGAACCCCGACACCACCGCCGGCTTCGACCGGGGCTACCTGGTCGGCACCGTGAACATCGGGGACATCCAGGTCAACGACGTCGACGGAGCCAACATCTACCGGTACCTCGGCGCGCGGGTCCGCGGCAACGTGACCGTTCCCTACGGCCTCTACCAGACCGCCAACACCGACTACTACATCCAGGACAGCACCGGCGGGATCAACGTGTTCCAGTTCGGAACCCACACCGTGCAGCCGGGTCTCGGCGACGACATCACGGTGGAAGGGACCCTGGACCAGTACAACGGGAAGCTGGAGATCACCTCCGGCTCCGGGTGCGACACCCTGCTGGTGGACATCAACGGCCCCGGCGCGGTGCCGGATCCGGTGGAGATCACCTCCTGCGACGATTTCGAGACGCGGGAGTCTCAGCTGGTGAAGATGCGCATCGCCAAGCTCCCGGCGGGGACCGACACCCTGCTCGCCCCCGGCAGCGGCGCGAACTACTACATCAGCAACTGCTACCCGGACAGCGTGATCATGCGCATCGACTCCGACACCAACATCGGAGGGACGCCGGCGACGTCGCAGTACATCGACGTGGTGGGGATCGCGAGCCAGTTCGACAGCTCCCTGCCCTACGACAGCGGTTACCAGATCATCCCGCGCTACGCCTCGGACATCACCTTCCTGGCCTCGACCGGCGTGGGTGACGTTCCCGAGCGGCCGATCGCGCGGTTGCTCCAGAACGCTCCGAACCCCTTCGCCCGCACCACCCAGATCACCTATCAGGTGCCGGCGGGGGCCCGGGCGGGCGACCTGTCCCCGGTGAAGCTCACCATCTACGACCTGCAGGGCCGGGTGGTGACCACCCTGGTCGACGGGTTCGAGAGCGCGGGCGAGCACACCGTGACCCTGGACACGGCCAAGATGGGCCGGGTCCGGAACGGGATCTACTTCTACCGTCTCGAGACCGGCAACAAGGTCCTGACCCGGAAGATGCTCCTGATGCAGTGATCGCCTGGATCCAATGACCCCGGGCGGGGGACCGGCGCGCCGGTCCCCCGCCTTTTTCGTGCCCGGAAGGCCGCGGCACCGCCCCCCCGGTGACGGAACCGCGCCCGGACCGCTACCATCCCTTCCATGTGCATCCCACCCATCCCCCGCCGTGCCCTCCCCTCCCTCCTGGCCGCCTTCCTCCTCTCGGCTTGCGCCGGCGGAGGAGGCGAGGGTCCCTGGCTCCCGGCCGGGCCGCCTCCTCCTCCGCCCTTCGTGGAGCTGATTCCCCTTCAGCGCGACGCCCCCCTGGACGGGGCCATGGTCGAGGGGGGAAACGGGGACTGGCTCATCCGGAACGAGCGCCTGTCCGTGGTGGTGGGCGGCCAGGGGGGATCGGCGGGACGGGTGCTGGATGCGGCGCCGGCCGGGGGGATGGACCTCCTGGACGACGTGACGGTGGCCGCGGGCGGAGCGCCGCTGGTGGTGGAATCGGTGGCCCCCCTCGCCGCTCCGGACAGCCTCTCCCGCGTCCTGGGCGTCCGCGCCCGGTCCGCGGGGATTCCGGGACTCCAGGTCGCGACCCGGTACCGGCTCCGGGCGGGATCGGACGTGGTGGAGATCACCACCGTCGCCGTCAACGCCGGGGACAGCCTGCTCACCGGACTGGACCTCGGGGACGCCATCGCCTGGGGCCGGGCCGGGGAGTGGGCCCCGGGAACGGGCCGGTTGCCGGCGGGGTGGACCGGAAGCATGCCCCTGGTCGTCGGGGAAGGGGAGGGGACCGCCTACGGACTCCGGAGCCGGGGAGGCGATCTGGCCGGGGACAAGGAGGGGGGCTCGCTGCGGACCGTCGCGGCCACGGTGAGCCTGGCCCCGGGGGATACGGCGGTGGTGCGCCGCGAGCTGGCCGTGGTGCGGGGTTCGGCGGCCGAGGTGCTGGAGGTGTTCTGGGGAGAGGAGGGCCGTCCCGTGGCCCGGGTGGGAGTCCGGGCCGTGGACGGGGCGGACGGACCCGTGGCCGGGGCGGAGGTGGTGGCGCTGGATCCGGAGCGAGGGCCGGTATCTTGGGGCCGCACCGGCCCGGACGGCCGCCTGACCCTGCCCGTCCCTCCGGACCGCCGGCTCCGGCTCGAGGGCCGGGCGAGCCGCCGCGGGCCCGCTCGCGGTGCCCATGAGGTCCGCCTGGCCGCCGGTACGTGGAAGACGGCGGAATTCCGGTTCGACGACCCGGCCACGCTGACCCTGGCCGCAACCGATCCCGGGGGGCGGGCTCTTCCCGCCCGATGGGTGTTCGAGGGGGTGGGGGGAACCCCCGATCCGGACCTCGGTCCCGCCTACCGGCCGGACGGCTCCGGACGCTGTGTGCTCACCGCCAGCGCCGCCGAGGCCTTCCCGGTGCCCCCGGGCCGGTACCGGATCACCGCGGTGGCCGGGCCGGGGTACGAGACCTGGACCGGCGAGGTGGACCTCACCCGGGGCCGGTCGGTCCGGGTGGACGCGCTCCTGGAGCCGGTTCCCCTGCCCGGGGGCTGGGTACCGGTCGACCCCTATCCCCGGAGCCGGGCCGGGGGGGTGGGCACGGTCACCCTGGCCGACCGGCTCCGCGCCCTGGCCTCCGAGGGGATCCGGGGGGCGCTGGTGCCCCGGGCGGAGCGCCTCGCCAACGCCGCCGCCGTCCCCCCGGTGCCGGTCGGGGTCTTCTCCATCCCCGCCCCGGGGCGCGCCCTCTGGACCGCGGGCGGGGGGGACTGTCCGAGGCAAGCTGGAAGGCGTGGCTGGCCGGGATGTCCGGGGATCGTCCGGACCTCGTCCTGGCCGGCTCGGCCATGGGCTCCCTCCTCGCCGACGGGGTTCCGGTGCCCCGCACCTACGTCAACGTCCGCACGGTGAACGTGGACGCCGACTCGGTGGCCTCGGCGTTGCGGGCGGGACGCGTGGTGCTGGGCAACGGCCCCTTCGTCGAACTCACCGTGGCCGGGGCGGGCCCCGGAGACACCGTCATCGTGGATCCGGGAACCGTCACCGCGCACCTGCGCGTGATCGCCCCCGGCTGGGTGGACGTGAACCGGGTGTCGGTATTCGTGAACGGGGTGGAGGAGTCGGTCTACATGGTCCGGGGTCGCGACCGCCCGCTTCGCTTCGACGAGGACGTGGAGCTGAGGGTGGAGGGGCCGGCCTGGGTGACCGCCCGGGCGGACGGCGGGGGGTGGTTCGCGCCCCTCTCCCCGGTGCCGGGAGGGATTCGGTTATCTCGAAAACCGATATGCGTCTGCGGACCATTGAGGCTAGAAATTTCCGACCCCCCGCGCTAGACTGCGCGGCTAACCCGTGGTCGGTGAACCGGCTGCTCTCCGACCCCGGGCGTGGTTTTGACCCTTGCCGGCTCGACCGGGCTTCGGTCGGTCCGGTATCGAACCGCGACGCCGGTCGTACCGGCGATGGTCCCGTGTCCGTCCTCCGGAACCACGCCACTCGCGACCTCGATCGATCGGGCGGCTTCCGCCGTCCGGTCGCCTACCGACTCCGTCCAGGAGAAAGGTCCCGTCCAATGCAGATGAGAACACGGAACGCGGCGGCGATCCTCTGCGCCGCCCTCGTGATGGCTGCCTTCCTCCAGATCCCCGTTCCCGCCTTCGCCCAGACCCCGGCCAAGCTGCTCCTGAGCCAGGTCGAGGTGCGGGGCGGCGGGCCGACCACTCCCGGTGAATACATCGTGATCAAGAATCCGGGATCGTCGGCGGTGGATCTGTCCGACTACTACCTCACCGACGCCACCTTCGCCTCCGGGGATCAGTTCTACTACAACCTCCCCGATGCCTCGAAGCAGATCGGCGGCGGGAACTACACCGACTTCGTGGCCCGGTTCCCCGACGGGGCCACCATCGCCCCCGGCGACGAGATGTCGATCGCGGTGAACGGGAGCGACGGGTTCTTCAGCACCTACGGGGTCCAGCCGGACTTCGAGCTGTACGAGGACGGCGCCTCCGCGGACGGGATCCCGGACATGCGGCCGGCCCGCCCGGGGTCGATCAACGAGACCCAGGACCCCAGCCTCTCCAACTCCGGCGAGGTGGTGATCCTCTTCTACTGGGACGGGCAGACCGACCTGGTCACCGACATCGACTACGTGGTGTGGGGGGACAAGGAGGAGGCGGTGGACAAGACCGGGGTCTCCATCGACGGCCCCGACGCGGACACCGCGGCCAGCACCTACCAGGCCGATACCCCCATCGCCAGCCAGGACGCCCTGGCCCCCTTCGGCACCCCGGCCGGGACCTTCATCCGGATCGACGACTCCGAGGGGACCCAGAAGACCAGCGGCGGCAACGGGGTCGCGGGCCGGGACGAGACCAGCGAGAACATCAGCGTCACCTTCTCCAGCGACACCGACGGCACCCCGCCCGGCGGGGGGGCGGTGGACACCACCCCGCCCACCCTCCTCTCGGCGGCGGGCGCCGGGGCCTCGGCCTCGGTCTCGGTGACCTTCTCGGAGGCGGTGGGGACGGGCGCCGGTACCGCGTCCAACTACAGCGTGTACCCCACCGCCAGCCCCTCCACCCCGATCACGGTGACCGCGGCTTCGGCGGCCTCGGGTTCGGGGGCGCTGGTGACCCTCACCCTGGCTTCGCCCCTGGCCGCCTCCACCCAGTACACGGTACGGGTGAGCAACGTGCAGGATGTGGCCGGCAACGCCATCGCCGCCAACTCCACCGTGAGCTTCACCACCGGGGGGGGCAGCGGCGGGGGCCTCCAGGTGGCCAAGATCTTCCAGTTCGGCCCCAAGCAGATCGCGGTGGCCTTCTCGGCCAAGGTGAACGCGCCCGCGGTCTCGAACTTCACCGTGACCCCCCAGGGAGGGGCGTCCGCGGTCACCGTGCAGAGCGTGGTCCTGAACGACAACGGCCAGACCGCGATCCTGAACACCGCGGCCAACCTCCCCCTCGGCGCCACCTACGGGGTGGCGGCGTCCGGGGTGACCGGGCAGGGCGGAGGTTCCCTGGAGGCGGGCGGCCCCACCTCCTTCACCACCGTGAACAAGCAGACGGTGGCCATCGCCGACATCCAGGCCAACTCGGGTAGCTACGACGGCCAGACGGTGTCGGTGATCGGACAGGCCTACATTCCGGTGCTGGCCGAGGGGAGCCACTTCAGCGGCTACATCCAGGACGGCTCGGGCCGGGGGCTGAACGTCTACGAGACCGCCGCCCTCCCCACCGGGTTCGACGGAGCGGACAAGGTCGGCCTCATCACCGGCACCGTGGACGTCTACTTCACCACCGTGGAGCTGACCGCGATCACCGCCTCCAGCTCCCTGGCCACGGGCGTCCCGCCGCTGGCCCCCAAGGTCCTCAGTCTGGCCCAGGCCAAGTCCAGCCAGTGGGAGGGGACCTACATCCAGACCACCGCCACCCTCACCGAGGCGCCGGTGGCCTCGGGGTCCTACAACTACAACTTCAACTCCGGCGACTTCACCTTCCGGGTGCGGAACCTGACCGGGATCAGCCCCTCGAGCTACAACGCCGGCGACACCGTGACCGGGGCCGGGGCCGGAGGCGCCTACCAGAGCACCTTCCAGATCCTGGTCGGGAACGCGTCCGACTTCTTCAAGGGGTCGGGCGGTGGGGACACCACCCCGCCCACCCTGGCCTCCGCCTCCGGGACCGCCAGCCAGGTCTCGGTGACCTTCAGCGAAGCGGTGGGGGACGGCGCGGGCACCGCGTCCAACTACACCGTCTATCCCACCGCCAGCCCCTCCACTCCGGTCACGGTAACCGCAGCCTCGGCCTCGGGATCGACGGTGACCCTGACCCTGGCCTCGGCCCTCACCGCCTCCACCTCCTACACGGTGCGGGTGAGCAACGTGAAGGACCTGGCCGGGAATACCATCGCCGCCAACTCCACCGTGAGCTTCACCTCCGGGGGGAGCGGCGGCGGGGACTTCAAGGTGGCGGGGATCTACCAGTTCGGTCCGCGCCAGATCGCGGTCGCCTTCACCCAGGACGTGAACGCGGCCCAGGCCACCCAGACCTCCCACTACGCCCTCACCCCCACCGGGCCGGCGGCGGCCATCTCGCTTCAGGGGGCGGCGGTGCAGGACAACGGCCAGACGGTGATCCTGACCACGGTGGCGGATCTCGGGCTGGGCTCCTCCTACACGGTGGCGGTGACCGGGCTCCAGAGCCGGACCGGGGAGGACCTCGTCTCGGGCGGTCCCTCCTCCTTCACCACCGTGAACCAGGCGGTGACCGGCATCGACGAGATCCAGCAGAACGCGGCCTCCTTCGACGGCCAGTCGGTGACCATCATCGGCCAGGTCTACATCGCCACCGGGTCCGGCACCACCAACGCCTACATCCAGGACGGCACCGGCCGCGGGCTGAACGTCTTCGGATCGGGAAGCCCCCAGAGCGCGCTGACCAGCCGGGGGAACGTGGTCCTCATCTCGGGGACGGTGTCGCTCTACTTCACCACCACCGAGCTGACGAGCTGGAACGCCACCCTGCTGGCCAGCAACCAGCCCTTCCTGGCTCCCAAGTCCTTGACGGTGCAGCAGGCCCAGTCCTCCCAGTGGGAGGGGACCTACATCCAGACCACCTCCACCCTCACCGCCGAGCCCAGCGCCGGGACCTCCACCACCGCCGTCAACTATCCGGCTGAGGGGATCACCTTCCGGGTGCTGAACTCGGCCGGGATCAACTCCAGCAACTTCCACAGCGGGGACGTGGTCACCGCGGCGGGAGCGGGGAGCCAGTTCCAGAGCAGCTTCCAGATCCTGGTCGGGAACGGGACCGACTTCTCCAAGGGAGGAGGTCCGGGCGACACCACGCCGCCCACCCTGAATTCGGCCAGCAGCGCCGCCGGGGGCAAGGTGGTGACCCTGATCTTCAGCGAGCCGGTGGGGGCGGGAGCCAACCAGGCTTCGAACTACTCGGTCTACGAGGCCCAGAACCCGAGCCAGACGGTGGGAGTCACCGCGGCCTCGGTGAGCGCGGCCACCGTGAACCTGACCCTGGCCACGGCCCTGACCGCCGACACCCAGTACACGGTCTCGGTGAGCAACGTGCAGGACCTGGCCGGCAACACCATCGCCGCCAATTCGACCTACACCTTCGCCGCGGGCGGCGCGGCCGCGGGGCCGGCCGAGGGACCGCGGGTGACGGTGCCCGCGCGCACCCTGGTCAAGGGGCTCAAGACCGCGGACGGGGTGATGGACATCACCCTGGAGACCGGGACCACGGCCAAGGCCATCTGCCGGATCTTCGACCTCCAGGGGCGGCTCGTCCGCGTGCTCTACGACGGGAACCTGAGCTCGGGCACGCCGACCACCGTGACCTGGGACGGCCGGGACCAGACCTTCGAGCTGGTCCGGGCCGGCATGTACATCTGCCACCTGATGACCACCGATACCGCGGGGCGCGTCCGTGACGACCACGCCCCCATCGTGGTCTCGGCGCGGCTGGACTAGGGGGAGCCATGATGAAGAGGACGATCATGAAAGGACTGACCCTGGGGCTCCTCGCCCTGTCCCTCCTGGTGGGGGCGGGCCCGGCCCGCGCCGCCTTCGAGGACGTCGAGGTCTCACCCCGCACCCGGGCCATGGGGGGGGCGGCGGTGGCCATGGCTCCCGACGCCTATTCCGTGTACCATAACGCCGCCGCCCTGAGCTGGATCACCGACAGCCAGGTCGCCGGCTCCTACGTCCGGCCCTTCGGCTACGACTACTCGAGCCAGAGCGTGATCAGCGGCGCGGCCTCCATCGGCCGCTGGGGCGGGGTGGGGGTGGCCTGGCGCCGCTTCGGCGTGGACTACAAGGGGGAGGATCTCACCACCGAGAACACCGTCTCCCTGGCCCACGGCTTCCGGCTCCTCAAGGACCTCCAGAGCGAGGTCTCCGTGGGGTGGGGGGTGAACTTCTACTCCCTGAGCTACGGAGCGGCCGAGACCATCGATCCCGGCAGCGCCAACACCGTCGGGGTGGACGTCTCCGCCCAGGCCGTGGTCCACGAGCGGACCCGGGTCGGCTTCTACGCCCTGAACATCAACAACCCCTCCATCGGGGACGTCGACCACGAGGACCTCATCCGCCGGGTGGGGGCCGGGGTGTCCTACGCCCCCTACACCGGGGTGACCACCCTGCTCGACATCTCCAACGAGCTGGGGGAGGCGGTCCAGTTCCGCGGCGGCACCGAGTTCCAGGTCGCCGACTTCCTGTGGCTCCGGGCGGGCCTCCGCACCGAGCCCAACATCTTCACCGCGGGGGTGGGGATCAGCCGTTACGGTCTGAGCGTGGATTACGGATTCTCGACCGGCGGCGGAACCCTGGATCCCACCCACCAGTTCGGTGTGAGCTACATTCTCCCGTCCGGGAAGTAGGAGGCAGCCGTGTTGAGCAAGCGCCGAGGACTTCTCCTCCTCGCTCTGGCCCTGGGACTGGCGGCCGCGCTGTCGGTCCCGGTCTCGGCTCAGGAGCCGGAGCGGGAGCCGACGCCGACGCCCTACAGCCGGGACAATCAACTGGACTTGAACCGCGCCCCCCTGGACGCGATCGAGGCCCTGCCGATTCCCGCCGATGTGGCCAAGGCGATCTACGACTATCGGACCTACCAGTCCTACTTCAACAGCATCTACGATCTCCTGGACATCCCCCAGATGACCGCGGAGCTGCTCCAGCGCATCCGTCCCCTGGTCAAGATCACCCCGGTGTTCGAGATCGAGAAGGAGGAGCTGCGCGAGGAGCAGCGGCGGACCCAGGAGCGGTACTACGTGGTCCAGCGGTTCCTGTCCGAGGAAGGGGCCAGCGAGGGCCTGGTGGACGAGTACGTCGACCGGCTCAAGTTCCCCCAGGACATCAACCGCCTGGGGTACTTCGACCTCATCTCCTACCAGAACGTGAGCCCGGTGGACGCGGTGGCGGTGCTCCACGAGCGGGAGCAGGCGGGCCGCATCGAGAACTACCGCCAGCTCCGGTCGGCCAGCGGACTGAGCTACTGGGGATTCCGGAACCTGCGGGACTTCGTGCGCTACGACGAGCCCGAGGGGAAGGCCCGGCTCACCGGCTACTACCAGTTCCGGATCTACAACACCCCCTACGCCCTGGACGACCTGGACAACCTGGTGGAGAACATCAGCGCCAGCGGGTCGGGGAACAACGTCACCAACTACGACCTCAACACCTTCGCGGGACGGTTGGACCTGGCCAACGCCGATCCCTACCTCACCAACAAGCTCCACCTCCGCTACGGTCGATATCTCACCGCCGGGGTGTTGACCCACCGGAACCTGGGGGAGGAGCACTGGGACGAGACGGCCAAGGCCTACGTCCAGGCCACCGAGCTGCCCGCCAAGGACACTCCCCTGGGCACCTTCCAGCTCCACAACGCGGTGGTGGGCAACTACACCGTGGCCTTCGGCCAGGGCCTGGTCATGGACGCCACCGACTTCTTCATGCCCCGGCGCACCGGCTACGGTTACAACGTGCGCTCGGTCGGCCTCCGCGGGGACTTCTCCCGGAGCGACGAGTACACCCTGAAGGGGGCGGCGGCGGAGGCCTCCCTGGGCCACGTGCGGGGGACCCTGTTCTACTCCCGGGACGACAAGGACGCGGTCCTGAACCCGGACCACTCGTTCAACTCCTACTTCACCGCCCGGCCCCGGATCTCCAACCGGACCATGGACGAGGTCCGGAGGGACATCGAGAACGGACTCCTGGGCTCCAGGGCGGACACCGCCTTCTTCCAGCCCCAGCGGGACGTCATGGACGAGCAGGTGCGGGGGGGTAACTTCAAGTACCAGTTCCTGCCCGGGACCTACGTCGGGGTAACCGGGGTGGAGATGAAGTACGAGAACAACCTCTACGACACCCCCGGGGCCGACCGCTGGGACCCGAACCCCAACTCCCTGGTCATCGATCCCGGCCGCCTCGAGGATCGCGACGCCGAGCTCTTCGCCCGCTACAACAGCACCGGGCTCGGAAACTACCGGCGGATCTGGGGCGCCGAGGCCCAGACCGTGTTCAACAACGTCTCCCTGGCCGGGGAGTACGGGAAGCTGGAAACGTCGAAGAAATCGAGCGCCCTGAATCGCATCTTCGCCGACGGGCCGGAGGCCTTCACCGCCAACGCCTACATCCAGTACGAGAACTTCAACTTCCTGGCCCTTTACCGGGACTACGACGTCGGTTACGACAACCCCTACAACCGGGCCTTCTCCGAGGACGCCCGCTACGAGCAGACCATCCTCGACGGGAACCCGTTCCGGCTCAACAACCCCTACTGGGCGTTCATGGCCATGGGGGAACCGCAGCCCAAGGCGGAGCAGGGCTGGTACTTCAACACCCGGTACCAGTTCACCCGGAACTTCACCCTCACCGGGCTGGAGTACGACACCTGGAAGCGCAAGGCGGACGGCGCCGACGAGAAGCGGCTCACCGTCCGGGCCGAGTACCGTCCGATCTTCCCGGTCCGGTTCCGGATCCGGCACCGGATCTCCAGCCGCCACGAGCAGCGTCCCCAGGACGTGCGGCGGTTCAGCTCCTGGGACAGCCGGATCGAGATGCGGGTGAACCTGTCCAACTACGACCAGGTGAACTTCCTCTACTCCACCTCCAACGTGAGGTTCGCCTCCCGGCCGCGGCTCTCGGGCCCGCCGGAAGGCGGGGACACCGGGAGCAACCTGACCGGGTCGGCCGGGATCCCGGCCAAGGCGATCCAGGCCTCGCTGACCCACAACTTCAGCGATTACCTGACCGCCACCGTCTCCACCGAGGTCTACGACGGATTCCTCTACAACTTCGAGGACAACGAGTTCGTGGTGGTGGACGGAAACGGATTCCGGAACTGGATCATGGTGCGGAGCCGGTTGTCGCCCAGCCTGTCCTGGCGGTTCAAGTGGACCACCGACCACCAGATTCCGCGGACCTACGTGGACATCCGGAACTTCGGGAATCCGTACAACGCCGTGCCGGACGGAAAGAACGCCCGGGACGACGTGAGCGCCTATCGCTTCCAGCTGGACTACACCTTCTAGGCCCTGGGCCTGATTTCGCGGGAGATAGAAGCATGATGCGAGCAATCCTGACGCTGGCGATCCTGGCCGGGCTCCTGGTCCCGGCCGTCCCGGCCAAGGCGTTCACCTACCTCGACCGGGCCTACGGCACTCCCGAGCTCGGACTCTCGGCCCGATCCCGGGGGATGGGCGGGGCCGGGGTGGCCCTCGGCACCGGGACCTACAGCCTGGTCGACAACCCGGCCGGGCTGATCCTCATGCCGGGCACGCGGGTCCAGCTCCAGGGGTCCCTGACCCGGGCCAGCGAGGACCGGCTGGTCCCGCTCTTCGACACCTTCGACTCCTTCGTGGACGAGACCGCGATCGCGGTCAACGACAACGGGTACGGGGGAGCCGAGGGCGGGTTCGTGCTCGACCGTTGGGGGGCAAGCGGGGTCCTGGTCTCGGGCGGGATCTTCAACCGCTACGACTTCCGCTACGACTACTCGGACGAGTTCCGGACCAGCGACACCTCGGACCAGCTCATCAACAACCTCTACATCGAGACCGAGGGGGTGCTGCGGGCGGCCACCCTGGGGGTGGCGCTGCCCATCGGGAACGGCTCCGGCCTGGGGGTGGCCGTGAACTACTACTTCGGCACCGTCAACGACCGGAACGCCCTGGTCTATCGCCGCGCCCAGGACTCGGGCAAGACCACGGTGACCCAGAGCGAGCGGCAGCTCGACGGCTGGTCGGTCACCCTCGGCGCCCTGGCCCACGTGGATGAGCGGATCGACGTGGGGGCCTCCATCGAGACCTCGGCCCAGCTCCACGACGACTACACCCTGTGGGAGAACGGGACCAAGGTCACCGGCACCGGCGGCAACGGGGACCTGAACCTGCCCTACCGCCTCCAGGGCGGCGTGGCCTACCACCCCCGGAACACCTTCCGGACCACCTTCGCCGCCGACGTGGTGTACCAGCCGTGGTCCGAGCTGGAGGACCACCTGAACCCGGACCAGAACCTGAACGACGTCTGGGAGGCCCGGTTCGGGATCGAGCACGTCTTCTACAACAACCTGCCCGCGCGGATCGGTTTCCGCTACGGCGAGTCCTACGCCATGGACGAGGCCCAGCAGTCCGCGTTCACCTTCGGCTTCGGATACCTCGTGAACAACATGACCCTGGACCTGGGCGGCGAGGTCGGGAAGCGGACCACCCGGCAGGATCCGCTCCGGGACCGCTCCGACCAGCAGGGGTATTCGGTAGGATTCGGCACCGACAAGGTCGTGGACACCACGGTCCGGGTCTTCCTTGGCGTGGATTATGCTTTCTGATCCCCGGGTATGGAAGATTGGATCTGCCTGACCTTTCACGGAGACATCCCATGAAGAGATTCTCGATCCTGGCCGTCCTCGGCCTCATCGTCCTCGGCGGCGCCGCCCCGGCCTCGGCTCCGGCCCCGGCTCCGGGCCCGGCCCAGTTCGATGTGCTCTACACCAGCGACATCCACGGGCACATCACGCACGACGAGGCCACCTTCCTGAACCCCAATTTCCCGCCCCCGCTGGGCGGGGCGGCCTCGGCCACCGCCTACATCGAGAAGGCCCGGGCCATAGCCAAGGAAGCGGGACGGCCGCTGTACCTGTTCGATTCCGGCGACCTGTTCCAGGGCACCCCGGTGGGCATCAACACCAAGGGCACGGCGATCATCGACTGGATGAACGACATGCACTACACCGCGGTGGCCCTGGGGAACCACGACTTCGACCTGGGATGGCAGAACACCAAGCGCCTGGCCGAGATGGCGCAGTTCCCGGTCCTGGGGAACAACATCGTGGACGAGAAGACCGGGGAGCGGGTGCCCTGGCTGGACGGAACGGTGTGGGAGGAAGTGGACGGGGTCAAGATCGCCATCCTCGGCTACTGCACCGAGACCACGGCCAACATGTCCTTCGCCAAGAACGTGGCCGGAATCAAGTTCGAGCCCATCCACGAGGTCCTCCAGCGGGACGTGAAGACGGTCCGGGACCAGGGCGCGAACCTGGTGTTCGTGCTCATGCACTCCGGCCTGCCCTACAAGCCGGAACGGGACAAGGAATACGAGCGGATGGTCGACCGGGCCGAGGCCGGCGGGCTTCCCCACTGGGGAATGAACGCCATGGAGCTGGCCCACACCATCTGGGGCGTGGACGCCATTTTCGGCGGCCACACCCACCAGGGCTACGACGAGCCCTGGGAGGATCCGGTCACCCACACCCTGGTCTTCGAGCCTTACGCCAACGGTTCCAGCATCGGTCACGTGACCATGAAGGTGGACCCGGTGACCAAGCAGCTCATGGGCTACGACACCCACGCCGACCGCGGGGCCCTCATCTCCCTGTTCGAGGACGAGATCTGGCCGGATCAGATCCAGGCCGAGAAGATCGCGTCGGTGGTGGACACCGCCGAGGCGGGCCTGGACCAGACGGTGGGGCGGACCGAGGTCCTGCTCCAGCGCGGATCCCCCAACAACGCCCTCATGGGCTTCGTGGTCGCCGACGCCTACCGGACGGTGCTGAACGCGGACTTCGCCCTCCAGAACACGGGGGGCGTCCGGGCCGACATCTCCCCCGGCCCGATCACCCGGCGGGACCTCCTGGCCGTGTCCCCCTTCGGGAACCAGATGGTCCTGGTCAACATGCCCGGCACGCTGCTCAAGGGCCTGCTCGAGGACAAGCTGGTGGGCCAGGGCGGCGGGATCTTCATCTCGGGAGGCAAGGTCGAGTACGACCTGAGCCGGCCCGACGGGGACCGCATCGTGGAGTTCACCATCGGCGGGGAGCCCTACGACCCGGACAAGATCTACAAGGTGGCCCTGACCGACTACCTGGTCCAGGGAAACAGCGGCATGCAGCGCATCCAGGACGAGGTGTCCTCGGAGGACATCTTCTACACCGGCTACACCGACCTGGAGACCCTGACCAAGTACGTCGAGGAGAACTCGCCCCTGGCTCCCAAGAACGACGGACGCTGGGTGAAGGTGAACCCCTCCTAGGCGGAGGCCGGTCTCCTGGCCCAGCGCCCGGGAACTTCGCCGTTCCGGCGGGGTGGAAGACATCGAACGGGGTGCGGCCCACACGGGCTTGCACCCCGTTCCTTTTGGGCCGAGGATGAACGGGGGGCCGGAAGCGCGACCGGTCCCCGGGACCGGAGGATCGTTCGCGCGGGGGGGCAGCCTGGTGAACGCGATCTATCGAGTCGTCGGCAGGATTCCGGGGCCGGTCCGGGGCCTCGCGGCCGCCTCCCTGGCCGTGCTGCTCCTGGCCGCCTGCGGCCGCAAGCACCCCCCCTCCGCCGAAGCCCCCCCCGGGGACCTCGCCGTGGCCGCCGCCCTGCCCCGGGGAGAGGTGGAGTCCCGAGCCTCGGTCGACGTGGTCTTCGACCGGCCGGTGGTGGCCCTGGGGAAGAAGGACCCCAGCCTGCACGACGGGGCCGGAATCCTGGAGCTGGACCCCCGGCCCGAGGGCTACTACCACTGGGTGGGGACCCGCACCCTGAGCTACGTGGTCACCGGAGGGCTGCCCCCGGCCACCGCCTTCCGGGCCCGGGTGAAGGCGGGGGTCAAGGCGGTGGACGGGACCCGGCTCGCGGAAGCGGTGACCTGGGAATTCTCCACCCCCCGTCCGGCCCTGGTCGCCTCCATCCCCGCTCCCGGGGACAGCCTCATGCGCCCCGGGGATCCCCTGGTCCTGGCCTTCAACCAGCCCATGGACCCCCGGGAGGTGGCCGATGCCGCCGAGGTGGGGAAGGCGGGGCCCTTCGAGGCCGTCCATCCCGACAGCGCCTTCCGGGCCGGGCTGAGCTGGGACATCCGGCGGCTGGAACCGGAGCGGGTGGTGGTCCTGACCCCGAAGCATCCCCTGGAGCCGGACCACGCCTACACCCTGGCCCTGAAGGCCGACCTCCGCGGCCGGTCCGGACCGCTCCCCCTGGGGGACGAGATCCGGATTCCCTTCCGCACCTACGGGCCCCCCGGCCTGGCCTCGGCGGCCGGCCACGGCGGCACGGTGCTGGACTTCCGAACCCCCATGGACCCGGACACCGTGCGGGCCTACCTGGCCCTGGAGCCGGTCCCGTCGAAGCTGGAGGTGTGGGGGAACGGGACCCGGGTGGGACTGGGAGGACTCCGGCCGGGCACGGTCTATCATGGAACCCTGGCCGCGGGGCTGCCCGATCTCTTCGGCCAGAGGATGGGGGATCCCGCCTCCTTCACCCTGACCACCGACGACCGGCCCCTGACCCTGGAGATCTCCCCGGAGACCTCGGTCATGGCGCTCACCGTGCCCCGGGAAGTGGCGGTGGGCTACGGGGGAGCGGAGGAGGTCACCGTCCGGGCGGCCCGGCTCACCCCGGCCCTGGAGGCGCAGCAGGCAAACCGCGCCGACCGGCCGGTGCCGCACTGGGACCTGGAGCGGACCCTGTACCGGGGGCCGGCGGACAATGGGATGACCCGGGCCCGGGTGGACCTCGTCCCGCTGGTGGGGGACGGCCCGGGGGCGGTCCTGGTGGAGGTGAGCGGGACCGGGGCGCCGGCGCGCCCGGGCGGCGGCCCCGTCCACCGGTCCCGGCGGGTGATCCTGCGCTGGAGCGGCCTGGGGCTCACGGTCAAGACCGCGGCCGGCCCCGGGCTGGCCTGGGTGACCCGGCTGGAGACGGGGGAACCGGTGCCCGGGGCGCGGGTCTCGATCCTCGACGGGGACGCGAAGGCGTTCTGGAGCGGCACCACCGGGGCCGGGGGGCGGGTGTCCCTGCCCGGCCTGGCCGGCCGCGCCGACCGGCTGTGGGAGCTGAACGTGACCGCCGAGGCCCCGCAGGGGGCGGCGGTGATCCCCGCCGCGGGGGATTGGCGGCTCTCCCCGTGGCGGTTCGGGGTGCCCGGCGACTACGGCATGGGGGGCTCCGACCACGAGGCCTTCCTCTACGGCGACCGCGACCTCTACCGTCCGGGGGAGACCATCCACCTGGCCGGCCTGGTCCGCCGCCGGACCGCCGGGGGGCTGGCCCCGGCCGCCCTGGACCGGGTGGGACTCCAGGTGCGGGGTCCCCAGGGTGAGAGCCCGGTGGACACCGTGCTCGCCGTGGGCGCCCTGGGGGGCTTCGCCCTCGACGTCCCCACCACCGCCGCCGACCGGGTGGGTTCGTGGTCGGTGAGCGCGCTGGACCTCCGGAGCGACCCGCCCCGGACCCTGGGCACCACCACCGTCCGCCTGGCCGCCTACCGGGCTCCCACCTTCCGCACCCGGGTGGAGGCGGCCGACCCCGAGGTCTTCCCCGGGGGCACGGTGGCCGCCCGGGTGGCCGGCAGCTACTACTTCGGGGCCCCCCTGGCCGGGGCCGCGTTCACCTGGACCCTCACCCGCACCGCGGAGCGGCCGGCTCCGGAGGGGTTCGAGGACTACGTCTTCGGGAACCTCGACGAGGAGGGGGCCCGGTCGGGCCGGGTGGCCTCCGGCTCCGGGGCCCTGGGCGACTCGGGCACGGCCGGGGTGCGCGTTCCCCTGGAGGAGAACGCCTTCTCCGGAAGCCAGGTCCTCACCCTGGAAGCGGTGGTCCGCGATCCCACCGGGGACACCGTGTCGGGCCGGGCCGCCTTCCGCTACCATCCGGCCTCGGTGATCCCGGGAGTGGGGCTGTCCCGGGACTTCGAGTCCGCGGGCACCCCGGTCACCCTGAGGCTGGTGGCGGTCCGGGCCGACAGCGCGGAAGCCGTCTCCGGCGTCCCCTTGCGGGTGGAGTTCGCCCGGCGGGAGTGGCGGACGGTGCGGAAGCTCCTGGTCGGGGGCCGGGTCGGCTACGAGACCTCGCGCACCGACACCCTGCTGGCCACGGAGTCGGCGGTGTCCGGGAACGGACCGGTGGAGCTGTCCTGGTCCCCGCCCACCGGCGGGGCCTACCGGGTCACGGTGACCGCGACCGACGAGCGGGGCCGCACCTCGGCCTCGGCGGCGGACTTCTACGTCTCCGGCGGGGAGGATCTGGGCCCGCGCCGGGACGATCCCTTCCTCCAGCTCACCCTGGACCGGGACCGCTACCGTCCCGGGGAGACGGCGCGGTTGCTCCTCACCACCCCGGTGCGGGCCCGGCACGGCGTGCTCACCGTGGAGCGGGGGAGCGTGATCTCCTCGCGGGTGGTGGACCTGGCCGGTCCCGCCCCCAGCTTCGAGATCCCGGTGGAGCCGGGCTTCCTCCCCGACGTGTTCGTGGGGCTGTCGGTGGTGGAGCCGGCGATCCCGGAGTCCGCGGCCCCGGGGCTTCCCCCCCCGGCCCGGCTGCCCGCCTTCCGGGCCGGCTACGCCCAGCTCCGGGTGGACACCTCCTCGCGCCGGCTCACCGTGGAGGCGGCCCCGGACCGGGAGGCCTACGCTCCCGGGGACACCGCGCGGGTCGCCATCCGGGTCCGCACCGCCGCCGGCGCCGGGACCCGGGCGAGGGTAAGCGTGGCGGTGGTGGACGAGGCGGTGCTGGCGCTCCTCGGCACCCCGGTGCCGGACCCCTTCACCGCCTTCTACGCCCCCCAGGGTCTGGGGGTCCGGAACGACGACACCCGGCTCCGGCTCAGCACCGGGGTCACCGAGGAGTCCGCCGAGGCCAAGGGGAACGCGGGCGGGGGGGGCGCCGAGGCCGCCTCGTTCCGCTCGGTGTTCGCCACCACCGCCTACTGGAACCCGGCGGTGATGACCGACGCCTCGGGCCGGGCCACGGTCGCGGTGCCGCTCACCGACAACCTGACCCGCTACCGGATCGTGGCCGTGGCCGCGGCGGACGCCGACCGCTTCGGGAGCGGCTCGGCCGGATTCCGCATCACCCGGCCGCTCACGGTGGAGCCGGCCCTGCCCCGCTTCGCCCGGACGGGGGACTTCCTGGAGCTGGCCGCCCTGGTCACCAACCGCACCGCCTCCGCCCTGGCCGGGACGGTGCGGGTGGCCACCGGGCTCGAGCTCACCGTGCCCGCGGAGCAGGCGGTGACGGTGGGGGCGGGCCGGTCGGTCCGGGTGGCCTTCGGGGCCCGGGTCACCGGCGACGCCGGCGCGCCGGTGCGGTTCACCGGATCCTTCGGCGGAGTCTCGGACCGGGTGGAGGTCACCCTTCCGGTGGAACGCCCCGAGGCCACGCGCACCGCGGCCGGGGCGGGCGCGACCACCGGGTCCCGGAACGAGATCATCGAGCTCCCGCCGGAGAGCCTCCCGGGGACCGCGACCCTGGATCTCAGCCTCTCCCCGAGCGCGGTGGCCGGGGCCGAACGGGCCTTCCGCTACGTGGTCCAGTACCCCTACGGCTGCCTGGAACAGCTCTCTAGCCGGGTGCTGGTGCTGGCGCTGTACCGGGAGCTATCCGTAAATACGGCAAGTTCTTGGGGTGATTCCCTGAGGTTGGATGAGAAGCTCCGGGACGGCGTCGCGGCCCTCCAGGAGCTGGTGCTCCCCTGGGGCGGCTTCTCCTTCTGGCCCGGGGGGGCGGAAGCCTCGCCGGCCATGGAGGCCTACGCCGCCTACGCCCTGGCCCGGGCCGACCGGGCGGGGGCGTCCGTTTCCCCGGAGCTTCTGCAGCGCGCGGCGGAGGTGGTCCGGAGGAACTGGGACCGGATCCTCCACCAGGAGGATGTGGCCCGGAACCGGGGCCGGGCCGGGCCCGAGGCGCCCACCGGGCCCTTCCTCTTCGCCGCCACCGAGCTGGCGGCGGCGGGGATCATGGACCCGCTCCCCCCGGCCGATCTCGACGTCCTGGCCAACCGCACCGCCCAGCTCGGCCTGGAGGACAGGATCCTGGTCGCCCTGGCCCTGCACCATGCCGGGCTGCGCCCGGAGGCGGTGAGCCAGGTGATGGAGGAGGCCCGGAACCGGCTCGACCTCACCGCGGCCGGCGCCACCGCTCCGAGCTTCGACAGCCCCTTCCTCCCCGTCCCCTTCCGCACCGCCACCCGGGCCACCGCGCTCACCCTGCTCCTGCAGGAGCGGGTGCGGCCCGAGGATGCGCTCACCCCCAAGCTCGCCCACGGGCTTCTGGGTCTGCGCGAGCACGGCCACTGGGGGAGCACCCAGGACGACGCCCTCGCCCTCCTCGCCCTCACCGGGTACCGGGACCGGGTGGAGCACGGGGAGGAGGCGTTCACCGCCGAGGTCACCCTCCAGGGCCGGCGCGAACCGATCCTCACCGGGAGGTTCGCCGCCCGTTCCCTGGCCGAGGCCGAGACCACCCTCGCCCTCCCCGAGGCGGGCAGGAAGGGCACCCCCCTGAAGCTCCGCTTCGAGCGCCTGGGGCGGGGGAATCTGTACTACGAGGCGATCCTCCGCTGGAAGGAGAACCCCCTGGAGCGGGAGCCCCGGGACGCGGGATACACCCTGGCCCGTGACGTCGCGCCCCTGGGACGCGGGGAGGGGGCGCCGAGGCTGGGGGACCTGGTGGTGGTGACCCTGACCGTGGTGGCCCCGCGGGAGTCGTACTACCTCGCCCTCCGGGACCCGCTCCCGGCCGGGCTGGAGCCGGTGGAGACCGGGTTCCTGACCGAGTCCCGGGCGGCGGCGGCGGAGCTGGGCGAGCGCCGCCCGCTCTACCCCGACCTTCCCATCGGGCACGTGGAGCGGCGGGACCGGGAGGTGCGCGTGTTCGCCGACTTCGTGCCCGCGGGGATCTACCAGGTTCGCTACCTGGCCCGGGTCCGGGCGGCGGGGACCTTCGGCCATCCGCCGGCGGAGATCGAGGCCATGTACGCCCCGGAGCTGAACGGATCCAGCGGATCGCCCCCCTTCACCGCCGAGGGGAGCGGACGATGAGGCCGGAGGCGAGCCTCCGGTGACGACCAGGCGGGGGGCGCGGCGGTCCGGCCGGAGGGAGGGCCGCGGGCGCCGGGGCGCGCGCCGTTGGCGCCTCGGAGGGGCGGCCGCCGTGCTCCTGGCCGCCGCCGCGGTGGGGGCGGCGCTCTCCGTTAACTACGATCCCGCCGCCCTGGAATGGCGGGACGACGCCTCGGTGCGGGTCACCGCCCGGGACGGAAGCCCCCTCCGCACCACGAGCGGGTCCCAGGGGGGGCGCGCCCGGTGGACGCCGCTCTCCGAGGTCTCGCCGCTCCTGGTGGAGGCGGTGCTGGCCGCCGAGGACCGCCGCTTCTACCGGCACCCGGGCGTGGACCCGGTGGCCGTGGCCCGGGCGGCCTGGTCCGATCTCCGCGCGGGCCGGATCGTGAGCGGCGGCTCCACGGTGACCCAGCAGCTGGCCGGGCTCCTGTGGCCGGAACCGCGAACGGCGGCCGGGAAGCTCCGGGAGGCGGTGCGGGCGGTGCGGTTGGAGCTTTCCACCGACAAGCCCGCCATCCTCGAGCAGTACCTGAATCGGGTCTCCTACGGCCATGGCATTCAAGGGGTTGGATACGCGGCCGAGGTGTACTTCCATCGCTCGCCGGCCATGCTCACCGCGGGCCAGGCGGCGGTACTGGCCGCCCTTCCCCGGGCCCCCGGGGCCTACACCGGCCCCGGCGGGGCCGCCGCCCTCACCGCCCGCCGGAACCGGATCCTGGACGCGATGCTGGCCCGCGGGGTGGTGGACTCCGCCGAGGCCGCCCGGGCCCGGGCCCGGCCGGTGCGCCTGCGCCCGGAGACGCCGGCCTTCCGCGCCCCCCACTTCGCGGACTGGGTGCTGGCCCGGCGGCCCGCCTCGACCCGGGGGGCGGAGGTCCTGGAGACCACCCTCGACCCCGTCCTTCAGGGCGACGTGGAGTCCATCCTCCGGGCCGGACTGGCCCGCCTGGATCCCGAGGGCTCGGTGCGGGCGGCGGTGGTGGTGGAGGACGTGGCGAGCGGGGAGGTGCTGGCCCTGGTCGGCTCCCCGGACTGGTCCGATCCCGAGGGGGGGCAGGTGAATGCGGCCCTGGCCCTCCGCCAGCCCGGTTCGGCGCTCAAACCCTTCCTCTACGCCCTGGGCTTCGACCGCGGGCTGTCCCCGGCCGACGTCATTCCCGACCTTCCCTTCCACGCCCTGGACGCCGCCGGGGGCGACGTCTCCCCCCGGAACTACGACGGCCTCTTCCACGGCCCGGTGCGGGCGCGGGAAGCCCTGGCCTCCTCCTTCAACGTGCCCGCGGTGCGGCTCCAGCACCGGCTGGGAACCCCGGCGGTGCTGGACGAGCTGCGGGCGGCCGGCGCCGGCGCGTTCCCGGCCACGCCGGAGCACTACGGCCTGGGCCTGGTGCTGGGGGTGGGGGAGGTGGACCTGGTGGATCTCACCACCGCCTACGCCGGCCTGGCCCGGGGGGGCGTGTGGCGGCCGGCGGTCTTCCTGCGGAGCGCGCGCGCGCCCGGAGGGCATCCGCTCGTCTTCCCCGAGGCCGCCTCCCGCCGCTGGTGCGGCCCCGGGGCCGCGTTCCTGGTTGCCGACGTGCTCGCCGATCCCGCCGCCCGCGTTCCCGGCTTCGGTCCCTCCTCGATCCTCGAGCTTCCCTTCCCGGTCGCGGTCAAGACCGGCACCTCCACCGACTACCGCGACTCCTGGTGCCTGGGCTTCGACGGCGCCCGGGTGGTGGGGGTGTGGGCCGGGCACCTGGACGGGAGCCCGCTCCGCGGGCTGGCCGGAGCCCAGGCCGCGGGCCCCATCTTCCGCCAGGTCATGCTCCGGCTCCACCGGGCCGGGAGCCCGCCCTGGAGGGGGGAGCCGCCGGCGGACTGGGAGCGCCGTCCGGTGTGCGCCCTTTCCGGAGCGCGTCCGGGCTCCGCCTGCGGGGCCACCGTGGACGAGTGGTTCCGTCCCGGCGAGTACGCCGGCCGCCCGGAGTGCCGGTTCCACCGCCCGGCCAGCCGGGGCCGGATCACCGTGTGGCCGGAGGAGTACGCGGCCTGGGCCCGGGAGGCCGGCCTGGCCCCCCCGGGGGCGGTGCCCGCCTCCTCCGGGGCTCCCGCCCCCCGCATCGCCTCCCCGGTGGACGGAAGCGTGTACTTCCTCGATCCCACCCTCGGCCGCGACCAGGGCATCCGCTTCGCCGCCCCCGGCGCGGGACCGGAGGCCCGGTGGGTTCTGGACGGGCGCTCCCTGGAGGGAGGCGGGGACGAGCGGCTGTGGCCGCCGGAACCGGGGGAGCACCGCCTGGAGCTGGTCGCTCCCGGGGGCCGGGACCGGGTGCGCTTCACCGTACGCTGAAGTCCTTCCGACCGGGCCGAAGGGTCAGTCCCGGCTCTCCAGCACCGCGTGGACGGTGATCTCCTCGCCGTCGCGCAGGAGCACGATCTCCACCCTGTCCCCGGGCTTGTGGTCCCGGAGGGCGTAGGTATAGGCGTAGAGGTCTTTGATCTCCTTGCCCCCGAAGCGGATCACCATGTCGCCGCCCCGGATGCCCGCCTTGTCGGCCGGGCTCCCCTCCTTGACCCCGGAGAGCTTGACCCCGCCCTCGTAGTCGCCGAAGTCGGGGATGGTGCCCAGGTACGGCCCGTACCCGCCGCCCCCGCCCCGGCCGTGGGGGCCGGAGGAGTCCTCGGCCGCCTTGGCGAAGGCGATCCGGTCCTCGCGGTCGGCCAGCTCCGCGGTGGTGCGGTACACCACCCGGGTCACCTCGGCGATCCCCTGGGGATCGATCTTCTCCCAGTCGTCGCTCGGCTTGTGGTAGTCGGCGTGGAGGCCGCTGAAGAAGAACAGCACCGGCACGTCCTTCACGTAGAACGACGTGTGGTCGCTGGCCCCGTAGCCGCTCTTGGAGGTCCCCACCTTGAGGAGGGAGCCCTCCGAGGCCTCGGCGATCACGCTCTTGAACACCGGGGAGGTGCCGATGCCGCCCACGGTGATCTTCCCGTCCTTGGGCCGCCCCACCATGTCCATGTTGATCATGGCCTGGACCGTCTCCAGGGGGACGGGGGGGTTCGAGGCCATGTGGGCGGAACCCAGGAGCCCCAGCTCCTCCCCGGAGAAGGCGGCGAAGACCAGGGTCCGGCGCGGGGCCCCGGCGGCGGCGAACACCCGGGCCAGCTCCATGAGGGCGGCGGTGCCCGAGGCGTTGTCGTCGGCGCCGTTGTGGATCTCCCCGATCTCATCCGGGGCCAGGGAGCTGGAGTTGCCCCGGCCCAGGTGGTCGTAGTGGGCGCCCAGGATCACCGCTCCCGCGCCGGGGTCGGTGCCGGGGAGGATGCCGACCACGTTGGCGGTGGGCCGGCGGTCCTTGTGCACCGACACCGTGAGCTTCACCGTGATCGAGGGATCGAAGGCGAAGGAGCGCGGCTTCAGGTCCCCGTCCACCTCCTTGCCCCACTCCCGCACGTCCACTCCCGCCTGGTCGAGCATGGCCTCGCCGACGGCGTGCTTCACGTGGACGGCGAGGAGGTTCCCGCCGCCGATCCCCTCCGCCCCGTCCAGGCGGGTGAGCTTGTCCTTCTCGTATCCGCCGCTCAGGGGGCCGGTGAAGACCAGCAGCGCCACCGCCCCGTGCTCCCGGGCGTTCACCGCCTTGGAGCGGAAGAGCGCGTGCTGGGTCCAGGAGGTGCCGTTGAACACGCTGGTGCTGTCGTCCTGCTGGGGCTCGTGGCGGAGCGCCAGCACCGCCTTCCCCTTCACGTCCACGTCCGCGTAGTCGTCGTATCCGGCCTCGTCGTCGGTGATCCCGTAGCCCGCGAACACCACCGGCACGTCCACGGTGCCGCTCTCGCTGAACCCGAAGGGGACGAAGTCCTCGCCCACGGACAGGTCTCCGGAGACGCCGTCCACGCCGTTCACGGCCAGGGTGTTGTCGTCGCCGAGCCGCACCCCGATGGTGGCGTCGTAGGCTTGGTAGTAGGTGCCGTCGTCGCCGGCGGGCCGGAGGCCCGCGTCCCGGAAGTGCCAGGCGATGTAGCGGGCCGAGGCCTCGGCGCCAGGGGTGCCGGTCATGCGCCCTTCCCGGGCGTCGTCGGCCAGCCACCTGACCGAGGCCATGATGGAATCCGCCGAGACCAGCTCCGCCCCGGGGGCGGCCACGGCGGGCGCGGCCAGAGCCGGGGCGGGGCCGGGGACGGGGATCAGGCCGGCCCGGGCGCCGAGGGCGCCGGCGGCGAGGAGGGCGGTGACGGCGAGGCGAACGAGCGCGGATCTGGACTTCACGGGGACTCCTCCGAATGGATCCTTCCGGGGCCGCGGCGGCGGCCGGGCCTCATGGTCTCGGACCTTGATCGGGTCCGGGGGCCCGGCGCCAGCCAGTTTAATCGATAGATCCTATCCAGAATACTTATGACTTCCCATGCAGGCGCCGGCCCCGCCGGGCCCCGCATTCGGATACAATGGTACGAATTCACGGGGAGTGCGCACCATGATCACCAACCAGACCGATCCCGTCGCCAGGGACCGCCTCGAGGCCTGCCGCCGCGAGATCGGGGCATCCGGGCCGTTCCTGGACGCCCTCCAGGCCCATCCGGACCCCTTCCGGGTCCGCACCGAGGCCGGAGGATTCGAGTTCACCGCCGACCGCGAGGTCGAAGGCCGGCCCAACCGGGCCCGGCTCAAGGTCTTCATGATCCCGGACGGCCCCATGAGCGGGCAGCCCGGGGTGTTCTTCTACAAGGGGAGCAACGTCCCCTTCAGCCGCGACCGGTTCTCCTACGGGGTTTGCATCCTCCCCGCGGCGAACCCGTCCCCGGACGACCTGAAGGAGTGGCTGGACTTCGCCTCCGGCGGCTTCGATCCCGAGGCCCGTCCCCGGAAGCTCCGTCTCGCCTTCACCTTCACCGTGCCCGAATGACCCGGAGGTAACCCCCATGTCCGCGCGTCTGAACCCCGCCGAGTTGGAGATCGACCTCTTCTGCAAGGGGATCAAGATCGACCCCTCCTGCACCCTGGCCGAGGACGGCCGCCTGCTGACCCGGACCCGGGCCGGCCTGGGGAGCGGACTGGAACTGGTCATTCCCGGGGACCTGAAGGAGATCTGGATGAACGCCCCGGTGGAGGAGGACTTCGTCCTCACCACCCCCTACCTCCTGGTCAAGGAGGGCTCGGGGTACGCGGTGCGCGACTCCCGCAACGACCTTCTCTACGAGGTGAAGATCCCCAACGAGCCGCGGTGGTACACCGCCGAGACCTCGCGGGGAACCCCCATGCACAAGGTGGGCGTGCTGCAGGGAACCTATCTCGGCATCTACATCTCCAACTCCTGCTCCTTCTGGTACCACTCGCCCAGCCTGGGCTGCAAGTTCTGCACCACCGGGCTCAACGTGGGGGTGAACGAGGCCGCGCTCAAGAACCTGGACGACGTGGTGGAGGTGGCGCGGGCGGCCAAGGAGGAATCCGGGGTCACCTTCGTCCACTTCAACAGCGGCTACGCGGGGAAAGACCGGGGCCTGGACGAGGCCGCGCCCTACGTGAAGGCGATGAAGGAGCGGGTGGGGGTGCTGACCGGGGTCCAGGTCACCCCGTCCCCCAACCTCTGGAAGTACGACTGGCTGGTGGACTGCGGGGCCGACCACTTCTCCTTCTGCTACGAGTTCCACAACCCGGCCTACTTCGCCGACCTCCTGCCCGGGAAGGAGCGGCTCCTGGGCCAGCGCACCTTCTTCAACGCCATCGAGTACACGGCGAAGAAGATGGGGAAGGGGAGGGTCTCGGGCGAGATCATCGCCGGGGTGGAGCCCCTCGAGGACACCCTGAAGGCCATCGACTACATCACCGGGGCGGGGGCCTTTCCCACCGTCTGCATCTTCCGCCCCACCATCGGCTCGGACATGGAGCGCTACCCGTCCCCGTCCTACGAGGACATGCGCACGGTGATGGAGCACATGTGGGACTCCTGCCGGCGGAACGGGATTCCGATCGGGGTCACCCCGGGGATCGAGGTCAGCCTCATCGTCTCCCCCGACGACGCGCGGTACCTTCCCAAGCGCGACCTGAAGTGGCGCACCTACGAGATGAAGCTGGCCGCCCTGCGCCTGGCCGCGAAGCCCATCTTCGCCCGGGAGCTCCGGCCCCGGAAGACTTCGGGGGACCCCGCCCGCTATCCGGAGGGATCGCCGGAGCCGGTGGCCCCCATGTCCGAGGAGGCGGAAACCCAGGCCCGCCGGGCCGGAGTGACCGGCGTCCGCTGAGCCCGGCGCATTGACGGCGGACCGGGGCTATGCCAAGTTGATCGGCGCCATGGCCGCGCGCCCTCCCCTCCGCCGCATCCTCCGCCTGCTCCTCCCCTGCCTCCTGGCCGGTGCCCTCGCCGTTGCCGTTCCCGCCCGGGCCCAGCTCGGCCCGCGTCCGGGCCCGTCCTTCGCTCCCGCCGATCAGGCGCCGCAGTACCCGCGCCCGCGGCCCTTCGACGTCGTTCACACCGTGCTCGACCTGCGCTTCGACTGGGACGCGGAGGCGGTGGAGGGAACGGCCACCCACCGGGTCACCCCCTACGGTCCGGGTCTGGACGAGCTCCGCTTCGACCAGCACCGGTTGAAGTTCCGCTCGGTCACCCTGGCCGGCGGGGACAGCCTGGCCTGGCGCACCGAGGGGGACACCCTGGCCGTGACCCTGGACCGGACCTACGCCGCCGGGGAGACCCTGACCGTGACCATCGCCTACCGGGCCGAGCACCCGGCCGAGGGGCTCTACTTCAACCGGCCCGACCGCCACTATCCCGACCGCCCCCGCCAGATCTGGACCCAGGGGGAGGCGGACGAGAACCACTTCTGGTTCCCCTGCGTGGACGATCCGGACGAGCGGATGACGGTGGAGGAGATCGTGACCGTGGCCGACGGGCTCACCGTGGTCGGGAACGGCGTCGCCGGCGAGCCCCGGGAGAACGGCGACGGCACCGCCACCTGGCACTACCGCCTCGGCGTGCCCGCCCCCACCTACCTGATCTCCCTGGTGGTGGGGGACTACAAGGTCCTCGCCGACGCGTGGGACGGGATCCCCGTTCTCTCCTACGTGCGGCCGGCGCTCTTCGACGAGGCGGCCCGCTCCTTCGATCGTACCGCGGACATGGTCCGGATCCTGAGCACGGTGACCGGCATCCGCTACCCGTACCCGGTCTACCGCCAGACCGAGGTGGAGAACTTCCTCTTCGGGGGCATGGAGAACCTGGCCGCCACCACCCTCACCGTCAACACCCTCCACCCCGCGGCGGCGGCGCCGGACTACTCCAGCGAGAGCCTGGTCAGCCACGAGCTGGCCCACCAGTGGTGGGGGGACTACGTGACCACCCGGTCCTGGGCCGGCACCTGGCTCAACGAGGGATTCGCCGACTACTTCGAGACCGTGTGGTATGAGTTCTCCGGCCGCGAGGACCTGGCCCGCTGGACCGCCTACGAGCAGCTCCGGAGCTACCTCCGCTCCGACCACCGCTACCGCCGGCCCCTGGTCACCCGCTACTACTCCGACCCCGACGACATGTTCGACGGGGTCTCCTACTCCAAGGGTTCCTGGGTGCTGCGAATGCTCCGCCACGAGGTGGGGGACTCGCTGTTCTGGGCCGGCCTCCGGCGCTACGTGGCCCGCCACGGGCCGGGGTCGGTGGAGACCGGCGACCTCCGGGAGGCCATGGCCGCGGTGAGCGGAAAGCCCCTGGACCGGTTCTTCGACCAGTGGGTCTTCCAGGGCGGGCACCCGGAGCTCCGGGTGGGCTGGGAATGGGACGGCGACGCCGGCCTGGTCCACCTCACCGTGCGCCAGACCCAGACCGTGGACGCGCTGACCCCGCTCTTCCGGGCCACCGTGGACGTCGACCTGACCGGGGAGGGCTGGACGCGGCGCCTTCCGGTGACGGTGGACGCCGAGCGCGGCGACTACTGGCTTCCCGCCCCCTCCCGTCCCGACCTGGTGGAGTTCGACCGCGACGAGACCCTGGTCAAGTCCCTGGACTTCCCCAGGGAGACCGGTGAACTGGTGCGGCAGCTCCGCCGTTCCCCGGCGGTGATCAGCCGGGCCCGGGCGGCGGCGGCGCTGGGGAAGAAGGTCACCGAGGCCTCGACCGCCGCCCTGAGGGAGGCGCTTCTCGATACCACCGAGTTCTACGGCGTGCGGGGGGAGGCGGCGGACGCCCTCGGCGGGCAGGGGACCGAGGCGGCCCGGGAGGCGCTCCGGGCCGGGCTGGCTCTGCCCGCGGCCCGGGTGCGCGGGAAGGCGGCGGCGGCCCTGGGCCGGTTCGGCGACGACGACGCGGTGGCCGCGCTCCGCCGCGTGGCCGGGAGCGACCCCGTGCCGGGGGTGGCCGAGGCCGCGGTCACCGGGATTGGCACCGCGGGCAAGGCGGGGGCGGAATCCGCGCGGGAGGCCCTGACCGGGCTGCTCTCCCGGCGGGTATGGCGGGACATGGTCCGCCGGGAGGCGATCAAGCAGCTGGGGGCGCTGAAGGAGCCGGAGGCCATCGCCGCCGTCCGCCCCTACGCGCGGGCCGGGGTGTACCTGGAGACCCGCCGGGAGGCCCTCACCGCCCTGGGCAGCCTGGGCGGCGCGCTGGAGGAGAAGGACCCCCGCCGGACGGAGATCCGGCGGCTCCTGGAGGCGGCTCTCACCGATCCCCTGCTCCAGGTCCGCACCTCGGCGGTGCGGGGACTGGGACGCCTGGGCGACCCGGAGGCCGCCCCCGCCCTCGAGCGGCTGGCCGGAACCGACGACGATCGCGGTCTTCTCCGCAGCGCGCGCGAGACCGCCGCCGACCTGCGGAGCGGCCGGCAGACCACCGAGGCCGAGATCACCCGCCGGCTGGATGAGCTGGGGCGGAGCTCGGAGGAACTGCAGCAGGAGGTCCGCCGCCTCGAGCGCCGGCTGGAAGCGGGAGGAGCCTCGGGGAAGGCGCGCGGGGAGACCGGAACCCACCCCTGATCCGCCGCCGGACCGCGGCGCTGCCCGCTCCCGCTCCCCGCCCGGCCCCCCCACCGTGTATCCTCACCCGAAGCGCGACGGCCCCAGCCCCGGATTCCCTCCCTACCCGGGAACCGCCCCCGGAGCCCGCAGGAGCGGCCATGATCGATCCCGTCCTCACCGACGTCCTCGTGGTGCTGGTCCTGGCCACCGTGGTCCTGGTGGTCTTCCACCGCCTGCGGGTGCCCACCGTGCTCGGGTTCCTGGCCACCGGGGTGGTGGCCGGGCCCTCGGGGCTGGGCCTGGTGCGGATGGGCCACGAGGTGGAGGCCCTGGCCGAGGTGGGGGTGGTGCTCCTCCTCTTCACCATCGGGCTCGAGCTCTCGGTGGCCGACCTCAAACGCATGCGCCGGGCCGCGGCGGGCGGCGCCCTCCAGGTCGCGCTCACCGCCGGGGGGGCGGCGGGGGTCGCCGCCGCCCTCGGCATCGGCCCCCGGGCGGCGGTCTTCCTCGGCTTCGTGGTCGCCCTCTCCAGCACCGCGGTGGTGCTCAAGGTGCTGGAGGAGCGGGGGGAGATGGACGCCCCCCACGGCCGGGCCGCCCTCGGCATCCTCGTCGTCCAGGACCTGGCCGTGGCGCCGATGATCCTGGCCGTGCCCCTCCTGGCCGGACAGGCGGCCCGGGCCTTCGAGCTCCGGACCGCGCTCACCACCGCCGGACTCCTGGCCCTGCTCGTGGTCGCCTGCTGGGCCCTGCCCCGGCTGCTGGACCTGGTGGTCCGGACCCGGGACCGGGAGCTGTTCGTGATCGGGGTGGTGGGGGCGTGCCTGGCCGTGGCCTGGATCACCTACCAGGCCCACCTCTCCCTGGCCCTGGGCGCCTTCCTGGCCGGGTTCAGCATCTCCTCCTCCCCCTACGGCCGGCACGCCCTGGCCAGCATGCTCCCCCTCCGCCACGTCTTCACCAGCTTCTTCTTCATCTCGGTGGGGATGCTCCTGGACGTCGGCTTCGCCGCCGCCCACTGGTACACCGTGCTCCCGGTGACGGCGGCGGTGATCCTGGGCAAGGCGCTGGTGGTGTTCGCGATCCTGGCTGCCCTCGGCGCCTCGGTGCGCACGGTGGCCCGGACCGGTCTCGCCCTGGCCCAGGTCGGGGAGTTCTCCTTCCTCCTCCTCGCCCGCGGCCGCGCGGAAGGGCTGCTCGACCCGGCCCTCCACCAGACCGCGCTCGCGGTGTCGCTCCTGAGCATGGGGGTGACCCCGTTCCTGATCGCGGCCGGGCCCCGGGTGGGGCGGGGGGCGGTCCGGCTCTTCCCCGGCGCCGCCGACCGTCCCCCCGACGCCCCGGCGGCCGCCCGCCTGGGCGACTCGCTCCGGGACCACGTGGTGATCGTGGGCTACGGCATCGTGGGGAGGAACGTGGCCCGGGCGGCGCGGGGAGCGGGAATCCCCCACGTGGTGGTGGAGCTGAACGCCCATACGGTCAAGGAGGCCCGGGGACGGGGGGAACCGGTGTTCTACGGCGATGCCATCCACGAGAGGGTGCTGGAGGCCTTCCGGGTGGACCGGGCGCGGGTGGTGGTGGTGGCCATCGCCGACCCCGCCTCCATCCGCACCGTGACCGCAGCGGTGCGCAAGCTGAACGCGCAGGCGGAGCTCATCGTGCGCACCCGCTACGTGCAGGAGATGGATCCGCTGCGCAGGCTGGGAGCGGACCAGGTCATTCCCGAGGAGTTCGAGACCTCGGTGGAGATCTTCACCCGCGTGCTCCACGGGTACCGGGTTCCCCGGGGGGAGGTGGAGGCGGTGACGGCGGAGATCCGGGCCGAGGGCTACCGGATGTTCCTGCCCCCGGACGAGGAGGAGGCGGCGGGGCCTGCGGTCCGGGGGGAGGAAGGGGAGCCGGGCCCCTGAGCGCCCGGCTCCGCGGCCGGGGTCAGTTCCGCTCCCGCCAGGCCTCCACCTGGCCCTGGGCGACGCCGTCGTAGGCGAAGGAGATCACGCCGTCCGGCTCCCCGTCCGATCCGATCACGAAGTGTTCGGGATCGGCCAGGTTGCCGGGGGTGAACACGTCGAACCCGGTGTGGGCTCCGCCACCGTAGACGAAGTAGTAGTACCCGGCCACCCAGCCGTCGTCGTTGAGGAGGGGGACGTAGCTGTACCCACCCTCCAGGTAGTGGCCCAGGGGAACTTCCTGCAGATCCGGGAGGCGGTCCAGGTAGCCCTCCTCCACCAGATGGTCCAGGGTCTCCGGGAAGAGGCCGCCGTGATCGGCGCCGTAGGCGGCCATGGTCCGGTCGATCACCGTCACCGACCGGCGGAGCAGGTCGGACCGGGCCTGCCGGGCCTTCTCCTGGAGCCCCTGCCGGATGCCGGCCTCCAGGAGCGCGTACTGCGCGGTGAGGAGGGAGCCGGGGCCGTGGAGGGTCATCCGGAACGCGTCCGGGGTGGCCGCGCCCACCGCCTCGAAGGTGCCGAGGGAGCCTCCGGAGGACGCCCGGAGCGTGGCCAGGATGCTGTCCATGACCGCCGGCGATTCCCCCTGGTGGGCGGCGACCAGGGGGAGGACCAGATCGGCGTCCACCCGCAGGTAGGTGCGTCCCTCCACCGGTTCCAGGCCCCGACCGCTCCGGGAGACCATCTTCCGGAGCCGGGGCGCGTCGGTGGACACGACCAGGAAGTCCGGGCTCACCGCGTAGACCATGTCCGCGTGCAGGGGATAGATACGGAAGTCGCCGGCCTTCTCCCCCTCGGCCGAGCGCATCTCCTCCACCGCCTCCTCCCCGGCCAGGGACCCGACCGCGGTCAGGAGCTTGTCGCGCAGCGCGGGGCCGTCGGCCACGGCCAGGGCCATCACCACCCCGGGCTTGGGATTGTCGGCGCCCTCGGCGGGGGGGAAGACGATCACGTCCAGCTCGCCCCGCAGGTCGGGCAGGAGCTGGGGCGCGAGGTGGGACTCCCACAGGCTCAGGCCGGCCAGGGTCTTGGGGGACGCCGAGGAGAGCGCCCCCTGGGTCTCGGGCCGTTCCAGCCAGGTCCCGAGCGCCCGGAGATCCCCGGCCGCGTTCTGCCGGGAAAAGATTACCGCCGCTTCGCCTTCCCGCAGGTAGCGGCCGAAGGTGAAGCGGCCGGTGGGGACGTCGGCCAGGGCGCCCAGCAAGCCCGCCGGGCGGCCGCGGTCCAGGGACACGGTCACGGTGGCGTCCATGTCCTGGAGCGAGCTCCGGGATTCCGCGGAGAGGCGGTCCAGGGCGGGAAGGCCGGTCAGGTCCATGAGATCCCGGATCCGGCCGGAGGCGGAGTCGTCCCCGGCCCCGGCCAGGACCAGCGGGGCGAGATCGTCCACGATCCGGTGCAGGTCGATCTCGATGTTGCTGCTCGAGTCGTAGCGCAGGAAGGGGGAGTCGGCGGCGGCGGCGAACGGAGCGAAGAGGAAGCCGGCCAGCAGAACCCCCGCCAGCGCCGATCCCCAGGTGAACCGGGTCCCACGTCTCATGATCGTCTCCCCCACCCGGCCTCCCGGGGCCGGTTCGTCGCCGGAGCGTCCCGGCGGATCCAGTGCGCGGCCTCCCTGCGGCCGGACTTACCCTACCCGGTCGGGGAACCGGTGTCCATGCGGGGGAGGGGAGCCGCGGAGCCTCGGAGGGCGGTCAGAAGCGGCCGGCCGCGCGTTCCTTGGCGGGGAGGCTCTCCAGGCAGGTGGTCCACCATCCGGTGAGGGTGGTGCGCACGAATTCCCCGGGCAGGCCCTCGGCCCGCATCTCCGCGGCCAGGCGCTCGTGGTCGTAGTCCACGGGCACGAATTCCGCCCGCCACCCGGGGCCGGGCCCGGCGTGGAGCAGGGTGTACCACACCCGGGGGGTGCCGTCGTTCTCGGGCCGCCCCAGCACCCCCACGTTCACGAAGCCCCGGCCGTCGGGAAGGCGCCTCTCCCACTTGATCCCGGTGTGGGTGCCCAGGATCAGGTCCGCCTCCGCCGCGTCCAGGAAGTGGCGGAGGAGCCCGTCCGGGGTCGCGCTCTCCCACAGGAACTCGTTGATGCGTCGCGGGGAGCCGTGGCAGGTGAGCACCTCGGCCTCGCCCAGGCGGAACCGGAACGCGGACGGGAGGCCCCGGAGCCAGGCCCGTTCCGTCTCCGGGGTGCGGGCGAGGGTGTAGTCGTAGGAGACCTGGGCGAACCGGTTGTCCCGGGGATCGGTGTAGCCGCAGCCGCAGTCCTCGAGGCCGGCGGCCACCGAGACGTCGTAGTTCCCCCGGGCGGTGAGCACCCCATGGTCGCGGAGGAGGGGGAAGATCCGGGCCGGGTGGGGGCCGAAGCCGCCCAGGTCGCCCAGGCAGAGAAGGGCCTCCGCCCCCCGGGCCCGGGCGTCGGCGACGGCGGTCTCCAGGGCCAGGTAGTTGTTGTAGAGCCCGCCGAACACCGCCACCCGGCGGGGCGCACGCTCCAGCCGCACGGGGTCGGGGACGGCGGCCAGGGCCCGGGCGCTCAGGGTGCGGGCGAGGCCGGCCATCGCGTCAGAGGTTCCGGCAGGTCATGCCGGTCACGTAGCAGGTCCGGCAGGCATGATGGGAGAGCACCGCCTCCGGGGCGGCCGAGGCCAGGCCTCCCTCACCCAGGAACGCCTCCTCCTTCCCGACCAGGATCGGACAGGCGTAGACCCCGCGGGCGGTGACCACCCGGGAGGAGGCGCACTGGAGGAGGAGGGGATCGAAGCCCTCCATCATCGAGCCGGTGACCGGGCCTCCCTCGGCGGGGTCCTCGAGCTTCCCGGTGTGGAAGACGGGCATGATCTTGAGCCGGGGCCGGCGGATCCCCGCCTCGCGGAGCATGCCCAGGAAGGCGTCGTAGGTCCGCCCGGGGCGGAGGGCGGCGGCGTCCGCCGGGTCCCGGAGGGGGGAAGCGGCGTCCGCCGGGGGAGTGGGTTCCGCGGATGCGGACCCCGGGGCCAGGAGGTACTCGGTGGCGGTCACGATGGGCAGGAGCCCCGCCCGCTCCAGCCGCAGCACCGCCCGCACCGCCCCGGCATGGGCGCCGGCCCCGCGCACGGCGTCGTTCCGGGCCGGCTCGTGGTGGTCCAGGCTCACCCGGATCTCCAGGGAGTAGCGGGAGGCCCGGGCCAGTCCGGCCAGCTCCGCCGCCGCCGCCTCGGTGACCCGGGTGCCGTTGGTGAGGACGGTGGTGGGGGCCACGGCGAGCGCGTCGGCGAGCATGGCGGGGAGCTCGGGATGCAGGAAGGGCTCGCCGCCGGTGAAGTAGACCTCCTTCACCCCCAGGGCTTCGGCCTCGGCCAGGGAGCGCCGGACGGTGTCGCGGTCCAGGAAGGCCAGGCTCCGGTTCCGGGGCGAGGAGTCCACCAGGCAGTGGGTGCACTCCAGGTTGCACAGGAGTCCCGTGACCTGGAACCAGAGCGCCTCCAGCTCTTGCAGGGGGAGGCGGGCGGGGAGGTCCGGGTTCGGCGAGCGGAGCGGGACCGGATCCGGGGCCAAGCGGATCAGCTCCGGCCCACCACCACCAGGGTGAGGTCGTCCACCGCGGGTGCTTCCCCCCGGTAGGCGGTCACGTCGCCCAGGAAGCGGGTCCCGAGGGCCTCGGGGTCGGGCAGGTCGGGATCGGCCAGGAGTTCGTCGAAGAACTTCCGCATCGGGCCCTCGTCGTACTGGACCCCTTCGGCCTCGGTCTCGGAGATGCCGTCGCTGAACACCAGGAGGGTGCTTCCCGGCTCGAGGGTAATGGTGGACTTCTCCCGGGGCAGGCCCGGAAACAGCGCCACCGGGACCCCGGTGGAGGGAAGCTCCTGGCAGATCCGGCCCGGCTGGCAGAGGATCATGGGCGGGCAGTGCCCGGCGTTCACGTACTCCAGGGTTCCGGTGCCGGGGTCGAGGAGGCCGGCGAAGAGGGTGAGGTACTGGCCCGCCTCCACGTGCTGGAGGAGGTGCATCTCCAGCCGGGACACCAGCTCCAGGGGATCGTCCATCTCCTCCTCCAGGATCTGGAGGCTGGCCATCACGTTGGACATGAGCATGGCCGCCCCGATCCCCTTGCCCGCGATGTCTCCCAACACCACCCAGTAGCGATCGCCGGCGCCGGGGCGGACGTCGAAGAGGTCGCCGCCCACCTCGTTGCAGGGGGTCTGGTGGGTGAAGACCCCGTACCCGTCGATCTTGGGCAGGCGGCGGGGGAGGAGATTCCGCTGGATCTGGGCGGCCAGGTTCAGCTCGCGGCGGAGCTGCTCCCGCTCCCGGTCGGCCTGTTCCAGCCGGCTGTTGGTGATCTTCACCGCGATCATGTTCCCGATCAGGGTGAGGAGGCGGAGGTCCTCGGCCTGGTAGGTCACCACCGGGTTCCGGGAGTCCACGTAGATCGCGCCCAGGATGCGGTCGTTGTCGAAGAGCGGCGCCCCCATGGCGGCGTGGATGCCGGTCTGGATGATGCTCTGGGCGGCGTTGAACCGTTCGTCCTTGGAGGCGTCGGCGGTGAGCAGCGACTTCCCCTCCTCCATGATCTCCCGCATCATGGTCTGGCTCATGCGGAGCGGGGCGTCGGCGCTGCTTCCGGCCACCCGGGCCGCCACCACCTCCGGGGTCTCGCCTTCGTCACCGGAGAGGATGAGGATGCGGTTGGCGGGGATGAACCGCTGGAGAAGCTCCAGGGAGTCCTCGTACAGCTCCTGCAGGGGGAGGCTGCGGCTGAGCAGCTGTCCCGCCTCGTGAACCGCGGCGAGCAGGCTCTCGGTCCGGCTGCCCGCCCGGCTCTCCCGGATCTCCCGCATGGAGGTGGCCATGGTGACCATGGTCCCCTCGGGGGCGAACCCCCCCAGCTGCGCGGTCTCCTGCTCGGCCAGGGCCAGGACCAGGTTCCCGAACCGGACCCGGTCCCCGCGGCGGATCTCCCGCTCCCCGTCCAGGCGCTCGTCGTTGACGAAGGTGCCGTTGGTGCTTCCCAGGTCCCGGACCCGGAGCCGGTCCTTGCCCAGGATCAGCTCGGCGTGGCGGCGGGAGATGGCCCCGTCGGGGACGGGGAGATCGCAGTCCGAGGACCGGCCTACCACCTGGGTACCGGGGCGGACCTCGTAACGGAGGGGCTTACCGCCGTGGTTACCGGTGAGAACGAAGCGCGACATGAGGGCCTCCGGGAAACGACTGGAACGGTTGCTTGCGGGCATTGATCATACCGCATCCCCGGCCGGGGACGGGAGCGGCCTGGGCTATACTCGGGCCATGACCCCCAGCGAACGCACGGCGGCGGTACGGCGCGAGGCCCGGGAGGCCGGGTTCGAGCGGGCGGCGGTGGCCGCCCTCACCCCCCTCGACCGCGGCGCCGAGGGGGTGCGGTTCCGGGCCTGGCTGGAGGAGGGGCGCCACGGCAGCATGGGCTGGCTGGCCCGGGAGCCGGAGCGCCGCCTGGTGCCGGGGCGGGTGCTCCCCGGGGCGCGGTCCCTGGTGGCGGTGGCCCTCAGCTACTGGCGGCCGGAGGGTGAGGCCCCGCCCCCCGAGCCCGGCGGCCCCCCCCGGGGGGTGATCGCGCGCTACGCCCGGGGCCGCGACTACCACAAGGTGTTCACCGCCCGCCTCAAGGACCTGGAGGCGCGTTTGGCCGCCCTCTTTCCCGGGACGCGCACCCGCCGTTACGTGGACACCGGCCCGGTGCTGGAGAAGCTGTGGGCGGAACGGGCGGGGCTGGGCTGGCGGGGGAAGCACACCAACCTGGTCAGCCGCGAGGGGGGCTCGTGGCTTCTCCTGGGCGAGATGCTCACCGACCTGGAGCTGGCCCCCGACGCCCCCGAAACCGACCACTGCGGCACCTGCACCCGCTGTCTCGCCGCCTGTCCCACCGGGGCCATCACCGGCCCCTACCGGCTGGACGCCCGGCTCTGCATCTCCTACCTCACCATCGAGCACCGGGGCTCGATCCCCGAGGACCTCCGTCCGCTGGTCGGCGACCGGGTGTTCGGCTGCGACGACTGCCTGGCCGTCTGCCCCTGGAACCGCTTCGCGGTGGCGAGCCGGGAAGCCGACTTCGCCCCCCGGCCGGAGACCACCGCTCCGCTCCTGGCCGAGCTGGTGGACATGACCGAGGACGGCTTCCGGAAGCGTTTCGCCGGCACCCCGGTCATGCGGGCCAAGCGGGAGGGGCTGGCCCGGAACGCCTGCGTGGCCCTGGGGAACACCGGGGGGCCGGGGGCGGCGGAAGCGCTCCGCCGAGGCCTCGGCGACCGGTCGCCGGTGGTCCGGGAGCACGCGGCCTGGGCGCTCCAGCGGCTGGGGGAGCGGCCCGAGGCCGGCTAGCCCGCGGCCGTTCCGCCCCGCGACTCCTCGGCAGCTGCGCGGTCTCGCCCCCGCTCGCGTCGACGGGTCCCCCTGGCGCAGGGGTCTTTTCTAGACTCCACCGCGGCGTTGCGCCAGGCCCATCTTCCGCGCCCGGGGGCGAGGCCCGCTGGCGTCCAGCCGAAGTTGCGGCCTCGTCGTTCGCGGGGCGGCTGCGGCCTTAGGGGAGGGTGTGCGGGGGGGCTACTCCCCCCAGACGTGGACGGTGACCGACCGGGAACCGGGGCGGGTGCGGTGCTCGAAGAGGTAGAGCCCCTGCCAGGTGCCCAGGCCGAGCCGGCCGCCGGTCACCGGCACCGTCTCGGAGGTGGAGGTGAGGGCGGCCCGGATGTGGGAGGGCATGTCGTCGGGACCCTCCGCGGTGTGGGTGTACCCCTCGTGGCCGTCGGGGGCGGCGTCGGCGAACCAGGCCTCCATGTCGTGGCGGGCGCTGGGGTCGGCGTTTTCCTGGATGAGCAGGCTGGCCGAGGTGTGGCGGAGGAAGACCAGGCACAGACCGGTCTTCACCCCGGACCGGTCCACCACCTCCACCACGCGGCCGGTGATGTCGTGCAACCCCCGGCCGCCGGGGGAGATGCGGAGGGTCTCCTGATGCTGTTTCATGACCTCAAGATACACCTCCTCCCGGGGCTCCAACAGGGGGGAGCCTTTGTTACACTCTCGCGGCTATGAAGATCATCGTGGTCGGGGCCGGCGAGGTCGGCACCCATATCAGCTCCCATCTCTCCCAGGAAGGGAACGACATCATCCTGGTGGAGGCGGACCCGGCCCGGGCCGAGACGGCCCAGGACGCCCTCGACGCCCTGGTGCACCAGGGGAACGGGGCCAGCGTGCACGTGCTGGACGCGGCCGGGGCCCGGGGCGCGGACATGATCGTGGCCGTGACCGACGTGGACGAAGTCAACATCGTGGCCTGCGTGAGCGGCAAGGCGCTGGGCATTCCCCGGCGGATCGCCCGGGTCAAGGACACCGACTACTACCGGAGCGGGGCCGGACGCTCCATGCAGGAGGTGGGGGTGGATCTCATGATCAACCCCGACCTGGTGGCGGCCCTGGAGATCGAGCGGCTGGTCTCGCTTCCCGGTGCCAGCGACGTCACCGACTTCGGCGGGGCCCGGGTGCGGATGGTGGGGACCTACGTGACCGAGGACGCCCCCCTGGTCGGGGTCCCCCTCAAGGACGTGTCCACGCGCTTCGGCCCCCAGCCCGCCACCGCGGTGGCGGTGGTCCGGGACGGCGTCACCCTCATCCCCGACGGCGACACCGCCCTGCGCCCCGGCGACCACGCCTTCCTGATCGGGGAGCGGAGGGCCATGCCGGAGATCATGGAGCTGTTGGGTTACCGGGTGGAGCCGGTCCGGAACGTGATGATCGTGGGGGCGGGGCCCATCGGCCGCCACCTCGCCCGGCACCTCTCCGACCACAAGGTGGACGTGAAGCTGGTGGAGGTGAAGAAGCCCAAGGCGGAGCGCACCGCGGACCAGCTCGACGGGGTGATGGTGCTCCACGGCGACGGCACCGACGTGGACCTCCTCAAGTCGGAGAGCGTGGACGCCATGGACGCCTTCATCGCCGCCAGCAACGACGAGGAGACCAACATCATGTCCTGTCTCCTCGCCCGGCACCTGGGGGCCAAGAAGACCATCGCCCTCATCCGCCGCCTCAACTACGTCCCCCTGGTGCCGGTGGTGGGGGTGGACGCGGCGGTTTCGGTGCGGCTCAGCACCGCCGCCGCGGTGATGAAATTCTGCCGCCGGGGGGAGATCCTCTCCTTCTCCCAGCTCAAGGAGAACGAGGCCGAGTTCCTGGAGCTCCTCGCCCACGCCGACACCCCGGTGACCCGGAAGGCGCTGTCCGATCTCAGCTTCCCGAGGGGAGCGGTGGTCGGCTCCATCATCCGCGAGGGCAAGGTGATCATTCCCCGGGGCGACACCCGCGTCCAGGACGGGGACCGGGTGGTGGTGTTCGCGCTCCCCCAGGCGGTGGAGGCGGTCGAGAAGATGTTCTCATGAACCCCCGTGCCGTCCTGCGCGTGCTCGGGGTGCTGCTGGTCGCGGTGGGTACGGCCATGCTTCCGGCCGCCGTCTTCGCCGCCGCCGACCGCAGCCGGGATCTGGTCCCCCTCCTGGCCTCGGCCGGGATCTCCCTCGCCGCCGGGGCGGGCCTCATGCTTCCCACCCGGGGCAAGGTGGACCTGACGGTCAAGGACGGCTTCGCCATCGTCACCTTCGGCTGGCTGGCCTGCGCGGTGTTCGGGGCGCTGCCCTTCCTGCTCGCCGGTGCGGTGAAGACCCCGGTGGACGCGGTGTTCGAGTCCATGAGCGGCTTCACCACCACCGGGGCCACCATCCTCGGCGACATCGAGGCCCTGCCCCGGGGGCTCCTGTTCTGGCGCAGCCTCACCCACTGGCTGGGCGGCATGGGGATCGTGGTCCTCTCCCTGGCCGTGCTGCCCGCCCTCGGGGTGGGGGGCATGCAGCTCTTCCGGGCCGAGGTCCCGGGGCCCACCGCCGACCGCCTCTCCCCCCGCATCCAGAACACGGCCAAGATCCTGTGGGGGGTCTACGTGGGGCTCTCCGCCCTGGAGGCCGCGCTGCTGCTGGTCGGGGGAATGTCCCTCTTCGACGCCCTTTGCCACACCTTCGGCACCATGGCCACCGGCGGCTTCTCCACCCGCAACGCCAGCATCGCCGCGTTCCCCAGCCCCTTCATCCAGACCGTGATCACGGTGTTCATGTTCCTGGCCGGAGCCAACTTCGCCCTCCACTACTGGCTCTTGCGGCGGCGAATCACCCACTACGCCCGGGACGAGGAGTTCCGGGTCTACACCGGCGTGACCGTGGTCTCGGTGCTCCTCCTGTGGCTGATCCTGGTCCTGAAGCTGGGGGAGGGACCGGTGCTGGCCCTGCGCCACGCCTCCTTCCAGGCCGTCTCCATCCTCACCACCACCGGGTTCGGGACCGCCGACTACCTGCTGTGGGGGGCGGCGGCCCAGATCATCCTCCTGCTCCTGATGTTCTTCGGCGGCTGCGCCGGGTCCACCGGCGGGGGGATGAAGCACATGCGGCTGCTGCTGCTCGGGAAGCACGGGATGCGGGAGCTGAGGAAGCTGCTCCACCGCCAGGGGGTGTTCACGGTCCGGCTCTCCGGGAAGCGCGTCGCCGACGATGTGATGATGAACGTGCTCGGCTTCTTCCTGCTCTACGTCTCCATCTTCGCCGCCGCGGCCCTGGTGGTGGCGGCGATGGGGGTGGATCTGGAGACGGCGGTGGGGGCCTCGGCGGCCACCCTGGGCAACATCGGTCCCGGGCTGGGGCAGGTGGGCCCGGCCAGCACCTACGCCGGACTCCCCCTGGCCGCCAAGGGGATCCTCTCCTTCTGCATGCTCCTGGGGCGCCTGGAGCTGTTCACGGTGTTGGTGGTGCTGACCCCCATGTTCTGGCGCCGCACCTGATCCCGTCCCGGCCGCCCCCGGAAGACGACGGGCGGGCCGGGTTCCCCCGGCCCGCCCCGCGAATCATGCCCGCCCCCGGGATCAGCCCAGTTTGTACAGCGGGGAGTACTTCTCGCGCAGGTAGCGATTGAAGTCCTCGGCCGAGGCCGGCTTCCCCGAGGCCCGCTCCACCACCTCGGCCGCGCTCAACCGGCGGCCCCAGCGATGGACGTTCTCGATCAGCCAGTCGCGGAGGGGGAGCATCTCCCCGGCCGCGATCTTCCCCTCCAGGTCGGGAATGGCCCGCTCCGCGGCGGCGAAGAGCTGGGCCGAGTACAGGTTGCCCAGGCTGTAGGTGGGGAAGTACCCGATGTAGCCCGAGGCCCAGTGGATGTCCTGCATCACCCCCAGGTCCGGGGAGGGCGGGGTGAGGCCGAGATACTCCTGGAAGCGGGTGTTCCAGATCTCGGGAAGGTTCCTGGCGTCCAGCTCCCCGGAGAGGAGTCCCCGTTCGATCTCGAAGCGGAGGACGATGTGGAGGTTGTAGGTCACCTCGTCGGCCTCGATCCGGATGAACGACGGACGGACCCCGTTCACCGCCAGGTAGAAGTCGTCCAGGGAGACCCCCTTCAGGTTCCCGGGGAAGATCTCCTGGAGGCGGGGATACCACCGGGTCCAGAAGGCGCGGCCGCGACCCACCTGGTTCTCCCACAGCCGGGACTGGGACTCGTGGAGCCCGAGGGAGGTGGAGGTTCCCAGCGGGGTGCGCCGCCACTGCGCGGGCAGGTTCTGCTCGTAGAGCCCGTGCCCGGCCTCGTGCATGGTGCCGAACAGCCCCACGGAGAGATCCGGCTTGTAGCGGGTGGTGAGCCGCACGTCCCCGGAGTGGATGCCGCTGGTGAAGGGATGCTCGGAGATGTCCAGCCGCCCGGTCTCCATGTCGAAGCCCATGGCCGCCACCACCTCCCGGCCGAAGCGGTCCTGGCCGGCGGTCTCGTAGGGGCCCTGGAGGATCAGGGCGTCCGGCTTCACCCCGGACTCGGCGATGTCCCGGACCAGGGGAATCAGGAACTCGCGCAGCGCGTTCAGGGTCTCGGCGACCGCGCTCACCCTGGCCCCGGGTTCGTACTCGTCCAGGAGCGCCTCGTAGGGTTCCTCGGTGTAGCCCACCGCTTCCGCCATCTCCCGCTTCAGGCCGAAGATGCGCTCCAGGTAGGGGGCGAAGGCGGGGTAGTCCCGGTCGGCCCGGGCCTTGGCCCAGACCGCGGTGGCCCGGGACTGGGTCTCGGCCATCTCCTTGACCAGGGCCCCGGGGACCTTGCGGGCGCGGTCCTGGAGGCGCTTCAGCTCCTTGACCTGGGCCGCGGCCTCGTCGTCGAGGCCGGCGCCGTCCGCGGCCAGGGTCTCCAGGTCCTCGACCAGCACCGGGTCGGTCAGCTTCTCGTGGATGAATCCGGCCAGGGAGGCGGAGACCGAGGAGCGTCCCCCCGCCCCGCCCTTGGGCATGAAGGTCTCCTGGTCCCAGGCGAGAAGAGCGCCCGCGCTCTCCAGGTCGGCCAGCTCGGCGGCGCGATCGAGGACACGACGGTAACGCTCCGCAGGGGTGAGGGCATTCATGAGCTCCGCTCCTTACGCTGGAATACCAAGGGCAAAGGGGGAATTCGTGGATTCTAGCCGGTTCCCGGGGCGGGGTCGACCCCGGCCTCAGCTCCGGGCCGGAGCGGGGGCGGCCGCCGCCGACTCCACCCGGTCGGGGTGGGGGGGACGGCCGGAGAGGGCGGGGTCCAGATGATAGAGCATGAGATAGATGACGACCCCGGTCACCGAAACGTACATCCAGAGCGGCCAGGTCCAGCGGGCGATCTTCCGGTGCTTGAGGTAGCGTCCCTTCAGGGCCCGGTAGAGGGTGACCAGGACCAGGGGGACGATGGCCGCGGCGAGCACGGTGTGGGTGAGGAGGATGCCCAGGTAGACGCCGCGGATGAGCCCCGGGGTCTGGAACCGGGTGGTCCCGACCTGGAAGTGATAGGTGAGATACGAGACCAGGAAGAGCACCGAGGTGGCCACCGCGCCCAGCATGCAGGCCCGGTGGGCGGCGATGCGTCCGCGGCGGATCATGAGGATCCCGGCCACCAGCCACACCCCGGCGCCCCCGTTCAGGATCGCGTTCAGGAGGGGAAGCTGATGGAGGCCGATCACGCGCCCCCCGACCGGACCAGCCGCTTCACGTCCCCGGTCAGCCGGTCCACCGAGGCCTGGTCCAGGGCGTCGTAGTAGCCGCGGATCTCCCCGGTTCCGTCCACGAGCACGAAGCGGGAGCTGTGCAGGACCGGCTCGTCGGGGTTCTCCGGGTTCCCGGTGCTGTCCTCCACCGCGAGGTGGAACCCGTCGGTGATGAGGGGATAGATCACGCTCCGGTCTCCGGTCAGGAACACCCAGCGGTCGGGATCGGCGCCGTGCTCGGCGGCATAGGCGGTGAGGACCTCGGGGGTGTCGTACTCCGGATCGACGGAGAAGGAAACCAGCTTCCAGCCCTCGGTCCCTTCCAGGGCCGTCTGCACCGTGCCCATGCGCTGGGTGAGGATGGGGCAGATGCCCTGGCAGCGGGTGAACATGAAGTCCGCCACCCACACCGTGCCCTGGAGGTCGGCCCTGGAGAGGGTGGTTCCCCGCTGGGTGGTGAGGGTGAACTCGGGGGCGGGGCCGAGGCGCTCCGGCCCGGGGGTCCGGGGGCGCAGGGCGGTGGCGAGGGCGATGGCGGTCACCGCGACCAGGCCTCCCACCAGCACCACCCAGACCACCTTCTCGCGCCATCCCCCCCGGCGGGGCGGGACGGGGGTGTTCATTGCAGGTCCCCTCGCGTGGTTCCCCGCGCCACCCAGGACGCGGCGATGAAGAACACGGCGGCGAAGGCCACCGACACCACCACCGCCGGCAGCAGGCCGGGAAGGCCGGCCAGGCCCGGGTCGTGGGGGAAGAGAATCCGGCGCACCGCGGTCACCCCGTAGGTGAGGGGGTTTATGCGGATGAGCCACTGCATCCATCGGGAGGCTCCGCTGGGGGGGAAGAGCGCCCCGGAGAGGAGCCACATGGGAAGCATGAGGAAGTTCATGATGGCGTGGAAGCCCTGGATGGACTGCATGCGCCAGGCGATCACGAAGCCGAGGCCGGTGAGCCCCATGCCCAGCACCACCAGCACCCCGGTGGTGCCGAGCAGCGAGCCCACGGTGAAATGCACCCCCACCGTGGGGGCCAGGGCCAGGAAGAGCAGGGCCTGGATCAGGGCCAGGAACGCCCCGCCCAGGATCTTCCCCAGCACCACCACGCTCCGGGGGACCGGGGCCACCAGCACCGACTGGAGGAAGCCCTCCTTGCGGTCCTCGATGATGGAGATGGTGGAGAAGATGGCGGTGAAGAGGAGGATCAGGACCAGGGTCCCGGGGAAGGCGTAGACCAGGTAATGGGCGTCGGTGCCCCCGCCCGGCTGGAAGGAGCGGCCCACCCCGGCGCCCAGGAGCACCCAGAAGAGGAGCGGGGAGCCGATGGCCCCGATCACCCGGTTGGGCTGGCGCAGGAAGCGCACCACCTCGCGCCGCCACAGGGTCACCGCGGGAAGGAGGGTGTTCATGAGCGCCTCCTCCGGCCACGGCGGGAGGCCTCGCGCTGGGCCTCGGCCTCCGCCTCCGCTTCCTCGAACCGCCGGCCGGTGAGATGGATGAACACGTCCTCCAGGGTGGGCTTGCCCACGGAGACGGAGTCGATCCGCCCGGGGAAGGCCTCCACCAGGTCGGTCACGAACTCGTGGCCGCGGCCGCGCTCCAGGCGGACCTTGCCCCCCAGCACCGCGGCCTCGACCCCGAAGCGCTCGGCCACCGCCGCCGCCAGCTCCTCGGGACCTTCGCCCTCGAGGAGGATCACGTCCCCGCCCACCCGCTCCTTGAGCGCGGCGGGGCTGTCCAGGGCGACGAGGAGGCCGCGGTCGATGAGGGCCAGGCGGTCGCAGACCTCGGCCTCGTCCATGAGGTGGGTGGTGAAGATGATCGAGACCCCCGCGTCGCGGAGCCCGCGCAGGTGGACCCACATGTCGCGCCGGGCGCCGGGGTCGAGACCGGTGGAGGGCTCGTCGAGGATGAGAAGGCGGGGCCCGTGGAGGAGCGCCTTGGCGATCTCCAGCCGCCGCCGCATGCCGCCGGAGAACAGCGACACCCGCTCCCGGGCGCGGTCGGTGAGGCCGGACCGGGCCAGGAGTTCGTCCATGCGCCGGGCCAGGGTCCGGCCCCGGATCCCGTACAGGTGCCCCTGGTGGAGCAGGTTCTCCCGGGCGTTCAGCATGGGGTCCAGGCTGGGGGACTGGAACACCACCCCCAGGCTCCGCCGGGCCGCGGTCAGGTCCCGGGCCGGGTCGCGCCCGAAGAGCCGCACCCGCCCCTCGGAGGGGGTGATCATGGTGGAGAGGATGCGGAAGAGGGTGCTCTTCCCCCCGCCGTTGGGGCCGAGGACGCCGAAGATCTCTCCCGGCTCCACGGTGAAGTCCAGCCCCCGCAGGGCCTCGCGCGTCCCGTAGCGGTGCTTGAGCCCCTCCACCTCGATGACCGGGGCGGCGGGGGCCGCGTCCGGCGCGGGGGCGGCGGGATCGACTTCGGGTTCGGAAAGACTGACGTGCACGGGCCCTCCTAGGCCGGGATCTTGTCGATCATCATGAGCACCAGGAGGGCGGGCAGATAGACGATCGATCCGAGGAAGAGCCACCGGGCGCGAAGGTCGGTGGGGCGGGCGGCCAGCCACAGGCCGGTGCCCGCGTAGCCGAGGGTCAGCGCCAGGGCTCCGAAGAAGTAGACGGTGCCGGTCATGCCCACCAGGGTGGGGACCAGGCTCACCGGGACCAGGGCCAGGGCGGAGAGGGCCACGTGGCGCCCGGTGCTTGTCCCGCTGGGGTCGGCCACCGGCAGCATGTGGAAGCCGCCGCGGGCGTAGTCCTTCCGGAGGAGCCAGGCGATGGCCAGGAAGTGGGGGACCTGCCACAGGAACACGACCAGGAACAGCACCCAGGCCTCGCGGGGGACGCTTCCGGTGGCCGCGGCCCAGCCGCCCACCGGGGGGAGGGCGCCGGGGATGGCCCCGATCATGGTGTTCAGGGTGGTCCGCCGCTTGAGCGGGGTGTAGACGAAGACGTAGCTGGCCAGGGTGGCGGCGGCCAGGGCGGCCACGGCCAGGTTCAGGAAGAGCGCGGTGTACAGCACCCCGCCCAGGCCGAGGGCGGCCCCGAAGGTGAGCGCGCTCTCCGGGCTCACCCGCCCGGCGGGAATGGGCCGGTTGGCGGTGCGGTGCATGCGCGCGTCCGGCTCGCGCTCCAGCACCTGGTTCAGCACGCTGGCCCCGGAGGCGACCAGGGCGGTGCCGATCATGGTGTGGACGAGCCCCAGGGGCGAGAGCCCGGAGCGGCTGGCCATGAAGTAGCCCACCGCCGCGGTCAGCACCACCAGGAGGGTGATGCGGGGCTTGGTCAGCTCGACGTAGTCGGCGGCGGGGGAGGAGGTGCGGACCCCGGTTCCCTGGAGGACGCCTTCTTTCACACCGTGGCCCTTCCGTAACCGATCGCGCCCTCGCGCGAGGTCAGGGTGTCGTTGACGGCCCGGGGCAGCCGGAGCGCCCGCCAGCTTCGGGCGGTGAGCACCAGGCTGGTGGCCAGGAGCAGCGCCCCGGTGACCACGTGGGTGGTGGTGACGTGGGGCTGGCGCTGGGTCCAGATGATGAACGCCCCCAGGGTGATCTGCATCACCACCAGGATGAGCAGGAGGATGGCCGGGCTGGCGAACTCGGCCCGCTTGCCCGCGGTGCGGAGCGCGCTCACCGAGGCCCCGACCACGAAGGCCGCGGCGACCAGGGCCCAGGCCCGGTGGGCGAAGGCGACGGCGATCTCCGGGGTCCAGGTGCCGGGGACGAGTCCGCCGAAGGAGAGGGGGAAGTCGGGGATGACCAGCCCCGCGTTCATGTGCCGCATCACCGCCCCCAGGATGAGCTGGAGGTAGATGGAGCCGGTGGCCAGGGTGGCCCACAGGGGAAGGCGGGAGTCGGCGGCCTCGGGCATGCGGACCCCGCGGTTCCAGCCGGGGGAGAGGGCCAGGGCGATGAACACCGTCAGCATGAAGAAGGCCTGGGCCACCGAGGCGTGGGCGGCCGAGGTCCAGACCGGGAGCTTCATGAGCACGGTCATCCCGCCCAGGACCCCCTGGACGATGACCAGGGCCAGGGCGGCCCAGCCCAGCCGCCGCATCCAGGCCCGGGGCTCGCGGATCCAGAGCCACACCGCGAGGATGATGGTCAGCACCCCGACCCCGGTGGCCACCATGCGGTGGCCGTGCTCGTAGAACACGCCTCCCTGCATGGGCGGCATCACCTGCCCGAAGGAGAGCGGCCAATCCGGTACCGAGAGCCCGGAGCCGGTGCTGGTGACCATGGCCCCGGCGGCGAGGAGGAACACCACCGCCGCGGCGGTGAACTGGGCGTACCGGTACAGGAACTTGCGGCTGCCGGGCTCACCCCGGCGGGATTCCTGGAGGTTCATGGCGTTCTGGATCCAATGGGTTTGACGGGGACAACGGGGCCCGGCGACGTGCGGCCGGAACCGATCGAGTGTAACACACCGTTTCCAGGATGTCGGCCCTCCGGGCGGCCAGTCAACCCCAAAAACAGCAACGGATTGGCCGGGCCGGGGTCCGGGCCCGGGAGGGGCGCCGGGGGTCCCCTGGACGGCCTCACCTCACCGCTCGACGGGAGTTATACTGCGGTCGAGGGTCCGGGCATCCCGCCTTATGCTGCACACCCGGATCCGGTCGGCCCCCGCACGGTCTGCCTACGGGGATGGATGGCCGGGAGGGAATCCGGTCACGGTCCGGCGCACGCCGAAGGCCGCTTCACCTTGCGCGAGGATGGCGGTGGCGGTTCGGGCGCGAGCCGCTCCAACCTACCCTTCGGTTCCTCTCCGGCAGCCGCACTTCCCCGCACGCCGGCGGGCCCGACGCGTGCGGATCTGCGCCGGTCGCGGGCGGAGGTTTTCGTTCCCGTGCACGCGACCGGCGTGGTACGATTTTTCGGATACGTACCGCCGGGGCGGGCTTCCCAGGATGGAGGCCCCGGGAACGGGCTCGTAGGGTCGAGGTTCGCTAGGGAACCTCCCCTTCCCCGGTGGCAGGCCCGGGTTCGGGTGCTTACCGAACCAATTCCGAACACCCCGGACAGCCGATGCGCGCCGCGCGCGCCCGGCATGGCGCCGAACGCGTGGTCGCAGAGACGCGCGTCGAGCGGGGTGCCGCCGACGATGGCGGGGGAGGTGTCTGCCTATGAACAGTAGTACGTGCCTAAGGAGGCCGCTCTAGGTTCACAGCAGTCGTGAGCCTGGAGCGGCTCACGGGCCAGGGCCGGGGGACTTCGTCCACCCGGCCCTGTTTCTTTTTCCCCCGATCGCTCCTCCGGGGAAGCCGGGTCCCCTGGCGACCGGCGGCGGTGTACCCGGGTGCACACCCATCACGCCGGGCGTGCCAGCTGAAGTCGAACACAGGGCTGTTCCCCAGGGAACGGGCCGCATCCAAGGAAGTCCAAGGCGAGCGACCAAGAAAAATGTCTACCCGGAAGCAACTCCGGCCGCCCGGCGCGACGGACACCCGGGGGAACCCGGGACGCCCGGCGCCCCGTCGCCGCCCACCCGGAAACGCTGTAGGCTCGAAGGCATGAAGGGGCGTGGGGATCAATACCGCGAAGGGTCCATCGCGGCCGGACGGCCACCCGGCCGGAAACCCGGCCGGATCCGGAGGGCGGCGACCCTCGCCGCGACCGCTGCCACCGCCGTCGTCATTGCTGCCGCGACCGCCGCCACCACCGCCGCCCTCACCACCGCCGCCCTCATCCTCCTCGCCCTCCCGGCCACCTCGCGCGGAGCCTCGGCCGCGCCCCCGCAAACGGCCGCGCCCCGGCAAACGGCCGCGCCCCGGCAAACGGCCGCGCCCCGGCAAACGGCCGCGCCCCGGCAAACGGCCGCGCCCCGGCAAACGGCCGCGCCCCCATCCAACGAACCCACCTCCGGGGACACCGTGGTCGTGCCCCCCGACACCCTCCGGTCCGCCCCGGAGCCGGTGCAGCTCTACCCGGTGCAGGAGTCGCGCCCCCCCATGCTGGGGATCGTGCTCAGCGGCGGCGGCGCCCGGGGCCTGGCCCACATCGGGGTGCTGCGGGCCCTGGAGGAGGCGGGCATCGCGCCGGACCTGGTCGTCGGCTGCAGCATGGGCGCGGTGGTGGGTGGCCTCTACGCCTGCGGATGGTCCCCGGCGGAGATGGACTCCCTGGCCCGGTCCATCGACTGGGACGGCTTCTTCTCCATCGGCTCCAGGCGGCGCTACGTCGACGTGCTCCAGGCCCTGGACCAGAGGCCCGGCCTCCTCACCCTGCGCTGGTTCGGGGAGCGCCCGGTGGAGGTGACCGAGTCCCTGGCCGGCTCGGCCCAGGCCGAGGAGCTCTACGCCCGGCTCACCCTCCCCGCGGAGTACCTGGCCGGGGCCGACTTCGACTCCCTGGCCATGCCCTTCCGGGCCGCGGTGGCCGACCTCCGGAGCGGCAAGCTGGTCTTCCTGGGCTCGGGCTCGGTGGGCCGGGCCATGGCCGCGAGCAGCGCGGTGCCGCTGGTGTTCAAGCCGGTGGTGCTGGACTCGCTGCTGGCCGTGGACGGGGGGATCATCGACAACTTCCCCGTCTTCGCCGCCCGGGACCTGGGCGCCCGGGCGGTGGTGGGGGTGGACGTGGGCACCCCGCTCCGGGCCGAGCCGGCCTCGCTCGGCCCCCTCACCATCGCCGCCCGCACCCTGGAGATCCTGAACCAGCAGACCAAGGACAAGACCAACGACCAGGCCGATCTCCTCGTCCAACCCGACCTGGGCTTCACCCGCACCACCGCCTTCGGCCGCGCCGACAGCCTGGTCGCCTGGGGGTACCGCGCCGGCCGCGCCGCCGTTCCCCGGCTCCTGGCCGTGTGCGACTCGCTGGGAATCCCGCGCGCCTGGCTGGAGGAGAACCTGGCCGCCCGCCGTGCCTTCCGGGCCCGGGTCCGCACCGCACTCGGCGACGAGCGGATCGGCCGCATCCGGGTGGAGGGGCTCCGGAACCTGGAACCCAGGGTGGTGCGGCAGGAGCTCACCATCGCCGAGGGGGACCGGTGGAGCACCACCGAGGCGGTCCGGAGCCTCGGCAACGTGAACAGCAGCGACCGGTTCAACTCGGTCCGCCTGGAGCTGCACCGGCTTCCCGGCCGCCGCCTGGACGTGGTGATCCGGGTCACCGAGGCCCCGGCCTGGGAGACCGGCCTCGGAGTGCGGGTGGACACCGATCGCGGCTGGGAGGGCTTCATCCGGCTCCAGAACGTGAACGTGTGGCGCACGGCCAGCACCGCCACCGCCGAGGCCCTGATCGGGGACCGTCGGCGCTACGCGGTCCTGGAGGGGCGCACCCCCTACCTCCTCCCCAAGCACTGGACCCAGCGCACCCGCGTCTACGGGTTCGAGGACGACCTTCGCCGCTATCGCGGGGAGCGCGAGACCGGCACCCTGACCGTGCGGCGGCTGGGAGTGGACGCCTTCCACTTCGGCTGGCTCTCCGGCCGCCACACCCTGGTGGAGCTGGGTCCGCGCTGGGAGTGGACGGAGAACGAGCCCTTCCCCGGGGGCGGGTACCCCGAGGACCGGGAACGCTTCTTCTCCGCGGTGGCCCAGGGGTTCTACCTGAACGGCGGCGAGGACGCCGGGCGCCGCCGGGGGCTGGACCTCACCGCCGTCCTGGAGCAGGGCTGGGCCGCCCTGGGCGGGGAGCGGGCCTTCCGCCACGGCGAGGCGCATCTCCGGAGCCGCGTTCCGGGCCCGCTGGGGGGGACGCTGGGCGGGCGGCTGGACCTCGCCGCCAACGCGCCCGCGCTCCCTCCCGCCCGCGCCTTCCGGGCCGGGGGGCCGGAGAGCCTGGCCGGGCTCCACGAGGAGGAGCTGCTGGGAAACGCCCTCGGCACCGCCGGCCTCTACCAGGAGCTGGGCCTCCCCGGGCCGGTGGCGGTCCGGCTCCTGGCCGAGGTGGGGGGCGCGTGGCCGGAGTGGGGAGCGATCCGTCCCGATGGGCTCATCTTCGGTTACGGGGCCGCGCTCCGGGTCTCCCTTCCCGCCGGACCGCTGGAGGTCGCCTACGGGCGGACCGGGGACGGGCGGGACCTCTGGACCCTGTCCCTCGGCTTTCCCGTCCGCCGGCCGCGGTGACCCGGACCGGCTCCGGCCGGGGGATGCACCGGCGTTCCGAATCCGTATAATGCCCGGACCCCTCGCTTCGCAGCCTCCGGAGCGCGCCGCCCTCGGCGCCTTTCCCGGCCCGGCTGCCCGTACCTCGTTTCCAGGGCCGCGGGCCGCGCGGCCCGGGGAGAACCGCCCGTGAGAGCCTCCGACCTTCGCGGGGCGGCGCCGGCCGCCCTCGCCATCCTCCTTGCCGCCTCCTTCACCCTGGCACCGGCCTCCGTCCACGCCGAGGACCTCCTGGTCCCGGTGCGGGCGAAGATGGACGCCGCCCAGGCCCGGCTGGACCGGGCCCCGGACCCGCTGGAGGCGGCGCCGCTCCTGCTCCAGACCGGGCACCAGGACGCGGCCGCGGAGCAGGTGCCGAAGCTCCTGGCCCTGGGTCCGGAGGGGAAGGCGGCGGCGGCCGAGGCTCTGTTCGCGGTCTTCGACTTCGAGGCCCTCCGTCCGGTCATCGCCGACCTCCAGGCCGAGGCGCCGGACGACCCCCACGCCCGCCGGCTGGTCTACCGCTGGTGGGAGGTGACCGCCGACCTGGGCAAGGTGGACTCCACCCTCTCCGTCCGGGAGAAGGCGGGGGACATGACCGAGGCCGACCGGCTGATGAAGGCGGAGCTCCGGGCCCAGCTCATGGACTACGACGCGGCCCGGTCGGGATTCGAGGCCGCCCTGGCCGCGGCCGGAACCGCCGCCGACAGCGCCCGGGCCCTGGCCGGGCTGGGGACCACCGTCTACCGGCAGCGGGACTTCGACGCCTCCCTGGACTACCTGACCCGGGCCCTGGCCCTCTCGGATCCCGACCCCGACCTGCTCGACGACCTGGCCCAGACCCTGATCCGGCTGGGGCGGACCGACGAGGCCATCGACGCCGACGAGCTGGCGGTGCGGGTGGACGTCTACCACGAGCGCGCCCACTACATGCTGGGGAACGGCTACGCGCGCAAGAACTACACCCAGCTCTTCGCCGCCTACCCGCAGAGCTTCGCCGACGCGCGCGGGCGGGAGGCCCTGGCCCGGGCCGACTCCCTCCTGGCCCGGGGCGACCTCTCCGGCGCCCGCCGCCACTACCAGGCCCTGCACCTGAGCTACCCGGCCTGGGCCGACGTGCTCACCCGGCTGGGCTCCCTGGAGTGGGAGCTCGGCCGCTACGACCGGGCCCGGGACGACTTCATGCAGTCCCTGGCCGCCTGCCCCGAGTACGGGCGGGCCCACAACGGCCTGGCCAAGGCCCTGGAGGCCAAGCGGCTGGCGGTGGAGGCGCACCTCCCCGAGTACGAGCGGCGCTTCGCCGCCACCCCCATGCCCGACGTCCCCGGGATCGAGACCTTCGTGGTCAACTGGAACTCCCTGAGCCCGCGCCACCAGAAGCGGGTCGCCCTCTCCATCGAGCCCTGGAAGCGCTACGTCCCGGTGCTCATCGAGTCCGGCGCCACCTACTACATCAAGCCGCTCTACGAGCTCCTGTCCGAGACCCCGGGCCAGGAGACCCTGCGGGACCTGCGCATCAACTACGACTCCCGGCTCTGGGACGACGTGCGCGGCTGCGGCGGCTACCACACCGTGACCGGGGTCGAGGACGTGGAGCGGACCATCCACGACCGCTACAACACCGTGCTCCACGAGCTCACCCACCAGGTCCACGGGGTGCTCCCCGCGGCCGGGAAGCGCGAGATCCAGGAGCTCTACCGGCAGACCAAGGAGCGCGAGGAGGGGGGCGCCGACGCCTTCCTCTCCCGCTACGCCGGAGGCTCGGTGTGGGAGTACTTCGCCGAGGGGGCCAACGCCCTGGAGTCGCCCCGCTTCGACCGCTACGACACCCGGGAGATCGTCCTCGAACGCCTGGACGCCAAGGACCCCGCCCTGAAGGCCCTGGTCCAGCGGTTCATGACCGGCGCCGACGTGGAGAGCTGCTACGCGGTGGGCTACGCCAACCGCGGGGACGACGCCCTGGAGCGCGGCCGCCCCGGGGAGGCCATCGAGTCCTACCGGAAGGCCCTGGCCCGGACCCCGGGCGAGGAGTCGGCCACCGGCTCCCTGGTCTTCGCCCTGGAGGTGGCCGACAGCGCCTCGGCCGCCCTGGACCTGGCCCAGCGGGCCTCGGCCGCCGACCCGGCCAGCGCCTCGCTGCTGCTCCGCAAGGCGGCGGCGTTGCGGATGGCCGGACGGGGCCTGGACAGCGCCATCGACGCCCTCCGGGAGGGGCGGGACGCGGTGCGCGAGGAGGAGCGCTGGCAGGTGGACCAGGGGCTGGGCGGCTACCTGTGGAGCGCGGGGAAGGCGGAGGAGGCCCGGGAGGCCTACGCCCGGGTGCTCGACTACCAGAAGGACAACCCGGAGGGGATCTGGGGAATGGCCTCGGCCGCGGCCCTGGCCGGGAACGCCGCCGAGGCCTGGAAGCGCTACGAGGACGTGGTGCGGCTTCGGACCGGGGTGGTGGACCTGCGGAACGACTACGCCCGGGACCTGCTCCTGGCCGGCGAGACCGACCGGGCGGAGGAGCAGGTGAAGGCGGCGCTGCTCCTGGACCCCGGGGATCCGAACACCCTGGCCCTTTCCGGCTGGGTGGCCCTGGCCCGGGGCGACGCATCGGCGGCGCTGGCCGAGGCGGAGAAGGCGCTGGCCTCCGGTCCCTGGTGCGACCTGGCCGTGATCGTGAAGGCCAAGGCCCAGGCCGCGGCCGGCGACGCCGCGGGGGCGGCAGCCACCCTGGCCCCGCTCCGGGAGCGGATCGCCTCCGGGGCGCCGCCCTCCTACGTCTACCGCGAGAAGTGGGGGCGGTACGAGCAGGTCCACACCCTCCCCGCGGTGGAGCGGAGGCTGGTGGAGGAGATCGGTTAGGTGGAGTTCGACTTCGGGGCGGCGGGCGCGGGCGGGCCGCGGGACCGGACCGTGTACGGCCCCCACGGGGCCTGCGCGACCTCGCATCCCCTGGCCGCGGAAGCGGGGCTCTTCATGCTCCGCTCGGGGGGGAGCGCGGTGGACGCGGCGGTGGCCATGGCCGCGGCGCTCACCGTGGTGGAGCCGACCAGCAACGGACTCGGCTCCGACGCCTTCGCCCTGGTCTGGGCCGAGGGCGCTCTCCACGGGCTGAACGGAAGCGGGCGGTCGGCCCGGGCGGCCTCGGTGGACGCGCTCCGGGCCGCCGGGCACGGGCGCATGCCCGCCCGGGGCTGGTGGCCGGTCACCGTCCCCGGCGCGGTGGCCCTGTGGCGCGACCTCCACGCCCGGTTCGGGCGGCTGGACTTCGAGGAGGTGCTCCGGCCGGCGGTGGACCTGGCCTACTCCGGCCACCCGGTGGCCCCGGTGGTGGCGCACTACTGGAAGCGCTCGGCGGAGGTGTTCCTGGGCCTGGAGGGCCCCGAGTTCGCGGGCTGGGGCCGGACCTTCGCCCCCGGGGGCCGTGCCCCGGAAGCGGGGGAGACGGTGCGTCTCGCCGGGCACGCCCGCACCCTGGCCCGGATCGCCCGGTCCAAGGGGGACGACTTCTACCGGGGCCGGGTGGCCCGGGAGATCGCGCGCTTCGCCGGGGAGACCGGGGGGATGCTCACCCTGGATGACCTCGCCGCCCACGAGACGCTGTGGGTGGATCCGGTCTCCATGCGCTACCGCGACGCCGAGCTGTTCGAGATCCCCCCCAACGGGCAGGGCATCGTGGCCCTGTCCGCGCTGGGGGTCCTGGACGGGTTGCCGGCGGGGGAGCGCTGGGACGATCCCGAAGCCCTTCACGCGTCCATCGAGGCGGTGAAGCTCGCCTTCGCCGACGCCCGGGCCGAGGTCGCCGACCCCGGGCACCTGCGGGTGACGCCGGCGGCGATGCTGGACCCGGAGTACCTGGCCCGGCGGCGGGGGGCGATCGGGCCGCGGGCCGAGGCGCGGACGAGCGGGCTGGCCCGGGACCACGGCACCGTGTTCCTGGTCGCCGCCGACCGGGACGGGATGATGGTGAGCTTCATCCAGTCCAACTACATGGGCTTCGGCTCGGGGGTGGTGGTGCCGCGGGCGGGGGTGGCGCTCCAGAATCGCGGCGCGGGCTTCACCCTGGAGCCCGGCCACCCGAACGTGCTCGCCGGGGGCAAGCGCCCGTTCCACACCATCATTCCCGGCTTCCTGTTCCGCGACGGCCGGCCCTGGGGGCCGATGGGGGTGATGGGGGGGCACATGCAGCCCCAGGGCCACGTGCAGGTGGCGCGGGCCCTGGTCGACTTCGGGCTTCCCCCCCAGACCGCGCTCGATCTGCCGCGCTGGATCTGGGAGGACGGGTTGCGCGTCCAGGCCGAGCGCGGGTTCGACCGCGCGGTCACCGACGCCCTGCGCGCCCGCGGCCACGACCTGGCCCGCACCTCCGACCCCGGCCCCTTCGGGCGGGGGCAGATCATCCTCAGCCTGGGATCCGGGCGGGGCTACGCGGTGGGCGGCGACCGGCGCGCCGACGGGCGGCCGCTGGCCTACTAGGCGGCCGGCCGTTCCGCCCCGCGGCTCCTCGGCAGCGCTCGCCGGAACGATCCCCCGGATCGTTCTATCGGCTCGCTCTGGCCGGCGCGGGACCCTCCTCGCGCCTGCGCCGCTCGGCCCGCCGCCGTCCAGGTTGCCTCGTCGTTCGCGGGGCGGCTGCGGCCTTGGGCAAAGGCGGCCGTTCCGCCCCGCGGCTCCTCGGCAGCGCTCGCCGGAACGATCCCCCGGATCGTTCTATCGGCTCGCTCTGGCCGGCGCGGGACCCTCCTCGCGGCTGCGCCGCTCGGCCCGCCGCCGTCCAGGTTGCCTCGTCGTTCGCGGGGCGGCTGCGGCCGCACTGAGACGCCGGCGGTGCCGGCGCCATCTCGAACACAAGGCTGTTTCCCGGGGAACGCGCTTCGTCCAAGGAAGTTCAAAGCCGAGGCCCAGGAAAGCGGTTTACCCGGGTAAACCGCCTGCCCGCCGGTCGCGGCGCCGTCACCCAGGGGGATCCGCGGCCCCGGCACTTTCCTCTTGACCCCGCACCGTGGCCAGCTATTGTTAGTAGCTATGACTACTAATAATGTCAAGGACGGCCACCGGGTGCTTCGGGACCTCGGGTTCACGGACCTGGAGGCGCGGATCTACGCCTACCTGCTGGGGCACGAGCCGGCCACCGCCTACCGCATCGCCCACGCCATCGGGAAGCCCGCCGCCAACACCTACCAGGCGGTGGCCTCCCTGGCCGCCCGCGGCGCGGTGCAGGTGGACGAGGGGGAGAGCCGGCTGGTGCGGTCGGTGCCGGCGGAGGAGCTGCTCGCGCGCCTGGAGCGCGGATTCCGCGAGCGCCGGGAGCGGGCGGCGGGAGCCCTGGCCGAGCTGGAGCGTCCCGACGCCGACGACCGGGTCTACGCCCTGCGCACCCCGGAGCAGGTCCTGGAACGGGCCCGGGCCATGCTCGCCCGGGCGGAGGTGATCGCGGTGCTGGACGTGTTCCCCGGGGTGTTCGCGCTCCTGCGGGACGACCTCGCCGCCGCCGCCGGGCGCGGGGTGCGCGCCGCGGCAAAGGTGTACGCGCCGGCCGAGGCCAAGGGCGTGGACCTGGTCCGGGAGCCGGATCCGGAGCGGGCCCGGTCCCGGTGGCCGGGCCAGCAGCTCAGCCTGGTGGTGGACGCGCGGGAGCATCTGCTCGCCCTCTTCGACCGGGAGCTGGCCGGGGTGCACCAGGCGCTCTGGAGCCAGAGCACGTTCCTCTCCTGCCTGCAGCACAACCACGTGGCCATGGAGATCGCCTTCACCCGGAGGGCGGGCGCGGGGGGCGACTTCCAGGCCGACCCGGTGCTGCTCCTGAACGCCGATCCCCCGGGGCTGGCCGACCTGCGGCGGCGCCTCGGGGAGGCGGACCCCGGGGCCCGGGCCGGGGCCGGGCCGGCGGCGAAGCGCAAGACACGGACCGGGACGGGGGGCAAGGCCGGCTCCAAGGCCCGCCCCCGGACCCCCTCCAGGACCCGCAACCCGCGGGGAGGATCCCGATGATGAAAGCCACCTACGTTCCCGTCGCTCTCGTCCTCGCCCTGGCCGCCGCCGGGGCGGCCCCGGCGTCCGCGGTCCCCCAGGCCCCCGCGCCCTCCGCCGCGCCGGCCGCCGCCTCGTCCCCGGCCGGCTCCACCCGGGCCCTCCTGGACCGGCACGTGGCTTGGCTGGGCGGGGCGGAGCGGCTCCGGGCGGTGGAGGATCTCCACGCCTCCGGCATCCTGAGCGCGTCCGGCCTCTCCGGCTCCTTCGAGGTGCTGGCCCGCCGCGACGGCTACCAGCTCACCCGCTACGACCTGGGGGTGGTGACCGGGGCCGAGGGCTTCGGCCCCGAGGGGGGCTGGGCGGTCAACGAGAGCGGCCAGGTGGAGCCGATGGGGGAGGACGAGCTGGTTCGCGGGCGGGCCGATCTCGCCCGCACCTTCTTCGTGCCCGTTCTCGCCGGCGGTGACGCGTGGGAGGACCTGGGCACGGAACCGAAGGCGGGCCGGGAGTGGCCGGTGCTCCGCCACACCCGCCCCGACGGCGACACCTGGGACCTCTTCCTGGACCCGGCCGACGGGGCCGAGACCTGGGCCCGGGAGCACCGCGACACCCGCACCGTCTGGCACCGCTTCTCCGACTGGCGTCCGGTGGCCGGGGTGCGGATGCCCTTCCGCCACGAGACCTTCCACGAGAACCCCGACCGGGACGAGGTCTTCGTGTGGAACTCGGTGGAGGCCAACACCGGTCTCGCGCCGGAGGCCTTCGCCCGGCCGTCGGCCTCGCGCAAGGTGTGGACCCTGGCCGGAGGGGCCGCGGCCACGGACTGGATTCCCATGGATCTCTACCTGGGGTCCTACATCTATCTCCAGGGCACGGTGAACGGGATCGCCACCGACGTGGTCCTGGATTCGGGGGCGGGGATGACCGTGCTCGACCGCCCGGTGGCCGAGGCGGCCGGTCTCGAGACGGCGGGGAACGTGGCCGCCCAGGGCACCGGGGGCGAGACCACCGCTTCCTTCGCCAAGGGGGTGGACCTCACCGTGGGCGGACTGTCCTTCCACGGCCTCACCGCGGCGGTGCTGGACCTGGGGCCGGTGGCCGGACGGTTGGGCCGTCCGCTTCCGGTGATCCTGGGCAAGGAGGCCTTCCAGGCCCTGGTGGTGGAGGTGGACTATCCGGGCCGCCGGCTGCGGTTCCACGATCCCTCCCGCTTCGAGTACCAGGGGAGCGGCCACCCGGTCCGGATCGTGGCCGCCGAGGACGGCCAGCGGAACGTGGAGGCCCAGGTGGAGGATCTCCCCCCGGCCCTCTTCGGCCTCGACACCGGGAGCGGCAAGACGGTGGACCTCTTCCGCGCCTACACCGACGACCACGCGCTCCTGGAGGGGCGGCGCCCGCTCTCCGAGGCCCTGAGCGGCGGGGTGGGCGGGGTCACCGTCTCCAAGGTGGGGACGCTGAAGACGTTCACCTTCGCCGGCTACGTGCTCCACGACGTCCCCGTGGGCTTCCACCGGGAGGCGGTGGGGGCCTTCGACACCCGGCGCTCGGCCGGGAACCTGGGGGCGGGGATCCTCTCCCGGTTCCGGGTGATCTTCGACTACGGGCAGGACCGGCTCCTGGTGGAGCCGGGGGAGGGGTGGGGCTCCCGCCCCTTCGACCGGAATCGCACCGGGCTCTCGCTCCAGGCCGCCGGCGACGGCGGCTGCGAGGTGCTCCTGGTGGCCCCGGGGAGTCCGGCCGAGAAGGCGGGAATCGTGAAGGGGGACCGGGTGATCGCGGTGGACGGCTCCCCCCTGGGAGCGGACTACCGGCAGCGCCTCCTGGAACTCTCCCGCCGCGCCCCCGGAACCGAGGTCCGGGTGGAGCTGGCCGGGGGAACGGTGAAAGGGCTGGTGCTGGCGGACTACTACTGAGCCGGCGGTCGCTGCTCCGCCATGAGCTCGCGCACCCGCTCATGGGGCGGGACCAGGAACCCCAGGGCGAAGCCGGAGACGAAGCCGCCCAGGTGGCCCATCCAGTCCGCGTTCAGGATCGAGGGCAGGACCAGGGCCACGAAGAGCGGCAGGTAGACCCGGCGGGCCTTCCACCGCTGGCGGTAGGTGAAGCGGCGGTAGCGGCGGATGAGGAAGCTCGCGGTCATGCCCCCGAGGCCGAACACCGCCCCCGAGGCGCCGATGCTGAGCGGGGGCCCTCCGTGTCCGTAGTAGGAGAGCGCCATTCCGGCCAGACCGGTGAAGAGGTATCCCGCCACCGTCCACCGGCGCCCCATGAGGAACTCCACCGCCCCCGCGGTGGCCAGGAGCGCGGACATGTTGCTGAGGATGTGCCTGGGGCCGGCGTGCATGAAGAGGGTGGGAACCCACCACCACGCCGCCCCGTGCGCGTGGACCTCGTGCCACCAGCCGGTGGTCCAGCGGTACACGGTCATGCGGTAGGTGTCCCGGAGGATCACCACCAGGACCACCATGACCAGGAGGTTGACCAGGAGGAGGACCTCGGTCACCGAGAGCCCCCGGCGGGGGAAGATCACCTCCCGCACGCGGGGCTCGGTGGACTCCGGCGGCGCCGCCGCGGTCCGGACCGCATCCCGCCAGGCGGCGAGGCTCCCGGCCGGCACCCAGCCCCGTCCCTCCACCCAGACCTCGGCTTCGGGGGGGATCCGGCCGTCCTGCACCCAGAGGTTCCACTCCTCGGGTTCGATCTGGATCACCTCGCCGCCGATCCGGATGCCGATCATGGCCGGACAGTCTAGCAGGCTGCCGGGAGACGGGGCCCGGTCGCGCGATGGCCGGACGCGGTTTGCCCTCCGCCGACCCCGCGCCTAGGATGGAAGCAGCCGCGGCGCCCGTCCCCGGCCTCGCGGGGCCGGAGCCGGGGACGCGTCCGGATCCGCCGAACCTCCACAGCGCGAAGGAGCCTCGTCATGGCCCGACCCAGCCGGGACCGCCGGGAGTAACCGCGGTGCCGATGCGCCCCGCCGTCCGCGGGCTGCTCGCGTTGCTGGCCCTGTCCCTGGCCCCGGCCCTGGCCGCCGGGTGCGGCGGCCGGAAGGAATCCGGCACCGTGGTCACCTTCCCCGGGAGCGCGGTGGGGGCGGAGGCCGAGGTCCTGAACCGGCAGCTGGACCGGTTCATGGCCGCCCATCCCGGGATCCGGGTGGAACGGCGGACGACCCCCGACGCCGCCGACCAGCGCCACCAGCTCTACGTGCAGTGGCTGAACGCGGGGGCCAGCGAGCCCGACATCCTCCAGCTCGACGTGATCTGGACCCCGGAGTTCGCCGCCGCGGGCTGGATCCTCCCCCTGGACCGTTTCGCCCCCGACACCGCCGACGTCTTCCCCGCCGCCCTGGAGGCCGACCGCTGGAAGGGGCGCCTCTACGCCCTGCCCTGGTTCGTGGACGTGGGCATGCTCTACCGCCGCACCGACCTCGTCCCCCGGCCCCCCCGCACCCTGGAAGAACTCTTCGGGGACGCCCGGGCGGTCATGGACTCGGCCGGGGTCCCCGACGGCTTCGTGTGGCAGGGAGCGCGCTACGAGGGGCTGGTCACGGTCTTCGTGGAGTTCCTGGGCGCCTACGGCGGGCGCATCCTGGATCCGGAGGGCGCGGTGGTGGTGGATTCCCCGGCCGCGGTGCGGGCGCTCACGGCCATGAACGACGCCGTGCACCGCCTCCACGTCTCCCCGGAGGCGGTCCTCACCTGGCACGAGGAGGAGACCCGCTTCGACTTCCAGAACGGCCGGGCGGTGTTCATGCGGAACTGGCCCTACGCCTACCCGCTCATGGAGGACAGCACGAAGTCCCGGGTGGCGGGACGCTTCGGGGTGAGCCCCATGCCGGCGGGTCCGGGGGGGCGGGCCACCGCCTGCCTCGGCGGCTCCCAGCTCGCCATCAACGCCCGGTCGCGCCACCCCGAGGCCGCCTGGGCGGTGATCGACTACCTCACCCGGCCGGCGCAGATGCTGGAGCGGGCGCGGGTGGCGGGGCAGTATCCGGCCCGCCGGAGCCTCTACGACGACCCGCGCCTGGCCGCGGCCCTGGCCGTGCCCCCGGCCGAGGCCCGGCGGGTCATCGAGGCCGCCCGGCCGCGCCCGGTGACCCCGGTCTACACCCAGCTCTCGGAGCGGCTCCAGATCGGGCTCCACCGCGCGCTCACCGGGCAGAAGTCCCCCGGGGATGCGCTCCGGGACACGGCGCGGGACCTGCGGGAGCTGCTGCGCCGGGTGGGGCTGGGGCCGGCCGCCACGGGCGGGGGCGCCTCGGAGGGACGGCCGGCGGCGCCGGGGAAAGGGGAAGGCGGTTGAGTCTCCGGCGCGGCGAGGCCCGCCTGGCCTGGGGCCTGGTGCTCCCGGCGGTGGGGGTGATCGCGGTGGTGGCGGTGTTCCCGCTCCTCTGGGCGGGGTGGGAGTCCCTCCACGTGCACGACCTCCGCATGCCGTGGCGGGGGCGGCCCTTCGTGGGCCTGGCCAACTACGCCGAGGCGCTCTCCGCCGGGAGGTTCTGGGCCGCGCTCCTCCACACCGGGATCTTCACCGCGGCCACGGTGACCCTGGAGATGGGGTTGGGGCTGGTCCTGGCCCTGGCCCTGAACCGCGCCTACCGTGGGCGGGGACTGATGCGGACGGCGGTCCTGGTGCCCTGGGCCCTCCCCACCGTGGTCTCGGCGCTCCTGTGGCGGTACCTCTTCGACGCCCGGGCGGGGATCGTGAACGCGGCCATGGTGGACGTGGGCCTCCTGGACCACCCCCTGGTCTGGTTCTCCCACGCCGCCGCGGCCTGGGTGCCGGTGATCCTGGCCGACGTGTGGAAGATGACCCCCTTCGTGACCCTGCTGCTCCTGGCCGGGCTCCAGAACATCGACGAGACGCTCTACGAGGCGGCCCGGGTGGACGGGGCGGGGGCCTGGACCGTGCTCCTGCGCATCACCCTGCCGCTCCTGAAGCCGGCCATCCTGGTCGCCCTCATCTTCCGCACCCTGGACGCCTTCCGGGTCTTCGACCTGGTCTACGTGCTGACCGGGGGCGGCCCCGGGACCTCCACCGAGCCGGTGGCCCTCTACACCTTCACCGAGCTGCTCCAGAACCTCCGCTTCGGCTACGGTTCCGCCCTCTCGGTGATCGTGTTCGGGATCACCTTCGCCCTGGCCATGGTCTACGTGCGGATCCTGGGGGCGGGGCTGACCGGGGAGGACGGGTCGTGAGCGCGCGCGCCCTCACCGCCCGGGTGCTGCTCGCCCTTCTCGTCGTGGCCATCCTGTTCCCCTTCTACTGGGCGCTGGTCTCGTCCCTGACCCCGGAGGCGGCGCTCTACGCCCGGCCGTCGCTCGTCCCCGGGAGCTGGACCCTGGAGCACTACCGGGCGCTCTTCACCGAGCGGCGGTTCTGGCTCCCCATCCGGAACTCGCTGGTGGTGGCCGGGTCCACCACCCTCCTCTGCGTGGTCCTGGGCGCCTTCTGCGCCTACGCGGTGGCCCGGCTCCGATTCCGGGGGAAGAAGCCCATCCTCTCCTTCATCCTCGCCGTGACCATGTTCCCCCAGATCTCCATCGTCTCGCCCCTCTACCTGGTCCTGCGGGCGCTCCACCTGATCGACACCTACCCGGGGCTGGTGTTCCCGTACATGACCTTCGCCATGCCGCTCACGGTGTGGCTCCTGGTCGGGTTCTTCCGCCAGCTCCCCCGGGAGCTGGAGGACGCGGCGCGGATCGACGGGGCGAGCCGACTCCGGACCTTCCGCGAGATCATCCTTCCCCTCTCCGCGCCGGGGCTGGCCACCACCGCCATCCTCACCTTCGTCTACTGCTGGAACGAGTTCCTGTTCGCGCTGGCCTTCACCCTGGGCCCCGAGCGGCAGACGGTGCCGGTGGCCATCGCCCTCTTCCGGGGGCAGTACCAGGTTCCCTGGGGGGAGATCCTGGCCGGGGCGGTGGTGGCCACCGCCCCGGTGGCGGTGCTGGTGCTCCTCTTCCAGCGGCGGATCGTCCAGGGGCTCACCGCGGGGGCGGTGAAGTAGACCCTGAAGTGTACGAAAGGCAGTTGAGCAACCCCAAGCGGGTGTGGAAGTTACTTAAATCATATTAAATTCATGATAAATGTTGTGTTTTCCCTCGCCTGGGAGTAGGTTCGGGCCCGGAGGCCGCAGAGGATCCCCGGAGTTCCCACCCCCGAACCATCGGAAAGGAGAGATCCCCATGCGGCTCTCTAACCTCATCGGCGCAACCCTCGTGGCCCTCGTCGTCGTTCTCCTGGCCCCGGCCGCCTCGGCCACCCTCGGCATCGAACACGAGGACATCGGCTGGACCACCACGTCCGCCGGCACCGTGGTCTTCAATCTGCGCTTCAGCAATCCCGGCCCCGATACCAGCGCCGCCGCCACCGGGGTCCTCTACTCCCAGGATTTCGGAGCCTTCGTTCCCCGCTTCGGGGAGATCGGCACCTTCACCGTGCCCCGCCTGGCTCCGGACAGCTTCTTCGACATCGTCTTCGAAGTTCCCCTCGGCGACCTTCCGCCCAGCGCCGCGAACATCCTCCCCGGCACCGCGCCCGCACCCGGCGTGGGCGCCGCGCCCGCCGCCTGTCCGCCCGACGACCACTGGGACGGGAACGTGGACGTGGTCTGGACCGACCCCGCCGGCGGGGGAGGCGAGGTGTGGAAGCACTACGGGACCCTCCAGGTCTGCCCGGGCGCGGGCAACTCCTACATCCACATCGTCACCGCGTGCTCCGGACCGGTGAACTGGAACTTCGGGCCCGGCTGTCCCGGGTACGCCATGACCCTGGTCAACGAGGACTTCACCGCCGCTCCGAACCCGGTCCCTCCGGGCTGGAGCGGGTTTCTCTGCGTGAGCGCGGACGCCTCCGTGAACATCGGTACCGTCTGCTGCTTCCCGCTCTACATGGTCTGCGGGAACGACACCGTCCAGGTGGACTTCTGCGTCGAGGCCTGCGACTGGGGTTCGGTCCCGGTGGAACCGGTGACCTGGGGGCACATCAAGGCCCTCTACCGCTGATCCGGTAACCGGTTGCCCCCGCCGCGGCGGTCCCTCGGCCGCGCCGGTTCCTGCGGGGCCGGTGCGGCCGGTGTTCCGGCCGCGGCACTCCCGGGGGTCGCGCGCTCGGGCGACGACGGCTAGAATGGCGCCGCCGCGGTGAACGAACTCGCCGCCGGCGGAACCCTTGACCCAGCGAGGAACGCCATGAGCCGGAGCCGGAAGCGCGCAGGGATCAGTCGCCGGAACTTCCTTCGCAACGCCGCCGCGGGAGGGGCCTTCATGGCCGCGGGCCCGGTGCGTTCGGTGTTCGCGGCTCCCCCCGGGGAGGAAGGCCCCGCCGGGGGAGGGTCCGGCTCCGGCGGCGCGCCCCCCTTCGACCTGGAGGAGGCCACCCTGGCCGATCTCCAGGGGCGCATGCGGGACGGGAAGCTCACCTCCCGGGAGATCACCCGCCGCTACCTGGTGCGGATCGAGGCCACCAACCTCATGGGGCCCGAGCTGCGCCACGTGATCGAGACCAACCCCGAGGCCCTGACCCTGGCCGAGGCCCTCGACGCCGAGCGCAAGGCCCAGGGTCCGCGGGGCCCGCTCCACGGGGTCCCGGTCCTGATCAAGGACAACATCGCCACCGCCGACCGCATGCAGACCACCGCCGGGTCCCTGGCCCTGGCCGGGGCGGCTCCACCCCGGGACTCCTTCGTGGCCGCGAGGCTCCGCGAAGCCGGGGCGGTGATCCTGGGCAAGGCCAACCTGAGCGAATGGGCGAACTTCCGGTCCACCCGCTCCAGCAGCGGCTGGAGCGCCCGGGGAGGCCAGACCCGGAACCCCTACGCCCTGGACCGGAGCCCCTGCGGCTCCAGCTCCGGGTCGGGGGCGGGGGTCTCGGCCAACCTGTGCGCGGTGGCGGTGGGGACCGAGACCGACGGCTCGGTGGTCTGTCCCTCGGCCACCAACGGCGTGGTGGGGGTGAAGCCCACCCTGGGCCTGGTCAGCCGCTCGGGGATCGTGCCCATCGCCCATTCCCAGGACACCGCCGGCCCCATGGCCCGCACCGTGACCGACGCCGCCATCCTCCTGGGCGCCCTGGCCGGGGTGGATCCCATGGACCCGGCCACCGCCGCCGCCGGCCGGCACCGGGAGGAGGACTACACCCGCTTCCTGGACCCGAACGGGCTGGCCGGGGCGCGGATCGGCGTGGCCCGGGAGAAGTTCTTCGGCTACTCGGACCCCGCCGACCGGATCGTCGAGACCGCCCTGGAGGACCTGAAGCGCCTGGGGGCGGAGATCGTGGACCCCGCCGACATCCCCCATGCCGGGGAGTACGACGACGCCGAGTTCGAGGTGCTCCTCTACGAGTTCAAGGCCGATCTGGAGGCCTACCTCCGGGAGTGGGCCCCCACCGCCGGGGTCAAGTCCCTGGCCGACGTGATCGCCTTCAACGAGGCCCACCGGGAGGAGGAACTCCGCTTCTTCGGCCAGGAGATCATGCACCTGGCCGAGGAGAAGGGCCCGCTGAGCGACCCGGCCTACCAGGACGCCCTGGACAAGTGCCGCCGGCTCTCCCGGAAGGAGGGGATCGACGCGGTCATGCACGAGCACCGCCTCGACGCCCTGGTCATGCCCACCGGGGGGCCGGCCTGGACCACCGACCTGGTGAACGGCGACCACTACCTGGGGGGAGCTCGACCCCGGCCGCCGTCTCCGGCTATCCCAGCATCACCGTGCCCGCCGGCTTCGTCTTCGGGCTGCCGGTGGGGATCTCCTTCGTGGGCCGGGCCTGGACGGAACCGCTGCTGCTGAAGCTGGCCTACGCCTACGAGCAGGGGACCCGGCACCGCCGGCCGCCCCGGTTCCTGGCCACCGCCGACCTGAGCTGATCGCCGGGAGGGCGGGGCGCCCCCGACCCGCGGGGCGTGGATACGCCGTTTCCAGGGAACCGAGGTCCCTCCCGCGTCGGCGCTGCCTAGAATGGAGGCGACGCGGCCGGTGAACGCCGCGCCGGGAGGTACCCATGGACGTGATCGAACTTCTCGACGTGGAAGGGGAGCGGATCGTGACCTCGGCGGTGGAGTGCCTGCGCCGCTGCCACCTGCGCCACTACGAGGCCGAGGGGCCGGAACGGGTCCGCGAACGGCTGAACCGGCTGTTCGAGCTGATGCGGGAGGCGGTGCGGACCCGGAACGCGGAGCCGATGAACCGGCACGCCCGGGAGGTGGCCGCGGAGCGCTTCGCCTCCGGCTACGATCTGCTCGAGGTGCAGACCGCGTTCAACGCGCTGGAGGAGGCGGTGTGGGCCCGGGCCCTGGCCTTCCTGGAGCCGGGGGAACTGGCCCGCGCCCTGGGGCTGGTGAGCACGGTGCTGGGCATGGGCAAGGACGCCCTTGCCCGCGCCTACGTGTCCCTGGCCGCGGAGGGCCAGGCCCCCTCCCTGGATCTGCGGGAGCTGTTCAAGGGCACGGTCTGAGAGGACAGGGCGGCGGGGTCAGGGAACGCCGCCCAGCTCCTTCATCCGCGCCAGGCGCTCGGGCTCGCCCTCCCGGAACCAGGGGTCCCGGGAGAGGAGCGCGTAGGCCCGGGCGAAGTGGGGCGCGGCCTCGGACGGACGGTCGAGGAGGGTGAGGCACTCGCCGAGTTCCTCCTCCACGTAGCCGTCCCCGGCTCCCGCCGCCTCCAGCTCGGCGGCGAGCGCCTCCTGCTCGGCCAGCGCCTCCCGGATCCGGCCCAGGCTCCGGTGCGCCCGGGCCACGCACCAGCGGGCGATCCGGACCTGCTCCGGCGTACCGTGCTCGCGGCGGAAGGCCAGCGCCCTCTCGAAGAGCGTAAGCGCCCGGGTGTACTCGCCCGCGTCGTGGTAGGTCCAGCCCAGGTTGTTGGTGAGCGAACCCAGCCACCCGCGGGCCCGCTCGCTGGTCGAGGTCTCCGCCAGGGCGATGGCGCGCTCGTTCCAGGCCACCGAGGAATCGCCCGTCTCCACGATGCCCATCATGTGCGCGGCGTCCACGGCGTAGAAGTCCAGGCCGCCGGCGCCGGCGGTCTCCCAGGCCCGCAGGAAGAGCGGCCGGGCCTCGCCGGCCTTCCCCGAGGAGTTGAACACCCGGCCGCGCTCCAGGAGGTAGCGCACCCGGGCCACCGGGGTGTCCGCGGAGAGCATCCCTTCCGCCTCGTCCAGGGTGCGGTGGGCGTCGTCGAACCGGCGCTGGAGCCCCTCGGTGCGGGCGATCTGGGTGAGGAGCTGGGCGAGGAGGTCCGGGTCGCCGGCGGCGCGGGCGCGGGGGAGAAGCTCCCGGAAGCGGGCCTCGGTGGAATCGGGGTGAGCGTAGTCCCACCAGGCGTCGAAGTCCGGGAGCGCCCCGGTATCGGGCGGTTCGGCCATGGCCGGGCCTCCGCAGCAGAGAGCCAACATGAGCGCCGCGGCCAGGAACCCGCCCCGGCGCACGATCAGGATCCGGCGGGGGCGGGGGCCGCCGGTGCCGGAGCCTGGCCCCAGGCGGCCAGGAGCCGTTCCATGGCCTCTCCGGCCCGCCCGGCGTGATAGGAGGAGCGCACCAGGGGTCCGGACTCCACGTACACGAAGCCGGCCGCCTCGCCCGCCTCCCGGATCCGCGCGAATTCCTCCGGGGTGAGGTACTTGGCGATGGGCAGGTGCTTCTTCGTGGGCTGGAGGTACTGCCCCACGGTGAAGATGTCCACGTCGGCCCGGCGGAGGTCCCCCATGAGATCCACCACCTCCTCGAAGGTCTCGCCCAGGCCGGCCATGATCCCCGACTTGGTGGCCTTGATCCGGGTGCCGCGGGCCCGGGCGGCGCGGGCCAGGAGCTCCATGGAGCGTTCGTACACCGCGTAGGGGCGCACCCGGCGGTAAAGCCGCTTCACGCACTCCACGTTGTGGGCGAGCACGTCCGGCCCGGCGTCGAGGAGGGTCTCCAGGGCGTCCCAGTCCCCCTGGAGGTCGCTGATCAGGACCTCCACCCGGCACTCCGGAGCGTTCTCCCGGATGGCCCGGATGGTGCGGGCGAAGTGCTCGGCCCCGCCGTCGGGGAGGTCGTCGCGGTTGACCTGGGTGATCACCGCGTGGCGGAGCCCCAGGGCGGCCACCGCTTCTCCCACGTGGCGCGGCTCGTCGGGATCGAGGTACCCCGGCTGTCCCTTGGCCACGTTGCAGAACATGCACCGGCGGGTGCAGATGTCGCCCATGACCATGAAGGTGGCCGTCTTCTCCCGCCCCCAGCACTCGAAGATGTTGGGGCAGCGGGCCTCCTCGCACACCGTGTTGAGGGCGAGCCCCTTGACCAGGGACTTCACCTCCCGGTAGGCGTCGGTGTTGTTGAGCTGGATCTTGATCCACTCCGGCCGGCGGGGGGAAGGGGTCTTGCTGTCGGGCATCCGGGCTCCGTTTCCAGGTTGGGCCGCGCCCGCCTCAGCAGGCGGCGGTCTTCTCGGTCCTGTCGTTCGGGTGCGGGGGCGCGGTCCAGACCACCTCGCGCCCGAAGAGGGGGGCGAACTCCCGCGCGAACTCCGCTCCCACCTCGTCCAGCGAAGGGGGCGAGGGGAGCAGCCGCTCCAGGCTGGTCACCCCGTACCGGGTGATCCCGCAGGGGACGATGGTCCCGAAGTGGGAGAGATCGGTGGTCACGTTGAGGGCGAAGCCGTGGCTGGTCACCCAGCGCGAGACCCGCACCCCGATGGCGGCCACCTTCGCGTCCCCGACCCACACCCCGGTCAGCCCCTGCTTGCGGGTCCCGGCCACGCCGTAGCCGGCCAGGGTCCGGATCAGCGCCTCCTCCAGGTTCCGTACGTACTTCCACACGTCCTTCCGGTCCGGGGCCAGGTTCAGGATGGGGTAGCCGACCAGCTGTCCCGGGCCGTGATAGGTGACGTCGCCGCCCCGCCCGCACTCGGCGACCGTGATCCCGAGGCGCTCCAGCGCCTCCCCGGAGGCGATCACGTTCTCGCGGCGGGCGTTCCGTCCCAGGGTGATGACCGGATCGTGCTCGAGGAGGAACAGGGCCTCGGGGGCCGCCCCCGCCTTGACCGCGGCCACCCGCTCCTCCTGGAGCCGGAGGCCGTCATCGTAGGCCACCCGGCCCAGGAACGATGTTTCCAGGAATCGTGGACTCATGGTTCGAGTGTACACCCTGCCCGGGAGCTACTGGACGTTCCCGGCCTCGATGAACCGCTTCACGTGGGCCATGAACATCTCGGCCATGGCCCCGTCCACCAGCCGGTGGTCGTAGGAGAGCGAGAGGTAGCACCGGTGGCGGATGGCGATGGCGTCGTCGATGACCACCGGGCGTTTCTCGATCGCCCCCACCCCCAGGATGGCCACCTGGGGCTGGTTGATGATGGGGGTGCCGCCGAGGCCCCCGTAGACCCCGGGGTTGGTGATGGAGAAGGTCCCCCGCTGCACCTCGTCGGGAGAGAGCTTCTTGGTCCGGGCCCGCTCGCCGAGATCGTTGACCGCCCGGGCCAGGCCCAGGAGGTTCTTCTCGTCCGCGTTCCGGATCACGGGCACGATGAGCCCCTTCCCCCCCTCCAGGGCCACCGCGATACCGATGTTGATCTCCTGCTTGAACACGATGCGGTCGCCCATCACCGCCGCGTTCAGATAGGGGAAGGTCTGCAGCCCGTCCACGATGGCCCGGATGATGAAGGGCATGTAGGTGAGCTTGACCCCCTTCTCGGCGAAGGACTCCTTGAGCGACCGGCGCTGCCGGGCCACCGCCTCGAAGTCCACGTCGAAGAACGAGGTGACGTGGGCGGCCACGGTCTGGGAGTAGACCATGTGGTCGGCGATCTTCTTCCGCATGACCGACATCGGTTCCACCGAGACCGGCTCCCCCTCCACGTAGGGGGGGATGTGGAGATCGGGGAGGCGGATCCCCTCCACCGGCGCCCCGGAGGGGGCGGGCGCGGCCGGAGCGGATGCCGCCGGGGCCGGGGTTCCCGCCTTCGTCTCCGACGCCGGCTCCCGGGCCGGGGCGCCCCCCTCCAGGTAGTCCAGGATGTCCTTCTTGGTCACCCGGCCCGAGACCCCGGTCCCCGGGACCTCGGCGATGTCCACCCCGTGCTCGTCGGCAATCTTGCGCACCACCGGGGAGGAACGGACCCGGCGCATCTCCTCGGGGGAGTAGCCGTCGTAGGGCTTCTCCACCGTGCGCCCGCCGTCCCCGCGGCCGGCGGGAGCCCCCGCCGCCCCCTCGCGTTCCTTGGCCGACTCACGCTCGCCCCGGGTCTCCCGCTCGGCCTCCTCCGCCGGGCCGGGCTCGGCCGCCGGAGCCTCCTCCGCCTTCGGAGCCTCGGATTCCGGCGCCGCCGTTTCGGCGGCGGGGGTCCCGGCCGACGCTTCCGGTCCCTTGGGGGCGGCCTCGCCCCCGCCGGAGGGCGCCTCGCCCGCGGCCCCGATCCGGCCCACCACCGAGTTCACCTCCACCGTCTCCCCCTCGCCGTGGAGGATCTCGGTCAGGGTGCCCGCGGCCGGGGCGGGAATCTCCGCGTCCACCTTGTCGGTGGAGATCTCGAACAGGGGCTCGTCCCGCTCCACGGTATCGCCCACCTTCTTGAGCCACTTGGTGATGGTTCCCTCGGCGAGGGATTCGCCCATCTGGGGCATGATGACGTCCTGTGCCATGGTCGGTTGCCTCCGTCAGTAGGCCGCGAGCTTCTTGGCGGCGTTCATGATGATCTGGGTGTTCGGCATGAAGAACTCTTCCAGGGGCGGCGAATAGGGGACGGGAGTGTCCAGGCTCCCCACCCGGAGCACGGGGGCGTCCAGGTACTCGAAGGCCTTCTCGGCGATGCGGGCCGCGAACTCGGCCCCGGCTCCGCCGGTCAGGGTGGCCTCGTGCACCACCAGCACCTTGCCGGTGCGGCGGGCGGTGGCGAGCAGGAGCTCCTCGTCCACCGGGAGCAGGGTGCGGAGGTCCACCACCTCCACCGAGATCCCGTCCCCGGCCAGGGCCTCGGCCGCCTCCAGGGCGCGGAAGACCATGCTCCCGTAGGTGACGATGCTCAGGTCCCGGCCCTCGCGCCGCACCGCGCCCTTGCCGATGGGGACCACGTAGTCCTCTCCGGGCACCTCGTCCTTGATCCGGCGGTAGAGGTACTTGTGCTCCAGGTAGATCACCGGGCCGTCGTCCCGCACCGCCGCCTTCAACAGCCCCTTGGCGTCGTGGGCGGTGGCCGGGGCCACGATCTTGAGCCCGGGCACGTTCATGAAGTAGCTCTCCGGGTTCTGGCTGTGGAAGGGCCCGCCGTGGACCCCGCCCCCGCAGGGACCGCGCAGCACCAGCGGAAGCACCATGCCGGTGCGATAGCGGCCGGTGGCGACGAAGTTGACGATGGTGCTGAAGGCGCAGGACATGAAGTCGATGAACTGGTACTCCACGATGGGCCGGAACCCGGCCAGGGCCGCCCCGCAGGCGGCCCCGGTGAAGCCGGTCTCGGAGAGGGGAGTGTCCAGGACCCGCTTGTCCCCGAAGCGCTCCTTGAGCCCGCTGGTGACCCCGAAGGCGCCCCCGTAGGTGCCCACGTCCTCCCCGAGCAGGAGCACCCGCTCGTCCCGCTCCATTTCCTCGAACAGGCCCTGACGGAGCGCTTCCAGGTAGCTGACCGTGCTCATCGTCCGGCCTCCCCGCGGTAGGGGGCGAGCACGTCGGCGGCCCGGGGCGGGTCGGCGACCACGTCCCGGAGGGCAACCTCGGGTTCGGGGAGCGGGGAGGCGAGGGCGGCATCCGTCTCCGCCTCGAGGTAGGCGGACACCTCGGCCCGGACCGCGTCCAGGGCCTTCCCGTCCGCCGCCCCGCGTTCGGCCAGCATGGCCTCGTAGCGGTCCAGGGGGTCGTTTTCGGCCGCCCAGCGCTCGACCTCCCCTTCGGGCACGTACTTCTGCATGTCGTGCTCGGCGTGCCCCTTGCGGCGGTAGGTCTTCACCTCGAGCAGGGTCGGGCCCTCCCCGGCCGCGGCCCGGGCCCGGGCGCCGCGCACGGCGTCGTAGACGGCCAGGGCATCGTTCCCGTCCACCGTCTCCCCGCAGATCCCCAGGCCCACCGCCTTCTCGGCGATGTCGGCCACCGCCATCTGGCGCGAGGTAGGGGTGGAGTAGGCGTAGCGGTTGTGCTCGGCGACCACGATCAGGGGGAGCTTCCACACCGCGGCCAGGTTCATGCCCTCGTAGAAGGCGCCGGTGGAGGTGCCGCCGTCCCCGATCCAGGTCAGGGCCGCCCGGTCCTCGCCTCGCAGCCTGGCGGCCAGGGCCACCCCGGCCATGACCGGGATCAGGTCCCCGAGCATGCTGATCGGGGACACCACTCCGCGCTCGCCGCTTCCGAAGTGGACGTTCAGGTCCTTCCCCCCGGTGGGGCCGCCGGAGCGGGCCATGTACTGCATGATCACGTCCCGGGGGCGGTAGCCCTTGACCAGCACCGCGCCCATGTTGCGGATCAGGGGCGCGATCCAGTCCTGGGGCTCCAGGGCGTAGACGGCGCCGATGGTCTCCGCCTCCTGGCCCAGGCTCCGGTAGAGCCCGCCCACCACCTGGTTCTGGCGGTAGAGGTTGACCAGGCGCTCCTCCAGCTTGCGGGTGAGGAGCATCCAGCGATGGATCTCCAGGAGCTGCCCGGTGCCGAGGGCGTCGGAGGGGCGCTTGCCCTTCCCGCGCCCCGGCGCGCGCCGCCCCGAGGCCCCGGACTTCCGCCGGCCGCGGCCGGGGCTAGATGTGGATGCTTTCGCCATGCAGGTTCTCCGCCGCCTCCATCACCGCCTCGGACAGGGTGGGATGGGGATGGATGGCCCGGAACATCTCCTCCACGGTGGTTTCCAGGGTCATCCCCACCACCGCCTCGGCGATGAGCTCGGTGGCCTTGTAGCCGATGATGTGCACGCCCAGGACCTCGTCGTACTTCGACTCGGCCACGATCTTGACCAGGCCGGCCTGGTGGTTTCCGACCATGGCCTTGGAGTTGTGGGTGAAGGGGAACTTCCCCACCTTGACCTCGTGGCCCAGCTCCCGGGCTTTGGCCTCGGTGTAACCCACCGAGGCCACCTCGGGCTCGCAGTAGATGGCGTTGGGTACGGTCTCGTAGCGGATGGGCCGCACCTCGCGGCCGGCCATGTGCTCCACGGCCAGGATCCCCTCCTTGGAGGCCAGGTGGGCCAGGCCCTGGGTGGGCACCAGGTCCCCGATGGCGTAGACCCCCTCCTCCGCGGTCCGCATGAGCCCGTCCACGGGGACGAAGCCGTTCCGGTCGGGCCGGATGGAGGTGGTCTCGAGCCCCACCTCGGAGGAGATGGGGCCGCGCCCCACCGCCACCAGCAGGATCTCCGCCTCCAGGGTCTCGCTCTTGCCCTCCGCGTCGGCCAGGGCGACCTTGACCCCGGCGTCGCCGACCTCGGCCCCCTCCAGCTTGACCCCGGCCCGGACGTCGATGCCGCGCTTGGTGAAGGCCTGGGTGAGGGCGGTGCTCATGTCCGCGTCCTCGAGGGGGATGAGCCGGGGGAGGGCCTCGAGCAGGGTCACCCGGGACCCGAAGGAGCGGTAGATGGAGGCGAATTCGCTCCCCACCGCGCCCGAGCCGACCACGATCAGGGACCCGGGGATCTCCGGCAGCTCCAGGGCCTCGTCGGAGGTGATCACCCGCTTCCCGTCCCGCTCCAGGAAGGGGAGCATCCGGGGATAGGAGCCGGTGGCCAGGAGCACGAAGCGGGTGGAGAGGGTCTCGGTGCCCCCCTCGTTCAGTTCCACCCGCACCGTCCGGGGTCCGTCGAGGCGGCCGTGACCCTCGTAGACGTCGATCTCGCCCTTCTTCATCAGGTTCTTGACCGCGCCGGTGAGCCGGCGCACCACCTTGGTCTTCTCCTGCAGGGTCTTCTTCCAGTCCACCCCGAGTCCCTCGGCGGTGAGGCCGTAGCGCCCCATCCCCTCGAACTCGTCCTTGAGCTGGGCGGCCTGGAGCAGGAACTTGGTCGGGATGCAGCCCCGGAGCAGGCAGGTCCCGCCCAGGGCCTTGTCCCGTTCCACCACCGCGGTCCTGAGTCCGAGCTGGGAGGCCCGGACCGCGGCCACGTAGCCGCCGGGTCCGGCGCCGATGATCACCACGTCGTAGGATGGTGCTTCCGCCACCGCAGGTCTCCTTCCGCATGGGTGCGGCCGGCCGGATGGATTCGGGGGCCGGCGAGCAAGTGTTTGGGGGCCAAGGGCTGAAGGGTGAGGGGCGCGCAAAACCGGGGCCGGAGCGCCCGTACCCGCGAGCCTACTCTTCCCCCGGGGGGTTGACAAGCGCCATCCAGGTGGGTTAGTGGTAATTCACTCACCAGCCACCGAGGAGGACGCGTGACCCCCGAACCCGCCCGCGACCGCATCCGCCGCGCCTGCATGGAGCTCATGGCCCGCAAGGGAGTGGCCGGGACCACCACCCAGGAGATCGCCCGCCGGGCCGGGTGTTCCCAGGCCGCGATCTACAAGCACTGGGAGGGGAAGGAAGACCTGGCGCGGGCCCTCTTCGACGAGGCCCAGGCCCGGTTCCTGGAGGCCATGGAGGCCGGGGCGGGCCGGCGGGGGAGCCCGGCCGAACGCGTGGTGGGGGCCCTCCAGGGCCTGCTCGACTATGCCCGGGCGCACCCGGCCGAATACGCCTTCCTGTTCCACGTCTTCCACTCCGACTACGCCCGGTGGTTGGTCGCTCACCCCAAGCCCCGGGACGTGGTCCAGCGGGAGCTCCGCGCGGCCATGGCCGCGGGGGAGGTCCCGGAGGGGAACGTGAGCACCAAGACCGCCCTCCTCCTGGGCATGGCCATCCGGCTCGCCTTCTTCGAGCGCCAGGGCCTGGTGGAGGGGGACCCGGCCTCGGTGGACGGAACGCTGTGGCAGGGGGCGGCCGCGGTGCTGGAGAGCTGACCCGGTCGCCGGACCCTTAAACCATTTTCTTGCAACGTGTTGAAGAAAAAGTGCCGCCGGCGGCACGAGGGGGTGGATCGGCCCCGGTATGGACGGGGTATGATGGACGTTCAGGAGCCGGACCCACCCGCCTCCGGCGCCCGAGCCCCGTCCGTATCCGGGGGGAGCTCGGCCGCCGTCCGGCCCCCCTAGGAAGGAAACTGCTTCATGCGCTCTTTCGCCTCCGACGGCAAGTGGCCCTGGTGGCCCTCCGACTGGAAGGGCACCTATCCGGTGAACACCGACAAGGTGGACGCCTGGGAGATCACGCCCCTGGAACTCCAGCGCCGGCTGGACCTGGGTGAACCCCTGGTCCTGGTCGACGTCCGGGAACCCTGGGAAGCCAACATCTCCTCCATCGCCGGGTCCCTGCTCCTTCCCCTCAACGAACTGCAGTACCGTGCCGAGGAGGAGCTGGATCCCCTCGACGAGATCGTCCTCTACTGCCACCACGGGGTGCGCAGCATGGAGGCGGCCATGGTGCTGTGGAATCTCGGCTACGAGCAGGTGAAGAGCCTGGCCGGGGGAGTGGACCGCTGGGCGGCCCAGGTCGACCCCGGCATGCCCCGGTACTGATTTCTCCGGGGGAGGGCGGCGCCGCTCTCCGCCGGTCGGGTTCTGATTCCGCCGCGCCGTGCGCGCCTCCCCGAGGCCCCGGCGCGGCGTCGTTTTCAAGGAGACCATCATGGGAGTGATGCGCGACGACGTGGCCGCCTGGCTTCGGGAGCTGGCCGGGGTGGACGACGACCCGGTCCTGGCCGACATGCACCGGGAGGCCAAGGAACGGGGTTTCCCCATCGTGGGGCCGGAGGTGGGCCGGCTGCTCTACCAGGTCGCCCGGATCTCCGGCGCCCGCCGGGTGTTCGAGATGGGATCGGGGTTCGGCTATTCGACCCTGTGGTTCGCCCGGGGGGTGGGGCCGGAGGGCCGGGTCTACCACACCGACGGCGACCCCGAGAACACGCTCCGGGCCCGGGAGTACCTGGACCGGGCCGGGGTGCTGGACCGGGTGGTCTTCTCCACCGGCGACGCGCGCGAGATCCTGCCCCGGACCCCGGGCGAGTTCGACATCGTGTTCATGGACATCGACAAGGAGCAGTATCCGGACGGGTACCGGCTCTTCCGGGACCGGATCCGTCCGGGGGGGATGGCGGTGGTGGACAACCTGGTCTGGAGCGGGAAGCCGGCCGAGGGGCGGGACGATCCCGCCACCGCCGGGGTCCGCGAGTACCTGAACCTCATGTGGAAGGACCCGGAGTTCCTGTCCAGCCTGATGCCGGTGCGGGACGGCGTGGGCCTGAGCCTCCGCCGGTCATGAGCCCCGGCCGGTTCCGCGCCGCCCGGGCCGCGCTCAACTGGGTCGAGATCGACACCGCGGCCCTGCTCGGGAACCTCCACGCCTTCCGCCGCCGGCTGGGACCCGGGGTGGAGCTGGCCCACGTGGTCAAGTCCAACGCCTACGGCCACGACCTCCAGCTGGTGGCCCGGGAGGACGAGGCGGCCGGCATCGTGCACCGCCTGGCCGTGATCTCGGTGGAGGAGCTGGCCCGGGTGCGCGACGCCGGGGTCCGGCTGCCGGTCCTGGTCCTCGGCTACGTTCCCCTCAACGCCTGGGAGACGGTGGTGGATGCCGAGGGGAGCCCGGTGGTGTTCAACCGGGAGAGCCTGCTCGTGCTGTCCAAGGCCTCGGCCGAGCGCGGGCGCGAGGTGGCGGTGCACCTGAAGGTGGAGACCGGCACCCACCGCTACGGGGTGGGGGAGGACGAGCTCCTCGACTACGTGAACCTCATCCAGTCCCTGCCCGGGCTCCGGCTCGAGGGCCTCACCACCCACTTCGCCAACATCGAGGACACCACCGACCACTCCTTCGCCCAGGAACAGCTCGACCGCTTCACCGCCGCCCTGGCCCGGGTCCGGGAGGCGGGGATGGAGGTGCCGGTCCCCCACGCCGCCTGCTCCGCGGCCGCCATCCTGTTTCCCGACTCCCACTTCGCCATGGCCCGGGTCGGCATCTCCTCCTACGGCCTGTGGCCGAGCAAGGAGACCCGGGTCTCGGCCAACCACGACGAGGAGGCCCGGCTGGACCTGAAGCCGGTCCTGGCCTGGAAGACCCGGGTGGCCCAGGTGAAGGCGGTCCCCGCGGGTGGTTACGTGGGCTACGGCTGCACCTGGAAGGCGCCGGTGGCCAGCCGGATCGCCGTGCTCCCGGTGGGCTATGCCGACGGCTACGACCGGGGCCTCAGCAACGTGGGCCACGTGCTCGTCCGCGGCCGGCGGGCGCCGGTCCGGGGCCGGGTGTGCATGAACGTGACCATGGTCGACGTGACCCACATCCCGGGGGTGGAGCTGGAGGACGAGGTGGTCCTGATCGGCGGGCAGGAGGAGGAGCGGATCCGCGCCGAGGACCTGGCCGGCTGGGCGGGCACCATCGCCTACGAGATCGTGGCCCGCATCGCCGCCCACATCCCCCGGGTCCGGGTGCAGGTCTAGCCGGCCCCGCCGTCCGGGCTTGCCTCGGCGCCGGGGCATATCCCCCGGAATTCAAGATGTCCTCTATATTTGTATAACACGTACCTCTATTTGAATCTCTTCCACAATTGGATGGCCCGCGGTTCGAGAGCCCTCCCCCGGGCCTTCAGCGCCCCGCCGGGAGGCCGATCATCCGATTAGGCCGGAGCGCGGCATCCCGGGTCCGCGAGGGCGGAACCCTCCGGCCGGTCGGAGGTGGCCTTGAGCCCGAACAACTGGGACGGGGATCTGCGCGGCGTGCTGGACGGCATCCCGGACGCTCTCCTGGTGCTTGATCTGGACGGCGGGGTCCTGGTCGTGAACCCGGCCGCCCGGGAGCTCTTCGGGGACGGCGGGGACGGCGGCGCCCCCCTCGTCCCGGACGCCCTCGCCCCGTTCTTCGGCGAGGGGACGGGCCCGGTGATGGAGGCCCGGACCGAGCATCCGGACCCCATGGAGCTCACGGTGGGGGCCGGGCCCGACCGGAGACCGGTGGTGGTGGAGGTGGTGGGGCGGGTCTGGCGGGACGCCTCGGGCGCGGTGGCGGGCACGATCCTCCTCTGCCGGGACGTGACCGGCCGGGTGCGGGCGGAGCGGGCGTTGCAGCGCAGCGAGGAACAGCTCCGCCAGGCCCAGAAGATGGAGGCGGTGGGGCGCCTGGCCGGCGGGATCGCCCACGACTTCAACAACCTCCTCACCGCCATCCTCGGCTACAACGACGTCCTGCTGGACGGTCTGGAGCCGGACAGCCCGCTGGTGCCGCACGCGGAACGGATCGGCCGGGCCGCCCGCCGCGCCGCCTCCCTCACCCAGCAGCTCCTCGCCTATGGGCGGAAGCAGATGCTCCGCCCCGAGGACCTCGACCTGAACGCAACGGTGGAGGAGATGGTGTCGCTGCTGAGCCGGGTGGTGGGGGAGGGGGTGGAGCTGGTCACCCGGCTGGAGCCGGAGCTGGGCCCCATCCGGGCCGACCGGGCCCAGGTGGAACAGGTGCTGGTCAACCTGATCGTCAACGCCCGGGACGCGGTGGGGGGCACCGGGGTGGTCACCGTGACCACCGCCTCCGGGGCCGGGGAGGCGGAGTCCGGAGCGGATCCGGACCGCTTCGGGCCCCGGGGCCCGATCCGGGTGAGCGTGGCCGACACCGGGTGCGGCATGGACGAGGCCACCCTGGAGCGGATCTTCGAGCCGTTCTTCACCACCAAGCCGGTGGGGAAGGGAACCGGCCTGGGGCTGGCCACGGTGTACGGCATCGTCAACCAGAGCGGAGGCGAGATCCGGGTCCGGAGCCGGCCGGGGAAGGGCACCGAGTTCGACGTGCTCTTCCCCCGCGGGGAGATGCAAGCATCCTCCCCCGGGTCGGACGGGGAGGGCCCGGCGGATACCCGCGGCCCCGAGACCCTGCTCCTGGTGGAGGACGAGGACGCGATCCGGGAGCTGGCCCTGGAGGTGCTCACCGAGGAGGGATACCGGGTCCTGGACGCGGTGAACGGGGAGGAAGCCCTGGAGATCGCCTCCTCCCGCCCCGAGACCATCCACCTCATGATCACCGACGTCATGATGCCCCACATGAACGGCCGGGAGCTGGCCGGACGGATGGCGAAGGTCCACCCGGAGACGGCGGTGCTCTACACCTCCGGGTATCCCGGCGACCGGCTGGTGGCGGAGGGGATCGCCGATCCCGGAGCGGCCTTCCTGCCCAAGCCCTTCACCCCCTCCGGGCTCTGCGCCCGGGTGCGGGAACTCCTGGACGGGGCCGCCGGCCGGCGGGCGGCCTAGCTCCGAACCGGCGGAGGCCGGAGTCCGGCGCGGCGGCCGGGGGACACGGGGATTCCGCCCCGCGCCGGGGCTTGGTGGACCCGGCCCGGCGAGGCTATGGTAGGGGGCCTCGGCCCCCCGGGCCCGTCCCTTCCCCAAGGAGAACGCATGAAGACGCGCCGGATCCCGGCCGCGGCGGTGGCCGCCGCCGGGCTCGCCCTGTTCAGCCTCGCCGCCGCCGCCGCTCCCGCCTCCGAGGACTGGAGCTTCCTCCCCACCGACATCATCGGGGCCCGGACCTTCCGGGCCGATCATCCCGCCGGGGACGGCCGGGGGGTGGTGATCGGGGTCATGGACACCGGTGTCGACCTGGGGACCCCGGGTCTGATGGAGACCCCCGACGGCAGGGTGAAGATCCTCGACGCCCGGGACTTCACCGGGGCCGGCGACGTGGCCCTGACCGAGGCCAGCTTCGACACCGTGGACGGGCGGGTCTCCCTGCTCGACGGGGACGGGAGGCGGGTGTTCGGGGTGGATCGCCTGGCCGCCACCCCCGCCGACGGCGTGTACCGGCTGGGGTTCCTGGAGGAGAGCGCAGTACGCCAACACCCCCATCGCCGACCTCAACAACGACGGGCGCACCGACGAGCGCTTCGCGGTCCTGGCCTTCCCCACCGTGGCCGATCCCGCCGACAGCGACTGGGTGGCCCTGGTCGATCTGGACGGGGACGGGAACCTGGACGACGAGACCCCGGTGCGGAGCTACGGGGTGGACCACCAGACCCTGCGCTTCCGCTCCGACACCGATACCGCCAAGCTCCACCGGGTCACCGGCGGCCTGACCATCCTTCCCGCCCGGAACACGGTGGAGTTCCACATCGCCGGAGGCGCCCACGGGACGCACGTGGCCGGGATCGCCGCCGGCTGGCGGCTGAACGGCCAGGACGGGTTCGACGGCGTGGCCCCGGGGGCCCAGATCCTGAGCCTCAAGATCGGTCACAACAGCCTGAGCGGCGGGGCCACCACCACCGGGAGCGTGAAGAAGGCGCTGGAGTTCGGGGCCCGGTGGTCCCGGGACCACGGCCGGCCGGTGGTCTTCAACATGTCCTACGGGATCGGCTCGGAGACCGAGGGGCACAGCGCCATCGACGTCTTCGTGGACGACTTCCTCCTCCAGCACCCGGACCTGGTCTTCGTGACCTCGGCCGGGAACGACGGCCCCGGGCTCTCCACCGTGGGCACGCCGGGGGCGGGGTACTTCGCCTTCACCACCGGCGCGCTCTTTCCCGCCGAGCTGTCCCGCCGCCTCTACGGCGGGGACCTGGCCCGGAACGAGCCCTTCCACTTCTCCTCCCGGGGGGGCGAGCTCATGAAGCCCACCGCTCTCGCCCCCGGCGCCGCCTCCTCCAGCGTCCCTCCCTATGCGCGCGGCGACGCCATGTGGGGGACGAGCATGGCCTCGCCCCAGGCCGCGGGAGCGATGGCCGCCCTGGTGGGGGCGGCGGTGGCCGAGGACGTGCCCTATACCTGGGCGCTCCTGAAGCAGGCGGTGCGGGGGACGGCCCGGCCGCTGCCCGGGTATACCGTGCTCGACCAGGGGGCGGGAGTGATCGCGATCCCCGAGGCCTTCCGGGCCCTGACCGGGCTCTCCGACCGCGCCGGGTCCCCGCTCCTGGCCTACACCGTGACCGCCGACGGCCCCATCCCCACCGGCGCCTCTCCCCAGGCCGCCTTCTGGCGCACCGGCGGGGTCTATCCCGAACCGCCCCGGGGGGTGGCGGTGACGGTCACGCCCGCCTTCGCCGCCGCCGCCGGCCCCGACGCCGAGGACGCCTTCTACCGGGCCTTCACCCTGCGCAGCGACGCGCCCTGGCTCACCCTCGATCGCGACCAGACCTACCTGAAGGGGGGCGAGAGCCGGACCTTCACCGTGCGCTACGACCCGGACCGGCTCCGCGAACCCGGGCTCCACGTGGGGCGGGTGCTGGCCTACGCCAAGGGGCTGGGCGGATCCAAGGCGCCGGAGTGGGAGTCCTGGCACACGGTGATCGTGCCCCACGCCTTCGACCGCGACACCGGCTACGACCGGGCCTGGAGCGGGGAGGGACTGGAGGCGGGGGAGATCCGGCGCTTCTATCTCCGTCCTCCGGCGGGAGCGAGCGCCATGGTGCTGGACCTGGAGGTGCCGGAGGGCAAGCACGGCCGGGTGCGGCTGGCCCTCTACGATCCCGCCGGACGCCGGTCGGGCGGCGGGGCGGGGTGGGCCGACTCCGAGGAACGGAGCGCGGCCTCGGTGACCCTGGCCGGCGCGGACCTGGTCCCCGGGACCTGGGAGGCGGTGGTGGTGGCGGACTACCGGAACACCGGGGCCAGCGCCTGGCGGCTGCGGGCCCGGGTGGACGGGATCCGGGCCGATCCGGACACCCTGCGCGCCTTCCGCTATCCCCAGGGGGGGAGTCCGGCCGCCGAGGTCACCGCCACCGCGGTGCTGGACCGCGCCTTCCACGGACGGGGCGAGGGGGAGATCGCCGGCTACCTCCGGGAGGGGACGATCCGCGTGTCGGGGACGGACGTGTGGACCCGGGACTTCAAGATGGGCCCCGACCTGGACCGGGTGGACTTCCACTTCGAGATGCCGGCCCCGGTCTACGACACCCTCACCGACTGCGCGGTGCAGGTCCTGGACGGGACCGGAAAGGCCGTGGTCAACTCGGGCTTCGGCGATCGCTACCTGGACATCGTCCTCCGGAACCCGCATCCGGAATCCCCGGACTCCGGAACCTACACCCTGCGGGTCTGGGCCGGGTTCACCGCCGCCGAGGCGGAGACGAGCTGGAGCTTCACCCTGCGCGAGGCCTACCGGCGGGTCGAATCGGTGCCGGTTCGCGTCCGCCACGGCAAGGACGCGCGCTTCGACCTGTGGCCCGACGTGCCGGTGGAGCTGACCCTGGAGTGCGATTCCCCTCCCCGGGTCGCCCCCGACGGGATGGTCGACTACGGCGAGATCCGGCTGGTGGACGAGACCGAGAGCCGGGTCCGGCTCGCGCTCCCGGTGCGGTTGCCGCTAAGGTGAACGTGTACCGCATCCCATTCCGAGAGGAGGAACCATGTTCGAGAAGGACGCCGACAGGGACCGGGTCCTTGCCGCGCTGAACCACATCCTGGAACTGGAGCTGGCCGGGGTCGTCCGCTACACCCACTATTCGTTCATGGTCTTCGGTTACAGCCGGATTCCCATCTCCTCCTGGCTCCGGGAGCAGGCCGCCGAGAGCCTGGCTCACGCCCACGAGGCCGGGGAGCTCATCACCCAGCTCGGCGGGCATCCCTCCCTGGGCATCGGGAAGCTCCTGGAGACCGAGAAGCACGACATCGGCGACATCCTGCGGGAGTCGGTGGAACACGAGCGCGAGGGCCTTCAGCACTACCGGGACCTCCTGGCCGCGGTGGAGGACCGCTCCACCGCCCTCGAGGAGTACGCCCGGCGAATGATCGAGCAGGAAGTCCGCCACCTGGGCGAGGTGGACAAGATGCTCCGGAAGCCCGGCGAGCTGGGCGCGGCGGTGAAACCGGCCTGATCCGGCCCGGCTGCGGCGGAGGGTTCTGCGATACGGATCGAGTTTTCGCGTCACGATCGAACCAAAGCCGGCGCCGTATCGAAGAAATCTTTCAACGATGTGGACCCTCGTCTCAATAATGAGACGCGAATCCGCGCGGATGGGGTGGTCATTGCTGCCCAGGATGTGGAAACTGCAATCGGGGGCGAGGAGACGCCTCCTGCGAGTTGACGCATCTTCCTGGATGTTCTGGCGCCGAGGATGAATCGCGGCACGGATCGGGCTGGACGTGGTCCCGCCACGGCGGGACCTGGGGGAAACCCGGCCCGGTGCAAATGCCGTTGATCCACTCCGAGGCGCCAGAACTCTTGAGGCCGCATTGCTCACCGCCCCGCGCGCGGACGGGCGGCCCCCGTCGGTGGCCGGCCCCGACCCGGCTTTTCTCCCCGTCCCCGCTCCGCTATAATCCCAATCCCTTCGCCTTCCCCCGCGAAGCTCGATGACCGGAAAAGTCGTTTCCATGCCGGAGCGCCTGGCTCCGGCCTTCCATCGGGTTTCACGTGCCGACTGTTTCCTCCAAGCCGCTCCGGAATCACCGCCGCCCCATCGCGTTACCCGCCCGGCTCCTGGCCGCGGCGGCGGCGCTGGCGCTGTCCGTGGGAACGGCCGCGGCGCAGCCGATCCACCAGATCATCCCCCGTTCCGGCGCCGAATGGACGGCGCTGCCGCCGGCGGGGGGGGCGCACGGGTCGGTCGGCCTGGGTCATGCCGGACTTCGTCCCATGTGGGTTTTCCGGGCCGACGCCCCCTCCGGCCGCACCGGCTCGAACGCCAGCCTTCATCCTGAGGTTCTCGGACCTGGGAATCCCCCCCCTCTCCCGGGAGGAGGCGGAGTTCTGGCGATGGGACTGGTACGTGGCCAACATGAAGACCGCGGACCGGGTCGTTCTCAGCCTCATCGACGACCGGAGCCGCGTGTTCCAGCTGGCCGCCTCCCACTCCATCTACGACTACGGGGACGACTTCTTCCGTCCGCCGGGGCGCTACCAGCAGGCCTGGACCTCCATCGCCGACGTGCAGGAGTTCGGCCGCCTCAAGGGCTACGATGCCGCCGAGGAGCCGGGCCGTTTCGTCGGCGTGGAGATCAGCATGGACCTGCCCCACCAGCAGGAGGTCTGGCTCGGGCGCCTCAGCTACGGACGGGCCCGCGACCGGCACGTTCCTCCCCCCCGCGGCCGCCGCCCCAAGGTGACCGAGGGCCGCTTCCTTCCCGCGGACCTGGACGGGGACGGGGTGCCCGAAGTGGTCACCCCCTGGAAGCACGGAGAGAAACTCTGGGTCTTCGATCCCGCGACCGGAGGGTACCGCCGTTCCCCGCGGAAGGACGCCCTGGCCCGGCCGGAGGCCCTGGATATCATGGTCGCCGGGGACCTGGACGGGGACGGCGACCTGGACCTGGTGGCCGCGGAATCGGACGGGGAGACGCTGCATCTGCTCTGGAACCGCCGGGGCGGGTTCCGGGGCGACACCCTCCGCGTTCCCGTGCCGGAGCTGGGGGCGATCCTCACCGCCCTGGAGCTCGCCGACGACGACGGGGACGGGGATCTGGACCTCTACCTGGGCTATCACCTCATGGGGGACAACGCGCACCCGCGGCTTCAGCGGTTGGAGGGGCGGGGGAAGGCGGGGTTCGCCGCCGCCCGGCCGGTGGAGGGCTCGGGCTATCCGAACCTGCACGGGATCTACCACATCCGCCTCGCCGACCTGGATGGGGACGGGGTCCTGGATCTGGCCTGCCTGACCGGGGTGTACGGGCTGGCGGCGTTCCCCGGTCTGGGGCCGGGCCGGTTCGGCAGGCGCGTCCAGGTCGCGGTCATGGACGAGGGATTCCAGCGCACGCTGGTGGTGGCCGACCTGGACGGCGACGGCCGTCTGGATCTCTACGCGCCGGTGGTGAACATCTCGGCCCGGCCCGAAGTGAGCGGCAACAACTTCATGCTCCTGAACCGGGGCGGCTTCCGCTTCGAGGACGTGACCACGGCCTGGGGGATGGAGGGGGGCCAGGTCACCGGGGACGCGGTCATGGCCGACGTGAACGGCGCCGGGGGCCCCGAGCTGGTGACCCTGGAGGAGATGGACGGCCTGGTCGCCTACGACTTCGATCCCGTGCGGAGGGCGCCGGAGGAGCCGGGCGTGCGGCCGGGCCGGCTGACCCTCACCGATCGTCCGGATTCCCTGGCCGGCGCGGAGATGGTCTTCCTCGCCGACCTGGACGGCGACGGGACGGTGGAGGCGGTGCTGTCCCGGGAGGATGGCCCCCAGGTGGTTCCCCTGCCCGGCACCGGGCCGGTGCGCCGGGTCCAGCTCCGCCGCCCCGGACCCAACTCGGGCGGGATCGGGGCGCGGCTCACCGGCGCCGGTCCCCGGCCCTGGAGCGTACTCCGCACCTCCACCCATCGGGGCGGGACGGCCCCCTTCCTGGTCGCCGCGGGCGAGCGGCTCTCGGTCCAGGGCTTCGGTCCGCCCGCCGAGGCCCCGCCGGGCCTGCCCGGCGACAGGGTCACGGTGACGCCGGGCCGCCCCCCGGGCTGGCGGGGTAAAGCGGCGGCGATCGGGTCCTGGGCGCGCTGGCGGCTTCCCACCTGGAGCGAGATCCCGCGGGCGGCGGCCCGCGAGCCGGGGGCCCGGGCCGCGGCCGGGCTGGCCGCGGCGGCCGGGTTGATCCTCCTGGGGGCGGGGATCCGGAGGCGGCGGCGGGTCCGGGACGAGGAGCGCATGTGGAGGGAGCTCCTCTCGGTGGTGGGCTTCTCGTCCCATGCCCACTGGCGGCTGGCCCTGGCCGGGGTCTCCCGGGCGGCCCGGGCGGTCCGGGCCGGGGCCCGGAACGGAGGCGGAGAGGCGGCGGTTCCCGCCGATCCTCCCTTCCGGGAGTACCTGCCCCCCGAGGTGCTGGCCCGCCTCCGGCGCGCGGTCGAGGTGGCCTGGGAACTGGGCCTGGAGGGGGCCCGGACGGCCGACCGGGCTATCCGGGAGCTGGAGCGCGTCTGCGGGGAGGAGATCGCGGACCCGGAGCGCCTCCTGGAAGCGGGGAGCGCGCTCCGGACCTCGCTGACCCTCATCCAGGGGCCGCTGGTCGAGCGGTTCAGCTGCGCCCCGGCGGAGGTGCTGGAGCGGGTGGTGCGCTTCCGTACCCACCACGGCGGGACCGGCCCGGTACCGGTCTGCGAGATCGAGGACTCCGACCTGGGCCGGCGGTTTCCCCTGAGCGCGGCCGACGCCTTCGCCTGCCTGGACGAGTTCCTGGCCAACGCCGGGAAGAAGGTCCCGGTTCCGGGGACCATCCGGGTGACGGTGGCCGCCCAGGGGCCGAAGGTCGCGGTGCTGGGGGTGTGGGACGACGGGGCCTCGGTGGAGGCGGAGTGGGCCCGCGACGGGCGCCCGGGCTCCCGCTCCGGGCTCACGCGCCTGAACCAGATCCTGGCCGCCTACGGCGGGAAGGCACGGATCACGGACGCCCCCGGCGGGGGGGTCCGGGCCGAGGTGCGGGTGCCCCGGTTCGACAACGTCTGAACGGGACTCCGGTCCCGGGGAGGATGGATCAACATGATTCCGAGGCCGTTGGTCATGCTGCTGGACGACGAGGAGGGGTTCCGCCGGGAGGCGGTCCACCTCCTGGGCAAGGATTTCGAGATCCAGACCTTCGCCGCACCGGAAGCGCTGTTCGTGGCCCTGGAAGCGCGAACCCCGGACCTCCTCCTCCTGGACCTGGCCCTCGGCCTGGACGAGGACGGGTTCACCGTGCACCAGAGGCTCCGGAAGGAGGGGCACCGCTTTCCGGTGATCCTCCTCACCATCTATGCCGGAACCAATACCACCAGCCGGGCCCTGGTGGAGGGGATTCCCTATATCAACAAGGACGAGCGTCTGGATCCGGGCACCTTCCGGCGCGAGGTGGGCCAGGCCATCGAGCACAGCCTGCTCACCGACGAGCTGGGCCACTACCGGAACCTGCTGGACGCGGTTCCCGAGGCGGAGGACTTTCCCTGGAACGGGTGCGAGGCGGCGCGAGCCCTGCGTGAGCTTCTCCGCCCCTACGAGGAGGGGCTCCAGCCCCTCCTCCTGACCGGGGAGTTGGGCTGCGGGAAGCTCACCGCCGCCCGCTGGATCCATGCCCGGTCCCGGGTCGCCTCGGGGCCGTTCATTCCCGTGAGCGCACGCTCGCGGGACGCCGACGAGTTCGAGCGGGAGTTCTACGGCGTGGAGGGGCGGGGGAACGGCCTTCCCGGCGCCCTGGGCGCGGCGGCCCGGGGCACGGTGTTCGTGCAGGGGCTCGAGGATCTTCCCGAGGACCGGCTGGAGCGACTGCGCCTGGCCCTGGCCTCGGGTGGCTACCGGCGGGTGGGCAGCGCCCGGACGCGCCGGTTGAGCGCCCGGGTCATCTGCTCGCGCCGCACCGGCGGCGGCGGGGACCGGGACTGGTCGCCCCCGCTGGCCGCCTTCTGGAAACCGTGGACGGTGGAGGTTCCCCCGCTCCGCGAGCAGGCGGAGGACCTGGAGTTCCACGCCGCCCGCCTGGCCCGGCTGGAAGGCCGTCCCGGGGAGCACGGCCTGGGGGCGCTCCGCCCCGCCGACCTGCCGGAGCTGGCCGCGTGCGGTTGGCCGGAGAACTTCCACGACCTGAGGCGGGCGGTGATCCACGGCGCCGGCGCCCTCACGTCCGGATCCGGTGAGCGGCCGGAGCTTCCCGCCATCGCCGAGCTGGCCCGCCTGCCGTGGCGCGCGGTCCTGTCCCGGGTCGAGGACGCCTACCTGCGCGAGGTGCACGCGCTCCTGGGACGGGACATCGAGGCCTGGGTCCGTCACACCGGCTACGCCCGGGCGTCGATCTACCGCTGGCTGCGAATGCTGGAGGAGTGACCGCCTCCTCCGCCGGATGCAGGGGAGGGTGGGTCGGCGTCCGGGACGCCGACCCGGTTCCGGTCCTCGGCCCGGCAGCGCCGTGGATCGCGGGAGAGCCAGCGCTCCAGGAACCGGCGGTTGGCGGCCACGCCGCGGTAGCCCAGCTCCACCGCCCATGAGAACGGGGGCAGGGAGAGCACCCGGGCCGCGCCCGGGTAGCCCACCCGGGCCAGCACGTAGAGCGAGGCGCGCCCGGCCTCCAGCCGGCGTCCCTCGGGGGTCAGCACCTGCACCGCGCGCCGGGCCCGTTCCCTCAGGGCGGGGGTCATGGGGGGGGAGGGCGCGTCCTGGTAGGAGACGATGCGGAAGCGGCGCTCCGCGCCGCGCCGCCGGGCCCAGGTCACCGCCCGGCAGCAGAATCCTCAGCCGCCGTCCCAGATCAACCAGGCCCGGGCGGCCCCGGTGTGGGTCTTCATGGAGCCTCGCCTCGCCCGCGGGTGCGCGGCCGGAGACGGCGGGCGCACGCGTCCCGGCCCGCTTCCGACTCTAACCCGCGCGGGCGGGCGGGGAAAGGCGGCGGCCTTCGCCGTGAAGACCGGTGCCGGCGGGTCCTGCTAGACTTCGGTTCCTGATCGGGATTCTTCCCCCGGCCGCGCAACCCCGCGCGGTCCATCCCTGGAGCCCTGGAATGAAACCGGCCGGTAGATGCTCGCTACGACTCGTGCTTTGGGCGGCGCTGATGGCCGTGGCCGCGGGATGCGCTCCCCCCGCCGGGCGGCCGGAGGTGCCCGGTCCGGCCGCGGCGCCCTGTTACGTGGGTCCCGGTCCCGCCGATCACGGGGCTCCGGTGGCCCTGGCCCTGGACGCCTCGGTGAACCCCCGCCATGCCCCCCTTCCCGACAACGACGCCGAACGGCTGATCTTCCGCCAGCTGTACGAGACCCTGGTCCGCATCGACTGCGAGGGGGAGGTCGTTCCCGGACTGGCCGAAGGCTGGCGGTCCACGGAGGACGGGCGGATCTGGACCTTCACCCTCCGGGCCGGGGCGCGATTCTGGGACGGAGTCCCCATCTGGCCCCAGGCGGTGAGCGCGGCCTGGCGGCGAACGCGGGGGATGCACGCGTCCGGATCGGCGTCGCTGCCCTGGATCTGGATCCGTCCCGAGTCGGTGTCGGTTTCCGGGGACCGTGAGGTCCGGGTCGCCCTGACCGCCCCCCTGGGGGAGAGTCCCGCCCTCTTCGCCCATCCCGCCCTGGCCGTGGCCAAGCCGAGCGAGGATTCCGCCTGGCCCATGGGCACCGGGCCCTACCGTCCCGGCGACGCGTCCGGCTACGACCTGGCCCTGCTCCCGGTGACCACCGGACGCTCGGAGCCGGCGCTCTCGGTCATCCGCGTCGGCATCCACCCCGGGGCCGATCCCCGCGACGTCTTCACCCCCAAGGTGGATCTCATGCTGCTCCGGGACCGGGGCGCGGTGGACTACGCGTCCAGCCTTCCCGGCTACGTCATGCGGGAGCTCCCCTTCGACCGGCTCTACGTGCTGGTTTCGCCGGTGCGGACGGGGGAAGGGGGGACCGCCTTCGATCCCTCGGGCTCCGGCTCCCCGCCCGCCTCGGGCAAACTGGGGGAGGAACTGGCCCGGGACGTGGCCGTCTCCGCCGCCCAGGGGGCGGCCGGGTTCTCCTTCGCCGGTTCCGGGGGGGCGCCCTGCCCGGCCACGCCTCCCGCTCCGGCACCGCGCACGGTGTGGCCGAGCGCTCCGCTCAGCAACCGGGTCGTCTACCCGTCGGGGGATACCGACGCCGAGCGGCTGGCCGAGCGGGTGGTGGCCCTGGGTTCGGCGTCCAAGGAGACCGGCGGGGGTGCCGGCGCCGCCGCCGCGCTGGAGGCCCTGGGCCGGGAGGGCGGGGGACCGCGGGCCGAGGCGCTGACCGGGGTGCAGTTCCGCGAGCAGCTGGCCTCGGGCAGCGACATCGCCTACGTGGTGCCCCTGGTGCGCGCCTTCGCCCCTCCCTGCCGCGAGGCCCGGGCCCTGGTGGCCGACGCGCCCTGGCTCCGGTGCCTGGCCGGAGGATGCACCTCCGGGAGCCCGTACCGGCTGGGCCTGGCCGCGCTGCCCCTGGTGCGGACCCGGCCCCAGGCGGCCGTGCGCCGGACCCTGGCCGGGCTGCGGGTGGACGGGGACGGCACCCTCCTCCTGGACCGGCTGGGGTGGTCCGCGGACGCGGAGGAGGTGGTGCCTTGAGCCTCCGGCTGCGCATCCTGGCCGCGTCCACCATCCTGGTCCTGGTGCCCCTGGCCCTGCTCGCCCTCGGTATCCGGCAGGAGATGTCCCGCCGCCTGTCCGAGCAGTACGACCGCCGGGTGGAAACCCTGGCCGAGGTGATCCAGGAGAACCTGGGCGAGCGGGGGCGGTCGGTGGACACCCGGCTGGCCATCCTGGTCCCCCGGATCGTCGACGACAACCAGTTCCGGCTGGCCGCGGTGGCGGGCATTGCCAGCGAGCGGACCTACCTGCTCGACTACGCCGGACGCGCCATGGGGCTGATGGGCCTCTCCATGCTCCAGATCCAGGACTCCTCGGGGCGGATCCTGAGCTCCGGGCACTTCCGGAACGAGTACGACCGGCGGGAGCCGGGGCTGCCCCGCCGGTTGGCCGAGGCGCCCGATTCCACCGCCCTCACCCGGGCCCGGCTGGCCACGGGCAGCTTCCTCGCCCTGGCCCGCCTGGAGCGCTTCTCCATGGCCGGAGAGACCTTCTCCGTGGTGGGCGGAATGCAGGTGGACCGGAGCTTCCTCTCCGGCCTGGCCCGGGACCGGGAGCTGGCGGTGTCGCTCCTGGTACCGGGAGACGCCCTGTCCTCGGACGACTCCCTCGCCGTCCGCCTGGCCGCCCTGCCCGACAGCGGGAAGGGGGCCTCCTGGCGGACGGTCCTGCCCCGCGACCGGTACCTGGTGCGCAGCCTGTCCATCCCCTTCGTGGTCACGGGCAGCGAGCCGGCCCGCCTGGCCGAGGCCCAGGTGCTGATCAGCTATCCCCTGGGGCCGCTCCACCGCCTGCTCCGGAGCCTGGACGCCTGGCTGGCCGGGGCCCTGGCCGCCACCGCCCTGGGCACCCTGATCCTGGCCGTGTGGTTCTCGGCCGCCATCAGCCGGCCCATCGTCGATCTCTCCCGGCGGACCGAGACCCTGGACCTGGACCACCTCGACGGCCGGTTCGAGAGCCGGCGCCGGGACGAGGTGGGAACCCTGAGCCGCTTCCTGGCCGACATGATGCGGCGGTTGCGGGCGAGCGCGGAGCGGCTTCGGGACGCCGAACGCCGCGCCACCCAGGGGGACATGGCCCGGCAGGTCAATCACGACATCTGGAACGGGCTCACCCCGCTCCGCAACACCTTCCGGCACCTGCGCCAGGTGGCCCGGGAGAAGCCGGAGGGGCTGGCGCGGGTGTTCGCCGAGCGCCAGGAGAGCGTGGAGCAGAGCCTGGAGTACCTGGAGCTTCTCGCCCATCACTACGCCCGGCTCTCGGTCACCGGGGCTCCGGTGACCTGGAACGTGAACGACACCCTGGACCAGGTCCGGGCCGCCTTCTCGGGACCGGAACGGGTGACCCTGGAGATGAAACCGGATCCGGAACTGCCGCCGGTGCAGGCGGACCCGGTGGCCATCCGCAGGATCCTGGAGAACCTGATCCGCAACGCGGTGGAGAGCCTCGGCGAGGCGGGCGGCACGGTGACCGTGGCCACGGGACGCGCCGCCGGGGACGACGGCGGGAGCCAGGTCCAGCTCTCGGTGAGCGACACCGGGCCCGGTATCCCCGCCGAACACCTGGATGATATCTTCAACGACTTCTATACCACCAAGAAGTCCGGAGCCGGGCTGGGCCTCTCCATCGTGCGCCGCCTGGTCTCCGACCTGGACGGGACGGTCCGGGCCGGGAACGGGCCCGCCGGGGGCGCCCGGTTCACCGTCCGGTTGCCCGCCAAGGGAGGGCGAGCATGAGCCTGATTCTCATCGTGGACGACGTTCCCGCCGTCACCGAGCAGTACTCCTACGATCTCCAGCGCCTCGGCGAACACGAGACCATCACCGCCACCGGCGGCCGGGAGGCCCTCAAGGTCCTGGAGCGGGAACCGGTGGACTGCGTGATCCTGGACCTGGAGATGCCGGGGATGGACGGTTTCGACGTGCTGCGGGAGTTGCGCACCCGCGGGCTCGAGGTCCCGGTGGTGGTGTACACCGGGACCGGGAATTTCGACCGCTGCGTGCGGGCGGTGAAGCTGGGGGCCTACGGCTTCATCGACAAGTCGGAGCCGATGGAGAAGGTGGTGCGCGAGATCGAGAACGCCCTGGAGCGGGGCCGGCTGATGAGCGAGGTGTCGTCCCTGCGCCGCCAGCTCGGAGCCGACACCCCGCTGATCGGGGAGAGCCCGGTCATGGCCCGGCTCAAGGAGGAGATCGCGCGGGTGGCCCCGGTGCCCAGCCCGGTGCTGGTGGTGGGGGAGAGCGGGAGCGGCAAGGAACTGGTGGCCCGGGAGCTGCATCGCCTGGGCCAGCGGCCGAAAGGACCGTTCCTGGCCATCAACTGCGCCGCCCTCCCCGAGAACCTGGTCGAGAGCGAGCTCTTCGGACACGAGGCCGGATCCTTCACCGGGGCCGACAAGACCCACAAGGGGGCCTTCGAGTCGGCCGGGGGGGAACGCTGTTCCTGGACGAGATCGGGGAGCTGCCGCTGGCCGCCCAGGCCAAGCTCCTGCGCGTCCTGGAGGAACGGCGGGTGACCCGGGTGGGAGGTACCAGGGCCATCCCCGTGGACGCCCGGGTGGTGGCCGCCACCAACCGGGACCTGGAGCACGAGATGGAGGAGGGGCGGTTCCGCAAGGACCTCTTCTTCCGGCTCAACGTCCATACCCTGGTGGTGCCGCCGCTCCGGGAGCGACTCTCGGACGTCCCCCTCCTCACCGAGCACCTGCTGGGAACGCTCTGCCGGCGCCTCGGCGTGCGGACGCGGCGCCTGGATCCGGAGGCCCTGGAGCGGCTCCAGAGCTACGACTGGCGGCGCAACAACGTCCGCGAGCTCCGGAACATCATCGAGCGCCTGATCCTGGTCGGGGACGGCCCGGTCATCACCTCCGCCGACCTGCCCCGGGACCTGGGCGCCTCGGGCACGCGGTGGGGGGGGCTCGCCGAGGGGCCGCGCCCGCTCAAGGAGCTCAAGGCGGAGGCGGAGCGCTCGATCCTGCTCACCGCCCTCGAGCGCAACCAGTGGCACATCTCCAAGACCGCGGAGGAACTGGGGCTGGCCGACCACGCCAGCCTGCTCAAGATCATGCGGAGGCACGACCTGAAGCGCCCCTGATCCCCCGCAGCGTGTCCGCTTGTACACGGAGGCCCGTGTCCACTTGGACACGATGGCCTCTCCCCGTCCCGCTCCCACCCCTGTGGCCGACTCCGTAATGGCCTGTCGGAGAAACGCCTACATCACGGGGGATCCCGCCGCGAGAATTGGCCGCCTTCTTGCTGAAGGAATGGACGTGCCCCGGGCGTGCAACGCCACCCTGGAAGCCGTGAGGCGAAATAAGGACTGAGAGACATGCTCGCGATCATCAAAACTTCGTGGAAACCGGTGGGAGTCTTTCTGGGGGCACTGACTCTGACCGTGGCGCTGGGGGTTGCCCTGAGCGCCGTCGGGTGTGGGGGACGGGAGGAGGGCACCGCCTCTCCGGTCGCCCGCAACCAGGCGCCGGCGCCCGAGGCCGTCCCGGCCCATACCGGGACCGCTCCGGGCGAGGAGCCGACGACCGGCGCCGCCGTGGCGGGGGTGGACGACCCCGCCGGCGCCGGGACGTCCCCGATGGAGAACGAGGCCCGGGAGCAGGCCGGATCCGAGGATCCGGGGAGCTTCGCCGAGGCCAAGGCCCTCCTCGAGGAGGGCCGTTACGACGACGCGGCCGAGCACTTCGCCGTCTGGACCAAGGAGCACCCCGAAAGCGCCTGGGGCCACACCATGCTGGGGCTCTCCTTGTGGAAGGCGGGGCGTTGGGAGGACGCAGAGGCGGCGTTCCACGCCGCCGTGGAACGGGATCCGATGCACCTGGAGGGCCGCACCAACCTGGCCCGTGTGCTGATCGACGAGGGTCGCTTCCGGGACGCCCGAGTCGTCGCCGAGCAGGCTGCCGCCTTGGATCCCCGTTCCGCCGACGCCCAGCGGGTGCTCGGCCGCGCGTATCAGAACCTGAACCGCAACGAGGAGGCCAAGGCGGCCTACCGGAGGGCGGTGCGCCTGGACCCCGGCGACGCGTGGTCCATGAACAACCTGGGACTGCTCTACCTGCAGGGCGGCCAGGCTGAGCAGGCGCTCCCCCCGCTGGCCCGGGCGGTACAGGTGGACGGCACGGTGGCGGTGTTCCGGAACAACCTCGGGCTGGCCCTGGAGCGGACCGGCCACTTCCGCGCCGCCGCCGGGACCTACGCTGCCGCTCTCGACGCCGATCCCGGGCATAACCGGGCGGCGGCGAACCTGGCCCGGGTGAGGCTCCTGGACGACCTTCCAGGGACCGAACCCGTGGACCTGGCCGCGCTGGCCGGCCGCTTCGAGCAGGACATGGCCCAGGCCCGGGCGGGACTCCCCGGGGCCGGCGCCCGCGCGGAAGTGGCCCAGGAGGTTCCATCGGAGTCCAGCTCCCAGTAGGCGGCCCACGGCTGCCTTCGGGGAGACACGGACGGGGCGCCCGTTATCGCACCCACGGGCGCCCCGCATTTCTTTCCGCACTGGCCGGGCGGCCGACGATCCGGAGGTGACGATGAAACGCACCGCGCTCATGATCACCGCCCTCCTCGCCCTCGCCGCCGCCCCCGCCCGGGGGGACCAGGACCGGGTCGCCCTGGGGGTCATGGTCGGCGAACCCACCGGCCTCACCGGCAAGGTCTGGCTGGCTCCGGCCACCGCGGTGGACGCCGGGCTCTCCTGGTCCCTGGTCCATCACGACCGGTTCCATCTCCACGCCGACTACCTGCACCACGACTACGGTCTCTTCGCCGTGGACCGGGGATTCCTGCCCCTGTACTACGGGGTGGGGGGGCGGCTCCTGCTCGATCACCGGAACCGGCTCGGGGTCCGGGTGCCGGTGGGCCTGTCCTACCTCACCGACACCCGTCGCTTCGAGTTCTTCATGGAGATCGCGCCCACCGTGGACCTGGTTCCGGACCCGGAGTTCGACGTGGGCGGGGCCCTGGGGGCGCGGGTTCTGCTGCCCTGACCCCGGGGGGCCCGGGGCTCAGCCCCGGGTTCCGGACAGGGACTTCCGCTTCTCCTCCAGGGCTTCCATCAGCTCGTCGAAGGGCTGGTTGAACTTCTCGATCCCCTCGTCCACCAGCTCGTCGGTGACCTGCTTCATGGAGATCCCGATCTTCTCCAGCCGGGCCAGGACCGAGCGCTGCTCCTCGAGATCCCGCTCCACCGTGTCCTCGACCCGGCCGTGGTCCCGGAAGGCGTCCACGGTCTCGTCGGGCATGGTGTTGACGGTCTGGGGGCCGATCAGCGTCTCCACGTACTTCACGTCCGGGTAGGCGGGGTCCTTGGTCGAGGTGCTGGCCCAGAGGGGCTTCTGGACCCGGGCTCCGGCGGCCCGGAGGGCCTCCCAGCGCGGACCGGCGTAGGTCTCCTTCCACAGCTGGTAGGCGAGGCGGGCGCTGGCCACGGCGGCGGTGCCCCGGAGGGCCTTGGCCTCCTCGGCGTGCTCGCCCCGGTCCTTCATGGCGTCCAGCATCTTGTCCACCTTCACGTCGATCCGGCTCAGGAAGAAGCTGGCCACCGAGCCCACCTGGGCCGGGGATTCCCCCTTCTTCTTGCGGTCCTCCATGGCCTGGAGATGGGCTTCCATCACCTCCCGGTAGGCGTCGAGGGAGAAGAGGAGGGTGATGTTGATGTTGATCCCCTCGGCCAGGCACTGCCGGATGGCGGGGACGCCCTCCGAAGTGCCCGGGATCTTGATCAGCACGTTGGGCCGGTCGACCTCCTTCCACAGGCGGCGGGCCTCGGCGATGGTGCCGTCGGTGTCCCGGGCCAGGTGGGGGAAACCTCCAGGCTCACGTAGCCGTCGGTCCCGTTGGAGTCGTCGTAGGCCCGGCGGAGGAGGTCGGCGGCGCCCTGGATGTCGCGGACGGCCATGGCCTCGTAGATCTTCCCCGTCTCCAGGCCCTTGTCGGCCAGCTCGCGGAACTGGTCGTCGTAGGCGTTCCCCTTGGTCATGGCCTTGTTGAAGATGGACGGGTTCGAGGTCACCCCGCTGATCCCGTCGTCCTTGATCAGGGCCTCGAGCCGGCCCTCCCGGAGCATGGCGCGGGTCAGGTTGTCCAGCCACACGCTCTGTCCGTGCTCCTTCAGCTGCAGTAAGGGGTTCTGGGCCATTCCTTCCACCTCCCGATGAATGTGTCCGTCATGAGGCCAACGCTTGAAGTCCGTCCTTCAACTATACACCTCGTCCCCGAGGGCCCGGCAAACGGAAAGCCCGCTCGCGACCGGAGACGAAGACGCCCCGGCGGTGCCGGGGCGCAAGGGGTGGAGTCGGAGACGGTCAGAAGCCGCCGAAGAGCCAGGGGATGCCCTGGCTGAGCCAGCGGCCCAGGAACTCCATGCGCCCGGTGAGGAGCGAGATACGGGCCATCACCGTGTAGCCGAAGGAGGCGCCGAAGGAGATCATCAGCACGTAGATCCCGTAGCGGCTGAGCCGGGCCGTGGCCCCGGTCCGTTCCTTGGAGAAGAAGAAGTACACCAGTCCGGACAGCACCCCGGTGACCATCACGATGTTCGAGAAGGAGGCGCCGAGGGAGAACCCGCCCTGGGGGTGGGTCACCACCAGGGGGGCCATGGTGTGTCCGATCTGGGACACGAAATCCGACTGGAGGTAGCGGGTGAGGTTGGTCCCGGCGGTGAAGCCGATGATCAGGCCCATGGCCAGCCGCGAGAGCTGGGCCAGGGGGGGGATGAGCCGGGTGAGGAGGAGCAGCCCGAAGATGAGGGGGATGAGCTGGAGCAGGTCCGGCTTGTTGTCGGCGATGGAGGGGAGCGCGAACCGCACCATGGGCGGATAGAGGCGCCCGAAGAGGTTCGGCATCAGGGTGGCCCAGAAGCCCTGCACCATCCAGTAGGCGGCGCTGACCCCCACGAAGAGGTGCTCGGCGAACTTGTAGAACGGGTTGTCCTTGTACAGGAACGAGAAGATCATGAAGGTCAGGAGGGCCCCGACCCAGAGTTCCAATCCGGATCCGAAGCTCATCGCTGTCCCACCCCCAGTCGCGGCTTCTCACGCCCGCCGGCCAGGTAGGCGATGTTGCCGATGATGATGAATCCGATGATGACGAGGTGGGCCACGGTCTGCGGTCCCATGCGCTGGATGGCCTGGGTGGAGGTGGCCTGGTACTGCGGGTACCTGGCCACCAGGGCCGCCTCGTACTCCGCCGCCCCCTGCAGGCCGCCCATCAGCCCCAGGAGCTGCTTCGGGTAGTACGGATAGAGGAGCGGCGCCTCCACCGCGGTCACCCCGCCCGCCACCGGCACCCCGGCCGGGTCGCCCCCGAACTGGATCCACTCCTTGACCCCGGGGAACCCGGAGCCGATGCCGACGATCAGGTCGAAATCGGCCAGCCGGTGGATGCCCTTCATCATGGGCACGGTGTGGATGTTCTCGCCCCGGGAGTCCACCGGGAAGGCGACCTTGAAGTCGGCGTAGGCGGAGTTGATCACGCCCTGGTTGCCGGCCTGATAGCCCAGGTTCATCCAGTCCGTCCCCTGGTCCAGGCCGGGGAAGTCCTTGTCGATGACGTCGTGCTTCATCTGCACCAGCATGGGCGGGCCGGTGGCCCACAGGCTCATGAAGTAGACCTTTAGACCCTTGTGCAGCGCGTGCCGGGCCACCGCATCCAGCATGGGCTGGTTCTCCGGCACCGTGCTCGGGCCGTAGTCGGCGGAGATCAGCACCTTGGACCCGGGGGGCAGGCTGTCCACCTTGTCGAAGATGTTCTGAACGATGGGGCTGGTGAGTACGGGGAACACCAGGTGGAGGGCGAGGGGGATGATCACGGCCAGGGCGATGGTCAGGAAGATCCAGCGCCGGTCCAGCCGGCCCATGCTCTGCAGGAAGGACCTCATCTCAGGACTCCCTCCCGCCCAGGTAGGACCGTTCGATGCCGAGGATGATCTTGAGCGAGGTCGAGATCACCCCCAGGCTGATGCCGATGAGGATGGCCCGCTGGCCGGCCAGGTTGATCGTGGACATGATCCAGTTGGACAGGTTGGGAACGGTGAGGAAGTCGAGGGAAGGAGGAAGCCAGGCGGTCATCCACGCCCCCACGAAGGTCCGGCCGAGGAGGATGATCAACGCCGCCCCCAGGAGCAGGGAGGCCTCCACGTTCCGGGCCCGGAAGGCGCGGTAGGAGGCCGAGGCCACGAAGAAGGCGAGGATGGAGAACATGGTGGCCTGGAGCGGGGTGAACATCCCGTCGTAGGCGAAGTTGAACAGCGAGCCCTGGGCGTTCACGTTCCCCTGCCAGCCCTGGGGATTCCCGATCTTGAACAGGCCGGCGAGAAGGGTGAAGAAGAACCCGCCCAGGGTGACCAGGCTGTACCACCAGCCCGGCTTCCGGCGGTAGAGCTTCTCCAGGTGGATGCGGAGCAGGTTCCCGCCGCCGAGGGCGAAGGCCACCGCGGCGATGATGTCGAACCACTGGGAGAAATAGTTGTCCGCCCCGTGGAGGGGAGGGAAGAACATGGCCAGGACCAGGAGAACCCCCACCACCGAGGCGATGAAGACTGGGATGGTGACGCGGAGCAAGAGGTCCTCCTAGTGCTGCACGACGGTGAAGACGACGTTGACGAGCCAGTCGGCCAGCCCGTGGAAGACCCCGCCCGAGACCACGTCCACGGTGACTACCAGGCTGCCGAGGGCGATGAAGACCATGGCGAACAGCTTCCCGAAGTCCTGCCCCCGGAGGCTGCCCAGGAGTCGCGGGTCCTGGCTGAGGTAGGCGCTGGCGGCGAAGAGCTCCTCGCCGATCAGGGTGTAGTCGCAGGCGGCCACGAAGAAGGGAAGCTGGGTGGGCATGGCCGTACCCGCGATCTGGATCGCCCCCACCGAGTAGCCGGTCTCGGCCAGGATCAGGGACTCGGCGAAGAAGGCGCCCATGTAGATGCAGGTGGCGGGCTTCTCCCGGACCATGTAGCCGTCCAGGTAGGCTACGTAACCGAACTGCTCGTCGGTCACGTAGTAGATCATGTCGTCGTTGTAGGCGTCGGGCCGTCCGGCGGCGGAGTAGGCCTCCTTCACCGTCTCCCGGGCGGTGGTCATGACCAGCGAGCGGGAGGTGGGCACGGCCAGCCGGGCGTCGTACTCGGCGATGCGGCCGGCCACCGAGGACAGGATGGTGACGCCGGCCACGGTCTGCACGTTGTCCAGGTCCTGGATGCCGGGGATGAACAGCACCGGCTTGCCCATCTCGGTGGCCCGGCCCACCGCTTCCTCGATGGCGTCGATGCCGGCGATGCGCCGGATCTTGTAGGACACCCCGCGGGTAGCCCGGAGGGTGTAGGTGAAGATGGCGCCGCCCACGATCAGGAGGATGACCAGGAGGTTCAACCGGTTGGTGAAGAAGTACTTCGGCCCCCGCTCCCGGGCCTCGGCCACGGTCAGGGGAGGAGACGCCTGGTCCGGGACGCCCACCGGGGTCTCGCCGGCCAGGGTGTCCAGGGCGGACTGGGTGGCCTCCAGGGGAGGACGGGCGGGCGAGACGATGCCGCCGGTGTCGGCTCCGGCGCTGTCGGCGGGAGGGGTCTGGGCGGCGGCCGGCCGGGACGGGAGGAGGGGAAGGAGGAGCAGGGAGAGCACGCAGAGAGCGGGGAGAAGCCCGCGGGGCTCGAAGAGGCGCCGAAACGTCGAGCGCTTGCCTTGTACCATTCGCTCTCCCGGGGATTGTCCGCAGGCCGGAGGTGAAGTGTGTCGCGCACATTAGCCACTCCACGGGCTCCTGACAAGGACTTTTCAGGTTAGAATGATCGGGGGAAAGGAGGCGGTGAGGCCATGAAGGGAGAATCGCGGAAGCTCATCGAGAACCAGATCCACCGGTGGATCCTGGAGCAGAAGGCGGCCAAGGAGGCCGAGGGCCGGACCCGGCCGGCCGCGCCCGAGGGCCCGCTGCGTCCGATCGTCACCGTGTCCAGCCAGATCGGAAGCGGGGGAACCGAACTGGCCGAGATGGTGGCGGTCCGGCTCGGCTACCCGCTCATGGACCATGAGATGATCGACGTGGTGGCCGAGGAGTCCGGGGTGGACAAGGGGGTCCTGGAGGCTCTGGATCAGCACACCCGGAGCGGCATCGAACAGTGGGTGGACGGGGTGCTCCACAACCGGCTGGTGAGCGGGGAGGACTACGTCCGGTCCCTGGGCAAGGCGCTCATCACCATCTCCCGCACCGGCTCCGCGGTGGTGGTGGGCCGGGGGGCGAACTTCATCCTCGACGGGGAGCCCGGACTCCACGTGCGCACCGTGGCCGGTTTCGACTTCCGGGTGCGCCGGGTGGTCCGCCTGCAGGGGATGGACCGGGAGGAGGCCGGGGAACTGGTCGCCCGGACCGACAAGGAGCGGGCCGGCTTCGTGGAACGGTACATCCACCGCGACATCACCGATCCGGAGGCCTACGACCTGATGCTGAACCTGGAACGGGTCGGTCTGGAGCGGGGGGTGGACCTGGTGGTGAACCTCTACCGGAACGTGTTTCAATAGGGAGGGGAGCCCGGGTTGCGGTCTCCGCTTCCGCGGCTCCCGGATAGCGCCGGTTGAAATCATGGGGCCCCGGCCCCGAGCGGAAGGAAACGATCATGAACCTCGCATCGTCCCCGCGGCGCCTTCGCGCCTGGCTGTTCCCCCTGGCCCTCACCGCCCTGGGGGGATTCCTCGGCTGCGCCACCAGCGGGATCAACAAGGGCGACCTGAGCCTCATCTCCATCGGCGAGGAATGGCAGCTGGGCGATTCCCTGGCCGCGGACGTCGCCCAGCAGAAGCGCCTCCTCGACGACCCCGCCATCAAGCAGTACGTGACCCGGATGGGGGAGCGGATCGTGCAGGCGGCCAAGGGCGACACCCCGGTGGCGGACCAGCCCTGGGACTTCCACGTCATCCAGGACGAGACGGTCAACGCCTTCAACATCCCCGGGGGACACGTCTACCTGAACTCGGGACTGGTGGCCGCCGCCGCCCGCTACGACGAGCTGGAGGGGGTCATGGCCCACGAGGTCTCCCACGGCCTCGCCCGCCACGGGGTGGAGAACCTGACCAAGCAGTACGGCATCTCCATCGTGGCCTCGCTCGTCCTGGGCCGGAACCCCGCCGTCTACGAGCAGATCCTGGCCTCGGTGCTGGCCAACGGGGCGGTGTCCAAGTTCAGCCGGGACGCCGAGGAGGAGGCGGACAAGCTGGGAGTGCGCTACATGTACGACGCCGGGGTGGACCCCGAGGGCATGGTGCAGTTCTTCCGGGTCCTCCTCGACATGCGCCAGCAGAAGCCGGGGGCCCTCGAGCAGTTCTTCGCCAGCCATCCCCTGACCGAGGACCGGATCAGCTACACCCAGAGTCTCATCGACAAGCTGCCCCCCAAGTCCGGGCTGGAGGAGAAGGATTCGGGCTTCGCCGACTTCAAGGCCGCGGTGGCGCGGGCGGCCGGGTCCTGATCGGAGCCGGGAGCGGGGCGGACGTTGTCTCCGGCCCCGCTCTTGGTTAAGGTACGCGGGTCCGGGCGGGGGACCGCGTCCCCCGCCCCCGCCCCCCGTTCCCGGGGGGGGAGGCCGCGAACCCCCAGCCGACAAGGAGGCGCGTGAATGGGTGAATCCGCCCGTCCGACCCCCGCCGCCGACGAGCCCCGGATTCCGGCGGAAACCCGGCTCCCCGAGCTCACCCCCAAGGCCCTGGTGCTGGGCATCGTCCTCTCCATGGCCCTGGCCAGCGCCAACGCCTACCTGGGGCTCTTCGCGGGCATGACGGTGAGCGCCTCCATCCCGGCCGCGGTCATCTCCATGGCCGTGCTGCGGCTCTTCCGCAAGTCGAACGTGCTGGAGAACAACCTGGTCCAGACCGCGGCCTCGGCCGGGGAATCGCTGGCCGCGGGGGTGATCTTCACCCTCCCCGCCCTGGTCATCCTCGGCTACTGGCAGCACTTCGACTACTGGGAGACCACCATGATCGCCGCCCTGGGCGGGGTGATCGGGGTGTTCTTCACCATTCCCCTCCGGCGGGCGCTCATCGTGGAGCAGCCGCTGCGCTTTCCCGAGGGGGTGGCCACGGCCGAGGTCCTGACCAGCGGCGAGAAGGGCGGTTCCGCGGTCAAGTACCTGGCCTGGGCGGCGGCGGTGGGGGCCCTGTTCAAGTTCGGGGAGGCGGGGCTGAACCTATGGACCGCGACCTACGAGAAGGCGCGGTACCTGGGCCGGGGGGTGGGCTACGTGGGGAGCAACCTCTCCCCCGCGCTCCTGGCCGTGGGCTACATCGTCGGGCTCAACATCTCGGTCCTGGTCTTCGCCGGGGGCGCGATCAGCTGGTTCATCGGCATCCCCTGGTGGCTGATCCAGCACGGCCGGGGGGCGCTGCCCGAACCGATGGCCGCCGCCGACGCGGCCAACTGGATCTGGAGCCACTACATCCGCTACATGGGGATCGGGGCCATGGTGGTGGGCGGCCTGTGGGCCCTGGTCAACCTGCGCGGGTCCCTGGCCCTGGGCATCCGGAGCGGGATCGCCACCTTCCGTCACGCCGGGCCCGGCGCGCGGGCCGTTCCCCGCACCGAGCTCGACACCCCCATGCCCTACGTGCTCGGGGCCATCGCCCTCTCGGTGATCCCCATCTTCCTGGTCTACCTGTACGTGGTGAAGGTCGTGGCGGTGTCCCTCCTCATGGCGGTGTTGATGCTGGTGGCCGGGTTCCTGTTCAGCGCCGTGGCCGCCTACATGGCCGGGCTGGTGGGGTCCAGCAACAATCCGATCTCCGGGGTGACCATCGCCACCATCCTCAGCGCCTCGCTCCTCCTGGTGGCGCTGATGGGGACCGAGAGCCACGTGGGGCCCTCGGCGGCCATCTTCATCGGGGCGGTGGTCTGCTGCGCCGCCGCCATCGCCGGGGACAACATGCAGGACCTGAAGGCGGGGCACATCCTGGGGGCCACGCCCTGGAAGCAGCAGGTGGCCCAGGTGCTGGGCACGGTGACCTCGGCCTTCGTGATGGCTCCGGTGCTGACCCTGCTGCTGAAGGGGTACGGGATCGGCGCTCCGACCCCCGAGCACCCCAACCCGCTCACCGCGCCCCAGGCCACCCTCATGGCCAGCGTGGCCGAGGGGGTGTTCCGGGGCGGGCTGCCCTGGACCATGGCCATGATCGGGGCGGTGATCGCGGTGGCCATCATCATCTTCGACCAGATGCTCCGCGCCCGGGGCTCCAGCTTCCGGGCCCCGGTGCTGGCGGTGGCGGTGGGGATCTACCTCCCCATCGAGCTCTCGGTGCCCATCTTCCTGGGGGGGCTCGTTTCCCACGCGGCCCGCAACTACCAGCTCAACCGCGGAGCGCGCACCCGTCCCGAGGTGGCGGAGGTCTCGGACCGGAACGGGCTCCTCTTCGCCTCCGGGCTCATCACCGGGGAGGCGCTGGTGGGCATCCTCCTCGCCCTTCCCCTGGTCGCCTTCGGCCGGAACATCTTCGCCCTCTTCGAGACCCAGCCCTTCGCCTGGCCGGGGGCGGTGCTGCTGGTCGGGGTGATGATCCTCCTCTTCATGAGCGCCACCTCGGGGGCGCGGAAGCGGTGACCACCGGCCGGGGACGGGAGGGCGCCCTCCGGGGGAGCCTGGTCGCGGGGGCGGCCTACGACCTGGTCCTGGGGGCGTTCATCCTCGCCGCCGGCCCCGCGGTCCTGGCCGCCCTGGGGGCGCCGGTTCCGCCGGGGGCCTTCCACCTCCGGCTGGCCGCCCTTCCGCTCCTGGTGCTGCCCGCCCTCTACCTGGCCGCGGCCCGGGCCCCCGACCCGGGCCCCTTCCGGTTCCCGGTGCTGTGGGCCCGGAGCGCCGGGGGAGCGATCCTCCTCCTTCTCGCCCTCGCCGCCCGGCCCGGAGCGGCCTGGCTCTACCTGGTGCTGGGGTCGGTGGACCTGGGCTGGGGCGTGCTCCATGCCGTGCTCTGGCCCCGCCCGGGACCCGATCCGGCCACCGGACCACGTTGACCGGGGACCGTGGTCCCTCTACCCTTCTCCCATGAGCGGAGAAGACGTGGTCAAGCTGACCTCCCTGAGCCACGGCGCCGGCTGAGCCTGCAAGATCGCGCAAGGCGCGCTCGTCCAGGTGCTGGAAGGGCTTCCCAGACTCGACGATCCCAACGTGCTGCTCGGCAACGAGACCGCCGACGACGCCGGCGTGTACCGGGTGAGCCCCGAGCTGGCCCTGGTCCAGACCGTGGACTTCTTCACCCCCGTCGTGAACGACCCCTACGCCTTCGGGGCGGTGGCCGCGGCCAACGCCATGAGCGACGTCTACGCCATGGGGGCCGAGCCCTTCATGGCCCTCAACATCGTCGGCTTCCCCATCGACACCCTGGACCCCGGCATCCTCCACCGCATCCTGCAGGGGGCGGGGGACAAGTGCATCGAGGCCGGGGTGGCGGTCCTGGGCGGCCACTCCATCGACGACCCCGAACCCAAGTTCGGGCTGGCCGTCACCGGCCGGGTGCACCCGGACCGGATCCTCCTCAACTCCGGGGGGCGCGCCGGGGACCTGCTGGTGCTGACCAAGCCCCTGGGAGTGGGAATCCTCACCACCGCCATCAAGCGGGACCGCCTCCCGGAGGACGAGATCGAGGCGGTGGTGGCCCAGATGGCCACCCTGAACCGGGCTCCGGCCCAGGCGGCCCGGAAGGCGGGGGTGCACGCCGCCACCGACGTCACCGGCTACGGCCTCCTCGGCCATCTCCTGGAGCTGGCCCGGGCCTCGGGCACCGGGGCCGAGGTGTGGGCGAAGGAAGTGCCGGTCCTGTTCGAGCCCCGGGTCCGCGAGCTCATCGCCGACCGGGTGGTCCCGGGCGGTTCGCGGAAGAACCTGGCCTACCTGGACGGCCGCGCCGTGTTCGATTCCGGCCTGGCCGAGGCCGACCGCCTGATCCTGGCCGACGCCCAGACCTCCGGCGGGCTCCTGCTCGCCGTCCCCGAGGCCTCGGCGGACGCGCTCACCCGGGCCCTGGAGGCGGCCGGCGTCGCGGCGGCGGTGATCGGGCGGCTGACCGGAGGTCCGGCCGGCGCCCTCAGGATCCTTCCCCGGCGGCCGGAGTCGATCTGAATCCGCCCCGGGAGAGCGCGCCCGGCTTCGCCGGCGACCCTCCGCCCGTGCTCGCCATCTCCGCCGGCGACCTCCGCCGCCTCCGCCGCCATGCCGCCGAGGCGCGCCCCCGCGAGTGCTGCGGGTTCCTGCTCGGCCGCCCCGGTCCCGGCCCCGTCCGGGTGACCGGAGTGCGGCGGGCGGCCAACGCCGCCCCCGGCCGGGCCCGCGGCCGCTTCCGCATCGCCCCGGCGGAGTATCTGGCCGCCGAGCTGGCCGCCCGGAGCGCGGGGGAGGAGGTGGTGGGGTTCTACCACTCCCACCCCGAAGGGGGAAGCCGCCCCTCCGGGACCGATCGCCGCCACGCGCTCCCGGGCTGCGTGCACCTCATCCTGGCCGGGGCGGGGACCGCCGAGGCCTGGCGGCTGCGGCCGGACCGTTCCCGCTTCGATCCCGTCCCCCTGGAGGGATATCCTGGAGAGAGGGCCGGAAGGGGGATCCCCGCATGACCGACCGTGATCACCGCGAACCCGCCGCGGGGCTCTCCGTGGAGGAGCTTCGCCGCTACAGCCGCCATCTCCTCATCCCCCAGGTGGGCAAGGAGGGGCAGCAGCGCCTCAAGCGCTCCTCGGTCCTCCTGGTGGGGGCCGGGGGCCTCGGTTCCCCCCTCGCCCTGTACCTGGCCGCGGCCGGGGTGGGCCGGCTGGGGCTGGTGGACTTCGACACCGTGGACGAGACCAACCTCCAGCGCCAGATCATCCACACCACCGGGGACATCGGGCGCCCCAAGCTGGACTCGGCCGGGGAGAAGATCGCGGCGGTGAACCCCCACGTGGAGGTGGTTCCCCACCCGGTCCGGCTGGCCTCGGACAACGCGCTCGGGATCCTGGACGGCTACGACGTGGTGGTGGACGGCACCGACAACTTCCCCACCCGCTACCTGGTCAACGACGCCTGCGTCCTGCTGGGAAAGCCCGACGTCTACGGGAGCGTGTTCCGCTTCGAGGGGCAGGTGGCGGTGTTCGACGCCGCCCGGGGCCCCTGCTACCGGTGCCTGTTCCCGGAGCCCCCGCCCCCGGGCTCGGTGCCGAGCTGCGCCGAGGGGGGGGTGCTCGGCATCCTCCCCGGCATCATCGGCACCCTCCAGGCCAACGAGACGGTCAAGCTGCTGCTGGGGATCGGGGATCCGCTGGTGGGCCGCATCCTCCTCTTCGACGCCCTGGCCCTGGAATTCCGCTCCCTCCGCCTGGCCCGGGACCCGGCCTGCCCGGTGTGCGGGGAGCACCCCACCGTCACCTCCCTCATCGATTACGAAGCCTTCTGCGGGGCCGCCGGCGCTGGGACCGCGGTGCCGGAGATGAATGTCGCGCGAGCTCCGGCGGCGCCTGGACGCGGTGCTCCTCCTCGACGTCCGCGAGCCCTTCGAGCTGGAGATCGCCCGCATCCCCGGGGCGCACGCGGTGCCGCTGGGCGAGCTCCCGGCGCGGCTGGACGAGCTGGACCGGGGGGCGGAGATCGTGGTGGTCTGCCGGTCCGGGGTGCGAAGCGCCCGGGCGGCCCGGATGCTGCTGGACGCCGGCTTCCCGCGGGTGGCCAACCTGCACGGGGGCATCCTGGCCTGGGCGGAGGAGGTCGACCCCTCCCTCCCGCGCTACTGAGACCGCGGCTGGATCGGCGGACCCGGTGCCCGGTATGCTGACGGTATGAGCAGTCCGTCCCGCCGGCCCCCATCCCGCGGAGCGTCATGAGCCGGTACCGCACCGCCTGGGAGCTCCTCAAGACCACCTACCTGGACTGGCGGGCCGACCGGGCCCACCGCCTGGCCGCGGCCCTGGCCTTCTACACCGCCTTCTCCCTGGCCCCCCTCCTGGTCATCGGCATCGCCATCGCCGGCGCCGTGTTCGGCGAGGAGGCGGCCCGGGGCGAGATCGTGGACCAGGTCCGGGGACTGATCGGGAAGCAGGGCGCCGAGGCGGTCTCGGCCCTTCTCCGCAACGCCCGCCGGCCCGGAGCGGGCATCCTCCCCACGGCGATCGGGGTGGGGGCGCTCTTCTTCGCCGCCCTGGGGGTGTTCAACATGCTCCAGGACGCCATGAACATGCTTTGGAAGGTCCGGGAACGGAAGGGAAGCTGGTGGCAGACCCTCCTCAAGGACCGGGCGGTGAGCTTCGCCATGGTGCTGGGCACCGGCTTCCTCCTCCTCACCTCGCTGGTCATCTCCGCCGCCCTCTCCGCCGCCGGCCACCTCGCCGGGGGGGTGCTTCCGGAGTGGTTCGACCTTCTCCGCTGGGTGAACGTGCTCTTGGACCTGGCCGTGGTCACCGGCCTCTTCGCCTTCATCTTCCGGTACATTCCCGACACCGAGGTGGCCTGGAAGGACGTGTGGTGGGGGGCGGCGCTCACCGCGGTCCTGTTCGCGGCGGGCAAGTTCGCCATCGGGCTCTATCTCGGCAACTCCAGCATCGCCTCCAGCTACGGAGCGGCCGGTTCCCTGGCCGTGATCCTGATCTGGGTCTACTACTCGGCCCAGATCCTCTTCTTCGGGGCCGAATTCACCCAGGCCTATGCCTACCGCTGCGGGTCCCGCTCCGGCCCCGCCGCGCCGGACCGGCCGGATCACGGCTACCGCCCGGACCGGTGAACGCATAGACTCGGCGACCATGACGGCGCAAGCGGAAGGTCTGGTGGTGCGGGTCCGGAGCCGGGCCTTCACCGTGCGGGTGGGAGGCCGGGACCGGCCCGCCCACCTGCCCAAGCGCCTCCGGCACCGGGACCCGGCGTCGGTGGACCCGGTGGCGGTGGGGGACCGGGTGCGGGTGAGCCTGGCCGGCGACGAGGCCCAAATGGAGGAGGTGCTTCCCCGGCGGAACGCCCTCGGCCGGCCCGCCTCCGGACGGCCGGGCAAGCGCCAGATCCTGGCCGCCAACCTGGACCTGGCCGCGGTGGTCCTCTCGGTGCGCGATCCGGAATGGAAGCCGGCCACCCTGGACCGGTACCTGGTGCTGGCTTCCCACGCGGGCATTCCCGCCGCCGTCTGCCTCAACAAGGTGGACCTGGACCCGGCGGTGCGGCAGCATCCCGGCCTGGGCGTGTACCCGGAGCTGGGATACCCGGTCCTGTTCCTCTCCGCGCGCACCGGGGCGGGCCTGGAGGCGCTCCGGGCGCGGATCGGCGGCGGCACCGGGGTCCTCCTGGGGCCCTCGGGCGCGGGCAAGAGCAGCCTCATCAACCGCCTGGTTCCCGGGGCCGGCTTGCGGGTGGGAGAGGTCAGCGACCGCACCGGCAAGGGCCGCCACACCACCACCTGGGTGGAGATGCTGGACCTGCCCGGCGGAGGCAGCCTGGTCGACAGCCCCGGGTTGAGGGTGCTGGACCTGTCCGGGCTCGATCCGTCGGCCCTGGCCGCGCACTTCCCGGAGATGATCCGCCGGGCGCCGGAATGCCGCTTCCAGGACTGCCGGCACCTGGCCGAGCCGGGGTGCGCGATCAAGGAGGCGGTGGCGGCGGGGGGGATCGCCCCCCACCGGTACGATTCCTACCGGAGGATCCACGACAGCCTGGAACGGGGGGAAGGATGACCGGCAGTCCGGGAGCGGAGGGCCGCGAATGAGCCCGGGATTGAAGAACCTGGCCGCGGTGGCCCTGGGCGGTGCGCTGGGGGCCGTGTCCCGGTACGCGGTATCGGGCTGGGTCCAGCGCCTGGCCGGGTCGCGCTTTCCCTGGGGCACCCTGACCGTGAACCTCCTGGGGTGCTTCCTGCTCGGCTACCTGGCCGGACGCTGGGAGCGGTCCACCGCTCCCGCGGCCTGGCGGCTCCTGTGGGGAGTCGGGTTCATGGGCGCGTTCACCACCTACAGCACCTTCGCCCTGGAATCGGGCAACCTGGTCCGGGAAGGGAGCCTGGGGGGGGCCGGCGCCTACATGGGCTTGCACCTCGGCCTGGGCCTGGTCGCGGTATTCCTGGGCCTGGCCGCTTCGCGTTGGACGTGAGCCGCGGCCCTGGCGCGGCGGAGAGGAGTCGCTCATGACACGGCTGACCGGTCCGGGGATGCTGCTCCGGATCTTCGTGGGGGAGGACGACGTCCACGAGGGGCGTCCCCTCTATGATGCCCTGGTCGCCTTCTTCCGCTCCGAGGGCATGGCCGGGGCCACGGTGCTGAAGGGGGTGGAGGGGTTCGGGGCCCACAGCCGCATCCACACCGCCCGGATCCTCCGGCTGTCCCAGGATCTCCCGGTGGTGATCGAGGTGGTGGACACCGAGGACCGGATCCGGGCCCTGTTGCCCACCCTGGACGGCATGATCCACGAGGGGCTCATCACCCTGGAGCGGGTGGAGGTGATCAAGTACACCCACCGGGACGGGGACGGGAACCCGCCGGAGACGGTGTGAGGGCAACCGGCGGGAAGGACGCCGGCCGCCTGCTAGTCGGCGACCGCGGCCTCGAAGAGGGGCAGGCTCCGCCGTTGCAGGGTCTCCTCCCGGTGCCGGGCCTCGCGGGTGAGCTTGGCCAGCTGCAGACGCTGGCATCCCCACCGCTGGGCGGCGGTGCGGGTGGAGAACCAGATGTCGGCCCGGTGCCGGAACCGGAGGGCCATGGTGTCCTCGACCCGGAACACGCCCACCCCTTCGATCTCCAGGAGATCCCCGAAGGCGAAGGGCGCCCCCGGCGTGAACTCCCGCAGGAGGTCCCGGGAAAGCGCGATCACCCCGGACCGGACCCGGGTGTTGGCGGCGGTGGTGAACGGGGTGTCGTCGGTCTGGTCCGCGGTGCTGCTGTAGCCGGTCACCGTCACCGGGATCCGGAACAGGTGCCGGGGCCCGGTGGGGGCCGCCTCCGGGGGCGGCCCCTGGAGGCTGAACGCGGGCACGCCGTCGGGGAGCAGGCTCCGGAAGGACGGGGCCCCGGAGGAGGCCCCGAAGCCGCTGAAGCCCACGATGAGGAAACCCACCCCGACCAGCAGGGCGGCCAGGGCGCGCCGTCCGGGTCGCGATCCTATGGGGATGTCCGCTCGCTGGGTCATGATGGTCCTCGACTCGGGTCTCCGGGGGTCGGGAACGAAACCGACGCGGGTGGGGCGCGTGGTCAAAAGCGATTCAGGTGCTCAAGAGAGTTCGATTGAGATGAATAAGTATACCCCACCCCCGGGCCCCGATCAATCCTACCCCCGGCCGGGACGGCTATTCCTCCGTCCGGGGAGGGGCACGGATCTCCCGGTCCGGGCGGGCCAGGGGCTCACATATCCCTTAATTCGGACGGCAAAGATAATGATGGGATTCCTGCAAACGGTGTCGGTCAGTTTTACAAAATCAATGGGGCGCACTTTTTATTGACCAAGAGATTATTAGAAGATAAGCTTTAGCGGCCCTTCGATTTGCAGGGACCGATAACCCCCTCGGTTCCGCGGGGCAGGAATGGGAAGTACCGAGATGAACAACCTCGAACTGGGTCGCCGAATCAAGCAGCTCCGCCTGTCCCAGGGCTTCACTCTCAAGGACATCGAATCCCGCGTCGGGGTCTCCGCGACCCACGTTTCGGAAATCGAGCGGGGCAAGACCTCCCCCACGGTGGGGGCCCTGGGGAAGATCGCCGAGGCGCTCCAGGTGAATCCCTCCTTCCTGGTCGACCTGCCGGTGGGAGACGACGTCTCCTACACCCGGGACGGCAGCCGGGACCGGGTCACCAACGGCAACAACGGGGCCGCCTGGGAGATCCTCACCACCGAAAGGCCCTACGCGGAACTCTCCCTGTTCGTGCTGGACCTGGAGCCGGGAAGCGCCGAGCCGCTGGTGCGCCCCCCCCGCCCCGGGGACAAGTTCCTTCTCATCATCGAGGGGACCCTCCGCGTGGACGTGGGCGAGGAGAGCTTCCGGCTCGAAACCGGGGACAGCATCCACTTCAAGGCATCCTTGCCGGTGAAGCTCATCAATCTGGGAAACCGCCTCTGCCGGGTGTTCTGGGCGAACTGGCCTCGATTCACGATGTAGGGCGGGGAGGACCGGACATGATCACCAAGGAGGATCTGGGCAGCCGGATCCGCAACGTGCGCAAGCAACGGGGACTGACCCTCAAGGAACTGGAGCGGATCTCCGGGTTCTCGGCCACCCATATCTCCGAGATCGAGCGGGGCAAGACCTCTCCCACCATCGGAGCCCTGGTCCGCATCGCCGAGGCCCTGGGCAAGGAAACGTCCTTCTTCCTGGAAGAAGAGGAGCTGAACGAGATCGCGGTGGTGCGCCACCACGATCGGCAGCCCCTTCCGGAGGAAGCGATCAAGGTCCGGGGCGAGTACCTCACCCCGGGAATCTCCGGCGGCCGCCTTAACGCCTACCTTCTCCATCTCGACCCGGGCGACGGCCGGGAAGTGGACTACGAGGCCCACGCGGGGGAGGAGGGGGCCTACCTGCTCCGGGGACGGGTCGAATTCCGGGTCGGCGACCGGTCCTTCACCCTGGAGCCGGGCGATGCGCTGCATTTCCGCGCCGATCGTCCCCACGGGTTCCGGAACACCGGCGGCGAGCGGGCGGAGATCGTCTTCGTCTCCACCAAGCGGGTGCGGAAGGGGAGCTCGTCCAGCGGGACCACCGGCCGGGTTCAATGAATCCGGCCGCCGGAACCGGTCAGTCCACGCCTTCGGCCTTGGCCTCGTTCCAGAGGGCGTCCATGGCCTCCAGGCCGGCCCGTTCCGGGCTCAGCCCCCGCTCGTGCAGCCGCTCCTCGATGTAGCGGAAGCGGCGGGTGAACTTGGCCGTGGTGCCCCGGAGGGCCCGCTCCGGGTCCACCCGCAGGTAGCGGGCCAGGTTCACCACCGAGTAGAGGAGATCCCCGATCTCGTCCTCGAGTTTCTCCGGCCGGGCCCCGGCGCCCAGCTCCTCCCGGAACTCCCCCATCTCCTCCTCCAACTTGGCCATGGCCCCGCCGATATCCGGCCACTGGAAACCCACCGCGGCCGCCTTCTCCGAGATCCGGTAGGCGGTGGTGAGGGCGGGGAGCCCGGCCGGGCGTTTGCCGAGGGCGGTGGGGGCCTTCCCCCCGGAGTCGCGCTCGGCGCGCTTGATCTCCTCCCACTGCTGGAGGGCGCCCCCGGTGCCCAGCTCGCGGCCCTCCCCGAACACGTGGGGGTGCCGGCGGATGAGCTTCTCCACCACCCCGTCGGCCACCGAGTCCAGGGTGCTCCAGCCCGAGTCCTCCCCCACCGCGGCCAGAAACAGGACCAGGAAGAGGAGGTCCCCCAGTTCCTCGGTGAAGCCCGCCCGGTCGCGGGCCGCCACCGCCTCCACCACCTCGAAGGTCTCCTCCTGGAGGTACGGGGTCATGGACTCCACCGTCTGCTCCCGGTCCCAGGGGCAGCCCTCGGGACCGCGCAGGAGCCGGGCGATGGCCAGAACCCGCTCCAGGGGGGAGCGGGGGGCGCGGACCCGGGCCGCCCGGGCGGCGGGGTCTTCGGAAGGCGGGGAGGGCGAGGATTCGGACTCGGACATGGCGTGCGACGATACCACAGGTGGGGGCGGGGCGCCCGTGCTAGAGTCGGGGGCCGGTTCGCCCGCATGAGCCGGGGACGGGAGACGCGACGAGGGAGGATGCCGTGAACCAGAAGCTCAAGGATGAGGACCTGCTCCGCATGGCCCGGGCGGCCATGGAGGCCGCCCACAGCCCGTACTCGGAGATCCGGGTGGGAGCGGTGGCCCTGGGCGCCGACGGCCAGGTGTATCCGGGATGCAACGTCGAGAACGCCAGCCTCGGGCTGACGATCTGTGCCGAACGGGTGGCCCTGTTCAACGCGGTGGCCCACGGCACCCGGGACATCGAGACCGTGGTGCTCACCTCCGACCACCCCAAGGTGACCACCCCCTGCGGGGCGTGCCGGCAGGTTCTCCTCGAGCTGGCCCCGGGGGCCAGGATCGCCTTCGGCGACGGGACCGGGATCACCCGGCGATGGGAGAGCCCCCGGGAGCTCCTTCCCGAGGCCTTCGACGGCGACTGGAAGGCCTGAAACAACTCCGCAACAGCCGCTCCTCCGGCTCCCCCAACCCTATGTCCCGGCCGTGCTTGCCCCGGTGAAACGATATGTCTCATCTGGACTATGAATGGCACCGGCCGCCGTCGGGCGGCTAGAATGGTCGGAGGCCAATCGAGGGCACGAACCGTCATGAACCACCGACCCGGCACATCCACCGTCACCCCCGTCGAGGGATCCCTGGACCCCCTGTTCCTGCGGGCCATCCGCGGCGAGCCGGTGGAGACCACGCCCATCTGGCTCATGCGCCAGGCCGGGCGGTACCTGCCCGAGTACCGGCGCGTCCGGGAGACGGTGGACTTCCTCACCCTCTGCCGCACCCCGGAGCTGGCGGTGGAGGTCACCCTCCAGCCCATCCGGCGCTTCGGGTTCGACGCCGCCATCCTCTTCTCGGACATCCTGACCCCGTTGGAACCGATGGGGCTCGAGGTCGCCTTCAACCCGGCGCCGGTGGTGGCGAGCCCGGTCCGCACCGCCGAGGACATCAAGGCCCTCCGCCGGCCGGACCCGAACCGGGACCTGGGCTTCGTGATGGAGATCCTGCGGGTGCTCCGCCGCGAGCTGCCCCGGTCGGTGGCCCTGATCGGCTTCGCCGGCGCCCCCTTCACCATGGCCGCCTACATGGTCGAGGGCCGCGGCTCCAAGGACTTCGCCCGCCTGAAGTCGCTCATGTACCAGGAGCCGGTCCTCTTCCACTCCCTGATGGAGAAGCTGACCCTGGTCATCTCGGAGTACCTGAAGGCGCAGATCGAGGCCGGGGCCCAGGCGGTGCAGCTCTTCGACACCTGGGCCGGGCTCCTCACCCCCCGGGACTACCACGAGCACGTCCTGCCCCACGTCCGCCGGGTGGTGGAGCGGGTGCAGACCGACGGGGTGCCCTTCATCCTCTACGGCAACGGCACCGGGGGGCTCCTGGAGCTCATGGACGAGTCGGGGGCGGACGTGATCGGCCTCGACTGGCGGGTCACCATGCTCGATGCCCGCCGCCGGCTGGGCATCCACCGCCCCCTCCAGGGCAACCTGGACCCGGCGGTGCTCCTGGCCCCGCCCCGGGTCATCTGGGACCACGCCCGGGACATCCTGGCCGGGGCCGGCCCGGAGACCCCCCACGTCTTCAACCTCGGCCACGGGATCACCCCCGACGCGCCGGTGGAGTCGGTGAGCGAGCTGGTGCGGTTCGTCCACGAGGAAGGGCGGCGGCTGCGCTCCCCGGGCGTGGTCGACGTCGCCACCACCACCCTGAACGGGGAGGAACAATGAGCGAGACCGCGCTGCCCAAGGTGACCGCCGGGCTCCTGGCCCGGTACGACCGTCCCGGGCCCCGCTACACCAGCTATCCCACCGCTCCCGAGTTCACCGCCGACTTCGGACCCGGGGACTACGCGGAGCGGCTGGCCCGGGCCGCCGAGCGCCCCGGGGACCCCCTCTCCCTCTACGTGCACGTGCCCTTCTGCGAGCGGCGCTGCCACTTCTGCGGCTGCCACGTGGTCATCACCCGCCGGGAGGACGTGGTGCGGAAGTACCTGGACCACCTGAAGGTGGAGATCGACCGGGTGGCCGACGCCCTCGGGGGGCGGAACCAGGTGCTCCAGCTCCACTTCGGGGGCGGGACCCCCACCCATCTCACCCCGGACGAGCTCCGGGAGGTGGCCGGGCACCTGAAGGGCCGCTTCTCGCTCCTTCCCGGGGCCGAGGTGGCCATCGAGGCCGACCCCCGGGTCACCACCTCCGCCCACGTGGACGCCCTGGCCGAGCTGGGGTTCAACCGGCTCAGCATGGGGGTGCAGGATTTCACCCCCGAGGTCCAGGAGGCCATCGGCCGGGAGCAGAGCTGGGACCAGACCCTGGACCTCTACCGGCACGCCCGGGCCCGGGGGATCGAGGAGATCAACATCGACCTGGTCTACGGCCTTCCCCGGCAGACGGTGGAGAGCTTCCGCCGGAACCTGGAGGAGGTCATCCGGCTGGAGCCGGGCCGGGCCGCGGTCTACTCCTACGCCCACGTGCCCTGGATCCGGCCCAACCAGAAACGGATCGAGGAGGGGGACCTGCCCGACCGGGAGACCAAGTTCGCCCTCTTCGCCGCCGCCATCGAGGCCTTCACCGGGGCCGGCTACCTCCAGATCGGCATGGACCACTTCGCCCGGCCCACCGACGAGCTGGCCCAGGCCCGGCTGAAGGGCACCCTGACCCGGAACTTCATGGGCTACACGGTGAAGGCGGCCCCGGACATGATCGCCTTCGGGGTGTCGGGGATCGGCGAGGCGGCCGGCGCCTACGTCCAGAACGCCAAGAAGCTCTCCGACTACTACCGCGTGCTCGGGGAGGGCCGGCTCCCGGTGGAGAAGGGGTTCCTTCTCTCCGACGACGACTACCTCCGCCGGTACGTGATCCACACCCTGATGTGCAACTTCGAGCTGGACACCGAGGCGGTCCGGGAGCGCTTCGGGGTGGATTTCGACGCCTACTTCGCCGCGGAGCTGAAGGAGCTGGAAGCCACGGTGGAGCCCTCCTTCTACGAGCGGCGCGGGTCCCGGATGGTCGTGCTTCCCCTCGGCCAGCTCTTCATCCGGAACCTGGTCATGGTCTTCGACCGGTACCTGAAGAGCGCCTCCCGGGAGAAGCCCATCTTCTCCCGCACGGTGTGAGAGGCGGAGTCCGGTGAACGATCCGAACCTGGTGAACGGCGGGCCGGGAGCCCGCACCGCGGCCGCGGAACCGGCCGGCGACGGGGCCCGCACCGGCGCGCCGGTGGACGTGGTGGTGGTGGGCGCGGGCGTCTCCGGGCTCACCGTGGCCCGCGAGGTCCTGCGCCTGGACCCGGAGCGGTCGGTGACGGTGCTGGAGGCCGAGGGCGGTCCCGGGGGCACCATGCGCTCGGACCGGGTGGCCGGATGCCTGTGCGAATGGGGCCCCAACGGCTTCCTGACCAACGTCCCCCACACCTGGGAACTGGCCCGGGAGCTGGAGCTGGGGGACCGGCTGCTCCCCGCCGATCCCAGCGCGGAACGGCGGTTCCTGTGGGTGCGCGGGGAGCTCAGGGCCCTGCCCATGAAGCCCCCGGCGTTCATGAAGAGCGACCTCCTGAGCCTGAAGGGACGCCTCAGGATCCTCCTCGAGCCCTTCATGGGGCGCGGACCGGAGGGGGACGAGACGGTGATGAGCTTCGCCTCGCGCCGGATCGGCCCCGAGGCGGCCTCGGTGCTGGTGGACGCCATGGTCTCCGGGATCTACGCCGGCGACCCCTCCAACCTGAGCCTCCGGGCCGCCTTCCCCAGGATGGCGGACATGGAGGCGCGCCACGGCAGCCTGGTCAAGGCCATGCTGGCCCTCCGCCGGGAGCGGAAGCGCCGGGCGGCGGGACCGGGCGGGGGGCCCATGGGCCCCGGCGGCGCCCTCACCTCCTTCGACGAGGGGATGGAGGTCCTGATCCGGCGCCTGGCCTCGATCCTCGGCCCCCGGCTGGCCACCGGGATCCGGGTCACCGCCATGGCCCCGCACCCGGGGGGGTGGCGGCTCACGGTGGAGGACCGGGAGGGCATCCGCACCGTGGCCGCCCGCCAGGTGGTGCTGGCGGTGCCGAGCTACGTGGCCCAGGCCCTGCTGGAGCCCTGCGCCCCCCGGCTGGCCTTGCGTCTGGGCGAGATCCCCTACGCGGGCATCACCGTGGCCTGCATGATCTACGACCGGTCCCAGGTGCGCCATCCCCTGGACGGGTTCGGCTTCCTGGTCCCGCGGGGGCAGGGGCCGAGGCTCCTGGGCTGCATCTGGACCGGCAGCATCTTTCCCCCCCACGTTTCCGGAGGCAAGGTGCTCCTCCGGGCCATGGTGGGGGGCGCCCGGGACCCCGAGGGCGCCGCGCTCTCCGAGGGGCGCACCGTGGACCTGGTCCACGGCGAGCTGGACCGGATGCTGGGGGGGATCGAGGGACGTCCGGCGGAGACTGCGCTCTACCGCCACCCCAAGGGCATCCCCCAGTACACCCCCGGCCACCCCGAGCGGCTGGAGGCCCTGGCCAGGGGACTGGAAGCCCACCCCGGGATCCACCTGGCCGGCAACGCCTACCGGGGAATCGGCGTGAACGACTGCGTGCGCGAGGCCCGCGAGCTGGCCCGGACCCTGACCGGGTCCGCCGCTCCGGCCTCCGCGGGAGGGATGCGATGAACCCGGCGGCGGTGATCCGGACCAAGCGGGACGGGGGTGAGCTCTCCGACGCGGACATCGAGGCCTTCCTCCGGGGCTTCGTGAGCGAGGAGGTGACCCCCTACCAGATGAGCGCCTTTCTCATGGCCGTCTTCTTCCGGGGCATGTCCCCGCGGGAGACGGCCACCCTGACCCGGGTCATGGTGGAGACCGGGGACACCCTGGACTTCCCCGGGGTCGAGGGGATCAAGGTGGACAAGCATTCCACCGGCGGGGTGGGCGACCTGATCTCCCTTCCCCTGGCCCCCCTGGTGGCCGCCTGCGGGGTGCCGGTGCCCATGATCTCGGGCCGGGGCCTCGGGCACACGGGCGGGACCCTGGACAAGCTGGAAAGCATTCCCGGCCTGCGCACCGACCTCGACCCCGACCGCTTCCACCGGGTGCTGGCCGAGGTCGGGTTCGCCATGGGCGGGCAGACCGCGCGGCTGGCCCCGGCCGACCGGCGCATGTACGCGCTGCGCGACGTGACCGCCACCGTGGAGTCGGTGCCCCTCATCGTGAGCAGCATCCTGTCCAAGAAGGTGGCGGAGGGGATCGACGCCCTGGTCCTGGACGTGAAGTGCGGACGGGGCGCGTTCATGAAGAACGAGAAGGACGCGCTCGACCTGGCCCAGGAGCTGACCCGGGTGGGCACCCTGATGGGAAAGAAGGTGGCCGCCTTCGTCACCGACATGGACGTCCCCCTGGGACGGGCGGTGGGGAACGCGGTGGAGGTGCGCTCCGCCCTGGACTGCCTGGACGGGAAGGGGCCGGAGGACGTGATGGAGCTGGTCCGCACCCTGGGCTCGGCCATGCTGCTCCTGGGCGGCGCCGCCGGGACCTGGGCCGAGGCGGAGGAGAAGCTGGAAGCGGCGGTCGCCGGCGGCTCGGGCCGGGACCGGTTCCGGGCCATGGTCGAGGCCCAGGGCGGCGATCCCTCCGCGGTGGACGATCCCGAGCGGCTGCCGCAGGCGCCGGCCGAGGCCCCGGTCCCCGCCCCCGAATCGGGCTACGTGCTCGACCTGGATCCCTTCCGGCTCGGCGAGGCGGTGGTGGAGCTGGGCGGCGGACGGCGGCGGGCCGAGGACGCGGTGGACCCCTCGGTGGGGGTGCTCCTGGACCGCCGGCCCGGAGAGGCGGTGAAGGCGGGAGAGCCCCTGGCCCGGGTGCTGGCCCGGAGCGGGGACGAGGCGGAGCGGGTGGCCCGGGAGCTGGTGGCCCGGGCCTACCGGGTGGGCCCCGCGCCCCCCGCGCCCCGGGTTCTCGTCCGGTACCTGGTCACCGAAGCCGGGGCCCGGGAATGGAAGGGCGGAACCAGCTGGGCGGATTGAGGCGGCGCCGGAGGGTTCCGGCGCGGAACGGCCCCGGCCGCGGTCGGGAGGAACCATGATCGACACTCCACTCCTGTTGATGGCGCTGCTCGAGCTCCTGCCGGTGCTCTACGCGGTGGCCTTCTTCGACTATCTCCTGGTCTTCACCAGCGAGGACGCCACCGTGCGCCGGCTGGCCCGGCCGCTCCTGGTCACCGCGGTGGCCGCGAACCTGGTCTACCTCCTCGGCTTCACCGTGTTCTTCGAGCACATCCCCATGGTCACCGTGTTCCAGGTGCTGGGGGCGGTGGGCTTCGCGGTGGCGGCCATCTACCTCTGGGTGGAGGCGAAGACCCGCACCCCGTACACCGGGCCCTTCATCCTCCTCCTGGTCCTGGTGTTCCAGGTCCTGAACACGTTGTTCCCCAAGCTCGACTCCTACGTCCCGGAGATCCTGCGCAGCACCATCTTCAGCTTCCACGTCTCGGCGGCGGTGCTCGGGTATTCCGCCTTCGCGGTGGCCGCGGTCTACGGACTCCTCTACCTGCTCCAGTACCACGAGATCCGGAACAAGAAGTTCGGGCTCATCTTCCGCCGCCTTCCCTCCCTCGACGTGCTGGACCGGATGAACTACTACGCCTCGGTGGCCGGGTTCGCCCTGCTCACGGTGGCCATCGTGCTCGGGGCCATCTGGAGCACCCACGTCTACGGGGCGGTGCACCCCGATCCCAAGGTGCTGGTAGCGGTGGCCACCTGGTTCCTGTACGGCCTGGCCATCCTCGGCCGCCAGGTCACCTCCTGGCGCGGCCCCCGCATGGCCTACTCGTCCCTGTTCGGCTTCGTGATCGTGCTGTTCTCGATGTTCGCGGTGAACTTCTTCCTCACCAAGTTCCACGTGTTCGTCAGCTGAGGTGGGTTGACATGGGTTTGATCCTGCTCGGTCTCAACCATCGCACGGCCCCGCTCCCGGTCCGGGAGCGCATGGTGTACTCCCGCGAGGAGGCCATGGACGTTCTCCGCCGCCTTCGCGAACGCGAGGACATCCCCCAGGCCCTGCTTCTCTCCACCTGCAACCGGACCGAGTTCTACGCCATGGTGCGGGACCCCAAGTCGGCCATGCCCGCCCTGGTGGAAGACCTGTTCCTGAAGCGGATCCCGGAGGGGAACGGCGACCGGCTGCGTTACCTCTACCAGCACGAAGGGCCGGAGGCGGTGCAGCACCTGTTCCGGGTCACCTGCGGGCTGGACTCCCTGATCCTGGGCGAGCAGGAGATCCTGGGCCAGGTCAAGACCGCCTACGAGATCTCCCGCAGCGCCGACGCCGCCGGCTCGGTGCTCCACCGGCTGGCCGCCAGCGCCTTCCACGTGGGCAAGCGCGCCCGCACCGAGACCGAGATCGGGCTGGGGGCGGTGTCGGTGGCCTTCGCCGCGGTGGAGCTGGCCGAGAAGGTCCTGGGCAGCCTGGACGGCCGGGGGGCGCTCCTGGTCGGGGCGGGGGAGAACGGGGCCCTGTGCGCCCAGCACCTGCTCAGCCGGCAGGTGGAGCCGCTCCTCATCGCCAACCGGACCCTGGAGAAGGCCGAGCACCTGGCCGGCCAGCTGGGGGGGGAGACCGTCTCCTTCGACCGCCTTCCCGAGGCCCTGGGCCGGGCCGACATCGTGGTCTCCACCACCGGCTCGCCCACCGCGGTGATCGAGGCCGACATGGTCCGCGAGGTCATGAAGTCCCGCGAGGGCCGGCCCCTGGTGCTGATCGACATCGCGGTGCCTCGCGACGTGGATCCCGGCGTGGACGAGCTCCAGAGCGTGTTCCGGTTCGACATGGACGCGCTGAACAGCATCGTGGACAAGAACCTGGCCCGCCGGGCCAAGGAGGTCCCCGAGGTCGAACGGCTCATCGACCACGAGGTGGACCATTTCATGCGGTGGTGGAAGAGCCTGGACGCGGGCCCGGTCATCCGCGACCTCCACCACGCCTTCGAGGACGTGCGGAAGACGGAATTCGAGAAGAACGCCAAGCGGTTCCTGGACAAGGACCGCGAGCCCCTGGAGATCTTCAGCCGCAACATGGTCCGGAAGCTTCTCATGGGACTCACCACCGAGATCAAGCAGTACCGGGTCGACGACCCCATCCAGGCCGAGCGCCTGGCCGCCCTGCGCCACGTCTTCCATCTCGACGGGGAGCCCGGGGAGGAGGAGGACACGCGTGAAGGCTAAGGTGACCATCGCCACCCGGGGCTCGGACCTGGCCCGGTGGCAGTCCAACTGGACCGCGGACCGGCTCCGGCAGGTGCATCCGGGTCTGGAGGTGGAGCTCCGGATCATCAGGACCAGCGGGGACCGGTTCCAGGCCGCCTCCCTCCAGGCCCTGGGGGGGAAGGGGGCCTTCACCAAGGAGATCGAGGACGCCCTGGTGGAGGGGCGCGCCGACGTGGCCGTGCACAGCCTCAAGGACCTTCCCACCGAAAGCCCCGCGGGGCTGCGGATCTGGGCCCATCCCGAGCGCTTCGATCCCCGCGACGCCTGGATCGGCCGCGACGGCCTGGCCTACCCGGCGGTGGCGCCGGGATCCACGGTGGCCACCGGCTCGCTCCGCCGCATGGCCCAGCTCAAGCACCGCCACCCCGGGGTCGAGGTGGCCGCCATCCGGGGGAACGTGGACACCCGGCTCCGCAAGTTCGCCGAGGGATCCATGGCCGGGATGTTCCTGGCCCTGGCCGGGCTGGAGCGGCTGGGCCTCGCCGGCCACGTGACCGAGGCCCTCGATCCGGCCGTCTTCCTGCCCGCTCCCGGACAGGGGGCCCTGGCCATCCAGGGGCGTGAGGACGCCGACACCGAGGCCCTGCTCGCCCCCCTGGACCACGGGCCCACCCGGGCCCGGGTCACCGCCGAGCGGGCCTTCCTGGCCGCCCTGGAGGGTGGATGCCAGATCCCCGTGGCCGCCCTGGCCCGCCTGGAGGCGGGGGACCTGGTCCTGGACGGCCTGGTGGCCGCGGTGGACGGGTCGCGCCTGGTCCGGGAGGAGCTCCGCGGGCCGGCGGCCGGGGCCGCGGAACTCGGTCGCGAGCTGGCCGACCGCCTGCGGGCCCGGGGGGCGGGAGAGATCCTGGCCGCCATCCGGGGGGCGGACGGGGACCCGGCGTGACCCCTGCCGCGGCCCCCCTGGTGTGGGTGACCCGGCCCCGGCCCGGGAACGAGGCCACCGTCGCCGCCCTGGAGGGGGCCGGCTACCGCACGGTGGCGGCGCCCCTCCTGGAGACCCGCTTCGTGGTGCCCACCCCCCCGGTCACCGGCCCCTGGCCGGACTGGGTGGTGTTCGTGAGCGCCAACGCGGTCCGGGCCTTCGACGCCTCCCTGGGCGAGCCGGGTTTCCCTCCCGAGGAACGGGTGGAGAGCCGGGCCGCGGTGGTGGGGAGGAGGACGGCGGAGGCGGCTCGGGCGGCGGGTTGGCGCGTGGAGCTGGTGCCGGAGTCGAACCAGACCGCCGAGGGGCTCCTGGAGCTCCTCTCCGGGCGGGAGCTGGACGGACGCACGGTGTGGATCCCCACCGGCAGCCGGGAGGGGAGCGCCACCCGCACCCTCCCCGAAGGCCTGCGCACCGCCGGGGCCTCGGTGCGCACCTTCCAGGTCTACGAGACCGCCGACCGCCGCCTCCCCTCCGGGGACCTGGAACGGCTGGGGGCGGGGGAGCCGGGGGCGGCGATCTTCCACAGCCCGTCCGCGGTGGACGCGCTGTTCTCGCCTCCCGACCACGTCTTCCCCCGGAAGGCCGGGGACCTGGCCCGGGCCTGGCGGGAGGAGGCGGCCGCGGTGGCCATCGGCCCCGTCACCGCCCGCCGGCTCCGGGACCACGGGGCGGTCCGGGTCGAGACCTGCGACACACCCTCGGACGAGGATCTGCTGAGGACCCTCGAGCGCATCCCGCGCCTGCGCGGGGAAAGGAGCCCTTCATGACCGCCTATCCCACCCGGCGATTCCGGCGGGTCCGCAAGCAGCCCGGCCTCCGCCGCCTCTCCCGGGAGACCCGGCTCACCGCCGACGCCTTCATCTATCCGGTCTTCATCTGCCCCGGCACCGGGGTGGACCGCCCGGTGGGCTCCATGCCCGGGGTCAGCCAGTGGTCGGTGGACCGGCTGGCCGAGCACGCGCCCAGGATCCGGGACGAGGGCATTCCCGCCCTCATCCTCTTCGGCATCCCCGAGGAGAAGGACCCGGTGGGCTCGGCCTCCTGGAAGGACGACGGCATCGTGCAGCGGGCCCTGGAGGCCATGAAGCGGACCGCCCCGGAGCTCACCGCCATGGTGGACCTTTGCTTCTGCGAGTACACCGACCACGGGCACTGCGGGGTGATGGTGGACGGGGACCTGGACAACGACGCCACCCGGGACAACCTGGGCCGCCAGGCGGTGTCCCTGGCCGGGGCCGGAGCCGACGTGATCGCCCCCTCGGGCATGGTCGACGGCATGGTCTCGGGCATCCGCTCCGCCCTGGACGGGGACGGGTTCACCGAGCTCCCCATCCTCTCCTACGCGGCCAAGTACGCCTCCGGATTCTACGGCCCCTTCCGCGACGCGGCCGAGTCCACCCCCGCCTTCGGGGACCGCCGGTCCCACCAGATGGACCCCTCCAACTCCGACGAGGCCCTCCGGGAGACCGCGGCCGACCTGGAGGAGGGGGCGGACATGGTCATGGTCAAGCCGGCCATGCCCTACCTGGACATCATCTGGCGGGTGAAGGAGACCTTCGGGGTGCCCACCGCCGCCTACCAGGTGAGCGGGGAGTACAGCATGATCCTGGCCGCGGCCGAGCGCGGCTGGATCGATCGCGACCGGGTGATGATGGAGAGCCTCGTCTCCATCCGCCGCGCCGGCGCGGACATGATTCTCACCTACTTCGCCCGCGAGGCGGCGAAGCTCCTGGAGCGGGGATGGACGCCATGACCGAGAAGACGGATTTCAGCCTGGAGCGGAGCCGCCGGGCGATGGCCGAGGCGCGCACGGTGATCCCGGGCGGGGTGAACTCCCCGGTGCGGGCCTTCGGCGGGGTGGGGGGGGATCCCCCCTTCATCGCCGACGCCGCCGGGTGCCGGATCTACGACCTGGACGACAACGAGTACGTGGACTACGTGGGGTCCTGGGGGCCGATGATCCTCGGCCACGCCCATCCGGAGGTGGTGGCGGCCATCCAGGCCGCGGCCGCCCGGGGAGCCAGCTACGGGGCGCCCACCGAGGCCGAGACCCGGCTGGCCCGGCTGGTGGCGGACCGGGTGCCGAACGTGGAGATGCTCCGCCTGGTCAACAGCGGCACCGAGGCCACCATGTCCGCCCTGCGCCTGGCCCGGGCCCATACCGGCCGGAACCGGTTCGTGAAGTTCGAGGGGTGCTATCACGGCCACGGCGACGCCTTCCTCATCCAGGCCGGCTCCGGGGCCACTACCCTGGGCATCCCCACCAGCCCCGGGGTTCCCGAGGCGGTGGTGGCCGACACCCTGCTCGCCCCCTACAACGACCTGGAAGCGGTGGAGGCCCTCTTCGCCGCCCATCCCGGGGAGATCGCGGCGGTGTTCGTGGAGCCGATCGCGGGGAACATGGGCTGCATCCTCCCCGAACCGGGCTTCCTGGAGGGGCTCCGGCGGGTCACCCGCGAGCACGGGGCGCTCCTGGTCATGGACGAGGTCATGACCGGCTTCCGGGTCGCGCCCGGGGGAGCCCAGGAACGGTTCGGGGTGAGCGGGGACCTGGTCACCCTGGGCAAGGTGATCGGGGGCGGGCTCCCGGTGGGGGCCTACGGCGGCCCGGCGGCGATCATGGAGAGGGTGGCGCCGGCGGGCCCGGTCTACCAGGCCGGCACCCTGTCCGGGAACCCCCTGGCCGTGGCCGCGGGGATCACCACCCTGGAGCTCCTGGGGCTCCCCGGCGTCTACGACCGGCTGGAGGAGCTGGGGGCCCGGCTGGAGGCGGGGGTGTCCGCGCTCATCGAGGAGAAGGGGTACCCCCTCTCCTTCCAGCGGGCCGGGGCCATGTTCGGCCTCTTCTTCCGGCGGGAGCCGGTGCGGGACTACGACGGCGCCAAGGAGTGCGACACCGGGGCCTTCGCCCGCTACTTCCACGCCATGCTGGAGCGCGGGGTCTACCTGGCCCCGTCCCAGTTCGAGGCCGGGTTCCTGTCCCTGGCCCACGACGAGGAGGACGTCGACTTCACCCTGGCCGCGGGCCGCGACGCCCTGGCCGCGGTGTTCGACCGCTAGGCCCCCGGGCGCGGCCCGGGCGGCCGGCTAATGGGGCTGCTTGTTCCCGTCCAGGTGGCGCTCCTCCTCCTTCTCCCGGCTCCAGTCCTTCTTGGTCCTGAGGTCGGTCCACCGGTCGCGGAGCTTGAGATCGAAGCTCCCGCCGTGGAGGTAGCAGGTCTCGTCGGGAACCTTGCCGGCCAGGAAGAGCTCGGTGTGGGTGGAGGGGCAGTGGGGCGAGGCGGGGAGCCCGGTCTCGTCGCAGACCTCCCGTCGCACCACCCCGTCGGGGATGTCGAAGGCCTCGGCGCCGTCCCCCTGGGTGGCCGCCTTCATGATCCCGGTCCAGATCGGGAGCGCGGCCGCGGAGCCGGTGGCCCCCCGGCCGATGGGCCGCCGCCGGTCGTAGCCCACCCAGACCCCGGACGCCACCTCGGGGGTGTAGCCCACGAACCAGGCGTCGGTGTAGTCGTCGGTGGTGCCGGTCTTGCCGGCCGCGGGGAGCGTGAACCCCATGCTCCGGGCCCCGGCCCCGGTACCGTGATCGATCACCGAGGCCATCATGTTGTTGAGCACCGCCACCGGGGCCGCGGGCAGCACCTCCTTGCGCTGGGGCCGGTACTCCCGGACCACGTTTCCGGAGCGGTCCTCGATCCGGGTGATGAAATAGGGCTCGACCCGGATCCCGTTGTCGGCGAACACGGTGTAGGCGTAGACCAGGTCCTTGAGGGTCACCTCGGCGGTGCCCAGGGCGATGCTCCGGAAGGCGGGGATCGGGGTGTCGATGCCCGCCGCCCGCGCCTCGTGGATGACCGACTTGGTGCCCACCTCCTCCTGGATCTTGATCGTGGGCACGTTCAGCGAGTGCTCCAGGGCGTAGCGCATGGTCACCGGGCCCCGGTACTCGCGGTCGTAGTTCTGGGGGCGCCACGGGGGCTGGCCCTTCTCGTAGAACACCACCGGCGCGTCCATGACGGTGTAGGAGGGATAGAAACCGGCCTGGATCGCGGACAGGTAGATGAAGGGCTTGAACGCGGATCCGGGCTGGCGCATGGCGCTCACCGCCCGGTTGAAATTGCTCTCCTCGAAGCTCCGGCCCCCGATCAGGGCCAGGATGCCGCCGGTCTCGGTGTCCACGGTCAGCGCCGCCCCCTCCAGGTAGTCGAGGGTGGGGTTCTTCTCCTTCTCGATCGCGGCCAGGTAGTCGGCCCGGGTCTGGTCGGCGTGGAAACGCTTCTCGAGATCGGTGAGGCGGTTCTCCATCACCCGCTCCGCTTCCTGCTGGAGGGGAAGGTTCAGGGTGGTGTGCACGGTGAGCCCGCCGTCGTAGATGACCCCGCTGCCGAACTCGTCCTCCAGCCTCTGCCGCACCATTTCCATGAAGTAGGGGGCGTTGTCGGGGTTCAGGGGGGTGGCCACCACGTCCAGGGACTCCGCCGCCGCCGCGTGCTCCCGGGCGGCGTCGATGGCCCCGGTGTCCTCCATGGCCCTCAGCACCACCGCCCGCCGGGCCAGGGCGGCGGAGGGATGGCGCCGGGGGGAGTAGTCCCGGGGGTTCCGGGGCAGGCCGGCCAGGAGCGCGCTCTCGGCCAGGCTCAGGTCCTGGACGTCCTTCCCGAAGAAGCGGCGGGCCGCCGCCTGCACCCCGTAGGCCCCGTCCCCGAAGTAGATCTGGTTCAGGTACATCTCCAGGATCTCGTTCTTGGAGTAGTTCTGCTCGATCCGCAGGGCCAGCACCGCCTCCTTGATCTTCCGGGAGATGGTCTGGCGGTGGGTGAGGAAGAGGTTCCGGGCCAGCTGCTGGGTGATGGTGCTCGCCCCCTCCCGGACCCGGAAGCTCAGGGCGTTCTTGAGGCTGGCCCGCCCCACCGAGGAGAGGTTGACGCCCCAGTGGTCGTAGAAATTGCGGTCCTCCACGGCCAGGAAGGCGTCGACCAGGGGCTTGGGGACCTCGTCCAGGGAGACCAGGGTGCGATTCTCCCGGTAGAACTCCCCGATCAGCCGCCCGTCCCGATCCAGGACCCGGGTCTTGGTGGCCGGGGTGATGGCCTGGAGGTGGGCCGGGGAGGGCAGATCCCGGCCCACCACCTGCAGGAGCAGGGTGAGGCCGAGAGCCCCCATGAGGAGGAAGACCAGGAACGAGACCAGGAAGGTTTTCATGGAGAGGATGCTACCCGCGCCGGGAAGGGTGATACAAGCGGGGGGGCGTTCCGCGCCCGCCGCCGGAAGTGCTAGACTTGCGCCTCTTTTGTCCGTGGAGTACTACCCTCCGGGGCCCGGATCCGTTCCGGAAAAGACGCCGGCGGCGGCGCCGGGACCGGAGCGCCCGCCGGGGCCTCGGGGGCGCGGCCGCCGCCCCCCGGCGGGGCGGGGCCGGAGAGGGACTCCGAGCCCGCCCCCTCCCACGGGGGCCCGGAGGTGGGATGAAGCCGTCCGTCCGCGAACAGATCGAACGCATCCGGCTCGGGTCCGAGGAGGTCCTCCCCGAGGACGAGCTGGTCCGGAAGCTCGAGCGGTCCCTGAAGTCTGGAACCCCCCTCCGGGTCAAGATGGGCTTCGACCCGTCGGCCCCGGACATCCACCTGGGCCACGCGGTGGGGCTCCGCAAGCTCCGCACCTTCCAGGACCTGGGCCACTTCGTGGTCCTCATCGTGGGCGACTACACCGGCATGGTGGGGGACCCCACCGGCCGCAGCGCCACCCGCCCCAAGCTTTCCCTGGAGGAGGTGCGGGAGAACGCCAAGACCTACCTCCGCCAGCTGTTCAAGGTGGTGGACGAGTCCCGCTCCGAGGTGCGCTGGAACGGGGAATGGTTCTCGAAGATGAGCTTCATGGAGGTCATGGAGCTGGCCTCCCGTTTCACCGTGGCCCGGATGCTGGAGCGGGACGACTTCGAGAAACGCTACAAGGGCGGCCAGCCCATCTCCATCCACGAGTTCTTCTACCCGATCATGCAGGGCTACGACTCGGTGGCGGTGCGCTCCGACGTGGAGGTGGGGGGGACCGACCAGAAGTTCAACCTCCTCATGGGGCGGGCGCTCCAGGAGGCGCACGGGCAGGAGCCCCAGGTCATCCTCACCACGCCCATCCTGGAAGGCCTGGACGGCGTCCAGCGCATGAGCAAGAGCACCGGGAACTACATCGGGGTGAGCGAACCCCCGCGGGAGATGTTCGGGAAGGTGATGTCCATCCCCGACACCCTCATCCTCCGCTACTACGAGCTGGCCGCGGCCGCCGATCCGGCGGAGCTGGAGTCGGCGCGCCGGCGCCTGGAGGTGGAGAAGGCCAACCCGCGCGAGGTGAAGGCGTCGCTGGCCCGGCGCATCGTCGGGCTCTACCACTCGGAGAACGCGGCCCGGGAGGCCTCGGACGAGTTCGATCGCATGTTCCGCCACGGCGCCGCGCCCGACGACATGCCCGAGTTCACCCTGGCCGCGGAGGCGGAGGGACTGCCGGTGATCCGGGCCCTCTCCGAGGCGGGCCTGGTCTCCTCCAACGGCGAGGCCCGGCGGTTCATCCGGCAACGCGCGGTGAGAGTGGATGGTGCCAAGCTGGAGGACGAGCTGGAGGTGCTCCCGGTGCGGCCGGAGCCCTACCGGATCCAGGTCGGGAAGCGGACCTGGGCCCGGATCACCGTCAAGCCGGCCTGAGCCCGCGGTGACCGCCGCCCGAGGTCCCGCCCCGGGGGTCGGAACCCGGTAGGCTAAGTCGTTAAGGGAAAATAAATTATACGGTGGGTCAGGAAATCCGCGACCGGACCG
>CAVYIE010000007.1:0-1335000 GCA_963768615.1 Candidatus Eiseniibacteriota bacterium | reverse complement strand
GGTGGTTCCGTGTGGAAGGGCCATCGCTCAACGGATAAAAGGTACGCCAGGGATAACAGGCTGATCCCCCCCGAGAGTCCACATCGACGGGGGGGTTTGGCACCTCGATGTCGGCTCATCGCATCCTGGGGCTGGAGAAGGTCCCAAGGGTCCGGCTGTTCGCCGGTTAAAGCGGTACGTGAGCTGGGTTTAGAACGTCGTGAGACAGTTCGGTCCCTATCCAACGTGGGCGGAGGAGGTTTGAGAGGATCTGTCCCTAGTACGAGAGGACCGGGACGGACGAACCTCTAGTGTACGAGTTATCCCGCCAGGGGTAGCGCTCGGTAGCTATGTTCGGATCGGATAACCGCTGAAAGCATCTAAGCGGGAAGCCGACCTCAAGATGAGACCTCCCGTACCATAAGGTACCTAAAGGCTCCTCAGAGACTATGAGGTTGATAGGCGGAAGGTGTAAGTGCCGTAAGGCATTCAGCCGATCCGTACTAATAAGCCGTGCGGCTTGACCGGTTTTATTTCTTGATGCCTGACGAAACCATGCCGGGGCTCCTCGGAGTGCCGGTACTGCCCCGATTCGCGGCTTCGGTTGTCAATTCTTGACGGGAGCGCCCCGCGCGCGACCCCCGCTATATCCTGCGCGATGCCGATCGCGGGGAGGGGGTCGTCGGGGCTGCTGCCCGGCGTGTTGTCCGGTGGCAATGGCGAGGTGGCAACACCCGTTCCCATTCCGAACACGGTAGTTAAGCACCTCAGCGGCGATGGTACTGCACCTGAGAGGGTGTGGGAGAGTAGCACGCTGCCGGACGTTTCTTGGGCCGCGCAGGACGCGGTCGCCGGAGGCTCTGCCTCCGGATGAGCTGAGAGCCCGGATCCTCGTGGATCCGGGCTCTCTTTTTTTTGCCCTGCGCCGGCCCGGGCGGGGGCAGCTGGCCGGGACCCATCTCCATCGCGGGTAGTGTCCAAGTTCTTTCGCAGGGGTAGGGTCCGGGTCGGTCGAGTATTCGGGTGCGCATTGTTCTCGGCCGCTGGCCGTGGCCTTCCCTGAAACCGGCCGGTCCCCGGGGAACACGCCCGGGTCGCAGATGGCGCTGGGTACGGGCGGCCTCGGATCCTCTGCCCATCCGGCGGGCCGCGGTTTTCTCGCCCCGGGATCTTGGGAGGACCGCCGCCTCCGCGTACAATCACCGGGTGCGTTACGTCATCGTCCACGGTCACTTCTATCAGCCCCCCCGGGAGAATCCCTGGACCGAGCGGATCGGGCAGGAGGTCTCGGCGGCCCCCTTCCACAACTGGAACGCGCGCATCCAGCGCGAGTGCTACGGGCCCAACCGCGCGGCGCGCATCCTGAACGCGGACAAGCGCATCTCCGCCATCGTCAACAACTACGAGCGGATCTCGTTCAACGTCGGTCCCACCCTGCTGGACTGGATGCGGCGGGGGGACCCGGTCACGGTGGAGGCCCTGGTCGAAGCCGACCGGCGAAGCGCCGAGCGGCTCGGGCACGGGAACGCCCTCGCCCAGGGCTACAACCACGCCATCCTTCCCCTCCTGGACCGGCGGGACAAGCGGACCCAGGTGCTGTGGGGGCAGGCGCACTTCCGCCGCATGTTCGGGCGTGAGCCGGAGGGGATGTGGCTGCCGGAGACCGCGGCCGACCTGGAGACCCTGGACGTGCTGGCCGAGGCGGGAGTCCGGTTCACGGTGCTGGCCCCCTGGCAGATGGCCGCGCTCCGGCCCGATTCGGGCTCGGTCTGGCGCGACCGCGGACACGGGGACGACCTGGGCCGGGCCTACCGCTGCGTGACCGCTCCCGGTCGCGAGATCGCCCTCTTCTTCTACGACGGGGACGCGGCCCGGGAAGTGGCTTTCGAGCGGCTCCTGGACGACGGGGCGGCCTTTGCCGCCCGGCTCCGGGCCGGGGCCCTGGGCCGGCCGGCCGAAGCCCCTCTCTTCCACCTCGCCACCGACGGGGAGACCTACGGGCACCACCACCGGTTCGGGGAGATGGCCCTGGCCTACGCCCTGGCCCGGCTGGGGGAGGATCCGGAGGTCGCGGTGACCAACTACGCCGCCTTCCTGGAGGGGAACCCGGCCCGGTGGGAGGCGCGGATCCTGGAGCCGGGCTCCTGGAGCTGCATGCACGGCGTGGAGCGGTGGCGGTCGGACTGCGGGTGCTCCACCGGAGGCGAGCCGGGGTGGAACCAGAAGTGGCGCGCCCCCCTGTTCGAGGCCTTGGCCGGTCTCCGGCGCCGCCTGGCCGGGGTGTTCGAGGAGGCCGGATCCGGGGTGTTCCGCGATCCCTGGGCCGCCCGGGACGCCTACATCGAGGTGCTCCTGGATCCCGATCCCCAGCACCGGGCCGCCTTCCTGGAGGACCACGCCCTGCCCCGGGCCGAGCCCCGGAGAGCCTGGCGGCTGCTGGAGATGGAACGGCACGCCCTCCTCATGTTCACGTCCTGCGGGTGGTTCTTCAACGACCTGGCCGGGATCGAGACCCTCCAGGTGCTGCGGTACGCGGCCCGGGCCCTGGAGCTCTGCGGCGAGGACGCGCCGGAGGGGCTGACCCGCTCCATGCTCGAGACCCTGGACCGGGCCGAGACCAACCGGAAGCCGGTGCGCTCCGGCGCCGGCCTGTACCGCGAGGTGGTGCGCCGCTCGCGGGTCGATGCGGCGCGGGTGGCCGCGGAAGGCGCCCTGGCCCGGCGGCTCGGCCTGGACCGGGGCGCGGTGGTCCCGCCCCCCGCCTTCTCCGTCACCGTGACCCCGGCCGGGGGGAGGGAGGAGGGCACGGTGGAGGTGGTTCATCGCCGCACCGAGGACCGCTCCGCCTTCTACTACGTGGTGGTCATGGATGCCTCGCCCAAGCTGGAGGTCCGGCTCCAGGCCTCGGCCCTCCGCCCCGCGGGGTCGGCCGCCTCCGGGTCCGGGGACGCCCCCCGGGAGCTGGTGGTGGGCGTGGAGGAACTGGATCCCGAGTCGGCCCAGATCCTCACCGACCAGTTCCTGGACCGGTTGGACCGGAAGGTGGTGCTCCGGCTGGGGAACCTGGTCCGGAACCGGGACGCGGTGGTGCGCTTCCTGGAACAGCGGCGGATCCGGCCTCCCCGGGCCCTGGGCCGGGTGCTGGAGGTGGTGTGGATGCGGGAGCTGCTCCAGGAGATCCGCCTCCCCGCGGGAAGCCGGGGCTCGGAGCCCTTCACCTGGGGGGAACGGCTGGACCGGTTCAGCGATCTCGGGCTGGCCCGCAACGACGCCCGGCTGGCCGAGGCCCTGGCCCAGCGCCTGCACCTGGAGACCGAGCGGCTGTGCCGGGATCCCTCGGAAGGGGCGGCCCGGACCCTGCTCGCCATCCTGGAGGTGGCCGAGCGTCTGAGCCCCGTGCCCGACTTCTGGGAGGCCCAGAACCACTTCTTCGAATGTTCGGTCCGGCGGCGCCGGGCGGGGGCCGGCGCGGTCCCTCCGGGTTTCCCGGCCGGATTGCGGCGGGAGGTGGCCGAGCGCCTCGGTTTCGCCCCGGCCGTCCTGGATCTGTGACCGCCGGGCGCGGCCCGGGCGGGGAAGGAATGCCATGACCCACTCGACCTTGAACGAGCAGGAGCTGATCGCCGCCGCGCGAGCGTGGCGGGACGACGACCCCGATCCCGGGACCCGGGCCGAGCTGGACTCCCTGCTGGAGCGAGGCGACGTCGCCGAGCTGAGGGAGCGGTTCGGGAGCCGCCTCGAGTTCGGGACCGCCGGCCTCCGGGGGATCCTGGGCGCCGGGCCCAATCGCATGAACCGGGCCCTGGTCCGGCGGGTGACCGCGGGGTTGGCCGCCTACCTCCTGGAGCGGGACCCCGGGGTGAGGGAGCGGGGGGTGGTGGTGGGCCGCGACGGGCGCCATCTCTCGGCCGAATTCGCCGAGGACACCGCCGCCGTCCTGGCCGGGGCCGGCATCCCCGCCCACGTCTTCCCCGGCACCGCGCCCACCCCGGTCACCGCCTTCGCCGTCTCGGATCTGGGGGCGGGGGCGGGGGTGGTGGTCACCGCCAGCCACAACCCGCCCGCCTACAACGGCTACAAGGTCTACTGGTCCAACGGGGCCCAGATCATCCCTCCCCACGACACCGGGATCAGCGCCGCCATCGACCGGGTGGGCCCGGTGCGGGAGATCCCGCTCCTGGAGGCGGAGGCGGCCCGCGCGGAGGGCCTCCTGCACGTGATCCCCGAGGCCCTGGGCGAGCGCTACCTGGAGGCGGCCCTGGCCCTGCGGAGGCATCCGGAGGGGGCCAAGGACCTGACCGTGGTCTACACCCCGCTCCACGGGGTGGGAGGGGAGTGGGTCCGGCGAGCCTTCTCCCGGGCCGGCTTCGCGCGCTTCCACATGGTGCCCGAACAGGCCGAGCCGGACGGGGACTTCCCCACGGTGGAATTCCCCAACCCGGAGGAGAAGGGGGCCATGGACCTCTCCCTGGCCCTGGCCCGGAAGGAGAAGGCGGACCTGGTCCTGGCCAACGACCCCGATGCCGACCGGCTGGCGGTGATCCTCCCCGACGGGAAGGGGGGCTACCGCCCCCTGACCGGGAACCAGATCGGGACCGTCCTCGCCTGGTACCTCCTGACCGAGAACCCGCCGGCGGGGGCGGAACCCCTGGTGGTGACCACCGTGGTCTCCTCGAGCCTGCTGAAGCGCATGGCCGGGGACCGGGGCGCCCACTACCGGGAGACCCTCACCGGGTTCAAGTGGATCGCCAACACCGCGCTGGACATGAAGGCGCGGGAGGGCTGGCGGTTCCTGTTCGGGTTCGAGGAGGCCCTCGGCTACAGCGTGGGGGAACTGGTGCGGGACAAGGACGGGATCGGGGCGGCCCTGGTCTTCGCCGATCTGGCCGGGTTCTGCCGGTCCCGGGAGACGGACGTGCTCGCCTACCTCCGGGACATCTATCGGCGGTTCGGGATCTACGTGAGCTCCCAGAAGAGCGTCACCCTTCCCGGGGCGGAGGGGCTGGCCGAGATCCGGGCCATCATGGACGGGTTCCGTGCCGACCCCCCCTCCGCCATCGGGGGGACGGCGATCCAAACCCGCAGCGATCTCCTGAGCGGGGTGACCCTGGACCTGGCCGCCGGCCGGGAGTCCGAGGCCGGGTTCCCCCGGAGCAACGTGATCGTCTACGAGCTGGAGGACCGGTCCCGGGTCCTTCTCCGCCCCAGCGGCACCGAGCCCAAGATCAAGTACTACTTCGAGGCGGTGGAGCCGCCGGCGGAGGGGGAGGAGTTCCCCGCTCTCGAGCGACGGGCCGCCGAGCGCCTGCGGAGGCTCGAGGACGCCTTCCTGGAGGAAGCGGGCCGCCGGGCTCCCTGAGCCGGCGGGCCGGTCCTCCGGCCGCGGGCCCTCGACCGCCGGATCCGGCTCCGTTCCCGCTCCGAAACGACGAGGCCGCGCCCCCGGGGGCGCGGCCTCGCGTCGTTGCCTCGGCGGGCGCGCTCAGTCGCTGGCCCCGAAACCGGTGCTCCGGGAGTACCGCCGGCCGTCGTCGTGACAGCCGTCGCAGGTCACCGGTCCCTTGCCCACCCCCTCGGTGTGGCAGTTCTCGCAGTCCAGCTCCCCGTGGACCTCGCCCAGCTTCACCCCCGTCCGGGCGTGGTCGAAGCCCTCTCCGGACCAGCCCTCGGTGTGGCAGGACTCGCACCGGGGATCGGGCTTCTGGAACGCCCCTTGGCTGCCGTGGCAGTTCCGGCAGGAGAGGCGGGCGTGATAGCTCTTCAGGGGCCAGCCGGTGTCGGCGTGGGTGAAGAGATCGTCCGGGTCCCGGCCGTGGCACTCGGTGCAGTTCTGGCTCTGGTGGCACTTGAAGCAGGTGTCATGGAGGTTCACCTGGCTCAGGTCGCCCATGGGGTGGAGCTCCTGGGCGGCGATGGGGTTGGAGGGCGTGCCCTGGGTATGGCACCGGGTGCAGCTCTGCTGCACGTGGCACTCCACGCAGTCCCGCTCGTAGAGCACGCTGTGGTTCCGGTGGTGGAAGGGGACCACGTCCCCCTCGTCGTAGTTGGTCTTGAACTGGATCACGTCGATCAGTTCCACCGGCTTGTAGTGGCTCTGCTTGCTGGCCTCGGTGGCGGTGCCGTGCAGGGCGCCTCCCGCCTTCTTCTCGTGGCACACCTCGCAGGCGGTGTCCACGTCCCAATCGGTATGGCACCGCATGCACTGGCGGTGGTACGCGCCCTTGAGGCCGGGCTGGGCCAGGTCCTCGTGGATGATCTCCTTGGGATGGCAGTCCTTGCAGGCCGGATGAGGGGAATCGGGAGGGGTGTAGTGGTGGCAGGTGTCGCACCCCTTGGTCATCCCCGACATGTTGGCGTGGGCCTTGTGGTTGAAGCGGACGGGGACGTAGAGGTCCTCCAGCTCGCCCAGGATGACCACGTCCGGACCGAGGGAGGCGGGGAGCGAGGCCGCCTCGGCGTGGCGGGGACAGGCGGTCAGGCAGGGGTTGGTCTGGGTCGGTTCGGGACAGGTGTGGCACTTGGTGCAGTCGAGGCCGCCGGGATGGTCCCTGGGGGCCGGGGCGGCCGCCGACGCGGCCAGGAACACCGTGAGCAGGGCGGCCGCGGCGGCCGCCGGACCCATCGTCCTCATCATCATCCACCTCCGGGGTGCTCTCATGCCTCTAGGCCTCCTCTTCCGCGGGCAGGATGGGGAAGATGGTCACGAACACCCGGTACACGAACATCAACCCGGCCATGAGCCCCACCGTGACCGCGATCTCCCCGATGCTGGGGAAGTACTGGTGCTGCTTGTAGACCGGGGTGTAGGCGGTCAGGAACACGTTGATCCGGTTGAACATCACCCCCAGCACGACCAGGGTGGCGGCGGTGAACAGCCCGGCCGGGTTCCGGCGGATGCGGGAGGTGGAGAGCATGAAGAAGGGGAGGACCACGCCCAGCCCCACCTCGGCCATCCACATGAAGGAGCGTACGCTCCCGTCCAAAAGGTACTTCTGGGTCCCCCGGAGCGACATGTCGCCGAACTTGAAGGCCATGTAGAGGAAGAGGATGACGGGCACGATCTTGCCCAGGGGGGCGAGGACGTGCATTTCCGGTTTCCGGCCGAAGACCTTGGAGGCGATCATCGACTCGAAGATCACCATGGGGAATCCGACCGCGAAGGCGGAGAGGAGGAACAGGAGGGGGAGGATCGGCGTCCACCACAGGGGGTGCACCTTGTAGGGGGCCAGCACCATCAGCCCTCCCAGGGAGGACTGGTGGAGGCACGACAGCACCACGCCCAGGATGATGAACACGAACATCACCCGGTTCACGGTGTTGTCGATGAGCCGGAGGATTCCCTCGAAGAACCCGTTGAGGCGGGCCATGGCTCCGGGAAGGTTCACCCGACCCTTGAACCGTTCGACCAGGATGGGCATGAACTCCAGGTAGAGCACGGTGAGGTAGACCATGACGCACATGCCCACCTCGAACAGCACCGAGTGGCCGGACCACATGAAGGGGACGATGGGGTGCCACACGTTGTAGTAGCGTCCGAGGTCGGCGAGCAGCCCCAGCACCACGAAGGTGTAGCCCAGCATGGCGGTGAGCAGGGCGGGACGGGTGATCACCTCGTACCGCTCGCGGTGGAAGATGTGGGCGAGGGCGGCGCTGGTGAAGCCGCCCGCGGCCAGGGCCACCCCCGAGGCCACGTCGACGGCGATCCAGATGCCCCAGGGGTACTGGTCGTTGAGGTGGGTCATGGACCCGATGCCGTTGATAAACCGGTAGATCCCGAAGGACAGGCCTACCGCCATCAACCCCAGGAGGACGAACACGCCCGGGGTGAACAGGGGCTTGCCCACCGGGGCCGCCGCCGGGTGGTGGTGGGAGCGGGGAACCGCGGCCAGGGCGGGGCTAGTCATGGTTCACCTCCTCGTTCCGCTTGGGGTAGTCCTTCTCGGGACGGAAGTGGTGCATGATGCCCCCCAGGAGCCCGAACAGGGCGAGGGGGGGGAGGAAGTTCTTGAACACCCCGTGCTGGATGGATTCGGTGATCCGGGGTGGGGCGGCATCGCCCAGCTTCGGGAACCCCAGATCCTCGAAGGGAACGCTGGAGAGATAGAGCCAGGAAGTGCCTCCGACCTCGTGCTCGCCGTAGACGTGGTTCACGTACGAGCCCGGGTTGTTGCGGATGGTGTTGTGGGCCAGCTCCAGGAGCTTGGAGCGGCGCCCGAAGGTGAGGCACTGGGGAGGGCAGATCTCCACGCAGGCCGGCACCCCGCCCTCCTTGGAGATCCGCTCCAGGCAGAAGGTGCACTTGCGGACCTGGGGGGTGAGGGCGTTGTCGTATTCGTAGGCCGGGATCTGGAAGGGGCAGGCCACCATGCAGTACCGGCACCCCATGCAACGCCAGGAGTCGTAGCTGACCGCGCCGATCTCCTCCTTCTCGAAGGCGGAGACGATGCAGGCGGAGGCGCAGGCGGGGTCGTTGCAGTGCATGCACTGGACCTTGACCCAGATCGGGCGGTCGGATCCCTCCTTGGCCGGGAACTGGTTCACCATGGTGTAGTGACCGGCGTCGGGGCGGCGCATCTCCTTGAAAACCGACTTGTCCTCGAAGGTTTCCAGGGGCTGTACGGGAAGATGGTTGGCCTGGTTGCAGGCCCACTCGCACTTCCGGCAGCCGATGCACTTGGAGACGTCCACCAGCACCCCGAAGGGGTTCCGGGGGACGTGGGCTACGGTGGAGGCCTTGGCTTTGACCGGGGCCATGGTGGCCGCGCAGATGCCGCCTACCGTCTTCAGAAAGTCCCGTCGTTTCATGTCTTACCCCATCTCCCGGTGGCCCGGCGCGGGGCAGAAGGCGTCGCGTCGGGCAAGCCCGAACCGGCCCGACCTCCCTGTCCGGCGCCCCTTGGCGCCGGGAGCCGGCCGCCGGTCTGGGCGGTCTCGACCGGAGAAGTCGGACGGAAACGACCATAATCGTTCCCTGTTCGAGGGTACGACAGACCCCGAAAGGCTACCTGATTCGTAATGTGAATATGGGTATTTCATCCTGGTCCAACCGTACTATTTCAATACACTTAGCCCGATTCTCCGACCATCGGTCAATTGGATGTGGAAGTCGTGGAGGCAGGAATGAAGACGTATGGCGTTCGGAGCCGGGCGGTGCCGGTCTCCTGGAAGGTCCTATCCGCAATCCTCCGGATGGGACTCCGGCGGGGAGCGGCGCCGGCGGTGCTGGCGGCGGTGGGGGCGGTGGTGGTTCTCGGCGGCCTCCGGCCCCCGGCCGTCCGGGCCGCCTCCGAGGTGAACGAGACCTGCCTCATGTGCCACTCCGACCCCGGGATGAGCACCAGGCGGGGAAACACGACCGTCTCGCTCTTCGTCGACCAGAACGTGTTCGAGTCGTCCATGCACGGCTCCCTGGACTGCACCGACTGTCACGCGGACGCCGACCCCGAGGACATCCCGCACCCCGAGCGCCTGGAACCGGTGCAATGCGGGACGTGCCACGACGACGTCCAGGAGGTCTTCGACGGGAGCATCCATGGCCGCGCGCTGAAGCGGGGAGCCCCCTACGCCCCCAACTGCAAGGACTGTCACGGGACCCACGACATCGCCTCCCCCCGGGCCGTTTCCTCCCCGACCTACAAGATGAACATCCCCTACCTCTGCGGGGGATGCCACCGGGAGGGAGCCCCGGTGGCCAAGGCCTACAAGATCAGCGAACACAACATCATCGAGAACTACAGCCAGAGCATCCACGGGGAGGGGCTGTTCAAGAAGGGGCTCACCGTCACCGCCACCTGCACCGACTGCCACGGCAGCCACGGCATCCGGCCCCGCACCGAGAGCGAATCCTCGATCTCTCCCCGCCACGTCGCCGCCACCTGCATGAAGTGCCACTCGCGGATCGAGCAGGTGCACGTGAAGGTGATCCGGGGCGAACTTTGGGAGCAGGCTCCGGGCAAGATCCCCGCCTGCACCGATTGCCACATGCCCCACAAGGTGCGCAAGGAAGTGGTGGCGCTGACCGTGTCCGACCGGGACTGCCTGAAGTGCCACGAGAAGCCGGACATCAAGCACGCGGACCCCGCCTCCCCGGACACCCTCTCCCTGGTGGTCAAGAAGGAGGACCTCGACGCCTCGGTCCACCAGAACATCCCCTGCGTCAAGTGCCACTTCGACGTGGACCCCCGGCTCGACCGCCCCTGCGAGACCGCGGGACGGGTGGACTGCTCCTCCTGCCACGCCAAGGTGTCCGAGGACTACTTCGCCAGCGGACACGGCACCGCGTTCATGGAGGGGACGCCCCAAGCCCCCTACTGCACCACCTGCCACGGCGATCACAAGGTCAAGAGCATCAAGGACGAGGACGCCCGCACCTACCGGGCCGCCGTGCCCCAGCTCTGCGGGAACTGCCACCGGGCCAACGGCAGGGCGGGGGAGGCGGCGGACCTGGCCGAGACCAACGCCCTCTCGGACTACTCCCACAGCGTCCACGGGCGGGGGCTGACCGAGAAGGGGTTGCTGCCCAGCGCCATCTGCACCGACTGCCACACCGCCCACTTCGTGCTCAAGCACTCCGATCCCCGATCCTCGGTGTCGCACAAGAACATCCCCGCCACCTGCGCCACCTGCCACCGGGGGATCTACAACTCCTTCGTGGAGAGCGTGCACTTCACCGCCAAGAACGTGGATCCGGAGAGGCTCCCCAGCTGCACCGAGTGCCACTCGGCGCACACCATCTCCGACGTCAAGCAGGACGAGTTCATGGCCGAGGTGACCGGGCAGTGCGGCTCGTGCCACACCGATCTGGCCGAAACCTACCTGGATACCATGCACGGAAAGGCCTACCGGCTGGGCTACCTCAAGGCGGCCAAGTGCTCGGATTGTCACGGTGCCCACGAGATCTTCGCCGTCAACGACCCGCGCTCCTCGGTGTCCATGACCAACATCGTGGGGACCTGCAGCCAGTGCCATGAGGACGCCAACGCGCGGTTCACCGGGTACCTGACCCACGCCACCCACCACGATCCGAAGAAGTACCCGGCCCTCTACTACACCTACTGGGCCATGACCCTGCTCCTGTTCGGGGTGTTCGGGTTCTTCGGGATCCACACCATCCTCTGGCTGCCGCGCTCCTTCACCGCCATGCGGGAGCACAAGCGGGTCGCGGCCACCGAGGAGGGCCGGTACTTCGTCAAGCGGTTCAGTACCTCCCAGCGCATCACCCACATCTTCGTGATCGTGAGCTTCCTGTCCCTGGCCCTCACCGGGATGATGCTCAAGTTCTCATCCATGGCCTGGGCCGCGTTCCTGTCCAACCTCCTCGGTGGGGTGAGGGTGGCGGGGGTGATCCATCGCATCGCGGCGGTGATGACCTTCGGCTACTTCGCCTTCCACATCACCAACCTCATCCGCCACAAGCGGCGGCGGCATATGAGCTTCAAGGAGCTGATCTTCGGCCACAACTCCCTGATGTTCAATCTCAAGGACGTCAAGGACTTCTGGGGGACCCTGAAGTGGTTCTTCAACCGGGGGCCGCGGCCGCAGTACGGGCGCTGGACCTACTGGGAGAAGTTCGACTACCTGGCCGTGTTCTGGGGCGTGGCGGTGATCGGCGCCTCGGGGCTCATGCTCTGGTTCCCGGAGATCGCCACCAAGGTCCTCCCCGGGTGGTTCATCAACGTGGCCACCATCGTCCACAGCGACGAGGCCCTGCTGGCGGTGGGTTTCATCTTCACCATCCACTTCTTCAACACCCACCTCCGCCCGGAGGCGTTCCCGATGGACACGGTGATCTTCACCGGGGTGACCCCGCTCAAGCAGTACAAGGAGGAGCGGCCGCAGGAGTTCGAGGAGATGCGGCGGAGCGGGGACCTGGCCCGGCGGGTGGTCAACCGGCCTCCGGAGCGCAATCGCCAGATCATGGTCCGGATCTTCGGGTCCATCGCCCTCGCCATCGGGGTGCTCATGATCGGACTCATCCTCTACTCGGTGCTCTTCGGGTACAAGTAGCCGCGGTCGCGTAGCCGACCGGCGCACTGGTCCCGGGCCCGGGCCCGCGGGAGAGCTTCCCGGGGCCCGGGTCGTTTGCGGCCGCGCCCGGGGGCGGGGTGGGCATCCGGGTGCGCGGAAAGCCGTCCCGGTCGGGCCGCTCCCGCCGCCGTTCCGCCCCGGGAGTCCTCGGTATCTGCGCGGTCTCGCCCCCGCTCGCGCGGCCGTTCCGCCCCGCGATTTCTCGGCAGCGCTCGCCGGAACGATCCCCCGGATCGTTCTATCGGCTCGCTCTGGCCGGCGGGGGGCCCCCTCGCATCTTCGATGCTCGGCCCGCCGCCGTCCAGGTTGCCTCGTCATCCGCGGGGCGGCTGCGGCCTTGCAGGAGAGCGCCAGGCGCTTCGGCCCGCCGCCGTCCACGTTGCCTCGTCATTCGCGGGGCGGCTGCGGCGGCACGAGGACACGGGCAGTGTCGGGCGCCAAGTCGCACACAGGGCTGTTCCCCAGGGAACGGGTCGCGTCCAAAGAAGTCCAAGGCCGAGGGCCAAGAATAATGCGCACCCGGGTACTACTCCCGGCTCGCCCGCCGGTCCCCCCTCGCGCGGCCGTTCCGCCCCGCGATTTCTCGGCAGCGCTCGCCGGAACGATCCCCCGGATCGTTCTATCGGCTCGCTCTGGCCGGCGGGGGGCCCCCTCGCATCTTCGATGCTCGGCCCGCCGCCGTCCAGGTTGCCTCGTCATCCGCGGGGCGGCTGCGGCCTTGCAGGAGAGCGCCAGGCGCTTCGGCCCGCCGCCGTCCACGTTGCCTCGTCATTCGTGGGGCGGCTGCGGCCTTGCAGGAGAGCCCTCCGGGGCGAGAACCGCGGTCACTCAGCCTTGTCCCGGGCTCGTCATCCGCGGGGCGGCTGCGGCCGGGCATGAGTACCTGATGGAATGGACTCCTCCCGCTGGGCGCGGCACCATGGTGCCAAGCGAATAACGGCCCCGTAGGCCACCAGCCAGGAGGAGTCCAGATGCAGCATACCATCGCCGTCGATCTCGCCAAGAGCGTCTTTCAGGTCGCCGAGTCGTCCCGGCCGGGACGGGTGAACCGCCCGCAACGGCTGACCCGACGCAAGTTCGAACAGTTCATCGGACAGTGCCCGCCGTCCCGGTTCCTGTTCGAAGCGTGCGGGTCGGCTCACTACTGGGCCCGCCGGGTCCAGGCGGCGGGACATACGGCGGCCCTGCTTCCTCCCCACCGCGTGAGCCGCTACCGGGTGGGGGACAAGACGGATCGGGCCGACGCCAAGGCCTTGCTCGAGGCGGACCGCAACGAGGAGATCCGGCCGGTGCCGGTCAAGACTCCGGACCAGCAGTGCCTGGCTTCCCTGCACCGGCTGCGGTCGGGGTACGTGACCACCCGCACTGCCCGAATCAACGCGATCCGGGGGATCCTGCGGGAGTATGGGGTCACCATCCCGGTCGGAGCCCGCAAGGTGGCTCCGGCGGTTCGGGCGCTGGAGAAGGACGGAGTTCCGATCCCCGTGCGCACCCCCTTGATCCACGGCGCCCGCACCGTCCTGACCTGGGCTGGTCGCAAGCAATCGCCCACGCCCCGGCAACAGTGGATGCTCCAGGTCGAGTGTCGGCGGGGGCGGAACATCGCCGCCGTCGCCCTCGCCAACAAGACCGCCCGGGTCGCCTGGGCGGTGGCCACCCAAAACCGACCCTTCCGGCCCTAGGCCGGATCCTGACCTACCGAGGAGGACGTTGCCACAACGGGAGATGGAACCCGGTCGGACCGGCGTGGGAGCGAGCCGCTATGCACCCGTGATCCCCGAGATCGCGTACCCGATTGGCTGCCCCACGCGCATTGGAACCATCTTGGCCAGGAGCACGAAGCTCCACCTAAGGGCCGTATATACGGATGCCGTCTCGACCCTCCATCCCTTCATTGCAGCAGAACCCCTCGGCCTGAAGAACCCCTAGACGGGAGGAGTCCATATACGGGTGATCACCGCATGGTGGAGTGCGGGGCCGGTGGATTGGGGGCCCCAGCTCGGACACAGGGCTGTTCCCCAGCGAACGGGCCGGATCCAAAGAAGTCCAAGGCCGGGGACCAGGAGGAATGCGCACCCGGGTACCCTCCCTTCCACCCGGTTCCCGGTCCACCGGGACGCCCGGTGCCGCAGCGCCGGCCAGGAGGGGGGGCACCGGCGCCGGACGCGAAAAAGCGGCGGGGGAACGAACCCCCGCCGCCGGCAGCTTCGACCGGGATCCGCCGGACGGGAGGGCCTCGCCGTCCGGTTCCGGTTCTAGGACGACTTCCGGGTCACCCGGGGCTCGTCCGGACCGGCCACCATGTCGTCGTCGGGGAGGGCCTCCCGCGGGTGAGCGTCGGCCGGATGCTCCTCGTGATAGAGGTCCTTGGGCATGTTCCCGGTGAGCCAGGCCGGATTCCCGGGATAGGTGCCGGGCCGGAAGACCACGAAGTACATGTGCCAGATGGCGATGGCCAGGGTGGCCAGCCAGGCCTCGTAGAAGTGGATCACCAGCATCACGTCCAGGAAGCCCTTGGGGAACACCTTGACGGCCACGTTCTCGAACCAGAGGAAGAACCCGGTCCCGGCCATGACCGCCGTTCCCCAGACCAGGGCCCAGTACTCGGCCTTCTCCACGTAGGTGAAGCGGCCGAAGTGGGGGTGCTTCTTACCCCAGCCGAGGTTGTAGCGGACCATCTGCCAGAGCTCCACCACGTCGGACTTCCCGGGGAGCATGCCCTTGGCGAACATCCGGCCGTTCTTGCCCCGAAGGTAGAACAGGTGCCAGACGGCCCCGAAGACCAGCACCACCGCCGCCCCGCGGTGGATGATCCCGCGGATCCGGAACCCGCCGTCCCAGCCGAACAGGCTCCGGAAGATCCAGGCCTCGGAATAGCGGAGGGCGAACCCGGTGATGACCAGGACGATGAAGGAGACGGTGAGGATGCTGTGCTGGAAGATGGCGTTGGGGTCCATCCGCCGCACCTGCGGCTTGGCCAGCACCTCCTTGAACCGGCCCCGGAAGTCCATGGTCACGTAGATCACCATCCCCCCGATGATGCCCACGATCATGATGAGGTACAGGCGGGTGAAGAAGGCCGCCCACCCGGTCTTGGCCCCCGCGTTGCCGGTGTGGATCTTGGTCTGGGCCAGCTGGGTGGTGATGGCGGGATGGCACTGGCCGCAGGTGTGCTTCAGGTTGGCCGGGTTGATGGACGAGGAGGGATCGGCGCTGGGCAGGATGCGGTGGGCGCCGTGGCAGCTGGCGCAGTTGGCCACGGTGACGTCGCCGGCCCGGCTCTTCAACCCGTGGTAGGAGTCGATGAACGTGGCCAGGCGCCCGGCGGGAATACCGTACTTCTCGTTCAGGCGGGCCGACTCGTGGCAGGGGGCGCAGGTGGCCTCGGCTACCTGGGTCGGGCTCACGTTGGAGCGGGGATCGTTGGGGGGCAGGATCCCGTGCTCACCGTGGCAATCGGTGCACACCGGGGTGTCGGTCTCGCCGCGGGCGGTGAGCTGCCCGTGGATCCCCTCCCAGTAGTCCTGGGAGATCCCCTTGTGGCACTGGCCGCAGGTGTTGGGGATGTTGAAGTGGTTGATGCTCGACTGGGAGTCCCCGGGGCCGAGGATCCGGTGGGCGGTGCCCTCGGTGGAGTGGCAGTCGGTGCAGGTGGCGGCCACGTAGACCCCGCCCAGGGCCGCCTTCCCGTGCACGCTGGACTCGTACACCTCCACCGGCTTCTTGAGCATGATGTCGTGCTTCTTGGCCAGGTCGAGGTTCCGGTGGCACTGGCCGCAGGTGTCGGAGAGGTGCGCGGGGTTGGTGGCCGAATCGCGCTCGCTGGAGGGGAGGATCTCGTGACTACCGTGGCAGTCCGAGCAGCCGGGAAGGTCCTCCGTCTTGCCCACGGTGCCGCGGCCGTGCATGGTGTAGATGGCCGCCTCGTCGGAGTGGCACCCCCCGCAGTCCACCCGGGCCAGCTGCTCGGGGTGGGGAATCTCTTCCACGTCGGCGTGGCAGTCCACGCAGGCGAAACCGCTGTGCGAGGAGTGGGCGAGCATGGTGTCGGTCACCTTGGGGATCTCGGGATCGTCCCCGTTGTGACAGAGCATGCAGTCGTCGTTGGTGATCTCCGCGGCGAACCCGTAGGACCTCTGGGCCGTTCCCCAGACGAGGAGGCCCACCGCCGCCGAAACCGCAATCCAGGCACCGAGCCGGAAGCTTCTCATCCCACCTCACTCCTTATCGGGGCGTCCGTCGGACCGTGGCGGCCCGGAGTGCGTTCCCCGGATCGTCTTCGTGTGTTTCCGTTCCGACGGGCGCCATCCGTCAGCCCCGGATTCTATCGGCGCTGGAACGAGGTGTTCCCATCCATTCTCGGGATAAACGTGATTCATCTCTCAATTCACGGCACGGCAATCGTTTGAGTCGCTTGCGGTTTCCGGCTTCGCGGGGCCGCCCGCTCCCGAAGTGACTGCCTCTCCGGGGGACCTTGCCGCCGGCAATCCGCGGTTGCCGCCCCGGCTGAAACGTCTTGTTGCGGATCACCGGACCGGATCGGCCCGAATGGTGTCCGGGCCGCCGGGGCAAGACGACCCGATCGCTCCGGATCCATCCTCACCACCGCCGCCGCTCGCGGTATAGTCACCGGCAGCCGCCTGCCGGGGGCCGGGCCGGATCGGGCCCCGCCCCGGCGGGCGGGCCGGATCGGGCTTGAATCGAGGACGGACCGCCATGGCTATTCGCCGCATCCCGCCGGGGATTCTCCCCGCCGTAGCGCTCATCGCCTGCGCCCTGCTCTCCGCCTTTGCCGCCGCCCACGCAAACGCCTCGGAAGGCGACGCGCGCTGGGACGACCGGTTCGGGTTCCCCGGCGCCGACGGCCCGGTGAAGGCGGTGGCCTACTTCCAGGGCCACCTCTACGCGGGGGGGGACTTCACCCAGGTCGGCGGAACGCCCGCGGAGGGGCTGGCCCGCTGGGACGGCCGGCGCTGGCGCCCCGTGGGGGGCGGTCTCTCGGTGAGCGGAACCGTGCATCCGGTGGTGAACGCCCTCGTGGTGAGGGGGGACCGGCTCCTGATCGGCGGGTTCTTCACCCGGGCGGGCGGCGTGGAGGCCTCCAACCTCGCCTCCTGGGACGGGGAATCCTGGACCGCCCTGGGGGACGGGGTGTCCAACGAGGTCTTCGCCATCGCCCTTCAGGGCTCCGACGTGCTGGCGGCGGGGACCTTCCAGGTCGCGGGAGGCACCGCGGCGCGAAGGGTGGCCCGCTGGGACGGCGCGGCCTGGAGCCCGCTAGGGGATGGTCTGGGCGACGTGGCCGACGCCTCCGTCGTCTATGCCCTGGCCGTGGCCGGGGACACCGTCTATGCCGGCGGCTCCTACGCGGAGTCGGGGAGCGGCTCCGAGGTGCGCGAGGTGGCCCGCTGGACCGGCGGCACCTGGGAGCCGCTGGGCGGAGGCATGAACAACACCGTGCGGACCCTCGCGGTGCGGAACGGGACCCTCTACGCCGGGGGCGACTTCACCCGGGCCGGCACGGCCACGGTGACCTACCTCGCCGGGTGGGACGGGCAGACATGGTCCGGCTTCGTCACCCCGCCGGACCACCCGGTCCGGGTGCTCCGCCTCATCGACAGGGATCTCTACGCGGGCGGGGAGTTCGAACGGATGGGCGACGCTCCGGTGAGCTACGTGGGCCGCTGGGACGGAGAGACCTGGTCCACCTACGGGGAGGGGGTCGTCGGGCCGGTGTTCGCGCTGGATACCGGCTCCGAGGGCCGCCTGGCCGTGGGGGGGCACTTCGGCGCCGCCGGGGACCGCCTGGTGCAGGAGGTGTCGGAGTGGCGGGAAGGCCGGTGGCACGCGCTGGGCCTGGGCATCCAGGGCACGGTACGGGCGCTGGCGGTGGGGCAGGGCGGAGTCTACGCCGGCGGCGACTTCATCGTGGCCGGGGGCATCCTGGTCAACCACGTCGCTTTCTGGAACGGTTCGGGCTGGGCGGCCTTGGGAGCGGGCCTCGACGGGTCGGTGTACGCGCTGGCCGTGCACGGCAACGTGCTCTACGCGGGGGGCGCCTTCGGCTGGGCCGGGGACATCCCCGCGGCCGCGGTGGCCTTCTGGGACGGCGGAAGCTGGAGCGCGCTGGGGACGGGCCTGAACGGCGCCTGCCGGGACCTGGCCGTGGACGAGGACGGGACTCTCTATGCCGGGGGCGACTTCACCGCCGCCGGCGGCGCGCCGGCGGGAGGGGTGGCGGTCTGGGACGGGGTGATCTGGGCCGGCTTCGGCACCGGCGTCGCCCCCCCGTACTACGTGACCAGCCTCTGCCTGGACGGGGGCGATCTGGTGGTGGGCGGGAAGTTCGACCAGCTGGGCGGCGTGACCGCGGCCAACCTGGCCCGCTGGACCGGCTCCGCCTGGGAGCCTCTCGGCGACGGGGTGGACGGCGAGGTCTCCGACCTGGCCGCAGCCGGGGGGCGGCTCTTCGCCGCCGGCGACTTCACCCGGAGCGGGGAGGTCCACGTGAACGGGCTGGTGGAATGGAACGGGGCGGCGTGGTCGGGAGCCCCCGGAGACGAGCTCCAGGGCCTTCCCGTGCGGACCCTGGCCGCCTCCTCCGGGGATCTCTACGCCGCCGGCGACTTCGTCTCCGCCGCCGGCCAGGTCCTGAACGGCCTGGGGCGGTGGGACGGATCCTCCTGGCATGCCCTCGGCTCCGGGCTGGCCGGGTCCGCGGAGTGCCTGGTCCTGAGCGGGGACACCCTGACCGTGGGCGGTTCCTTCACCGCCGCGGGCGGGGTCCCGGCCAACGACTTCGGCCGCTGGCGGGCCGGGGGGCTGGTCCCGGTCCGGATCCTGGAGCTGGCCGCGGCCCGGCGGGGACCGGGGGTGCTGCTCCGCTGGCGCCTGGCCGGCGACGTGCCCCCGGCCGCGTTCCTGGTCGAGCGCGACGCCGGCGGGGGAGCCTGGGTGCGCCTGGATCCGGGGACCCCCGGCCCGGGACCCGCCTACGAGTTCGCCGACTCCGAGGCTCCGGCCGGCCGCCTGCGCTACCGGGTGGGCGCCCTCGACCGGCGCGGCGACCTTTCCTGGTTCGGCCCGGTGGAGGCGCCCCCGGCGGGATGGTCGCCGGCCGGGCCCGCCCTGGCCCCGGGGCGGCCCAATCCGCTCCGCGGCGGCACGGTCCTCGCCTTCACGGTGTCCGTCCCGGGTCCGGTGCGCCTGGAGGTGGTCGACGTATCCGGCCGCCGGGTGCGCACCCTCTTCGATCGGGACGCCGAGCCGGCGGAGTACAGCGTGCCCTGGGACGGGCGGGACTCGGGAGGAAACCGGGTGGGCGCGGGGGTCTACTTCCTCCGGCTCCGGACCGCCGCCGGAGCGGCGACCGGGAAGCTGGTGGTGGCGCCCTGAGCCCCCCGTCCCCGCGGGATCAGGATCCGGGGCGTCGGAGGGACGAGCGGCGGAGGGCCTGGTAGGCGCGGCCGGGGAGGGGGCTTCCCAGCACCGTCTCCAGATAGGCGCTCGCCTCCACCAGGGCGTCGAGGTCCACGCCGGTGGCCACGCCGAGGCCGTGGAGCAGGTAGACCAGGTCCTCGGTGGCCAGGTTCCCGGTGGCGCCGGGGGCGAAGGGACAGCCGCCCACCCCGCCGGCCGAGGTGTCGAAGACGGCGATGCCCAGGGTGAGGGCGCGGTAGCAGTTGGCCAGGGCGGTGCCCCGGGTGTCGTGGGCGTGCAGGGCCAGCCGCGGGGCGGGGAAGCCGGCCAGGAGGAGCGAGAACACGCTCTCGATCCCGCCCGGGTCGGCGACCCCGATGGTATCGCCGATGGAGAACTCCTCCACCCCGATCCCGTCCAGCATCCGCACCACCTCCAGCACCTTCCCCGGCGGCACCGGCCCCTCGTAGGGGCAGCCGAAGCAGGTGGAGACGTAGCCGCGGACGCGCACGCCTTCCTCCCGCGCCCGACGGACCACGGGCCGGAACCGCTCGATGGACTCGGCGATGCCGGCGTTGGTGTTCTTGCGGTTGAAGGTCTCCGAGGCCGCGGTGAACACCGCGATCTCCTCCGCCCCCGCCTCCAGGGCCCGGTCCAGGCCGCGCTCGTTGGGCACCAGCACCGGGTAGCGCACGCCGGGCCGCCGGTCGATCTCCCGCAGCACCCGGCCGGAGTCCGCCATCTGGGGCACCCACTTGGGGCTCACGAAGGCGCCGACCTCGATCACGGGAAGTCCGGTGGACGAGAGCCGGTTCACCAGCTCCACCTTGGCTTCCACCGGGATCACCGCTCCCAGGCTCTGGAGCCCGTCCCGCGGTCCCACCTCCACCACGGTGGCGCGTTCGGGAAGGGTCATTCCTCCTCCTCCAGCTCCACCAGGGGAGCGCCGGCGGCCACCGGCTGGCCGGGAGCGGCCAGGACCCGCTTGACGCGGCCCGCGCGAGGGGACTTGATCTCGAGCTGCATCTTCATCGCCTCCACCACCACCAGCGGCTGCTGCGCCTCCACCGCGTCCCCCGGCTCGACCAGGACCTTCTGGACCTGGCCCGGCATGGGGGAGGCGAGCCCGCCGGGCGCGGCGGTGCGGCCCCGGCCGCGTCCGCGGTCCATCTCGAAGCGCCAGGTCCGGCCCCGCCAGTGCACCCACACCGTTTCCCCGGAGCGGGCCCCCACCGCCCGGTGGAGTCCGTCCTCGTTCTCCAGGGCCATGTCCCCCTCGGCCAGGCGCTCCAGGTGGAAGGCCCGTGAGCTGCCGTCCCGGTCGAACACGGTGACCTCGCCGGGGCCGTCGCGCCGGGCCCGGTGCACGGCGCCGCCGTAGTTGAGCTTCACCTCCATCTCAGCGTCCTCCCAGGGGGGACCAGTTCCCCACCGTGGTCCAGGGAGTGGGGAGGGCGCCGCGGCCGTCCCCGGAGACCGCTTCGGGGCGGATCGAGGCCGCCGCGGCCAGGGCCACCACCTCGGGCGGCGGCTCCTCCGGCCCCCGCCAGGCGGGAAGATGCTCGTCCAGAAAGCCGGTGTGGAGATCGCCCGTCCGCCAGGCGGGAAGGGCAAGCACGTCCATGAGGAAGTCCACGTTGGTGGTCACCCCGAGCACGGCCAGACCGCCCAGGGCGGCGTGGAGACGGCTGGTGGCGGTGGCGCGGTCCTCCCCCCAGGCGATGACCTTGGCCAGCAGGGGGTCGTAGTAGAGACCCACCTCCCGGCCCTCGGCCAGCCCCGCGTCCACCCGCAGCCCAGGGCGGTGGGGGATGCGGAGCCGGAGCACGGACCCGGTCTGGGGGAGGAATCCCTGGGCCGGGTCCTCGGCGTAGATCCGCGCCTCCACGGCGTGTCCGCGGGGGCAGAGGGAGGCGGGGTCGAACCCCAGCCCCTCGCCGGCCGCGGTCCGCACCTGGGCCGCCACCAGGTCCACCCCGTAGACCATCTCCGTGACCGGATGCTCGACCTGGAGGCGGGTGTTCATCTCCAGGAAGTAGAACCGGCCCTGGGCGTCGAGCAGGAACTCCACCGTGCCCGCGTTCCGGTAGCGCACCGCCCGCGCCGCCTCCACCGCGGCCTCGCCCATGCGCGCGCGCAGCTCCGGGTCCACCGCAGGGGAGGGGGTCTCCTCCAGGATCTTCTGGTGCCGCCGCTGGATGCTGCACTCGCGTTCGCCGAGGTGGAACACGTTGCCGCCGGCGTCGCCGAAGACCTGGATCTCCACGTGGCGGGGCCGCTCCAGGTAACGCTCCAGGTACACGGTGTCGTCCCCGAAGGCGGCCCGGGCCTCGCTTCGGGAGAGGGAGAGGGCGGACCGGAGCTCGCCCGGTTCCCGCACCACCCGCATCCCCTTGCCCCCGCCGCCGGCCGAGGCCTTGACCAGCACCGGGAAGCCGAGCTCGGCCGCGGCCCGCTCCAGGCGGGCGCCGTCGGCCCCGGGCTCCTGGAAGCCGGGGACCACCGGCACCCCCGCCTTCTGCATGGCCTCGCGGCTGGCCGTCTTGGAACCCATCACCCGCATGGCCTCGGGGGAGGGCCCGATGAACCGGATGCCCGCGTTCTCGCAGGCTTCGGCGAAGGCGGCGTTCTCGGACAGGAACCCGTAGCCCGGGTGCACCGCGTCGCAACCGCTGCGTTTGGCCGCCTCCACCACCGCCTCGATCCGGAGGTAGGACTCCGACGCCGGGGCGGGGCCGATCACGTGGGTCTCGGCCGCGCTCAGGGCATGGGGGGCGTCGCGATCGGCCTCCGAGGCCACCGCCACCGGCACGATCCCCATCTCCTCCAGGGTGCGCATGATCCGGAGCGCGATCTCCCCCCGGTTGGCCACCAGGACTTTCTCGAACACCTCAGCTCTCCTTCTTCCAGGCCGGCGACCGGCGCTCCAGGAACGCCCGCATGCCCTCCTGCCCCTCGGGGCTCACCCGGGCGGCGGCGATGGCCGCGGCGGTGAGCTCGCGGGAGCGGGACGGGGGATGGCCGGCGATCTCGCTGACCAGGCGCTTGATCCGGGTCTGGGCGGCGGGACCGCCGGCGGCGAGGGAGGCCACCACCGCGTCCACCTCCGCGTCCAGGTCCGCGGCGGGAACGGTGCGCTGCACCAGGCCGATCTCCCGGGCGCGGACGGCGTCGAACCGGTCCCCGGTCAGGAACAGGTCCCGGGCCGCCCCGGGGCCGATCTTCCGCATCACGAAGGGGGAGATCACCGCGGGGAGGATCCCCAACCGGACCTCGGAGAAGGCGAACACCGCGTCCCCGGCGGCCACGGCCACGTCGCATACCGCCACCAATCCCGTTCCCCCGCCGATGGCCGCGCCCTGGATCCGCCCCACCACCGGCCGGGGGAGGTCGTCCCAGGCCTCGAACATCCGGGCCAGGGCCTCGGAGTCGGCGCGGTTCTCCGCCTCGCCGTAGTCCACCATCCGCTGCATCCAGCGGAGGTCGGCCCCGGCGCAGAACACCTTCCCCTCGCCGGCCAGCACCACCGCCCGCACCCGGTCGTCGGCGCCGAGGGCGGTGGCGGCCTCGGTGAGGGAGCGGACGAGGTCGTCGTCGAAGGCGTTGCGGACCTCGGGCCGGGCCAGGGTCACCCGGGCGACGGCGCCGTCGAGGTCGATCTTCAGGTGGGGGCGTTCACGTTCGGTCACGGTCGGCTCCTTGCCCGCGGGCTACATGCGGAAGATGCCCATGCCCGGCTCCGGCCAGGGGGCGTTGTAGGAAGCGGCGATCCCCAGGGCCAGGATCCGCCGGGTCTCCACCGGGTCCACGATCCCGTCGTCCCACAGGCGGGCGGTGGAGTAGTAGGGGCTTCCCTCGCGTTCGTACTTCTCCAGGATGGGGGCCATGAAGGCCTCGCGCTCGGCCGGGGTCCAGCCCTGCCCCCGGCGGCTGAGCTGCTCCTCCTTGACCTGGGCCAGGACCAGGGCCGCCTGCTCCCCCCCATGACCGAGATGCGGGCGTTGGGCCACATGGTGAGCTGGCGGGGCTGGTAGGCCCGGCCGCACATGCCGTAGTTGCCGGCCCCGAAGGAGCCCCCGATGATGACGGTGAACCGGGGCACGGTGGCGTTGGCCACCGCGTGGACCATCTTGGCCCCGTCCTTGGCGATCCCCCCCTCCTCGTAGGCCTTTCCGACCATGAACCCGGTGATGTTCTGGAGGAAGACGAGGGGGATCCGACGCTTGTCGGCCATGGTCACGAAGTGGGCCGCCTTGAGGGCGCTCTCCGAGAACAGCACCCCGTTGTTGGCCAGGATTCCCACCAGGTAGCCGTGGATGCGGGCGAATCCGGTGACCAGGGTGGTGCCGTAGTTCTCCTTGAACTCGTGGAAGCGGCTGGCGTCGACCACCCGGGCGATCACCTCCCGCACGTCGAAGGCCCGCCGGAACTCGAAGGGCATGATGCCGTAGATCTCGGCCGGGTCGTAGAGGGGATCCTCGGGGGCGAGGCGGTCCTCGGGCACCCGGGGACGGCGGTTCAGGTTGGCCACGATGGAGCGCACGATGTGGAGGGCGTGATCGTCGTCCGAGGCGTAGTGGTCGGCGACCCCGCTCCGGCGGGTGTGGACGTCGGCGCCGCCCAGCTCCTCCGCGCTCACCTCCTCCCCGGTGGCCGCCTTGACCAGCGGGGGGCCGCCGAGGAAGATCGTTCCCGTGCCCTTGACGATCACCACCTCGTCGCTCATGGCCGGGACGTAGGCCCCGCCCGCGGTGCAGGACCCCATCACCGCCGCGATCTGCGGGATCCCCGCCGCCGACATCCGGGCCTGGTTGTAGAAGATGCGGCCGAAGTGGTCCCGGTCGGGGAAGACCTCGTCCTGGAGGGGGAGGAAGGCACCCCCCGAGTCGACCAGGTAGACGCAGGGGAGGTGGTTCTCCAGAGCGACCTCCTGGGCCCGGAGGTGCTTCTTCACCGTCATGGGGAAGTAGGTCCCCCCTTTGACGGTGGCGTCGTTGGCCACGATCATGACTTCACGGCCGGAGACCCGGCCGATCCCGGTCACCACCCCCGCCGCCGGCGCCTCGTCCCGGTAGAGTCCGTGGGCGGCCAGGGGGGAGAACTCGAAGAACGGGGTGTCGGGATCGAGGAGGCGGTTCAGCCGCTCCCGGACGAAGATCTTGCCCTGCTCGCGGTGCCGCTGGTGGGTCTTCTCCGGCCCGCCCCGGCGGGCCTCGGCCGTCCGTTCGCGCAGCTCGGCCACCAGGGCCTCCATGTGCTGGCGGTTGCGGCGGTAGTCGGGGGAAGTGACGTCGATGTGGGTTTCCAGTACGTCCATGGAGCCTCTGCTCGATCCGCCCGGCACGGCCGCGCGGGTGGTGGACCGCCGGGCGGACGTGGGGCGGGAAACGGGTGATCGAAGCCAAGGGAGAATGCGGTGCCGGAAAGCATAACATCTTCGCTGTAAAGGGGATAGGCGTCCAGATGACCGGTCCGGTCGACATGGGCGTCCCCCTCGCGCCCGCCCCTTTCCTGGTCGCGGCGGGGGGCGGCCCCGGGCTCCCGGGCCGGGGTCAGGAGGGCTTCAGGATGACCCCTTCGCCCTTCTTCCCGCTCATCTTCACCACCAGGGGCCGGTCTAGCCGGAGGTGGCGGACGCAATCCTCCTCGTGGAGGGCGGGCTGCGCGTTCAGCCAGCTCCAGTCCAGGAAGCCGTCCCCCGCCTCGGGGTTGACGGTGAAGTACCCCACGTTGCAGCTGGTGATGTTCTGGAAGAAGTGGGTGCCCTGGGAGGGGGTGACCCGGAAGTCCTTGAATCCCGCCTCCACGATCACCCGCGCTCCGGCGATCTGGCTCCACGAGATCGGGATGCCCAGGTAGGGGTCGGCGGAGCCCCACCGGCCGACCCCGATGAGCAGGTAGGGGACGCCGTCGGCGTGCAGCCGGGCGTTGACCCGGGCCAGGATCTCGGCCACCTCCACGCTCCGGGAGCGATCGAAGCGGTGGTAGTCCACCACCACCACGTCCCGGAGGTCGCCCACCTTGCCGTTCCCCAGCACCTTGGTGCTGCGGCAGATCAGCTCCCCGGCCTCGACGTCCCCGATCTCCAGCTCTTCCAGCTCGCGGGACAGGGCCAGGGGGCGCATCTGGAGGAAGCCGAACTCCACCGGCGAACCGGGGGGGACGGTGAGATTGACCGCGAACTCCACCTCCACCGGGGCGCTGCAGCCGCGCGCGCCCAGGCGCAGGAGCTCGTCCAGCAGCTCGGCGAGGGGGAAGAGCTGGTGCTTGAGGATGGGCGCGAAGCTCACCACCCGCGCCCCGGGCCTGGAGGTGCCGTCGTAGAGGGCGTCGTTCTCGGGAGAGTAGGTGGAGGCGAGGGCGGCCAGGGTTCCGTCCTCCTCGGCCGCGGTGAGATCGTAGGCGGTGAGCTCCGAACCCGGGCTCTCGGCGCCGTCCGGGGGCCGGTCGAGATCCAGGGCGTAGAACTCCCGCTGGGAGTTGTTGACCGCATCCTTGACGTTGGAGAGGGTGAGCAGGTGCCGGGGAAAGCGGGGGCTGAAGCGGAGGCTCGAACCCCCGTCCACCACCGTCTTCCCCATGCCCAGGGCCACCGCCACCACCCCGTCCTCGGCGGTCTGGGGCGGGGTGGGATAGAAGTTGTGGGAGCGGCCCACCCCGGCGAAGTCGGGGTAGAAGCGCTGGCCGTGGCGCGACCCCACCAGCTTCTGGATGATGACCCCCATCTTCTCCTCCTCCAGCCGGTAGGGGGTCATCTCCAGGAAGGACTTGGCCGCGCTGCAGAAGGTGGAGGCGTAGACGAGCTTGACCGCATCCACCAGGTCGTCCAGCCGCCGGGCATCGTCTTCGTCGTTGTTGGGGATCATGATCGTCCGGTAGACGCCGGCGAAGGGCTGGTTGGGCGAATCCTCCAGCAGTCCCGAGGAGCGGACGGCGAGGGGGCAGTGGACCTCGCGGAGGAAGGCGGCCAGGTCCCGCAGCGCGTCCCCGGGGAAGGGGGCGGCCAGGAACCGGGTTTCGACCGCCTGGTCCGAGGAAGCCTCGATGGCGAAGTCGCGGAGGTCGTTCTCCTCCAGGAACTGGTCGAAGATGTCGGTGCCCAGGACCACGCTGAAGGGAACCAGCACCCGCACCCCGGGATACTGCCCCCCCCAGTCGGACTCGCTGAGCAGGCGGTTGACGAAGGCAAGACCCCGGGCCTTGCCCCCCAGGGAGCCGCCCCCGATGCGGGCCATGCTGATCAGCGGATCGTAGCGGTTCCGGTCGAAGTCGGCCACGATCACCCGCTCCCACTCCTGCCGGTACTCGGTGATGCTGCGCACCACCTCCCGGCGCAGGGAGTCGAGGTCGGGGAAGTCCGAGACCTTGCGCGGGCGCAGGGCCTCGGCGAGGGCGAACTCCGTGCGCGCCTTGAGCCAGTTGGAGATGTGGTTGCGCTCGCCGTGGAAGGCCAGGCTCTCCGCGGGGACGGTGCGGAGCTTCTCGATCAGCGAGGCCAGGTCGTGGGCCCGGTCGATCTCCCGTCCGTCGGGGGTCCGGAACACGAAGTCGCCGAAGCCGAAATGGTCCTTGAGGATCCGGCGCAGGTCGTGGAGCAGCACCGGGGACCCCTTGAGCAGGAACGACGCCCCCGCGGAATGGGCCAGCACCTCGTTCTCGGGGATGCTCGACTGGAGCACGATGGGGACGTCGGGTTGGCGGGCGGAGACGTGGTTGATCAGCTCCAGGCCCGCCCGGCGGTCGAGTTCACCCCCCCGGGGGAACTCGATGTCGGAGATCACCCCCAGCACCTGCTTCTCGTAGGCGGAGAAGTACTCCCAGGCTTCCTCGTAGGTGGTGCAGAGGAGGACCTTGGGCCGGGCCCGGATGCGCATCATCTTCTGGGCCAGGCTCAACCCCTCCCGGATCAGGTTGTGGGTGTGGTTGACCAGTTCCGAGTAGATGACGGGGAGAAACGACGAGTAGAAGCGGATGTTGTCCTCGACCACGATCACCACCGGCACCCCCAGGGTGCCGGAATCGTGGGCGACGTTCCACCGGTCCTCCACGTACTTGACCATGGCCAGCAGCACCCGGACGTCCCCTTGCCAGAGGAAGATCCGCTCCAGGCTTTCGATGTCGTTGCGGGCCACGAAGTCGGTGAGGGCGCGGTTGTTGTAGGCCAGCACCACCACCGGCATGTCGAGTCCGGCCTCCCGCAGGCGCCGGGTCAGCTCGACCGCGTTCATGTCCTTCACCCGGAGGGTGGTGACGATGAGGTCGAAGCGGGGGTTGGCCCGGGCCAGCTCCACCGCTTCCTTCCCGGTGGAGACCCGGGTGAGATCCGGGTTCTGGCTCAGGTTGAGCTCGATGTACTCCCGGAGGAGGGCCTCGTTGAGCTGGCCGTCCTCGGCGAGGATGAACGAGTCGTAGAGGCTGGAGACGAGGAGGATGTTCTGGACCCGCTTGCGCATCAGGTCCTGGAACCGCCTCAGGCGAGGTTTCGAGTGGACGTGCTCCGGGCCCCGGGCTTCGGTGGGCATCGCGCTCCCCCTCAGAACACGAACGCGGAGTGCCGATCGCCGGGACCGGCACTCCGCGCCGTCGGAGACTCAGACCCGGAGGATCAGACGATCCCCTGGTCCATCATGGCGTCGGCCACCTTGAGGAAGCCGGCGATGTTGGCGCCGTTCACGTAGTTGCCCGGGGTGCCGAAGCGCTCCGAGGCGTCCACGCAGGACTTGTGGATGCTCTTCATGATCATGCTCAGGCGCTGATCCACCTCCTCCCGGGTCCAGGAGTAGCGCATGCTGTTCTGCGCCATCTCCAGGCCGGAAACGGCCACGCCGCCCGCGTTGGCCGCCTTGCCGGGCCCGTAGAGGATCTTCTCCTTCACGAACAGCTCCACCCCGTCCGGGGTGGTCGGCATGTTGGCCCCCTCCGAGACCACGTAGACGCCGTTCTTGAGCAGGTTCTTGGCGTCCTTGATGTTGATCTCGTTCTGGGTGGCGCTGGGGAACGCGCAGTGGGCCTTGTGGTCCCACAGCGGGTTGTGGTCCAGCTTGGCGTCGAAGGGGGTGTAGACCGCCTTGGGGAACTTCGCGGTGTACTCGCTCATCCGGCCGCGCTCGATGTTCTTGAGCCGCATCACGAAGGCCAGCTTGTCCCGGTCGATGCCTTCCTCGTCGTAGATGTAGCCGGAGGAATCGGACAGGGTGACCACCTTGCCGCCGAGGTCGAGGATCTTCTCGGTGGTGTACTGGGCCACGTTGCCGGAGCCGGAGACCAGGCAGGTCTTGCCTTCCAGGGACTGCCGGCGGGTGGAGAGCATCTCGGCCGCGAAGTAGACCGCGCCGTAACCGGTGGCCTCGGGACGGATCAGGGAGCCGCCCCAGTTCAGGCCCTTGCCGGTGAGGACGCCGACGAACTCGTTGGCGATCTTCTTGTACTGCCCGAAGAGGAACCCGATCTCGCGGCCGCCCACGCCGATGTCGCCGGCGGGAACGTCGGTGTTGCCCCCGATGTGGCGATAGAGCTCGGTCATGAAGCTCTGGCAGAAGCGCATCACCTCGGCGTCGCTCTTGCCCTTGGGGTCGAAGTCCGAGCCGCCCTTGCCGCCGCCCATGGGCAGGGTGGTGAGGGAGTTCTTGAACACCTGCTCGAAGGCGAGGAACTTGAGGATGCCGAGGTTCACCGAGGGGTGGAAGCGAAGGCCGCCCTTGTACGGCCCGATGGCGCTGTTCATCTCGATGCGGAACCCGCGGTTGATCTGCACGTTCCCCTGGTCGTCCTGCCACGGCACGCGGAACATGATCACGCGCTCGGGCTCGATGATCCGCTCCAGGACCTTGCCGCTCCGGTACTCGGGGTGGCGCTCGAGCACCAGCACCAGGGACTCGGCCACCTCATGAACGGCCTGGTGGAACTCGGGTTCGGCGGGGTTCTTGGCCTTCACATCCTCCATCAAGGACGAAACGTAGTCGCTCACTTGATCTTCCTCCCGGGCTGCCTCAGCCCCTTTGGGAATCCACCAGACCCACCCTGGATGCTGGCGGCCGGGACTCCAGTCCACCGGGCGGATTCCCCGGGGGCCGGCGACGGGGGCGGAGTGAGGCCGGCTCTTCCTTTCCCGACCACCCATGCCCCTCCCGGCCTTCGGAACCCGGCTCGTGGAGCCTATTTGCGGAATTCAACCGAATAACGCTAGCTCCGGTCACAACCAGTGTCAACGCGATACGGGTATTCGATCTCCTGGAATCCCCGGGGGGACGCCCGCCCCGGGGACGGCGACACCGGGCGGCGCCGGGGGTAGGATGAAGCGGGGTGCGGGCGGTGGTCCCGGACCCGAACGGGCCCGGCGGCGAGGGCGGAGCCGCCCCGGCCGGGCCGGCGGTGGCCCCGGCGGCGGGAGGGGTGGGAACGGATCATGGAACCACGGAATACGCGGTGTGTCTTCGTCTCCGATCTCCACGGCCGGACCGCCCGCTACGCGCGGCTCTTCCGGGTGGTGGGGGAGGAGCGCCCGGGAACGGTGTTCCTGGGCGGGGATCTGCTCCCCCTGGGGGGCGGGGTCCGAGGCCCCGACGGCGCCGTCCACGCGGATTTCGTCCGGGATTTCCTGCGGCCCGGCTTCCGGGAGCTGCGGCACCGGCTGGGGGACGGGTATCCCCGGGTGTTCCTGATCCCGGGGAATGACGACCCCCGGGCCGAGGAATCCGCCCTCCGGGCCGGGGAGGAAGAGGGGCTCTGGACCTGGGCCCACGGCGGGCGGTTTCCCCTCGGGTCCTTCACCGTCTACGGGTACGGCTTCGTCCCTCCCACCCCCTTCCTCCTCAAGGACTGGGAGCGCTACGACGTCTCCCGCTACGTTCCCCCCGGCTGCATCTCCCCGGAGGAGGGCCGCCGGTCGGTGCCGGTGCCCCCCCGCGAGGCCCGTTACACCACCATCCAACAGGATCTCCTCGAGCTGGCCGGGGACCGGTCCCTGGCCGGCGCGGTGTTCCTGTTCCACACCCCGCCCCACGAGACGGTGCTCGACCGGGCGGCGCTGGACGGGAAGTCGGTGGACCACGTCCCCCTCGATCTCCACGTGGGGAGCATCGCCGTCCGCCGGTTCATCGAGGCCGGACAGCCGCTCCTGACCCTGCACGGCCACGTGCACGAGTCGGTGCGGCTGACCGGGGCCTGGCGCCAGCGCCTGGGCCGGACCCTGATCCTGGGCGCGGCCCACGACGGGCCGGAGCTGGCCCTGGTCCGCGTCGATCTCCGGGACCCGGAGGCGGCCACCCGCGTCCTTCTCTGAGCGCCCCGGGGGCGGGTCAGGACTCGCGGGGAGTGGTGCCCTGGGGACCCAGGAGGAGCGGTTTCGCGCTGTCGGTGACCGCCCCGATCTTGGCCGCGTAGCTCGTCCGGGCCTCGATGTCGGCGTCGGTGACCAGGTGGACGTCCAGGAGCCCCTCGGTCGCGTACCCGGTGCGGAGGTAGTTCATCTCCGCCAGGGCCCGGCTCCATCCTTCCAGCCAGACGGTCAGGCGCTCGGTCCGCTCCTCGTCCCCCTCCACGTGGATCAGCAGGTCGATGTCGCTCTTGGGTCCGGCGGTCCCGTTCTTGGTGCTGCCGAACACGTAGATGGCCTTCACCCCGAAGCGCTCGGGTTCGAGGAGCCGGGCGATCCGGCGGGCCATGCGCATGCGCCACCGCCAGTGATTCTGGGACGGCGCGGTGGAGGGCTCCCGGACCACCAGCGGTTCCTCCCCCCCGCGGCCGGGAGGGCCGAGGATCCCCACCGCTTCGTCCAGGTCCGCGTTCATGAGCACCTCGACCACCTCCCCCCCGGTCTCGCTGGGCACGTCGATGACGCGCACGGTGTCGGCCACGTGGGCGAACTGGGGCAGGATGTCGGGCAGGATGTTGCGGGCCCGGGTGAAGAAGAGCTGGTTGAAGGCGTTGCCCTCCTCGTCCGGGTAGAGGGGCAGGTAACGGATGTCGGATTCCACCAGGTCCTGGAAGAAGTGGGTGCCGAAGGAGAGCTCGGGCACGTAGTTCCCCTTGCGGCGGGCGATCTCCAGGAGGATCGCGGTGTTGTTGATGTCCGAGTAGGTGACCCCCACCCCCAGCTTGACGTCGCCCCGGCTGCCCCAGCGTCCGGGGCCGAGGAGGATGAACTGGCGCTTGGGAAGGACGGTGTTGAGCTTGCCCACCGCCCGGGCCACGTCCTTCAGGGTGCGCGGATCGCTGATCTCCCCGTAGGCGTCCGGGTCCACGTACACCAGGTGGGTGATGTTGGCGATGCGGCCGTTGGTCACGTACCGGGTGGCCGAGAAGAGGATCTTGTCCCGGGGCAGGTCGCGGGGGATGGGAGCGGGGGCGTGCTCCTCGGAACCGCTCTGGCTCCGGCACTGGAGCAGGTAGAGGTCGCGGCCGTCGTGGGCGAACTCGATGTCCACCGGCATGCCCAGCTTCTCCCGCAGGACCTGGAGCAGGGAGTGGATCTGGCCGATGAAGGGGGTCTTGGAGAGCAGGGTGTCGAAGGTCACCACCAGGTCGTCCCGCTTCCAGTCCGGTTCCAGCCCCCGGGGCTCCCGCACCCGGTCCCCCTCCACGATGGAGACCAGCCGCCGGGCTCCGGGGTAGGATTCCCCGTATTCCCGCAGCACGTCCCGCACGTTCACGGTCTCGAAGGCGTTGCTCTCCAGGTTGATGACGTCCATCCGGGAGGGCGAGTAGCGGACGATCTCGTCCGCGGTGACGTTGATGCGCAGCCCGGGCTGGCCGGGGGAGATGAGCACCGGGTAGTCGTCGCCCAGCCGGTCCACCGCGCGCGTGCCCAGTCCGGGGACCATCCGCACCAGGCCGTCCTCCAGGCGGATCCGCGGCGACCAGCGGAACTCGTTGTTGCAGAAGGCGACCCCGGAGAAGGCGGGGAAGAAGTAGCGTCCCACCCGGGTGCCCACCACCTCCTCGATCATGATCCCCATCTCCTCCCGGAAGTCGAGCAGCCCGCGCTGGGCCCGGTACTCGATGGGGTCGGGTCCGAACACCGAGGCGTAGACCTCGGCGACGGCGTCCAGGAGGGCGTCCAGCCGTTCCTTCTTCGTCCCCTGGTTGGCCAGGAAGAGGCTCTTGTACTTGCCGGAGAAGGAGGACCCCACCCGGTCCTCCAGCATGCTGGAGCTGCGCACGATGAGGGGCTGGTCCTCGAAGTCGTCCAGGGCGGCGGAGAGGCCCTTGACCAGCTCCGAGGTGAACTCCGAGTTCTTGAACAGCTGGATGATGTGCGGGTAGTCCTGGCGGACCCGCTCGATCTCCATGTACTTCCGGTTGTAGACCTCGTTCAGGTTGTTGTGCTGGATGAAGTCCAGGATGCCGTCCGAGGCCACGTACCAGGTCTTGGGGATCTTGAGGTTCCGGAACTGCTCGGCGTGTTCGGGGGACTTGCGGATGGCCAGGACGGCCAGGAACAGCCCCGCGCCCTTGCCTCCCAGCTTCCCCTGGCTGCGGGAGGGATAGATGATGCGCTGGACCAGGTCGTAGAAGTCCTTCACCTCCACGTAGTTCTTGGCCACGTTGATGAACTCGAGCTGATCCACGAAGAAGCGGCGGAGGAGGGCCACCCGGAGGCTCATGGCCACCGCCGGGGCGAGCTCCGACTCCTCGATGCTCGCGTTCTGGAAGCGGCGGACCGCCTCGGCCAGCTCGGCCAGGCCGGTGCCGGGGTTCTCCAGGGACTTGATGAGGAAGGTGGAGTTCTCCTCGTTGATCCAGGCCTGGATGTTCCGGACCACGTCCTCCTCGCGGAGGTGGCGGAGGGCGATCTCGAAGGTGCGCCGGGTGAGGTCGACGGAGTCGGTGAGGCGCCGGCGGCGCCGGGGCCGGTTCTCGTCCTCCGCCTCCGGGGCCTGCCGGTCGTCCTGGGCGCCCTCCTGGAGGAGCGCGTTGGCCTCGGTGACCCCGTTCCAGCACAGGTGGTTGATCATCTTGCGGGTGATGCGCTGGAGCAGGCTGGGGTCGGTCTGCTGAAGGAAGTCGAGAAGCACGGACCACGGCTTGCGCTCGGTGGAGGACAGCTCCTCCACCGCGTTCTGCCAGCTTGCGTGATGGGTGCGCAGCCGCTTCTGGATGAGATAGAGGCCGATCCGTTCGCTGATGGCGTCGATGAGGCGGTACTCCTCCTGGAGGAACGGCCCCTCGAAGACCTCCGGCTTCTCCTCGGTGTAGGAGACCGCGATCTCCCCGATGGCCTCGCCCTGCTCGTAGATCTCGGTGGCCATGGTCCAGGGGGTCTGGCGGTAGTCCGGCGGCTGGTAGACCTCCGGGCCGACGGTGAGCCGGGCCTGGCACACCTCAGGGTACTGCCAGCCGGGCGGAAGCGCGTCCACCAGGGCCCGGAAGACCGCGTCTTCGGGAACGTCCTTCCAGCTCAGGATCTCGTCCACCCGGTAGAGGCAATTCAGTTCCTTGGCCCGCTCGTGGAGGGCGGCCAGGAGCTTCTCGGTCGACTTGTCCATGTCGTTCATCGTGTTCTTCTTCGGTTCGGGGTCGGCGGAGCCGGGCGGGGCGGCCGGGGAGGGCCGGGTTTCCCGGGGCCCGGTCACGATTCCGGCCCCCGGGAGCGCCAGATCGCTCCCCGCCCCGTTCGCCCGTCCACCTTGACCAGGAGGGGGGCGGGAAGCCGGACGTGCCGCACGAAGCCGGTCTCGGCCACGGTCTCGTTCCCGGCCAGCCAGTCCCAGTCGATTCCCGGCGGCCGGAGATGGCTGACCGTGAAGTAGCTGACCTGGAACCCGGAGATGTTGTGGAAGAAATGCGATCCCTGGCTGGCCTCGACGTGCATGTCGGGCCGGGTGGCCTCGACGATGACCTTGGCCCCGGCGATCTGGCCCCACCGGACCGGGATCCCCAGCCAGGGGTCGGAGCTGCCCCAGCGGCCGAAGCCGATGAGGAGATAGGGGCGCTCCGCCTCCTGGAGGGGGAGGTTCAGCCGGTCCAGCTCCGCGGCCACGGTCCGGGTGTGCCGCGGCTCGAAGGCCTCCGGCTTCACGTAGACCACGTCCCGGAGGGTGTCGAGGGAGCCGTTCCCCATCACCTTGTCCGAGGCCAGGAGCAGGTCCGGGCGGTCCATCTCCGCCTCCGCGATCTCCACCGGATCGTGGGAGACCATCATGGGCCGGATCTGGAGCAGGCCCAGGCGGGCGTCGCCGGAGGTTCCGGCCCGGGGCAGGGTCATCGCGAACTCCATCTCCACCGCCCGCCCCGCCGCCCGCTCCGCGGCCGTGAGCAGCGCGCGCACGGCCGCGTTCAGGGGATACTCCTCCAGCACCAGCAGGGGGGCGAAGTTGAGCACCCGCGCCCCCGGGCTTCCGGTTCCCGGGGACAGCCGGCCGGTGTCGGGGAGGAAGGTGGAGGCGGTGTAGCGCAGGGTCCCGTCGTACTCGGCCTCGGGGAGGCCGGCCCGGACCAGGTACTCGGTCTCGGCGATGGGGTCGAAGGCGGGGGGGCTGCCCATGTTCACCGCCCAGAAGGTCTTCTGGGTGGTTCCCATCAGCTCGGCCGGGGAGGAGACCGGCGGGGGCGCCTTGGGGCGGGCGGGGGAGTAGGACCAGCAGATGCCGCCGTCCACGATGGTCTTGCCCAGGCCCAGGGCCAGCTCCACCACCCCCTCCTCGCGCCCGGCCCCCGGCCCGGGATAGAAGTTGTAGGAGCGGCCCACCCCGGAGAGGGAGGGGTAGAAGCGCTCGTCGCAGCGGACTCCCACCACCTCCTGGAGGAGGACGGCCATCTTCTCCCGGCCCGGAGGTTCGCCGGAGGCCCGGAGGTAGTCCCGGGCGGTCTTGAAGTAGGTGGAGGCGTAGACGAACTTGATCGCCTCGGTGAGCTTCTGGAAGCGGAGGCTGGGGTCGGGCTGGTTGTTCGGCGTCATCTTGGTCTCGTAGACGCCGGCGAAGGGGCGGAGCAGGGCGTCCTCCAGGAGGCTGGAGGAGCGGACGGCCAGGGGGAGGTGGAGGTCCTCCACCAGGAGCCTCAGGTCCCCGAGGATCTCGGTGGGGAGGGAGGCGGCCTGGAAGGCCTGGGCGATCTGCTCGTCGGGGAGGCCGGACTCCGCGGTCTCCCGCAGCCGGTTCCGCTCCAGGAAGGCGTCGAAGACCCCGGTGGCCAGGACCACGAAGTGGGGGATGCGGACCTCCATGCCGCGGAAGGACGCCGCGTCCCCGGCCCGGAGGAGGTCCCGGGCCAGGAGCAGGCCCCGGGCCTTGCCGCCGATCTCCCCCTCCCCGATGCGGCTCACCGGGTCGCCGGTCCCGAAGAACCCGCGTCGATAGGCGGGAAGGACGGGCCGGTCGGATCCCTGCTCGTTCATCGGCTCGAGGACTCCTTTCCCCCCGCTCCCGGCGGCCCCGGCCGGGGCCGCCGCGGAGGGGATTCCAGGGTACCGGGGGGCCGGGCCCGGACGCCGTCGCGGTCCGCCGCGCCGCCGCTCAGATCCAGCCGCGATCGCGACAGGCCTGGGCCACCCGGTCCACCGCGATCACGTAGGCCGCCTTGCGCATGTACAGGTTGCGCTCCTTGGCCAGCCGGTTCACGGCGTGGAAGGCCCCGGTCATCTTCAGGTCCAGCTTACCCAGGACCTCCTCCTTGTCCCAGTAGTAGTTCATGTTGCTCTGGACCTGCTCGAAGTAGCTGCAGGTGACCCCTCCCGCGTTGGCCAGGAGGTCGGGGATGAGGAAGATGCCCCGGGCCTGGATGGCCTGGTCGGCCTCGGTGGAGGTGGGCCCGTTGGCCCCCTCGGCGATGATCTTCACCCGCGGGTGGATCGACGCCACGTTGTCCTCGGTGATCTGGTTCTCCAGGGCGGCGGGGATGAGGATGTCCACCTCCTGCTCGATCCAGGCCTCTCCCGGGAGCACCTCGTAGCCCAGCTCCCGGGCCCGCCCGCCGTGGATCTCGCCGAAGCGGTCGGTGATCCCCAGCAGCTCGTCGAGGTCGACACCGTCCTTCTTCCGGTAGGTGTAGCTGGTCTGCTCGGCCTGGTTCCAGCAGGAGACGGCCAGGGTCCGGCCCCCGATCTGGTCCAGCAGCCGGATGGCGTATTGGGCCACGTTCCCGAAGCCCTGGACGCTGGCCACGCTGTCCTGGGGACGGAGCCCGAGCTCCTTCATGGCCTCGCGGATGGTGAACACCACCCCGAACCCGGTGGCCTCGGTGCGGCCCTGCGAGCCGCCCACCCCCACCGGCTTGCCGGTGATGAACCCCGGCTGCTTGGAGCCGTGGATGGCCTCGAACTCGTCCAGCATCCACAGCATGTGCTGGGAGGAAGTCATGACGTCGGGGGCGGGAACGTCCCGGTTGGGGCCCATCTCGTAGGCCATCCGGCGGACGAACCCTCGGCAGATGGACTCCTGTTCCCGGGCGCTCAGGTTGTGGGGGTCGCAGATCACCCCGCCCTTGCCCCCGCCCAGGGGAATGTCCACCACCGCGCACTTCCAGGTCATCCACATGGCCAGGGCGCGGACGGTGTCCAGGGTCTCCAGCGGGTGGAACCGGATCCCGCCCTTGCAGGGGCCCTTGGCGTCGTTGTGCTGCACCCGGAATCCCCGGAAGACCTGCACCCGGCCGTCGTCGAGACGGACGGGAATGGCGAAGGTGTACTCCCGCATGGGATAACGCAGGAGGTCCCGCGCGGGTTCATCGAGGTCCAGGAGCTCGGCCACCGAGTCGAACTGGGCCTGGGCCATCTCGAACGAGTTGAACGGCTTGGTCATGAACGACACTCCTTGTCCGCAGCCGCCGGCCACGGCCGGCCGCCCTGTCGCGCCTCCCCACCCTCGGCCGGGGACCCGGCAAACCTCTGGAGCCCTGCGCGCGGCCCGAATTGTATACCGCCGCCCGGGCCGGCACCATGGAAGGCGGGGGGCCGGAGGGACGAGAGTTTGGATAAGCCAATTCCAGACCGGGGGTCCCGCGCCCGCCTCCGGGCCCGGGGGCGGGACGGGCGGGCCCTCGAAGGGGCGGGGCCGGATGCGGTAGCATCTCGGATTCGCCGGGGGCCGGACCCCGGCGCCTCCGTTCCCGAACCGAGGAGAGCCGTGGTGGGGCCCCCAGCCGACGTCACCGTCCATGCCCGCGACCTGCGCAAGCGGTACCGTTCCTTCTACGCGGTGGACGGGATCTCCTTCGACACCCGGCCGGGGGAGTGCTTCGGATTCCTGGGTCCCAACGGGGCGGGGAAGACCACCACCATGCGGATGATCGGCTGCTCCACCCCGGTGGGGGAGGGGGAGCTCACCGTCCTCGGCCGGGACGTCCGCCGGGAGTCCCGGGAGGTGAAGCGGGGCCTGGGGGTGGTGCCCCAGGAGGACAACCTGGACTTCGAGCTCTCGGTGCGCAGGAACCTGGAGGTCTACGGGCGCTACTTCGACCTTCCCATGGGCCTGGTCCGCCGGCGGCTGGAGGAGCTGGTCGACTTCGTCCAGCTCCGGGAGAAGATCGACGTCAACGTGCGCATGCTCTCCGGAGGCATGAAGCGGCGGCTCCTCATCGCCCGGTCGCTCATCAACGAGCCGCGGGTGGTGATCCTGGACGAGCCGACCACGGGCCTGGACCCCCAGGCCCGCCACGTGGTGTGGGAGAAGCTCCGGCGGCTGAAGGGCCAGGAGCGGACCCTGCTCCTGACCACCCACTACATGGACGAGGCGGAGCAGCTCTGCGACCGCCTGGTGGTGATGGAGCGGGGGAAGATCGTGGCCGAGGGGTCCCCGCGCTCCCTCATCCGGGACAACGTGGCCCGGGACGTGGTGGAGGTGACCGCGGACGCGGAGGTCCGGGACCGGGTCCGCGCCCACTACGCGGACAGGGTGGCGGGGACGGACATGCTGGAGGGCCGGCTCCTCCTCTACACCGGGAGCGCGGAGGAGCTGCTTCACGATCTCACCGCCCGCCGCTTGGAACACGTCGAACTCTACGCCCGGCGGGCCACCCTGGAGGACGTGTTCCTCAAGCTCACGGGAAGGGGGTTGCGGGAATGAGCGCCACTCCCCCCGCCCGGGGAGGGCGGCGGTGAACGGACCGGTGCCGGGGGTGTCGCTGCGGGCGGCCAGCCACGTGTGGATGCGGAACTTCACCGTGTACCGCCAGACCTGGATGATGAACATCCTCCCCAACTTCTTCGAGCCGGTGATCTACCTGGTGGCCATGGGCATCGGGCTGGGGGCCTACATCACCCGGAACATCGAGGGGCTCTCCTACCTGGACTACATCGCCCCCGGCCTCATCGTGGCCAGCGCCATGAACGGAGGGAGCTTCGAGACCACCTACAACATCTTCGTCAAGATGCACTTCGGCAAGACCTACGACGCGGTCACCGCCACCCCGGTGAACCTGGAGGACGCCATGGTGGGCGAGCTCCTGTGGGCGGTCACCCGCGGCATCGTCTACGGGGGCATCTTCGCCGGGGTGGTGGCGGTCATGGGGCTCATGCACTCCTGGACCGCGCTCCTCATCCTGCCCCTGATCGTGCTCACCGCCTGGCTCTTCGCCGGCATCGGTCTCCTGTTCACGAGCTTCGTGAAGGTGATCGACATGTACTCCTTCTACTACACCATCTGGCTCACGCCCCTCTTCCTGTTCAGCGGCATCTTCTTCCCCGTCTCCGGACTGCCCCCCTGGGCCCGGGCCGCGGCCTGGTTCACGCCCCTCTACCACTGCGTGAACCTCGGCAAGGGCATCGTGCACGGGGCCTGGCACGCGGGCCTGTGGGCGGATTTGGCCTGGGTGGTGCTGGTGGCCGCGCTGACCTCGGTGTGGTCGGTGTGGCGCGTGCGGCGGAACCTGTTCCGGTGAGCGCGGTCCCCGAGGCGGTGGCGCGGGCCCTGGCCTTCATTCGCGACCCCGAGCCCGGCCGGTTCGAGGAGACCGCCCTCGCCGTCTTCCGGTACCAGGCCTCGGCCGGCGCCCCCTACCGGCGCTTCTGCGCCGCCCGCGGGGTGGATCCGGAGACGGCGGCGGGGTGGGAGGACGCGCCCCCGGTGCCCACCGCCGCCTTCAAGACCGTGGAGCTGACCACCGCGCCTCCCCGCCGGGTGTTCATGACCAGCGGCACCACGCGGGGGGCGGCCGGGCGGGGACGGCACCTGCTCCCCGGCCTCTCCCTCTACGAGGCGAGCTGGGGGGAGCCCTTCCGCCGCCATCTCCTTCCCGACCGGGAACGGATGCGGATCCTGTCCGTCATCCCGCCGGGGGAGATCCTCCCCGAGAGCTCCCTCTCCTTCATGGCCGACCGCATCCTGGAGCGCTTCGGGGCCCCGGGGAGCGGGACCTACCTCGACCGCCGCGGCCTCCGGTTCGAGCCCCTGGCCGCGGCGCTGGAGGGGGCCGAGGAGGCCGGGGAGCCGGTCATGCTCCTCGGTACCGCCCTGGGCATGATGCACCTCCTGGAGGATCTGGTGGGGGCGGAGCGGCTCCGGCGCCTTCCCCCCGGAAGCCGGATCATGGACACCGGCGGGTTCAAGGGGCGGAGCCGGGAGCTCTCCCGGGGGGAACTGCTGCGGCTCTACCGGGACGGCCTGGGGGTGCCGGATACCCACGTGGTCGGCGAGTACGGCATGACCGAGCTCTGCTCGCAGTTCTACGAGACCGTGCTCGCGGACTCGGTGCGGGGGGCGCCGGCGCGGGAGCCCCGGGTGTACGCGCCGCCGCCCTGGGTGCGGGTGCGGGCCCTGGACCCGGACACCCTGGCCCCGCTCCCTCCCGGCCGCACCGGGCTGCTCTCCTTCTTCGACCTCGCCAACGCGTGGACGGTCTCGGCGGTGGTGACCGAGGACCTGGGGGAAACGGTGGAGGGGGGCTTCCGGCTCCACGGCCGCGCCCGCGGAGCCGAGCTGCGCGGCTGCTCCCTGGCCACCGAGGCGCTTCTCGGCGACTGAGGCGTCGGCGGTCGGCCGGCCGCCGTCCGCGCGGGGGACGCCCCGCGGTAGCGCTTGCGACCGGCCGCCGATCCTGGGAACCTCTGGCCATGGACGTCATCGAACGCCTGCGGGCGGCCGGCGAGCGGCTGGACGCCCTTTCCGACCGGGAGGTGCTGGACGGGCTGGACGCGGCCCTGGCCCGCTGGCGGAAGCCGCGGGGTCCGGCCGCGCGCGCCGCCCGGGGGGTGGCGGCGCGCCGGGGCCTGAGTGCGGCCATGGTCCGCTTCGGGCTTGAGCGGATGGCCGCCGCCCACGACCGGGCCGCCCTGGCCCGGTGGCTGGCCGCGGCCCAGGCGGAGGCGGGGGTGGACCCGGCCCACGCCCGCGGTCCCCGGGTGGTGGTCCAGGTCCTAGCCGGCAACGTGGCCGGGCTGGCCGTGCCGGCGGCGGTGGAGGCCCTCCTGGCCCGGAGCGCGGTCCTCCTCAAGCCGGCGGCGGAGGAACCGATCACCGCCGCGCTCTTCCGGGAGAGCCTGTCCGAGGCCGCCCCCGATCTGGCCGAGGCGGTGGCCATCCGGACCTGGAAGGGGGGGGACGCCGAGGTGGAGCGGGAGGTGTTCCGGGACGCGGACTTCGTGGTGGCCACCGGCGGCCGGGAGATGGCCGACGCCCTGAGCCTCCGCCTGGAGCGCCCGCACCTGATCTACGGGCCCAAGATCTCCATCGGGCTGGTGGGGCGCGGCTGGAGAGGGGCGCCGGAGGCCTGGTGGCGGGAGGTGGCCCGGGAGATCGTCCTCTGGGACCAGCAGGGCTGCCTCTCTCCCCGGGTGCTGTTCGTGGCCGGCGAGCTCCGGCACTTCGCCGCCCGTCTGGCCGGGGCCATGCGGTTCTGGGAGCGGACCTGGCCCGCCCGCCCCCGGACCCCGGCCGAGGCGGCGGCGGTGCACGGCTTCCGGGCCCGCTACGAGATGGCCGACGGGCGGAGCGCGGGGCTCATCGCCCCCCGCACCACCGCCTGGACCGTGGTCTGGGACGAGGAACCGAGCCTGCGCCTCGGCCCGGCGAGCCGGACGGTGCGGGTGGCCGGCCGCCCCACCATGCGGCGCCTGAGCGAGATCCTCCTCGCCGCCCACGCGATCCCGGTGCAGGGGATGGGGACCGCGTTCCTGGGCTCCCAGGAGCGGCGGTGGCGGGAGGCCGCGCTCCGGGGAGGGGTGCCCCACGTCGCCTCCCTGACCGCGATCCAGGACCCCCCCGCCGGGTGGCGGGCGGACGGCCGCTCCGGGCTGGCCGAGCTGCTCCGTCGGGGCCGGCGGGAGCCCCCGGAGGAAGCCGGGGCCGGCTCCGGTCCGGATCCCGCGGTCCGGGATCAGAACTCCTAACGTGAGGTGAAAAAGGACTTGAGTCGAGACACTTCCAGTGAATTCGAGGCGTGGCGGCGCGCCTTCCGGGACCACCTGGCCGCCACCTCGCCCGAACCCATCGGGATCACCGTGGACCGGGCCGAGGGCCCGTGGCTGGTGGCTCCGGACGGCCGGCGCTACCTGGATCTCCTCTCGGGAATCGGGGTGGCCAACCTGGGCCACACCCATCCCGCGGTGACGGCGGCGGTGGAGCGTCAGAACCGCCGCCACCACCACGTCATGGTCTACGGGGAATACGTGCAGGAGGAGCAGGCGCTCTACGCGGCGGAACTGGCCGCCGCCGCCCCCGCCGGCCTGGACCGGGTCTACTTCGTGAACAGCGGGGCCGAGGCGGTGGAGGGCGCCTTGAAGACGGCCCGGAAGGCCACCGGCCGCCCCGGCTTCGTGGCCTTCCAGGGTGCCTATCACGGGGATACTTTCGGGGCCTTAAGCGTAGCCGGTAATTCGATTTATCAGGAACCTTTCGAGCCGCTTCTAGGCCCCGTGACCCGGCTCCCCTTCGGGGACCCGGCCGCCCTGGAGGCGGTGGGCGCGGACATCGCGGCGGTGATCGTGGAGCCGGTCCAGGGGGAGGGGGGGGTGCGGGTGCCGCCGCCGGAGTTCCTCCCCGCCCTGGCCGCGCGCTGCCGGGAGACGGGGGCGCTCCTCATCCTGGACGAGGTCATGACCGGCTTCGGCCGCACCGGGCGGCTCTTCGCCTGCGAGCGGTGGGGGGTGACGCCGGACCTGCTGGTGCTGGCCAAGGCCCTGGGCGGCGGTTATCCCCTGGGCGCCTTCCTGGGGGCCTCGGCCCTGCTCGACACCCTGGCCCACGACCCGCCCCTGGCCCACGTGACCACCTTCGGCGGGCACCCGGTCTCCTGCGCCGCGGGCCGGGCCGCCCTCCGGGTGCTGCGGGAAGAGCGGCTTCCGGAGCGGGCGGAGGACCTGGGCGGCCGCTTCCGGGAGAGGCTGCGGGAGCGCCTCGGTCCCCACCCCGCGGTGAAGGAGATCCGGGGCCTGGGCCTCCTGGTGGGGATCGACCTCGACACCGCCTCCCGCACCGACGCCTTCACCGCCGCCTGCCGCGAGCGGGGCGTGCTCCTGGGCTGGACCCTGCACCAGGACCGCACCCTCCGTCTCGCGCCGCCCCTGACCATCCCCGAGGAGGTGCTCCTGGGGTCGGTGGACGTCCTGGCCGAGGCCCTGGCCGCGGTGTCCTGACCCGGCTCCCGCGCCCGCCCTCCCGAGGCCCCGGCAGGCCGGCCGCGGCCGCCGGGCGTGGTATCCTGATCCGTTCTCGAACGCTCCATTCCCGCGGTCCCGCGCCGCAGCGCCCAAGGAGGCCGAATGCCGACCCAGGAACGCCGTCCCATGTCCGTCGAGGCCCTGTTCGAGCTGGCCTTCGTGGGAAGCCCCCGGCTCTCGCCGGACGGGACCCGGGTCGCCTACCCGGTCAAGACCCCGGACTTCGAGAAGAACTCCTACCGGGTGAACCTGTGGACGGTGCCGGCGGGAGGGGGCGAGGCCCGGCCCCTGACCCACGGCGACCAGGCCGACGTGCTGCCCCGGTGGTCCCCGGACGGGGAGACCCTGGCCTTCGTCTCCAACCGGGAGAAGAAGCGGCAGCAGATCCACCTCCTGCCCATGGCGGGGGGCGAGGCACGGAAGCTCACCGACCTGGACGGGTCGGTGGCCGCCCTGGAGTGGGCCCCGGACGGCAAGCGCCTGGTCATGGCCTACCGGCCCCTGAGCGAGGAGGAGCGCGCCCGCCGGGAGGCCAAGGAGAAGGACGAAAGCGACTCCCGGCCCGCCTACAAGGTTCACACCACCCTCCACTTCAAGGAGGACGGCGACGGCTACCAGTGGGGGACCCACTTCCACCTCTACCTGGTGGACGCCGCGACCGGGGCCCTGACCCAGCTCACCGACGGCGAGACCTCCGACGCCCAGCCCTCCTTCTCCCCGGACGGGAAGACCGTGCTCTTCGTGTCCAACCGGCGGGAGGACCCCCTGCTCAACCTGGAGAACGCCGACATCTGCACCGTGCCCGCGGCCGGCGGGGAGATCACCCGCCTCACCCCCGCCTTCGGGTTCAACACCGCTCCCTCCTTCTCGCCCGACGGGGGCACGGTGGCCTTCGTGGGCTTCTTCGGGAAGCGGGGGGAGGCGTTCTGGAAGGACTGCCACGTCTACACCGTTCCCGCCGCCGGGGGGGAGCCCCGGAACCTGACCCCGGACCTCGCCCGCACCGCCCTCAACATGGTCATCTCCGACACCCGGGAGGCGGGGAGCGGGGAGGAGCCCCCCATCTGGTCCGCGGACGGGAAGCACCTCCTCTTCGTGCTCTCGGACAGCGGCAGCGTGCAGCTCTGCCGGGTGCCGGTGGACGGTGGCCCGGTGGAGCGCCTGACCCCGGAGGGAATGGAACTCGCCGGGCTCTCCCCCGACCGCGCCCGGCGGCGGCTGGCCCTGTCCACCAGCACCCACACCCGGCCCGGAGAGGTGGCGGTGCTGGACCCCGCCGAGGGGGGTGAGCCCCGCGTGCTCACCAGCCACAACCGGGGCTTCCTGGAGCGGTGGGCGGTGGCGGAGCCGGAGGAGGTATGGGTGCCCACCGCCCCCGGGACCCGGGTCCAGGGATGGATCCTGAAGCCCCCGGCCTTCGAGGCGGGGAAGCGGTACCCCGCCGTCCTGGAGATCCACGGCGGGCCCCACATGATGTACGGCCACAGCTTCTTCCACGAGATCCAGCTCCTGGCCGCCCGGGGCTACGTGGTCTACTGGACCAATCCCCGGGGGAGCCAGGGTTACGGCGAAGAGTTCACCGGGGCCATCCACCGGAACTGGGGCGGTCCCGACTACGACGACCTCATGGCCGCGGTGGACCACCTCCTGGAGCTGGGCTACGTGGACGAGACCCGGATGGGGGTGACCGGCGGCTCCTACGGCGGCTACATGACCAACTGGATCGTGGGGCACACCGACCGGTTCAAGGCCGCGGTGACCCAGCGGAGCGTGGTCAACCTCTACTCCTTCTACGGGGAGAGCGACTTCGGCTACGACTTCGAGTGGGAGTTCATGGGCCGCCCCTGGGAGGATGAGGAGACCTCCCTCGCCTACCTGCGGATGTCGCCCATCCACTACGTGAAGCAGGTGAAGACCCCCTTGCTGATCATCCACAGCGAGGAGGACCACCGCTGCCCGGTGTCCCAGGCCGAGGAACTCTTCACCGCCCTGAAGGTACTGAAGAAGGAGGCGGAGTTCGTGCGGTTCGAGGGGGAGAGCCACGGCCTCTCCCGGGGCGGACGGCCCCGGAACCGCCGGGAACGCCTCGAGCGCATCCTGGCCTGGTTCGACGCCCGGCTGAAACCCTGATCGGAGTTCCATGTCCCGACCGTCCGAGTCCAAGAACATCATCAAGGGAACCTCCCTGGTCCGCGAGGCGGAGGGCCGCGCCGGGTCCTCGGCCGGCGCGCGGCAGAGCTACGGGAGCACCCTGGTCGACCGCCTGCGGGAGCACGGCCACCGGCTCACCCTGGGACGGCTCACCCTGGCCGTGGCGGCCAGGTTCGGCTTCTGCTGGGGAGTGGACAAGGCGGTGGACATCGTGGAGCAGGCCATCCATGCCTATCCCGGCAAGCGGATCTGGGTGCTGAACGAGATCATCCACAACCCGGGGGTGAACCGGGACTTCATCGCCCGGGGGGCCCGGTTCATCCGGGGCACCTACGCGGAGGGGGGCGGGTTCGAGGCGGTGACCGCGGACGACGTGGCCATCATCCCCGCCTTCAGCGCGGAGGTGGAGGACGTGGCCCGCCTGCAGGAGATCGGCTGCACCATCATCGACACCACCTGCCCCTGGGTGCTGAAGCCCCACCTGCGCACCAAGCGGAACATCGAGGCCGGCTACACCACCGTCATCCATGCCACCCTCGGCCACGCCGAGACCCTGGCCACCTGCAGCCTCATCCTCCACGAGGGGGGGCGCTACCTGGTGGTGCGGGACCCGGAGGAGGCGGCGGTGGTGTGCGGCTTCATCGCCGGCAAGCTCCCCCCGGAGGCGGTCCTCCAGCGGCTGGGCAAGGGGGCTTCCCCCGGGTTCGATCCCGCCCGGGACCTGGACCGGGTGGCGCTCATCAACCAGACCACCATGCTCGCCTCGGAGAGCCGGGAGATCGGCCGCATGATCGAGGAGGCGGTGCGGGCCCGCTGGGGGGAGGCGGAGCTGGTCGACCGGTTCCGCGACTTCGACACCATCTGCAACGCCACCCAGGAGAACCAGGACGCCATGGTGGACCTGGTCCGGGATACGGCTCCGGACCTGGTGCTGGTGGTGGGGGGGTACAACTCCTCCAACACCCGGAACCTGGCCCGGATCGCCGCCGTGCGCGGGGTGCCCACCTACCACATCGAGGACGCCGGGAGCCTGGAGGGGGGCCGGATCCGCCACCAGCCGGTGGGGGAGAGCGAGACGGTGGAGAGCGGGAACTGGCTCCCCGCCGCGGGGCCGGTCACGGTGGGATTCACCGCCGGGGCCTCGACCCCGGACACCCGGCTGGCCTCGGTCATGGCGCGGGTGGTGGAGCTGGCCGGGGAGTCCATTCCCCCGGACTGGCGGACTCCGGACCGTTCCTGAGCCGGCGGCCTCCGGTCTCCCCGGAGGGATCAGCGGGTGGGATCGAAGCGGGTGGCCTCGCGCAGGAAGCTGTGGTCCAGGTACTCCCGGCTGATCACCTCGGTCATCTCCTCCGCGGTGGCGAAGCGGTCGTAGTCCACCCGGATCACCGGGACCAGCCGGGAGATGTCGGCCACGAAGGCCTCGTATCCCAGGTGGAGGGCGGAGAGGTACTCCAGGGTGATCCCGCTCTCCACCCCGCGTCCCCGGGCCTGGATCCGCTCCATGGACCGCTCCGGGGAGACGTCCAGGTACACGATCAGGTTAGGCCGGCACATGAAGTTGCTCATGTTCCTGAACAGCTCGATGTAGGTGCGGTAGTCCCGCTCGTCCATGAGCCCCGATTCGGCCAGCATCTTGGCGAAGATGGAGTCCTCGTAGATGGTCCGGTCCTGGACCGCCGAACGCCCCCGCCAGATGATCTCCTGGTGCTGCTGGAACCGCTTGTTGAGGAGATAGATCTGGGTGGCGAAGGAGTAGCGCCGGGTGTCGCGGTAGAAGTCCTCCAGGTACTCGTTGTTCTCCACCGGCTCGTAGTAGACGTCGATGCCCAGGTGCTTGCCGAGGGCGGTGGCCAGGGTGGACTTGCCGGCCCCGATCATGCCCGCGATGCCGATGAACAGGTTCTGGAACTGGCTCATGGGTCCCTTCCCGTGGGGGGGTGTGGGCCGGGCCCTCCGGCCCGGATCCCGGGTATCCTACGCAAGACGCCGGGCAGCGCCAACCGCGATCCTGCGGGGGCCGGCGGGAGCTTCCGGCCGCGTGGGGGGCGCGAATTGACCGGGGGCGGGACCCGGACTAGACTGGCCCGTCTGTCCCGCCGGCGGCGGGAACGCCGATCCGATCCCGCGAGAGGGCAGTACCGCATGCAGGGACCTACAGCACCCCCTTCCCCAACCCGGCCCCGGGGCGCGTCTCCCGCCGGGTCGCGGGCCGGCGCATGACCGCGCTTCCCCGCCGCGCGGCGGCCTGATCCCCGCCATGCCCGCCGAGCGCGACCGCAGCCAGGACGTCCTCTTCTCCCTGATCAAGACCGTGGCCCGCCACTCCGCGGTCTACGGGATCTTCGACTTCCTGGGCAAGGCGGGGGCCTTCCTCCTCGTGCCCCTCTACGCCCGCATCATGAGCCCGGCCGAGTACGGCACCCTGGAGATCCTCACCGTCAGCTACGCCCTGGCCCTGACCGTGGTCCTGCTCGGGTTCAACTCCGCCCTGGTCCGCTACTACACCGTGACCGGGGACGCCGGGGCCCGGGCCGACTACTTCCGGACCGCCTTCACCACCGTGGTGGGGTTCGCCCTCCTCGCCGCCCTCGGCCTCCTGCTGGCCGCCCCGGTCCTGAGCCGGACCTTCTTCGGCGACACCGCCCACGCCGGGCTCTGGCGCCTGCTCCTCCTGTGGGTGGTCATCGACGCCGCCGGGACCATGTTCCTCTCCCTCTTCCGCTCCCAGGGCCGTCCCTTCCGCTACTCCGCGGTCAACCTGCTCAAGCTGCTGGGGGTGCTGGGGCTCAACGTGGTCCTGGTCGGGGTGCTACGGCTGGGGGTCCGGGGGGCGCTGACCGGCAACGTGCTCGGCGCCCTCCTGGGGGCGACGGCGGGCGGCACCCTGGCCGCGCGGGAGTTCGGGATCGGTATCCGCCGCGAGACCCTCCGCGACCTGGCCCGGTTCGGCCTTCCCCTGGTGGCCAGCGGCATCGGGCTCTACGTCATGAACAGCGCCGACCGGTTCTTCCTGGGGCGGATGACCGACCTGACCCAGCTCGGGATCTACTCCCTGGGCTACAAGGTGGGGCTGGCCATGTCGGTGGTGCTGAACGCCTTCGTGGTGGCCTGGCCCCCGGTGATGTTCCGGATCGCCCAGGTGGCGGACGCACCGGCGATCTTCGCCCGCATCCTCACCTACTACGTCTTTGTGACCGGTCTGATCCTGGTCCTCATCTCCTCCTTCAGCGGCGAGATCGTGAGCCTGATCGCCGTTCCCGCCTATGCCCCCGCCGCCGGCCTGGTGCCGCTCATCCTCCTCGCCTACCTGCTCCAGGGCGTGTACTACATCTTCTCGGTCGGGGTGACGGTGACCGACCGCACGGTCTGGGTCCCGGTGGTGGTGGGGCTGGCGGCGGCGGTCAACCTGGCCGCCAACTTCGTCCTCATCCCCGCCTACGGGATCTGGGGCGCGGCCTGGGCCACCCTGGCCTCCTTCCTCTGCCTCCCCGCGGCCATGTGGCCGGCGGCCCGGCGCTACTACCCCATGGCGGTGGAGGGGAGGCGCCTGATCCTGGTCGCGGCCGGAGTGGGGGCGGCCCTGGTCCTCAACCTGGCCGTGATCGGGAGCGGCGGCCCGGCGACGGCGGCGGCCAAGGCGGGGGTGGTGGCCGCCCTCCCCTTCGTGCTCCTTGCCGCCGGCTTCTTCAGCTCCGAGGAGCGACTCCGGCTGCGGCTCCTGGCCGGGCGCCTGGGCCGGCGGCTCGGGCCGCGACGCTGACCGCGGGAGCCTGCGCCCCTTGCGCGGAGATCCCGATTGCGCTTGACTGGAAGAGGGCTTCCGCACCCGCGGGGGCCCTCTTCGTTCATCAAGCCGTCAACGCCCAGCCGGAGGTCGGATCATGGATCGACTCGCCTTCACGAAACGCCAGTTCGAGTATCACGCTTGGGCCCTGCACCGGGTCGCCGCCGCCCTGGAGGCCGCGCCGGGCGGCCACCCCGAGGCGGTGAAGCTCCTGGAGCACGTGGCCGCCGCCGACCGGGTCTGGCTGACCCGGCTCCAGGGGGAGGACGGCCTGGGGACGGCCCTGTGGCCGGAGGAGGGGCTCGCCGCCTGCGCGAAGCTCCTGGAGGGGAACCGGGCCGCCTACCGCGGCTATCTGGAGGGACTGGCCGGGGCGGACCTGGATTCGGAGAAGCCCTACCGGAACAGCAAGGGCATCCCCTTCCGGTCCACGGTGGCCGACGTCCTCACCCAGGTCTTCGCCCACGCCGCCTATCACCGGGGGCAGATCGCCGCGGCCATGCGCCGGGAGGGCGTCTCCCCGGTCAACACCGACTACATCACCTTCACCCGGGAGGCGGGCGGGGACTGAGCCCCGCGCGCCGGGAGGGGTACCCGGGGAGAACCGCCGCGGCGGGGAGCCGCCGCCTCCGGGAGCCTCCGCCTCCGGGAGCCTCCGCTACCAGGAGCCTCCGCCGCCGCCCCCGCCGCCGCCGCCGGAGAACCCGCCGCCCCCGGCTCCGCTCGAGCCCGAGGACCGGGGGGCCGCGGTCATGGCCTGGGTGGCCCGGCCCATGGTGGAGCTGAGGCTCCGTTCGAAGTGGACGGTGGAGAACCCCATGCCGGGGTGGGAGCCCACGTACCAGCCGGGGCCGGCGGCGGTGTAGATGCCCTCGAACTTGCGGGCCCAGGCCGAGGCCACCCCCAGGGCCATGGCGTAGGGGAGGAGGGTCTCGAACACGTTCCGGGCCCGGTCCGCCTCCAGCCGGTCCTTCTCCACCCGGTCCACGAATTCCTCGAAGCCCCGGGCCCAGGCCCGCATCCTGACCCCCTTGGCGGTGCGGCGGGGCATGGCGGGGGCGAAGGCGAAGAAGAGGACCGCGGTGGCGATGCCCGCGGCCAGGGGAACCAGGAACGCGTAGGGCATGACGCCCCCCCGGCTCATGGCCCACACGAGCCCGGCGCCGAAGGTGACCGCACCGGCCAGGATCCCCAGCCCGCCGTAGCGGGCGCGGACCGAGTGGGGATTCCCGCTGAAGTAGCCCAGATCGACCAGGCGCTGGTAGAGCGACTTCCTGATCCCGGGGAGGTGGGTGTAGAACTTCTGCTTCAGGTCCGAGGCCTCCACCCGGTCGCCGCTCTCGAAGAGCCCGTCCAGGATCCTGGTCTCGTGGGGGAGCAGGTCGCCGTCGCTCTTTTCCCGGCGGCGTTCGAACACCGTCTCGTCCCGGTGGGTGAGCCCGAAGAGAACGTCCTTCTCCTCCACCCGGATGGTGAGATACCCGCGCACGGCCAGGTCCACCACCATGGCGGTGATGTCGCGCTGGTCGACCGACTCGTCGACCAGGGTCCCGATGTCCCCGGCGGTCACCCCCGGAGGCGGCTCGTAGCGGACCATGATCGCCGCCGGGCCCCGGGGATCCCGCCCCACCGCGCGGTAGCGGGCGAAGAGGAACCCGAGGGCGAGGAGGGGCACGGCGAGGATCCAGTTGTCGCCCAGGAAGCGGAGGAAGCGGTCCCAGGACCCGGGGACGGCCACGTAGCCCGCCGGCCACACCGCGTCCACGGTGAGCCCTTCCAGGGCCCCCAGGCGGTCCTGGGCGGTGTAGGTGACGGTGCCCGGCTCCGGGAAGGCCACCTCCGCGTTGCGTTCGGTGCTCCCGTAGCCCCCGGTGTAGGCCAGGGCCTCCACCGAGTCCGCGAGGAGGGGGGCGGGAAGGACGACGGTGGCCGAGGCCCGGTCGATGGGCACCCGCCACTCGTTTCCGGTCGCGTTCCAGTACAGCTCGTCGTGCTCCGGGGTGTGGAGGAGGGCGTCACGGATGCGGTAGCGGATCACGTAGACCATCTTGCCCTGGACCGTCCGGTCGGCATCGCCGATGCGGATGTTCACGTACCGGCCCTGGTTGCTGGTCTTGGTGCCCACCTTGTCCCCGTCGCCGCCGGTGACTCCCAGGAGCCGGAAGCCCAGGGAGTAGCCGAACCCCCGGGGGTCGGTGTAGCGCACGGGGATGGAGCGGTAGATGCCGTGGCGGGGTTCGGAGAAGTCGACGGTGAGGTGCTCGGTGACCAGGAGATCGGAGTTCTCCTGGACGGCGATCTCGGTGTGGAAGTCCCGGATCGCGTACCCGCCCCGGTCGGCGGCGGCGTTGCCGGCGGCGGTGATCGCGGCTCCGAGGATCAGCAGCAGGACGAACGGGACGCGTCGGGTCACGGGCAGCCTCCTCCGGGGTCTCGGGGGGACGCGCTCAGCCCCCCAGGTCCACCCGGGGGGCGGCGGCCTCCCCGGGCGCGTCGAGCTCGAAGTACTCCCGCTCCCGGAAGCCCAGGGGGCGGGCGACCAGGAGGTCGGGGACGGACTGGATGCGGGTGTTCAGGTCGCGGACCACGGCGTTGTAATAGCGACGGGCGTTCTGGATGTCGTTCTCGACCTGGGTCAGGGCCTTCTGGAGGTCGGCGAAGCGGTCGCTGGCCTTGAGATCCGGGTAGGCCTCGGCCAGGGCCAGCAGCCCCCGCATGGGACCGGCCAGGCGGCCTTCGGCCCGGCCCGCCTCGGCCGGGCGGCCGGTGTCGCGGGCGCTCTCGGCCGCGGCCCGGGCCCGGACCACCTCCTCCAGGGTGTTCCGCTCGTGGGCGGCGTAGCCCTTGACCGTCTCCACCAGGTTCCCGATCAGGTCGTGGCGGCGCTTGAGCTGCACGTCGATGTCCGACCAGGAGCCCTGGGCGCGGTTCCGGAGCCTGACCAGGCGGTTGAAGACGACCACCCCCCAGATCAGCACCGCGGCCAGGACGAGCAGGAACCAGATCCCGGGCATCTCAGTCCTTCAGGAGCTCGCGGGCCATGATGATGCGCTGGATCTGGCTGGTCCCCTCGTAGATCTGGAACACCTTGGCGTCGCGCATGAGCTTTTCCACCGGGTACTCGGAGTTGAATCCGTAGCCCCCGAAGACCTGCACCGCGTCGGTGGTGACCCGCATGGCGGTGTCGGCGGCGAAGCACTTGGCGTAGGCCGCCTCCAGGGTGTTCCGCTCCCCCCGGTCGATCCTGGCCGCCGCCTGCCAGACCAGGAGCCGGGCGGCGGAGATGTCCTTGCCCATGTCGGCGATCATGAAGGCCACCGCCTGGTGCTGGGCGATGGGCCGGCCGAAGGACTCGCGTTCCTTGGCGTAGCGGATGGCGTGTTCCATGGCCCGCCGGGCCACCCCCACCGCTCCCGCCGCCACCGGGGGCCGGGTGTGGTCGAAGGCGGCCATGGCGATCAGCCAGCCCTGGCCCTCCGCCCCCAGGCGGTTGGCCCCGGCCACGCGCACGTCCTCGAAGTCCACCGCCCGGGTGTCCGAGGCCCGCTGGCCCATGTTGATCTCCTTCTTGCCCACCCGGACGCCGGGGGAGTCCGCGGGGACCAGGAACCCGGTCATGCCCCGGTACTTGGCCGCGGGGTCGGTGTAGGCGAGGACGAAGAACCAGTCGGCGTGGCTGGCCCCGGTGATCCACATCTTGTGGCCGTTGAGGAGGTAGTCGTCGCCGTCCCGGGTGGCCCGGGTGGCGATCCCGGCCACGTCGCTCCCCGCCCCGGGCTCGGTCACCGCGTAGGCGGCGAAGCGGAGCTCCTCGGTCATGGGAGCCAGGAACCGACGCTTCTGCTCCTCGCTGCCGGCCACGATCACCGGGGCCTGGGCCAGGGTGTTGACCTCCATGGAGGTGTAGATGCCGCTGCACCCGGCGGCCATCTCCTCGGCGATGAGGCACCCTTCGAAGACGCCCAGCCCCAGCCCGCCGTACTCCTCGGGGATGTGGGTGTTCATGAGGCCCAGCTCGAAGGCCTTCCGGTAGACCTCCATGGCGAACTCGCCGGTGCGGTCGTGCTCGGCCGCCACCGGCTCGATCTCGTTGCGGGCGAAGTCGCGGGCCAGCTCCTGGAGGGCCTTCTGTTCTTCGGACAGCGCGAGGTCCATGCCTAAACTCCTTGCCGGGGTCGTCAATCCCGCCCCATGCTAGAGGGAGCGCCGCTCCCCGGCAAGCGGAACCGGTTGCCGGAGTCCTCGGGGCCGGGATAGGATGATCACATTCATGAAACGAATCAGCTCCCTTCTCATCGCGCTCCTGGCCCTGTTCCTCGCCCTCCCCTGGACGGGGTGCCTGGACACCAACCCGTCGGGGAAGAGCACCGCCGTCTACGGACGGGTGGTGGACCCTTCCGGAGCCCCCATCTTCGGGGTCACGGTGGGGGCGGTGTTCTCCTACTTCCAGCGCTCGGGGGCGCCCTCGCCGGGGGCGGTGATTCCCGGCGCGGGCCCGGTGACCCTCGATCCGCCCTACCCCGATCCCGCCGACAACCCGGAGGGAAAGGGGGTTTCCATCCGCATCCACGCCTCCGCGGACACCACCGTCCGGGTGGAGGTGTGGGGCACGGTGGGGGGATCGCTTTCCCGGGTGGCCTCCGTCTTCTCCGGTCCCGCCTCGGGCACCCGGACCCTGGGCTGGGACGGATCGGACGACATCGGGCAGCACCTCCCCAACGGCCTCTACCGGGTCCGGCTCTACGTGCCCGCCGGGGCTTCCGAGCCCGCCGCCGAACAGGCGCTCCTGATCAACCGCCCCGCCGCGGTCCTCTTCGCCGAGGAGGCGGTCAGCGCCTTCACCGACGCCGACGGCCACTACGTCCTGGACGACCTCCCCGTCGGGGAGCCCTTCACCCTGACCAGCTCCTCCGGGGCCGTGGTTTCGGCGGCGGTGGTGGAGAACGCGGTCACCATCCACTTCCAGGATCCGGACTACCAGCCCTATTCCGACTTCGTGCGGATCGGGCCCGGCGAACAGGTGGACAAGACCACCACCCTGCAGCCGAACGTGCCCGCCGCCCCCCTCACCGACTGAAGGAGGACCCATCATGGAGTTCGAACCCGGCCGGGGTGACCCCGCCGGCGGTGCCGAGTTCACCCCCACCATGCACGTGGACGAGTTCCGGGAGATCGTGCGCGAGATCCTGGACCAGGAGCTGGGCCTCTCCGACGCCCGCCTGGAAGGCCGCTGGCAGGGGGGAACCCTGGTGCTGCAACCCGGGGATCCCACGGCCAAGGCCAAGGAGATCCCCCTGGAGAGCTTCTTCCACAAGGTGGTCATGGTCCGAGACCGGCTGCGGGTGCTGGAGGCCAAGATCAACGGGAACGCCAAGCTGACCGACGAGGACAAGGTGGAACTCCAGCAGTACGTGACCCGGATCTACGGGTCCCTGACCACCTTCAACATCCTGTTCAGGCGCAAGGAAGACCAGTTCCGCGGCGCGGGGGGGGACTAGTGAGCGATTTCCTCAAGGAGCCGGTCATCGAGGCCCTGCGCCGGTCCGGCCGCCCGCTCAAGGCCAAGGAACTGGCCCGGGACCTGGACGTCCCCACCGACGACTACCGCGAATTCCGCGACTACCTGCGGGGGCTGGTGGAGTCCGGCGAGCTGTACCAGGTCAAGAACCAGCGCTACGCCCCCCCGGAGAAGCTCAACCTGGTGGTGGGCCACCTCTCGGTGATCCGGAGCGGTGCCGCCTTCCTGGCCCCGGAGAAGTCCGGGGACGACGTGTACGTGCCCGCCGAGGAGCTGGGCAACGCCTACCACGGCGACAAGGTGGTGGTGCGGGTGGAGTCCCGCCGCCGGGGCCGGCCCGAGGGACGGGTGGTCCGGGTGCTGGAGCGGGCGCGCTCGGAGTTCGTGGGCACCGTCCAGCGGGGGGAGCACTTCGTCACCGTGGCCCCCGACGATCCCAAGTTCCGCAAGGACATCTTCGTTCCCCTCTCCGAGGCCGGCGAGGCCCGGGACGGGGAGAAGGTGATGGTGGAGATCCTGGACTGGGGAAGCCCCACCTCGGGGCCGGTGGGACGGATCGCGGACGTGATGGGGATGCCGGGGGACCCGGGACTTGACGTGCTCCTCATCATCAAGCACAACGGCCTTCCCACCGAGTTCCCCCTGGAGGTGGAGGCGGCGGCGAACCGGCTTCCCGACGAGGTGCCGGCGGAGGAGATCGCCCGGCGCCACGATCTGCGGGGAACCCAGATCGTCACCATCGACCCGGTGTCGGCCAAGGACTTCGACGACGCCCTGTCCCTGACCGAGGGGAAGGACGGCAACCTGGAGCTGGGGGTCCACATCGCCGACGTCAGCCACTACGTCCAGTTCGGCGACGCCCTGGACCAGGAGGCCCGGCAGCGGGGGACCAGCGTGTACCTGGTGGACCGGGTGCTCCCCATGCTCCCGGAGAAGATCTCCAACCATCTCTGTTCGCTGAATCCGGACGTGGACCGGCTGGCCATGTCGGTGCTGGCCACCGTCACCCCCCAGGGGAAGGTGGTGGACTACCGCATCGAGGACACGGTGATCCGCTCCGCGCGGCGGCTGACCTACGAGCAGGTCCAGGGCTACTTCGACGGGGACCCCGAGCTTCACCGGGAGCTCCGGCCGGTGGCCGGGCTGCTCGAGCGCCTGCAGAAGATGGCCGCGGTCCTGAACGGGAAGCGGATGAAGCGCGGGGCGCTGGACTTCGACCTTCCCGAGAGCCGGGTGGAGCTGGACGGGGAGGGCTACCCGGTGGACATCCGGAAGGTGGTCCGCCTGGAGAGCCACCGGCTGGTGGAGGAGTTCATGCTCCTGGCCAACGAGATCGTGGCCCGCCACCTGCTGAAGAGCAAGTTCCCCGCCGTGTACCGGGTCCACGAGGAGCCGGCGGAGAAGAAGCTGGAAGACCTCCAGGAGATGATCGGGAAGTTCGGACTCTCCCTCCACACCAAGGGGGAGGGGAAGGTCCCGCCCAAGGAGCTGCAGCGGATCCTGAAAGCGGTGGAGGACAAGCCGGAGGAGCTGATCCTGAACACCCTGGTGCTGCGCAGCCTGGCCCGGGCCCGCTACGACATCCACCCCCTGGGCCACTACGGGCTGGCGCTCAAGGACTACACCCACTTCACCTCGCCCATCCGCCGCTACCCCGACCTCTTGGTCCACCGCACCCTGCGGGTCCTCTCCGGCCGCCAGCCCAAGCCGATCGCGAACCGGGCTCGCTACACGGAGTGGCTGGACGACACCGCGCTCCTGGCCAGCGGCCGGGAGCGGATCGCCGAGCAGGCGGAGCGGGACTCGGTGGAGCTCAAGAAGATCCAGTTCATGGAGCGCCACGTCGGGGACGTCTTCGACGGGATGATCACCGGGGTGGAGGCCTTCGGGTTCTTCGTGGAGCTGCACCGCTACTTCGTGAGCGGCCTGGTCCACGTGAACAACCTGGGCGACGACTACTACGAGTACCGGGAGGATGACTTCGCCCTGGTCGGGAGCAGCACCGGGCAGAAGTTCACCCTCGGGGACGAGATCACGGTCCAGGTCCTGGCCGTCAACAAGGAGCTGCGGCAGATCGACTTCGTTCTCGTCCGGGAGGGGAAGGACGAGGAGGATGAGCCGGAGCGGAGCCGGCGCCGGAAGGCCAAGGCCGCCTTCGAGGGACGGGGCAAGAAGAAACGTCCCCGGACCCAGGCGGAGGAGCCCAAGCGCGGCCGCCGGGGGACAGGGTCCGGAACCTCGAAGAAGAAGTCCGGCAAGCCGGGAAGGAAGAATTCCGGCAAGGGGCAGGCGGACTCGTCCGGGAAGGGCGGCGCGGGGACCAAGCAAGCGGAGAGGAAGCCGGCGGCGAAGAAGCCGGCGGCGAAGAAGTCCGAGCCCGCCTTCGGCCGGAAGGGCAAGAAGCGCAAGCGCCGGTAGGCGAGGACGCTTCCATGGGGAGGAGCGGGCCGGGGGGGCGGGAGACCGCCCGGCCGGCCCTTCGGGTCAGCGGTACTGCTGCTTCAAGCGCCCCCAGGTGGTGGATCGGACCGCCACCGGCGGGTTGCAGTCCTCCACGGCGGGATTGCAGCCGTCGGCGTCGGCGCCTCGGGCCGCGCCCCCGAAGGAGGTCCAACCCACCGAGCCGGCGTCCAGCTCCTGGTCGATCTCCACCACGTCCCCGGTAATGCCCCAATCACCGGATAATCAATCCGGTATCCCGGTCACGGTCGGATTCCAACCCAGCTCGATCACCTCGAAGTCGTCGGCGGTGAGACTGCCAAAGGCGGGATTCAGCACGTCGTTGTCCCACCGCGCGTCCATGGTGCCGGTGACGTACATGTCGGAGCCGTTGTCGGCCAGGATCAACCCGTGGCGCTGCATGGCCCGGAAGATCTTCCGCACCTCCGGGGGATACCCGGTGAGGTCCACCGAGGCCTTGAGCCGGAGCCGGGTCCCCAGGGGGGGCGCGCCGGCGGTGGACCCCGCGGTGTGAGAAGCGGGCCAGACGTGGCCGTCGGTGGCCCGGGCGGTGAAGCGGAAGGCGTGGGGAATCTCCTCCGGGGCCGCCACCTCGTCGTAGCGGACCAGGCCCGGAAAGACGGCCAGCCCGGCGGCGTCGGCCGAAGTCCAGCCCTCGGGGCGGCGGTCGTTGGCGTTCAGGTCGAACACCGCTCCCGAGCCCGCCTCCCAGCGGCCCAGGCTCCCGTTCCAGCGGGTGGCCCAGGTCTCGAACAGGAACCCGTGGTCCCGGTCGATGAGCAGGAGGTGCCGGTCCCCGCTCGAACCGCCTCCCGGAACGCCCCCCTCGATGTAGTCGGGGAGCAGCCGGGCCTCGTCGGGGATGGGATAGCCCGGAGGACGGCCGGGGGCGCCGGCGTCGCTCTCCGCAGGGTAGTCCACGAAGGTGACGGGGAGGAGGGGCTGGTCCCCGGCCACCCCCACGTAGGGGATCCCGTAGGGCGGGGGGCCGAAGTCGGGATGGAGCGGGCGGACGGCGCCGGGGTTGGAGGGGGTGCGGCCGCTGAGGAAGTCGATGATGGCCTCGGAATTCGGGTCCACCGGGGCCGTGGTCACGTCCAGGTTCCACCAGTTCCCGGTGGGGAAGGCGGGGCTTCCCGAGAAGTCCTCCAGCAGCACCACCGGGCCCGCGGCCGTCGACCCGGGGGGGAGGGCGCCGCCCCGGGGGGCGGCCGGCACGCCTCCGCCCCCGCAACCGGCAGCGAGCAGGGCGCAACCGAGGGCGAGGAGCGCGGCGGGCCGAAGGTCCCGGAAGGGGGGCCGGGGGCCGGCGAAGGCGAGGGGCGGCCAGGGACGGACACGGAACCGCATGGGGGTCTCCTTCCGGAAGGGGATTGGATTGGTCAGGCCGGCGCTTCCCGTCCTCCCAGCTCCCAGGCCGCCACCAGCACCGCGGCCTCGCGGGCGGGGTCGGCGGCCCGCATCATCGCCCCCATGACCGCCGCTCCCCCCGCTCCGGCGGCGCGGGCCTCGGTGAGCCGGGTCTCGGACATGCCGCCCAGGGCCACCACCCGGCCGGGGGGGAGCGCGGCCGCCGCCTCGCGGAGCCAGGCCGCGCCCCGGGGAGCCAGCTCCGGCTTGCTCATGCTGGGGAACACCGGGCTCAGGGTCACGTAGTCGGCGCCCGCCTCCAGGGCTCCCGCCGCCTCCTCCCGGTCGTGGGCGGAGTAGCCGAGGAGCCGGCCGGGGCCCAGGAGGTCCCGGGCCGCGGCCACCGGCACCGAGCTGCGGCCCAGGTGGGCGCCGGCCCCGGGGAGGGCCAGGGCCACGTCCAGCCGGTCGTTGACCAGGAACGGCCGTCCGCCCTCCCGGCAGAGCCGGTGGAGGGGCTCGGCCAGCTCCAGGAGGGGCCGGGCGTCCAGGTCCTTCTCCCGGAGCATCACCGCGGCGAAGCCGGCCTCGAGCGCGCCCCGGGCCACGGCCAGGAGCGAGTGGCGGGCCTGGCGGCGGTCGGTGATGAGGAGCAGGCCCGGGGGAAAGCCGGCGGTCACGTCCGGATCACGCCCTCGAGGGGGCTGGACGCGGTGGCGTAGAGCTTCATGGGCATCCGCCCGGAGAGGTAGGCGTCCCGTCCCGCCGCGGTGGCCAGCCGCATGGCCCGGGCCATGCGCACCGGGTCCGTGGCCGCGGCGATGCCGGTGTTCATGAGCACCCCGTGGCAGCCCAGCTCCATGGCCAGGGCGGCGTCGGAGGCGGTGCCCACCCCCGCGTCCACGATCACCGGCACCGAGGCCTGCTCCAGGATGATGCGGATGGTGTAGGGGTTGCGGATCCCCAGGCCGCTCCCGATGGGGGCGCCCAGGGGCATGACCGCCGCGCAGCCCAGGTCGGCCAGCTTGCGGCAGGTCACCGGATCGTCGTGGGTGTAGGGGAGGACGGTGAAGCCCTCCTTGACCAGGATCCGCGCCGCTTCCAGGAGCTCCACCGTGTCCGGGTAGAGCGTGGCCTGGTCCCCCAGCACCTCCAGCTTGATGAGCGGGGTGCCCAGGGCCTCGCGGGCGAGCTGGGCGGTGAGCACCGCATCCTTGGCGTTGTAGCAGCCGGCGGTGTTGGGGAGGATGTGGTAGCCCCCCTCCTCCAGCACCCCCAGGATGCTCTCCGCGCCCCGGTCGTTCAGATCCACCCGGCGGATGGCCACGGTGACCATCTCCGTCCCGCTCTCCTTGAGGGCGTCCCGCATCACCGCCGCCGAGGCGTACTTGCCGGTGCCGGCGATGAGGCGGGAGTTGAGGGTGACCGGGCCCAGGGTGAGGGCGTCCTTCGATCCGTTGTTCGTGGTCATGGCCTTCCTTCTCGTATGGGCTCGATTCGATTGCCTGCGCAGCCCGGCTCCACCCGCGGGGGAGCGCCGGGCCCGGCGTGAGGGCGGGTCAGCCGCCCGCCACCGCGTGGATGACCTCCACCTCGTCCCCGGCCCGGAGCTCCCGCTCCGGATGCCGGGGACGGGGGACCACCTCGCCGTTCACCGCCACCGCCACCCGGCCGGCCAGCTCCAGGCGGGCGAGGAGATCGGCCACGGTGGCCGGCTCCTCGATCTCGTAGTCATCCCCGTTCACGCTGAGTTTCATGATCGCGCCGGACCTCCGTCCTCCCGGATCCCGCCGGGGGGCAATTCCGCGGCGCCGGCGGGAAAAGGCCCCCCGGCCGCCGGACCCGCCGGACGGGGCTCAATCCGCTCCCGGCGGTGCCGAACACCCAACTATAAACCACCCGGCTGGATCCCGGCACCGACCCATGAACCTGCGCCACGCCTTCATCCCGAGCCTGATCGCGGCCGCGTGCCTCGCCGCCGCCGCTCCCGCCTGCGCGCCGGGCCGGGCCAACCCGTCCATGCACCTCGACTACACCGTGACCCCGGAACCGGGCCGCGGGTTCGAGGTGGTGCTGCGGGTGGAGGGCCTGGCCGGCCGCCGCCCGGGCTTCCGGCTCCTCGACGGCTGGGGGATGCTCCAGGACCAGGCCGGCCACGTGAGCGGACTCTCCGCCGTCGACGACCGGGGCGGGGACGTTCCCCTCACCCGGGAGGACGAGGACGCGGTGGCCCTGTGGCGGCTCCGGCGCAACCCGGGGGCGGTGACGGTGCGCTACCGGGTCGACCCCTATCCCGCCGCCCTCTCCGCCGAGGCCTCCTTCGTCGACCGGAAACACCTGGTCCTGGTCGGCTACTCGGTGTTCCTGATCCCCACCGGTCTCGACCACTACGATCCGGTGGACGCCTCGGTCCGGGTCCGGGCCCCCGCCGGCTGGCGGCTGTGGTCCTCCTGGCCGGGGAGCGAGCCCGAGTTCCATCCCCCCACCCCCCACGACATCTGGAGCGGGATGGTGGCCGGGGGCGACTTCACCCCCGCGCGGCTGTGGCGGGGACCGGTCTCGGTGACCGTCCTCACCGAGGCCCCGGACCCCGGCCGGAACGGCCTCTCCATCGCCAACCGGTTGCTGCCGGTGCTGAGGGGGATGTTCTCCCTGTTCGGGGCGCCGCCCCGCGGGGACTCCCTGAACGTGGTGGCGCTCTACCGCACCATGCCCGCGCCCCCGGGCCGGAGCGTGATGAGCGGGAGCAGCGAGGAGGGGGCGTTCCTGGCCCTGGCCACCCCGGACCGCTTCCGGAACCCGGTGGGGCTCACCCAGCTCGCCGCCCACGAATGCCTGCACTTCTACCTCGGGGGGGCGGTCACCGGCGACCCCGAGCCTCCCTACCGGAACTCCCCGGAGTTGATCTGGCTCATGGAGGGGATGACCGAGTACGTGTCCCGGCGGCTCATGGCCCAGGCGGGGGTGATCCAGCCCGCGGACCTGGAGGCGACCACCCTCGACAAGGACCGCGAATACCGGTCCACCCCCGGCTGGCGGACCACCACCCTGGCCGAGGCGGCCCGCCGGATGGAGGATCCCGAGACCTACCAGCTCGTCTACTCCCGGGGCTACCTGGTGGCCCGGCTCCTGGAGGAGCGGATGGACGCGCGCTGCGGGCCGGGGACCCTGGACCGGGCCCTTCGCCGCCTGTTCGAGGAACACGACTTCTACCGGACCCGGGCCGCGATCCGGCCCCGGGAGGCCCGCCGGCTCTTCGACGAGGTCTGCCCCGGAACCGGTGAGCTCCTGGACCGCTACGCCCGGGGGAGCGCGCCCCTGCCCGAGCCGGCCGGGGCGGCTCCCGCCGTCTCCGCGGCTACCGGTAGGCCTGCTTCAGCCGTCCCCAGGTCGTGGCCCTGACCGGGGTCGCCCGGGTGACGGTGAAGTCCTGGCGGCGTTCGTCGAGCTTGATGATCCAGCTCCCGGCGGCGGGGAACTCCACCTTGAGTCCGGTGCCCTCCCCGGAGACCCCGGCGGTGACCGGGAAGGTCCCGGGGGCGGAGAGGACGGCGGCCTCGTTCCCGCCGTAGTCGCCGTCGTAGGCCCCGTCGGTGACGAACTTGAAGGTGACCAGGCCGGGGTCGGCTACGTCGAGGCTCACCGTCCACACGCAGTCCGGGTCCTGGACCAGGTCCGGGGCCAGCCCCAGGTCCCACTGGGGATCGGTGAACGACCCCGCGAGCTGGATCCGGCTGAAGTCGCTCCCGGCGGCGTCGAGGGCGATGGTGCCCAGGGCGACCTCCCCTCCGGCCACCGTGATCCCGGTGCGGGACACGGAGGCGAAGCAGGGGGTCGAGACCTGGATCTCGTAGGACCCGTCGGGGACGGTGTCGAAACGGAAGCTGCCGTCGGCGGGATCCGAGAGGACGGTGCGGTACTGGGTGGCGGGCTGGGTGGAGGCGTCGTACAGGTCCACCACCGCCGGGGGATAGGGGGCCTGGTTCAGCCCCGCGAAGGCGAGGGATCCGGAGATCACCCCCTCGGGCCCGCTTCCCACCAGGGCCACGGAAAGGACCTGGCGGGACTCGTCGAGGATGAAGGCGTACTTCCCGGCCACCAGGGCCCGGAGGCTGAGGGCGGTCTCGTCGCCGTTGGTCACCGGCAGCACGGTGATGTCGCTCCCGGGGATGTCGAGGGTCACCGTCTGGTCGCCGCCGTAGTCCGGAGGATCGTCGTAGGCGCCGTCGGTGACGAACTTGCAGTTGTAGGTGTCCGGAGCGAGGTCCAGGGTGTCGGCCCAGGTGGTGAGGGCCACCTTGCTCATGGACGGCGTGGACAGGTCCCACCCGTTGAAGTCGCCCACGAACTTGATCGTCGTGTACGCGGACGCGGCCGGGCTCATGTCCAGGTCGCCCAGGTCGACCATCTGGTCGGTCACGTCGACCTGCCCCCGGCCGCCGCCTTCCCAGCACGACGCGGTGAGTTCCACGTCGTAGGTGTCGGTGGCCAGACCCTCCACCCGGAAGCGGGGGGAGCTGTGGGGGGTGTAGAAGTCGGCGGCGATCACCTCCGGCTGGAGGGTGGAGACGATGCGGATCCGCACCGAAGGATAGGGCGGGGCGTCGATGCCGGAGAAGACGATGGTCCCCTCGATGCCTCCGGTGGGTTGGGCCAGGGCGGCGGAGGCCGCGGACAGCAGGACGGCCACCGCCGTGGCCAGGCCCAGGGCCAGGGTTCGGGGAAACGGAACACGGGACGGGTTCGGGAATGACAATGGGTTCATGATCGGCTCCTCCTCCCGGGAGGGGCGCCCGAACAATGAACGGCGTCCCCGCCCCGGGTCTGATGCCCATCATACCCCTTGCCGGGTTCAGGTCTTCCCCGCGGAAAGGAGGGGCCGGGGGCGGGGAGGAGAGCCCCCGGGGCACAAACAACAAGCGGCGTCCGAAGACGCCGCTTGGCGAATGCTCGTGGGAAAGCCGGAGGCTTACAGGTCCTGCGGCTTCAAGGTCTTGCGCTTGTTGCCCAGCGCCCGGGCCTCGGCCTCGCCGATCAGCCCCCGCACCTTCTTGTCCAGGGCGGCGTAGAAGTCGCTCGACACGTTGCACTTCTTCACCGCGGCCTTGGTCCGCGACTTCGAGATGATGAGTTCGCCGGCCGCCGCCTTCTTCGCGGTCGCCTTCTTCTTAGCCGCCTTCTTGGCCATGCTTTTCTCCTCGTTGGAAGGGGAAAGACCCGCAGAAAGGCCGCCGCGGCCCTCCCGCCTTGATTTCGGGCGAACTTAAGCATCGGGCGCCGCGGGCTGTCAAACGAAATTCGAGCCAAAACCCCCGAATCCGGGCTTCCCAGGCCGGATTCGGTCAAACCCGGTCCCGGGAGGGCCGATCACCGGACGTGGACCGCGAGCCGGTCCACGTCCCCAACCCTGCCGGAGGAGCACGATGAAACGATGGATGCAGCGGGCGCGGTTCGCCGCCCTTGCGGTGGCCGCCGCCGCTTTCCTGACCGCCTGTGGAGCCGGGGTTCAGTTCATCCCCGTCGACGGCACCCAGTATCCCCCCAAGGACCGGACGGCCAAGGTCGAGGTCTACGAGGGCTCGGTGATCGCTCCCCACGTGGTGATCGGCACCCTGACCGCCAAGAAGTCCATGGACCCCAGCTTCGACGACCACTCCACCTACGACGAGCTCATGTCCGATCTGAAGGACTACGCCCGGAAGGTGGGGGCCGACGCCTTGATCGAGGTCCGGCCGGTGACCGACGAGGGTAAGGGGCTCAAGTCCCAGGTCCAGATGACCGCCACCGCGGTGCGCTTCCTGCAGAAGGCGGAGACGGTCAGCTCCAACTCCCGCTGAGCGCGCAGGGCCGGCAGCCGGCTAGGGGCCGTCCCCGTGGGCGGCCCCCGGGCTTCGCCCCCCCACCGCGACCAGGATGCCCAGGAGCGAGAGGGTGAAAAGCCCGGGGATGAGGAACGGGTAGGGGGAGGTTCCGGACAGGGCGCGGTACACAAAGCCGAGGTTGACCCCGGCGAAGAGCGCGGTCCAGCCCACCCGGAACAGGAAGTAGAGCCAGTGGCGGCGGGTGAGCATTCGCCGGGCTATGTCCCCGCGCCGGCCCCGGGCCCATCGCACCACCAGGTAGCCCCCCTCCAGGCCGGCCAGCAGCAGGTACACCAGCATGGTCTGGTGGCGGAGCACGGCCAGGGCCTCGGACCGGTGCACCCAGACCAGAGGCCCGCCGTGCAGGGTCCACCCCACCGGCACCCGGTCGGGGATGTCCCGGTAGTGGTCCCGGACGACGAGGATCGGGATCAGCACCAGGGCCAGGGGAAGGATCTCCCGGAGCAGGACCACCGGCCAGCCTCCGTGCCGGGGGTAGGCGCGCTCCTCCCGTTCGCCGGCTTCCCGGAGCAGGGCGGGGAGGTACCGGCGGGCGTAGAGCCGGGCGGCGTAGGAGAAGGCGATCGCGGCCACGATCACCAGCGGTGCCCAGAAGGTGGTCACGAAGGAGGGGGGGGCGCCGGCCACCATCTGGATCACCACCCACAGGGCCCACAGGACCAGCATCTCCCCCAACCGGTGACGGGTCCGCCGCCGGATCTCGGGGTCCCGGTCGGTGCCGGGAAGTCCGATGCCGAAGCCGGGGAGGCGGCGGTGGAGGCGGAGCACGCCGCCGAGCAGGGCCAGGACCACGGCCAGGAGCGGCCGGAGCCATTCGGTCTGGGTCATGGGCATCGGGAACGCTTTCGCCGGGCCGGTGCGGCCGGAGGTGAGGGGGTGGTCATGGTACCACGGCCTCCCCGGCCGGTGACCGCGGGGCCGGGGCCGCCGGCGCCGGTCAGGCTCCGAACAGGGCGAGCAGGATCAGGAACCCCGGGGTGACCAGGAGCATGAGGAGGGCGGTGTAGCCCACGATCTTCCGGGCCGGGAGCCCGGTCACGGCCAGGAGGGGCAGGGCCCAGAAGGGCTGCAGCATGTTGGTGAGCTGGTCTCCGTAGGCCAGGGCCATCACCGTGACCGGGAGCCGCGTTCCCAGCGCCTCCGCCGCCCGGACCATGATCGGTCCCTGCACCGCCCATTGTCCGCCCCCGGAGGGGACGAACAGGTTCACCACCGCCGCGCTCACGAAGGTGAGCACGGCGTGGGCGGAGCCCACCGGCACCCCCGCCTCGCCCAGAGCCCCGGCCCAGGTCACGAACAGGTGAGCGAAGCGCTCCACCAGCCCCGCCCCCTGCATCATGCCCATGATCCCGAAGTAGAAGGGGAACTGGAGGAGGATGCCCCCCGCCCCCCGGGCGGCGCCGTCCACGCTGCGGGCGTAGCGGACCGGCGTCCCGTGGAGGAGCAGGCCCAGGACCAGGAAGGTGAAGATCATGGAGTTGAGGTTGACCCCGCCCCAGCCCCGGTCCAGGAAGTAGGGAACGAGGAAGGCCAGCCCTCCCAGCACCACGATCCCGGTGAGGAGGCGGCTCCGGTCCAGCGCCCCGGCGGGGGTTCGGGGCCCGTCGGGCTCCGGGGCCTCGGGGAGCGCGCTCTCCGGCATCTCCTCCACCGCGCTCGCCGACCGGGGAGCCATGAGGGCCAGGACCGCCGGCACCGTGATGAGGAGGAAGAGCGCGGTGACCAGGTTCAGGGGGGAGAGGAGGGTCTCCCGGATGGGGAGGATGCCCATCATCGCCTCCAGGGGATGGCCGGGAGTGGCCACCGAGACCGGTGCCGATCCGGAGAGGCCGCCGTGCCAGACCAGGAGGCCGGTGTAGCCCGCGGCCACCACCAGGGGGTAGTGGACCCGGATTCCCCGGCGGCGGGCGGAGGCGGCCACCTCCCGGGCCAGGAGGGCCCCGGTGATGAGGCCCAGCCCCCAGTTCAGGAAGGCGGCGAGCATGGCGGTGAGCGAGGTCACGGCCACCGCTGAGCCGGTCCCGCGAGCCAGGCCGGCCAGGCGGTCCAGCAGCGCCCGCACCGGCCGGGTCTCGGCCAGGGCGTGGCCGGTGACCAGGATCAGGGCCATCTGGAGGGCGAAGACCATCAGCCCCGGGGTCCAGAACCCGGCGTACCAGGCGTCGAGGAGGTCTCCCGGCGGGGTGTGGGCCCAGGCCAGGCCCAGCGCGAAGGTGACCAGGGTGAGGAGGAGCGCGAACACGAACGGGTGGGGGATGAAGCGCTCGGACAGGCGGCTCATGGCCGCTCCCAGCCGTCGGATGGGCACGTGTTCCTCCCTGTTCCGGGGCCCGGGCCGGCGGCCGCCAACGCGTTGTTGGGATTGCGGTCCCCTGCTATTCTCCGCCTGCCGTGTCCGCCTGGAGCACGGGACCCCGGGTCCGGGGGCCGGACCCCGAGTCCATACCTCGAACGGAGTGGATATCGTGGTGAACGCGAATCGAAACACGAACCGGGCCGGGGTTCAATCCCCGGGCGGAAGCCCTTCCTTCCCGATGCGGTGGTTGCTGGCCGCGGTGCTCGGCCTCTGGCTGGCGGTGCCGGGTTGTGGAGGCACCTCGGGGACGTCCGGCCACGCGTCCCCACCGCCGGGTCCGCCCGGACCCGCGCCGGAGGAGCCGATCCCGGACACCGGCGGGGAGGAATTCAACGTCACCATCACCACCCGGGCCGGCCAGTTCTACGTGGACGACCTGGAGGTGGAGTTCAACCGGCGGCGGGGGATCCACGCCTTCTACGGGTTCTACCGGGATGCCTACGACAAGCTGGTCACCGTCCCCTTCCGGGACCTGGCCCGGGTCGACTTCCTGGGGCCGATGCCCATCAGCCTCTTCGACCAGGCCATCGTGGGCCGGGAGCAGATGAACATCCAGGAGGAGAACGCCTTCGAGGTGCGGCTGACCTACAAGGACCTGCACCAGGAGCAGTTCTTCGCCATCATCCCCAAGCTCCGGGGGGAGAAGGATTTCACCCTGTGGGAGCTGAACCTGACCAACGCCAACAACGCGGGCGGGATCGACTACATCGAGTTCAACCGCTGAACCCGGACCGGGCGCTCACCGGCGCCGGGAGCCGGTCAGCTCCCGGCGCACCAGGTTCACCGCGCCCCCCTTCTGGAAGACCAGGTTCCTGCCGTCGGGGCTGAAAGAGGCGTGATCCTCCTGGGTGCGGGGATCGCTGACCGCCCGCACCGCCTTCCCGCCGTCCAGCTCCAGGATCCAGAGGTCCCGGTCGCCCCCCAGGCAGCGGGTGAACACGATCCGGGTCCCCCCCGGATCGGCGGCGGCGTGGGCGTCCCAGGAACCGGCGGCGGTGTCGGCGGGGATGGGCACCGCCGGCCCCCCGTTGCGGGCGTCGATCCTCCACAGGCTCTCGCGGCCGCTCCAGTCGGCGTCGAAGACCAGGGCGGCGCCGTCCTCCACCCAGGCCGGGAAGTGCTCGGCCCCGTGGTCGTTCCCGGTGACCCGCACCGGTTCGCCCCCCGTGCTGTCCCCGGGAGCGGGCTCGGCCAGGCCGGTGGCCACCCGCCAGATGTCCGGGCTCCCGGCGCGGTCGGAGACGAAGGCCACCTCGGCCCCGGTGGGAGAGAACCGCGGCTCCACGTCCCGGGCCGGGCTCGGGGCCAGCACCGTCTCGTCCAGGCCGCTCTCGTCGATGGTGAGGATGTTCTCGTCCCCGTCCCGCTCGGTCACGAAGACCAGGCGGTGGAGCGGGGGGCAGAAGTCCGGCTCGAAGTCGCGGCCGGGATTGGTGGTGAGATTGGCCACGGTGAGGCTGGCCACCTCGACCACGTAGATCTCGTCGTTGCCGTCCACGTCCGAGGTGTAGAAGACGTTCCGGGCCTCGGCGTCGAAGACCGGGTGGCGGTTGTCGGCCTCGGGGGGGACGAGCACCGTGGTCTCCCCGCCGTTGACGGGCCGGGTCGCGATCGCCCAGCCGCCCCGCTCGCCGTACACCACCGACCCGCCGCCGGGCCACACCACCGGCCGGGACGCGGTCCGCCGCCCCGAGTCCAGGGCCTCGGAGGCCAGGGGCTCCTCCCCGGGCCACCGCGCCACCTGGACCTGGGGCACCCCGCCGGGATCGGCGATGAAGGCGAGCACCCCGTCGCGCAGGCAGGGGGAGCGCTCGTCCCAGTCGGTGCGGGTGAGCCGGCGGGGGGTGGAGGCGGCGGCGGTGTCCAGGGCGTAGAGGTCCCCGGCCTCGGGAGGCCCGGACCGGTAGACCAGGGTGCCGTCGGCGGCCCACCAGGGGTCGGAGGCGTCCTCGGGGACCGGCCAGTCGGCGGGGACGAGCGCCGAACGGCCGGTCGCGGGCACCTCGGCCAGGACCAGCCCCCGGGCGCCGGAGACGGCGAGGAGGCGGGCCCCGTCCGGGGACCAGGCCGGGGTGGCCAGGCCCGAGGTGTCGGCGGCCACCGCCGCCGGCGTCCCCCCCGCCGCGTCCAAGATCCACAGGGATCCCCCCGTGGGCTCCCGCCGCACGAAGGCGACCCGGCCGCCGTCGGGGGAGATGCGGGGATCGCTCTCCACCGCGGGGCCCCCGGTCAGGGCCCGGACGTCCCCCGAGGGCAGGTCCATCCGGTACAGCTTCCGGACCCCGCCGCGGTCGGACACGAAGACCAGGAAGGTGCTGTCGGGGGCCACGTCCGGGGCCCCGTCGAAGGGCGCGTCGTCGGTGAGGAGGACGGTCCGGGGGGCGGGAGGCGCGGCCTGCTCGCCCCGGCCGCAGGCGGCGGCGAGGAGGACGAGGGCGACGGCGGGAAGCAGGCGGGGGACGGGCGACCGGTGGCGAATCATGGGCCCTCCTCTGGGCGCGCCCGGGCCCGGTCCGGGGCCCTTCATCGCGCCGCCCGGCGAGGGTATCACCGCCCCCCGGGCTTCACAACGCGCGGAGGGGGTGCGGGGCCGGGGGCGCCGAGGCCCCTGCCGCCGGTCAGGACGCCGGTTCGCCGCCGGCGTTGGAGCCCGCGTTGGAGGCGGCGGGACGGCCGCCGTGCTCCGCCACCAGGTGGCGGATCTCCTCGTCGGTGAGCACGGTCTGGGAGCCCTTGGCGGCGCGGAAGACGTGGTCGATCAGGTCCGGCTCGGCCTCGAAGCCGTGCCGCTCCAGCCAGTAGGCCACGTTGGCCACCCCGCTCAGGGGGCCGATCTCGATCACCTGCTCCCGCCCGATCATGGCCGCGGGCACCGAGGAGTAGACCATGTCCTCCAGCCACGCGTCCCCGCGCCGGCGCGCCTTGAGGACCGCGGCGGCGTGGACCCCGGTGGCGGTGCGGAAGGCGTCCCGCCCCAGCACCGGGTAGTTGAAGGGGATCTCGGTCCCCACCGCCCGGCACACCGTCTCGCAGTACTCCAGGAGCCGGGAGAGGTCGTTGTCGATGATGCCCATGAGCCGCAGGTTGACCAGGATCTGGTCCATGGCCGCGTTCCCGCACCGTTCCCCGATGCCCAGTGCGGTGCCGTGGATCTGGTCGGCCCCGGAGAGGGCGGCGGTGATGGAGTTGACCACCCCCAGGCCGCGGTCGTTGTGCCCGTGCCAGTCGATGAGCACGTCCTCGCCGGTCCGCTCCGCCGTCTCCCGCACGTAGTTGAGGATGGCCCGCACCCCGGAGGGGGTGGCGTGGCCGGCGGTGTCGGCCACCGTGACCCGGCGGGCCCCGCAGCGGATGGCGGTCTGGTAGAGCGCCTTCACGCTCTCCGGGGTGGCGCGGGTGGTGTCCTCGGTGACGAACATCACCGGCAGGTCGTGCTGGACGGCGAAGGTGACCGCGTCCTCGGTCAGCTTCAGCAGCTTCCCCAGCTCCCAGTTCTCGGTGTAGAAGCGGATGGGGCTCGAGCCCACGAACATCGCCACCTCCACCGGGATCCCCGCCTTCTGGCTGATGTCGGCGATGGGCTCCACGTCCTTGATCATGGTGCGGGCGGCGGCGTTGGGGCGGAGCCTCATCCCCGCGGTCACCGTCTCCCGGGCCAGGGTCAGGGTGTCCTGGTAGGAGCGGGGACCGGCGGCGGGAAGGCCCACGTCGGCGGAGTGGATACCCAGGGCCTCGATCAGGTGGAGGATCCCGATCTTCTCCTCGATGGAGGGATCGCGGACCGAGGGGGACTGGAGGCCGTCGCGCAGGGTCTCGTCGTCGAAGGTGACCTGGAGAGGACCGCTCCGCGACACGCCGTCCACCCGGTTCCAGTCGTAAATCAGATCATTACGCTCGGGGTTGGGGCGATTCTCGGGCACCGTCGCCTCCGCGGTTGGGGGTGGGAATCAGTCCAGGAGCTCCAGGACCTGGCACTTCAGGTACAGGCTCTCGGGAAACCCGAGCAGGATCGGATGATCGGCGGCCTGGCGCCGGCGGTCCAGGATCCGGAAGGCCCGGTGGGCATCGGCGGCCGCCGCGGTCAACGTCTCCTCCATCAGGGTCTCGGTGAGATGGTAGGAGCAGCTGCACGTGACGAGGATACCACCGGGGCGGAGGATTTTCATCGCCCGCAGGTTGATCTCCTTGTAGCCGCGCAGCGCCCCGGCCAGCTCGCGCTTGTTCTTGGCGAAGGCGGGCGGGTCGAGGATCACGGTGTCGTAGGTCTCGCCCTTGCGGTCCGCGTCCTTGAGGAAGTCGAAGGCGTTGGCCTCCACCAGCTCCACGTTCTCGATCCCGTTCCGGGAGGCGTGGGCCCGGGCCAGGCCCAGGGCGTCGGTGGAGGAATCGACCGCGGTGACCGTCTCCGCCGAGGCGGCGGCGGCCAGGGCGAAGCCGCCGGCGTAGGTGAAGGCGTCCAGCACCCGCCCGTGGGCCAGGCGCCCGGCCACCCGGTGGTTGTCGTACTGGTCGAGGAAGGCCCCGGTCTTCTGGCCCCGCCGGAGGTCGGCGGTGAACACCAGGTCCCCCTCGTGGTAGAGCACCACCTCCGGGGTCTCGCCGTGGAGCTGCACCACCTCCCGGGGGAGACCCTCCAGGGCCCGCACCGCGGGATCGTTGCGGGCGAGGATGGAGGCGGGGGAGACCACCTCCCGCAGGATCTCCACCAGCTCCTCGCGGAGGGCGTCCATTCCCCAGGAGAGGAACTGGACCACCAGGTGGGGGCCGTAGCGGTCCACCACCAGTCCCGGCAGGCCGTCGGACTCCCCGAAGACCAGGCGCACCGCATCCCGGCCCGGCACCAGGCGCTCCCGGGTGGCCACCGCCCGCTCGATCCGGGCCCGGAAGAAGGCGTGGTCCACCGGCTCGTCCCGGCGGGTCAGGAAGCGGAGGGTGATCTGCGACTCCCGGCTGAGCAGGGCCTGGCCCAGGAACCGGCCCCGGGGATCGGTGACCCGGGCCACCGCCTCCCGGCCGGTGGACTCCTCCACCAGCTCCAGCCCGGCCCGGAAGACCCAGGGGTGGCCGGAACGCCAGCGGGACAGCCCGTGGCGGTTCAGGCGGGCGTCGGCGGACGCGTAGGCGCTCACTGCCCTCCCTCGTCGCTCCCGGAGGGCGCCCCGGAGGCGTCGTCCAGGCTCCAGTCCACGGGCCCGGCCACCACCTGGAGCCCCTGGTCGGCCCGGGCCAGGGCGCTGACCTGGGACAGGGGCATGTACACGCCCAGGATCTCCCCGGGGCCCTTGGGCAGGTCCCGGAAAAGATCCCAGTGCCGCTGGAATTGGGGGGGGACGTGGAGGGTATTGCTCTCCTGGTCGTAGTTGAGCCGCTTGGGACCGAGATAGGTCCCCGCCTGTTTCCCCAACAGCGCAGTCAAACGGGCCGAAGTGAACGCCTCCGCGGGCAGGGTCGGCATGCCCTTCGCCCCGGGGGAGAGCCCCACCAAGAACAAGGGATGATGACCGTAGGTTTGGGCCAGCAGGGCCTCGACATCGTTCAGAGTACGTTCCTCCCCGGCGATCCGCACGGTGTTCTTGTCGAAGAAACCGGGAATGTCCTGGACGCTCTTCACCGGGTAGTGGTCCAGGATCTGCCGGACCGCCCACCCGTTGTAGGCGTTGAGCAGGAAGGCCACCCGCGGCTCCTTGCCCATGGTGGAACGCAGGTCGTAGTCCCCGGCCGAGGCCAGGAAGCCGTCCAGGGCCTCGCTCCCCTCCGCCTTCCAATCCGCGTAGTCCACCCCCCCGTCCCTCACGTAGAGCCCGGTCAGCGAATCGAGGACCGCGGGGTCGAACTCGCCCTGTTCGAGCTTCTGGGGAGCGGCCGTGGCGGGGAGGGCGGCCAGGGCGGCCACGGCCGCGACCGCGGCCAGGGCGGCGGCCGGGGCCGCGCGCCGGGCTGATCGGCGCAGCCGCAGGTATCCGGGAACGAGGTTGGTGAACACGTCTCTTGCCTCCAGGAAAGTCACGAACTCGAAGCGGGTAATGCGATGGGGCGTCGGTTGACAGGCCGGAACCGGTTTCTATAATACCTCGCCGACCACGACGTCCGCCAGAGCGTCCACCCGGGAGGAAACAACGAACCATGATCTCCGTGGAGCATCTCGCCAAACGCTACGGTTCCACGGTGGCGGTGAACGACGTCAGCTTCTCCGTGGAACGGGGGGAGGTGCTGGGGTTCTTGGGCCCCAACGGCGCCGGCAAGACCACCACCATGCGGATCCTGACCGGATTCATCCCCCCCGACGCGGGGACCGCCGTGCTCGGCGGCCACGACGTGCGCGGCGAGCCCCTGGAAGTCCGCCGGCGCCTCGGCTACCTGCCCGAGAGCGCCCCCCTCTACGAGGACATGGGGACGGTGGACTACCTCCTCTACGTGGCCGAGATGCGGGGCTTCGACGGCGCCGAGTCCCGGCGGCGGGTGAAGCGGATGGTGGATCTGTGCGGCCTCGGGCCGGCCCTGGCCAAGAACATCGGCCAGCTCTCCAAGGGTTTCCGGCAGCGGGTGGGCCTGGCCCAGGCCCTGGTCCACGAGCCCGACATCCTCATCCTGGACGAGCCCACCACCGGCCTCGATCCCAACCAGATCATCGAGATCCGGGGCCTGATCAAGGAGATCGGCAAGGAGAAGACGATCATCCTCTCCACCCACATCCTCCCCGAGGTCTCGGCCACCTGCGACCGGGTGATCATCATCTCCCGGGGAAAGCTGGTGGGGTCGGGCACGCCGGAGGAACTGGCCGGCCGGGCCGGGGGCGGCACCGGGGTGGTGGTGTCCCTGCGCGGCGACGGGGGGGACATCGAGGGGGGCTTCCGGGGCCTGGAGCCGGTGGAGTCGGTGGAGTTCCTGGGCCGGGAGGGGGAGGCGCTGCGCTACCGCGTCCGCGGCCGGGACGGGGACGGGGTGGCCGCCCTCGCCGAGGCGGTGTCGGGGCTGGCCGCCCTCCGCGGCTGGGCCCTGCGCGAGCTGCGTCCCGAGGCGGCCAGCCTCGAGGACGTGTTCCGAGAACTCACCACCGGAGAGGAGGTCTGAACCATGTCGTCCCTCCTCGGCGTGTACAAGCGGGAGCTCCGCGGCTACTTCAACTCGGCCATCGCCTACATCTTCATCGTGGTGTTCCTGCTCGTGGCCACCTGGCTCTTCTTCCGCGGCTACTTCCTCTACGCCCAGGCCGACCTGCGGCCCTTCTTCAGCCTCCTCCCCTGGATGTTCCTCTTCTTCGTCCCCGCCGTCTCCATGCGGCTGTGGGCGGAGGAGCGGAAGCTGGGCACGGTGGAGCTCCTGATGACCCTTCCCGTGCGTGACGAGGAGGTGATCCTGGGCAAGTTCCTGGCCGGGCTCACCCTCATCGCCGTCACCGTGCTCCTGGAGTTCCCGCTCCTGGTCATCACCGCCCGCCTGGGCGACGTGGACATGGGCCCGGTGATCGGCGGCCTGGTGGGTAGCATCCTCCTCGGCGGCGCCTACCTGGCCATCGGGCTCTTCATCTCCTCCCTCACCGAGAACCAGATCGTGGCCTTCATCCTCGGGGTGGTGGCCTGCTTCGCCCTGTTCATCGTGGGCGAGAACCTGGTCCTCATCACCGCCCCCTCCGGCCTGGCCCCGCTCTTCAGCTACCTGGGGCTGGGCGCCCACTTCCAGAGCATCGGGCGGGGGGTGATCGACAGCCGGGACGTGATCTACTACCTGAGCGTGATCGCCTTCTTCATCTACCTCAACCGGTTGTCGCTGGCGGGAAGGAGGTGGGCGTGATGGCGCGGTCCAGCACCGGATTCCCGGTGGCCAAGGCCCTGGTGGTGCTCCTCATCCTGGCCTCGGTCAACCTGCTCGGCATGCGGTTCTTCCACCGGTGGGACCTCACCGAGGCCAGGGAGTACACCCTCAGCTCCTCGACCCGGAAGGTGCTCCACCGCCTCGACGACGTGGTCACCCTCAAGGTCTACTTCTCCCGGGATCTTCCCTCCTACATCGCCACCCTCCAGCGCCAGGTCAAGGACGTGCTCGACGAGTACAAGGCGGTGGGGGGCAACGAGGTCCAGGTGGAGTTCCTGGACCCGGCCTCGGATCCCGCCCTCGAGCAGTCGGTGCGGATGCTGGGGATTCCCAAGCTCCAGCTCAGCCGCTACCAGGCCGAGAAGGCCGAGGTCATGAGCGCCTACCTGGGCATCGCGGTCCAGTACCACGACAAGACCGAGGTCATCCCCGTGGTCCAGGACGTGGACCGCCTCGAGTACGACCTCACCGCGGCGGTGGTCAAGGTGAGCACGGAGAAGAAGACGGTGGGGATCGCCACCGCCGGCAGCCCCAGCGTGGACCAGTCCCTGGAGCCCCTCCGCCAGCTCCTGGCCAAGCAGTACACCACCCGGGTGGTGAACCTGGAGGAGGGGCCGGTGCCGCCCGAGGTCTCGACCCTGGTGGTGGTGGACGACGACGCCCTCACCGACCGGGACCTCTACCGGATCGACCGGTTCGTGATGCGCGGGGGCCGGCTGATGGCCCTCGCCCCCGGGGTGTCGGTGCAACTCTCCACCCTCTCCGCCCGCAACCGCCAGGTCAAGCTGGGACCGGTGCTCCAGAGCTACGGGGTGCGGGTGGAGGACCGGCTGGTGGCCGACGCCCAGGCCCCCATGGTGGGCTTCGACGTGGGGTACTTCCTGCCCCTGAGCGTGCGCTACCCCTGGTTCCCCCAGGTGACGGGGGACGGGCTCTCGTCCTCCCATCCCATCACCGGGGACATGCAGAGCCTGGTCCTCCCCTGGACCAGCCCCCTCACCCTGGTCTCCCCGGACACCGCCTCCGGGGCCTCGGTGGCCGCGGACACCCTGGCCGTGTCCTCGGAACGGTCCTTCACCGCCGCCCCGCCCTACCAGATCAATCCCCAGCAGAAGCTGGCCCCGCCCGCGGAGGGCTTCCATCCCCAGCTCCTGGCCGTGGCCCTCACCGGGCGGTTCCCTTCCCACTGGGCGGGGAAGCCGGTCCCCGGGGACAGCCTGGGAACGGCCCCCCCCGGCCCGGCGGTGAGCCCGGAGACCCAGGTGGTGGTGGTGGGAAGCTCCAACTTCGCCGACGCCCGGTTCCTCCGCCAGTACCCCTCGAACTCGGTGTTCCTGGCCAACGCGGTGGACTGGATGACCCTCGGCGACGATCTCATCGCCATCCGTTCCCGGGAGGCGGTGAGCCGGCCCCTCAAGGAGGTGGGGGACAAACAGCGGCTCACCCTGAAGGTCCTGGCCCTGGTGCCGGTTCCGCTCCTGGTCATCCTGTTCGGTCTGGTCCGCATGCGTCTGCGCCGCGCCCGGCGTGAACGGTATGCGCTGGAGTTCGGAGGTCGCGCATGAGCCGCTCCTTCACCGTGTTGCTGGCCGTGGCCGGGGTGCTGGTGCTCCTGGTCCTGGTCTTCGCCAACCCCTTCCAGGACTCGATCCGCAAGGACAACCCGCCCGCGGTCGAGCTCTTCGATCCCGCCCGCCTGGACAAGGCCGACCGGGTGACCATACGCCCCCCCACCGGCGCGTCCACGGTGCTGGCGCGAAAGGACGGGAACTGGGTGGTGGCCAGCGAGGGGGATTTCCCCGCCGACACCGCCGCGGTGGGGAGCATCCTGCGGGCGGTTCGCGGGGCGCACAGCTCGGGCACGGCCAGCACCAACCCCGGCAACCGGGGCCTGTTCGAGGTGGACTCCACCGGGGTGCGGGTGACGGTGGCCGCGGGGGGGGAGCCCGCCGCGGACTTCACGGTGGGGAAGAGCGGCCGGGATTTCACCACCAGCTACGTGCTTCCCGCCGGGTCCGACGCGGTGCTGGAGGTGCGGGGGATCAACCGGAACCTGTTCACCCGTCCCCGGGGGTTCCGCGACGCCACCCTCTTCCGGTTCGAGCCGGCCCAGGCGGCGGAGGTGACCCTGTCCGGGCCGGACGGCCCGCACTGGCGCCTGGCCCGGGGAGACAGCGCCTGGACGGTGACCGGTCCCTCCGGCGGGCCGGAGACGGCCGATGAGCGAACGGTGGACCAGGTCCTCCGCAGCCTCTCCACGCTCTCCGGCGACGGGTTCGTGGACCATCCCGACACCGTGGACACCGGGCTCGAGGCCCCCGCGTTGACGGCCACGGTCCGGCTCATGAACGACGAGGAGCGGACGGTCCGGTTCGGCAACAAGAACGACCACAACCAGCGCTACGCCTCCCGGTCCGACCGGGATGCGGTGTACCTGGTGGGGCAGTGGCGGGTGGACGCCTTCGACAAGAAGGCGAAGGACCTGGCCGGGGCACCGGGGGGGGCGAAGGCGGGGGCGGGCGCGGGGGGCTGAGACCGTCGCGGGCGGCCGGAGGGGTTCCGGCCGCCCGGGAATCGGTATCCGCGACGGGGAAGAGCTAGGAGGCGAAGGCCTTCAGGGCCTCGTCCCGGGTCTCGTAGACGCTGAACAGGGACCAGACCCCCGTCACCACGAAGGCCCGGCGGGCGCGGTCGGACACGCCGCAGATCTTCAGCTCGCCCTCGACGTGCTTGATGCTGGAGTAGATGCCGACCACCACCCCGATCCCGGTGGAGTTCACGAACCCGGCATTCTCCATGTCCAGGAGAAACTTGCGGCCCCCCTCGCCCAGGCGGGCCTTGACCTCGTCCTTGAGCTGGAAGGTGTCGGGCCCCCCCTCGAGGGCCGCCTTCAACTCGATGAGGACCACATCGTCCAACTTTTGTATGGCGAACTTCATTGACCTAACCTCATTCTCCGAACTTCGGGCCTGGTGGGACCGGGGGGGGCGGCCGGGGTGCGCGGGTGGGCGCGAACCGCTCCCTCTCCGGCGGCGTCGCGCCGGCCGGCCGGGGCCGGCCGGGCCGGGTTCACGCGGAACCGAACGACTTCAGCGCTTCCTCTTCCCCGTAAAAGGACTCGAAGACCTCCAGGAGCTTGGTCACCATCATGATCCGGGAGACGCGGTCGTTGGCGTTGCAGATCTTCATGACCCCGCCCGCGTTCATGATGCTGGAATACACCGAGACCACGATGCCCACCCCGGTGGAGTTGACGTAGTCCACCCCGTCCAGGTTGAGGAGGAACTTGCGCTCCCCCTGGTCGAGCTGCTGCTTGACCGCTTCCTTGATCTTGTAGGTGTCGGGGCCGCCCTCGAGGCCCCCCTTGAGGTCGTAGACGACCACGTCACCCGCCTTGCGCGAACTGAACTTCATGGCGGTGAACTCCCCTGGGATTTCGTTCGAGTGATAGTGGATCCGTCGAGCCCGCCAAGAATAGGTGGGAAACCGCCCCAAGGCAAGGGCTGGGGGCTTCTTGACCCCGGAAAACCGGGGTGATACCCTCTCCCGGCTTGACCGACGAGGCCCCCCGGGGGGCCTTTTGGTTGTCGGGGGCGGGTTCGGGCGGATCGGGGAGGCGGCGGGGTACCGGTGTCGGCCGTCCCGACAGCGACCGCGGATTTCCATGGTGCGGAGACCGTCCCCGCCTGCTCCCGGATCGGGTCCGGCCGGTTCGACCCCGGGTCGGCGGCGGGCGCCGCGGCGGGTTCCTCCCCTGCGGGGCCTCCTCCCCCCGGAACGATTCCCGCCGCCCGCAACCTTCGAGCGAACATGCGTCTAACCATACGTCATCGGGTGGGACAGAGGAGATCGTCGTGAAGGAATACCCCACGGACAAACTGAGGAACATCGCCCTCATCGGCCACGGAACCTCCGGGAAGACCACGCTGGCCGAGGCCCTGCTGTACAGCATGAAGTCGGTCTCCCGCCTGGGGTCGGTGGATGCGGGTACGGCCTCCATGGATTACTCGGCCGGCGAGCACAAGCGGAAGATCTCCATCCAGCTCTCCACCGGCTTCGGGGAATGGCGCGAGTGCAAGATCAACCTCATCGACACCCCCGGGTACGATGATTTCGTGGGCGAGGTGGCGGCGGCCATGCACGTGGCCGACTGCGCCCTCCTGGTGGTGAACGGGGCCTCGGGGGTGGAGGCGGGGGCCGAGCGCACCTTCCGCATGGCCCGCGAGCGCAACATGCCCACCATGGTCTGCATCAACATGATGGACAAGGAGGTGGCCGACTTCGACCAGGCGGTGGCCCAGGCCCAGCAGCTCCTGTCCGAGAAGATCGTCCCCCTCCAGCTCCCCATCGGCAAGGGACCCGACTTCAAGGGGCTCATCGACCTCTTCAAGATGAAGGCCTTCGTCTACACCGACGCCGGCCACGAGCCCACCGAGCAGGAGATTCCCGAGGACCTCAAGGCGGCGGCGGAGACGGCCCGCGAGGCCCTCATCGAGGCCGTGGCCGAGTTCGACGACACCGTGATCGAGAAGTACCTGGAGGGCGAGGAGCTCACCAGGGAGGAGATCTTCTCCGCCCTCCGGCTGGGCGTGGCCAAGGGGGGGGCCTTCCCGGCCATGGTGGCCAGCTCCACCCTCAACTTCGGCACCCGCCGGATGCTCGACACCTTCGTGGTCTGCTTCCCCTCCCCGGCCGACCTGCCGGCGGCGGCGGCGACCCTGAACGACGAGGCGGTGCAGCTTCCTCCCGACCCCGCCGGGCCGCCGGTGGTGCAGGTGTTCAAGACCGTCATCGAACCCCATCTGGGTGAGCTCTCGCTGTTCCGGGTCTACTCCGGCACCGTGGAGTCGGGAACCGAGCTCTTCAACGTGCCCCGGAACACCTCCGAGAAGATGGGCCAGCTCTACGCCCTCATGGGCAAGGATCGCAAGGACGTGGCCTCCATGTCCGCGGGGGACATCGGGGCCGCGGTCAAGCTGAAGAACACCCACAGCGGCGACACCCTGGCCTCCAAGGGGAAGCCCTATCTGATGCCGGCCATCGACATCCCCGCTCCGGTGACCACCGAGGCGGTGATCCCCAAGAACAAGGGGGACGAGGACAAGATCGCCATGGCCCTCCACAAGATCATGGAGGAGGACCCCACCGTGATCCTGGAGCAGGATGCCGAGCTGCATCAGCAGCTCCTGCACGGGATGGGCGAGCTCCACCTGGAGGTGGTGCTGGACAAGCTGCGGGAGAAGCACGTGGAGGTGGAGCTCAAGAAGCCCCGCATCCATTTCCGGGAGACCATCACCCGCACCGCCCAGGGCCAGGGGAAGTACAAGAAGCAGACCGGCGGCCGCGGCCAGTACGGCGACGTCTGGCTCAAGCTCGAGCCCCGGGCCCGCGGCGAGGGCTTCGAGTTCGCCGACGAGATCGTGGGCGGCGTGGTTCCGGGCAAGTTCATCCCCGCGGTGGAGAAGGGCATCGTGGAGTCCCTGAAGGAGGGTACGGTGGCCGGATACCCGGTGGTGGATTTCCGGGCCGTGCTCTACGACGGCTCCTACCACACCGTGGACTCCAGCGAAATGGCCTTCAAGGTGGCCGGGTCCATGGCCTTCAAGAAGAACATGCAGGAAGCGGGAGCGGTGCTCCTGGAGCCGATCATGGAAGTGGAGGTGGACGTCCCCGAGGACTTCACCGGCGACGTGATGGGCGACCTCAGCTCGCGCCGGGGCCGGATCCTGGGCATGACCCCCGAGGGCTCGGGCCAGCGGGTACGGGCCCTGGTGCCGGCGGCGGAGATGTACCATTATCACGCCCAGTTGCGGTCCATGACCCAGGGCCGCGGCCGGTTCTCCATGAAGTTCAGCAGTTACGAAGAGGTTCCCCGGGACTCCGCCGACCGCATCATCGAGGCGGCCAAGGCGGCCCGGGAGGAGACCGAAGGAAGCTAGGCCATGTCCGGACATTCCAAATGGTCGACGATCAAGCGAAAGAAGGGGGCGGCGGACGCGGCCCGGGGCCGGATGTTCACCCGGCTCATCCGGGAGCTCACCATCGCCGCCCGGGAGGGCGGGGGGGACCCTGACGGGAACCCCCGCCTGCGCACCGCCATCGACGCGGCCAAGGCCGCGAACATGCCCAAGGACAACATCGAACGGGCGGTCAAGAAGGGGACCGGGGAGCTGGAGGGCGAAACCTACGAGGAGATCGTCTACGAAGGCTACGGTCCCTACGGGGTCGCGGTCCTGGCCGAGACGGTCACCGACAACCGGAACCGCACCGCCAGCGAGGTCCGCCACCTGTTCACCAAGTACGGGGGCAACCTGGGCGCGGTGGGCTCGGTGGCCTGGATGTTCGACCAGAAGGGCTCGATCGCGGTGGAGAAGGCGCGGGTCACCGAGGAAGCCCTCCTGGAGGCGGCCATGGACGCCGGGGCCGAGGACGTCAACGGCGAGGCCGAGGACCTCTACCAGGTCATCACCGCCCCCGGCGACATGAACTCGGTCCGGGCCGCCCTGGAGGAGAAGGGGATCCCGGTGTCCGAGGCCACCCTGGACCGGATCGCCAAGAACACCAAGGTCCTGGGCGAGGACGAGGCGGAGAAGTTCCTCAAGTTCTACGAGTCCCTGGAGGAGCAAGACGACGTGCAGAAGCTCTTCGCCAACTTCGAGATCCCCGACGAGGTGATGGAGAAGATGGGCGGTTAGATTGACCTCATCCTACGCGACCCTGAGGACCTTCCTGGGCCACCTTCCCCAGGTCCTCCGGCGCAGCTGGTTCGGCATGTTCCGGGACGACACCCCGTTCTATGCCGCGGGGATCGCCTTCCACAGCCTGTTCAGCATCTTCGCCCTCCTGTTCCTGTTCGCCATCCTGCTCGGCCTGTTCGGCCAGGATCCGGAGAACCTCGACCAGCTGGTCCGCTTCACCGCGGGCATGGTTCCCGCGCGGGCCCAGGAATTCGTGAACCAGGTGGTGGTACTGGTCCATCGCCCCGTGCCCCAGAAGCTGATTCCGGTGGCCCTGGCCATGACCCTGTGGACGTCCAGCAACGTGGTCCAGGCCGTCATCCACGCCCTGGCCCGGATCTACCACACCGAGGAGTCCCGCCCCGCCTGGAAGAGCCGGCTCATCGCCCTGGCCGTGGTGGGCTCGAGTTCGCTGCTCATCGTGATCGCCTTCGTGCTCCTGGTCTTCGGAGGGGAGATCTCCAGCGGGCTGGTGGAGGTGAACCGCTTCCGGATCACCGTGCTCGCCCTGCTCCTCGCCGCCAAGGAGCCCATCTCCATCCTCGCCGTGCTGGTGGGGGCCCAGATCATCTACTGGCTCGCGCCCAACTTCCGGCTTACCCACCGCGTCTCCCTCCCCGGGGCCCTGGTCTTCACCGTGGCCTGGATCCTGGCCACCATCGGGTTCAACATCTACCTCCGGGAATGGGCGGTCTACGACAAGGTCTACGGTCCCCTGGCCACGGTGGTGGTGACCCTGGTCTGGGTCTACCTGTCCGCGAACCTGGCCCTGTTCGGAGGCGAGGTCAACGCCGCCGTGCACCGGCTCCACGAGGACCTGACCGCAGCCGAGGGGGACGCCTAGCCGGTCTCTCCCGGAGCCGTTCCCGCCCCGGACCGGACCGCCCGCCGCCTCCCCGGTTGTCCGGCGCGGGGGCGGCTGTTATCCTGACCTCGTTCACGCATTTTCAGGAGGCGAGCGGCATGTCCCAGTCCGGGCTCCTCGGTCCCAAGCTCTTCACCCTGGAGGAAGCGGAAGCGCTCCTTCCCCTGGTGCGAGACCGCCTGGCCGCGTTCCAGGATCTCTACCGGCGGTACCAGGCCTGCCGGGACGAGCTGGCCGTGCTCCGGCTCGCATCCTCCTCCGGTGGCGACGAGAAGAACCCCGACGTCCAGGCGCTCCTGGTCCAGGAGGGTCTGGAAAGGTCCCTCCTGGAGGAGATGCGGGGAGTGCAGATGGAGCTCCTGGAGGCGGGCTGCCTGCCGAAGTCGTACCAGGACGGGCTGGTGGACTTCTTCGCCCTCAAGGACGGCCGCCTGGTCCTGCTCTGCTGGAAGCAGGAAGAGGACCGGATCCGGGCCTGGCACACCCTGGAAGGGGGCTTCGCCGGGCGCATGCCGATCTCGCTGTTCCAGGAATCCGGCCCCGCCCGGAACCCGGAGGACCGCGCCTGAACCGCGCTGCGTCTCCCGCAGAGGCCCGCCCTTGAGCGAACTCCAGAACGAATTCTCCTGGTCCGTGTCCCGCAACCGCATCTTCACCGAGTGCCGCCGCGCCTACTACTACCGGCACTACGGCTCCTGGGGAGGCTGGGACGCCAAGGCCGATCCCCGGGTGCGGGACATCTACATGCTCAAGAACCTCGGCAACCGCTGGACCCTGGCCGGCCAGGTGGTGCACGAGACGGTGGCCGACGTGCTCAACCGCCACCGCTACGGGCGCGAGACCGGGCGGGAGGAGGCGCGGGAGGCCGCGCTGGAGCGCCTCCGACGGGGGTTCCAGGAATCGCGGGACGGCCTCTACCGCGCCCGGCCCAAGAAGGCCACCGGGCTCTTCGAGCACGAGTACGCGGTCGAGGTTCCGGACGAGGCCTGGCAGCGCATCCGGGACCGGGTCTTCCGGTGCCTGGACAACTTCTACGGGTCCCCGGTGCGGAAGGTGATCCTGGACACCCGCATCGAGAACTGGCTTCCCATCGACGCCCTGGACAGCTTCCAGTTCGAGGGGACCAAGGTCTACGTGGCCCCGGATTTCGCGCTCAAGAACGAGCAGGGGAACGCCCTCCTCATCGACTGGAAGACCGGCCGGCCGGGGGAGGACCACGACCGCATGCAGCTGGTCTGCTACGGGCTCTTCGCCCGGGACAAGTGGGGCGTGGATCCCCGGCGTTCCATAGGCGAGCTGCACTACCTGCTGACCGGCGACGTGGAGATCGTGACCCTGGATGAGGAGGCCCTGGCCGAGGGGACCGAGCACATCCGGGCCTCCATCGCGTCCATGAAGGCGCTGCTCACCGATCCCGAAGCCAACCGGGCCGAGGAGGAGCGGTTTCCCCGGACCGAGGACCGGGCGGTATGTGCCGGCTGCAATTTCCGCCGGATCTGCTGGCCCCGCTGGCCGGACACCGGCGAGGGCCTACCGGGCGTGCCCGGCCCGGCCTGATCCGGCCCGTGCCCGCCCTCCCGCCCCTCATCCTCGCGCTTCAGCCCGTTCCCGGCTCCCCCCGGACCCTGGTCGCCGTCCGGGACGCGGAGGGCCCGGTGCAGGCCGGGTTCGAGGCCTGGCCGGAGCCGGTTCCCGCCGGCGCACTCTTCCTCCATTGGCCGGCCCGGTTCGCCTGGACCGCGCCGGCCTTCCGGTGCCGCGGAGCGGTGCGGGACGCCGGCGGGGCCGACTTTCCCCTGGCCACCGTGCTCTCCCGGCTGGGCGTCCACCCCGGGCGGGGAGCGGCCGGGCTCACCTCGGCCCTGGCCCCGGAGCTGGCCGAGGTGACCGATCCCTCCCTCTGGGCCCGCCGGCTGGTGGAAACCCTGGCCGAACGGCTGGCCGGGGCTCCGGATGCCGAGGGGCCGGAGGCGGCGTCGTCTCCCCCCGCCGCGGCCGGCGGGGCCTCGGCGGGAGCGGTCGCCGAGGCTCCGGGCGGGACCCGCCCCCACCCCGCCCTGCGCGACGCCCTGGCCACCCTGCCCGACCGGCCCGGGGTGTACCTCTTCCTGGACGCGGACGGGGGCGACCTCTACGTGGGGAAGGCCCGGTCCCTGGCCCGGCGGGTGCCCCGGCACTTCGGTCCGCGGCCGGCGGAGCCGGAGAAGAGCGGGGCCCTGGCCGCCCGGGCCCGGGGCCTGCGCTGGACGGAGGCGGGAAGCGAGCTGGAGGCCCTGCTCCTGGAGCAGCTTCGCCTCCTGCGCGATCCTCCCCCGGTGAACACGGTGGAGCGCGCCCACCGGCGGGAGCGGGGGGCCTGGCGGGAGGCGAGGACGTGCCTGGTCCTCCCCTCGGCGGCGCCGCGCTCGGTGGAGGTGTGCCTCCTGGATGGAACGGGACGGCTGCACTGGGAGCGGGCGCCGCGCCGGGCACGGGTGCCCCGGGCGCTCTGGGCCCGGGTGGCCGCGTTCCCCGAGGCCGAGGCGCCCGGGCGGGCGCCGGGCGGTGAGGGGGGCGAGGGGGGCGATCTGTCCCGGGAGGAGGAGGGCGCGCTCACCGAGGTGGCCCTGACCTGGCTCGCGGCGCGCGGGGACGCGGTGACGCGGATCGACCTGCGCCGGGAAACGGCCGGGCGCTCGCTGCAGGCCCGGCTACGGCGGCTCCTGGCCGAGGATCCGGGAGGGGGGCGGATCGAGGCGCGGTAGGCGGCGCCGTTCTGATGACCTGGCGGATTCCCGTTTCGCGGTCGGGTGGTTCGCTCGCGCGGCCGTTCCGCCCTGCGACTCCTCGGCATCTGCGCGGGCTCGCCCCCGCTCGCGCGGCCGTTCCGCCCTGCGACTCCTCGGCATCTGCGCGGGCTCGCCCCCGCTCGCGCGGCCGTTCCGCCCTGCGACTCCTCGGCATCTGCGCGGGCTCGCCCCCGCTCGCGCGGCCGTTCCGTCCCGCGACTCCTCGGCAGCGCTCGCCGGAACGATCCGCGGGATCGTTCTACCGGCTCGCTCTGGCCGGCGCGGGCCCCCCTCACGGCTGCGCCGCTCGGCCCGCCGCCGGCCAGGTTGCCTCGTCGTTCGCGGGGCGGCTGCGGCCGCATCGGGAAGACGGCGTCTGGCCAGGCCCATCTTCCGCGCTCGGGGGCGAGGCCCGCCGTCATCCAGGCTTGCCTGCTCAACTCGCACGCGGGTCTGTTCCACAGGGAACGGGGCACATCCAACGAAGTCCAAGGCAGGGGTCCAAGAAATAGGTGCACCCGGGTGCAATCCGCGGACACGCTGCGAAGCCGTTTCGCCCTGGCGCGCATGCCAATCCCGTTCAGCGCGGGCTCGCCCCCGCTCGCGCGGCCGTTCCGCCCCGCGACTCCTCGGCAGCGCTCGCCGGAACGATCCGCGGGATCGTTCTACCGGCTCGCTCTGGCCGGCGCGGGCCCCCCTCACGGCTGCGCCGCTCGGCCCGCCGCCGGCCAGGTTGCCTCGTCGTTCGCGGGACGGTTGCGGCCGGTCGATAGCCGGGCTCAAGCGGCACCCAGGGCTGTTCCCCGGGTAACACCGTTCGTCCAAAGAAATCCAAGACCGGGGTCCAAGAAGAAGGTGCACCCGGGGAAACCCCAGCCGCAGAGCAGCAGCGGTGGACGCCCAGGAAAGAGGTGCACCCGGGGAAACCCCGGGCCGGCTGGCCGCGCCCGGTCCGCCCCGCGGGCGAAGGCGCGAAGACGCGAAGGCGCGAAGGCGCGCGCAGGGGCCGAGCCCGGATCAAGTGCCCTGACCGGGGTCGCGGCGCCCTGCTAGGATTCCCCGGGGCGGGGCCCGGGGCGGGTTCCGCCGCGCGTGGAACCCGGCGACGGAGGAGGCGACCTTGATCCGGTTCTCGTCCCGCATCCCCTGGAGCGGCACGCCCAACCCGCTCACCGCGGCCCTGGCCGCGCGGCGGGAGGCGGGGCTTCCGGTGCTGGACCTCACCGAAACCAACCCCACCCGGGCCGGATTCGCCTACGACGAGGGGGGGATCCTGGCCGCCCTGGCCGACCCCGGCGGGCTCCGCTACGACCCCGACCCGAGGGGCCTCCCCGCCGCCCGGGAGGCGGTGGCGGCCTACTACCGCGGGCACCGCCGCACGGTGGATCCCGCCCGGGTGGTGCTCACCGCCGGCACCAGCGAGGCCTACGGCTTCCTGTTCAAGCTCCTGGGCGACCCGGGGGACGAGATCCTGGTTCCCGCCCCCAGCTACCCCCTCTTCGAGTACCTGGTGCGGCTGGAGGGGCTCCGCCCGGTGCCCTACCGGCTGCTCCACCTCCCCGGCCACGGTTGGCGGATGGACCGGGAGGGCCTCGAGCGGGCCATGACCCCGCGCACCCGCGCGGTGGTGGCGGTGAGCCCCAACAACCCCACCGGGACCCTCCTCCACCCGGAGGACCGCGCCGCCGTGGCCGCCCTCTGCGCCTCCCGCGGGGCGGCCCTGGTGGTGGACGAGGTCTTCCTGGATTACCCGGCGCCGGGGGCCGCGCCGGAGTCGGCGGTGGACGAGACCGCCGTTCTCACCTTCGTGCTGAGCGGGTTCAGCAAGGTGCTGGCCCTTCCCCAGGTCAAGCTGAGCTGGATCGTGGTGGCCGGGCCGCCCCGGGAGGCGGATGAGGCGCGGGCGCGCCTGGAGTTCGTGGCCGACACCTACCTCGGGGTGGGCACCCCGGTCCAGCGGGCCGCCCCCGGCTCCTGGCCGGGGGAGAGACGATCCGCGCCGCCATCCGGGAGCGGCTGGCCGGCAACGCGGATCTCCTCACCCGCCGCTCCGGGGCCTCCGGCGCCCTCCGACCGCGGATTCGCGAGGGGGGATGGATGGCGGTGGTGGACGTGACCGGGCGCCCCTCCGACGAGGAGACCGCGGCCGCGCTCCTGGCCGCGGAGGGGGTGCTGGTCCACCCCGGCTACTTCTACGACTTCGAGGAGGAGGGGGTCCTGGTGCTGAGCCTCCTCACCCCGGAGGCGGACTTCGCCCAGGGCCTGGAGCGGATCCTGGCCTCCCTGGCCCGCCCCGGCGGGCCGTTGACCCTGGAGGACCGATGAGCCGATTGATGACGCCCTGGACCCTGGGGCGGGTGACCTTCCGCAACCGCATCTTCGTCTCCCCCATGTGCCAGTATTCGAGCGAGAACGGCCTTCCCACCGACTGGCACCTGGTCCACCTGGGAAGCCGGGCGGTGGGGGGCGCGGGGCTGGTCCTGGTCGAGGCGAGCGGGGTCACCCCCGAGGGTCGGATCTCCCCCTGGGACTCGGGCATCTGGTCGCGGGCGCACGCCGAGGCCTTCCGGCCCATCACCGCCTTCGTAAAGGCCCGGGGGGCGGTGCCGGGCATCCAGATCGCCCACGCGGGCCGGAAGGCCTCCACTTACCGGCCCTGGGCGGGGAAGACCGGAGCCGTGCCCCCGTCCGAGGGGGGATGGCCGGTGATCGGCCCCGGCTCCGAGCCCTTCGCCGAGGGCTACCCGGTGCCCCGGCCCATGACCGAGGCGGACATGGAGGCCACGGTGGAGGCCTTCGCCGCCGGGGCCCGGTTCGCCCTGGAGGCGGGGTTCGAGACGGTGGAAGTGCACATGGCCCACGGGTACCTGATGCACGAGTTCCTCTCCCCGCTGGTCAACCGCCGCACCGACGCCTACGGAGGGAGCCTCGAGAACCGGGTCCGGCTGCCGCTCCGGGTGGCCCGGGCGGTGCGGGAGGCGTGGCCCGACGACCTCCCCCTCTTCGTCCGCATCTCCGCCACCGACTGGGTGGAGGGGGGATGGGACGCCGCGCAGTCGGTGGCCCTGGCCCGGGAGCTGAAGGGGGTGGGGGTGGACCTCATCGACTGCTCGAGCGGGGGCGCGGTTCCGGGGGTGCGGATCCCGGCCGGTCCCGGCTACCAGGTGCACCTGGCCGAGGCGGTACGCCGGGAGGCGGGCATCGCCACCGGGGCGGTGGGGATGATCACCGATCCGGTCCAGGCCGAGACCATCCTCGCCACCGGCCAAGCCGACGCCGTGCTCCTGGCCCGGGAACTCCTCCGCGATCCCTACTGGCCGCTCCGGGCGGCCCGGGAACTGGGGGACGAGGGCCCCTGGCCGGCCCAGTACCTGCGCGCGAAGCCCTGAGCCCCGGCCGGGTCCGGGCCTTTCCGGCCGGAAACGCGCGGAAACGAAGGGAGGCCGGGACGCATCCGCCCCGGCTTCCCCGCATGCCGCGACGTGCGCCGGCTACTTCAGGACCACCGCCTTCCCCGACACCCCGGCCAGGGAGAGGCTCCCCCCGGAGAGATCCACCGGCTGGCCGGTGACCAGGTCCACGGCGGAGGTGAAGGCGCCGAGGGCGTCGAGATCGATGGGAGCGTCGGCCCGGGCCGCCCCCGCGTTCAGGGCGACCAGGATCCGGTCGTCCCCGTCGGTCCGGAGGTAGGCGAACACCGGTCCCGAGGCGGCCAGGGTGGTGAAGTCCCCGCGGCGCAGGGCCTCGTGGCCGGCCCGGGCCCTGGCCAGGGAGGCCACGTAGTCGTGGAGGTCGACCCGTTGCGGGTCCTCCTTCCAGTTCCACAGGAAGGGGCGCCGGCAGTCGGGGTCGGCCCCGCCCATCATGGCGATCTCGTCCCCGTAGTAGATGTGGGGCGCGCCCACGTAGGTCATGGCGAAGAGGTCGGCCAGCTTCACCCGGTTCACGTCCCCCCCCACCTGCTGGCGGAAGCGGACGGTGTCGTGGCTCCCGACCAGGTTCATCATGACCTGGACCGCCTGGGTGGGATAGGCGTTCCGTCCCGTGGCCAGGGTGCGATCGAACTCCTGGGCGGTGCCCCGGCCCTGGCCGAGGAACTTGATCACCGGGTCCCGGAAGTAGGCGTAGTTCATGGTGGCGTCGAAGATGGTCGGCCCCACCCAGTCCGAGGCGTTCCCCCAGATCTCGCCCACGATGTAGGCGTCGGGCTTGATGCTCTTGACCTTCCGGTTGAACTCCTTCCAGAACCAGAAGGGGACCTCGTTGGGCACGTCCAGCCGCACCCCGTCCGCGTCCATGTCGCCGATCCAGAACTGGGTCACGTCCATGAGGTGATTGACCAGGGCGATGTTGACCTGGGCCTGGGAGACGTCCCGGACCGCGTTCTCCTGGGGATTGGCCCGGGAGAGGTCGTAGTTGAGGTCGGGAAGGTCCCCGAATCCCCACCAGCAGTAGTAGTAGTCCTCGGGCTTGGGCCCGTTGGGCTTGAACTCCGCCGGCAGCGGCCACTTCTTGAACTCGTACCAGTCGTAGGTCTTGGACCGGGGGCCGTTCTTGACCGCGTCCTGGAAGGCCCAGTGGGCGTTCCCGGTGTGGTTGAACACGATGTCCAGGATGACCCGGATCCCCTTGGCGTGGGCGGCCTGCACGAAGGCCTTGAACTGGTCGTTGGTCCCGAAGTGGGGATCCAGCTTCATGTAGTCCGCGCAGTCGTACTTGTGGTTCGACTTGGCCTGGAAGAGGGGATTGAAGTAGATCGCGGTCACCCCCAGGCCCTGGAGGTAGTCCAGCTCTTGCTCCACCCCCGCGATGTCGCCCCCGTAGAAGGAGAAGTAGTCCGGCTTGCCGTCGGTCCGGTAGGGGCTCTTGGTCAGCCCGGAGATGTCGTACCAGTCGTCGACGAGGTGGTAGTACTCCTCGTTGGTCTTCCCCGACGCGGGGAGGGAGTGCTTGCCGTCGTAGTACCACTCGGAGAAGTCCGGATCGTTGGTCTTGTCCCCGTTCCGGAACCGGTCGGGGAAGATCTGGTAGATGACCGCGTCCTTCACCCAGTCCGGGGTCTCGAAGGGGGGGAACTGCTCGGGGGAGAAGCTGAACCAGGCCGTGACCGGAGGCTTGTCCGGGGTCATGCCGTCGGCGGTCAGGTACTCGACCGCGTCCCCGTCCCTGTAGACGGGCAGGTAGCGGAAGGAGGCGGCCGGGCCGGCCCCGGTCACGGTGGCGGTCCAGTACTGGAAGGCGCCGTCGACCCCCTTCACCCGGAGGGGGACCGTCTTCGCGCCCGAGGCGTCGTCGAGGAGCAGGTCCATGCCCTGGATGTCGTTCCGGTGGGACTTGAAGGTCAGCTCCACCCGTCCCCCGCCCATGTTGTTGACCGTGGTCCCGGTCTGGACGTACTCGAGCCCGGCGTCGGAGATCTTCCCGTCTCCCAGCTCCACCTTCACGGTGGGGAAGCGGTCGTCCACCTTGACCACGCTGTTCTGGCCTCCGAAGCCGTCATCGGTGAAGCTGTCCGCGTGGGCCCGGTCGGTGACCCAGTTCCCGTCGACCACGAACTTGTACTGGTAGTCCCCGGCGGGCAGGAGCAGGGTCGCGGTGTACTCGCCGTCCGGGCCGGGGCCGGTCATGGGGGTCTTGCCCACGTTCCAGTCGTTGAAGGACCCGGCCAGCATCACCTGGTTGGGCTTCCCCTCGGGCTTGTAGCGGAAGGTGACCTCGTGCAGGCCCTCGGCCGGGGCCTCGCCCTTGGCGGGCACGTTCCCGCCCGGGCCCAGGCTGAGGGGCTTGTCCTTGACCGTGACCACCGAGTTCTCGCCGCCGAATCCGTCGGGGGCGGTGTCGGGGGCGAAGTCGTCGGTGAACCACTGGTCGCCGTTGACCACGAACTTGTATTCGTAGCGGCCCGGGGCCAGGTTCAGGGTGGCCTCCCAGATCCCGTCGCCGTCGGCGTCGGAGAGGGGATTGGCGCCGGCGTCCCACCCGTTCATGCTTCCCGCCACCGAGACGGAGTTGACCCCGCCGATCACCGGCTGGTAGCGGAAGGTGACCGGGATCGTGCCCTCGGCGGCCGGTTCGGCCGCCCCGGCCGGGGTTCCGGCCGCGGAAGCCCCGGCGGCGGGCGGCGCGCCCACCGACATCGGCTCGCTCCCCACCGTGACCACCGAGTTCTTGCCCCCGTAGCCGTCGTCGGCGAAGCCCTGGGCGGTCTCGTCGGTGACCCACTGGCTGCCGTCGACCACGAACTTGTACTGGTACTCGCCGGGGGCGAGGTTCACCGTGGCCTCCCACACCCCGTTCACGTTCTTCATCGGGTCGGCCCCGAGGTCCCAGCCGTTGAAGCTGCCCGCCACCGAGACCGACTGGGCCGCCCCCTTGGGCTGGTAGCGGAAGGTGACCGGCGTCTGGCCGGCCGGCGCGGAGGGGGCCGGGGTGGCCGCGGCCTTGCCGCCGCCGGGGGCGGTCTCCGGCCCCACCGAGAGCGGCTGGTCGCCCACCGAGACCACCGAGTTCTTGCCCCCGAAGCCGTCGTCGGTGAACTTGGCCGCGTTCTCGTCGGTCACCCAGTTGGTGCCGTCGACCACGAACTTGTACTGGTGGTCGCCGGGGGAGAGATCGAGGGTGGCCTGCCAGACCCCGTCCTTCAGCGTCATGGGGTTGGCCCCCACGTCCCAGCCGTTGAAGTCCCCCGCCACCGCGACCGACTGGGCCGAGCTCCCGGGGACGTAGTGGAAGGTGACCTCGGTGGCCGAGGCGGACCCGGCCAGGACAAGGACCAGGGCCAGGGCCCCGAGGGCGGCCCCGCACGGGCCGGAGGGCCCTCCCCGGGAGCCGGGCCGCTTGCGCCGGAGCAGGTCCCGGACGCGGTTCAGGAACTGGAGCAGGGGGTGGCTGGAACGGGCTGAACGCACGGAATCATCCTCCGTTCTGGACGCGCTCGGCGGGTGAGGGTGGTTCGGGACGGCTCGCGCGTCGTCGGTACGAACACGGGTTCGAGCGGATTGTTGGACCGCTCCAAAAGCTCATGCAGTATACCCGAGGAGAGGGGGTGCGTCATCCTTCCCCGCTTGTCCCCGGCCGGGCTCCGTGGTACGTTCCCCCGGGAGCTAACTTACGACATGACACGCATTTTGGGCATCGACCCCGGGAGCCAGGTCACCGGGTACGGCTTCATCGAAGCCGGGCCGGGGCGAAGCCGCGCCCTTCTCTACGGGATCCTCCGGCCCCGGCGCGGGCTCTCCCTGCCGGACCGGCTCCACGCCATCTACCGGGACCTGGCCGCGATCATCGCCGAGCACGAGCCCGAGGTGGTCTCGGTGGAGACCGCCTTCTACCACAAGCACGCCCGGTCCGCCCTGGTCCTGGGCCACGTGCGGGGCGTGGTGCTCCTGGCCGCGCGGGAGGCCGGCCTCCCGGTTCAGGAATACGCCCCGCGCGAGATCAAGCTCTCGGTGACCGGAAACGGAAACGCGGCCAAGGAGCAGGTGGGGCTCATGGTCCGGGGCATCCTGGGTCTCAAGGAGACCCCGGTCCTGGACGCGAGCGACGCCCTGGCCGCCGCCCTCTGCCACTGGCACCGGGCCGGACAGCGGTCCCTGCGGTGAGTGGGCGGGGGAGGGACCGGTGATCGTCCACCTGCGGGGGCGGATCCTGGAGAAGCAGCCCACCCGGGTGGTGGTGGAGACCGGGGGGGTGGGACTCGAGGTCCTGGTCCCCCTGACCACCGCCCAGGCCCTGGGCGAGGTGGGCACGGAAGCCTCCCTCCACACCGTGCTGGTGGTGCGCGAGGACGCCCTCACCCTCTACGGGTTCCGGAGCGACCGGGAGCGGGCCCTCTTCCTCAAGCTCATCGGGGTGTCGGGGATCGGGCCCAGGATCGCCCTGAACGCGCTCTCCGTGCCTTCCCTGGGCGAGCTGGTTTCCGCGCTCCGGGGCCAGGACACGGCATTCCTCACCCGCCTTCCCGGGATCGGAAAGAAAACGGCCGAGCGCATGTCCCTGGAACTCAAGGACGCGCTGGCCGGATTCGAGGGCGAGGCGGCGGCGGGGGGGCGCCCCTCCGCCGAGGCCGATGCGGTTGCGGCGCTGGTTTCCCTGGGCTACAACCGTCCCGCCGCCGCGGAGGCGGTGGAACGCGCGGCGGGGGACGCGGGCGGAACCCCGGAAGCGGAGTTCCTCATCCGCGCCGCCCTGGGCCGGCTCACCGGCAACAAGCCCGGCAAGCGCTGAGCGGGAGCCCCAGGCCGCCCCGGGGGCGCGGTGGGCGCCCCCGGAGGCCTAGCGATTGCGCTTCTTGTGCCGATTGCGCCGGCGGCGCTTCTTCAGCTTGTGCTTGCGGATCTTCTTCCGCCGCTTCTTGATCAGACTTCCCATGGTCCATTCCTGATCGGGGTGAACGAGTCGGGGCTCCCCGGGCGGGAGCCCCGACAAATAAAGGCGGCAGGGATTCTAACCCGGATCCGGGCCCGGGGCAAGGGGATCCCCGATCAGCCCTGTCCCAGGCTGTCCGCGTCCGCGGGGCCGGTCTCGATCCCTTCCAGGGCGCCGGCCGGGGGCGGGGTCACGATGTCGATCTTGGCCGCCGACCGGAGGGAGTCGACCACGGCCTTGAACTGCTCCTGCGACTTCTGCTGGGCCAGCATGTTCTTGATCGCCGGGGCCACGTCCTCGAACTTCCGGGTCTCGCTGGTCCGGCGGTCCTCCAGCTTGATCACGTGGTAGCCGTAGTTGGTGGTCACCACGCCGCTGACCTGACCCTTCTTGAGGGCGAAGGCGGCGGAGTCGAAGGGGGCCACCATGTCCCCGTGCCGGAACCAGCCGAGGTCGCCGCCGCGTCCCCGGGCGCCGGGGTCCTCGGAATACTGCTCGGCCAGGGCGGCGAAGTCGCCCCCGGCCCTGACCTGGGCCAGGATGTCCTCGATCTTCTTGCGGGCCTCGACCTTGGTGGAGTCGGGGGCGTTGGGCGGGGTCCGGATGAGGATGTGCTTGGCCTTGATCTCCTCCTGGGGTCCGAACCGGTCCTGGTTCTCGTCGTAGTAGGCCTTGGCCTCGGCGTCGGAGATCTCCGGGTTCCGGTTCACCACCTTGTCGAAGTAGGCCTTGAGGACGAGGTTGGTGCGCATGTCGCGCTGCACGTCGGCCTCGGTGGCGTTGTTCTCGGCCAGGAGCTTCTGCCAGGCGTCGGGTCCCCCGGCCATGGTCTTGAGCTGGGCGATGCTCCCCTGCACCTCCTCGTCGCTCACCGTGATGCTGTCCTTCTCGGCCGCGGCCAGGAGGAGCTGCTGCTCGACGAGGCGGTTCACGGCGGTGTAGTACATCCGCTCGACCGGGGTGTCACCCTGCACGGTGGAGTCCGGGGGCACGTTCTGGCGCAGGAAATTGGCCGCCACCTTCTGGACCTCGGGGACGGGGATGGGCTTGCCGTTGACGGTGGCCGCCACCGGCTCCCCGTTCGCGGTCTTCTCGGTCCCCGACTTGGAGCCGCACCCGGCCATGATCAGGACCAGGATCACGGGGAGCCACAACAGGCGTTCTTTCATCTTCAATCCTCTGGGCCTTCCTGCAGGAAAACCGCTGACGTTCAGGTACGGGTGGGCGCGAGGCGCCGGTCGCGATCGGACCGGCGCACGGACCGGGTTCGGCCGGCCCACGAAGGCACGCAGCGTATCAGGGCCCGGGAACCCGGGCAACCGTGATTCCCGCCCTGCCGGCGGTGGGGGGAGGGCCCGGTCCGGACCCCGCCGGCCCCCGCCGCCGTGCCCCGCTGCCGCCCATGGTCATACCCGAGCCGGAGGGTCCTATTTCCCGGCCCCGGGGGGGGCGGGGGCCGGAATCAGGAGGGGGTGGGGGCGGAACCGGGGGTCTGGAGGGCCTCCTGGTCCTTGTACTGCAACAGATACAGCTTGTAGTAGAGCCCCCGCTCCTTGAGCAAGGACTGGTGGGTGCCCTCTTCGCGGATCCGGCCCTTGTGCATGACCACGATCCGGTCCACGTGGCGGACGGTGGAGAGCCGGTGGGCCACCACCAGCGAGGTACGTCCGCGCATGAGCCGGGCCAGGGCGTCCTGGATCAGGATCTCGGTCTCGGTGTCCACGTTGCTGGTGGCCTCGTCCAGGATCAGGACCTGGGGGTCGTGGGCCAGGGCCCGGGCGAAGGAGAGAAGCTGCTTCTGGCCGGTGCTGAGCGAGGCCCCCCGCTCGCCGAGCAGGGTGTCGAACCCCTGGGGGAGCCGCTTCACGAACCCCTCCGCGTTCACGTACCGGGCCGCCGTCTGCACCTCGTCGTCGGTGATCCCGTCGCTGCCCATGCGGATGTTCTCGGCCACGGTGCCGCTGAACAGGAACACGTCCTGGAGGACCAGGCTCATGCGCCGGCGCAGCTCCCGCTGGGGCCACTCGCGCACGTCCCGCCCGTCGACCAGGATGGCGCCCTTCTGGACGTCGTAGAACCGCATGAGGAGGCTCATGATGCTGGTCTTGCCCGCCCCGGTGGCGCCCACGAAGGCCACCGACTCCCCGGGAGCGACCCGGAAGGAGACGTCCTGGAGCACCCATTCCTCCGCGTTGTAGGCGAACCACACGTTCCGGAACTCGATGGCGGGGGCGCCGGCCCCGTTCGCGGCCGCCGGGGCCTCGGAGGGATCGTTCACCGTGGCCGGGGTGTCGAGGAGGTTGAAGATGCGCTCCGAGGCCGCCATCGCCCCCTGGAGGATGTTGTACTTCTCCGAGAGGTCCTGGATGGGGCGGTAGAACCGGCGCACGTACTGGATGAAGGCGACCAGGCCGCCCAGGGTGAAGGCGCTGCTGATGATCTGCTCGCCGCCGATCCAGATGACCAGGGCCAGGGCCACCGAGGAGATGAGCTCCACCGCGGGGTAGAAGGTGGCGTAGTAGAACACCGAGCGGAGATGGGCCTCGGTGTGGTCCCGGTTCAGCTCGTCGAAGTCGTCCCGGCTCCGCGCCTCGTGGTTCATGACCTGGAGCACGGACATCCCGGTGATCGCCTCCTGGAGGAAGGCGTTGATCCGGGCCAGGCGTACCCGGACCTGGCGGTAGGCCTCGCGGACCCGGTTCCGGAACCAGGCGCTGAGCCAGAACAGGAAGGGGAGGACCGAGAAGGCGATCAGGGCCAGCTTCCAGTCCATGACCAGGAGCACGATCATGATCCCGAACAGGGTCACCACGTCCCCGAAGATGGCCACCACCCCGCTGGTGAACATCTCGTTCAGGGCGTCCACGTCGCTGGTCAGGCGGGTGAGGAGCCGGCCCACCGGGTTCCGGTCGAAGAAGGCGACCTGGAGCTTCTGGAGGTGCCCGAAGATCTGGGTGCGGAGCCGGAGCATGATCTCCTGGCCCACCTTCTGCATGATGTAGGTCTGGGCGAAGCCCAGGACCAGGGCCACGGCCAGGGTGCCCAGGAAGAGGAGGGAGATCCGCAGGAGGCCGGACACGTCGTGCTGGCCGATGTAGCGGTCGATGGCGATCTTGGTCAGGAACGGCCCGGCCAGGTCCAGGAGCGAGGTGGCCACGAGCAGGAAGATGGAGACCACCACCTCCCGCCGGTGCGGGGCCAGGTAGCCCAGGAGCCGCTTCATGAGCCGGGCGTCGTAGGCCTTGCCCAGGACCTCGTCCTCGTGGAATTCCTGCACGCTCACAGGGTGGCCTCCAGCTCCTGCTCCAGCTGCTGCTGGTGGACCAGGTCCGCGTAGTGGCCGTTCCGTCCCAGGAGCTCGTCGTGGCTCCCTTCCTCAACGATCCTTCCCCCGTCCAGGACCACGATCCGGTCGGCCAGCTTCACCGTGCTCACCCGGTGGGCCACCAGGAGGGTGGTGCGGTCGCGCATGTACTCGCGGAGCCCGGCCAGGATCTCCTCCTCGGTCCGGGTGTCCACGCTGGCCAGGGAGTCGTCCAGGATGAGCACCCGGGGATCGCGCAGGAGCGCCCGGGCGATGGCCGTCCGCTGCTTCTGGCCCCCGGAGAGGGTGACCCCGCGCTCGCCGACCATGGTGTCGAAGCCGGCCGGGAAGTCGGCCACGTCCCCGGTGAGACGGGCCATCTCGGCGGCGCGGAGGATGGCGTCCTCGTCCGCCTCCGGGGTCCCCAGGGCGATGTTCCGCCCCACCGAGCGGCTGAACAGGAAGGTCTCCTGGGGCACGTAGCCCACCGCCTGGCGCACGCGGTCCAGGTCCATCTCCCGGAGGTCGGTTCCGTCCAGGAGGACCTGCCCCGAGGTGGGATCGATGATCCGGGGGACCAGGTTGACCAGGGTGGTCTTGCCGGACCCGGTCCGGCCCACCACGGCCAGGGTCTCTCCCGCCCGGATGGTGAGGTCGATCCCGTCCAGGACCACGGTGTCGGGGCGGCTGGCGTAGGCGAAGCGCACCCCGCGGAAGACGATTTCCCCCCGGATCGCGGGCCTCCCGCCGTTCCCGCCCCCGTCCGGGGCGGGCCCGCCGGCGCCGGCGGGGTTCACGATGTCCGGCTCGGCGTCGAGCACGGCGCTCATCCGCTTCATGGAAGCCGCTCCGCGCTGGAAGATGGAGACCACCCAGCCCAGGGCGATCATGGGCCAGATGAGCATGACCAGGTAGGAGTTGAAGGCCACGAAGTCGCCCAGGGTGATCTGGCCCCGGATGACCAGGGTGCCGCCCACGGCCAGCACCAGCACGCTCCCCGTCCCGGCCAGGAAGCCGATGGCGGGGGAGAAGAGGCCGTTCACCTTGACCAGCCCCATGTTCCGGTCCAGGTACTCCTCGTTTTTCTCCCGGAAGTCGCGCTCCGCCGCCTCCTCCTGGACGTAGGCCTTCACCACCCGGACCCCGGACAGGTACTCCTGGGCGCGGGCGGTGATGGCCGAGAACTGGGCCTGCACCCCCTCGAACCGCTTGTGGATGATCTTCCCGTAGCGGTACATGAAGACCGAGATCAGGGGGAGGGGGATGAGCGAGACCAGGGTGAGCCGGGGGCTCAGGATGAGCATGAACACCAGGGCCGCGGTGAGGGTGATGACGGTGTTGAGCGAGTACATGATCCCCGGCCCCAGCACCGCCCGCACCGCGTTGAGATCGTTGGTGGCCCGGGCCATGAGGTCTCCGGTGGGGGTCCGGTTGTAGAACGAGAAGGAGAGCTCGGTGAGCTTCCGGTAGAAGTCGCTCCGGAGCTCGTACTCGATCTCCCGGGAGGTGCCGATCATGAGCCGGCGCATGTAGTAGCGGGCCAGGCCCCCGAAGAGGGCCATCACCACCAGGGCGGCGGCGAAGAAGATGAGCTTGCCGCGGGTGATCTCCTGGGTGAGCCCGTCCACCGCGTACTTGAACACCCAGGGGGAGGCGAGCTGGAACGCGTCGGAGAGGACCAGGGCCAGGAACCCCCAGCCCAGAACGCGGCGGTGGCGGCGGAGGTAGGGCCCGAGGGCGCCGAGCGCGTTCATCGCCGAGGCCTCGGCGCGCACGCTTCCGCCCCGCCCGGGGGGGCCGGGAGGCACGGACGGCCGCGGCGGGGGTCCCCGCCGGTGATGGCGTCCGGGGCGGCGACGGGATGGCGGCGCCCCGGGGAAACGATTGACGGATGCATGGTAACCGGTGAGTCTAGCAACTCCCGCCGGGGGCGGTAAGGCCGTTTCCCGCCGGGAATTCCGCTTGCCGCGGCGGCGGGGTCTTTCTACTGTGACCGCGGCCGGGCCGCTTGCCGGTCCGGCCGGCGCGCCGCCGGCGCGGGAAGGAGGGTAGACACGGTGCCGGTTCAGATCCTGCACATGTCCAAGGACGGGACGCTCCACGACGACGGGACCCTGGCCGGCCTGGGCCCGGTGCTGGCCGATCCCGAGGCACGGGTGTGGGTGGACCTCCTGGAGCCGGAGCTGGAGGACTACGAGCGGCTCCGGGAGGTGTTCGGGTTCCACCCCCTGGCCCTGGAGGACTGCCACCACAGCATCCAGCGGCCCAAGGTGGACGACTACGGGAACCACGTGTTCGTGGTCTTCCACGGGCTGAACCTGAACGAGGGGGCCGATCCCCTGGACATGCTGGAGCTGGACAGCTTCCTCGGCCCCAACTACCTGGTCACCGTCCGCTACGGGCGGCTCTTCTCCATCCGGGACGTGTGGGACCGGGTGGTCAAGAACCCCGATCTCCTCCACAAGGGGCCGGACTACATCTTCTACGCGGTCACCGACCGCATGGTCGACTACTACTTCGAGCTCATGGAGCGGATCGACGACGAAGTGGATGAGCTGGAGGAGCGGCTGTTCACCGAGCTGAGCTCGGAGCTGCTGCAGGCCATCCTGGACATCAAGCGGCGGATCATGGCCCTGCGCCGGGTGGCCGGGCCCCAGCGGGAGGTCATGAACCAGCTCGCCCGGGGGGAGTTCGCGGTCACCCAGGGGGCCAACCGCTACTATTTCCGGGACGTCTACGACCATCTGCTCCGGATCGCCGACGCCCTGGACAGCTACCGGGACACGGTGGGGAGCGCCATGGACACCTACATGACCCAGCTCTCCAACCGCACCAACGACATCATGAAGGTGCTCTCCATCATCGCCACCATCATGCTGCCGCTGTCCCTCGTCACCGGGTACTTCGGCATGAACTTCCACCGCATGCCGTTCTTGGACGACCCCAAGGCGGTCTGGTTCCTGACCGGGGGCATGGCGGCGCTGGCGCTGTTGATGCTGGCCTACTTCCGGCACAAGCGGTGGATCTGAGAACGGCGATTCCCGTGCCGGTTGTGATTATTCTCCTGTAGGTTGGAACATGCGGGTCCGGGTCCCCCGTGCCCAGGATGGATTCGGCCATCGAGGGGGGGGAGCCGCGCCTCAGGCTCCGGGCTTGGGAAGGGGATGGAATGTCGAAGCGGCCCATTCTCCCGGGGGAGGGCGTCCTGGTTCTGGTCCTGCTGTGTCTGCAACCCCGGCCGGCCCTGGGGCGCGCTCTTCAGGTCAGGCAGGACGGGCTTGGGGACGCCGTGACCGTCCAGGGGGGGATCGATCTCGCCTCCAGCGGCGACACGGTGTGGGTGCATCCCGGGCGTTATATGGAGAACGTCCGGTTCAACGGGCGGAGCATCCGCCTGATGAGCGTTGCCGGGCCCGAGGCGACCATCCTGGACGGGAGCGGCAGGGAAGAGAGCGTGGTGAGAATCATGGACGGGGAGGGGCCGGGGACTCTCCTTCAGGGGTTCACGATCACCGGGGGTGGAGGGGATGGCGTCCTTGGCGCTGGAATCCACCTGCTGGGGACGGAGCCCACGATACGAGGGAACATCATTCGGGATAACGTCGCGGACTCCGGCGGCGGTGGTCTGTTTTGCACCGGGGCGTCCATAAACGGAAAGTGGTCTCCATTGATCGAGGGGAATCGGTTCGAGAACAATGCCGCCCATACACTGGGCGGCGGGATCGAGGTGCATGGTAACGCGACTCCGATCATCATTTGGAACACGATCGTGGAGAACGAAGTCACTCGGGGAGACGGGGGGGGCATAGCCGTCTTCGCGCGTCTCGACGGGATCGTCATCCGCGAGAACTGGATCGAGGGGAATGTAGCTGGGGATGGTGGGGGAGGGATTGCTGTGGTCGGAACGAGTTTGGACACCGAGGTCGATCACAATGTGATCGTGCGGAACGCAGCGCACGGCACGCCGTGGGTGTCCCTGTCGAGCGGCGGCGGCATCGCGCTTTCCGGGACGGATGCCTGGGTGCACCACAACACAATCGTCGGAAACACCGGATTCGGAGGCACGGGGGATTGGGGAGGAGGGATCGAGGTACTCGGCGGCTCTCCCGTGATCGAGATGAACATCGTCGCCCATTCGATCCTGGGTGGGGGAATCCTCTGTGACCGCGAAAGCTATCCCACCATCCGGAACAACCTGGCCTGGGACAACGTGGGGGGAGAGGGCTCGAGGGAGTGCGCGGACTGGTGGCAGAGTAATGGGAACGTTATCGCAGACCCGCTCCTGTGCGACTGGGAGTCGGGGGTCTACACGGTGGCGGAGAACTCGCCCGCGCTGACGCATCCCGCCGGTCCCCTGGGCGCGTTCGATTCTCCCGGGTGCGTTGACGTCCCGGTCGTCCCGACGACCTGGGGCCGGATCAAGCGGCGCTACGATCGTTGAGGGAGGAAGGGTGCAATGCCGCCGGCCGCGGGCCCCGGCCCGGTGGTGGAGGGCTCCCGGCGACCGGGTGGTGTTCCCCGGGGAACGCGCCTGTGTTCGAGTAGGGGCAGGAAAAAGGCCCGCGGAACCGTCCGGAGCCCCGCCCGCCCCGGTCAGTCCAGCGCCGGCTCCTCCAGCTCCCGCACGCTCACCGTCCCGAACCGGGAGAGCGGCTCGCTGGACGGCTCCACGTTCCCCACCAGCACCGTGATCATCCGGTCCAGGCCCAGGAGCCGCCCGGCCAGGTCCTGGACCTGGGCCGGGGTCACGGCCCGGATCCGGTCCATGGTGCCGTCGTACCAGTCCGCGGGGCGCCCGTCGAACTCCAGGTTCATGAGCGCCTGCACCACCCGCTCCGGGGAGGAGAAGCTCCGCACGAACCCGTTCACCAGGGCGTCCTGGGCGGCCTGGAACTCCACCGCGGGGATGGGCTCGGTGGCCATGCCGGCCACGATGTCCCGCATCATCCCCAGCGCCTCCACCGTGCTCGCGGTCTTGGTCTGGCACTGGACGGTGAAGGGGCCGGGGTCGGTCCGGTCGGTGGGGAGCGAGCTCGAGACCGAGTAGGCCAGCCCCGCCCGGTCCCGCACCTGCTGCAGGAGCCGGCTGGAGAAGCCGCCTCCGCCCAGCACGTAGTTCAGCACCTGGGCCGCGTGGAGGTCCGGGCTCTCCCGGGTGATCCCGGGACAGCCGAAGACGATGGCGGTCTGGGTCAGGTCCCGGGGATAGAGCACCACCGCCGGGGGCTCGACCTGCTCGGTCTCGGGCGGGGGAGCGGGGAAGTCCGGCCGTCCCGGAGCCCAATCGCCGAAGGCCCGGTCCAGGGCGGCGGCGATCTCCTCCGGGTCCACGTCCCCGGCCACGGCGATGTAGCAGTTGTCGGGCACGTAGTAGCGGTCGTGGTAGGCGTGGAGGTCGTCGCCGGTGATGCTCCTCACCCGGTCCCACTCGGGGGAGCGGCCGTAGGGATGGTCCCCGAAGGCGAGGTGATCGAACTCCCGGAACGCGGCCGAGCGGGGGTTGTCGTTCTGCCGTCGGATGGCCGCCTTGACCTCGTTCTTGCGGAAGTCGATCCGCTCCGGGGGATAGGCGGGCTTCCGGATCATCTCGGCCAGGACGGCCAGGCCCCGGTCCAGGTCCTTGGCCAGCACGTTCAGGTCCAGGGTGCAGGCCTGGTCCCCGGCCGAGACCCCGACTTCGGCCGCGAGGTCGTCCAGCTCCTGGTCGATCTCCTGATAGCCGTGCTCGGTGGTGCCCCCGGTTCGCATGAGGTTCAGGGTCATGTCGGCCAGGCCCGCCTTCTCCACCGGCTCGTAGAAGCTCCCGGCCCGGAACTGGAACAGCACGTCCACCAGGGGAAAGCGGTGGTCGGGATACACGTAGAGCACGGCGCCGTTGTCCAGCTCCTTCCGGACCACCTCGCGCCCCACCGCCGGGACCCGCCACTCCAGGGAGGGGATGGTGAGCATCCGGATCCGCTGCTCGCCCAGGGACATCTCCTCCCGGTCCTGGGCCCGGGCGGGAGCGGGGATCGCGGTGACGAGCGCGGGCAGGAGAAGCAAGGCACCCAGGGCGAGCGCGGAGAGGCCGGCGCGGGAGCCGGCGGATCGGCGGATCACTGGGCATCCTCCTCTCGGGCGGGGGGGGGGACGAGCACGGCCAGGGTCCGGTTCTCCGGGGCGAAGAGCGCCCGGGCCACCCGTTGCACGGCCGCGGGGGTGACGGCCATCCGGGCCTTCTCGGCCGCGAGCAGGTTCTCCCAGCTCCCGGTGATCACCTCGTACCGGGCCAGGTTCAGGGCCAGCCGGGTGGGCTGGCTCAAGGTGCGCATGAGATCGGCCTGGAGCTGGTTCTTGACCTTGGCCAGCTCCGCGGCCTCCACCGGCTCCCGGCCCAGGCGCTCCAGCTCGGCCAGGAGCCCGATCTCCAGGCCGTCCAGCTTCTCCGGCGAGGGAGGGGCCGCGTCCAGGACGTAGAGCCCGGGGTACTTGTCCCCCCGGAGGGAGCCGCTCACGGTGGAGGCGGTCTGCTGGTCCAGGACCAGGGCCCGGTAGAGCCGGGAAGTGCGGCCCCCGGTGAGGAGGCCGTCGATCACCTCCACCACCACCCGGTCGGAGTCGGTGAGGGCGCCGGTGTGGAAGGCGGCGGCCAGGCGCGGGGTGGCGTCGAAGCGGACCTCGACCCGGCGCGGCCCCCGCTGGGCCGGCTCCACCGTCCGCACCACGTGGGGGGGGCCGGAGGGGGGGATGGGTCCGAAGTACTTCTCGGCCAGGGCGATCACCCGGTCGGGATCCAGGTTCCCGACCAGGACCGCGGTGAGGTGGTTGGGCGCGTAGTGCTCGTCGAAGTAGGCCCGGACCCGGGATCGCTCCAGGGCCTCCAGGTCGCTCTGCCATCCGATGGCCGACCACTGGTAGGGGTGGGCCTGGTAGGCCGCGGCCAGGAGGGCCAGGTAGAGGGCCCCGTCGGGGTCGGTGTCGAAGGACCGCCGCCGCTCCTCCATGACCACGTCCCGCTCGGCGTAGAACTCCCGGAACACCGGGTGGGCGATCCGGTCGCTCTCGAACAGCGCCCACACCTCCATGAGGTTCGGGGGGAAGGTCTCGGTGTAGACGGTCTGGTCCTCGGAGGTGAAGGCGTTGAGCCCGCTGAACCCGAGCTTGGCCGTGATCACGTCCAGGTCGTTCTGGACCGTGTACTTCCGGCCCGCCCGCTCCAGGGAGTCGGCCTCGGCCCGGAGCGCGGCCAGCCGGGCCGGATCCACCCGCTCCAGGCCCCGGATCCTCGCGTCCAGGAGCCGGAAGTACTCGGCCATGACCCCGTCCACCTCGGCCATGACCCGTTGCTCGGCCCCGGGGTCCACGGTGCCGATGGTGGTGGTCCCCTTGAACATCATGTGCTCCAGCACGTGCGAGCTTCCGGTGATCCCCGGCTCCTCGTCCACCGAGCCCACGTCCACGTAGAGGAACGAGGCCACCACCGGGGTGGCGGGGTCGGGGACGAGGAGGAGGGTCATGCCGTTTTCCAGCCGGTGGCGGACGACCTTCAGGTTGAGGTCGTCCCCGGCCGCGGCGGGCCGGGCGGCGCCGAGGAGCAGGGCGAGACCGAAGAGGAGAGCGAGTCGGCGGGCGGTCTGGTGCATGGCGTGGCTCCAGTGTTCCGGTGAGGGTTGGACCGCGGCGAATATGGCAAAGGGAGCCGCCGCCGTCAACGCGGACGCGCCTCGTCGTTGACAACGCGATTTCCGGGCCGTACCTTGAACCCGGCGCCGGGAGCGCCGCCGCCCGCCCGACCCCCGGGAAACGGCCGGATCGTAGGCTCCGGGCCGGTTTCCGTCCCCGTCGACATCCCCGAAGGGACCATGGCCAAGAAGACGAGCACCGCGAAGCAGACGTCGAAGCGCGCCCCCGCGCGCGGGAAGCAGACGGGAGCGGCGGGGAAGACGGGGGGAACGAAGGCGGCGGGAAAAACGACCCCGGGCCGGGCCGCCGGTGAGCGGAAGGCCAAGAAGGCCAAGAAGGCCAAGAAGACCGGGAAGACGACGGCGGCCGGGAAGAAGACGGCCGGGCGCGGCAGGAAGACGAGGGCATCCATGAGTACCGTGTCCACCCCGGTGAAGGCCGGGAAGGGGAAGAAGTCCCGCGGCAAGGCGGACCAGGAGGAGCTCCTGTTCGACGGCTCCGAGGCCCCGGAGGAATCTGCGGCCGGGGGAGCCTCGGGGAGGGCGACGGAGACGGTGGACGAGCCGGGACCCCGGCCCACGGACACCGCGGCCGGGAAGCGGCGTGGACGCCGCTCGGCCCCGGCCACCGCCGCCTCCATGGCCAAGAAGCAGCGGGAGATCTCGGTCAGCGAGTTCTTCTCCAAGAACCGCCATCTGCTCGGCTTCGACAACCCGGCCAAGGCGCTGCTCACCACCATCAAGGAGGCGGTGGACAACTCGCTGGACGCCTGCGAGGAGGCGGGCATCCTGCCCGACATCCGGGTGGAGGTGCACCAGCTGGCCGAGGACCGCTTCCGGGTGGCGGTCCAGGACAACGGCCCCGGCATCCTCCGGAACCAGGTGCCGCGGATCTTCGGCCAGCTCCTCTACGGCTCCAAGTTCCACCGGCTCCGCCAGAGCCGCGGCCAGCAGGGGATCGGGATCTCCGCCGCCGGCATGTACGGCCAGCTCACCACCGGGAAGCCGGTGGCCATCGTGAGCCGCACGGCCAAGAACAAGCCCGCCCACCGCTTCGAGCTCCACATCGACACCCGCAGGAACGCGCCGGTGGTGACCTCGGACACGGAGATGGACTGGGAGGGGGTGGAGCACGGGACCCGGGTGGAGATCGAGCTCGAGGCCACCTACCGCAAGGGCAGCCGCTCGGTGGACGCCTACCTGGAGGAGACCGGGCTGGCCAACCCGCACCTTCGCCTGGAGTACTTCCCCCCCAAGGACGAGCCGGTAGTCTACGAGCGGGCCGCCGCCGAGCTTCCCAAGGAGCCGATGGAGATCCAGCCCCATCCCCACGGCATCGAGCTGGGCATGCTGATGAAGATGCTCGTCGACACCAAGTCCCGGAACGTGAAGGGGTTCCTGACCTCGGAGTTCTCCCGGGTGAGCCCGCGGGTGGCCTCGGAGATCCTGGCCAAGGCCAAGATCCGGGAGAGCGCCTCCCCCCGCACGGTGCGGCGCGACGACGCCGAGTCCCTGTTCAAGGCCGTGAACCAGACCAGGATCATGGCCCCGCCCACCAACTGCCTGTCCCCGATCGGGGAGGACCTCCTCATCGCCGGGCTCCGGCAGGAGGTGCAGGCCGACTTCTTCACCGCCAGCACCCGGAGCCCCTCGGTCTACCGGGGGAACCCCTTCCAGGTCGAGGTGGCCCTGGCCTACGGGGGCAAGCTCCCCGGCGACGAGCCCATCACCCTCTACCGCTACGCCAACCGGGTGCCCCTCCTCTACCAGCAGGGGGCCTGCGCGGTGACCAAGGCGGTGATCGGGACCTCCTGGCGGAGCTACCAGGTCCAGCAGTCCAAGGGATCGCTCCCCATCGGGCCCATCGTGCTCATGGTGCACATCGCCTCGGTGTGGGTCCCCTTCACCAGCGAGTCCAAGGAGGCCATCGCCCACTACCCGGAGATCCTGAAGGAGATCAAGCTGGCCATCCAGGAGTGCGGGCGGCGCCTGGCCACCCACATCCGGCGCGGCCAGCGGGAGCGCGAGGCGGAGCGCAAGCGGGGCTACATCGAGAAGTACATCCCCCACATCGGGATCGCCCTGAAGGAGATCCTGGACCTCTCCGACGCCGAGGAGGAGCAGGTGGTGGCGACCCTGAAGGACACCCTGGAGAAATCGCGGAAGCTGGGCTGAGCGCCCGCTCCGGGCCCCGGCGCCCCGGGCCGGACCGCGGGGTCCGCCCGCCGAGGCCACGGCGCGGACGGACCGGCGCGTGGAAAGGGAGAAGGACGCCATGGGAGCGGTGAAATCACACCCGACCCCGACCGCGAAGCTGAGCGACGCGGACCTGGCCTACTGGCGGGGCAGATTCCCCATCCTGTCCACCACCACCTATCTGGTGAACCACTCCCTGGGAGCCATGCCCTGGTCCACCCGGGAGGCGGTGAACCGCTACACCGAGACCTGGGCCTCGCGCGGGGTGCGGGCCTGGGAGGAGGAGTGGTGGGACCTGGCCGCGGAGGTAGGGGACGAGCTGGCTCCCCTGATCGGGGCCCCGGTGGGCACGGTGAGTCTCCACCAGAACGTGGCCGTGGCCCTGGCGGTGGCGCTCTCCTGCTTCGAGTTCACCGGGGAGCGCCGGAAGGTGGTCTACGCCGACGTGGAGTTCCCCTCGGTGCAGTACCAGCTGCGGGAGCTGGGCCGGATCGGGGCGGAGCCGACGGCGGTGGCCTCGCCGGAGCGCGCCTATCCCTATGAGGGCATGCTGGGGGCCATCGACGAGCGGACCAGGCTCGCGGTGGTCTCGGCGGTGGTCTACCACTCGGCGGAGCTGGTGGACCTGAAGCCGGTGGCCGAGCGCTGCCGGGAGGTGGGCGCGCTCCTGGTCGTGGACGCCTACCAGGCCGGGGGGACGGTGCCGTTGAACCTGGTCGGCTCCGGGGTGGACCTCGCCGTGGGAGGCTCGGTCAAGTTCCTCCTCGGCGGCCCCGGGGTGGGCTACCTCTTCGTGCGTCCGGGGCTGGCCGGAGAGCTTCGCCCCCGGCTCACCGGATGGATGGCCCACCGGCGGCCCTTCGCCTTCGAGGAGGGGGAGCAGGACCTGCGCCCGGAGGGGGCGTGGCGGTTCCTGGGCGGCACCCCCCACGTGCCCGCCCTCTACGCCGCCCGCGCCGGCTACGACGTGATCGCCAGGGTCGGCCTTCCCGCCATCCGGGCCCGGTCCCTGGAGCTGACCGGCTACCTCATCGAATCCGCCCGCAGCCGCGGCTGGCCGGTGGTGACGCCGGCCGAGGCGGAGCGCCGCGGGGGCTCGGTGACCCTGGCCCTGCCCGAGGCCGACGCCCTGGTCCACCGCCTGGCCGACCGGGGCATCCTGGTCGACGCCCGCCCCCGGGCCGGGGTGCGGGTGGGCCCGCACTTCTTCAACACCCGGGACGAGGTGCGGCGGTTCGTGGAGGCGGCGGCGGAGCTGATGGAGGGAAGGTGAGCATGGCCCGCATCATCGACATCAGCCCCCCGGTGTCGGCCGCGATCGCGGTTTGGCCCGGGGACACCCCGTTCACGGTGGACTGGGCCGCGCGCCTGGAGGAGGGGGACTCCACCAACACCGCCACCGTGCGGACCACGCCCCACCTGGGGGCCCACGCCGACGGTCCGCTGCATTACGAGCACGACGCCCCGGGAATCGGGGAGGTGGACCTGGAGCCCTACCTGGGCCGCTGCCGGGTGGTGGACGTGACCGGGTCGGCGGTGGTGGACGAGGAGGCGGTATTCGGCCACGAGCTCCACGGCGCGGAGCGGATCCTGTTCCGGACCGGGACCTTTCCCGACTACCGGAGCTGGAACGACGGCTTCGCCTGGCTGGCCCCGGACCTGGTCCGGCGGCTGGGGAAGATGGGGGTGAAGCTGGTGGGGATCGACACCCCCTCGGTGGACGCCTTCGACTCCAAGGAGCTTCCCACCCACCACGTCCTGGCCGGCCTGGGGATGCGGAACCTGGAGGGGTTGGACCTGTCGCGGGCGGAGGAAGGCGACTACGAGCTGATCGCGCTCCCCCTTCCCTGGACCGAGGTGGACAGCTCCCCGGTCCGGGCGGTGCTGCGCACGCTGGATTGACCGCCGTCCGGGGATCGCCCGGACGGCCTCGGAGGATACGGGCGCCCCGGCGGGGGCCCGGCACGGACGAACGAGAGGACAGGGCAGGTGGCCAAGAAGAAGACGACCACGAAGAAGACTCCGGCCCGGAGGCCGGCCGCGAACGGCGCAGTCAAGGACACGGTGAAGCTCATCAAGGGCGAGGCCCGGGACATCGAGACCAAGATCCTGAAGCGGGGCAAGCCGTCGCTGCGGCTGCCGCTCCGGGCCCTGGCCAACGTGAAGTACTCGGTCCAGAAGGGCCACTTCGAGATGAAGGGGAAGTCCAAGGAACGGACCCTGACCGTGAACACGGTCAAGACCTTCGCCCAGACCCTGCGCATGATGTCGCTCTCCAAGGACCTGGTGGAGGGGGACGACATCGCCTCCAAGCGGGAGGCCTACTACGTGAGCAAGAACTGGGGGGACGCCCGGTTCATGGAGCAGCCGGAATCGGACACGGTGATGGAGGACATGGAGGCCCTGTTCGCGGTGAACCGGGAGCAGCTGGGGTTCATCCCCGAGGAGAAGGGCGGCGACGTGGCCGGCCAGCTGGTGGTGGTGGACCGGGACCGGGACACCGGGGCGGTGCTCAGGATCGACTGCACCAGGTTCGGGAGCGGGGCCTACTCCATCCCCATCTCGGTGGAGCACCTGGGGTTCGAGACCAAGGCGAGCTTCATCCTGGTCATCGAGACCTCGGCCATGTTCCAGCGGCTGGTCAAGCACAACTACTGGAAGGAGGCCAACTGCATCCTGGTCTCCATGGGCGGGGTGCCCACCCGGGCCTGCCGGCGGTTCATCCGGCGCCTGGCCGACGAGAAGAAGATCCCGGTCTACGTGTTCGTGGACGGCGATCCCTACGGGTTCATGAACATCTACCGGACGCTCAAGGTCGGCTCGGGGAACGCGGCCCACCTGAACGAGTACTTCTGCGTGCCCCAGGCCCGGTTCCTGGGCGTGACCCCCCAGGACATCACCGACTACGAGCTTCCCACCCATCCCCTGACCGAGATCGACGTGAAGCGGGCCCGGGACGCGATCAAGAACGACCCCTTCGTGCAGCACCACAAGGACTGGCAGCGGGCGCTCAACAAGCTCATCGCCATGGGGGTCCGCGCCGAGCAGCAGGCCCTGGCCAAGCACGGGCTGAACTACGTGATCGAGACCTACCTGCCCGAGAAGCTGGCCCACCCGGAGAAGTTCCTGCCCTAGGGGGGGGCTGGACGGCGCCGGAGCCCCGATGAGATCCACCGCGCGGAACTGGGCCATGGCCGGGATCACGGTGGTGTTCCTGGCCCTGATCCGGAGCCTGGCCGAGATCCTGCGCCTCTCCGGCGGCGCCGGGGCGGCGTTCACCCTGGACGACACCCGGCGCTGGGTGGGCGGGGCGCTCATCGCCGCGACGCTCCTGCTCGCGGCGGTGGTCCTCTTCTTCCTCCGCCGCTACCGGGGGGTCACCGCGGTGGCGGCCCTGACCGTGGCCGCGCTCCTGGTCTACCGGTTCACCGTGCTGCGGTAGGCGCGGCCCGGTCAGCCTTCCCGGATCCGCCCGTCCACCAGGTGGATGAGCCGGTCGCAGTGGCCGGCCACGTCCCGGTCGTGGGTGCTGATCAGGAAGGCGGTGTGCTCCTCGGTGCCGATCCGCCGCAGGAGGGCCAGGACCTCCTCCGAGGTCTCGGAGTCCAGGTTTCCGGTGGGCTCGTCGGCCAGGACCACCTCGGGGCGGTTCATGACCGCCCGGGCCACGGCCACCCGCTGCTTCTGGCCCCCGGAGAGCCGGGTGGCCCGGTAGTCCACGCGGTCGGCCAGCCCCACGTGGTCCAGGAGCTCCCGGGCCCTTTCCACCGCCTCGGGACGCGGCCCCCCGTACCGCGCGTAGGCGGGAAAGAGGACGTTCTCCAGGGCGGTGAAGTCGGGGAGCAGGTGGTGGAACTGGAACACGAAGCCGATGTGCCGGTTCCGGAAGGCGGTGATCTCCGAGTCGGACAGGTCCCGGGTGTCGCGGCCGGCCACCTCCACCGAGCCCGCCGAGGGCCGGAGCAGGGTGCCGAGAATGGAGAGCAGGGTGCTCTTCCCCGATCCGCTGGGGCCCATCAGGGCCACGAACTCGGTGGGGGAGAGGGCCAGGTCCACCCCCTTCAGGACCGGGGTGTCCCGGTCGCCGTCGTGGAAGGTCTTCACGATCTCCCGGGCCCGGAGGACGGCGTCGCTCACTGCTGGATGACCTCCACCGGGTCCACCTGGGCGGCCTGGCGGGCGGGGAGGATGGCGGAGAGGGAGCTGGTCACGGTGGCCAGCACGATCGCGGTCAGGTACTCGCCCTGGGCCGGGTTCACCGGGAGCCCGGGGGAGCCGTCGGGGCGCTTCAGGGCCTCGAGGAGGAGCGAACAGAAGAGCCACCCGCAGAAGGCGCCGAGGACCGAGCCCACCAGCCCGATCAGGAACCCCTGCAGCACGAAGACGGCCATGATGGAGCGCTTCTTGACCCCGAAGCTCCGCATGATCCCGATCTCCGCCTTGCGGCGGAAGGCGGCCACCAGGAGCACGCTTCCCACCCCGGTCACGATGGTCACCAGGGCGAAGAGCTTGATCAGCCGGCCGGTGTTGGCCTGGCTGGTCAGGGCCTCCTGGAGCCGTTGGTTCTCCTCGATCCAGTCCGAGGCCTCGAGCCCGGTGGCCGCGGCCAGCCGCCGGCCGATCCGCGGGGCGGCGTAGATATCGTTCACGTCCACCGCGATCTCGGTAACGCTCCCCTCCAGCCCCATCAGGTTCTGGGCCGTGCCCAGATCCACGAACACCACCCGCTCGTTGATGCTGGCGCTCTTGACGTCGAACACCGCCCGCACCGTGAGCACGCGCTCCCGGCCCCGCTCGCTGCGGAGCCGGATCCGCTGCCCGGTGGAGAGCCCGAAATCCCGGGCCAGCTTGACCCCGATCACCACCTCGCCCGGCCCCGGGTCCAGGGACCCCTGCACGATGTTGTCCCCGAGGTCGATGATGTCCGAGAACTTCCCGGCCTCGATCCCGGTCACCTGGACCGGCTTGATCTTCTCCCCCCGCTGGACGAACCCGTTCCCCACCACCTGGGGCACCGTCCGCACCACCCCCGGGGTGTCCGCCACCAGCCGGGCCAGCCGCCGCCACCCCTCGATCTCCGGGCGGCGCTCGTTCCCCCGCTGCACCGCCACCAGGGCCCGGGCGTCCTCCGGCGGGGTGAGGAGCCGGGGGACGTGCTCCCGGGGCTCCAGGGTCACGTGGGCGATGTTCCCGATCACCTCCCGGGTGAGGTTCTCGGCCAGGCCGTTGATGAGGGCGGCCATGAAGGTGTAGGCGAGGATGCCCACGGTGACCCCGGCCAGGATGAGGAAGGTCTGGAGGCGGCTGCTCTTCAGGTAGCGGACCGCGACCGTGACTTCGAAGCGCACGACGCTCAGTCCTCGAGCAGCGACGGGGAGGTGGGGGAGCCGCCGTCGCCGTCCACCACCCGGGGGCGGATCTCCATCCCCTCCCCGGTCTGGCGGGGGGCCAGCACCACCAGGTCCCCGGGGGAGAGGCCCGCGGTGGCCACGATGTCCCGGGCCTGCCAGTCGATCACCGTGACCGCCTGCCGCCGGGTCACCCCGTCCACGGCCAGGAGCACCCAGGAGTTGCGCGCCGGATCGACCACCGCGATCCGGGGCACGGTCACCGCGTCGGGATGGCGGTCCACGGTCACGTTCACGTCCACCGAGAGCCCGGCGGGAAGCGGGGGAGGGGCCTCCTCGAACCGGAAGCGCACCGTGGCCGCCCCCGTCTCCTGGTTCACCCGGTTCCCGATGTACTCGATCACCGCCGGGTAGATCTCGCCGCTGCGGTCCAGGGGCGAGACCTCGGCCGCCATTCCCACGGCCAGATCGCCCAGGAACTGCTCGTCCACCTCCGCCTCCACGATCCGCTCCCCCCGGGTGGCCACCCGGTAGACCACGTCGCCCACGGCCAGTTCCTGCCCCGGATCCACCGGGCGCTCCAGGATCACCCCCTCGTAGGGGGCGCGGAGCACGGTGCGGTCCAGCCGCACCCGGGCCTGGGTCACCCGTTCCTCCAGCTCGCGGACCGTCCGCTCGCCCTCCTCCACCCCCAGGCTGTCCTCCTCCAGGGCCTGCTCGGCCAGGAGCCCCCGGGTGAAGAGCGCCCGGGCCCGGGCCAGCTCCCGCCGGTCCTGCTCCAGCTGCTCCCGCCGGGCGGCCAGGGAGGCCAGGGCCTCGTCCACCGCCGCCCGTTCCTCCCGGTCGTCGATCCGGGCCAGCACCTCCCCCGCGTGGACCGAGTCCCCTTCCTGGCCGGTGAGGGCGGTGAGGCGTCCGGCGACCAGGGGTTGCACGGTGTTGGTGAACCGGGGCTCGATCCGTCCCGTCACGGCCAGGGTGCGGACCACGTCCTGGCGAACCACCCGGGCCACCTCCACCGCGGGGGGGCGGGAGAGGAACCGGGCCACGACCACGGCCAGGACGGCGGCCGCGGCCAGGGCGAGGACGACGAGCACGTTTCGGATCGACTTGGAACGGCGGGAAGGCATGGCCGGTGGTTGTTCTCCAGGAAACGGAGGGGTTGGGGCCGCTCCCTCCTGGAACGGATCGACGGACCGCGCCCGCCCGCCCCGGGGGCGGCGGGCGTGAGGCCCCTAGCTCTTGGGTCTCACCTCGTCGCGGGTGCCCCGGATGTCCTCCGGGTTCCGCCGGGCGGCCAGGAAGTCCTTCCGCAGCGCATCGTAGAGCGCCTCCCGGCGGTCGTAGAGCCTCTTGAGCGGCCTCGGCTCGTGCCGCGACAGCGCGTAGGCGGTGAGCAGCGGCGCGGCGATGGTGGAATCGGTGTAGACCACCACCGAATCCGGGAGCTTCTCCGGATCCACCTTGCCCCAGGACACCGCCTCCGCCGGGGTGGCCCCGGACAGGCCGCCGGTGTCGGGGCGGGCGTCGGTGATCTGGATGAAGTAGTCGTGCCCGTTGTTGGGCAGACCCAGCACCTCCTGGATCTGGGGCTCGGTCTGGAGCACGAAGTTCTTGGGCGAGCCGCCGCCCAGGAGGAGCACCGCGCTCTTCCCCTCCTGCTTGGCCGCGTACACGATGGCCGCGGTCTCGTTCACGTCGCGCGAGACGTCGATCACCGGCCCCTGGCCCCGCAGCCCCATCTCGGCCACGTTCATCCCGATGGACGAATCCCCGGGGGAGGAGACGTAGCAGGGCACCCCAGAGCGGTAGGCCACGGTGAGCAGGCAGGTGTCCGTCACCCCGAGGCTCTCCTCCCGGGCGGCCAGGTGCTTGCCCAGGAGGTAGTGGAACTCGGCCGTCCCCATGGTCCGCTCGAACTCGGGGCTCTTCATGACCTCGCGGATGAAGGCGTCGGTCTTCAGCAGCACCTCGTAGTCGAAGAGGACGTCGTAGATGCGGATCACCCCCGCCTCGAACAGCTCCCGGTCGTCCAGGAGATGGCTGCCCCGGTGCAGCGCCAGCCCCAGCCCGAAGTGGGCGTCGTGGTAGAGGTTTGCTCCGGTGGAGACGATCCAGTCCACGAAGCCGGCCCGGACCAGGGGGATGAGGCTGGACAGGGACACTCCGGCCGGGGAGAGGGCCCCGGACACGCTCATGCCCACCGTCGCATCCGGTTCCAGGCATTTCTCGACCAGGAGGCGCGCGGCCTGCTGCAGCCTCCCCGCGTTGTAGGCGAGGAAGGTGGCGTCCATCAGCTCGTCGACCTTCATCCCGGCGGTGATGGGTCGGGGCTGGATGCGGGGACCGCCGAGGTAGCGGTGGGTCGGTGAGTCCTTGCTCATTCTTCCTCCGGGAAGAGGGTGACCTGCTCCGCCCGTACGGGCAGGTCCAGGTAGTCGATGGTCCTGCGGGTCCAGGCCTCGTGGTCCCCCGGCTCCAGCCGCAGGACCTCGACCCCGAACGCGCCGGTGAGTTCGTCGATGACGGCGTCGATCTCCTGCTGGAAGCCGAGGCCCACGTCGCGCACCCCGTCGAAGCTGGGGGTCTGCCAGATGGGCACCTTGACCAGGGCGGTGTAGCCCGGCAGCCAGGCGGCGATCAGCGGTTCCAGCTCCCTCCGGCGGCCCATCTTGTGGACCAGGTAGGCGTAGTTGTCGAGGAGGGAACGGTCGCAGATGACCACCTCGTGACGCTCCGCCGAGGCCAGCTCGCGGGCGAGCTGGGTGAAGAGGATCCAGGACTGGGCGGCGAGGGTGGTGTCGCGATTGATGGGGAGGGGACAATCCCGGGCCACCTCCTTGACCAGGTCCACGGTGTAGTCACGCCGCTTGATGTTGGCGGCGAGGTCGAAGCATAGGGTGGTCTTCCCCACGCCGTGGGTTCCGATGAAGGCGATTTTCAACGTGTCCTCGCTCACGGGGAAAGTCGACGGAATGGTCGCGCCGACGGTCGAAAGCACGGATTCTAGCACAGGGCGGGGAGGGCGCCGACCACCCCCCAGTTTGCGCCAAATCGTGTTTTCTTGTAGGGTTACACGCGGAAGGCACAGGCGTCGTTTGCTTCATCGGATGCCGGCCGTCCACATTGGGTATTGAAGTTTTGAAGGCTTCATAGGCTCCGCGGAGGGCGGTTATTGATGAGTCCACATTCAGATCATCCGGAGTCCCGCCTGGTGGTCGTCTCCCACCGTGGTCCCTTCACGGTGGAGGAGCGCAAGGGGGAGACCCGGTTCCACCAGGGGACCGGCGGTCTGGTGGCGGCCCTGGTCCCGATCATGAAGGAGCGGGCGGGGTTGTGGATCGCGGCCGGGAACCCCCCTTCCGGAGTGGAGCCGGGGGAGCCCTTCAAGGTGCCCGGGGGGGGGGACATGGAGGTCGCCTACCTCGACATCCCCACCAAGCTTCACGAGCGGCACTACCTGGGCTTCTCCAACCGCGTCCTCTGGCCCCTGGCCCACGGCTTCACCAACATGGTGCACTTCCAGCGCCGGAACCTGATCGGCTACCTGGAGGTGAACGAGATCTTCGCCGAGGCGGTGCTGGCCCGGACCCGCCCCCAGGACGTGGTCTGGATCCACGACTACCAGCTGGCCGCGGTGCCGGCCCTGGTCCGGGCCAAGCGGCCCGACGCCCGCATCTCCTTCTTCTGGCACATCCCGTTCCCCGGGCCGGAGGTCATGAAGGCCCTGCCCTATCACGAGGACATCGTGGCCGGGATGATGGGGGCGGACTTCGTGAACTTCCACCTGGAGACCTACGCCGGCGCCTTCCGGGAGGCGGTCCAGCACTTCCTGGGGGCGGAGCTGTCCGGGACCCGGGCGGTGACCTGGTCGGGACGCGAGGTCCAGGTGGGGGCCCACCCCATCGGCATCGACCCCGCATCCTGGGAAAAGCTGGCCGCCTCGCCCCGGGTGGCCCGGGAGGTGGAGCGGATCCGCAGTCTCTGCGGAACTCCCCAGGTGATCGTGGGTGTGGATCGCCTGGACTACACCAAGGGCATTCTCCAGCGCATCCAGGCCGTGGAACGGCTCCTGGAGCGGGAATCGTGGCTGCGGGGCGAGTTCACCCTGGTCCAGATCGCCGTGCCCAGCCGGACCCGGGTGCCCGAGTACCGGGAGATGCGCCGCGAGATCGACGAGACGGTGGGCCGGGTCAACGGCCGCTTCGCCCGGGACAACTACGTTCCCATCCGCTACTACTACCGGTCGGTGCCGCCCACCACCCTGGCCGGCTACTATGCCGCCGGCGACATCGCCCTCATCACCCCCCTCCGGGACGGGATGAACCTGGTGGCCATGGAATACTCGGTCACCAACACCGGGAAGCCGGTGGTGCTCATCCTGAGCGAGCTGGCCGGAGCCAGCGAGATCCTCGACGGCGCCCTCCTGGTCAACCCCTACGACCTGGACGGCATGGCCGAGGGGATCAAGGCCGCCCTGGCCATGCCCCGGGAGGAGCGCCGGCGGCGCTCGGCCCTGGTCGCGAACCAGGTCCGCCGCGGCGACGTCCACACCTGGGCCCGGGCCAACCTGGAGGAACTGCTGGGGGAAGCTCCGGCCTTGCCCGCGGGCAGGGCCGCTCCCGATGAAGCCCGCCGCGAGACCCTGAAGCTCCGCTCCTGAGCCCTCCGGGCCCCGACCGGCCCGGAATCGGCGCCCCGCCCTTCCGGTAGCATTTCCGAGGGACCGTGGAGGCCTCGGTGGGCGCGCGGCGCGCCCCGGCCGGCGCCGGAGTTCAAGATTCCCGTCCGCCGCCGATAACCCAACCTATGAGCCCGGAACCCTTCGAATTCGCCTCGGAAGCGGGAGTGGTCCGCTGGACCGGCCACAAGGCCGACGACCTGGTGGCCTTCCGGACCGGTCTGGAGAAGGTGAGCGGATCCTCGATCTACTATCACTTCTACCAGAGCCTGCTGCGCCGGCACTTCACCACCTCCGACTACATGCACGACTTCGCGCGCTGGGCCATGGTGAGCCTGAACGCGCCCCCCCTGGCCGAGCGGCTGGCCCACGTCGATCCCACCGACTACGACTCCCTGCGCGCGGCCCGGGAGAAGATGCTGGGCTACGTCCGGGGATTCCTGGGCGAGGCCGGGGCCTGGTTCAACCTGCGCGCCTCGGCCCCCTTCTACTTCCTGGAGCAGGAGTCCTTCATCTTCCGCACCGGCCACCGGGCGGTCTCGCTGCGGGAGTTCCGCGACTGCCTGCGCGAGGTGGGGCGGAACTCGATCTACTACCACCTGGTGGAGGCGCGGCTGCGCCTGGGCCGGGACGACAACGACTTCTCGGTGTGGCTGGAGACGGCGCTGGGGGAGAAGGACCTGGCCGACGCCTTCCGGCGGATCAACGTCCACCGGCGGCCCATCGGGGTGACCCGGACCCGGGTGGTGGACATGGTCACCCGGCGCCTGGTGGAGCGCGGGGAGGAGAGCGAATGACCCGCGCCCATACCCTGGACGACTACGCCGAGGTGGTGGGGAAGACCGAGATCGGGGAGCTCCGGACCATCGCCGAGAGCCTGGCCGGCCTCCGGATCCAGCACGTCAACAGCACCCGCGTCGGCGGTGGGGTGGCCGAGATCCTGGACTGGCGGGTGGCCCTGGAGCGCGAGCTGGGCCTGGACGTGCGCTGGGACGTGCTGGAGGGCAACGGCGGCTTCTTCGAGGTGACCAAGGCCTTCCACAACGCGCTCCACGGGGCCTCGGTGCGCCTCACCCCCGAGGACCTGGAGACCTACAACCGCACCCTGGCCGCCAACCAGGGCCTGGTGCTCGAGGACACCGAGGTGGTGGTGGTCCACGATCCCCAGCCCGCGGGCCTGGTCCGGAACCGCGCCCGGAACGCCGCCGCCTGGATCTGGCGCTGCCACATCGACCTCTCCGAGGCCGACGTGACCGCCTGGGGCTTCGTGCGCTCCCTGGTGGAGTCCTTCGACGCCGCCGTCTTCCACCTGCCCCGCTACACCAAGGACCTCATGGTCCCCCAGTACATCCTCCCCCCGGCCATCGATCCCCTGAGCCGGAAGAACGAGGAGCTGACCGCGGCCGAGGTGCGGGAGACGGTGGCCGGTCTGGGCATCGACCCCGACCTTCCCATCGTGCTCCAGGTCTCCCGCTTCGACCGGCTCAAGGATCCGGTGGGGGTGATCGAGGCCTTCCGGCTGGCCTCGGGCTGGGAGCCGGCCCAGCTGGTCCTGGCCGGGGGGGCCGCCTCCGACGATCCGGAGGGGGCCAAGGTCCTGGCCGAGGTGGAGACCCGGGCCGCCGACGTGCCCGGGGTCCACATCCTGAACCTCCCCGCGGACAGCCACCGCGAGATCAACGCGCTCCAGCGGGCGGCGCGGGTGGTGGTGCAGAAGTCGGTCCGGGAGGGCTTCGGGCTCGTGGTCACCGAGGCCATGTGGAAGCGGAAACCGGTGGTGGGGAACGCGGTGGGAGGAATCCGGGAGCAGATCCTGGACGGGGTGACCGGGTTCCTGGTCCACAGCACCGAGGGGACCGCGGTCCGCATCCGCCAGCTCCTGGCCGATCCCGAGCTGTCCGCCCACATGGGGGAGCAGGCCCGGGAGCACGTCCGGGTCAACTACCTGCTTCCCACCTACCTGCGCCAGTGGCTCCTCCTCTACGCCGCCGCCCGCTCCCGGCGGGGCGCCGGCGTCACCGCCCTCAACGGGCGGGCCTGACCGGCGGCGGGCGGGCGGCCGGCGGGGTGCCCCGCTGCCCCCCGGGGTCCGCTCCCCGCGCCTCAGTCCCCGAACCGGAACCGGATGAGCGCGGCCAGGGCCCGGAAGCCGTCCGAGGCCCCGATCTTCTTCCCCTCGGCGTAGGTGCGGCCGTTGTAGGTGATGGGGATCTCGAACACCTTGCACCCCCGCTTGAACAGCTTGGCGGTGATCTCGGGCTCGATGTCGAAGGTGTTCGAGCGCAGCTCCAGGCTCCGGAGGACGTCGGTGCGGATCGCCTTGTAGCCGGTCTCCATGTCGGTGAGGATGGTGTTGTAGAGCACGTTGGTGAGCCAGGTCAGGAACCGGTTGGCCGCGTAGTGCCAGTAGAGGAAGACCCGGTGGGGGCCCAGGAACCGGCTTCCGTACACCGCGTCGGCCCCCAGCTCCACGATGGGGCGGATGAGCGCGGGGAAGTCCCCCGGCAGGTACTCCAGGTCCGCGTCCTGGATCACGCAGATGTCGCCCTTGGCCTCGGCGAGAGCGGTGCGGATCCCCGCCCCCTTGCCGCGGTTCCGGGAGTGGCGGAAGGCGCGCACCAGCCCCTCCCGCTCCAGCCGCTCCAGCACCCCGGGGGTGCCGTCGGTGGAGGCGTCGTCCACGACCACGATCTCGTGGTCCAGCCCGACCGCGGCCACCGCGCGCACCACCCGCTCCAGGGTGGCTTCCTCGTTGTAGACGGGAATGATCACGGTGAGCTTCACGCGGGCCCTCCCAGGAGTGCGGTGGGGATCACTGGGCCGGCACCGGCACCGTGGCCGGGCTCAGATGGCCTTCCCGGTCCCGGGCCTGCACCGCGAACGGCAAGTCGTCCTCGGAGAGGGGGAGGGTGACCCCGGTCACCGCTCCCGGATCACGATACCCGGTCCAGTCGGGTTCGGTGGTGGCGCACCACGGCACCCGGTGCCCGGCGAGGAGGGCGAGGCCGGTGAGGAGCACCCCCACCGGCCTCGGGCGATCGGTCACTACACCTTCTGGGAGACGGCCTTGGCCTGCAGGAACAGGAGCAGGTAGTCCCGGCCGCCGGCCTTGGAGTCGGTGCCGCTCATGTTGAACCCGCCGAAGGGCTGGCCCCCGACCAGGGCCCCGGTGCACTTCCGGTTCAGGTAGAGGTTCCCGACGTAGAACTCGTCCACCGCCTCCTTCAGCTTCTCCGGATTGTCGGTGTAGACGGCGCCGGTGAGCCCGTAGACGGTGTTGTTGGCGATGGCCAGGGCGTCCTTCCAGTCCTTGGCCTTCACCACCGCCAGCACCGGTCCGAAGATCTCCTCCTGGGCCAGCCGCCCGGTGGCGGGGATGTCGGTGAAGATGGTCGGCTTCACGAACCATCCCTTGGAGGAGTCGCCTTCGCCGCCGACCAGGAGCTTCCCTTCCTTCCGGCCCACGTCCATGTAGGACATGATCTTCTCGTAGGCGTTCTTGTCGATGACCGGGCCCATGGTGTTGGCCGGGTCCTCGGGATTGCCCTGGGTGATCCCGGCCGCCTTGGCCTGGAGCTTCTTCACGAACTCGTCGTAGACCGATTCCACCACGATGGCCCGGGAGCAGGCGGAGCACTTCTGGCCCTGGAAGCCGAAGGCGCTGGTCAGCACTCCGTCCGCCGCCTTGTCGAGGTCGGTCTCGGAGTCGACCACGATCCCGTCCTTGCCGCCCATCTCGGCCACCACCCGCTTGATCCAGATCTGGCCCTCGCGGTGCATGGCCGCCTTGGCGTTGATCCCCAGTCCCACCTCCATGGAGCCGGTGAAGCCGATGAACCGGGTCCTGGGGTGCTCGACCAGGGTGTTTCCGGCGATGGCCCCGGGACCGGGGAGGAAGTTCACCACGCCCGCGGGCACGCCCGCCTCGCGGATGATCTCCATGTAGAGCCAGCCCATCATGGGGGTGGCCGAGGCCGGCTTCAGGACCACGCAGTTGCCGGCGATCCAGGGGGCGGAGGTGAGCCCGGTGAGGATGGCCATGGGGAAGTTCCACGGGGGAATGCTGATCCCGACCCCGAGGGGGATGTAGAAGGCCCGGTTCTTCTCGCCCGGAACCGGGGTCACCGGCTGGTCGGCCCCGTAGCGCAGGGCCTCGCGGGCGTAGAAGTCGAGGAAGTCGATGGCCTCGGCGGTGTCGGCGTCCGCCTCCACCCAGGACTTGCCCGCCTCCAAAATCATCCAGGCGTTCACCTCGAAGCGGCGGCGGCGCATGATCTCCGCCGCCTTGAAGCCGTAGTCGGCCCGGGTCCGGGCGTCCGTCTTCTTCCAGGTCTCGAAGGCCTCCCAGCCCGCCTCCAGGGCCTGCACCGCCAGCTCCGGCGTGGCCTTCTGGAACACCCCGATCACCTCGCTGTGATCGGCCGGGTTGGTGGACTTGAACTGCGAAGGAGCCTTGATCTCCTTGCCCCCGATGATCAGGGGATACTCGCGTCCGAGCTGGGACCGGGCCTGGGCCAGGGCGGCCTCCTGGGCCTTCTTGTTCTCCGGCTTGGAGAAGTCGGTCAGCGGCTCGTTGCGAAAGGTCTCGGTGGTCATGGTCGTGGTGGTCATCGTCCTCATCCTCCTGCCCGGGGCGCCGGCGGCCGGCCCGGACGGTCATCTGAACCTCAAAACGGGATCTAGTGTAACCAAAGGGTTTACGCGAGCCAAGGCGAACCGGCTTATTCGCCGGTCCGCGAGGCGAGCCCCCCCGGTTCCACCCTAATTCCAACCGTCGAAGGCGGATAGGGCGTCACGGGCCCGGGCCTCCACCCGCTCCCCGTCCACTCCGCCGGCCAGGGCCCGTCCGGCGGAACGCCCCATCCTCTCCACGTGGCTTCGCAGGGCCTCGCGCAGGGGCCGGATGCGGATCCGGGGGCCCACCTCGGCCAGCATGTCCAGGAAACGGACGGCCACCCGCGGGTCCCCGCAGCCGTAGTGGCGGATGGGATCCAGGGCGCGGTCGACGAGGGCCGGGTAGGAGACGGGGGGATCCACCACCCGGGGGCGGGCGTCGGGGCCGGTGTGCACCTGCGGGGGGGAGAGCGCCGCCCGAGGAGTTCCAGGGAGGCCCCCAGGCGCTCGATCACCGCCACCGCGGTGGAGGGGTCGTTCACCCCCGGGGACAGGGCCCTCACCGCGATCTCCGCCATCTGGCCCAGGGCCCGCTCCAGGTCCCAGGGCGAGACGCGGCGCTGGGAGAGGATGAAGGCGGCGTTGACGCTCGAGGCCAGGGTATCGCTCGCGCTCCCCTCCGGGCTCACCGTGGCCAGGACGTTCCCCCGGGTCACGTAGTCCCCGATCCGCACCCGGAGACGGACCAGCGCGTCGGCCTTCGCGGCCGCCTTGACCAGGCCCTCGCGGTCGATTTCCTGGAGGTAGCCGCTCCCGTCCGCGGGAACCGGAGCCTCTCCCCGTCCCAGGCCTTCGGGCGGGGGAATCGTGCCCCCCGATCCTCCCGCCTCCTCGCCGCCGGACTCCCCGGCCCCGCCGCCGTCCCCGCCGGACCCGGACGCCGGGTCCTCGGGGAAGATGGAACGGATCACCGCGTCCAGATCGTCTCCCGCGGTCTTGATCACGTGCCCGACCTGGATGGACACCGCGGCGTGGTGGATGAAGTAGATGAGCACGAAGACGCCCACCACCCCCAGCACCGCCCCGAAGGTGACCGCGAAGTGGGGGACGAAGGCGGCATCCCCGCCCGAGATCCCGCGAAGCACCACCAGGCAGTAGACGAAGATGGCGGTGAAGGTGCCGAAGACGGCCTGGTTGCCCGCATCGCGCATGTAGCCGAGCAGGAGCCGGGGGCCGAACTGCTGGGAGGCCAGGGACAGAGCCACCACCATCACCGAGAACACCACCCCGGCCACGGTGATCATGGACCCGGCCAGGGTGCTCAGGACCGCCCGGGCCCCCTCGGGCTGGACCTGGTAGATCCAGCCCAGGTACTGCCCGCCCCCGGACTGGAGCCGGTGGTCGAGGCCGATCAGCAGCAGCGCGACCACCGCCCCGGCCACGGTCATGAGCATGGGGAGGAACCAGTAGCTGGAGCGGAGGTTCTCCCACAGGTTGAGCAGCCGGACCTTCATGTCGGGTCTCCCGGGCGGCGGTCCGCCCGCTTCAACCGGCCACCTTGGCCAGGATGGCCTCGGTCATGGCCCGGGTTCCCACGCCGCGGGAGGGATTCAGGTCGCGGGTGACCGAGGTCCCCTCGCGGAGCACCGCCTTGACCGCCGCCTCCACCCGGTCCGCCTCCGACCGGTGGCCGAGGTGCCGGAGCATCATGATACCGGCCAGGACCACCGAGCAGGGGTTGGCCAGGTCCTTGCCGGCGATGTCGGGGGCGGTGCCGTGGACGGCCTCGAAGATGGCCGCCTCCCGGCCGATGTTGGCCCCCGGGGCCAGGCCGAGGCCCCCGATCAGCCCCGCGGCGAGGTCGCTCAGGATGTCGCCGAAGAGATTGGTGCTCACCACCACGTCGAACTGGTGGGGATCGCGCACCATCTGCATGGCCATGTTGTCCACGATCCGTTCCTCGAACTCGATATCGGGGAAGCGGGGGGCGGTCTCCCGCGCCACCTCCAGGAACAGCCCGGAGAGGATCTTCAGGATGTTGGCCTTGTGGACGGCGGTGACCTTCTTCCGCCCGTTCTCCCGGGCGTACTCGAAGGCGAAACGGCAGACCCGCTGCATTCCCGGCCGGGTGTTGATGCCGATCCCCATGGCCGCGGCGTGGCCGTCGCCCACCCAGTGCTCCATGCCGGAGTACAGGCCCTCGGTGTTCTCCCGCACGATCACCATGTCCAGCCCCGGGAACAGGCACCGGACCCCGTCGAAGGCGCGGGCGGGTCGGACGTTGGCGTAGAGATCGAACTCCTGGCGCAGGGCCACGTTGATGCTGCGGAAGCCGATGCCGACCTGGGTGGTGCAGGGTCCCTTGAGGGCGACCCGGGTCTCCCGGATCGACTGCAGGGTGTCGCCGGGGAGGGGATCGCCGGTGGCCTGGAAGGCGGCCTCGCCGGCCGGGGCCTCCACCCACTCGATGCCGACGTCCACGGCATCGATGATGCGCCGGGCCGCGTCCACGATGCTGGGGCCGATGCCGTCTCCGGGGATGACGGTGACTCTGGGCATGCCGATTCCTTGGTGGGGGTTGGACGAAATGATGGGATCAAGCCCATCGAGGATACCCCGGACGGCGGGAGGGGCCAAGGAGGCAGCCCCCGGGCGGGTGAGCGGGGCGGCCGGGCTCCTGTATGTGAGATCGAATCTGATAAAGTGAAATATGTGTGATTGTCGGTGGGTTTTACGAAATAAGTTCTGGAATCATTTAATTACGATGTGATATCTTGACGAAATCAGTCGGATGTCCGTCCGGTCCTCCGGCCTCCCGGAGCGGCGCTCCGGGTTCTCAACCCGCAAGGAGGTTGTCTCATGCGTTCAGGTACCCTCGCGCGGCTGCTCCTGGTTCCCCTGGCCCTGGCCGCGTTGGCCGCCCCCGCCCTGGCCGACGTGGCGGGGGGGGACTTCGATCCGATTCCCCCCGGCCCCTACCCCTTCACCGGGCCCACCGGAAGCCCGCGCATCCTCGGCGGCGACCCCGCCCGGGTGCAGGTCGTTCCCGCCGGGAGCGAAGTGGGAGCGCCCACCATTCCCCAGGGTTCCGGAAACGTCCTCTGCATCGACAACCGGAACTCCAGCACCAGCATCATCCTGGAGTTCGACTTCGCCTGCGGCGAGTCGCTGGAGACCGCCTGCACGGTGACCTACGACTACACCGCCGCGGCCTGGTCCTTCGGCGCCGGGTTCGACGTCCACCTCGATGCGGGCGGGAACTTCAACAACCCCTTCGATCTCTACCGGCCGCCGGTCGGGTTCCCCCCCAGCACGGTTCAGGGCACCAAGACCAAGTTCGCCGGGGACTGCGACGGGGCCATGCACACCCTGACCTTCCGGATCTTCCCGGACGGGGTGTTGTACCTCGACAACATGGTCACCGACTGCGTGGACTTCTCCACTCCCGCGCTGCCTACGACCTGGGGAAGGATCAAGGACCTCTACCGCTAGCCCGCCCGGAGTCGGAACGAATGCGGGGTTCGGCCGGGACACGCCGGCCGGGCCCCGTTGCCGTGTCTCCCGGGGCGCGGGGAGCCTCGGGGGAGCGGGCTCAGAGCCGCCGGCGCAGGCCGAGGTGGGCGTAGCTCCGGTCGTAGCCGGTGCCGGTCTCCACGTTCCCCTCGCTGTGGCCCACGGTGGCGTCGATGAGCACCGGCCCCAGCGCCCGGAAGAGTCCCACCCGCCAGGCCGCGAAGACGGTGGTGCGGCCCTCCGCCTCCCGGGCCGGGCCCAGCTCCAGGCCGCCGTTCACCGACCACCGCCCTCGCGTTCCCCAGTCCCATTCCGCCGTCGCGGCCGCGGCCCGGAAGCGCCGCGGGGTCCAGGTGCCGTTGTCCAGGTCGCGCTCGAAGTCGATCCACCGCAAGGACGCCCCCAGCCGCACGCGGGCCGGGCTCCACACCTCCCGGGAGCCGGCCGCGGCCAGGTTCCAGCGGCGGTTCCGCGGGTAGCCGGCCACCGGGCGGTAGGCGGCCCGGTCGGCGGAGACCCGGACGCGGGAACGCCAGTCGGGGCGGCCCTCCAGGAAGGCGCCCGCGGCGTGGCCGGGGATCTTCTCGGGCCAGGTGCGGTAGGAGACCACGGCGAAGCGTTCGGCGGAGACCCCCGCCCGCAGGCGGTCGGTCAGGATCGCGGTGAGGGTGGCGCTGCCGGTGAGGGGCAGGTAGGTGGCCCCGGCCGGCCGGTCGAGGAGGGCCGCACCCCGGGCCCGGAACGCCCACCGGTCGGCGGGCTGGGCGGCCACGGTGGCCCCGGCCCAGGTCTCGTCGATGTCCGGCGCGTCCGGCCGGCGGATGAAGAGCGGGTTCACGAAGGGGGCCAGCTCCCACTGGAGGTGGGGGTGGAAGGCGGCCTCCACCCAGGCGCCGTTCAGCCGGTAGTGGTCCGAGTCCTCGGAGCCGTCGTAGAACACGCCGGCCACCGGGCGGCGGGCCCGGTCCAGGTCCGCGCGCAGGGCGCGTGCGTCGCGGTCCTCCGGGTCCAGGTCCAGGGCCCGGTCCACCGCGCGCCGGGCCCGGTCCGCGCGGCCCTGCCAGCGGAGGGCGGAGGCCAGCCCCACCCGGGGCGCGGGACGGCCGGGGCGCTCGACGGCGAGGGCGCGGTAGCCCCGGGCGGCCTCCAGGTGGTCGCCCATCCAGTTCACCACCAGGAGCCGGCCCAGGCGGAGGTCGTAGTCGTCGGGTCGCGCGGCCAGGGCCCGGTCGAAGGCGCGCTCGGCCCGGCCCAGCCGTCCGGCCCAGGCGTACTGGTAGGCGGCCTCGGCGGCGATCTCCGCCTCGCGGTCCGGGACCAGCCGTTCCGCCCGCTCGTAGGCGGCGATGGCGTCGTCGTGCCGGTCCGCGGCGGAAGCCCGGCGGGCGAGGGTCAGGAGCGAGTCGGCCTCGGCGGCGGCTCCGCGGCCGGGGGCGGGTGCGGCGCCGGTGACCGCGGCCACCGAGGCCCCGGCGGCGAGCAGGGCCAGTCCCAGCCCCAGGGCGCGGAGGCGGGCCAGGCGGTGCTCCAGGGCGCGGAGGCGGGCCAGGCGGTGCTCCAGGGCGCGGAGGCGGCTCAGGCGGTGCTCCGGGGCGCGGAGGCGGGTCCGGGGCCGGCACGGCCGGCCGGGACGGCGCGGCGCGCTCACGGCCGAAGCTCCGCTGCGTCCCGGGGGCGGACGCGGTAGAAGGTCCAGCCGCCGGCCCTCCCCGCCGGCTCCAGGGGTCCGCCGGCTACGGCCAGGGGTTCCAGGTCGGCCGCGCCGGCCCGGTTGGACCGCGTCCCGTCCTCCACCGCGACCAGGGCGCCGGGGAAGGCCAGGAGCGCCTCGGCCAGATGGGGGGCGCCGGGTTCGGGGAGCGGCTTGGCCGGGAGTCCGGTGCGGAGCCCGATCCGGTCCCACACGTTGGAAACCACCGGGCGGGCGGGATCGGCGAGTTCCAGGAGCCGGGCCGGGCCGGGGGCCCGGGCCCAGGCCGGGTCGTCGCGAAGATGGCTGGTCCAGTAGGGCCGGGTCAGGGTGCGCTCCTCGACCCCGGCGCGGGCCACGAACAGGGTCGTGGCCGCCGCCTGGGGCAAGGCCAGGAGCAGCAGGGCGGTGGCCAGCGCGTTCCGGGCGCGGGGCGCGGGAGCCCGGCGGCGGTCGGCGGCCAGGAGGCCCTGCACGGCCACCGTGCCCAGGACCAGGATCGCCGGGTAGGCGGGAGCCAGGTACCGGGTGTTGATGGGATCGAAGCCCACCCGCCGGGAGAGGATCATCATGGCCGCGATGAACGCGCCCGCGTAGACCCAGAGCAGGTAGGTGAAGCCGGTCCCCCGGTCCAGGGAGGGGAAGCGGGCCTGGCGGAGGCGGGGGGCGAGCGAGAGGACCAGGAGGAGGGCCCCGGCGGCGCCGGCGGCGGCGAGGCCGGTCCAGGGCAAGCCGGCCCGGGCGACGGGGGCGGCGGCATCGAGGCTCAGCGCGCGCACGGTGTCGGCCAGGATGCGGTCCCAGCCGAACCAGGCCTCCGGACGCGACGGCCCGAAGAAGGTCCCGGTCAGGAGCCGGTTCCGGAGGAGCCAGGCCGCGTTGGGGGCCAGGGCGGGAATGGCGTAGGCCAGGAGGCCGGTCCAGAACGCCCGGGGACGCCGGTGCAGGGTGAGGAGCCATAGCCCGCCCACCGAGGCCCCGATGAGGGTGAAGCCGATGTAGCGGGTGAGCATGGCCGCCCCGGCCAGGAGCCCGGCGGCGGCGAACCAGGGAGCGGCTGCGGTGGGGCGCGGGACCGGGTCCCGGCCCGGCCGCTCGGGATCCCGGCGCAGACCCTCGGCCAGGAACCCGAGGCTGGCCAGGGAGAGCGCGATGTAGAGCGGCTCGGACCAGGCGAAGGCGGCGAGCATCACCGGGTAGAAGAGCACGGCCTGGGCGGCGACGGCGAAGACCGCGGCCCGGGGGCCGCCGGCGCGCAGGGCCACCCAGGCCAGGGGGAAGACGGCCAGGGCGAGGAGGGCCACGTTGAACCAGCGGGCGGCCGCGTAGGGGGGGAGGCCGGCCGCCCGCAGCGCGGCCAGCGCGGCCGGATACAGGGGCGGCCAGGAGGCGAAGGGCATGTCCGGCGTAGGCACGGTGAGATCGGTGATCGAGGTGCGGACCCCCAGGCCCTGCGCGACGTGGGCTGCGGTGCTCAGATACTGCACCGAGTCCGGGGTCACCGAGACCCCGTTCCGGGTGGCCGCGGTCCCCAGGACCAGGAGCAGTGCCGCCGCCCCCGCGGCCACCCAGGGTAGGGCGCGGGCAGAGGCGGACCGCACCCTCCGCCCGGATCGGGGACGGGGAGTGCGGCGGTCCCTGTGGCTTGCGAGGAGGGCGGGTTCCGGCTGCATCCCAAGGGGTTATCGGCGGGCGGGCCGCTCCGGTTGACCCGGGGGTGGGAGGGCGGCACGCAGACCGGCTCGTCCGCCGGCTGGCCGACGAGGCTTGGCGGGCGTGGCTTGGCGGACGTGGTCTGGCGGGCGTAGCTTGGCGGGCGTGGCGGGCGTGGCGGGCGTGGCTTGGCGGATGTGGCCGGCCTCAACTCGCACAGAGGGCTGTTCCCCAGGGAACACCGGCGCGACGGCCCATATAAACGCCGATTTCTTTAGAAGAATTAAGACATTTTTCCCTTGCCCGGCCGGGCGTGTCCAGGTACTATTCATGTGTTGCCTAGTTCCCTGTTAGCCCTTTTCATGACAAGGAGTTGCAATGTCTCCCTTCGACGGCGTTCACGCCTCCACATCCCGGGCGAGGCCCGGGTCCATGGCCGGATCGGGGACCGATAGCACCCGGCCGGCCTCCGGGCCGCGCGCGCCGGGGAAGCTGGTGGCGCCGGGGAAGCTGGTGGCGCCGGGGAAGCTGGTGGCACCTGAGATGCTGGGTGCGCAGGGAGTCCTCCCCGCGCGGACGGTGCACCTGCGGCTGCGGCAGGCGGTGCGGGAGGAGGACCGGGCCCGGAGCCGGGTGGTGGTGTGGTTCGCGGAGCTGGCGCGGCGGAAGCTCCACCGGGACCTGGGCTACGGGTCGGTGCAGCAGTACGCGGGGCTGGAGCTGGGGTTCTCCCGGGTGCGGACGGCGCAGCACCTGCGGCTGGCCGAGTCGCTGGAGCGGCTGCCGGGAGTGCGGGAGGCGCTGTGCCGGGGGGACCTCCCGTGGACCAAGGCGCGGGAGGTGGTGCGGGTGGCGGGGCCGGAGACCGAGCGGGCGTGGCTGGAGGTGGCCAGGGCGGTACCGCGGCGCGAGCTGGAGCGGCGGGTGGCCGCGGCGCTCGTGGCGGCGGGGAGGCCGGCCGGGCGGTCAGGTGGGCGGCGCCCGGGCCGGCCGATCGGCGGAGAGCTCTTCACCCGGGGAGCCGTGACGGAGGGGGAGCCGCACCAGCGTACCCCCGCGACGCGACGCGGACCCGCGGTCACGCTGGGGATGCCGGAAGCGCCGCGCGAGCCTGCCGGGCTCGCGAGTCGAGGCCCGACCACGTCCAGTGCCCCGGTCGGCGGAGCGCGGGAAGAGTCTGATGCTCCCACGGAGGGAGTGCAGCGCGCGGGTGAGGGAACGCCCCGGGGATCCGATGGCGCGATGGGCCCGGTGGCCCCGGTGCCGGCGGCGGCGACCTTGCCCGCGGCGGCCCCGGGTCCGGTGGCGGTCTCCTTCCGGTTCCCGGCCGCGCTCTTCGCGCGGTTCGAAGCGTTGATGGAGACGCTGCGGAAGCAGGACCTGCGGGCATCGCGGGAGGAGCTCCTGGTCCAGGCCCTGGAACGGCTGGCCGCCGGGGGCGCGAACGCCGGACACGGCCCGCGTCCGGCCGGGGACTCTGGCGCCACCCCGGCTGCGGTCCGTGGTGTTGTGGGCACCGGCGGTGCGGGCATCGGTGCTGGAAGCTCCGGTGCCGCGGGCGGCGCCGCCAGGGCCGTCCCGGAGACCGGGGCCGGGCCGGCCTCGGCGCCGGAGCGGCGGGTGAGCGCGGCGCCGGTGTACCAGGTGGTGCTGCAGGTGTGCGCGCGATGCGGAAGCGGGCAGGCGCCGACCAGCCGGGGGGCGCGGGCCATCCCTCCGGCGGAGCTGCGGGCGGCGCTCTGCGACGCGCGGATCCGGCCGCCGGGAGGGAAGAACCGCTCGGCCATCCCGCCCTCGGTGCGGCGGGAGGTGCTGGCCCGGGACGGGTACCGGTGCCGGTCGGCGGGGTGCGGGAGCGCGCGGTTCCTGGCCGTGCACCACCGGGTGCCGCGGGAGCGCGGCGGCACGAACCGGGCGGAGAACCTGGTCACCCTCTGCGGGGCGTGCCACCGCGCTCTCCACTTCCATCCGGATCCGCCCGGCGAATGACAAGACCGCAGCCCCGGTGCGGTCCAAGCACGGCAGGTTCTCTCACCTTGCCTCCCGAGTTCGAGGCGAGAAGATCTACCTGGTGTGGTTTTGGCCGCGGATCACCTTCCCGGCCTCCCTCAACCCGCGAGGCGCGGGAGGGACCGCGCGCCGGGTTCCCGGGTGCCCATTCTACCGGGTCCCCGGCCTTGGGCTTCCTTGGGTGCGGCCCGTTCCCTGGGGAACAGGCCTATGTTCGAGATGGCGCTCGACACGGCCGGAGTCTCAGGGGGCCGGGCGTCCTCGCAGCAGGCCGCAGCCACCCCGCGAACGACGAGGCAACCTGGACGGCGGCGGGCCGAGAGCCCTGGACCGGGGTGCGCATCCGAGCGCTCGCCGTGCACGGCCCGATCCAGCGGTCCCGCGTCCGAGCGCGGAAGACGGGCCTGGCGCGTCGCCGTGGTGGAGGTTGGGAAGGATCTCTGCGCCAGGGGGACCCGTCGACGCGAGCGGATCGCGGGACCGCGCTGAAGGGAGTTGGCATGTGCGCCGGTGCGGAACGGCCCCGCGAGCGGATCGCGGGACCGCGCTGAAGGGAGTTGGCATGTGCGCCGGTGCGGAACGGCCCCGCGAGCGGATCGCGGGACCGCGCTGAAGGGAGTTGGCATGTGCGCCGGTGCGGAACGGCCCCGCGAGCGGATCGCGGGACCGCGCTGAAGGGAGTTGGCATGTGCGCCGGTGCGGAGCGGCTCCGCGAGCGGAGCGCGGGATCCGGTTCCGCCGGGCAGCCCGCTAGACCTCGGCGGCGATCTCCTCCTCGCGGATGGTCTCGCCGTCGCAGGTGAGGCGGGTGGGGGTGTCCTCGAACACCGTCTCCAGGTGCACGGGCCGCTTCCAGATGTAGGCCAGGTTGCGGAGGGTGGACTCGGCGTAGTCACGCTTCAGCTCCACCCCCTCGTAGCGGTGGAACAGGGCCAGCTCCCCCCGGTTTCCGAAGTTGCCGTCCCGGACGAAGATGAACGGCCGCCCGTGGTTGGTGAGGGCGAACAGGAGCTGCTCCTTGATTCGGGTGAACTCGCGGCTCTGGATCTCGTTGTTCCCGCTCCGCTGGTTCTTGGCGAAGACGAACAGCTTCTGGTCCCGGCAGAACTCCTCGGTGAGGAAGGTGTCGATGAAGGTGACGTCGTTGTAGATGCGGCGGACCTGGAACACCTTCTCCAGCCCCTGGCCCAGCTTCAGGTCCCAGTCACGCTTCCTCACGTAGTCGTCGCACTCGTCGTACTCCTTGCCGAAGCGGCCCCGGTTCCACCGGTCCTCGATGTCCCGGAAGAGCTCGATCCCGATCTTGTACGGGTTGAGCCGCCCCGGCTGCATGCTCACGGTGCCGGAGTGGTGGTCGGCGTAGTCGATGACCTCGGCGTCGGTGAGGAGGCGGGTGGTCATGAGCCGGGAGTGCCAGTAGGAGGCCCATCCCTCGTTCATGATCTTGGTCTGGCCCTGGGGGGCGAAGTAGTAGGCCTCCTCGCGAACGATGGAGAGGACGTCCCGCTGCCACCGTTCCAGGGGGGCGTGCTCGATCAGGAACAGGAGCGCGTCCTTCTCCGGCTCCTCGGGGAAGTGCTTCTTCTTCTCGGCGTCCTCCCGCAACATGCGTTCCTGCTCGTCCAGGTACTCCCGCGGGTTGATGAAGTCCTCCATGTAGTGCTTGCTCTTCAGGCGGCGGACCCGGCGGCGGTGATCGTGGTCGTGATCCTCCTCCTCCGGCCGGGGACGGGACGCCCGCCGGCGGATGAAGGTGGAGTGGGGGTCGATGAGGTCCTCCAGGGAGAGGCAGGCGTCGATGAACGCCTCCACCGGTTCGATCCCGTAGCGCTGGATGTAGCGCCGGATCCGGGTGGCGTGATTGGCCGCGTCGTCCATCATCTTCCGGTTGGTGTGGGAGAACCAGATGTTGTTCTTGAAGAAGTCGGCGTGACCGTACACGTGAGCCATGACCAGCTTCTGGTCCATCTCGGTGTTGGAGGAGAGGAGATAGGCGTAGACGGGGTTGGTGTTGACCACCAGCTCGTAGATCCGGGACAGTCCGTAACGGTAGGACTTGGAGAGGCGCTCGTACTCCATGCCCCACCGCCAGTGGGGATAGCGGGTGGGGAAGCCGCCGTAGGCGGCGATCTGGTTCATCTGCTCGTAGTCGATCATCTCGAAGATGACGGGATCGAAGTCCAGGCCCACGGACCGGGCGATCTCCTCGATCCGGTGCTTCATCCGGACCAGCCGGGGGCTGAGTTGCTCGGTCATGGTCAGCGCCCCTGTCCCAGGAAGGTCTTGATCGAGTCCACGATGCCTTCCTTGCCGTCGATCTTGCTGGTGACCAGGGTCTCCACGTCCAGGAACCGTTCCCCGAGGTCCTTGATGAACTGGCCGCTTCCGTAGGGGCTCTCCACCTGGCCGTAGGAGAACTGGTTCACCACCGGGAGCAGGGACTCGTCGAGGAGCTTCATGCAGACCTCGGTGTCCCCGCCCCCCCAGTTGTCCCCGTCGGAGAAGTGGAAGGGATAGATGTTCCACTCGTCGACGGGAAAGTTCTCCTCGATCATGCGCCGGCACAGGTCGTAGGCGCTGGAGATCTTGGTCCCCCCCGACTCCCGGAGGTGGTAGAAGGTGTGGGCGTCCACCTCGCGGGCGGCGGCGTCGTGGACGATGTAGCGGGCTTCCACCCGCTTGTACTGGCTCTTCAGCCAGGTGTCGATCCAGAAGGACTCGATGCGCACGATCTCCTTCTGCTCGTCCCCCATGGACCCGGACACGTCCATCATGTAGATGACGATGGCGTTGGCCTGCGGCTCCTCGGTCTCGGTCCAGGACCGGTAGATCCGGTCCTCGCGGATGGGCACGATGCGGGGAACGTTGTAGTCGTAGGTTCCGGAGGCGATCTGGCGGCGCAGCGCCTTGCGGTAGGTGCGCTTGAAGTGGCGCAGGGACTCGGGGCCGGTCCGCCGCACGCTGCGGTACTTGTCCTTCCGGCTCACCACCGAGCGCTTGCCCCGGGGTTCGATGTTGGGCAGGGCCAGTTCCTCGCCCAGCATCCGGGCCAGCTCCTCCAGGGTGACTTCCACCTCCAGCACGTGGGCCCCGGGGGTGTCGCCGGCCTGGCCCGCTCCGCCCTCGCCGTCGCCATCCACCGGGGTGCCGGGGGCGCCCTCGCCCTGTCCGACCCCGCCGCTATTGTCGCCGTAGCGGAAATTGGGAAGGTCCACCGCGGGCACGGGGATGGAGATGATCTTCTGGCCCTGGCGGCCGATCAGCTCCCCCCGCGAGATGTAGCGGCGGAGTTCCTTCTTGATGCGCCCGCGGACGATCTGGTGGAACCGCCCGTGGTCCTGTTCGATCCTGAGAACCAAGATGTATCACCCCGTTGGGTGGAGGGCCGGTGCCGGCGGGGGGAACCCGCCGGCCTCCGGTCTCCGGGTCGTCCTAGCTGCTGGCGTCGCCCCGCGCGAAGATCGAGGCCACGTAGTTGAGCACGTCGGTCGCCGACTCCTCGTCGTAGCCGTAGTTCTTGATCAGCCGGCTCTTGACGATGTCGATCTTCTCCTGGGTCGCCTTGTCCACCACGTTCGAGACCAGGGTGGTGAGCTTGATGGTGTCCTTCTGATCCTCGAACAGCTTCAGTTCCAGGGCGCGGTGCAGCCGGGGGTTCATCTTGTAGTCGAACGTCTTCCCCTCGATGGCCAGGGCGCCGATGTAGTTCATGATCTCCCGCCGGAAGTCGTCCTTGCGGCTCTCGGGGATGTCGATCTTCTCCTCGATGGACCGCATCAGCCGTTCGTCCGGCTCCTCGTCGCGCCCGGTGTACTTGTTCCGGACCCGCTCCTTCTGGGTGTAGGCCTTCACGTTGTCGATGTAGTTGGAGCAGAGCTTGGAGATCGCCTCCTCATCGGCGGAGATGGCCCGCTGGACCTCGTTCTTGACGATGTTCTCGTACTCCTCCTTGACTACGCCCAGCAGTTCCCGGTACCGGGCCCGCACGTCCTCGCTGTCGATGAGGGAGTGATGCTTGATCCCGGACTCCAGCTCGTTCAGCACCATGAACGGGTTGATGGAGTGGGTGCCCTCCACCACCAGGGCGTTGGAGATCTTGTCCTGGATGTACCGGGGAGAGATGCCTTCCATCCCCTCCCGGGTGGTGTCCTTGCGCAGCTCGCGGACGCTGTCCTCGGTGTAGCCGGGGAGCATCTTGCCGTCGTAGAGCTTCAGCTTCTGGATCAGGGTCAGATCCGCCTTCTTCGGCTCCTCCAGCCGGGTGAGGGCGGCCCACATCGCGGCCATCTCGATGGTGTGGGGGGCGATGTGCTTCCCCCGGATCTTGGAGGGGTTGTAGTCCTTCAGGTAGATCTTGATCTCCTCGCTCAGCTTGGTGATGTAGGGGATGTCGATCTTGACCGTCCGGTCCCGGAGCGCCTCCATGTACTCGTTCTTCTGGAGCTTCCGGTACTCCGGCTCGTTGGTGTGGCCGATGATCACCTCGTCGATGTCGGTCTGGGCGAACTTCTTGGGCTTGATCTTGTGCTCCTGGGAGGCGCCCAGGAGGTCGTAGAGGAAGGCCACGTCCAGCTTGAGGACCTCCACGAACTCGATCAACCCCCGGTTGGCCACGTTGAACTCGCCGTCGAAGTTGAAGGCGCGGGGGTCCGACTCGCTGCCGTACTCGGCGATCTTCCGGTAGTTGATGTCCCCGGTGAGTTCGGTGGAGTCCTGGTTCTTCTCGTCCTTGGGCTGGAAGGTGCCGATGCCCACCCGGTCCTTTTCCGAAAGCAGCAGGCGGCGCACCCGCACGTGCTCCAGGACCTTGGTCCAGTCGCCCTGGTGGCGCCGTTCCAGCTCCTCGAAGTTGCGGCGGCAGTAGGGGCAGAGGTCCCCCTCGAGGTAGATCCGCTGGTCCCCGTCCAGGCCGGCGTTGAGCTGGCCCAGGAACTTCTCCCGCGCGTCGGGGGGAATGAGGTGGAGCGGTTCCTCGTGGATGGGGCAGGAGGCCAGGATCTCCTGACCGTCGGGCGTGGTCTCGATCCACGAGAAGGTGTAGAGGCGCCCCTCGTGGGTCCGGCTGTAGCGCTCCAGCCCCTTCTTGAGGAGCCGCACGATGGTGCTCTTGGACGAGCCCACCGGTCCGTGGAGCAGGATGACCCGCCGCTCGGTGCCGTAGCGCTTGGCCGCGGAGGTGAAGACGTTCACCAGCTTCATGATGGGGATGTCGAGGCCGTAGACCGCGTCCTGGCCCAGTCCGTCCGGATCGTCGAAGAAGCGGTAGTGGGTGATCCGCTTCTTGGAATCCACGTACTCGTCGGTCCCGTAGGACAGGATCATGTCGTAGAGGCGCTGGTAGGCGGTCCGGGTGACCTTGGGGTCCTCGGCCACCAGGTCGACGTAGTCCTGGAACGTGCCCTCCCAGCTCAGTTCGCGGAAGGAATCCAGGTCCTGGAGCTCTCCGACCAGGGCGTTGACGTCGATCTTCCGGTTCATGCTCGCTTCACTCCTCTGCACGGGGCCGATGCCGGGCCGCGTCCGCCGGGCGGCCATGCCCGGCCGGACGGATCGGGGACACCCAAAGACGAGGCCGCCGCCACTCGGAATTGCAACGATCGTGCCACGCACTGCCTTCGGGGGGCCCTCGGGTCAGCGAGGGGGGGAGGCGGGGACCTGCGGAGATAGTCGTTGGGCCCCCGGGCGTTAGCCCCGGGGAACCCCGTTTAGAGGATCCCGGGATCCTGAATGTGCCCGTGGTTCGGGAGGAACCGAACCTGATACCGGTCGAACCGGCACCGGGTTCGCCTCCCACCGGCCAACATCTGGGCACCATTCTTCCCGCCGCCGGCGGGTATCTGCTCGCGCCGCCCCACCCAACCGCCCTGCGTTGCTCAGTTTACAATATATCCGGGCCGGCCATTCCCCGCCCGGGGTAATTCGCCGCCGGCCCGGTCGTGATCTAACCGGGAGGCCACTTCATCCGGCGTCCGCCCAGCAGGTGAAGGTGGACGTGGAACACCGACTGCCCCGCCCCCTCCTGGCAGTTCATGACCAGGCGGTACCCCTCGTCGGCCACGTCGTGATCCCGGGCCACGCGGGCGGCGGCGGTGAACATCGCGGCCAGCATCCCCCCGTGCTCGGCCCGGATATCGTTGGCGGTGGCCACGTGCTGCTTCGGGATGACGAGGACGTGGACCGGAGCCTGGGGGTTGATGTCGCGGAAGGCGAGCACGTCGTCGTTCTCGTAGACGACCTGGGCGTCGATCTCGCGACGGGCGATCTTGCAGAAGAGGCAATCGGTGGTCATGGCCGTCCCTCCCGCCTCCGGATGTTGCCGCTCGCCGTTCCGCGCTGGAGGGCTCCGGAAGCGCGCTTCGCCCGCAACCTATCACCGGGCCGGGGGGGAGTCAATCGAGGGGGGAGTCGGGAGGGCAGCCGGGGGGATCAGAAGCCGATGGGGCGGCTCAGGGTCAGCATGACCTCGAACCCCTTGCTCTTCGGCTCCAGGTTGAAGCGGAAGGCGGTCCCGTCGGCGGAGGTGTACTCCATGGAATCCAGGACCGAATCCACCCGCCGGACGATGCGGTCCGCAGTGAGGAGGAGGGCGCCGGCGTAGGAGATCCTGTACGCGACCCGGGCCAGGTCGAGCCGGTCGTTACCCGGGCGGGCCTCCCCGCTCCGGAACACCTCGGGCTGGACCCGGTACCCGTCGAAGTCGAGGGCGTAGGGAGCCAGGTGGGCGGAGAGGTCGGTGGGGTTCACGGTGGAGGTGCGTTCGGCGCGCGGAGGGGCTGCGTAGCTCGCCTTGAAGCAACAGGTCAGGCCCAGAGCACAGCAGGTCAGGCCCAAAACGGCGGAAAGCAGTCTCCTCATGAGTCTCCTTGGATCAGCCCGGGGGTACGGATCGAGTATAGCAGGTTTCCCGCCGCGGCCCGAAATTGTTGCTCGTCAAGGAACTACCCGCCCGGCCGGGCTCCCGGACCAATGCCGCCCCGGTCCCCGGGCGCCTCGTCCACCCGGTAACCCCCCAGGACGTCCCGGAGTTCCCGTTCCAGGGGCCGCGGCCGCCCGTCCCGGCCCAGGGGGATGTGGCGGGTCCAGCCGGTGGCGAGGAGGGCGCCGTCCCGCTCCACCCGGTAGGCGAAGGCGACCAGGCGGGAGCGGACGTCGGTGATGACCGCCGACACCTCGATGACGTCGTCGTACCGGGCCGGAGCCAGGTAGCGGACGTGGGCCTCCCCGATGGGGAGGAGGTACCCGCGGGCCTCCAGCTCGCGGTAGGGGAGCCCGATGGCCCGCATGAAGTCGCCGCGCATGACCTCGAACCAGACCAGGTAGTTGGCGTAGTAGGCCATGCCCATCTGGTCGGTCTCGGCGTAGCGGACCCGGAACGCGGTGCGCACCCGGCGGCCGTCGAGCCGCGACCGCTCCGGCCACGGCTCCGGCCGGGGCCCGGGGGGGCGGTCCGGTTCGCCGGCTTCGCGTATACTCAACCGTTCACTCCAAGGAGGTTCCTGGCTTGCTTCCGACCACGCGGCGACTCTATCACGAGGATCCGGAACTCCACAGCTTCCAGGCCTCGGTGACCGCGCGCCGACCCGGCCCCGACGACACCGAGGAGGTGGTGCTCGACCGCACCGCCTTCTACCCCACCGGAGGCGGTCAGCCCCACGACCTGGGCATCCTGGCCGGGTGGCCGGTGGTGGACGTGTTCGAGGAGGGGGAGGCGGTGGTGCACCGGGTCCGGGGAACGGTGCCCGAGGGTCCGGTCACGGGCGAGGTGGACGCCGCACGCCGCGACGACCACCGCCAGCAGCACACCGGGCAGCACATCCTGAGCCGGGCCTTCGTGGACACGGCGGGGGCGGACACGGTGGGTTTCCACCTCGGCGCCGAGCGCTGCACCGTCGATCTCGACCGGGAGGACCTGGACGAGGCGTCCCTGGCCGCGGCCGAGGCCCGGGCCAACGCGGTGGTCCTGGCCGACGTCCCGGTGACCGCGGCCTGGTACCCGGACCGCTCCGCCCTTCCCGAGGGGCTCCGCAAGGAGGCCGCGGTGGAAGGCCCGGTGCGGGTGGTCTCGGTGGGGGACTTCGACGCCAACGCCTGCTGCGGCACCCACTGCCTCCGCTCGGGCCAGGTGGGGCCGATCAAGGTGCTGCGCACCGAGCGCAAGAAGGGGGGGATCCGGGTGGAATTCGTGTGCGGGGGCCGGGCCCTGGCCGACTACGGCCGCCGCCACCGCGCGCTCCGGGAGGCCGCGCTCCTCCTCACCACCGAGGAGCTGGAGGTGCCGGAGCGGGTGGCGGCGATGCTGGCCGAGGGGAAGGCGCTCCGGTCCCGGCTGGAGCGGAGCGAGTCCGAGCTCCGCGAGCGGGTGATCGAGGCCCTGGCCCTCGAACCGGCGGAACCGGGAGCAGGGCTGCTGGCCCGGGACCTGGGTCCGGACCGGGCCGGCTGGCTCACCGCCGCCGCCGGGGCCCTGGCCTCCCGCCGGGACGCCCCGGTGCTGCTGGTCTCGGCCGCGGGGGCCGAGGCCCGGGCCGCCCTCGCCCTCCCCCCGGGGGCCCCCGGACACGCCGGGCGGGCGCTCACCGCGCTCCTGCGGGAAGCGGGAGGAAGGGGCGGAGGATCCGACCGCCTGGCCCAGGGCAAGCTCCCCGCCGCCGGGGCCGCCGGGCTCCTGGAGCGGGCCCGCGCCGGCGGCATTCCCCGGGAGGAGACCGCGTCATGAGCGAACCCGGATACCTGTACCTCACCAAGCGAATCGGGTTCTGCGCCGCCCACCGGCTGGCCAATCCCGACTGGACGGAGGAGAAGAACCGGACCGTGTTCGGCAAGTGCGCCACCCCCGGCGGTCACGGGCACAACTACGTGCTGGAGGTGACCGTGCGGGGGGTGCCCGATCCCGGGACGGGCATGGTCATCGACCTGAAGGAGATGAAGGAGATCATCCTCCGCGAGTTCTGGCGGAAGTGCGACCACCGCGACTTCAACCGGGACGTCCCCTTCATGCAGGGCCGGATCCCCACCGCGGAGAACATCGCGGTGGCGGCCTGGGAGGTGCTGGCCCCGGCCCTCCCCCCCGGATCGCTATACCGGCTCCGCCTCCTCGAGACCGACCGGAACGTGGTGGAATACTTCGGCCCCGCATCCGGGGCCTGATCGAGCCGGCCTCGGGGGGCGCGCACCGCGCCCGCCCCGGCCCCGAACGGAAAGGAATCGTCCATGACCCCGCGCACCGACGACCCCGGCCTGAACCGCAAGGACACCGCGCTCCCCCCCGGGGAGGCCATCCTCCCCGAGAACGAGCGCCTGGAGGCGATCATCCGGGATCTGCTGGTCGAGGTGGGGGAGGACCCGGAACGGGAAGGGCTCCTCAAGACCCCGCACCGGGTGGCCAAGGCCTACCAGTTCCTCCTCCAGGGCTACCGGCAGGAGCCGGCCGAGGTGCTCAACAACGCGCTCTTCAGCGAGGAATCGGACGAGATGATCTGCATCAAGGACATCGAGCTCTACTCGATGTGCGAGCACCATCTCCTCCCCTTCGTGGGCAAGGCCCACGTGGCCTACATCCCCGACGGCAAGATCGTGGGCTTCTCCAAGATCCCCCGGCTGGTGGACATCTTCGCCCGCCGTCTCCAGGTCCAGGAGCGGCTCACCACCCAGATCGCCGAGGCCATGATGAAGCTCCTGAACCCCCAGGGGGTGGGGGTGGTGATCGAGGCCGTGCACATGTGCATGACCATGCGCGGGGTGGAGAAGCAGAACTCGGTGGCGGTGACCAGCGCCATGCTGGGGGTGTTCCGCGACGACCGCGCCACCCGGAACGAGTTCCTGGACCTGGTCAAGCGCCGCACCGAGTTCTGATCCCGCCGCCCGCGCCCGCGCGGGGAGGAGCCGAGCCCATGGCCCATACGCTGCAAGGACGAACCGCGGTGGTGACCGGCGCCGGCACCGGCATCGGGCGGGAGATGGCCCTGCGCCTGGTCGCCCTGGGCATGGACGTGGCCGGGATCGGCCGCCGGCCCGCCCCCCTGGCGGAGACCGCGGCCCGGGCGGGGGAGATCGCCGCCGCCGAGGCCTCGGGGGGGCGCTTCCGGCCCCTTCCCGCCGACCTGCGCGATCCCCGGGAGGCTGAGCGCGCGGCCGCCGCCGCCGGCGACGCCCCCGCGGTCCTGGTCCACAACGCCGGGGTGGCCGAGTACGCCCCGGTCCACGAGCTGACCCTGGAGCAGTGGGACCGGATGCTGGAGACCAACCTCCGGGCTCCCTTCCTGCTCACCCGGGCGCTGTTGCCCGGGATGCTCGCCGCCGGGCGAGGCCACGTGCTCATGAACTGCTCGGTGGCCGCGGTGACCGCCTTCCCGGGCTGCGGGGCCTACGGGGCCTCCAAGGCCGGGCTCCTGGCCCTGGCCCGGGTGCTGCGCCGGGAGACCCTGGGCACCGGGGTGCGGGTCACGGCGCTGGTGCCGGGAGCGACGGGGACGGCGATGTGGGAGGGTCCGGGCGCCCCGCCCCCGGAGCGGCTGATGCCGGTGGGGGCGGTGGCCGGGGCCGCGGTGTGGGCGCTCACCACCGATCCGGCCATGGTCCCGGAGGAGCTGGTGCTCCGTCCCCCGGAAGGGGATCTCTGATCCCGGGGATTTGACGCCGGGGCCGCCGCTGGAGAAGACTTGAAAGACCGGCCGGAGGCATCCGGCCGGCTCGTTTGTGCAAACCATCATCCCCGCGGAGGATCGATGCCCCGCGACATCCCGGTCGGAAACGGCTCGCTGCTGGTCAACTTCGACGCCGACTACCAGCTCCGCGACCTCTACTGGCCCCACGTGGGCCAGGAGAACCACACCGCCGGGCATCCCTTCCGGTTCGGGGTATGGGCCGGGGGGGAATTCCGCTGGACCGGGGATCCCGGCTGGGAGCGGAGCCGGGACTACCTGGACGACACCCTGGTCACCCGGGTGCGCCTGCGCCACCCGGACCTGGAGGTCGTGCTCCGCTGCCGGGACGCGGTGGACTTCCACGAGAACCTCTACCTCCGCCGGATCAACGTCACCAACGAGGCCGGCCGGCGGCGGGAATTCCGCCTCTTCCTCCACCTGGACTTCCACATCTACGGGACCGAGGTGGCCGACTCCGCCTACTACGAGCCGGAGCGGAAGGCGCTCTTCCACTACAAGGGCGAGCGCTGGTTCATGTTCAACGCGGCCCGGGGAGGTCCCGGGGCCTGGACCCTGGGCCTGGACCAGTGGGCGGTGGGGGTGAAGGAAGTCCCGGGGAAGGAAGGAACCTGGCGCGACGCCGAGGACGGGGTCCTGTCCGGGAACGCGGTGGCCCAGGGAAGCGTGGATTCGGTAGGGGCGGTGCACCTGACCCTCGATCCCGGCGAACACCGGACGGTGTGGATGTGGATCGCGGCCGGGGACTCCTTCGAGGAGGTCACCCGGATCAACCGCCTGGTGCGGGCCCGCGGGCCGGACACCTTCCTGGAGCGGACCGCCCACTACTGGAACCTGTGGCTGACCAGGGAGGAGACCGAGAGCGGCGCCGACCTGCCCCCGGAGGTGCTGCAGCTCTACCGGCGGAGCCTGCTCGTGCTCCGGACCCAGATCGACAACGGGGGCGCCATCGTGGCCGCCAACGACTACGACATCGCCCGCTACGCCCGGGACACCTACTCCTACATGTGGCCCCGGGACGGGGCGCTGGTCGCCTCGGCCCTCATCGCCTCCGGACACGCCTTCACCACCCGGCGCTTCTTCGAGTTCTGCCGCCGGGTGATCACCGAGGAGGGCTACCTCCTCCACAAGTACAACCCGGCCGGGTCCCTGGCCTCCTCGTGGCACGCGTGGTACCAGGACGGCCACAAGGTGCTCCCGGTCCAGGAAGACGAGACCGCCCTGGTGTTGTGGGCGCTGTGGCGCCACTTCGAGCGCTTCCGCGACGTGGAGTTCGTGAAGCCCCTCTACCGGAGCCTGGTGGCCCGGGCGGGGGAGTGGATGGCCGCCTACCGCGATCCCGGCGACGGGCTGCCCCTGCCCTCCTGGGACCTGTGGGAGGAGCGCCGCGGGGTGCTGGGATGGACGGTGGGCGCGGTGTGGGGCGGGCTCTCCGCCGCCGCCTCCTTCGCCACCGCCTTCGGGGAGCGCGACCTGGCCGCCCGCTGCACGGAGGCCGCGGCCGGGATCAAGGCCGGCGCCGAGCGGCACCTGTGGTCGGAGGAGGCGGGGCGGTTCGCCCGCATGCTGACCCGGAATCCGGACGGGACCCTGGAGCCGGACCTCACCGTGGACGCGTCCCTGGCCGGGCTGTGGATGTTCGGGATGCTCCCCGCCGGCGACCCCCGGGTGGTCTCCACCATGCAGGCGATCCGGGAGCAGTTGTGGGTCAAGACCGGGGTGGGCGGGGTGGCCCGGTACACCGGCGACGCCTACCAGCGGGTCGACGCCGACGCGGGGACGGTGCCCGGGAACCCGTGGTTCATCTGCACCCTGTGGCTGGCCGGCTGGCACGTGGCCGCCGCCCGTTCCCGGGCCGACCTGGCGCCGGCGGTGGACCTCTTCCGGTGGGCGGCCGGGCACGCCCTCCCCAGCGGGATCATGGCCGAACAGGTGCACCCGATGACCGGCGCTCCGCTCTCGGTGAGCCCCCTCACCTGGAGCCACTCCAGCCTGGTTGCCGCGGTGCGGGACTACGTCGGACGTTGGAAGGAGCTGGAAACATGATTCGAGCGGTGATCTTCGATCTCGACGGCACCCTGGTCCGGACGGAGAAGCTCAAGGCCGCGTCCTACGCCAAGGCGGCGGTGGAACTGGACCCGGATCTGGACGAGGACGAGGTCAAGGAGGCGTTCAAGGACTTCGTGGGCCGTTCCCGGAAGGACGTTTCCACCGGGCTCATGGAGCGCTTCGGGCTGGAGGATGCGGTGCGGAAGCGGAACGAGGAACTGGGGAAGGACACCCTGTGGGAGGCCTTCGCCGCGGTCCGGCTCCGCTACTACGACGAGATGGTGGGCGACCCCGAGGTGCTCTGGAACAACCGCTGGCCCCCGACCCTGGAGCTGCTGCGCCGCGCCGACCGCGGCGGATGCATCTGCGCCCTGGCCACCACCTCGCACCGCGACCAGACCGAGCGCGTGCTCCGGGCCCTGGGGCTGACCCACGCCTTCGCCCGCAGCGCGGCCTACGAGGACGTGGAGCGGACCAAACCCGACCCGGAGATCTACCACCTGCTCCTCTCCGGGCTGCGGGTCCACCCCCACGAGGCGATGGCGGTGGAGGATTCCCCGTCGGGGGTGAAGGCCGCGCTGGCCGCGGATCTGGGGTCGGTGATCGGGTTGGCCACGCCCTTCACGCGCCAGGTGCTGGAGGAAGCCGGGCTGCTCCCGCCGGAACGGCTGACCCCCCCCGAACGGCTGATCGAGACCGCCCTGGCCGCCGCCCCCGGGGCCTGCATCGGGGGCGGGTGATGGACCGGGGCCTCGGTTTGACGGACGCCGGGGCCCGGAGTTTTGATCGAGGGATGGGGCCGCGCCGGGGCCCGGCCGGACCGTCCGGCGGGCCGCGGAGGCAGACCGAGGATCGAGAACCATGAACGACGAACGCGACACCGCCGTGGATCGGGCCGGAGAGGAGGCGGGGAGCCCCTCCGTCACCGCCGGTCCCGTGCAGCCCGAACCGGGCGGGGGGGAGGCCCCCAATCCCCTCCGGGAGGGACTGGAGCGGATGCGGGAGCCCATCCCCTGCACCGTGGTCATGTTCGGGGCCACCGGGGATCTCACCGCCCGCAAGCTCATGCCCGCGGTCTACAACCTGGCCTGGGAGGGGTTGCTCCACCCCGACACCAGCATCGTCGGCTTCGCCCGGCGCGACTGGGGCGACTCGGGCTTCCGGGAGCGGATGCGGACGGCGGTGGACGAGCACTCCCGCCGGGACCTGGACGATGCGGTGTGGAGCCAGCTCTGCGACGACATGAGCTACGTGCGGGGGAGCTTCGACGACCTGGAAGCGTACCGCCGGCTGGGGGAGAAGCTGGAGGAGATCGACCGGGCCCGCAGCCATCCCGGTTGCCACCTGTTCTACCTCGCCGCGCCCCCCAGCGCCTACGGGACCATCATCGAGAACCTGGGCCGGGCGGGCCTGGTCCGGGACCCCGAGGCCGACGGCTGGACCCGGATCATCGTGGAGAAGCCCTTCGGGCGGGACCTGGACAGCGCCCGGGCCCTGAACCGGGCCATCCTCAAGGTGTTCGACGAGGACCAGGTGTTCCGGATCGACCACTACCTGGGGAAGGAGACGGTGCAGAACATCCTCGTCTTCCGCCTCGACAACGGCATCTTCGAGCCGCTCTGGAACAACCGCCACGTGGACCAGGTCCAGATCACCGTGGCCGAGTCCGACGGGGTGGGTACCCGGGCCGGGTTCTACGAGGAGGCGGGCACCCTCCGCGACATGCTCCAGAACCACATGATGCAGCTCCTGACCCTGGTCTGCATGGAACCGCCGGTGCGGTTCGACGCCCGCTCGGTGCGGGACGAGAAGGCCAAGGTGCTCCGGGCCATCCGGCCCTTCACCCCCGAGGACGTGGCCCGGCGGGTGGTGCGGGGCCAGTACACCGCGGGCTCGGCGGGGGGTCAGGACGTGCCCGGCTACCGGGAGGAGGAGGGGGTGGCCGGGGACTCGGTCACCGACACCTTCCTCGCCGCCCGGTTCGCGGTGGAGAACTGGCGCTGGGCCGGGACCCCCTTCTACCTCCGCACCGGGAAGCGGCTCCCCAAGCGGGCCACCGAGATCGCCATCGTGTTCAAGGAGCCGCCCACCGAGGTGTTCCCGGGGGCGAGCCGGACCCGGCCCCGGCCCAACGTGCTCCGGCTCCGCATCCAGCCCGACGAGGGCATCTCCCTCTCCTTCGAGTCCAAGTACCCGGGACAGGAGTTCCGGGTGGAGGAGGTGCGGATGGACTTCTTCTACGCCACCTCCTTCGGGAAGGAACCCCCCGAGGCCTACGAGCGCCTCCTCCTGGACGCCATCCTCGGGGACAGCACCCTCTTCGCCCGGCGGGACGAGGTGGAGCTGGCCTGGGGCATCGTGGACAGCATCGTGGACGCCTGGGCGGCGAGGGACCGCGACCGCCCCCACGGCTACGAGGCGGGAACCTGGGGCCCCGCCGCCGCCGAACGGCTGCTGGAGGCGGACGGCCGCCGCTGGTTGAGGGTGTGACCGTGGCCCCGGCGCATTCCGACGTGATCCGGCTCGGCGAGGGTGAGCGGCGCGGCCTGGACGTGGCCGCGGTGAAGCGCGACCTGGCCGCGCTGTGGAAGGAGGAGGGCGAGGCCCGGGGCGGGGAGTCCACGGTGCTCCGGGTCTGCCACTCCACCCTGATCATGCCCCTGGCCCCGGGCGAGGAGGAGCACGGCCTGCTCGACGACGTGGTCCGCCTCCATCCCTCGCGGGTGATCGTGGTCCATGCCGAGCCGGGGCTGGGCACCGGGGGCGCCGAGGCCTGGGTGAGCGCGGCCTGCAGCCGCGGTCCCGGCGGGCGCTCCCTGGTCTGCTGCGAGACGGTGCACCTGGCCTGCGGCCCGGGGGCCGACCGGAACGTGGCCTCGGCGGTGCGGTCGCTGAGCGTGGGGGGGGTGCCGGCGGTGGTGGTGGCGGAGGCGGTCTCCCCCCTGGAGATCCCCTGGGTGCAGGCCCTGGAGGAGCACCTGGACCTGGTGATCGGGAACGGCGGGTGCCTCGGGGTGGAGCAGGGCCTGGCCCTCTGGCGCCGGTGCCGGGACCGGGCGGGCGCGGTCCCCGGGTACCGGGACGCGCTCTGGTCCGGGCTGGTGGACTGGCGCCGGGCGCTGGCCCTTCCCTTCGACCGCCGCGGGGCGGCGGCCGAGCTGTCCGGGATCCGCCGGCTGTCGGTGGAGGCAAGCGAGGGGCCCGGGGCGCTCCTCGAGGCCTGGCTCCTGATCGGATGGCTGGCCGGCCGGCTGGGGTGGCGGTTGCGGGAGGCCTCCGCCCCGGACCGGGCCCTGGTGTTCGCCGGCCCCGAGGCCCCGGTGGAGGTGGCCCTGGCCCGCGCGGGGAAGGGCGGTGACTCCGCCCCGGTGTGCGGGGTGGAGATGGAGTTCGCCGCGGGCCGGCCGTCCCTCCGCTGGCGCCGCCTCTCGCCGGAGCGGGCCATCCTGGTGGAGCGGAACGGGGAACGCCTGGCCCGGTTGAACCAGGCCAAGACCGGGCGGGCCTCGGCGGTGGTGGACGAGATCCACCGGCCGGAGGCGGATCCGATGGCCATGGAGGCCATGGAAGCGGCGCTGGAATTCGCGGCCGGAAACCCGGCCGGGAGGTGATGCGATGAGCGGAACCCTGCCCGAGGGGCACGACGTCCGGATCTACAACGACAAGACCGCGCTCATGGCCGCGGCCGCGGACCTGGTGGTGCGCGAGCTGAGCGCGGCGGGGAGGGGAGCCCGGTTCGTGCTCACCGGCGGCGGTACGCCGATCCCCCTCTACGACCGGCTCTCGGCCCCCACCCTGCGGAGCCGGATGGACTGGAGCCGGGTCCGGTTCACCTTCACCGACGAACGGTGCGTTCCGCCCGACCACAAGGAATCGAACTTCCGCATGGCCCGGGAGACGTTCCTCGATCCGCTCGGGATCCCCGGCGAGCGGGTGATCCGCTTCCGCGGCGAGGATCCGCCCGAGGCGGGGGCGGAGAAGGCGCACAAGCGGCTCCTGGCCTGGGCCCAGCGGGTGCCGCTCTTCGACCTGGTCCTGCTCGGCGTGGGCGCGAACGCGCACGTGGCCTCCCTCTTTCCCGCCGAGAGCTGGCCCGACTTCGGGTCCCGGCTGGCCGTGGCCACCAAGGAACCGGGGGGATTGAACCGGATCTCGCTGACCCCGCAGGCGCTCCGTTCCTCGTCCCGGAGCCTGTTCCTGGTCTCCGGCGAGTCCAAGCGCGACGCGGTGACCCGCAGCCTCACCGCCCCCGAGCCCTCCCCGGAAGTCCCGGCCCGCATGGTGGTCTCGGTCCGGGGCGGCGGCCTCTGGCTCCTGGACGAGGCGGCGGCGGCGGGCCTGCCCGAGGCCTGGATCGCGGCCGGGCGCGAGGCGGCCAAGGCCGCGGAGCCGGAGGCCAAGCCGGCGGAGTAGCGCGGAGGGAGGCCGGATCGCCATCCGGACCTTCGGGGTCGGATTGCCCGGTCCCGAGCCCGGCGCCATCGGAGCATTCATGGTAGAATTGCAGGCAGCCGCTGTTGATATGGTACGGGTGGCGGAACGGGGACCGGCACTGCAACCGGGGGGAGAACCATGAGCCACACGCTACGACTCGGATGCTTCTCGATCGCGATCCTGCTTCTAGCCGTCCCCCGAGTGTCCCTGGCGTCCCAAACCCTCAGCTTCCAGGAGGGGGACGGAGGCGCGTATTCGGCGACCTCGGCCACCTACATCGCCTCCTACGGCCCGACCACCAACTTCGGGAACTTCGACGTCATGGCGGTCGTGGGTGACGGAACCCGGCCCGTGAGCGAGGCCCTGGTCAAGTTCCCGGACGTCTTCGGAACGCAGTCCGGCCAGATCCCCCAGGGATCGACCATCCTCTCCGCCACCCTGGAGGTTTGGACGACCGACTTCCTCTCCGGGGAGACATTCAACGTCCACCAGGTCCTGGTCCAGTGGACCGAGAACACGGTGACCTGGAGTTCCTTCGGGTCGACTCCGGGAGGAGCCTCGGGGACGGACTACGCGGCGACTCCGGTAGCCAGCTTCCAGTCCAACTCCGACCACATCACCCTGGACATCACCCCGCTGGTGCAGACCTGGAGCAACCTGCTGATCACGAACCAGGGCGTGCTCATCGAGGGTATCGGCGGCGGCCTGGGGGTGGAGCTCTGGTCGGACGACGGCAGCATCCAGACCGTGCGTCCGAAGCTGACCGTCGAGTTCGACTCCTCGGTGCCGGTGCGCTCCGCGAGCTGGGGGGAGTTGAAGGCCGCCTTCTGAACCGGTGGAAGTCCCGGCGGTAAACTCCCGGTCACGATCCGGCGCGACAGCCCGTATCATGGGTCGCATGCCTGACCCCGTCCGTTCCCGCGTCCTGCGCCTCATGGTCATTCTCGGCGCGGCCCTGGCCGCCTCGGGGGGCACGGCCACCGCGGCCCGGGCTGGGGCGTGGCTCCAGGAGCCGGGCACCGCCTACGTCCGGGTCATGACCGGGTACCTCGGCACCCGGGAGCGCTTCGACCCCGACGGCCACCGGGTGCCCTTCGACCAGGCCGGGGGCGGCTTCCGCAACACCCGCTACCTGGATCTCTCGACCTGGGTCTACCTGGAAGCCGGGCTGGCGCCGGGGTGGACCCTGGTCGCGACCGGAAGCTGGAAGCGGCTCCGGGCCGAGCAGCCCTCGGCCGTCTTCACCACCTACGGGTTGGGGGACGCCGGGGTGGGGGTGAAGCGCGCTCTCCAACGCCATGGGCCCGCGGTGGCCTCGGTCCGGGCCGTGCTCGTCACCGCCACCGGCTACGACGCCGGGGAATACCCCGCCCTGGGCTCCGGCGTCACCGATCTCGAGCTGGCCGGATCCCTGGGCCGCTCCCTGGGAGCGGCCTGGTTGAACGGGGACGTGGAGTTCGTCTTCCGGGGCGGGGTGTTCCGGAACCGGGTGGGTGGAGCGGTGGCGGGGGGGCTGCCGGTGGCACCGCGCCTGGATCTCCGCGGTGAGGCCCGCTTCGGGGGGCCGGTGGGGCGCGAGCGGGCATCGACGGAGTCGCTGCGCTTCGATCCCGCCGCGGTGGATCCCTCCGGACTGGAGGCGGCGGGAACGGTGTCCTGGCGAGTGGGGGCCGGACTGGCCCTGGAGGCCGAGGTCCGTCGAGCCCTGGCCGGGAGGAACACCCTGGCCGGCACCCGCTGGGGGCTGGCCGTGGCCACCAGCCCGGCCTGGAGCTGGCGATGACGCCCCGGCTCCCGACGTGGGCGCTGGCCGCCCTGGGCCTGGCGCTGGTGTCCCTGGCCCCGGCGGGATGCGGCCACACCGTGGAGCCGACCGGAGCCTACCGTTCCGGCGACGCCCTCCCGCTCCCCGAGGACCTGACCGTGGTGGCCAGCCGTCGGGGGGTAACCGTGGCCTGGTTCGCCGAGCCCGAGGTGTTCGCCTTCATCGACGGGTGGCGGGTCTATCGGGCGGTCTCCGACGGGCCCCCGGCGGAGGACCGGTTTGAGCCCTGCGTCCGGCTCACCACCGTGACCACCTTCTTCGACAGCCTGGTCACCGACGGGGAGACCTACTGGTACCGGCTCACCGCGGTGAGTCCGGCCGGGGTGGAGAGCCCGCCCACCGAGCCCGCCGGGGCCCGGGCCGACTTCACCCCGCCCCCGCCGCCGGCGGGGACCACCGTGGCCGCGGAGTACGTGCCCTCGGTGGGGCGGTACCTCCCCCGGGTGCGTTGGCGCCCGTCCCCGGCCGGTGACCTGCACCACTACAACCTCTACCGCGACCCCGAGGATCCGCTCACCGGGTTCATCACCGACCTCACCGATACCACCTACGTGAACAACCGGGTGGCCGCGGGGGATACCTACCGGTACTGGGTGACCGCGGTGGACGCGGGGCTCAACGAGAGCGTGGCCGGGGACACGGTCTCGGTGACCGTGCCCCGGCCCAAGGACGAATAGACCCGCCGCCGGCGATCAGTACTGCGACTTGATCCGGCCCCAGGTGGTGTCGCGGGTGGGGATCACCTGCTCGCGGCCGGCGATGCTGAGGATGCGGCCGGCCGCGTCCTGGTCCACCGTGGTCAGCCCGGCGGTGGACGTGAACACCACGTGGGAGGCATTGCCGTTCACGTCGGCGTCGGTCAACCCGAGGCCGGCCCCGAAGGGGGTGACGGTGAACCCGGATTCCCCCTGGTCCACGCTGGCCGCCGAGACGACGGTGGGGATGAAGGCGTAGTGTCCGCCGCCGGGGGTGAGGTGGGCGCCGGAGTTCCCTTCCGACATGGCGTAGATGCCCCCGCCGTTGTTGATGAAGGTGGCGATCTGGGCCTGGTTCGTGTTCAGCACGTCCAGCTCGGCCTGGGTGAGGATCCCCCCGAAGTCCGAGCCCACCACGATGGCGCAGTAGCCCCCGGGCTGGCCGAGCTGGCCGAGGGCGGCGACGAGGGTGGTGGCGTCGTGGTGGTCGAAGTCGACCCCCTCCACGTAGCCGCTGGCGATGATGCCGGTCTTGCCCACGGTGTGCCCGGTGGGCGGTGAGATGCTCGACTCCACGTACAGGAACTTGGGGGCGGTGGCCACGAAGGGGTTGAACAGGGGGTCGGTGATGAAGTCGATGGCCACGGTGTTGATGTTCTGGGCTCCGGTGGAGTTGAGTCCCCGGGTGGCGTGGAAGTCGGGATCATGGCCGGTGAGGAAGATCGAGCCCGCCTGGGCCGGGGCGGCGGCGAGGACGAGCACGGCCAGGAGGACCGGAACCAGGGCGGGCAGGAACGAGCGGAGCCGGGGATGGGGTGACAAGGGATGCATCGAGAAACCTCCACGGTGTTGGGATGCCGTTCGGCGAGTGCCAGCCGGCTCCGGGGAAGGAGAGGACCGGCGTCCCCCCGGGGCTGGAGGGTGCGGCACGGTGAATAGCGGACATTTTCAGTCCTGTTAGAATTTATTGCAAGTGATTTTTGAATCGGGCCCGTCCGGATCGCCCCGGCCGGGCTAACCCGCTATCGTGGGCCCGGTACCGGCTTCCCGGTCCCGGGCGTCCCGCCTGGACGCTCGCCGCCGCACCGGGTACCCTCCGGCCCGATGCGCATCTGCCTGCTCACCACCCAGGACCTCGACGCGGACCCGTTTCCCGCCGACGACTGGCCCTGCGACCCCCGGCCCTACCTGCCCGAGGTGGAGTGGCGGGTGGCCACCCTGGTGAAGCAGACCTCGGTGGCGACGGTCACCGCGCTCATCGGGGAGGGCTTCGACCTCTTCTTCAACCTCTGCGACGGGGCCGAGGACCAGGACCTCCCCGGGATCGAGGTGGTCCGGACCCTCGAGGCCCACGGAGTGCCCTTCACCGGGGCCACCTCCGGGTTCTACGAACCGAGCCGGGAGGCGATGAAGGAGGCCTGCCGGCTGGCCGGCATCCCCACCCCCGCCTTCGTGCTCGCCCGCTCCGAGGCCGACGTGGAGCGCGCCGCGGACGCCCTGCGTTTTCCCCTCTTCGTGAAGCACCACAGCAGCTACGCCAGCGTGGGCCTGAGCCGGATGTCGCGGGCGCGGACTCCGGCCGGGCTCCGCCGCCAGGCCCGGAAGATCATGTCGCGCTACGGGGCGGCCCTGATCGAGGAGTACGTGGACGGTACCGAGTGCACGGTGCTGGTGGCCGAGAATCCCGAGGATCCGCTCCGGCCGACCACCTACACCCCCATGCAGTACCGCTTTCCCGAGGGGGAGAGCTTCAAGCACGAGCGCATGAAGTGGGTGGACTACGATCGGCTGCTCTCCTTCCCGGTGGCCGATCCGGTGCTGGAGTCCCGGCTTCGCGACCTCTCGGCGCGATTCTTCACCGCCCTCGACGGAGCCAGCTTCGGCCGGTGCGATCTCCGGGTGGACCGGGACGGGACCCCGTTCATGCTGGAAATCAATCCCAACTGCGGGGTCTACTATCCGCCCACCGATCCCGGCAGCGCCGATCTCTGCCTGGCCCGCGATCCGGCCGGACACGTGGGTTTCACCCGCCAGATCGTGGCCGCCGCCCTCCGCCGGCACCGGCGGCCCTCGGCCTCCGACGCCGCCTGACCGGCGCCGGCCTTTTCCTCGCCCGCCCCGCTCCCCGGAGCTATGATCGGAAGGATGCCAGCCCGGCATCGGTCGTGGCCGCGCGAAAGGAGCAATATCATGGCGACTTTGTTCGTCCGGCATACGGTGAAGGACTTCCCGGCCTGGAAGAACGTCTACGACTCGTTCGACGCGGAGCGGAGGGGCCTGGGGGTGACCGGGGAAGGCGTGTACCAGGCCGACGGCGACCCCACCGACGTCACCGTCTATCATCACTTCGACTCCATGGAGTCGGCCAAGGCCTTCGCCGCCAATCCGAGGCTGAAGGAGATCATGAGCGAGGCCGGGGTCACCGGCGAACCGACGGTCTGGTTCACCACCAAGGCCTGAGAGGGAGGGGCGGATGGGAGGCGGAGGAACCCGGGGCGGAACCCTGCCCCGAAGAAAGCTGGGCCGCACCGGGCTCGAGGTGGCCGAGATCGGCTTCGGGGCCTGGCAGCTCGGCAATCGTGACGACTGGAACGGCCCCGACGACCCGGACGCCCTGCGTCTGGTCGCCGCGGCCGTGGACTCCGGGATCGACCTCTTCGACACCGCCCCCAACTACGGGGCCGGCGCCAGCGAGACGCTCCTCGGGCAGGCCCTGGCCGGTAAGCGGGACCGGGTGGTCCTGGTCAGCAAGTTCGGGACCCGGGAGGACGGGTCCAAGGACTTCTCGGTGGCCCGCTTCCGGGAGAGCCTGGACACCACCCTGTGCCGGCTTCGCACCGACCACGTGGACGCGCTCCTCCTGCACAATCCTCCGCGTTCCATGTACGAGGGGGTCGACCCGCTCTGGGACGCTCTGGAGACGGCGCGCCGGGAGGGGAAGATCGGCCACTACGGGGCCAGCCTGGACCGGGCCGACGAGGCCGAGGCCTGCCTGCGGAACACCGGGAGCGAGGTCCTCGAGGTCCTGTTCAACATCCTCCACCAGGATGTGCGCCGGGCCTTTCCCTCGATGGCCGGCCGGGGAACGGGGGTCATCGTGAAGATCCCCTTCGACAGCGGCTGGCTCACAGGACGGTTCGACGCCGGGACCCGGTTCACCGGCATCCGGTCCCGGTGGAGCCGGGAGGTGATCGCGAGGCGGGCGGAGCTGGTGGCGGAGATCGACCGGCTCACCGGACGTCCGGCGGATCCGGCGGCCCGGGCGCTGGCCTACGTGCTCGGGTACGATGCGGTGAGCTGCGTGATCCCGGGGATGCGCACCCCCGAGCAGCTCCGGGGGAACGTGGCCGCGGCCGGTACCCGGCTCTCCGGGGAGGAGCGGACGCGGCTGGAGGCGTTCTGGGAGTCGGTCACCGAGGGGGGGACCCGCCTCCTTCCCTGGTAAGAATTCCCTCTGGATTGCCGCGCTTACTCATTGAGGGCCAATAGGTTGAGGTCCAGCTTCGCGGAGGGTCACCATTGAGCGCGGCCGCCTTGGTCACCTTTCTACCCAGAAAGCGCAGAAGACGCCAAGGCAGCGGAGTCATAGGATCCTATTAGTACATATTGATTCTACGAATCCTCTGACCCTGCAACGGCGGTCGAAGAACACACCTCAATACTCTCTAGACAGATTCAAATATGAATTGACAGAACAATCCATGGCCAACAGCATGGCGAGACTTCGGCTCTTCTCACGGTTCGATGTACCACTCGGGGGTCGACAATGGACTCTGTGGCACCCACCGATCTCTTCCGGCGATCTTCGAGGACGATGCGATCAAGGTCCACGTTTCCTCGCTGGCTGATTCCACTTGCTTTCCTCGTGACATGCGCTGGAGGGATAGCGGAAGCCACACAGACTATCGGTGGCGCGGTCACCACGGACACTGTCTTAGGTCCGAGCGGGGAACCTGCAGATACCGAGTACCTGGTCGACTCCCACATTGTGATCACCGCGGGAGCAACTCTCACGATCCAACCGGGAACCACCCTTCGCTTTGAATCCGGAGTAGGTTTGAAGGTGGGGGCCAACGAGTCCGAAGGAAGTCTCGTTGCCGTAGGTATGCCGTCACTTCCAGTCATATTCACGGCAGCCAACGGAATGCCAGGGGGTTGGCTGGGAATCGAGTTTCTTGATGAGAGTGACCTGAACGGAGCATCGTCGGTACTCGGGTATTGTGTACTTGAGAAGGGCGGTTCGGGTAGCGGTGGTGCCCAAGTACGCCTGACAAGCACCGACAGCATCGTGCTTCACGATTGCATACTCCGTGAAAATTTAGGAAACAGCGTTGTTGTTTCACAATCGGACTTGTCAATGTCGAATTGCTCGATTTACGACTTCGGTTGGTATCCGATATCGGGTGATGTGCCCAGTGTCGCGCAGGCAGTGCGTCAGGCAAATACTCTCACTCCTAGGGCGGACGGTGCGTACAACGGATACCAACTGATTGGAGGTACGCTGAGCGAGAGTGTGACCCTGCCCGAGCCCGCCCCTGGATTTGTCTACATCCTGAGACCCGGGCACGATCTCCGGATCGGTGGGGAGTCGGGGCCGGTGCTGAGCATGTCGAACCTGGTTTTCAAGATGGACTGTGGGCCATCGAGCTACAACTGCGACCCATCGTACATCGACGTGGGGTATGGGGGACCGGGGGGGCTGTTGGCGGATCATGTGGTGTTCACGTCGACGGATGACGACACGCTGGGGGACGTGACCGGGAACGGAGCGACGGTGGGGAAGGCGGGGGACTGGGCGCGCATCCGGTTCTTGGATGCCGCCGACGACGCTCAATGCGTGATGACCAACTGCACGATCCGGTATGGGGGAGGGTACGGACCGGACGAGGCGATCAGGATCGAGAACGCATCCCCGACGTTACGGGCAACGATTGTGGAGTCAAGCGGTGAGCACGGGCTCCGGGTGGAAGGCGGTGAACCGGTACTCGAGTCATGCGTTATCCGCAACAACGCCGAGATTGGGTTGTCGCTGGGGGGTACGACGCAGGGAACCAATGTGCGGAGCAACACTCTCTACGGGAACGGGACGTACGAGGTGGAAGCGACGGTCCCGGCAATGGCCAACGTGCTGACCAATGGAAATGTGATCGTTGCCTCGGCGGACGGTGCGTACAACGGATACCAACTGATTGGAGGTACGCTGAGCGAGAGTGTGACCCTGCCCGAGCCCGCCCCTGGATTTGTCTACATCCTGAGACCCGGGCACGATCTCCGGATCGGTGGGGAGTCGGGGCCGGTGCTGAGCATGTCGAACCTGGTTTTCAAGATGGACTGTGGGCCATCGAGCTACAACTGCGACCCATCGTACATCGACGTGGGGTATGGGGGACCGGGGGGGCTGTTGGCGGATCATGTGGTGTTCACGTCGACGGATGACGACACGCTGGGGGACGTGACCGGGAACGGAGCGACGGTGGGGAAGGCGGGGGACTGGGCGCGCATCCGGTTCTTGGATGCCGCCGACGACGCTCAATGCGTGATGACCAACTGCACGATCCGGTATGGGGGAGGGTACGGACCGGACGAGGCGATCAGGATCGAGAACGCATCCCCGACGTTACGGGCAACGATTGTGGAGTCAAGCGGTGAGCACGGGCTCCGGGTGGAAGGCGGTGAACCGGTACTCGAGTCATGCGTTATCCGCAACAACGCCGAGATTGGGTTGTCGCTGGGGGGTACGACGCAGGGAACCAATGTGCGGAGCAACACTCTCTACGGGAACGGGACGTACGAGGTGGAAGCGACGGTCCCGGCAATGGCCAACGTGCTGACCAATGGAAATGTGATCGTTGCCTCGGCGGACGGTGCGTACAACGGATACCAACTGATTGGAGGTACGCTGAGCGAGAGTGTGACCCTGCCCGAGCCCGCCCCTGGATTTGTCTACATCCTGAGACCCGGGCACGATCTCCGGATCGGTGGGGAGTCGGGGCCGGTGCTGAGCATGTCGAACCTGGTTTTCAAGATGGACTGTGGGCCATCGAGCTACAACTGCGACCCATCGTACATCGACGTGGGGTATGGGGGACCGGGGGGGCTGTTGGCGGATCATGTGGTGTTCACGTCGACGGATGACGACACGCTGGGGGACGTGACCGGGAACGGAGCGACGGTGGGGAAGGCGGGGGACTGGGCGCGCATCCGGTTCTTGGATGCCGCCGACGACGCTCAATGCGTGATGACCAACTGCACGATCCGGTATGGGGGAGGGTACGGACCGGACGAGGCGATCAGGATCGAGAACGCATCCCCGACGTTACGGGCAACGATTGTGGAGTCAAGCGGTGAGCACGGGCTCCGGGTGGAAGGCGGTGAACCGGTACTCGAGTCATGCGTTATCCGCAACAACGCCGAGATTGGGTTGTCGCTGGGGGGTACGACGCAGGGAACCAATGTGCGGAGCAACACTCTCTACGGGAACGGGACGTACGAGGTGGAAGCGACGGTCCCGGCAATGGCCAACGTGCTGACCAATGGAAATGTGATCGTTGCCTCGGCGGACGGTGCGTACAACGGATACCAACTGATTGGAGGTACGCTGAGCGAGAGTGTGACCCTGCCCGAGCCCGCCCCTGGATTTGTCTACATCCTGAGACCCGGGCACGATCTCCGGATCGGTGGGGAGTCGGGGCCGGTGCTGAGCATGTCGAACCTGGTTTTCAAGATGGACTGTGGGCCATCGAGCTACAACTGCGACCCATCGTACATCGACGTGGGGTATGGGGGACCGGGGGGGCTGTTGGCGGATCATGTGGTGTTCACGTCGACGGATGACGACACGCTGGGGGACGTGACCGGGAACGGAGCGACGGTGGGGAAGGCGGGGGACTGGGCGCGCATCCGGTTCTTGGATGCCGCCGACGACGCTCAATGCGTGATGACCAACTGCACGATCCGGTATGGGGGAGGGTATTTGGCAGGCGAGGCTATTCTGGTGGAGAATGCGAATCCAGCCTTCCAGTACTGCACCTTCAGCGGAAACGCAGATGTGGGATTAAGGTTGACCGGGGCCAGCAGCTGTGATGTCTACTGCTGTACGTGGAGCCAGAATGCAAACGGCATCATAGTCAGCGACTATTCTCACCCAAATATCGGACATTGTTCCTTCACGGGAAACTCCACCTACGGTCTTAGGAATGATACGCCAGATACGCTCGTTGCAGTAGACAATTGGTGGGGAGCTCCAAATGGCCCATCAGGAGAGGGACCTGGTTCAGGGGATGCCATCCTCGGCGCAATCGCTGTTGCCCCGTGGCTAGTATCACCGCCGCAATGTGGCGTTTCTGGCCCCTGCCTGGACGGAGTCGCCCTGGTGGATTGTCGGGAAGCAACCATCTCGGAATTGCTGTTCGGCAGCCGATATTCGCGTGACGCCGTCTGGATGGGTCCTCCAGGGCACGTTGTATACTTCGACTCCACAGCGGTATTGGTGCAGAAATCCCGCGGAGATCGACTCTACCTCAGCGGGGCAGCTGACATGCTGGCCCCATTCGTTTGCGACGATGCACTTTATATAAGAGTAAATGGTGTAGTTGTGGGCCTGGAACACGGACCCTACAGCATTTCGGATCCGTCTCTTCCCAGGTGCGTGCCCATTGAAACCATCCTGCAACCCTTGCCCGCCTTAGAGATCACCTCGGAAATACCGGTGGGGGAGAGTTGCGTTTCATTTTTGCTTGGTGATACCCAAAGAGAAATATACGGCAATACGGAAATTTACCTCATCAAAGTGCCGGCGGAGGGACCAGGCGCGACTGTTTTATGCCATGGATTCAAATTGGATGGTGATGGCACCTTCGGTGACGGATTCCGGCCCATTGATCGGCAGGACGTGGACAATAAGTATTGGGATGTTGGAATGGTGGCCGCGCTACTCGCGCGTCATGGGGGCGGGGAAGCTTTTGAGTACAATCCAGAGACTGGAGAATTTAATCCCATTACAGAAGATTTCAGCGAGCTGCAAGACGCTCAGGTGTATCGGAGTGCCGCCGATGGTGGCCACGCAGTGTTGGCCATGGATTGGGCTTATCTTTCCAATGATATGGAATCCGGACAGGCTGAGGCTGCTGCTGATGCTTTGTTTGCTGCGCTGGTTTCCGGGTCGGTCGGGGGACAACGTATCGTTGATCTGAGTGCCCCGGAGACGAGTCGTCCCCTACATTTTGTTGGCCATAGTCGAGGCACCTCAGTCGCCAGCGAGACTATTCAGCGGCTGGGAGCATACGATGTTGCTGTGCAATATTTCACATCTCTGGATCCACACGATTGGGATGAAGATCCAATCCCGGATAATCGATTTCATGATCCAGCCGTTCAAATTTGGAATAATGTACGCTATGCAGACAACTATTGGCAGATAGCGTGTGATTTATGCGGTCCCGCGTGCTCCCTGGTGCCGAGTGGACGGCCCCTCCTCCAACTATCGGCGCCTGATTCCTATTTCTACAATCATGAGTTGACCTATTTACAGGACATATACTGGAATTGCGCCCTCGACTTCATTCCGGGGAACAGTCATGGAAAGGTTGTTGATTGGTATTGGGGTACGATTGATCCGGGAAGCCAGGCAAACAGTGTGGGTTGGTATGCTGACCACCTTGGTGCGGATACGGGTTTCAGTCGGTGGCTCTCTGAGTACGGGTTCTCGGGTTTGGGTCGTGACGATCATGATGGGGGAATTGCTTGGACCGCGGATCCCTTTACCTTCGAAGGCTTGGCTCATTATCCTATTGGCGGCGCGGACGATGACGACTTTGGATCGGTTTGGTTCTTCAATGGTGACTTTGAACTGCCTGACCTTGCCGATGGCACGCTTGCGGGGTGGTCGGGATATGGGGGTGGCGGTACCGGCCATCTTGCGGTAAGTGGGAGCGGTCAATGTCTTCAGCTTGATACGGGAAATGACTGGAGGCGGCACAATCGACTCGTGGTGCCCTTGAACGCCAGTGGGTTGAGATTCAGGTGGCAAACAACCGGCGTGGAAGCAACGCGACTCCTTGTGGCCAGGCTTTCGGTGAACGGAATTGACCATGATTTAGTAGAGCTGCCGTTGGACCGGCTAATGGCGGACTTTGAGTGGGTTGAGTGTGCATTTCCGACCACTGCGAAGGTTCAGGGTGAGACGGGGACACTGGAGTTTCGAGTGGAGGGATTTGGCACATTCTTCGAAGTGAATGTTGATGACGTGGAGTTCTGCATCCCGGGCTACGCACGAACTGCGACGACGGCAGGCAGCTTTGTAACCGCTGATTTGGGTCCGAGTGTGGCCGTGACTTTCGACGCTGTCCAAGAGGGAGGGGTCACCCAGGTGTATGACCGAAACACCACTGGTACTGTTCCGCCCGGTATGTCGGTCCAACCACTCGAATCTCCACGCTATTATCAGGTGAGCACGACGGCAGCTGTATCCGGTGAGGTGGGGGTGCACATTGTCTATGATGACGGACAGCTTGGCGGGAACGAAGAAGATCTGATGCTGTTCGAATTTCAAGAGGGAGGTTCTGGAGGTTTCTGGCGCAATATTACGGATTCTGTTAATAGTACGGAGAATTATATTGCGGGTAGGAGTCCATCCGTGGGGACATTTGCCCTGGTTTTGCCTGCGGAGGCTACAAGTGTAGATGAGCGGCCCGGCAACTCTCCGTTCGGCCTGAGCCCAGACATTGAGAATCCCTTCCGTAGTGGAAGTCAGGTCGCATACACTCTGGACCGGATGGGCCACGCTCATGTTGATGTACTCGATCTGCAAGGCCGGCTCTTGGCTAGAATCGCGGATGGGGAATACTCTGCAGGGTCGCACGTTGCAAGGTGGAATGGCCGGACGGATTCCGGCAAGGCGTGTCCGGCGGGGATCTACTTCCTGCGGCTGGTGAGCAATGATAGGTACTCGTCCCGGAAGTTCGTACTCTTACGATGAGTGGGGGGGCGGGGATCTACTGTCTATGCTGAACGGGGAGGGCGAAGCGTAGCCAGCCCGCCCCGGGCCATGGGCAGGGACCGCGGCCGCACGCCGCAGGCGGCGTGGATGGCCGCCCCCACCGCGGGGGCGATGCCCAGGAGCGGGGTCTCTCCGGCCCCGGCCGGAGGCTGGTCCTTCCGGTCCAGGAGCACCACCTCGATCCGGGGCACGTCGCTGAACCGGGGAACGCGGTACTGCGAGAGCAGGGCATTGCGGATCACCCCGTGGTCGAAATCGACGGCCTCGAACAGCGCGCCCCCCAGGCCCTGGATGAGCGCTCCGGTGATCTGGTTCCGCAGCCCGTCGGGGTTCACCACCGCCCCGCAGTCGAAGGCGGTCACCGCCCGCACCACTTTCACCCCGCCCCGAGCCCGGTCCACCGCGACCTCGGCGCAGGTGGCCACGTAGGCCGCCTTCTCGATGCCGCCGCCCAGGCCGGCGCCGTGGCCCTCCAGGAGCTCGCGCCCCCAGCCGAAGCGCTCGGCGGCGGCCTCGAACACCGCGGCCAGCCGGGGATCGTCCAGGTTCCGGAGGCGGAACTCGAGGGGATCCAGGCCGGCGATCCCGGCCAGCTCGTCCATGTGCATCTCGCGGGCGAAGTGGTTGGCGGTCGCGGCCAGGCCCCGGTAGGAGCCCTGGCGGAGCGGCGTCCGCGAGGGATGGAACTGGATGCGCTGGTTGGGGACGGTGTAGGGCGTCCCGATGGCCGCGTTCCCGGCGTTGAAGTTGGCGAAGCGCCAGGCGGTGAGCCGCCCCTCGGCATCCATGCCCGCCGCGACGTCGATCACCGCCGCGGGCCGGAAGTAGGCCCAGCGGAACTCCTCCTCCCGGGTCCAGGCCAGCTTGACCGGGCGGCCGGCGGCCCGGGCCAGCCGCGCCGCCTCCACCGCGCACTCCCCGGTGTGCTTCCCCCCGTAGCCGGCGCCGGTGTCGGGCACGATCATCCGCACCCGCGATTCGGGGAGGCCGAAGGCCTCGGCGAGTTGCTCCCGCACCCCGAAGGGCCGCTGGGTGCCGGTCCATACGGTCAGGCATGCTCCATCCTCGCCCTCGCTCCACTCCGCCACCGCCGCCCGGGGTTCCAGCGGAACGTGGGCGATGTAGGCGGTGGTGTAGGTCCTCTCGAGACGGTGCCGGGCCGCGGCCAGGGCCGCCTCCACGTCGCCGCGGAGGAAGGGTTCCACCGCGGCGCCCGTCTCCCACCGGCCTTCCGGGTTCGCGGGGCGCCTGCGGCGGAGGTGTTCGTGGACCCCGGCGGAATCCGGGCCCGGATCGGAGGCCGGCTTCCACATGGCCTGGACCGCGTCCAGGGCCCGCAGGGCCGGCCCCATCCCCGGCGCGGCCACCCCCACGAAGTCCCCGTCCTCCACCACCGTCACCCCGGGCAGGGCCGCCGCGGCCGAGGTGTCGAGGGCGGTGCGAATGGCCCCCAGGGAGGGCGGCCGGAGCACCTTGCCCACCAGCATGCCCGGGCGGTGGAGGTCCACGGTGTAGCGGTGGCGCCCGGTGACCAGGTCCCGGGCTCCGGCCCGGGGAGCCGGGCTCCCGGCCGTCGTCCACTCGGTGGCCGGGGTCAGCGGCGCGCCCTCCCGCACCACCTCGAGGGACCCGCCGAGGCCGGCCAGCTCGCCGTAGCCGAGGGAACGATCACCGCCGTGGCCGTGGACGCGGCCATCCCGGGCGGCGAGGCCCTTCCGGTCCGCCCCCCAGTGCGCCGCGGCCCGGTCGATCAGAAGCTCCCGGGCCGCCGCGCCCAGCTTCCGGAACCGGTTCCCCATCTGGGGAGTGGAGAGGCTCCCGAAGGTCCCCAGGTCGAAGGGCGTGCGCCCGGTGTCGCCCATGACCAGGGACACCGCGGCCAGGGGCGCCCGGAGCTCCTCGGCCAGCTCCTGGGCCAGGGAGGTGCGGTTCCCCTGGCCGAACTCCACCTTCCCCGTGAACCCGGTGACCGCCCCGTCCGGGGCCAGGTGGAGCCAGGCCCCGATCTCCTCCGGGCCTCCGGCGCCGGCGGCGCCGCTCTCGCCGGATTGGCGGGAACGGAAGGGGAGGCCGGAGCCCCGGGGAACGGCCAGGACCACCACCAGCCCGCCCGCGGGGGCGGTGATCGCCACCCGACGCACCGACCCGTCGTCGTGCCGCAGGAAGGCCTCCCGGAGCTCGTCGCTTCCGGGATCCTCCGCCGCCCCGTTGCCGGTCCCGCTTGCGGGGGCGGGGGCCGATCCCGCCGCCGCCCGCCGGACCGCCGCCACCACCCGGGGATGGGTGCCGCAGCGGCACACGTTCCCCTCCAGGGCCTCGGCGACGTCCCGCTCGGAAGGGGAGGGGATGGCGCTCAGGAGGGCGACGGAGGCCAGGATCATGCCCGGCGTGCAGTACCCGCACTGCGAGGCGCCCTCGTCCAGGAACGCCTGCTGCACCGGATGCAAGCGACCGTCCTGCTCCAGCCCCTCGATGGTGGTGATGCGGGTTCCCGCCACCGAGGACACCGGGGTCACGCAGGAGTGCACGCGCTTCCCGTCCACCAGCACCGTGCAGGCGCCGCACCGGTCCTCGCCGCAGCCGTACTTGGTGCCGGTCAAACCCAGGTCGTAGCGGAGAACGCCGAGGAGGTTCCGGGACGGGTCCAGGTCCAGGCGGTGGCGCCGCCCGTTCACCTCGAGCTCGATCTGCATGGGGTTGCCCTTCCTGCCGGGGACGTGAGCGCCGGCCGGAGCGGCCGCGGCCGGCGGCGCGGAGGCCGCGCCTGGATCGAGCGTAGTCCCGGGGGGGGAGGGTGTCCAGGAAGCGGGGCGGTGGTCAGGCCGGCTGGACCCCGCTCCCGTCGGGGATCCCGGTCCCGAGCCGCACCTCGCGGAAGAGATCGAGCAGCTCCCGGTCCGGCATGGGGGCCTCCACCGGCCAGACCAGGACCGCGTCCAGCCGCCGCGGGGCGAAGGGCGCGGCGCCGAGGAGGGACCGGAGGGGCGGAAGCAGCCGGACCGCCACCGGGGCCAGGTCGCGCACGAAGCCCCGCTCCAGGAAGTGGCGGGCGCTGTCCGGCTCCCCCAGGGCCAGCCCCACCCGGGCCAGGTCCAGAAGAGCGAAGCCTCCGAGCCGCCGGTCCTCCCACACGTCCCGGGCGATCTTCCGCGCGGTCTCGTGCTCTCCTTCGGAAACGGCCAGGACCGCCTCCATGACCTTCACGTTGGAGGCATCCGGCAACGCCCCGGCGGCCTGGCGGTGCACCTCCCGGGCCTTCTCAAGGTTGCCGGCCACGAGAGCGGCGTTGAACTGGAATGCAAACCACGCCGAAACGTAGCCGGGGCTCTCCGAGAGGCGCCGGTACCGCGGGCCGAGGGCGGCGGCCTCCTCCCAGCGGCCGGTATAGGACATGAGCCAGGCCAGCCACATGGCGGCGAAGGACTCCTGGGGATCGATGTCCAGGACCTGCCGGACATGGCGTTCGGCGGCGGCCACGTCGGCCCGGCAGAATTCCTCCACCGCGATGTTGATGAGGGCGGGGGTGAAGCGCGGATTCACCTCGACGGCCCGGGCCAGGGCGGCGTTGGATCCCTCCCGGTCCCCGGAGAACCGGAGCACCAGGGACTTGGCCTTGTACCCCTCGGCGAGCTTGGGATTGATGGCGATGGCCCGCTCCGCGGCCTCGAGTCCCGCCCGCGTGTCCTCCTCCGGGCTCGCGCTGATCCCGAACTGCAGCATCTGGCCGTGGGCGTCGGCGATGCCCGCCCAGGCCAGGGCGTAGCCGGGGTCCACCGCGGTCGCCTCGGTGAACAGCTCCAGCGCCTTCCGCATCCCGTCGGGGGTGTACTGGCCGTACTGCTCGCGCCCCTTCAGATACAGGTCGTAGGCCCGGACGTCCTTGGGGCGGTCCTTGCCCAGCTTCTCGGACTCGGCGGGGGAGAGGGCCACCCGCAGGGCCTGGGCGATGGCGGAGGCGATCTCCTCCTGGACGGCGAACACGTCCTCCAGGGTGCGGTCGAAGCGGTCGGCCCAGAGGTGGAAGCCGTCGGCGCCGTTGATGAGCTGGGCCGAGATGCGCACCCGGTCCCCGGCCTTCCGCACGCTCCCCTCCACCACCGCCTTCACCCCCAGCTCCGCCGCCACCCGGGAGATGTCCACTTCCTTCCCCCGGTACTTGGCCACCGCGTTCCGCGACGCCACCCGGAGCCCCTTGATCTTGGAGAGGTCGGTGAGGATGTCCTCGGTGATGCCGGCGCAGAAGTACTCGCTCTCCTTGTCGGCGGAGAGGTTCTCGAAGTAGAGGACGGCCAGGGAGGGGCGGTCGGCGTGGGTGGTGGCGACGGCGCCGGGAGAGGACATCTCCAGGGCGATGGCCCTCAGCTCCCGCCGGAGGTCCCCGATGTCGCGGGGGCGCTGGGCGGCGTCCCGGGTGAGGCAGCGGCGGATGAGGGTGCGGAGCCGTTGCGGCGCGGCGGCGGGAACGGCGCGCCAGTCCGGCTCGCGCTCCAGGATCCGGGCGATGACGTCGGAGACCGTCTCCCCGGCGAAGGCCGGCCGGCCGGTCAGGCACTCGAAGAGCACGCACCCGAAGGCCCACACGTCGGTGCGGCGGTCCACCGGCTTTCCCCGGGCCTGCTCCGGGCTCATGTAGGGGGCGGTGCCGAGGATCAGCCCCTCCCCGGTGGCGAAGGCGGGGGTGGTGGGGGTGATGGTGAGCGCCTCCGAGGAGTCCTCGGCCGACGCCTGCCCCTTGGCCAGGCCGAAGTCGAGCACCTTCACCGCGCCCGCCGGGGTGATCATGACGTTCCCCGGCTTCAAGTCCCGGTGGACGATGCCGCGCTCGTGGGCGGCCTCCAGGGCGTCGGCGATCTGTCCGCAGACGGCCAGGGCGTCGGGGACGGGGAGGGGACCGCGGGCCAGCACCTGCTGGAGGGTCTCGCCCTCGACCAGCTCCAGGACCAGGTGGGGAGCGCCGGACGCGTCCTCCAGGCCGTAGATGGCGGCGATGTTGGCGTGGTTGAGCGAGGCCAGGACCTTGGCTTCCCGCTCGAAGCGGGCGAGGTGGCCCGGGTCGCCGGTAAAGGCCTGGGCGAGCGACTTGATGGCCACGGTGCGCTCGAGGCGGGTGTCGCGGGCGCGGTAGACCTCGCCCATGCCGCCGGCGCCCAGGGTGTCCAGGATCTCGTAGGGGCCGAGGCGCGTTCCGGGATCGAGGGGCATGGAGGCGGGTTCTCCTTCGGAGGTTCCTGGTGGCCGGGTGACTCTGCCGCCGACCACCCCCCGTACCTGCGCGTTCCCCTCGGCGGACAGAGGAGCATAGCACGCCCCGGGAGTGGGCGTGATCGCGCGCGGGAACCGGCTTTGCTCACCGCCCCCCCCACCCTATACTGCGGATATCCCCCGCCGCCCGCACGGAAGGAGCCCGCCATGTCCGACAGCCGGTCCCCCGTCGGCTCGACCACCCTGCTCATCCTGTTCCTCCTGCTCCCGTTCACCTCCTTCACGCCGCCGCTGGCCTTCGCCCAGGCCACCACCTGGATCGCCGGGGACGGGGAGTGGGGGGACGCGGTGAGCTGGTCGGATGGGGTGCCGGACGCGGACACCGACGCCGAGGTGCCCGATTTCGTGACCGTCAACATCCACTCCATCGCCGCCGCCTGCCGCAACCTCACCACCGGCACCACCGCCGCCGGGTCCGATCTCTGGATCTACACCGGGTCGCTGACCGTCGCCGAGCGGTTCCACGTGGGCTCCGCCGCGGAGAGCCGGTTCGACATGGCCGGAGGCACCGTGTCGGTGGGCCGTCTGCTGGTCGGGGACACCGACGTGCCCGCCCTCTGCCGGATCTCCCACGGCAGCTTGACGGTGGGCGATCTGACCGTCGGGGCGAACGGATCGTCGGCCTCGGCAACCATGATGGTGGAGGACTCTCCCGGCACGGTCGTGAACGTGACCGGCTCGATCAACATCGAGGACGGCGGCACGTTCTTCGTGAGGGAGGCGCCCACCATCGTCGCCAACGGGTTCACGATGACATCCGGCGCATCCTTGGGCTCGTACATCTACCACCGGACCGGCGTCTCCACGATCGTGGTTCACGGCACCGCATCACTGGCCGGGAATCTCTCCATCTCGACCGATTGGGCGGGCGGTACCTTCGAGCTCCTGCGGGCGGACTCCATCCAGGGGAGCTTCGACGCGGTGTACTTCCCGGGCGACTCGTGGACCTGGCGGATCGAGAACAACTCCGTGTTCGTGACCAACCACGCGACCCCGGTGGAGACGGCGACCTGGGGACGGATCAAGAGGCAATACCGGCGCTGAGCCCGGGGGAGGGGAGAGCGGGTCGCTCGATGTGATTCAGGACATTGTGGATAATTTTTGACTTGTATCTTTTTGGGCCACGGATTTTGTAACTTCAATCCCCTTAGTCCGTTGACCCAACCGGAGAGTCTTGGTAATTTGATAGATCCCTTCCTGTAGACATAGGAAGAGTTCGGATGTGGGCGCGGCCCCGGGGCCGCGGCGAGGAGGATGTGATGCTAGACGAACTCGAAGCCATGCTCCGCCCCCCGGAGCTTCCCATGCCCCCCTACCCCCCCAAGGTCATCGAGCTCGCCAACGGCGAGATGATGGTGGTCCGGCCCGCGCAGCGGGACGAGATCGACCTCATGCTCGAGATCATCGAGCCGGTGATGAAGCTCCGGCGGGACTTCTACGACATCGTGGCCTCCCGGGTCTACGCGGAGCTCCTGAGCTGGAAGCTCTACCGCGTCCGCAATCCCTACTGCCTGGTGGGGGTGGTGGACGGCGAGCTGGCCGGGATCGTCAACGGCCGCATGTTCGACGAGAAGCACGGGATCAGCCACCACACCCTGTCCCTGCGGCGGGGGCTCCGGGTGGGGGCGCACCTCTTCGCCTCCAAGATGGAGCACCACATCGAGTACCTGGGCCAGGACGAGGTCTGGATCGTGGCCGAGAGCCCGATCGGCCACCGCCGGTGGATGATCGAGTACCCGCTGCAGAAGAAGTACGAGGTCCAGCACGAGCTGGGCGGGGCCCCTTCCTGGGTTCTCACCCGCGAGACCTACCTCAAGGCCAAGCCGCGCATGGTCACCGGGACCCGCCCGGTGCCGGAGCGGCTCCTGGCCGGGAGCCGTCCCCTGAAGAAGCCCGATCTGCGCACCATGCTGGTCCAGGTCGAGGACGAGCTGGAGTCCCGGATATGAGGGACGTGGCCGTCATCGGAGCGGGAACGACGCAGTTCGGGCGGGCCCAGTGGAGCCTGCTCAAGATGATGTGCGAGGCCTCGCACGACGCCATCGCCGACGCCGGCATCGGCGACCGGCCCATCGACGCGGTCATCACCGCCAACATGGGCTCGGTGCGGAACAACCGGACCTCGGGGGTGGCCAGCGCCCTGGTGGACCGCATGAACCTGTTCCCGGCCACGGCCGAGAACGTGGAGAACGGACCCGCCTCCGGGGGATCCGCGGTCAAGAACGGGGTGATGGCGGTGGCCTCGGGCATGGCCGACCTGGTCCTGGTCTGCGGGGGAGAACGCACCCGGGAGGTGAACAACCTCGAGGCCACCGAGTTCGTGAGCTACCTGAGCCACCGCTACGCCGAGTACATCTACGGGGTGACCCTGCCCGCCCTGGCCGGGATGTTCGCCCGGCTCTACATGGACAAGTACGGGGTGAAGGCGGAGCACCTGGCCATGGTGGCGATCAAGAACCAGAACAATGCCACCCGGAACCACAACGCCCATCTCCACATGACCCCGCTCAGCATGGAGGGGATCCTCACCGGGCCGGACGCGGAGATGAACAACCCCTTCGTGGCCGATCCCCTGCGGTTCTTCGACTGCTGTCCGGTCTCCGACGGGGCCTCGGCGCTGTTGCTCGCCCCCGCCGATCTGGCGGCCAAGGAGTTCAAGAAGACCGCGGTCCGGATCGCCGGCATCGGCCAGGCCACCGACTGCCAGTGCGTCCACGAGCGCCCCGACCCCACCCAGCTCCCCGCCGTGCGTACCGCCGCCGCCAAGGCCTTCGCCATGGCGGCCATGAAGCCGGAGGACATCGGGGTGGCCGAGCTCCACGACGCGTTCACCATCCTGGAGATCGCCGAGAGCGAGGAGTGCGGGTTCTTCCCCCGCGGCGAGGGGCACAAGGCCCTGGAGCGGGGGGAGACGGCCATGGAGGGGCGGCTTCCCATCGCGCCCTCGGGCGGGCTCAAGGGCCGCGGGCACCCGGTGGGGAACACCGGGGTCTCCCAGGTGGTGGAGCTCTGCTACCAGCTGCGGGGCGTGGCCAAGGGCTACCAGGTTCCCAAGCAACCGAAAAGCGGGTTCGCGGTGAACTTCGGCGGCTTCGGCAACAACGTGATCGCCACCGTGCTCGCGGGGGACATCTGACATGGCCACCAGGATCTACGCGGCCAAGTGCACCGGCTGCGGCAAGCTCAGCTATCCGACCCACTACTACTGCCCGGAGTGCCGGGGACGCAGGTTCGAGGAGGTCCCGGTGGAGGGGGAGGGAACGCTGGTCACCTGGACCCGCGTCTACTCCCTGCCCATGGACTACGCCACCCGCTACATCACCCTGGGCATCGTGAAGCTGGACATGGGGGTGAACGCCCTGGGCCAGCTGGAGATCGACGAGCCCGAGCTGGGGATGCGGGTGAAGGCGGGGATCGGGAAGGTCCGGGAATTGAACGGCAACGACGTGGAAGGCCTGGTGTTCTCCGCCGGGTAACCGCTCGCCGGAGACCGGGAGCCGGGGTTCCACGCTGCCGGGGAGGTCGAGATGTCGGGAATGCGCTATGCGCGTCCGGATTCGCTGCCGGACGCGGTGTCCCTCCTTGCTGAAGGGCCGGAACCGGCGGCGGTCCTGGCCGGCGGCACCGACCTCCTGGTCGCCCTCCGTGCCGGGACGCGGACCCCGGCCCTGGTGGTGGACCTGAAGCGGATCCCGGAGATCACCGCCCTGGACTGGACCCCGGCCGGGGACCTGGTGCTGGGGGCGGGGGTGACCATGCGGCGGATCCACGAGGATCCCCGCATCCGCGAGATCCATCCCGCCCTGGCCGAGGGGGCGGAGGCGGTGGGCTCCTACCAGGTCCGCTGCCGGGCCACGGTGGGGGGGAACCTCTGCAACGCCTCCCCCTGCATGGACACCGCCCCGCCGCTCCTGCTCCTGGGGGCCCGGCTCCGCATCCTGGGGCCGGAGGGGGAGCGGGAAGTCCCGCTTGCGGGATTCTTCCTGGCCGTCAAGAAGACCGCCCTGGGGCCCGGCGAGATCCTGGTCTCCATCACCGTTCCCGCCGCCGCGCAGACGCTCCGGAGCGCCTTCGACAAGGTGAAGCGGGTCCGGGGGCACGACCTGGCCCTGGTCAACGCGGCCGCGACCCACGACCCGGACCGGAACATGCTGCGGGCCGCGGTGGGGAGCTGCGGGGTGACCCCGGTCCTGACCGCGGAGGTCTCGGGGGCCGATTCCGCCGGGCCGGACGCGGCCGGCGAGCGCCTGGCCGAGGCCGCGCGCAAGGTGATCCGGCCCATCGACGACGTGCGGGCGGGGGCCGAGTACCGGGCCGACATGACCGCCCTCCTCTGCCGGCGGCTGGCCGCCCGGCTCCTGGGCGGGAAAGGGGGGGCGGCGAGATGACCACCCATCCGATCACCCTGACCGTGAACGGGGAGACCGTCTCCCTGGAGGTTCCCGTCCACCGCACCCTGCTCGACCTGCTCAAGACCCGGCTCTGCCTGACCGGGGTCAAGGAGGGCTGCGGCATCGGCGAGTGCGGCGCCTGCACCGTGCTCCTGGACGGGGAGCCGGTCAACGCCTGCCTGGTGCTGGCGGTGGAGGCCGACGGCGCCCGCATCGAGACCGCCGAGGCGGCCGCGGACGGCGACGTCCTCTCCGATCTCCAGCAGGCGCTCATCGACTTCGGCGCCGTCCAGTGCGGATTCTGCACCCCGGGCGTGATCGCCTCGGCGCGCGCGCTCCTGGCCCGCAATCCCCACCCCGCCCGCGAGGAGATCGCCGAGGCGGTGGCCGGGAACTACTGCCGGTGCACCGGCTACGAGCCGATCGTGAACGCGGTGGAGGCGGTGGCCGCCGGCGGCTACCGGCCGTCGGAGCCGGAAGGGCCTCCCTACGTGGGCGGATCCACCAAGCGCCTGGACGGAACGGCCAAGGTCTCCGGGACCGCGGTCTTCGTCCACGACATGATCCTGCCCGGGATGCTCCACGCGCGGATCAAGACCTCGCCCCACGCCTCGGCCCGGATCGTCTCCGTGAACGTGGAGAAGGCCCGGGCGGTGCCGGGGGTGAAGGCGGTCCTCACCGGAGCCGACCTGGACGTCCGGCTGGGGCTCTACATGCAGGACAAGGAGATCCTGGCCCGGGACCGGGTGCGCTACCAGGGGGAGGCGGTGGCGGCGGTGGCGGCCGAGACCCCGGAGGCGGCGCGGGCCGCCTGCGAGGCGATCGTGGTCGAGTACGCCCCCACCGAGCCGGTCCTGGACGTGGCCGCGGCCCTGGCCGGGGGCGCGCCCCGGGTTCACGAGCACCTGGGCGACTACTCCTGGATGAAGGGGGTGTTCTTCCCCGAGCCGGGGACCAACGTGGCCCACCACCAGAAGATCCGCAAGGGGGACACCGAGCGCGGTTTCGCCGAGGCGGACCGCACGTTCTCCTTCGAGTTCCGGAACCCGCCGGTCCAGCACGTCCCGCTGGAGACCCACACCGCCATCGCCACCGCCAAGCCCGGGGGCGAGGTGGAGATCGTCACCTCGGCCCAGTCCCCGTTCACGGTCCGGCACCTCTTCTGCCACACCTTCGGGCTCCCCCAGCACAAGGTGCGGGTGCGGGTGCCCTACGTGGGGGGCGGGTTCGGGGGGAAGGCGGGGATCCACCTCGAGCCCCTGGTCTACTGCCTGTCCAGGGCGGCCGGCGGGCGGCCGGTGAAGATCGTGGCCACCCGGGAGGAGGAGTTCAACACCCTGCCCTCGCGGCAGGGGCTCCAGAGCCGGATCCGGACCGGGGTCACCGCCGACGGCCGCATCACCGCGCTGGAGATCACCTACCTCTGGGACGCCGGGGCCTACGCCGACTACGGGGTGAACATCGGACGCGCCGCCGCCTACGCCGGGGCCGGGCCCTACGTGGTGCCCAACTGCCGCATCGACTCCAAGGTGGTCTACACCAACAAGGTGTTCGGAACCGCCTACCGCGGGTTCGGCCACCTGGAGGTGCTGTGGGGGATCGAGCGCAACATGGACCTGGTGGCCCGGGCCCTGGGCCTCGATCCCTACGAGTTCCGGCGGAAGAACCTGCTGCGGGTGGGGGAGACCACCATCACCGGAGAGCTCTTCACCGAGGGGCACGGACGCCCCGAGGAGTGCCTGCGGCTGGTGGCCGAGGCCATCGGCTGGGATCCCCCGGAACCGGCCGCGAAGCCGCTTCGCCCCGGATCGGGCAAGGTGCGGGGCAAGGGGCTGGCCATGCTCCACAAGGCGCCGGCCATGCCCACCTTCACCTCCTGCTCGGCGGTGATCCAGTTCGCCGGGGACGCCTCGGTGACCCTGCTGGTGAGCGGGGTCGACTACGGGCAGGGGACCTACACCACCCTGGCCCAGATCGCCGCCGACGAATTGAAGATCCCGGTGGAAACGGTCCGGGTGCCCTGGGACTCGGACACCGACTTCACCCCCTACGACTGGCAGACGGTGGCCAGCCGGTTCGCGGTCATGGGCGGGAACGCGGTGATCGAGGCCGCCCGGGACTGCCTGGCCCAGATCAAGGACGTGGCCGCCCGGGTGCTGCACGCGCCGGTCTCGGCCCTGGTCTGCGGGGACGGGAGGGTATGGGTGGACGGCCGCCCGGAGCGGAAGCTCGACTACGCCCGGATCGTCCTCGGCTACTCCTACCCCGACGGGACCAGCATCGGGGGCCCGGTGATCGGCCGCGGGCGGTACATCGCCCAGGGGCTGACCCATCTCGATCCCGAGACCGGCCAGGGCCGCCCGGCCCTGAACTGGACCTACGGGGCCCACGGGGTGGAGATCGAGGTGGATACCGACACCGGGGAGATCCGGGTGCTGCGCATCGCCTCCGCCTTCGACGCGGGCAAGGTGCTGAACCTGCAGCAGTGCAAGGCCCAGGTGATCGGCGGAGTCATCCAGGGCCTGGGCTCGGCCCTGTGGGAGAAGTTCGTGTTCCAGGACGGGCGCCTGCTGAACAACTCCTTCGTCGACTACAAGATCCCCACCGCCAAGGACGTCCCCCCGAAGATGGAGCAGTTCTTCGTGGAGACGCCCCATCCCCAGGGGCCCTACGGGGCGCGGGGGATCGCCGAGCACCCCATGATCTCGGTGCCGGGGGCGATCGGGAACGCCCTGGCCGCGGCCACCGGAGTGGAGTTCTTCGAGCTTCCGCTCGATCCGGAGCGGGTGTATCTGACCCTGAAGCACGAGGGGGAGAGGGGTGGCGGTGGAGACCCGGATCGTCGTTCGCAAGGATAGCTATCACGATTCCGTGCTGCTGATGCGGCTCTCCCGGGAGCTGAAGGAGCGGACCGGGGCCGGGGAGGCGGTGGTGGTGATGGGGACCCCGGCCAACCGGGACCTCCTGGCCGGGATCGGCTTCCCCCCCGCCGAGCTCGCCCAGGCCGGCCCCAACGACCTGGTCATCGCGCTGCGGGGCCTCGGGGGGCGGACCGAAGAGCTGGAAGCGGCGGTGGACGCGCTGCTGGCCGGGGAGTCCGGCCCCGAGGGTCCCGAAGAGCACCCCCCCACCCTGGCCGCGGCGCTGGACGCGCATCCGGACGCGAACCTGGTGCTCATCTCGGTGCCCGGGGAGTACGCGGCCCGGGAGGCCCGCCGGGCCCTAGGCCTGGGCCGCCACGTCATGCTCTTCTCGGACAACGTGCCGGTGGAGGACGAGGTCGCGCTCAAGGCCGAGGCCGCCGCCAAGGGGATCCTCATGATGGGTCCCGACTGCGGCACCGCCATCGTGAACGGAAAGCCCCTGGCCTTCGCCAACGTGGTCCGGCGGGGACCGGTCGGGATCGTGGGCGCCTCGGGAACCGGGATCCAGGAGGTGAGCTCGGTCGTCCACCGCCTGGGGGGCGGCGTGTCCCAGGCCATCGGCACCGGGGGGCGGGACCTCTCCGACGCGGTGGGCGGCGCCATGACCCTTCTCGGGATCGAGGCCCTGGCCGCCGATCCCGCCACCGGAGTGCTGGTGGTGATCTCCAAGCCGCCCTCGCCCGCGGTGGCGGAGCGGGTGGTGGCGGCCCTCGCGGGCGCGGGAAAGCCGGCGGTGGTGCACTTCGTGGGGGCGCCGGCGCGGCCGGCGGCGGGGAGCCTCGAGTTCGCGGACACCCTGGCCGGGGCGGCCGAGGCCGCCTGCCGTCTGGCCGGACTTCCCGTCCCCGACCCGATGACCGAGGGGGCGCTGCGGGAGATGGCCCGGCCCCTGGCCGGGCGGCTGGCCGGGGACGCGCTCCTGCGCGGGCTTTTCTGCGGAGGCACCACCGCGGTGGAGGCGCTGGTGATCCTGGAGCGGGCGGGCGTGACGGTGCGGTCCAACCTGCACCGGGGACCGGCCTGGACCGACGGCGACCCGGTTCCGGACCACGCTCTCCTGGACCTGGGCGACGACGTGTTCACCCGGGGGCGGCCGCACCCCATGATCGAGCCCGAGCTCCGGAACGAACGGCTGCTCCACGAGGGGGGCGAACCCCGGGTGGCCCTGTTGCTCTTCGACCTGGTGCTGGGATACGGCTCCCATCCCGATCCGGCCGGGGTGCTGGCGGCGGGACTGGAGCGGCTGCGGTCGGCGACCGGGCGCGACCCGGTGGTGGTGGCCTCGGTGACCGGCACCTCCGAGGACCCGCAGGGCTACGAGACGCAGCGCGCGACCCTGGAGCAGGCGGGGGCGGCCGTGCTTCCCGACAACCGCACCGCGGCCCGGCTGGCGGCGGCGATCCTGAAGGAGGCCGGGCGATGAGCGGGAAGGCGATCCGGGATCTCTTCGGCGGCAGGCTCGAGGTGGTGAACCTGGGGCTGGCCTCCTTCGCCGACAACCTGCGGCGGGAGGGCGCGACCGCGATCCAGGTGGACTGGCGCCCGCCGGCGGGAGGGGATCCGGAGGCGGCCCGGGCCCTGGACGTCCTCACCGGGCCGGATGGGAGCCCGCGGCCGGAGATCGCCGCCGCCAACCGGGAGGCGGTGGAGAGGTTGCTCAAGGCCAAGCCGGTCCTGGCCGGGATCGGCACGGCCCGGGAGGTGATCCCGGGGATGCGGGACGGGCTGGTCCTCCACGCCGGGCCCCCGGTGGCCTGGGAACGGATGAGCGGCCCCACCCGGGGGGCGGTCCTGGGCGCCTTGATGTTCGAGGGCCTGGCCGGAACCCCGGAGGAGGCGGCGGCCCTGGCCGCCTCGGGCAGGATCGACTTCGAACCCTGCCACCACCACGCCACCGTGGGCCCCATGGCCGGGGTGGTGACGGCGGGGATGCCGGTCTGGATCCTGGAGAACGCCGCCTTCGGGAACCGGGCCTACTGCACCCTGAACGAGGGCCTGGGAAAGGTCCTCCGCTACGGGGCCTACGACGCGGAGGTGCTCACCCGACTGGCCTGGATGCGCGACGTGCTCACCCCGGTCCTGGTGGAAGCGCTGGCCGCGGCCGGCCCCATCGACCTGGGGAGCCTCATCGCCCAGGCCCTGCAGATGGGGGACGAGGTCCACAACCGGAACCGCGCCGCCACCTCGCTCCTCATCCGCCGGCTGGCCCCGCACCTGGTTCTATCGAGCGCCGGCCGGGTCGAGGTGGCCGAGGTGTTCCGGTTCCTGGACGGCAACGATCACTTCTTCCTCAACCTCAGCATGCCCGCGGCCAAGTGCTCCATCGACCCCGCGGCGGGGATCGAGAACTCCACCGTGGTCACGGTGATGTCCCGGAACGGCACCGACTTCGGGATCCAGGTCTCCGGCCTTCCCGGGCGCTGGTTCTCCGCCCCCGCCCCGGTGGTGGAAGGGCTCTACCTGCCCGGGTTCACCGCCGCCGACGCGGCCCGGGACATCGGCGACTCGGTGATCACCGAGACCTGCGGCCTGGGCGGCTTCGCCATGGCCGCGGCGCCGGCCATCGTCCAGTTCGTGGGGGGGAGCGCCGCCGACGCGCTTCGGTTCACCCGGCGCATGTTCGAGATCACCCTGGCCGAGCATCCCCTCTACCGCATTCCCGCCCTGGACTTCCGGGGCACCCCGACGGGAATCGACCTCCTCCGGGTCGTCGATTCCGGCATCGTCCCCGTGGTCAACACGGGCATCGCCCACAAGGACCCCGGCATCGGCATGGTCGGCGCCGGGCTGGTCAAGCCGCCCCTGGAGTGCTTCACCGGCGCCCTGGCGGCCTTCGCGGACACCTTCCGAGGAGAACCATCATGAAGCTCATCGACCTCACCGTTCCCCTGGGCATCGGCACCCCGGCCTGGCCCACCTACGAACCGCTCCAGATGAAGTACTTCAAGCGGCTGGCCCCCAACGGGGCCAACGGCCAGGTGCTCACCCACTCCAACCACGTGGGCACCCACCTGGACGGGGAGATCCACTTCTACTCCCCGGGGAAGGACATGGCCGCGCTGAAGCTCGACTTCCTGGTCGGGGAGGGGGTGGTGGTGGACCTCTCCGACTGCTGCGGGGATTACGACGTCTACACCTCGAAGATGGTGGAGGAGCGGGTGGAGGTGCGCGACGACGACATCCTCATCATCCACACCGGCTACCATCACTACGGATGGGACCAGCCCGCCGCCGACGAGATCAAGTACATGGTCAAGCACCCCGGACCCGATCGCGAGTTCGCGGAGTGGGCCAAGAAGAAGAAGATCCGCTGGATCGGGGTGGACTGCGGAAGCGCCGACCACCCCATGAACACCATCATCCGCGACTGGATGCCCCGCCAGGCCCGGGAGGCCGACCGCCACTTCCGCGAGAAGTACAAGATGCCCCTGGCCGAGTTCTTCGACGACTCCAAGTACCAGCTCATGCACCTGGAGATGTTCAACCACGGCATCATCCACGCCGAGTGCATCGGCGGGGACATCGATCTGCTGCTCAACCAGCGGGTGCAAATCGGCTGCTTCCCCTGGCGGCTGGTGGACGGGGAGAGCTGCATCGCCCGCATCGTCGCCTTCGTGGACGATGACCGCCACGCGGAGCTGATGAAGGTGAAGGAGACGGCCCGGCTCACCAAGTGGGGCGACGTGGCCGGTCCCGTCCCCGCCGGCTCGTGAACCCGGGCTCCTGGGCGGCCATGACGACCGGAGGTCCCGGGGTGCGGCTCCGGGGCCTTCGCATCGGCTCCCTGGCCGCGGACGCGGTGGCGGCCGGGGAGTGGGGGACGGTGCTCTCGGTGCACCGGCGCGCGGTGAACCTGCGGCTGGGCTCGCGGGCGCTGGTGGCCGTCCTCCCCGAGGCCACCCCGCTCCATCCCTGGGGGGTGACCGCGGCCGTGGACCCGGGCCGGTTCAACCCGGGGATGGCGGTGTGGATCGGCGCCGGGGCGTCTCCGGGAGGGGAGCCGGGGTTGGACCCGGCCGGGGCGGAACGGGTGGAGCTCAGGCTCACCCGGCGCCCCCCGGCGCTCCCGCTCGATACCTCGATCGCTCTCTTCCCGGGGAAGTCCGGCTTTCCGTACCCGAGCCCCTACGCCACGTCCCTGGGCCGGGCCCTGCGGCGGTTCGTGGCCGAAGGGGACGCCGGGGCCCTGGCCGGGGTGGTCGGGCTCGGCGAGGGCCTCACCCCGTCGGCCGACGACGTGGTGGTCGGGGTCCTGGCCGGACTCGACCTGGTGCGCGAGGCGGCGCCGGAGGCGGTGGGCCGGCGGCGGGCCCTGGTGGAGGCCCTGACCCCGGAGGTGCTTCGCCGCACCCCGGACCTCTCGGCGCAGATGATCCGGGCCGCGGCGGCCGGCCACTACGCGGAGCCGGTGCTGGGAGTGCTGGAGGCCCTCGCGGATCCGACGCACGCCATGCTCCTCGACGCGCTGGTGACGCTCTCCATGATGGGGCATCGCTCGGGGCTCGACACCCTGAGCGGGGTCGGGGCGGTGGTGGCCGGCGCCTAGCTCCTTCTCCGCGCTCCCGAACTCACGGCGCGGCGGCTCAGAACTCGATGTTGTTGGGGGTGCGGGGGAAGGAGATCACGTCCCGGATGTTCTCCATCCCGGTCACGTACATGATGAAGCGCTCCAGGCCCAGGCCGAAGCCGGCGTGCTTCACCGTGCCGTAGCGGCGGAGGTCCAGGTACCACCAGTAGTCGCTCTCGTCGAGGTCCATCTCGGCGATCCGGCGCCTGAGGACGTCCATCCGCTCCTCGCGCTGGCTGCCCCCGATGATCTCGCCCACCTTGGGGACCAGGAGGTCGGTGGCGGCCACGGTGCGGCCGTCGTCGTTGAGCCGCATGTAGAAGGCCTTCACGTCCTTGGGGTAGTCGGTGACGAACACCGGCTTCCGGTACACCTTCTCGCACAGGTAGCGCTCGTGCTCGGTCTGGAGGCCGTTCTCCCAGGCCACCGGGTGCTCGAAGGTCTCGCCGCTCTTCTCCAGGATCCGGATCGCCTCATCGTAGGGAATGCGCTCGAAGGACTGGGCGGCGATGTGGTCCAGCCGGGCCAGGAGCCCGGTGTCGATCCGCTGGTTGAAGAACTCCATCTCCTCGGGGGCGTTCTCGCGGAGGTAGGTGATCAGGTACTTCACCATGTCCTCGGCCAGGTCCATCACCTCGGGGAGCCCGGCGAAGGCGATCTCCGGCTCGATCATCCAGAACTCGCAGGCGTGGCGGGCGGTGTTGGAGTTCTCGGCCCGGAAGGTGGGCCCGAAGGTATAGACCTTCCGGAAGGCCATGCAGTGGGTCTCGACCTCGAGCTGCCCGCTCACGGTGAGGAAGGCGTCGCGGCCGAGGAGGTTGGCCGAGTAGTCCACCTTCCCGTCCTCGCCCCGCTCCGGCTTGTCCAGGTCCATGGTGGTGACCCGGAACATGCTCCCCGCCCCCTCGGCGTCGCTGGAGGTGAGGATGGGGGTGTGCACGTAGACGAATCCCCGCTCCTGGAAGAACTTGTGGATGGCGTAGGAGACCATGGACCGCACCCGGAACACGGCGGTGAAGGTGTTCCCGCGCGGGCGGAGGTGGGCGATGGTGCGGAGGTACTCGAAGGTGTGGCGCTTCTTCTGGAGGGGGTAGTCGGCCTCGGAGGTGCCGGCCACCTCGACCCGGGACGCCTTCAGCTCCACCGGCTGCTCCGGCTTCGGGCTCTCCACCAGCTCGCCCTCCACCACGATGGAGGAGCTGATGCCGAGCTTGGACAGCTCGTCGTAGTTGGCCAGCTCCGGCGAGATCACGACCTGGAGGTTCTTCATGAACGTCCCGTCGTTCAGCTCCAGGAAGCCCACGTTCTTGGAGAACCGCGCGGTCCGGATCCACCCGGACACCGTGACCGTGCTCCCGAGGCTCCCCCGGGGGTCCCGGTAGATCGTGCGCACCGAAGTTTCCGCCATCTCAACGTCCTCGCGCCGCCCGCGTTCCGCGGGGAAGAATCGTCCGCCCCGGTAATGGGGAGCAGGCATTCTAATGGGTTCCGGCGGGCGAGGGAAGGGCGGGGAGGGACGGTGGGAAGGGAGCGGGGAGGGGAGAAGGCCGGGGAGGGGGCGATGCGCCCCCTCCCCGAAGGTACCTACCAGCGCGAGGAGCGGGAGCCGCTCTCGGACCGGGGCTTGGCCACGTTGACCTTGAGGGCGCGGCCCTCGATCTCGTGGTTGTCGAGGGCCTTGATGGCCTCGTCGGCCCCGGAGCTCATCTCGACGAAACCGAAGCCGCGGGGCCGGCCGGTCTCGCGATCGGTGATGACGGAGGCCGACTCGACCTCGCCGTGCTGGGAGAACAGGGTGCGGAGACTCTCTTCGTTCATGCTGAAGGGCATGTTGCCCACGTAAAGCTTCTGGGACATCGGGTTCCTCGTGTCGGTGGGCTACGCACGCCCCCCACCGCGATTTCGAAATCCGGGCTGATCTCCCGGCCCCGACTGGGCCGTGGATGGACGCCCGCGTAGTCGTTGGAACACCGGGTCGAGGAGAGCGCTCACGAGGGAATTCGGAAGGGGTCCGGATTGCTTCAAGAGGTTCTTCAAGGAGGTGCGCCAAGTGCGCCGGGGGCGAAGATAGCACGTTCCCGGCCGGAAAGGGGGGAAAATACTTCACCCCGCGGCGCCCGGAACCGCTCGCCATGTGGATGGTGGCGGGGTAAACTCCGCCCGGCTTCCCCGGATCCGGAACGGCGCGCTCCCGGCACGCCTACCCGCGGATACCGCCTCCCGCCAACGGAAAGGAGCCGGACCCTGATCGGCAAGACCCTCGGCCACTACGAGATCATCGGATTCCTGGGCAAGGGCGGGATGGGGGAGGTGCACCGCGCCCGCGACACCAAGCTGGGACGCGAGGTGGCCCTCAAGCTCCTCCCCCCCGATTTCGCCCGGGACCCCGAGCGCCTGGCCCGCTTCCGGCGGGAAGCCCGGGTCCTGGCTTCGCTCCAGCACCCCAACATCGCCTCCATCTTCGGACTGGAAGAGGCCGAGGGGCAGGTGTTCCTGGCCATGGAGCTGGCCGAGGGAACCGACCTGTCCCAGCGCATCCATGACGGTGCGATTCCCGAGGAGGAGGTGCTGGAGATCGCCCGGCAGATCGCCTCCGGTCTCGAGGAGGCCCACGAGCACCACGTCGTGCACCGGGACCTGAAGCCGGCCAACATCAAGGTGAGCTCCGAGGGCAAGGTCAAGATCCTCGACTTCGGCCTGGCCCGCGCCTTCGTGGGCGAGACGGCGGAGGAGGAGAGCCTGGAGAACTCCCCCACCATCACCGCCGCCCTGACCGGGGGCGGGGTGATCCTGGGCACCGCGGCCTACATGAGCCCGGAGCAGGCCCGGGGGAAGAAGGTGGACCGGCGGGCCGACATCTGGGCCTTCGGGGTGATCCTGTTCGAGATGCTTTCGGGCCGGCGCATGTTCGATGGGGACACGATCAGCGACACCCTGGCCGCGGTGCTGCGCGCCGACATCGAATGGGACCGGCTCCCCGCCGGCACCTCGCCGGGCATGCGTCTTCTCCTGGAGCGGTGCCTGGAGCGCGACCCCCGGCGGCGGCTCAGGGACGTGGGGGAGGCGCGGATCTTCCTGGAGGACGGGGCCAAGGACTCGTCCATCCTGGCCGCGCCGTCCCTGGCCGCGTTGGCGGGCTCGGGCGGGGCTTCCGGCCCGAGGCACGGGCTGCCGCTGTGGGCCACGGCCCTGATCGGGCTCGCCCTGGCCGTCGCTGGTGCCCTGGTGGGCTGGCAGGTCCTCGGCCGGCCCGCGCCTCCGCAGGTCCTGAACCTCTCCGTACCCCCTCCGGCCGGGGGCTCCTTCGACCTCAGCGGGACCGACCCCGGCCCGGTGGCCGTGTCGCCGGACGGGACCATGATGGTCTACGCGGCCCGGGACGGCTCCGGCCCGGTCATGCTCCACCTCCGGCGGCTGGACAGCCCGGACGCCACCGTCATCTCCGGCACCCAGGACGCGGTCTATCCCTTCTGGTCGCCGGACAGCCGCTACGTCGGCTTCGGGGCCGAGGACAAGCTCAAGAAGGTGGCGGTGGCCGGCGGCCCCCCGGTCTCGCTCTGTCCGGCCAGCAACATGAAGGGGGGCACCTGGAACCGGGACGACGTGATCCTGTTCGCTCCCGATCATCAGAGCGGGATCCACCGCGTGTCCGCTTCCGGCGGGACCGCGGTCGAGATCACCGCCATTAACAAGGACGAGGGCGAGAACTCGCACCGGGAGCCGCGGTTCCTTCCCGGGGGACGGCGGTTCCTGTTCCTGGCCCGGATGGTGGCCTCCAGGGGCGACAGCAACCGGGTCTACCTGGCCTCCCTCGACGGCGGCGACCCGCGGGTGATCACCACCTCGGAAGCCCAGGCCGAGTACTCGGCCGGCCACCTGCTCACCGTGCGGGAAGGAGTCCTCCTGGCCACCCCCATGGATGCCGGAAGCGGAAAGCTGGGAGCGGACGGCATTCCCCTGGTGGAGAGCGTTCTCACCCTGTCGGGAGGAGCGGTGTGCGGGGTGTACTCCTCCACCCAGGGGGGGATGCTCGCCTACCAGATCGGGGTGGGAAGCGCCGAGCAGTTCCTGGCCTGGACCGGTCCCAGCGGGACCCAGCTCGGCCGGTTGGGGGAGCCGGGGCAGTTCCGGAGGCCCCGGATCTCGCCCGACGGGACCCAGGCCGTGGTGGAGGTGGTGGATCCGGAGACGGAGACTTCCGATCTGTGGCTGGTGAACCTGGACACCGGTCTCCGGACCCGGTTCACCTTCGATCCCGGGGATGAGCAGTCCGCGGTGTGGACCCCGGACGGGGAATCGATCCTCTACCAGGCCCAGGCGGACAGCATCTACCGGATCGTGAGCCGCCCGGTGGAGGGAACCGGCGGGGCGACCGTCCTCTACGAGGGGACCGAGGGTGTCAGCCCCGACGGGATGACGCCCGACGGCTCGACCCTCATGGTCACCCGGGAGGATCCCGACACCGGCAACAACATCTACGAGATGGCGGTGGACACCGGGAAGATGGAGCTGAAGGTGGGGGACAAGGGGCTCGACGCGGTGGCGCAGGTCTCGCCCGACGGGCGGTGGTTCGCCTATACCAAGCAGTCCGCGAGCGGGGCGTGGGAGATCATCGTGCGCCCCATGGCCGGGGGAAACCGGCAATGGCAGGTCGACCGCGACGGAGGCGTCTATCCGTTCTGGGGTCCCCACAGCAAGAAGCTCTTCTACGTCAGCCTCTCCGGGGACGTCATGGAAGTTCCCGTGGACGGTTCCGGCTCCACCTTCCGGGCCGGAGCGCCCAAGCTCTTCGCCAAGATCTCCGCGCCGGTGGCCGGAGGGATTCCGGTGTCGCTGCATCCCGACGGGGACCGGCTCCTCTACGTGGGGGGCGACGTCTCCGAGGACGAGAAGGGCTTCCTGCGGCTGGTCACCGACTGGACTCGGGGGCTGGCGAAGTAGAGTCGGCGGGGCTGGCGGGGTCGGGGCGACCGGGAGCCGAGGTCCAGGCGGTCCGTCCGTGGGGCCGGCCCGCGTGGCGCCCCCCCGGAAAACCCTGTACCCTCCGGTTTCCCCACCCGGGCCGGGATGGCGGAACTGGTAGACGCAACGGACTTAAAATCCGTTGGGCCGCAAGGCCCGTGGGGGTTCGAGACCCCCTCCCGGCACCATGGTTGGCGTAAGCTTCCCCATCCAAGAGACCAACCGAAGGTGGAACCTCTGGATCACCCCATGGACCCCGGCGCCTTGGACCGGATCGAGGCCCTCAAGGCGGGGATCCCCAAGGGCACCCTGGATGGACCGGCGGCGAAGGCGGAAGCGTTGTCGGCGGGGGAGATCCTGGAGCTGGTGGAGGATCATGGGTCCGCAGCGGGCTGAAACCGCGTGCAGACCGGTCCTCCGGCCCCACCAACCCGGCCGGCCCGGAGCTGTTCCGCCCTAGCGGCCCGGTTGCTCGGTCTTCTCCAGGCTCGATTCGGGCAGCATCACCGGCTTTGCCTGCACCGGGGGCAGCAGGCCCCGGGTCTGGTCGGTGAAGTGCCCGGAGGGCATGTCGGTGTGGCAGGTCGGGCAGCGGGCCAGGGCCGCGGCATCCGCTCCCCCGGTTACCGCCGACCCGGCGTCGGCGATCTCCTCGTGGCACTTGATGCAGAGGCCGTGCATGGCATCGACGTAGGACGGCGCCATGAGGTTCAGCCCGGTACTCTCCGCTGCAGCCTGGGCGGCGGGGGAAGGGAAGAGGTCGGAGTGGCAGTCCCGGCATTTCGCAGCCGAGGCCTTGCTCCGCTCCTGTCCCTCGGGGTGGCACCGCTGACAGGGGATGTCGGCCCCTTTGGGGCTGGCGTGCCAATCGTGGCGGAACACGCTGGACGGCGTGTACATGTTCCGGTGGCACTCCCAGCAACCGCTCTGCTGGTCCAGGGGCATGTTCATGTGATGGCACTTCACGCAGGAGTCCTTGCCCCCGTTCCACTCGATCTCCTTGGCGTGGAAGAAGCGGGAGCCGAAGGAATCGTGGTTGCCGTCGATGAACAGCACGTCGCCCCCGCGCGCCTTCTCCACCGAGACCGTCTCCACCCCCTTTCCCTCCACCCGGGAATAGGGGATCAAGGCACAACCCAGGGCGAAACTGAGCACGAAGGCCAGGGAGTACTTGGCTCGGGCGGCCACGGACGGGGATCCCAGCCAGACTTTCGAGGCGTGGTCGAATCCCGGCCGGGCGTACGGATCCGCCTCGGGATGGGTGGGCCGCCGTTCCCAGATGTGGAGCCGCTCGATGGCGAAGAGGAACACCAGGCCGGCCCCGGAGACCACCCCCATGCTGACCACGACCTCCATCCAGGAAGGCACGTAGGTGTCGCCGGTGGCGCCGAGCATGGCCAACCCGCCGACGTCGAGCCGGTAGAGCACCATGCCGGCCACGACCAGGGACGACCCGACCCATTGCCCGGCGGTGCTGGACCGCACCCGGGGAATGGAGAAGAGGACCAGGGGGATCACCGCCGAGATCATGATCTCGATCAGGAAGAGGATGCTCTCCCGGGATCCCGAGAAAACGAGGGGAAGCTCGCCGGAGGCAACGATGTCCCCGAGCTTGACGGCGAGATAGACGGCCAGGACCCACACCACTCCCCGGGCCAGCCCCTCGAGGACGGCTTCGCCGGCCGCTTTCCGGCGGTACAGCCAGTGGGAAATGAGGCTCTCCAGCGTGACCATCATCAGGCCCAGGGCCACCGCGGAGATGAAGAACTGCACCGGCAGCAGCCGCGAGTACCAGAGGGGGTGGAGCTTGTAGGGCATGATCAGGAACAGGGTCCCGAGGGAGGACTGGTGCAGGGTGGAGAGCATGATGCCCAGCAGCACGAGGGGGAAGCGGAACCGGAGGAGGAAGCCGCGGATCCTCGCGTAGCGGCTGGTCTCCTCCAGGGGTACAGGGCTGAACTCCAGGAGGAGGACGGAGGTATAGAGCATCACGCACCAGCCGACCTCGAACAGCGGCGAATGCGGGTTCCAGTACACGATCATGTGCCAGATGTTCCAGGGCAGTCCGAGGTCGAACAGCAGGCCGAAGATGACGGCCAGGTAGCCGAGGAACGCGGTCAGGACCGCGGGCCGGATCAGGCTGTGGAACTTCTCGCGCTTGAACACGTAGCAGATGGCGGTCAGGACGAAGCCTCCGGCGGCGAGGGCCACCCCGCCCATGACGTCGAAACCGATCCAGAGCCCCCAGGGGGTGGCATCGTTGAGATTGGTGGTGACCCCGAGCCCGAAAATGAACCGGGCCACGCCCACTGCGGCGGCCAGGCCGAGGATCGTCCACAGCACCAGCTTCGTGTTCTGAACCCTGTTCATGAATCGGCCTCGTTCGGGTCGTGGACCTGGTGCCGGCCGTCCCCGCCGGCAAGCTCCATGCGGCGCCTGATGATCCAGTTGATGCCGAGCATGGCCGCGCCCATGCCGAGGAAGGCGATGGGCACCGAGTGCATGGCCAACTCGGTCGTGGCCGGCAGGGGATCGGTGCCGGTCTGGGAGCCGTAGACCAGGAACCCCAGATCGATGTCCGACAGGTAGAGGACGGAGGTCCCGCCGAACTCGTGCTCGCCCCAGACCCGGTCGATGTACCGTCCGGGATGATCCTGGATGCGCCGGTGGGCCTCGGCGAGAAGGATGTCCCGCCGCCCGAAGATGGTCGCCTTGGGCTCGGTGGGACAGGCGAGGGTGCAAGCCGGCTGCTCGCCCTTCTCGAGCCGGTGGTAGCACAGGTCGCACTTCCTCACGTAGGGGACGGCCTGGTCCCAGTCGTAGCGGGGGATCCCGTAGGGACAAGCCATCATGCAGTAGCGGCAGCCCAGGCACTTCTCGCTGTCGTAGACCACGGCGCCGGACTCGGTATGGTGCAGCGCGCCCACCGGACAGGCCGAGGCGCAGGCCGGCTCCAGGCAGTGGCGGCACTGCTTCCGGACGAAGCGCTCATCCGGTTGCTGGAGGATTGCCGTCCAGTTCCGGGCCGACAGACCGTCGTTCTTCTGCCAGGTGCGCGGGGTGTCCGCCGGGAGTCCGTGCTCCTTCTTGCAGGCGGCCATACACTCCCGGCAGCCGATGCACCGGGTGACATCGGTCAGTATCGCGTAGCTCATACCGGAGCGCCTTCCTTGTGCAGGGTCTTGCCGACGTCCTCGTCGGTGCCGGCGGGGAACTTCCAGGCCAGGCTGGAGATCAGCTGCGAGAGCGGCGCCAGGACGCAGTGGGCGATCTTGGTGAACGGCAGGAGGATGAAGATCATCTCGGCGACAAGCACGTGGATGAGCATCAGGGTCCGGTAGGCGGCCGGGCCGACCCCGAGGTTCGCGCAGATGAAGCCGGTGACGAAGGGAACCAGCAGCAGGGGAGGCCAGACGAAGTCCTGCCCGCGGCTCAGGAACCTGGATTCGCGGCTCGAGATCCTCCCGATGAGCAGCCCCAGTCCGGCGGCCACCGTGCCGACGGTGAGTGCGTCGGCCCACGGTTTCGCGAGGGCCGGCCAGCCGAAGCCGAGGACGCCCCGCCACAGGTTCACGTGGGCGAACAGGAAGACGGGCACGATCAACAGGCCGACGTGGAAGAGGACCGAGAGGACGCTGTAGACCGGCCGCTTGGTGAGGAGCCGGGTGACCGGGAAGAGCCACCGGAGGGTGCGCCGGGCGATGAACCCCCAGGGAAGCGACTTGTCTCCCGCCCGGCGATAGGCCCCGACGGCCGCGGTGAGATCGAGAATCACGATCCGGAGCAGGCCCAGCAGCATGACCGCCAGACTGAACCGGAACAACGGACCGCGCGCGAAATCGAGCAGGTCCTGCATGGTCTACCTCTCCTGGTCGTGTTGCTCCTCAGGAGAAGGCGTCTTCATCGAGTCGTCGAACACGATTGCCTTCAGGATGAGATCGTGAAGGCCGATGATCTCGCACTCGATTCCCTGAGCCTCGACCAGTTCCCGCAGTTGTTTCTTGCAGTTGGCGCAGGGCGCGACCAGGATCTCGCATCCGGATTCCCTGATCTGGTCCGCCTTCATCTTCCCGCCGATCAAGGTGCGGTACGGGTTGACCTCGTCGATCGAGACGGTCCCCCCCCCGCCGCCGCAGCAGATGTTCTCCTCGCCGGCCGGCGTCATCTCGACGTAGTTCGGACAGAAGGACCTCAGGATTTCCCGCGGCTGGTCCACGATCCATCCCTGCCGGGCGAGATTGCAGGGATCGTGGTACGCGACCTTCTTGGTCACCACCGTCGGATCCAGTCTCAGGCGTCCTTCCTTCCAAACCCGGTGCGTGTACTCGATGATGTTCAGGACCGGGTAGGCGTCCGCGCCGCCGCAGTAGGTGGGAAGGAACGCCTTGGCCGTCCGCGAGGCATGGCCGCACTCCCCAATGAGGACCTGGCGTCCCCCGAGCCGCCGGGTCTCGGCGTCGACCTTCTTGACCACCCGCTCCAGGATGCGGTCGCTGTAGAACAGCCCGTAGTTGATGCCGTCGAAGTAGCCGGTACCGATCGTCCACGAGTCGCCGGTGGCGCGGAAGACGGCGGCGATGCCCATCAACGTCTCCGCTTCCATGAGGAAGTCGCTGACCGCCGGGAAGAACACGTGTTCGGCGCCCTCGACGTCGGTCGGAAATTTGATCTCCACCCCCTTGTCCTCCAGCATCTCCTCGGAGAGGAACTCGAGGGTGTCGGTCAGGGCGGGTACGGGTACGGCCGAGGTGTTGCCGGACTCGCCCTCCAGCTGCTCCCGGGTGCTGACCACCAGTGCGCGCGGTGTGACCCCGATCTCGCTGAGGATGTACCGGCCGAGGTGGGTGATGAGCCCGTGGTCGATGCCTACGGGGCAGTCGTTGAGGCAGCGCCGGCAGGCGGTGCAGTTCCAGAAACTTTCCGCCATCTCCTGGATCAGCTCGTCGGTCAGATACCCGGAGCCCAGGAGCCGCCCCCGGAGCATGCCGCCGAGGGTGAAATGCCGTCGGTAGACCCCGAGGAGCAGTTCTGACCGGTAACAGGGGATGTCGGTGGGATCGCCGGTGGCATTATAGATGTGGCACGAGGCCGCGCAGCGGGAGCACTTGGCGCTGATCCGCACGTAGTGATCGAGGGCCATGCGGTAATTCGAGTGCTTCAGGATGGCCGCGAAGGCTTCGAGAAAGCGGCGGGGACGGTCGCTGACGTCGGAGTCCTCGACGTGGTACCGGACGGCCAGCTTCTGCTTCTCGACAACCTCGGGCTTCTTGGTCGAGGTGAACGCCTTGCGACGGTCCTCCTCGGTGATCCTGTGCTTGCTCATGGACGCCCCGCTGTCTTCCGGGTCCCGCGGCTTATCCGCATGTTCGTGAACGCTCTCGGTCCGTCCGGCACGTGCGTGGGACGTTCTCCCGATCGTTGGCGTTCGGCGGGTAACCGACGATCGTCATCGAAATGCATGATACCCAGTCGCCCGTGTCGAGGGGATATCGCGGATTCGCATAATGGATATCATCGTTGTCTTGACTTCTATGTGCATTGCCGCAAGCCGCATGCCGCATCCCGCATCCGCAGGCGGGAATGCAATCCGCCCGCGCGATGAAGCCGGTTTGCACAAGACCGTCGCTCTGCCCCGGCGCGGAGGGGGGAATCCGCCCTCCCGACGTCTCCGGTTGCCACGGGGCCCCGGGGCCGGTCCGCGCCCGCTGGCGGCCGCGATCCGCCCGATGCCGGTGCCAATTCAGAGCAAAGATTATACTTTTTGTCGTTAGAACGGTTCCTGAAGCTGCATGGATCGCCGGGGGGAGCGGGCCGGTGTTGACGCCGTTCCCGCTCCTGCGCCTTTCCGTATTCGCCGGTTGTGCCCCCTTGGAAAGCTCCGTATCATGGCGCCGATAGGGGGCCGTTCAATGCCCGAGGAGCCGAGACGTCAAGCGCGTTCCGCCTCTGGGGACGAGGCCGGACGGGACCGCAAGGAATCCGCCCTGGGAAAAGATGACCGCGAGCGCGATGATTTGATGCGTCTCGCCTCCGTCGTCGCCCACCAGTTGAAATCACCCCTGGCCTCGGTCCAGAACGTCCTGACCACGGTCCTCGGCGGATTCGCCGGTCCCCTCGACGCCCGCCAACGCTGGCTGCTCGAGAAGGCGCTCGAGCGGTCCTCCCAGGGGGTGCGCCTCGTTCGTGACCTGCTCCGGTTACGCGCCGTCGAGCGGCTGGACGACGAGGCCCTCGGACCTGTCAACCTGGAGAGCGTGCTCCGAACCGCGGTGGAGGGGATCCGGGACGATGCCCAAGAGCGTGAGCTGAAGGTGGAGAGTTCCGCGGATCTCCCGGATTCCGATGGGGCCTGGATCCACGGGGAAGAGACGATGGTCCGGGAGATCCTGGGCGTCCTCCTGGACAACGCGGTGAAGTACACCCCGCGGGAGGGACGGATCGCGGTGCGCCTCGGGATCGAGAAGGCGGAGGGCGAGGCGGCCGGAGCGCGGGTCCGGGTGGATGTCGTGGACAGCGGGATCGGGATCCCCGCCGAAGGCTACCGGCAGCTCTTCCGGGAGTTCTACCGCGCCCCCAACGCCAAGGCCCTGGCCGAGGAGGGGAGCGGGCTCGGTCTCGCCTTCGCGTGGCGGGCGGCTCGCCGGCTGGGAGGTACCCTCGAACTCCAACCCGCTCCCACGGGAGGCGTGCACGCAGTGCTCGCGTTTGCCGTCCAGCCCGGCTACGCCGGACTCTCCCGGACCGGCGCCGGCACGGTCGCGACCCCCGAGGCGGAGCCGCGGGAGGTTTCCCAGCGGGTGGTGATCGTGGGCGGGATGACGGCCGGCTCCAAGGCGGCGGCCCGCATCATGCGCCTGGATCCGGATGCGGAGGTCACCGTGGTCGAGCGGGGACAGACCCTGGCCTACTCCGGCTGCGGGCTGCCCTACTATATCTCGGGCGCGATCAGCGAGCAGCGGACCCTGCTGGAAACGGCGCTGGGTGCGGTACGCGATTCCGCCTTCTTCCACAAGCTCAAGAACGTCCGGGCGCTCGATCTCACCGAGGCCGTCCGTATCGACCGCGAGCGGAGGGTCCTGGTCGTACGCCACATGCTGGACGACCGGGAGCGCGATCTCCCTTACGACCGCCTGATCCTCACCACCGGCGCCCAGCCGGTGACGCCGGAGATCGCCGGGGCCGAGCTGGAGGGCGTCCACACCCTTCACGGCGTGGGGGACGCCGAGGCGATCCGGTCCCTGCTCCGGCAGCCCCGCGTGAAGGACGTGGTCATCCTCGGGGGCGGGCTCCTCGGATGCCAGATCACCGAGGCCCTCTCCCTGCGGGGAGCCAGGATCACGCTGGTGGAGGGGCGCTCGTCCATCCTTCCCATCCTGGGGGAGGAGATGGCGTCCCTGGTTCGCATGCACATGGAGAGCCATGGGGTAAGGGTGCTGTGCGGCCGGTCGGTGGCCCGTATCGAGGGCGAGAAGCGGGTCCACGCCGTCGAGCTGGACGACGGCTCCCGGTTGGCCTGCGACCTCGTCCTGGTCACCCTGGGCCGGGTCCCCAACGTCAGTCTGGCCCGGGCCGCGGGGCTGGAGATCGGGGCCACCGGCGCGGTGCAGGTGGATGCGTTCCTGCGCACGACCGATCCGCTCATCCACGCCGCGGGGGACTGTGCCGAGCAGAGGCATGTCGTCACCGGAAACACGGTCTGGATTCCCGGTGCGGTTAGCGCGGGGATCCAGGGCCGGATCGCAGCCGGCAACGTCTGCGGAATCGAGGAGAAGATCCAGCCGGTGACCGGGTCGGTGATCGTGAAGATCTTCGATTGGACGGTGGCCCGGACCGGCCTGAACGAGGGCGAGGCGCGGGAGGCCGGATTCGACCCGGTCACGGCCGTGGTACCGGGACCGGACCGGGCCCATTTCATCCCGACCGCGCGTACGGTGATCCTGAAGCTGATCGCGGACGGCGCCACCGGCCGGCTGCTCGGTGCCCAGGGGGTGGGTCCGGGGGACGTCGCCAAACGGATCGACGTGATCGCGACCGCGCTCGCCGCGGGCTGGCACGCCGACCGGCTGGCCCAGCTGACCCTGACCTACGCCCCGCCCTATGCCATGGCCATGGACACGGTGATCACCGCGGCTAATGTGCTCAAGAACAAGCTGGAGGGCCGGTTCCTGGGCATCTCCGCCACCGAGCTGTGGCAGCGGCTGCTCCTCGATGAGCCGCCGCTGTTGCTTGACGTCAGGCAACCGGAAGAGTACGAGCGCGTTCGGTTCCGGGGCAGCCGCCACGTCCCCCTGGGCGCCCTTCGCAGCCGGCTCGACGAACTGTCGCGGGACAGGCCGATCGTGATCGTCTGCAGCCTCGGCCTGCGCAGCTACGAGGCGAGCCGGATCCTGGCCTCCCACGGTTTCACGGATGTTTCGGTCCTGGACGGGGGGATCGAGGCCTGGCCCTATGCGATCGAGCGGATGACATGAGCGGAGAGGCCCCCAGCGGGCAGGAGGGAGTGCGGCGATGACGGTACAGGCGATCCGCGGAGTCGGCTTTTGTGCGCGGATGACCCGGAGCGGGGACTGGGCCTTCGACTATGCCCTGGATCTGGCGGTGGAACAGGATGTCCGGTTGGACATCTTCTTCTTCCCCACGCCCCCCTCCCGGCCCCACCCATCGCGGGGCCGGAGCGGCGAGCTGGGGGCGATGTCCGAGGAGCAGAGGATCAGGACGGAGAAGGACATCCGACTCTACTACGACCAGATCCTCGGCGACTTCGTGAACGTGGGTTTCCGGTTGTGCGAGGGCGACGAGGAGCCGGAGCTTCGCCGCTGCCTTCTCATCCGGAAGGAGTACGACGTGCTGGTGCTGGCCTACGAGGGGTATCGCTGCCGCTTCGGCAACCGGACCATCGAGGAGTTCGCGGAGAGCATGCCGTGCCCGACGGTGCTAGTGGGGCCGGAGGCACCAAGGCAGTTCGCTCTGAATACCGCGGCCACCCACTGGGTCGATCGGCTGGGCTTGGAGGGCGCGGACTGGCACCACGTGAACGACATGGTGGTCAAACCGAAGGGCGAAGAGTAGGGGGAGGCCCGGACGCCGGTCCGGGTATCCCCGGCCGCCTCCCCGCGCCCCGGCATACAAACAGGACATCCCGCTCCCGCGGTCTTGATTCCATCCGCACCTGATCGGTCGGAATTCCCGCCGCGCCCCCCCTTTTGATTTCCATACATTTTCTGTCGGTTTCCCGTGAAAGTCACATATGCAGATTAGCTCAGTGATTTACGCGGCCGTTGCTGGCAAGGTGACTCTAAAGATCAAGCCCATAAGGGTCTGGGACGACAGGAAGCGGATTCGGGCCCTTGCCCGACGGACATGCGTGACCTACTGCTCGGTGCGGCCGCACTCGCGGCGGCAACGGTGCGGGCAGCACCAAAGGATGAGAGCGGAAAGGAACATCCATGAGCAAGAAGAAGAAACGGGAGACGCCCTTGCTGGATCAACTCGAGTCGGGGCCCTGGCCTAGCTTCGTCAAGGAGTTGAAGAAGAGCGGAGACAATCCGGCGGTCCAAGACCTGCTCGGTCAGCTCGAGCGCTCCTATGAGGAGAAGATCGGGCACTGGAAGCACGGCGGCTTGGTGGGAGTGATGGGATACGGTGGCGGGGTCATCGGCCGGTACTCGGATCTCCCGGAGGATTTCCCCGAAGTCGCCGCGTTCCACACCTTGCGGGTGAACAATCCCGCGGGATGGTTCTACACCTCCGATGCGCTCCGGACCTTGTGCGACCTGTGGGACCGGCATGGTTCCGGCCTCACCAACATGCATGGTTCAACGGGGGACATCATTCTTCTCGGGTGCACCACCGAGGAACTGGAACCCGTGTTCAAGGAGCTGACCGACAGCGGTTGGGACCTGGGTGGATCGGGATCCGACGTGCGTACGCCCAGTTCGTGCGTGGGTCCGGCGCGTTGCGAGTGGGCCTGCTTCGACACGCTGAAGACCTGCTACGACTTCACCATGCACTACCAGGACGAGCTGCACCGGCCGGCCTTCCCCTACAAGTACAAGTTCAAGTTCTCGGGATGTCCGAACGACTGCGTCGCCGCCATCGCCCGTTCGGACATGTCCTTCATCGGCACCTGGCGCGACGAGATCCAGATCGACCAGGACCAGGTCCGGGAGTACGCGACCGGTGGGAAGCTCAACGTGCAGAAGGACGTGTGCGACCGCTGCCCGACCCGGTGCATGAGCTGGGACGGCAAGGAACTGGAGATCGAGGACACCGAGTGCGTGAAGTGCATGCACTGCATCAACGCCATGCCCAAGGCTCTCGCCCCGGGCAAGGACCGTGGAGTGACCATCCTCATCGGGGCCAAGGCCCCGATCGTCGGTGGCGCGCTTCTTTCCTCGGTGCTGGTTCCGTTCATCAAGCTGGAGCCGCCCTACGAGGACGTCCACGAGCTGGTGGACCGGATCTGGGACCTCTGGTGCGAGTACGGCAAGAACCGGGAGCGGGTGGGCGAGTTCATCCAGAGGATCGGGATGCCCAGCTTCCTGGAGCAGATCGGACTGGACCCGGTACCGGAGATGATCTCCGCTCCCCGGAGCAACCCCTACGTGTTCTACCAGGATTACGTCGAGGAAGAGGAAACCGCCGAGGCGTAGACAGAGAAGGAGAGGCTTCACATGGCAGTCGCGGAACGAAAAACCGATATCGGCCCGCCCAACTACGAGCAGTTCCTTCCTCCCGTAATCAAGAAGAACTACGGGCAGTGGAAGTACCACGAGATCCTGAAGTCCGGGGTCATGGTCCACGTGGCCGCCTCCGGAGACAAGCTGTTCACGGTTCGGGCCGCCACCCCCAGGCTTCTCTCGATCGAGACGATCCGCTTGTTCGCCGATCTGGCCGACGAGTTTTGCGGGGGGCACCTGCGCTTCACCAGCCGGCACAACGTCGAGTTCCTGCTCACCGACCCGGAGAAGATCGATCCCCTGGTCGATAAGCTGGCCGCGGAGGGATACCCGGTCGGAGGCATCGGCCCGTCCATCTCGAACCTCGTCCATACCCAGGGCTGGGTGCATTGCCACTCGGCCGCCTCGGACGCTTCGGGAGTGGTGAAGGCGGTGATGGACGAACTCCATCCGCACTTCGTCAACATGGACATGCCGGGCAAGCTACGGATCGCCTTCGCCTGCTGTCTGAACATGTGCGGCGCGGTGCACTGCTCGGACATCGCGATCCTGGGGGTGCACCGGAAGGCGCCGCGGATCAACCATCAGGAGGTCCCGCGGGTCTGCGAGCTTCCCAGCGTCATCGCATCGTGCCCCACCGGCGCGGTCCGGTCGGCCACGGTGGAGGGTTCCCAGTCGGTGGAGGTGATCGAGGAGCAGTGCATGTACTGCGGCAACTGCTTCACGGTCTGTCCGGCCATGAAGATCGCGGACGCGGAGAACGACGGGATCTCGATCTGGGTGGGCGGAAAGGTCTCCAACGCGAGGTCCGAGCCCAAGTTCTCGAAACTGGCCATCCCGTTCCTTCCCAACAACCCGCCGCGGTGGCCCGAGGTGGTCGACGCCGTCTCGAACCTGGTGAGGGTCTACGCGGCCAACGCGCGGAAGTTCGAGCGGATGGGCGAGTGGATCGAGAGGATCGGGTGGCCCCGGTTCTTCGAACTCGCCGGGATCGAGTTCACCCGGTATCACATCGACGACTTCCGGCACGCGGGCGAGACCTTCCGCAGGTCCACCCATCTGCGGCAGTCGTAGGAGGAGACGTGATGAGTCCGGTAACCGTCGAGCAGGTGTCGGAGGCGATGTATCAGCTCGTCGAGGAGACCCACGGCAAGAAGAGCCTGAAAGCCACGGATCTGACCAAGGCGATGATGGCGAAGTTCGGGGACGAGGAGTGCTCCAAGCTGCTCTGCAAGCAGGCGATCCGCCAGCTCATGGACTCGGGGCGCTGCATCTACTCGTACTTCGGCGGTAGCTACATCACCCTGCCGGAGGAAACGAAGTAACCGGATCCCCGGGGGCCTTGCCGGCCCCCGGGGTTTCCGCCGGCGACAGGACAGGAGGGGGACGGCGCCATCGGGCGAGGCTTCCTCCGGTCTCGTGGCCGGGCTCATTCCCGGCCCCGTCCCGGGGCACGAAGGAGTGGATCCAAATGGGGCTGCTGAAGCCGGTGAAGAAGAAGCCGTTGCGGATGGGGGGGGGCGGGGCCGCCCAGGTGTCCTCGGGCCGCCCCCAGCAGGTGGAGAAGCTGCCTCCCTGCGTTGAGAACTGCCCCAACTGCAACGACGTGCGGGGGTGGATCGCGCTGGTATCCCAGCACGACAAGATGGGGCTCACCGAGCAGGTGGCCTTCGAGAAGGCCTGGGCGCTGCTGGTGGAGTCGAACCCCTTCCCGTCGGTGATGGGACGGGTCTGCCCCCATCCCTGCGAGTCCAGCTGCAACCGGACCGACAAGGACGGAGCGGTGGCCATCAACTCCCTGGAACGGTTCCTCGGCGACTGGGGGATCGAGCAGGGCCTGCCGCTCCCGCGACCGGAGGTCGACCGCCAGCCCGAGTCCATCGGGATCATCGGGGCCGGTCCCGCCGGCCTGTCCTGCGCCTACCAGCTTTCCCGGCTGGGCTATCCGGTCACCGTGTACGAGGCCTTCCCGGAGGCGGGGGGAATGCTGCGCTACGGCATTCCCCGGTATCGCCTTCCCCGAGAGGTGCTGGACGCCGAGATCCGGCGGATCATGGACCTCGGCGTGGAGCTCAAGCTGCAAACCGCGGTCGGGCGGGACGTGAGTCTGGAAGACCTGCGATCCCGTCACCAGGCCATCTTCGCCGGGATCGGCGCCCACCGCGGCAAGAGGTTGGGGGTGCCCGGCGAGGACGGCCCCGGGGTGTGGACCGGCACGGAATTCTTGAACCGGGCGAACTCCGGCGAACGGGTCGAGGTCGGCGGCAAGGTGGTCGTGATCGGCGGCGGCGACACCGCGGTGGACGCGGCCCGCGTGGCCCGGCGGTTCGGAGCGGAAGTGACCATCGTCTATCGCCGTACCCGGGCCGAGATGCCGGCCATCGACACCGAGGTCGACCAGTCGATCGAGGAGGGCATCGAGATCGTATTCCTGGCCGCGCCGACGGAGGTGCGGCGGGAAGGCGAGCGGGTGAAGGCCCTCGTCGTCCAGCGCATGGAGCTGGGGGAACCGGATGCCTCGGGCCGCCGGCGGCCGGTTCCGGTCGAGGGATCCGAATTCGAGATCGAGGTCGACACCATCATTCCCGCCATCTCCCAGGAGCCTGAGGCGGAGGCGGTGGCGGATCTGGGGGCCCGGGACGGATGGTTCCAGACCGAGCCCGGCGGCAAGGTGGGAGAGGGAGTGTGGGCCGGCGGGGACGACGTGGAACTCGGCCTGGCTACCATCGCCATCTACCAGGGGCGCAAGGCGGCGGAGTCGATCCATGCTTCGCTGCGGGGGCTGCCCCTGCCCAAGGCGGGTTCCCCCCCCAAGATCGGTCCCGACAAGGTGAAGCTCGATGCCTATCCGGCCGAGCCGCGGGCGGAGCGGGCGATCCTGTCTCCCGAGCGGAGACTGGCGGCCCCGGACGCCGAGATCGACGGCGGCATCACCAAGGAGCAGTTCCTGTCCGAGGCGGGGCGGTGCCTCTCCTGCGGACTCTGCTACGGGTGTGAGAAGTGCTGGATGTACTGCCAGGCTTCGGGCTTCGTGAAGGTGGAAGACCCGCGCCCCGGACACTACTACAAGATCAAACTGGAACTCTGTGAGGGCTGCAAGAAGTGCGTTGAGGAATGTCCCTGCGGCTTCTTGGAGATGAGCTAGATCTCTGGAGACGGACCTTGAGCTCGGTTACGACACCGCGTCTGGTCATTGCCGGACAGTCCGGGGACTCGGGGAAAACGCTCGTCTCGACGGGCCTGGCGCGGGCTCTGGTGGACCGCGGCCTTGACGTCGGCCCCCTCAAGAAGGGGCCCGACTACATCGACGCCGCCTGGCTCGGTGCAGCTGCCCGTCGGCGTGCCCACAACCTCGATTCCTACCTGATGCCCCGGGACCGGATCCTGTGCTCGCTGGCCCGGCAGGCGGCGCGGGGCGACGTGCTGTTGATGGAGGGGAACCGGGGGCTGTTCGACGGCATGGACGCGGACGGCACCCACTCCACCGCGGAGCTGGCCAAGACGCTCCGGGCACCGGTGGTGCTCCTCATCGATGCGCACAAGAGCACCCGGACCCTGGCCGCCTACGTCCTCGGGTGCCGGGCCATGGATCCGGACCTGGAGCTGGCCGGGGTGATCCTCAACCGCGTGGGCGGAGCCCGCCACGAGGCGGTGGCCCGCGAGGCGATCCGCCGGACCTCCGGCGTACCGGTGGTGGGAGTCATCCCCCGGATCCCCGACCTGGATCTCCCCAGCCGGCACCTTGGCCTGGTGACCGTGGCCGAGCACCCGCGGGCCGAGGCGATGCTCCGGCGGGCGGCCGAGGTCGTGGAGCGGCACACGGACGTGGAGGCGATCCTGGAGATCGCCCGGGGGGCGGGACCGGTGGATTGCCCGGAGCCGGTCCATGCCGGGCCTCCGGAGGCCGGCGCCCGGCGGGTGAGGATCGCCGTCGCCCGGGACGAGGCGTTCTCCTTCTACTACCCCGAGAACCTGGATGCGCTCGAGGAGGCGGGGGCCGAGCTGGTCCCCTTCTCTCCCCTGGCCGACGACCGGCTCCCGTCCTGCGACGCGGCCTACCTGGGGGGCGGTTTCCCGGAGCTGTACGCTTCCGCACTGGCCCGGAATCTCCCCCTCCGTACCGACCTGAAGCGGCGGATCGGCGCGGGCATGCCGGTGTGGGCGGAGTGCGGCGGGGTCATCTACCTGGCCCGGGAGCTGGTGGTGGACGGGACCGCTTTTCCCATGGTGGGCGCCCTGCCCGTCACCATCGAGCAGACGGGCCGCCCACAGGGGCACGGCTACGTGGAGGCCCGGGTGGAGGCCCGGAACCCGTTCCTCCCCGAGGGCCTGGTGTTCCGGGGGCACGAATTCCACTACTCCCGGCCCCGGGATGGATCCGTCGGCCTCGATACCGTCTTGGCCATGGACCGGGGGTCCGGCTTCGGCGGGGGACGGGACGGGCTCCGGTCCGGGAACGTCGTCGGGTGCTACACGCACGTCCACGCCCTGGGGGTGCCGGAATGGGCGCCCGCCCTGGTCCGGGCGGCGAAGGGGAGCTCATGCGAGGTCTGAGCGAGCGGGTCGCCGAGGCCCTCCGGGACGGTGGGGACGGGAAGCTGGAGTCACTGGTGGTCGGGGAGCCGCGCGTGGTCCGGCACCTGGTGGCGGCCACCTTCCGCCCCGAGCCGGGGATCCGCGCCGCCGCCGGGCGCGGACTGGCCCTGGCCGCCCGGCACCACCCGGTCCTGGTCCAGGAGGTGGTCCGGCGGCTCGTGTGGGGCATGAACGAGGAGTCCGGCACCAACGCGAGCGGTGCGCCGGACACGCTGTTTGCGATCGCCGAGGAGGCCCCCGAGCTCCTGCTCCCGGTGATGGGTGATTTGATGCGTCTGACCGGTGATGCGGCCCTGCACGACCGGTTGGTCGAAGTGGCACGGAAGGTGGCGAGCAGTCGCCCGGAGGCGGCGAACCGCCTGGAGGCGTCCCTGCGGGGCCGCCTGGAAGGAGAGAAGAATGACCGTAGGGACACCCGAACCGCTCCTGGACGTTGAACGGCACCGCCGGGCGGTGGAGGCGAAGCCGACCTCCGCGGTGGCGCGGTTGAACCTCGGCACCGCGCTGATGCGCGCCGGGCATCTGGTCGAGGCGGAAGCCGAGTTCCGGCGGGCCCTGGCCGTCGATCCGGACCTCCCGGAAGCGCTGGTCAATCTCGGTGGAATCCATCTCACCCGCTGGGAATTCCGGGAGTGCGTGGAGGCGAATCGACGGGCGGCCGAATGCCGGCCGGAATTCCTGCCCGCCCACTACAACCGCGGCCTCGGCCACCTGTACATGGGCGAGGCGGACGAGGTCGTCTCCTGCTTCCGCCGGGTCGTGGATCTGGAGCCCGGGAACGGGGGCGGACACTACCATCTGGCCGTGGGACTCCTGGAGCAGGGAAGCGTCCAGGAGAGCCGCGAGCATCTCGAGGAGGCGCTGGCCCTGGGGTTCAGCCCGGAGCCGGAGTTCCTGAAGGCGTTGGAGAGGAAGGAGGGGGCCGCGGACGGTTCCACGGGAGACGATGGACCGGACGCTGCGAAGCCCCGTCAAACCAAGGAGGAAACGAGTGGCGACTTTCACGCACGGGACAGTCTCGATCGAAGTTGATGAAGACGGATTCATGGAAGCCCCGGAGACCTGGAACGAGGACATCGCGCTCGCCCTGGCCACCACCGAGGGCGTCGATGCCCTGACCGAGGACCACTGGAAGCTGGTCAAGTACCTCAGGGACTACTACACCAAGTTCGGGATCGCCCCCATGATCCGGAAGCTGTGCAAGGAGACCGGGTACGACCTGAAGACGATCTATCAGCTCTTCCCCTCGGGCCCGGCGAAGGGCGCCTGCAAGGTGGCGGGGCTCCCCAAGCCGACGGGGTGCGTATAGCGAACAGCCTTCCGGCCGGCGCGGCGGCCCATCCCGCCCGATGACCCAGGCACGGCACCGGACGGACCCCGTCCGGGCCGTTACCCCGTGGTCCGGGCGGCCGACGGGGCGGCCGCGCCGGCGCGGGTTGGCCCAGGAAAGGACCGGAGTTGAGATGATCCCGGAAGATCTGGCCAGGCACGGTCCCGCGATCCGGGACCGGTGGGAGGAGCTGATCCTCGAGGCGTACCCCGAGGGGGGCGGGGGGTTTTTCAGGAACGAACGTGACCCTTTCCGCAACCCGGTGGGAGCGACGGTGCGGAACGCCACCACCCGGCTGCTCGAGGGGTTGTGTTCGGGGGAGGATTCGCCGGAGTCCGCCGAGGCCCTGGACCGCATGGTCCGCCTTCGGTGCGTACAAAACTTCAGCCCGGGCGAGGCGGCCGGGTTTCCCCTTCTGCTGAAGCGGGCGGTGGCGGAGACGCTGGGGGCGGCTTGCGTCGACGCGAACCGCGAGTGGCTTGGCCAGTTCCATTCCCGGATCGATGGGCTCGTCCTGCGGAGCATCGACGCCTACGTGGCCTGCCGGGAGCAGATCCAGGAGATCCGCAACCGGGACGTGGTCGCGCAGACGTACAGCCTGCTCCGCCGCGCCGGCGCCCTGGAAACCCCGAACGAGGCCGGCGGGCCGGCCACGGGCGGCCGCCGCCGCCGGACGCGCCTCAGAGGAGATCGAGAGGCATGAAGATCGCCTGGGCCCTGGCGGCGGTGGGACTGCTGTCGCTGCTGGCCTTTCTCGCCGGATCCGTGATCGGCTTGCGCCCCTTCATCGCCGTGGCGGTGCCGTATGCCGCGGTGCTGCTCTTCCTGGGCGGCATCATCGCCCGGGTCGTCACCTGGGGACGGGCTCCGGTGCCGTTCAGGATCCCGACGACCTGCGGCCAGCAGCGGTCCCTGCCCTGGATCAAGCCGGCCCGGTTCGATAACCCGTCGACCGGGTGGGGGGCGACGGTGCGGATGGCGATGGAGGTGCTGCTCTTCCGTTCCCTGTTCCGCAACACGCGGGCGGAGGCGCGGAGCGACGGGAAGGTCGTCCACTCGGCCACGAAGTTCCTGTGGGCGGGTGCCCTGGCCTTCCACGGCGCGTTCCTCGTCATCCTTCTCCGGCACTACCGGCTCTTCGCGGAGCCGGTTCCCGCCGCGGTGACCTTCCTCCAGTCCATCGACGGATTCCTCCGGATCGGCGTTCCCGTGCTGTACGTGACCGACGTCGTGCTGGTGGCCGCCGCGTCCTTCCTGCTCCTGCGGAGGCTGGTGGACCCGCGCCTCCGGTACATCTCCCTCTTCGGGGACTACTTCCCCCTCTTCCTGATCCTGGCCGTAGCCGGCTCGGGGATCCTGCTCCGCCACGTCTTCAAGGTGGACATGGTCGCGGTGAAGGAGCAGATGATGGGCCTGGTGACCCTCCAGCCCCACGTGGTCGAAGGGATCCACGCGTTCTTCTACGTGCATCTGCTCCTCGTCTCGTCGCTGGTCGCGTACCTCCCCTTCAGCAAGCTCGTGCACATGGCGGGCATCTTCTTCAGCCCCACGCGGAACCTGGCCAACAACAACCGGAGGTTGCGGCATGTCAATCCCTGGAACCCCCCCATCGTCGGACATACCTACGCCGAGTGGGAGGAGGAGTTCGCGGACAAGCTGCAGGCGGCCGGGATCCCGCTGGATGGGGAGTAGGTGATGAGCGAGAAGACCAAGGACGAACTGCTCCGCATCGACTACGCGCCGCCGAAAGGGGGCTGGCTGGAGCCCGCGGTGGACTTCACGGAACGGAAGGGGAGCTGGTCGTACCCGGCGGCGGCCAAGAACCTGAAGTACCTCGGTTTTCCGAACCCCCGGGAGTGGTCGCCCACGGACGAGGACTGGAAGCTCCCCGACAACTGGCGGGAGATCATCCACGAAGGGTTGAAGGAGAGACTGGAGAAGTACCGGTCCCTGCGGCTGTTCCTCGACATCTGTGTGCGGTGCGGGGCCTGCGCGGACAAGTGCCACTTCTTCATCGGTTCCGGCGACCCGAAGAACATGCCGGTTCTGCGGGCGGAGCTGCTCCGCTCCATCTACCGGAACGAATTCACGAAGACGGGCAAGCTGCTGGGGAGGTTGGGGGGGAGCCGGAAGCTCACCCCCGAGGTGCTCAAGGAGTGGTACTACTACTTCTATCAGTGCACCGAGTGCCGGCGCTGTTCCGTCTTCTGCCCCTACGGGATCGACACCGCCGAGATCACCATGGCCGCGCGCGAGCTCCTGAATCTGGTGGGACTGAACATCAACTGGGTCATGGAGCCGGTGGCCAACTGTGATCGCACCGGGAACCACCTGGGGATCCAGCCGCATACCTTCAAGGACAACATCGACTTCCTCATGGAGGAGCTGGAGAGCGTCACCGGGATACGGATCGAACCGTCGATCAACCGGAAGGGGGCCGAGATCCTCTTCGTGGTGCCCTCCGCCGACTACTTCGCGGACCCGGGGATCTACACCTTCATGGGGTACATGCTCCTCTTCCACCAGCTGGGCCTGGACTACACCCTGTCCGCGTACGCATCCGAGGGCGGCAACTTCGGGCTTTTCACCTCCCGGGACACCATCAAGCGGCTGAACTACAAGATCTACCACGAGGCCGAGCGCCTGGGGGTGAAGTGGGTCCTGGGTGGGGAGTGCGGGCACATGTGGCGGGTCATCCACCAGTACATGGACACCATGAACGGCCCCGCGGATTTCCTCGAGATGCCGGTGAGCCCGGTGACGGGAACCCGCTTCGAGAACGCGGCCTCGAGCAAGGTGGTCCACATCTGCGAATTCACCGCCGATCTGATCCACAACGGGAAACTGAAGCTGGATCCGAGCCGGAACGACAACCGGCGGGTGACCTTCCACGACTCCTGCAATCCCGCCCGGGGGATGGGCTTCTTCGAGGAGCCGCGGTACCTCATACGCCAGTCCTGCAACAACTTCTTCGAGATGCCGGAGAACACGATCCGGGAGAGCACCTTCTGTTGCGGGGGCGGGGCCGGGTTGGGAAACGACGAGAACATGGAGATGCGCCTGCGCGGGGGGTTGCCCCGGGCGGGGGCGGTGCGGCACGTGCACGAGCGGCACGACGTGAATACGCTGGCCTGCATCTGCGCCATCGACCGGGCGACCCTTCCCGGGCTGATGGAGTACTGGGTCCCGGAGGTCGGGGTCTGCGGGGTGCATGAACTGGTCGGGAACGCCCTGGTGGTGGAGGGGGAGAAGGAGCGCAAGGTGGACCTCCGGGGTGATCCCCTGCCGGGAGTGGAGGGCGAGACCGATGTATGACGGGGGGAGGATCGTCGCCGGCCTGGGGGTCTTCCTGCTGCTGGTCCTGTTTCCGGTCTGGCGGCCGGCGCTGGTCCCGCCCGGGGAGCCTCCCGACCCGAAGGTGTCGGACCCCGCCCAGGAGTGTGTGGCGCCGGCGGAGACCATGCGGGCGACGCACATGCAGATCCTGAACGAGTGGAGGACCACGGTGGTGCGCACCGGCGTGCGGTCCTATGTGGGGGACGACGGGACGACGGTGAGAATGAGCCTGACCGGGACCTGCTTGAACTGCCACCAGAACAAGAGCGAGTTCTGCGACCGGTGCCACACCTACCTGGCCGTGACCCCCCCCTGCTGGAATTGCCACCTGGAACCGGAGGAGAAGCCGTGAGCCGGAATGATCGGAGGCAGTTTCTGAAGGCATGCGGCCTGGCTGCGCTGGGACTGGTGCGGGGCGACCTGGCCTCGGCCATCCCCGGGGTGTCCAGGGCCGCCCTGGTCGACGCCGAGGGCGAGGTGGAGGCGGGGGTCCGCTGGGCCATGGCGGTGGACCTCCGCAAGTGCCAGAAGGAGCAGGGGTGCACGGACTGCATAAGCGCCTGCAACCGGGCGCACAACGTGCCCGACATCGACGAGCCGAGGCACGAGGTCAAGTGGATCTGGAAGGAGAGCTTCGAGGGCGCTTTCCCGGAGACGGAAGCGGAGTACGTGGACGAGGAGCTCACGGGGGGGCCCGTGCTCGCCTTCTGCAATCACTGCGACAATCCGCCCTGCGTCCGCGTTTGCCCCACCCAGGCCACCTGGAAACGTCCTGACGGTATCGTGGCCATGGACTGGCACCGGTGCATCGGTTGCCGCTACTGCATGGCCGCATGTCCGTACGGCTCGCGGAGTTTCAACTGGGTGGATCCCCGCCCGTTCGTCGAGGACCCGAACCCGGACTATCCGACGCGGACGAAGGGGGTGGTCGAGAAGTGCACGTTCTGCGAGGAGCGCCTGGCGGAGGGGAAGCCCCCGGCCTGCGTGGAGGCCTGCAAGGTGCAGGCGCTCATCTTCGGGGACCTCAGGGCTCCCGATTCGGAGATCCGGGAGGTTCTCCGGTCCCGCTTCGCGCTGCGCCGTCACGCGGGCCTGGGGACGCGGCCCTCCGTGTACTACCTGGTGTGAGGGAACCATGCTCGAGAAAGCGCTAGTCGGGGATCGTCGATACTGGCGGTGGGTCGGACTTCTCCTGGTGGTGATCGCGATCGGGGTGTTCTCCTACCTGCGCCAGCTCGCTTCGGGGTTGGGCGTCACCGGCCTCGGCCGGGACGTCACCTGGGGGTTCTACATCGCCCAGTTCACCTTCCTCGTCGGCGTGGCGGCGTCGGCGGTGATGGTGGTGCTCCCGTACTATCTGCATGACTTCAAGGCCTTCGCCAAGATGACCATCCTGGGCGAGTTCCTCGCCGTCTCGGCGGTGGCCATGTGCGTGCTCTTCATCTTCGTGGACATGGGGCAGCCGTCCCGGGTGATGAACGTGCTCCTGTACCCCACCCCCCATTCCCTCATGTTCTGGGACATGACGGTGCTGATGGGCTACCTGGTCCTGAACGCCCTGATCTCCCACGTGACCCTGAACGCCGAGCGCAGCGGAGTGGCGCCTCCTCGCTGGATCCGCCCCGTCATCATCCTCTCCATCCCGTGGGCGGTCAGCATCCACACCGTGACCGCCTTCCTCTATTCGGGCCTTGCCGCCCGGCCGTTCTGGATGACCGCCATCCTTGCCCCGCGCTTCCTGGCCTCCGCTTTCGCGTCCGGCCCGGCCCTGCTGATCCTCATCACCCTGATCCTGCGCCGGCTGACCGGATTCGATCCCGGGCGGCGGGCGGTGGACAAGCTCTCGGTGATCGTGGCCTATGCGATGCTGGCCAACGTCTTCTTCATCCTCATGGAGGTGTTCACCGCCTTCTACAGCAACATCCCGGAGCACGTGATGCACTTCCGGTTCCTGTTCGGAGGCCTGGATGGGCAGGCCACCCTGGTTCCCTGGATGTGGGCCTCGGTGCTCCTGGCCCTCCTGGCCCTGGTGCTGCTGGTGAACCCCGGGACCCGGCGCCGCGAGGTGTTCCTGGTCATCGGGTGCTGTGCGGTGTTCGCTTCCATCTGGATCGACAAGGGCCTGGGCATGGTGGTGGCCGGGTTCATTCCCACTCCGCTGGGCCACGTGGCCAGCTACTCTCCGACCGCTGTGGAGCTCCTGATCTCGCTCGGGGTCTACGCCATCGGCGGTCTGGTCCTCACCGTGCTGTACAAGATCGCCGTTTCCGTGCGGCGGGAGGCGGCGGCTTAAGCAACTGATATGCAATAGGTTACAGGTCCATCGGCCGGGGGCCGGGGGAGGGGTGTGATGCCGTCGGGTCGGCGCAGGGTGGTGATCGTGGGGGCCAGCGCGGCGGGGCTCAGGTGCGGGGCCCGGCTGGCCCGGCTGGAGCCGGACACCGAGATCGTCATCGTCGAGCGGCGCCGGAAGTTCTCGGTCGCGGCCTGCGGGATCGCGTACCTGGTGTCGGGAGACCTGGCCTCCCCGGAGACGCTGCGCGAGACCGCGGACGGCGCTCTGCGGGACCGCGCCTACCTCGAGGCGGTCAAGGGGATCCGCGTCCTGGACGGCTGGAACGCCGCCGCCGTCGACGCCGGGGCCCGCCGGGTGACGGTGGGGAACGGCGCGGACAGCCGGGACCTGGAGTGGGACGACCTGGTCCTGGCCGTGGGGGCGCGAGCCAGGCGACTCCCGGGCCAGCCGGATCACCCCCGGGTCGTCAACGTGCACGACCTGGAGGACGGCACTGCCCTCCGCCGGTCCCTGGAACGCGGTGAGATCGGCCGGGCCGTGATCGTGGGGGCGGGCCTGGTCGGGTGCGAGATGGCCGAGGCCTTCCAGGCCATGTGGGGCTGCCAGGTGGTGCTCCTGGAGCGCGAGTCCCATCCGCTTCCGCATCTGCTGGACGTGGAGGGCGGCAGGCTGCTCGCCGGGGCCCTGGCGCGCCAGGGGATCGCGGTGGAGACGGGGGTCCGGGTGGAGGCGATCCGGCCCCGGGAGGATTCGGTCGAGGTCGAGACCGGGCGGGGCCGGCACGTCACCGACGTGGTGGTGGCGGCGGTGGGCGTGGAACCCGAGGTTGCGCTGGCCCGATCGTCCGGGGTCCGGCTGGGAGCCAGCGGAGCGATCGCGGTGGACGACCGCCTGGCCACCTCGGTCCCCGGCATCTGGGCGGCCGGCGACTGCATCGAGACGCGCCACGTGGTGACCGGGGAGCCCACCTATCTGCCCCTGGGTTCGCTCGCCAATCGTCAGGGCCGGACGCTGGCCAACATCCTGGCCGGGGGCGCGGACCGGTTCCCCCCGGTCTCGGGAGCGGTGGCGGTGAAGATCTTCGACTGGAACGTGGCCACCGCCGGATGCACCGCCCGATCGGCGGCGTCGAGGGGCGCGGGGGCGGAATCGGTGTGGTTGTGCGCGGACGACCGGGCCCACTACTGGCCGGAGTCCCAGGAGATCTTCCTGCAGCTGGTCTATGAACCCGGGTCCGGCCGGCTCCTCGGCGTGCAGGCGCTGGGGGAGGGGGAGGTGGCCAAGCGGGTGGACGTGGCCGCCCAGTTCCTGGCCCGGGGGGCCACCGTGGCCGAACTGGCCCGCCTCGAACACTGCTATTCGCCCCCCTACGCCCCGGCCATGGAGCCGCTGGCGGTGGCGGCGCTGGCGGCCGAGAACCAGCGGGCGGGAGTCCCGTCCATCTCCCCCCTGACCCCCCTGGACGGGATGCGGGTCCTGGACGTGCGCCACCCGGCGGAGAGAGCGGCGCGGCCCCTTCCTCACCGGGAGGTGACCGGGATCGCCCTGGAGGAGCTGCGCCCCCGGGGGGAGGGATTGGCCCCGGGCCCCTGGCTAGCGGTCTGCGAGCGGGGCGGTCGTTCCGCCGAGGCGGTGCGGATCCTGCGCCGGTCCGGGGTGGAGTCCACCTACCTCGGCGGGGGTTTCCGGTGGCGGGAGCTGGCCGCCGGGGAGGGCGGGCCCTGATCCTCGGATGGTCCCCACCCGGATGCGGGCCGGCTCCGCCCGCCGCCGCGGCCGCGAGAACCGATCCCCGTCTCCCTGCGGCGGCCGTAGTATCCTCTGGAGGGCCGGGAGCGGTTTCCGGCACGGGAAGGAGCATCGATGCTGACGGTGACGCTGGCCGTGAACGGGAAGAGCTGTCTGGTCGTGGGGGGCGGGGGTGTCGCCCTGCGCAAGATCGAGTCCCTCCTGGAGGAGGGCGCGCAGGTCACCGTGGTGGCCGAGGACCCCGGCGAGGCGGTGTCACAGCTCGCCTCCGGGGGGGAGTTGCAGCTCCACCGGAGGCGCTACGAGGACGGGGAAGCGTCCCGGTACCGCCTCGTCTTCGCCGCCACCGATGATGCCTCGGTGAACGCCCGCGTTTTCGCGGATGCGGAGGCGGCGGGGGTCTGGGTCAACGTCGCCGACGATCCCGAGAGGTGCAGCTTCCACATGCCCGCCCGCATCCGGCGGGGCAGCCTCCAGATCTGCATCTCCACCGACGGAAAGGCGCCCTTCATCTCCCGCCGGCTCCGGCAGACCCTGGAAGGGACGTTCGGCCCCGAGTGGACCGAGTGGCTCCGGGCCGCGGCCGACTTCCGGGAGAGAGTGAGGGGAGCGCGGCTGTCGCCCGCCCGGGCGGAGCGCAGCTTCGACGTCTTCTTCACCCGCACCGTGGATACTCAACGCATGCGGGCGCGGGTACCCGGCATGGAGGAGGAGCTGGAATGGTTGGGAGGAGAGACCGGCGGGGCGGGTCGATCCTCCCCGCTCGGGAAGCGGCACCGGGCCCCGGAAACCGGGTTCGTGTCCCTGGTCGGCGCCGGCCCGGGTAATCCGCAGCTTCTCACCCTGCGGGGCGCGGAGTGCCTGAAGAGGGCGGAGGCGATCGTCTACGACCGGCTCGCGGCGCGGGCGCTTCCCCCGGGGCTGCCCGACGGCATCGAGCTGCACTGCGTGGGGAAGCAGCCGGGGCATCATCCGGTGGCCCAGGAGGAGATCAACGCGCTCCTGGTGGCCCTGGCCCGGCGGGGGAAACGGGTGGTTCGATTCAAGGGGGGCGACCCTTTCGTGTTCGGCCGGGGAGGCGAGGAGGCCGAGGCTCTCAAGGCGGCGGGGATTCCCTATGAGATCGTTCCCGGGGTGACCTCCGGCGTGGCCGTCCCGGCGTGGGCCGGCATTCCGGTGACGCACCGGAGGGAGGCGGTACGCGTCACGCTTCTGACCGCACACGAGTCGTCCGGGGAGGGGGTTCCCCGGGTGCGCTGGGACCTCATGGCCCAGGATCCCAACGCGACGCTGGTGGGATACATGGGCGTCAACAGCCTCCCGCGGGTGGTGGAGCAGTTGCTCGCCGGGGGCATGGACCCGAACACTCCGGCCGCGGTGATCGAGAGCGGCACCACCGCGGATCAGCGGAAGGTGACCGCCCCCCTGGTACGACTGGCGGAGGAGGCGTCCCGGGCCGGTATCGGCCCCCCGGCCGTCTTCGTAGTGGGCGCCACGACCCGGCACGGCGTGGACATGGACTGGCACGAGGAGCGCCCCTGCTGCGGGGAGCGGATCGTCATGATCTCGCCCGCGGCGGAGCTGCGGGAGGCCCTGATCCAGGCCGGCGGGGAAGTGGTGGAGATCCCGCTCCTGCCGACCGAGGCCACCCGGGTGGTCCTCGGGGCCGGGGAGCTGACCGGGTGTCTCCTGCGCAGCGTGTCCGAGGTGGACGCCATCGAGGAGGAACGCGGGCGGCCGGAATGGGGAGACGAGGTCATCGCCTGGTGCGTGGGCGAGGAAGTGGCCCGGCACGCGCAGGGCCGGGGCTGGTCCCGGGTCCGGACCCTCCCCAAGGGCGTGAAGCCGGCGGCGGTGGTGGAGGCGGTAGGCCGGGCCGAGAAGCGGTCCCGAAAGGGATAGGAACGCGAAGCCTGCCGGCTACCCGGCGGGGCCGCCGGCGCCGGCCGGCGGAGTCTCGCGTTCCAGGGGAAGCCGGATCCTGAATGCGGTCCCTCCTCCGCTCCGGGGCTGGGCCTGGACGCTGCCGCCGTGGGTCTCGATCACCTCACGGACGATGCTCAGGCCGAGTCCGGTGCCGTCGATCTCGCGGTGCTTGGCGTTGGGGGCCCGGACGAACTCCAGGAACACCTGGTCGAGGTATTCGTCCGGGATGCCTATGCCCCGGTCCAGCACTTCCACCAGGGCGCACCCGTCCCGGAGACGGAGGGTTGCGGTGACCTGTCCTCCCGGAAGCGAGTACTTGATGGCGTTGTAGAGCAGGTTCTCGAAGGCGTGGACCAGGGCCGGAGGCACCCCCCAGTCCAGCACGGCCAGGTCCTCGAAATCCGTCTCCAGCTCCACCTCGCGTCCCTCGGCCTCGGGGGCCAGGGAATCGAAGAGATCGGCCAGGAGCTGGTTGAGGTTGACCCGGCGGGACCAGGCGGCCCGGTCGCGCTGCTCCCGCATCTTGGCCAGGTCGAGCAGGTCGTTCACCACCGCCAGGAGCCGGTCGACCGTCTCCAACGCTCCGTCCATCAGTTTCCGGCCCCGGTCGGTGGATGGGTCGACGTAGCCCTTGGTCAGCACGGTGAGAGCGGTCTTGATGGTGCCCAGGGGCGACCGGAGCTGGTGCGCGGATATCCGCATGAAATGGGACTTTCGCCGCTCCAGGCCCGCAAGCTGATCCAGGAGCCTCTGCAGCTCCGCGGTGCGTTCGTGCAGAACCTTGGTGGTCTCGAATTGCTCGAGGGTGCGGCGTTTGAGCAGGCTGGCCGCGGAGTTGGTCAGGTAGACGATGCCGAACAGGGCGGCCACCAGGGTCAGGAGGTTCAGGGCCCCGGTGGCCGGATCCAGCTCGGCCGCGGTCACGTTGTGGAAAGGCAGGATCCCCCGGGTCTCCAGCAGCCAGAGGAAGAATGCGGCCAGGCCGACACCGCCGGTGAGCAGGTACATGCTCCGGCCGGCGAGCATGATGGTGCCGATGGCCATGTGGAAGGCGAAGAAGGGCAACAGGGGGCTCTGCATCCCGCCGGTGAAGTGCGTCGCCACCATCAGCATGGCGAGATCCATGACCATGAGGGAGAGCGCGACCAGGCGCAGGTTGCCTGGGTGCGGGCTGTCACCGGCCAGCCAGGTCTGGAAGAAGATGTTGTAGGCCGCGACCACGCCGGCCACGACGAACATGCTCGGCCACACCGCGGGCAGGCCCAGCCTGGGCCCGGCCAGGGAAGCCAGGGCCAGGGCGCCCGCCACCAGCCAGCGCAGACGGCCGAACCACAGCAACTGGTCGTGGAGCTCCGTCGCGAAGATGGTCCCGAATCGTGCCACGGGCAGCTTCAGCCGAGCAGCGCCGACACCTCGGCCAGCAGCTTCTCGGGTTCGACCGGCTTCTCCAGGAAGCGGTCGCAGGGCACCCAGCTCTCGTCCTGCTCGAGCCGATAGTCGAACCGCTGGTCGACCCCGGTGAGCATGACCAGGGGGATGTCCTTCATGACGGGATCGCCACGGAGCTTGCGCGCGACGTCGAACCCCTCGGAAAGGTAGTCCATCATCACGTCCAGCACGATCAGGTCGGGTTTCAGTTCGGCCACGCTCTCGAACGCCTCCGTTCCGTTGCCCGCGGTCCGGACCTCGTAGTTCGTCTCGAGGATGGCCGTTACCGCGGCAACGAACACCTGGTCGTCGTCGACCACCAGAACGGTCTTTCGAGCCATCGCCCCCTCCGTGCTATAGGGTCCGAACCGCGTCCGTGGGGCACGACGACAGGCAGGCCCCGCAGTGGATGCAGACTTCCGAGTCGATCTTGTGCGCGTGCTTCTTCTCGCCGGTGATCGCCCCCGACGGACAGGAGGTCTTGCACATCTGGCACCCCGCGCAGGTCTCCTCGTCGATGTAGAAGGTCACCAGCTTGTAGCACTCCCGGGCCGGGCAGCTGTGTTCGGCGATGTGCATCTCGAACTCGTGACGGAAGTGCCGGATGGTGGAGAGCGTGGGGTTGGGGGCGGACTGGCCCAGTCCGCAGAGCGAGGTGCGGCGAATGTGTTCCCCCAGCGACTCCAGGCGTTCGATGTCCCCGGGCCGCCCCTCCCCCTCGCAGATACGGTCGAGGATGCCGAGCATGACCTGATTGCCGATCCGGCACGGCGGACACTTGCCGCACGATTCCTCGACGCAGAACTCCATGAAGAACCGGGCGAGCTGGACCATGCAGGTCGTTTCGTCCAGCACCACCAGTCCCCCGGAGCCCATCATCGAGCCCAGTTCCTGGAGGGACTTGTAGTCGATGGGGGTGTCGAGGTGCGAGGCGGGGATGCATCCCCCCGAAGGCCCACCGGTCTGGGCCGCCTTGAACTCCTTCCCCCCGGGGATGCCGCCGCCGATGTCGAAGATGATCTCCCGAAGGGTGGTCCCCATGGGCACCTCGACCAGGCCGATGTTGTTGACCTTCCCGGTGAGGGCGAAGGTCTTGGTGCCCTTGCTCAGCTTCGTTCCGATGCCGGAGAACGTGTCCGCCCCCTCGCGGATTATGCGGGCAACGTTGGCGTAGGTCTCCACGTTGTTGATCAGGGTCGGACAGCCCCAGAGACCCTTGACCGCCGGGTAGGGGGGGCGGGGATTGGGTAGGCCGCGTTTGCCCTCGATCGAGTTCAGGAGCGCGGTCTCCTCCCCGCACACGAAGGCTCCCGCGCCCTCGATGATGGTGGCCTGGAAGGAAAACTCGCTGCCGAGGATCCGCTCGCCCAGGAAGCCGCGGTGGTGGGCCTGCTCCAGGGCCAGTCGCATCCGCTGTACGGCCAAGGGGTATTCAGCCCGCACGTAGAGGAAGCCCCGGGCGGCCCCGACCGCGTACGCGGCGATGGCCATGCCCTCGATGACCGCGTGCGGGTCCCCCTCCATGACGCTGCGGTCCATGAAGGCGCCGGGGTCCCCCTCGTCGCCGTTGCAGACCACGTACTTCGGGCCGGGGGGCTCTCGGCCACGAACTGCCACTTGAGGCCGGTGGGGAATCCGGCTCCGCCGCGCCCCTGGAGCCCGGATCGCTTTATCTCCTCCACGACCTCGGAGGGTTTCCGCTCGCGCAGTACGGTGGCCAGGGCCTCGTAGCCCCGGTTCCGTTCGTAGGATTCGATCCGGTCTGGATTGACGTTCCCGCAGTTGCGCAGCGCGGTCCGGAGCTGCTTGTTGAAGAAGGGTATGTCGTGCTCCCCGTGGCAGCTCGTGCCCCGGACGGGGTCCTGGAACAGCAGGCGTTCCACCAGTTGCCCGTTGCGCAGGCTGGTCTCGACGATCTCCTTCACGTCCTTGGCTTTGACCTTGCAGTACATCACCTTCAGTTCGGGGATGGCCACGAGCGTACCCATCGCGCAGAAGCCGTGGCAGCCGGTGATGTCCATGCTGACCTGGTCCCCCAGGTGCTCCACCTCCTCGACGGTGGCCTCCACTCCGCCCTCCCGGGACAGGGCTTCCCGGAAGGCAGCGGCGACCTTGAGGGAGCCGCTGGCCACGCAACCGGTGCCGGCGCAGATCTTGACCGTGTACCCCGCGGTCGCCCGCTCGGCGACGGGAGTGGCATCCCCGCTCATTGGCCTTCCTCCTGCGCCTTCCCGGGCTTCTCCCCGGCCTCGCCCGCCGTCGGTTCGGCTGCCGGAGCGGGCTTCGCCGCCTTCTCCGCAGCGCGGCGCAGCCGTTCGACCAGGCGACGCGATTTGGGCGCGGTCAGGTTGCCGTGGACCTCATCGTCGATGGTGATGGCCGGGGCCAGGCCGCAGGCCCCGATGCAGCGCACCTGTTCGAGGTTGAAGAGCCCGTCGTCCGAGATGCCGCCGATGTCGGTCTGGCAGACCTCCTTCAGGGCGGTGAGCAGCTGCTGGGCGTTGCGCACGAAGCAGGCGGTTCCCAGGCAGACCTTGACCTGGTGGCGGGCGCGCGGCGTGGTGGTGAAGAAGTGGTAGAAGCTCACCACCCCGTAGACCTGCACCGGCGACATGCCGAGACGGTCGGCGATGACCTCCTGGACCGGGAAGGGAAGGTACCCCAGGCGGGCCTGGACCATGTGGAGCAGGGGAATTAGACGCTCCTGACCCCCGGGGTTCCGGTCGACGAACTCGTCGATCTCGCCCCAGATCTCGGACGGGATCTCCGCGGCGGGTCCGGCCTCCTCGGCGCCGTAGAAGCCCTCCGGTTCGACCGGGGAATCGGCGGCGGGAGTCTCGACCACCTGACTCATTCCAACCTCCTTACGCGGGCGGTGGCGGGCCGTTGCGGATCGGCGACCACGGACGCCGCTCCGTTGATCGCACCGCCGTTCCGGGCCAGGATCAGGGTGCCTGGGCGCACCGTCCGGTCGATGCGCGCCCGGGCGGTGAACTCTCGTCCCTCCACCAGGATGCGGATCGCGTCCCCGTTCTCCGCATGGACTTCCCGGGCGTCCGACGGCGAGAGGCGAACGGCGTCGGTGGGGGAGAGCTCCTGCAGTCTCCGGCTGCGGCGGGTGACCGAGCCGGAGTGGAACAGCTGGGGGGAGAGGTCCAGCCGGAGGCCGTCCTGGGTAATTGTCGCCGGAGGGGGGGCCGAGGTCTCGAACCGGGTCACCCGGGCCGGCGGATGCGGCCGGGCGGCGAGGCGATCGATCTCGTCCTCCAGGTCCCGGCCCAGGGGAAGGGAGGCTCCGAGTCGCCGGGCGATCTCGACGAAGATGTCCCCGTCCTGGGGAAGCGGGTGACCGGTGTCGGGAAGCGGCCGCAGCCGTCTCCGGACGCCGTCGGCCCCGGTCAGGGTCCCCTGGCGGTCGGCCAGCACCCGCACCGGAAGGACGAGGTCCGCCTGCCGGGCGGTCTCGGTGAGGAACGCATCCTGCACGATCACGAAACCGGCCGATTCCACCGCCTTCCGGGCCCTGCCGTCATCGGGCCAGGCTCCGACCGGATCCTGGCCGACGATGTGCAGGACGCCGACCTCGCCGCGGGAGGCGTGGAGGAGGGCCTCGGCGGACTTCCAGCCCGTTTCCGCAGGCGGTTCGCTGCCCCAGACCTCGGCGACCTCGGCCCGGGCGGTGGCGTCCGCGACCGGCCGGTGTCCGGGAAGGAGGGACGGATTCAGTCCGACGTCGACGGTCCCCTGCAGATTCGCCTTCTCCCCCAGGATCAGGAGTCCGCTGCCCGGCCGTTCCCGGTCCAGGAGGCTCATGAGGCAGGCGGCGTTGCGAACCACGGCGGCGGGGTCGCCCGGGATTCCGCGTCCGGTGACGATCACCACCACCACGGAGTTCGCCGCGGCCAGCGTCCCCGCCATGGTCTCGATCCGCTCCGCCGGAACTCCCACGGCGCGGGCAAGGGCGTCGGAATCGGCAGAAGCAAGTTCCGAAGACCAGTCCCCGAAGCCCGGCAGGGAGCGGACGGAGTCCGGGACGTTCTTCCGCTGACGGAGCACGTGGGCGGCGATTCCCCGGAGCAGGGTGTCCTCGGTGCCGGGTTCGACGGGGAGGTACAGCGAGGCGCGGCGTTCCAGGCCCCCGGAGAGCGAATGGGCGAGGAGGAGTTTCTGTCCCTTCCGCCGCGCGCCCTGGACCAGTTCCGTCTTGACCAGGGGATGGGTGCGGGCCGGATCCGCCCGGAGGACGAGCACGACGTCGGCCGCGGCCATGTCGTCCAGGGTGGCGGTGGAGGCCGGGATCCCGGTCGCAGCGGCCATACCCTCGACCAGGGCCTCGGCCCCGGTTCCCGGGCCGGTATCCACATGGGGCGAGCCGGCGACCCCGCGGATGAATCGTTGCATCAGGTAGGCGTCTTCGCAGGTCAGCCGCGTGCTGCCCAGGCCCACCACCGGCCGGCCGACCTCCATCGAGTTCCGGATCGCGGACGCCGCGGCTTCCAGGGCCTCGTCCCAGTCCACCGGAACCAGCTCTCCGTCCCGCCGGAGGAGGGGCGAGTCGATACGGGCCGGGTCCTCGACCAGGTCCCAGCCCAGCCAACCCTTGGCGCACAGCTTGCCGTGGTTGGGTGAGGTACCCTCATCCGCCCGGACCCGGAGCAATTTCCCGTCGTGCGTCTCGATCGTGATCTGGCAGCCGCAGCTGCAGAACGAGCAGGTGGTCGTTGCCGCCGAACGCTGCCAGACCGGGACCCCGGACCGGTAGGGCCGGGCCACCAGGGCCCCTACCGGGCAGGCGTCGACGCACTGGCCGCAGAATTCGCAGTCCAGGGGCCTATCCAGCAGCGTCGTCACCCGGGCTTCGCGGCCCCGCTCGATGATGCCGATGGCCGCCACGCCCTGGATCTCGTCACAGATGCGCACGCACTTCCCGCACAGGATGCACTTCTCGGGGTCGCGCACGATCACCGGCGACCGCAGGTCGGGAGGCGCCTCCAACCGCTGGAAGGGAAGGGGATCCCCGGAAGCGCCGTACTCGAAGAGCAGATCCTGGAAGCGGCAGTCTCCGGTCCGGTCGCAGACCGGGCACTCCATCCGGTGGTTCAGGACCATGAGCTGAAGCTGCCGCTTGCGGGACTCGCGGACCTCGGGGGTATCGGTCTCGATTTCCATGCCGCGCTGCACGGGGGTCGAACAGGCGGCCACCAGGCCGCCCCGGCCGTCCCTGCGCGCCACCACGCACAGGCGGCAACCCCCGTAGGGGGTCAATCGCTCGTCGTGGCACAGGGTGGGAACGTGGATGTTCATTCCCCGCAGGAGATCGATCAGCAATGTCCCTGGTTCGGCCGTGGCCGCGGTCCCGTTGACGGTGAGGGTCAGGAGTTCGTCGGCACTCATCCTCATCTCCCCGCCCGCAAGGGGCGCAGCCTCCGGAACGCCCATTTGGTCTTCAGCCGGTTGAGATAGCGCGGAAGGCTGCCTGGAGGCTTCGCCGTCGCGGCCTGGCGCCAGTCATCGGAGAGCAGGTAGTCCAGGATGTGGATCGACTCCTTGCCGCAGCCGTAGAGCGCCATCCGGCACCCGGCGCAGTAGGTGATCATCGGCAACGGGGACTCCTCGGCCCGCCGGCGGGTGATGCGCTGGGATAGGTCGGAATCCACGTCGAAGATCATCCCCCCCATGCCGCAGCACCGGGCCAGCTCGCCGGCATAGTCGACGTCGGTGATGGTGCTGCCACCGGCCTCCACCAGGGTGCGGATGGCGGTGTGGAGTTCGGGACGGTGGCGGGCCTTGCAGGAGTCGTGGATGGAGATTTCCACACCCTCGCGGTTGTGCGGCACGGTCCAGGTCCCGGCCAGGAGCTCCCAGACGGTGGAGATCTTCACCTGGGGGAGGATGTTCGACAGGGTGTGGGCGCAGTCGGGACAGGCGGCCACCAGCTCGTCGGCGCCGACGCTCTCCATCATCCTCAGAAGGCTGTCCCGGCAGTCCATGAGGTCCCGGTCCATGCCCAGGAGCTCGACCGGCGCTCCGCAGCAGCTCATCAGCACCCCGGTGCCGGGATAGTGCTTGCGTAGCTCGTCGTAGACGGTCACGGTATGGCCGGGCGCGACCGCGGGCAGGGCGCAGCCGGTGAAGAACAGCCGTTGGCTGGTCCTGCGGCCCGGTTCGGCCATGACCATGGTGAACAGTCCCGAGACGCCGGCCTTGTAGTAACCCAGGGTCGGCTTGTGGTCCCGGAGGGGACCCTTGCCCGCCTCCACCGCCCGGCGCCGTGCCTCGAGGAGCAGGGCTCCGGTATCCAGGTCCTCCGGACAGACGGTGGCGCAGAGCGTGCATACGTTGCAGGAGTACGCCACCCGCAGGGACTCCTCGTCGAGACCGTTGCTCTTGAACCGGCGGGCCAGTTCCTTGGGCGAGCCCGCGTACTTGGTGAGGAACTCGCAGTCCTGGACGCAGAGCCCGCACTGGCAATCGAGGCAGCGCTCGGCCTCGGCCCGGGCCTCCTCCTCGGTGAGCCCGGGGACGGGCGGCTCCAGCATGACCGGAGTCCGCTCTCGCCGCCGCCGTTCCTCCTCGTCGATCTCCAGCGTCCACAGGAGACGGGAGGGCAGGGGCTCCTCCCGGCCCTCGCGGAGGTCCTCTCCGGCCAGGTACCGGCGGGCCGACTCGGCGGCCCGCCGCCCCTGGGCCAGGGACTGGATGACGCTGGCCGGTCCGCTGACCGCGTCGCCGGCCGCGAAGAGGCCGGGAATCCCCGTCTCGCCGGTCAGGGGATCCGCGAAGACGGTGTCCCGGATGGTCGGGGCGAGCGGGGACCCGTGTCGGCGCAACAGCTCCGCCCCTCCCGCGTACCCGGCGGCCAGCACCACCGCCCCGAAGTCCCGGAGCAGGTCCTCCAGGCCCGGCTCCCGGCCCACCCTTACGCCCGTCCGCACCTCGATGCCCAGGGCCTGGATGATGGAGAGATCCCGGTCCACCACGCTCCTGGGCAGGCGCCAGGAGGGGATCTTGTCGACCAGGCACCCGCCAATCTCCTGCTCACGCTCGAAGACGGTCACCCCGTACCCGGCGCGGGCCAGGTCGTGGGCGGCGATCAGCCCCGCCGGTCCGGCCCCCACCACGGCAACGGTGGCGGACTGGCGCGGTTCGCACTCCAGGATGTGTTGAGGGTCGCCCGGCTCCCACTCGGCCAGGAAGCGCTTGATGTCGCGGATGCGGATCGGGGAATCCTCGTCGATCCGCTTGCAGTGGAGCTCGCAGGGATGGACGCAGAGGTAACCGAGGATGCCGGGAAAGGGCAGCTTGTCCCTGACCAGCTGGAGGGCGTCCCGGTACCGACCCTCGCGGGTCAGCTGAACGTAACCCCTTGCGTCCACGTGGAGGGGGCAGCGGTTCACGCAATTCGCGGGCCCTTCACCCCGGCACCGGCCGAGGATCTCGTCCGCGATCGCGGTCAACCGATCCGGCTCCGGATCCTGTGCCCTCCGCTCCCACCATGACCCGACCGGCCGCACCGCAGAGTCGCTCATCGGTCCAACTCCTTGACGAACCGCCTTCCGCCGGCAAGTCACGGTCCGTAATCCGGACGTCCACCCCCGCTCACCATCCGTAGGGCCGGGGTCGGCAAGAGCACAAACGTGACTGGGGTGGTCGTCAGGAGCACCGTGTTTGCTATTGGAAGCCCCGGGGACCACCCTGGCCGGCGGAAGAACCGAGCCCACCGCCTCAGCGAATGTACTACCCACCGGTGAACAGCGCTTATTCATAGTCCGAAATTTGGAATTCACGTGCGGATCAATGATAGGCGGGAGGCGTGATGTAGGCTCTAACGGCCAGATTCAGGGCTAAATGGACCATTATAATCGCAAGACCATTGTGGTCGTGTATGGGTGGGAAAAGGCACCAAGTCCGGTACGGTATCGAAACTGACAAGCCGGGTACAAGACAAAGATGTCCGTAGAATTGAGTGGGTTTGAAAAGGAAAATACAAAGGTGCGTGATGACGAGTCGTATCTTCTGTGCTATTAGTGCGGACTGTGCCCGGCCGCACGATCGATGTCGTACCGCGGGTAGAGATCGCCGCGGCACATCGTTGCAGCGGAGCGCTGCGCACGATCACCGATCGTGACGTGCCGGTTGGGCACAGGTGTGAAGGTGAATGGGACGATTAGGGAGGTCACAAGATGCGGATCCATCCTCTCACTGCTGGTGTGATGACGATCGTTCTTGCCGCACTCGTCGTTGCTGGCCCCGCCATCGCGGGCTACAAGGGCTTCGAGCGAGGCGAGTCGCTGATCACTGCACAGGAGCTCAAGCAACTGATCGATGCCGGTGACGCGAATCTCGTCGTCATCTCTGTCACCAAGGACCTGGCCTACAAGACCGGCCACATCCCCGGCGCGGTCCAGACCTGGCGTCCGGACTACGAGCCGAAGGAAGGGGAGCCGTTCCCGTACGAAGGCATGATCCTCAACCGGGCCGAGTTCCAGGATTTCGCGCGCAACCTCGGCGTGAACAACGACTCCAAGGTCGTCATCTACGACGAGAAGTACGATGCCACCCGCCTGTGGTGGGCGTTCTATCTCTACGGGAAAACGGATTGTCGCATCCTGGACGGCGGCTACCAGGGGTGGAAGGCGGCCGGGTACGACACCGAAAAGTCCCTGCTGGGCGGGGGCAGCAACACGAAGGGCAACTTCACCGCTTCCCGGCCGCTTCCGGGCTGGCTCGCCAGCATGTACGACGTCTACGAGGCCCGCACGAACCCCGAGTACCAACTCTGGGACAACCGGGAGAAGAAGGAGTGGACGGGCGAGGAGCTCAAGAGCGGCGCCTTCCGGAAGGGACGCATCCCCTGGGCCAAGTTCCTGAACTGGAAGGAGTTCAAGACCAGCGTGTCCGAGGGGGACCCGCCCACCGCCTTCAAGACCGCGGCCGAAATCCAGAAGGTCATCGACGAACACGGTATGGACAAGACCAAGCGGCAGATCTTCTACTGCCAGTCCGGGGTACGCACCACCACCCTCATGTTCGGCTTGTACCTGATGGGCTGGGACCCGGGTCTCCTGGGCAACTACGATGGCTCGTGGATCGAGTGGAGCTACTTCGACAAGAACCCGATCGAGGCCGAATAGGTTTTGGCCAGCGGTAGGTCGTCCGCAGGTCACGGCCCTCAGCGGGTCGTGGGTGCGGCTGTTCTGGGATGGGAGAGAGGAAGGAGAACATGAAGATGCATGTTGGCAAGGGATGGACGATCGCATGGCTCACGGCACTGCTCATGACCGTGGCCCTGCCCGCCATGGCCAATATGACCGTCACCGACGAGGTCAACGGCAACAAGCTCAAGCTCGATGTGTACGGGTTCAGCCAGTTCGAGATCCGGGGCGGTGATGCCTTCACCTCGGAAGGGGGGCCGTTCTTCCAGGCGCAGCGGATCCGGGTGGGCTTCAACTACTTCCGGTCGCCGGTCGCCGGCAAGCTGTTCCTGGACTTCAACCAGTCCCACACCTCGGACGAGGGCGGCCTGCCGAAGATGATCAAGGATGCCTTCGTCGCATACCGCTTCGACAACGCTGTCTCCGTCCGGTTGGGGATGATCAAGACCCCGCTGGGGATGGCGTTCACGGTGCCCGGGTGGAACCTGGACAACGTGGAGCGGAGCGGACTGGACAAGGGCCTGGTCCTGGAACGGGACTTCGGGCTCATGGTCAGCGGCCGCCTGATCGGCCAGGAGAGCCAGCCCGAAGACAAATGGATGAAGACGAACGGCCTGGAGATGGGCACGGAGCGTCAGGGGTACGGCTTCGGCTACGACGTCGGCGTCTTCAACCCCGCCGGCCGCAGCAGCGCCGTGATCTGGGACAAGAAGGTGCTCGGGGACGCCCTGGCCTACGCCGGCCGGGTCCACTACGACTACGGCAAGCTCTTCCACGTGGAGGCGGCCGGGGCCATATCGGAGAAGGCGGGCGGTTCGGATACGTTGGCCACCGAGGACTACACGGTCTTCGACGTGGGCGCCGCCTCCGAGTACCAGAAGTTCGAGCTCAAGGGCGAGTTTGTGTACGGCACGAACATCCGGGGCGTCAAGGACTGGAAGCAGAACTGCATCGCTCTCACCGCGGGCTATATGGTCCACGACCAGGTGCAGGCGATGGTGAAGCACTACCAGGCCTCTTCGGAGCGTCCGGGCAAGGACACCTACAACCTCGGGAACACCTACATCGGGGCCAACTTCTACCTGGCCCCCGTCAGCGGCAAGGCGCGCGATCTGCAGCGTTGCAAGATCGTGGTCAACTACATCCTGGCCACCGGCGACAAGGAGGACTGGTCCGGGATCGGCGGGTACACGGACGACGGGTACGTCGTCCAGTGGCAGTACAAGTTCTAGGGTCTCATCCGCACGCTCGGGCCGGGGCCGGATAGGCCCGGTGCCGACGTCATTCACGAACCCCGCCGGCTCCGGCAGCAGGCGGGGTTCGTTCGTTTCCTGCCGGTCAGTCGAGGGCCGGCACGAAAGGAGGGCGCTCCTTTGGGAACCCGGCAACGGAGCGGGGGTGCAGGGGACAGGTTCGGCCCAGGCAATCCGGGTTCCGGCGCAACTGGTCGCAGCTGATGACGGCCTCCGCCCGGGGAGCGTTTGCGACCAGTTCGGGCAGGATCGCCGCCGCTTCCCGGAGCGCGACGTAGCAGTCCCGCTGGCAGCAGCGGGCGGCCTCGAAAGCGGCGATCCCCTCGAGGATGCGGGCCACGATCGACATCGCATCCCTGCGTTGTGCACCCTTCAGCGGGGTGGCTTCGAGGAGCACCGAGAAGGCGGCTCCGGCTCCCGCCGCAGCGCCGCAGATGCCGAGGTATCCACAGGCTCCCCCGGGGATCCCCGAGCCGCGGTGAATGCCCTCGAGAATATCCGCATCGACCAGCGGGTGGCCGGCGTTGCGGCAGGCGGCCAGGATCACCCCGGGCACGAGCGCATGATGCTCGGGACCGTGCATGGAGACGGCGGGATGCGACCGGATGCGCAGGAGCAGGGCCACCATGTCGGTCTCATCGCCGGAGAGGCAGATGCGCTCAATGACGGCGAGGGCATCGGCAACGTGGCAGGCGTCGCAGACGAAGTGGCCCTCCGGGCAGATCATGGCCGAGGAGAACCGGCGGCGGCAGTAGTGGCACGAGAACTCCCTCTCCTGCGTCGTGTATTCGAGCTCCGCCCCGCAGACCATGCATCCGGTTGCTTCCCTGGGTGTGCCACGAGAGGATGCCGGGGCTTTGGTGACCCGCCGGGGGTGGTCCGGGTACCCCGGTGAAGCCTCCGGCACCGCCGGATCGCTGCCGCCGATGCCCTCGGGAGGTGTTCCGCAGCACGACGCGGGTTCGGTCCCGGGTGAGCCGCAGCAGGATCCTCCTCCGTCGGTCCCGGCCGGGGTGCAGCACGAACTCGCCCCCAGGTCCAGATTGACCACCGTTCCCTCCTCGTCCAGGACGAGAATCTGGTCGCTGAGTCGCTCGGCGACATTCGCCGGCAAGGTCACGCTCTGCCCGGCGGGAAGCAGCGTGCCGTCGGAGGCGAACAGGGCGCGGAACGGCCCGGGGTAGATCACCCGCAGCGTCTCCCGGCCAGCGGGTCTCCGCGCCCGGAAGGTCATGGAGAAGAACTGGTGGCCCCCGACCTTCCGGTAGGGGAAACGGCTGACCACCTCGGCGCCCACCAGCCCCGACTCGTCGAGCAGCCCGAAGAGATCCCGCTGGGTGAGGGCGCCGCCGAGGCACTCCCCGATCAGGGTCTCGTCGGTCCGGATGGCGGGGCCGGGGTCGGACTCGCATACCACGTCTGAGACGACCAGTCGGCCGCCGGGACGCAGGATCCTCGCGATCTCGGCGAAGATCCGGCGCTTGTCGTGGGAGAGATTGAGCACGCAATTGGAGATCACCACGTCGGCACAGGAATCCTCGAGGGGAAGGGCCTCCAGCAGCCCCTTCCGGAAGCGGACGTTGTCGTATCCGAGGTTCCGCCGAACACCGGCCGCCGTCCGGTTGGCCCGGTTGAGCATGGGGTCCAGCATGTCGATGCCGATGACCCGGCCCCGGCGGCCGACCTGCTTGGCCGCGATGAAGCACTCCACGCCCATGCCCGAACCAAGGTCGACCACGGTTTCCCCGGGCACCAGTTGGGCGTCCAGGACGGGGCTGCCGCAGCCGTACCCCCGCACCCGTCCTTCGGGGGGTATGTGCTCCACGGTCCGGTCGTCGTAGCAGACCGGATTGAGTATGTCCTCCCGGACGCTCTCCGCCGCCCGGGCATAGAAGCGACCCACCGCGGCCGTCCCGTTCTCGCTGGTCAGGGAGAGCACGCAGTTGCTGTGGGTCAGGGCGACCTCGTCGGCGACGGAACAGGTCTCGAGCAGGTCTCCCATCATGGCCCGTAGCCGCGGCGGGCCGGCGTCGCCCTGGCGCCGGGCCAGCCGGGCTATGGACCAGAGGGCCAGGGTCTCATAGGCGGGGAGGTAGGGGTCGTGGCCCGCGAAGCTGCCCGTGCTGACGTAGCTGTGGTCGTAGTCGCCGCCGCCGAGGAGGAAGCGCAAGGGCGAGGGGCTCGTGGCCACGCTGATGGAGCGCAGCTCGGAGAGCACGGGACTGGATCGCCAGGAGGCGGCCAGGTCCCCGTTGATCCCGGTGGCCAGCGCCTGGATCCCGATCAGTGCGGGAGAAGGGTAGAGGTTACCGTCCGGGCCCACCGCGAGGGACGACCAACCGCTGGAAGGCCCGTCGTGCTTGGTACCCGGAGGGGCGAAGACCCGGCTGCGCACCGTATCCAGGTTATCGATGGCGAGGCCCAGCTCCTCGGCCCTCGTGGCGGCCTTGACCAGGCCGGAGGCGAGGAGGGCGGTGTCGGGAAGCTCGGTTCCCCTCCCCCGACCCCGGACGAAGTACCACATCAGGTGGAGGGCGGAGGCCCCGAGTTCGGCCGCCCCCTCTACCATCTCCACCATCTCGTGCATGTTGTGGCGGTCGATACAGGTGGAGACCGTGAAGGGCCAGTGCTGCTCACGCAGCCACTCGAGCTGTTCGCGCAGCCGCCGGTGTGCCCCCCTTCCCCGGAGCCGGTCGTGGCGGGGCTCCATCCCGTCCACGCTCACCTGGAGGTGCATCCGCTCCCGGGGAAGCCGGGCGAGGAATCCGGCCTGGGAGCGGATGGACATGCCGTTGGTGAGGATCACCAGGTCCGTGTCGGGGAGCTCGAGCAGCCCCGTGAGCACCTCATGGCATTCCCGGTGGACCAGGGGCTCTCCGCCGGTCAGCGCGAAGACCCGGGCTCCGAGGCGATGGGCCTGGCCGGCCAGCTCGAGGATCCGGCCTGCGGGCATCTCCGAATCCACCTTGGGGCTGCAGCTGAACAGACAGTGCCGACAGGCCATGTCACAGCGGTTGGTGACGTGCAACCACAGTTCATCGAGCCGGTCGGTGGAGAGGTAGGAAGCGCGGCCGGGATAGGGGTGGGCTGCGGGGGGGATCTCGGGCAATCGGGCCAGGAAGCGGGCTTCCTCGGGATCCACCAGCGCCTGGGGATGGTCCCGCAGCCGCTCCAGCAGACGGTCCCCGGCCGCGTTGGGGACGAACCAGTGGGGATGATCCGGATGGATGTAGACCGGGACTTCCTCGAAGACAACGCGGGACCATCCGGCCGGTCGGAACGTCATGTCATGCTCCTCGTTCCGCAGGGAGAGAGCCGGGGTCGCCGGAGGGGTCGCCTGCCCGCCCGGCGAAGATGCTCCTCGGATCTGCGGCCGCGGTCGAGTATACCCGTGGTGGGATCGCCGTCGTAGGCGGAGGGGCGGCCCTGGGGGGGAGAATCGGCCTATCCAGAGGATGTTACGGCCTGCAGGGGGGAAGGGCCGCTTCCCTGTCCGGCAGGAAGCGCGGGCACGCGCCGGAGCGCGTGCCCGCTTCGGAAGCGCTCGCTCGAGGTCCGCTACTTGATGGCCGCCCAGAAGTGCTTGAACACGATGGTGGACATGATGTAGCCGAGTGGGACGTTGATCAGGACCCCCAGCGTGAAGGCGTAGAAGGGCTTCATGCCGAAGCCGGCCAGCTCCTTGAACCGGGTGGACAGGCCGATGCAGAGGAAGCAGAGCACGAAGGCCCAGGAACGGAGGGTCTTGACCGGGCTGATGACCCTGGGTTGCAGCTCGCTCTCGAACCAGTCGGCCTTGTGCTCGAGCTGTCTCAGAGCCGTCTGCTGCTGGGGAGTGGCGTTGGCCATCAGCAGATCCCGGTCCTCCTTGGTCATTCCGCCCTGCAGGGTGATGACCTTCTTGTCGGCATCGTAGCTGAATCTGCCCTGCAGCTGCGGGGGAACCACGTAGTTCGAGAAGTCGGCGTCGAAGGCCGTCTTTCCCGCCTTGGTGCTGAAGGTCCCCTTGGTCGCAGTCTTGCCTACATGGTCGGAGGGAGGGAAGGCGGCGACGAGGCTCGTCACCACGCAGGCGAGGAAGAACCCTATGACGAACTTCGGGAAGCGCTGCCAGATCACTCCGGCTCCGACTGCCGCCCTTTTGGCGCCGCTCTCCTTCTTCTCCCAGAAGGTCACCGAGACGATGGCCAGGATGAAGGCCCAGATACCGATCCAGATGTCGCGTCCGATCACCTTCATGAGGGTGAAGGTCTGGATGGGCCCGTCCCCGTGCTCGGCCGCCAGCTCCGCCACCACCGCGAACCCGGCCGCGTCGGCGTACTCGGAGGTTCCGATCCAGGCGCCGGCCTCGCCGGGAGAGATGGTGCCGTTGGCGATCAAGCCCTTGGTGACGAAGGCGAGGATGAAGATCATGACCAGGGCCCATACCGACACCACGGCGATGCCGACGGCGATATGGTCCTTGTCCGCCCGTACCGCACCCCCGATGGCGATGGACCCGGACACGCCGCAGACCGCACCTCCGGTGCCGAGAACCGCGCCGAAGCGGGGGTCGAGCTTGAAGATCCGGGTGGCGGCCAGGTAGATGGTCATCCAGGTGGTCACGGAGATGATCGTGGCCTGGACGAATGCGACCCACCCGGCCTTGGCGATGAGGATGAAGGGCAAGGTCGCGCCCAGGAGCACGATGCCGGTCTTGATGTAGTACTCGGTCCGCAGCGAGGTGTCGAACCACTTGGGGAACCTGACGATATTCCCGAGGATCAGGCCGATCCCGAGGGCCAGCAGGGGTGCGCCGAGGTCGAGCTGCTGGAGGACCTTCCACCCCGAGAGGTAGAAGATGAGCAGGGATCCAACGAACAGGATGATGAATCCGGGAATATACTCCCGGACGCTGCGGCCCATGATCCCGATGGAGAACGAGAAGACCAGGCCGAAGCCGATCATCAGCGCCAGGTAGGCGACGCCGTGTTTGGCGAAGTCGCTCCCGATCTCCGAAAGGCTCGTCCACGTTCCCGGCTTGACCGCGATCGGCTTGAGGGTGGAGCCGCTCCAGAAGAAGAACAGGGCCAACAGGATGATGGCCAGCCCGAGCCAAATGGCCCAGTAGTCCTCCGTCGTCAGCAGCTTCGATCGTTGTTTGGGTTCAGGCACGACCCACTGTTTGGCTTCAGACATGCCCCTCTCCTTGAATCGGTGTCGCGGTTTGGTTCCTGGATCTCTGGACACTCGCGAGCATGGGGGTATCGGATTGCATCGGGGATCTGCTCGGTCCGGTCGGACCGGAATGGTGGGGAAGAAGCGGACAAGAGCCCCTACCTGTGTTCGAAGTCATCACATTCGGTAGCGAGGACCGGCTCGAGGAAGAGACGCAGTTTGTGACAGATTCCTGCGTTGGCGCGGGTGGAACCATAGGCGGAGCTCAGGATGGTGAGCCCCTTGAGTTCGTCCTCCAGCGCTTCCGGATCATCGATGAAGTGCCGGCAGCTGGTGCAGCTGAGGCCGGAGCCTGCGGACAGGCGAATCAGCTTGGCCATGGATGCTTCCTCCCCGTCCACCCCCGTGTCCGTCGGATCGACGTGCGGCCAGACTTCCGAGCAGTCACCAACGGTGTCAGGAATACTCCAGTCCTCCGGGTCAGGCAAGTAGAATTGGCAATTCATGGGTGGGAAAGTGAACCCGGCATTGCTGGTTATCCTGCTGCGGTTGTCGCCTTCATGCCGGGCGCCGGAAGGGTTGGGGCGGCCGCTGCCGTTCCCGGATCGGGCGGCGGCCACACGCTCGGGGGCGTGGCCGGCACATCGTGTGCGGACTTGGACCCAGATGCCGGGGGCGAGGTGTTCCCAGGTCCGGAAGCGCCTCGGTGTTCGGGCGGGCCGCCTCCGGGTTGCCGCCTAACCTGATGCTAAAAGGTGTCTTTGGCCCTGTAACCATGACGACCCCGGTCATGAGACCAAGCTGGTTCGGGGGGCATTGATTCCGTCTGCCGCGTCACCACGACGTGCCAAGGGCGTATCACCTTCCGGGTGGCGGCCTCCCTCCTGGGGGGAAACCTGCCGGACGAGGACCGCCCGCCACGGGATCCTTGCCCCCCCTCCTGACGGCCCGAAGATCCGCGACTATCCCGATCAAGCATGTTCTCTATAGGTGGAGCTGGCCGTAGAGGGGTCAGGGTGCTATGGATTGGGGATTCAGTCGTGATGATGCTGATATCTGCCGGTGAAACCACCCGGCGGTACCGCGTTCCGGCCTCGTGACCCAGGAGCCGGTCGGGCCGGCGGTCGCCGATCGCACCCGGGCGACGGGGTGGGCGGCTCCGTCCCGGAAGTTCGAGTGGAGAGGTACCCGCTGCTGAGTTCGATACCGCTCCACCGCTCCGGGTCCGTGCTTCGGGGGCAGCGGGTTGAGAAAGCGCTTGGTCGCGTCGGTTGGATTATGAGAACATCCGACAACGGTTGCGCATTGGACGGTCTCCGCCCTCGTCAAACAACCGGACATCGACACCCCCATGCCGGACGATAGTCACTGCGGCAAAGTGACGAACCAGGAAACTACGCTCCAGTGCGGGGGTGGCATGCTCTCGGTTTCAGTGATTACGCCCACGCTCAACGAGGAAGACCGTATCCACGACCATGTCGGGCTCCTGGCCGCCCTCGGGGACGTGCTGGAGGTTATCGTCGCCGACGGGGGCAGCACCGACCGGACCCTGGACCGGACCCCATTCCCGGCCCGGGTGGTCAGCGGGCCCCGCGGGCGGGGCGCGCAGATGAACGCCGGCGCGGCCGTGGCCACCGGGGATGTCCTCTGGTTTCTGCACGCCGATTGCGCCCCCCACCCCTGGTCCCTTCGTGCCCTGCGCCGGGCCCTCCAGGATCCTGCCGTGGTCGGCGGGGCCTTCGAGTACGGCCTGGACGAGCCGGGTGCCCTGTACCGCCTGGTGGAGCTTGTTTCCAACCGGAAGAACCGGCTGCTTAAGCTCATCTATGGCGATATGGGGATCTTCGTGCGGAGCGACGTCTTCCGCCGGATGGGCGGGTTCCGGGAGATCCCGTTGATGGAGGACATGGATTTCGGGAGGCGGCTGCAGCGCCAAGGCGCCGTGGTCATTCTGCCCCAGCGGATCGAGACCTCCGCGCGGCGCTGGCTCGCGGAAGGTTTCACCCGGAATCTGGTGCGGAACTGGGTGCTCCAGGCGGCGTGGTTCCTGGGCGCCGATCCGGTGCGACTTTCCCGTTGGTATTCCTTCGACCTCGGCGAACCCCGCCGAAACGATCGTGGATCCGATCCTCGAAGCTCGGAATCATCGATAGCCGGGAAGGCCTGCAGGTTCTCCCGGTCCTCCGGTCCTCGACGAGCCGTCGACCGGCTTGCTCCGGGCCGGGGTCGTGATGGTGCGCAATCCCGCGCGAAGGCCTGACGTAGAGGAGGTCAGCAATGGCGGAAGAGAAGGGTGGCGGAGGACGTGGATGGTGGCGGCTGGGAGTGCTTGTGATCCTGGTCGCGGTGGTATGGGGGGTATTCCGCTTCACGCCCCTGGACGTCTCCGACTTCAAGCCGGCCCGGATCAAGGACTGGATTCTCAGCCTGGGTGTATGGGGCCCCATCGTGTTCATCGGCCTCTACGCCATCCGGGCCGTGGTCCTGGTCATCCCGGTAGGCATCATGTCGCTGGCCGGCGGCCTGGCCTTCGGAAAGTGGTTGGGCACGGCCTACATCCTGCTCGGGGCCATCGGCGGCTCCTGCCTCTCCTTCCTCGTGGCGCGCTACTTCGGCCGGCGCTTCCTGGAGGGATTCTCGTGGCTGCACAAGGGCCGGGTGGCCGCCTTCGATGAGGGGGCCGCGCGTCACGGTTTCCGGGTCATCCTGCTGGCCCGGCTGATCCCGATCTTCCAGTACGACGCGCTCAACTTCGGGGCCGGGCTTTCCCGGATCAAGTTCCGGGACTACCTTCTCGGTACGGCGCTGGGCATGTTGCCGGGGGGGTTCATCATCGCCTTCCTGGGCTCATCCCTGGAGAACGTGCAGTCGACCCAGTTCGTGGTGGCCATCGTCATGTTCGCGGCGTTGGTCCTGGTGCCCACGGTGGCGAAGCTTATCCAGCGCCGTCGTGCGGGAGGCGTGCGGCCGTCGAAGGGGACGGTCGGCCTCGCGGGCGGAGAGCCGGCGCTGGTGGCGGGAGGGAAGACGCCCGGGGACCTGCCCGCGGCCATGGAAGTGGACCCGCGGAGGACTTCCTGAGGCAGGTTTGCGCGTCCCGGGACCGGGCCGGGGCCGGCCCGGCCCGGCCCGGCCCGAGGGCGCGTCTCCCGGTGGGGGGACGGGAGGAATCTACGCGCCCCGGGCCCCGGCTACCGCCCGCTTCAGGAGAGGGCTTCGCCGGGATAGCGCAAACCCCAGCGGATCCGGAGCGCGTCCATGGTCTGCAGGATGGCCAGGCTCTCGGCCAGCGGCATGACCGGGGAATCTCGTTTGCCGCCCCGAACCAGTTCCATGAACGCCTCGATCTGGTGGGCGAAGCCGCCGCCCCGGTGGGGGAGATCCAGGGTTTCCTCCGTCCCTCCGGCCCCCACGGTGAGGCGGGTCCCACCGTGCCAGGGAGGGTGGATGCGGATCGACCCCGCGGTGCCGTGGATCCGGGCCTCGCCCGGCGTGGCCAGTCGGGAGGATGCGGTGAGCACCGCGAGCGGGCCGCCGGCATGGTGGAGGAGGACCGCCACCTCCTCGTCGACCCCGGTCGGGCCCAGGTTGGCCGCGGAGGCGATGCCCACCGGCTCCCCGAAGAGCATGGAAGCCAGCGACAGGGGATAGACCCCCAGGTCCAGGAGGGCTCCCCCTCCCAGGGCGGGGTCGAAGAGCCGGCTCGCCGGGTCGAAGGGCGCCCGGAAGCCGAAGTCCGCGGTCAGGAGCCGCGGGTCGCCGATCATGCCGCCGGCGGTGAGCTGCCGGACCCGGGCGAGGGTGGGCAGGAACCGGGTCCACATGGCCTCCATGAGCAGCCGGCCGGCCTCGCGGGCGGCCTCGACCATGCGCTCTCCCTGGGCGGCGTTGAGCGCGAGCGGCTTCTCGCAGAGCACGTGCTTCCCGGCACGCAGGCAGAGCACGGTGTGCTCCTCGTGGAAGGGGTGGGGGGTGGCCACGTAGACCGCGTCCACCCCGGGGTCGGCGGCCAGCGCCTGGTAGGACCCGTGGGCGGTGGGGATGCCGAACTCGCGGGCGAAGGCCTCGGCCCTGTCCTTGCTTCGCGATCCGACGGCGGCCGCGACGGCGCCTTCGGACTCGCGCAGGGCGAGGGCGAACTTCCGCGCGATCCTCCCCGGGCCGAGGATCCCCCATCGGACCGTAGCCGGCATGCTTTCCTCCATGTTCGAACTGCGTCGACGCCCAAGCCTAGGCGGGAACGGGAGATGAGGGCAAGCGGCTCCGGAGGCGGGGGAGGTGGGGACCGAGGCGAGGATGCGGGGGGGAAGTCCCGGACGAGCACCCGGCGGTCGGCGGCCGCCCAACCGCCGGGCCCGTCCGGATCTCCTCAACGGAGCATCACGACCTTCGAGGTGGCCTGCGCCGCACCGGCCGCGGCGTGGATCAGATAGGTGCCCGCGGCCACCGGCCGGTTCTGATCGTCTCGGCCGTCCCAGACCACCTCCCGGAGGCCGGCGGGGAGATCCGTGGCGACTAAACGCCGGACCAGCGTTCCCCGGATGTCGACCACGTTCACGATCACCGGTCCGGCCCGCTCGACCTCGAGCCGGATCGTCGTCCGGGCGGCAAACGGGTTCGGCCGGATCGCGCCGATGAGACTGCCGGGCCTCGGGGTCACCTCCGGGGCGGCGACGCTGCTGGTGCGCAGGTGCAGGGTGTAGCTCCCCGAGACCGCGACGTCGGCGGAGGACGCCTTCCAGACCGCGATCGCATAGTGGCCGGCCTCGTGGATGTAAGGGGCCAGGCCCTCTCCCTCGCCGGCGCCGCCGATCCAGGCGATCCCGCTCTGGAGCGCATCGGACTTGGCGAGCCAGGGAAGATCGGCGGGATGGATGGAGACGCCCCAGTCCACCGCGCCGGAGACGTTGGTCAGCTCCACGATGAGTGTCCCCGCTTCCAGGTTCACGTCGTAGAGGTGGATCAGGTGTCCCGCTCCCAGGGTGTAGGGTCCGAAGGTGGCGTCGCCGTCGAAGGTCAGGGGAGCGGCGTCGGCGGCCTCGATGGTGTATCCCTGGGCCCCCGAGGTCCGGAGCACGCCCGCATCGAGCGCTCCGGAGCCGGCGAGGTCGCGGTTCACCAGGAGGAAGTCGCTCCGGCCGGGCCCCCAGTTCGATTCGACCAGGGCGTCCTCGAAACCGCTCCTGGCCCCAGACGCCGGCTGGTGGAACCGGAGGGTGACCAGACTGGTGTCGTTGCCGGCGGCGGCCAGGCCGGAGTAGCGGCCGGCCGATGCGGGCATCCGGAATCCGTGCGAGTTCATCCGGAAGCCCAGGGGATCCTGGGCTTGTTCCCAGCCGCCGTACACCGGAGGGGGAGCGGGGAGCGCCAGCGGAGAACCCGCGGTGAGCTGGCGGGGACCCCACACGAACTGCTCCGCCCACGTGTTGTTGGTCTCGTCGGTCTCGGTCACTTCCTCGCCTCCGTCGACCCGGACGCTCAAGGTGTGCCGGCCTCCGGGAATCGTCAGCGACTCGAGGCCGTACGCGGGATTCGTGGCCTGGGAGAGGACGACGCCGGTGAAGAGGGTGGCCAGATCCACTCCGTCCAGGAAGACCGTTTCCTCGGACTGAGGCGCATTCACGAGGCCGCTGTTGGCGATGCCCAGGTTCATGTAGGTGGCGGGGAGGTCGCCGTACAGGGTGTCGGGGAGGGCGGGTGCCGCCGGGGACGAGAGCGGGTTCACCGAGGGCACCAGCGGGGCGTACCAGCCGGCGGGCTGTCCGGGGACGAGGTCGGGATAGGCGGGTCCCACGGTGATGGACAGAAAGGCGGAACCGAGGCCGTCACGCGGATCCCGGTAGACCACCAGCCCATAGGATCCGGACACCGGCAGGGTAGCGCTCCAGCGGATGCGCCCGGAATCGTCCGCCTCGTAGGGGGTCACTCCGGAACCGACCAGGGCCCCCTTGGCATAGGTCGGCTCGAACCAGAGCGCATGGATGGCCTGATCGGGTGGGATGACGACCACGGTGATCGTGGCCGCACCCGCTTCGAGGCTGCACTCGCGGATGAGGAGTACGTCGTCTTCGTCCATCTTGACTCTCGACAGGGATCCGTACGGTTGCGCGACGCTGGCGACGTGCTCGATGGAGAAGCTTCCGGTTCCGGAACCGTCGGCGTCGTTCATCACCCCCACGTCATAGTCGGCGAGACCGGTGACGGCGCGGTTGGCGACGAAGCCCTGCAGGTAGCCCGCCGGGCGCTCGGATCGAGCCAGGGGAAGGATGAAGCCCCCGGCCGGACCGCTCGAGGGCGAGTACATCCGGGCTGGATAATCGTCCCCCCCGGTTGCCCGGACGGTGAGGGCGTTCCAGTTCGCGCTGGTGGTGAAGCGGAACCCGTCGCAGTTTGGAGCGACCCAGGACCCGTCAACGATGGAGCCGTGGCCTCCCGTCGGGTCGGGGGGCGCCGGTCGGGTCACGGCGGCACCGGCGGTCAGCGTGAGCGGGCTCCAGACCCACTGGTGAGCCCACCGGTTGTCGGTCTCGTCGTTCTCGGACATCACCTCGGTGGCATCGTGGAAGACCTCCAGGGTGTGGCGTCCTCCCCGGACATGAACCGGCCCCAGGTTGATCCCCGTGTAGATGATGCCGGAAGCGACCTTCGGGATGGCCGAGGTACCAATGCTCTCCCCGTCGATCATTCCCTCGACGACGGAGTTCTTGGTAGTCGTGGAGTCACCGTTGTTCCGGCCGCAGAAGTTCCAGTAGGTGGTGGTGGAGTTGCCGGTCAGGCTGGTCGGCGCGGGACAGATATGTACGGTGGCGTCGGCGGTGGGCCTGGGCAACGTCGGATAGGCCCAGCCGCTCGGGGCATAGGCCTCGACGTCGGCCGGTTCGGGAACGTCGATGGTGAACGGGCCCACCCACGCATAGCTCGTGCTCCATTTGCCGGACCGGTCGACGGCCCGGACGGAAACGTACCGCAGACCGGAGGAGACCGGGCCCACGGTGGCGCTGGTGGAGGCGCGGCCCACATCGACGATGGTATCGGGCATGGCCGGGCTCTCCCCCCAGCGGAGGGAGTAGCCGATGACCCCGGAATAGTCGTCGGGGGCCGGGGCCCAGGTGAGATCGATGGTGGCGTCCGGGGAAACGACCCCGATCTGGTGGCTGGTGGAGAAGAGGTTGGTCACCACTCCGGGGGGCTGGAGATCGACATCGACGTGCGAGTTGATGGCCGTCCGCCAGAACTCGACCTGCGAAACACCCAACTGCAGCTGGAGCTGGCGCAAGAAGGAGACCGGGTCGGCGGGGGAGAGGGCGGCCACCTCCAGGATTGCAGGAGGGGAAACGTCGAGCAGGTCCATGCCCCAGCCGAGGTAGTCCGACGCGTCCTGTTCGGAGTCGTTGACGTCGCGGAGCACGGCGCCGAAGCAGGCGGGGGTGTTCGCGGGGTCTCCATCGCCGGACGGACAGGATCCGAGCGATTCGATGTTGAAGTAATGGGCGGTGGGGGAAAGGTTCAGGTAATAGACGAAGTTGGGAGGCAGGGTGTCAGCCAGCCAGAAGAGGAACCCGTTCGTCCAGGCGTCGAAGGGGTCGGCCTCGCAGCTCAGGCAATCCTTGAGTATCCAGGGAGTTCCCCAGTTGTCGGGGCAAAGGCGGGATCCGAGGCTGGAGTAGTTGAGCAGCCACTGCTGGCCGAGGATGGAGACCGCCGCGCCTTCAGGGATCGAGGCGTAGGGGGGCAGGACGATGTGAGTCTCGTCGACCACCCCGGCGGGGCTGGAGAGAAGCACCTCGGTCTCGGGAAGCGGGTGATCCATACTGGCAAACCAGCTCAGGGTGTTGAGAACGACCATGTACGCGTTGCAGTCCCAGACGAGGTCCACGCCGGCCTGGGTGAGATCCAGATCCGCCCCGTAGCTCGAGGTGGGAATGACCCCGGTCCCGAAGACGACTCCTCCCTGGGGTTTGACGATCTGGAACTTCCCGGGCCTCTCCAGGAAGACGATGACCTGCAGGTAAGGTGTGGCCGGCTGCTGGGGAAAGGAGGCTGAGAACGTCCCCTCATAATCGGTGGTGGTGGTAACGTCGCCCACCCGGACCAGGCTGGTGGAAGAGCCGGACGTCACCTCGTCGTAGAGGGTGACCGCGACGTAGGCATAGCTGAGCGGGAACGGATCCAGGTAGGGAGCGTACGGGCGTTCGTAGGCCACGAATCCCGTGACTTCGTACGTGGTCGCTGCCCCTGCCCCAACCGTCCCCTCGGCCGGGCTCACCGGAAGCTGGACGACCTGCAGGCGGCAGTCGGGTGGTGGATCTCCGCCCTGCCAGGCCGGCAGGGGCGAGGCGGTGATTCCGGTGCTGGGGGATGCCGGGGCGCCGCCGGCCGGTCTGGCCTCGGCTGCGGTGAGGACAAGAATCGCGACCAGGAAGACCGTGAACAGGCGCATACAGACCTCCGCACATCCCGCGAAGTTGCCCCTGGCCCGGGCACGCACGAACTCCCGGCTTTCCCGCGGGTCGATGGTGCCTTGGTGTTTCGGTCGAATGCGGCCGGGCCTCCCGATCGGTCGGCATGATGGATTCTAATATGAGTCGCCTTGTGTTTCTATGAGAACGTATATTCGTACAAAAATTATCATTAAATCCGCTTATCGCTCCGTCCCCCTGCACCCCCACCTCGGAGCCCGAAGGCCGGGTCGGTGGGGGAGCGGACGGACCCGCTTCGCTTCGGGGGGACTATGCTATCCTGCCGCCAGGCCGTCCAAACCCTCGAGAAACGTAACCATCTGCGAGGAAAGTAGATGCGCGAAGGGAAGCGGACATCGTGGCTCCCGATGGTGGGCGTTCTCGCCGGGCTGGCGGGAATCCCCCTCTCGGCCGCCCCGGCCGCGGCCGGGCCGGGGCGCTGCCTGGGGGTCACCACCGGGGATTCACCCGCCGCCCCGCTTCAGGACTCCGTCCGGGTGGACCTGGGGATCTTCGTGCTCGTCCTGGACGGCAATACCTCCTCCCGCGACTCCGCCTACGTCGTCGATCTCCTGAAGGACATCCTTCCCCCGATGACGGAGGTGCTGGGAGCTCCGGTCGGCCTGGAGGAACTGGGAATCGAGTTCGGCGGCAGCGGCTCCTACAGCTGCGCCCGCGGCCTCATCCACATGCCGGACGTCTACGCGGCGTGGCAGGTGGATGACGACGGGGACGGGGCGGTGGACGAGGATCCCTACGACGGCCTGGACAACGACGGGGACGGGGCCGTGGACGAGGATCCGCCGAATTCCCCGTTGTGGGATTCCGTGTTCACCCACGAGGTGGCTCATGCCTTCCAGGGCGACCTCGTTTGCCATGGATATCCGAGATGGTTCACGGAGGGGATGGCCGAGGCGGCGGCCTGGCTGGTCTCCGAGAAGCTCGCTGCGGTGGGCGGCCGCCATCTCCTCGGGTCCGCCTTCGACATGGACCCCGGCTCCGACGATCTCCTCGACCGCCAGGGCGCGCAGGTCCTGGGGGGCGCGGGCCGGCCCATCGACCGGGCCTCGGCCGACATGGCGTATGCCGCCGCGGGGGGAACCTTGCTGCTCCCCTGCCTGGCCGAGCAGGCCGCGGGCCGGGCGCGTCCTCTGGCCCGGCTTACCGAGGCCCTGCGCCGGGATCTCCCTTCCGTGCACCAGTTCGAGACCGTGGACCGGGTCTTCCTGTCACCGGTGGACGGCGTGCTCCCCCCGAGCCGGTGGATGCAGAACCGCGCGGTTGTGTGCCCCTCAGTGGGCGACGGCGCCTTCATGGCCTTCACCTATCCCGATCCCCCCGTGAATCCGGACCGAATCGGGATGATCTACTTCTCCCGCCGGGGGTACGAGACCCAGTCCCTCCCCCTGACCGGCCTTCCGACCTACACCGGGATATTCGGGAACCCGGTCCCGGCCACCCGGTTGGTCGTGGTCCCGGAGCTTCCGCCGGGAGGGTACCGGGTGGACCTGGAGGAGCCCGCCAAGGACGGTCCTGCCGCGTCCGCCCGTTCCTGGATCCTCGTCCTGCACCATCGGTTCGACCGCCCCCGGGGGAGAACGGGGGTGGCCGCGGTCTTCGTGGACCGGTGGGGAAACCCGGTGGAGGTGCCGGGCCTCTCGGTGGACGGAGCCATGGTCGAACGGGTGCCCGGGGGCGTCCTGGTGGAGCCGGCCGCCGGCGCGGGGAGCGTCACCTTCCGCTCCCCGGCCGGTGTGCTCGGAACCGTCCTCGCCGTTCCCTCCCGGCTGCGTCTGGTGATCCTCTCCGCCGAACCGGAGCCCGGGGGGGGCGTGCTCACCTGGACGCCCTACCGCCCGCATCCGGGGGACGATCTGGTGGCGAGTCTCCGGCGGGAACACTCGGCCCTGGCCTCCGATCCCGGACCCTTCGGGGCCGAGCTCATCGGCTCCCCGTCCGTCCTCCGGGAGGCGGACGAGGTGTGGACCGGACCGGACGGTCGTGTCTTCGCGCGGTTCACCGTTCCCGGTGGGATGGAATCCGGACGGGTGGGTTTCGTGGGTTCCGGCGCCCGGCACGACTCCCCCTCGTCCGGCATCATGATCCGGAGCGGTGGTGGACCGACCCTGGTCGGTGTCCGGCACCTGTCCGACTTGCTCCTCTTCGAGTTCGACGCCCCCGTCGAGCCGGCGTCCATCGTTCTCGAACTCGCCGAGGGCCCGTCCGGTCCCTGGGCGCCCAGCGTCGCCGGACCATCCGCCGATCCCGCGTCCGCAAGACGATTGCAGTGGCCGGTGCCGTCCGGTCTCGGGAGCCGCTGGTTGCGCGCGCGGGAACCGGGGGGCACCGGGGACGGGATCCTGTGCACCCTGCTGCTGGCGGGGCGCCTCCCCGTGGCCCGTCCCGTGGCCTACGCGCCGTTCCCCAATCCGAGCGACCTGGGGACGCTGTGGCGGGTGGACCTCGAGGCTCCCGCCGAGGCGGCCTTCGAGGTCTTCGACGTGGCCGGTCGCCGGGTGCACGGGCCGGAGCGGCTTCGCCTGGAGGGGGGGCGGAACGAACTCTGGTGGGACGGCCGCGTGCGGGGCCGGCGGGCCGCGGCCGGGGTCTACTTCCTGAAGGTCTCCGCGCCCGCCTTCGGCTTCCGGAGCCGGATCGTTCTCCTGTCCCGCTGACCGGGGGCCGGCAAACCCCGCCCCCTCGTTTCGGGTCGGTTCGCGGTGTGGCGGCCGGTCCCGGGTGGAGTCCGTCCCCGACCGGCTATTTTCTGGTGCAACGTGGTGGCTCAACTGTTATAATTCCAACGGTTTAAATAACTTTGTCCGGAATCCGGCCAAAGTCCGGGGCAAGCCCCCCGTCCTCACCAGGAGAGCTTCGCATGCGCCGATCCATCGCCGTCCTCGCCCTCCTCGTCGCCGCCCTCCTCGGCTTCGCCGCCGGAGACGCGCACGCCCAGTGCATCCTGGCCAACCCCAGCTTCGAGCTCCCCGGCTCCAGCGGGACCGTCTTCGGCGGGTGGTACCAGTTCGGCTCGGTGGGGTGGTCCACCAACGCCACCCACGGCCACCGGTCGGCACGGGTGTCGGGCCCGAACACCGGTGACTGGGGCGTGTCCGGTTACTGGCAGCGCATGGATACCGCGCCCGGGGCCCGGTGGACGGCCTCGGTCCGGGGATGGCACACCTCGGTGCATCCGCTCTCCGGCCAGTCCTCGGCCATCCTGAACATCGAGTGGCGCGACGCGTCGGAAAATCTCATCTCCTACGAGTCCCACCTGGTGGCCGACGCCTCGACCCCGGTGGACGAGGTGCAGGACATCACCGTGACCAGCGGACCCGCGCCCACCGGGACGGCCTCCACCCGGTTCCTGGTCGCCGTGCTTCAGGGCCCCGGGGACCCGGTTCCCGACGCCTACTTCGACCAGGCCACCTTCTACGATCTCACCCCGCCGACCATGGACGACCTCCAGTGGGACGACTTCCCCGGCGGCACCACCCTGGATTTCAGCGGTCGCACCTGGCGGGTCAAGGGCCCGGGCTACTACGGCCCGGGCCCCAACCTCTTCACCGATTCCTCCAGCTCCACCTGGGTCGACGGGGACGGCCGGCTCCACCTGACGGTGCGGAAGGTCGGCGGCTCGTGGTACAGCACCGAGGTGGTCCTGGACCAGGTCCTGGGCTACGGGGACTACATCTTCACCACCCTCGGCCGCCTGGACACCCTGGACCCCAACGTGGTCTTCGGCCTCTTCCTGTGGCAGTACGGCCCCTGCTACGACCCCTCCTACCTGTGGTGGAACCCCTACAACGAGATCGACGTGGAGTTCAGCCGGTGGGGGAACCCCGGGAACGACCTGGGCCAGTTCGTGGCCCAGCCCTACGACTACCCCGGCAACATCAACCGCTTCGCCGCCACCTTCAGTGACGGTGAGCTGACCAGCCACGCCTTCCACTGGTCGGCAGACAAGGTGGAGTACCGGAGTTGGCGGGGCGGTCCGGCCGCCGAGTCGGCGGCGGTCATGATCCACCAGTGGACCTACACCGGGCCGCACATCCCGCGGCCGGAGCAGCCCCGGGTGCACCTGAACCTGTGGCAGGCCACCGGCACCCCGGCCACCAACCAGGAGGTGGTCCTGGACGCCTTCACCTTCGTCCCCGAGGGGACCCAGATCGCGGTGCCCGGGGACGGGACTCCGGTCGGCCCCCGGGCCTTCCTCGGGGCCGCGCGCCCCAACCCCTTCAACCTCGGAACCGCCATCGCCTTCACCACCCCGGAGGACGGTCCGGCTTCGGTGGAGATCTACGACGTGGCCGGACGGCGGATCCGGACCCTGGCCGAGGGCTTCGTTCCCGCCGGGGAGCACGTGCTCACCTGGGACGGGCGGGACGAGTCGGGCCGGGCGGTGGCCTCGGGGGTCTACCTCTACCGGCTGAAGACCCGGGACGCGGTGGTGACCCGGAGGATGGTGAAGGTCCGCTAGCGGCAGGGGAAGCGCCGGAGCGGGAGGAGCCCTCCGCCCGGGCGCGGGCGCCCGCGGAATCCGCCCGCCGGTCAGCGATCGAGGAGCGAGGCCTCGGGAACGCCGACCTCGATCCGGACGATCTCCCCCCGCCGCTCGAAGAGCGAGCGGCTGAGTTCCGGGTCCAGCCTGGCGCCGGAGACCGTTCGCTCCGCCCCGTCCGCACCGGTGACCCGGATCCAGGGTTCGCCGACCGTCCGCCGGTAGATCACCGGGACCTGGCCGAAGGTGAAGCCGAGGGATCCTGCGGACAGCTCGAATTCGTCCCGGGTACCCTCGGGGGTGTAGACCCGGAACCGCGCCGGACCGGGGAGGAACTCGCTCCGCCGGAGCAGCGCCGGCCGGAAGCCGAGGCGGCCCCCCTCCACCTCCACCCCCAGTTCCCCGAAGCGGGTCAGGATCTCCTCCTTCACCTGGCCGGTCATGCCCGGTTGCTGGGCCCCGGCGTGGCGCGGGGTGTGGGAGTAGGGGTCGGTGGGGAAGGCGCCGTACTCGGCCGCGCTCTTCTCGAAGCCGAGGCCGCTCCGGATGCGGTAGTAGGCCCGGGCCAGGTCCGGCGCCGCCGGATCGGGAGCGTCCTCGCGCCAGGCCCGGAGGGCGATCTCCTGCACCGCGAGCAGGAGCTTGGCCACCATGTGCCAGTAGATGCAGCCCAGCCCCTCGTAGCCGTACATGGTGCCCGAGCGGCCGGTGAAGAGGCGATGGTTGAAGACCCGCTCGAAGAGCTCCAGCACCTCCCCGCGGTTCTCCGCCACCAGCGCGCTCCATTCCGGCCGGGCGGCCAGGCGGTCGAGGGCCCGGGCCAGGTCCTGGGCGTTCTGGAAGTCGCCGTGGAAGCGGACGGTGCCGAGGGCGTCCCGTTCCACGATCGAGGTCTCCCCGGCGGCCAGGAGCCCGGAGAGGAGCGGCACCGTGCGCACCCCGTCCTCGGGGACCGAGTTCCGGTCCAGGAACCCGGGGAGGGAGCGCTCGGGATAGAGCAGGAAGCTGCGCTGGTCGGAGCGGTAGAGCGGGCTCTCGAAGAGCGCGTCCACCATCCTCGCCGCCTCGGCCGGGCCCACCAGGCCGGAGCTCAACACCGCCACCTGTCCCTCGAGCATGAGCTGGAGGGGGCGGAGGCGCGCCTCTCCGGCCTCGGGGTCGATCTGCACCAGGTTGTAGGCGTGGTAGAGCCCGTCCGCGCGCCGGTTCAGCCGGAGCGCGTGGTCCACGTGGGCCAGGGCCCGCCGGCAGAAGGAGGCCGCCGCCGGGGCGGCCAGGGGCTCCTTGCCCGAGAAGCCCCGGGAGTAGACCGAGGCCCGGTAGTCGGAGAAGGCGAGCCCGAGGGCGTCCAGGATCCGCTTCCGGTCCGTGTCCGGGATCCGGCCGTCGCCGGCGGGTCCGGGGGGGGCGGCCAGGATCCCATCCAGCCGCCGGAACCAATCCGCCACCTCCCGCGAGACGGGGACGGCAAGCTCGCCGGCGTCGTCCAGCAGGCGTTCCAGGAAGGTCAGGTACCGGCGGAGGTAGGCCAGGGTGACCACCGAGACCCCGTCCCCGACCAGCGCGTTGTTGGCGTCGTTCCACTCCGGGCGCTGGGTGTTCATCCAGATCCCGCCCTCGGGGACCAGGTTGGAGAGCTTGGAGAGCGCGGGGACCAGGAGCTTCTCCAGGAGGGAGACGTGGTGGACCTCCCCGTCGGGTCTGGTGACCAGCTTCCCGTCCGCGCCCACCGCCCGCACCCGCTCCGCGATCTCCGCCGCCAGCCCGGAGTCGTAGTCGATGGTGGCGCGGGGGTTCCGGACCATCTCCGGGTAGGGCCTGATCCGGTAAGGGACGTCGGCGTAGGAGAAGATCTCGCGGCCCAGCAGTTCCTCCAGCGTGCCCGGGAAGAACCGGGACTGGGCCTCCAGGAACTTCAGCAGGTAGATGATCTGGTGGTCGCCCCAGTAGCCGATGTGGCTCCAGGGGTTCCCCGGTTCGGCCACCTCCCAGTCGATGCCCTCGCGGGTGATGCGGTAGGGGTTGAACCCGTCCACGGTGGAGGCGTTCACGAACTTGGCCAGGAAGCCGGGGAGGAACCCGGGGAAGCTCTCGGCCAGGGCCTCCCAGTTCTGGAAGATGTCCCGCCAGTTGCCCTCGTAGCGGAGCGCGCGGCCGCCGTCCCGGTCCCGGACCTGGATGGAGAACCGGTTCCAGGGCCGGCTGGGGTCGCCGTGCCGGCGCCCGAACCAGAGGGGCAGATACTCGTGGGCCAGGCGCTCGTAGTCCGCGTCCCCGCTCGCCGCCGCCCGCGCCAGGAGCTCGGAATAGGGAAGCCGGTCCGGCAGGGCATCCAGGTCGTCGGCGCGCCGGGCGGCCGTATCCCGGTTCCGGCCGGCCACGAAGTCCCGGAAGTCGCCCGCGGGAACCTCGCCGTTCCGGTCGAAGACCCCGCCCCGCATGTTGTTGAAGAGGACGTTGGCGAAGTGGTGGGCGCAGGTCGCGGTGTCGGCGGTGAGCTGCAGGCCGTCCGACCCGGCCACGTTCCTGACCAGGTTCTGGGTGGCCGCGGCCAGGGTCGCCTCCAGGATGCGGTCGAGGTCCGCGCCCTGGCCGAGCCGCGCCCGCAGGGAAGCGATCTGGACGTGGGTCCGCCCCACGTCGGCCACCAGGTGCCAGCGTGCCTGCCCGCGGCCCTCCAGATCGATCACCGAGGCCGCGAAGTAGTTCCCCCGGCGTCCGGTCAGGATGCCGTCGGCGGGGATGGCCTCCCCGCGGCGGAACGCGTCCACCGCCCCGGGATCCACGGCGATGACCGGGGCGGGGAGTCCGCACGCCCACACCGTGTTCGCCCGCAGCACCTCGGCCGCCTCCGGCCGGTCGGTGATCTTGGCGGTGAGGGAGAACACGGCGAGACCGGTCTCGGGGTCACGGTCGGTGCGCCGGTAGGCGTCCACCAGCGAACTCGACTGCTGCAGGAGCGTGAGCGGCACTCCCCAGGGGAGGACGTTCCGTAGCCCGTCGAGCACCGAGAGGGAGACCGGCGCCTCCTCCAGGTTCTCCAGGGTCACCGTCCGCACCCAGCCGAACTCGTCGCAGCCGCTCCAGCGGGCCCGCACCGCCAGGCCCAGGTCGTGGTTCACCTCCTCGAACACCAGCCGGTTCCCGGCCACGTTCTTGTAGAGGTTCCGCTCGATCGCCACTCCGTCGGCGCCGCCGGCGGGAGGAGAGATCCAGGGTTCCCACCGGGCCTCGGGAGCGCCCTCCCGGCGGACCCGGAAGAGGGTGACGGCGCCGGTGTGATGATGGGCGTCGTGGAGCTTGTCCACGGTCTCGTAGGGAAAGAGGCTCTGGTCCGGGCTTACCCGGCCCGCGGTGAGCCCGCCGCGGGAGGAGATGAACATCCAGAGATCACTGTCGGTGGGAAGGCTGATCAGGAACGGGGGAAGGCGGTCGTAGCCGTCGATCCGGCCCGCCGGTTCCCCGTCGAGGGTGGTGAACCCCTCGCGGCCCGGGCCGGGACGGATGGCAATGGGTGTGCTCATGATGCGTCGGCTCCCCGTTTCGACATTTTCGACCCGCTCCCGTATCCCGCGTCCCCCCCACTACGGGGTGGACAGGGCCTCCTTGGGGGTCCGGTCGGCCCGGAAGAGCCCCCAGTGCTTCTCGACCTCGTCGGGATGGTCCCCACCCTTCCAGTTCTCGTCGAAGGCCTCGAAGAAGAAGACCGTGGTGCGCTGCGCCTCCGCCCAGGCCCTGATCTCGCGGTAGAACTGCGCCTGCTCCGGCTCCCCGAGGCGTCCCTTCATGAGCTTGGCCTGGTCGCCCTCGGTGTAGCGCCGGGTGGCCCAGCCGGTCTCGCCCAGCACCACCATCATCCCCGGGTGCGCATTCCGGATCTCGGCCACCCGGTCCGCGGTCCAGGCCAGGGCGTCCGGAAGCAGGATCCCGTTCCAGAGGGGATGGGCGTGCATCACGATGAAGTCCACCTCGTCGGCCACCGCGCCGCTCTCCGGCTTGTTCCAGAAGTTGAAATCGTCGGCGGTGGTGACCGGCTGGGCGACGCGGGCCCGGATCTCGCGCAGGTACCCGATCAGGACCTCCGGTTTCACCCGGTGGGCGGACCAGAAGATCTGGGTCTCGTTCCCCACGCACACCGCCGGCACCAGGTCCGGGTACTCCGCGGCCAGGCGCACCGCGGATTCGACCTCCCGCCGGTTGGCTGCCATCGCCGCCGTGTCGGGGACGGCGGTCGCGCCCTCGCCCGAAGTCCGTTCGGGATCGATCCACACCCCGAGCATGACCTTCATGGGGATGCCTTCCTCCCGGATGACCCCGAGGAGGGCCGGGGTGGCCCCGGTCGATGCGTAGACCCGCAGGAGCCCCCAGCGGGGAGCCATGAGCCGCAGATCCTGGAGCAGCTCGGCCGGCGTGGGATCCACGCCGCCCGGGCGCTGCCCGTCGCGGTGGGGGCCGTAGGCGACGGCGTTCCCGATCCACCGCTCCCCGTCCACGGGCCGGAACTCCCGGCGCGTGAAGGGATCCTGTCGCGGGTAGGGTCCGGCGCCGCCCGAGGCGCCGTCGCCGGCGGCGGCCGCGGCGAACCCGGCCGCGCCCCCCCGGCCAGGAGGGCCAGGGCGGCGGCGCCGAGCAGCAGGCGAAGAGGTGGACGGCTCATCGAGTCCTCGTGTCGGCGGCGGGCCGGCCGGAGCGGCCCGCCCGGGTCCGGATAAACGCCGCGCCCCGGGCGGACCCGGGGCGCGGCACCGAAGTCGCACCGTCCGGAGGTGGAATCCGGAGCGAAGTTCTCGATCCGGAGTGCCGGCCGGTGCGCAACCTCGGCATGAACTTCACCGCGGAAGCCGGTCAGATCACCGGATCAGCAGCATGTTCCGGGACACCCGGCCCTCCGGGGTCTTCAGTACGTATCGGTAGATGCCGGCGGCGGCGGGAACGCCGCCCTCGGTCCGCCCGTCCCAGGACGCGGTGTGCGGCCCCGCCTCCAGGCGGCCCCGGAACAGGCTGGCCACCCGGCGTCCGGCCACGTCGTAGACGGTCAGTTCCACGGTCTGGGAACGCTTCAGCTCGAACGCGATCCGGGTCGCGGCCGCGAAGGGGTTGGGAGCGTTCTGGTGGAGCTCGAAGGCCACCGGTCCCCGGCCCTCGCCGACCGCGGTGGGATCCACGGCGGAGAAGGAGAGGTCGTCCACCCAGGCCGCCCCGCCCTGGAGCGTCGGGGAGATGAACAGGACGTAGGCCTCCGCGGTCGCCGTGCCCACCGGGGCGTTGGTGGCGTAGAGGGTGTGCTTGGTCCAGGTGCCGAGGGGCGACTGGTTGTCCAGCACCACCAGGTCCTGGCCCCCGAGCTCGGTGCCGGTGCCGTCCCGGAAGACGATCCGGGCCATGAGGTAGTTGTCGTTGGTCCCGTTGATGGGGTCCTCGACGCAGGTGGTCATGGTCCAGCAGGTGAACTTCCAGGCCGAAGCCGCCGAGGCGCTGAAGGACTGGTAGAGCCCCGACGGGGAGTCCGGGGTGAAGGTCGAGTACAGCTTGGCGCTCCCGGTCGGGGTGCGCACCGCGAAGGACCGGCTGTCGGGATAGACGTTGCCGAAGGTGGACCACCCGGTCAGGCCGGAGGTGAAGCTGGGGTTGGCCAGGCTGTTGGGCTCGACCACCGGCGCCGACTCCGAGAAGGACAGGTCGTCCAGGAACACGGACCCCGGATCGCACGCGGGCTGGAGGTAGAGGATGAGCGCTTCCACCCGGAGGGCGCCGGAGGGGGCGGGAGCGGACACCGAGAAGGCGTGCCATCCGTCCAGGGACGTGTTGCCGTCCCCGACGACCACCTCGTTGGAGGCCAGTTCGGTCCCCCCGGAGGCGGCGTTGAAGAACACGATCTTGGCGATGGCCCGGTTCCGGTTGCAGGTGTCGGTGCCGGGGATGGGATCGCCGCTGGACACGAAGGAGTACCCGCTGAAGGTGTAGACCTGCCCCACGGTGGGGGTGAAGGCCTGGCCGTAGCCCCCCACGTCGAAGCTGGGGGAGTCCGGGCACCCGTTGAATTCGCCGAAGATCTTGGAGGCGGCCGCCCCGGTGTGGATGATGTTGTCGCCTCCGGGAAGGGAGAGCTGCACCCCGGCCCCGAAGGTGAACCAGCCGTTGTAGGAGCCGCCGCCGTCCTCGAAGCCGGGGTTGGCCAGGAGATTGGTGGCCGCGAAAGACGCGGCCGGCGTCAGGGTCAGCGCGAGGAGAGCCAGGACGGCGCAGGTCCCGGCGAGCGGGCGATTCATCGTTCCCCTCCTCCCGGGCGGTTGCCGCCGCCGTGCCGCCCGGATCAAACGGGGCGGGCGGGGGAGGGATTCAATCTGGGCCCTCGCCCCGCCCGCCGCCAATGGGTTGGACTACCGGGCGTAGAGGGCCTTGATCCCGCCCCAGGTCTCCTCCTGGGTGGGTACGGACTGCTTCTTGATGAAGGACACGTCGTCGACGTGGCCGGCACCGCCGTCGAAGTTCGGCTGGAGGTACAGGATCAGGGCCTGGACCTTGACCGTCCCTGCCGGGGCCATCCCGCTCACCGGGGCCGCGGTGTGCCACACGTCGGCGGTGAAGCTGCCGTCCAGGATGATGGAGTCGAAGCCGGCGATCTCGGCGTTGGCGGCGTCGAAGAAGGCGATCTTCTGCACCATCCAGTTGCCGCCGGCGGCCTGGCTCCCGGTCATCGGGTCGCCGCTCCAGAACCGGGCGCTGGAGGAGATCTCGTACTCCTCGCCGGGGGTGCAGGGGAATTCCTGGAAGATGCCGCTCACGTTGAACCCGCCGGAGAAGTTCCCGAACATGGACACCAGGCCGTTCCCGTTCAGGGGCACGAACTGGGGCGGATTGGCCGCCTCGGCATAGACGTTCCCGAACGGGGTCCAGCCGGTGAGGCCGGATTCGAAGCCGGGGTTGGCGAGCAGGTTCTGGGCCGAGGCGGTCGCCACCGGCGCGATCGCGAGCACGAGGACGGTCAGGATGCAGGCGAAACGAGGTAGCCAGGACTTCATGGACATTGCGAGCCTCCCTTGCTGAGAGCACCAGCGCGAAGGTGGGAGCAGGTTCGGGGATCGTCCCTGCTCATCCGGCTTGAACGCGGACGATGCGGGGTCGAGAGCGCGCCCCGCTCCGGCCGTCCGATCCGGCCCGAGACCGGTTCCGGCCGGCCCGGGACCGAGGATTTTCCGCTCCGATGCGCGGGGAATCCTTGACAAGCCCACGATGAGGATACACTATGTTCGGCAGGCAAACAAAGTATTTCTTTCTTCCTCCGGGAGGCCCGTGAACGCACACCCCGACCCCGCGTCCCCGCCCCTGTTCGAGGTTCGCGGGCTCTGCAAGACGTTCACCTCCGGGGGGCCCTTCGGGGCCCGGCGGCGGGTCATCGCGGCCTCGGAAGTGGGGTTCCGGCTGGAACGGGGGGAGGCGGTGGCCCTGGTCGGGGAGTCGGGGAGCGGCAAGAGCACGGTGGCCCGCCTGGTCCTCCGGCTGGAGACGCCCGACCGGGGCGAGATCCTCCTCGACGGGACCGACGTGGTCCGGCGCGAGCGCCGGGGGGCGTCCCTGGCCTACCGGGGCCGGGTGCAGATGGTGTTCCAGGATCCCTTCGGCTCCCTGAACCCGGTTCACGACGTGGCCCACCATCTGGTCCGCCCCCTGATCCGCCACCACCGTTGCTCTTCCGGGGAGGCCCGGGCCCGGGCCCTGGAGCTCCTGGACGTGGTGGGGCTGGAGCCGGCCGCGGAGTTCATCGACCGCCATCCCTACGAGCTCTCCGGCGGACAGCGTCAGCGGGTGGCCATCGCCCGGGCCCTGGCCGTGGATCCGGACGTGCTGGTTGCCGACGAGCCGACCTCCATGCTCGACGTCTCCATCCGGATGGGGGTCCTGAACCTCCTGGTCCGGCTGAAGCGCGAGCGCCGGCTGGCCATCCTCCTCATCACCCACGATCTGGCTTCGGCCCGCTACCTGGCCGACCGGATCCTGGTCCTCTTCCGGGGCCGGGTGGTGGAGGACGGGTCCAGCGAGGACGTGGTCCGCGCGCCCGCTCATCCCTACACCCGGGAGCTCCTGGCCGCCCTCGCCGACGTGGGGGAGGTGGGGGACGGGACCGAGTCCTCCTCCGGCGCCGAGCGGGCCGCCGCGGGCGGGATCGCCGGACAGGACGCCGCCGGCTGTCCCTTCGCCGGCCGCTGCCCCGAGGTCTTCGATCCGTGCCGCTCCGAGGACCCGCCGCCCCGGCTTCACCAGGGCCGGTGGGTCCGCTGCCACCTCTACCCGGGCGAGGCCCGGACGACGGAGAACTGAGCCCTCATGGTCCTCCATCCGTTTCCCCGGGGTTTCGTGTGGGGGGTCTCCACCTCCGCCCAGCAGATCGAGGGCGGCGCCCGCGAGGGGGGGCGCGGGGAGTCCATCTGGGACCGCTATGCCGCCTCGGGGCGCATCGAGGACGATTCCGACCCTTCCGTCGCCTGCGACCACTTCCACCGCTGGCGGGAGGACGTGGCCCTCATGGAGGGTCTGGGCATCGGCGCCTACCGGTTCTCCATCGCCTGGCCGCGCATCCTTCCCCGCGGCCGGGGACGGGTGAACGAGCCGGGAATGGACTTCTACGACGCCCTCGTGGACGCCCTGCTCGAAGCGGGCATTCGGCCCTTCGTCACCCTCAACCACTGGGACCTTCCCCAGGCCCTCCAGGAGGAGGGCGGCTGGGCCTCGAGGGGGACGATCACCGCGTTCACCGACTATGCGGCCGCGGTCGCCCGGCGGCTTGGGGACCGGGTCGTCCACTGGACCACCCACAACGAGCCCTGGTGCATCGCCACCCTCGGCTACGAGCAGGGGGAGCACGCCCCCGGCCACCGGGACCCGAGCGAGGCCCTGCGGGCCGCCCACCACCTTCTCGTCTCCCACGGGCGGGCGGTGGAGGTGCTGCGTTCCGGCGTCCCCGGGGCCCGGGTGGGCATCGTGCTGAACCTGGTCCCCGCCGAACCGGCGTCCCCGGTCGCCGCGGACGAGGACGCCGCCCGGCGCTTCGACGGATCCTTCAACCGCTGGTACCTGGACCCGATCTTCCGCGGGCGCTACCCCGAGGACGCCATCGCGGACCGGGTGCGGCGAGGCCACCTCTCCGGGCCCGATCTCCCCTTCCTGCAGGAGGGGGACCTCGAGGCGGCGGCGGCGCGGCTGGATTTCCTGGGGGTCAACTACTACAGCCGGGTGGTGCTCCGGGCCGGCGAGGACGGCGAGCCGGAGGCGGTGCCCATGGCCCCGCCGGAGGAGCTCACCGAGATGGGGTGGGAGGTGTATCCCCGCGGGCTCACGGACCTTCTGCTCCGGGTGCAGCGCGACTATGCTCCGCCGGCGGTGTACATCACCGAGAACGGGGCCGCCTTTCCCGACCCGCCGCCGGGAGACGGCCGGGTGGCCGATCCCCGCCGGGTGGCGTACCTCCGGGACCACCTGGCCGCGGCCCGGGCCGCGATGGAGGCGGGGGTGCCGCTCCGCGGCTACTTCGTCTGGTCCCTGCTCGACAACTTCGAGTGGGGGCATGGATACACCAAGCGCTTCGGCCTCTACCGGGTCGAGGCCGCCGATCAGAGACGGATTCCTAAGGACAGTGCGGCCTGGTACCGCGACGTCGCGGCCTCGAACGGGGTCGACGACGAGGCGTGGGAAGGCGCGACAAGGAGGCTTCCGTGAGTTCGATCCGACCGATCCCGTTCCCGTCCGTACCGGGGCTTCTCCTGGCCGCGGCGGTGCTGCTCCTCTTCCCGGGAGCGGCCCGGGCCCAGGCCCCCTCCGGTGGAACGCCGGCCGAGGTCCGGGTGGTGGCCGACGACGGAGGCTCCCGGCTCCAGGTGGGCGGCCGGGACTTCATGATGTTCGGGATGAACTGGGACTACGTCCCCATCGGCGAGAACTACCTCTACAGCCTCTGGCAGCAGCCCGACGACGTGATCGAGGAGGCGCTGTCCCGGGAGATGCCGCTGCTCCGGAACATGGGGGTCAACGTCATCCGGCAGTACGTGGGGATCCCCCCGCGCTGGGTCCGGTACATCTACGAGAAGTACGGCATCTACACCGTGATCAACCATCCCTGCGGCCGGTACGGCTACACCCTGGACGGGGTCTGGATCCCGAACGTGGACTACTCCGACCCCAAGCTTCGGGCCGCCATCCGGGACGAGGTGGTGGACACCGTCCGCCAGTTCCAGGGGGTGCCCGGGGTGCTGATGTGGCTCCTGGGGAACGAGAACAACTACGGCCTCTCCTGGACCTCCTTCGAGGCCGAGGCCCTGCCCGAAGGCGAGGAGAACGAGGCTCGCGCCGCCCAGCTCTACTCGATGTTCGAGGAGATCATCAAGGCGGTGAAGGCCGAGGATCCGGACCGTCCGGTGGCCATCGCCAACGGGGACGTCCAGTACATCGACGTCATCGCCCGGGAGTGCCCGGACCTGGACGTCTTCGGGACCAACGTCTACCGGGGGATCTCCGCCCGGGACCTGTTCAAGGTGGTGAAGGAGAAGCTCGGGGTCCCGGTCATGTTCACCGAGTTCGGGTCCGACGCGTTCAATGAGAAGGAGATGCGCGAGGATCAGCGCATGCAGGCCTACTACCTGATCGGGCAGTGGGAGGAGATCTACGAGCAATCCGACGACAAGGGCCGGGTGGGGAACGCCATCGGCGGCTTCGTCTTCCAGTGGGCCGACGGCTGGTGGAAGTTCGGCCAGGAGAGCCTCCTGGACGTCCACGACACCAACGCCTCGTGGCCGAACGGCGGGTACCTGGACTTCGTCCCCGGCGAGAACAACATGAACGAGGAGTGGTGGGGGATCTGCGCCAAGGGTCCGGCCGACAACCGGGGACTCTACGAGCTCTATCCCCGGGCCGCGTTCTACGCCCTGCGCTCCGCGTTCAAGTTGGACCCCTACGCGTCCGGCACCGATCTGACCGCCATCCGCGCCCACTTCGACGGCATCCAACCCCAGGCCGCGGTGCTCGAGGCCCGGGGCGACAAGGCGGCGCTGGAGGCCGAGTCCACCCAGAGGGTGCGGTTGAGCGGGCTGCGGCTGGAGTTCGAGACCTACAGCACCGGAGGCAACCGGGTCAGCACCCCCGAGACGCCGACCCCGGACGCCGGCTACCCCGCCTTCCAGGGCTTCGACCACAAGGAGTCCTTCTACGCCGACTTCGAGGCCCATCCCGCCGAAACGGTGACCGGCACCCTGTCCCTGAACGTCCTCGGCCACGTGCCCACCAACCCCATCGACGAGATCTTCTACGAGAACCGGGGCCGGGTGGAGACGGTGGACACCCCCGACGGGACCACCGAGCTCCAGGGCCTGGAGCGGGTCAAGGTCTACCGCTCCTCGGTGTCCTGGGACGACCGCTGGTTCCGGCTGGACGGGTTCTACCGCGTCGGGCACACCCACTGGGGCTACGAGGGCGACTTCTTCGGTCTCTATCGCGACGCCTTCTACGGGGACAACCTCGACATCTACAACGGCATCGCCCCGGTGGGATTCGAGATGGCGGGGAAGAAGCAGCTGAGCGGGATGAAGCTGGCCTTCGGACCCCAGCTCTGGTGGGGGGCCAATCCCTCGGCCATGCTCAAGGTCACCCGGCCGGTGGGTCCGGTGACGGCCACCGCCGTCTACCAGGAGGAGTTCACCGAGCAGATGACGGTGACCAGCTCCTTCGCGGTGCCCCATCCGCCCACCCGGCGGGCCACCCTGCAGTTCGCCACCGCGCGCGGGCCCTGGGGCCTGGAGGCGGGCGGCATCTGGGCCGGGAACACCAAGATCGGGGACGGTTTCCAGATCGCGGAGCGGAGCGGTGACGGGTACCGTCTGCTCCAGGACTACGTCAAGACCTCGGACACCTTCGGCGCCAAGGCCAAGCTGACCTTCCAGCGGGGCCGCATCCACTGGTACGGCCAGGCCGCCTACATGGGGCTGGTGGCCGACGGCGGCCCCACCGCCACCACCACCTACACCGGGTGGCTGCTCAAGGACAGCGGTTCCGGGAACCAGACCAACCTCATCACCGGCGTGGCCGTGGACCACGGGCTCTTCCAGATCGCGCCCAACGTCCTGTGGCAGAAGCCGCTGGTGGGGCCGGTGCCCGCCGACGTTCCCTCCCCGGGGCGGCCCCGGAACATCCTCCAGGACCCCTTCGCGGTGCGCGCGAACCGGGAGATGTTCGGCGCCGAGTTGCTCCTGAACTTCGATCCCACCCCGGCCACCTGGCTCTGGGCCTGGGACAACGACGCGCGTGAGGACGCCCGGCTGGCCGGGAGCCTGGACCTGGTCTACCGTGACTACAAGACCACCCAGGACGCGGCCATCGGGATCCTGGGCGACGGCCGGACCACCTTCGCCTTCCCCGGCGCCCCGCCGGCCCGGAAGATGTGGGAGACCAATCTCCGCCTGGTCTCGCGGGCGGCGCCGGGGGTCCGCGTGGTCGCCCACGCCTACGCCGGCACCGGGGAGCCGAACGGCGACAGCCCCCGGCTCATCCACCGCTACGGGGCCGATGCCCGGCTCATCCTGGACTCCTTCGCCTTCGCCACCGCGGTGAAGGTGAACGACTGGGGTCCCTACGACTACCACCGGGACTTCAACCTGACTTTCCCGCTCCAGCTCATGGGCGACGTGTCCCACACCCTGGGCGCGCCGCGCTGGTTCGGCTTCCCCCAGACCAGCATCGGGGTGCGGGGGACCTGGCGGTCGCTGAACGCCTACTCGCCCCGCTACTGCCCGGCGCGGGTTCCCGACGCCACCGGCGCGCTGGTGTGCGAGCCGGACGCCCCCGGCGGCGACGGGGACGAGTGGGAGATCCGGACCTACCTCCGCCTGGCCATGTAGGGGGCGCGGAGGGGGACTATTCGGCGAGGTGGCAGGCCGCGGATCGGTCCGCGGCCAGCCGCCGCAGCTCCGGGACCTCGATCCGGCACCGGTCCACGGCCAGGGGGCACCGGGGGTGGAACCGGCAGCCGGTGGGGGGGGCGACGAGGCTGGGGGGAGCCCCCGGGATCCCGGTGAGCTCGCCGGATTCGCCGGTCAGGGTGGGGAAGGCGCCCAGGAGCCCGCGGGTGTAGGGGTGCTTGGGATCGGCCCTCAGGGCCTCGGAGGGGCCCATCTCCACCAGCCGGGCGGCGTAGAAGATGGCCACCCGCCCGCAGAACTGGAGCATGCGGGCCAAGTCGTGGGTGATGAAGATCACCGCGAAGCCCAGCTTCCGCTGCAGGGCGCGGATCTCCCGCAGGATCTCCCGCTCGACCACCACGTCGAGGGCGGTGGTGGGCTCGTCCAGGATGACCAGGGACGGGGTGAGGGCCAGGGCCAGGGCGATCCCCACCCGCTGCCGCATCCCGCCCGAGAGCTGGTGCGCGTAGGACCCGAGGCGGTCACGGGGGATTCCCACCATCTCCAGCAGGTCCCCGGTCCGTCGCCGGGCGTCGCCCCCCGAGGTCCCGCCGTGGGCGAGGAGGGTGTCGACGATCTGCTCCCCGATGGGGATCACCGGGTTGAGCGAGTCCATGGCGCTCTGGAAGACCATGGAGATGCGTTTCCACCGCAGGTCCCGCAGCTCTCCCTCGGACAGGGAGAGGAGGTCCCGCCCCTCGAACCGCACCTCGCCCCCGGAGATCACCGCCGGCGGGGGGAGGATGCGCATGACCGCCTGGGCCAGGGTGGACTTGCCGCTCCCCGATTCGCCGGCGATCCCCAGGATCTCCCCCCGGTGGAGGTCCAGGGACACCCCGTCCACCGCCCGCACCGGGCCGTCGCCGGTGATGTAGTCCACGGAGAAGTCGCGGAGGGACAGGAGGGGCTCACTCATGGGGCATCACCGGGGTGGACCGGGCCGGTTGCCGGCCCCGGGCGAACAGGTAGCGGCGCCAGGCCCGCTCGAGCTGGAGGCGGGGATTGGTGACCTCGTCGAAGCCGAAGTTCAGCATGGTGAGCCCGAACCCGACCAGGGCCACGCAGAGCCCGGTGGGGGCGAAGGTCCACCAGGCCCCGGTGAGGAGCGCGGAATCGTTCTGGGCCCAGTAGAGGTTGGTGCCCCAGGTCACCGCGGAGACGTCGCCCAGGCCCAGGAACTCCAGTCCCACCTGGGCCCCGATGGCGTACACGGTGCTTCCGATGATCTGGGCCATGATGAGCGAGGTCATGGTGGGGAGGATCTCCCGGGTCACGATGCGGAAGTTGGATTCGCCGGCCACCACCGCCGCGGCCACGAAGTCCCGCCGCCGCAGGGAGAGGGTCTGGGCCCGCAGCACCCGGGCGTTCCAGGCCCAGCCGGTGACCACCAGCACCATTCCCAGGGTGAGGGGCCCCGAGGGCAGGTAGGCGGCGATCACGATGGCCAGGGGGAGTCCGGGGATGACCAGGAACACGTTGAAGAGCAGGGAGAGGAGCCCGTCGGCCCGGCCGCCCAGGTAGCCCGCGGTCACTCCGACCAGGGCTCCCACCAGCACCACCAGGAAACCCACCCCGAACCCGATGACCAGGGAGGTGCGGGTGCCCACCACGAGCTGGGCGAGCACGTCCTGGCCCTGTCCGGTGGTCCCCAGCCAGTGCTGGCCGGACGGGGGCTGGAGGGGGATGCCGACCAGGGCGGTGGGATCCCCGACCAGGTACGGCCCCACCACCGCCACCAGGAGGAAGACCAGGAGGATCGCCCCTCCCACCGTGGCCTTGCGGTCGCGCCGGATCGCCTCCCACCAGAGGGCGATGGCGGAAGTGCGGGCGGGGCTGGAGCCGCTCATGACGAGGCGTCCCGGGTTCGGGGGTCGAGCCAGAGGTAGACCAGGTCCACCAGCCAGTTGGCGCCGAGAACGGCGAGGGTGATGACCAGGAAGATGCCCTGCATGAGCGGGTAATCCTGGTTCCGCACCGCCTGGACCAGGAGGTAGCCCTGGCCCGGGTAGGAGAAGACGATCTCGGTAAGGAGGGAACCCCCGAGGACGAAGCCCAGGGCCATGCCGAACCCGGTCACGTTGGGCAGCAGCGCGTTCCGGGCCGCGTAGCGCAGCACCACCCGGGAGGGGCGGAGTCCCTTGGCCCGGGCCAGGTTCACGAAGTCGGAGCCCAGGACCGAGATCATCGTGTTCCGCATGGACAGGAGCCAGCCTCCGAGGGTGGCCAGCACCACCGTGCCCACGGGGAGGACGGCGTGGCGGAGCACGCTGGCCACGAAGGTGAACGACCAGGCGGGGGCGACCTCGTCCCCGTAGGCGTGGCCGAGGGGGAACCAGCCCAGGATGAACCCGAGCACGTAGAGCGCCACCATGGCCAGCCAGAAGTAGGGGAAGGCGCCCAGGAAGGCGAAGGTGGTGGGAAGCCAGGCGTCCACCCAGCCGTGCCGCCACCAGGCGGAGACGATGCCGAGCAGGGTGCCGAGGGTGAAGGCCACCACCACCGCGCTTCCGGCCAGGAACATGGTCCAGAAGAGCCCGGTGCCGATCACGTCGGCCACCGGGGAGGGGAAGTAGGCCACCGAGATTCCCAACTCGCCCCGGAACACGTGGGCGAGGTAGGTGCCGTACTGGCCGAGGAGGGAGGCGTCGGTGAGCCCGAAGGTCTGGCGCAGGGCGTCCATGGCCTCGGGGCTCAGCCGGCCCCGGAAGCGGGCGAAGAGGGCGGTGGCCGGATCCCCGGGCATGAGGCGGGGGAGGAAGAAGTTGAGGGTCAGCGCCGCCCATCCGGCCAGCAGGTAGAAGCCGAGTCGCCGCAGAATGTAGCGCATGCCGGTCTCCTATCTGGGGGTGAGGGTGGTGAGGACGAGCAGGCACTCGCCGCGGTCGAACTTGTTGGGCGACGGATCGGCGTAGGGCCGGGCGGGAGAGGGGAATCCCTCGAAGCGCCCGGTGTTGTACTCGGCCCAGGACGGATTGGGATAGAGGGGGATGGCCGGGGCCTCCTCCACGAAGATGCGCTGGAGCTCGTCGGAAAGGCGGTGCTGGGCGGCGGGATCGGGCTCCCGCTCGAAGGCGGTCAGGGCCCGGTCGGCGGCGGCGCTGCCGTACCGGTGCCAGTTGCCCATGGACCCCTCGCCCACCGGCTTCACCGTGGCCGAGGACATGAGCCACCGGTAGAAGAGGTAGGGGGTGGGCCCCTCGAAGGACCAGCCCAGGCTGAGATCGAAGTCGCCCTCCTGCACCCGCTGGAACCAGGCGCTGAAGTCGTAGGTGCGCACCGAGGCGTCGACCCCCAGCTCCTGGAACCCCCGGGCGATGACCTGGGAGGCCCGCACCCAGTCCGACCACCCGGACACGGTGAGGATCTGGTACCGCCACGGGCTCCCGTCCGGGAGCCGCCGCAGGCCGTCCCCGCCCCGGGGGAACCCCGCCGCGTCCAGCAGCGAATCGGCGGCGGCGACGTCGTGGTGGACCCAGGTTCCCCGCTCGGCGGCGGCGGAGTCCCGCCAGGCCGAGTAGCCGTCGCTCAACCCGGTGGCGTCGGCGGGGCGGGAGTACCGGTAGAGGGCGACGTCGACCAGGAGGTCCCGGTCGATGGCCATGCTGAGCGCCTTCCGGACCCGCACGTCGTCGAAGGGGGAGCGGGTGGTGTTGGCGTAGAGGAAGATGGTGCTCCCGGTGAGGGGGAACCAGTAGTGGTGGTCTTCGGGATCGCGGCCCACGAAGACGCGGTCGATGGCGGGGACGAAGTTCCCCGCCCAGTCCACCTCGTCGAACACCAGGGCGAGATTGGCCCGGTCGTTGGAGGGATAGGCCGGGAACCGGAGCGCCTCCACCTTGGGGAGGCCCTTCTGCCAGTAGCGGGGGTTGCGGCCCAGCTCGTAGACCTGGTTCCTGAACAGCCGCACCTCGGTGTACGGACCGGTGGCCACGGGATCCGGGTTGGCGAAGGTGACGGGATCGGGGACGTCCTTCCAGACGTGCTCGGGCACGATCTGCTGGGCCGCCACCTCGTCGAAGCCGGGAATGAACACCCTCTGGAAGCCGAAATCCACGGTGCTGTCGTCGACCGCCTGCACCCGGTCCAGGAAGCCCCATACCCCCCGCCGGTCCAGGGCCGGGAACCGCTCGAGGAGATCGAAGGTGAAGGCCACGTCCCGGGCGGTGAAGGGCCGCCCGTCCGACCACTGCACCCCGCTCCGGGTGGTGACGCGGAGGACGCGGTTCCCCTCGCGCCAGGCGTGGCGGAGGCCGAGCCAGGGCACGTACTCCGAGCGGATGCTGTTGAAGACGAAGAGGGGCTCGTAGATCCCGGCCAGGGAGGGCCAGCGGGCGGCGGTGGCCGTGGTCAGGGGATTGAAGTTCCGGACCCAGGATGCCTGCTGCTCCTGCGACACCACCAGGACCCCCTCGGGAGCCCGGGACACCCCCCGGCCGCAACCGGCGGAAATCACCAGCGCGGACAGGATGAGCACGCGCGCGAGCCCGTTCCGGCGCGCGCGCACCCTCATGCCGCGCTCCGGTAGACCCGGACCCAGTCCACCAGCATGGTCTGGGGGAAGGTGGTGGCCGCGTTGGGAGGGCCGACGAAGTTCCCGCCCACGGCCAAGTTGAGGATGATGAAGAAGGGGTGGTCGAACACCCAGGAGGCGTTCTGGGGCAGGTTGTCCCGGGTCACCACCCGGTACAAGGTGCCGTCCACGTACCAGCTGAGCCGGTTCCTCTCCCACTGCACGGCGAAGACGTGGAAGTCCTGGTCGAAGCTCCCGTCGGGGAGGGTGTAACGGGCGGTGAGGGCGTGGCCGCCGGAATAGCCGGGGCCGTGCAGGCTGCCGTGGACGACGGCCGGCTCCTGGCCCCGGTACTCCATGATGTCGATCTCCCCGCACTCGGGCCAGCCCACGTTCGCGAAGTCGCCGCCCAGGAGCCAGAAGGCGGGCCAGAGCCCCTGGCCCCGGGGAAGCCTGATCCGGGCTTCGAAGCGGCCCCGGGCCTGGCTGAAGGTGCCGTAGGTGTTGATGCGTCCCGAGGTGTAGGCGCTTCCCTGGTAGGGCTCCTTGCGGGCGACGATGGCCAGGTTCCCCTCGCCGTCCAGGGACACGTTCCCGGTCCGGTCGGTGTCGTATTCCAGCTGGTCGTTGCCCCATCCGGTGCCGATGTCGTAGCGCCAGACGGTGGAGTCGGGCCGCTGCCCCGCCGGGCCCTCGAAATCCTGCTCCCAGACCAGCTTCCACTGCTCGGAATCGTCCGCGCAGCCGGTCCCGCAGAAGACCAGGATGATGACCACGGAGAGGATTCCGAGACGGGGAAGGCGGGGGAAAAGGGTGCGGATCATCCGGCCTCCTGGACGGGAGTGGCCCGGGGGAAGATCTGGGAGTCGGCCAGGGCCGCCTCCAGGACCAGGGTGGCGGCGCCTACGGCGATGGCCCGGGGGCCCAGGGCGCTGGTGCGGACCTCGGAGACGACCAGGGAGCTGATCAGCGTGCGCTGGCGGATGGTCTCGCGCAGCGGAGCCAGGAGCCGTTCGCCCAGCCGCGCCAGCTCGCCGCCGAATACCACCATGGACGGGTTCATCAGGTTGAGGAGCCCGGCCACCGCGATGCCCAGGGACTCCGCCGCCTCCTGGACCAGCGTGCCCGCCCAGGGATCGCCGGCCAGGGCGGCGTCGACGATGGTATCCAGGGTGATGGTCTGGCCGGCCATGGCGCTCTCCGGATGTTCGCCGGTGAGGGTCCGGGCGCGCTTGACCAGGGCCGGTCCGCCGACCAGGGTGGCCAGGCAGCCCCGGAGGCCGCAGATGCAGGGACCGCCATGGGGATCGATGGCCATGTGGCCGATCTCGCCCGCCACCCCCGTCGCCCCCCGGTAGATCTTCCCCCCGATGACGTGCCCGGATCCGACCCCGGTGGCCACCTTGACGTAGGCGAAGTCGTCCACGCCCCGGCCCACGCCCCACCAGCGCTCGGCCAGGGCGCCCAGGTTGGCGTCGTTGTCCACCAGGAGCGGGACCCCGTAGCGGGCCAGGAGCCCGGCCAGGCCGCTCTCGCCCTGCCAGTCGGGGAGCACGACCTCGGACAGGCTCTCCGGGTGCCGGGGATCGACGGGGCTCGGCACCGCCACCCCCACCCCCACCAGCTGCTCGATGCCGTGGGGCCACGCTTCCAGGCAGGCGTCGCAGAGGTCCACCATCAGGGCCCGGGTGCCCTCCGGATCCGAACGCACCGGGTGGCTCTGCTGGCGCCACTCCAGCACCCGGCCCCGCAGGTCGGTGAGGGCCACGGCCACGTGGGCGGCGCCCATCTCCACCCCGAGGATGCCGCAGGCGTCGTCCTTGAATTCGAGCACGATGGGCGGGCGTCCGCCCCGGGAGGGACCGATACCGATCTCCTCGACCAGGCCGGTGGGGAGCAGCCCCGCCACGATCTCGGAGACGGTGGACCGGGATAGCCGGGTACGGCGGGCGATTTCGGCCCGGGAGATCCGGCGCTGGCGCCAGATCAACCGCAGGATCGAATCGGCGAGCGGGCGCGGCCGCCTCGGGACGGTGGTGCGGACGCCCTTGCGTGTTACCCGTTTCCTGCTCATCGGCATCGACTCCCGCGCCGCGGCCCGTTCCCGCCGGAACTCTTACCGGTGGAAGTACACGTTGTCCAGGTACAAGGTCTTGGAATCGCTGGAGATGATGAGCTGGGCGAGGTGCCCCCGGGTGGTCAGCGCGGTATACCGGCTGAACGGGATCTCCAGCGAGGACCAGGTTCCCGGGGTGACCGCGGGGGTGGAACTCGCGTTGAAGGTCAGCTCCTGCTCCCGGTCGTCCCCGCCGCCGAAGGCGCCGTCGGCCCCGAAGTCCACCAGCTTGACCTTGACCAGGCTCCCCTGGGGGATCCAGACGTCGAGGTGGAAGGCGGTCATATCGGCGGCGTCCACGGTCTGGGACGTGAACTCGATGCCGGCGTAGGTGAGGTTGGTGTACGCCTTCACGTCGTCGTTGCCGATCTTGAAGTCGCTGACGTCGGCCATGTCCCAGGACGCGGACCAGGTGTCCACCGTGTGATCCGGATAGGCGTTGCTGAACAGGGACAGGACGTCCGCCGAGGGGAGGGTGGGGGTCGGGGCCGGCTCGGCGGGGGCGGCGGTGACGCGCAGGGTGAGCGCTCCCGCCGCGTCTACCGTGCCCAGGCGGCCGGTGATGTTGGCCGTGCCCACTCCCACCGCGCGGATGACCCCTCCGGTCACCGTGGCCACGTCCGTGTTCGAGGAGGCGAAGGTGAAATAGTGCGGGGAGTGGTCGACGGTCACGTCGGCCCCCTCGACCTTGAAGGTGGTCCGTGTGCCCTGGACGGTGACCGTGGCCCCCACGAAGGCGCCCACGATCTTGGGGGCGATCCCGGGGCGGGGGTCGGTGATCCCGGGGACGGTCTCGTACCGCACCTCATCGAACCAGAGGGTGTACCCCTCGCCCCCTTCCGCCCCCTCGGCGAAGTAGAAGAGGCCTCGTTCGTCGGTCAGCTTGGCGGGCAGGGGGATGGGGATGATCACCTTGGTCCAGGAGGTGGTCACGGGGATGTTGAACCGGGTGGCGGTGTACAAGGAGGTTCCGGTGTTGTCGTTGCCGAGGCCGGCCTCGTTGAGGGTGGCCGCCTTGCTCGCCTTGACCCAGAAGGTCAGGGCGTTGTAGCCGCTGAAGTCCCGGCCGTAGCGGGTGGTGAAGGCGCCGCCGGCGTAGGTGCCGGAAGGGTCCCCGGGAGGGGGGACGGTGACCTTCAGGGAGGAGGTGCCCTGGTAGTGCTCGGCGGTGTCGATGGTGACCGCGTCCACCTTGGAGCCCAGGAACGCCTGATAGTCGAGCCCCTGGCTGAACCCGTCCAGGAACACCTCGGGATTGGTGTCCGGGGGCACCGGCTTGAGGCCGCTGGTGTCCCGCTCGCAGCCCCAGGCGGAAAGCACGGCCAGGGTCGCCGCAGCCAGAAGGAAAATCCGGTTCTTGAGGGTCATGCCCAGCCTCCGAATCCTATGGGGCGATTCCGCCCGGGTCGCTGGAAGTCCCGGCGCAGCAAGCCGGTCCAGCTTTGTTCGGTTTCCGTGCAAACTATGCTCCGCCGGAGCCGCGATGTCAAGAACGACCCCGTAAATCCGGGTCAACCCGACCGGGCGAGTCGCCTTTCCCGGGGTGCGTACGGGGTGCGGAGCGGCTGACGGGACGATAGGAAAGGGTAACGAATAGGGCTTCCGGCCCGTCGCCGGGCGGGGCCGCGTCTCCCCGCGGGGCCCGAGGCGGGCCGGGGCCGCTCGGGAGGGGTCAGCGGCTCCGGTAGGACAACCCCACCGCCGCCGCGGTGAGGTCCACGTCGCCGGTCCGGGCCAGGACCCCGGCATCGATGCCGAACCCGCCCAGGTTCACCCCGCCCCCGGCGGCGAACTGGATCCCGCCGGTGACCGCGGCCACCCCGCCTCGCAGGGCCAGGAGAGCGGCGGGACGGTACTCCGCGCCGGCCCCCAGGTGGGTCCGCTCCGCGGGGCGGAGCCCGTCGCCGAACTCGTGCCGCAGCTCGGCGGCGAGGGACAGCCGGGGATCGACCCGCCAGGCCGCCGAGGCGGTCAACCCGGGCTTGAAGGTGCGGTCCTCCACCTCCCGGCGGAGGAAGGCGGGAGCCTCGGAGAGGGGCCGCTCCTCGAAATCCGAGGACGACGTGCCGCCGTTGAAGAACGCTTCCCCGGGGCGGTAGGTGAGGCGCGAGGCGTCCCAGGAGAAGGTCTGGATCACGTTCCTGAGGGACGCGCCCAGGGTCAGGCGCTCCCCCTGCCAGGCCGCTCCGAGATCGAGCCCGAAGCCGCTCCCCGCGTTCATCCCGTCCCAGTCGCTGTCGCGGGTGACGATGGGGAAGGCGAGGTCGAGGGCCAGGGGGTCCGCCGTGACCCGGCTTCCGCGGTTCCGCCCCAGGAGCAGGGCGTGCCCCACGGTGTACTTCGCGGTCACCCCGGCCGCGAACACCGAGCCCGGGGGTCCGAGCCGGAGCTGCAGGGGAAGGCCGAAGGAGGCGGCGAAGGTGGTGGCGGCGAACCCGTCGGCCCGGGAGTCACCCAGGACGTAGTCCCGGGGCGTTCCCGTGAGACCGGCGTTCCCGAACAGCAGCAGCTCCGCGGTGTCGGGGTTGATGTCCAGGTCCAGGTTCCCCACCGAGGCCACCTGGAAGGCGAAGCGGCGCACGCTGAAGGCGAGGGCGGTCACCTCGGCTCCGGTGCTCCCGGTCTGGCTTCCCGCGTCGGCGATCCGGCGCAACCACTCCCGGCGCCGGCTCTCGGGCACCTCCCGGTTCTCGTAGTCGGCCAGGTCGCCGAGGCTCACCGGCCCCATACCCAGCGCCGCCCAGGCCGGGGCGAGGGTGATGGAGAAGCCGGGGTTTCCCGGAAGGCCCAGATCGGCCGGGTTCCGGGCCACGGCCCGGTAGCCGCGGGCCAGGGCGCCGTCGTTGACCGCGGTCCCGAGGGCGGTGGGGCCGGCGGCCGGCAGCTGGGCCCCGGCCGGGGACGCCGGACCCGCGGCCAGGGCGAGCGCCAGGCCGAGCCCGGGAAGCACGGTTCGAGCGCGGGGGATCCGCATGGCCGCCTCCTAGTCCCCGACCCGGAACACGGCGTCGATTCGGGCGTTGATCCGGACGCTGTCGCGCGGGGTCACGGTGACGGGGGGCGCGGCCGGGTCCACCGTTCCCTCGCCGGAGAGGACCACTCCGGACTCCCCGAGGAAGGTCCGCAGCTCCTCGCCGCTGTAGTCGATGCGGGTGGTGGAGGCGGGGGCGGCGGAGAAGGCCGCCTCCTTGACGATGTCCGGGAACGGACCGGAGATGCGCACCGTCATGTCCACCGCCACCTGGAGCGGGTTGTCGACCAGGAGCACCAGGGCCCCGGAGCGGACGTGATCGACCAGGTCTCGATCGACGTCCCCCACGTCCAGCTCGGTGTCGTCCACCGAGACCTCCTCGCCGGCGACCTCGATGCGGGCCCGCGAGAACTCGGCCGCGGGCACGGTGACCTCCACGTCCAGCCGGGCGGAGGTGTCGATGGTCACCGGGTCCCCGGCGGGGGAGTCCACCGCGAGCACCACCCGGACCTCGGGCGTCACCGAACCCGTCGTCGCGGTGAGGGTGCGCTCGAGGGTGGTGCCGGAGGGGAAGGCCTGATCCGCGCCGTCCACGACCAGTTGGGCGAGGACGTCGGCGGTGTTCGGTCCCGCGTAGAGGGTGAGGGTCAGGGACCCGTAGGTCCCGGCGGCGGGACGGATGGGGTCGAAGCCGAGGGCGTTGGTCACCCGGATGTCCACGGTGGAGGCGGCCAGGTCCGCGGAGAGGACGCGTTCGGGCAGGGATTCGCTTCCCTCGAGTTCGGCGGTGAAGGCCGGCTTGGGCACGGTGAGACCGTTGAGGACGCCGCAGTCGGGGCAGATGTCATCCAGGCTGCGGGAGAACTGGAAGGGGTCGATGGCCACCGCGAAGCGGGCCCCGTCCCCGGTCACCGTCACCTGCCCGGGCAGGTATTCGGCGATGCCGATCCGGGTGCTGTCGCCGGGGACGATCCAGCGGGTGTCCCAGTAGGGGGCGTCGGTGGGCACGCTGCACGAGGCGGCCAGCCCTGCGGCGAGTACCAGCAATCCCGGCATGATCCGGCGCGAACGAGTCATGGTCCCCCTCGGGCGGCGGGTGGACGTCCAGATAACCACGGCGCCGGCGAGGTGTCCAGCCGGTCCCGCCCGACGCCATTGGCGACAATCACAACCCGTTGTGTCGCTTGCGATTGTGCGTGCGGTCCCCCCCTCCGGGGTCTATAGTGTACCCGGGGTGGACTTCTACGCCCCCTCGTTCCAGGACAGTTCAAGCACCCGGGGGCCGCGTGCCCTCCAGGCCGGCCGGGCAAGGGGCCGGCCGCGCGCCGCCGAGAGTTCCGACACCGCAGCATGGGTTTGCAGCAGGGGGCGTAGGGGAAAGCTCCGGTGTCTCGTGGCATGGCGATCCCCGCCGATGCCAGACTTGCACGGGACGCGAGTGCGCAGGGGCTCGTCGGAGGCTCGACCGACGGGCCCCGTTTCCTTGCCCGGCGGGAGACCGCCCGGCCGTTCAGTGCGCCGGGGCCTCGGGGGTGCGCTTCCGGCCCCCCACGGTCTCGGGCACGAACCGCCACACCACCCAGGCCGCGGCCACCGACATCGCCCCGCCGACCAGGAAGGGGAACTCGAAGAAGAGCACGGCCAGCACCCCGGCCACCAGCGGCCCCACCGCGATGCCGAGGCCGAAGCCCATGGTGAGGATGCTCATCTGGCGGCCCTCACCCCCCTTGACCGAGAGATCGCCGGCGAGGGCGAAGGCGGGGGCGGCGATGCCGGCCGAGGCCAGGCCCTGGACCAGGCGGAGGCCGGTGAGCTGCAGGGTGGTGGCCACGAAGCCCAGCAGGGCCGTGGCCGGGGCCATGAGCAGGAGTCCGGCGATGATGAGGGGCTTCCGTCCGATCCGGTCGGAGAGGTGGCCGAGGGGGATCTGGGTGAGGAGCCGGCTCACCATGAGCGCGCTGAAGGCGATGCTGAAGGCGAAGGTGGTCTGGTTCAGCCGCTGGTTGAACTGGACCTCCAGGGTGGTCATCATGGTGAACACGCTGGCCATGACGAAGGTGGCGGCGGCGAGGCCGAGGATGCCCCGGGTGAGCAGGCCGCGGTCCACCAGCCGGAAGGGCCGCTTCCTCCCCGGCTCCTCCGCCACCGGGATGTCCTTCACCCAGATCTGGACCAGGATCATGCCCAGGGCCACCGATCCGGCGCCGGCGTAGAAGGCGGCATTGAACCCGAAGTGGGTATGCAGGAAACCCCCGATGAGCGGTCCGGCCGCGAACCCCACGATGCGCATGGTGGTGTAGACGCCCATGGATCCGCCCCGCGTCTCCCGGTGGGTGGCCGCGGTCATCAGCGCCATGGAGGCGGGGATGGTGAGCGCGACCCCGACGCCCTGGAGGGAGCGCAGGACGAGCAGGTCCACGAAGCGGTGGGCGAAGGTGAAGGCCAGCGTTCCCGCCCCCATCAGGAACAGCCCGCCCTGGATGAACGGCTTCCGCTTTCCGACCCGGTCGGAGAAGGCGCCCATGAAGGGCTGGAGGACCGCGTTCACCAGGCCGTAGAGGGAGATCAGGATGCCCACCCGCACCGATTCGGGCAGGTCGAACCACGGCGCGGGGAGCTTCGCCACGTAGAGGGGGATGATGATGAAGAGGATGCTGTTCCCGACCGCGTCGCCCAGGCGGGCCACGGAAAGGGCGAGCACCACCCGGCTCACGCCGAGCTTCCTGGCGACGTTCATGTGATTCCGCCCGGCGGGGGAGGCTCCGGTCCGGGGGCCGCCGCGGACGGCCCGGACCGGCGGGCACGGGAGGGCGTTTCCGATCCCCCGGGGGGGCCCGGGCCCGGAGCGTATCCGGCCGGATCAGTCCTTGAGGGTGAAGCCGATCTTCACCGTGACCTGCCAGTGCGCGACCCTGCCGTTCTCGATGTGTCCCCGGGTGTCGGTCACTTCCAGCCACCGCATGTTGTCCACCGTCTTGCCCGCCTTGGCCACGGCGTTCTCGATCGCTTCCTGAATGGACTTGCTGGAGGAGCCGGTCAGCTCGATGTGCTTGTAGACGTGGTCGCTCACGGCAGGGTCTCCTTGACGCTGATTGGACACGAAAGGATTCGATGAACCCCTAACTTAACCGCACCCCGCCGCCCGGTGGCAACCCCGGCCTCCGGCCCCGCTCCGCGGCGGGGGACGGTCACCGCCGCTGCCCCGCGTGTTCGGTCTCCCCGGCGGTCAGGAACCGCCGGACGGCGTCCCCCTCCCGGGCGCGCAGGGCGAGCCGGGCCTCCACCTGGGCCGTCACCCGCTCCAGGGTGCGGCCGGTGCCGGGAGCCTGGTGCGCGGGGTCGCCGAAGAACTCCCGGGCCGCTTCGAGCCGCGGCGCCGAGGCCCCGTCGGCCACGCCGGGGAGGAACCCGATCAGGATGGGGGGGATCTTCGCCGTGACCGCGGCGTAGTTCCCGGTGAGCCAGGCGTACACGGCGTCCCGGCCCGGTTCGGTTTCCTCCATGGCCCGGCCCACGATCAGGGTCTCGTTGGACCGCACCCGGCCGCCGAGGGCGTAGTCGAGGGCCGCCCGCCGCAGTTCCGGGTCGGTGAATCCGCCCAGGGCGGTGAGCGCGGCCCCCCGGACGGCCGGAACCGGGGTGGATTCGGCGAGCCCGGTGAGGGCGTCGAGCAGGGCCCGGTCGCCGTGGTGGGCGGAGATCCGGAGGGCGGCCTCGACCAGGGACGGGGGCGCGGCCGAGGGGGTATTCAGGATGACCCGGGTCAGGGAATCCGCGTAGTCGCGCACCCGGGGCTCGGCCCCGTCGGTGCCCAGGCGCCGGAGGAGGTCCGGGCGGAGCAGGGCCACCGGATCCGGCTCGTCCGCCCGCGGTTCCAGCCCGAAACGGTCGAGGGCCGGGTCCAGGGTCCGCCGGACGAAATCGCCGTAGGCCCCGGCCAGGTCGGGCCCCACGAAGGTGTCGCGCACCCGGCCCAGCGCGTCCACCACCGTCATCACCACGAAGGGGTCGGGATCGCCGCCCAGGCGCTCCAGCACCGACAGGTAGACGTCGCCGTGGATCTCCCCCGCGTCGAGGAGGGCGGAGAGGTTGCCCAGGAACTCCACCCGCTCCGCCGGGGCGAGCACGGTGGAGGCGGACCGGGCCAGGGCCAGGAGTTGCTCCGCAGGAACCGACCAGCGGTAGTATCCGGTTCCGCCCGCGTTGGGATAGATCCAGTCCGGCGCGCGGCCGGCGGCGGAGTCGAGAACCGTGTCCGGCCCGGCGAGGAGCACCGTGCGCAGCCGGGCACCCCGGGGTTCGGGGAGGAGCACTCTCACCGGAACCCGCCAGGCGACCGGATCGACGCTCACCCCGGCGGTGTGGAACCGGGATTGGGTAAGGCGCAGGCGCCCGTCGGGAAGCAGGTCCACGGTGACCAGCGGGACCCCGGGCTGCTCCACGAAGGAGGCCAGGGTGGCGGCGAGCTCGTCTCCCGAGGCCTCCTCCAGGGCCCGCCACAGGTCCTCGGCCCTGGCGTTGCCGCGGGCGTGCTCGGCCAGGTAGGCGCGCACTCCGGCCTGGAACACCTCGGGGCCGATCCAGGTCTCGATCATGCCCAGGACGGCCTTGCCCTTGTTGTAGGCCAGGCCCACGTCGGTGAGCAGGTTGTCGGGGCCGGCCTCGGGATTGCGGACCGGGCGCGCGGAGGGGCCGGCGTCCTCGGTCATGGTCTGCTGGATCCGGTCCAGCGCCCCCACGTCGTGGCGGAACTCGGGGTGGACCCGGTGGGTGATCTTGTCGCCCATCCAGTCCGCGAAGGACTCGTTCAGCCAGAGGTCGTCCCACCACTCCATGGTGACCAGGTCCCCGAACCACATGTGGGCCAGCTCGTGGGCCACCACCCGCACCAGGCCCTCGCGCTGGGCCGGGGAGGCGCCCCGGGGATCCAGGAGCAGGACCCGGTCGGCGAAGGTGACCAGTCCCGGGTTCTCCATCGCCCCGGGCCAGAACTCCGGGACCGCGATGAGGTCCAGCTTGGTGAAGGGGTAGGGGGATCCGAACCAGTCCTGGAGGGAGTCCAGGATGGCCGGGGCCTCCGCCGCCGCCGCCGCGGCCAGGGCGCTCTTTCCCCGGGCGGTGATCACCCGGCCGGGGACGGCGAGGCCGGGGATGGGCACGGCATCGAAGGGCCCCACGGCCAGGGCCAGCAGGTAGCTGGGGAGCGGCGGGGTCTCCTCGAAGGCCACCGTCTTCCAGCCGCCGGCCTCGGTCTCGCGCACCGGCGGCCCGTTGGCGACCACGGTGTCGGCCCGGGGGACGGCCACGGTGAGCCGCCAGGGAATCTTGAAGGAAGGCTCGTCCCAGCAGGGGAAGGCGCCCCGGGCGTCGGCGGCCTCGAACTGGGTGAACAGGTAGTCGGCGTCCTCGAACCGGGTCCGGTACAGGCTGACCGCGGTGGTGTCGTAGGTGTTGGTGAAGGCGATGCGGAGGGTGTACTCCCCGGGAGCCAGGCCGCCGTCCACCGAGGCCTCCACCGTGCGGTCGGTCTCGGGGCCGAGGGTGACCGGCAGGGGACCGTCCGGCCCGGAGAGCTCGGTCTCGCCCAGGGTGAGGCCCTGGGAGTGGAAGCGGAACCGGTCCGCCGCCTTCCGGACCCGGAGCGAGATCTCCACCGACCCCGAGTAGTCGGGACGGCCGGGATCCAGGCGGAGGGTCACGGACTGGGCTACGGGGACCACGTCGGTATCGAGGCGCATGGGCGTTTCCCCCCGGGCGGACGCGGCACCCGCCGTGCCCGCCAGGATGCAGAGGAGCGCGAGGGCGGAGCAGATCCGGCTCACCGCGCCAGCGTGCGGAAGCGGTCGGTGGCTTCGACCAGGCGGGCGAGGGTGCCGGGCTCGGAGGCGGCGTGACCGGCGTCGGGGGTCACGTGGAAGGCCGCCTCGGGCCAGCGCCGGTGCAGTTCCCAGGCGGTGATCATGGGGCAGACCACGTCGTAGCGGCCCTGCACGATCTCGGCCGGGATGTGGCGGATGCGGTCCACCCCGTCCAGGAGCTGGTCGGGGTGTTCGAAGAAGCCCCGGTTGGTGAAGTAGTGGCACTCGATCCGCGCGAAGGCCTCGGCGAACTCGTCCCCGGCGAACTCATCCATGAGCTTGGGGTCCTGGATGAGCTTGCTGGTCGAGGCCTCCCACACGCTCCAGGCCCGGGCCGCCTCGCTCCGCACCGCCGCGTCCTCGCTGGTCAGGCGCTTGTAGTAGGCGGAGACCAGGTCCCCGCGCTCCGCTTCGGGGATCGGCGCCAGGTACTTCTCCCAGGCGTCGGGGAAGAGGTAGCTCGCCCCCTCCTGGTAGAACCAGCGGATCTCCAGGGGGCGGAGGAGGAAGATGCCGCGCAGGACCAGGGCCAGGGTCCGCTCGGGGTGGGTCTCGGCGTAGGCCAGGGAGAGGGTGCTCCCCCAGGATCCCCCGAAGACCAGCCACCGCTCGATGCCGAGCCGCTTCCGGATCGTCTCCATGTCCTCGACCAGGTGCCAGGTGGTGTTGTCCTCCAGGCTCGCATGCGGCGTGCTCCGGCCGGAGCCGCGCTGGTCGAAGAGGACGATCCGGTAGGCCCCGGGATCGAAGAATTGCCGGTACATGGGGATGGTTCCGCCGCCGGGGCCGCCGTGGACGAACACGGCGGGAAGCCCGTCGGGGTTGCCGCTCTCCTCCACGTGAAGGGTGTGGAGGGGAGAGACCTCCATGCGATGGACGGCGTAGGGCTCGAGTTCCGGATAGAGCGTGCGCATGCGGTTCCTCCAGAGGGGTACGGGCGGATGATAGGCCAGCCGGAGGGGATGGGAAAGGTCGGGGCCGCCGGCGAGGCGGGAATGCGTTATGTTCTAGCCGGTTTGCCGGGCCGGACCGCGCCGGCCGCGGCGGTCCGATCGGTGACGGACGGCGGGCGCCGCCGGGGGGAACGAGGCACCGGATGCAGGACGAGCTGCGGGCGGACGGACGGTTCGGGGACTGGACCCCGCTGGCCGAAGGGGCCGAGGCCCGGATCTACCGCGTCCGGGACCGGTGGACCGGCCGCTACGCCGCGCTCAAGGTGGCCTCGGACGCCGCTTCCCGCGAATCCCTGGTCCGGGAGTTCCGGCTCCTGTCCCGGCTCCGGCATCCCTGCCTCATCGCATCCCGCGACCTCGTCCGCGACCGCGAGACCCTGGCCCACGTGCTGGAGTTCGTGCCCGCGGTGGAGCCCCGGACCCTGTTCGAGGCCGGCGGGGAGGAGGCGGTGTGGGCGGCGCTGAGCCAGGCCCTGCGCGGCATCACCGCCCTCCACCGGCACGGCTACGTCCACGGCGACGTGGCCCCGGGGAACATCCTGGTCTGGCGGGAGGGTGGCCGGTGGCGGGCCAAGGTCGCCGACCTGGGGCTGGCCCTTCCCCGCTCCGAAGCGTCGAGCGCGCCGGTCCGAGGCACCGCCGCCACCATGGCTCCCGAAACCTCCCGGGGCGCGGGGTACGGTCCCGCCGCCGATCTCTACGGACTGGCCGCCACCGCCCTGCACTGGCTGGACGGCCGCGGTCCCTGGGAGGATCTCTCGCCGGCCGAGACCCTGAAGCGCCTGGTCGCGGGGCCCGACCTCCCCGCCCCGGTCCGGAGGGTCTCGCCGGAGCTGGCCGCGCTCCTTCGCGGCCTCGGCCGGGGCGACCCCGGAGCGCGCACGGCCGGGGAGTGGGGGGAGCTTCGTGCCCGGGAGGAGAGCTGGGGGCCGGAGGTCGTGGAGGCCTCGGTGGCCGGCCTGGAGGCTCCGGTGGCGGCATGGACGGAGTGGCTGGCCGGGCAGCCGGACCGCCGTCCGGTGGCGGTGCTGGTCCGGGGGCGCTTCGGCACCGGGCGTCGGACCGCGAGCCGCGCCCTGGCCCGGGAGCTGGTGGCCTCGGGATGGACCGCCCTATGGGAACTTCCCCTGGACGCGGTGCGGGACTGGTTGGAGGACGGGGACGAGGATCCGGACCCGGTCCGCCTGGCCCGCGAGCTGGGGCGGCGGTTCTCCGGACGGGACGTGGCCGTGGTGTGGCCGGAGCGGGCGGGGGAGCTGGAGTCGCGGCTCCTGCGCGCCTTCGTGGTCGACCGCCAGGAGGAGGGCCGGGAGAGCCGGACCTGCGTGGTCAAGGCGGTGTCGGTGGTGGGGGACGATCCCGACGGCGACTGGCTGGCGGGGGCGGTCCGCACCCTGGATCACGCCTGGACCGGCCCGGGCCCGGTCGCCCTGCGCGCCCTCCACGCCGACCTGTACCCGCCCGAGGAACGGACCGGGGGAGTGCCGGTTCCACCCGAACCGGAGCCGGGGACGAGCCCGCTCTCGCTGCTTCTGGGTAAGCGCACCGAGGGCGTGGACACCGGCGGCGTGGACACGGCGACGGCGGCCGGGGCGAGGACGCCATCCGGACCGAGGTGAACGAAGCCTGGTCGAGAGCCACGGAGCCCGTGCGCGACGCCCTGTCCGTCCTGTCCATGAGCGACGCCGGCTGGCGCTGGACCTCGCTCCGGCGCGTGTTCGGTTGGAGCGAGGGGATCACCGCGGCCACACAGCGCGACCTGGAACGGCTGCACCTCACCGTCCGGGACTACACCCGGGGCCAGGCCCAGGAGGCGATGACCGATTGGCTGGTCCGTGCGGCGGTTCGGGAACCGGGACGGAAGCATTTCCAGGGGGATCGCCTGGCCCGGCTGACCGAGGCGCTGGAGGGGGATGCGGACCTCCACCGCGGGGACCTGGGCCTGGTGGTGGCGGCCCTCGACCAGGGACTCCTCCCGGCGCTGTACCTGGAGCGTTCGCTCCCCGCCGCGCTCCGGCGCGGCCAGTACGAGGCGGTGCTCGCCTTGTGGAAGCGCCTGCAGGAACCGCCGTGGGACGGAATCCCCGAGCGCCTGTGGGGGGCGGCGCTCCGGTCCGCGCAGCGCCTGGGCCGGTTCGCCGACGAGGTGGCGATCCTGCGCCATGGATTGAGCCGGCCGGTCACCGTGGCCGAGGAGGTGACGCACCGGAGGCAGCTCGCGGCGGCGTTGTTCGCCCTGGGGGATTGGGCCGGTGCGGTGGGCGAATGCGAGGCGATCGAGGGCCTTCCCGGCGTCCCCGAGGTCGAGCGGGTCCGGGCCGTGCTCCAGAGGGCGGAATTCCTGTGGCAGGCCGGGCGATTCGACGAGGCCGACGCCGTCTATGCCGAAGTGGAGCCGAGCCTGGGCGCGGATCCCGGACTCCTGCTCCAGTTCCACGTGGGCCGGGCCCGGCTGGCCGGACAGCGCGGCGACACCGCGGCCATGGGCGAGAACCTGCGCTGGGCGGAAAAGCAGGTTTCCTCCCAGATCCGGGACCAGGATCTCTTGTACCTGAACGCCAGCGTGGGCTACGCCATCGAGGTCGGGCGCCAGCACGACGCGGTGGGGATTGCAACGCGGGCTCTGGAGTTGGCGGAGCGCGACGGGCGTTGGAAGGAGTTCGTGATGCTCGCCGCCCGGGCCAGTGCGGTGACCTACGAGTTGGGGTCGGCGGTAGAGGCTCACCGGGATGCTTCCCGCGCGCTGGCCACCGCGGTGGCCTTGCGCAGCCGGAAGATGATAGCCATGACCAGTCTCTTCCTGGGCTTCTACGAGGTGCGGTTGGGACAGATCGGAACCGCACTTCGACGCGCTAAACAGGCTATTGAGCTCGCGAAATCTCTTCAGGATGGGATGGTGGTCGTCGAGACTCAGAGACTTAGAGCATTCATCGGCGGGATGGTGGGGCTCCAGAAGGAAGTGGAAGAGTCTCGGGACGTCTTGATGGGTTACGACGACCCCAAATTTCGAAGCCACTCGGACGAGTGCATGGGAACCTATGCTCTTGGAGCCTCGAGATGGGAGGAGGCACAACGGTACCTGTCTGAAGCGTCCGATGCATTCCGGCACTCCGGTCAGAGTGACAGCCTTCAGATGGCTCAGGCCAAGCTGGCCCTTGCCCTTCATGGATTGGGCAAGGACGACCATGCGGCTACGGTCTTTGATGAGGCTTCAGATTACTTTGAGGCAGGAAGATTCCCGTTAATGATGCCCATGGTGCGCATGATCGGCATAATCATCGGTCGGACCGATCCAGCGGTATTTCCCGAGGTTATCGATGACTTGGCGGTGAAACGACGGTGGTTGGAAATTGCCAGGTGGGGTGGACTTGCATTGAAGATAGCCGAAACCGCCGATCGGAGAAGACTCGGGCGAGTCGTCCTCTCGGCGGTTCAGTTTGTCGCGTCGTCGTTTGACGACCCTGCGCAGCGGAAGGAGTTCTTAGGTTACTCGGATACTGTCAATGCGCTCCAGGCCGTGAAGGAGTCGGTCGCCTAGTTCCAGCTGGGGACCTCAGGACCCTGCATCTGCACCGGCTGATCCTGCTGAATGCTGTTCATGTCCGGGCCGGTCGGGGCGGTCTGGCCGCAACCCCAGGCGAAGGCGGAGAGGGCGACGAGCGCCGCGGCGGCGACGATGCGGCGGATGTGATTCGAAGAGTTCCTCATGATCGTTTCCTCCTGTTCCCCCTGCCTGCGATCCCCCGGCGAGATCACCCGGGTTCCGACCGCGTACGCAGCCATCTATCCGCAAGCGGAGTGCCAGTCCGACGGGGGGGATCTTCAGAAATCCAAATCCATTGGCGGGTAATGACTTGGCCGATCGGGCAGGGGCCGGGGGCTGGGCCGGGCCCCGCCGGGCGTTGGGGGAAACGGCCCAACCCGGAAGGACCGACCGGGCCGATCGAGGCGGTGGCGGCCCCGCCGGGGATCGAACCGCTTCGGGGATAACGGGTTGAGGACGGGTGGTTGATCCCAGCCGGTCCGATGGGGGGAACCACCCGTCTTCGAGTCCGATCAAACGAGGCACGAACCCGGGCCCCGGGCGCTGGAAACCGATGAACGGCAACCGGATCTCGGGTTAGACTGGTCGCTCCCCCCAGTCATCCGGACGCCGCCGGCCGCGGTGGCGGTCCCGCGAGGTACGCACCCATTCACCATTGCCGCCATCACTTCGTCGCCGGGAGGGCCGCGTGAGAGCCCGGTTCGAGCACCCGGGGGCCGGGGGTCCGCGCCCTGGCCGGGGCGGCGGTGCTGGTGGCCGGCGCCGTGTTCCTGTCCCTGCCCGCGGCGCGCACGGTGGCCTCGGGGACGACCCCGCGGACGGATCCGGGCTCGCCCGCCCGGGCAACGCCTCCGGACCCGCGGGGCATCCCGGCCCGCATCCCCGTCCTGGAGCGCGGCCTGATCCGGGCCGGGGACCTGCCCGGGTTCCTCGACGCCGACCTGCGCGACCTCGGAGCGTGGATGGACGGGGCGGCGTTCGGCCTCGACAGCTGCGTGGAGCTCTCCACCTACGGCCGGAGCGCCCCGGAGAGCCTGGACGTCGTCCACTACGACATCCACATCACCGATCTGGATCCGGTGAATCGGACCTTGCGCGAAGTCACCGAGGTCACCGTCCGCGCCCTCCGGCCCCTGGCCGCCCTCGATCTGGACCTGGCGGGTCTCGGCGCAGGAACGGTGACGCGGAAGGCGGCATCCCCTGGCGCCCCCGCCCCCGTCTTCCCGCGCACCCGCTTCGAGCAGACCCCGGTCCGGCTGCACGTCCTCCTGGACCCGCCCCTCGACTACGGGGAGGAGACGGTGCTCCGGATCGAGGCGGCGGGCACGAACCCGGTCTGCCAGAGCGCCACCGGCCCCCCGGCGGGCCTGGTGTTCACCGGGTCCCGCGCGCACACCTTCGCCGAGCCCTCCTACGCCCGGTACTGGTTCCCGTGCCACGACGTCCCCTGGGACAAGGCGACCGCGTCCCTCACCCTGGACCTCGCCCCGGAAGCGGACGCCGCCGCCACCGGTACCCTGGTCGGGGACACGCTCACCGGGGGCATCCGCCGGCGGCGGTGGGTGATGTCCGAGCCGGTGGCCACCTACCTGATCGCCTTCTACGTGGGGACCTTCGTGCCGGTGGAAGGCATCTCCGCCGGGGGAGTACCGGTCACCACCTGGTCCCCGCCGGAGCTGGCCGCCGGCGCCGCGGAGGCCTTCGCCACCGTCCCCGACATGATCGATTTCTTCTCCACCGTCTATCCCTACCCCTTCGACCACTACGACCAGACCCTGGGGGACTTCCCGGGCGGCATGGAGCACCAGACCAACTCGCTCCTCGGCTCCTACTACGTGGACCGGGGCGGAACGGAGAGCCTGGCCGCCCACGAGCTGGCCCACCAGTGGTGGGGCGACCTGGTCACCCCCGGGGACTGGCGCGACATCTGGCTCAACGAGGGCTTCGCCACCTATTTCGATCTCCTCTACACCGAGCATCGCTACGGGACCGGGGCCTTCCGGGAGCGCCGGGCGGTCCTTGACAGCGTCTACACCTCCCGCCCCGACCTGGACCATCCCCTCCTCGATCCGCCTCCCGGTCGCCTGCTCTCCTTCGTGGAGTACAACAAGGGAGCGCGGGTGCTGGACATGCTCCGGGGGCTCTGCCGGCTCTCCCTGGCCCCGCCCGGCCCGGTCCCCGCCGACCGTTTCGCCGAGGCCACCGCGCCCGGCGATTCGCTGTTCTTCGCCATCCTCCGCGCCTACGCCGGGGAGCATGCCTACGGCAACGCGACCAGCGCCGACCTGCGGGCCGCGGCGGAGGAGGTGCTGGGCCGGGACCTCGGCGACTTCTTCCGGCCCTGGCTCACCGGCACCGGATATCCCCGGCTTCGCTACGACTGGAAGAGCGCGCCGGCGGGGGATGGGAGCACCTGGATGCGGGTGCGGATCCTCCAGTCGAGTCCCGACGGAACCCGCTACCGGATGCCGCTCCAGGTAGCCTATGCCGGCCCCGAGGGCGCGCTGGAGGAGGTTCGCGAGCTGGAGCCGGACGGCGCCGCCTGGACCGTCCGCCTGCCCCCCGGCGACTGGTCCTTGGTCCTCGATCCCGGGGACCGCATGCTGGAAGCCCAGGCGCGGGGCCGCCTCTTTCCCGCCCTCGATTCGCTCGCCGTGAGCCGGGACGCACCCACCGGGGCCTTCGTGCTGGAGGGAGTCCTGAGCGGGGAGGTGGGCGCCGAGGGCACCCTGAGCGTCTACGACGTCCGGGGCCGGCGGGTGGCCGCCCGTCCCCTCGACGTCCCCGCCCCCGGTCCCTTCCGGCTGACCTGGTCCCCGCGGGACTCCGGCGGGCGGCGGCTGGCCGCGGGGATCTACTTCGCCCGGATCCGCCTCGGGGACCGGGCCGCGGTCCGGAGGCTGGTCGTCGTTCCCTGACAGTACTTCTTGCCAACCTGACAGGATTCCGCTTGAATTCCTAAAGGTCCCCGGTCATCTTTCCGATGAGTACCGTCATCGGGAGTTCGCCCCACATCCTCAACCGACACCGAGATAGGACTCTCCGGCATTCCCCCCCTCAGCCCGAAGATCGCCGGCGGACCCGCCGGCCAAGGAAGAGGCATGGATCCTGCGAGGAAAGTCCGCTCCGTGCGTCCCGCCCTGCGGGGGGCGGCCATCTACGTGGTGGTCGGCTTCCTGTGGATCCTCTTCTCGGACCGCATCCTGGAAGCCCTGGTCCCCGACCCCCTCCTCTACGCGCGGTTCCAGACCTTCAAGGGCTGGCTCTTCATCCTCGTCACCGGCATCCTGGTCTACGGCATCCTGGACCGGCACTTCCGCGAGATCAGGGCCTCCCGGGAAGCGCTCCGGGAGAAGAACCGCATGCTCTCCACCCTCTTCTCCAACCTGCCCGGGATGGCCTACCGATGTGCCTACGACCGGGACTGGACCATGGAGTTCGTGAGCGACGGTTGCACCGCCCTCACCGGCTACCTACCCGCGGACCTGGTCGGCAACCGCCGGCTGAGCTACGCCGATCTGATCCACCCCGACGACCGGGAGATGGTCTGGAACGAGGTCAACGCGGGCCTCGAACGGGACCGGCCCTTCCGGCTCGTCTATCGCATCCGTTCCGCCGAGGGCGAGGTCCGCTGGATGTGGGAGCAGGGCCGGGCGGTGCACGGATCCGGTGGGGAGGTGGAGGCGCTGGAAGGCTTCATCACCGACGTGACCGCCCTCAAGGAGCTCGAAGCCCGGCTCCGCCAGGTGCAGAAGCTGGAGGCGGTGGGCCAGCTCGCGGGAGGCGTCGCCCACGACTTCAACAACCTCCTCACCGCCATCGGGGGGTACGCCGCCCTGCTGGAGCGGCGGGTGGCCGCGGACGACAAGGCCCGGCGGGACGTGGCCGAGATCCTCAAAGCCACCGAAAAGGGGGGCGCCCTCATCGCCCAGCTCCTCGCTTTCAGCCGCCGCCAGCCCCTCGAGCCGGTGCTCCTGAACGTGAACACGGTGGTGGCGGACCTGGAGAACATGCTGGGCCGGCTTCTGGGCGGCCGGGTGGGCCTCGTCGTCCACCTGTCCGACACCGGCGGGTGGGTGAAGGCGGACCGCACCCAGCTCGAACAGGTCCTGCTCAACCTGGCCGTCAACGCGGGGGACGCCATGCCCGGGGGCGGCACCCTGACCATGGCCGTGGAGGAGTGCGAGCTGGGTCCGGACGAGGCCGGGGCGCGGGACGTGGCCCCGGGCGCCTTCGTGAGGCTCCGGGTCTCGGACACGGGCACCGGCATGAGCGAACGGATCGCGGCCCGGATCTTCGAGCCCTTCTTCACCACCAAGGAGGAGAAGGGGACCGGCCTCGGTCTGGCTACGGTGTACGGCATCGTCAAGCAGAGCGGGGGGCACATCGAGGTCGAGACGCAACCCGGGAACGGGACCACCTTCCGCGTCTACCTGCCCCGGAGCCGGAAACCGGGGGAGGCGGCCTCGGAGAAGCGGGCGGTGGAGCCGGAGCGGCCTTCCGGCGCTTCCCAGCCCGGGGACGAGGCCCGGGACCCGTCCCACCCCGAACGCGGCCGGGTTCGCGCCCGCCCCTGAACCTCCCCGCCCGTGCCCGGGCGCCTCGGGCATCCCCCCGCGCACCCCGGTGCGCCTCCGGCCGGTCTCGGCTATCATGGACGGTCTTTCGTCCCCGCGCAGGAACCGTCACGCCATGCTGCTCGCCCAACTCACCGAACTCCACAAGTCCTACGGCGCCCAGGAGGTGCTGGAGGACGTGCATTGGCAGATCACCGACTCCACCCGGACCGCCCTCGTGGGCCGGAACGGCGCCGGCAAGACCACCCTGTTCAAGCTCCTGACCGGGGAGCTGGAGCCGGACCGGGGGACGGTGTGGCGGCGGCGGGGCACGGTATTCGCGGCCATGGAGCAGGTGGTGGAGGTCACCGACCGGCGCACCCTGCGCGAGGAGGCGGCCCGGGGGCTCCGCCACCTCGAGGAGCTGCACGCCGAGTTCAACGAGGTGACCCGGCGCATGGGCGGCCTCTCCGAGGGCGACCCGGAGGCGCCCGGACTGCTGGAGCGGTACGCCCGGCTCCAGGAACGGCTGGAGTGGGAGGGGGGCTACTCCTTCGAGGCCCGGGTGAATTCCGTCCTGGAGGGGCTCCACTTCACCGGGGAGGACCTGGACCGGCCCCTGGCCGAGTTCAGCGGCGGACAGAAGAGCCGGGCCATCCTGGCCCGGGTGCTGCTGCGCGATCCCGACCTGCTCCTCCTGGACGAGCCCACCAACCACCTGGACCTGGTCGCCATCGAGTGGCTCGAGGCGTTCCTGGCTTCCTACCAGGGCGCGTTCGTGGTCATCAGCCACGACCGTATGTTCCTGAACCGGGTCTGTCGCGAGGTGGTGGAGATCCGCCACCGCAAGCTCCACCAGTTCCAGGGCAACTACGACGCCTTCCTGGTGGAGCGGGAGCGCCGGCTGGAGGAGCAGGCCAGGCGTTACGAGCTGCAGCAGGCCGAGATCACCCGCCAGGAGGACTTCATCCGCCGGAACATCGCCGGCCAGAAGACCAAGCAGGCCCAGTCCCGGCGCCGGATGCTGGAGAAGCTGGAGCGGGTGGAGGCGCCGGAATGGCCGGCGTCGAGCATCCACATGACCCTGCCCGACCCGGAGCGGAGCGCCCGGATCGTGGTCGAGACCAAGCGGCTGGGCAAGCGCTACGGCGACGCCTGGATCTTCCGGAACGTGGAGTTCCTGATCCAGCGGGGCCAGAAGGTGGGCCTGATCGGCCCCAACGGGGTGGGGAAGAGCACCCTGGTGCGAACGCTGGTGGGGGAGGAGAGCCAGACCGAGGGGAAGCTCCGGATCGGGCCCGGGGTGCAGATCGGCTACTACGAGCAGGAGCAGACCCGGATCCGGGGCGCCCAATCGGTGCTCGACGAGGTGTGGAAGATCACTCCCCAGCTCAACGAGAACGAGGTCCGGAACTTCCTCGGCGGCTTCCTCTTCCGGGGGGACGACGTGTTCAAGGCCCTGAACCAGCTCTCCGGCGGGGAGAAGAGCCGGGTGGCCCTGGCCAAGCTGGTCCGGGAAGGGGCCAACTTCCTCATCCTGGACGAGCCCACCAATCACCTGGACATCGAGTCCCGGGAGGTGTTCGAGGCCGCGCTCAAGGCCTTCGACGGCACGGTGCTGGTGGTGAGCCACGATCGGTACTTCCTGGACCGGGTGGCCGACCACGTGCTGGAACTCAAGCCCGACGGGTGCCGCCTGTGGGCGGGGGGGTACAGCGCCTACGTGGCCGCCCGCCACGCCGACGAGCAGGCCGCGGCTCCCGCACCGCCTCCCGAGGCGCCGCCGGCCCCGGCGAAGAAGGTGCCGGCCCGGCCGGAGCCGGCCGGTAACCGGGGCAAGGTGGAGCGGAAACGGGGCTACGAGGAGCAACGGCGCCGCAAGCGGGACGAGGAGAAGCTCCGGCGGCGGGTGGCCGAGGCGGAAGCGCGCATCGCCGAGCTGGAGAACGAGAAGGAGGAGCTTCTCGGCGAGATGGCCGACCCCGCGGTGGCCACCGACCCCGAGCGGTTGGCCCGGCTGGGGGAGAAGCTCCGGGAGACGGAAGCCGCGGTTTCCGGGGCGATCTCCGACTGGGAGCACGTGGCCATGCGCCTGGAGGGGTTCCTGGACGCCGATAACTGATTGGAAGCCGGGCGGTTGGCGACTTTCTTGGCCGACCGCTATTTTTTTGTTGCCCGGGCTTCATGTGAATAGTACCATGCACCCGTACAGCAAACGAATTGAGCCCGGCAGGGTGCGTTCGACCTCTACAGACGGGGGAAGTCGGGTGAGGCGGACGAGCCGGCCCTGGCCGGGCAACTCTGAGGCGCGGGGAAGCGGGGTGGGGTGACGAGGGCGCCGGATTCGACGGGGCTCCGGGCCGGTGTCGCAACCGGCGATGCGCGACCCGGACAACCCGTTTCTTGCCGGCATCGGTTTCCCGGGGTTGCCCCCCTTCGCTCCGGGAACCGGTGCCGGGGATCAGGCGGAGCCGGTGATGGGCTCCGGGAGGGCAACCGATGAACGCCGTCTGCAGCAGGATCGAGGCAGCTTCCGGTCCGGAGGGGGTCTACGCCCTGCGCCGGATCCTGGTGGGAGAGCTCCAGAAGGTGTGCCGGGGGGTGACCCGGCGCACCCGGGTCGAGCGGCACCGCCGGTTCGCCGAGGAATGGCGGAGCTTCCGCGACGAGGGGCGGCTCCCGCTCCTGGAGCGGGCGGTGGCCCTGGGCCCGGCGGTGGCGGCGGAAGCCGGGGACCTCTGGCGGAAGAGCTTCCTGCTCTCCCTGGCCTCGGGCCGGGTGCCGGCCGCGGGAGCCCTCCGGTTGGTGGCCCCGGTCGAGGAGCCGGCTGCGGCGCCGGCCCAGGCGGTGACGGAGCCTCCGGCAACCCTGGGCGGCCGGCTGCTGGAGGTTGGACGCCGGGGGGCGGCTGCATTAGATTTCTCTCCGGGGCTGGCCGGCCCGGGGAGCCGACAGACAGACCTCTTCGGCCTCGATCACGGATCCCCGTCGATTCTGGGAGGTTCTCCATGCAACGTTTGACCGCGCGACAGCAGGAAATCTACGACTACCTGGCGCGCCACCTGGAGGAGCGGGGGTATCCTCCCACGCTACGGGAAATCTGCGCGGAGTTCGGGATGCGGAGCACCCGGGCCGCCTCGGACCATCTTCTGGCCCTCGAGCGAAAGGGCTTCATTACCCGCACCCGGGACCGGTCCCGGGGGATCGAGCTCATCGGGGAGCGGCCCTCCACCGCGGGACGCAGCGTCCCCCTGGTCGGCCGCATTGCCGCCGGGAGTCCGGTGCTGGCGGTGGAGAACATCACCGACCGCATCACCATGGATCCCAGCTTCCTCCGGGGAGAGGGGAACTTCATGCTCGAGGTCGCCGGCGAGAGCATGATCGAGGCGCACATCTGTCCCGGGGACTACATCGTGGTCCGGCCCCAGGAGCAGGCGCTGAACGGGGACATCGTGGTCGCCCTCCTGGAGGACGAGGCCACGGTCAAACGCTTTGAAAAGAAAGGGGATAGGGTCAAGCTGGTGCCGGAGAACCGGACCATGGCCCCCATCGAGATCCCCGATCCCGGGAATCTCCGAATCCTGGGAAAAGTGGTCGGATTGGTCCGGAAATTCCGGTAGACCGCACGTTTTTTGGGTGACGTCCGCCGGTCGCCGCCTGCTATAATCTTGGCCGGTAGCTTAGGCGAAATCCCCACGCAGCAGGTCGCCATCATTCGCGATCTTTGCTCATCCCTCGTGGGACGCGCCGGTTACCCTTGCCAAGTGGTCGTGCGATAGAGCACGAGAATGTCTTCAGGCTGGTTGCCCTCCAGCCGGGTGCCTACGCCCGGCTCCAGTCTGAAGTGGGGCCGGGGATCACCCCCCGGCCCCTTTTTTGAGCCCGCCTCTTTTGGGACCCCGTCGGCTGCGGGACCGGACGGCGTTCGATTGGCTAGGTTCGGGCAGGCGCGCGCGAACCGGCCACCGGCTCGGGATGGGGTGGGGGGCGGTGCGGTGCGCGGGACCGGGCAGGCGGTGCCCGGTCAAGGGAGCACTGTGGTCGGGTTGACCGGACCCGGCAGCCCTGATACCTTTTGCGCCCGGTTTTTGCCTCCGGGTATTTCGGCCATGGACGGATACGGGAGGCGGCTCCTCGACTTGTCCCCATCGTCTAGTCTGGTCTAGGACACCAGCCTTTCACGCTGGCGACACGGGTTCAAATCCCGTTGGGGACACCATTGCACGTGACGGCCCTCCGAGCGCTCGGAGGGCCTTTCTTGTGCCCGCCGCCGGATACCCGGGTGGGTACCGTTCCTGATCCCCGGCCGTGGACTTCCTTGATTCTGCCCCGTTCCCTGGGGTCCAGCCCCATGTCCGAGTCGGGCCGCCTATCGACCGGCCGCATGCACCCCCGCCATGCGGTTGAGCATCGGTACTCATGCCGGGCCGAAACCGTCCCGCAATCGCCGGTGGCGAGGCCGGGATAGCGGGGCCCGTCCCGGCCGGAACCGGTTCCTGGACCGAGGTGCCCCGGGCTGATCCGGGCCCGGTGGCGGGATTTGGCCCGGCTCCTGCATTTCAGGGTGGTAGTCCCGTGCCCGGGTCCGTGCGAGAGGTCCTCGGCGGAGCCCGCGCCCGTTGCCAATCCCGCCGCCGGGCGGGGTTTGGGGGGAAGCGGGGGGGCACGGGGAAGTCCGACAACCCGATGCCGCAGGGTCTTCTCACCCGTTTCTGCGGGTGGATTCCCCCGCGGCGGCGGTCGGGTCCGGGGGCGACCGCCCGGCCCTTCTCGAAGGAGTTGCCTATGAATCGCTCGCGCCGGTCCGCGTCCGGATTCACGATGATCGAACTGATGGTGGTGGTGTCCGTGGTCGGGGTGCTGGCCGCGATCGCCGTTCCCATCTACGGCACCTACGCGCGGAACGCCCGGGTCTCGGAGGCCCACTCCCGGATCGGGGACATCCTCACCGCCGCCAAGTCCTTCTCCGGAGAGCATCCGGACTCCCAGGGCCGGCCGCTGTGGCCCCCGGTGGCCGGCGAGTACGGGCTGGTGGACCTGAGCCCCACGGAGAACTTCACCTACGCCATCACCGCCGGCGGCGGCCAGGCGGCCGACGCCACCGCGCTGGAGATCACCGCCACCGGCCGGAACCGGATGAGCGGGGTGGTGGTGCGCATGTCCGTGCCCACCGTATTCGACAACGGGAGCGCGCCGGACATCGTCGGCCTGTAGGTGGGACGGTCCTGAGCGGTGCGGCAGGCTGACCCGGGTACCCCGGGAACGGTTCCCGAAGTTTACCCGGGTGCGCGATTTTCCTGGTCCCCGGCTTTGGATTTCCTTGGATGCGGGCCGTTCCCTGGGGAACTGCCCTGTGTTCGGGATTGCGCCGGGCACGGCCGGTGTCTTGCTATGGCCGTCGTGGCCCCGCGAACGACGAGGTAACCTGGACGGCGGCGGGCCGAATGCCCTGGCCCAACGTGAGCATGCGAGCGCTCGCCGTGCACGGCCTGATCCAGCGGTCCCGCGTCCGAGCGCGGAAGACGGGCCTGGCGCGACGCCGTCGTGGAGATTGGGAAGGACCCCTGCGCCAGGGGGACCCGTCAACGCGAGCGGATCGCGGGACCGCGCAGAACGGGGTTGGCGAGGCACTCGGGGCGGAACGTCCGCGCGAGCGGATCGCGGGACCGCGCAGAACGGGGTTGGCGAGGCGCTCGGGGCGGAACGGCCGCGCGAGCCGATCGGGGGACCACCGCGGATCCGGTCGGGGACGGATGTGAGCCGGGAACGTCGGTGTCCTCCGGGGGTGGAGGCCGGGCCCGCACCCGGGTAGAGTGATCCCTCGTTCTCCGGCGTATGCGGGCCGCGTGGGTGGCGGCGCCGGCGGTGGTGGCCGTTTTCGCCGGAGGGACCGGAGGGGACCGATGCGTTCGGTGGATCTCGCCGTGGTCGGGGCCGGGGCGGCCGGGCTCATGGCCGCCATCCAGGCCGGCCGGGAGGCTCGGCGGAAGGGAATGGCCGTCTCGGTGGCGGCCCTGGACGGCGCCCGCCGGCCGGGGGCCAAGATCCTGGTCTCGGGCGGCGGACGCTGCAACGTCACCCACGACGTGGTGGACGAACGCGCTTTCGCCGGCTCCTCGGCCAAGGCCATCCGCAAGGTGCTTCTCCGGTTCGGAGTGGACCGGACCACCGCCTTCTTCGCCGATCTCGGGGTGGACCTGAAGCGCGAGGAGACGGGGAAGCTCTTTCCGGTCAGCGACTCCGCCCGCACCGTGCTGGACGCGCTCCTGGCCGCGGCGGAGGCGGCGGGGGTGGAACTCCTCCACCCCTGGCGAGTGGAGTCCATCACGGCCGACGGGGACGGGTTCCTCCTCCGGCGGCGGCCGGAGGCAGGGCGGGTTTCGGAGCCCGGGCAGGCTCCGGGGTTCCTCCGGGCCCGCCGGGTCGTCCTGGCCACCGGGGGGCGGAGCCTCCCCAAGTCCGGCTCCGACGGCCAGGGGTTCGCCCTCGCCACCGCCCTCGGTCACGGCCTCACCCCCCGCCTGCTTCCCGGCCTGGTTCCCCTCACCCTCCCCCCCGGGCATCCGCTGACCGCGCTGGCCGGGCTCAGCGCGCCGGCCGAGGTCCGGGTGCTGGCGGGGGGGGGAAGCGTCTGCACCGGTTCACCGGCCCCGTGCTCTGCACCCACTTCGGGCTCTCCGGTCCCGCGCTCATGGACGCCAGCCGGTACCTCCTCCACGCCCGCGCCGACGATGCCGGAGCCGGGCTCGAGCTGAGCTGGCTCCCGGGGGAGGATTTCTCCGCCCTGGACGCCGCCCTCCAGCGGCTGGGGCCCCGCGCTCCGGTGCGCTACCTGGCCGGGCGCCTGCCCGAGCGCCTGGCCCGGGTGCTGGCCGCCGAGGCGGGGGTGGAGGCCTCGGGTTCCGGACACGAGCTTCCCCGGGAGGCACGCCGCCGCCTGGTCCACGCCGTCCTGGCCTCGATGGTGCCGGTCACCGGCCATCGGGGGTGGAACTTCGCCGAGGTGACCGCGGGCGGTGTGCCCCTGGGCGAGCTGCACCTGGCTACCATGGAGTCGCGGCCTTGTCCCGGGCTCCACCTCTGCGGGGAGATCTGCGACGTGGACGGCCGGATCGGCGGCTACAACTTCCAGTGGGCCTGGGCCAGCGGTGCCGTGGCCGGGTGGGGGGCGGTGGCCGCGCTCGGCGCCGCCCCGCGGGCCGTCCCGAATCCGCCGCCGGAGGCGTGACCTCCGGCGGAGGAATGCGTCCCTTACCGGTGAGGGCCCCGCCCCGGCGGGGGCCGGTGATCGTGCGTGCCCGGGCGGCGCTCCCGCCCCCGGGCGCGATCGGGGAGTACGAAGCGAGGAAAGTGATGCCCAACTACGACTTCAGTTGCCCGGGCTGCGGGCACGACTTCGAGGAGAACCTGCTCATCTCCGAGCGGGACCGGGAGGACGTGGTCTGTCCCTCCTGCGGCCGGGTGGGAGCCCGCCGCCAGGTCAGCGCTCCCAACATCGGGGGCCGGAGCGGGGCCGGGGGAGGCGGATTCAGCCGCATGCCGGTTCCCACCTGAGGCACCGGCGGCTGTAGCTAGCCGGAGCGCGGTACGCGCTCTTGATCAGGATCGGGCCCCCCGGACCGGCGTTCCCGGACGGGGGGCTTCGTCGTCGCCGCGGCCAGGGCGGCGAGCACGGCGTCCCGGTAGCCCCGGTGGAGGTGTTCCAGTCCCCGGTCGTCCTCCGCGTGGCGCTCGGCCCGGCCCAGGATGCCGGCCAGGCTCTCCCGGCTCACCTTGGCCGGGCGCCCGTCGGCCTCCCCGGTCACGGCCAGATGGAGTGTGGCCAGGGCGAGGTGGGCGGCGACCACGCAGAAGAGCCGCATGTCGGACCGTTCCCGGGGCAGGGAGAGCACGTACTCGTGGGCGGCGTCGAGGTGCTCCACCGCCCGCCGGACCACGGTGTCGAGCCCCCGCCCGGTGAGCCGCGCGCGACCTCCCTCCCGCCGCATCCAGGAGCGGGGGAGGTAGCGGATGCCCCGGCTGCCGTCCCCCTCGTGATCCTTGAGCACGTTGGTGAGCTGAAGGCCCAGGCCGAAGCGGCGGCCCTGCTCGGCCCGCTCCGGGGTCAGCCAGCCCGTCCCCGGCAACTCCTCGGCGAAGAGGCGGGAGAGGAGGATCCCCACCGTCCCCGCCACCGCGTGGCAGTACCGTTCCAGTGCGGGGAGGTCGGCGCAGGCCTCCACCGGGACCGCTCCCGGAACCGGACCGGGGTGGACGATCATGCCCGCGATCATCTCGTCCAGGCATTCCGAGGTGGCCCGTCGGGCCGGTTCCGGGAAGGCCGCGTACAGGTCCAGCACGTCCCCGGCGTGGCGCACCAGGCTCTCGTGGTACGGGTCGTCGAGGGGGGGCCAGGTGGCCTGGAACCGGCCCCGGCCGGCCGGGTCCCGCGGCTCCTGGACCAGCCGGGTCAGCAGCGCGAAGAGCTCGGCCCGGTGCTCCGGCTCGAGTCCGGGGCGGTCCTCCACCGTGTCCGCGATCCGGCACAGGAGGTAGGCGGTCCCCACCCGGCCCTGGAGCGGCTCCCGCAGGAAGGGAATGGTGAGGGCGAAGGTGCGGGATACGTGGGGGAGGATCTCCCGGCAGTAGCTATGGGGGTCCGTCGATGTCCGGCTGGGGTCCGTCGTCACCGTGCCTCCCTGGACCGGGCCCGCTCCCGGGCGGGCGCCGAAGAGAGAGCTACCGGAAATCCTCTCCCGCGTCCACCGTTTTCCCGGTGTAGACTTCGGCCCCGGCTCCGGGGCCCACGATCCCGGTGCCGCGGACGATGAAGGAGAGGAGACCATGACCAGATGGAGACCGGGGGTCGGGCGCGGGCTGGCCGCGTTCCTGATCCTGGGCGGAGGATGGATGACCGCTGCCGGATGCCGGGCCGGGGCCTCGGGACCCGCCCCCACCGCCCCGCCCCCCGGGGCCGATCCGATCGTCACCTTCGAGATCACCGCGCCCGCGGGAACGCCGGCCGCGGACACCCTCTGGATCTCCGGGAACCTCCCCGCGCTGGGATCCTGGAACGGCCGCGGGGTGCCGGCGGAGCCGGGCGAGGGGGGCGGGTACCGCGCCTCGGTGGCCCTGCCCGCCGGAGCGGCGATCGAGTTCAAGATCACCCGCGGAAGCTGGGAGACGGTGGAGAAGGATGCGGCCGGGGGCGAGATCCCCAACCGGCGCCACACCGTGGCCGGGGACGACACGGTGCGGGCGGTGGTGGCCGGCTGGCGGGACTGGAGCGAGGGGAGGCCCCGCCCCCACACCCTGACCGGGGACATCCGCTTCCACCGCGCCGTGGCCAGCCGGTTCCTGGGCCGGGCCCGGGACGTGGCCGTCTACCTCCCCCCCGGGTACGACGACGATCCCGGTCGGCGCTTCCCGGTGCTCTACATGCACGACGGGCAGAACGTCTTCGACGCCGCCACCTCCTTCCTGGGTATCGAGTGGGGGGTGGATGAGGCGGCGGAACGCCTGATCGCCGCGGGGAGGATCGAGCCGCTGATCGTGGTCGCGGTCTACAACACGCCGGACCGCGTAGCCGAATACACCCCCGACCCCGGCGCCGGCGGCGCGGGAGGGAACGCGGCCGCCTACGGCCGGTTCCTGGTCGAGGAGCTGAAGCCGATGATCGACGGCGCCTACCGCACCCTGCCCGGCCGGGAACACACCGGCGTGGCCGGCTCCTCCCTGGGGGGGCTGGTCTCGATGTATCTGGGCCTGGCCCACCCGGAGACGTACTCCCGCCTGGGGGTGGTGTCGCCCTCGGTGTGGTGGGCGGACCGCGCCATCCTGGCCCGGGTGGCCGCGGCCCCCCGGAGCGAGACCCGGATCCGGGTGGACATCGGCACCGCGGAGGGATCCTCGCCGCGGGACGCCGCGGAGGCGGTCCAGGGCGCGCGCGATCTCCGGGATGCGCTGGTGGCGCGGGGTTGGGTGCAGGGCCGGGACCTGCAGTACGAAGAAGCTTCGGGGGCGCCTCACAACGAGGCGGCCTGGGCGGCCCGGGTGCCGGCCCTGCTGGAGTTCCTGTTTCCGGCGCAGTGAACGGGGCGCCTGGGTCGGCTGCGGCTCAAGTAGTTTCATAAAGCCAGGTTATGAGCCCGACGGCCCCACTCGGAGCAGCGCCGGGAGGCCGGCGGACCCGCCCCCCCGGCTCCGGCTCCTTCGTATCGAGGGGCGGGAAATATCAATTCTGGTTTGACCCTTTTCGCTTGCTTCGCCCCCCTCCCGGCCCTAGTTTAGTGGCGACCGCGGGCGGTCCGTCCGCGGTTGCCGGCCACGGTGCCGGGTGGAGATCGCCGCGTGTACAGTGCCTCAAGAAGACCTCTGGGCTCCCGAGTGCCTCGTTCGCCATCGGTTACCTGTCGGTCCTTCTCGGTGCGTGTCTCCGCGGATGTCTGAAGCCGCACGACCGGAGGGGGGCCGAATCTCTCCCGGCGTGCACCAAGTGGAGTGCTAGCTGCGATATGGCCAAGAAGCTCTTTATCGGTGGTTTGGCGTGGAAGACGGATGACTCGAGCCTGCAGGCTGCGTTCACCCCGTTCGGGGAGATCATGGAGGCCCGCGTCGTTCTGGATCGGGAAACCGGTCGTTCCCGGGGATTCGGATTCGTCACCTACAACTCCGAGGAATCGGCGGAAGCCGCGGCCAAGGAGATGGACGGGAAGATGCTCGATGGGCGCGCGATCCGCGTGGACATCGCCCGCGAGCAGCCGGGTGGGAGGCGCGCCTAGACCCGGTCCGTGGACGACTCAACACGAAGCCGGAGGCCCCCCGGGGTCTCCGGCTTCGCCGTTTGGGCCGCGGCCCCGGTCACCGGCGCGGGCGCGGCCCCCTTCCCTTTGCTACACTGGTCCGACTCGAATCCGATCCGCTCCGTCCGGCCCGCGGGCCGCGGAGCGCGTTTCCGCCGATGACCCGCCCCGGAGCGCCATGGTGAACACCCCTCCGCAGTCCGAGTCCCAGGACGAGCGGATCGCCCTCCTGCGATCCCTCCTCGAGCGCCGCATTCTCGTCTACGACGGGGCCATGGGAACCTCCATCCAGGCCCTCGACCTCTCCGCCGAGGATTTCGGCGGCCCCGACTACGAGGGGTGCAACGAGAACCTGAACCTCACCCGCCCCGAGCGCATCGAGGGCATCCACCGGAGCTTCCTGGAGGCGGGCGCGGACATCATCGAGACCAACACCTTCGGCGGCACCCCGCTGGTCCTGGCCGAATACGGCCTGGCCGACCGCGCCCGGGAGATCAACCGGGCGGCGGCGGAGATCGCCCGGCGGGCGGCGGCGGCCTACTCGACCCCGGAACGCCCCCGGTTCGTGGCCGGATCCATGGGGCCCACCACCAAGGCCATCACCGTGACCGGCGGAGCCACCTTCGACGAGATGGTGGCCCACTACCGCGAGCAGGCGGTGGGGCTCCTGGAAGGGGGCGCCGACTTCCTGATCCTCGAGACCTGCCAGGACACCCTGAACGTGAAGGCGGGAACCCTGGGGGTGGCCGAGGCCTGCGCTCTGACCGGGCGCCGGGCGCCCCTGGCCGTTTCCGGCACCATCGAGCCCATGGGGGCCATGCTCGCCGGACAGGGGGTGGAGGCCCTGTATACCAGTCTGGAGCACCTGGACCTGCTCTCCATCGGGCTCAACTGCGCCACCGGTCCCGCCTTCATGACCGACCACCTGCGCTCCCTGGCCGCCCTGGCCGAGTGCTACGTGAGCGTGGTCCCCAACGCCGGCCTCCCCGATGAGACCGGCTGCTACAACGAGACCCCGGAGAAGGTGGCCGCGGTCCTGGCCCGGTTCGCCGACCAGGGTTGGGTGAACCTGGTCGGGGGATGCTGCGGCACCACCCCCGAGTACATCCGCCTCATCGCGGCGGCGGTGGCGGGAAAGCCTCCCCGCCGGCCGCTGCGGGACCGGTTCTCCCGGGTCTCGGGCATCGACTTCCTCTCCCTGGAGGAGGAGAACCGCCCCATCATCGTGGGCGAGCGGACCAACGTGATCGGGAGCCGGAAGTTCAAGCGCCTGATCACCGACGGCGCCTACGAGGAGGCGGCGGAGGTCGGCCGCCGGCAGATGCGGGGCGGAGCCCACATCCTGGACGTGTGCCTGGCCGATCCGGACCGGGACGAGGGCGAGGACATGGTCCGCTTCCTGGACCGGCTCACCCGCAAGGTGAAGCTCCCCCTCATGATCGATACCACCGATGCAGGGGTGCTCGACCGCGCGCTCCGTCTCTGCCAGGGCAAGTGCATCGTCAACTCCGTGAACCTGGAGGACGGGGAGGAGCGGTTCCAGACCGTGGTTCCCCTGGCCCGCCGGTTCGGGGCCGCCCTGATCGTGGGGTGCATCGACGAGGACCCCAAGCAGGGCATGGCCGTCACCCGGGCACGGAAGCTGGAGGTGGCCAGCCGCTCGCACGCGATCCTCACCGGCCGGTTCGGCGTCCCCGAAACCGATCTCATCTTCGACCCCCTGGTCTTCCCCTGCGGGACCGGGGACGAGAACTACGCCGGGAGCGCGGTGGAGACCATCGAGGGGGTGCGGCTCATCAAGGAGGCCTTCCCCCGGGCCAAGACCGTGCTCGGTATCTCCAACGTCTCCTTCGGCCTTCCTCCCGCCGGCCGGGAGGTGCTGAACTCGGTGTTCCTCCACCACTGCGTGCTCGCCGGCCTCGACCTGGCCATCGTGAACAGCGAGAAGCTGGAGCGGTACGCATCGATCCCCGAGGCGGAGCGGAAGCTGGCCGAGGACCTGCTCCTGGCCCGCGGCGACGATCCCCTGGGCGCCTTCGCCGCCTTCTACCGCGACCGCAAGGCGGTGCGGACCGCGGTCAAGGACGAGAACCGGACCCTGGAGGAGCGTCTGGCCGACTACATCATCGAGGGGAGCCGGGACGGGCTCGTCGAGGACCTGGACCGCGCCCTGGCCGGATCGGCCCCGCTGGAGATCATCAACGGCCCGCTCATGGCCGGCATGGACGAGGTGGGCCGCCTCTTCAACGCCAACGAGCTCATCGTGGCCGAGGTGCTGCAGAGCGCCGAGGCCATGAAGGCGGCGGTGGCCCATCTCGAGCCCCACATGGAGAAGGCGGACGTCCGCAGCCGCGGCAAGCTCCTCCTGGCCACGGTGAAGGGGGACGTGCACGACATCGGGAAGAACCTGGTGGAGATCGTGGTCGGTAACAACGGGTACGAGGTGGTGAACCTGGGCATCAAGGTTCCCCCCCAGGACCTCATCGCCGCGGTGGAGGCCCACCGCCCGGACATGATCGGCCTCTCCGGGCTCCTGGTGAAATCCGCCCAGCAGATGGTGGTCACCGCCCAGGACCTCCGCGACGCCGGCGTCGACGTCCCCATCCTGGTCGGCGGCGCCGCCCTGACCCGGAAATTCACCGAGACCCGGATCGCCGCCGGGTACGACGGCCCGGTCATCTACTGCCGGGACGCCATGGACGGGCTGGACGTGGCCCACCGCCTCATGGACCCCGCGCGGCGGGAGGCGCTCCTGGCCGACCGGGCCCGCCGCACCGAGGCCCCGCCCCCGGCGCCGGAGGCCTCGGGGAAGACGGTCGCCCCCGCCGGGGACTGGCGCGAGGTGGAGATCCCCGCCCCTCCGGACCTCAAGCCCCATACGGTGGATTCGGTGGGGCTGGCCGAGGTCTTCCCCTTCGTGAATCCGCAGATGCTCTACGTGAAGCACCTGGGCCTGCGCGGGTCCATCGAGCGCCTTCGGGCGGAGGGGGACGTCAAGACGGCCCGCCTGGAGGGAGCGGTGGAGGCGCTCAAGGACGAGGTCCTGGCCCGGGGCCTCATGGAACCCCGCGGCCTCTACCGCTTCTACGCCGCCTGGTCGGAGGGGAACACGGTGTGCCTGGCCGAGCGCCCGGACGGGGAGCCGGCGGCGCGTTTCGACTTCCCCCGCCAGAGCGACCGCGACCGGCTGTGCCTGGCCGACTGGGTGGCACCGCGCGAGGCCGGCCGCACCGACTACCTGGCCGCCTTCGTGGTCACCTGCGGGGACGGGGTGCGGGCACAGGCCGAGGCCTGGAAGGAGGCGGGGGAGTACCTCAAGTCCTACGCGCTCCAGGCCCTGGCCCTGGAATGCGCGGAGGGATTCGCGGAGCTCCTCCACCGGCGGCTCCGGGCCATGTGGGGGTTCCCGGATCCGGAGTCCCTGTCCCGCCAGGACCTCTTCCAGGCCCGCTACCGGGGAATCCGCGTCTCCTTCGGGTACCCCGCCTGCCCCAACCTGGAGGACCAGGCCGCGCTCTGGCGCCTGCTGGAGCCGGACCGGAGGATCGGGGTGGCCCTGACCGACGGGTACATGATGGAGCCCGAGGCCAGCGTCTCCGCCCTCGTCTTCCACCACCCGGACGCCCGCTACTTCTCGGTCCCCGAGGCCATGCTCAAGGCCTGAGGCCGGCCTCCCGCGCCGCCTTGCCGCGCACCCCTATCTTCTGGCATGGTATGAAGAGACGGCTGGAAGCCGTTGTTTGATTTCGGCTTAACAATCAGTCTCGGGAAGGAGGCAATCATGACCCAGCCCGCTCATCGACCCCCGACCGCGCTCGCCGGCATCCTGGTCCTGGCCGCCGGGTTGGCCCTGGCCGCCGGCTGCGGCGACGACACCGTGGCCCGGCCCCCGGCCCCCGAGGTCTTCGTGCCGCTGCAGCCGGGTACCACCTGGAGCTACGAGGCGGGGGGAGACACCGTTCGCACCCAGCGGGACTCGGTGGCCGCCCCCCGGACCGTGGCCGGGAGGGAGTACCGCCCCGTCGTCTCCTCCCTGGGAGACACGACCCTGGTCCGGATGGACAGCACCGACGAGTACCGGGTCCTCCTCGACACCCGGGTGGACGGGACCGCGGTGGAGCCGGTGGAGGGGACCCTGTTCGACTTCCACGTGGAGCCGGGTGCGGCCTGGACCTACGACCCGCGGGAGACGGACAAGCCCACCGTGGTCACCCTGGTGGACCGGGACCTGACCGTGACCGTTCCCGCCGGGACCTTCACCGGAGCCTGGCGCTTCCGCGTCGAGCACACCGGTGTCCCCCAGCCCGGGGGGACCACCGCCTACACCGTGGTCCCGGGGGTGGGCATCGTGCGCTACGACGACGGCCGGAACACCTGGGATCTGACCGCCTACCGCCTCGGGGAGTCCGGCGCGTCCTGACCCCGGATCGGGAACGGAGCTCCGGCCGCCCACGCCCGGCCCCGCCGCGCCCGGGGGGCCGGGCTTTTCCGTCCCGGCGGGGGCCGCGTTATACTGGCGGAACCCTTGGGCCGTCTTCCGGCGGCCGTTTGCCGCCCGCCATCATCCACCACGGTTGGAAAGGATCGCCATTCATGGTCAAGCAGGACGACGAGCTCCCCCTCCAGTCCATTCACCACGTGGAGTTCTGGGTGGGCAACGCCAAGCAGGCCGAGTACTACTACCGGAACGCCTTCGGCTTCAGCCGGTTCGCCTACGCGGGCCCGGAGACGGGGGTGCGGGACCGGGTCTCCTACGCGGTGCGGCAGGGGAAGATCGTGTTCGTGTTCACCACCCCGCTCTCGCCCGAGGGCCCCGTGGCCGAGCACATCCGCCGCCACGGGGACGGCGTCCGGGACATCGCCTTCGAGGTGGAGGACGCGGAGCGGAGCTTCCGGACCGCGGTGGAGCGGGGGGGCGCCGCCGCCTACGAGCCCCGCGAGGACGCCGGCGAGGGAGGCTCGGTCAAGCGGGCGGGAGTGGCGACCTACGGCGACACCGTGCACAGCTTCGTGGAGCGCCGCGGGTACCGGGGGCCGTTCCTCCCCGGGTTCGCCGCCGACGAGGTGTCCACCGGGGACGTGGGCCTGGTGGCGGTGGACCACATGGTGGGGAACGTGGAACTGGGGAAGATGGACCACTGGGCCGGCTACTACGAGCGCGTGTTCGGCTTCCACCGGTTCATGAGCTTCGACGACAAGGACATCTCCACCGAGTACTCGGCCCTCATGTCCAAGGTGATGTCCAACGGCAGCGGCCGGATCAAGTTCCCCCTCAACGAGCCCGCCCCGGGCAAGAAGAAGAGCCAGATCGAGGAGTACCTGGATTTCTACACCGGACCCGGGGTCCAGCACGTGGCCATGCTCACCGGGGACATCCTCAACACGGTGTCCCGCCTCCGGGAGCGGGGGGTGGAGTTCCTGGCCGTGCCCGACAGCTACTACGACCTGATCTGGGACCGGGTGGGGGAGATCCGGGAGTCCACCGCCGCGGTCAAGGACCTGGGCATCCTCGTCGACCGCGACGACGAGGGCTACCTCCTCCAGCTCTTCACCAAGCCGGTGGAGGACCGTCCCACCCTCTTCTACGAGATCATCCAGCGCCGGGGGTGCCAGGGCTTCGGCAAGGGCAACTTCAAGGCGCTGTTCGAGGCCATCGAGCGGGAGCAGGCCCGGCGGGGGAACCTCTGACATGCCGTTCTACCAGCGGCGGGGGAAGCTCCCGCCCAAGCGCCACACCGCCTTCCCCAACCCGCAAGGGGGCATCTACTACGAGGAGCTGATGGGAAACCGCGGGTTCAAGGGGGCCTCGTCGCTCCTCTACCGCCTGCGCCGGCCCACCCAGCTCCTGGCCTTCGAGACGGTGAAGGAGCTGCGCTGGGACGGGGCCGGGGAGCGTGCGCTCCGCCCCCACCACTTCCGGCTGAACGGGATCCCGGCCGGAGGCGACCCCTTCCTGGACCGGACCCCGGTGGTCATGAACCCCGACGTGGCCTTCACCCTGGTCCGCCCCACCGAGACCTACGAGGGGTTCTACCGGAACAGCCAGGGGGACGAGCTGCTTTACGTGGCCTCGGGCTCCGGGGTCCTGGAGTCCCCCTTCGGGGAGCTTCCCTTCGGGGAGGGGGACTACGTGCAGGTGCCCCGGGGCATGGTCCACCGCTACCGGTGGGAGGGGGAGCCCTTCCTCATGGTCCTGGAGTCGGCGAGCCCGGTCCGGATTCCCCGCCGCTACCGGAACGAGAACGGACAGATGCTGGAAGGGGCGCCGTTCAGCGAGCGCGACCTCCGCACCCCGGCGGAGCCGACGCCGGTCGATGCGGAAGGCGAGTTCGCCATCCTGACCAAGCAGCGGAACGTGATCACCCGCCACGTGGTGGCCGCCCACCCCTTCGACGTGGTGGGCTGGGACGGCACCTACTACCCCTTCGCCTTCAACATCCGCGACTTCGAGCCCATCGTGGGACGGATCCACCAGCCCCCGCCGGTCCACCAGACCTTCGAGGGGGAGGGCTTCGTGGTCTGTTCCTTCGTCCCCCGCCTGTTCGACTTCGATCCCCACGCGGTTCCCGCCCCCTACAACCACTCCAACGTGCAGAGCGAGGAGGTGCTGTTCTACGTGGGGGGCGAGTTCATGAGCCGCAAGGGGATGGAGTTCGCCTCGCTGACCTACCACCCGGACGGGATGCCCCACGGGCCGCAGCCGGGAAAGACCGAGGCCTCGATCGGAGCCAGGGAGACCAACGAGGTGGCGGTGATGATGGACACCTTCCGCCCCCTCACCGTGGCCCGGGCGGCCATGGAGTACGACGACCCCGACTATCCCCGGTCCTGGCTGGAGTAGGGGCCGGCGGCGGGTGGGATCCCGGCCGGCCCTACTTGCGGCGGAAGAGCCCTCGCCAGGCCTGGAGACGGCCCCGGGAGGGGGGACCGGCGGGCTGCAGCTCCTCGATCACGAAGTTGCGCGTCACCAGCTTCCGCAGCTCCTCCTCGGTCAGGGACCAGGGGGGGCCCTGGGCCGAGCGGCCGACCCGGAACAGGCCGGCCAGCCGGCCCTCCCGGGGAATGGCCCGGGCGGCCTGGAAGGCCCACGCCGCGCGGCGGATCGGCTCCACCTCGGGAAGCCGGGTGCGCTCCACCAGGAGATCCACGGTGCCGTAGAAGGTGCTCTTGACCTCCAGGAAGTCCCCGGGCATCACGTCCACCTCGAAGCGGCGCTCCCGGGCCGCCTGCTTGAGGGTGCGGATCCGGTCCCGGTCGGCGTCCAGCACCAGCACCCGGCAGCCGGCCCCGGCCAGGGCCGCGGCCTCCTCGATCATGGCCGCGGAGGGGATCAGGACCCGGCCGGTCCGGATGGAACCCGACTTGGCCAGGCCCTCCACCCACCCGGCCAGGGTGAATCCGCTCCAGGCGGGAAGCTCCGGGGCTCCCGTTCCCTCCGTCCGCACCTCCCCATCCGTCGCCGCCGTTCCCGCCCGCATGGTTCTCTCCCGCTCCTTTCCTCCGCTCACGCGTCCTCCCCGTCCGCCGGATCGCCCGGACGGTATCGATTCGCCAGCAACCCCTCGTAGGTGTAGATCCCGGTGTTGTGGCCGTCGCTCCACTGGATCTGGACTGCGTAGCGGCCGATCCGGGCCGTGGACCGCGCCCGGACCTCCGGGTCCACGTCCGCGGGCCGGAGGATGCGCCGCCCGGAGATCTCGTCCACGCAGCCCGCGCAGGGACAGCCGGCGCGAAGATCGAAGGCGGCGAACCGGTCGACCCGGCCGCCGGGCCAGGTCACCGCCACCGTCTTCCCCTCCTCCTCGAGATCGATGGAGACGGGGACCGGAATCCGTTTGAGGGCCACGCGCTTCCTCCCGATGAAAACCCGGCCGAGGATACCCCGGGGTGGGGGAGGTGGTCCATGCTTTCGAGGGTAAGGGCGGGTCTAGGCGTGGCCGGGATCGCGACCCTCGTAGGTCACCACGTGCGGGGAGGCGGGGGCGTCGCCGAGGCGGGAGTCCCCGAAGAAGCGGGCGCCGTCGTCGATGGTGAGGACCCGGGCCTCCAGGTCGGCGTGCACCACCGCTCCGTCCTCGAGGATGATCTCCTCGAAGGCCTGGATACGGCCCCGGCAGCGGCCGGCCACCCGGACGCGGCGGGCACGGATCCCGCCCTCCACCGAGCCGTCCCCGGCCACCCGGACCTCGCCGTCGGTGAACAGGGTGCCCTCGATGCGGGCGTGGACGATCACGTCGCCGGTGAGGCAGAGCTCCCCCCGCACCACGCCCCCGGGGCCGAGCACGGTCCACGCCGCTCCCTGGACCAGGAGCCGGTCGGCGGGTCGATGATGTCGGGAGGTCGGCGTCATGGGGCGTCTCCAGGGACCGGGGACATCCCGGCCGTGCCCCCGTTATCGAACCGGGGCGGCGCCGCCTTGAGGGACGGGGGGCGGAAACCCCCGGCGTGGCAAGACGGGGGTGGGCGGGGACGGCGGAGGGGTGCGGGGCTTCGAGCTGTGCGCGAGAAGATGCCTAGAAGACCGAGACCTTGAAGTATTTACGCGGGTTCTTCTGGAGATCCTCGATCAGGGAACGCAGCTCCACCAGGGTCCGGGTGAGATCGGTGTAGAGAGCCTCGTCGTTCAGGAGCTTCCCCGTGGTCCCCTGGGTCCGGATGGCCGCCACCAGGCTGTCGGAGCCCGCCACCAGTTCGTCCAGCCGCCGGCCCAGGTCCTCGTCTCCCAGCACCCGGGCCAGGGCTCCGCTCCCGGTGTCGGCCTCGGCGGTGAGCCGGGCCAGCCGGTCGAGGATCCCGTCCAGCTTGTCGAAGGTCTCGGGGTCGGAGATGAGGTGGGCGGCGGCCCCGTCGCCCCGGCGGAGGGATCCGCTCACCGCGCCCAGGTCGTCCATGGTGCGCCGGAAGCGGTCCGCGGTCTCGCCGTCGTTCAGGAGCAGGGACAGGGTCCCCTGGCCCCGGTTCAGCCGTTCCAGGGTCTCGTTTCCGTTCATCAGGAACCGGGTCAGGTCGTCGATGGCGTCGGTGGCCCGGGCGAAGGTCTCGCTCCAGTCGATCTCGCCCCGCACGGGCAGGGACTCGCCCGGCTGAAGCGGGGGCTGGGTGGGGTCCCCGAGACTGATGTCGATGAACTTGTCCCCCAGCACCCCCACCGTGCGGATGGTGGCCACCGAGGAGGCGGTGATGCGGGAGCGCTCCGAGCGGTCGAGGGAGAGGTTGAGCTCCAGCACCTGGGCGGTGTCCCGCTCCACGAAGCGGATGTCGGTGACCCGGCCCACCTCCAGGCCGGACAAGGTGACCTGGGCCCCCTTGGACAGGCCCTGGGTGTTCCCCAGGTACAGCTTCAGGTCGTAGTGCCGGGTGAACAGGTGCTGGTTGGTGCCGACCACGAACAGGAAGACCAGGAGGAGGATGGTCGAGGCCAGGAAGAAGATCCCGATCCGGAGATCGCGCCAGGCCGGCGGCTGGCGGTAGTTCATGGCGCTCAGAGTCCTCTCTCGGAGATGAAGTCCTGGACCAGGGGATCGGGGCTGGCCGAGATCGTGTCCGCCGGCCCGTCGAAGATGACCTTCCCCCCGTGGATCATGGTGATGCTGTCCGCCACCGCCCGGGCGTCCCGGAGGATATGGGTCACCACCACCGAGGTCACCGAGAGATCGTCCCGGAGCCGGTTGATGAGGGTGTTGAGCCGTCGGGTGGAGATGGGGTCCAGCCCCGAGGTCGGCTCGTCGTAGAGCATGAGTTCCGGGTGGCAGACGGTGGCCCGGGCCACCGCCACCCGCTTGATCATGCCTCCCGAGAGCTCCGAGGGCATGAGATCGAAGGCGTCGTCCATGCCCACGTAGTGGAGTCGCTCCCGGATCACCGGGGCCGCCTTCTCCATGGGCACCTGGTGGTTCTCGAGCATGCAGAAGCCCACGTTCTCGGCCACGGAGAGGGAGTCGAACAGGGCCCCGCCCTGGAAGACCATGCCGATCCGGTGGCGCAGCTCCCTCAGGTCCCGGTCGGCCATGTCGGTGATGTCGGTCCCGAACACCCGCACCCGGCCCGAATCCGGACGGAGGAGCCCGAGGGCGAGCTTGAGGATGGTGCTCTTTCCCGCCCCGCTGCGTCCCAGGATGACCCGGGTCTCGCCGCGGCGGACCTGGAGGCTCAGGTCCTCCAGCACCGGGGTGTCGTTGTCGAAGCGGAGGGTGACGCGGTCCAGCTCCAGCACCGGCGCCGCCGGTGCGGGTTCAAGCGGATCGTTCTGGATGGCGGGCCCGCAGTCGATGGACATGGTTCAGGATCCGAACAGGGCGAGCACCAGCTTGCCCAGGATGAAATCGGTGATCAGCACGCTCAGGGAGCTGAACATGACCGCGCGGGTGGCGTTCTCTCCCACCCCGGACGCTCCGCCGCGGGTGGCCATGCCGTAGTAGGCGCTGATGGAGGCGATAATGTACCCGAAGAAGACCGGTTTGACGAACCCCACGCTCAGGTCCTTGAAGGTGAGGCTCTTCAGGGCCTGGTCCCAGAAGGTCTGGCTGGGGGTGTTGAGCCAGGTCACGGCCACGTACCACCCCCCCACGATGGCCACCACGTCGGCCATGAGGGTGAGGGGGAGGAGGGTGGCCATGCTCGCCACCTGCCGGGGCATGACCAACCGCGGGACCGGCTCCACCCCCAGGGCCCGGAGGGCGTTGATCTGCTCCGTGACCTGCATGGACCCGATCTCCGCCGCCATCTTCGCTCCCGTCCGCCCCGCCACCATGAGGCCGGTCACCACCGGGCCGATCTCCCGGATCACCCCCACCGAGACGATGCGCCCCATGAGGACCTTCGCCCCGAAGGGCTCCAGCTTGGTTCCCCACTCCAGGGCCAGCACCAGCCCGATGAAGAGCGCGGCGAGGATGACCAGCGGGGCGGCCTGGACCCCGAAGGCGACGGTGGACTCGCGGATCTGCCGCCGGAAGTGCCAGGCGTCCCGCATGCCGAGCCAACCGGCCCCCAGGAGCCGGGCAAAATCCTGCACCTCGGCCATGAAGCCGCGGGCGCGGTGATTGATCGCGCGGACGGGCACGCTGGTCCTTTCCCGGGGGGCGCGCCGGAAGGCCCGCCGCCCCAAACTGTGGACGGGAATTGAAAATAGGCCGAGAAATAGTAGCCCGTTCGAGACCGGGACAAAAGGTCGGAATGTCGCTTAAGAAGCCTTTACTCCGGACCCCCGGGCGCCGATATCCGGAGACGGGTAGCACCATGCACGATTCGGCCGGAGTCCGTCCATGAGCAAACGCGCCACGCGATCCCGAACCGCCCGGTTCGTCCTCCCCCTGGGCTGGACGGCCGCATGCGCGGTGGGCCTGCTGCTGGGTGCCAGCCTCCTCGTCCCCGGGGTCCCCCCGGTGATGGCCGGGCTGGCCGGGCTGGCCCTGCTGACCATGGGGGCCCAGCTGGGGCTCTGGCACCGGGCGCGGGCGGCGTCCCGGCGGCGAGGGGACCTCCCCGCCGAGCGCCTCATCGACAAGCCGCTCGACTACCTGGTTTCGCTCCTCAACGTGAGCCGCGCGGTCACCACCAAGGCCTCCCTCTCCGAGGTGAGCCAGGTCATCGTGGAGGCGTGCCTGGACTGCTTCGACTGCGAGGAGGCCAGCCTCATGACCCTGGAGAGGGATTCGGGGGACCTGGTCATGGCCGCCTTCGCCGGCCACCGGGACGTCCACCTGGTCCGGAACGCCCGGGTCCGGGTGGGGGAGAGCGTGGCCGGGACCGTGGCCCGCTCGCGGACCCCGCTCATCCTGGGCCGGGAGTTCGACGAGCGCCGGTTCCCCGGCTTCCAGGCCAAGCGGCGGGTGATCCATTCCGCCATGATCGCCCCGGTGGTCGTCCGGGACCGGGTGGTGGGGGTGCTGAGCGTGAGTACCGGGAACCCCGAGGTGGTCTTCGGCGAGGACGAGCTGCGGGTCCTCTGCATCCTGGCCGAGCACGCGGGCATCGTGGCCCTGAAGGCCCGCGACGTGGAACGGGTGGCCCGCCTGGTGCGCCGCATCCGCCGCCGCCGCCGGGACCGCCGGATCGACCCCGGCAGCGCCCCCCGCCGCGCGGCCTGAGCGGCGGGTCCCCGGCCGCCGCCGCCCCCGTTCCGCCTACTCCCTCCCGGAGCCCCGGTGTCCGTCCTCCTCCGAGGCCTCGGCGGGAGCCTCCCCGGACGCCCCCCGGGCCCGGCGCCCCGCCCACTCGATCTGGCGGGCCATGCCCCGCAGGAGCCGCACCTCCGCCGGCGCGGGCCGGGATCGTTCCAGCACCCGGCGGACCACCGCCATCCGGCTCCGGGCGGTGTGGGGGAGCAGGAAACCCGCGGCCAGGAGGGCCTCCTCCAGGTGCCGGTAGAGCGCCTCGCGGTCGGCGAGGGGGGCTTCACGGCGGGTGGCGGGGGCGGCCGGCTCCCGGGCCGCGGTCCAGATCTCGTAGGCGCACACCGCCACCGCCTGGGCGAGGTTCAGCGAGGGCTGGGCGGGATGGGTGGGGATGGTGACCCGGCCGGTGCAGAGCGCGGTCTCCTCGGTGGTGAGCCCGCGCGACTCGGGGCCGAACACCCAGGCCGCGGGGCGCCCCGCGCCGGCCAGGGACGCGGTCTCCGCCGCCGCCTCCCGGGCGTTGCGGTGCGGTCCGCGGAGCTTCCCCCGGCGGCGGGTGGTGGCCCAGGCCGCGGCGCAGGGGGCCACCGCCTCGGCCAGGGTCTCGACCAGGTCCGCCCCCTCCAGGACGTCCTCGGCCCCGCGCGCCCACTTGACGGCCTCGGTGCGGCGGGCCAGGCGCGGGTCGACCAGCACCAGGTGCCCCATGCCGAAGTTCTTGAGCACCCGGGCCGCCGCCCCCACGTTGCCCGCCTCCTCGGGGCGGACCAGGACCACGCGCACCGCTTCCAGGGAGATCATCGCACCACGGTAACCGAGCGCCCCCGCCGCCGTCACCGGGAACCCGCCGTCACCGGAAACCCGCCGTCACCGGAAACCCGCCGTCACCGGGAACCCGCCGTCCGGGGCGGCCCGCCCTCGCCCCCGGCCGCGGGGTGGGGTAGGCTGGAAACCGGGCGGGAGGCCTCGGAGGAACGGCCGCCGCGCCCCGGACCCGCGAAAGGAGCCGCATGCCCGAGAACCGCCTCGCCCGCGAGCCGAGCCCGTATCTCCGCCAGCACGCCCGGAACCCGGTGGACTGGTATCCCTGGGGCCCGGAGGCCTTCGCCCGGGCCCGGGCCGAGGACAAGCCGGTGTTCCTGTCCATCGGCTACAGCACCTGCCACTGGTGCCACGTGATGGCCCACGAGTCCTTCGAGAACCCGGCCATCGCCGCCCTCCTGAACGCGCACTTCATCCCGGTCAAGGTGGACCGGGAGGAGCGTCCGGACGTGGATGCCCAGTACATGACCGCGGTGCAGGGGCTGACCGGGAGCGGGGGGTGGCCGCTGACCGCGGTCCTTACCCCGGACGGCCGGCCCTTCTTCGGCGGCACCTACTTCCCTCCCGAGGACCGCATGGGGCGGCCGGGGCTCCCCCGGGTGCTGGAGCAGCTCCACCGGGCCTGGGTGGATTCCCGGGACCAGGTTGAGGGCTCGGCGGAGACGGTGGCGGAGTTCGTGCGGGGGCAGGCGGCGCCGCGGGCGGGGGCCCTCGGCCCCGAGGTCCTGGAGCGGGCGGTGGAGGCGGCGCGGGCGGAGTACGACGCGCTGGAGGGGGGCTTCGGGGCCGCGCCCAAGTTTCCCCGGCCGCATCTCCTGAGCTTCCTCCTCCGCCGCTGGGAGCGGAGCGGGGACCCGGGGATCCTGGCCATGGTCGAGCACACCCTGGACGCCATGGCCGCGGGAGGGATCCACGACCACCTGGGAGGAGGCTTCGCCCGCTACTCCACCGACCGCCGCTGGCTGGTACCCCACTTCGAGAAGATGCTCTACGACCAGGCGCTGCTGCTCCGGGCCTACACCGAGGCGTGGCAGGCCACCGGCCGGGAGCGGCACGCCGCCGCCGCCCGGGACATCGCCGCCTACGTGCTGCGGGACCTCCGCGATCCCGGGGGCGCCTTCCGCTCCGCCGAGGACGCGGACAGCGAGGGGGAGGAGGGGCGCTACTACGTCTGGGCCCCGGACGAGATCCTGGAGGTCCTGGGGAAGGACGAGGCCGCGCTCTTCTCCGCCGCCTACGGGGTCACCCTGCGGGGGAACTTCGAGGGGGGGCATTCGGTGCTCGCCCGCACCGCCACCGACGCCGAGCTGGCCGGACGGTTCGAACTGGAGCCGGGGGCGGTGGCCGCGCGGCTGGCCGCCTCGCGCGAGGCGCTGTTGCGGGCCCGGGAACGGCGCGTGCGGCCGGGACTGGACGACAAGGTGCTCACCGACTGGAACGGGCTCATGATCTCCGCCCTGGCCCACGCCGGGCGGGCCCTGGACGAGCCGAAGTGGATCCGGGCGGCGGGGGAGGCGGCCGCCTTCGTGCTCGGCACGCTCCACGACGAAGCCGGCCTCCTGCACCGCTACCGCGACGGGGAAGCCGGCATCCCCGGCTTCCTGGACGATCACGCCTTCCTGGCCCAGGGGCTCCTGGACCTCTACCTGGCCGGGGACGACCCGGCCCACCTCGCCGCCGCCCTCGGGATCGCGCGGACCCTGGTCGGGCGTTTCCAGGATCCCGGCCCCGGAGGGTTCTTCTTCACCGCCTCCGGCCACGAGGCGCTCCTCACCCGGGACAAGCAGGTCTACGACGGCGCCGCGCCCTCGGGCAACTCGGCCGCGGCGCGGGTGCTCCTGGCCCTGGGGGACCTGGCCGGCGACCCGGAGCTGACCCGGGCCGGGGAGCGGACCCTGGAGGCCTTCGGAGGCGCGGTGGCGGCCATGCCCCTGGCCCATCCCGAGCTCCTGAGCGCGCTCGACTTCGCCCTCGGGCCCACGGTGGAGGCGGTGATCGCCGCCCGCCCCGGCGACCCGGACGGGGAGGCCATGCTGGCCGTCCTCCGCCGCCGCTACCTGCCCCGGGTGGTCTTCGCGCGGCGGGGGCCGGACGAGGACGGCCTGCCCGCGCTGGCCGCCTACACCCGGGACATGGCCGTCCCCGAGTCCGGGGCCCGGGCCTATCTGTGCCGCGAGCGGGCCTGCGAGCGTCCCGTGGCCTCGGTGTCCGCGTTCACCGAGGCCCTGGACCGGATGACCGCGGGCGGGCCCGCCGAGGCCGGGCCGGACCCGGCCTGAGGCGGGTTGGGGCATATGGGGCCGGGCCGGGCCCCGGGTCCGGGGGCCGCTCAGGGGGGCGGCGGGGTCGTCCGATAACACGGAGACGCGCCCGGTGCGGAGGAGGCCGGCGGCGGTGACGATCCCGCCGGAACCACCGGGACTACTTGCTATCCCATAACCGGTTATGGAGAGTGGCTCATGTTCCGTCTCAATCGAAGCGGCACCGGCGGCTCCGCGCTTGCGGTGGCCGCGATCCTGGTCTTGGGGGCGCTCGGGCTCGGGGCCCGGGGGGCGAGCGCCCAGGTCGTGGACGGGACCCTGGACGGCGAGCGGTTCGGGGCCTCGGTGGCCTGGGCCGGGGACGTGAACGGGGACGGCTACGCCGACGTGCTCATCGGCGCCCCCCGCGGGGTGGGGCCGGCGGGGGCGGCGGGCCGGGTGGAGCTGCACCTCGGGCGCTACGGGCGCTATCCGGGCGCCCCGGACCGGGTCTACTACGGCCAGGTGAGCGGGGACCAGTTCGGCTTCGCCGTCTCCTCCGCCGGGGACGTGAACCACGACGGCTTCGACGACTTCCTGATCGGGGCCCCGGGCAACGACGGCAGCGGCCTCAACGCGGGACGGGTGTATCTCTACCTGGGCGGGAGCGTGCTCCCCTCCGGCGCCTCCCGGACCTACGACGGCGACCTTCCCGGAGCCCGGTGCGGAGCGGCGGTGGCCGGCGGCTTCCACTTCAACGGGGACGCCTACGCGGACTTCGCCCTCGGCTCGCCGGAGATCACCGACACCCGGGAGGGAGGCGCGGGGGCCAAGGCGGGGCAGGTCCGGATCTACCTCGGCGCCGGGTCGCTGGCCGGGATCACCCAGCCCTACACGCTCTACGGCGACCAGGCCAACTGGTACCTCGGCTACTCGCTGGATCCGGCCGGGGACGTGAACCACGACGGCTACGACGATCTCATCGCCGGCGCTCCCCAGCCGGTGTACGCCAACCCGGGGCAGGCGGTGATCTGGTACGGCCGGGCCTCCACCCTGGGCGCCCTGTCCCGCACCGTGCTCACCGGCGAGGTGGGGACCGACCGGTTCGGATGGTCGGTGACCGGGGCCGGGGACGTGGACCAGGACGGGTACGACGACGTGCTGGTGGGGGCGCCCGCCCATGACGGCGGCGGCGCCGACTACGGCGCCATCTACCTCTACCGGGGCGGAAACCCTCCCGGCCTGGGCTACGCCTGGCGGGCCCTGGGCGGGAACGGACAGGACAGCCTGGGCTACGCGGTGGACGGCGGCTTCGACATGAACGGCGACGGGGTGCCGGATCTGGCCGCGGGCGCGGTGGGGGCGGACCGTCCCGGCGCCCGGTCCGGGGAGGTGCGGATCTACTACGGGTCGGGCTCGCCGGCGGCGGCCGGGGACCGGGTGGTAGGTCCCGACAGCCACGCGCCGGGCTACACCGCCCACGACGGGTTCGGGGCCTCGGTGCGCTTCGCCGGCTCCATCAACGGGGCCGCCACCGCCGCGGACGCCCGCGCCGAGCTGCTGGCCGGAGCTCCCTTCGGCAACATCACCTCCGGCATCGAGGCCGGCTACGTGGACGTGATCACCGACCCCGGCGCCTTCGTGCCGGTGCGGGTGCTGGCCTTCACCGCCGCCGTGGCCGGGGGCCGGGCCGAGATCCGCTGGACCCTGGAGGAGGACGGCGAGCTCTCCGGGGTGCGGGTGGAGCGGGAGCGGGACGGCGCCTGGACGCCGGTGGGCGAGGACGCCTGGCGGGCGCCCGCCTCGGGTGCGGTGCGGGATCCGGAGCCGGCGGACGGCGCCGTGGACTACCGGCTCCGCGCGCTGCTGCGCGACGGGTCCACCGCGGTGGTGGCCTCCACCCGGCTGGAACCGGGACGTCCGGGCCTGGCCCTGGGCGCGCCGGACCGCAACCCCTTCCGGGACGGCACCCGCTTCCAGGTCTCGGTGCCCGGGGGTCCGGTGTCGGTGGCGGTGGTGGACGCGCGGGGGCGGGAGGTGCGGCGCCTGCTGGGCGGAAGCTTGCCTTCGGGAACCACCGTCCTGGCCTGGGACGGCCGCGACGACCACGGACGGCTCCTTCCCGCCGGGCTCTACTTCGTCCGGGCGCGGGCGGGGGAGAGCGCGGCGGCGTTCAAGGTGATCCGGCTCCCTTGAGCCGGGCCGGGGGGAGACGGGATGCAGGCTCGGCGCCCGCCGCGTATCATGCCGTCATGAACGCACCACGCCTGGCCGGGCGCATGGACGCCCTGGCCCAATCCGACATCCGGCGCATGACCCTGGAGTGCGCGCGGGTGGGGGGGATCAACCTCGGGCAGGGCATCTGCGACCTGCCCACCCTGCCCCAGCTCAAGGCGGGGCTGGCCGAGGCGGCCGAGGCCGACCTCGCCACCTACAGCCGCTACGACGGCGTGGCCGGGCTCCGGGAGGCGGTGGCCGACCGCCTGCGGGCCAAGAACGGCCTCGACTACGACCCCGAGGGGGAGGTGGTGGTCACGGTGGGATCCACCGGCGCCTTCGCCATGGCCATGACCGCGCTCCTCGATCCCGGGGACGAGGTGCTGCTTCCCGAGCCCTTCTACGGCTACCACTGGAACACGGTCCTCGCCGCCGGGGGCGTGCCCCGGCCGGTGCCCCTCCGGGACCCCGACTTCGCGGTGGACCTGGAGGCGCTGGAGCGGGCGGTCACCCCCCGGACCCGGGTCCTGGTGGTCTGCTCCCCGGCCAATCCCTCGGGGAAGGTGTGGGACGAGGCGGAGCTGGACGGCGCCGTGGCCCTCCTGGCCCGGCACGACCTGGTGGCGGTCACCGACGAGATCTACGAGGATATCCTCTACGACGGCCGGCGGCATCTGAGCCTGGCCGCGCGTCCGGGCGCCCGGGAGCGGACCGTCACCGTGAGCGGCTTCTCCAAGACCTTCTCCATCACCGGCTGGCGGATCGGCTTCGCCGCCGCCCCCCGGAAGGTGGCGGGGGCGATCGGGGTGCTGAACGACCTCTACTACGTCTGCGCCGCCACCCCCCTGCAGCACGCAGTGGCCCACGCGCTCCGCACCGTGCCCGGGTCGTACTACACCGGCCTCCGGGACGATTACCAGCGCAAGCGGGACCGGCTGGCCTCGGTGTGCGACGGCCTGGGGTGGAAGCCGCGCGTGCCCGGCGGAGCCTACTACCTGATGGCGGAACCGTCGGGGCTGGACGCCTCCGGAGCCCGGGAGGCGGCGGATCTCATCCTCGCCCGGGCCGGGGTGGCCTCCATCCCCGGGACCGCGTTCTACCGGGACGGCGGGGGGGAGCACCTGGTTCGGTTCTGCTTCGCCAAGACCGACGCCGATCTGGACGAGGCCTGCCGGCGGCTGGAGCGGGCCTTCCCATGAGGTGGGGCGGTTGAGCGACCAGCTCGAGATCCTCCGCTCCCTGGCCGTGGCCACCCTCATCGGGGCCCTGATCGGGTTGGAGCGGGAGTACCGCAGCCGGCTCAAGGGCGAGAAGGCCTTCGCCGGGCTCCGCACCTTCATGTTCTACGCCCTGATCGGGAACCTGGCCACCTGGTTGTCCCGGCTCATCGACCCGGTGATCCTCCCCGTGACCTTCGTGGGCCTGATCCTCCTGGTCAGCGCCACCTACTTCCGCGGCTCCGGCGGGGACGCCGACCGGGGGATGACCACCGAGGTGGTGGCGCTCATCACCTTCCTGCTCGGGTCCACCGTGGCCGCGGGCCAGACCGAGGTGGCGGTGGCCCTGGGGGTGATCGTGGCCGTGCTCCTCTCGGCCAAGCCCACCCTGCTCCGGTGGGTGGAGAAGCTGACCCCCGAGGACATCTACACCACCCTCAAGTTCGCGGTGGTCACCTTCGTGGTCCTGCCCATCCTCCCCAACCGGACCTTCGGTCCCTTCGACGCCTTCAACCCCCACCAGGTCTGGCTCATGGTGGTGCTCATCTCCGGGGTCTCCTTCCTGGGCTACGTGGCCTTCAAGCTCTTCGGCCCCGAGCGGGGGATCGTGCTGAGCGGGCTCCTGGGCGGGCTCGCCTCCTCCACCGCGGTGGCGCTCTCCTTCAGCCGGCGGAGCCAGGAGAATCCCGCCCTGTCCCGCGGGTGCGCCCTGGCCATCGTGATCGCCTCCACGGTCATGGCCGCCCGGATCGCGGTGCTGGTGGCGGTGATCCAGCCCGACCTCTTCCGGCTCCTCTGGCTTCCCCTCACCGCCATCGCCCTGGCCGGAACCGGGGCCTCGGTGTGGCTCTACCTGGGTGCGCGCCACGACACCCGGGACGTCCACGAGCTCCAGATCCAGAACCCCTTCCGCCTCACCTCGGTGCTGGCCTTCGGCGCCGCCTTCGCCCTGGTGCTGTTCCTGGTCAAGGCCTCCCAGCACGCCCTCCCCGACGCCGGTACCACCCTCATCGCCGCCATCTCCGGGCTGACCCAGGTCGACGCCATCACCCTGAGCGTGTCCAAGCTGGCCGGGACCTCGGTCAGCCAGCCCCTGGCCGTGACCGCGGTGGTGGTGGCCGCCCTCTCCAACACCCTGAGCAAGGCGCTGATCGGGGTCGCGGGAGGGAACCGCCGCCTGCGCCGTCCGCTCCTGATCGGCCTGGGCATCATCTTCGCCGCCGGGCTCCTGAGCCTGGCCGCGGTGCCGCTGCTCTGATCCGGGGCCCGGCCCGGCCGGGCTCCCCGCCTCCTTTCCCCCTCCCCCCGCGCCGGTCCATCGCCGCTCTTGCCGCCCCCCCGGCCCCCTCGGGTACACTGGCGTCCGGTCGCCGGAAACCCGGGGCCGGGGCCGCCGGTTCCGGGAGTTCGTCTTTCCAGGGAGGATGTGGAGGATGCGCTGGTTCAACAACCTGGTCGCGCGGACGCTACCCATGGTGCCCAAGCCGATCGTGCGCCGGGTGAGTTCCCGTTACATCGCCGGGGAGCGGGTGGAGGATGCGGTGGCCACGGTGCGGGAGCTGAACGGCCGGGGCATGATGGCCACCCTGGACGTCCTGGGGGAGTTCGTGAGCCGGGAGGAGGAGGCCCGGGCGGCGGGGACGCAGTACCGGGAGCTGCTCCGCGTGATCGAGCGCGAGAAGCTCGACGCCAACGTCTCCATGAAGCTCACCCAGCTCGGGCTCAAGATCTCGCCCGACCTCTGCCATTCCATCGTGCGCGGGGTGGTGGAGGAGGCGGCCTCCCTGGGGAACTTCGTGCGCATCGACATGGAGGACTCCACCTGCACCGACGACACCCTGGGCGTGTTCGAGCGGGTGCGGAGCGAGTTCCCCGCCCACACCGGCATCGTGATCCAGGCCTACCTCCGGCGGAGCCTGGAGGACGTGCGCTCCCTGGTCGCGCGGAAGGCCAACGTCCGGCTCTGCAAGGGGATCTACATCGAGCCGGCGGAGATCGCCTACAAGGGCCACGACGAGATCAACGCCAACTTCAAGCTCCTCCTCCGCGAGCTCCTGGCCGGCGGGTCCTACCCGGGCATCGCCACCCACGACGCCGACCTGGTGGAGGCGGCCTACGGGCTGATCGAGGAGCTGGGCCTGTCCAGGGACCGCTACGAGTTCCAGATGCTGCTGGGGGTCACCGAGGGCCTCCGGGCCCGCATCCTGGAGCGGGGACACCGGCTCCGGGTCTACGTTCCCTTCGGCAGCCACTGGCACGCCTACTCCCTGCGGCGGCTGAAGGAGAACCCGGCCATGGCCGGCCACATCATGAAGGCCATGTTCAACGGGAGCAAATAAAAGGGCTTACAGCCATTCCTTCAAGCTCTTGATGAGGAACTCCACCGCCTCCGGCAGACCCTCCTCGAAGAAGTGGTCCACCCCCGGTACCACGTGGAACCGGTGGGGTCCGGGCCAGCGTTCCAGGTAGGCCCCCACCTCCTCGGGCGGGGTGTACTGGTCGCGCTCGCCGTGCACCGCCACCAGGGGGATCTCCACCGGGAAGGGCTCCGGGGCCTCGATGAGGCGGGCCGGGAGCCCCAGCAGCGCCAGGGCGTCGGGGACCGGCCCCGGCCCCTCGGCCCGCCGCACCGAGGCCTTCAGGGTCATGCCCGCGCCGAAGGAGAAGCCCGCCGCGACCAGGACCCCCTCCGGCGCCCGGCGCCGGGCCTCGGCCCAGCCGGCGAGGAGATCGTCCACCTCGCCCCGCCCCTCGTCGTAGCGCCCCTCGCTCGCTCCCACCCCCCGGAAGTTGAACCGGAGGGAGGCCAGGTCGAGGTCGTGGTTGAGCTTGCGGGCGGTGTGGAACACCACCTTGTTCATCATGGTCCCGCCGAAGGCGGGGTGGGGGTGGGCGACCACCGCCGTTCCCCGCGGCTCCGCGCCGGCCCGCGGGGGGCGCCACCGGCCTTCCAGGGCGCCGGCGGGGCCGGCGAAGGAGATCTCCTCCTCCCGGCTCAAGGCCCGCGCGTCCACGCCGAACCGGCTGATCATCGGCCGCCGGCTCCGCCCGGCGGGACGACGCCCGCGGACCTGGGGGACCGGTTCACCATGCCCTCCGCCTCCCGGGCCCCTGGCCCGTATCTTGACACCCGCAAAAACGCGACCCTACCATGCCCGGTATTGTAACGACTTTCACCGCAACCGGCTGCCGCGAGGACGAGGAGGGGTCCAAACGATGAAGCTCGGTCCGGCCTGCGCCCGTCTCGGGTTGGCGGTGCCGTATCTCGCCCTGGCTGCGGTGGCGCTGGCCTTCTTCGGCGACCCGGTGGTCCCCCCGGCCCCGTCCGGGTCCACCGGCGCCCCCACCCTCATCGTGACCACCGAGGCGCTCCGCGCCCCCTTCGAGGCCCTGGAGGGCTGGAACCGGGAACGGGGCTGCGCGTCGGTGGTGATCGGACTCACCCCCGGGCGCGGCTCGGGAAGCATGGAGAGCATGGTCGCCTACCTGGGGGCCCTGTGCGCCCGGCGGGGGGGCGCGGGGCTGCTCCTGGGCGGCGATCAACGTCTCGTGCCCCTCTGGAGCGGCCTGGGCGAGGACGCCGGAATGCCGGGGACGCTCCCGGTCCATCCCCCCGGCCCCGGGCTGATCCCGGTCCCCACCGCGCCCGGCGACGGGCTGCCCGCCGGCCTCCGGGTGGGGCGGGCCCCGGTCCGGAACCTGGCCGAGGCCTGGGCCTTCGTGGACTTCTGCCGCGCCGACGGACGCACCCTGGACCAGATGCTGGGCGCGGCTCCCGGACCGGCCCTCACCGCCCGGGCGGGCGGCGGATCCCCCCTGCTCCTGGCCCCGGCCGCCGGTCCCCGTTGACCGGGCCCGGGGCCCGGGCCGGCCGATGATCCCCGGCGCCTTCTGTCCCGCCTGCGGCAGCCCCACCGTGGCCGTGGTCCGCGGGGGGCTTCCCCGGGCCGCCTGCCCCCGGTGCGGCCACGTCCAGTGGCGGAACCCCAAGGCCGCGGTCGCGGTCATCCTCCGCGACGCCGCCGGACGGGTGCTCCTGGTCCGGCGGACCAGCGCCCCGGTAAGGGCGTGGTGCATCCCCTGCGGCAACATCGAGTGGGACGAGTCCGTGCGCGAGGCGGCCCGGCGGGAGATGGCGGAGGAGACCGGGTTCCGGGTCCGGGTGGGGCGGGTCTTTGCCGTGCTCTCCAACGTCCACGATCCCGAGGCCCATTCGGTGGGGATCTGGTTCCGGGGCCGGATCGAGTCCGGAACCCTGCGTCCGGGGGGGGACGCGGATCGGGCGGACTGGTTCGATCCCGGCCGGCCGCCGGAGCCGCTGGCCTTCCCCACCGACCGCACCGTGCTCGCCGCCGTGGCCCGGGGAGCCGAGGAGGCGGTGCCGGAGGAGGGGGAGGAGAGCGGTCCCGGACCGGGAAGCGGTGCACCCTCCACGGGGTAGTACTCGGCGGGACGGCGAAGGGACGCCGCCCCCTAGGGGAGGCCGGTTGACATGCAATGGCTCAAGACCTTCTTCCTGATGGCGGTGATGACCCTCCTCCTCATGCTGATCGGGGGGCTGGTGGGCGGCCGCCAGGGGTTGATCCTGGCCCTGGCCCTGGCCGGGGGGATGAACTTCTTCGCCTACTGGTTCAGCGACAAGATGGTGCTCAAGCGCTACCACGCCCGGGAGGTGGGACCCGAGGACACCACCGGGCTCTACGACGCGGTCCGTGAGCTGGCCACCCAGTCCCGGATCCCCATGCCGAGGGTGTACGTCATTCCCTCGGAGTCCCCCAACGCCTTCGCCACCGGGCGGAACCCGGATCACGCCGCGGTGGCCGCCACCGAGGGCATCCTGCGGATCCTGGACCGCCGCGAGCTCAAGGGGGTGATGGCCCACGAGCTTTCCCACGTGCGCCATCGCGACATCCTCATCGGGTCCATCGCCGCCACCCTGGCCGGAGCGGTGGGCTACCTGGCCTTCGGCGCCCGGTTCCGGGCCCTCTTCGGCGGGCGGCGGGACGGCGGGGGGAACGTGGTCATCCTGCTCCTGGTCTCGCTCCTGGCCCCCCTGGCCGCCATGATGGTGCAGATGGCGGTCTCCCGCTCGCGGGAGTACGGCGCCGACGAGGGAGGGGCCCGCCTCACCCACGATCCCGGCGCCCTCGCCGACGCGCTCCTCAAGCTGGAGCGGGGAGTGGCCCGGCGGCCCATGGGCGCCGAGGCCGCGACCTCGGCCCACCTCTTCATCGTGAACCCGCTCCGCGGCGGCGGCATGGCCCGGATGTTCAGCACCCATCCCCCCCTCGAGGAGCGGGTGGCCCGGCTGCGGGCCATGGCCGGGGGGCGCTAGCCGCCGCTCGGGGCCGCCGGGGCGGCGGCGTTCAGGTCCCGGCTTCGGCGCCGGGCGCCGGGGCCTCGGGCAGACGGAGCAGACCGCCCCGGGAGCGGCGCCACAGCGCCCAGGCCAGGAGCAGGGCCGCGGGCCCGAACTCGAGCCCGGCCACCCAGGCCGGCACCGCCCCCCACACCACCCCCACGTAGCCCAGGGCGATGCTGCCGCTCAGGAAGAGGAGCGGCATGCGCCAGGGATTGGTCTGGCGCAGCAGGGTGAGGAAGGGGATCAGCCACACCAGGTACCAGGGGTTCACCACCGGTCCCAGGAGCACCGGGGGGAGGGCGAGGTAGAAGGCCCGCCGGACCATGGACTCGCCGGAACCGTCGTCGGTGGCGGTGAGCCAGACCAGGATGGCCGCGCCGAGACCCCCCACCGCGATCCGGGTCCACTCCGGGCGTCCGAGGGCGTCGAACACCGACTCCAGGAGCAGGTACGGGCCGGGGTTGGCGCGGGCGTGCCCGAGGTAGTCGAAGAGGCCGTGGAGGAGCCTGGGCCCGGCGGCGGAGAAGGGGAGCACCCCGAGGAGCACGACCAGGAAGAAGAGCAGGGTCCGGTAGACCGGGATCCGGCGCAGGTAGAGCGGGAAGAGGGCGGCGGGGTAGATCTTGACCAGGGTGGCCAGGGCGAGCGTGGTGAGGGGGCCCAGCTCGTGGCGGAACACGAGCAGGGTCAGGCTCAGCAGGAGGAAGAAGAGGGCGAGGACGTCCACGTGCCCGTTGACCCCGCTCTCCACGATGATGAGCGGGTGCCAGAGGAAGAACACCGCGTTCACCACCGGCAGGCCGATCCCGCGGGCCAGCAGGACCAGGACCCCGCCGGCCAGGAGGGCGACCACCGAGGCGAGCAGCCGGTAGTCGAGCACCGAGTCGCGGCCGGTCCGGGCCAGGGCGTAGAAGCCCATCTCGGCCAGGGGGGGATAGAGCGCGGTCCGGTCGGGGTGGGGGACGGGGGGATCGAAGCCGGCCCGCAGGGCGGCGAACCCGGAATCGGCCGGGGCCACCGTGTAGGGGTTGTAGCCGGCCACGCCCACGCTTCCGTCGAACCGGTAGCGCTGGACCTCGTTCGAGAGCAGGAGGGAACCCGGGAGGTGGACGGCCAGCGAGGCGGCGGCGACCAGGAAGGCCCAGACCAGGACCGGACCCGGCGCCCGCAGGCGGAGGCGGCGGGCCGCGCCGGCCCCGGCCAGGTAGATCACGAAGGCGATGCCGAACCAGGCGAGCGCGGGCAGCACGCCTTCGGGCGCGGGCGGGAGGAGCGCCATGCGGGCGTGAACGGCGACGGTGGCCAGTCCGGCGAGGATGAATACGGTCCAAGCGTGTCCGGGACGAAACACCTTTCGCGACTCCCATTGCCGCGCACTTTGGGTATCATGCGCGCATGCTGACACTGTCCGGTGGACCGGCGGCCCGCGGCGCGGTCCGTCCGTGGTTGTGGGGCGCGGGTCTGGGGATCGTTCTCCGCGTGGTCGCGGTGCTCGCCACCCCGGTCTTCCCCGTCGTCGCCAATACCTGGGACAGCCGCTTCTACCACGAGACCGCCGCGTCCCTGGCCAGCGGGGAAGGATACACGTTCCAGGGGGAGCCCACCGCCTACTACCCTCCCGGCTATCCCTTCCTTCTCGCCGCCGCCTACCGGGTGGGCGGGGCCCACCCCCGCACCGGCCAGATCCTGAACCTCCTCGCCTCCCTGGCCGTCCTGGGCGGGGGCGCCTGGCTGGCCGGGGAGCTGGCCGGCCGGCGGGCCGCCCGGTGGACGGCGCTGCTGCTGGCCCTGGAGCCGAGCCAGATCGTCATGCCCGCCTTCCTCATGTCGGAAACGGTCTGCGCCGCCGCCCTCACCCTGGCCCTGGCCGCCCTGGTGCGGTTCGCCCGCTCCCGGAGCTTCCCCTGGCTTCCGGCCGCGGCGGTGCTGGGGGCCTATGCGGGCATGGTCCGGGGCCACGCGTTCCTGGTCCTCCCGGTGGTGGTGCTGGCCCTGTGGGGATGGAAACGCATGGACCGGCGGGCGGCGCTCACCGCCCTGATGGTGCTGATCCTGGCCGACGTCGCGGTGCTGGGGGGGTGGGCGGCCCGGAACCGCCGCGAGCTGGGAAGCCCCGTTCCCATCGCCACCAACGGGGGGATCAACCTCCTCCTCGGGAACAATCCCGACGCCCGGGGGGGGCGGGCCGACCCTCCCGGCGGCCTCCCGGAGACCGGGAACGAGGTGGAGAACGAGCGGCTGGCCAGCGCCCGGGCCCTCGACTACATCCGGGCCCACCCGGGGCGGTTCCTGGCCCTGATGCCGGTCAAGGCGGCCCGGCTCCTGCTTCCCGCCCCGGCCCTCACCTATCGCGCCGAGCTCGCGGCCAAGTGGGGCCGGGCGCCGGCCTGGGTGGTGCTCGTCCTGGCCCAGCTCTTCCACCTGGCCGGTTGGGTGCTGGCCGGAATCGCGGGGATCCGGGAGTGGCGCCGGCGGCGGATCCGCGGCGCTCCCGTGCTCCGCCTGGCCGGGAGCGGGCTCGGGATCTGGACCCTCGGCCACCTGCCCTTCCTGGGCGGAGCGAGGTACTTCTTCCCCGTCTCCCCGCTGCTCTGGACCGCGGCCGGGGCGGGGGCGGCCGCTCCGGAGACGGAGGCCCCGCCGGCCGCGAAGGCGGAGCGGACCGGCCCCGCCGCCCCGGGTCAGCGGTAGCGCTGCTTGAGCGCGCCCCAGGAAATGGGGCGCACTGCGGTCACGCAGGCCGGATCCCCGCAGTCGGCCTCGGCGTGTCCCACCAGGCCGCACTCGGGGAGGAGCACCGGCGCCCGGCACAGGGCTAGCGAATCGGAGGGGCAGACCGCGGCCTCGAACCGGCCGTCGAAGGTGGCGCACCCCCCGGTGTCCGGGCCGCCCAGGTTGCAGAAGGAGACCAGCTCCGCGCCGGGACAGGTCACCGCCGCTGCCCCCGTGTCCCCGACCAGGCATCGGACGAGCTGGACCGAGCCCTGGTGCACGTTGAGCGCGGCCCCGTCGGCGGCGGAATCGCCGAGCCAGGTGCAGCGGAGGAAGGTCCCGGAGGGGGAGCCCTCGATGTCGGCTCCGCCCCCCCGCTGGGAGGCGGTGTTGGCCAGGAACAGCGTCTTCTCGATCTGGAAGGTGGTGGAGGCCAGCCACAGGCCTCCGCCGGTCACGGCCCGGTTCCGCAGGAACCAGGAGCCCTGCAGGGTCAGGTCGCCCCCCCCGAGCACGGCCAGGCCGCCGCCGAGGTTGTCCTCCCCGGCGGCGTTGTCGGCGAAGAGGGTTCCCGAGATCCGGACCGCTTCCGATCCGGCGTAGACCATCCCCCCGCCGTCGATGCGGGCGGCGTTGCCCAGGAAGGTGCAGTCCTCCACCACCAGGTTCCGGCGCAGGTGGTAGAGCCCGGCCCCGTTCACCCCCCGGTTCCGGGTGAAGCGGCAGCGTTCCACCCGGGCCTCGGAATCCTCCACCAGCACCGCCCCCCCGTCGCTCCCGGCCAGGTTGTCCTCGAACACCGAGTCGGTGATGAGGATCTCGGCCGTGGGGAGGACCGGGGGCGGGGGCGCGGCCGCTCCCGGGGCCGGGGGGCCCGCCGGTCCCAGCCCGGGGACGATGCGGGCGGTGGCGTAGATCGCGCCTCCGCTGCCGCCGGTGGTGATCAGGTTGGCCAGGAACCGGCAGCCGGTCACGGTGAGCTCGGAGTGCAGGGCGGCCAGCGCGGCCCCGGCGTTCCCGGGGAACTCGATCCCCCCCAGGAGGCCGCCGGTGAAGGTCAGGCCCTCCACCGTGACCCGCCCCCCGCTGTCGGTGAGGGTGAGGATCCGTCCGCCCCGGTTCCCGTCGAGCACGGTGGCCTCGGCCCCCAGCCGCCCCCGGAGGGTGAGAGCCTTGTCCCGGACGGTGAGGAGTCCGGTCCAGGTTCCCGGCCCGACCGAGACCGTGTCCCCGAAGGAGGCGGCGTCGAGGGCGGGCTGGATGGCCGTGTAGTCGCCGCTCCCGTCCGCTTCCACCCGCAGGTCGGCGGCGCCGGCGGGGGAGGCGAGGACGAGAACGAGGACGATGAGGATGAACCGGCCGGGGCCGGGTGGGGGTAGAGACATGACTCCATCCTACCGGTTTTGGCGTTTGCTTTCTTGACGCCCCCGCCGGGTCCGCCTACCGTCTTCCCCCATGCTGCCCGAGCTGTTCAGGATCGGTCCCATCACCATTCACTCCTTCGGCTTCATGCTCGCGGTGGGGTTCCTCCTCATCGCCTGGCTGGCCGCGAAGGAGTTCACCCGCCGGGGCTACTCGCCCGACGCCGCCGGGTCGGCCACTCTCGCGGCCATGATCGGCGGGGTGGTGGGGGCCAAGGTGTACTACCTGGTGGACCACTGGGCGGCCACCCTGGCCGATCCCCTGGGCTCCATCTTCTCCGGAGCCGGGCTCACCTACTACGGCGGCCTCATCGGGGGCGCGGTGGCGGTGATCCTCACCGCCCGCCACTACGGGATTCCCCTCATCGTCCTCGCCGACATGGGCGCCCCCCTCATCGCCCTCGGCTACGGGGTGGGGCGGATCGGCTGCTTCCTGAACGGGGACGACTACGGGCGCCCCACCGACCTTCCCTGGGGAATGGCCTTCCCCAAGGGGACCCCGCCGACCACGGTGGCGGTCCATCCCACCCAGCTCTACGAGGTGGCGGTCTCCCTGGCCATCTTCGCCCTCCTGTGGGCCAACCGCGCCCGCTGGCAGGACCGGAGGGGCTTCACCATGGGCCTGTACCTGGTCCTGGCCGGGACCGAGCGGTTCCTGGTGGAATTCGTCCGCCTCAACGTCCCCGTGGCCCTGGGGCTGACCATGGCCCAGTGGATCAGCGTGGGGTTGTTCCTGATCGGGCTGTTGTTGCTCGCCCGCGCGCGAAGCCGGTAAGCTTGACCGGAGGCGCCCACCGTCCGGGCGCTCGGAGAGCCCCCATGCCCCTCATCGATCCCTTCGGTCGGGAAATCACCTACCTCCGCATCTCGGTCACCGACCGGTGCAACCTGCGCTGCACCTACTGTATGCCGGACCATGCCTACCACGTGGACCGGGAGGAGGTCCTCACCTTCGAGGAGATCGACCGCCTGGTGGGAGCGGCGGTCTCCCTGGGCTGGCGCAAGGTCCGCCTCACCGGGGGGGAGCCCCTGGCCCGCCGCGACCTGCCCCGCTTGGTGGAGATGCTCGGCCGCCGCAAGCGGGCCGAAAACGGGAAGCCGGTGCTGAGCGAGCTGGTCATGACCACCAACGGGATCCTCCTCGCCCGCCACGCCGAGGCGCTGAAGCGGGGCGGCCTGGACCGGGTCAACGTGAGCCTGGACACCCTGGTCCGCGAGCGCTTCCGGGAGATCACCGGGTTCGACAAGCTGGCCGAGGTGCAGGAGGGGATCGAGGCCGCGGTGGCCGCGGGCCTGGCCCCGGTCAAGATCAACACCGTGCTCATCCGGGGGACCACCGAGGAGGAGCTGTTCGACTTCGTGGAGCTGGCGCGGACCCGCCCCGTGGACGTCCGCTTCATCGAGTTCATGCCCTTCGCCGCCAACGCCTGGAGCCTGGACCAACTGCTGCCCAGCGCCGAGCTACGGGAGCGCGTGGCCGGACGCCATCCTCTGGTGCCGGTGGATCCCCCCGCCGACGGCGGCCCCGCCCGGACCTGGACCGCCCCGGGCTGGGAGGGCCGCGTGTCCTTCATCTCGCCCATCAGCGACCGCAACTTCTGCAGCCGCTGCAACCGCGTGCGGCTCACCTCGGAGGGCATGCTCAGGGGCTGCCTCCTCAACGAGAACGAGATCGACTTCCGGGCTGCGCTCCGGGCCGGGGCCGGCCCCGGGGAGCTGGCCGCCCTGCTGGTGAAGGCGGTGGGGCTGAAGCCGGAGGAGCATCCCTGGCACGGGCGGATCCGGGACGGGGACACCGAGGCCCCGATCGACGGACGGGGCATGTACCGTATCGGGGGATGATGGGGAAGCGATCTGCCTGGCTCGCGGTGCTGCCGGGATTGTTCGCGGCGTCGATTCTCCTCGCTGCGCCCGCCGCCGCCGCGCCCGGCGAGCCCGCGCCCCCGGAAGGCGGCCTGGACTTCTCGGCCACCGCCGCCGTGTACCCCGATTCGGCCGGGGCGCCGGTGCTTCACCTCTACGTGGCCGTGCCCCTGACCTCCCTCCGGTTCCGGGACGACGGCGAGGGCTCCGGCCTGGCCGACCTCCGGATCTCGGCCTCGCTCACCGACGACGATGGGCTTCCCCTGGGGGACCGGAGCTGGACCTACCGCGAGGTGCCGGGGGCGGTGGCGCCGGCGGACAACGCCGGCCGCTCCGTGGTCCGCCGGTACCTCTTCCCGGTTCCTCCGGGTCCGGGGCGGGTCCAGGTGAAGGTGGAGGAACCCTCCGCGGGCCGGGTGGGAGCGGTGGACCTCCGCTTCCGGGCCCCCGAGTTCGCCTCCCAGGCCCTGGCCGTGTCCGACCTCACCTTCGGCCTGGGGGGAGAGGTGGTGGTGCGGGCGTCGGCCGGCGCCCTGGAAGGCGCGATGCTCCCGCACCCCTCCCGGCGCTACGGCGACGCCGCCCCCGGGATCCGGGTGCAGGCCGGGGTGCTGGACCACCGGCCCGACCTCCCCGACACCGCCTACGCCTGGCGCTATTCGGTCAAGAACGGGGCGGGGAAGACGGTGGAGCAGCGGTCGGGGACCGCGGCCCGCCGGGGCGGGCGGGGAACCCTGCTCCTGCGGCCGGAGCTGGACGATCTCTCCCTGGGCGCCTACCGCCTGGAGGTGGAGGTGTCCCTGGACGGGGAGCGGGCGGAGCGGGAGGGGGAGTTCGAGGTCGATGAGAGCCGGATCGCCTTCTCCCGCGACGGCCGGATGCTGCGGACGGTGCTGGGTTACGTGGCCACCAACCGCGAGCTGATCGACCTGGAGGACACCCCCGAGGATTCGCTGAAGGCCCTGTGGACCCGGTTCTGGGCCCGGCGCGATCCCACCCCGGACACCCCCCGGAACGAGGCCCTGGCCCGGTTCATGGACCGGGTGGAGTACGCCGGCCTCCACTACGGGGTGCTGGAGCCGGGCTGGAGGTCCGACATGGGGCGGATCTACATCAAGTACGGCGCGCCCGACCGGGTGGACCGGGTAGACGACGGACGGTACGGTCCGGCGACCGAAATCTGGTATTACTACGCACGCAACGCCACCTTCGTGTTCCAGGACCCGGACGGCTTCGGACGGTACCGCCTGGTCGGAACCCGGCGGAACTGAGCGGAGAGGAGGGCATGTTGGCCAACGTCATCGTGAGCGAGGGAGTGGGGGAGATGCGGCGCGAGCCGGATCACGCCGCGGAGCAGATCTCCCAGGCCGTGCTCGGGACCCCGCTCACCGTCCTGGGCCGCCGGGAACGGGGAAAGTGGCTGCGGGTCCAGACCCCGGACGGTTACCGGGGCTGGATGCGCTCCTGGTCGGTGCACCCGGTGGAGGCGGAGGACCTGGCCGCCTTCCGGAACGGCCCCCTGGTCGAGGTGGATTCCATGATCGCCCGGGTCCGCGAGCGGCCGACGCGGAGGAGCGCGGTGCTCCGGGAGGCCCCCCTGGGCTCCCGCCTGCGCCGCACCGGGCGCACCGGCAAGTGGATCGGGGTCCTGCTCCCGGACGGCATCCGCGGGTACCTCCACGCCGGCGACCTCCTCGTGGACCGGACCACCCTCCGGCCCCGCCAGCGGCCCCACGACATCCCCTCCCTGATCCGGACCGCCCACCGGTTCCTCGGGGTGCCCTACCAGTGGGGCGGGGTGACGGCCAAGGGCCTGGACTGCTCCGGCCTGGTGCAGACCGTCTTCGGGCTCCACGGGCTGGCCCTGCCCCGGGACTCCCGGGACCAGTTCCGGTGGGTGAAGCGGGAGACCTACGTCTACCGGGACGCCCGCGAGATCCAGCTCGGGCATCTCGCCTTCTTCGGGGAGGCGGACGGCTCCGTTTCCCACGTGGCCCTGGGCCTTCCCGAGGGGCGGATCCTCCACGCCCGGGGCCGGGTGCGCATCGACTCCCTGCGGGCCGAGGCGCCTGACTTCGCCCGGGAGCTCTTCGTCCTGTTCCGGGGAGCGGGCCCGGTCCAGCTCCAGTAGTCCCCACGTTGACATCCCCGGGGGGCTGTCGTAGCGTGCCCGGGAACTCCGGTAGCCAATGTCGGTTAGGCCGGGCATGCTCGGCTACCCTCCCCCTCCGGGGGAAGGGGTGTCCGCCGGCGGCGGTGCCGGTGCACGTCAAGAGGGGGCACCGATGAAGGCACTTCGCTGGCTTCTACCCGTCCTGTTGACCGCGGCCATTCTCCTTCCCGCCGCCGTGGCCAGCGCGTCCGACGCCCGTCTGGATGCGCTCGGGGTGCAGTACGAGTACCTCGAGGACTACGCGCTCTTCCACCTCTTCCCCACCGTGGCCGCCCGCTACTCGAACCTGGTCACCGCCTCCCTGGGGGGGCGTGACGCCGGGTCCGGCGCCTACTTCGGCGACCGGTCGGTGGGGGTGATCGGGGCCGGGGACAATACCTCCTATGGGGTGTTCGCGCTCTATCTCAACCAGCAGACGAGCGACGCCCGGTTCTCGGTGACCGACGAGAACGGGAACCCGGTCAACCTGGAGCAGACCGACGTGGATCTCACCTGGGCCCGGAACTTCTCCCAGTTCGCCCTCGGGCTCGGGGTCCGCTGGCAGTCCAGCCGCTGGGAGCGGGGCGAGGTGGAAGTGACGCCGGCCTGGCGCGACCTCCGGCCCGGGGCCAACCAGTTCTCGGTCGTCGGCGGGGTCAAGTTCGACGTCGGTACCACCGACAACGTGGAGCTGGCCGCGGAGCTCGCCTCCCTGACCTGGAAGGTCACCGACTCCGCCGGCCAGGTGACCACCGAGGACGCCGGCAACCTCTCCTACCGGTTCACCGCCCGGATGATGACCCAGGTCAAGCCGGGGACGATGCTGGTCCCGCTCCTTCTCTACTCGCACCTGGACGGGACCGGGGAAAGGGACCTGGACGACACCTACAGCAACCGGTTCAACGCCGGGGTGGCCGTCCACCACGAGGTGAACGGCAACGACCTCCTCATCATGGGGGTGGCCGCGAACTACATGAAGCGGCTGACCTACCGCGTCGGCCCCACCAGCTACGAGTTCTCCCGCTGGGACATGCCGGCCCTGTTCGTGGCCCTGGAGTTCGACGTCTACTCCTGGCTCACCGCCCGGGTCGGGGCCACCAAGACCGTGGACCTGTCCTCGGTGGACTACCCCCAGGAGGACTCGCCCAACCTGGACGCGGTGGGTTCCCGGTACTTCTTCGGGCTGGGCATGGGGCTCCACTTCGAGCACTTCGACGTGGACGCCACCGTGAATCCCGACGCGGTGTTCACCGGCGGCTACCTGTTCAGCGGCGAGAGCTCGCGCCCGCTGACCCGGGTCACCGGCACCTACTACTTCTAGATCCCTTCCCGGGGCGGGCCGGGGCTTCCCCCCGCCGCCCCGGAGTCCGCCGAGGAACGGGGCCGGTCACCGGCCCCGTTCCCGTTTCCGGGGTTCACCGGCGGGACCGGGGTGCCGATACCGGTACCGGGACCATGTACTTCACCTACTTCTTTCCCCTCGGCACCGAGACCCGGCTCCGCCGGGTCCCCGCGGTCAGCCTCGGCCTGGCGGGGACCCTGGTCCTGGTGCACTACCTGCTCAACTTCTACCGGCCCACCGTCCACCTCTACGACGTCCTGGTCCTCTCCACCGCCCACCCCACCCTGCTCCAGGCCTTCACCGCCTGCTTCGTTCACGGAGGCCTCCTCCACCTGGGAGGGAACCTGCTCTATCTCCTCACCTTCGGGCCGGCCCTGGAGGACCGGATCGGCCGCGGGCCCATGATGGGCTTCTATCTCCTGGCCGGTCTGGTCTCGATGCTGGTCCAGGTGGAGGTGCTCCGCCGCTCCGGCACCGGCGGCGACACCGCGGTGCTGGGGGCCTCCGGCGCCATCTCCGGGCTCCTGGGCCTGTTCCTGGCCCGCTGCGGCTTCCTCCGGGTCCGGGTGGCCCACGCCACCTTCGCCTATCTCCAGGCCCAGGCCCGGGGCGGGGTGGTGGCGCTTCCGGCCTGGGTCGCGGTCCTGCTCTGGGCCCTGCTCCAGGGCATCTACGCCCTGGTCACCCTGGGGAACCCGGCCTCGGGCACCGCCTACTGGGCCCATCTCTCCGGGCTCGGGTTCGGGCTGGGGGTGGGGTTGCTCGGCGGCCAGGCCGCCCGGGCCGGGGTGGAGCGGCGGGTGGTGCGGGGGCAGCGCTACCTGGAGCGGGGGGAGTGGTTCGCGGCCCTGGGGGAGTTCCAGAGCTGCGGCGGAGATCCGCCCCCCGGGGCCCTGCTCGGCCAGGCCCGGAGCTACCGGCTCCTGGGCCGGCGGGCCGAGGCCCTGGCCGCCTACCGGGCGGGGATCGGGCGCCTGGTGGAGGAGGAGTCCTGGGAGGAGGTGGCGGCCGCGGACGAGGAGGCGGCCCGCGTGGACCCGGTGGCGGTGCCGGATCCGGCCGCGGCGCTGGCGGCGGCCGAGGCCCTGGAGGAACGCGGCGACCTCTCCCGGGCCGCCGACCTCTATCAGCGGGCCGGGTCCGCCCATCCCGATCCGGCCGCGGGGGCGGAATCCCTCTCCCGGGCGGCGGAGATCGCCCGCCTCCACCTCGGCGACCTCGAGCGCGCCTCCGGCCTGTTCGAGGCCGCCGCCGAACGCCTGGCCGGGAGCCTCGGCGGGGCCCACCCGCAGGCGGATCGTCTCCGCCATCGCGGCCGCGAGTGCCGCACCGTGCTCGCGCACCGGCTGCGGACCGCGAACTCCACCGCGTGAGCGGTTTCCCCCTTGCTCGCTTCGCGAACCCTTTGCTAGCGTCCCTGCGGCCGATGCCGACCGGGCCGGCCGGAGAGGGAGCCCTCCCTTCGCCCTTCCGTCTCCTCCCGCATGCTTACAGGAAAGGATCGTACCCGGGATGTTCGATCAGGTGATGAGCCTCTTCACCACCGACGTGGCCATCGATCTCGGCACCGCCAACACGCTGGTCTACGTGAAGGGGAAGGGCATCGTGCTCAACGAGCCCTCGGTGGTGGCGGTGGACCGCGGCACCGGCAAGGTGCTGGCGGTGGGGAAGGAAGCCAAGGAGATGCTGGGCCGGACCCCGGAGGAGATCATCGCCGTTCGCCCGCTCCAGAACGGCGTGATCAGCGACTTCGAGAAGACCGAGGACATGATCCGGGAGTTCATCCAGCGGGTCCAGCGGCGGAAGTTCCTGGTCCGCCCCCGGGTGATCGTGGCCGTGCCCTCCGGCATCACCGAGGTGGAGAAGCGGGCGGTGCGCGACTCGGCCGAGGCGGCGGGGGCCCGGGAGGTGCTGCTGGTGGCGGAGCCGATCGCCGCCGCCATCGGGGTCAGCCTGCCGGTGGACAAGCCCTGCGGCAACATGGTCATCGACATCGGGGGGGGCACCACCGAGATCGCGGTGATGACCCTGAACGGCATCGTCCACGACACCTCGGTCCGGGTGGGCGGGGACAAGATGGACGAGGCCATCGTCCAGTACGTGAAGCGGGCCTACAACCTCCTCATCGGCGACCAGACCGCCGAGCAGATCAAGATCCGCATCGGCTCCGCCTTCCCCCTGGAGCAGGAGGAGGAGATGGAGATCAAGGGGCGGGACCTGATCGGGGGGATCCCCAAGACGATCAAGGTCACCTCCAGCGAGATCCGCGAGGCCCTCCAGGAGCCCATCAGCCAGATCGTGGAGGCCCTGCGCACCTCCCTGGAGCAGACCCCGCCCGAGCTGGCCGCGGACATCGTGGACCGGGGGATCCTCATGACCGGGGGAGGGAGCCTCCTGCGGGGCCTGGACATCCTCCTGCGCGAGGCCACCAACCTGCCCATCACCGTGGCCGACGAGGCGCTCCTGTGCGTGGTGCTGGGGACGGGAAAGGTGCTGGAGAACCTCGAGCTCTACGAGAAGGTCCTGATGAAGTCGTTCCGTGACTGATCCCCGGGAGCTCCGACCCCCGCCATGCCCTTCCTGAGCGCGATCATCGAGGCGGTCCAGCGGGTGGTGGCCTACTTCGACCGCCGCCGCGGGCTCCTGATCGTCCTCATCGCCGCCTTCTGTCTCGCCGCCGGGGCCTCGGTGGCGGTGGTCACCCGCCCCCCGGTGCTGGCTCCGGCCCTGGACGCGGCCAACGGTGCCCTGCTCGCCGTGTTCGCCCTGCCCGCCCGGGGCTGGGACCGGCTCACCGGGGCCGGGACCGCCCGCCGCAAGATCATGGAGCTGGAGCTGGAGACGGCGCGGCTCCGGGAGGCGGAGCGCGAGAACCGGAGGCTGCGGGAGATGCTCGGCTACGAGCCGCCTCCGCGCAACCGGACGGTGCCGGCCCGGGTGGTCGGCCTCGACCTGGATCCGGTCCGGGGCGTGGCCTGGATCAGCGCCGGGTCCCGCCGGGGATTCCTGGGCGGGGAGCCGGTGGTCACCGTGCGGGGCCTGGTCGGGGTCATCGACCAGGTCGAACCCTGGACCTCCCGCGTCCGCCTCCTCCGCAACGAGGACACGCCGGTGAGCGTGCGGGACACCCGGAGCCGGGTGCTGGGCATCCTGGAGTGGGATCCCGGCAACTCCCGGCTCCAGGTGACCAAGATCCCCCTCCAGGCCGACGTCGCCCCCGGGGACACCCTGATCTCCAGCGGCCTCGGCGGCGTCTTCCCCCCCGGTCTGCGGGTGGGGGTGGCCGAGACGGTCTCGCAGTCGCCGGAGCGCCTCCTGAAGGAGGTCGGTCTGAGGCCCTTCGCCGCCTTCCACCGGCTGGAGGAGGTGTTCGTGCTCATTCCCCAGGTGGGCCCGGTGCCGGAGCCGGGTCCGGACGAGCGGCTTCCCGAGGGCCCCCCGCCGCCGCCGGAGGACGGAGGACGGTGACCGCGGTCTGGGTCACCCTGCTGGCCCTGGTCCTGGAGTCGCTCCGGCTGGCCTTCTTCGGCCGGTTCCCGGTCCAGCCCGATCTCCTCCTGGGCATGACGGTGATCGTGGCCCTGGCCCGCCGGCCCCCGGCCGGAGCGGTGGCCGGGTTCCTCCTCGGCGGCTTCCGCGACCTGGTCTTCGGCGGCACCATCGGGGTGGAGTGCCTGGTCCTGACCCTGGTCGGCTGGGGCGTGGGTTCCCTGGGCCGGAGCGTGTACCGGGAATCGGGCATCACCCAGGGGCTGGTCCTGTTCATTGCGGGACTCGGCAAGGGGATCCTGGTGTACCTTCTTCTGCGGGGAGGCGACGCCTCCGGCGTCCCCGCCTACGGGCTGCGGATCGCCCTTCCCTCGTCGATCCTGACCGCCGTCACCGTGCCGCTGCTTCTCTTCATCCTGGAGCGTGTCATCCACCGCCGCCTGAAATTCCATGAGAGGAAGATACTCGTCAAGCGGAGCTGACCGGCGCGAGCGCGCCGCGCTGCTGGGCCTGGTCGGCCTGGCGGTGCTGGTGGTGCTCGTGGGTCGGCTCTTCGCCCTCCAGATCCTCTCCGAGAAGCAGAGCCAGGAGCTCAGCGAACGGAACTGGCTCCGGCCGGAGTACGTGCCCGGTCCGCGGGGACGCATCCTGGACCGGAACGGGGAAGTGCTGGCCGACATGATCCCCTCCTTCTCCATCACCGTGGACCCCTACGCCAAGTCGTTCAGCCGGGATCCGGAGCGGCTGGAGACCACCCTGGAGCGGTTGGCCTCGCTCATCGGGGGGGACGCGGGGAAGTACCGTCAGACCGTGAGCCGGGAGGCGGGGGCTTCCTACCGGCCGGTGCGCCTGGTCCGTGGCGCCGATTCCACCGAGGTGGCCCGGGTGGAGGAGCATCGCGCCGTGCTGCCGGGGATCTCGGTGGAGGTGGAGGCGGTCCGCTACTACCCGGCCGACTCCCTGGCCGCCCACGTGATCGGGTACACCGGCGAGGTGGGGGAGAAGGACCTGGAGCGGCTGGAGGGCAGCGGTTACCGTCCCGGCTCCCTGATCGGGCAGAGCGGGATCGAGCGCGAGTACGAGGACCAGCTCCGGGGCGAGGAAGGGGTGCGGAAGGTGGAGGTGAACGCCACCGGCCGCCGCAGCGAGGCCTTCATCCGCGAGCAGCCGATCCCGCCCCGCCCGGGCCGGGACGTGACCCTGACCCTGGACGCCACGGTGCAGCGGACCATGGAAGAGGCCATGAACGCGGCCGGGTACGACGGCCGGGGGGATCCGCCCGAGGTCCGGGGGGCGGCGGTGCTCATGAACGTCCGCACCGGGGAGATCCTGGCCCTGGCCAGCCGCCCCGGTTTCGATCCCAACGTGTTCTCGGGCGCGCTGAGCACCGAGGTCTGGAGCCGGCTGAACCGTCCCGAGGCCCCCCTCCTGGACCGGGCCGTCCAGTCCCGGTATCCCCCGGGCTCGGTGTTCAAGCCCCTCTCCGGCTACGCCGCCCTGGCCGAGGGGGTCATCCACCCCGGCCAGGTGCTGAGCCCCTGCTTCGGCGGCTGGCGGTTCGGGAACCGCACCTTCCGGTGCTGGAAGCGAAGCGGCCACGGCGCCCTCGACGACATCGACGCCCTGGCCCAGTCCTGCGACGTGTACTTCTACCAGCTGGCGGTGCCGTTGGGGGTGGACGGCCTGGCCCGCTATGCGGACCTCTTTGGGCTCAACCGGCCCACCGGGATCGATCTGCCCGGGGAGCAGGCGGGCCTGATTCCCGACTCCGGGTACTTCGACCGCCGCTACGGCAAGCGGGGCTGGAGCGGGGGCGTGGCCCTGAACCTGATCATCGGGCAGGGGGAGATCCTGGTCACCCCGCTGGAGCTGGCGTGCTATACGGGTATGCTGGCCACCGGGGGCCGCAAGGTCCAGCCCCGGCTCCTGAAGAGCCTGGGCGAGGAGCACCGGCTGAAGAGCTACCCGCAACCCGAGATCGGGACCGTGGCCGAAGAGGTGTCCCTGGATCCCGGGGCGGCGGCGGAGATGTGCAAGGGGATGCGGGCGGCGGTGGATCACGGCACCGCCCGCAACGCCCAGGTCCCGGGGGTCACGGTGGCGGGGAAGACCGGCACCGCCGAGAACCCCGGCTTCGATCACGCCCTGTTCATCGCCTACGCTCCCGCCGACCGGCCCGAGGTGGCGGTGGTGGTGGTGATGGAGCACCGGGGCCACGGCGGCTCGGTGGCGGCGCCGGTGGCCCAGAAGGTCCTGTCCGCCTACTTCGGCGTGGAGGACTCGCTCCGCGTCCAGGTGCAGGAGACCGATTGATGTCCGAACCGAGGGGAGCCCGCCGGTGAGCCGCCGTTCCATCCGCCAGCTCGACGTCCCCCTCATGGTCTCGGTGGCCCTGCTCCTGGCCGTGGGCCTGATGCTGGTCTACTCGGCCAGCCGGGTGCCCATGAGCCCGGCCAAGAGCGTCCTCTTCGCCCGCCAGCTGAGCTGGCTGGGGGTGGGCCTGGTCGCCCTGTTCCTGACCGCGGCCATTCCCTTCCGGTTCTGGGAGGAGTACAGCCACTTCTTCTACGCCGTCTCGGTGATCCTGCTCCTGGCCGTGCCGGTGGTGGGGGAGAGCGCCCTGGGGGCCAAGCGATGGCTGGATGTGGGCGGGGTGCGCTTCCAGCCCTCGGAGCTGGCCAAGCTCTCCACCATCCTCCTGGTGGCCCGGATGCTCTCCCGGCCCCGCTTCGACCTGCGCCGCCCCGGGCATCTCTTCCCGGTGCTGGCCGTGGCCGGCGCCACCTTCGTGCTCATCCTGGTCGAGCCGGACCTGGGAACCTCGCTCTCCATTCCCGCCGCGGTGGTCCCCATGCTGTTCTGGGCCGGGCTCCCGGTGGGAGTGATCCTCATCCTGGGCTCGCCCCTCCTCTCCGCCATCCTCTCCCTGAACCTGTGGCTCTGGCTCCTCTACCTGGGGCTGGTGGGGGCGATCCTGGTGCTGTCCCGGGCCCGGAGGAACCTGGTGGTGGCGGTGCTGGCCCTGAACATGGCGGTGGCGGCGGGTACGCCCATCCTCTGGAACTCCCTCAAGCCCTACCAGCGCCAGCGGGTGGTCACCTTCCTCAACCCGGAGGCGGACCGGGCCGAGGCCGGCTACCAGGTCATCCAGTCCAAGATCGCCATCGGCTCCGGCGGCCTGGAGGGGAAGGGCTGGCTCCAGGGCACCCAGAAGGGCCTCGGCTTCCTGCCCCAGAACCACACCGACTTCATCTTCTCCGTGCTGGGCGAGGAGCGGGGGTTCCTGGGGTGCACCGCGGTGCTCCTCCTCTTCGCGCTCCTGGTCCAGCGGGGCCTGGCGGTGGCGCTCAAGGCCCGGAGCCGCTTCGGGAGCACCCTGGTGGTGGGGATCTGCGGCACCCTGGTCTTCCACGTGGCGGTGAACGTGAGCATGACCCTGGGCCTGGCCCCGGTGACCGGGCTCCCCCTGCCCTTCCTCTCCTACGGCGGCACCTTCCTGGTCACCACCCTGGCCCTGATGGGGTTCGTGTTCAACGTCTCCTTCCGGCGGAACGAGGTCTAGGTGGGGCGGGAGCGCCGCGCCCCGCGCCGGGCCTCGCCCGCGACCGCGGCCCGCCGCCCGCGCCTCCGGGGAGCCGGCGCCCGGCGGCTGGTGCTCCTGGCCGGACTGGCCTGCCTGGTGGTGGGCCTGGTCTACGCCGCCCGCTCCACCGGCACCTACCAGGACGACGACCTGGACCGCTACTACCTGGCCCGCGAGACCTGGAAGGATCCCTCGCTCTTCCTGGACCGGTGGGCCATGCCGGTCCCCACCCTGCTCTTCGCCGCCCCGGCCCGGCTCTTCGGGTATCCCGGGGTGGAGGCGACCACCGCGGTGACCGCGGCGGCGACCGCGGTGGCGGCGGGCCTGGCCGCCGAGGCCCTCGGCCTGGCCGCCCCCTGGCTGGCGGCGGCGTTCTTCTTCTTCCAGCCCCTGGTGCTGGAGACCGCCTATGGGGGGCTGGCCGAACCCTCGGCCGCCCTCCTCCTGAGCCTGGTCCTGTGGGCGTGGTACGCGGGGCGGCGGGACCGGGCGGTGCTCCTGGCCGGGCTCCTCCCCCTGGCCCGGATCGAGGCGGGGGTGCTGACCCTGGTGGTGCTGGCCGCGGGCTGGCGCTCCACGAGCTGGAAGGCCCGCCTGGGCGCCCTGGTCCCGGTGCTGGCCTGGAACGGGATCGGCTTCGCCATGAGCGGGGATCCCCTGTGGCTGGCCCACGGGGCGGGCCGGCCGCTGAACAGCCTCGGTCCCCTCCAGTACGTCCGGAACGCGGTGGTGGTGGTGGGCGCGGTGGTCCTCTTCTTCTTCCTGTGGGCGCTGGCCGCCCGGCTCCAGCCCCGCCGGCGCGAGGACGGCGGGACCGCGCCGCGGTTTCCCGCCCTGGCCGCGGTGCTGGTGGGGGTGGACGTGCTGGTGCTCTCGCTCCTGGCCTGGGACGCGCTTCCGGTGGGGCGGAGCGTGGGCTTCCTCCGCCACCTGGTGGTGGCCGCCCCGGCCGTGGCCCTGGTGGCGGCGGCGGGGGCGGGGGACTGGGGGGCGGCGGTGCCGAGGCCCCACGCCGCCCGGCTGGCCCTGGCCGCCCTGTGGACGGGTGCGGTGGCCCTGGTCGGGTCCCACGTCCTCATCGGGGAGTCCTTCATCGGGTCCGGACGGGTGGAGTGGCGATGGATGGTCACCGCCGCCCTGGCCCTGGCCGGGGCGGGGATGCTCCTGGCCCCGGGCCGGGTGAGGCGCCCCGCCGCCCTGGGCGCGGCCGGGCTGGGCGCCGCCCTCCTGGCCCTGGTCACCGTCCATCCCGTGGGGCTCGATCCCGAGCGGCAGGCGATCCAGGTCGTGACCCGGAACATCGAGGACCTGGGCCTGGGGAACCGGGTGGTCTACACCAACCACCCCTGGTTCGTGTACTTCGCGGGGCGGGACCGCTACGACCTGGATCTCACCCCCCGCCTCACCCGGGCCAACCTGGCCGGGGCCCGGCCGGGGAGCGTGGTCCTGTGGGAGAACCACTACGGCCCCCGGCTCTGGGGGGACGTGCCCGACACCCTCCTCCGGAACGACCCCCGCTACGAGCGGCTGATGGAGGTGGTGGCGGGGACGGAGCGGAACTTCAGGGTCGCGGTCTTCCTCCGCACCCGCTGATCCGGCCCGGCCGGGGTTGACCGGCGGCGGGGCCTCGGTCAGGCTGGAGCGGTCCGCTCCCGCACCGCCCCGCCGGGACCACGAGCACCATGCCTACATCCCGCGCCGCCGCCCGGGCCCTTCTCCGGGGGGCCCGGCTCCTCCTCGACACCGTGCTTCCGCCCCTCTGCCCCGGGTGCGAGCGCGAGCTCCCGCCCCGGTTCTGGCTCTGCCCGGCCTGCCGGCGCCGGCTGCGCCCGGCGCCCCCCGGATCCATCTGCTTCCGGTGCCGGGTGGAGCGGCGCCCGGGGGGAAGCCGCGAGGCGGGCCGGGAGTGCGCGGATCCCGGGCACGCCGGGGACCGGGGCTGGGCGGCCTGGTGGATGGAGCCTCCCCTGGACGCGGTCATTCACGCCTTCAAGTACCGGGACCGCTCCGATCTGGCCCCCGCCCTGGGCCGGCTCCTGGCCGCCCGCGTCCCGCTTCCCGGGCCGGCGCCCCCGGCCGGGGTGCTCGGGGTGCCGCTCCACCGCACCCGCCTCCGGGCCCGGGGTTACGACCAGGCCGGCCTCCTGGCCCGGGCGGCGGCGGTGCGCTGGGGGGTGCCGCCCATGACCGGGCTCCTGGTCCGGAGCCGGGGCACCCGGGCCCAGGCCCGGCTGGCCGAGGCGGACCGGGCGGCCAACGTGGCCTCGGCCTTCCGGGCCCCGCACCCGTCCTGGGCGGCGGGGCGCGACTGGGTGCTGGTCGACGACGTCGTGACCACGGGGGCGACCATCCAGAGCGCGGCCGGGGCGCTCCGGGAGGCGGGTGCCCGGCGGGTGGTCCCGGTGGCGCTGGCCCTGGCCTGAGCCGGGGTGGGGAGGGGCGAGGCCCGGTCTCCTCCCCGGAGGGGGAGCCCCCGGCTAGGGCTCGGGACGCAAGTTCGGGGCGGGATTTGCCGAAAAGCCATTGAGGGGTCTGTAAACCCCATGATACCTTGCACGTTTGCAGCTTCCTGCCCCCCATGGGGCTCCCCGCCGGCATGGCCCCCGAGGGGCTCGGCGGCCGCGTGCACACCGGGCCCCGTACCGGCACATCGCATTGGATCACATGACCCTATGGACATCGACCTGGGCCGGTTGGAGGAGTCCGTCCTCCCTCTGGTCACCAAGCCGAACCGATATCTGAGCCCGATTTCCCGGGCCGGCCGCCCCGAGTACGAGGACGCGGAAGCGCGCCTCTGTCTCCTGGTGCCGGCTCCGGTGGAGCGGGCGTTGTCCCGTCCGGGGACCGCGTCGGTGGTCGATGCCCTGGAGACGGCCGGAGGGCGGGAGCGGACCCACGTGGACACCGCCTTCCTGCCCGCCGAGGACCTCGAGGCCGCGCTCCGGGAGCATGGTCTGCCCCTGTTCGGGCTGGCCGCCCGCCGCGCGCTCCGCGAGTATCCCGTGATCCTGGCCGTCCCCGGGGGCGTGCTGGAGCTCCCCGACCTGGCCGCCATGCTCGAGCTGGGCGGGCTGCCGCTCAGGGCCGCCGACCGGGGACCCGAGGCCCCCCTGGTGGTCCTGGCCGGGCCGGTGTCGCTCACCCCCGGGGCCGTGCTCCCCTTCGTGGACGCGGTGGCGGTGGGGGATCCGGAGGCCTTCGCCGCCGACCTGGTGGAGGCGGCCCGGGCCGGGGGCCGGGAGGCCGCCCGCGGGCGCCTGGCCGGCCTTCCCGGCGTGATGCTCTCCGACCCGGGGGCCCGTCCGGCTCCCGCTGATCCGCAGTTTACGGCCCCGGGCCCGGTGGGCGCCCGGTGGCTCGAGTCGCTGCCCCCCGTCCCCTTGGGCATCTTCGATCCCCTGATCGAGACCGAGGCGGGCGGCGTGGCGGTCGAGCTCGTCCGGCCCCGGGGGGTGGAAGACTCCGCCTCGGAGCCGGCCCCCCTGCGGGTGCGCTCCCTGGAGCGCACGCTCCGCGAGACCGAGGCGGCGGTGGCCGCCTCCGGTCAGGGGGAGATCCTGCTCACCCCGGACTCCGCGGACCGGCACCCCGACCTGGTGCCGCTCCTGGAGGCCATGAACCAGCGGTTCGGCGCCCACGCGGTGCAGCTCCGGCTGGGCGAGGTGGATCCGGACCGCCTGGTCCCCCCCCTGGCCCGGGAGCTGTGCAAGGGGCGGCGGACCCGGCTGGATTTCGGAGTCCTGGCGCCGTCGGCCCGCCTCAGGGAGGAAACGGGCCGGCCGCTGGGCCGCGACGCATTGATCGAGGCCGCGGGCACCGCCCTCCGGGGCGGCTGGTCGGCGGTCCGGTTCCGGGTTCTGGTCGGACTCCCGGGGGAGACCCGGGCCGACCGCGAGGAGTGGGTGGAAACCGTGGAGGCGGTTCGGGATCTCCGGATCCGGGGGGGGAGCTCCCCCCGCATCGGCCTCGAGGCGGTTCCCTTCGTTCCCCGCCCGCACACCCCCCTGGCCTCCGCCCCCGTTCCCGATCCGGGGGCGGTGGCGGAGACGGTGGAGGGGTGGCGGGCCCGTCTGGCACGCCGGAAGGTGAAGGTCGGATTGCGGGATCCGTGGGCGGCGGCGGCGGAAGCCGCGCTGCTCCGGGGGGCCCCCGGTTCGGCCGAGGTGGTGGAGGCGGTGGCCCGATCCGGGGCCCGGCGGCAGACCGATCCGGACGCGTTCGCGGCCAGGCGGTGGGAGGAGATCCTGACCCGACACGGTCTGGACCCCGCCTCCGCCGCCGATGGTACAGCTCCTCCCTGGTATCCGATCCTTGACGACCCTCCCGTTCCGTCGGGGCGGGGGGGTTCGACGACGGAGCGGCGGAGCCACGCCCCCGGGACTTCCGGGGAGGCGGCGGTTCCCCCGGGGTTCGGCGCGCCCGCCTGGATGGTGGGCCGGCGGCCCCGGCGCGCGGCCAGAGGGCGCGAAGCCCGACAGGCGGAGCGGTACCGCCTGCGCTTCTCCAAGGATGAACCGGCCCGGTTCAGCGCCCACCTGGACGTGACCCGTTCCCTGGAACGTGCGTTTCGAAAGGCCCAGCTTCCGCTGGCCATGACCCAGGGTAAGGACCGGCGGCCGAAGCTCTCCTTCGGTCCTCCGCTTCCCCTGGGTATGACCAGCGAAGCCGAATATCTCGACGTCGTCTTCGCCCGGGAAGTGCCGGAATCGTTCGTAAACTCCTTGAACGAGGCCCTTCCCGACGGACTGCGAGTGACGGCCCAGGCCCCGATCCGCAATGAACCCGACTCCCTGAACAGCGCGATCCAGATCGCGGACTACGACGTTTCGTTCTCCGACACCTTGATCCGAAGCGCCCTCGGCGGACCGTCCTTCGAGACGCTCGCCGCCCGCCTGCAGGCGGGACTGGACCGGGCCCGGTCCGCCCGGACGCTCGAAGTGACCAAGGTGCGGGGCGAGGAATCCCGGACTTTCAATGCCAGACCGTCCCTTATCCGGGGCGCGGTCGCGCGCGACGACGGGGGGCGCCCGTACCTGACCCTGCGCCTCACCCTGAACCGCCCCGACAGCGTTCGCCCGGAGCTTCTGACCTCGGTGCTCTGCGACTGGGCCGACTTCGACGAGCGGCTTCTCCGGGTCCACCGGAGCGGCCTCCACATTCCCGGTCGGAACGACGTTCTCGACCCGCTCGACGTGGTCGCGTCCGGATTCGCATGGTGGCGCCAGACGGTTCGAGGAGGTGCGGTCTCATGAGGACTCGATGCAGAAGTCGATCATCATCAACGCCGACCCGAAGGAAACCCGGGTGGCGATCCTGGAAGACAAGCAGCTCGTCGAGCTGCTGGTGGAGCGCCCGGACGACCGGCGCATCGTGGGGGACATCTACAAGGGGAAGGTGAACGCGGTCCTCCCCGGCATGCAGGCCGCCTTCGTGGAGATCGGCCTGGCCAAGACCGCCTTCCTCCATGCCTCGGATCTCGCCGCCTCCCTGGTGGGCGGGGACGTGGACCTGCTCGACGACGACGACGAGCCGGGCAACGGCGGCGGCGGGGGCCGGTCCTCCGGCGGCCGCGACCGGGGCCGGGGCGGCCGCCGCAAGAGCCGCCGGGAGAGCGCCCCCAAGATCGAGGACCATCTCCAGAAGAGCCAGGAGGTGGTGGTCCAGGTCACCAAGGAACCCATCTCCACCAAGGGGCCCCGGGTCAGCCAGCAGGTGAGCCTTCCCGGCCGCTACGTGGTCTTCATGCCCGGAGCGGACCACATCGGGGTGTCCCGGAAGATCGTGAGCCGGGACGAACGCCACCGGCTGAAGAAGATCCTGAAGGAGGTCCGTCCCAAGGGGGCGGGGCTCATCGTCCGCACCGCGGGGGAGGGCCGCTCCCGGGAGGAGTTCCGGGAGGACGTGGGCTACCTGGTCAAGCTGTGGAAGAAGATCGAGCGGCGCTGCTCCTCGGCCCCGTCCCCGGCCCTCATCCACCGGGAGCTGTCCCTGGCCACCGGGCTCATCCGCGACCTCCTCACCGACGACGTGGACGAGGTGGTGGTGGACTCGGCGGACGTCTACGGGGAGGTCAAGGACTACCTGGCCGCGGTATCCCCGGACCTGGTCCGGCGCGTCCGGCAGTACCGGGGGAAGCTCCCCGTCTTCGACGCCTTCCGCATCGAGGGGGAGATCGACAAGCTCTTCGAGCGCAAGGTGTGGCTGAAGCGGGGCGGGTACATCGTGATCGACCAGGCCGAGGCCCTGGTGGCCATCGACGTGAACACCGGCCGGTTCGTGGGGAAGAAGAACCAGGAAGAGACGATCCTCAAGACCAACATGGAGGCGGCGCGGGAGATCACCCGCCAGCTCCGCCTGCGGGACATCGGGGGGATCATCGTCCTCGACTTCATCGACATGGAGGCCGAGGCCAACAAGAAGTCGGTCCTGGAGGAGCTGCGCAAGCACCTCAAGCGGGACCGGAGCCGGACCAAGACCTTCGCGGTCTCGGACCTGGGGCTGGTGGAGATGACCCGGCAGCGCGAGCGGCCGAGCCTCCTCCACTACTACTCGGACGACTGCCCCGAGTGCAGCGGGCTGGGCAAGGTGCTCTCCCTCCAGTCGGTGGCGCTCAAGATCGAGCGACTGCTCAACCGGATCGGGGTCAACACCCAGGAGAAGACGATCGAGCTCCGGGTGTCCCCGCCCATGGCCCAGCACCTGTTCGCGGAGAACTCCGAGCGGCTGGCCCGCCTGGAGGAGAAGTTCAAGTTCCAGATCGACGTGCGGGACGACCCCCGCCTCAAGCGGGGGGAGGTCAAGGTCATCTTCCCCCGCACCAACGAGGACGTGACCGAGCGGTTCCGGCCCTGACCCCGGGGGGGTCCTTCGGCCCCCCCCGGGAGCCGCTCCGGGGGGCTCGATCGGCCGTTGACCGGCCCCGGTCCGGCTGATATGATCCCTCCCGCTTTGTCATTACCGAGGGATTGCGCCCTCCAGGAGGCCCTTTCATGTTCGCAGTGATCAAACTCGCCGGCTTCCAGTACCGGGTGGAGAAGGACCAGGTGCTGCGGGTGCCCCGCCTCGACGCCGAGGAGGGAGCCTCCCTTACCCTGGACGACGTGCTCCTGGTGCAGGACGGGTCCACGGTCAAGGTGGGCACTCCGCGAGTCGACGGAGCCACCGTGGCCGCCGAGGTCGTGGCCCACGGCCGGTCCCCCAAGCTCGTGGCCGGCAAGTTCAAGAGACGCCGCAAGTACCGGCGCCGTTGGGGACACCGCCAGGACTACACCGAGATCCGGATCGCCGGCATCAACGGCTGATCCCGGACCGCCCATCGAGGAGAATCGACCATGGCACACAAGAAGGGTGTAGGCTCCAGTCGGAACGGGCGCGATTCCCAGGGCCAGCGTCTCGGCGTGAAGGCCTTCGGCGGGGAGCGCGTCACCGCGGGGACCATCATCATCCGTCAGCGGGGAACCCGGATCCATCCCGGAGTCAACGTGGGGCGGGGCAAGGACGATACGTTGTTCGCGCTGGTGGACGGGGTGGTGACCTTCGCCCGCAAGGGGAAGGACAAGAAGGAAGTCTCGGTCCAACCCGCCGAGTGACCTTCGCCGCGCTCCGCGTGCGTAACTTGCGGACCATGCCCCGGCCGCGGACCGCGGTGGGCATGGTCCGTTTCCTTTTTTCGGTCCGACCATTGGGGGTGACGGCGCCGGGGGCGCCGGCCCCGCTCGAAACCAAGAACCCAGAGGGAGGGGAGGAATCATGAAGAAGGTGAGCATCGTCGGCGGGGGCGGGAACGTGGGAGCCTCGGCCGGCCTGTACCTGGCCGAGCGGGGCATCTGCGAGGTGTGCCTCCTCGACATCGCCGAGGGCGTGCCCCTGGGCAAGGGGCTGGATCTCCTGGAGGCGGGCCCGGTCCGGGGCTACAACTCCCGGGTCACCGGTTCCAACGACTTCAAGGATCTCCAGGGCTCGGACGTGGTGCTGGTCACCGCCGGGTTCCCCCGCAAGCCGGGGATGAGCCGCACCGATCTCCTCAACAAGAACGCGGAGATCGTGGGCAGCATCGGCAAGGAGATCAAGCAGCACGCGCCGGACGCGTTCGTGGTCGTGGTCTCCAACCCGCTCGACATCATGACCTACCACATGATGAAGACCACCGGCTTCCCGGCCAACCGGGTGATGGGCATGGCCGGGGTGCTGGACTCGGCCCGGTTCCGGGCCTTCATCGCCGCCGAGCTGAACGTGGCTCCCACCGACGTGCAGGCCATGGTCCTGGGCGGCCACGGGGACTCCATGGTACCGCTCCCGCGTTACGCCACCGTGAGCGGGGTGACCATCGTCGATCTCATGGACGCCGAGGTCATCGAGCGCCTGGTGGAGCGGACCCGGAAGGGCGGGGGCGAGATCGTGGCCCTGCTGAAGACGGGCAGCGCCTTCTACGCGCCCGGGGCCAGCGCGGCCCAGATGGTGGAGTCCATCCTCCTCGACAACAAGCGGCTCCTGCCCGCCGCCGCCTACTGCACCGGGCAGTACGGGGTGGAGGGAACCTACGTCGGCGTGCCGGTGATCCTGGGCGCGGGCGGGGTGGAGAAGATCCTCGAGCTGCCGCTGTCCGCCGGGGAGACCGAGGCCCTGCGGACCTCGGCCGCCGAGGTGCTGGCGGGCATCAAGGAGCTGGGCCACTAGTCCGGTCCCGGCTCCGGCCGGCGGGGGCGCGCTCCCGGACCGGCCCGCGACTCCGGAGGGACGGGGACCACGGTCCCCGTCCCGTTCCTTTTCCGGCCCTGCGCCCTTGACCGGGCTCCCGCGCGGCGGCCAAAGTCTTGCCCCATGAGCACCCTCGGACGGGCCCTCCTCGCCATCTGGAGCTACACCTGGGCGGTGGTGGGGAGCATCCTCATCGGCCTCCTCTATCTGGTCGGATCCCCCTTCGACCCCCGGGCGGTGTGGATGGACTTCAGCCAGCAGCTCTACTCCCGGGCCATGCTCGTCTCCCTCCTGGCCCCGGTGCGGGTCACCGGAAGGGAGCACATCCCCCTGGGGCGGGCCTGCGTGCTGATGGGGAACCACCGGAGCTACCTGGACATCCCCGCCTCGGTGGTGGCCCTGCGGGGCATGTCCATCCGCTTCGTGGCCAAGCGCGAGCTGACCCGGATTCCCTTCCTGGGCTGGTCCCTGGCCGCCTCCCACCACATCAAGGTGGACCGGGGAAACCGCGAGCAGGCGGTGGGGGCGCTGCGCGAGGCGGTGGCCAAGATGGGGAAGGGGATCGCCCTGGCCGTGTTCCCGGAGGGAACCCGCTCCCCCGATACCCGGCTCCTCCCCTTCAAGAAGGGGGGCTTCTACGTGGCCGTGGACACCGGCTATCCCATCCTTCCCGTTTCCATCCAGGGGTCCGGCCGCATCCTGGGCAAGAGGAGCATGCTGCCCCGGCTGGGCACGATCACCGTGACCATCCATCCCCCGGTGGCCACCGAGGGGCTGAGCCGGGCCGACATCCCGGCGCTCATGGCCACGGTGCGGGAGTCCATCCTCTCCGGCCTTCCCGAGGCCCGCGCCCGGGAAGGGGAGGCCCGGCCGTGAGCCCCGCCGGGCCGGGTCCCGTCCCCGCGGCGGCCGCCGGGCTGCGGGGTCTCGGGCGGGCGGTCGCCGGGGCCGCGGTGGTCCTGGCCGCGCTGGGGGCGGCCCCCGGGGCCGCCGGCACCGGAGCGGCGGCCGGGGCCCCCGCCTCCGCCGTGACCCCGGTCTACCCCGTCCCCGGGCTGGCCGCGGCCCTCGACTCCCTGGCCGCGGGGGAGGGGTTCGCGCTCCGGGACCTTCGGGTGGACCCCGCCTCCCTCGCCCTGACCCCGCCCGCCCCCGGGGCGCTTCCCCTGGCCGGGTACTTCCTGGCCGAGCCGCTCCGCGCTCCCGGGACCTTCGCCCACCTCGCCCGGGACTTGGCCGCCGCTCCCGGGGCCGCCCCGGCCCTGAACGCCCTCTACTCCCTGGTCCTCCCCGGGGAGCCACCACCCGAACCTCCGACCGGGACGGCGGGACCCGGGGACCCGGAGGCGGCCGACGGAGTGGCGGCGCTGCTCGGGGCTCTGGAGACGCTCTACGCCGGGAGCGGGAAGCGCTTCCAGGGCAAGGATCGGGAGGACGTGGAGCGGGAGGCGGCCCGCCTCGATCCCGCCGTCCGCCGGGCCCTGGGGGGGATGATCCGCGCCGCCGCCGCGGCGGCGGAGGTGCGGGACCGGGAGGTGGATCGATCCGGCCTGGAACGGGGCGGGCTCTTCGGCGGGAAGTCGGCCCGCACCGCGGAATCGCTCCGGGCCCTGATCGCGGAGAAGAGCGCCCCGTCGCCGGAGGAAGCCCGGGCCATCCTGGCCGGGGTGCGGAGCCTGGACCGGGGGGCGCTGTTCCGCGGAGGGCTGGTCCTGGCCGGGAAGATCGAGGCCGCGGCGGACGGGCTCGCCCGCGGGTCCGGCTCCGGTGAGCCCGGATCCGGATCCCGGATGGTCTGGTCCACGCCCCGGGGACGGGTGGCGGTGGGAGGCCCCGGCGACGACGTCTACCGCGGTTCGTATCTGCTCGTGCTGGACCTGGGCGGCAACGACGTCTACGAGGGCCCGGGCCAGGTGGACGGCACCGAGGCGGTCTCGCTGGTGGTGGACCTGGGCGGGGACGACCGCTACGCCCCCGCCGACTCCGCCGGCCTCGCTCCCGGGGCGGCGGTGCTGGGCTACGCCGGGGTCGTCGACCTCGGGGAGGGCCGGGACACCGCGGCCGGCGCCGGCCCGGGGGCGGGATTCGCGTTCCTGGGCGTGGCCTGGTTCGACGACCGCGGCGGCGACGACCGCTACCGGGTGGGCGGCCCGGGGGAGGGGAGCGCGATCCACGGTCTGGCCGTGCTCGCCGACGGCGGCGGCGACGACGACTACCGTCTGGCCCGCGCCGGCCAGGGCCTGGGCGGGGAGGCCGGGGCCGGGCTCCTGCTCGACCGGTCCGGGAACGACGCCTACCGCCTGGCCGACTCCACCGGCGCCCCCTCGGGGCCCGGACAGGGAGTGGGCGCGGTCTTCGGCCCCTTCGCCGCCGGCGGTCTGGGGCTCCTGGTGGACGGGGCCGGCGACGACGCCTACCGGGGGGGCGTGGGGATCCAGGGCGCGGGCGGGGCCCGGGGCCTGGGCGCGCTCTGCGACCTGGAGGGGAACGACGACTACGGGGCCCTGGCCGGGGCCCAGGGCTTCGGGACCGGGGCGGGGACCGGCCTCCTCTTCGACGGCGCCGGAAACGACGTCTACCGGAGCGGGGAGGAGCGCCCGGGGAGCCTGGGTTGCGGCGAGGGCCTGGGGGTGGGCATCGCCGTGGACGCGGCCGGGGACGACGAGTACGCCCCGGCCGGGACCGCGCTCGGGGTCTCCCGGGGGCAGGGTATGGGCTGGTTCGTGGACGGGGGCGGGGCCGACACCTACGGTGCGGATCCGGAGTCGGGCTTCGCCCGGCTGGAGGGGGGAGCGGTCCCCCGGTGGCGGCGGGGGGTGCCCGGGGTGGCCCTGTTCCTCGACCTGGGCGGGGGCCGCCGCCCCCGGGGATGGCCGCCGGCGGCGGGCGCGGTTCCGGTCCGGGGGAGCGGGACCGGCCGGGGGGGAGCCTGGTTCGGCCCCGAAGCGCCCCGGCCCGATGGGGCCCCGGCCCGGCCCGGCGCGGGCGCGCACTGAAACGGAATCGAGAGGAGAGACCACGATGAAGCTGCTGATCCTGGGCGGGACCAAGTTCCTGGGCCGGCACCTGGCCGAGGCGGCGCTGGCCGCCGGCCACGCCGTGACCCTCTTCCATCGCGGGCAGACCAACCCCGATCTCTTCCCGGAAGCGGAGCACGTGCACGGCGACCGCGACGGGGGCCTGGAGCGGCTGGCGGGGCTGGACTGGGACGCCTGCGTGGACACCTCGGGGTACGTGCCCCGGGTGGTGGGAGCCTCGGCCCGGTTCCTCGCCGGCCACGTGGCCCACTACACCTTCGTCTCCAGCATCTCGGTCTATTCCACCTTCCGGGCGGGCATGGACGAGTCGGCGCCGGTGGCCGAGCTCGAGGACCCCGCCGTGGAGGAGATCACCGGGACCACCTACGGCGGGCTCAAGGCCCTCTGCGAGCGCGAGGTGGAGCAGGCCTTCCCCGGCCGCGCCCTCCTCGCCCGCTCCGGGCTCATCGTGGGTCCCTTCGATCCCACCGACCGCTTCACCTACTGGGTGCGCCGGATCGCGGTGGGAGGGAGGGTGCTGGTCCCGGGACCGCCCGGACGCCCCCTCCAGGTGATCCACCCCGGCGACATGGCGGGCTGGTTCCTGAAGTCGGCGGTGGAGGGGGTGGCCGGAACCTTCAACGTGACCTGGCCCGGAACCCCCTTCACCATGGAGGAGCTCTTCCGGACCTGCCGGGAGGCGAGCGGAAGCAACGCGGAGCCGGTGTGGGTGGACGAGGACTTCCTGGCCGGGCGGGGCCTGGAGTTCTGGTCCGAGCTGCCCCTCTGCGTGGAAGCGGCGGAACGGGGACTGATGGAGATCGACGTGAGCCGGGCCCGGGCCGCGGGACTGGAGTCGCGATCCCTGGTCCGGATCGTCCGGGAGACCCTGGCCTGGGACATGGGGCGCCCTCCGGGGACGACGATGAAGGCCGGCCTCCGGGCGGAGCAGGAGGCGGAACTGCTGGCTGCCTGGAGCGCCCGTTCCGGAACCTGACTCCGGCCGGGGACGGCGGCAGGATGAAGGCCGGGACCCTTGGGGCCCCGGCCTTTGGTCTCTCTCTGCGTTCGCGGACCGGGACGCGCTCTCGCCCGCGCCCCGGACGGAGGATCCCTAGGTGCCGGCGGTGTAGTCGGTGGCGTAGGCGATCTGGTCCTTGGTCAGGGAGTCGATGGCGTAGCCCATGGTCTTGATCTTCAGCCCCGCGATCTCCTGGTCCTGCTTCTCGGGGATGTCGTAGACCTTGCTCTCCATCTTCTTCCCCTCCCGGGTCAACCGGAGGAGGGAGAGGAACTGGTTGGCGAAGGACATGTCCATGACCTCGGAGGGATGGCCCTCCGCCGCGGCCAGGTTGACCAGCCGGCCCTTGGCGAGCACGAATACCTTCCGGCCGTCCTTCAGGGTGTGCTCATCGTTGTTGGGCCGCACCTCGCGGCTGGAGCGGGTCAGCTTGGCCAGGTCCTCCAGGTTCAGCTCGCAGTCGTAGTGGCCGGTGTTGCAGACCACGGCGCCGTCCTTCATGCGGGCGAAGTGGCGCTCCACGATGACGTCCTTCATCCCGGTGGCGGTGATGAAGATGTCGCCCACCTTGGCCGCCTGGTCCATCTTCATGACCCGGAAGCCCTCCAGGGTGGCCTTGAGCGCGGCCGTCGCCTTCACCTCGGTCACGATCACGTTGGCCCCCATGCCCTTGGCCCGCATGGCGACCCCGCGGCCGCAGTGGCCGTAGCCGGCGACCACGAAGTTCTTGCCGGCCAGGAGCACGCTGGTGGCCCGCAGGATGCCGTCCAGGGAGGACTGGCCGGTGCCGTAGATGTTGTCGAAGTCCCACTTGGTCTCGGCGTCGTTCACGGCCACGATGGGGTAGAGCAGCTTGCCGTCGGCGGCCAGGGCGCGCAGGCGGTGGACCCCGGTGGTGGTCTCCTCGGTGCCGCCCAGGATTCCCTCGGCCTTGTCCGGCCGCTTGGTGTGGACGGTCATGATGAGGTCCGCCCCGTCATCGAGGGTGAGGGTGGGGTTCATGGCCAGGGTCTGCTCGATGCACCAGTAGAACTCCTTGGTGTTCATCCCGTGCCAGGCGTAGATCGAGGTTCCCTTGGCGGCCAGGGCCGCGGCCACGTCGTCCTGGGTGGAGAGGGGATTGCACCCCGACCAGGACACCTGGGCGCCGGCCGCGCGCAGGGTCTCGACCAGGACCGCGGTCTCCTTGGTCACGTGGATGCAGCCGGCCACCCGCATGCCCTTCATGGGCTTGGTCTTCCGGTACTTCTCGCGCAGGGCCATGAGCACCGGCATCCGGCTCTCCGCCCATTCGATACGCTTGCGGCCGAGGGGAGCCAGCTCCAGGTCGCGAACCTTGAAGTTGTCCCCGGTGTCGAAGCCGTCCTGCTTCCTGGATCCGTTGTTCTTGGCCATCTGATCTCCGTCTCCTTTCGGTGTCTCCGAACCGCCCCGGGGGCTCCGGGACGGCTAACTTCCTCCGGTCCGGGGAGCGCCCGCCGGCGCGGACGCGCGGCCGAACCGGGCCACGAAAACCTCCAGCCGGCTCCAGCGGCCGGCGTCCGGGGTGGGGACGCGCTGGAAGGCGGGGACGGTGAGCCCCGCGTCCACGCACCACCCCGCGATCTGGGCGGGATCGAAGCCCGCCCACCGGTGGCCCTCCTCCTCCAGGAGCCAGCGCTCCTCGTGGGCCTCGAAATCCACGATCACCCCCCGCCCGGACGGGCCCAGGACCCGGGCCGCCTCGCGGATCACCGCGTCCGGCCGTCCCAGATGGTGGAGGATCATGTTGGCCACCACCCCGTCCACCGCCCCGTCGGGGAGGGGAAGCCGCTCCGCGTCGGCGCGGAGGAAGCCCACCGAACCCCCGCCTCCGGCCACCCGCCCCCGGGCGCGCCGCAGCATGCCCCGGCTCAGGTCCACCGCCACCACCCGGTCCACGTGGCCGGCCAGGAGCGGAAGGAGCCCGCCGGTCCCGGTGCCCAGGTCGAGCACGGTGAGCCGGTGGGGGAGGAGCCCGGCCAGGGCCACCGCGCCCGCGGCCAGCCCCAGGGTCTCGCTCCGCTCCGCGTCCCAGCCCGCCGCCGCCCGGTCGAAGAACTCCCGCGCCCGTTCCCGGCGGCGGCGCCGGGTCTCGGCCAGCCGCCGGCGGTCCGCGGCCGCCTCCGGCGGCTCGGGAAGGGTCTCCCGCACCGCCCGCCAGGTTCCGGCCGCCTCCCCCTCCCCGGCCGGGGAGTAGAAGGCGGAGGTGCCCTGGCGCCGGTCCCGGACCAGCTCCGCCTCGCGGAGCACCCCCAGGTGCCCGGAGACCCGGCTCTGGGTCATGCCCAGGATCTCGGTCAGCTCGCCCACCGTGAGCTCCTCCTCCCCCAGGAGGGTGAGGATGCGGAGCCGGGTGGGGTCGGCCAGGGCCTTGAGTCGAAGAACGCCGGGTGCTTGTTTCATCGGTCAATCCGGTTGAAGCGATAGACTATCACTCCGGCCGGGGACGGCCAAGGGAAATGCGGGCCGGGAGGGGCGCCGGCGCCCGGCCCGGCTCCCGGCCGGAGGGGGGGGGCGGGGCCGGCTTCGGGGCCTCGGCCCGGCCCAAAAAACGGGATGCCAAGGGCCGGGGTTTCCGCTAATGTGAATTGGGCCACCGCATTCGCACCCTCCCTGGTTCCGGCAGCGCGGTCGCCCCAGCGATTCCGGCCGCCGGAAGTCCGTCCGGTCTCCCGTCGTCCGGTCAACCCGGGGACCCGTTCCCCTCCCATCGCATCCATCGGTCGGACCCGCGCCGGTCCGGCGGAGCCCCCGGCCGCAACCGGGGTCTCGCCGTTTCCGGGGGGCGGGCTCCGAACCGGAGAAGAGGCGGCACCGTGCGTGTTCTCGGCGTGATCCCGGCCCGGTACGCATCCACCCGGTTCCCGGGCAAGGTGCTCGCCCCCCTGGGGGGCCGGCCGCTCATCCTCCACGTGGTGGACCGGGCCCGGGAGGCGAGGTCGGTGGAGCGCCTCATCGTGGCCACCGACGACCGCCGGGTGGCGGCGGCGGTGGAGGGGGCGGGGGTGGAGGTGCGGATGACCGAGCCCGACCTGCCCTCGGGCTCGGACCGGGCGGCGGCGGTGATGCTGGCCCTGGCCGAGGCGGGGGAGATCTACGACACGGTGGTGAACTTCCAGGGGGACGAGCCGTTCCTCCCCGGGGAGGCGGTGGACCGGGCGGTGGCGCGGATGCGGGCGACCGCCGACTGCGACGTGGCCACCCTGGCCGTGCCCGCCACCGCGGGGGAGCGGAACGACCCGAACGCGGTCAAGGTGGTGACGGGCCGGGACGGACGCGCGCTGTACTTCTCCCGGGCCTCCATTCCCTTCGTGCGCGAGGACGCCTTCGGGGCCCGGACCCTGAAGCACGTGGGCCTCTACGTCTTCCGGCGGGAATACCTGGAGCGGTTCGTGAGCCTGGAGCCGGGGGCCCTGGAGCGGGCGGAGAAGCTGGAGCAGCTCCGGGCGCTGGAGGACGGGGCCCGGATCCAGGTCGAGGTGGGGGCGTGGCCGGTGCTGGGGGTGGACACCCCCGGCGACCTGGCCCGGGCCGAGGCGCGGCTGGCCGGGGCCCGCTGACCCCCGGCGGCGGCTGGTAGGATTGACGGTGGAGGAGAGACCCGAGACACCGATGAAGGAGGAGCGATCGTGGCCAAGTACGTCTTCGTGACCGGCGGAGTGGTTTCGTCCCTGGGCAAGGGCATCGCCGCCTCCTCCCTCGGCTTCCTCCTCAAGTCGCGGGGCCTCCGGGTCACCATGCAGAAGTGCGACCCCTACCTCAACGTGGACCCGGGCACCATGAGCCCCTACCAGCACGGCGAGGTCTACGTGACCGACGACGGGGCCGAGACCGATCTCGACCTCGGCCACTACGAGCGCTTCATCGACCGCAGCCTCACCCGGCTCAACAACGTCACCACCGGGCAGATCTACGACACCATCATCCGCCGGGAGCGGGCGGGGGAGTACCTGGGAAGCACGGTGCAGGTCATCCCCCACGTCACCGACGAGATCAAGCGGCGGATCCGTGAGGTGGGGGACGCCGAGGGAGTGGACGTGGCCATCGTGGAGATCGGGGGGACGGTGGGCGACATCGAGAGCCTCCCCTTCCTGGAGGCCATCCGGCAGATCCGCCTGGAGATGGCGCGCCGGGACGTGATGGTCATCCACCTCACCTACGTGCCCTACATCAAGGCGGCGCGGGAGATGAAGACCAAGCCCACCCAGCACAGCGTGCGCGAGCTGCGCGAGATCGGCATCCAGCCCGACGTGCTCCTCTGCCGCACCGAGTGGAGCCTGTCCGAGTCCATCAAGGAGAAGCTGGCCCTGTTCTCCAACGTCCACCCCGAGTGCGTGATCGAGACCCCGGACGTGGAGTCCATCTACGAGGTCCCGCTCAAGCTGGTGGAGGGGCGCCTGGACGAACGGGTGCTGGACATCCTGGAGCTCTCGGCCGGGGAGGCCGATCTGGACGGCTGGCGGGCCATGGTGGCCAAGATCAAGGACTCCCCGGAGCGCTGCACCATCGCCGTGGTCGGGAAGTACACCCATCTCCGCGACGCCTACAAGAGCATCATCGAGGCCATCACCCACGGCGGGGCGGCCAACGACGTGCGGGTGCGCATCCGCTGGATCGACTCCGAGGAGATCGAGCAGAAGGGGGCGGAGAGCCTCCTCGCCGACGTGGACGGGGTGCTGGTGCCGGGCGGGTTCGGCGATCGCGGCATCGAGGGCAAGGTGCAGGCGGTGGAGTGGGCCCGGGAGCGCCGGGTTCCCTTCTTCGGCATCTGCCTCGGCATGCAGTGCGCCACCATCGAGTTCGCCCGCAACGTGTGCGCCCTCGACGAGGCCCATTCCAGCGAGTTCAGCCCCGCCACCGCCCACCCGGTGATCGATCTCATGGCCGAGCAGCGGGACCGGACCCAGATGGGGGGCACCATGCGCCTGGGCGCCTACGATTGCCTGCTGGAGCCGGGTTCGGTGGCCCGCAAGGCCTACGGCACCGCCGAGGTCCAGGAGCGCCACCGCCACCGTTACGAGTTCAACAACGCCTACCGGGAGATCTTCAAGAAGAACGGGATGCGGATCGCCGGGGTGAATCCGGAGCGGGACCTGGTGGAGGTGATCGAGCTCCCCGACCATCCGTGGTTCGTGGCCGTGCAGTACCACCCGGAGCTCAAGTCGCGGCCCAACCGGCCCCACCCCCTGTTCCGGGACTTCATCCGCGCCGCCCTGGCCGGGTCGGGCCGGAGCGCCTCGGACAGTTCCACCGTCTCGGTGAGCCGTTCGTGACCGCCCCCGAGTACCCGGTGGCCGCCGGCTCCGCCCGCTTCGACGGGGCCCGTCTGGCCGTGATCGCCGGTCCCTGCGTGATCGAGGACCGGGGCATGGTCCTGGAGACCGCGGCCGAGCTGAAGCGGCTGGCCGGAAACCACGGCCTTCCCTTCGTGTTCAAGTCCTCCTATGCCAAGGACAACCGCTCCTCGGTGCGCTCCTTCCGCGGGCCGGGGCAGGAGGAGGGGTTGGCGGTGCTGGCCGAGGTGCGGGAGTCGCTGGGGATCCCGGTGCTCTCCGACGTCCACACCCCGGAGGAGGTGCCGCGGGCGGCCGAGTTCCTGGACGTGCTCCAGATCCCCGCCTTCCTCTGCCGCCAGACCTCGCTGCTGGAGGCGGCGGGGGCCACCGGGAAGCCGGTCAACATCAAGAAGGGCCAGTTCATCGCCCCGGAGGACATGGCCCGGGCGGTGGAGAAGGTGCGGGCGTCGGGCTCGGACCAGGTCCTGGTCACCGAGCGGGGGGCGACCTTCGGCTACCACAACCTGGTCGTGGACATGCGGAGCTTCCCCATCCTGGCCGAGACCGGCTGTCCGGTGATCTACGACGTGACCCACAGCCTGCAGCTCCCCGGAGGAGGCGAGATCACCGGCGGCGACCGCCGCTTCGCCCTCCCCCTGGCCCGGGCCGCGGTGGCGGCGGGGGCCCACGGCGTCTTCTTCGAGGCCCATCCCGACCCCGATCAGGCCCTGAGCGATCCCACCACCCAGCTCCCCCTGGCCCAGGTCGGCGACCTCCTCCGCCAGCTGGTCCGGATCTGGAACGTGCTCCATGCCGAGGAGGAACGGTGAGCGGCCGGGTGCGGGCGCTGGTGCTCGACGTGGACGGTGTGCTCACCGACGGGGGCATCATCCTCGGCGCGGAGGGCTCGGACCTGAAGCGCTTCCACGCCCGGGACGGGGTGGGGGTGAAGCTGGCCCTGATGGCGGGGTGGAAGGTGCTCTTCCTCACCGCGCGCGCCTCCGGGGCGGCCCGCCGCCGGGCCGAGGAGCTGGGGGCGGAGTGGGCGATCGGCGTGGCCCGCAAGGACCGCTTCCTGGACCGCTGGCTGGGCGAGCGGGGGATCGCCTGGGAGGAGACGGCCTACGTGGCCGACGACCTCCCCGACCTCGGGTGCCTGCGGCGGGTGGGCTGGCCGGTGGCGGTGGCCGACGCCGCGGCCGAGGTCCGGGACGCGGCCCGGTACGTGACCCTCCTCCCCGGCGGGGCGGGCGCGGTACGCGAGGCCGCGGAGTGGCTCCTGGAGCGTGAGGGCCTCCGCGAGGACACGGTGGAGCGGTTCACCACCCGGGAGGAGGGATTCGCGGTGGGGGATCAGGAAACCCCGGGGGAGACGGCATGAGCGAGGCACGCCGGCCGGTGGTGAACGGGGCGCTGGACCCGCTCGCCCTGGGCCGCGAGGTCCTGGAGAGGGAGTCCGACGGGCTGCGGGCGGTGGCCGGCCGCCTGGGCGACGGCTTCCGCCGGGCGGTGGAACTGCTGGAGGCGGCCCCGGGGCGGGTGATCGTGACCGGGGTGGGGAAGAGCGGGCTCATCGGGGCCAAGATCGCCGCCACCTTCACCTCCATCGGGAGCCCCGCCTTCTTCCTCCATCCCACCGAGGCCCTGCACGGGGACCTGGGCATCGTCTCCGACCGGGACGTGGTCCTGGCCGTGTCCAAGAGCGGGCGGAGCGCCGAGCTGCTCCAGCTCCTCCCCTACTTCGAGCGCCTGGGAACCCCGGTGGTGGCGGTGGTCGCGGCGGCGGGGAGCCCCCTGGGCCGGGGAGCGGCGGCGGTGATCGAGCTCGGTCCCCTGGAGGAGGCCTGCTCGTTGGACCTGGTCCCCACCACCAGCACCACCGCCGCCCTGGCGGTGGGGGACGCCCTGGCCGTGGCGCTGCTCCGCCGGCGCGGGCTCACCGCCGAGGACTTCGCCTACGTCCATCCCGGCGGACTCATCGGCCGCCAGGTCGCCCGGCGGGTGCGCGACCTCATGCACGGCGGCGACGCCCTGCCCCGGGTCCCCGACACCGCCACCCTGCGCCAGGCCCTGGCCGAGATCGTGGACAAGCAGCTCGGGGTGACCGCGGTGGTGGACGCGGCCGGCGCCCTGACCGGGGTGGTCACCGACGGCGACCTGAAGCGGATCCTGCTCGGGCCGGACGGGGACGGCGCCCTGGGTCTCCCGGTGGGCCGGTTCATGTCCCGCCACCCCCGCACCGTCGATCCCGAGGCCCTGGTGGGGGCGGCGGTCCGACTCATGGAGGCCCGGCAGCCGGGCCCGGTGACCAGCTTGGTCGCGGTGGAGGCGGGGCGGCCGGTGGGCATCCTCCACCTCCACGACTGCCTGCGGGTCGACGGCGGGGTTGGGGGCTGACCGGCGCCCCGCTCCCACCCCGCCGGGGGCGCTTCGGGTCTTTTGGCACAAACGTTGCTTGACCGCCCTCGCCACCTCTGTTAGCCTCAAATCTCCCTACAGGTTACCGATATGTATGCCAAGGAGTTGAGACGGTGGAGCCGCCTCCGGGCGGCCCGGTCCCTCCCCGCGCTCTTCCGGGTCCTCCCGGAGCCCGCGGGGCGTTTGCTGTGCGTCTGGTTCGGCCGGGCGGGCCACCTGCTGGTGGCCCGGGACCGGCATCTGGCCCGGGCGAACCTGGCCCGGGTGTACCCGGAGTGGTCTCCGGAACGGATCCGGATCGAGGCCCGGCGGGTGTTCGAGGAGATCGGCCGCAATGCGTACGATTTCCTCCGTTTTCCGGGGTTGGATCCCCGGGCCCGGGGGGCCCTGGTGGCGATCGAGGGGGAGGAGATCCTGGAAGGCGTCCGGCGTGAAGGCCGGGGAGCGATCCTGGTCACCGGGCATCTGGGGAGCTGGGAGGTGCTGGCCGCGGCCCTCGCCGGCCGGGGCTGGCCGCTCCGGGCCATGGCCCGGCCGCTCCGGGAGCCCCGGCTGGACCGGGCGCTCCGGGAGCACCGGGCCCGGATGGGCGTGCCCACGATCTCCAGCGAGGTCCTCCCGGTGGCGGCGGTCCGCCACCTCCGGTCCGGGGGGTTCCTGGGGATCCTGGCCGACCAGCGCGTGAAGCGAGGAGGAGTGACGGTGCGTTTCCTGGGACAGGCGACCCGCATGACCGACGGCCCCGCGCGGCTGGCCCTGGCCTCGGGCGCTCCCCTGGTCCCGCTGGGCATCCATCGCCGTCCCGACCACACCCATTGCATCACCGTCCTTCCCCCGGTGGCGCCCGCGGGCGGGCCCGGGGCGGCGGCCGCGCTCACCCAGGCCGTGGCCGGGGCCCTGGAGTCGCTCATCCGCCTCCACCCGGAGCAGTGGATCTGGATCCATCCCCGGTGGGGGGGTGCGGGGGGGACGGCGGCCGAGGCCTCCGCGGCCGGCCTCGGGGCCGCGGGCGAGGGGGCTTCCCATGCCTGACCGCCGCCGGATCCGCTCCACGCTCCCGGCCGCCCTCCTGGTGGCCGCGGTGCTGGCGGCGGGGTGCGGAACCGGGGAGACCCCGGACCGGGCCACCAACGGCTCCACCGCCCTGGAGCGGGAGATGAAGGGCTTCAGCCTCACCCAGACCCACGAGGGGCGCCGCTCCTGGCAGCTCCACGCCGAGACCGCCTGGCGGCTCCCCAACGATCCCGACATCCGCCTCCGCGGGGTGCGCCTGGACTTCTTCGACGAGAAGGGCGACAGCACCTCGCACCTGACCTCCCGCCAGGGCCGGGTGAACGAGAAGAGCGGGGACATGAGCGCCGAGGGCCGGGTGACCCTCATCACCGCCGGAGGGGACACCCTCCAGACCGAGGAGGCCGCCTACCGCCGCGACGACGACCGGATCACCGGCCCCGGTTTCGTGCGCATCGCCAAGCCGGACCGGGTGCTGACCGGCACCGGCTTCACCGCCACCCCCGATCTCGAGGACTACAAGATCCACCATGACGTCCACGTCACCCTCATCGACCGAGAGCATGACGGCGCCGGCGCTCCCTGAGGTCCACGCCGAGATCCGGCTCACCGCCGAGGATCTGGTGCGCCACTACGGCAAGGTCCGGGTGGTGGACGGGGTATCGTTGACGGTGGAGGGGGGCGAGGTGGTGGGCCTGCTCGGGCCCAACGGCGCCGGCAAGACCACCACCTTCTACATGATCGTGGGATTCCTGAAGGCCAACCGGGGGCGGATCCGCCTCGGCGAGCGCGACATCACCCGGCTTCCCATGTACCGGCGGGCCCGGCTCGGCATCGGCTACCTGCCCCAGGAGACCTCCGTCTTCCGCAAGCTCTCGGTGAAGGAGAACATCCTGGCCATCCTGGAGACCCTGGACCTGGACCGGAGGGAGCGGGCCCGGCGGCTGGAGTCGCTGCTGGAGGAGCTGGACATCGCCCGGCTCGCCGACCGCAAGGGCTACCAGCTCTCGGGGGGGGAGCGCCGCCGGCTGGAGATCACCCGGGCCCTGGTCACCCAGCCCCGGTTCCTCCTCCTCGACGAGCCCTTCGTGGGTATCGATCCCATCGCGGTGGGGGAGATCCAGGAGATCATCTCCCGCCTCCGGGACCGGGGCCTGGGCATCCTCATCACCGATCACAGCGTGCGAGAGACCTTGCGCACCACCGACCGGGCGTACATCCTCTACGAGGGCAAGATCCTCCTCGCGGGGACCTCGGCCGAGCTGGCCCAGAATCCGATGGCCCGGCGGATCTACCTGGGCGAGCAATTCACACTGTAGAAGGGTCGTGACCGCGCCATGGAAATGAAGCACCAGCTGCGGCAGACGCAGAAACAGACGCTGATCATGACCCAGAAGCTCCGGCAGGCGCTGAAGCTTCTCACCCTGCCCACCCTGGAGCTCCGGGAGGAGCTCAAGACCGAGCTGCAGACCAACCCCCTCCTGGAGGAGGTGGAGGAGATCAGCGAGGCCCCGGACGTCAGCCTGGACACCCCGGAGAGCGACAAGGACGCCGACGAGGCTCCCCAGGACGACGTGGACTGGGAGAGCTATCTCCAGGACGCCAGCGACTCCGGCACCGTCCCCACCCCCGAGCGCCAGGACGAGCAGTACGAGCGGGTCAACGTCTCCACCGTGACCATGGAGGAGCACCTCCGCAGCCAGCTCCTCACCCGGCGCATGGGTCCCGAGGACGAGGCGGTGATGGAGTTCATCCTCGGTTCCCTCGACGACCGCGGCTACCTCACCCTGGACAACGAGGAGATCGTGGCCCACACCGGGACCGAGCCGGAGCGGGTGGAGCGGCTGGTGGGCCTGCTCCAGGAGTGCGAGCCGGCCGGGGTGGGGGCCCACGACCTGCGCGAGTGCCTCCTGGTCCAGCTCCGCCAGCGGGGGGGCGAGTCGGGACTGGCCTACCGCATCGTGCAGGAACACTGGGAGGCGCTCAAGAACCGGCGGCTCACCGACATCGCCCGCGCCCTGCGGGTGCCGGTGCAGGAGGTCCAGGAGGCCCTGGACGAGGTCGCCGGGCTGAATCCCAGTCCCGGCTCCCAGATGGCGGGGGAGGACGCGCGCTACATCTATCCCGACCTGGTGGTGGAGCGGGTGGGCGAGGAATACGTGGTGTTCCTGAACGACCGGAACGTGCCCCGGCTCCGCATCAACCGGGCCTACGAGAAGGTGCTCCTGAACCAGGGCTCGGGGGACACCAAGACCCGGGACTTCGTGAAGTCCAAGCTCAAGTCGGCCAAGTGGATCGTGCAGACCATCGAGCAGCGGCGGCGGACCATGGTCAAGGTGATGCAGAAGATCGTGGAGAAGCAGCTGGCCTTCTTCGAGCACGGGGTGATGCACCTGAAACCGCTCACCCTCCAGGACGTGGCCCGGGAGATCGACATGCACGAATCCACGGTGAGCCGCGTCACCAGCGGCAAGTACGTGCAGACCCCGCGGGGGGTCTTCGAGCTGAAGTTCTTCTTCTCCAGCGGGCTGGGAACCTCGGACGGGGACGACATCTCCTCCAAGGCGGCCAAGGAGAAGATCTCCCGTCTCATCGACGGGGAAAACAAGCACCGCCCCCTCTCGGACCAGAAGATCGCCGACACCCTGAAGGCGGAGGGGGTGGACATCGCCCGGCGCACGGTGGCCAAGTACCGGGAGCAGCTGGGCATTCCCAGCGCGAGGATGCGCAGGCGACATTGACCGGAGCCGATCACGGACACCGCCGGCCCCGGAGCCGGCGACTTGCGAACCACGGAGGATCGTGATGAAGACGGAAATCACCACTCGGCACTTCGACCTGAGCGACAGCCTCAAGCAGCGGGCGGAAGACCGCGTCCAGAAGCTCCAGCGCTATTTCGACCGGATCCTGGATGCCCGCGTCGTGATGAGCTTCGAGAAGAACCGTTACAGTGCCGAGGCGGTGCTGACCGCCAACGGAACCCCCCTGGCCAGCCACGCGGTGGGGGAGTCGGACAAGCTGGCCCTGGAGCAGGTCCTGGACAAGCTCGAGGTGCAGGTCCGCAAGCACAAGGACCGCATGACCCGCCAGAAGCGGCGCACCGGCACCGGGGAGGCCATGGCCCCCCCGGAGACGGCGGCGGAGCCGGAGGACGAGGGGGAGGCGCTCACCCCCCCCGGGTTCGACGAGAGCGATCTGGACGGCCTGATCACCGAGGACGCGGGCGACTTCGCGGTCCCCATGTCGGTGGTGGTGGCCGCGGCCCAGCTCCGGGCGTCGCGCCGTGAGGCCTTCGGGTTCATCAGCGAACTCACCCGGCGTCCCACCCTGGTGTTCAAGCGCCGGGACGGGCTGATCGGCGTCGTCGACGTCCACCTCGACTGAGCCCATGGACCGCATCACCGTCGCCCGCCTGTTCGAGGACCGCCGGGACGCCTTCGAGTTGGAGTGCCTGACCGACTCGCTGGAGTCCAGCGTGCCCATCACCGTGAGCGACATCAACCGTCCCGGCCTGGCCATGGCCGGCTACACCGAGAACTTCCTCTCCGAGCGGATCCAGGTGGTGGGGGAGACCGAGATCGGGCTCCTGGCCTCGTTCACCGAGGAGGAGCGGGAGGTGGCCGTCGCCCGCCTGTTCCAGTTCCAGGTGCCGCTGGTGGTGGTGACCAAGGATCTGGACGTCCCCGAGGCCTTCCTGCGCCGGGCCGAGGAGCGGCAGATCCCCGTCCTGGGCACGCCCATGTCCACCACCCCCTTCATCCACGAGCTCACCGCCTACCTGGACGACATCTTCGCCCCCACCACCACCACCCACGGCTCCCTGGTCGACGTCTACGGGGTGGGCCTGCTGTTCACCGGCCGGAGCGGGATCGGCAAGTCGGAGTGCGCCCTGGACCTGGTGGAGCGCGGACACCGGCTGGTGGCCGACGACGTGGTCACCATCAAGCGGCGCCACGAGAACGTGCTCATCGGCTCCGCCAACAAGATCCTCGGCCACCACCTGGAGATCCGGGGGGTGGGGATCATCGACCTCCAGAAGGTGTTCGGGATCCGGGCCATCCGCTTCCAGAAGCGGATCGAGGTCGAGGTTCATCTCCAGGACTGGGAGGAGGGGATGGACTACGAGCGGACCGGCCTCGAGGACCACCTCACCACCATCCTGGGGGTGCAGATCCCCCTGGTCACCGTCCCCATCTACCCGGGCAAGAACATCACCGTGATCGCCGAGGTCATCGCCCTCAACTACCTGGTCAAGTCCTACGGCGTGGATGCGGCCCAGGAGTTCGACCGCAAGCTCTCGGAGATCATGACCCAGAATTCCCGGCTCAAGATGCTGGCCCGGGACGACCTGGAATGACCGCGCCCGGTCCCCCCCCCATCCTGCTCGTCTCGCACCGCGGCTTCGGGGAGGGGCTCCTGGCCGCGGCCGAGGCCATCCTCGGCCAGCGCCCGCCGGTGGACCTCGTCTCCAACGAGGGGATCTCGCCCCCGGAGCTGGAGTCCCGCATCCACGAGTGGCTGGACCACCACCCCGGTCCCGCCCTCATCCTCGCCGACCTGGGTTTCGGCTCCTGCTGCCAGGCCGCCCGCCGGGTGAGCCGGGGCCAGGCGGAGGTGGGCATCGTGGCCGGGGTGAACCTGCCCGTGCTCCTGGCCGCCATGCGCTCCCGGGACCATGCCGACCTGGCCGCCCTGCTCCGGCACCTGTCCGAGCGGGGGCGGAGCTCGGTGGAGGTCTACCGGGGGGGGAACGCGCTTTGAGCCTGGTCCTGGCCCGGATCGACCAGCGGCTGATCCACGGACAGGTCACGGTGGGATGGATGTCGGGCCTGGGCTACGACCGGATCCTGGTCGCGGACCCCGAGGCCGCCGCCGACGACTGGGAGCGCGAGATGCTGGAGTCGGCGGCTCCTCCCGGCACCGAGGTCGAGGTCCTGGACCCCGCCGGCGCCGCCGGACGCCTGCGGGAAGGGGTTCCGGGCCGTACCGTTCTCCTGGTACGCTCTCCCGCCTTCATGCTGACCCTGGTGCGGGAGGGGGCGCCGGTTCCGGAGGTCAACGTGGGGGGGCTCCACTTCCGGGAAGGGGCCCGGCGGTTCCTCGATTTCCTCTACCTGACCCGGGAGGACGTGGAGGCGCTCCGGGGCCTGGCCGGGCTGGGCATCCGGCTCATCGCCCGCGACCTGCCCGGAAATCCCGGGACCGACCTCAATGCCGCCTTGGCGGAGGGACGCCTTGAATACGATCAACTTCCTGCTCGCGGTTCATAACCACCAGCCGGTGGGCAACTTCGACTTCGTGGTCGAGGACGCCTACCAGAAGTCCTACCGCCCCTTCCTCGAGGTTCTCGACCGCCACCCCGGAATCAAGGTGGGCCTTCACAACTCGGGGTGCCTCATCGACTGGTTCGTGGCCCACCGGCCGGAGTACCTGGATCAGCTCGGCCGCCTGGTGGAGCGGGGCCAGGTGGAACTCCTGACCGGCGGGTACTACGAGCCGATCCTCTCCGCCATCCCCGAGGAGGACCGCGAGGGGCAGGTCCGCAAGCTCTCGGAGTGGCTCCACCGCCGCTTCGGGCAGCGCCCCACCGGCCTCTGGCTCACCGAGCGGGTCTGGGAGCCCTCCCTGGTCGGCGCCCTGGCCCGGGCCGGGGTCCGCTACACCATGGTCGACGACACCCATTTCATCGCCGCCGGCACCGAGCGGGACCGCCTGTGGGGACACTACGTGACCGAGGACCAGGGGGTGCCCCTGACCGTGTTCCCCATCTCCAAGGAGCTCCGGTACCTCATTCCTTTCCGTCCCCCCGAGGAGACGGTGGCCTTCCTCCGGCGGCTGGCCGAGGAGGAGCCGGGCCGGATCGCCCTCCTCGGCGACGACGGCGAGAAGTTCGGGGTGTGGCCGGAGACCCACAAGCTGGTCTACGAGGACGGCTGGCTGGACCGGTTCTTCACCCTGCTGGAGGAGAACCGGGAGTGGTTGAAGCTGCGCTTCCCCGGCGAGGCGGCGGCGGCCGAGCCCCCCCTGGGCAAGGTCTACCTCCCCACCGCCTCCTACGAGGAGATGATGGAGTGGGCCCTGCCCCCGGAGGCGCAGACCCGCTTCCACGACTTCCGGGCCCGGGTCGCGGCCGAGGACAACGGCTCGGCCAGCTTCGTCCGCGGCGGGTTCTGGCGGAACTTCTTCTCCCGGTACCCCGAGAGCGACCACATCAACAAGCGGATGCTCCAGGTCCGGCGCGACGCCCTCAAGCTGGACGGGCGGAGCCGGAGCGTGCGGGAGGCGGCCATGGATCGCCTGTGGGCGGCCCAGTGCAACTGCGCCTACTGGCACGGGGTGTTCGGCGGGCTCTACCTGCCCCATCTCCGCGACGCCCTCTACGACCTGATCCTGGACGCGGAGGCCCGGGTGGAGGCGGTGCGCCACGGCGAGGAGCCCTGGACCGAGGTGGAGCGCGAGGATTTCGACTGCGACGGGGACCGGGAGGTGTTCCTCCGGAACCCGGACCTCACCCTGGTCCTTTCCCCGGCGGAGGGGGGGGCGCTCCAGGAGATCGGGGTCAAGTCCCCTCGGGTGGCCCTCGGCAACGGCCTCACCCGCCGGCCCGAGGCCTACCACCGGAAGATCACCCATGCCGCCTCCCCGGAGGCGGCCACCGAGGGGGGCGGCACCAAGAGCATCCACGACCTGGTGGTGAGCAAGGAGGAGGGGCTGGACCGCTACCTCCACTACGACCGGGTGCGCCGGGCCTCCCTCCAGGACCACTTCCTGCGCTCCGACGCCGGGCTCGAGGCCTTCCACCGCGGCGACTACGGCGAGCAGGGTGATTTCCTCGAGTCCCCCTACGAGGTGGCCACGGCCGAGGCCGAGGGCCGCCGCCTGGTCTCGCTGCGCCGGACGGGTTCGGTGTGGAAGGACGGCGAGGCCCACCGGGTGGCGGTGGAGAAGCGGCTGCGGCTGGGGGGCCGGGGCGCGGTGCTGGACGTGGACTACGTGGTGGAGAACCTCTCCGAGCGGGAGCTGGACACCCGCTTCGGGGTGGAATGGAACTTCGCCATGATGGCCCCGGATTCCCCGGATCACCGCTACCGCATCGCCGGGGTGCCCGAGAACGAATCCCACTTCGCCTCCCTCGGCGAGACCGCCGGGGTGGAGTCGGTGGTCCTCCTGGACCGCCACCGGGGCTTCGAGGTCCACCTGGAGTGCGTCCGCCCCGCCATCCTGTGGCGGTCGCCGGTGGAGACGGTCTCCCTCTCCGAGGCCGGCTTCGAGCGCATCTACCAGTCCTCGGCGTTGTTGCCCCACTGGCGGATCCGGCTGGCCCCGCGGGAGCGGTGGACGACCGGGTTCCGGCTGGAGGTGACCAGGCTCTGAGCACGACCGACCTCGCCCCGGCCGCGGGGCTGCTCCTCCTGGGAGCCTGGACCGCGGCCGACACCACCGCCTTCCTCCAACTCATGGTTTCCCAGCCCCTGGTGGCGGGCTGGCTGGCCGGGGCGGTGGTGGGACAGCCGGCGGCGGGCCTGGCCGTGGGGGTGGTGCTCCAGGCGGTGTGGGGCCGCTCCTTCGCCCTCGGCGGAGCCTCCTTCCCCCTGGTCGGCCCGGCCGCGGTGGCCGCGGGGGCGGTGGCGGGGTGGGCGGCCCGCGGGGGTGCCACTCCCTGGGGCGGCCTGGCCCTGCCCGGGGCGGTCCCCCTGGCCGCGGCGCTGGTGGTCGCCTTCGCGGTGGCCGAGACCGGACGCCGGGCGGTGATCCTCCTCCGGCGCCGCCGGGGAGGGCTGGTCCGCCGCGCCCTGGCCGCGGCCGAGGCCGGCTCCGCGGGGGGGGTGCTGGCCGCCAACCTCACCGGCGCCGTCCAGAGCGCAGCGCTGGGAGCGGGGCTGGCCGCCCTGGGCCTGGTCCTGGGACGCTTGCTCCTGGCCGGGGCGGCGGGGCTGCCGGCCGGGGACGGCCGCTGGGTGGCCCTGCCCGTCCTGGGCGTCGGCCTGGGCCACGCGGTGACCCTGGTCGAGCGCAGCCGCCGCGGGTGGGTCTGGTTCGCGGTGCTCCTGGGGCTGGGGGCCCTGGGATGGTGGTTGCGATGACCGGCGGGGGGGCCCGGGGAGGCACGGGGATCCTGGTCCGGGTGGCGGCGGGGACGCTGCTCCTCCAGAGCGCCTTCGACGCCGAGCGCCGCCAGGCCCTGGGGGTGGCGGCCGCCCTGGCCCCGGCCGCGCGCTTCTGGCCCGCGGGGGAGCCCCGCCGGGCCTTCCTGCGCCGCCACCTGGAGAACTTCAACACCAACCCCGCCTTCGCCGGCCCCATCCTGGGCGCGGTGGTACGGTTGGAGGAGCAGGCGGCGGGGGGCGACGCCGAGGCCGCGCGGCGCGTGCCCCGGGTCAAACGGGGCCTGGAGGGCCCCTTCGCCGCCGCCGGGGACGCCGTCCTCTGGGGCGGAGCGCGCCCCGCCGCCGCCCACTGGGGCAGCGCGGCCGCCCTGGCCGCGGGGGCGGCGGGCCCGGCGCTGTTCCTGGTTCTGTACAATGTCGTGCACCTGGGCTTCCGGGTGGGCGGGGTGTTCTGGGGCTACCGCCGAGGCGGGGACGTGCACCGCCTGCTCAGGACCCCGCTGGTGAGGCACCTGGCCGGCGTGTTTCCCTGGGCGGTCCTGGCCGGGGCGGTGGTCCTGGGCGCGGCCGCCTTCGGCGAGCCGGACGTCCCCCTCGGCCCCTCCTTCGCCGGCGCCGCCGCCGCGGTGGTGGGCTTCGCCCTCGGCCGCCGCGGCTTCACGCGTGGCACGCTCCTCGCGGCAGGGGCTATGATGTTCGGCCTGATCGCCTCGTTCCTTTTCACCAACGGAAGCCATCCATAACCATGCCGAGTCGAGACCTGGTCATCGTGAACGAGAAGGGCATGCACGCCCGGGCGGCGGCGGAGTTCACCCGCCTCGCGGCCAAGTTCAAGTCCGCGGTGTTCGTTTCCCGCGAGGACATCGAGGTGAACGGGAAGAGCATCATGGGCGTGCTCATGCTCGCCGCCTACTGCGGAAGCAGCATCCGGGTGCGGACCGAGGGGGAGGACGCCGAGGCCGCCCTCGACGCCATCCAGGCCCTGGTGGAGAACAAGTTCGGTGAAGAAGCCTAGACCCCGCGCCGCCGCCCGGGCCTTCTACGGCGTTCCCGCCGCCCCCGGGATCGCGGTGGGCCGGTGCCTCCTCCTGGAGGAGCCGGTTCCCGCGGTGGAGGAGCGCGACCTCACCGCGGCGGAGCTGGAACCGGAGGTGGACCGCTTCATCGCCGCCCTGGACGCGGCCCGGAGCGAGCTCGACGACCTGCGCGAGGCCGCCCGCCAGGACATGGGGGAGACCCAGGCCAAGATCTTCGACGTCCAGCTCCAGGTGCTGGAGGACCCGTTGGCGGTGGACCGCACCGTGGACGCGATCCGCTCCGAGCGGAAGAACGCGGAGTTCCTGTTCCGGCGCCACATGCTGGAGATGTCCGAGGGGCTCCAGTCCCTCTCCGACGCCTACTTCAGCGAGCGGGCCACCGACCTCCTCGACGTCAAGCGCCGGGTGCTCCGGCATCTCTGCGGCGTGCAGGACCTGGCCCCCGGTCCGGAGCGGAGCGGGGTGCTCCTGGGCCGGGAGCTCGCCCCCTCCGACGCGGTGCTCCTGGACCCCGAAAAGGTGCTCGGCTTCGCCACCGAATCGGGAGGAAACACCAGCCACGCCGCCATCATGGCCCGGGCCCGGGGTATCCCCGCGGTGGTGGGGGTGAAGGGACTGACCGGCGCGGTCCGGGGGGGAGAGACGGTGGCCCTGGACGGTTTCCAGGGCCGGGTGGAGGTGAACCCCACCCCCGAGACCCTGGCCCGGTTCCGCCGCCGCCAGCGCGCCTTCGCCCGCCTCCAGCGCCAGCACGCCAGCCTCGCCGAACTCCCCGCCGAGACCACCGACGGCCGCCGTATCTCCCTCACCGCCAACATGGAGATGCCGGCGGAGCTGGACTACATCCGGGAACGGGGGGCGGAGGGGATCGGCCTCTTCCGGACCGAGTTCTTCTTCATGTGGCAGCGGCGGGCCCCCAGTGAGGACGAGCAGACCCGCGTCTACCGGGAGGTGTTCGAGGCGGTGTCCCCGCGCACCGTGGTCATCCGCGCCCTGGACGTGGGCGGGGACAAGATCGCCTCCTACATGGGCATGGTGCGGGAGCGGAACCCGTTCCTGGGCATGCGCGGGATCCGCTACCTCATGGGGCATCCCGACGTGTTCCGCACCCAGCTCCGGGCCATCCTCCGGGCCGGAGCCGGCTACCGGGCCCGGATCCTGTTCCCCATGGTGAGCTCGGTGCACGAGTTCCGCTACGCCCGCCGCCTCACCCGGGCCGCCGCGGCGGCGTTGCGCAAGCGGGGAGTGGAGTTCGACCGGGAGCCGGAGATGGGGGTGATGGTCGAGGTCCCCTCGGCGGTGATGATGGCCGACGAGCTGGCCCGCGAGGCCGACTTCCTCTCCGTGGGCTCCAACGATCTCATCCAGTACCTCCTGGCCATCGACCGGGACAACGAGGCCCTCTTCGATCTCTACCAGCCCAACCACCCGGCGGTGCTGCGGGCGCTCAAGACCACCGTGGACGCCGGCCACCGCCACCGGCGGGAGGTCTCCATCTGCGGGGAGATGGCCGGGGATCCGCTCTCGGTGCCGCTCCTGGTCGGGCTGGGCTTCGACCGGCTGAGCGTGAGCCCCTACCTGGTGCCGGAAGTGAAGCAGACCGTCCGTTCCCTGAACTTCGAGGACTGCCGCCGCCTGGCCGAGGAGGCCCTCTCCCGGGAGAGCGCCGAGGAGGTCCTGGAGCTGATCGAGAAGCGGATCGGCTCGCGGTTCTCGGACCTGCTGACCCTGACCCGGGACCTGAACGGCCAGCCGGCCCCGGGTGGGACGCGGGGCAAACGGGTGGGGAAGACGCCGGCCGGGCGCCGGAAGGGCGGACGGTGAGCGGCTCCTTCCGCGACGAGGTCCGCCGGCTTCCGGACCAGCTCCGCGCCGCGCCCCGGGTCCTCGGGGACCCCGGCCCCCTGGCCGGGCCGGGCCGGCTCCTCATCGCCGGCCTCGGCGGTTCGGCCATGGCCGGCGAGTTCCTGGCCCTCCTCCTTCCCCCGGAGCGGGAGGTGCTGGTGGTCCGGGACGCGGCCCTGCCCGCCTGGGCCGGGCCCGGCGACCCGGTCCTCTGCCTCTCCTGCTCGGGACGGACGGTGGAGACCCTGTCGGTCTGGGACGGAGCCCGGGAGCGCGGGCTCTTCGCCGGCGCGGTGGCCTCGGGGGGCGCCCTCCTGGACCGGGCCCGGTCCGCCGGCGCTCCCGCGGCCCTGGTTCCCGGGGGCCTGGCCCCCCGTTCCTCCCTGGGCCATCTCCTCCGGGGGGCGGCCGCCCTCGCCCTGGGCGGCGTCGATCCGGGGTGGGAGGAGGCGGCGGGCCACCTGGAACGGGTCCGCGACCGCTGGGGCGGGGGGGACCCGGAGGGGGACCCCGCCGCCGATCTGGCCCGGCGGCTGGAGGGCCGGCTGCCGGTGATCCTGGCCGACGAGCCGCACCTGCGGGCCGCGGCCCGTCGCTGGGCCGCCGACCTGGCCGAGAACGCCGAGGTTCCGGCGGTGGTGTGGGACCTGCCCGAGGCGTCCCACAACGCGGTGATGGCGGTGGCCGCCGACGCCCCCGACCCTCTACCCTTGACCGTGCTCGCCCTCGGCCGCCCGCGCGGGGCGGCTTCCCGCCGCCGCTGGGACGCCCTCCTCGGGGTGCTGGCCGACCACGGGGCGGCGGTGATCGACGTGCTCGAGCCCCACGCGGTGCCGTGGATCGAGGCCCTGGGCCTGGCCTACGCCGGGGACTGGGTCAGCACCGCCCTCGCCGGGGCCCTCGGCGTGGACGCCGCCGGCCTCTCCCTCATGAACGACTTGAAACGGCGCCTGGCCGACGGCGCCGGAGACACGAAGGATCCGACCGTATGAACCGACCCGTAGCCGTCATTCCCGTGGCCGGGGTGGGCAGCCGCCTCCGCCCCCATACCCATACCGTCCCCAAGGCCCTCATCAACGTCGCCGGCAAGGCGATGGTGGCCCACATCCTGGACGAGCTCATCGCCCTCGGGGTGAAGGAGTACGTGCTGGTGGTGGGCTACATGGGGGAGCGGGTCAGGGAGTACGTGGAGGCCCACTATCCCCGGCTCACCGTGCACTACGTGAACCAGCCCGAGCGCAAGGGCCTCGGTCACGCCATCCACCTCACCGAGGAGGCGGTGGCCGGCCGCCCCATGCTGATCGTGCTCGGCGACACCATCTTCCGGGTGGACTTCAAGGGGGTGCTGGACCGGGCGGTGACCCAGATCGGGGTGAAGGAGGTGGAGGATCCCCGCCGCTTCGGCATCGCCGAGATGGACGGGGACCGGGTGAAGCGCTTCGTGGAGAAGCCCGAGAAGCCGACCAGCAACCTGGCCATCGTGGGCATCTACTACGTGACCGAGACCGGCCGGCTCTTCGCCGCCCTCTCCACCCTCATCCGGGAGGGGAAGGTCACCCGGGGCGAGTACCAGCTCACCGACGCCCTCCAGGCCATGCTCGCCGACGGGGTCCCCATGGAGGTGTTCCCGGTCGAGGGCTGGTACGACTGCGGGAAGCCGGAGACGGTGCTGGCCACCAACCGGGACCTCCTGGACATGCACTCCTCGGTTCCCGATCTCCAGGACTCGGTGGTCATACCGCCGGTGGCCGTGGATCCGGGGGCGGTGGTCCGGGGGAGCGTGATCGGCCCCTACGCCACCATCGCCGCCCGGGCGGTGGTGGAGGGCTCGGTGATCCGGAACTCCATCGTCAACGAGGGGGCCCGGGTCCAGAACATGCTCCTGGAGGATTCCCTGGTCGGGGAGGAGGCGGTGGTCCAGGGGGCCTTCCGGCGGCTCAACGTGGGGGACTCCAGCGAGGTCCATCTCACCTGAACAGACCGCCGCGGCTATTGTATCGGGCCATTCCTCCTGATACAGTCTTGCCGCTCTGATTGGCCAACCATGTCCGCAGCAAGGAGTCGTGAACCCATGGCGCAACGCCACCTCTTCACCTCGGAGTCGGTGACCGAAGGTCATCCGGACAAGATCTCCGACCAGATCTCCGACAGCATTCTCGACGCCATCATCGCCGAGGACGAGAACTGCCGTGTGGCCTGCGAAACGCTGGTCACCACCGGCCTCGCCTTCATCTCGGCCGAGATCAGCACCCAGGCCTACGTGGAGATCCCGGAAATCGTCCGGGAGACGATCCGGCGCATCGGGTACGACGACGCCTCCTACGGCTTCGATTACGAGACCTGCGCGGTCATGACCTCCATCGACCACCAGTCCGGGGACATCGCCATGGGGGTGGACACCGGCGGGGCCGGGGACCAGGGGCTGATGTTCGGCTACGCCGCCAACGAGACCCCGGAACTCATGCCCCTTCCCATCACCCTGGCCCACCGCCTGTGCCGGCGCCTGGCCGAGCTCCGCAAGAACGACACCCTGGATTTCCTGCGCCCCGACGGCAAGAGCCAGGTGACGGTGGAGTACGAGGGGCTGACCCCGGTCCGCATCGACACCGTGGTGGTCTCCACCCAGCACCAGGACATGGACGATGCGGGCATGCAGCGCATGCGAGACGCCCTCCGCGAGGAGGTGATCCTCCCCGTGATCCCCAAGGAGCTGGTGGATCCCAAGCAGCCGATCAAGTATCACATCAACCCCACCGGCCGCTTCGTCTACGGCGGGCCCAAGGCCGACACCGGCCTCACCGGGCGCAAGATCATCGTGGACACCTACGGGGGAGTGGGGAGCCACGGCGGCGGCGCCTTCAGCGGGAAGGATCCCTCCAAGGTCGACCGTTCCGCCTCCTACGCCGCCCGCTGGGTGGCCAAGAACCTGGTCGCCTCGGGCCTGGCCGAGAAGGCCGAGGTCCAGCTCGCCTACGCCATCGGTGTGGCCGAACCGGTCTCGGTCATGGTAAATACCTTCGGTACGGGGAAGATCCCGGACCACCGGTTCACCGAGGTGGTGCGGAAGACCTTCGACCTGACCCCCAAGGGGATCATCGAGGTCCTGAACCTCCGCCGCCCCGTCTTCGCCCGGACCGCGGCCTACGGGCACTTCGGCCGGGAGGAGGATGGGTTCACCTGGGAGCAGGCGAACCGGGTGGAGGAGATCAAGAAGAACGCATGACCCGCCTCGCCCGCTCCCGCGGGTAGGCGGCGGACCGGGCCGGCGGCAGGCCGGACCGGGGGGACCGGACACGGTGGGTGATCGCCGTCCCGGGCCCGGACAGGAACACGCCGGAGCGCGGCCGGCTTCTGCACGATGCGCCCCCGGGGCCGGCCGGGCCGGGGGGGGCGCCGGAGGGCACTATGGCGCAGAAGCGACGGGGCTCGGGGGGCTCGTCCCGTTCCCGGGGAGCCCGGTGGATGGGGCTGGCACTCATCGCCCTCGGCTGTTTCCTCACCGCATCCCTCCTCACCTTCGACGCCGCCGCCTACCGCGAGGCCTGGGCCGGACGGGGCGGACTCCTGGCCCCCCTGGCCCGGGGCATGCTCGCCCTGGCCGGCGGAGGCGCCGGCACCGCCACCGGCCCCCTGGCCCGGCTCTACGCCAACGCCGGCGGCGGCCTGGGGGTGGGGCTGGCCGGCCTCGGCCTGCGCCTGCTCGGCGCCCTGGCCGTCTGGGCCCTGCCCGCCCTCCTCCTGGGCTGGGGCTGGAACCGGCTTCTGGTCCGGCCGCTGCGCCGTCCCCTGTGGCGGACCGCCGCCGCCCTCCCCCTGACCCTCACCGTGGCCGCGGTGGCCGCCGCCTTCACCCACGCCTCGCCGGCCTGGGGGGGAAGTGCCGGGGCCGGCTTCTGGCGGGGCACCCGGGGCGCGGTGGGGCCGGTGGGGGGCCTCCTGGTCCTGGCCGTGGCCGCGGTCGGGTTCCTCGTCCTCGAGGCCGAGGCCTGGGACGGACGCTGGGGGACCTTCACCCGGGCCCTGCTCCGGGGCCTGGCCGCGGCCGGCCGGTGGGCGGGAGTCCACCTGGCGGCGGCGCTCCGCTGGAGCGCGGGCGCGCTCTGGTGGGCGCTCCGGAACGGCGGGCTGGCCCTGGGGCGGCTGCTCCGGGACGGCGGGCTGGCCCTGGGGGGGCTGCTCCGCGACGCCGCCTTCGGCATCAAGAACCGTTCCTGGGAGAGCGGCGCGGATGTGGACGGGCTCGACGAGGACGAGGAGCCGGCGCCCGCGCCCTCCCCGCGGCGGGGCCGGCCCGCCCCGGTGCCGGTGGCCGTGACCGCCGGGGCCTCGGCCCCGGCCCCCGACCCCGCCCTTCCGCGGATCGTGGACGGGGACGCCGCCTCCGAGACGCCGGCCTCCGCGCACCCCGCCCCGGTTCTTCGCCGGCCCGGAGAACGGGTGGAGGAATCGGCCAAGGACGTGGAGGACGCGGTCCTCGAGGCCCGGCGCCGGGCCCGGGAAGGCCGGAAGTCCACCCCCTCGGTGCTGGCGGCCATGCGGGGGCGGATGGAGGTCCCCTCCGCGGAGATCCTGGACGACGTTCCCGAGGTCGGCCCCCCGGTGGCCGAGGAGGAACTGCTGGAGAACTCGCGCATCCTCACCCAGACCCTGCGCGACTTCGGGGTGACGGGGCGGGTGGGGGAGGTCCACCCGGGGCCGGTGATCACCCGCTACGAGTACGCCCCCGGGCCCGGGGTCAAGGTGGCCCAGATCCTGAACCGGGAGGACGACCTGGCCCTGAAGCTCCGGGCCAGCCGCATCCGCATCATCGCCCCCATTCCGGGCAAGGCGGCGGTGGGCATCGAGGTCCCCAACCGGAACCCCGCCCCCATCTTCCTCCGCCGGCTCCTGGAGACCCGGGTCTTCTCCGAGGCCTCGGGGCCCCTGCCCCTGGCCCTGGGCCGGGACATCGGGGGGGCGCCAGTGATCACCGAGCTCTCCAAGATGCCCCATCTGCTCATCGCCGGCACCACCGGCTCCGGGAAGAGCGTGTGCATGAACGCGCTCATCACCAGCCTGCTGCTGAAGCGGACCCCGGAGGAGCTGCGGCTCCTGATGATCGATCCCAAGATGCTGGAGCTCCCCATGTACAACGGGATCCCGCACCTCATGACCGAGGTGGTGACCGATCCCAAGCTGGCCGCCCGGAGCCTGAAGTGGCTGCTCATCGAGATGGAGCGCCGCTACCGGGTGCTGTCCGCCCGCGGCTGCCGGAACATCACCTCCTACAACCAGAAGATGGACAAGGAGGGGCCGGTGAACGACGGGGAGGAGAAGCTCCCCTACATCGTGGTGCTGATCGACGAGCTGGCCGACCTCATGATCACCAGCGGCAAGGAGGTGGAGGAGCCGATCGCGCGCCTGGCCCAGACCGCCCGGGCGGTGGGCATCCATCTCATCGTGGCCACCCAGCGTCCCTCGGTGGACGTGATCACCGGGGTCATCAAGGCCAACTTCCCGGCCCGGATCGCCTTCCAGGTCGCCTCCCGCATCGACAGCCGCACCATCCTGGACCAGAACGGGGCGGAGTCCCTGCTGGGGAAGGGGGACATGCTCTTCCTGCCCCCGGGCCAGGCGGCCCCGGTCCGGGTCCACGGCGCCTTCGTGTCGGAGTCCGAGACCCAGCGCCTGGCCGAGGCTTGGCGCGACCAGGGCGAGCCCGAGGCCCATCCCGAGCTGGAGGAGGCCATGGCCGAACCGGAGGCGGCGGCGGGCGGGCTGGGGGACGACCCCCTGTTCGAGGAGGCGGCGCGGCTGGTGGTGGCGGCAGGGCAGGCCTCGGCCTCCCTCCTTCAACGGAGGCTCAAAGTAGGCTATGCTCGTGCGGCCCGTCTCGTGGACATGCTCGAGATGGCCGGGGTGGTCTCGCCCCAGGACGGCAGCAAGGCCCGGGAGGTCCTGGTCGACGAGGTCCGCCTGGAGCACGTCCTGGCCGGCGAATAGCCGCCCGGGGCCGGCTCCGGTCCTCCGCCGCGACCGGTGCGCCCGCGCATCCCGGATCCGTACCCGACCGCGCCGTACCCCAGAACGGCGTACGCACATAGGAACTCCATGACCCGAATCGCCTTCGTCACCCTCGGCTGCCCCAAGAACCAGGTCGACTCCGAGGTCATGCTCGGCCGCCTGGACCGGGCCGGGTTCGTCACCACCGGCGACCTGGCCGAGGCCGACGCGGCCGTGGTCAATACCTGCGCCTTCCTGGAGAGCGCGGTGGAGGAGTCCATCGACACCATCCTCGAGGTGGCCCGCCACAAGAAGACCGGGAAACTCCGGAAACTGGTGGTGGCCGGCTGCCTCAGCGACCGCTACCGGACCCAGCTCATGGAGGAGCTTCCCGAGGTGGACGCGGTCATGGGCACCGGGGACGTGGGCCGGGTGGTGGAGGTGGTGAACGGCCTCCTGGACCCGGACAAGCGCCCCGCCGCCCGCACCGCGGACGACGTGGACGCGGTCTACGGCGATCCCGCCTCCCGGGTGCTCTCCACCGGCCCCGTCTCCCCGTACCTCAAGATCTCCGAGGGGTGCGACGCCAAGTGTACCTTCTGCATCATTCCCCAGCTCCGGGGCGGGCAGCGCTCCCGCTCCCGGGACAACATCCTCGCCGAGGCCCGGGCCCTGGCCGCGGGGGGGGCCCGGGAGCTGGTGCTGATCGCCCAGGACCTGACCGCCTACGGCATCGACCTCCACGGCAGGCCCGCCCTGGCCCCGCTGCTCCGGGAGCTGGACCGGGTGGAGGGGATCCGCTGGATCCGGCTCATGTACGCCAACCCCTTCTACTGGACCCCGGAGCTCATCGACGCCGTGGCCGGCACCGAGAAGGTGGTGCCCTACGCGGACATGCCCATCCAGCACATCGCCGACCCCCTGCTCAAGCGGATGGGCCGCCACACCGGGAAAGACGTGGTGGTGGACCTGGTCCGCACCCTGCGGGAGCGGGTTCCGGGTATCGCCCTCCGCACCAACGTCATCCTGGGTTTTCCGGGGGAGACCGAGGCCCAGGTGGAGGAGCTCCTGGACTTCCTGGAGTGGGCCCGCTTCGACAAGCTGGTGGCCTTTCCCTTCTCGCCCGAGGACACCGCGGCCGCGTCCCGGCTCCCCGACCCGGTGCCGGAGGAGGTGGCCCGGGAGCGGGTGGACCGGGTGCTGGCCGCCCAGGGCCTCATCAGCCTGGCCGTGAACCGGGAGCAGGTGGGGAAGACCCTGGAGGTCCTGATCGAGCGGCCCGGTGCCGGAGGCCGCCCGGCCCGGGGACGGAGCGTGCGCGAGGCTCCGGAGGTGGACGGCTGCGTCCGGGTGGCGGGAACCGGCCTCCGCCCGGGGGCGTTCTACCCGGTGACGATCACCGGGGCCGATGCATACGACCTGGTGGGGGTGGCGGGCACCCCCACCCAGCGGACCGCGGCGCCGGCGGTGGAGGATTCCGAATGACGGGTGCGATGGTGCGCGGGCTTCGCGTTCCGGTCCTGGCCGCGGCCCTGGTCGCGGCGGGGTGGGGGGCGGCGTCGGCCCAGGACCTGGGATCCGCGGTGGAGGAGTCCTACCCCACCAACCTGACCATGCTCACCGACGCCGCCCAGGCGGCGGTGAAGGAGCTCCTGGTCGGCTTCAACGCCCCCCCGGGGGCGACCCTGCGGGTGGAGTCGGCCTCGGATCACGAGGCGAACTGGTTCGTGGAGAACCTGCTCCTCACCCGGCTCACCGATCTCGGCTACTCCGCCTATCTCAAACAGGCGCCCATGGTGGGGCCGCCCGCGCCCCCCTCGGCCGCGGACTCCTCCGCCGCCGACAGCGCCTCGGTGAACGGGCCGGGGCCCAAGGGACGGGCCGGGGCGGCCGGGCCGGCCGCGGACACCGGCCCCGCTCCGGACGAGTACGTCTTCCGGTACCGGGTGGCGGAGTTCGGCATCCTCTACCCGGAGTCGCACCGGACCAGCCCCCTGGGCTCGCGGCGGGTGCAGCGCCTGGCCGCGGTCAGCCTCTACGCCAACCTGCTCAAGGGACGGCGGGAGGACGTGGTGTGGGTGGGAAGCGGCGATACCGAGCGCATCGACGTAGTCCCGGCCGGGAAGCTGCCGCTCCTGGAGGGCAAGACCTTCCCCTTCACCCAGCCCACCCTCCATACCCGGGGCTGGGGGGTCCTGGTGGAACCGGCCCTGGTCACCGGGATCGTGGCCGGTCTAATCTATCTCTTCTACACCAACCAGAACTGATCCTCATGAACCGTCATTCCCACACATCGGGCCTCGCCCGCGCGGCCGGGCGCCGGGCCCTCCGGAGCGGGCTCTGGGTGGCCGTCCTGGCCCTCCTGGCCGGCTGCGCGTCCATGCCCAAGGTACCCCCGGGGACCGAGGCCGATCGCATGCAGGCGGCCCGGGAGGCGCTGGAGCAGGGGAACACCGCCGAGACCCTGGTCATCGTGCGGCAGCTCCTGGCCGACCGTCCGGGGAGCCGCTTCGCCGACGAGGCCATCTACCTGGCCGGACGGGCCATGTACGAGGACGGGGACTTCCTGGAGGCGGAGGACCGGTTCCGGCGGGTGCTCCGCGAGTACCCGGAGAGCCCCTTCGCCGCCGACGCCTCGTACTACCTGGCCCTGGCCCTGCTCTCCCAGTCCCGGCCCGCGGCCCTGGACCAGACCGAGACCCTGGCCGCCCTCACCCAGTTCCGGAGCTACCTGTCCCGGAACCCGAACGGAGAGCACGCGGAGCGCGCCCGGGGACACATCGAGGACATCCGGGACAAGCTGGCCGAGAAGGCCTACAAGAACGGCGCCCTCTACGACAAGCTGGGGGACGAGCGGGCGGCCCGCTTCTACTACCAGGACCGCGTCCTGGCCGAGTACCGGGATACCGGCTGGGCGCAGAAGGCCATGCTCAAGCTGGCCCGGAGCTACCAGGAGACCCGCGACTGGGCCGAGGCCGCGGACTGGGCCCAGAAGCTCCTGGACAACGGTCCGGACCGCGACCAGGAGCGGGAGGCCCGCGAGGTGCTCGAGACCGCCCGCCGGCACGGCGCCGCTCCGGGGGCGGAGACGCCCGCCAAGGCGGGAGCGGAGCAGCCCGCGGGTTCGCCCTAGGGTGGCCCGGCTGGGAGTCCTGGGGGGGAGCTTCAACCCCGTCCACTGGGGGCACCTCCACGTGGCCCTGCTGGCCCGGGAGGCGGCGGGGCTGGACCGGGTCCTCTTCGTGCCCGCGCTCCGCCCTCCCCACAAGCCGGACCAGGTCCTGGCCCCGGCGGAGGAGCGCCTGGCCATGCTCCGGCTCGCCCTGCGGCGGGAGCCGGAGAGCGCCATCGAGACCCTGGAGCTGGACCCCGACGGACCCCGCTACTCGGTGGACACCCTGACCCGGCTGGCCGCGCTCCATCCCGGGGACGAGATCCGCTTCATCCTCGGCTGGGACAGCCTCCGCGACCTGCCCAAGTGGCGGTCCCCGGAGCGCATCCTGTCCGGGTTCGGGGTGGTGGCGGTGAACCGGCCCGGCCTGGCCCGGGAGGAGGTGGACCCGGCCCTGGCCGCGCGCTGCCTCCTGGTCGGCGGGAACCCCTTCGCCATCTCCGCCTCGGCCATCCGGACGCGGGTGGGGGCGGGGCGCTCCATCCGGCACCTCGTTCCGGGGGAGGTGGAGCTATACATCCACCGGCGGGGCCTCTACCGTAGTGCCCCGGAGCCGGCCTGACCCGGGAACCGGCCCTACCACCAACCGCGGGACGGCGGCCATGAGCAAGCGACTCTACCTACTGGACGGCACGGCGCTGGTGTACCGCGCGTTCTTCGCGCTCCAGCGGACCGCGCTCACCAACCGCGACGGCGCTCCCACCGGGGCGGTGTTCGGCTTCGCCAACACCCTCCAGTTCCTGGTCGAGCAGGAGCGGCCGGACTACCTGGGGGTGGTGCTGGACCCTCCCGGCCCCACCTTCCGGAACGCGATGTACGCCGAGTACAAGGCCAACCGGGCCGAGATGCCCGAGGACCTCCGCACCCAGATCCCCATGGTGAAGGAGCTGGTGGAGGCGTGGCCGGCCGCCCTCATCGTGGAATCGGGAGTGGAGGCCGACGACGTGATCGGCTCCTACGCCGCCCAGCTCGCCGGCCCCGACCTGGACGTGGTCATGGTCACCGGGGACAAGGACTTCTACCAGCTCCTGGGCTCCCACGCCCGCATCCTGAATCCGGGACGGGGCGGGGCCACCGCGGTGGAGGCCAAGGTGATCGGCCCCGACGACATCCCCGACAAGTTCGGGGTCACCGAGCCGCGCCAGGTGGTGGACGTGCTCGCCTTGATGGGGGACACCAGCGACAACGTCCCCGGTGTGCCCGGAATCGGCCCCAAGACCGCGGGCAAGCTGATCGCCCAATACGGAAGCCTGGACGAGCTCTACCGGCACCTGGAGGAACTCAGCCCCGGCCAGCGCCGGAAGCTGGAGGAGCACCGCGAGGCCGCTCTCCTGGCCCGGGAGCTGGTGACCATCAAGACCGATCTCGACCTGCCTTTTACCCTCGAGGACCTGGCCGCGCGTCCGCCGGGCGGGGACGCCCTGGCCCGGTTCCTGGACCGCATGAACTTCCGCCGGCTCCGGCAGGAGCTGGTGGGGGAGGGGCCGGGCGGGGCCGAGGCCCCGGATCTCTTCGCCGCCGCCTCCGGGTACGAGCTGGTCTCCGACCCGGCCGCGCTCGGGGCCCTGGCCCGGGATCTGGCCGGGGCCCGGGAGGGGCTGGCCGTGGACACCGAGACCACTTCCACCGATCCCATGCGGGCGGAGCTGGTGGGCATCTCCCTCTCCACCGGTCCCGGGCGGGGCTGGTACGTGAACGTGGGCCACGCCGAAGGGGCGGAGCCGATCCCGGCGGGGGCGGTGCGGAAGTCGCTGGGGCCGGTCCTGGCCGATCCCCGGATTCCCAAGGTGTTCCACCACGCCAAGTACGACCTGCTGGTGCTGGAGCGGGCGGGATTCCCGGTGGAGGGGGTGGCCTTCGACACCATGATCGCCTCCTACCTGCTGGACCCCGAGGGGTCCCACAAGCTGGACGACCTGGCCCGGATCGAGCTCAACCACGCCATGATCCCCATCACCGACCTGATCGGGAAGGGGGCCAAGCAGATCTCCATGGCCGCGGTGGAGGCGGAGACGGCGGCGGTTTACGCCGCCGAGGACGCGGACATGACCCTGCGGCTCCGGGGGGTGTTCGCGCCCCGGCTGGAGGCGGCCAAGCTGGACGACCTGTTCCGCAAGGTGGAGATGCCGTTGCTCCGGGTGCTGGAGAAGATGGAGAGGACCGGGGTGGCCCTGGACCTCCCCTTCCTGGCCCGGATGAGCAAGGAGCTGGAGACCGAGCTCACCCGTCTGGAGGCGCGCTGCCGGGAACTGGCCGAAGTCGATTTCAACGTGAACTCCCCCAAGCAGCTCGCCGACGTGCTCTTCGTGCGCCTGGCCCTGCCCCACGGCAAGCGGACCAAGACCGGGTTCTCCACCGACAGCGAGGTGATGGAGGGGCTCCGCCCCCTGCACGATCTTCCGGGGGCGGTCCTGGACTACCGCCAGGTGGCCAAGCTCAAGTCCACCTACGTGGACGCCCTGCCCGCCCTGGTCCATCCGGAAACGCAGCGCCTCCACGCCTCCTTCAACCAGACCGTGGCCGCCACCGGGCGGCTCTCCTCCTCGGATCCCAACCTCCAGAACATCCCCGTCCGCACCCCCCTGGGCCGGGAGGTGCGGCGGGCCTTCGTGCCCGGGGAACCGGGCTGGGTGCTCCTCTCCGCCGACTACAGCCAGATCGAGCTGCGGATCATGGCCCACCTGAGCCGGGACCCGGCCCTGGTGGCCGCCTTCGCCGAGGGGGTGGACGTGCACCGGGACACCGCGGCCCGGCTGTTCGGGGTGGCGCCGGAGGCGGTGAGCGACCTCCAGCGGGCCCAGGCCAAGACGGTGAACTTCGGCGTCCTCTACGGCCAGGGGGCCTACGGGCTGGCCCGGACCCTGGGCATCCCCAACGACGAGGCGGCGGCCTTCATCCGCGCCTACAAGAAGCAGTACGCGGGGGTGGTGGCCTACCTGGAGGGCACCCTGGAGGAGGCCCGCCGCCAGGGGTACGTGACCACCCTGCTCAACCGGCGGCGGTACCTCCCCGGGCTCCGGATGAAGAGCGCCGCCGCCCGGGCCCTGGCCGAACGGCTGGCCGTCAACACCCCGGTGCAGGGGTCGGCCGCCGACCTCATCAAGGTGGCCATGGTCGACCTGGACCGGCGGCTGGCCGCGGAGAAGCTCGAGGCCCGGCTGCTGCTGCAGGTCCACGACGAACTGGTGCTGGAGTGTCCGGCATCCGAGGCGGAGCGCCTCGGGAGGACGGTGCGGGAGGCCATGGAAGGGGCGCTCACCCTGGACGTCCCCATCCTGGTCAACATCGGGGTGGGCGCGAACTGGGCGGAGATCCACTGACATGCTGCGGGTGGGACTGACCGGCGCCGCCGGTTCGGGGAAGAGCACGGTGGCCCGGGGCCTGGCCCGGCGGGGGCTGCCGGTGGTGGATGCGGACCGGGTGGCGCACGAGCTCTACGTGCCGGGGAGTCCCCTGGTCGCCCGGCTGGCCGCGCGGTTCGGGTCCGGCATCCTGGATCCGTCCGGTGGGGTGGACCGGCGGGCCCTGGGGGCGCGGGTGTTCGGCGATCCCGAGGCCCTGGCCGCCCTGGATGCCCTGGTCCACCCGCCGCTGGTGGAGGAGCTGGGCCGCCGCCTGGCCGCCCTGGAGGCGGAGGGGGAACCGGCGGCGGTCGTGGAGGCGGCCCTGCTGCTAAAATGGTCGCCGCTGGAGCTGGTGCATCTGGTGGTCGGGGTGACCGCTCCCCGCGAGAGCCGCCGCGCGCGCCTGGTGGCCGGGGGCCTCTCCCCGGAGGCCGCCGACCGGCGGCTGGACGCCCAGGTGGGGGAGGAGGAGCTCCTCCGCCGCTCGGACATCGTGATCGGCAACGATCGCGGCCTGGACGCCCTGGACGCGAAGATCCAGGCCCTGGCCGACGAGATCCTCCGCCGGAGCGGCGGAGACGGCTGAACCGGCCGCGGGTTCCCCCCGCGCCCGGCCGGCACACCCACGGAAAGGACATCATGACGCTGGAGATCCAGGACATTCGACGCACTCTCGAGACCCTGCGCGAGCGGCTGGCCGTTCTTCGGGGGTATCTTTGACGTCGCCGGGAAGCGGAGCCGGGTCGACGAGCTGAACGGGCTCATGGCCCAGCCCGGGTTCTGGGACGACCCCGAGAAGGCCCAGATCGTGGTCCAGGAGCTCAAGGGCGCCAAGGGCACGGTGGAGGAGTTCGAGAAGACCGAGCGCGAGGTGAACGACGCCGCCGAGCTGTTCGAGATGGCGGTGGAGGAGGAGGAGGCCGACACCCGCAGGGAGATCGAGAACCAGCTGGCCGCCCTGGAGAAGGAGGTGGACCGGCTGGAGCTCAAGTCCTTCCTCTCCGATCCCGCCGACCCCAAGGGGGCGGTGGTCACCATCCACCCCGGGGCCGGGGGCACCGAGAGCCAGGACTGGGCCGAGATGCTGCTCCGCATGTACCTCCGGTGGGCGGAGCAGAGCGGCTTCGCCACCGAGATGCTCGACTACCAGGCCGGGGACGAGGCCGGGATCAAGGACGCCACCTTCGAGGTGAACGGGGAGTACGCCTACGGCTACCTCAAGGCCGAGTCCGGGGTGCATCGGCTGGTGCGCATCTCCCCCTTCGACGCCTCGGGGCGCCGACACACCTCCTTCGCCTCGGTGTTCGTCTTCCCCCAGGTGGAGGAGGACGTGGAGATCGAGATCAACGAGGCGGACATCCGGGTGGACACCTTCCGCGCCTCGGGGGCGGGCGGGCAGCACGTCAACAAGACCGATTCCGCGGTCCGGCTCACCCACATCCCCTCGGGCATCGTGGTCAGCAGCCAGAACGAACGCAGCCAGCACCGGAACCGGGAGAGCGCGTTCAAGATCCTCAAGGCCCGGCTCTACGCCCGGAAGCTGGAGGAGGAGCGCAAGGCCCTGGACGCGCTCTACGACCAGCAGAAGGAGATCGCCTGGGGGAGCCAGATCCGCTCCTACGTCTTCCAGCCCTACACCCTGGTCAAGGACCACCGGACGAACTACGAGGAGGGGGACGTGCAGGCGGTGATGGACGGCCGCATCGACGGGTTCATCGACGCCTTCCTCCGTTCCGGGACCGAGGGGAAGAAGGGTAAGCAAGGCGGCAAGGCCGGGGAGACGGTGTCGTGAACCCCCACATCTTCCGCGAGTACGACGTGCGCGGGCTGGTCGACCGGGATCTGACCCCGGAGACGGTGCGCGACCTGGGCCGGGCCTACGGGAGTTTGATCGCCGAGGGGGGCGGCTCCCGGGTGGCGGTGGGCATGGACGTGCGTGAGAGCTCGCCCGCCCTGGCCGGCGCCCTGGCCGGGGGGATCCTCTCCGCGGGGGTGGACGTGGTCCGCCTCGGCACCGTGCCCACCCCCGGAGTCTACTTCGCCGTCCACCACCTGGACCTGGATGGGGGGGTGCAGATCACCGGGAGCCACAATCCGATCGAGTACAACGGGTTCAAGCTCATGCGGGGGAAGGCCAGCCTCTTCGGCGAGGAGATCCAGGACCTGCGCCGGCGGATGGAGACGAAGACCTTCCGCGCCGGGGACGGCGCCGCCGCCGACCACGACGTGCGCGGGGAGTACCTGGAGGCCATGGTCTCGCGCCTGGAGCTGGCCCGGCCGCTCAGGGTGGTCCTGGACGCGGGGAACGGGTGCGCCTGGGAGCTGGCCCCCGCCCTCTTCCGCCGACTGGGTTGCGAGGTGGAGGAGCTCTACTGCACCCCCGACGGGCGCTTTCCCAACCACATCCCCGATCCCACCCTCCCCGAGACCCTGACCGTGCTCCGGGAGCGGGTGCGGGAGACGGGCGCCGACCTCGGCCTCGCCTACGACGGCGACGCGGACCGGCTGGGAGCCCTGGACGGGGAGGGGAGGGTGCTCTGGGGAGACCAGCTCCTGGCCCTCTTCGCCCGGCAGGTGCTGGCCCGCCGGCCCGGAGCCCCGATCCTCTTCGAGGTGAAGTGCTCGCGGGCCCTGATCGAGGACATCGAGGCCCACGGCGGGAAGCCGGTCATGACCCGGACCGGGCACTCCCTCATCAAGAAGGCGATGCGGGAGACCGGATCCCCCCTGGCCGGGGAGATGTCCGGCCACATGTTCTTCGCCGACGACTGGTACGGCTTCGACGACGCCCTCTACGCCTCCGGCCGGCTGGTCCAGCTGGTGGCGGAGGCCGGCCGGCCCCTGGCCGAGCTGGCCGACGAGCTTCCCCGCTACTTCGCCACCCCCGAGATCCGGGTGGACTGCCCCGATGAGCGGAAGTTCGCGGTGGTGGACGGGGTCCGGGAGCGGTACCGCGGACTCCGCCCCCTGGTGGAGGTGGACGGGGCCCGGGTGGACTTCCCCGAGGGCTGGGGGCTGGTGCGGGCCTCCAACACCCAGCCGGTCCTGGTGCTCCGCGCGGAGGGGACCACCCCCGGGGCCCGGGACGCCATCGAGAGCGAGCTCCGGGGGGTGCTGGCCGGCCTCGGAGTGGAGGCGGCGCGCCGCGGATGAGCGCGGCGCCCGCCGACCGCGGCTCGCCCCTTCGACCCCCGGGACGCGTGCTCCCCGCCTCCTTCTTCGCCCGGAACACCCTGGAGGTGGCCCGAGAGGTGCTCGGCCGCCTGCTCTGCCGGAGGGAGCGGGGGGGCGCCTACACCTGGGGCCGCATCGTGGAGGTGGAGGCCTACCGGGGCGAGGACGACCCCGCCTGCCACGCCGTTGCCGGGTGGACCCCCCGCACCCGGGTCCTCTACGGACCCCCGGGGCGGGCCTACGTCTACTTCACCTACGGCATGCACCATCTGATCAATTTCGTCACCGAGCATGAAGGGTATCCGGGTGCGGTGTTGATCCGGGCCCTTCGTCCCGAGGGCGGGCTGGAGCGGATGCGGCGCCGGCGGGGCCGGGACCGGCTGCGGGACCTCGCCGCCGGCCCCTCCATGCTCTGCCAGGCCCTGGACGTGGACCTGCGGCTCAACGAGGCACCGCTCACCGGACCCGCGGTCACGGTGCGGGACGACGGCTTCCGGCCGGAGGCCATCGCTTCCGGACCGCGGGTGGGGATCCGCCGCGGGACCGACCGGCCCTGGCGGTTCTGGATCGCCGGCGACCCCTGCGTGAGCCGCGGCCGGCCCGGGCCGCCGCCGCCCCGGCCTCGCGGATAAGTCCTTTCCGGTAAGAAGCCTTGACACGTAGGGTTGCCCGATTTAGCGTTATTGCGCTCTCCGAGCGACCAAGCCGGTCCCCCCCCTCCTCATAGACCGAGCGGCTGAGAACCCGATAGAGGACGATTCCATGAACGTTCTACGCGTGCTGATTCTTGGCGCCCTGGCCGGCGCTCTCCTGTGGATTGCGGGGGGGTGCTCCGGCGTGGACCAGATCGGCGAGCCGCAACTGGCGGACTACACCACCCTTACCGTGAAGTACGCCGACCCCGGGCCCACCCCCAGTCCCTGCGACGACTACCTGCCGCAGCTGGACGGCGTAGCCCAGGCTACGGAGTGGAGCACCGCCGAACCGATCTTCGTGCGCATGACCGGCGAGAACGGGAGCGGGGGGCCGGACTACTACCTCGAGGTCCGGGCCCTCTGGAGCGACGAGTCGCGGCTGGGGGGGAGCGACCGCATCTACTTCCTCATCCGGTACCCGGACGAGACTCTCGACGCCAGTCCCGATCTTCTCGCCTACATGCGGAAGACCCCGGACGGAGCCATCTGTTCCAATCCGGCCGAGGGGTACCCCGACTACTGCCCGAGCCCGGTCCCCGACACCGACCTCGGGGGCGCGAACTGCGACTCGGTGCTGGTGAAGCCCGAGTACTGGACCCGCATCCACAAGGACGGCAAGGAGGACCAGGTGCTGGTCCTCCTCGGCGAGGTTCCCCAGGAGTCCTCCGCCTCCGCGCTCATCGACGCCCAGCGGAGCCTGCTCGGCTCCCGGGTGCTGGGCGAGGGCCCGGTGAGCGGGCTCGCCGTCGGCGGCGGGCTCACCCAGGCCGACGCCTGGATCTGGCGGGCCGGGCGCACCAATCTTCAGCCGGTCCCCCAGTTCCCGAACTGGAGCGCGGGCCTGGTGGAGCCGAACATGGTGCCGGAGAACCGGTTCCCGCTCTTCCTCCAGAAGGCCGGCTTCATGGAGGACATGTGGATCGGGAGCGGGGGCGCGATCTCCGACGACGCCGGGCTCCTGCCCTACGTGAAGAACTTCGGGGGCAACAACCCGATCCCGGTTCCGGACCGGCTCAACGAGTGTCCTCCGGACGTCCGGGATCCCACCGAGGAGCAGCTGGCCGCGGTGAACGGCGGCGTGCCCAGCGACCTGGGCCTGTGGTGGCCCAAGTCCAGCCGGTTCACCTGCAAGACCACCGACGCCTGCTCCCGGATCGGAACCGCCACCACCTGGAGCCGGCGGCTGCTGAGCGGGGAGTTCGACGCGGTCCGGGGCTGGGCCATGCGTACCCCCCTGGATCCGGCCAAGGGGCCGGAGAGCTCGATCGACGTGCGGGCGCGCGCGACCTTCACCGTGAGCCAGGACAAGGCGTTCCCGGTGCGGACCCTCGAGGTGATGCGCGACCTGAACACGGGGAGATCGGACGACCTGGCCATCATCCCCGACAACGAGCACTACTACCGGATCACGGTCGGCGTGCTCAACGGCTCAGCCTCCGTCGGAAGCGGATCCACGGAGATCCGACTCCGCTTCGAACCCCCCCGGCTGGTGCCCAACGCGAACATTGATCGGTGCAAGGGGAACTAGGGCATGAGGACCAAGCGTATGCGCGCCATCATTCCCGCCACGGCGGCGATCCTGGCCCTGGCCGGGGCGGTCCCGGCCTCGGGTCAGGAACTCATCCAGGAGCGGCTGTTCCTGGTTCCCACCCAGCTCAACCTGGGGGTGGGTACGGTCCGGCTGGACGGCATGGGCGGTTTCGAGGCCGCGGTCCCGGACGAGAACTACGAGATCGACCTCTACGACTTCAGCCACAACCCGGCCGGTTTCGGTGACGACCGGGACTCCTGGTCCATCGACACCCGGTACTCGCACAAGGAGCTCTCGGAGCGGGATCTCCGGACTCCCGGGGACGACGTGAAGATCAACGAGGGGACGATCCTCATCGGCTACCACGCTCCGGGGAACATGGGCATCGGGGGCCGGGTGGACTACGCCGAAGTGGGGGCCATGAACTTCACCGGGGAGCGGAACGACTTCACCATCTCCGGGCTCCGCCTCCAGGGGAACCGCTACCTGACCCCACGGTTCTCCCTCGGCGTCAACCTGTCCCGGTCCTCGGAGGACGAGAACAACTTCTCCCGGGAGATCTACAACATCTCCCACACCGGCGCGGTGACCCGCGCCGGCCTGGGCGCGGCCTATCGGGTGGTGGAGGGGGTGACCGTCGGCGCCCGGGGCGAGGTGTTCCACACCCAGCTCGACGGCGAGAGCCGCGGGCCGTTCCACACCGATACCTTCGACTGGAGCCGGCCGGGCGGGGTCTTCGCCCTGCAGGGCTTCGTGAACCGGGGGAGGCTCCACGCCGGGGCGGACTACACCCACGAGAAGCTGGACGGTGAGGAGTCGGTCCGGGTCAGCTGGTCGACCCGTTTCCACTACAACCCCACCGACGACGTGGTGAAGCTGAGGCAGGACACCTTCACCGAGAACCGGACCCGCAACCAGTTCCAGGCCCGGGGCCGGCTGGACGTGGTTCCGGGCCGGCTCAACGCGGGAGCCGCCTACATCCACGGCAGCCAGGACTTCACCGTCATCGTCAATCCCAACGCCATCGGCTCGCTGGAGCGCCAGCAGGTGGAGGCCAAGAGCGACGCGGCGGTGGGGGGGGTGTCCTGGACCGGGGTCGGTTCCCGTCTGCTGCTGGCCGCGGAGGTCAAGCTCGCCACCACCAAGGTCACGAACCTGGCCGGCGACGAAGACCTGGTCAACAAGCTCGATCAGACCGTCCTCCGCGGGGGAGCGGAGTATCTCCTGGGCGAGATGCTGATCGCGCGCGCGGGAATGATCCGGTCCCGGGACAAGTACGCCTACGACCAGGCCCCGGACCTGAGCGGGGCCTACAACACCACCACCCTGGCCACCGGTCTCGGGGTGGTGCCGGCGGGGGGGATCTGGCAGTTCGACGTCGCCTACGACGTGGACGTGCAGAACGACCTCGACGTCGACCGGTCCCGGTTCTCGGCCTACGTCCGGTACCTGTTCTGAGCGGGATGCCGCTGGAGTTTGACCTTGACACTCCTCCCGGGGCTGGCTAAAGTGACGACAGCTAAGGACCTTCGGGTCCGGTTCCTCATGCCGCCGTTTGGTGCCGGCGGCCCTGCCTCACGAGAGATCTCGCCGCTTTGCCGACCCCGCGGGGTACCTGTATCCGCAGGGGGATGTCGTACCTGGTATGACCCCATCCCCCTCGCCGGAGTTCCCCGTCCGGGCCGGAAACCGCAACGACAACAAGCAGCAGCCGGCTACGGCCGGACCGGTTCCGGATCCGTCGGATCCGGGTCCTCGGTTGACTCAAGCTGCCGTCTTGCTTATAGTTGCGCGTATCTTCGAGAGCTGGGCTAGGAGACCCAAGGGTCTCGGGAAAGGAGCCGACTCGGCCATGAACGTCCGTTCCAACCGCTTGGTTTTGCTGCTAGTTACCGCCTGCCTGGGTCTGGCCATGGCCGGATCCGCCTTCGCGCAGGGAACCGGCACGTTGACGGGAACGGTGAAGAACGCCAAGGGCGAGCCGCTTCCCTTCGCCAACGTGGTCATCCTGGGTTCCAAGCAGGGGGCGATGACCGATACCGACGGGTCCTACACGGTGAAGAACATCCCCGTCGGCACCTACTCGGTGCGGGTTTCCTTCCTCGGCTACGAGCCGCAGGAGCGCAACTTCCAGGTCAACCCGGGACAGACCGTCACCTTGAACTTCGAGCTCAAGGAGACGGTGGTGGCCACCATGCAGACCGTCCGGGTCGAGGCCAAGAAGGAGATCATCCGGCGGGAGAGCTCCACCACCGCCCACTCGGTGGGGCAGGAGGAGCTGGAGCGGCTTCCGGTGGACACCTTCCAGGAGGCGGTGGCCCTGAAGTCGGGCGTGGTCCAGCAGGCGGGACAGCTCCACTTCCGGGGCGGGCGCGCGGGCGAGGTCCAGTACCAGATCGACGGGATCCCGGTGAACGACCCGCTGGTGGGGGGCGGGGTCAACGTGGCCACGGTTTCCGTCTCCGACTCCGACGTGCTCCTGGGCGGTTTCGACGCCGAGTACGGCAATGCCCAGTCCGGGATCGTGAACATCATCACCCAGGAGGGCGGGGACAAGTTCCAGGGCGACCTCTCCTACATGACCGACGACTACGGCGCCCCGGACAAGACCTACAACAACTACGACCGGCTCTCCCTGGGCATGGGCGGTCCGACCCCGGTCAAGAACCTGACCTACTTCGTGTCCATCCAGGGCACCTGGTCCGACACCTACCTCAGGACCTCCGAACAGCGGACCCGCCACCAGATCCTGGACTTCATCCGCGTGGGTCCCCGCCAGGACAACGAGATCAACTTCCAGACCAAGCTGGCCTGGAAGCCCGGTCCCAACTACAAGATGACCTTCGAGGTGCTGGACAACCACCACACCTTCGACCGCTACTCCCACACCTTCAGCCAGCAGGGGTTCGTGGAGACCCGGGTGGACACCATCCCCGACACCGGGGAGATCGTCACCCGCTACGGCGCCTTCAGCGAGCGCCAGGAAGGCCCCAACTGGGTCTACTACAACGCTCCCGAGCACACCCCCAACTACGTGAACGACTTCCGGCAGTACAAGCTGGTCTGGAACCACACCCTGAGCGAGGGAACCTTCTACACCCTCAAGCTCAGCCGCAACGCCTACGACTTCACCTCGGAGGTCCTGGGCCAGTATCCGTGGGAGTACCAGGGGCGGTATCCGGACCAGTGGCGGGACCGGATCCACTACCGGACCCACCCCTTCTTCGCCACCAACGGCGACGTCCCCACCTACACCGACCGGTCCACCCGGGTGTGGACGCTGAAGACGGACTGGACCAGCCAGATCGGGCCCCACAAGGTGAAGAGCGGGGTGGAGGTGACCTACAACGACCTCTCCCTCCTCAGCGTGGACTTCCCGAACCGGGTCAATCCCGACGGCCAGATCGGCCTCTACCGGAGCGAGTACCACTACTACAACCCCGAAGGATCCTTCTACCTCCAGGACCGCTGGGAACACGAGGGCATGGTCGTCAACGCGGGCATGCGGTACGACGTGTTCTCGGTGGGGAACCAGCTCGACGCCTCCGAGGTGGAGAACCGCAGCCGCAAGCAGTGGAGCCCGCGGGTGGGCATCGCCTACCCGATCTCGGACCGGGACGTGTTCTCCTTCCACTACGGCCGCTTCAGCCAGGTCCCCGACCGGCGCTACATCTTCGAGAACCGCGGCGACGCGGCCCGGACCCGGGGCAACCCCAACCTGGACAACGAGACCACCGTTTCCTACCAGGCCGCCCTCCAGCACATGTTCACCGAGGACGTCTTCGGGCAGTTCACGGTCTACTTCAAGGACATCTTCGGCCTGCTCACCATCGAGGAGGTGACCTCGGGCGGGAGCACCGACCTGGTGCCCCAGTACGTCAACAAGGACTACGCCTCCTCGCGCGGCTTCGAGCTCAGCCTGACCCGGCGGTTCACCAAGAACTTCGCCGGGGAGCTGTCCTACACCTACGGGGTGGCCACCGGGGTGGCCTCGGATCCCAACCAGCAGCAGGTGGTGGACTTCCTCTACCTGCCCATCTCGGAGCAGCCCCTGGACTGGGACCAGCGGCACACCGTCTCCGCCACCGCGACCATCGCGGACCCGGGGAGCTGGTCGGCCAACTTCGTCTGGACCTTCGGGACCGGGTTCCCCTGGACCCCCCGGTACCGGACCCAGCGGAAGACCGACCCCTCGCTGACCAACTCGCGCCGGCTGCCCAGCACTTCCAACCTGACCATCCAGGCCGAGAAGTACTACAAGATCTGGGGCCAGCGGGTGAAGCTGTTCCTCCGGGGGAACAACGTCCTGGACGCCAAGAACATCCAGGATCTGACCCCGGGGAACTTCCCCACCCCTCCCCAGGCCGGGGCCTTCGACTACCAGATCTTCTATACCGAAACGGGGCGGGCCGGCGGCGCCTATCTGGGTGACGACCTCAACGAGGACGGCGTGCAGGACTGGGTGCCCCTGAACGATCCCCGGGTGTTCGCGGAAGGCCGCAACATCCGCGTGGGAATCGGGATCAGCTTCTAACCACAGGAAACGACGGCCATGACGTACCAGCTTCGAACCGGAAAAGACACGGGGAGCCCCGGAGTCCCCCGTCTCCGACGGGCGCCGATTCTGCGGGCGGCCGTTCTCGCCCTGGGAGCGTGCCTGCTCCTGGGCGCGGGCACGGCCGAGGCCCGATCCAAGATCGACCCGCCGATGGCCTACGGCCGTGTTCCGGCGGATCTCTATGCCCTTCGGGATCCCAACATCTTCACCCACAACGTCGGTCTCCTCACCCTGCAGATCACCAACGTGGGCCTGATCGGGAACCCCTACATCAACGACTTCTCCGCCGGCTGGCGGGGGGGGAGTACCTCTACTACTCCGGGCTGTGGATCGGGGCCATCGGGTCCGATTCCGAGACCCACGTGTCCACCGCCGCTCCCACCGAGCTGCGCCCGGAGCTGACCCCGGTGTGGACCATCTACCAGTCCTACGAGGGGATCAAGGGCGGCGCCCGCCTCGGCGAGGGGGGGCTGGCCCAGGCCGACGACGACGGGGACGGTCTGGTCAACGAGGACTTCCAGAACGGGCTCGATGACGACGGGGACGGCAAGATCGACGAGGACTTCGAGGCCATCGGCCAGCAGATGTTCTCGTGCCAGTACAAGGACGACACCCCGGAGGCGGTGGCCCAGAACCCGGACCACGTGCCGCTGGGGCTGCTGGTCCGCCAACGCTCCTTCGAGTGGTCCACTGCCGGCATCAACGAGTTCGTGGGCTTCGACTTCGAGATCATCAACACCGGCGACCAGCGGCTGAAGGGAGTCTACCTGGGCTTCTTCTCCGACTCCGACGTGGGGCCCAAGAATCACGCTCGGTACTGGGAGGACGACCTGGTGGGGTGGGCCCACATCGACACCACCGTCACCGACCAGCAGGGCGGGGGGGCGTGCTCCCGGGTGGACCTCTCCATGGACACCGCCTTCATGTGGGACGCCCCCGACAACGGGACCACCATCAACGGCGGCGACGTCCCCGGGGTGTTCGGCAGCCTCTTCCTGGGACACACCACCGACGACACCGGGGTCCGCGCCCCCCAGACCGTGGGCCTGACCACGGTGGTGTGGTTCAGCTCCTCGGGGCAGAACTCGGATCCCCAGAACGACGACGAGCGCTACCAGCTCCTGAAGTCGGCCAAGAAGCCCCCCCGCAACGCCAACAAGCCCGACGACTACCGGTACGTGATCGCGGCCGGGCCCTTCGCCCAGCTCAACCCCCAGGAATCCCTCAGCTTCCAGACCGCCTACGTGATCGGCGACGGTCAGGACGGGTTCCGGGCCAACGCGGTGAACGCGCAGCGGGTCTTCGACGGCCGTTACGTCAACGCCGACAATAACGACAACACCGGGGTGGGGGGGAAGGAGCGGTGCCTCCTCGTCCTCCAGCCGGGGGACGAGATCTCCTGGGACGATCCCTGCGACACCCTCAGCAATCCCCAGACCATCCGCTACCGCTCGGGGACCTATCCCGACGATTGCGAGTGGGTGGACGCGGACTGCAATCCCTGCACCGGGGTGGACGGCAAGGAACAGCTCATCAACTGGGTGGGCACCACCGCTCCGCCGCCTCCGGGCTCGAACACGGATCCCGGGCTGGATCCCCTGGTCGATCCGAACCTCAAGGCCTTCATCTCCCCGGCCGGCGATCACAAGGTGATCCTCCAGTGGGACAACGCCTCCGAGCTGCGGGTGGACCCGATCACCGGGGACACGCTCTTCGCGGGGTACCGGGTCTGGCGGGTGGATAACTGGGAGCGTCCCGAGGGCTCCATCGGTCCCGATCCCGAGGAGTGGATGAAGATCGCGGAGTTCCGATCCGACAAGTACCAGAGCGCGGACCCCAAGATGGAGGACGCCCGGCCCCTCCGGGAGGCCCGGCAGACCACCGTGGACTGGGTGGACAAGACGGAGGAAGGATTCCCGATCTATCCCATCGGCCGCTACCAGTACGTGGACAGCCTGGGGATCATCAACGGGAAGCTCTACTTCTACGCGGTGACCGCCTTCGGGATCACCAAGGTCAAGAACCCCACCACCGGCGAGTTCGAGAACGTCGTGCTCAGCGGGCAGCCCTCGGCGGTGGAAGCGGAGGCGGTGACCCCGAGGTGGAACGCCACCGGCGGTTGCAACGACGTCAAGGTCGTGCCCAATCCCTACCGGGGCAAGGCGGAGTGGGACCTGGTGCCCAGCGACCGCGATCCCACCGGAACCAAGATCGCCTTCCGGAACCTGCCCAACGAAAAGGCGACGATCAGCATCTATACCCTGTCGGGCGATCTGGTCAAGCAGGAGGTCCACGACGGCTCGAGCGGGGACGGGACCTACTTCTGGAACATGATCACGAGGAACGGACAGAACGTCACGAGCGGGATCTACCTGTACTCGGTCGAGTATTCCGGCGGCACCTGCCGCGGACGCTTCGTGATCATCCGATAAGTTCCCTGCCGAAGGTCGAGGGCACAAGGAGGTACTGCGGTGAAACGTTTGGTCGTGGCTTTGGCGCTTCTCTGCCTGGTCCCGGTGGGCCTGGCGCCCGGGAACGCGGAGGCGGCAAAGTTCTTCGAAAAGGTCGGCACCTATGACGGCCAGTTCCTGAAGATTCCGATCGGGGCCCGGGCCACCGCCATGGGGGCGGCGTTCGTGGCCGTGGCCGACGACGCGTCGGCGGTCTACTGGAACCCGGCGGGAATCGCGCGCCTCCAGGGGAACACGGTCTCCATCAACCATGTGAACTGGGTGGCGGACATCAACATGACCCAGGGCGCATACGTGTTCAGCCTGGGCTTCCTGCCCGGCATGCTGGCCATCAACGCCCGCTCGCTCTACATGAGCCAGATGGAGCGGACCACGGTCTACAATCCCGACGGCGACGGGACCTACTTCGACGCCGGGTACTCGGCCTTCGGCCTGACCTACGCCCGGTCCCTCACCGACAAGTTCTCGGTGGGCGGCACCATGAGCCTGGTTCACGCCGGTCTGGACGATCAGACCTCCAACGCGCTCTCCTTCGACGTGGGCACCCTGTACGACACCGGGTACCGCTCGCTGAAGATCGGGATGGAGATCCAGAACATGGGCTCGGAGCTGTCCTACATCGACGGCGCCAAGGCCGCCAAGCTCCCCATCCTGTTCCGGGTGGGAGCGGCCATGAACGTGTTCCAGTCGCTCAACCACAGCGTGCTGACCACGGCCGAGTTCAGCCATCCGCCGGACAACAACGAGCGCCTGAACTGGGGGGCGGAGTACGCCTTCAAGGACTTCTTCTTCCTCCGCGGCGGGTACAACTTCGGGTACGACGCCGAGACGTTCAGCGGGGGGTTGGGGGTGAAGTTCCCCACCTCTCTGTCCTCCGACACCCGGTTCGACTATTCCTACACGGACCTCGGCAATCTTTCCGGGGCGCACCGCTTCTCCCTGGAGATCGGTTTCTAGCCTCGCCGGAAGGCCGGGAGATCCGGTCGGGAACACGTTCACCGCAGGCAGGACGGGCAGCTCGGGCCACTGGGGCCGGGCTGCCCGTTCTGCTGAAACCGACAATCCCGCGCGCGCCGAGGCCGGGCCGGCTTTCGCCGGCGGCCCGCGGCGGCCGGCCGAGGTGACCATGCAACGACGACTTTCGTACCGCCGGACCGGGCCCCGCGGCTTCCTGGCCGGACTGCTCCTCGCCGCCCTGGGCGCGGCGGCGCCGGGGCCGGCCCGGGCCGCCGACTTCCCGATCTCCTCCACCGGGGACATCTGGTTCCAGGCCGACTATGCCGGGTTCCTGGGCGACGACGGGCAGGTCCAGGAGGAGTACTACCTCCGGGTCCTCAACAACCAGCTGACCTTCCAGGACGAGGAGGGGACGCTCACGGCCAACCTCTACGTCCGGCTCACCTTCCGGGACGCGGACGACAACGAGCTGGGGCAGGCCGGCCACCGCTACCGCCTCCAGGTCGCCGACCAGTCGGTGGCCGGCTCCGCCGACCACGCCCAGATCCTCCTCCTCCGGGAGCCGCTGGATCCCCGCGCGGCCTCGGTCGAGGTCCAGCTGGAGGACCTGAACGTCCGCAAGCGGGGGCTTCTCTACATGTTCACCGGCAAGCGGAAGAACGGCACCGCCGAGGGCCCCCTCATCCCTCCGCCCTTCCGGGGCCGGGACTTCGGGGTCAGCGACATCCAGTTCGCCTGGGAGGTCCACGACGGGACCCCGGACAGCCCCTTCCGGAAGAACGACCTCGACGTGGTGCCGAACCCCGGCCGGAGCTACGGGCTGCTCCAGCCCCGGATGCAGATCTACTACGAGGTCTACGACCGCCGCGACTCCACCCGGGCCGGGGGCCGGTACCGGATCCGGTACCAGATCCAGAGCCCCGACGGCCGGAAGCTGGACGCGATCCCGGACAGCGTGGAGTCCAGGTCGGGGGAGTGGGTCCGGGTGACCTCCTTCGACGTCAGCCGCCTGCCCACCGGGGAATACGGCCTGCAGGTGACGGTGACCGATCCCGCCACCGGGGCGGAGGCGAGCAGCAGCCGTCCCTTCAGCGTGATCTGGAAGAGCGGGTCCTGGGACCGGACCGAGGAGGACAAGCTGGACGAGGCCCGGGTGCTGTTCACCGAGGACCAGTTCGATCAGTTCAAGAGCATGTCCTCGGGGGACCGGGAGCTCTACCTGGAGCAGTTCTGGGCCAAGGCCGATCCCAGCCCGGGCACGGCCCGCAACGAGCTCCGGAACGAGTTCATGCGCCGGGTCCAGTTCGCCAACCACCACTACGGCACCGGGGGCAAGGGCATGCTCACCGACCGGGGCCGCATCTACATCCGGTTCGGCGAGCCGGACGAGGTGGACCGGGAGCTGGTGCCCACCAAGGACAACCAGCTGGACCAGCTGGTCCCGGAGCTGAGCGACGAGAACTCGGCCGCCCGCACCCTGGCCAGCAACGACGAGGTCGATACCCGGGCCTACGAGGTGTGGACCTACACCCGGCAGGGTACCCCGCTCTTCCCGGAGCGGGAGAAGACCACCTCGGTCACCGGGCTCAAGTTCGTGTTCGTGGACGAGAGCGGCACCGGCCGCTACGTGCTCCGCTACTCCTCGGATTTCATCGGCTACTGAGCCCCCGGCCCTTCCCCCCGCCCTCCCCCCGGCCGGTCCGGAGGGAGGGCCCGGGTCCGCTTGACAGCCGCTAAGGGCCCGCATACCATCGCATTGTCGGTCCGGAGGGACCGACATTCTTGATTTTGAGCATTCCAGGTTTTGATCTCGCGACCCCGGGCGGGAAAACGACGCCCCGGTCGCGTCCGGGAAATCGTAAGCCCCCCGGCCATCCGGCGACCCCCGGCGATTCCCCCAGAACCCGGAGGGTGGGACCCTCCGTGAGAGAAAGGGAGCGTGGACATGAGAATAGCCATCAACGGATTCGGCCGTATCGGACGACAGGTGCTTCGCGGCGCGCTCAAGAACACGGATCTCGAGTTCGTGGCCGTCAACGACATCACCGATGCGAAGACCCTGGCCCACCTGTTCAAGTACGACTCGATCCACGGCAACCTCGCCGAGGACGTGGTTCTCGACGGCGACACCATCCGTTGTGGCGACGTGAAGGTGAAGGTCCTGTGCGAGACCGACCCCCGGAAGCTCCCCTGGAAGGAGATGGGGGTGGACGTGGTGCTCGAGGCCACCGGCCGGTTCACCGACCGGGACAAGGCGGCGGTCCATCTCGAGATCGGGGCCAAGCGGGTGGTGGTGAGCGCGCCCTCCAAGGGCGCGGATGTCACCCTGGTCCTGGGGGTGAACTCCGACGACTACGACCCGGCCAAGCACCAGGTCATCTCCAACGCCTCCTGCACCACCAACTGCCTGGCCCCGGTGGTCAAGGTGCTCCACGACAACTGGAAGGTGAAGCGGGGGCTCATGACCACCATCCACGCCTACACCAACGATCAGCGCCTCCTGGACCTGCCCCACAAGGACCTGCGGCGGGCGCGGGCCGCGGCCATCAACCAGATCCCCACCACCACCGGAGCCGCCCGGGCCATCGGCCTGGTCATTCCGGAGCTGAAGGGCAAGCTGGACGGCCTGGCCATCCGGGTGCCGGTGCCCACCGGATCGCTGGTGGACCTGGTGGCGGAGACGGAGAAGTCCCTCACCAAGGAGGACATGGACGCCGCGTTCAAGAAGGCGGCGGCGGGGCCCATGAAGGGCGTGCTGCGCTACAGCGAGGAGGACCTGGTTTCCTCCGACATCGTCCACGATTCCCACTCCAGCATCTACGACTCCAAGATGAGCTCGGTGATGGAGGGCAACCTGGTCAAGGTGCTCTCCTGGTACGACAACGAGTGGGGGTTCTCCATGCGGGTGCTGGACCTGCTCCACCTCATCAAGTCCCGCGGGTAGGGCCATGAACAAGCTCAGCGTGCGGGACCTGGACGTCGGGGGCAAACGGGTCCTGGTCCGGGTGGACTACAACGTCCCCATCAAGGAAGGGGAGATCGCCGATGATTCGCGGGTGGTAGCCTCGCTGCCCACCGTTCGCGACCTCGTCGACCGGGGGGCCCGGGTGGTGCTCATGTCGCACCTGGGCCGGCCCAAGGGACAGGCGGACCCCAAGTACTCCCTGGAGCCGGTGGCCCGGCGGCTGGCCAAGCTCCTGGGCCGCGAGATCCACTTCGTCAACGACTGCGTGGGGAGCAAGGCGCTGGAGGCGAGCGAGAAGCTGGAGGACGGCCAGGTGCTGCTCCTGGAGAACCTGCGCTTCCACCCCGAGGAGGAGGCCAACGACTCCTCCTTCTCGCAGCAGCTGGCCCAGCTCGGTGATCTCTACGTGAACGACGCCTTCGGGGCCGCCCACCGCGCCCACGCCTCCACCGAGGGGGTGACCAAGTACTTCAAGCAGGCCGCGGCGGGCCTCCTCATGGAGGCGGAACTGGGCTACCTGGACCGGGCCCTGGCCCGGCCCGAGCGGCCCTTCGTGGCCATCCTCGGCGGAGCCAAGATCTCGGGCAAGATCGACGTCCTCAACCACCTCATGGACAAGGTGGACCGGATCCTCATCGGGGGCGGCATGACCTACACCTTCTACATGGCCCAGGGCCACGAGGTGGGGGACTCCCTGGTCGAGTCCGACCGCATCGAGCTCGCCGGCCGGGTGCTGAAGGAGGCCGACAAGGCCGGGGTGGAGGTGGTGCTCCCCGTGGACTCGGTGGTCTCGGCGGCGGCCGACGGATCCGAGACCTCCCGTGTCTCCGACGGCCCCGACATCCCTGCCGGGACCATGGGGGTGGACATCGGACCGCGCACGGTGGAGCTGTTCGAAGGGAAGCTCTCCGACGCCCGCACCGTGGTCTGGAACGGGCCCCTGGGCATCTTCGAGGTTCCCGCCTTCGCCGCGGGGACGGAGGCCGTGGCCCGGGCGGTGGCCGGGGTGCACGCTCGGGGCGGAATCGCGGTGGTCGGAGGCGGGGACTCGGTGGCCGCCATCGCCCGGCTGGGTCTGGACAAGGCGTCCTACTCCCACGTCTCCACCGGCGGGGGAGCCTTCCTGGAGTTCATGGAGGGCAAGGAGCTGCCGGGAGTGGCCGCCCTCACGGAGAAGCCCTCATGAGCCGCCGTTCCATGATCGCGGGAAACGTGAAGATGAACCTGGACCGGTCCCGGCTGGCCGCCCTCCTGGGCGAGCTCAGCGCGGACCTGGCCCGGACCCCGCCCGCCTGCGAGGTGGTGTACTGCCCCCCCTATACCCTGCTTGCCGAGGCGGCGGGAGCGATCGGCGGCGGCGCGGTGGCCCTGGGAGCCCAGAACATGCACTGGGAGGCCTCGGGCGCCTACACCGGCGAGATCTCCGCGGGGATGCTGAAGGAGGCGGGGTGCCGGTTCGTCATCCTGGGCCACTCCGAGCGGCGCCATCTCTTCGGGGAGACCGACGCCGACGTGCGCCGGAAGGCGGAAGCGGCGCTCGGAGCCGGGCTCCGTCCCATCGTCTGCGTCGGGGAGACCGAGGACGAGCGGAAGTCCGGGGCCACCGAGGTGGTCCTTTCCCGCCAGATCGTGGGTTCCCTGGGCAATCTCTCCCTGGAGGATCCGGCCCGGCTGGTGGTGGCCTACGAGCCGGTCTGGGCCATCGGGACCGGCAACACCGCCAGTCCGGAGCAGGCCCAGGAGGCCCATGCCCACGTCCGCCGGGAGGTGGCCAAGGTGCTGGGGGGGGGCGCGGCGGAGCGCATCCGCATCCTCTACGGGGGGAGCGTCAAGCCGGACAACGCCTCGGAGCTTCTGCGCCAGCCCGACCTCGACGGGGCTCTGGTCGGGGGCGCCTGTCTGAAGGCGGAGAGTTTCCTGGCCATCATCCGGGCCGCGGGCACGCCCTGAACGGTCTTCCCGGCTTCCGGTTGACGGCCGCGGGGACGGCTGCTAGACTACCCCGTCCTTTATCCGGCCCCTGCTTTTCCGGCGGCCGGATCGATTCCTGATCCGAGGAGACGTCCGTGATTTACGGTTTCTTGCTGACCCTGCATCTCCTGATCTGTGTGACCCTGATCCTGGTGGTCCTCCTCCAGTCGGGGAAGGGCGGCGGTCTGGCCGGCGCCTTCGGCGGCATGGGGGGGGCGGGACAGTCCCTGTTCGGCGGCCGGGGAGCGGCCACTTTCCTGAGCAAGGCCACCACCGTGCTGGGGATCGCCTTCATGACCACCTCCCTGGTCCTGGCCCTCATGGCCGGGGGGCGGACCAGCGGACCCCGGAGCGTGATCCGGGAGTCCCAGTCCAACAGCGGTACCCAGCCCCCACCGGCCACTTCGGCCCCGATCGAGATCCCCGGCGACCAGGGCCTGCCTCCGGTCGGAGGCTCGGACCTGGAGCAGGGGAAGGCCCCCGCCGGCCAGGAGCAGCAGGGCCAGCCGGCGCCGGGGAACCAGGCCGCCCCGAGCCAGAACCCGTCCCCGGATGGCGGGTCCTCCAACGAGACCGGGACCCCCGGGACCTCGGGGAACTAGGCCTCCACGATTTCCGCGTGCGGAAGTGGCGGAATTGGCAGACGCGCAAGGTTGAGGGCCTTGTAGGAGCAATCCTGTAGGGGTTCAAGTCCCCTCTTCCGCACCAGTTCGACGCTCCCCGGGAGGGGAGCCGGCCCGAAGCCCCCCCCGGCTTCGGGCCTTTTTCTTGCCGGCCGCGCCGAGCTACCCGGTCCGCGGGGGGACGGCGGGGCCGGGCCGTCGAGGTGCCAGCGCATGTTCACTTCCGGTGCCCCCGGATCGGGGAGCGGGGCTCCCACCCGGCGAGCCGTCGTCCTTCTGCTCGTGGCCGCCCTGGCCATCCAGGGGACGTTGTTCCTGGGTCTCTTCCGGGAGCACCACGGGGCCCTGATCGACGACGCCTTCATCTCCTTCAGTTACGCCGCCCGCTGGGCCGAGGGGCGGGGTCTGACCTGGAACGACGGTCAGGCGGTGGAGGGGTTCTCGAATCCGCTCTGGACCCTCGGGCTCGGCCTGGGAGCCGGAGCCGGCATTCCTCCCCACCGGAGCGCACCCTGGCTGGGCCTCCTGTGCCTCCTGGCCCTGGGGCCGGTGCTCCTTCCCATCCGCCGGGCCCGCGGCTACCCTCCGGCGGCGACGGTGGTTCTGGTCGGCCTGACCGCCACCGACGTCGGCCTGGCCCAGTGGGCCGGGTCCGGGCTGGAAACCGCCTCGGCCGCCCTCCTCGTCGCGGCCTGGTTGGCCGCGGCGGCGGGGATCCGCGCCCGCGGCGAGGCCCCGGCGGGATGGGGACGGGGCGTGGTGCTGGGCCTCCTGGGGGCGGGCCTGGCCCTTTCCCGGCCCGAGGGCTGGGCCTGGGCCTGGTGGGGCTTCGGCTGGCTCCTCTGGGGCGCCTGGGTACGCTGGAGGGTGCTGGGGGGATGGCTGGCGGGGATGCTCCCGGCCTGGGGCTACCTGGCCTACCGGTGGCATGCCTACCGCAGCCTGGTGCCCAACACCTTCCAGGCCAAGATGGAGGCGGGGGAGCGGGCCTGGGCCCACGGCCTGGACGCCGTGGGCGCCTGGGGCGCGGTCCAGGCCGCGGGCATCCTGCTCCTCCTGGCCGGCCTCGCCCTGGCCCGCCGCCGCCGCGGAAAGGGGGGGCGGGACCCCGGGCCTTCGCGGTGCTCCCTCTGGGGTGGCTGGTCATCCAGGCGTGCTTCGTGATCGCGGCGGGGGGGGACTGGATGGGAGACACCCGGTACCTCGCCCCCCTGGTGCCGGCCCTGGCCGTGTTGGCCGCCGAGGCCTGGTCGCGGGTGGAGCGGACGGGGCGCGCGAGGTGGGTAATGGTGGGGGGACTGCTGGTGGCCAACCTGGGGCTGGGGCTGGTCCTGAGGGACCGGATCCCCGACTACACCCGGGAGGGGGAGATCCTGGGGCGCTGGCTCCGGACGGCGGCCGCCCCGGGGGACACGGTGGCGGTCACCGCCGCCGGTGCGATTCCCTACTTCTCAGGGCTCCCGGCGCTGGACGTGCTGGGAATCAACGATCCCCGGGTGGGGTCCCGCGCGGTGCGGCACACCGGGGCCTGGGCCCCGGGCCACCACCGTTACGACGTGGCCGGGCTTCTCGATCTCGACCCCCGCTGGATCGTCTGGGACTTCGGGGTGCCGGTCAACGAGCACCGGTTGCGGGAACTCCGGACCTTCTCCGGCGACCCCGACTCCCTGGACTACCGCCGCGCGCTCCTGGCCCGGCCCGCGTTCCGGGAACGGTACCGGGTGGACCACGCCGCCCCTCCGAGCACCCAGGGGACCTACACGGTGTTTCGCCGGCGCGGGGAGTGAAGGGACGCGCGTGAGGGGGCGGTCCGAGGCCGGGCGCGGGCGGCCGGCAGGAGCCGGGGGGGACAAAAAAAAGGAAGCGGAGTCCCGGTCGACCTCGCCCGACCCCACGCGTTCCTGGTTCGCCTGGCCAGGATGCTCAATGGGGCCGGAGACCGATGGCGTCAGGCCCGGGATTTCCGCTTGGCTGGCAAGAGCTTCATCCGCCTCAATGAATTGATGTCAAAATCCAATGTGTGCAGCCGCCTGGGGGATCGACCCGGGATGGGAGCTGGGGTCGCCCATCCCACGGTCGAAGCCGGTCCGGAGTCAGCGCTTGATGGAGTAGACGCCGCGCCCGGTGCGCTCGAATCGGGAGTCCCGAGCCAGGGCCGCCCCCAGGTTCTGGGTGAAGTTCTCCCCGGCCTGGCCGGGCTTCGCCTTCAGCACCTGCTTGGCGATGTCCTGGATACCCATGGGCTTCTTCCGGCGCGCCAGGACCTGGTAGGCCATGTCCCGGACGTTGGGGCCCTTGCCCCGGATGCCTCGGGTGCGGCTCGCCCGCTTCTTGCGCGCCTTCTCCATCTCCGCCTTCCGGCTGGCTTCCAGCAGGGTTTCCAGGCGCATGAGGCGCTTTTCCAGCTCCTCCAGCTCGGACAGCAGGGTTCGCGCGTCCTTCTGGAGCTTGTTGGCTTTGCGAGCGGCCACCCGCAGGCTGGGGCGGCGCCCGCGTCGACTCAGGGTTTTACTTTTCTTCGAACGAGCCATTCTGATCCTCCCTCCTCGCGATGAGACAAGGGTGCTCTATGGAGAAGAAGATTCAACCCGCACAATCAGCACAATACGGGGGAATCTATTGCGCATGAAGGCATGGTAGCATCCATACTCTAGGGCCACAATATCCGCCCGCATAAAATATTGGTGAGCGCACCGTTTTCATCCCGTTTTCATTGATTGCCCCGGCAATGGACCCCGGTTCCCACCGGATTGGAAAGAGCGTTTATACGTGTTACGGAGCGTGACGGTGACCCCGGGCCGGGCCCGCCCGCGGATGGGAAGAGAATTGCATCCCCGGACGCAGCCTCCGGTTGGCCGGCCCCCGCCCCGCCCCGCCCCGCTCGGGGTTCCTTGACAAGGCTTCCCCCCGGTCCGGACAATGATCCCGGACCGGCGGAGCCCTGCCGGCGGATCGGAGCATGGCTATGCGCTTGCCGCCTCACAAGATCAAGGACCTGGCCGAGAGGCTCGCCGTCCGGCTGGAGTCCCGGGAGGGGACGGAACTCCTCCGGGGACGGGGCCCGGTGGCCCGGGAGATCGCCGCCGCCATCACCGAGGACCTCGCCGGGGAGGACCGGCTGGACCGCGAGGTGGCCTCCGTGCTCGAGCAGTACCGGGCACAGATCGACGGCGGCGGGATGGACGTGGCCCTGCTGCGCGACAAAATCAAGAAACAACTGGCCCGGGAGCGGGGTATTGTCCTTTGACCGGGGCCGGAGAGCGAGGCGGAGCATGCGGTTGAGCGAGGAGCGGATCGAGGCCCTGGCCGGCAAGGTGGCCGACCGCCTCCGGGACCATCCCGAGCTGATCCGGTTCGCCGGCCGCCCGCAGTCCCTGGCCGACGAGGTGGAGCGCTTCCTCCTCGAGGATTTGCGGATCGAGGATGAGATCAATCAAGAGGCTCTCGACCGTCTGAAGACCTACTCCCGGAACATCCCCCAGGGGAGCACCGAGTGGATGCTCCTCCTGGACAAGCACAAGGAGGAGATCGCCGCCCGCCGCGGTTACGTGTTTTGACCGCGGTCCCGGCGCCGCAGGGCGCGGGAGGGCGTTGCCAACGGTACGTTCATGAGATTCAAATGGTCACCGACCGGGCGTCAGGAGGGGCGTCAGCCGGCCGGACGCTCCTGGGGCATGGGCCGGTTCCTGGCCCTGAGCCTCGGGGTGCACGCGCTGGCGTTGATCCTCCTCGCCGTCCCTTTTTCCAGGAACCCGCCCCCCCTGTACGCCGAGCCTGTCTACCAGGTGGCCCTGGTGGAGTGGCCGGAGACCAATTTCAAACCCCCGGTTCCCACCCACACTCCCGAGGTGAAGCAGCCCAAGCCGGAGCCGGAGAAGCCCAAGCCCAAGCCCGAGCCCAAGAAGCCGGACGAGGTGCGGGTGGCCGAGAAGCCGAAGCCCAAGCCGGAGAAGAAGGAGCCGGAGAAGCAGCCTGAGGTCGCCCCCAAGCCGGAGAAGAAGGCCGAGACCCCGCCCCAGGAGGAGGCCCCCCCGGAGAAGAAGGTGGACATCCCCGACACCCCCGAGGAGCCGGTCTCCCTGGGCATGGTCGATCAGAAGGACTTCCGCGAGGACTTCTACCTGGAGCTGGTGCGGGGGATCCTGGCCCGGGCCTGGGACCGGCCCCGGGTGGGGAAGGGCGTGGTGCGCACCACCGTGCACTTCGTCATCCGCCGCGACGGAACGGTGGTCCAGCCCTACGTGATGGAGCCCTCGGGTATCGCCCTCTACGACCGGGCGGCCATGGCCGCGGTGGACCGGGTGAAGGACCGACTTCCGCCCCTGCCCGAGTCCTACTCCGGGGACCAGATCGGTCTCAGCGTCGTGTTCCAGTCCATGGGGGAGCAGCCCTGATTCCCCGTTTCGCCCCGAAGGAGGACCCGTTGCCCCTCGCCACCCCCGTTGCCCGCACCCCGGGGCCGCCCCTGTCCCGGATTCTCCCCGTCCTGGGGCTGATCCCCGTGCTTCTCTGCCTCGGAGGGGCGGTCGCCGCCGCCCAGGAGGAGGGGGGCGTCCAGTCCGAGCAGCAGATCGTGATCACCGACCGGGCCACGCCCAAGATCCGGCTCCTGGTGGAGGACTTCCTGGCCGGCCCCGGCGCCCCCGCCGACGACGCCCGCTCGGTCCACGACGTGGCCCGCAACGATCTCGACCTCTCCGATCTCTTCGCCATCACCGACATTCCCCGCATCGCCCCCGGGGACACCCTCTTCACCGGCCTGGCCCAGGGGCTGGTACGGGGCGAGGTCCAGGTCTCGGGGGGGAACATCCTCCTCCGGGGAAGCCTGGAGGCCCTCCCCGGGCGCTCCCTCATCTTCTCCCGCGATTACCGCACCGCCCCCGAGAACTACCGGGAGATCGCCCACCGGTTCGCCGACGACGTCGTCCGATACCTGACGGGAAAAGAGGGAATCGCCCGTACCCGGATCGCCTTCGTCTCCGACCGGTCGGGGACCAAGGAGATCTACGCCATGGACTACGACGGGCACGGGGTGGCCCGGGTCACCGGCAACAAGTCCATCAACCTGTCCCCGGCCTGGAGCCCGGACGGCTCCACCATCGCCTTCACCTCCTACCAGGGAGGGGACGCCGACCTCTACACGGTGGAGCGCCCGGGGGGGAAGGAGAGCCGCCTGGTGGGAGGGCCGGGGGTCCAGAGCGCCCCCGCCTACGACCCCGCCGGGGCCCTCCTGGCCTACAGCCAGACCGCCGGGGACCGGAGCGAGATCTACGTGGTCGGCACCGACGGGAGCTCTCCCCGCCGGCTCTCCCGGTCCTTCGGCATCAACACCTCGCCCTCCTGGTCCCCGGACGGCCGGCGGCTGGTGTTCACCTCGGACCGGGCCGGCACCCCGCAGCTCTACGTGATGGACGCGGACGGCACCGGGGCCCGGCGGCTCACCTTCAGCGGGAAGTGGAACGACCAGGGGAGCTGGTCGCCGGACGGGGACCGGATCGCCTACGCTTCCCGGCGGGACGGGTTGTTCCGCATCTGCGTGATGGAGGCCAGCGGGCTGGGCGAGGAACGGCAGGTCACCCGCGGTCCCGGCAGCGACGAGCATCCCCGATGGGCGCCCGACGGCCGGCACGTGGTCTTCAGCTCCACCCGGGGGGGGCAGCAGGGGCTGTACATGCTCAACGTCGATACCGGCCTGGTACGGCCCCTGGTCACCGTCTCCGGCAACAATTACAGTCCGGATTGGTCCCCGGTCCCCCCCCGCTAGGCGGAGGCCGGACCGGGAACTTCGATCGCGGGCCGGTGTTCTCATGTCTCCGCGTCGCGCCGCGGAATCGGGCGGACGGGGAGCGGGGCTGTCTTGCGGACCGGCGGGGTCCCCGGTACAGTAACTCGCTACGTGGAGCGGTTTCTCCCGGAGGAGGGTATTCAACGAAATGCGACGAGCCAAGATGATTCTCTGGAGCGGGGTGGGGGTGGCCCTGGTCGGCCTGGTGCTCACCACCGGTTGCGGCAAGAAGCCGGCGCCGCCGACCACCGAGGTGGAGACCCCCGGCACCTCGGAGCAACCTCCGGAGCAGCCTCCGGAGCAGCCCCCGACGACCACCGAGGACGCCAACGCCTGGAAGGGCAAGGTCCAGGACGTGTTCTTCGACTACGACAAGGCGGAACTCCGTGCCGACGCCCGGTCCACGCTCCAGGAGGACGCCCGGTACCTCAAGGAGCATCCGGACGCCCAGGTGACGTTGGAGGGGCACTGCGACGAGCGGGGGACCGAGGAGTACAACCTCGCCCTGGGGCAGCGCCGGGCCGACGCGGTCAAGCAGTACCTGGTGGATCTCGGGGTTCCGGCCTCGCGGCTCGGGACCATCTCCTACGGCGAGGAGAAGCCCTTCGCCATGGGGAACACCGAGGCCGCCTGGTCCAAGAACCGCCGCGTCCACTTCGATATCAAGTAGTCCAACCGGTTCCGCCCCCCTCCCGCCCGGCACCGCGGGCGGGGGGGGCGGCCCTTCCGGGGGCGCGGCGCCCGGGCCCCGCGCGCCTGCTGAGTACGGAAACACCACCATGAATCCACGACTCCGTGTTCTTGCCGTCGTCCCCCTGCTCGCGCTTCCCCTGGGGCTGGGGGGGTGTGTGGCCGCCTTCTTCAAGCAGCCGGTGAACGTGGAGGTGACCCGGGACGAGGTCGAGGCCATGCGCCGGGAGCAGTCGGAGATGCTGGCCCTGGTCCGGGACCTGAAGTCCCAGATGGACACCCAGACCGAGGCCACCGCCTCCATGCGGGCCGACACCATGAACCAGCTCCGGGACCTGGAGGAACGCCTGGAGATCCTCCGTTCCCAGCTCGAGGAGCAGGGGGTGCGGTCCGAGAAGCTCCAGCGCCGGGTGCAGGAGACCAAGCCCCCCGTGTCCGCGCCGCAAGCCGGTTTTCCCGGCCCGGACGGGGCCGACACGACCGCCGCCGGATCCACCGGGGTGGAGACGCCCACCCCGGCCGAGAGCCGGCCGCCGGCCTCGGAGACCGAGCTCTACGACGCCGCCTACCGCGATTACATGCGGGGGAGCTACCAGCTCGCCATCGGGGGGTTCGAGGACTTCCTCAAGTACTATCCCCAGTCCGATCGCGCGGACAACGCCCAGTACTGGATCGGGGAGTGCTACTTCGCCCTCGGGGAGCTGGACCGGGCGGTCCAGGAGTTCCTGAAGGTGCGGGACCTCTATCCGGACGGAAACAAGGTCTGCGCGGCCACCCTCAAGATCGGCTACGCCTTCCTGCGGAAGGGGAACGGGCCCGACGCCCGCCGCTACTTCGAGCTGGTGGGGCGGGAGTGCCCGGGGACCGACGAGGCCCGGCTGGCCCAGGACAAGCTGGACACCCTGCGCTGAGCCCCGCCCCGGCCCCGGGGCGGCCGACCGCCGCCTAGGCCGGCCGCGACCGGCCCGGCGGCACCAGGGCGCGCTCCAGGGCCTCCCTGAGCCGCCGCGCCGAGGACCCGGCGGCATGGGCCGCGGCCCGCCCGGTGCGGCCGCCCTCTCCCAGCTTCCGCCGGAGCCCGGGGTCCCCGGCCAGCCGCGTCCAGGCCTCGGCCAGCGCGCGCGGATCCGCGGGGGGAACGAGCACGCCCCCCACGCCGTCCTCCACCGCCTCCGGGATCCCCCCGGTGCGGGTGGCCAGGACGGGAAGCCCCGAGGCGGCCGCCTCCAGGAAGACGATCCCGAAGCCCTCCACGTCGTCGTCGTCCATCCGTTCCCGGGAGGGGCCGGCGAAGAGATCGGCGGCGCGGTACAGGCCGCCCAGCCGTGCCGCGCCCACCGGGCCCAGGAACTCGACCCGCTCCGCCGCCCCCGCCGCCCGGGCCCGCTCCGCCCACCGGCCGCCGGGGGCGGGGCCCACCGCGACCAGCCGCACCCGGCGGGGAACGGAAGCCAGGGCGGCGAAGAGATCGTCCAGGCCCTTGCGCTCCACCGGCCGGCCCACGAACAGGGTCACCACCGCGTCCGGCGGCCACCCGTACTCCTTACGCAGGGCGGCCCGCTCCTCCGGTCCCGCGGCGGGATGGAAGCGGCCGGTGTCCACCTCCGGGGGCACCACCGCCAGCCGGTCGGGGGGGAGCCCCAGGCCGGCGGCCAGCCCGGCGGTGAAGGCGCTGTTGACCACGTGGAGGCGGGCCCCGGAGGCCAGTTCCCGCCAGCGGCGGCCCTTCACCGGATGGGTCCGCCAGCGGCGCGCGGTGCGGAGGAGATCGTTCCCGTGGTAGGCCAGGACCAGCGGCACCCGGTGCCGCCGGGAGAGCCCCAGGGCGGGGGGACCGAAGGGACGGACGTTGCCGCAGATCAGCGCCGCCGGACGCTCCGCCCGCAGGCAGGCGGCCACCCGGCGCGATGCCCGCCACTGCTCCCAGGGCCGGTGACTTCGAGCGGCGTCGAAGGGAAACTCCAGAATATGTTCGGCCCCTTGGGCTTGGGGGGGCCGTCCTTCCCAGCTTCCCACCGCCACCGTGGCCGCCTCCCCGAGGCCCCGGGCCCAGGCGGCGTAGTAGCCGGCCATGCCCCCCGGGCGGGGGGGAAGTCCTGGGTGAGGAGGAGGACCCTCACCGCCGGGCCTCCCCGGCCAGGCCGGCGAAGAGGGCCTCGGTGAGGGCGAGCCGGGACGCCCGGTCGTAGCGCCGGGCGATCCGGTCCGGTCCCGCGGTCCGGGCCCGGTCCCGCAGGCCGCTGTCCTCCAGCATGCGGGTGAGGGCGCCGGCCAGGGCCTCAGCGTCCCCGGGGGGGACCAGGAGCCCGGCGTCGCCCACGATCTCCGGGAGGGAGTTCAGCCGCGAGGCCACCGTCGGCACTCCCAGGGCCAGGCCTTCCAGGGCCACCCGGGCGATGGCCTCCGAGGCCACCGAGGGGACGGCGAGCACGTCCAGGGCGCGGAGGGCGGCCGCCGGGTTCCGGTAGCGTCCGGCCACCTGCACCCGCCCGGCCACCCCCGCCTCCCGGGCCCACCGTTCCAGGTCCTCGGGGGTGATCTCGTTGGCCACCCCGGCCAGGAGGAGCCGGGGCGCCGGGGTGTTCCGCGGCCGGACGCGGGCCAGGGCCTCGATCAGCACCCGGTGCCCCTTGGCCGCGGTGAAGCGGCCGATGAGCCCGACCCAGGGCGTCTCCGGCTCCAGCCCCAGGGCGCGGCGGGCGGGGTCCCGATCCGGGGCCCCGGCGGCGAGGCCGGGGTCCACCCCGGGGCGGATCACCCGCACCGCGGCGGGATCGATCCCCAGCGGCGGGTAGTACCGCCCGGGCATGAAGTCGGCGCAGGCCACGTGGGCGGCGGTGGCCCGGCGGTAGAGGATGCGGTTGGCGGCGTGGGCCCGGGGCGGGCGCACGTCCCCCCGGGTGCGGACCAGGGGGATGCCCGAGCCCCGGAGCGCGACCGCGGCCAGCAGATGGTCCTCGCTCCGGTGCGCGTTGACCAGCTCCGGCCGGAAGTCGCGGATCAGGGCGCGCAGGCCCCGGAGGCCGGCGAACACCGCTCCCGGGCCGGTGGCGGTGAGATCGAAGCCGGACTCCACCGCCAGGCCCCGGCGGCGGGCCTCGGCCTCGGGAGGGCTCCCCGGTTTCACCACCAGCCGCACGGTGTGCCCGGCCGCGGCCAGGTCCGAGGCCAGCTCCACCGCGTAGGCGGCGGCGGCGTTGTACCAGCGCACGCTGGCCAGGACCAGCACCCGGAGGCGGCGAAGGGTCACCGGCCGGCGGCCTCCCCGGGTCCGGCCAGGGCGGCCTCGAGCCGCGGCCGCATGCGTTCCCAGATCTCGGAGGCGGAGGGAGGCTGCCCGGCATCCTCCCACACCGCCACGTGGGAGCCGTAGGGGGCGGCGCGCCAGGCGGGCACGGTGAGGAAGATGAAGAAGGACGGTGTGCCCACCCCCGCGGCCACGTGGACCCGCTCCCCCTCCTGGGTGAGGAAGAAGCTGAGCCGGGAGAGCACCGCCTTGTAGTCGGCGAAGGACAGGTCCAGGAGCTCCGGGACCTCGCTCTTGCCCAGGTCCCGGATCTGGGCGGTGACCTCGGCGTCCCCCCCGCGGCCGAGCAGGAGCGGCTGCACCCCCAGCTCGGCCGCCGCCCGCTGGAGCACGGTGGCGTAGTTGGCCGGCGCCCAGTGGGTGCCGGGGGAGCGCGCCGTCCCTCCCGGCTGCACCCCCAGCACCGGGCGGGCGGTGTCGATCCCCAACCCGGCCAGGAGTTCCCCGGCCCGGGTCTTCTGCTCCGGGGTCACTCCCAGCACGTGTTCGCGCGCGGTGACCGCCACCCCGAGGCCTTCCAGCAGCGCGAGGGGGAAGTCCACCACGTGCCCGGGAACCGGATCGGGGAGGGGCACCGCGCAGTCCAGGACCGGCGGATCGGCGGGGGACCGTTCCGCGGGGGGGAAGCCGGCGGTGAAGCCGGCCCGGGTCCCCCGGACCAGGATCGTCGCCGCCCCTGCCGGTTGCAGGGAGGGGACCAGGATCGCGGCGTCGAAGCCCTCCCGCCCCAGCCTGCGGGCCGCGGCCAGGGTGCGCACGGGGACGGCGGGGCCGGTGAGGGGTACCTCCACCGTCCGGTCCAGGTCGGGGCTGTCGCCCACCGCGGCCGCGTTCTCGGGAGAGGCGGCCAGGACCAGGCGCGCCCGGGGGAGCGCGCGGCGCAGGTTGGCGAAGAACGGGGTGGCGGCGAGCAGGTCGCCCAGGCGGAGGTGCGGGGCGGCCAGGAGCACCGAGTCCGCGGTGGCCAGGCGCCGTCGCGCGTCCTCCACCGAGACCGGTTTCACCGGGGGGAGCAGTCGGGCCAGGAGTGCGTCGTTCATGCCGTGTCGGTCTCCTCCAGGAGCGCGGCCCGGAACCGCGGATAGAGCGTCTCCACCGAGCGGGTGCGGACCACCCGGTCCCGGCCCGCCGCGCCCAACCGGGCGGCCAGGGCGGGGTCCCCGGCCAGCCGGTCCAGGGCCTCCTCCCAGGCCGCCCCGGAGGCGGGGAGGAAGCCGTCCCTCTCCGCGGTGACCAGCGCCGGGTTCACCCCCACCGGCGATGCGGCCACCGCCAGCCCCGCGGCCTGGTAGAGGAGGATCTTGAACCCGCACTTGCCCCGGTTGAACGGGGTGTCGTCCAGCGGCATGATCCCCGCCACGGCGCGTTGGAGCAAGTCCCTCTCCGCGGCCTCGGACCAGGGGGCGAAGACGGCTCCCTCGGGGAGGGCGGGGGGGGGAACGTCGGCCATGACCACCAGGCGCGCCCCGGGGCGGCGGGCGGCCACCCGGGCGAAGGCGGGGAACACCGGATCCAGGTTGGGCAGGTTGGTGCGGCTCCCGATCCAGGCCAGGAGGCCGCGGGTGCGGTCGCCGGGCGGGACGGGTCGAATGAGGCCGGTGTCCACCGGCGTGGGCAGCACCTCCACTCGCTCCGGGCGCGCCGCGGCCGCGGCCAGCACCTCGTTCCCGGCCAGGACCCGGTCCGCGGCCCCGGTGACCGCCCGCCAGCGGTCCCGGTTCCGGGAGCTGCCGGGGCCGTCCAGGTAGACCGCGTCGTCCACGTCGTAGAGAAGCCGGCCGGCGCGGTCGGCGAGGCGCTCCAGCTCCCAGGGCGAGAAGAGCTTCTTCTGGATCAGGAGGCGATCGCCGCCCCGGAGCGACGCCTTGAGCCAGAGGCGGGGGATGAACCCGTTGGGGATGCGGCGCACCCGGGGGTGGATCCCGTCCGCGGCCAGGCGGGTGAGGTACTGGTGGACCCGGAGCCGGGTGCTGGCGGTGCGGGCGTCCCCGATGGTCCAGACGTGCAGGCTTCCGCTCACCGGACCATCCCCTCCAGCAGGGCTTCCATCCGCTCCACCATGATCCGCTCGTCGAACTCGGCCTCGGCCCGCCGCCGGCCGGCGGCGCCCAGGGCCGCCGCCCGGTCCGGGGAGGCGAGCAGCGATTCCAGGGCCCGGGCCAGGGCGGGAGGGTCGCCGGGGGGGACCAGGAGCCCCTGTTCGCCGTCGGTGACCGCCTCGGCCACCCCGCCCACCGCGGTGGCCACCAGCGGCCGTCCCTTGGCCAGGGTCTCGATGACCGCGTTGGGAAGCCCCTCCCCGGAGGCGCGCGAGGGATGGACCACCACCGCCGCGTCCTCCAGGAACCGCCAGGGTTCGGGGCGGAAGCCGAGGAACCGTACCCGGCCGCCGAGTCCGAGTTCCGCGGCCAGGGTCCGCAGGGGGCCCTCCTCCTTGCCCCGGCCCAGGAGCGCCACCGCCGGCGGGGGACCCGGGGTCCGCACCGCCGGGACCGCGCGCAGGAGCGTGTCCAGCCCCTTGATCCCCGCCAGCTGAACCGCGGCGGCGAGGATGGGGGTCCGGGGATCCAGGCCCAGCTCGGCGCGGAGGAGCCCGGCATCCTCCCCGGGGCGGATCCGGTCCAGGTCCACCCCGTTGGGAATCACCGCCACCCGGTCCTCCGCCCGCATCCACGGAAAGCGGGCCAGGCTCTCGCGGATGGAGCGCGCCGGCACCACCACCCGGTCCACCCAGCGCCGCTGTTCCAGGCGCACCCCCCAGCGGTCCCGGAGATCCCCGCTTCCCCCCACCCGCTGCAGCACCGGGAGGCCCAGGGCACGGGCCGCGGGGCCGGCCACGCGGTTGTCCTTGGAGACGTTGGTCACCACCACCGAGGTGCGCTGGTCCCGGAAACCGGCCCGCAGGGTGAGCATCGCCGCGGGATTGAAGTCGAAACGGAAGTGGAGCTCGCGGACCTCGAGGCCGGCCTCCCGGTAGGCGCCGGCGTGTCCGCTCCCCGCCCGCACGAAGAGGCGCACGCCGTGGCCCCGCGCGGCCAGGCCGCGCCCCACCCGCAGGGTCCAGCTCTTCACCCCGCCCCAGCGGTGGGTGGCGTTGACGAAGGCCACCTTCATGGGGAGGCCGCCGCCGCGGCCAGGAGCTCCAGCCCCGCCGCCGCCGCCGCCTCGGGCCGGTCGGCCACCAGGGGCAGGTCCGGGCGCACCGGCCGCCCCGCCGCCCGCGCGGGATCCCAGATCACCCGGTGGGGGCCGGGGCCGGGGGGCGTCCAGTGGGTGGGGTTCTGGGTCCCGAACCAGGCCAGGGTGGCCACCCCGAGGGCGAGGGCGATGTGGCGGGGGCCGTTGTCGTTGCCGAAGAACAGGTCCGCCCCGGCCAGGAGGCCGGCCAGGTCGCCCAGCCGGCGGAAGGCGCGCACCCGGTGGGGGACTCCGCCCAGGCCGGCGGCCACCGCGGACAGGGCCGGCTCCTCGCCGGGACCGCCGGCCAGGACGAACCCCGCCCCGGACTCCGCGTGGATCCGGCGCGCGGTCTCGGCGAAGGCCTCCGGCGTCCAGCGCTTGTGGGGACGGCGGCTCACCGGAACCAGGGCCACCCGGGGGCCGGGGGGAGCTCGCTCCAGAGGGGATGGGGATCCTCCCGGGGGGGTACCAGCCGGGGGAGTCGCAGCTCCGGGCTGAGCCCGGCCCGCCGGAGGAGGTCCAGCTTGTGGTCGGCGGCGTAGTCGGTTCCCCGGTGGTCGGCCAGGACCGCGGTCCGGGAGTAGAGCCGGCGGCGCCCCCGCTTGGCGAAGCCCAGGGTGAAGCCGCCGGTGAGCCGGGCCAGGAGGCCGGTCCAGGGCAGGGACTGGAAGTCGAACACGGCGTCGTAGGATTCGGCCCGGAGGCGGGCGGCCAGCCCCGGAAGGGCGGAGCGGGGCGGCCGGAGCCACACCGCGTCCAGGCGCGGGTCGCCGGCGAAGAGATCGGGGATCGGCCCCGAGGTCAGGAGGTGGATCCGGGCCTCCGGCCAGGCGGCGCGGAAGGCGTCCAGGGCCGGGGTGAGGAGGACCGCGTCGCCGATCCGGCGGAGCTGGATGGCCAGCACCCGGGCCGGGGGCCGCCCGGACTCAGGATTCCACCGCATCGAGCCGGGGGACGTTCTCGTCCCGGAACTGGAGGGTGTAGAGCCGGCGGTACATGCCCGGCTGTCCCACCAGGTCGGCGTGGGTCCCGGCCTGGACGATCCGCCCGCGGTCCAGGACCAGGATCCGGTCCGCCCGCATCACCGTGCTCAGGCGGTGGGCGATCACGAAGGTGGTGCGGCCGGCCAGGAGCCGCTCCAGCGCTTCCTGGACCAGGGTCTCCGACTCGGTGTCCAGGGAGGAGGTGGCCTCGTCGAGGATGAGGATGGAGGGGTTCCGGAGCACGGCGCGGGCGATGGCCAGACGCTGGCGCTGGCCTCCCGAGAGGAGGACCCCCCGCTCCCCGATCATGGTGTCGTAGCCCCGGGGCATGGCCTCGATGAACTCGTGGGCGTTGGCGGCCCGGGCCGCCTCCCGCACCCGCTCCGGGTCCGTGTCCTCCAGTGCGTAGGCGATGTTGTTGAACACGGTGTCGTTGAAGAGCAGGGTCTCCTGGGTGACGATCCCGATCAGGGCCCGGAGATCCCGCCGCCGGACCCGGCGGAGGTCGGTCCCGTCCACGGTGATCCGGCCCGAGACCGGGTCGTGGAAGCGGGGGATGAGATCGACCAGGGTCGACTTGCCCCCGCCGCTGGGGCCGACCAGGGCGGTGGTGGAGCCCGCCGGGGCCTCGAAGGACACCCCGGCCAGGACCGGCCGTTCGGCCTCGTAGGCGAAGGAGACGTCCTCGAAGGCGATCCGGTCCCGGAAGGCGGGCAGGGGCACCGCCCCGGGGTCGTCCTCCTCCACCGGCAGGTCCAGGATCTCGAACACCCGGTCCGCGGCCGCCGCGCCCCGCTGGAAGCGGGTGATCACGTTGGAGAGCTCCTTGAGGGGGTGGAGCATGGAAACGAGGGCGATGAAGAACACGAAGAAGCGCCCCGGGGTCATGCCCCCGCCGGGGTCCAGCACCAGCCGGCCGCCGTAGTAGAGCACCGCCACCCCGATGGCCACCCCCCAGAACTCGGAGAGGGGCGCGGCGAGGCTGTCCAGCCCCATGAGCTTGATCACCGAGCTGCGATAGCGGGCGATGGCGGTGGAGAAGCGGCTCTGCTCCTTCTCCTCGCTGCCGAAGGCCTTGACGATGCGGATGCCCCCCAGCACCTCGGAGAGGGAAGAGGTCACGTCGGCGATCCGGGCCTGGGCCCGGGCGCTGTGCCGGCGGAGCTTGGAAGCCAGCTTGCCGGTGATGAGGGCGATGGGGGGGACGATGAGGAAGCTGACCAGGGCGAGCTGGAAGCTGGCCCACACCGAGATCACCAGGTACACGACCACCTGGAGGAGGTTGTGGATGAAGTTGGCCCCGGTGTTGATGGTGAACTGCTTCACCAGCTCCACGTCGGTGACCAGCCGGGAGAGGATCTGGCCGCTGGGCACCCTGGTGAAGGTGGACAGGGGCATGAGCACCACCCGGTGGAAGAGGTCGGTGCGCAGCGACTCCGCCGCCCGCTGCTCCACCCGGATGAAGGCGATCTTGCGCCCGTAGTCCGAAGCGTTCTTGAAGAAGATGGCCACCAGGGTGATCACGCACAGCCAGGCCAGGATCTCCAGGGGCGGGGCCTGGTTCTGGATCCGGACCAGGCCGGCCACCGCCGCTTCCCTGGCCGCGTGGAACCGACCCCCGAACCCGTCCCCCTGGGCCAGGGCCTGCATGACCGCGTGCCAGGCGTCCCGAAGCCCCTGGCCCACGTGCAGGGTGCCGGGCGACGTGTTCCCCGCCCGCATGAACACCTTGTCGATGATGGGGAGGATCAGCCCGATGGAGAACCCGCTGAACAGGGCGTAGAGGGCCATGAGCCCGAACCCGACCGCGACGGTGCGCCACAGGGGCCGGAAGTACCGGCCGAGGCGGAGGATGATCTTCATGAGGGCACCAAGAGTAAGGCCCCCGGGGAAGGGCCACAAGAGCGGGGAGGAGCGGGGGACGGCGATCGCGGCCGTCCCCCGCGGAGGGTCATTTCAGGAGCACCATCTTCCGGGTCGCGGTCTTCCCGGCCACGTCCAGCCGGTAGGGGTAGATGCCCGCCGCCACCGGACGGCCGCCCTCGTCGCGGCCGTCCCAGGACCGGTCGTAGAGGCCCGGGGGCTGCTCCCCCTCGACCAGGGTGCGCACCAGCCGGCCGTTCATGTCGAAGATGCGGAGCCGAACGCCCCGGAAGGACTCGCCCTCCGGGACCCGGTAGCGGATGACGGTGCCGGCGCGGAAGGGATTGGGCACGTTCTGGCGCAGCACCGGCTCGGGAGCGGGGGGCGTGTCGCCGACCCCGGTCACCTGGAACACCGGCGAGCCGGTCCAGCCGCTGTTGCGCTGGTTGCGCTTGAACATGGGCCAGGGCGCCTTGGCCGCGTCGAAGGTCCAGGGGGTGTCCCAGCAGTAGAGCTTCTGGTCGAAGCTCTCGGCCAGGATCTCCACCAGTCCGTCGTTGTCCACGTCCCACACCGCGGGGGCGTTCTCGACCAGGTTGCCGGTCTGGATGGGGAATCCGGGCAGGGCCTGCCCGGCGGCATTGAAGGCGTGGATCCGGCCGGTCTGATCCCCGACCACCACGTCCACCGAGCCGTCCCCGTCCACGTCGGCCAGCACCGGGCTGGAACGCACCGAGACCTTGTTCCCCTGGTTGTCCCGGATCTGCACCGGCCATCCGGTGGGGACGCTCGCGTTCTGGCCCCGGAACAGGAACACCGCCCCGTTGGAGGCCCCGATGGCCACGTCGGGAATGCCGTCCCCGGTCACGTCCCCCACGGCGGGACTGGAGTCGTAGGTGTCCGCGAGCTGGATGCCGACCGGGAAGCCGGAGGGCTGGGACAGGTCGGAGCGGATGGCGTAAAGGAGGTTGTCGCTGGCCCCGAACACGATCTCCATCCGGCCGTCGTTGTCGATGTCGGCCACCGCGGGGCTGGAGGTGATGTTGGCCCCGCAGGCGAAGGGAAATCCGGGGTAGGGGGTCCCGTCGTGCTTCAGCACGTACAGCTTGCCGTCGTACATGGCGGCGATGATCTCGGGGTACGGATCCCCGTCGATGTTGGCCACGGTGGGGGTGGAGTAGGAGTACTTGTCGGCGCTGGCCAGGAGGACCCCGTCGGTGGACGGATTGTTGTCCCCGTCCCGGAGCTCGGTCCCGTCGTAGTGCCAGCAGAACAGGAGGCGCCCCACCGAGCACAGGATCTCCAGGGTGCCGTCCGCGTCCACGTCGGCCAGGCAGACCGAGCCCAGGGGGTTGGCGTCCACCAGGCTTTGGATGTTGGTCGACTTCGGCCACCCGGGGAGGGGGGAGCCGGTGTCGTCGACCAGCCACACCTTGCTGTCGTTCCAGGTGACGCCGGCGATCTCCTCGCTGCCGTCCAGGTCCACGTCGCCCACCGCCGGGGTGTTCCAGAACAGCTGCCCGTTGGTGTCGGTGATGGGGCCCAGGGTCCGCACGTCCTCGTCCCCGTTGTAGAAGTCCTCGCCGTTGGAGCGGACGGCGTAGATCTCCTGCCCCCCGCCCAGGATCTCGGGTATGCCGTCGTGGTCGAGGTCGGCCAGGGTGATCCCGGAGGTGGAGGCGCTTCCGATCTCGATGGGGAATCCGGCGTGCAGGGGCAGGGTGGTGGTGGCGGAGGCCACCACCGAGGCCGGGCCCTCGTTCCCGGAGCTGTCCACCGCCGCCACCTTGTAGTAGTAGCGGGTGAGGCTGGGCAGGCCGTCGTCGTCGAAGTACGAGATCCGTTCCCCGGTTCCGGTGTTGAGGCGGGTGTAGGGTCCGCTGGAGGCCGGGGCGCGGTAGACCGCGTACCCCATCAGGTCGGCGTCGGCCACCGGGGTCCAGGTGAGTCCCACCGAGGACGCCTCGCCGTAGGACACCAGGTCCAACGGCGTGGCCGGCGCGGCGATGTCGAGGGACCGGGTGAAAATCTCCCCGTAGGCGTCCACCGCGACCAGGGTGAGCTCGTGGGCGGTGCTCACGTCGGAGAGCCGGAGGGCGAAGCCGTCCGCGGGGTTGACCGCGCTCTGGCCCTCGGGGATGTCCCCCAGCACGCTCACCGAGTCGGTGATGGTGACCGCGGGATCGGTGCTGCGGAGGCGGGCCTGGACCGCGTAGGCGGTGCCCAGGCCGACGTTGCGCAGGGTGGGGATGATGGCGAAGTCCTCGTTGACGGCCACGGTGCCGTTCCCGTTCCCGTTCCCCACCGTGTCCCGCACCGCCTGGTGGGTGAGCTGCAGGATGGGGGCGTGGAGGTAGAGGATGATCTCCTGGGAATACGTCCCCTGGACCCCGAACACGTTCAGGGTGCAGTGGGCGAGGTGGCGGTCCGGGGTGGCCGGGTCCAGCGAGACCTGGAAGGGATCGGTGGCCGCGGCCGAGGCGCCCGCCCCCAGGTCCGGATAGAGGGCGAAGTTGTCCACCACGGTGACGTAGGGGTCGGCGGTGGAGAGGGTGGCGGTGATGCCGGTCTCGCCCACGCTGCCGTTGTTCTTGAGGCTCACGTTGAGATCGGCGGTCTCTCCCGCGTCCAGGTTACCGTCGCCGTTCCCCACCGTGGAGCCGGAGCCGTCGTCGGTGATCCCCTGGCCGAGGGCGAACACGTAGGGGGCGGCCCCGGGCGCGGTCACCGTGCCCGTATCCAGGTAGGGGAGCGCCCCCTTGGCGTACACCCCGACCGAGAAGGACCCGGTCTCGTCGGGCCGGAAGGGGAGTGCGGCCTGGCCGGAGCCGTCGGTGTACCCGACGGCGTAGGCGTCGCCGTCCTTGAACAGCGCCACCCGGGCCGAATCCACCGGGGAGCCGTCCCGGAGCACGGAGACGGTGTAGGTCCCCTGGCCCAGGGTGAAGGTCCCGTTGTGGCTCACGGAGAGGGTGCCGGGGACGTCGGTCCAGAGATCCAGGTCGGGGTCGCCGAGGTAGATGAGGGTGAACTGGGTCCACCGGTTGGTGTTGTCCTGGGTGGAGAAGGGTACGTAGGGCACCTTGGCCATGGCCTGGGCCTTGCCCAGCTCGGTCACCCCCCGCTGGAACACCAGCCCGTAGAACTCGTTCTGGTAGTAGCGGCCGGTGTTGGGGAAGTCCAGGCGGGTGGAACCCACCACCGAGACCGCGCCCCCGTTGGCGTCGCCCAGGAAGCGCTCGGCGATGCAGTTGAAGTCCACCGCGGCCGAGGTGCAGTTGACGGCGTAGAGGAGGAAGGTCTTGTCCCCGTTGGTCAGGGCGTCGGCGTCGCTGTTGATGAGGGTCTCGTGGAGGAGGCCCACCGACATGGTGTTGATGTAGCCGTGGCCCACGTGGTGGAAGATGCCGCAGCCGGCGTTGACGGAATCGATCACCGTCTGCTTGTACTCGGCGACCGCTCCCGGCCAGGCGGTGTAGTTCTCGTACAGCCGGACCGGGCCGTTCTGGACCTGGAGGCTGTCGATGGCGTCCTCGGACACCACCGCCCCGTCGTACTGGATGCTCATCCCCGGGGTCCAGTTGTCCGGGAACAGGACCTCGGAGGCGAACACCATCCTGTTCTGGTAGCCGAGGGGGGGGCTCTGCTGGTAGGAGAGGGTCTTGGCCACCATCTCGCCGGCGGTGGTGGCGTCGGTGCTGGTGAGACGGCCCACCCAGACGTCCGGGTAGAGATCCGCGTTGTCCCCGGTGTTGCCGCTGCCGGCCCAGGCCTCCCCGAACACCGCGTCCCCGTCCGCGTTCCAGTTCCCGTCCAGGTTGGAGTAGTAGAGGTCGGTGGGGATCTCCTCGGTGCCGTAGGCGGTGGTGTAACCGAAGCGGATGGGAATGACGTCGGTGTCGCCGCCCAGGAGCACCCAGGCCGTGCCCCACTTGGAAACCGCGTCGCGGATGAAGTTGCGGATGGTCTCGGGGGTGTCCACCCCGTTGGTGTAGTTGGCCTTGATCCAGTCCACCGTCCGCACCACCGTGCTCACCCCGATCTTGGTCCGGAAGTCGGCCAGGAGCTGGTACTCGGCAGCCTGGTCGCTGCTGGTGATGATGACCATGTCCACCGGGCTGCCGTCCAGGGAGGGCCGGAAGGTGGGAGCGAAGGGTTCCCCGCTGTTGATCTGGGGGGCCAGGGTCCCGGCCGCGCCCATCATCCCGGCGGGGCCGCCGCCGACCAGGCCGTCCACCGCGCCCCGGAAGGAGCGGGCGCTCACCGGGCTCTCACGCCGGATGACCAGGTCGCCCCCGGCCGGGGCCTCGGGGCGGACGGTCACCTCCACCCGGAACCGGGTGAGGAGCCGCACCTCGCCGGTCGTGGGCCGCCAGGCCACCGGGGCCACCGCCACCGCGGCCAGCTCCGTCCCCCGCATGCGGCCGGTATCGGCGTGGAGCAGGGGGTCGGCGGGATACCAGGCGGGGGAGCGGAGGATGGCCGGATCCACCGCCACCGGTCCGGTCCAGGCGCCGGGCTGGCGGGGGGCCACCGCGCCCAGCCGGTAGGAGCCGGGAATCACCGTCTCCGACAGCGGAACCACCCGCACCGAGGCCACCTCGGTCCCCTCGGGGAGTCGCACGTGAACCGGGTAGAGGGGAAGGTCGGGGGCCCCTCCGGGCATGGAGTTCGTCCCCCCGCGGAGCTCGAGGAACGCGTATCCGTCCGCGTGTTCCACCCGCAGATCGCCGGGAGACAGATCCACGGTGCGGGTGACGACCTGGGACGAGGCGAGCGCGGCCGCCGGAATCGCCAGGAGTACGGCCAGGATGCAGCACAGACGAGTGAACATGATGTGGGACACCTCGGTCGAGAGCTGACGTGAAGAAGACCGCCGACCCGGGTTCGGGGCGGATGATCGGCGGAGCTGAGGCAGCCAGGGAGGGGGACAACCCGGTTCAGGTAGCAAGGTTCATCTAGGTCAGGAATTATCCCATTTCGGACCGGTTCGCGTCAATGGGGACGGCCGGTGGACGGGGGTATTTCACCCCGGGCGAGACCGGCGCTTGCCCCGGGGGCCGTACCCGCCTAGAATCCAGGCTCCGGCCGCGGTTCCCGACGGATCCCGGACCGGCCGACTCGAATCCGGGAAAGGAGGTGAACCCATGGCATCCGAACGCCGGCGAGAGTTGAAGCGGCGCCGCAAGCGCCTCAAGGAGCGGCGCAAGGCCCGTATCCGGGAAGATAAGCTCCAGAAGAAGCGCAAGAAGTAGCCCCGCCGGCGGCGCCGGCGCCCCCGCCGGGCGCCGCGTGCCCCCCCCGTCGACCCGTTCCGTCCCGTCCGCCTTCCGGGAGGTGACCCGTGTCGACCGTGGACTACTGTCTCGACCGCGAGGGGAAGGGGGCCGGAGGCCGGCCCCGCTCCCGCCTCGCCCAGGCCCTTCGCGACGAGGGGGGAAACGCCCTCAGCGACGTCGATCTCATCAGCCTGGTGCTCGGCCCGGCCCGGGGATCCGATCCCCGCCAGGCCGCCCGCCGGCTCCTGGCCGAGACCGGCTGGACCTCCCTCGCCGCCCCGGGCGGCGCCGGCGCCCTGTGGGGGGCGCTGCCCCCCACCCAGGCCTCCCGGCTCGCCGCCGCCCTGGAGCTGGCCCGGCGCCTGGCCTCCGGGGACGCCGGCCTCCGTCCCGTGCTCCGCACCCCGCGCGAGGTGTGGGAGGCCACCGCCGACCTCCGCGGGGAGCGCCGGGAGCATTTCCTCGGGCTCTACCTCAACACCCGGAACCGGCTCCTCCTGCGGGAGACGGTCTCGGTGGGGAGCCTGAACGCCTCCATCGTCCACCCCCGGGAGGTGTTCGAGCCCGCCCTGCGCCACGGAGCGGCCAGCCTGGTGGTGGTCCACAACCATCCCTCGGGGGAGACCGATCCCTCGGCCGACGACCTCGCCATCACCCGCCGGTTGGCCGAGGCGGGGGAGATCCTCGGGATAGCCCTCCTGGACCACGTGATCGTGGGCCGGGACCGCTTCACCAGCCTCAAGGAGGAAGGCCACCTGTGACCCGGTCCGGCCCGGCCCCCGGGCGCTCCCGGTGCTGGGACACCGCGGACAAAGCTGCTACACTCCTCCGGCTCCAAATCGCCGCCGGCCGGGAGGGCCCTCGCCATGACCGACAACTGGAACCCCGTTACCCCCGAGCGCCTCGACGTCCTGGCCGCGGTCTGGCGGGGCAAGCGGATCCTGGTCGTGGGCGACGTGATGCTGGACCGCTACCTCTGGGGCAACGTTTCCCGGATCTCCCCCGAGGCCCCGGTGCCGGTGGTGGAGGTGGACCGGGAGACGGTGCGGCTGGGGGGCGCGGCCAACGTGGCCCACAACGTGCGGAGCCTGCGGGCGGAGCCGGTGCTGGTGGGGGTGGTGGGGGAGGATCCGAGCGCGGACCTGCTCCGGGGCGAGCTGGCCTCGGCCGGCCTTCCCCTGGAGGGGCTTCTCCCCGATCCCGACCGGCCCACCACCCTGAAGACCCGGATCGTGGCCCGGAGCCAGCACGTGGTCCGGGCCGATCAGGAGAGCCGGGCCGAGGTGGAGGGCGACCGGGGCCGGCGCCTGCGGGAGGCGGTCCTGGCCGCCCTGGACGGGGCGGGGGCGCTGATCCTTTCCGACTACGGCAAGGGCGTGATCAGCCGGACCTTCCTGGAGGAGATCCTCCCCGAGGCGCGGCGCCTGGGGGTCCCGGTGTGCGTGGATCCCAAGGACACCCATTTCTTCTCCTACCAGAAGGTCTCCGTGCTCACCCCCAACCAGCACGAGGCGGCCGAGGTCCTGGGGTACAAGCTCCGGGACGAGACCGCGGTGGGCCGGGCGGGGAAGGAGATCCTCACCCGCCTGGAGGCGGAGTGCGTGCTCATCACCCGGGGGGAGAAGGGGATGAGCCTGTTCGAGCGGGGGCCGCGGCGGACCGATTTCCCCACCGTGGCCCGGGAGGTCTACGACGTGACCGGGGCCGGGGATACGGTGGTGAGCGCCTACGCGGTGGCCCTGGCCGGGGGGGCGGAGCCCCGGGAGGCGGCGCTGATCGCCAACCACGCGGCGGGGCTGGTGGTCGGGGAGCTGGGAACGGCGGTGCCGGCCCCGGCCGCCCTGCGCGCCTCCTTCGCCGGGGGGGCGTGATGGGCCGGGTGTTGTCCTGGGAGGAGGCCCGGACGGAGCGGGAAGCGGCCCGGGAGGCGGGCCGGACGGTGGTGTTCACCAACGGCTGCTTCGACATCCTGCACCGGGGCCACGTGGATCTCCTGGCCGCGGCGCGGGGTCTCGGCGACCTGCTGGTGGTGGGGCTGAATGGGGACGCCTCGGTCCGGAGGCTCAAGGGGGCGGGACGGCCCCTGGTCCCGGCCGGGGACCGGGCGGCGGTCCTGGCCGCCCTGGCCGCGGTGGACGTGGTGGTGGTGTTCGAGGAGGACACCCCCCTGGAGCTGATCCGCCACCTCCTGCCCGACGTGCTGGTCAAGGGGGCCGACTACCGGCGCGACCAGGTGGTGGGGGCGGAGGAGGTGGAACGGGCGGGGGGACGGGTGGAACTGGTTCCCCTCACCGAGGGGCGTTCCACCACCGGCCTGGTCCGGCGCCTGCAGGGCGGAAAGCCCTGATCCGGGCCGGGTTCTGTTGACAGTATTCCCTTGGCCCTGATAGCTTTAAGCGTTCTGACGAGCCGTCCGTCGGCCTGTCTTTTTTTTTGTTCAAGAGCCCGCGTGTCGGTAGTTCGGGCCGGATGAGCCGGCCCCGCCGGGAACGGATCCACGGCGGGGGTTCCGGCGCGGGTATGGGAGGACGTGGAGAGGTGAACGACGTGAAACGCCGCAAGATCGTGATTCTGGGCGCGGGAGGTCGGGACTTCCACAACTTCAACGTGGCCTACCGGGACCGCGCCGAAGTGGAGGTGGTGGCCTTCACCGCCACCCAGATCCCGCACATCGAGAACCGCCGCTACCCGGCCTCCCTGGCCGGACCGAACCACCCGGAAGGGATCCCGATCGTGCCCGAGAGCGAGCTGGAGTCCCTGGTCGAGCGGCACGGACCCCTGGAGGCGGTCTTCTCCTACAGCGACGTGAGCCACGAGTACGTGGGGCACATGGCGGCGCGGGTCAACGCCCTGGGGTGCGACTTCACCCTCCTCGGCACCGCCGCGACCATGATCCCGTCGAAGAAGCCGGTGGTGGCGGTGACCGCGGTCCGCACCGGTTCGGGCAAGAGCCAGACCACCCGCAAGGTGGCGGGGCTCCTGCGCGAGCGCGGGCTGAAGACGGTGGCCATCCGCCATCCCATGCCCTACGGGAACCTGGAGCGCCAGACCGTGCAGCGGTTCGCCTCCCTGGAGGACATGGACACCCACGAGTGCACCATCGAGGAGCGCGAGGAGTACGAGCCCCACGTGGTGGCGGGAACCGTGGTCTACGCCGGCGTCGATTACGGGCGCATCCTGGAGGAGGCGGAGAAGGAGGCCGACGTCATCCTGTGGGACGGCGGGAACAACGACTTCTCCTTCTACCGGCCCGACCTCACCATCGTGGTCGCCGATCCCCACCGGCCCGGCCACGAGCGCCGGTACTACCCGGGGGAGACCAACCTCCGCCTGGCCGACGTGGTGGTCGATCAACAAGGAGACCACCGCCGACTACGCGGGCATCCTGGCCGTGCAGGAGAGCATCCGGCTCCTGAACCCCGGGGCGCGGGTGATCCACGCCGCCTCGCCCATCTTCGTGGACGATCCGGAGCTGGTCCGGGGCAAGCGGGTGCTGGTCATCGAGGACGGGCCCACCCTCACCCACGGGGAGATGACCTACGGGGCGGGGATCATCGCCGCCCGGCAGTTCGGAGCGGCGGAGACGGTGGACCCCCGGCCCTGGGTGACGGGGGAGATCGCCGAGACCTTCGCCAAGTATCCCGGGATCGGGACCCTGCTCCCGGCCATGGGCTACGGGGAAGCGCAGATGAAGGACCTGGAACGCACCGTGAACGCGGTGGAGGCCGACGTGGTGGTGGTGGCCACTCCCATCGATCTGGGGAGACTGGTCGAGCTCAACAAGCCGGCGGTCCGGGTCCGTTATGAGCTCGAGGAGATCGGCAGCCCGAAGCTGGCCGAGGTCCTCGACGAGTTCCTGGCCCGCCACGGCGTCGCCGGACGGGGCCGAGGGGAGAAGCAGTCGTGAACATCCATGAATACCAGGCCAAGGAGGTCTTCGCCGGGCACGGGATCCCCGTGATCTCCGGCAAGGTGGCCACCACCCCCGAGGAGGCGGCCAGGTTCGCCGCCGAGATGGGGGGCACGGTGGTGGTGAAGGCGCAGGTCCACGCCGGCGGGCGGGGCAAGGCGGGGGGCGTGAAGCTGGCCGCCAACCCCGACGAGGCGCGGGAGAAGGCCAAGGCCATCCTCTCCCTCAATATCAAGGGATACCCGGTCCGCAAGGTGCTCGTGGTTCCGGCCTCGGACATCGACAAGGAGTACTACCTGAGCGTGACCATGGACCGGGCGGCCAAGCGCCCGGTCATCATCGCCAGCGCCGCCGGGGGGGTGGACATCGAGGAGGTGGCCAAGACCACTCCGGAGAAGATCCACCGCTTCCACCTGGACCGGCGGGGCTCCTTCCGGTCCTACCAGGCCCGGGCGGTATGCCTGAAGATCGAGCCCCGGAAGGACGTCGCCCTCAAGATGTCGCGGGTGCTGGAGCGGCTGGTGGCCGTCTTCTGGGCCACCGACGCCAGCCTGGTCGAGATCAACCCGCTCATCACCACCCCCGACGGCAAGGTGATCGCCCTGGACGCCAAGATGACGGTGGACGACAACGCCCTCTTCCGGCAGCCGAAGCTGGCCGCCTACCGCGAGGACGAGAGCGAGCACGCCGCCGCCGCCCGGGAGATGGGGCTCTCCTACGTGCCCCTGGAGGGGAACGTGGGCTGCGTGGTCAACGGGGCCGGGCTGGCCATGGCCACCATGGACCTGATCAAGCACTACGGGGGCGAGCCGGCCAACTTCCTGGACATCGGGGGCAGCTCGAACCCGGACAAGGTCACCACCGCCATGCGGATCATCCTCGACGATCCCAACGTGAAGGCGGTCCTGTTCAACATCTTCGGCGGAATCACCCGCTGCGACGACGTGGCCCAGGGGATCCTCTCCGCGCTCAAGAACCTCGACGTGCGGGTGCCGGTGGTGGTGCGGCTCACCGGAACCAACGAGGAGGCGGCCCGGGAGATGCTGGCCCAGGCCGGGGGCGTGGAACCCGCCGCCACCATGGACGAGGTGGTGAAGCTGGCCCTGGCGCGCGCCGACGGCGCGCGGGGGGTGTAGGGGAAAGTCATGAGCATCTTCATCGATGAAAAGAGCAAGGTCATCGTCCAGGGGATCACCGGGCGCGACGGCGCCTTCCATACCCAGGGCATGATCGACTACGGAACCAAGGTGGTGGGCGGGGTGACCCCGGGCAAGGGCGGCGAATCCGTCCACGGGGTTCCGGTCTACGACTCGGTGGCCGAGGCCCGCGCCGCCACCGGCGCCGACGTCTCGGTCATCTACGTCCCCGCCCCCTTCGCCGCCGACGCGGTGTACGAGGCGGTGGACGCGGGGATCAAGCTGGTGGTGTGCATCACCGAGGGGGTCCCGGTCAACGAGATGGTGGAGCTCTACGCCCACGTGGAGCGGTCCTCCTCCCGGCTCATCGGGCCCAACTGCCCCGGGCTCATCTCCCCGGGGAAGGCCAAGGCCGGCATCCTGCCCGGGCCCATCCACCTCCCCGGATCGGTGGGGGTGGTTTCCCGCAGCGGCACCCTCACCTACCAGGTGGTGGACCACCTGACCCGGGCCGAGATCGGCCAGAGCACCTGTATCGGCATCGGGGGGGACCCCATCATCGGGACCAACTTCCTCGACACCCTGGAGCTCTTCGAAGCGGATCCCGGGACCGAGGCGGTGGTGTTGATCGGGGAGATCGGGGGCACCGACGAGCAGGAGGCCGCCCGTTACATCAAGAGCTCCATGAAGAAGCCGGTGGTGGGCTTCATCGCCGGCCGCACCGCGCCTCCCGGCAAGCGCATGGGACACGCGGGGGCCATCATTTCCGGCGGCGGGGGCACCGCCCAGGAGAAGACCGAGGCCCTGGCCGAAGCGGGGGTTCCCGTGGCCAAGATCCCCTCGGAGATTCCCGGGCTGGTGGCCAGGGCGATGGGCCGCTCCTGATCGTTCATCGCCGTCGAGGGGGGTGGGGTTGCCGGGTGGGGGTCCTCGGACCCCGTCTGCCGACGTGAAGCGCCCACGCCAACCACCGTCGGCGGCCCCGGCGACCCCGGTTGCCGTAACCGGGGAACGGACATCGAAACGGCGACCGTCCACCGTGGACGGTCGCTTCATGAGACACGGAGGAGTCCATTGGACAAGACGCTGTTCATTCTCAAGCCCGACGCGGTCGAGCGCGGCCTGGTGGGCAAGATCCTGGCCAAGGTCGAGGAGGCGGGGTTCAAGATCCGGAGGCTGGAGATGGTCCGCCTCACCCCCGACCGCGCCCGCTCGTTCTACGCCGTGCACGAGGGGAAGCCGTTCCTGGGGGACCTGGTGGAGTACATGTCCTCGGGACCGTGTATCCCCACCGTGCTCGAGGGGGAGAACGCCATTCCCCGCCTCCGGGAGCTGATGGGGGCCACCAACCCGGCCAACGCCGCCCCGGGGACCATCCGGGCGGAGTTCGGGGTGGACATCCAGACCAACTCGGTCCACGGGTCGGATTCCCCGGAATCCGCGGCCACCGAGATCCCGTTCTTCTTTCCCGGGGAGCCGGCCTGAGCGGAGCCCCGGGCGCCGTTCCCGCCCCGCGGTTCTCCGGGCCGGGATAGGAGATGAGTCGTCGTGAAGATCCGGATCCAGGACATCCCCCAGGGCCACAGCCGGGTCGCGCTGCGGGAACCCGCGGCGGACCTGGAGCTGGATGCCTGGTTCCGGCCCCTGGGCGAGGCCCGGGTGGAGCTGGATGCCGACCGCCGGGGGGACCAGATCACCCTCCGGGGGACGGCGACGGTGGAGGGGGAGCAGGAATGCGCCCGCTGCGCCAAGACCTTCCGGTTCCGGCTGGAGCCGGAGATCCTGATCTTCTCCGACCGGCGGGGATCCGACGCCCCCGAGGACGAGGCGGCTCTGGAACGGGAGGGGGACGTCCTTTATCATGAGGGCATCGAGCTGGACCTGGACCCGCCCTTGAGGGAAGCCCTTATTCTCGAACTCCCCGTGGTGCAGGTATGCTCTCCGGATTGCCGGGGGCTCTGCCCCCAATGCGGCAAGGACCTGAACGAAGGGTCCTGCGACTGCGGGCCTCCTCCGGGAGACCCCCGGTGGGCGGGACTCAAGACCCTGAAGGACAAACTATCCTGACCCCGGCGTTCTCCGCGCCGGCGGTCGTGCTCGCACCGTCTCAGTAGGAGGTATCGGAACGTGGCTCTTCCCAAGCGCCGGCATTCGCGTACGCGTACCGCCAAGCGCAGGACCCATTGGAAGCTCAGCAAACCCTCGGTGAGCACCTGCTCGCATTGCGGGCAGCCCAAGCGGCCTCATCGTGTTTGCCCGAGCTGCGGTTACTACGCCAGTCGGGAGATCACCACCCCCGAAATCGCGTGAAACCCTACCCTCATCCCCGAAACGATTCATGAGTTCCTCTGGATCCTCGCCCGCTCCCGTGCGCATCGCCGTCGATGCGATGGGCGGCGACAACGCCCCCGCCACCGTGGTGGAGGGGGTGGTCGAGGCCGCCCGCGCCTACGGGGACCGGGTGGCCCCGATCCTGGTCGGGGACGAGAAGGAGATCGCGGCCGAGCTCAGGCGGCTGGACGCTTCCGGGCTCGGGCTGGAGGTCGTGCACGCGGGGCAGAAGGTGGCCATGGACGAGGGGGCCGCGGATTCCTACCGGAAGAAGCGGGACTCCTCGCTGTCGGTGGCCACCCGGCTGGTGCGGGACGGGTCCGCCCAGGGGGTGTTCTCGGCCGGCAACACCGGAGCCATGGTCACCGCGGCGCTGCTCAACATGGGGCGGATCCCCGGGGTGAACCGGCCCGCCCTCGCCGCCCAGATCCCCACCAAGGGGAAGATCCCCTGGGCGCTGGTCCTGGACGTGGGCGCCACCGCGGATTGCAAGCCGATCAACCTCCTCCAGTTCGCCATCCTGGGCGAGGTCTATGCCCGGCTGGCCATGGGGGTGGAGCGACCCCGGGTCGGCCTGCTCAACATCGGCGAGGAGTCGAGCAAGGGGAGCGAACTGGCCCAGGTGGCCCACGTGCTGCTCTCCCGGAGCGGCCTGAACTTCGTGGGCAACGTGGAGGGGAAGGACATCCTCGAGGGCCGGTCCCACGTGGTGGTGACCGACGGATTCACCGGCAACGTGCTGCTCAAGTTCGCCGAGAGCGTGGTCGACTGGGTGATCCGGTCGGTCCGGGCCGAGGTGGGGGAGCACCTGCTGGCCAAGATGGGGGCGTATCTACTCAAGCCCTCCTTCCGGCGGTTCAAGGGGCGTCTCGACTACTCGGAGTACGGGGGAGCCCCCCTCCTGGGGGTGGACGGAGTGGCCCTGGTCGGACACGGGCGGTCCACGCCCAAGGCGGTCCGGAACGCGGTGCGGGTGGCTACGGATCTGGTCCGGAGGGGCATCAACGAGGAGATCCGCGGCGAACTGGAACGTGTGAACGGAGGGAAGGTTGCCAACTCTTAAGAGCGCGGTCATCCGCGGGACCGGGGCCTACTACCCCGAACGTATCCTCACCAACGCCGACTTCGAGAAGATGGTCGACACCTCCGACGAGTGGATCCGGACCCGGACCGGCATCCGCGAGAGGCGGATCGCCGCCCCGGAGCAGGCCTCCAGCGATCTGGCCTTGGAGGCGGCCAAGCGGGCCCTGGGCGCGGCGGGATGGACGCCCACGGACCTGGATCTGATCATCGTGGGGACGGTCACCCCCGACTACCTCTTCCCGTCCTGCGGATGCACCCTCCAGAGCAAGCTGAAGGCCCCCCAGGCCGCCGCCTTCGACATCAGCGCCGCCTGTACCGGGTTCATCTACGGCCTGCACCTTTCGCGCGCCCTCATCCTCTCCGGCCAGGCCCGCCGCATCCTCCTGGTGGCGGTGGAGACCCTGAGCCGGATCACCGACTACAGCGACCGCTCCACCTGCGTCCTGTTCGGGGACGGGGCGGGGGCGGTGTGCATCGAGGGCTCGGAGGCCGAGAACCAGGGCATCCTCTCCGTGGCCATCGGCTCCGACGGCGACCAGGGCGAGTTGCTCTACATGCCCGGCGGGGGCTCCCGCCACCCGGCCACCCACGACTCGGTGGAGAACAAGCTCCACTTCATGAAGATGGCCGGCAACGAGGTGTTCAAGATCGCGGTGCGGGGGATGGAGTCCATCGCCCGGCGGGCGATCAACGACGCCGGGCTGCAGGTCTCGGACCTCGACCACTTCATTCCCCACCAGGCCAACATCCGCATCATCGACGCCACCGCCAAGCGCATGGAGATCCCCCCCGAGAAGGTGGTGGTCACCATCGACCGGTTCGGCAACACCTCCGCCTCCTCCATCCCCATCGCCCTCGACGAGGCGGTGCGGGGGAACCGGGTGGCCGAGGGCGATCTCCTGGGCATGGTGGCCTTCGGCGGCGGCCTGACCTGGGGGGCCTCGGTGCTGCGCTGGGGGCCGGACCGTTGAAGCGTGCGGTGTTCCTCTTCCCCGGGCAGGGGGCGCAGTTCGTGGGGATGGGCAAGGGGCTGTTCGAGGCCTCGGAAGGGGCCCGCCGCACCTATGCCGAGGCCAACGAGGCCCTCGGCTTCGACCTGGCCACCCTCTCCTTCGAGGGGCCGGAGGACGAGCTCACCAAGACCAAGAACACCCAGCCCGCCATCCTCGTCCACTCGGTGGCGGTGCTGCGGGAGCTGGTGGCCCGGGGGGTGGAACCCGCCGCCGCCGCCGGACACTCCCTGGGGGAGTACTCGGCCTACGTGGCCGCGGGATCCCTCGGCTTCGCCGACGCGGTGCGCCTGGTCCGCCGGCGCGGCGAGCTGATGTACGAGGCGGGGTTGGAGAAGCCCGGCACCATGGCCGCCATCCTGGGCCTGGAGGGGGCGGCGGTGGAGGCCCTCTGCGCCGGGGTCACCGAGGGCGTGGTGCGGGCGGCGAACCTGAATTCCCCGGGCCAGGTGGTGGTCTCCGGGGAGCCGGCGGGGGTGGAGGCGGCCATGGCCCGGGCCCGGGAGGCCGGGGCCAAGCGCGTCATCCCCCTCAACGTGAGCGGCGCCTTCCATTCGCCGCTGATGGAATCGGCCTACCAGGGCCTCAAGGGCGCCCTGGCCGAGGTGGAGATCCGGCCCGCCGCCTTCCCGGTGGTGGCCAACGCCAGCGCCGACGTGGTCGGAGAGCCGGAGGCGATCCGCGAATCCCTGGCCCGGCAGCTCCTGAGCCCGGTGCGCTGGGAAGCGAGCATGCGTTTGCTCCTCGCCGATCCCGGCCCCCCCTTCCTGGAGGCGGGCCCGGGCAAGGTCCTGAAGGGCCTCCTGCGGGCGGTGGACCGGGGGGCGGCCTGCGAGAGCGCGGGCACGCCGGAGGAGATCGAGGAGGTGGCGTCATGAGCGGACCGCTGGACGGCAAGGTGGCCCTGGTCACCGGGGCCTCCCGCGGCATCGGCCGGGCGGTGGCGATGGAGCTGGCCCGCCGCGGGGCGGCGGTGGCGCTGGCCGCCCGCAATCCCGGCCCCGCCGGGGAAGCGGTGGAGGAGATCCGCGGAAGCGGGGGACGGGCGATGGCCCTGGCCCTCGATGTGGCCGATCTCTCCTCGGTGGAGGCGTCGGCCGGGACCATCGAGGAGAGCCTGGGCAAGGTCTCGATCCTGGTCAACAACGCCGGCATCACCCGGGACCAGCTCCTGGTGCGCATGAAGCCCGAGGACTGGAGCGAGGTCCTGCGCATCAACCTCGACGGCACCTTCCACTGCACCAAGGTCTTCGCCCGGGACATGATGCGGGCCCGCTGGGGACGCATCATCAACATCTCCTCGGTGGTGGGCACCCTCGGCAACGCCGGCCAGGCCAACTACGCCGCCTCCAAGGCGGCCATCCTCGGCTTCACCCGGTCGGTGGCCCGGGAGCTGGCCGGGCGCGGGGTCACGGTGAACGCGGTGGCCCCGGGCTACATCGATACCGCCATGACCGAGGGCCTGCCGGAGTCGGCCAAGGAGGCGCTCCTCGCCGCCATTCCCCTCGGCCGGCTGGGCGCTCCGGAGGACGTGGCCGGCGTGGTCGGTTTCCTGGCCGGAGACGAAGCCGCCTATATGACGGGGCAGGTTATCTATGTTGACGGGGGCATGGTCATGGCCTAACCTTCCTGCTCCCTTGCGGGGGGAGGCGTTTGGACCTTCCCGTGAATACCCAGGATGGAGGACTTTGGAATGGCCTACAATGAGGATCGCGTCAAGGAGATCATCGTCGAACAGCTCGGGGTTTCCGCGGACCAGGTGAAGCCCGAAGCGCGCTTCATCGACGACCTCGGCGCCGATTCCCTGGACACGGTGGAGCTGATCATGGCCCTCGAGGAGGAGTTCAACGTCGAGATTCCCGACGAGGACGCCGAGAAGATGGTCACCGTCGGCGACGCCATGAACTACCTCAAGGAGAACGTGAAGTAGCGCGCGCGCTACCCACCACGGAGCCGGACCCCGCCGGGACCGGCTCGATTGGTTCCCTATGAGCGAACGAAACGTCGTCGTTACCGGCCTGGGCACGATCACCCCCATCGGCAACACCGCCGAGAAGTTCTGGGAGGGGCTGATCGCGGGCCGGAACGGCATCGACACCCTCACCCGGTTCGACCCGTCCCGCCTCACCACCCGTCTGGGCGGGGAGGTCAAGGACTTCGACGTCTCCAAGTACATGGAGACCAAGGAAGCCCGCCGGACGGACCTCTTCGTCCAGTACGCCATGGCCGCCACCCATCAGGCCATGGTCGACGCCGGATTCGACCGGGAGGCCCCGCCCCCCGACCGCATCGGCGCCCTCATCGGCACCGGAATCGGGGGGATCACCACCTTCGAGACCCAGCACCGGACCATGCTCGAGAAGGGGCCCGACCGGGTCAGCCCCTTCTTCATTCCCATGATGATCGCGAACATGGCCTCGGGGCAGATCTCCATCCGGTGGAACCTGAAGGGGCCGAACTTCACCACCGTCTCCGCCTGCGCCTCCGGGGCCCACGCCATCGGTGAGGCCTTCCAGGCCATCCGGGCCGGCCAGGCCGACGCCATGGTGTGCGGGGGGAGCGAGGCCACCATGACCGAACTCTGCTTCGCGGGGTTCTGTTCCATGAAAGCCATGTCCACCCGCAACGACGAGCCCACCCGGGCCTCCCGCCCCTTCGATGCCGAACGGGACGGGTTCGTGATGGGCGAGGGCGCCGGGGTAGTGGTGCTGGAAGAGGAGGAGCGGGCCCGTAAGCGGGGAGCCCGCATCTACGCCCGGGTGGCCGGGTACGGCCTGACCGCCGATGCCCACCACATCACCGCTCCCGCCCCCGACGGGGAGGGCGCGGCCCGGGCCATGAGGGCCGCGCTCGAGGACGCGCGCCTGGCCCCGGAGGACGTGGGGTACATCAACGCCCACGGCACCTCCACCCCGCTGAACGATCGGATGGAAACCGCCGCCGTCAAGCATGTGTTCGGGGAGCACGCCCGCCGGCTGGCCCTCGGTTCCACCAAATCCATGACCGGCCACCTTCTGGGAGCGGCCGGCGGAATCGAGTTCGTGGCCTCCGCGCTGGCGCTGCATCACGGGATCCTGCCCCCGACCATCAACTACGAGCACCCGGATCCGGAGTGCGACCTGGACTGTGTCCCCAACGAGGCCCGAAAGGCCACGGTCCACGCCGCCCTCTCCAATTCGCTCGGGTTCGGCGGACACAACGTAACCCTCGCGGTGCGCCGGTTCGACTGAGCCCGACTGCGGCCCGACGGCCGGCTTCGCCTGGATACCCGAGATGGCTCTTCGCGACCTCTGGCGTCGTCTGCATCGTCGTGGCCGGGCTCCGGTCGACGACCCCGTTCTCCAGAAGGTTCTGGAGGACTTCGAGGACCACGTCGGCTACCGATTCCAGGACCCCGGCCTGATCTGCTGGGCTCTCACCCACCGGTCCTTCCTCAACTGCAACGGGAACGACCTCCCCGGCTCCAACGAGCGCCTCGAATTCCTGGGCGACTCGGTGCTCGAGCTTACCGTCAACGAGTACCTCTACCACCGGTACCCCGACCAGCAGGAGGGGGAGCTGACCAAGATGAAGTCCCTCCTGGTCAGCCGGGAGGTTCTGGCCGAGCGGGCCAAGGAGCTGGACCTGGGGCGTTTCCTGTTCCTCAGCGACGCCGAACGCGAGTCCGGGGGCTCCTACCGCGCCTCCATCCTCGCCGACGGCTTCGAGGCGGTGATCGGCGCCCTCTACCTGGACGGCGGCCTGAACATCTCCCGCCGCTTCATCGACCGCCAGCTCCTCACCAACGTGGACGACATCCTCTGCGACAGCAGCCACGTGAACTACAAGAGCCTGCTCCAGGAGAACATCCAGGAGCGGTTCAAGACCTACCCGCGCTACCGCATCGTCACCGAATCGGGACCCGACCACCGGAAGGTGTTCACGGTCGAGGTCACGGTGCGGGGGAACCAGCTCGGCCTCGGCAAGGGGACCAACAAGAAGCGGGCGGAGCAGGCGGCGGCCCAGAACGCGCTGGAGCGGCTGGGGCTCCTCTGATCCCGGGCTCCGGCGGGGGGCGGCTCACCCGCCGCCCCCGCCCGGCGGCGCCTACTCGAAGTGCAGGGTGGTGCTGACGAAGACCCGGGTCTCGCTGACCTTCTCCCGGGTGGTCACGGTCTGGAAGTAGGTGGTGGAGTTCTCGTAGCCGGCCGGGGTCGCCCGCTCCCAGCTCCCGTGCACCACCGCCGCGTCCAGGGTGAGCGATTCCTCCACCAGGATCCCCGCCCCCGCCGTCCAGTACTTCCGGTCGGAGACGATCCGGGCCTCGGGGTAGTCCCGGGCGAAGTAGTAGACCGTGGGATCCTCGGCCGGGAGGAAGAAGTCAGGGTCGGCGGGGATGAGCCGGTAGGGGATGGGTTCGGTGTAGAAGCCCCCCCGCACCCGGAGCGGCACCCCCGGGAACTGGTACTCGGCCCCGGCGTTTAGCGCCACCGTGGACCGGTAGGCGTCCATGCCCTGGAAGGAGAACTCGCCCGTGTTGGGGGCGGTGATCTTCTCGCCGTTGTAGCGGATCTGCCGCCAGTCGGTCCAGCGCAGACCGGCGGCGAGGAGCAGCCCCCGGGATCCCCAGGCCGCCCCCGCCGACATCGAGACGGGGAGGGTGATGTCGTTCTCGAAGTACCCCCGGTCGCTGGTATCGGCGTCGGGGTTGGCGGTGTAGGTCTGGTCCGAGTAGCTCCCCTTGTAGGTCAGCTTCCGGGGGAGGTTCACGGTGGCCCCGAGCCGGAAGTCGTGGGGCAGATAACCCAGGATGCCCAGGGAGCCGGTGAACCCGTCCAGGTCGGTGCTGGTCGCGCTGCGGGCGTCGAAGTAGGCGGGGTCGGGGTTGGTGGTCGAGGTGGGGATGGACCCGTTCTCGTCCAGGACGGCCAGGCGCAGGCGCTCCTCCGACGATCCCGAGAGGTAGCTCACGGTGGCCCCGAGGGACAGGTGGGGGGAGAGATCCATGGCCCCGGCCGCGGTCCACTGGTTCATGGTCCCCTGGCGCTGGTAATCCTCGAACTGGAAGAGGGGGGCCCCGGAGCCCATCACCGGGGGAGATCCCTCCGAGAAGTAGTTCACGTCCAGGTCCGCGGCCCGGTGGAAGGCGAAGGCCAGGACCACGCTGCCCCGGTAGGTGGGCACGGGATAGGCCAGGCCCACGTGGTCGAGGCGGGTTCCGGTGAGATCGGCGGTGCGCTCGGCGAAGTGGGTCACGGTGCGGGATACGTCGTCGTAGACCAGGCCGGTGCTGAGCTCGACCCTGCGGATCTGGGCCAGGCCGGCGGGATTGAAGAGGATGGCCGAGAGGTCCTCGGAGACGGCGGTGTAGGCGGATCCCATGCCCATGGCCCGGGCCCCCATGCCGAAGAACCCGGTCTCCTGGAGCTCCACCGGCGGGGGAGCCTCCTGGGCCGTGGCCGTCCCCGCCGGGAACGCCGCCGCGGCCAGGGCCGCCCCCATCAACGCTCCGCACGCCCGCCTGAACCGAGCCGCCCCCCTCGCCATGTCTCGCCTCCTCATCGCCGGTTGTCCTTGGCCTGGTCGTCCTTCTTCTTGCCCGGGTCGGACTTCTTGCCGGTGTCGGTGCTGTCCTTCTGGCTGGACGGGCCCGACGGCTCCGGCCGCGCCGGCCGCTCCGGCCGGGCATCGCCGGGGGTCGGGGTCGGGGAGGCCGGCCCGCGGTTGCCCACCCCCTCCTCCGGCTTGGGCCGCGTCGCCGGGGTGGTGGCGGGGGAGCCGTTGTCCGGGCCGCCGCCGGGGGACGCGCTGGCCCCGCCGCCCGGGGCCACCCCCATATTGGGCATCCGGGGGAGCCCATGGGCGGCGCCCCGGTTCCCCACCCGGCGGCCCTGGTCGTCCCGGGCCGTCTCGGGGGGTCCGTAACCGTCGCCGCCCCCTCCGCCGCCGGGTCCCCGGCTCCATCCCCCGTAGTCGGGAAGCCACCAGGGGCGCCCGTAGTAGCTCCAGTACGAGGAGGTGGCGTAGCCGTAGGGATCGACCACCAGGGGCTGGCCGAAGCCGTCGGCGTGGCAGGAGGCGCAGTCGGAATACCGGTAGTCCCCCTGGTGGGGGGCGGACTCGGTGAGGTCGGTGGCCGGGTGCCTCAACACCGTGTAGCAGCCGCCGAGAAGGAGCAAGGCCGCCGCCGCGAGGGGTAGCCGGAAAGCCAAGGTCCTTTTTTGCAGCAAGTTACACCTCCCCTGAGAAGAAGCCCGCGTCCTCGCGCCTATGATACCCTTCCCGGCATGGTTTGTGTTCCTGGAAACCCACGATTCCCCGACTCGGGAACCTGGCCCCCCTCGGGGGGTAGTACCCCCCGGAGAACCCGAGCGAGTTGATGGAGGCGCGTCTGGAGACCCGAGCCTTCTACGAGGAGCTCTCGGACGAGGATCTGATGGATCACGTGGTGGCGGGGAGCGAGCTGGCTTTCGCCTGCATCGTAGACCGTTACAAGAACCGCCTCCAGAACGTGATCTACCGGTACATCCGGGATTTCCAGCGCGCCGAGGATCTGGCCCAAGAGGCCTTCGTCCGGGTCTATCTCCACCGGGAGCGGTACCGGAAGACGGGCAAGTTCTCGACCTGGATCTTCACCATCGCGGTGAACCTGGCCAAGAACGAGATCCGCCGCAAGGTCCGGCTCCGGAACGTGTTGAGCCTGGATCACCTGACCGAACTCCTGGGTTCGGTGGAATCCCTGCTCCGTGACGACGAGCAGGAGAGCACCGACCGGCGGGTGGAGCAGGATCAAACCGGGCGCCTGGTGGGCGCGGCCATCGCCCGCCTCCCCGACGTGTACCGGGAGGCGCTGGTGCTGCGGGACATCGAGGGGCTCTCCTACGAGGAGATCGGAGAGATCCTGGACATCCCCGGCGGCACCGTCCGCTCCCGGATCAATCGGGCCCGGCTGATGCTGAAGGAGAAGCTCAAGACCCTTGCGAAATCGGAACTGTGAGCCCCGCGCCCGGCGGGGCCCGTTCAAGGAGCCTCGGCATGAACCCTTGTGACCGCGTCGATTCCTTCCTCTCCGCGTACCTGGAATCCGAAACCAGCCCCGCCGAAACCCGCTTCCTGGAGGGCCACCTCACCGCCTGCAGCCGTTGCCGGAGCCAGCTCGAGGGGCTCCGCCGGACCCTCGGCGCCCTGGCGAGCCTGCCCCGGGTCGAGACCTCCCCCGAGTTCACCGCCCGCGTCCTGGCCGAGGTCCGCGGGCTCGGCGCCGCCGGGCTCGAGGAGCCGGTGGTGGCGATCCACTCCCGGCGGCGCGCGTGGTGGGACCTGCCCCCGGTGGCCGCCGTTCCCCTGGCCGCGGCCGCGGCCCTGGCCGTGGTTCTCCTCGGGACCGGACCCCTTTCCCGCACCCCGGCCGGCCTCACCGCCGGTCGCGGCCCGGCGGTGCAGGCTTCGGACCTCAAGGCCGAGATCGCGGCCCGGACCGCCGCCGACCGCACCGCCGAGGCCCCGGAGAGCGAACTCATGGCCGCCAAGAGCACGACGCCTCCCCCGGTGGCTTCGCTGCCCGACCTCCATCCCGGCCTGGCCGGGGAAGCGGCGGGAGCGGTGGAATCCCTGGGCATGGCCGCCGACAGCTACGCCCTGGAGGACTGGATGCTGCGTGAGCCGGCCGGAGGTGGAGACCCGGTCCTCACCCGGGTGGGGGGGACGCCGCCGGCAAGGTGGTGGTGACCTTCTGATGGGATTCCGTTCGCGGGCGGCGGCCGCGGCGGTGATGACCGTGCTCTGCCTGGGTCCCGGCCCGGCCGGGGCCCGGCCCGAGAACGGAAACCGCCCCCCGGCCCTGGCCGACCTCACCCAGAGCGTGGAGAGGGTGGCCGCCTCCGCCACCCCCCGCCTCGTCCGGGTCATCCGCTCCACCGAGGTGCCCGGCCAGCGCCCCCAGCGCATTCTCGGCACCGGGGTCTCCCTGGGGGGGGGCCGCGTGCTCACCTGCGCCGGGGTGGTCGGACCCGCCCGCGAGGTGCTGGTCACCGCCGCCGACGGGGATACCCTCCCCGCGCGGGTCCTGGGCGTGGACCGCCGGACCAACGTGGCCGTGATCGAGGCCACCGGGCTGGCCCTCCCCGCGCTTCCCGCCGCCCCCAACACCCTGCTCTTCCCCGGCGACCTGGTGGTGGCGGTGGGCCTCGGGCCCCCGTCCGCCCCCACGGCCAGCTTCGGCACCGTGGTCCTGGTCCAGGGGCCCAGCCTGGGCTACAGCGAGGTGGACATGGTCCAGGTCACCGCCCCCGTCTTCCCCGGCTTCACCGGGGGGGCGCTCCTCGACCGCCAGGGGCGGATCGTGGCCCTCCTCTCGGGGAAGATGGAGATCGACCCCGCGCAGGCCATGGTCCCCGCCGGCACCGACATGGTGGCCGGCTTCGTCCACGACGGGGGGCTCACCACCACCGTGCCCACCGCGGCCACGGTGGCATTGCCCATCGGCCACGCCCTGGAGACCGCCGAGGAACTGATCCGCCTCGGCTACGTGGAGCGCGGCTTTCTCGGAGTCCAGGTGGAGCTCACCAACGCCGTCCGCGCCGGGGGAGGGTCGCTCCGGGGGGTGATCGTGCACCGGGTGGTGGACGGGAGCCCCGCGGCCACGGCCGGGATCCTGCCCGGGGACGTGATCCTCGACTACGCCTCGGCCCGGGTCCAGAGTCCGGAGGACCTGTCCTTCCTGGTCGCCGCCACCGTGCCCGGGGCCGAGGTCCCGATCCGCTATCTCCGCCGGGGGATGCGGGTTCTGGCCCAGGTCACCGTCCAGCAGGCGCCGGACCTGGACTGGACCCCGGACATGGACCTCTCCCTCATCGCCCGCCCCGACACCGGTCTCGCCCCCGCGGTCCGCTGACCCTATAATCGCGCCATGTCATATCCGAACGGACTTTCCCGCTCCGGGACGGCTCTGGCCGTCCTCGTCCTGCTCGCCGCCTCCGCCCTGGCCGGGTGCGGAAAGCACCAGGCCCCCGGCGCGGTGGGCGCCAACGAGGAGGTCTCGGTCCTCACCAACACCCCGCGGGACGGCGCGGTGGCCGACGCGGTGCGGCGGATCTACGCCTACCCGGTCCAGGTCGGCCCCACCCAGGCCAACGGGACCGATCCCGCCTTCCTCCTGGACTTCGTGCCCTTCAGCCAGTTCAAGAACCACCAGTACGTGAAGAACCAGATCTTCGCCGTGGACCTCTCCGGGGCCGACGACCTGGCCCGGGCGGTGCCGGGGATGCTGGGCGACGCGGGCAAGGACCGGATCAGGGCCAAGGAGCCCTTCATGCTCCTGGCCCGGGACCGGTGGGCCACCGGCCAGACCAGCCTGTTCGCGGTGGCCTGGTCCCGGGAAGGGCTCCTGCGCCTGTTCACCGGGGCCGATTCCACCCGGCTCCGGCGGGAGTACGAGCAGGCCTCGGTGGCCGGCCTCACCAAGACCATGTTCACCCTGGGGGAGGAGACCGACCTGGAGAACCAGGTCGCCCGCCAGTACGGCTGGACCCTGCGCCTGCTCGACGGGTTCTACGCCGCCCAGGACGTGAAGGGGGACTTCGTCAAGTTCAACGCCGCCGATCCGGTGCGGTTGATCCTGGTCCACTGGATCGACGATCCCGGACTCGCCCTCGACGCCGGGACCTGGGATCCCATCCTCACCCGCGTGCTCGAGGTCTACAACGACGGCGACTTCTTCATGCCCGGGCTCACCGACACCGCCCGGGTGAGCTTCCAGGACCAGCCGGCCCTCCGCTGGGACGGGATCTGGCAGAACGAGAAGTACACCATCGGCGGGCCCTTCCGGGCCTTCGCCTTCCATCGCGGCCAACGCTCCTACCTCCTGGTGGGGCAGGTGTTCGCCCCCGGCCAGGACAAGGTCCCCATGCTTCGCCAGGTCGAGGCCATGCTCACCACCTTCCGGGTGGTGGAGTGACCGGACCGCGGCCGGCCGCCCCGCGAACGATCCGGGTGCGGGTGGGGGAGGGCGCCTACCCGGTCCACGTGGACTCCGGACTCCTGGACCGGGCCGGGGAGCTGATCGCGGGGGCGTTGGAGAGCCGGCGGCCGGTGGTGCTGGCCGACGCCCGGGCCGACCGCCTCCACGGACCCCGGCTCCGCCGCTCGCTGGAGGAGGCGGGCATCGCTCCCGCGGCCTGGCTCGGGGTTCCCCCCGGGGAGCGGTCCAAGAACCTCACCCGGGCCCGGAGCCTCTACCGGGACCTGATCGCGGCCGGGGTGGACCGGTGGACCCCGGTGATCGCCTTCGGGGGCGGAGTCACCGGGGACCTGGCCGGCTTCGTGGCTTCGACCTTCCTCCGCGGACTGCCCCTGGTCCAGATCCCCACCACGGTAGTGAGCCAGGTGGACAGCGCGGTGGGGGGGAAGACGGCGGTGGACTTCGCCGGGGCCAAGAACCTGATCGGCACCTTCCACCAGCCGGAGCTGGTGTTGTGCGATCCCGCCCTCCTCGCCACCCTCACCCTCCGGGACTACCGGGCGGGCCTGGTGGAGGCGGTCAAGATCGCGGTGACCCTCCGGCCGGACCTCCTCGTCCGCATGGAGGAGGGGCTGGCCGGCCTCCGGGCCCGCGATCCCGCCCTCCTGGCCGCGGTGGTGGCCGCCTGCGTGGAGGCCAAGGGGGAGGTGGTGGGCCGGGACGAGAAGGAGCGGGACGTGCGGGCGGTGCTCAACTACGGGCACACCGTGGGTCACGCGCTGGAAGCGGTCTCCCTGGGCCGGCTCCGCCACGGAGAGGCGGTGGCGGTGGGCATGAACGCCGCCGCCTGGCTGGGGGACCGGATGGGCGTGGCCGCCCCCGGGGTGCGGCAGCGCCAGAACGACCTCCTGCTCGCTCTCGGCCTCAAGCTCACCCGTCCCGGCGCCGATAAGAGGGCAATTGAGCGCAAGCTCAAGCTGGACAAGAAGGTGCGGGAAGCGAAGACCCGCTTCGTGTTGACACTCCAGATAGGCGGTGCTAGCGTCTGGCCGCGAATTCCGGAGCCCCTGGTGGCGGAAGCCGTGAACGCGGTGACCGCGTGACCGGAGCCCCGGAACCCGGTATCGTTCAGGCGGGGGGACGCGCCCCGGAACGGGCGTGCGAAGCCGTCCCCGCGTCCCCTCGACCGGATCCACGGTTTTACGGCGCCGCCGCATGGCGAGGTCCACGTTCCCGCACCGAGGCCGGCGCCTCTCGTTGTTGTTCCTGGGGGTTCGAGAACCCATGAGAATCGAAGAGGTGCGCCGGCTCATCCGGCTCGTGGAAGAGAGCGAGATCGGTGAGCTCGAGGTCTGGAAGTGGTGGGGCCGGATCCGCATCCGCAAGGCGGCCGCGGCCAACGGCACCGTCACCCAGGTCCTGTCCGGAGGGACGGTCCCCGAGGCCCGGCCCGCGGCTCCCGCTCCGGCGCCGGCGGCGGCTCCGCCCCCTGCGGCGGAAGAGCCGGCCCGGGACGAGACCGAGGGCCTGACCCCGATCAAGTCCCCGATGGTCGGGACCTTCTACCTGGCTCCGGCCCCCGACGCCGAGCCCTACGCGGAAGTGGGGGGGATGGTGGAGCCAGGTCAGACGGTCTGCATCATCGAGGCCATGAAGCTGATGAACGAGATCCAGTCCGAGGTGCGGGGTAAGATCGTGAGGGTCCTGGTGGACAACGCCAAACCGGTGGAGTTCGGCCAGACCCTCTTCCTGGTCCAGGAAACCTAGGTCCCGGGGGGATCGGAGACCGGTGCCATGAACATCCGTCATATTCTCGAGCGCACGATCCAGGCCGGAGCGTCCGACCTTCACATCAAGGCCGGCACTCCTCCCACCATCCGCGTGGACGGCAAGCTGATCCCCCTGGATGAGCCGGAGCCCAGCAGCAAGGACATCGAGTCCATCGTGGAGCAGGTCCTCACCCCGAACCAGCGCAAGGCCTTCGAGGATTCCCACGAGATCGACTTCGCCTTCTCCGTCCCCGGCCTGTCCCGGTTCCGGTCCAATTTCTACAAGCAGCGGGGCACGGTGGCCATGGCCTTCCGCCAGGTCCCGTTCGGGGTTCCGTCCCTGGACGACCTGCACCTGCCCAAGGTCCTGGCCGACCTGGTCCAGAAGCCCCGCGGCCTCATCCTCGTCACCGGCACCGTGGGCACCGGGAAGTCGACCACCCTGGCCTCCATGATCGACTTCCTGAACAACAACAAGCCCCGCAACGTGATCACGGTGGAGGACCCGGTGGAGTTCCTGCACCGGGACAACCTGTGCATGATCAGCCAGCGGGAGGTGGGCCTGGACACCGGCTCGTTCCACGACGGACTGAAGTACATCCTCCGCCAGGATCCGGACGTGATCCTGGTCGGCGAGATCCGGGACCAGGACACCATGAAGGTGGCCATCATGGCCGCCGACACCGGCCACCTGGTGCTTTCCACCCTGCACACCCCGGACGCGGCCCAGACCATCAACCGCATCATCTCCTTCTTCCCGCTCCAGGAGCACGAGGAGGTCCGCTACCTGCTGGCCTCCAACCTGGCCGCGGTCTGCTCCATGCGGCTGATCCCGCACCAGAGCGGGCAGGGCCGGGTGCCGGCGGTGGAAGTCATGATCAACACCGCCACCATCAAGGAGTACATCCTCGACCCGCACAAGACGCCGATGATCTACAAGGCCATCCAGGAGGGCGTGAACCAGTACGGGATGCAGACCTTCGATCAGGACCTGATGCGGCTCTACCGAGAGGACCAGATCTCCTACGAGGACGCCCTCCGTTACTGCACCAATCCCGCCGAGTTCGACCTCCGGGCCCGCGGGATCCACTCCGCCTCGGACACCAGCTGGGAGTCCTTCGAGCGGGAGCGGTCGGTCTAGGCAACGTCGCGAAAGCGGGGGGGAATGTTCAACAAGGTCCTGGTCGCGAACCGGGGTGAGATCGCGGTTCGCGTCATCCGTGCCTGCCGGGAGCTGGAAATCGGCACCGTGGCCGTCTACAGCGAGGCGGATGAGACCTCGCTCCACGTCCGCCTTGCCGACGAGGCGGTGTGCATCGGCCCTCCCCCGGCGCCCGAGAGCTACTTGAACGTCCCCCGCATCATCAGCGCGGCGGAGGTGACCGGAGCCGACGCCATCCATCCCGGCTACGGCTTCCTGTCCGAGAACGCCGACTTCGCCGACGTCTGCGAGAGCTGCCGCATCACCTTCATCGGCCCCACCGGAAAGCAGATCCGGGCCATGGGGGACAAGGCCAACGCCCGGGACGCCATGAAGGCGGCCGGGGTCCCGGTGGTCCCCGGCACCGACGGCCCGGTGGATTCGGTGGAGGAGGCGGTGGCCACCGCCGAGACCATCGGGTTCCCGGTCATCATCAAGGCGGTGGCCGGCGGCGGGGGCAAGGGGATGCGGGTGGCCAACTCCGCCTCGGAGTTCGCGGACCAGGTGCGGATGGCTCGCAACGAGGCCCAGGCCGCCTTCGGGAACGGGGCGGTGTACGTGGAGCGCTATCTAGCCCGTCCGCGCCACGTGGAGATCCAGATCCTGGGCGACCGCCACGGCAACCTCATCCACCTGGGGGAGCGGGACTGCTCGGTGCAGCGCCGCCACCAGAAGCTGATCGAGGAATCCCCGTCCCCGGCGGTCACCCCGGAGCTGCGCCGGCGCTTCGGCGAGGCGGCCCTGGCCGGAGCCCGGGCCATTGGCTATCACGGCGCGGGGACCATGGAATTCCTTCTCGACGAGACCGGCGAGTTCTTCTTCATGGAGATGAACACCCGCCTCCAGGTGGAGCATCCGGTCACCGAGTTCGTGACCGGGCTGGACCTGGTGGCGGAGCAGATCCGGGTAGCGGCGGGGGAGACCCTCTCCCTGACCCAGGAGCAGGTCCGGCTCCGCGGACACAGCATCGAGTGCCGCATCAACGCCGAGGATCCCGCCCACAACTTCCGCCCCAGCCCGGGCCGGATCGAGTTCCTGCACTTCCCCGGAGGCCCCGGGGTGCGGGTGGACAGCCACCTGTACCAGGGCTACTCCATCCCCTCCAACTACGATTCGATGATCGGCAAGCTCATCGTGTGGGCCGACGACCGCCCGCGGGCCCTGGCCCGGATGCGGCGGGCCCTGGAGGAGATGGTGGTGGAGGGGCTCAAGACCACCGCTCCCTTCCACCTCCAGGTCCTGGCCCACCCCGCCTTCCGGGCCGGCGACGTGAACACCGCCTTCCTGGAGCGGATGGCCGAGGAGGCCCGGCCTCCGGAGCCGGTCCTGGAGGAGCGATGAGCGGGGACCGGCCGCGCGTCCTCTCCGTGGCCTTCACCCCCGCCGAGGTGACCGACGGTCTCATCCGCGAGGCCACCGTGGCCACGGTGGACGTCCTGCGCGCCACCTCGGTGGTCCCCCAGGCCTTCGCCGCCGGCGCGGCGCGGGTGATCCCCGCCGACTCGGTGGAGCACGCCACCGGGCTCCTGGCCTCCCTGGACCGCAAGAGCACCCTCCTGTGCGGCGAGCGGGACGGGAAGAAGATCCCCGGGTTCCACCTCGGGAACTCGCCCCTCGAGTACACCCCCAAGGCGGTGAAGGGAAAGACCCTGATCTTCTCCAGCACCAACGGGTCCCAGGTCATGACCCGCTGCCTGGCCGCTCCCGAACAGGTCCTGGCCTCCTTCGTGAACGCCTCGGCGGCGGTGGACCGCTGCCTGGCCGGGGGGCGCGACCTGGTGGTGGTCTGCTCGGGCAAGCTGGGCCGGGCCTGCCTGGAAGACACCGTCCTCGCCGGCCTCCTGGTCGAGCGGCTGGTGGAGCGGGAGCCGGCCCTGGACGCCGACGACGGCGCCCTGATGGCCCGGACCCTGTGGCGGCGGTGGCAGGACGACGTTCCCGGGCTCCTTCGCACCTGCAGCCACGGCACCTACCTGGCCTCCCTCGGGTTCGGCTCCGACCTGGACTTCTGCGCCCGGCTGGACGGGGTGGGCACGGTGCCGGTGCTTAAGGCCGGCCGCATCGAGCCCGAGTCTCCCGAGCCTCAGGCCCGGAGCCAGGCCTCCAGGTAGGCCCGGGCCGCGGCCTCGGGATCCTTCGCCCCCATCACTCCCGACGCCACCGCCACGCCCGACGCGCCGGCGCGCCGCAGACGGGGCGCGTCCTCAGGACGGACCCCGCCGATGGCCAACACCGGGGCTGCCGCCGCCGCGGCCAGGGAGCCGATCCCTTCCGGCCCGATCACCCTCGCGTCGGTCTTGGTGCCGGTGGCCCGCAGGGCCCCGACCCCCAGGTAGGCGGCCCGGGCCGCCTCCCCGGCCCGGATGCGCTCCAGGGTGCGGGCGGAGACCCCCAGGGCCAGGTCTCCCAGCACCCGGCGGGCGGCCTGGGGGGGAAGGTCGTCGGGGCCCACGTGGGCACCGTCCGCCCCTCCGGCCCGGGCCACGTCGGGGCGGTCGTTGACCAGGAGCAGGGCGTTCCGCCGGCGGCAGAGGGGAAGGAGGGCCGCGCAGGCGGCCAGGAGCTCGGCCGCGCTGCGCCCCTTGCCGCGGACCTGGATCGTTCCCGCCCCGCCCCGCAGCGCAGCCTCCACCCGGGCCGGGTCGGGAGGTTCGCCGCCGGGGCCGAGGTCGGCGATCACCAGCAACCGCAGCGCCTCCGCCGGCACCTCCCGGATCACTTGGAGGTCCTCACCAGGAGCACCGCTCCCAGGGCCAGGAACACGATGTTCCCCAACCAGGCGGCCAGGACCGGGGGCAGGGTGGCGTTGTTGCCGAGGATCTGCCCGGTGCGGATGAGGCTCCAGTAGGCGAAGGCGATGGCCAGGGAGAAGCCGAATCCCAGGGCGATGCCGCCCCGGCGCACCTGAACCGCGAGGCTGGAGCCGATGAGGACCAGGACCAGGTTGGCCAGGGGGAAGGCGATCCGGAGGTTGATCTCGGTCAGGTAGCGCTCCACCGTGCTTCCGCTCTGCCGCACCCGGTCCGCGTAGCGGCGGAGCTCGGAGAAGGACATCTCGTCCGGCTTGGTCTCCTCCTTGGCGAAGTCGGCCGGACGCTCGGGGAAGTCCACCCGCAGGGAATCGAAGGGGACGGCCTGCTCCACCCCCCCGGCGTCGAAACGCCGTTCCACGCCGTTGACCAGGATCCAGCCCCCGTCCTTCCACACCCCGGTGCGGGCGTCGATGCGGCGGGTGAGGCGGTCCCCGCTGAACTCCTGCACGGTGGCGTCGACCATGGTGCGGCGGGGCACGTCGTAGCGGCGGATCACGAACAGCCGGTTGTTCCGTCCCAGGTAGGTGACGTTGGTCCGGCTTCCCAGCTCCCGCAGGGTGCGGCCCTTGATCTCCTCCTGCATCACCGTCCGGGCCTTCCGGTTGTAGGTGGGCATGACCCCCTCGCCGACGAGGAAGGTGAGTCCGGAAAGGAGAACGGCGACCACGTAGAGGGGAAGGAACAGCCGGTAGAGGGAGACGCCCGCGGCCTTGATGACCGTGACCTCGTTGAACCGGGTCATCCCCCCCAGGGCGAGGAAGGTGGCCAGGAGGGGGGCCAGGGGGCCGACCAGGAGCGTGCGGTAGGGGAGGGAGAACCAGTAGTAGCGCGCGATCTCCAGGAAGGAGGCGTTGTAGTCGATGAAGGTGTCGATCTTCTCGAAGGCGTCGAAGAGCATCACGAAGCCCACGAAGCCCCCCAGCGCGATCAGGTAGTAGCGGGAGAACTCCCGGAGCAGGTAGCGGTCGATGACCCCCAGGGGGAGGAGGCTCCGTTTCCGCGGCTCCATCAGCGCATCCCCCGGGAGGGGCCCCAGCCCACCACCGAGAAGGTGAGGTAGACCCCCAGGAGGCCGAAGAGGATGTTGGGAAGCCACATGGCCAGGAAGGGGGAAAGGAAGCCCCGCTCCGCGAGCTGTTGCCCGGCGATGAGGAAGAGGTAATAGGCGAGGAAGAAGGCCACCGCGATCCCCATGTTGGCGAATCCCCCCTTGCGGGTGCGGATGCCCAGGGGGCCGCCCACCAGGACGAAGACCAGGCAGGCGAAGGGGATGGAGAACTTCTTCTGGATTTCCACCCGGAAGAGATCGATCCGCCGGTCCACGCTCCGCAGGTCGAGGCGGTCCACGGCCAGGGCCTCCCGGGCCCTGCGGACCGCGGCCGCGGTGTCCGCGGGCGCGGCGGGTTTCCGGCCCAGGAGCCCCGCGATCGCGCCTCCGACCCGGGCCAGCGCCCCCCGGGGCGGGAACCAGGCCTCGGCGAAGGCCCGGTAGGAGGGGAAGCCGGCCTCCCGGGCCTTGGTGTCCATGCGGGCCAGACGGTCCCGGCGCTGCCCTTTCAACCGCTGGATCTCCTCCTCCATCATGGGGATGCTCATCTCCCGCTCCCCCCGGCTGTTCCGCTCCACCCGCTGCAGGGTGGCCCCGGGATTCCGGAGGTAGATGGTATTCTCCTCGAACTTGCCCCGCCGGTAGTTGCCCTCGCCCGCCTCCCCCGGGACCTCGTGGATCTCCCCGTTCCGGAGGTCGAGCTTCAGCACCGCGCCTCCCTCCAGGTACTCCATGTGCCCGCTCCGGGCCAGGATGGTGGTGGGGATCCGTCCCTGGGAGTAGTCGTAGATGGTGATGTCCTTGAGCTCGCCGGTCCGGTCGTCGACCTGCTTGACCAGGATGCTGTAGTTGTCGAAGGCGTCGATGAACACCCCGGGCACGATCTTGGCCGCCGGCCGCTTCTTGTAGATGGCCAGGGTGAGGTTGGCCAGCCGATGGTTGGTCTCGGGCAGGATGTAGTTGTTGAACAGGGTGAGGGTCACCGCGACCAGGAGCCCCCCCAGGAGCGGCCCCCGGATGACCCGGCCCAGGTTGACCCCCAGGGCGCGCATGCCGGTGATCTCGTTGTCCTGGGCCAGGCGCCCGAAGGTCATCAGCGCCGCCACCAGCACCCCGCAGGGGACGGAGAGGGCGGTGATCCACCCCAGGGAGAGCAGGAAGAGCTCCAGCACGGTGAGGGGGTGGACCCCCTTGGAGAGGATCAGGTCCAGGTAGTCGAACAGGAAATCGATCACGAACAGGAAGGTCACCACCCCCATGCCCAGGACGAAGGGGAGCAGGGACTCCCGGAGCACGTAGCGTTCCAGCCGCTGGATCGGAGAGTGGAAACTCAAAGGACCTTCTTGGGGTTACAGGTGTCCAAGGCGGGGACCGGGGTCGGCCGGTCCCGCCGGAAGCGGGAGTCTAGGGGATGGCCGGGGGGGCCACAAGCGCACCGGGAAGGGCGCGTCGCATTTCCCGGTGGCGTCAACTCCCCATCTCCCATAGCATTACCCGGTCTTTTCACTTGCATGGAGGGCTCGACGGTTCGTGGCTAGGTCCTTGGCGGTCTTTCTCTTGGCGCTCCTGCTCGCCGGTGCGGCCCTGTCCGGGGTTCCCGCCGGTGCCGCCCCCGGAGACGCTCCCCCCGCCGGCCCCCGCGCCGAGACCCCGGTGTACCGGGGCCCCACCGCCCTCTTCGACCCCGCCGACCCCTTCCAGGGCCTCAAGTGGACGCTCGGCATCACCGCACCCCCCCGCACCCGCATCGGCTTGGGGCAGAAGGGACTGACCCAGCAGGTGGTCTACGACGCCGACCGCCACCTGGTCCTCCTGTCCTACCGTGCCGGGCAGGAGGAGATTCTCCCTCCCCAGGCCCTGACCCCGAAAGAATACGCGGATCTCGCCTTCTCCCGCCAACTTCGCCGGTCCTGGATCGAAGGCAACCGGCGCGTCCTCAGCGAGTCCCGGGGTGCCGGCCAGGAGGGTCTGGTGAACCTGAGCCTGCCCTTCCAGATCCCCTTCACCGAGAAGATCTTCGGCGAGGGGGCCCCCAACCTGCGGGTGACCGGTAGCGAGCAGATCACCTTCTCCGGAACCTCCTCCTGGGTCTCGGGCCAGGTGACCGGCGAGCGGGGGGGAGGCTCGATCTTCCCCAAGCTGGACATGCGGCAGCGGCTGAACGTGAACCTCCAGGGGACCATCGGCAGCAAGCTCTTCATCGACGTGTCCCAGAACAGCGAGGCGCTGACCCCCCTCGAGAACTCCATGCGGATCCGCTACAAGGGGGACGAGGACGAGATCGTGAAGAGCGTGGAGCTGGGGAACACCAACCTCAGCCTCCCCGCCACCCAGTTCGTCTCCTTCTCCACCCGCCAGGAGGGGCTGTTCGGGGTCAAGGCCACCGCCGAGGTGGGCAACATCGGCATCACCGCCATCGCCAGCCGCCAGGAGGGGGAGAACGGCCAGGCCACCCTGGTCGGGGGGGCCAAGGAGCAGAAGCAGACCATCCAGGACGTGGGGTTCCTCCAGGGTCGGTACTTCTTCTTCGCCGATCCGGACTCCGCGCCGGTCCCCAACATCCCCGCGGGGTCGGTCCACGTCTACCTCGACGACAAGGACAGCCGGAACGACCGGGAGCTGGGAGCGCTGCCGGCCGAGGTCTGGATCGATCCCAACGCCAATCCCAAGGAGCCGGCCGGGAAGCCCTACACCGGGAACTTCCATCTCCTCCACGAGGAGGACGACTACGTGGTCGTCAACAACCAGAACCTGGCCAGCATCCCCATCCTGGTCCTCCGGAACAGTCTCTCCTTCAACCAGGTCCTCGCCGTTTCCTACAAGCTGGGCAACGGGACCGAGGTGGGGACCTTCACCATCGCCGCCGGGGACACCGCGGACGGGAAGAAGATCCAGCTCAAGATGCTGCGCCCGGACATGACCACCTGGGGCGGCGACGACCTGACCCGGAGCCCCTGGCGGGTGGTGCGCCGGCTGGAGTGGAAGAACGTCTACAGCCTGGGTGCCCGCAACATCGACATGGATTCCTTCGACCTGAAGGTGGTGCTGGACGAGGGGGCCAACAACCCCGCCGACATCACCGACGACAACGGCAAGACCATCCCCCTCCTCCAGGTGTTCGGCCTCGACCAGCGCAACAACGACGACGCCAGCGACTTCACCCCCGACGGTCGGGTGGACCCGGAGTTCGTGGACCCGGGGGAGGGGCTCCTGTTCTTCCCCGACCTCCGCCCCTTCGATCCCAGTCCCGTGGACCTGAACGGGGGGCCTCCCGGCTACCGGTCCCGGTCCTGGGCCGGCACCCGCCCCTACATCCTGAAGCCCGACCAGCGGGTGCCCGAGATCTACGACCTGCGCTCCGACGTCCTCCAGAGCAAATCCGCCCAGTATCACAAGTACAACATCGACGCCACCTTCCGGACCTCGGTGAACACCCTGGAGCTGAATCCCCTGGGCACGATCCTGGAGGGATCGGAGACGGTGCGCCTGAACGGCGAGGTCCTCCAGCGGGGGACCGACTACACCATCTACTACGACACCGGGACCATCAACCTGAAGAGCGACCGGGCCACCGCTCCCGGGGCGGACCTGGTGGTCACCTACTCCTACGACTCGCCGTTCAGCCGGGGCTCCCGCAGCCTCATCGGGGCCAGCATCGGCACCAAGCCCGATCCCAACGCCAAGTACAGCCTCTCCACCTCCTGGCTGCACGAGAGCCGGGGCACCCCCGACCAGCGACCCCGCCTCGGCAACGAGCCGACCAAGACCACGGTGGGGGACATCTCCGGCCAGCTCCGCCTCACCCCCTGGGCCTTGACCGACTGGGTGGACCGGCTGCCCCTGGTCAGCACCACCGTCCCCTCCCGGATCGACGTCACCGGCGCCCTCGGCCTCTCCCTCCCCGATCCCAACACCAAGAACGTGGTCTACGTGGACGACATGGAAGGGGCCGAGATCCAGAACGGCCCCTCCACCCAGCGCTACTCCTGGTTCTGGTCCAGCGCCCCCGCCCGGGCCCAGGAGCCGGTGCCCGGGGGCGGGGAGGTGGACGTCACCCCCGAGGCCACCGATCGCGGCCAGATGCTCTGGTTCTCCCCCAACACGGTGCAGGTGGGGGACATCACCCCCGGGGCCGAGACCGAGCAGGAGCGGAACGATCTCGTCTCCACCCTGGAGGTGATCTACGTCCCCCGGCCCGACGCCGGACCCAACGGGTCCTGGGGCGGCCTGGTCAGCACCCTGGCCGGCAACAGCGGGGTGGATATCTCCAAGGCCCAGTACCTGGACGTCTGGATCAACGACTACCAGAACTTCCAGACCGACCGGGGCCGGCGGCGGGGCGAGCTGCTGGTGGACGTGGGCACGGTGAGCGAGGACGCGGTGTGGGACCCGCTGGTCCCGGCCGACCCCCCGAACAGGAAGCTCGACACCGAGGACCTCAACAACAACGGCGGCCAGGTGGAGTACACCGAGGACATCGGGCTGGACCAGAAGGACGACGGCCAGGAGCCGGACCGCCCCGACGCCATCCGTACCACCTCCATCCCCGCCTCCCAGGACCCGGCCGGGGACGACCGGCCCCAGGAGGTCCAGACCTCGCTTCCCGAGCGGACCGTCAACGAGCGCCTGGTCAAGTACCGGGGGATCAACGGGACCGAACGGAACCAGTCCCTGGATACCGAGGACCTCAACGGGGATGGCAACCTCCAGACCTTCAACAGCTACGCCGAGTACCGGGTGGCCCTGGCCGATTCCGCCTTCCAGGACCTGGGCCGGGACTATCCCGACCGCTACTCCAAGCCCGGCAACGGGTGGCGCCTGTACCGGATCCCGCTCAGCGAGACCCACCTGGAGGTGGGAAGCCCGGACTTCACTGCCGCCCAGCACATGCGGATCTGGTTCCGGGGGATCGATCCCGGCGACACCCTGGACGTGCAGATCGCCAGCATCGACATCGTGGGCAACCGGTGGGAGGTGGCCCCCCAGACCACCTCGGAGCTGGCCGGGAACGAGATCTTCAACATCGCGGTGGTCAACAACAAGGAGAACAAGAGCTACCGCCCCCCCTTCGGGGTCCGGCGGATCAACAACGTGGAGGAACGGGAACAGAGCATCTCGCTGGAGTTCGAGAACTTCCAGCCCGAGGCCGACCTCCGGGCCTACCGCACCCTGGCCGACAGCCGGGACTACACCCTCTACCAGACCATCGCCTACTACCTGAACCCGCGCCTGGAGACCCTGGCCCCCGACGACTCGGTGGAGTTCTACATCCGGTTCGGGAGCGACGCCGCCACCGATACCCTCTCCTACTACGAGATCGCCACCAAGCTGACCCAGGATGATCCCCGGCGCCGCGGGGACGGATGGCTGGACTTCAGGTTCGACATCACCGACGTGGCCAACCTGAAGATCGGCGCTCCCCCCGGGGTGAGCCCGGACTCCTTCCTGGTCGGGGGGCCGCCCCCGGCCGAGCCCCCGCCGGTCGCGGGGGGCGGAGGGGGCGGGAAGCACTTCCGCGAATACAACGCGGCGGCGGCCGCGGTCGCGAGCTGGAGGCCGCCGGCGGACATCGGGCACGGGCTCTACGCCAGCATCCGGGGAAATCCGTCCTTCAGCCGGGTCAAGCGGATCAGCATGGGGTTGCGCAACCCCTCGGGGCAGATCCTGTCCGAGGGCCAGGTCTGGGTGGATGAGCTCCGGATGGGCAACGTCCGCCGGGACACCGGGGTGGCGGCGCGGGCGGCGGCCAACTTGATCCTGGCCGACCTCGCCGTCCTCAACGGGAGCGTCACCACCACCTCGGCGGACTTCCTCCGTCTGGGCCAGACCCGGGGCACCGGCACCACCAACCTGGGCTACAACCTGGGCACCGAGATCAACCTGCACAAGTTCGTGGAGCCCCTCCACCTCCAGGCCCCGTTGAAGTTGAACTGGAAGCGCGACCGGCAGACCCCGAAGTTCATCCCCTCCAGCGACATCGAATACTCGGGCAACAGCACCGGGCGGGAGATCACCGAGACCGGCCAGCGGACCATCTCCCTCGGCCTGGCCCGGGACGTCCGGGGCCTGGGGAGCCCCCTGACGCGGTACACCATCGACGCGGTCCGGATGAACGGGACCGCCATCAAGACCTATTCGGTGGGGGTCACCCAGGTGGACAGTACCTCGCAGACCACCGGGAATCTCACCTACCAGCTCAACTTCGCCCAGATCCGTCCCCTGCGGGTCCTGAACCGGGTCGACTTCTGGCCCTGGCCCCGCAGCTTCAACCTCGCCCTCACCGGGGGCAAGGCCGAGCGCCGCCGGTACTCCCGGGACGAGCGGGATCCGAGCATCCTCAATTTCGCCAACGGCTCCAACACCCGGACCGGGGTGCTCACCCTGTCCACCAGCCTCCAGCCCATCCAGTCCCTGACCTGGGGGTGGAACTCGACCCGCGACCTGATCGACGACCACTTCGGCCCCGACACCTCGATCGTCCGCCTCCAACGGCCGGTCCGGAGCATCTTCGGGATCGACGTGGGCCGGGAGATCCGCCAGACGCAGAACCTGAGCTACAACTTCGTCCCCCCCTTCGCGGACGCGTTCCGGCCCCGGGTGACCTGGAGCAGCTCCTATTCCCGCAACTCCGACCCGAACCTGACCCGGGCCGAGTACGACAGTACGGTGGTGGAGCTCAGCAACAACAACAACACCAACCTGAGCCTCACCCTGCCCATCACCCGCATGATCCAGAAGCTCCTGCCCGCGCCGGAGGCGAAGTCCCAGGGCGGCGCCCAACGGGAACGCGCGGCCGATCCCCGGGTCCGGAACCTGGCCCCGGGACACGTCGACACCACCGGGCTCGGAGCCACCGCGCGGACGGCGGAGGGAGCGGGCGGGGAGGAGGACAAGGACAAGGAGGAGGACAAGGGCCCGGGGGCCGGCGAACAGTTCCGGCGGCTCTTCACCCGCTACCTGGTCCTGGGGGACGTCCAGACCTCGGCCACCTTCGGCCGGCAGAGTTCCTACTCCGGCATCCATGGCGACGCGCCCCTGGGCTACCGGCTGGGCCTCACCCGGGACCCCGGGATCGGCACCAACTTGTTCCCGGTCTACGGAGCGGCCCGCAACCAGACCCTTGGGGAGAGCCAGACCTACCGGGGGAACACCTCCCTCAAGCTCCTGAACCGGGTGGGCCTGGACTTCAGCTTCCAGAAACGCAAGGACCGGAACCGGACCAACGGCGGCCTGGGACGGGTGCAGGACGACACCACCTGGCCGGAGATCCGCTTCAACTGGGGGGACATCCACAAGAAGCTGCCCCTCATCAACACCGTCTTCACCGACTTCCGGGCCGTGTCCAGCACCTACAGCAAGAACGTGAAGAAGAGCGGAACCGAGGTCAATCCCGCGGAGACGGTGACCACCTCGGTCAACTGGCGCCCGCTGATCAGCATCCAGGGCACCCTGAGGGGGAACTGGCAGACCAACTTCTCCGCCAACACCAGCTCCACCGAGACCCTGAGCCAGCGCGAGGGGAGCGCCGGGTTCACCACTACCCGCTCCAGCGTGACCTACGCCTTGAGCTTCCGGAAGCGCTTCGTGCGGCCCCAGGCCAGCGGGCTGGGCAAGGACATCGACCTCTCCATCGAGACCAACTACACCGGCCAGAGCACGGTCACCGAGAGCCTCACCGGCCTCGGCAACCCCGCTCCCCAGAAGAGCGACAACCTCCAGCTCCGGACCTCGGCCACGGTGCGCCTCACCCGCACCATGTCCGGGACCTTCAGCCTGAACTTCGGGCAGGAGCGGAACCTCACCACCCGGCTCACCCGCCGCTCCCTGGGTCTCGCCTTCACCACGGGGTTCAATTTCTGATGCCGAGACGTGCAGTCCTTCCCCTCGCGCTCCTGGTCCTTCTCCTGGCCGGCCGCCCCGGCCCCGTCGCGCTTCCCGCCGCCGCCGACCCCGGGGCGGGGGCCTTCGACGCCGACAGCGCGTGGAGCTACCTGGTCCGCCAGGTCCAGTTCGGGCCCCGGGTGCCGGGGACCGAGGCGCACCGGCGGTGCGGGGACTGGCTCGCCTCCGCCCTGGCCTCGGCCGGCGGACGCGTGAGCCGGGACGAATTCACCTACACCGATCCCGAGGGGCGGGCCTGGCCCCTGTCCAACATCCTGGCCCGCTTCGGGCCGGAGGGGGACGGCCGGCTGCTCCTGGTCGCCCACTGGGACACCCGGCCCTGGGCCGACCAGGATCCGGACAGCGCCCTGGCCTCCCGCCCCATTCCCGGGGCCAACGACGGCGCCTCCGGGGTGGCGGTCCTGCTGGAGGTGGCCCGCCATCTGGCCGGAGCCGGCCTCACCCGGGGGGTGGACGTCCTTCTCGCCGACGGGGAGGACCTGGGCCGGGCCGGGGACCCGGAGGGATTCTGCCGGGGCACGCGCCGTTTCGCCGCCCGGGGGGTGGGGGAGTACCGCCGGGCGGTGGTGTGGGACATGGTGGGGGACCGCGACCTGGTCTTCCGGGTCGAGGCCTATTCCCTCACCCGGGCCCCGGAGGTGGTGGACTGGGTATGGGCCCGGGGCCTGGAACTCTCCCCGACCGCCTTCTCCCGCGAGCCGGGCTCCTACATCTACGACGACCACATGCCGCTCCTGGAAGCCGGCCTCCCCGCGGCGGACGTGATCGACTTCGATTATCCGCCCTGGCACACCCACGGCGACGACCTCTCCGCGGTCTCCGCCGAATCCCTGGGCCGGACCGGCCGGGTGGCCCTCTCCCTGGCCCTGCGGCCCTGACCGGACCGCCGGGGCGCCCGGATGTCCGGTCAAGATGTTGACGCCCAGGCGGTTCGGTGGTTTGCTTGAGATTCGGGTTCAGGCGGAGGGCGCAAGGCATAGCCCCTTGCGGACCCGGGCGGTCCGGGTGTAAGGTCATCAGCTACGAGTGGGCATACTGTGTCCACTCCGTTTCGTTTTGGGGCCCGCGATCCCTGGTTGCCGGGCCTCGTGCGGGGACGGCCTATCGGAAGTGTAATATTCTGGTAGAGTTCAACTTAGAGGAGTGCAGGTGGACCGAGCCGGGGTGATCCTCGCCGAGGTCGAGGCCCTGTTCGCGGCCAGCGAATACGAGGTCGTGGACGTGGTGTGCGCCGGATCCCAGCGGGGACTGGTGGTGCGGGTGTTCGTGGACAAGCCGGACGGGGTCTCCATCGAGGACTGCGCCCGGGTGAGCCGGGCGGTGGGCGATCACATCGACGCCAAGGAGCTGTTGCCCGGCCGCTACATCCTGGAGGTGTCGAGCCCCGGGGTGGACCGGCCGCTGCGGAGGCCCGGGGACTACGAGCGGTTCGCGGGGGAGACGGCGGAGGTCTCCACCTACGAGAAGATAGACGGCCGGCACCGCCATCGCGGGGTGCTGGTCGGTTTCGACGCCGGCACCGAGGAGGTGCGGATGCGCTCGGAGGAGGGGGAGATCGCCATCCCCCTCGGCGCCGTGAAGAAGGCGCATCTGGTGCGCGATCCGTGGGCCCCGCGGCGAGGCGAAGGTGGAACGGGGTAGCCGTCGGCGGACGGCGCCGGCAGGCCCGGAGAGGGAAGGCATGAACTACGACATCATCGAAGCGTTGAGCCAGATCGCCCGGGAGAAGGGCGTGGACCTCCAGATCCTGGTGGATCGCCTGGAGGCCAGCCTTCTCTCCGCGGCCAAGAAGAAGTACGGCGCCAACGCTCGGATCACCGTCAACTTCGACCGGGGGAAGGGCGGGATCGAGATGTACATGACCAAGACCGTGGTCAACCGGGTCACCGACCGCGGGCTGGAGATGAACGCCGGCCAGGCCCGGGCCTACAAGGCCGACGCCTCGGTGGGGGACGAGATCGTCATCCCCCTCGACATCGCCGAATTCGGGCGCAACGCCATCCAGGCCGCCAAGCAGATGCTCATCCAGGGGGTGCGGGAGGCGGAGAGGGAGCGCGTGTACACCGACTTCGCCGACAAGGTGGGAGCGGTGGTGCGCGGGGTGGTCCAGCAGGTGGACCGCGGGAACATCGTCCTCAAGCTGGACACCGCCGAGGCCATCATCCCCGCCCGGGAGGTCATGCACCGGGACCGGTTCCGCCAGCGGGAGATGGTCCGCGCCCTGGTCATCAAGGTGGACAAGGAGGCCCGCGGCCCCCAGGTCATCCTCAGCCGGACCCATCCCGACTTCATGGTGAAGCTCTTCGAGGCCGAGGTGCCGGAGATCGCGGACAAGGTGGTGGAGGTGAAGGCGGTGGCCCGCGAGGCCGGCTTCCGGTCCAAGATCGCGGTGACCAGCCACGACACCCGGATCGATGCCGTCGGGGCCTGCGTGGGCATCAAGGGCTCCCGCGTGCAGTCCATCGTCAAGGAGCTCGGCGGCGAGCGGATCGACATCGTGCCCTGGTCCTCGGACCCCATGGTGTTCGTGTCCCGGAGCCTCGGCCCGGCCAAGGCCCTGGACGCCCGCGTGGACGAGGAGAATCACAAGGTGACGGTGGTCATGCCCGACGACCAGCTGTCCCTGGCCATCGGCAAGCAGGGACAGAACGTGCGCCTGGCCGCCAAGCTCACCGGATGGAAGATCGAACTCCACTCCGAGAGCGAATTCCAGGCCAAGACGGCGGCCGCCGAGGCGGACGTGGCCCTGGCCGACCTGGGGGGCATCCACGACGCCATCCTGGAGGCCCTCTCCGCCCAGGGCATGGAGTCCGCGCTGGACGTCGAGGCCCGGGGGCTGGAAGGCCTGCTGGAGGTGGAGGAGGTGGGTGAGTCGGCGGCCGAACGCATCTACGGCATGGCCCTGGCCGCCCTGGCCACCGCGCGGGCGGAGGCCGCGGCCCAGGCCGCGGCGGCCGGCCGCGGCGACGACGACGACGATGGGGTGCCGGACTTCTCCGCGCCGCGCCCCGAGGCCCAGCCCGGGCCGGAGGCCCCCTCCCTGACCGGCGAGGAAGCCGGGACGGAGGAGGACGAGGCCGCACCGGCGGAGCCGGAGGCGGAGGATGCGGCCGCCCCGGTGGAGGGCGGCGACGAGCCGGGGGAGGACGCCCCGGCGGCGGAGGATACCGAACGGACCGAGACCGCCGGCGGGGAACCGGCCGGTGAGGAGCCCGGGGAGCCGGCATCCGAGGACGAGGATTCCGGCTCCGAGGACGAGGTGCGGAAGGGTGGAGGAGACCCCGGGGTAACGGTTGAGGAAGGTCCGACCGGAGCCTAGTTTCGACCCGGCGGCCCGGCGGCCGCCACCGTGAGAAGGATCGGGGGACGATTTGACCCAGAAGTTGCGCGTTTACCAGGTGGCCAAGGACTTCAACGTGTCCAGCGAGGCCCTGCTCGGCATTCTCGAGAATCTGGGAAGGCCGGCCAAGAGCCACATGAGCACGATGGATCCCGAGGTCGTGGATCTGGTTCGCCAGAAGTTCCAGGACGAGAAGAAGGCGGTCCAGGAGGAGGACGCCCGCAAGCAGGAGGCCAAGGCCGCCCTGGAGCGGGATGCCCGGGAGCCCAAGCGCTCCGCCCCTCCGGCCGGCCCAGCCAAGCCCGAGCCGGCGCCGCCGCGGGCGGCTGCCCCCGAGCCCCCGCCCAGGCCGGAGCCGGAGCCCCCGGCCGCTCCGCCGCCGGCGCCTCCCGAGGCCAAGGCCGAGGAGAAGCCTGCACCGGTCGAGAAGCCGGCCGCCCCCGGTGCGCCTCCCAAGCCCAAGGTGGAGCGCGTCCGGCGGCGGGTGGACCAGAAGACGGTCCAGGACAGCGTCAAGAAGACGCTGGCCGACCTCGAGTCGGGGGGGAAGGTCAAGCGGTTCAAGAAGAAGACGGTGACCCCGCCTCCGTCCCCGGCCGCTCCGGCCGCCCGTCCCGCCGCATCCGCCTCCGGCGCCGCCACCGGCGGCGTGGCGACCAAGGACGAGCAGGAGCTGATCAAGATCCCCGAGCTGTCCAGCGTGGCCGAGCTGGCCGAGAAGATGGGGGTCAAGCCGGCCGAGGTGATCAGCAAGCTCATGGGCATGGGGGTCATGGCCACCCAGAACCAGCGCCTGGACCGGGACACCATCGAATCGGTGGCCCTGGAATTCGGGCACCTGGTCGAGTTCGAGAGTGAATTCGGCGAGGAGGAGATGGAGACGGTGGTGGAGGAGGACCGCCCCGAGGACCTGGAGCCGCGGGCCCCGGTCATCACCGTGATGGGCCACGTGGACCACGGCAAGACCTCGCTCCTCGACACCGTGCGCAAGACCAACGTGGTGGCGGGGGAGAAGGGGGGTATCACCCAGCACATCGGCGCCTACGAGGTGGAGTTGCCCGGCAGGCGCACCGTGACTTTCCTGGACACCCCGGGCCACCAGGCGTTCACCGCCATGCGGGCCCGCGGGGCCAAGGCCACCGACATCGTGGTCCTGGTGGTGGCCGCGGACGACCGGGTCATGCCCCAGACGGTGGAGGCCATCGACCACGCCCGCGCCGCCGAGGTGCCGATGGTGGTGGCCATCAACAAGATCGACAAGCCGGACGCGAACCCGACCCTGGTCAAGCAGGACCTGGCCAACCGCGGCGTTCTCATCGAGGAGTACGGGGGCCAGATCCCCTGCGCCGAGATCTCGGCCAAGAAGGGGATCGGGATCGACAACCTCCTCGAGCTGCTGCTGCTCCAGGCCGACATCCTGGAGCTCAAGGCCAATCCCGGGCGGCGGGCCCGCGGCGTGGTGATCGAGTCCAAGATCGAGCAGGGCCGGGGCACGGTGGCCACGGTGCTGGTGCAGACCGGCACCCTGCACGAGGGCGACCCCTTCGTCTGCGGCAAGGAGTACGGCAAGGTCCGGGCCATGGCCAACGAGCGCGGGAAGCGGGTCAAGACCGCCGGCCCCTCCACCCCGGTGGAGGTCATGGGCTGGTCCGGGCCCCCCATGGCCGGGGACATCTTCACCGCCACCGAGACCGAGGCCCAGGCCCGGGAGGTGGGTCAGCGCCGCCAGCTCCTGGCCCGGGAGGCCGAGCAGCAGGCCCGCGAGCGCAAGGTCTCGCTCCAGGGTTTCCACGAGCTCATGGAGAAGGGCGAGGTCAAGGAACTCCGGCTCATCATCAAGGCCGACGTGGCCGGCTCGGTGGAGGTCATGGCCGACCAGCTCGGCAGCCTGGGCACGGACGAGGTCAAGTGCACCGTCCTCCACTCCGCGGTGGGCCAGATCACCGAATCGGACGTGCTGCTGGCCGACGCCTCCAACGCGGTGGTGATCGGGTTCAACGTACGCTTCGACCCCAAGGCCCAGCAGGCGGCCCAGCGGGCCGACGTGGACGTGCGACTCTACACCATCATCTACGAGGCGGTGGAGGACGTGAAGAGCGCCCTCTCCGGCCTCCTGAAGCCGGAAGAGGTGGAGCGGGTCCAGGGCACGGCCGAGGTCCGGCAGGTGTTCCGGGTCACCAAGGCGGGAACGGTGGCCGGCTGCATGATCCTGAACGGCACCGTGGCCCGCTCCCATCGCGCCCGCCTCAAGCGCGAGGGCGAGGTCGTGTGGGAGGGCCGCATCGCCAGCATCAAGCGGTTCAAGGAGGACGTCCGCGAGGTAGCCCAGGGCTACGAGTGCGGCATCGGACTCGAGGGCCACGACGACATCCACGAGGGGGACCTGATCGAGACCTACACCATCGAAGAGGTCGCGCGCCGGATCTGATCCGGCGCCCGGCCGCACGCGGCGCGCCGCCGGCCCCCTCCGGCGGCGGCGCCCCGGGGGGGAGGGGACGGCATGTTCGTGGGCACCTACCGCATCGAGCTGTTCCTGCCCGCCTCGCACTCCCTCAAGGCCAAGCGGTCGGTGCTGAACGGGATCAAGACCCGGCTTTCCCAGCTCAATCTCTCGGTGGCCGAGGTGGACGGCCAGGACCTCTGGCAACGGGCGGTGCTCCTGGCCGCCGCGGTCTCCGCCGACGGCGGCTACCTGGACGACCTGGCCGGAAAGATCGAATCGGTGGTGCTCCGCGACCCGCGGGCCACCCTACTCCGGGTGGAGCGGGACGTCCGCCCCGCCGCCTGAACCGCCGGCGCCGGCCCCCACAGGAACCTCGAACATGCGATCCAATCCCCGCGCCCAGCGCGTCGCCGACCGAATCCAGGTCGAGATCTCCGACATCCTCCAGCGCCGGCTCAAGGACCCCCGCCACGGGTTCCTGACCGTGACCCGGGTCGAGGTGTCCGACGACCTTCGCTCCGCCCGGGTCTTCGTCTCCTCCCTCGACTCGGACGACCTGGAGGAGAGCCTGCTCACCCTGGAGCACGCCCGGGGATTCATCCGGACCGAACTCGGCCAGCGCATCCGGCTCCGCCACACCCCCGAACTCAGCTTCCGGGCCGACCGCTCGGCCGAGAACGCCATCCGCGTCTCCGAGATCCTGAACGACCTGCGGGAGCGGGGGCAGATGGGGGAGGAGGACGGGGAGGAAACCTCCGGCGCCGGCGGGGAGGCGGAGGAGGAGTGACCCGGGTCCCTCCGCCGCCGGGGCTCCTGGCCGTGGACAAGCCCGCCGGTCCCACCTCCCGGGACGTGGTGGACCTGGTCTGCCGCGCCCTCGGCACCCGCCGGGTGGGTCACGCCGGCACCCTCGACCCCTTCGCCCGCGGCGTGGTGCTGGTGGCCTGGGGGAAGGCCACCGGCCTCGTTCCCTACCTGCAGGAGTACCCCAAGTCCTACCTGGCCCGGGTCCGCTTCGGGGTCGAGACCGACACCCAGGACCGGACCGGGGCCGTGCTCGCGGAGCGGGATCCCGGCCCGCTCACCGAGGCCTCGGTGGCCGCCGCCCTGGAACCCTTCCGGGGGGTGATCCTCCAGGTGCCGCCCATGTACTCCGCCCTCAAGCAGGACGGGGAGCGGCTCTACCGGCGGGCCCGGCGGGGGGAGACGGTGGCCCGGGAGCCGCGGGAGCGCCGCGTCGACCGGCTGGACCTGGTGGCCTGGGACCCGCCCCGGGCCGAGCTCCAGGTGGTCTGCTCCGCCGGCACCTACGTCCGCACCCTGGCCCACGACCTGGGCCGGAGCCTCGGTCCCGGCGCCCACCTGGAGGCGCTGACCCGGACCGCGGTGGGCCCCTACCGCCTGGAGGACGCCCTTCCCGCCGCCCGGATCCCGGAGCTGGGACGGGAGGTGATCCTGGCCCGGTCGGTGGATCCGGCCCGGGCGCTTCCCGACTGGCCCCGGGTGGTGCTCCCCCCGGAGGAGGCCCGGGAGGTGCGCCACGGCTCCTGGCGGGACCCCCGGGGGGTGGCCGCGGCCCCCACCCCGCTGCGGATCCTGGACGAGGAAGGGCGGCTCCTGGCCGTGGCCCGGGGCGGCCGGCCGCCCCGGCTGCTCCGGGTGCTGGCCCCCGCCGGGGAGGATCGATGACCCGCCCCGTGGTGGCCACCATCGGGGTCTTCGACGGCGTGCACCGGGGGCACGCCGCGCTCCTGGCCCGGGCCCGGGCCCGGGCCCGGGAAGCAATGGCCGGGCTCACCGTGATCACCTTCGACGTGTCCCCCCAGGCCGTGCTCTCCGGCGCCGATCCCTATCCCCGGCTCACCGTGCTGGGGGAGAAGGCGGCGCGGCTGCGGGAGGAGGGGGCGGAGGAGGTCCGGGTCCTGGCCTTCAACCGGCGGCTGGCGGCCAAGAGCCCGGAGCGGTTCCTGGCCGATCACCTCTTCGCCTTCGACCGGGTGGCGGGCCTGGTCCTGGGCTACGACTTCGCCCTGGGGCGGGGGCGCCGGGGGACGGTGGAATACCTGGCCCGGCTGGGGGAGCGCCTGGGGTTCGCGGTGGAGGGGGTGGAGGCGGTGCTGGAGGGGGGGGAGCCGGTCTCCTCCACCCGGGTGCGCCGTCTGGTGGCCTCGGGGCGGGTGGAGGAGGCGGCGGTGCTCCTGGGGCGGCCCTACCGCTTGGGGGGAACGGTGGTGCGGGGGGACGGCCGGGGCCGAGGCCTGGGCTTTCCCACCGCCAACCTGGACCTGCCCCCGGCCAAGCAGCGCCCCGCCCACGGCGTCTACGCGGTGCGGGCCCATGTTCCCCGGACCGGCCTATCCGGGGCGGCGGGCGTGCTCAACGTGGGGGTGCGGCCCACCTTCGGGGATCCCCGGGAGACGGTGGAGTTGCACCTGCTCGAGGGGGGGCGGGAACTGGTCGGGCTGCGGGTGGAGGCGGATCTCCTCCACCGGATCCGTCCCGAGCGCAAGTTCCCCGGACCCAAGGAGTTGGCGGCCCAGATCGGGGCCGACGCGGACCGGGCCCGGGAGCTCCTGCACGCCCCGCCCCCGCCGGAAATGGAGCCTTGAGGCCCCATCCCCCCGGTGATATGGTCTTGCGCTGAATTTCCTTTGTACCGGGGGAACCGCCCCCATCCGCCCTTCACTGGGTCCCAACCCGGGTTGCGGCGTAGATTCCGAACGTTGGGAGGATCATGCCATGTCTCTGACCAAGGACAAGAAGAAGGACATCATCGACAAGTACCGGCTGCACGATCACGACTCCGGGTCCCCGGAAGTCCAGATCGCCCTCCTCACCGAGCGGATCCGGTACCTCACGGAGCATTTCCAGGTCCACAAGAAGGACCATCACTCGCGTCGAGGCCTGCTCAAGCTGGTCGGTCAGCGCCGGCGCCTTCTCGACTACCTGAAGGCCAACCAGATCGAGCGCTACCGGACCATCGTCAAGGATCTGGGTCTCCGCAAGTAATCGCTTTCGCGAAGCCAGTCTCGAACACCGGGCCCCGGGTGGGGTCCACCCTCTTGTTGCGGAGGAATACGCATGCTTGAAACCGTCAGTATGGAACTCGGCGGCCGGACCTTCGTCCTCGAAACCGGTCACATCGCGCGCCAGGCCAACGGCGCGGTCATGATCCGCTACGCCGACACCGTGGTCATGGCCGCGGTGGTCTCCGAGAAGGAGGGCCGGCCGGACCGGGACTTCCTTCCCCTCACCGTGGACTACCGGGAGAAGATGTACGCCGCGGGCAAGATCCCCGGAGGCTTCTTCAAGCGCGAGGGGCGTCCCACCGAGAAGGAGATCCTCTCCTCCCGTCTCACCGACCGCTCCCTGCGGCCCCTGTTCCCGGAGGGATTCAACGCCGAGATCCAGATCCACATCAACGTGCTCTCCCATGACGCGGAGAACGACTCGGACGTGCCCGGCCTCGTCGCCGCCGCCACCGCCCTCAACCTCTCCGATGTGCCCTTCCCGGGCCCGGTGGCCGCGGTACGGGTGGGCAAGGTGGACGGGGAGCTGGTCCTGAACCCGACCATGGTCGAACAGGACGACTGCACCCTGAACCTGGTCGTGGCCGGGACCGAGACCTCCATCGTCATGGTCGAGGGCGCCGGGCGCCAGGCCGGCGAGCAGGAGATGCTCGAGGCCCTGGAGTTCGCCCACCGCGCCATCCAGGACGTCTGTGCCCTCCAGCGGAAGCTCATGGAGAAGGCGGGGAAGCCCAAGTTCGAGCTGAAGCTTCCCCAGCGCCCGGAGGGGCTGGAGGCGGCGGTGCGCGAGCGGTTCGCGGGCCGGGTCCGCGAGGCCAACCTCATCGCCGACAAGGCGGAGCGCGAGGACGCCCTTTCCGCCATCAAGTCCGAGGCCCTGGAGGCCTTCGCCGAGCGGTACCCCGACAATCCGGGGGACGTGAAGGCGGTCCTGGGCAGGATCCAGAAGGAGCACCTCCGCGGGCGCATCCTGGAGGAGGGCCTTCGGGCCGACGGACGGGACCTCGACACCGTCCGCCCCATCTCCTGCGAGGTGGGGCTGCTGCCCCGCACCCACGGCTCCTCGCTGTTCACCCGCGGCCAGACCCAGGCCCTGGTGGTCACCACCCTGGGCACCGGCTCCGACGAGCAGAAGCTGGACCAGCTCGAGGGCGAGACCTGGAAGAGCTTCCTCCTCCACTACAACTTCCCCTCCTTCTCGGTGGGGGAGGTGCGGCCCATCCGCGGCCCGGGACGGCGGGAGATCGGCCACGGCAAGCTGGCCGAGCGGGCCCTGGAGCCGGTGATCCCCTCCGAGGAGGGGTTCCCCTACACCATCCGGGTGGTCTCCGACGTCCTGGAGTCCAACGGCTCCTCGTCCATGGCCACGGTGTGCGGGGGGAGCCTGTCCCTCATGGACGCCGGGGTGCCGATCCAGGCCCACGTGGCCGGGATCGCCATGGGGCTCATCGAGGGTGAGGACAAGACCGCGGTCATCACCGACATCCTCGGGGTGGAGGACCATCTCGGCGACATGGACTTCAAGGTGGCCGGGACCCGCAAGGGGATCACCGCCATCCAGATGGACATCAAGCTGAAGCGGGGGCTCAACTTCGAGATCCTCGGGGAAGCGCTGGAGAAGGCCAAGACCGCCCGCCTCCACATCCTCGACATCATGTACTCGGCCCTGCCCGAGCCGCGGAACGAGCTCAGCGCCTACGCCCCGCGGATCACCCTGCTCACCATCAATCCCGAGAAGATCCGCGACATCATCGGCCCCGGCGGCAAGGTGATCCGGAAGATCCAGGAGGAGACGGGAGCCAAGATCGACATCGACGACGACGGGACGGTGAAGGTGGCCTCCTACGACTCCGAAGGCGGAAACCGGGCGGTGGAGATCATCAAGGGCCTCACCGAGGACCCCGAGGTGGGTGCGGTCTACGACGGCATCGTCCGCCGGATCGCCAACTTCGGGGCCTTCGTGGAGATCCTCCCCAACCGGGACGGCCTGGTGCACATCTCCGAGCTCGATCTCCACCGGGTGGAGAGGGTCGAGGACGTGGTGCGCGAGGGGGACCGGATCCAGGTCAAGGTGATCGGGGTCGATCCCGAGGGCAAGATCCGACTCAGCCGCAAGGCACTGCTGGCCGAGAAGAGCTGACCGGCGGTTCGGACCGCCCAGTCATCCGCGGTCCGGACCCGGCCGCCCACGTGGAGACCCCGCCCTGCGGGGTCTCCTCTTACCCCTCCCCGATCGGAGACGCCCCATGAGCGACGAGACCTTCTTCCGCCGTGAACTCCCCGGCGGCGTGCGCCTGGTCGGGGAGAGCGTGCCCGGCCGGCGCTCCCTCGCCCTGGGGGTGTGGCTCCGGGTGGGGAGCCGGGACGAGGACCGGGGGCGCGAGGGAGCGGCTCACTTCATCGAGCACCTGGTGTTCAAGGGCACCCGCCGCCGCTCGGCCGGGGAGATCGCGGCCAGCCTGGAGCGGGTGGGGGGAGGGCTGGAGGCGTTCACCACCAAGGAGACCACCTGCTTCTACGCCCGGGTCCTGGCCGAGGACGTGGAGCTGGCCGCCGACGTGGTGGCCGACCTGATCGCCGCGCCCCGGTTCGATCCCCGGGACGTGGAGCTGGAACGGAACGTGGTCCTGGAGGAGCTCCGCAGCGTGGAGGACAACCCCGAGGACCTGATCGGGGACCTGGCCTTCACCCACCTCTGGCCCGGCCACATCCTGGGCGCCTCCATCCTGGGCACCCCCGACTCCCTGGCCTCCCTCGACGCGGCCACGGTGAGCGCCTTCCACGCTCGCGAGTACCGCGCCCCCCGGGTGGTGGTGAGCGCGGCGGGGGCGGTGGATCCGGACCGGCTGGAGGCGCTGGTGCGCCGGCACGTCACCCTCCCCAACGGGGCGCCGGAGCCTCGGCGGGCGCCCCCCGAGGCCGCTCCCTCCACCCTGGCCCTGCACGACGCCGACCACTCCCAGCTCAACCTCATCCTCATGACCCCGTCCTGTTCGGACCGGGATCCCCACCGCCGGGCGGTGCACCTGCTGACCGAGCTCTTCGGCGGGGGCATGTCCAGCCGCCTGTTCCAGACCATCCGGGAGGAGGCGGGGTTGGCCTACTCGGTCTACGCCTACAGCGAGCACTTCGAGGACACCGGGCTCTTCGGTATCTCCCTCGGGGTGTCGCCGCAGCGGGGAAAGGAAGCCCTGGCCCGGACCCTGGAGGAGATGGAGACCCTGCGGCGGGACGGCCTCCGGCCCGGCGAGCTGGAGGCGGCCAAGGCCCAGGTGCGGGGATCGGTGATCATGGCCCAGGAGTCGCTCACCCATCGCATGTCCCGCCTGGCCCGGGCGGAGATCCGGACCGGGGGCGAGGAGCCGGTGGAGCGGGTCCTGGCCGAGTACGAGGCGGTCACCGCCGAGGAGGTCGAGGCGGCGGCGCGGGAACTCCTGGACCCCGACGCCCAGAGCCTGGTCGCCCTGGGCCCGGTATCGCGGTCCGGGCTGGAGTTCAAGCGCTTCGGCCGGGTGGTGGAAGAGCCGGTGCCGTGACGGAATCCACCCCCCTCCGAATCCGGTATAGTCGTCTGAACCCGCGGGCCCGGGTCCCCGAGAGGGGAACGGTGGGGTCCTCGGGGTTCGACCTGAGAGCCTGCCTGGACGCTCCGGAGGAGATCCTCCCGGGGAAGGTGGCCCTCATACCCACCGGGCTCGCCCTGGCCATCCCCGCGGGGTACGAAGGGCAGGTCCGGGCCCGGTCCGGGCTGGCCCTGAAGCACGCGGTGGCGGTGCTGAACGGCCCCGGGACCATCGACAGCGACTATCGAGGGCCGCTTGGCGTGATCCTGGCCAATCTGGGCCCGGATCCCTTCACGGTCCGGGACGGGGACCGGATCGCCCAGATCGTGTTCGCCCGGGTGCCTCCCGTGGAACTGGAGGAATCCCCGGAGCTTCCCTCCACCCCGCGTGGGGAGGGGGGCTTCGGGCACACCGGCATCTCGTGACGCTTCCCCCCGTGGGCCGAGCTGGGGAGACCCAGGGAAAGGTTGGGTTGCACGTGATTTCGAGACTCCGGCGAAGCGCCGCCGGCCCCCTCCTGGTCGCGACGGCGTTCCTCTTCGCCGCCGCCCCGCCGCCGGCCGCGGCCGGCCCCCCCGCGGGCGCGGGGGAGGCCGTTTGCGCCCCCCCGCTTCCCTTCGCCCCCGGCGAGGAATGCCGGTTCGCGGTCAAGTTCGGCTTCGTACGGGCGGGTGAGGCCACCCTGGCCGTGGCGGGGGAGGACCGGGTGGCCGGACGGCCGGTCTATCACCTGGTCTCCACCGCCGAATCGGCCCGGTTCTTCTCCACCTTCTTCCCGGTCCGGGACCGGGTGGAGTCCTTCTGGTCGCCGGAGCTCCGGGTCCCCCTGCGCTTCGAGAAGCACATCCGGGAGGGCAAGTACGCCAAGGACGAGAGCGTGGCCTTCGATCCCGCCGCCGGCCTGGTCATCGGCCCGAAGGGGACGCGGACGGAGGTGCCTCCGGGGACCCAGGACGTCCTGAGCGCGTTCTACTACGTCCGGAGCCAGCCCCTGGCCGTGGGCACGGTGATCGAGGTACCCAACTACTCGGACGGGAAGCTCTATCCGCTCCAGGTCCGGGTGCTCCGCCGGGAGACGGTGGAGGTGCCCGCCGGCACCTATCGTTGCCTGGTGGTGGAGCCCCTGCTGAAGAGCGCCGGGCTGTTCAAGCAGGAGGGCTCGTTGACCATCTGGCTCACCGACGACGCCCGCCGGATCCCGGTGCTCATGAAGAGCAAGGTGGCGGTGGGCTCGATCGTGGCCGAGCTGGAGCGCTACCGGCCCGGGCGGGCCCCGGAAGGCGGGGTGCCCGGAACCGGCGCCCTGCGTACCGGCGGCGGCCGGTGACCCGCTACCGCGAGGCCGATCTCGGCCGGATCACCCCCCGCCCGATGGAGACCCGTCCCTCCAAGGTGGGCCGGGAGGATTTCGCCCGGCCGGTGACCCCGGAGATGGCCTCGATCCTGGACGCGCTCCCCGACATCCTGGCCGGACGCACCCTTCGCGAGGCGGTGGCGGCCACGGTGCGGGCGGCGGCGGCGGAGCGGCCGGTGGTGGCCATGATGGGGGGGCACGTGGTCAAGACCGGGTGCGGACCGCTCCTCATCCAGCTTCTGGAGGCCCGGGTGGTGACCGCGGTGGCCATGAACGGCGCCGCCGCCATCCACGACTACGAGATCGCCCGGTTCGGGCGGACCTCGGAGGACGTGGAGGCCTCGCTGGGTGCGGGGAGTTTCGGCATGGCCGCCGAGACCGCGGCGGGCATGAACGGGATCACGGCGGAGGCGGCCCGGGAGGGCCTGGGCCTGGGCGAGGCCCTGGGCCGGGCGCTCCTCCGGGAGGAGGCCCCCGGCCGGACCGACAGCGTCCTCGCCGCCGCCTACCGGCTGAACCGGCCGGTCACCGTGCACGTGGCCCTGGGCACGGACATCCTCCACCAGCACCCCTCCGCGGACGGGGCGGCGATCGGGGAGACCACGCTCCGGGACTTTCGCATCCTGGCCGGCGTCCTGGAGGGTTTCGCCGGGGGGGTGGCGTTGAACATCGGCTCGGCGGTGGTGCTGCCCGAGGTCTTCCTGAAGGCCTTCTCGGTGGCGGCAAACCTGGGGGCCGATCTCTCCGGCATCACCACCGTGAACTTCGACTTCCTCCGCCACTACCGGCCCCGGGTGAACGTGGTCGAACGCCCCACCGCCGGAGGGCGCGGCCGGGGTCTGGAGCTGATCGGCCACCATGAAATCCTGCTCCCCCTGTTCACCGCCGGGGTGCTCCGGGGCCTCGGAGAGGCGCGCGGCGGCGCCCGTTGACACGCCGCGCCCGGATCTCTACACTTATTCCGCTTGGAATCCGTATTTCGCCAACTTTTCAGGAGGTTCGCCGCGATCCGTAGTTAGGCCCTGAGGGTCCCCCCGACCAGTGAAATCGACAGGGGAGGGTTCGCCTCGGAGGCGGGCGATGGAGGCGGCGGCCAGTGCGACGGTGATCCCCCAGGGATCCCACCCCCCGGTACCTCCCCCCTCCGCCCCGGTCGGTCTCCGGCGCCGGAACATTCTGCGGCGCTTGTGGGTACAAGGTTTGCTCGCGTGTCTCCGGCCCCGGTCCGGCGCCCGGTGGGGGTTTTGGCCCCGAACCGCCCCGGACCTTCAGCCCTGGAAGAAAGAGACGATAATCAAAGCCATGAGAAGCGTTTTCGTGATTCTGGCCGGGGTGCTCCTGGTGGGTGCGGTGGGCGGTTGCGGATCGAGCCGCAGCACCCTGCCGGGGGTGGAACTGGTGGACCGCACCGACGTGGTGGAGTTCGAGGGGCTCCGGCCCGAGAAGGCGGGCTACGTGCTCGGGACCGGGGACCAGCTGGACATCAGCTTCCTCTTCGAGCCCCATCTCTCCTCGCGGGTCAAGGTGAGGCCCGACGGCGGGGTGGCCCTCCCCATCGTGGGGGACCTGGTGGTGGCGGGGAAGACCCCCTCCGAGCTGGACAGCCTGCTCACCGCAGCCTATTCGACCTACTACCGGGACCCGGAGCTGACCGTCAACGTGACCGACTTCGCCCCGCCCACCGTCTACGTGATGGGGGAGGTGGCGCGGCCGAGCGACGTGCCGCTCCGGCCGGGCATGACCGCGCTCCAGGCCCTGGCCGCAGTCTCCGGGCCCCGCCCGGAGGGGAACCTGTCCAGCGTGATCCTGCTCCGGCGGACGGGTCCGGGGAAGGCCATCGCCGAGCGCATGGATCTCAGCCGCGTCCTCAAGGGGAAGGGGCGGTCCTACGACCTGCTCCTGGCTCCCAACGACATCATCTACGTGCCCCCCACCTTCATCGCCAAGGTGGACCGGTTCGTGGACCAGTTCTTCTACAAGATGCAGCCCGTCCCCGTGCTCTACCTGCGGGGATGGGAGGCGTTCCACACCAACGACGTCTACGACACGTACCAGAGAACGCAGCTCCGGTAGGCGGAGGGTTCGGATTTGGAAAACCCCCAAGGCACCCCGCGCCAGGCTTCGGTTCGCGACCTGGCCGCGGTCATCTTCCGGCAGAAGTGGGTCATCCTCACCATCTTCGTGGTGACCACGGTCTCGGTGTTCCTGCTCAACCTGAGCACACCCACCACCTACGAGTCGATGTCGACGGTCCGGGTGGAGCGCGGCCGGAAGGAGACCACCCTCAATCCCAACCTCCGGGTCCTGCCCTGGACCGAGGAGATCTCCTCGGAACTGGAGACGGTGAAGAGTTACCCGGTGGCCAAGCTCAGCCAGGCGATCCTGGACGAGTGGAGCGAGGAGGGGAAGATCAGCCGTCCCATCCACCTGAACCGCGGCGGGGTCACGGCGGGGGTGATCGGCGAGTCCAACGTCATCAACATCAGCTACACCAGCCAGGACGCCTCGGTGTGCCGGCCGGTCACCGACGCCCTGACCGAGGCCTACACCCGGTTCCGGCACCAGGCCATGGAGATCCCCGAGGCCACCCGGTTCTTCTCCGAGCGGATCACCGGGGTGGAAAAGGACCTGGCCGCGCTGGAGGAGGAGAAGGATGGCTACCTGGGGAAGGTGGGCGCAGAGAGCTCCCGCTCCCGGGAGGACGACCTGGCCAACCAGCTCGCCACGGTGGAGAGCCAGCGCCACGACCTCGACACCGAGATCGACGTCCTGGAGAAGCAGCTCGCCACCGGGCGCGACCTGGTGAAGCGGGGGAAGCTGGACGCCACCTTCTTCACCGAGCTCGGCTACCAGAACGTGTGGGTCCTGAACCAGCTCCGGGAGAACCTGATGAAGGCCCGGATGAGCCGGGAGGAACTGGCCTCGAGCCTCACCCCGGAGCATCCCAAGCTCAAGGCGGCTGAAGCCTCCCTGGCCACCGCCGAGACCATGCTCGGCGACGAGGTCCGTTCGACCCTGGCCCTCATGGAGACCCAGCTCCAGGAGAAGAAGACCAAGCGGGACCGGTTGATGAGCCTCGAAGCGGAGTACTCGGCCACCCTGGGCGCCATCCCCCGCTACGGGGTGGTCATTTCCCGCCTCGACAACGACATCGAACTCAAGCGCGAGGAGCTGAAGGACCTCAACCAGAAGCAGCTCCTTTCCCAGGTGAATACCGCCACCACCCCGGACTACACGGTGACCCTGCTGTCGCCGGCCAGTCCCCCCTACGCCAAGAAGACCAAGGACTACGTGCGGATGGCCCTGGCCCCCCTCATGAGCCTGGTGGTGGGCCTGCTCCTGGCCTTCTTCCTGGACAGCCTCGACCATTCCGTGCGCAGCTCGCTGGAGGTGGAGGAGCATCTCGGTCTGCCGGTCCTGGCCTCGCTGCCCGAATCGCGGAACTAGCGGAGGAATCCGACGGTCATGAGCAAGATCTACGACGCCCTGCGCAAGGCGGCCCAGGATCCCGCGGCGGAGTCCCCGCCGCCGGAGAAGCCTCGCGCCGTGCCTCCTCCGCCCCCTCCGCCCGCCGCGCGGGAGGAGATCCCCCTGCCCCCGCCGGCGGGGGAGGACGGGGTGCGCCCGGAAGCCGACGCGGAGATGCCGCCCCTGAGCGGGGTGTTCTCCCGGGAACTGGCCAACCTGCGGGCGTCCCTCGAGCAGACCCTGGACCAGGTGCAGCGGACGGTGGTGGTGGCGGGATCGGTCCCCGGCGAGGGGGCGAGCACGGTGGCGGCGCGGTTCTCCCAGTTCCTGGGTGAGGATCCGCGGCTCCGGGTGGCCCTCATCGACGCCGACATGCGGAACGCCGATCCCCGTCCGGTGGAGACGGTGGAGCCGGGATACGGCCTTGCCGCCGTCCTCTCCGGGGTGCTGCGTCCCGGCCAGGCCCTGCGCCCCACCGGGCTGGGGAACCTCGACGTGCTCCCCTCCGAGGGCGTGGCCGGGGACCCCTACGCGCTCTGTACCGCGGACCACGTGGATCCGCTGCTCGACTATCTTCGCGGCCAGTACCACTACGCCGTGCTCGACGCGGCTCCGGTCCTGAGCGCCCCCGAGACCGCCCTCCTGGGCGGGGAGGTGGACGGGGTGGTGCTGGTGGTCCGGGCCGGAAAGACCAAGCGGGAGGTGATCCAACGGTCGCTGGACCGGCTCCGCAAGCACCGCGCCCGGGTGCTGGGCGTGGTCATGAATCGGCAGCAGTACGTCATCCCCGAGTTCATCTACCGCCGGCTGTAGGCGCTCGTTTTCAGATCGATACCGGTGTCGGATTCCCCCTCGACCATGCCCGACGTCACCCTGCTCCTCCGCATCCGCGACGCCGGAGAGGACCTTCCCCGTCTGCTGGACGCGGTCCGGTCCCAGTCCGTGGCTCCGGCGGAGATCCTGGTCGTGGACTCCGGGTCGCGGGACGGCAGCCGGGAGCGGGCGGCGGCGGCCGGGGCCCGCATCCTCGACCTCGAGCCCGCCCGGTTCACCCACGCCCTGAGCACCAACCTCGGCTTCCGCGAGGCCCGGGGCGAGGTGGTGGCCATGCTCAGCCAGGACGCCGTCCCCGCCGACCCCCTCTGGCTGGAGAGCCTCCTCGCCCCCCTGCGGGAGCCGGAAGTGGGCGCGGTGTTCGGGCGCCAGATCCCCCGCCCCGGCTGCTACCCCCTGGAGCGGTGGGAGCTGGAGCGGGCCTACCCCGAACGGCCCCCGCCCGGGGTGGTCTACAGCAACGTCAACTCCGCCGCCCGGAGGTCGGTATGGGAGCGGCTTCCCTTCGACCAGCGGGTGACCATCGCCGAGGACCGGTTCTGGGCCCTGAACCTGATGCGCGAGGGCCTGCGGGTGGCCTACGCCCCCCGGGCCGCCGTCGTCCATTCCCACGCCTACACCCTCCGCCAGGTCTACGCCCGCTGCCGCGACGAGGCCCGGGCCCGCCGGGAGGCGGAGGGGATGGAGGAGGGGTGGAACCTCCTGTTCAAGGCCTGGCCGAAGCAGACGCTCCGCGACGGGCGCCGCCTGGCCGGCGAGGGCCGGGTCGCCCTGTGGCCCCACGCCGCCGCCTACCGCTTCGCCCAGTTCGCGGGGATGGTGGCCGGGGGCCGGGCGTGATCGCCTCCGCCCCCTTCACCGTGGACGCCCGGCCCGAGGCCGAGGCACAGGTGGCCGCGGACCTGGAGCGGGTGACGGAGGAGGTGCGGCGGGAGGCGGAGGGGGACGGCCTGCTTGCCGTGTTCCTCCTCGGCGGCTTCGCCCGGGGGGAGGGGGTGGTGGTGACCGGTCCCGACGGCGCCCTCCACGGCTTCAACGACTACGACCTCCTCCTCGTCTTCGACCGTCCACCGGCCCGCGCCGGCCGTTACTCGGCGCTCTCCCGGCGCCTGGCCGCCGAGCTCGGCATCGACTTCGTGGACCTCGGCATGGCCACCCCCGCCGACCTGGAGGCGGCCGGGCCCACCCTGTTCTGGTACGAGCTGGGGGAAGCCCACCGGGTGCTGTGGGCCCGGGAGGGGGCGCGGGTCGAGCTTCCCCGGTTCCGCCTGGAGTCGATCGATCCCGCGGAGGGCTCCCGCCTGCTCCTGAACCGGGGGATGGCGCACCTCTGGGGCGCCCTCCGGCTCTGGCCGGGAGGCCCGGGCGAGGATCCGCCCTCGGCCGACGCCGGCGTCCTTCGCTTCGCCGCCATCGCGGCCCACAAGGCGGTGCTGGCCGCCGGGGACGCCGCCCTCCTCCGCTCCCGGGCCTACTCGACCCGGCAGCGCGCCCGGCTGGAGATCCTGCGCACCCGCCCCGAGCTCCGGAGCTGGGCCGCCCGGGACTTCCTGGACGCCTACGCGGCGGCGGCGGCGTTCCGGAGGGAACCCCGGGTGCCGGGGCCGGCGGAGACGGCCGCCCTGTGGTGGACGGCGCGGGATCACCACCGGGACGGCTTCCGGGCCGCCGAGGAGGTGCGCCTGGGCGCCCCCCTGGGCGACTGGGCGAGCTACCCGGGCCGGATCCGCGCCCGGGCGGGCCGGGAGCGCATGAGCCGGCCGCGGGAGGCGTTCCGCTCCCTCCGCCGGGCCGCGCACCGGGAAAGCTGGCTCCGGAATGAAGAACGCTTCTTTATCTCCCTCCCCGGTCTCCTCTACGCTCCCGGGTCCGGCCGTCCCCGCGGCGCCGAGGCCTCGGCCTGGCGGGAACGGGCCGAGACGCTGATCCGGGAATGGCACCCCTAGGAGACCCGCGCATGCAGGAACTCATTCTGGTCGTGGATGCGCTGGGGTGGCTCACCGTGGAGCGCACCGGATTCCTGGCCGACCGGCTCCCCTGGCGGCGGCGGCTGACCACGGTGTTCGGCTACAGCTCCACCGCCATTCCCTCGCTCCTCACCGGGTCGCGTCCGGTGGAGCACGGCCACTGGTTCCTCTACCGCCGGGCCCGGGGGGCGTCCCCCTTCCGCGGGGCGGGCCTCATCGACCGCCTGCCCGGGAACCTCGGCCGCCGCTGGCGCCTCCGCCTACTGCTCCAGGAGCACTGGCGGCGCCGGGCCGGCATCCGCGGCTACTTCAGCCTCTACAACGTGCCGCTCAGGGTCCTGCCCCAGCTGGCCCCGGTGGAGGTGGCCGACACCTGGGCCCCGGGCGCGTTCCCGGACACTCCCAGCCTGGTCGACCACCTTCACCGTCGCGGGGAGCCCTTCCACGTCTCCGACTGGCGGGTCCCCGACGCGGAAAAGCTGGCCCGGGCGCGGCGGGCGGTGGAGGCGGACGCCCCGCGTACGGTGCTGCTCTACCTGACCGAGATCGACGGGCTCCAGCACCGGGTGGGAACCCGGAGCCCGGAGCTGGACGCGGCCCTGGACCGCCTGGCCGCGGAGCTCCGGGGACTGATCGGGATCATGGAGCGCCGGGGCCCGGTGGGCGTGACCCTGTTCTCGGACCACGGCATGACCGACGTCGGCTCCCACCACGACCTTCCCGGCGCCCTGGCCCGGGGCGGGCTCCGCCGGGGCCGCGACTACGAGGGGTTCTTCGATTCCACCGTGGCCCGCTTCTGGGACGTGCGCGAGCCGGCCCGGCTGCGGGCGGTGCTGGACGCGGAGCGGTGGGGCAGGGTGCTCGACCCCGAGCGGCTCCGCTCCTGGGGGGTGGACTTCCCCGGCCGCGACTACGGGGACCTGTTCTTCCTCGCCGAACCCGGCGCGCTCATCCTCCCCAGCGACATGGGCTCGGAGCCCATCACCGCCATGCACGGGTACACCCCCGAGCATCCCACCTCCGACGCCTGCCTGCTCGCCGACCGCGAGCTTCCCCTGGAGCGGGACGACATCACCGCCGTCCTGGGCGCGGTGCGGACCCGGCTGGAGGAGGAGCGTTGAGCGACCGGGACCAGGTCCGGACCATGGGCGGGGCCCTGGGCTGGGGCGTGGTGGCCCGCGTGGCCCGGATGATGCTCGGCCTTTTCGGATCGGTGCTGGTGGTCCGAGGCCTCGGCGCCTACGAATACGGGGTGCTGGCGGTGATCCGGACCCTGCTCGCCTTCGTCTCCATCATCCTCGGCGGCGGGCTCACCCAGGGCCTGCTCCGCTACCTCCCGGCCTGGAGGCTGGCCGGGGAGCGGGACCGCATCCGCCGGGTGCTGTGGGCGGTGGCCGGCCTCCAGCTCTCGCTGTGGGTGATCACCCTGCTCGTGGTCTGGGTCCTCCGCCCCGCGGTGGCCGGACTCAGCAACACCACCGTGGCCGGCCTGCTCATCCTCGGCACCGCCCTCCTCCTCCCCGAGGTGCTGGGCAATACCGTGACCCAGGTCGCCAACGCCTGGTACGACTCCCGGGCGGTGAGCCTGGCCGTGGTGATCTCCACCCTGGCCTACGTGGGCACGGTGGCCTGGTTCCTGGAGCTGGGTTTCCGGGTGGCGGGGGTGCTCGGCGCCTCGGCCATCTCCAACGCCGTGCTCGCGCTCTGGCTCCTGCGCAAGACCCCGGGTTACCTGGACCGGGCCGCCCGGGCCGAGAAGGACGCGGTGCGCACGCCGGGGGGAGTGGGGTCCCTGGTCCGCTACTCGGCGCCCTTCCTGGCCATCGGGCTCCTGAACCTCATCACCTGGCGGCAGAGCGAGGTGCTGTTCCTGGGCCATTTCCGGGGCCCGGCCGAGGCCGGGTACTTCGACCTGGCCTACCGGTTCCCGCAGATGATCCTGGAGTTCGTCCCCGGCGCCATCTGGCCCCTGGTCATGGCCGGCTTCTCGGAGATCTACACCCGGGACCGGGACGCGCTCCAGCGCACCTCGGTCGCCTACTACAAGCTCCTCTTCTTCCTGGTGGCGCCCCTCTCGGTGGGGGGCTTCCTGGTCGGGGACCTGGCCATCCGGCTCCTGTACGGACCGGAGTTCGCGCTCTCCGGAGTGGTCTGCCAGGCCTTCTTCGTGATCTTCAGCATCTCCTTCTTCTCCGCCCCCCTGGGCATGATCCTCTACGTGGTGGAACGGCCGGGAGCGGCGCTCCTCATCTACCTGGGCAACGCGGTGGTGAACGTGGGGCTCGACCTGCTGCTCATCCCGCCCTTCGGGATCTGGGGGGCGGTGATCCCGGTGTCGGTGGTGATCCTGGTCTCGCCGGCGCCCTATCTCTGGGTCTTGAAGCGCATAGGGATCTCCATCAAGCTCCCCTGGAGCTTCCTGGGCCGGGTCTACGCGGCCTCCGCCCTCATGCTCCTGCTCTGGCCGCTCCGGACCCGGATCAGCGGCCCCTGGCCCCTGGCCGGGCTGGTGCTGGCCGGGGTGGCGGTCTACGTGGTCGGGTTCCGGCTCTTCCGGGTGGTGGGGCCCAGCGAACGCGCCCTGATCGAGCGGGTCGACAATCCGATCTGGGGCTGGCTGGAGCCGGTCCTGGCCGGCCGGGCCGAGAAGCCGGGACGATGACCGGCCGGCGGCCGGCGGAATGGACGGCCGGTCCGGGAGCCTCCCGGATCCGGCGGAAGACGAAGGAGACGGCGTGAGACGACACTGGCTCACCGTGGTGGGAGCGGTGTTCACCCTGGTCAGCCTCTATCTGGCCTTCCGGGGCATTCACTTCCACCAGGTCGTGGACGTGTTGCGCCAGGCCAGGTACGGCTGGGCGGTTCCGGTGGTGGGAGCCACCCTGCTCTCCATCTGGCTTCGCGCCCTCCGCTGGAAACTCATGCTGGAGCCGGTGAAGCCGGTCTCGGTCCGGAAGTCGTTTTCGGCCACCATGATCGGCTTCATGGCCAACAACGTGCTTCCCATGCGGCTGGGGGAGCTGGTCCGGGCGTACTCCCTGGGCCGGAACTCCGGCGTTTCCAAGAGCAGCGCCTTCGCCACCATCGTGGTCGAACGGGCCTTCGATCTCCTGGCCATCCTGCTCTTCCTGGGCGTCATGCTCATGCGCTACACCTTCGCGCGGTGGGTGCAGGTCACCGGCTACGTGGCCCTGGCCGCGTGCCTGGCCCTGTTCCTGGTCATGGCGCTGCTGCGCTGGAAGCGGGCGGCCACCATGCGGGTGTTCAACTTCTTCACCTCCCGGCTCCCCGAAACCCTGGAGGTCAAGGTCAACGGGCTCATGCACCGGTTCCTGGACGGGCTCGAGGTCCTCTCCCGGGGCCGGCACCTGATCTGGATCACCTTCCTCTCCCTGGCCACCTGGCTGGCCATGGCCCTGAGCTACTACTTCACCTTCTTCGCCTTCGGCCTCGCCCCGCCGCTCCACGCCAGCGTGGTGATGGTGGTGGTGACCGCTCTGGCGGTGATGCTCCCCTCCGGTCCCGGGTTCGTGGGCACCTTCGAGCTGGGAGCGAAGTACGGGCTCATGCTCTTCGGCGTCTCCGAGCAGACCGCGGTGAGCTACGCCATCTTCTACCACGCGGTGCAGTTCTTCCCCGTGACCCTGATCGGAGCCTACTACCTGTGGCGGGAGAACTTCTCCCTGGCCAGGGCGGTCCAGGACGAGGAGGAGGCGGCCCTCCTCGACGAGGGGGTGGGGGCGGGCGGCGGCGGGGAGGACGAGGCATCGAGGTGAACGGGACGGGTTCTCCCCGGGAGCGCTTGCCCCTGGGTCTCCTGATCGTCCTCACCGGGGCTCTCCTGGCCCTGGCCCGGCCCCTTCCGGTGCCCGAGGCGGCCCGGGCGGTGTGCGCCCTGGCCGCGGTGTTCCTGGTCCCGGGGGCCGCCCTGGCCCTCCTCTGGCCCGGGGTCTCGCGCCACGGTTGGACCGCCACCGCGGGTCTGGCCCTGCCCCTCTCGCTGGTCCCGGTGCTGGGAGCCTCCGCCTTCGGCTGGGCGGTACACTGGCCCCCCCTGGCCCTGGGCGCGGCCTACCTCTTCGGCACCTTCGTGGTGGTGCTGGCCTCGCTGGTGCGGGCCTGGACCCGGGACCCGGGGGACCATCCCGGCCGGACCGGCAACGTGGTCCTGGGACTGCTCCTGGCCGCGGGGTTCCTGGTGCTGCTCCGGGCGGGGGCACCCACCGGCGCCGAGACCGACGGCCCCGACCACGTGGCCACCGTGAACGAGATCCTCCAGTCCGGGGATCCCTTCCCCCGCCAGGCCCTGGTTCCCGCCGGCACCGTGGACCGCACCGATCCGCGCAAGGGCATCTTCCACGTGGGCCTGGCCCTGGCCGCGGCCCTGGCCGATTGCCCGGCGGCCACGGTGTGGGCCATGGCGCCGGCGGTGCTCTTCCTGTCCTGGTTCCCCCTGGTGCATCTCCTGGGGCGGCGGCTGGGGCTGGGGCCTGCGGGGGCGATCCTGGCCGCGGCCCTGGCCTTCATGTATCTGGGAGGCAGTGCCGGTGCCTGGGGGCCGCGCATCGGCTACGGCTCCCACCTGTCCCTGGTCCTGGCCTGGGCGGGACTCTGGACCCTGCTCGGGTTGGTGCGGGAGTTCGAGGCCCCCACGGTACTCCTGTTCGCGGTGCTGACCGCCGCCGCGGCCGCGGTCCATCCCATGGCCCCCGCCTTCCTCTTCCTCCCCACCCTGCTGGTCCTGGTGCTGGCCCGGGACGAGTCCGCCACGCCGTTCCTCCGGGTCGCCGGCGCCCTCGGCGTGGCTCTGGCGGTGGCGGCGCCGGTGCTGGCGTGGAGGGTCCTGGAGGTCCAGGGACCGGTGAATCCCCTCCACGGGCAGACCATGCCGGTGCTGGACCTCGGCCCGGTGAGCGTGCTGTGGCCGGGGGCGGGAGCGCGGCAGCTCGGCGTGGCCGGGGTGGCCGGGTTGCTCCTCGCCCCCTGGTCCGGACGATGGGTGGGGACCCGGTGGGGAGGACGCATGCTCCCCGCGCTGGCCCTGGCCGCGGTGATCACCGCCTTCGTGCCCGGACTCTTCGACGTCGCCGCGCGCTGGGCCAGCTCGCTGCCCATCAAGCTGCTCGGCCTCGATCCCTTCCCCTGGGTCCTGGCCGCGCTCCTGACCTCGGCCTGGAAGGGACGGGGAGTGGGGCTCCGCCTGGCGGTGGGGCTCCTGCTGCTGGCCGCCCTCCCCGGGGCGGCGGCGGCATTCTCGCCCGCCCGGGTGGCGGGGTGGCGCCCGCCGGGGATGGATCGCGCCGAGGCTCTCCTGCGGGACCTCGGGGGCCCGCACATCGTGGCCGCGGACCCATGGGTGTCGTACATCATGGCCGCCGAGACCGCCCAGGAACCGCTCACCGTGTACCACCAGCACGGGCACCCGCTGGACCCGGACGGCCTGTCCCGCCTGGACGACCTGGACGCAGTGCTCTCTCCCTGGGTGGATGCAGACTCCACCGCCCGGATCCTCTTCCGGTACCACTCCCGGTTCGTGCTCCTCCCCGAGCCCCGGGGGCTACCCCCGCGCGTCGGCTTCGGCGCGGCCCGGGGAGGGGAGCTGGACTCCCTGCGCCTGGCCAAGTTCGAGGCCGTGCCCTGGGCGTTTCCGGTCGAGGCCCGGGCCCCCGGGTGGGTGCTCTTCCGGGCGGCCCATTCCGGCGCCCCGGGGGGGCCGCTCCCGCCTCGCCGAGCGGCAACCGGCCCCCCCCGCGGCCGTCCGGTATCCGCCGCCGATGGCGAGGCGGCCGGGGTTCGCCTGGTCTCGGTGGAGATTCCCCAGCGCCTGGTGGCGGGCGAACGCACGCCCCTGGTCCTGTGGTGGAAGCGCACCGGGGCTCCGGCCGGGTGGCCGGTGGAGGTGCACCTGCGGGTGATCTCCGAGCGCGCCCCGGCGTCCTCCATCCTCGGCCGGTACCTGGGCCGGATCCTCGGTCGCGCTCCCGCGACCCCGGAACGGTACCGCCTCAGCACCGCTCCCTTCCTGGGAGCCTGGCCGCCCGACCGCTGGCCGCTGGGAGAGGTGGTGGCGGACACGTTGCAGCTCGCCCTGCCCGGCGGTTTTCAGCAGGGTTCCTGTCGGATTTCGGCCCGCGTGCTGCCGAGGTCCCTGTTCCCCGAACTCTCCCTAGGGGATCTCCTGGGGTCGGTCGACCGGTGGCAGGGTGCCTCCCTCGGGAACGCGGACGTCTCGGCCACCGGCGGAGGAGTGCGGTAACCGCTTGAATCTCATGCAATTGTCGCTTAACAACCCCTTAAAATCACGATTGACCGGGCCCATTCGGCCTGATATAATCTATCCACCGAAGCGTGCAGCTCGGCTGCTTGCACGCATCCAGGCCGCTCGCGGGATCTAGGCGAGATCCCGAATGATGGAGGTGATTCCCAGGACTCCACTGGCTATACCGTGATCCGCCGGCAACGCCGGCATACCGACCCCGACCCACATCATGCATCCAAGGGCAGCTGGGGCTGTCGGGGCGGAAACAGGTCGTCGATAGCAGAACGATCCAAGCACCGTAGTTTGGACCTTTTTCGCACGTCGGAACGGGACGGGAAGACAGAGCGTCAGCCGGGAGTCCAGGTGGTCCACCGGGAGCGAGCTCGCTAGAAGGAGGGCAACGAGCGCGGACAGCCGCGTTCTGCCGGTATGGACCGGCCCCTTCCAGCCAAATCCTCCGAGCTCCTTCCTCCGGGCGTGCCCCAAGCCGGCCTCCGTTCCCACCCGATCCGCCGAGCCCATCCTGAGCAGGCAACCTATGTACAAGTCGGCCCAGAGGGAATCACAGAGCGGGCTCATCCAGGCCGTGAAGAACGCGGACACCGCGGCGTCGCTCAAGGGGGGGCGGACGCGGAGCGCCGCCCGGATGAAACTGGACGTTCCCCCGCCCGCCGCCCTGGCCGCGGCCTCCCTGGCCAGCGAGGACACCCTGTACAAGCGCTATGGAAAACGGGCCATGGACGTGATCGGGTCCGCCCTGGGCGTTCTCCTCTTGCTCCCCTTCTTGCCAATCGTCGCTCTGGCCATCAAGCTGACCTCTCCGGGGCCCGTCCTCTACCGGTCCATCCGTCTCGGCAAGGACGGACAGCCCTTCGTGTTCTACAAGTTCCGAAGCATGGTGGACGGCGCTCACGAGTCGCGTTCCTTCATCCAGCACCTGAACGAGGCCGAGGGACCGGTCTTCAAGATCGCCAACGACCCCAGGGTCACGCTGGTGGGGAGGTTCCTGCGGCGAACCTCGATCGACGAGCTGCCCCAGCTCTGGAACGTGCTGCGCGGCGACATGTCGCTGGTCGGGCCGAGGCCTCCCATTCCCGAGGAGGTCGAGAAGTACGAGCCCTGGCAGCGCCGGCGCCTCGACGTCAAACCGGGGATCACGTGCCTGTGGCAGATTTCGGGACGCAGCAAGCTCGGTTTCGAGGAGTGGATGCGGCTGGACATCCAGTACATCCAGCACCAGTCCTTCCTGCTCGATCAGAAGATCCTGCTGCGCACGCTGCCCGCGGTCGTCTCCCGCGACGGCGCCTACTGACCCGCTCCGGCCGGACCCCGCCCTCCGCGCCCGCTTCCCCCGGCGACCTTCCGCCGTGGTCCCGGTTCGCGATTCCCCTTCTCTTCGGAATCGCCCTTCGCCTGTTCGGCCTCACCCGACAGAGCCTGTGGGTGGACGAACTCCTGACCGTCCAGGGTGCGTCCCTCGGCCAGCCCTTCCTTCTCCACGACGTGCTCGTGAATGCCCAGGGGCCCCTGCCCCACGTGATCCTCCGCCTCTGGAGCGCGGTGGCCGGATCCGGGGACCTTTCCCTGCGCCTGTGGGCGGCCACGGGAGGGATCCTGGGCCTCGTCCTGGCCGCGGCCGCCTTCCGCCGCATCCTCCCCCGGGCGGCGGTGGCGGCAACCTGGCTCCTGGCCCTGTCGCCCTTCCAGATCTGGTACGCCCAGGAGGTCCGGAACTACGCCTGGCTCCTGCCCGCGGCGATGTTGGCCCTGTGGACCCTGGTGCGGGCGCTGGAGCGACCCGGCCCGCGCGCCTGGGCCGTCCACGCCGCCTCGATGCTCGCCCTGTTGCTGTGCAACCTGAGCACGCTCCTCCTGGTTCCGGTGGTGGGGGTGATGGTGCTCCTGGACCGCAGGGAGCGCTTCCTGGCCTGGGCGGCCTCGGCGGCGGCGGCGGTGCTCCTGGCCGCTCCCTGGATCCTGGCCGAATTCACCGGGAACCTCGAATGGTCGGGCGTGACCGGAGGCGCCGGGGTGGCCGTCCGCGGGGACCTCACCTTCCATCCCGGCGCCGTCCCCTTCACCTTCGCCACCTTCGTGGGGGGATTCGGCCTGGGGCCTCCGCTTCGGGAACTCCACCGCGCGGTGGGCCCCGGGGTCCTGCTGCCGCACCTGCTCCTGCTCGTGCCGGCGGCCCTGGCCACCCTCGCCGCCCTGGCCGTGGCCGCGGGGCGGCTGGGCCGGCGCCGCCAGCGCCTGCTCTTCGCCTGGGCGTTCCTGCCCGTGATCGCGGTCTCGGTGGTGGCCCTCCTGGGGCTCAAGGCCTATAACCCGCGCTACCTGGCCGCCTCCCAGCCGGTGTTCCTGCTCCTGGTCGCGGACGGCCTGGTGCTCCTGGCGCAACGCCGCCGGGCCCTGGGCGGGCTGGTGGCCCTGGCCCTGGTGGTGCCGATGCTGGCCGGATGGGCCAGGCAGGAGTTCGACCCCGCCTACGCCCGGGAGGACTACCGGGGGGCGGCGGCCTGGCTGGAGGCCCGGACCCGTCCCGGGGATCTCATCCTCCAGCAGGGGGTGACCACGGTGCTCGACCGCTACTACCGGGGGCCGGCGCGGATCGACTCCTGGTACCCGGTGTTCTTCGCGGAGCCCGACGGGGGACGGGGGCGGCTGGAGGGCCTCCTCGCCGGGCATCCGCGGGTCTGGTGGGTGGGCTCGCGGCTCTGGTTCGACGATCCGGACCGGGAGCTCCTGGGGTGGCTGGAGGCGCGCGGCGAGCCGGTGGCGGCCTGGAACCGGACCGGGATCGAGGTGCGGGGCTTCCGCCTGCGCGAGTCGGGAGGACCCGGGCGGTGAGACGGGTGCTCCTGGTCTCGGAGGCGCGGCGGGTCGGAGGGGCCGAGATCTATCTCGAGCGGTTGGCCCGGGGGCTCACCCGCTTCCGGCCCGAATTCGTCCTTCCCCGGTCGCCCGGGCTGTCCGGGTGGGGGGAGCGCCTCCGCGGCTCGGGCTGGGCGGTGTGGACCTACGGCCCCGGGCCGGCGGGGCTTCCCGGGCTGTTGCGGGCGGTGCGGGAGAGCGGTCCCGATCTAGTGCACGTCAACCTTCCCTCCACCTACGACGGCGGTGCGGGGTTCCTTCCCTGGGCGCTGGGGGCGGCGGCCCGGGCCCCGGTGGTGGTCACCGAGCACCTGACCCGCCTGCCCCGGTCGCGGCGGCGGCGCCTGGTCAAGCTGGCCACCGCCCGGGGAGTGGCGGTCACGGTGGTGGTGAGCCGCTCCAGCCGCGACACCCTGGTCGCGGAGGGGCTGGCCCCGGAGCGGATCGTGGTGGTGGCCAACGGCGTTCCCGACCCCGGTCCGCCCCCGCCTCCCGAGGACCTCCAGGGTCCGCTGCGGCTGGGCGTGCTCGGCTCCCTGGAGCCGCGGAAGCAGGTCGAGGTGCCGGTCCAGGTCCTGGCCCGGCTGGCCGACGCTCCCCTCCGGCTGGAGGTGGCGGGGGAGGGCGAGCTCCGTCCCGCCCTGGAACGCCTGGCCGACCGCCTGGGACAGAAGGAGCGGGTGCGCTTCCTGGGCCGGATCACCGACGCGGCCTCGTTCCTGGCCCGCCAGCACCTCCTGCTCCTTCCCTCGCGGCTGGAGGGGATGCCCCTGGCCGTGCTGGAGGCCTTCGCCGCTGGCCGGGGAGCCCTGGTCAGCGACCTCCCGGGGATGGACGAGGTGGTGGACGACGAGGTGGGCCGCCGCCTGCCCCCGAGCGACGTGTCCGCCTGGTCCGAGGCGGTGCTGGGTGCGGTGCTGGACCGCGGACGGGTCGAGGCCTGGGGCCGGGCCGCCCGCCGCCGGTACGCGGACCGGTTCACCCTGGAGAGGGTGGTCGCCGAGACCGAGGCGGTCTACGACCGGGTACTGGAAGGGAGGCCGGAGCACTGATGCGCGTGTTGTGGATGAAGCCGATCCTGCCCTATCCGCCGGTGCAGGGCACCCGCCGGGTGACCCTGCAGCTCCTGGAGAGCCTCACCCCCGAGCATCAGATCCGCCTCTTCGCCCGGCGGCTCTCCCCGGGGGAGATCGCGGACGTGGAGGCGCTCCGGACCCGGCTGCCCCGGCTGGAGGTGGTCGCCCCCCTCGCCCCCAACCGCGCATCCACCCTGCACCGGGCCCTGTATCGTTTCCGCACCCGTTCCGCCGCCGCCCGGGGAGTTCCCCCGGTGGAAGCCTACACCTGCCTCCCCCCCTCCTGGAGGCCTTCGCCCGGGAGGCGGACCGGTTCCATCCCGACCTGGTGGTGGTGGAGTACTGGTACGCGGCGCCCTACCTGGACCTGGTGCCCCGGGTGCCCCGGGTGCTGTTCGCCCACGACATCGACTACGCCGCCCGCCGGCGGGCCGAGGGTTTCCGCCGGGACCGGAGCCGCGGAGGCGGATTCGGCATCCTGGAGGAGGCGCGGGAGAAGCGGGCCCTCGCCCGCGCGCCGTTCCTGTGGTTCCTCACCGAAGCGGACCGCACCGAAGCGGTGACCGAGTGCCGGGTGGGGGGGGAACGGACCGAGGTGGTTCCCTATGGGATCGACCTCGAGCGGGAACTCAGGACCCGGGACGGGGGGGATCCCCCCGAGGATCCCCGGGGGGTGCTCTTCTTCGGCTCCTTCGCCGCCGACTTCAACCGCGATGCCCTTGCCTACACCCTGGACGAGGTCTGGCCCGCGGTGCGGGCCCGGAAGCCGCGGGCCCGGCTGGTCGTGGCCGGGGGGGGGCTCTCCCCCGGGCTCGCCCGCCGCTGCCGCGAGTCGGGGGTGGAGGTGCGGGGGGAGGTGCGGGACGTGCGCGCGCTCCTCCTCTCGACCGCGGTGGTGCTGGTTCCCCTTCGCTACGGCGGCGGGCTCCGGATCCGGCTCCTGGAGAGCCTGGCCCTGGAGCGGACGGTGGTGGGCACGCCCACCGGCGTGCTGGGCATGGGTCCGCGGGCGGAGCGGGAGGTGCTGGCCGGGGAGGATGCCGGGGAGCTGGCCGCCCAGGTCGTCCGGGCCCTGGACGATCCCGGGCTGCGCCGGGATCTGGGCGCGGCCGGACGCCGGTGGGTGTCCGCGCACCACGCCGTGGAGCGCGCCGCCGAGCGCCAGCGGGAGATTCTCCTGCAATCCCGTCGACTCCAATCCGAATCGCCCTGAGGCGGCGGGATCGCGCCCGGGGGCCCGATTGACGGGGCCCGGAACCCCGTCTAGAATGACTCGGTTATGCCGATGCTCCCGCTACCGCCGTCCCCGAACTCCCGCCCGCGATTCATCATCGCACCATCATCGCGAGGATTCCCATCGTGACCATTCGCCTGAGCGAGTTCTTCGAGGAAGAGCTCTTCATTCCCCGGATCACATCCAAGGACAAGGAAGGGGCGCTCCAAGAGATGGTGGAGGCCCTGGTTCGCGCGGGGCGCATCAAGGAGGGGGACATCCTTCTGGAGATGCTCCGCCAGCGCGAGCACCTGGGTTCCACCGGCATCGGCCGGGGGGTGGCCGTGCCCCACGGGCGCACCCTGGCCATCACCCGTCTCGCCGTGGTCTTCGGCCGCTCCGAGGAGGGGATCGAGTTCGATTCCATGGACGGGAAGCCGGTCCACCTGGTCTTCCTCACCGTGGCGCCCCCCCAGGAGCGCAGCAACCTCTATCTGCCGGTGCTGGGCAAGATCGTGGAGATGGTCAAGAGCGCCAAGACCCGCCGCCGTCTCCTGAGCGCGGCGGACTTCGACGAGGTGGCCGAAATCCTGGAGGAGGCGGACGAAGGTGCATGAACAGCTGCATCTCCTGGTGAGCCTGCAGGACCTGGATACCCTGATCCGGGAGACCGAGGACGACGCGCGACGGACGGAGCTGGAGAGCATGGGGTTCTCCATGGACAACCTGGAACCCCTCCACGCCGCCCGGGCCAAGCTGGTGGCGCGGATCGACAAGCGGTACCTGCGCATCTACGAACGGTTGATCACCAAGTACGGCCGGGCGGTGGTGCCGGTGGAGAACCGGACCTGCCTGGGCTGCTTCCAGGGGGTGCCGCCGAGCTTCTTCTCCGAGATCACCGCCGACCAGCCGGTCAAGGTCTGCGAGAACTGCGGCCGCATCCTCTACCTCCTCACGAGCTAGAGGGTCCCCCCGGAATCCCATGGCGCCGGTCTCGGCTCTCCGCAGCCTGAAGTGCCCCCGCTGCGGGGCGGAGACCGATCCCGACCGGCTGCACACCTTCTGCCCCTGCGGCGGAACCTGGCTGGCCGGTTACGACCTCGACGCCGCCCGCCGCACCCTGACCCGGGAGTCGCTGCACGACCGGCCCCCCGGGCTCTGGCGATGGGCGGAGATCCTCCCCCTGCGGGATCCGGCCCGCCGGCGCGGCCTGGGGGAGGGGGCCACCCCGTTGCTCCTGGCCTCGCGCCTGGGCCGGCGCCTGGGCCTGAACCGCCTCTGGCTGAAGGATGAGGGCCGGAACCCCGGCGGCTCCTTCAAGGCCCGGGGCATGGCGGTGGCGGTGGCGCGGGCGGTCGAGCTCGGCGCCCGTCGCCTCGCCCTCCCCAGCGCCGGCAACGCCGGGGGAGCGGCCGCGGCCTACGGCGCCCTGTGGGAGGCGGAGGTCCACGTCGCCCTCCCGGTGGCCACCCCCGACTCCTTCCGGGAGGAGGCGGCCCTGCACGGGGCCCGGGTCTACGACGTGGAGGGGGACATCGCCGCCGCCGGGCGCTGGTTGGCCGCCCGCCCCCAGGCCCCGGACTGGTTCTTCCTCTCCACGCTGAAGGAGCCGTACCGGGTGGAGGGGAAGAAGACCATGGGGCTGGAGCTGGTGGAGCAGATGGGGGGGCGATGGCCCCGGACGGTCATCTACCCCACTGGAGGGGGGACCGGCATCGTGGGAATGGCCAAGGCGGACGCCGAGCTTCGCGCCCTGGGGCTGGTGGAGGGACCGCCCCCGCGCTTCGTGGTGGTGCAGGCCGAGGGGTGCGCGCCCCTGGTGCGGGCCTTCGAGGAGGGCGGGCAGCACGCCGAGCCCTGGGAGGATCCCCGCACCGAGGCCAACGGGCTGCGGGTGCCCGGGACCCTCGGGGACCATCTCATCCTGGACGCCGTCCGCCGCACCGGCGGCACCGCGCTCACCGTGAGCGACGCCGCCATGGAGGAGGCCCGGGAGACGGCGGGGCGGACCGAGGGCCTCCTCCTCGCTCCCGAGGCCGCGGCCACGGTGGCGGCGGCCGGAACCCTGGCCCGCCGCGGGTGGCTCGATCCCCACGAGGAGGTGGTGCTGTTCCTGACCGGCAACGGCTTCAAGTACCCGCGCCCCGGGAGGGCCCCATGAGCGACGCAGAGCGGAAACCCACCGGGGCCGGCGAAGGCCCGCCCCTTCGCCCGGAGGCGCTGCGCCGGCTTCGCCGCTCCCTGCTCGCCCTGGATCCCCGGGAGGACTTCCGCAGTTATCTCATCGCCGCCGCCCTCCGGTTCATGGAACGGACCGGGGCCCGGCATTTCGGGATCGAGCTCCGGTTCGCCGACGCGGCCCGGGACGTCACCCTCCTGGTCGGCGCCGACGGGGCCTCGGAGTACGCGGCGCGGGCCATCGATCCCTGGGACCGGACCCTGGACCTGGAGGCCCCGCCCCCGGCTCCCCCCCGCGGCCGCTTCTTCCTGGAGTCCCTGAACCGGCTGGCCGCCGAGGCGGGGATGCGACCGTCCCGGGTGCTCTCGGCCCCCCTGCGGGCCCGGGGCCGGACCCTGGCCGTGGTGGAGGTGGATGGGGCCGATCCCGAGCTCCTTCCCGACGGCCCGGGGCTGGAGTCGTTCCTGACCGAGGTGGTGCCCGGCTTCGAGCTGGCCCTGGCCTACGAACGGCTCCGCCACGAACGCCTGGAGGCGCGGCTCCTCCAGGAGGTGGGGGAGCAGCTGGGGCGAACCCTGGACCTGCGCGAGCTCCTGAACACCATCCTCGAGCTCCTGCGCCAGGTGGTGCCCTACGACGCGGCGGTGATCTACCTCCTGGGAGAGGACGGCCTGAACGTGGTCCACCAGTCGCTCCGGGGCTACGGCGAGGGGAAGGAGGAGATGGTCCGGCTCAAGGTGGGGCAGGGGATCGTGGGTTCGGCGGCCCGGGAGGGCCGCGCGGAGATCGTGGGCGACGTGCGCTCCGACCCCCGCTACTACGACGCCCGGCCGGCCACCCGCTCGGAGATGGTGGCTCCCCTGAACTCGGGAGGGCGGGTGATCGGCGTGTTCAACGTGGAGAGCGACCGGATCGGCGCCTACACCTCCCACGACCTGGACCTCCTCGAGTCCTTCGCCGCCCAGGCCGCGGTGGCCCTGGAGCGGGCCCGGCTCCTGGAACGGGAAGCGGAACAGCGGCGGCTGGAGCAGGAGCTCCGCATCGCCCGCCGCATCCAGCGCTACTTCCTGCCCCGGCTCCCCGAGCGGTTGCGGCGCCTGGGTCTGGACGGCCGCACCCTCCCCAACGAGGAGGTGAGCGGGGACTACTACGACTTCCTGGAGCGCAAGGACGGCACGGTGGCGGTGGCGGTGGCCGACGTTTCCGGCAAGGGCATCCCCGCCGCCCTCATCATGTCCAGCCTCCGCGCCGCCTTCCGGCTGGAGGCGGCCCAGCGCTCCCATCCCTCGGTGCTCTGCCGCGACCTCAACAACTTCCTCCATGGCAGCCTCCGGGAGACCGAGTTCGTGACCGGGGTGTTCGGGTTCCTGGATCCGGCCGACCATCGCTTCCGCTACACCAACGCGGGGCACAACCCGCCGCTGCTCCTGCGCCGGGACGGCGAGGTGGAGTGGCTGGAGACCGGCGGCATGATCCTGGGGGCGTTCCCCAACCGCGACTACGAGGAGACCGAGGTGGAGGTGGGGGAAGGCGACCTCCTGGTCCTCTATACCGACGGGGTCACCGAGGCCCTGAGCCCGGCCGGGGAGGAGTTCGGGACCGAGCGCCTGGTGGCCACCGTCCGGGAGCACGCCGGCCGGCCGCCGCACCAGGCCATCGCCGCCCTCATCGGGTCGGTGCGGGTGTTCGCCGCCGGACGCCTTCCCGACGATCTCACCGTGGTCATGATCAACGGGAGCGGAGAGGAGGCGCGGTGAACGACCTGGTGTGCGGCGCCTGCGGGCGCGAGGCCCGGACCGGCCCCACCTATCCCTACCGCTGCGTGTGCGGGGGCCTGTGGTCCCTGCTCCGCCCCGAGCTCACCCCCGCCGGGGGAGTGGAGGAGGAGGGGGTGGAGAAGCCGACCCCGCTCTGGACCGACCCCCGGGATCCGGGCCTGCTCTGGAAGCGCGAGGACCTGAACCGCACCGGCTCCTTCAAGGACCGGGGGGCCACGGTGCTGGCCGCGGTGGCGGAGCGGGCGGGGGCGGCGAACCTGGTCGTGGACTCCTCGGGGAGCGCGGCCCTGGCCGCCGCGTCGGCCGCGGTCTCCGCCGGGCTGGCCCTCACCGTGCATACCCCGGAGGGCCTCCCCCGGGTCAAGCGGGAGGCGCTGGAGGTCCTGGGGGCGCGGGTGGTGGCCTCCGGGGACCGCTGCGCGGCGTCGGCCCGGGCCCGGGAAGCGGCCCGGGAGAGCTTCTACTTCAGCCACGTCTATCACCCCGCCTTCTTCGAAGGCACGGCGCGGTGCGGCGTCGAGGCGCTGGCCCAGTGCGGCGGCGCCCCGCCGCCGGTGTGGGTGCTTCCGGTCGGCAACGGCTCCCTGCTCCTGGGCCTCGACCGCGCGCTGGGGCGGGCGGGGGTGGAGGGGGTGCGGCTGATGGCCGTGCAGGCCTCGGCCTGTCCCGGCCTGAACCGGCCGGGCTCGGGCTCCGGAACCGCCGCTTCCGGGATCGGGATCAGCGACCCCCCGCGCCGGGAGGAGATCCTGGCCGCCCTGGCCCGCACCGGGGGCGGGGTGATCGAGGTGGGGGAGGACGAGATCGAGGCCTCCCGGGCGGCCCTGGGGGCCCGGGGAGTGGCCGTCGAGCGCGCTTCGGCCGCGGCCGAAGCGGGGGTGCGCCGCCTTCGCGCCGAAGGGGAGCGGGGCCCCATCCTAGCCGTGCTCACCGGATCGGGGCACCGGGGGGGCTGAGGAAGCGGGGGCGGCGGGCCGGCCCGGGCCTAGTCCGCGGCCGGGGTCTCCCGCTCCAGTTCGGACTCCAGCCGCGAGAGATCCTCCCGCGTCCCCACCACCAGGAGCACGTCGGCTCCCATCACCCGCTCCTCCGGCCCCGGGTTGGGCAGGTAGCGGCCGTCCCGCTTGATGGCCAGGATCTGGATCCCCAGCCGGGCCCGCAGATTCAGGTCCTTGAGGCTCGACCCGGCCATGCGGCAGGACTCGGGGAGCTTGAGGGCGTCCAGGTGGGCGGAGCCGGGGGAGGGGGCCATCATCTCCTCCAGGAAGGTGACCACCTCCGGATGCATGAGGGAGCGGGCCATCCGGGTCGCCCCCAGGTCGTCCAGGTAGACCACGCTGGTCACCCCGGCCTGGGTGAGATAGCGGCCGCCGCGCAGGCGGGAGGCGCGGGCCACGATCGGCATGTGGGGATTCAGGGCCCGGGTGCTCACCGCGATGTAGAGGTTCTCGGCGTCGTCCGAGATCGCGGTGGCCAGGCCCCGCGCGTGCTCGATCCGGGCCTGGTTCAGGATCGCGTCGTCGGTGGCGTCCCCCTCCACCACCAGCCAGCCGTCCTCCCGGGCGGCCTGGGCCCGGGCCGGGTTCCGCTCCACCACCACGAAGTCGCCGTTGGACTGGCCCAGTTCGGTGGCCAGCCGGGCGCCGATCTGGCCGTAGCCGCAGATCACGAAGTGGTCGGTCAGGTTCTCGATCTGTTTGCGCACGCGCCGTTCCTCCACCAGGCGGCCCAGCCGCCCCTCGACCAGGAGCGCGGCCAGGGAGCTGACCGCATAGAGGCCGATCCCCACCCCGCCGATCATGAACAGGATGCTGAACCAGCGGCCGGCCGCGGTGTGGGGAACCAGGTCCCCGTAGCCGACCGTGGTCATGGTGGCGGTGGCCAGGTAGAAGGCCTCGGAGAGGGAGAGATGCTCGATGAGGGCGAACCCGGCCACCCCGAAGGCGAAGAAGGCGGACAGGAACAGGAAGATGCGCCCCAAGGTGACCGGGGCGCTGGAACCGAACCGTCGAGGGCTTCCCTGGCCTCTAGAATTCAAGTGAACTCACAACCGGAACCGGAAGTCCGTTTTGGTGGTACAATACCCGCACATGCCTCGGCCAGCCGGGGTCGGACTCCATGCCGTCCGGTTTCTGCCCTCCTTGATCGGCCGGCCGGGCCGGCCCCGGCCTTCTTGCCGGCCCCGCTCCCGGACCCGCCACCCGGCCACGACGGCGTCCTTCCCACCCCCCGGCCCAGCTTGACACGTTGCCGGTGCGACGGCCTATAGTCAAGTGTTTTGCTGACTTCCGGAGATTCGAGGCGTTCCCCCATGAGCCATCCCGCCCATCACGCCCGCGCCACCGGCCCCGAGGAGGGGCGGGCCCTCGTGCGCGCTCTCGGGGTCACGGTGGCCCTGTTCGTGATCGAGGTGGTGGGGGGGCTCCTGGCCAACTCCCTGGCCCTCCTCTCCGACGCCGGGCACATGCTCACCGACCTCCTCTCCCTGGCCCTGGCCGCGGCGGCCATCCGCTTCGCCACCCGGCCCGCCAACCGCAAGCGCACCTTCGGCTACTACCGGCTGGAGATCCTGAGCGCGCTGGCCAATGGGGTGCTCCTGGTCCTGGTCGCGGGGGGGATCCTGATCGAGGCCTGGCGGCGGTTCGGGGCCCCTCCCGAGGTCCACGTGGGCATCCTGGCTCCGGTGGCCGCGGCCGGACTCCTGGCCAACCTCCTGGTCATCTGGTGGCTGTCGCGGGCCCAGGGGGGGCTGAGCACCCGGGCCGCCCTCTGGCACGCGGCCTCGGACGGTGCGAGCTCGGTGCTGGTGCTGGCCGCGGCCGGAATCATGGCCCTCACCTCCTGGTGGTGGGTGGACCCCGCGGTGTCGGTGCTCCTGGCCGGGGTGGTGGTCTACGGCGCCTACCGCCTCCTCCGCGAATCGGTGGACGTGCTCCTGGAATCGACCCCGGGGGAGGTGGACCTGGCCGCCCTGAGCGGCGAGGTGACCGCGGTGGACGGGGTGGAGGGGGTGCACGATCTCCACGTCTGGAGCCTCACCTCCCGGGTCCACGCCCTCTCCGGCCACCTCCAGGTCCTCCCCGACCGGCTCGGGGAAACCGATCGCATCCTGCTCGAGGCCAAGCGGATCCTCATGAGCCGCTTCGGCATCACCCACACCACCCTTCAGGTGGAATCGGAACGCTGCGGGAAGGCGGTGTGCGTGCTCGGGGTGACCGAGCCCTTCGAGACCGGGAAGTCCGGGGGCGCCGCGCCTCCGCCCGGAACGGCGCCCGCCGCCCCCGTGGGATCTGACCGGCGCTGAGCGCCGGGGAAGGAGCGGCCATGACCGGCGACGCCCGGCTGGACCTGCTGCGCCTGGGGGTCAAGCTCCTCCGGGACGCGGGGGCGGACTACGGCGACCTGCGCCACGTGGAGAACCTGACCGAGTCCCTGCTGGTGCGGAACGGGGTCCTCGATCCCGCCCTGCGGGGAACCGACCGCGGGTTCGGGGTGCGGGCCCTGGTGGGCGGCCACTGGGGGTTCGCGGGTTCCGCGGTGGAAACCGAGGCCGCGGTGGAGGCGGCGGTGGCGCGGGCGATGGCCGTGGCCCGGGCCAGCGCCCTCGGCGGCGGGGACCCGGTGCGCCTGGTCCCGGTGGAGCCGGCCCGGGGGGCGTGGCGTTCGGACTGCGAGGTGGATCCCTTCGCCGTGCCCCTGGACGAGAAGGTGGCGCTCCTCACCCGCACGGTGGAGACCCTCCGCCGGACCCCGCACGTGATCTCGGCCGAGGCCTCCATGGACTTCTACCGCTTCCGCAAGGCCCTGGCCACCACCGAGGGGACGGAGGTGGTCCAGGAGACGGTGGAATCCCAGGCCGGCATGCAGGCGGTGGCGGAGGTGGACGGCGAGGTGCAGCGCCGGTCCCATCCCAATTCCTTCCGGGGGAACTGCCGGGCCGCGGGCTACGAGTTCGTGCGCGACCTGGACCTTCCCGCCCGCGCCCCCGAGGTGGCGGAGGAGGCGGTGGCCCTGTGCCGCGCCCCCGACTGCCCGGCGGGGGAGACCACCCTGGTCCTGGGCGCGGACCAGATGGGCCTCCAGGTCCACGAATCCTGCGGCCATCCCACCGAGCTGGACCGGGTGCTGGGGACCGAGATCTCCCTGGCCGGAGGGAGCTTCATGCAGCTCGAGGGCCTGGGCACGCTCCGCTACGGTTCGGAGCGGGTCAACCTCACCGCCGACTCCACCACTCCCGGCGGGCTGGGCACCTTCGGCTGGGACGACGAGGGGGTCCCGGCGGGCCGGACCCCGCTGGTCGAGCGGGGGGTGCACGTGGGCTATCTCACCTCCCGGGAGACCGCGGCCCGGGCCGGGCTCGACCGGTCGGGCGGCACCATGCGGGCGGAGAGCTGGAGCCATACCCCTCTCATCCGCATGGTGAACGTGAACCTGGAGCCGGGGGAGGGCACCCTGGCCGAGATCCTCTCCGAGGTGAAGGAGGGAATCTACATGACCACCAACAAGGCCTGGTCCATCGACGACCGCCGTCTGAACTTCCAGTTCGGGCTGGAGGCGGCCTGGGAGATCCGGAAGGGGAAGCTGGGCCGCCTGCTCAGGAACCCGGTCTATACCGGCATCACCCCCGAGTTCTGGGGGCGGTGCAGCGCGGTGGGGGGCGCGGAGGACTGGCTCCTCACCGGCCTTCCCTCCTGCGGCAAGGGGGAGCCGATGCAGATCATGCACGTGAGCCACGGGGCTCCGCCGGCCCGGTTCGAGCGCGTGCGGGTGGGGGTGAGCCGATGATCGGGCGCGAACGGATGCTGGAGACCCTGCGCGCGGCCACCGCGGGGGCCGGGGCGGAGGAGGCGGAGCTGGTGGCCCTGGCCGGCCGCAGCGACCTGACCCGCTGCGCGGAGTCGGTGATCCACCAGAACGTCTCCGCGGAGGACGCGGTGCTCCACGCCCGCGTGGTCCGGGACGGCCGCATCGGCCGGGCCTCGGTGCACGGCTTCTCCGGGGCCTCGGCGGCCCGCGCCCTGAAGGACGCGGCCGAGCTGGCCCGGTTCGCTCCCCGGGATCCCGCCTTCCCCGGGCTCCCGGGTCCGGCCGAGGTTCCCGGGGCGCGGAGCCACGTGGCCGCGACGGCGGCGGTGGAGCCGGAGGAGCGGGCTCGAACCCTGCGGGGCGTGTTCGACCGGGCGGCGCGGCACGGGCTGACCGTGGCCGGGGCCTACGCCACCGCGGAGAAGGAGCTGGCGGTGGTGAACACCGCCGGCGTGGCCGTCTACGCGCCGCTCACCAGCGCCAACGTGAACCTCGTCGTCCTGGACCCGGACGGGGCCTCGGGCTACGCCGCCCGGGTGAGCCGGGATGCGGCCGACCTGGACTTCGACGCCCTCGGCGAGACCGCGATCGGCAAGTGCCTGGAGGGGAGGAAGCGGGTGGAGGTGGAGCCGGGGGACTACGAGGTGATCCTGGAGCCGGCCGCCCTGGCCGAGCTGATGGAGTGGATGACCTTCACCTGCTTCAGCGCCCGCGGGGTGCACGAGAAGACCTCGGCCCTGACCGGCCGCCTGGGGCAGCCCTTCCTGGGCCCGGGGATCACCCTCTACGACGACGCGCTGGAGGAGGCGGGGATGCCCACCCCCTTCGATTTCGAGGGGCAGCCCAAGCGGCGCTGGAACCTGGTCGAGTCGGGGACGGCGCGGGCCTTCGGCACCGACACCCTCTGGGCGGCGCGGATGGGCCGGGAGAACACCGCGCACGCGGTGCTGCCCAGCGCCGAGGGCTCGGATCCGGTGCCCATGAATCTCTACTTCGAGGCCGGGGACGTGCCCGCGGCGGAGCTGCCGGCGGGGGTGGAGCGCGGGCTCCTGGTCACCCGCTTCCACTACGTGAACGGCTTCCTGGATACCCGCCGCGCGCTCATGACCGGGATGACCCGGGACGGGACCTTCCTGATCGAGGAGGGGAAGATCCGGGGGGCGGTGGGCAATCTCCGCTTCACCCAGAGCCTGGTCGAGGCCCTGAACGACGTGCGGGCCATCTCCATGGAGCGGAGCCCGGTGGCCACCTGGTGGTCGGCCACCGCCGACACCGGGGCGCTCACCATGCCCGCCATGCACCTGGGGCGGTTCCGGTTCACCGGGAGGTCGGACCGGGGGTAGCGGAGGCCCCTGGTCGCGGGCGTTCGGCCGGGTGCGCGCACCACCCCCCTCGCGCGGCCGTTCCGCCCCACGATTCCTCGGCAGCGCTCGCCGGAACGATCCCCCGGATCGTTCTATCGGCTCGCTCTGGCCGGCTCGGGGCCCCCTCGCGCGGCCGTTCCGCCCCACGATTCCTCGGCAGCGCTCGCCGGAACGATCCCCCGGATCGTTCTATCGACTCGCTCTGGCCGGCTCGGGTCCCCCTCGCGCGGCCGTTCCGCCCCACGATTCCTCGGCAGCGCTCGCCGGAACGATCCCCCGGATCGTTCTATCGGCTCGCTCTGGCCGGCTCGGGGCCCCCTCGCGCCTTCGGCGCTTCGGCCCGCCGCCGGCCAGGTTGCCTCGTCATTCGCGGGGCGGCTGCGGCCTTGCAGAAGAGCGCCCAGACATGCGGCCCGCCGCCGGCCAGGTTGCCTCGTCATTCGCGGGGCGGCTGCGGCCGCTATCGGAAGAGGGCATCGCGCCAGGCCCATCTTCCGTGCTCGGGGGCGAGGCCCGCCGTCGTCCAGGCTTGCCTCGGGTTCGGTGCTCCCCCGGGGAAGGGGATACAACCATGAATACTTGTGCGAGGGGCCAGATAAATGTTTACCCGGGTGTCATCCGGATCGCCGCTCATCCCGGAGATGCCGCCTTCGCCCAAGGTCATCTGTGTCCCGCTCGCGCCTTCGGCGCTTCGGCCCGCCGCCGGCCAGGTTGCCTCGTCATTCGCGGGGCGGCTGCGGCCGGTCAGGCCCCGGGGCGGGGCTGCCAGCGGGCGTCCACGATCCACAGCGCGCCCGTGTCGGGATCCCAGACCGCGGGGTTCACCTCGGCCATGGCCGCCTCCGGGGCCTCGGCGGCGAGACGGGCGAGCCCGGTGACCAGCGCCCGCGCCGCCCGTCCGGCGGGGGAGTCCGGGCCTCCCAGCTCCTCCAGGAGCCGGACCCGGGCGAAGAAGGCGCCGGCCCGGCCGGCGTCGGCGGGGAGGGAGAGCCAGGCCGGGGGCGCGCCACGTTCCACCGCGCTTCCGCCCCGGGCCAGGCCCACGAAGGGCCCGAGGTCGGGATGGCGGAGGAAGGCGGCGAAGAGCTCCGTTCCCCGGGGCACCATGCGCTGGATGAGCCACCGGTCCCCCTCGCGGGCGCGCGCGGCCAGCCGGTCCAGGGCCGGCTCCAGGCCTCCGGCCTTCCGCACCAGCTCCAGGAGCCCGGCCTTGGCCTTGTGGGGATCGCTCCCGCGCTCGATCTTGAGGGCCAGGGGGGCGCCCATCTCCCGGGCCGCGGTCCGGGCCACGGCCTCGTCGTCGGTGCGGCGGCAGGGGGCGGGCCGGAGCGACTCCCCGGCCAGGAACCGCTCCAGGACCTCGGGATCGCCCCAGGCCCCGCCGGCCAGCCGCGGCGCGGGACGGGGCCACCCGCCGTCTTCCGACGCCGGGGGCCAGGCTGCCCCCGGCGGGAGCGGCCGGCGCAGCACCCGGGCCAGGGCCCGGGCGGCCCGGTTCGGTTCCTCCAGGACCGGAAGCCCGGCCTCGCGGAGGATGTCCGCGGTGGCGGCGGCCTCGGGGGCGGGCATGAAGCAGGGGACGGAAGCGACCCCCGCCCCGGGAAGGACCCCGGCGAAGACCCGGGCCACCTCGGCGGCGTCGGTCACGATGGGGTGCATGAAGACCGGGAGCAGCGCGTCCACCTCGCCCGAGCCGGCGAGGGTGGCCAGCACGTGGCGGTAGGCCTCGGGTCCGGCCGAGGCCAGCATGTCCACCGGGTTCCCGGTCACCGCCGCCGGCGGCAATTCCGCGGCCAGGCGCTCCCGGAGCCCGGCCGACAGCTCGGGCAGCTCCACTCCCATCCGGGCCAGCTCGTCGGTGGCCAGCACCGCGGGCCCGCCGGCGTTGGTGATCACCGCGGTGCGGCCGCCCCGCACCGGGCCCAGGCGGTCGCCGGCCTCCAGGAGATCCACCGCGTCGGTCAGGGTGGGGACGTCCACCGCGTCCACCCCGGCCATGAGCGCCTCGGCCAGGAGGGGTTCGGCGGCCACGGCGCCGGTGTGCCCCCCCACCGCCCGGCGGCCGGACCCGGTCACGCCGCCCCGCACGGTGATGAGCCGGGTCCCGGGGCGGAGCGCGGCCGCCGCCTCGCGGAGCCGGGCCGCGTCGGGCACCGTCTCCAGGTAGAGGAGGATCTGGTTCACCCCGGGGAGGAGCGCGGCCACCCCCTCCATGAAGTCGGGCACGGTGAGGTCGGCCATGTTGCCGACGCTGGCGAAGTGGGCCAGCCCCAGACCGCGCTCGGCGAAGCGGAGCATGAGCCACTCGCCGATCGAGCCGCTCTGGCAGATCATGGCCGTCCGCCCGGGCCGGGGGAGGACCCGCGAGAAGCTGGCGTCCAGCCGGCGGTCCCCGGTCACGGTGTGGATGCCCATGCAGTTGGAGCCGACCAGGATCGCGCCCCGCTCGCGGCAGGCCGCGGCCAGGGCCTTCTCTCGGGCCCGTCCCTCGGGGCCGATCTCGCCGAAGCCGGCGGTGAGGAGGATGAAGGCCCGGGTCCCCCGTTCCAGGAGATCGTGGATGGACCGCTCCGCCGCCTCCGGGGCCACCCCGATCACCGCCAGCTCGGGGGCGGCGTCCAGCGCCTCCAGGGAGGGGTGGGCCGGAATCCCGAACACGTGATCCGCCCGGGGATGGACGGCGGCCAGCCCACCGGCGTATCCGCCCGAGACCAGGCTCTTGAGCACCGCTCCGGGAAGCGAGCCGGGGCGCTCGGAAGCGCCCACCACCGCCACGGAGCGCGGGAAGAAGAGGGGTTCGAGGTCGCGTTTCATGACGCGAACTCTACCCAGGCCGGAGGCCCCGCGTCATCGTGAATAGCCGATTCGCGTGGAGGGAAGGGGCTGGTAGACTCGGTTCCTTTGCCGCCGCTTCCGCGACGTGCGCGGGGGCCGGACGGAGGGAGCGGGGAACGACGGTGGAACTCCTGCAGTTGCGTGACGGGGCGGCCGCGGCGGCGGCCGAGGCGGGGCGGCTCCTGATGGGGAAGCTGGGCCGGGTGGGGATCGAGCACAAGGGCGCGGTGGACCTGGTCACCGAGGCCGACCGGGCCTCGGAGCGGCTGGTGGTGGAGCGCCTGGGCGCCCTCCTTCCCGGGGCCTCCATCCTGGCCGAGGAGGGGTCGGGGGTGGAGCGGGACTCCGAGTGGCGGTGGGTGGTGGACCCCCTGGACGGCACCACCAACTTCGCCCACGGCTATCCCATGTTCACGGTGTCCATCGCGTTGGAGCGGGCGGGGGAGCGGGTGGTGGGGGTGGTGTTCGATCCCACCCGCGACGACCTCTTCCATGCCGTTCGGGGGGAGGGGGCCTTCCGGAACCGGGAACGGCTGCGTGTCAGCGCCACCGCCTCCCTGGACCAGGCCATGCTGGTCACCGGCTTCCCCTACGACGTCCGCCGCACCCGCCGCGACAACCTGCCCCAGTTCGCGCGCTTCCTCAAGCTCTCCCAGGCCGTCCGCCGCGACGGCTCCGCCTCGCTCAACCTGTGCTACCTGGCCGCGGGCCGGTTCGACGGCTACTGGGAGGAGAAGCTCCGCCCCTGGGACGTGGCCGCGGGGGCGCTGGTGGTGGAGGAGGCGGGGGGCACGGTGACCGGCTACCACGGGGAGCCCTTCGATCCCGCCGCCCGCCACCTGGTGGCCTCCAACGGGCGCTTCCACCGGGAGATGATCGCGGTGCTGACCGGGATCGAGGACGGGGGCACGCTGCCCCCGGTGGGCGAGCCGGGCTGATCCCGGTCCCGCCGCCCGCCGGCCCGAGGCTCCGCCGTCCGTCGACCCGAGGCTCCGCCGCCCGCCCCGGGTCGCAGCCGGGCGGCTAGGCGGCGCCCCCCTCCCGGCGGGCCACGGCTTCCTCCAGGATCTCGAGGGCGAAGGGGAGCGCCTCGGGGGTGACGAGCGCGGCGGTCCGGAGCGCCGCCGCCACCCCCTCCGGAGCGGCCCCGACCCGGAGCGCCCCCCGCGCGTGGGCCCGGAGCTGGTCGGGGACGTCCAGGGTCATGAGGGCGGCCACCGCGGCCAGCTCCCGGGTGGGGGCATCGAGGGCGGGGCGGGAGAGCACCTTCCCGTAGCCCTCGGTCACCATCCATCGCCCCAGCTCCGGGGAGATGCGGGCCATGGTCCGGAGGAGCTTGTCGTAGCCCCCGCCGTAGACCCGGCGGCAGAGGGCCTGGCCCCGGGCCGACCACTCCCGGTCGCGGCCCAGGTCCCGGGCCAGGTCCACCACCGGAGGCAGGGCGGGCGGGGGGCCGAGGGCGGCCAGCTCGGCCAGGGCGTTGATGGCCCGGGGGTAGCCGGCGAAGAGGTAGGTCTGGAGCAGGGCCTCCCGGAGGGTCCCGGGATCCGCGCCCCGGCGCAGGAGCAGCCTGAGGGCGGCCCGCAGGGCCAGGCGCCGTCCCGCCGCCGCCGCCGCCGCGGCCAGGCAGAGCCCGAGCACGGCCGGATCGGCACCGCCGGCGCCGGCCACGGCCGCGAATCCGGAGTCGAGTTCGGCCTCCATCTGCCGATAACCGGGATTGGAGGAGTCCGCCATCTCTTGCCCTCCTCGGCAAAGCCGAGTGAGTATATCGGGAGGCCTTTTCCCCCGTCAAAACCCCGGACGCGATCCGGTTGCGAGGAGCGTTTCGTCCATGGTCCTGCCCCGACTCGGATTCCCGCCGCGGGCGGCCGTCGCGCTGGCCGCCGTCTTCGCCCTGTTCCTCGGCGCCGCCGCCGCCGCCTCGGTGCGCACCGTGCCCCCGGCGCCGGACGGGATTCCCCCCGTGGCCACCTTCTCCATCGTGGCCGCGGACACCGTGAACGGGGAGCTGGGGGTGGCGGTGGCCTCCCGGTTCCTGGCCGTGGGCTCGGTGGTCCCCTGGGCCGAGGCCGGCGTGGGCGCGGTGGCCACCCAGGCCATCGCCAACACCGCCTTCGGGCCGGAGGGTCTCCGGCTCCTGGCCGCGGGCCAGGACGCGCCCCACGCCTTGAACCAGCTGCTCGGGGGAGACCCCCAGCCGGAGATCCGCCAGGTGGGCATGGTGGACGCGGGGGGACATTCCGCCACCTTCACCGGCGGCCGTTGCGAGAGCTGGGCCGGAGGCATCCGGGGGCCGGGTTTCGCGGTGCAGGGAAACTTCCTGGCCGGCGAGGACGTGGTGCGGGACATGGCCGACGCCTTCCAGAACACAAAGGGAAGCCTGGCCGAGCGGCTCCTGGCTGCGCTCCAGGCCGGGGACAAGGCGGGAGGCGACAAGCGGGGGAAGCAGGCGGCCGCGCTCCTGGTGGTGAAGCCCAGGGGGGGCTACCGGGGCGGCAACGACCGTTACGTGGATCTCCGGGTGGATGACGCCGAGGATCCGGTGGCCCGGCTCACCCGCCTCTACGAGCTTCACGCCAAGCAGTTCCTTCCCGCGGTGCACGTGCGCCTGGGCGACGAGGCCCTGGCCGCCGGCCGCCGGGCGGAGGCGGAGAAGGAGTTCGCCCGGGTGGTGCACCTCTACCGCGAGGCCATCGCCGACGATCCCTCCGATGCCGACGCCATGAACGGCCTGGCCTGGTTCTTCGCCCGGCACCGGGTGAACCTGGACGAGGCCCGCACCCTGGCCCTCGAGGCCCGCAAGCTGGTCCCGGACTCGTGGCAGGTGCTGGACACCCTGGCCGAGATCAGCTTCGCCCGCGGGGACCTGAGGGCGGCGCTCGACTACTCGGAGCAGGCCCTGGCCGCGGAGCCGGAGAACCCCTATCTCCGGGGCCAGGCGGAGCGGATGCGGGCGGCGCTGGACGAGCGGGAGAACCCCTGATGTCCCTGACCATCCTCCTCGTCGAGCCGGACCAGCCCCTGCGCGAACGGGTGCGGAGCGCGCTCACCCGCACCGGGCACCGCGTGCTCGCCTTCGCCCGGGCCGACGGAGCCTCTTCCCTGGCCGCCGGAGACGCGGTGGAGCCGGACCTTGCGCTGCTCACCGCCGGCGCCGACCCGGGGATGGAGCGGCTGGCGGCCACCCTTCGCCGGCGGAGCCCGCGCTGCCAGCAGGTATGGATCGCCCCCGAGGACGAGGAGGAGGTCGAGCGCCTGGTCGCGGCCCGGCGGCCGCGCGGCATCCTTCCCCGGATCTCCCTGGAAGAGGAAGCCCTGCACCTGGCCGAACGCATCCGGCAGAGCCGGGAGCGGGGGCGGGCGCTGGCCGGCGCCCCTCCCATGCTGGGGGAATCGGCGGCCATGGAACGGGTCCGCGAACTCATCGATCGCATCTCCGCCGGCGGCCCCTCCACGGTGCTGGTCACCGGCGAGAGCGGGACCGGCAAGGAGGTCGTGGCCCGCCGCATCCACGCCCTCGGTCCCCGCGCCCACGGTCCCTTCGTGGAGGTGGACTGCGCCTCCATTCCCATGAACCTCCTGGAGAGCGAGCTCTTCGGGCACGAGCCGGGGGCGTTCACCGACGCCCGCACCGGAAAGGTGGGGCTCCTGGAGCTGGCCCAGGGGGGGACCGCGTTCCTGGACGAGATCGGGGAGCTGGATCTCGGCCTCCAGGCCAAGCTGCTCCGGGTGCTCGACTCGCGGGTCCTGCGCCGCGTGGGCGGTCGCGAGGAGATCCCCCTCGACGTCCACCTGGTCACCGCCACCAACCGGGACCTGGCCCTGGAGGTGCGGGAGGGGCGCTTCCGGGCCGATCTCTACTTCCGGCTCGACGTGGTGCGGGTGGAGCTGCCGCCGCTTCGCGATCGCGACAGCGACGCCTGGGAGCTGGCCCGGGTGTTCCTGGAGGAGGCGGCCCGCCGGGTCGGACGCAAGCCCCTCGCCCTCGATCCCGCCCTCCGCGACGAGCTCCTCCGCTATGCCTGGCCGGGAAACGTCCGGGAAATCCGCAATCACATGGAACGGCTGGCTCTCCTCGCTCCCCGCGAGGCGGAGCGGGTGGAGCGGCTCGACCTCCCCCGGGGCGCGGCGCCGGCGGGCGGGTTCACGGTGGACTTCTCCGGCGGGCCCGTGCCCTGGGAGACCATCGAGCGCGCGGCCCTCGCCGAGGCGCTCCGGGCTGCCGCCGGCAACGTCAGCGAGGCCGCCCGCCTCCTCGGGCTGGGGCGGGGCGCCCTCCGTTACCGCTTGTCGCGTCACGGGTTGGACGCACCCGCGGAGGATCTGGACGAGGCCGCCTGAGCCCCTTCAAGTTTCCCGACACGGAACTTGCCTCGTCGTCAACAATCGTTTACATTGGGATCTTGCTCCATTAAAATGGAAGTCTTCTCTCCTCGGGGGGCGGCGGACAGCCGTGTGCCTTTCGGGGCCGCAAACGTGTCGTGGAGGCGTGATGAACGTACCCGATCCCGACCGGCGGCCGGACGATTCCGCTGAAGAACCGGACGACCTGCTCGCCCAGGCCTCGCGCGCGGTGGAGGCGGACGAACGCCGCGATCTCCTGCGTGCCGGCGACCAGGACCGTCGCCGGCTGGAGTCCCTGGAGGCGGGGCGGAGAAAGCTGCTCCTGCTGCTGGACATCGCCCGGTCGCTGAACCGGATCGGCCGGGTGGAGGAACTGCTCGACCGTATCCTGGATTCCGCCCTGGAGATCTCGGGGGGCGACCGCGCGTACATCCTCCAGCGTGCGGAGGGGGGACGGCTGCGGGTGGCGGCGTCGAAGACCCGGGACGGCTCGCCCGGCGATCCCGCCGCCCTCACCGACGTGAGCCACACCATCCTCGACCGCGTGCTCGACCAGGGCCGCACCCTCTACGTCTCCGACGCCCTCAACAACCCCGACTTCATGTCCCGCCGCTCCATCCGCGAGCTCTCCCTGCGCACGGTGGTGTGCGTGCCCCTTCCCGGGCCCGCCGGCCCCGCCGGCGCCCTCTACGTGGACAGCCAGAGCGCGGCCGGGCTGCTGGAGAGGGAGGGGGTGGAGATCCTGGAGGCCTTCGCCGCCCAGGCCGGCATCGCCCTGGAGACCGCGGCCGGGCGCGAACGCCTGGAGGAAGCGGCCGAGACCCTGGAGCAGGAGAACCGGACCCTCAAGCAGGCCCTGGGACAGCGGACCCGGTGGGACCGGATCCTCGGCCAGAGCCCGGCCATGGAGAAGGTGTTCATGGTCCTGGACCGGGTGGTGGGGAACTCGGTCACCGTCCTCCTGCAGGGGGAGACCGGCACCGGCAAGGAACTGGTGGCCCAGGCCCTGCATTTCAACGGACCGCGCCGCGAATCCAACTTCGTTCCCGTGAATTGCGGCGCCCTGCCCGAGAACCTCCTCGAGAGCGAACTCTTCGGATACGTGCGCGGCGCCTTCACCGGGGCCGAACGCGACCACACCGGCCTGGCCGAGACGGCCAACGGCGGCACCCTGTTCCTGGACGAGATCGGCGAGCTGTCCCCGCCGCTGCAGGTGAAGCTGCTGCGCATGCTCCAGGAGGGCGAGGTGCGGCGGATCGGGGAGAGCACCTCCCGCCGGGTGGACGTGCGCTTCGTGGCCGCCACCAACCGGGACCTGACCGAGGAGGTCAAGGCGGGCCGGTTCCGGGAGGACCTCTTCTACCGGGTCAACGTGGTCACGGTGAACCTGCCCCCGCTCCGGGAGCGGGGAGAGGACGTGGTCCTCCTGGCCGAGCACTTCCTGGAACGGACGCGGGAGCGGCTGGGCCGTTCCGAACTCCGGTTCGGGCGCGACGCCCGGCGGATGCTCATGACCCATCCCTGGCCGGGCAACGTGCGGGAGCTGGTGAACGCGGTGGAGCGGGCCGGAGCCCTGGCCCGCAGCGACCGCATCGAGCCCGAGGACCTGCTCCCCGGCATCGGCCAGCGGACCCCGGTCCGGAGCGTGCGGGAGGGGACGCTGAAGGCCACCCTCCAGAAGGCGGAGGAGGCGGCGATCCTGGACGCCCTGAACGAATCGGGGGGGAACATCTCCCGGGCGGCGCGGCTCCTCGGCGTGAGCCGCCAGCACCTCCACACCCGGATCCGGCGGCTGGGGGTCCGGGACAAGATGTGACCCGGGTCCGCGGGGCCGCCTCGGGCCCCGCCGACCGGACCCCGAGGCCCCAAGCGCGAGGCCCGGCCCCCACGGGGGGCCGGGCCTCGGCGCATGCTCTCCGCCTCCGGGATCAGCGGTTCTGGGTGGAGGCTTCCTCGTAGGTCTTGGCCATGAGCGTGGCCTGGGGGAAGTGCTTCATGGCCTCGGCCACTTCCGGATCCTCGAGGATGATGGCCCGGTAGCGGGCGTTCTGGCCCCAGAGGTTCCCGGCCACCTCCCGCTTGATGGCGTCCCGGATGTACTCGCGCTCCGGAGCCAGGTCCTCCCGGGTGAGTTCCAGGGAGGTGTCGGCCACCGCCTGGGTGATCACCGCGTCCACCGCGTCCTCGGGGATGGTGGTGTTCCTGAGGAAGTTCTCCTGGTCGGTGGCCGTCTTCGAGAAGTGCTGGTTCGCGTACTCGTTGGCGTACTCGAAGAGGATCCGGCTCGACTCCAGCTTGATCTCGGGATCGGTGAGGTCGAAGCCGGCGGTGATCCGGACGTCGGGGGTGATCCCCCCGCCGCCGTAGACCTTGCGGTGCTCGGCCACGGTGTAGAAGACGGGTTTGCCCGCGGTGTCGGCCTCGGCGTCCTTCAGCTCGTCCTCGGGGTGCCGCCAGTGTTCCAGGTACTCGTCGCGGTTGGCGTAGGAGCGCTGGATGAGCCGGCCGCTGGGGGTGTAGTAGCGGGCCACGGTGAGGAGCAGGGCCGAGCCGTCGCTGAGCATGTACTGGCGCTGGACCAGGCCCTTGCCGAAGGTGGTGACCCCGGCCACCAGGCCCCGGTCGTGGTCCTGGATGGCCCCGGACACGATCTCCGAGGCGGAGGCGCTGCCGTGGTTCACCAGCACGATCAGCGGGTAGCGCGCGTGGGTGGCGGCGTCGGTGGAGTAGTAGTACTGGCTGGAGCCGTCGATCCGCCCCTTGGTGTAGACGATGACCTGGTTCCCGTCGATGAACTTGTCCGCCACCTCGATGGCCTGGTTCAGGAACCCGCCGCTGTTGTTGCGGAGGTCGAAGATGAGCCGGGTCATGCCCTGCTTCTCCAGGGAATCCAGGGCCTTCTCCAGCTCCTCGGAGGTGGTGGCGCTGAACCGGATCATGCGCACGTAGCCGGTCTCTCCGTCGTCGAGCATGAAGGCGTAGGGGACGGAGTAGATGGGGATGGTGTCCCGGGTGATGGCGTAGTGGAGGTCCTTGTCCAGACCCGGGCGGCGGATGGTGATGGCCACCTTGGACCCCTTGGGGCCCTTCAGCTTGGAGACCACCTCGTCGTTGTCCAGCCCCTTGGCCGACTCGCCCTCGATCTCGACGATCTGGTCGCCGGGCCGGATGCCCAGGTGCTCGGAAGGGCCGCCCTCGATGGCCGAGATCACCGTGATCCAGCCGTCCCGGATCTCGAAGGAGATCCCGATCCCCTCGTACTCCCCGGTGTTGCGCTCGCTCATGCGGGCGAAGGCCTCGGGATCCACGTAGGTGGAGTGGGGATCCAGCTCCTCCAGCATGCCCCGGATCGCGCCCCGCACCAGCTCCTGGGAGTCCACCTCCTCCACGTAGTTCCCTTGCACGTACTTGAGCACCTGGCTGAAGACGTGGAGCTGGCTGAGAAGCCCCTGGGATTCGGCGTGGACCTGCCCGGACAGCACCGATCCGAGCGCCACGCCGATGAGAACCGCCCCGACGATCATGAGGGCGGGGACCTTGATCCTGGTCATGTTACCTCCGGCTGGATGCATCCCGGATCGCCGGCCGCTGGGCGCCGGGGCCGCGCCGAGGGGAGTGCGCCGACCGACCGATCCCGGGACGGGGAAGAGCCTGCCAAGTGATGGAAAATTGTAGCACAGGGTGATTCCGTTTGCGGGGGCGGTGCCGGGCCCCTACTGGTAGATCCAGTAGTGGAAGGAACCGTAGGCGGCATGGTGGGGGGCGTCGGACCGGATCCCCACCCGCACCCGGTCCGTGCGCACGGCATCGCCCGGGATGACGTAGGAGGTCTCGGTCCACCGCCCCGCCCCCGCCTCGCCCTCGACCCACATACCCACCGGACGTCCGTTTGTTTCCACCCGGAGGCGAAATGGCCCGCTGGAGCGCAGGACCAGGACCAGGTCCCGTCCCGGGGTCACCCCGGACACGGTGAACCGCTCGCCCCCGCTCACCACCCGCCCGCCGTCCATGACCCGGTTATCGTCCCCGGCGGGCAGGAGCCGCAGCGCGGTCTGGCCCGCCCCGTCGAGGACGGTCGCCGAGTACCCCGCCGCCTTCTCGCTGGCCCGGTCGGCCACGTCCACCTCTCCCACTTGCCGCAGTCCCCGGATCGCGGCCAGGACGCCGGGGGAACGGGGTAGATCCCCCGATCCGCACAGGCTCCAGTCGGTCCGGTAGACGTTCATGGGGTTCCCGCCCACGATGGAGGGCCGGAACAGGGCCTGGGCCGCCACCAGCCGGTGGGGCTGGAGGAAGGCGGGCTCGAACCAGTTGGCGTAGACGGCGAGCACGTCGGGACGCTCGGCCGGGGGCATCCGCTCCAGCTCCTCCCAGATCCCCGCCGAGCCCAGCCGGGCCGGCCCCCGGAAGCGCTCGCTGACCAGCCCCCAGAGATCGAGGATGGGGTAGTCGCCCAGGTAGGCCAGGGCGCCGGCGTCGTTGACCCCGAGGGCGACCCCGGGCCGGACCGGATCCCCGGCGTTCAGGCGCTCGGCGAGCTGGATGTGCTGGAAGCGGATGTCGGCGCAGTTCCGGCCGTAGGCGACCACGAAGAACGCGGTGCCGGGGAGGCTCATCAGCACCAGGACGGTCCCGGCCAGCCGGGCTCCCTCCCCGGCCCCGAGTTCGCCCCAGGCCGCCTCGAGGCCGCGCCCCAGCCGGACCGCTCCCGCGGCCACCCCGGGGAGGGCGAGGGCGTAGACGGGGATGAGGTACCGGTTCCAGTGCCACTTGTGGGGCACGGTGAAGGACACGGCCAGGACCAGGAGCACGGTCCAGGAGAGGAGGAGGAGCTGGAGCCCGGGCCGGCGGTCGCGGACCTCGATCCAGGCCCCCGGGGCCAGGCCCAGGAGCCACAGGGCGAGGGCGAAGGGGACCAGGTAGAACCCCATGGCCGAGGCGTCGTTGGCCGCCACCGCGCCCGCGTCGTGGACCGCCCCGCCCCCGAACACCCCCTTCGCCGTCATCATCACGTAGGAGAGCCCCCCGGCCAGCCAGGCGGGGAGATCGAAGGTCGGGCTGGAGAGCACCGACTTCACCTCCATGGAGGCGGACTCGGGGCGGCCGGTGAGCGCCCACTGGAGCAGGAAGGGGACGAGCAGGCCCGCGGCGGGGAGGATCCACCACCGGCGCCGGCCCCCGCGGAGAAGTCCCAGCGCGGCGGCGGGGACGATCAGGAACAGGGCGTCGGGGCGGGCGAGGCCGAGGAGGGCGGCGTAGACGAACAGCCGCCGGGGGGGCGGGGAGCCGTCCCCGGGCCAGGCCGCGGCCACGGCCAGGGCCAGGGCGGCGAAGAGGGGGAGATCCATCCCGCTCATGAAGCCCCAGAGGAGCGGGCCCGAGGCCAGGACCAGGGCGGGGGCGAGCCAGGGGGCCTCGGGGGAGAGGCGGCGGCCCAGCCCGAGGGCGGAGCGCCCGGCCCAGGCCAGCGACGCGGTCCCCACGGCCAGGGCGAACACCACCATGGCCATGCCCCGGAAGCCGACCAGCCAGCCCAGGGTATCCACCCATACGGTGAGGAGCCCGGTGGCCCCGGCGGAGACCCCGCCCCCGGGCTGGTAGCTCATGAAGGCGCCGTGGGCGGCCCTCCGGGCGTACTGGAAGAAGATGAAGCTGTCGTCGAGGGGCATGGAGAGCCGCCCCCCGGTGGCGGCGAGCATGGCGCCCAGGCAGAGCAGGGCCCCGGCAAGGGCGGCGAGAGGGATGATCCGGGTCGATTTCAAGTCGCTGCGCTCCCGACGGGTGGGGGCCTTCCTTGACCGCGATTTTCCGGGCTTCCTATACTGCGACCCCAACGGGCCGATCCCGGGACCGCGAACCCGCGGTTCGGGGTCCGGGAGAAAATACCGCTGATCCTCCACGCCAGTCACCCCGACTTTCCCCCCGGCGCCGCCCCGCGCCGGGATGTCCCCGCGCGCCGCCGCTCGGCGGTCCCCCCGGAGGAGGGCCGATGAGCCGTCGCACCCGGGCCTGGGGCGTGGCCCTGCTCGTGCTGGGCGCCTTCGCCCTGCGGCTGGTGCACCTCCGGTGGGGGTTTCCGGACGTGCTCGAGGAGGCGACCCCGGTCCGGGAGGCCATCGGCATGTGGGGGGCGCCGGGAGGCGCCGTCGACCCCAACCCGCACTTCTTCAAGTACCCGTCCTTCACCTTCTACCTGAACTTCCTCGTCCAGGCGGGCTGGTACCTCTGGCTGAGCCTCACCGGCGCCGTCTCCTCCCTCAACGACTTCCGGCAGGTGCTGGCCCAGGACCTGCCCCGGGCGGTGCTGCTGGGGCGCGTGCTCCAGGCCGCGGCGGGGGCGCTGGTGGTGGTGCCCACCTTCCTTCTCGCCCGCCGGACCCTGGGCGCGGCCGCGGGCTGGATCGCCGCCCTCCTGGTCGCGGTGCTTCCCCTCGCGGTGGAGCAGAGCCAGCTCGTAAGCCCCGACATCTTCCTGGCCCTGTTCGCCGCCGCCGCCCTGGCCTCGGCGGTGGGGATCGTGGAGCGGGGGGAGCGGAGCGACTACCTCTGGTGCGCCCTCTGGATCGGCCTCGCCACCGCGGCCAAGTACCCGGGGGCCTTCCTCCTCGCCGCCCTGTTCACCGCCCACGGCATCCGGAACGCCCGGGAGAAGGGGGGGCCGGCGGGGTTCCTGCTCTCCGACCTCCTCTGGCAGGGGCTGGCCACCGGGGCGGCGGTGTTCGCGCTGGCCACCCCCTACGTGCTCCTCGATCTGGGACCGGCCCTGGCCGACATCGCCTTCGAGCGGCGGCACATGATGATCGGCCACCTGGGCCGCGAGCACGGCCGGGCCTTCGGCTACTACCTGGGGCGGGCCATCCCCCTGGGCTGGACCCCGCCCGTGGCCGTGGCCGCGGTGCTGGGCGCGGCGCTCCTCCTGGGGCGCCGGGAGACCCGCTCGCGCACCCTGCCCACGGCGGTGTTCACCGGGCTCCTGCTCCTGGTGCTGGGATCCTGGCGCATGGCCGCCCCGCGCTACGTGCTGCCGCTCCTCCCCGTGGCCGCGGCCTGGGCGGCGGCGGCGGCGGTGCTGCTCCCCCGGATGCTCCCCGGGGGCCGGCGTGGGGCCGCGGCGGCGGCGGCGCTCCTGGGGGTGTGCCTGGTGGCCTGGCCCGCGGTCCGCACCACCCACGCCCTCGCCTTCCGGGGACGGGATGACTCGCGGGTGGCGGCCGGGACCTGGATCCGGGCCCACGTGCCCGCCGGGAGCACCCTCCTGGTCGAGCGCTACGGGCCGGAGCCGGACCCCGACCGGTACCACGTGCTCTACCTGCCCTTCCACGCCATCACCCCCCACATCTACGACGCCGCCTACTCGCCGCCCCTCTACGCCACCTTCGACTACCTGGTCTTCTCCAGCGGGGTCTCGGCCCGGTACCTGGCCGCGCCCCGCGAGTACCCGGCCCAGGCCGCCTTCTACCGGGCCATGGAGCGCGCCTTCTCCGAGGTGGCGGTGTTCAGCTCCGGGGAGTACCTGGGCCCCACCGTGCGCGTGTTCAAGCGCCGCCCCGAGGCGCCGCTTCCCACCCTGGAGGGGATCCCCGATTCCTTCTTCGCCCGGCTGGCCGGGAACCGCCCCCTGGCCGAGTACTTCTCCGCCCTGGGCACGGTGCTGGTGAAGCAGGGGAAGGAGCTGCTGGGCTTCCGCATGCTGCGGAAGGCGGCGGACATGGATCCCGAAAACGCCAAGGTGTGGGGGAACCTGGGGGCCATGGATCTCCGCACCGGGCACTACGAGGACGCCCTGGTGGCGCTGCGCAAGGCCCGGGAGCTGGAGCCCGGCAACCCCGAGGTGGCCTACAACCTCGGCACCTACTTCCAGAAGACGGGCGAGCTCCACCAGGCCGAGGACGCCTTCCGGCGGGCCATCACCCTCAAGCCGGACCTGGAGCCGGCCTACCTGGGCCTGGCCCGGGTGATGGTGGAGGACGACCGCTACGGGGAGGCCCGGGCCCTGCTCCAGGAGTTCCTCCGCCGCTTCCCCCGGTCCCCGGAGCGCGCCTCGGCCGAGGCCGCCCTGGGGGAGCTGTCCCGGATGGGCACCGGCAAGACCTGGGGCAACTGACCGGACCTCGACACCACGGGCCCCCTTGCTTAGAATGCCCCACGTGGAATCGGCAACCCGACCCCGCAATCTGGTGCGCTCCTTCGACGACCGGATCGCCGCCGGCGTGTGCGGCGGTCTCGCCGCCTACATCGGCGTGGACGTGGTCTGGGTGCGCCTGGCCTTCGTACTCGGCAGCCTGTTCTGGGGCCTGGGCGTGATCATCTACGCCGTGCTCTGGATCACCCTCCCCGAGGAAGGGGAGGACGAGAACGCGCCCCCGGTACCACCCATGGCCACGGCCAGCCCGCGCTCGGTGGCCGGGGTGCTGCTCCTCACCCTCGGGCTCCTCATCCTCCTGTGGAAGATTCTCACTCTCCTCTCCTTCAAGCTCGTGATCCCGGTGGTCCTGGTCGGGCTGGGAATATTCCTGCTCGTCCACCGGAACCCGTGACCGGGCCTCGGTGGCCGCCGCCGGCCCCGGGCACCCGCTGGCTGCTGCGACTGCCCAACTGGATCGGGGACGCGGTGATGGCCCTACCCGCCCTGCGGGCGCTCCCCGCCGCGGACCAGGTGCGCTGGGGCGCGGCCCATCCCCGGGTCCTCCCCGTCTATGCCGCCTCCGGGCTCTTCGACCGCCTCCTTCCCGCCCGGGGGGCGCGGGCGCCCCTGGAGCTCCGTCCGTCCCTCCGCCGCTTCGCTCCCGACCGGGCGGTGGTGTTCACCGCCGCCGCCTCGGGGGCGGCCCTGGCCCGGGTCTCCGGCGCCCCCCTCCGGCTCGGGCGGACGGGGAGCGCCGCGGCCCCCCTCTACACCCACCGGCTTCCTCCCGGGCGCCGGGACCGGCGTCTGTGGCGCCAGTACCTGGAGGTGGCGGTGGCGGCGGGGGGGAGCGCTCCGGAGCGGCCCGATTTCCGGCTCGATCCGGGCCCCGAGGCCGCGGCCCGGGCCGGGGAACTCCTGGCGCCCCTGGAGGGGCGGACCCCGGTGGCCCTGGCCCCGGGGGCGGCCTACGGCGAGGCCAAGCGCTGGCCGGTGGACCGGTTCCGGGACACCGCCCGCCTCCTGGCCGGGCGCGGCGCGGCCGTGGTCACGGTGGGGGGGCCGGGGGAGCGGGCGGCGGGGCGGGTCCTGGCCGAGGCGGGGAGCCTCGACCTGACCGGACGCACCGGCCTCCTGGAGGCGGTGGCGGTCCTGGCCCGGTGTGGGGCCGCGGTCACCAACGATTCCGGCGCGCTCCACCTGGCCCGGGCCGCGGGGACCCCGGTGGCGGCGGTGTTCGGGTCCTCCTCGGTGGAGTGGACCGGTCCCGAACCGGGGGAGGGACGGGTGGTGCGGGTGGAGCTGGAATGCAGCCCCTGCTTCCGGCGCGCCTGTCCCCTGAGCGGCGAGGCCCACCTGCGCTGCCTGCGCGAGGTGACCCCGGAGCGGGTCCTGGCCGCGGTGGACGCGGTGATGGAGGTCCGGCGATGACCGGCCGCTGGGGGGTCTTCCTGGACCGGGACGGAACCCTGGTGCCGGACGCGGTGCACGCGGTGCGCCCCGGGCAGCTCCGCCTCTATGCCGGCGCCGGGCCCGCCCTCCGCCGGCTCCGGGCGGCGGGGGCGCGGCTCCTGGTGGTCTCCAACCAGTCCGCGGTGGCCCGGGGGAAACTCGACCTGGCCGGCCTGGGGGCCATGGACCGCCGGCTCAAGGCCCTGGTCCGGGCCGAGGGGGCCTCGGTGGACCGCGCGTACTACTGCCCCCACCATCCCCACTTCACCGGCCCCTGCTCCTGCCGGAAGCCCGCCCCGGCCATGGTCCGGGAGGGGCTCCGGGACTTCGGACTCGATCCCGCGCACTCCTTCCTGGTCGGGGACACCGCCGGGGACCTGGAGGCGGGGCGGGGGGCGGGGGTACGCACGGTGCTGGTGCTGACCGGCCACGGCCGGGCGGCCCGGGAGGAGGCGATCCGGCGGGGACTGGCCGACGCGGTGGCGTGGGACCTGCGCGCGGCGGCGGCGTGGATCCTGGACGCCCGGGCGTCCGGTCGCCCGGGCGGCCGCCCCCGCGGGGGACGCTCCTAGCGGCGGAGGGACTGGCGGAGGGCGGTGACGTCGGCCCGGAGCTGGTCGCGGGCCTCCACCCGCCGCTCCACCGCCCCGTCCGGGAGCCAGGACACTCCCCGGGAGGAGTGGGCGAGCAGGGGTCCGAGGCCGCTCCCGAGGAGGAGCGAGCCCACGATCAGGGAGAGCACCGCCGCCACCGCCGACCAGGAGATGGCCGGCCGCGGGGCGCCGGCCGGGGTGAGCAGCGCGATGTCGCGGGGGTCCACGATCATCACCTGCTGGCGGCTCAGGAGCTCCGAGATCGCGTCGTAGGTGAGGTACTCGCCCAGGGGTGAGACCTTGCAGAGGTCCTCGATGCTGCGCCGGCCGTCGATCAGACCCAGGACCACCGTGCACTCCCGCGGCAGCGGCTCGGGGCCGGCGTCGGAGGAGCGGGCCAGCACCAGGTCCGGAGCGAGCATGGACTCCTTGAGGGTGGCCAGCTCGTCGTTCCGGCGCATGCTCTCCAGGAGCAGCTCCTCCGGGCTCAGCTTGAGCGCGATGCCCTGGGGGGGGAGGCTCTTCTCGTCCCCGGAGAACTCGTAGGTCCCCTCCCGCCAGTCCACCACCTCGTCGATGATGCGCTGGGTGTACCGGCGCATCTCCTCCAGGAGACGGTCCTTGCCCAGGACCCCGCTGGAGACCATGACCGTGAACAGGTCGTGGCCGGTGCCGCGGCAGATGTCCTCCACGCTCTCCAGCTGGTCGCGGGTGAGGAGCATGTTCTCGGACAGGTAGGCGAGGAAGGTGTGGCGGCCGTCCTGCCGCCGGTCGGCCGCGGCCAGGACCTTGCCGTGCTCGAAGAAGAGCACGTGATTCCGTCCCCGGTCGTCGGCCAGGGCGAGGACCCCGGACTTCTGCTGCAGGGCCAGGAGCTGCAGGATCTCGGCGACCGAGAATTCTGAGAGTCCCCCACGAATGGCCATCGGCTGCTTCCTCGTTCCCTTCCTAGGCCGCCCGGCGCTCGGCCAGGTGACCCCGCGGATCCAACGTTCCCTCGGCCTCCTCGCGCGCCGCCCTCTCCAGGTCCGGCGGCGGGGACTTGAGCCTGGCCACGGTGATGAAGGAGATGCCCATGACCACGGCCAGCAGCGCCAGGGGGAGCCCGGGCCACCACAGCCCGGAGCCGTTCTCCAGCCAGGCCAGGCGGGTGACCGGGAGCCGGTCGTGGACCAGGCCCAGGCAGGCCAGGGCGGTGCCCATGGCCAGGGTCGCGGCCAGGTCGGCGTGCCCGCGGCGGGAGGCGTGGTAGCCGGGGAGGAGCCAGGCCGCGGCGCGGGCGGTCAGATCGGAGAGCTTGCGGTTCCGGCGCAGCCGCGAGTCCAGGACCAGCTTGGAATAGGCGGTGCTCTGGATGCGCAGCAGCGCGTCCCCGCAGGAGGTGCAGTAGGCGGAGCGGCGGATGCGGCGGAGGCAACGCCGGCAGACCGCGCGCCCGCAGTTGCTGCATTCGAAACTGGGCAGGCTCCGGTGGAGCCGAGACCCGACCAGCACCCCGAGCCCGAAGAGCGGCAGCGAGATCACCGGCAGCAGGGCCAGGGTCCCCGGGAACCACAGGGTCATCCAGGCGGGAAGCCCGGGAAGCTGGCGGGGGCCGGTCCAGGCCGCGTTCCACAGCGCGGAGGGAGGCAGGGGCTCGTCGATGAGCGGATTCTCCTTCCCCCCCACCCCGTTCCGGAGCACGGCGCGGATCCGGTTGAAGGAGAGCTTGTTGGCCTCCAGCATCTCCTGGTCCGCCTTCTCGAACAGGAGTTTCTTGGCGTAGGCCTGGCTCAGGTTGTAGTGCGGGGCGGCATGGCTTCCCCCCTCGGTGATGGACCGCTGGAAGAGGCCCATGGCCCGGTCGTAGTCGCCGCGCAGGAAGGCGATGACCCCGAGGTTGTTGTAGACCAGGGGTTCCGGGGCGCCGAAGCGGAGCGCTTCCTCGTAGCGGGCCTGCGCCTCGTCCAGCCGGTTCCCCCGCTTCTCGACCATGCCCAGGGCGAAGTGGATGTCGGGCTGCTCCGGGTTCCCGGCCTGCGCCTTCTCCAGGGCCCGGACCAGGCCGGGGGAGTAGGGGGCGTTCATGGCCCGGCTGAGCAGGAAGGGCGTGCCGGCGGGGTCGAGAGGGGAGTAGAGGACGGGGGAAAAGACCCACAGGAGCAGCGGGGCGGCCAGGGTAACCCCGGCCAGGGTGGCCGTCCAGCGCCGGTCCCCGGTATCCATCCAGGCCCACATGAGGCCCCCGAAGAGGAGCACGATGGGGATCAGGCCCACCCGCCACAGGGCGGGGGCCAGGAGCACCAGGGCGGCCAGGAGCGCGGCCACCGGGAGGGGGAACCAGCGCTTGAGGATCTCGGCCATGGTGTGGTGCACGCGGGGGAGCAGGTGGAGCCCGGCGTAGAGCACCATCAAGAGCCCGCCCAGGGCCACGACCAGGAAGAACCCGAACACCACGTTGACCAGGAGCAGGTGCTGCGATCCGAAGGAGGAGGTGGTGGCGTGGACCGCCCGCCAGAGATCCCCCACCGCCGCGGTGGGGTTCTTGAAGAGGTGGATGCGGGCCAGGGCCACGTAGGGCTCGGGGAAGGACGGATCCATCTCCCCGGCCTGCTCGAGGCGGGTCACGGCCAGGGAGGTGTTCCCGGCCCGGGCGGCGGCGATCCCCTCCTGGTACAGGGCCAGCGCCTCGGCGGGAAGCTCCGAGGCGCCCAGGTCCCTCAGGGAGCGCAGGACCGCGTCGGGGTCCGAGAGATCCGGGGTCATTGCCGCCAGCACGCCGTCCCCGCTTCCTGCGGTGGGGGCGGGGAGCGCGGGCCGGGGGGCGAGCGCTCCGAGGGCGATGAAAATGGCGAGAATCAGCACGGGCCGCATGGGCGTCGCCTCCCGGTCCCTTCGGTTGACACCAAAGGACGTCCAACCTATATTCCTGGCTTCGTTTTTCGGGATCCTCGGTCCCCGGCTCCAGTCCCAAAGCGGGGTTCAAAGCAGGTATCGGCCCCGGGGGGACGCACCTTTACGATCGGGAGCAGAGTGGCCCGGAGAAGGGTGGGGAAGCGTGGCCGGAGCCGGGCGGGGGAGGGACAGCCTCTTGGTAGACATGTCCTTGACAGGGGTGGGGAAGCGGCCTATCCTCGGTCGGTCGGACAGCCCGTGGTGCCGGTTGTCCGTTGCCTCCGCCGACACTCTTCTGGCCTCACCCTTTCGGGTGGTCCGGGAAGTCCGGGTGACCCTGGGCGCAACGCGCCCGGTCCCGGTTCCGGGCCGGCCGCCCGGGGGGGGTATGCAGGTCCGAACGATTCCCTCTTCCGCGATGGCCTCGTGCGATACAGTGTGCTCCGGAACAGAGCTAACGTCTGGTGCGGTGTCACCTTCCCGGATTCGGTGTGCGCTCTCGGCCACCGGGTCTTCGGTCATCGGTGAGCGCCATACCTCCCGGCGAGGCCTCCCTCCGGAAGTTCCAGCGTGGAGCGGCCCGTTCATGCCGACATCCGGGTCGTTCGCGGCGTGATGCGGTGTCGACAACCTATCGGCTAAGGAGATCTCTCGATGGTCGCGAAGTCTAGGATTCTCGGGTGGGGCTTGGCCCTGGCCTTCCTTCTGGCCCTGGCGGTGATGGTGCCGGGCGCGGCCCTGGCTCAGGACCAGGGGCAGGCGCCGGCGGACCAGGCCGGCGATCAGGGGACCGCCATGCAGGACGAGATGCCGGGGGCGGACTCCGCCGCGGCCGGTGGGGTGGGGGATGCGCTTCCGACCCTTCCCGAGTCGGAGGAGGAGCCCGCTGCCACGCTCCCCAAGCAGGGGTTCCTGATCGAGAACTTCCAGAAGGGCGGCGTGTTCATGTGGCCGCTTCTGGCCTGCTCCCTTCTCGGCCTCGGGGTCATCCTCGAGCGGGCCTGGACCCTGAGCCGGGCCCGGGTGAACACCCGCCAGCTCATGAGCCAGGTGGTGGGGGCGCTCAAGGAGGACGGCCTCCAGGGCGCCATCGAGGTCTGCCAGCGCACCCGCGGGCCCATCGCCGCCATCCTCCACGCCGGTCTCATGCGGGCGCCCAAGGGCCCGGAGGCGGTGGAGAAGGCCATCGAATCGGCGGGAACCATCGAGATGTCCTTCCTGCAGCGCGGCCTGATCATCCTCGCCTCGATCGCCAACGTGGCTCCGCTGCTCGGCTTCCTGGGCACGGTGTCGGGCATGATCCACGCCTTCGAAGCCATCGCCGCCGCCGAGCAGGTGAGCGCCAAGCTGGTGGCCACCGGGATTTCCGAGGCCCTGATCACCACCGCCACCGGTCTGATCGTGGCCATCCCGGTCCAGATCGCCAACAACTACTTCATCTCCCGCATCGACCGCTTCGTGCTGGAGATGGAAGAGGCTTCGGTGGAACTGGTAGATACTTTGGTGGACATGGAGGTGCACAACCAGGCGGTCTGATTCGATTCTCTTCGATCGGATCATGACCCCCAGGCGGCACGCGATAGGGCTTTAGGAGCACACCATGGCCAAGATTCACAGGATTCGGCCTCCGGAGACCATTCCGGATTCCTCGCTGGCCGACGTCGCCTTCCTGCTCTTGATCTTCTTCATCGCCACCACCACCGTGGCCGAGGAGTTCGGGCTGTCGCTCATCCTTCCCGCCAAGGGGGGGGTCCAGAACGCGACCCAGATCAACCGCAAGAACGTGATGATCATCAGCACCGACGCCACCGGGAAGACCTTCTTCGTGGACGACGAACCCACCCCCCTCCACGCCATCAAGGACCTGGTCAAGGAGCGGGAGGCGGCGAACCCCAAGCTGGTGGTCTCGGTGGAGCCGGACAAGGCGGCGCCGTACAACGCGATGGTGGACATTCTGGACGAGCTGAAGCTGGCCGGGGCCAGCCGGATCTCGCTGAAGACGAAGGGGCAGTAGCGTGGCCAGGATTCATCGAACCGTCGGCGTGCCGGCCCAGATCCCGACCTCCTCCATGGCCGACATCGCCTTCCTGCTTCTGATCTTCTTCATGGCCACCACCATCTTCAAGATGGAGGAAGGCCTTCCCGTGACCCTCCCCCGGGCGGAGGCGGGGCAGCGGGTCCCCCGGAACAAGGTGGCCCACATCTGGGTCATGAACGCCCGGGAGATGACCATCGACGACAACCTGATCACCCTGGTGGACATCGTGCCGCTCCTGCGCGCGAAACTCGCCGAAGACCCCGCGCTGATCGTGGGGCTCAACATCGACAAGAACGTCCCCTGGGAGATCGCCTCCGAGGTCATCGAGATGATGAAGGAGGCCCAGGCCCTGAACGCGTCCTTCACCACCGACCGGGAGAAGAAGCGATGAGCACGCAGACCGCCGATGCCCTGCACGGCACCAGGATGGCCGGTGCGAACTTCGAGTTCAAATCGAAGTACATGCGCACCCTGGAGATCTCGCTGCTTCTGGCCCTGGCCATTCACCTGGCGGTGATCTTCGCCGTGCCTCCGATCGAGATCCAGCCCTACAAGCTCCGGGAGAAGAAGATGCAGGCCATCGAGATCCCGGAGGACATCGTGATCCCTCCGCCCCCCAAGGAGATCGAACGCCCGGCCCTGCCCACCGAGCTGGAGGTCTCCGAGGACGTGAGCATGGAGGAGACCATCCCCGAGACCGACTTCAATCCCTTCGCCCCGCCGGAGATCCAGGAGGACACGGGTGGGTCGGGTAGCTTCTACGCCTTCGACACCCCGCCCCAGCCCATCAAGACCGTGGCCCCGGACTACCCGGATCTGGCCCGGGCCGCGGGCGCGGAGGGGACGGTGCTGGTGGAGGTCACCATCGACGAGACGGGCCGGGTGATCGCGGCCCGGATCATCAAGTCCACCACCATCGCCAGCCTGGAGGAGGCGGCCAAGAAGGCGGCCATGGGATGGCTGTTCACCCCGGCCAAGCAGCGGGACCAGGCGGTGAAGGCGAGAATCGCCATCCCCTTCGAGTTCACCCTGCACTAGGCGCCAGGCCAAGGGCGGGCCCGTCGAGGGTGGACCGGAATCGAGGACGGGCGCTCCCCGCGAGGGGGCGCCCGCTTCCTTTTGGGGGCGGCCTTTTGGGGGCGACGGCGGGAGTGGCGTGAGGTATAGTCGGCCGCGGTTCGACCCCCCTTGGTCCGGCTGGAGGCCCATGCTGCCCCCGTTTCGCGCGTTCGTGCCCGTCCGCGAGCGGGTGCGTGTGCCCGGGCGCCCCGCCGGCTTGACGCCGGAGCGGCGCCTTCTCATAGTGCCGGCTCCGGGAGCCCCCCGAGTGCAACTTCCGGCTCCGGGCCGACGTATGTACCCCCATGACACGACGTTGACGGCACCTAGACTCCCTGGGTGGAGGAGGTTCGACTGATGCACACTTGGCTTGGAAACCTGGGCGGGCGGCGGAGGATCACCGGGGGCGGGCGTCCCCGTGCGGTGGGGACGCGTGGAGCGGCCCTGGCCGCGGTCCTGGCCGCGGTCCTGGCCGGCGCCGCGGGGGCGGCCGAGCCTCCATCCGGCCCCCTCGACGTGGACCAGGCGGTACGGATCGCCCTCCGGCAGAACTACGGCTACCGGCAGTCCCAGGCCGGGCTCTCCGCGGTGAAGGGGTCGCGCCTCAGCACCGCCGCCGGGCTCCTCCCCTCGGTGAGCGGGAGCTACACCTACTCGAAGTCCAGCAACACCAGCTCCTTCACCGCGACCCAGGTGGACGGGGCGGCGGTGGACAACCAGAAACTGCCCCAGAACTCGGAGTCCAACTCCACCACCGGAAGTTTCTCGGTCAGCGAGCGCCTGGGGCTCTCGAACTGGTACCAGTGGCGGGGTGCCGAGGCCTCGGTGACCGCCTCCCGCCACGGCCTGGAGGCCACCGGCCAGGAGCTGGCCTTCCAGGTCCGCCAGCAGTTCTACCTGGTGCTGCGGGCCCAGGACCTCCTCACCGTGCAGCAGGAAGCGCTGAGGCTGGCCCAGGACGAGCTCAAGCGCACCCAGAGCATGTTCGACCTCGGCTCGGTGGCCAAGGTGGACGTGCTCAAGGCCCAGGTCGCGGTCTCCCAGGCCGAGCTGACCCTCATCCAGCAGCGGAACCAGGTGGAGATCGAGAATTCCCGCCTGGCTACCATGCTCGGGCTCGATCCCAGCCGCCGCCTGGATCTCTCCGGCGACCTGAGCGTGCAGACGGCGCCGATGGACAGCAGCCGGGCCGCCGCCGACGCCCTGGTGCGGCCCGACGTCCTCCAGGCCGAGGCCTCCCTGGGGAGCGCCTCCAACCGGTACAAAGCCGCCTTCTACTCCCGGGTGCCCAGCCTCTTCGCCTCCTTCGACTACAACAAGTCCACCGGCTCCAGCATCCGGGACTCCTTCCAGTCCACGCAGGACAGCTCAAATCTGGTCCCCTACAACGTCCACGGCGACCTCGAGGCCCACGGGTGGAGCTTCCGGGTCGGGGCCACGGTGACCCTGGACGCCTTCCTCAACACCGGCGACAGCCAGCAGGCCCGGGCCAACAAGCGCCAGGCCGAGTACGAGCTGGAGGCGGCCCGGCTGGCCGCCCAGCAGGAGCTGGAGGAGGCCCTGCTCAACTACCGCGCCTCGGTCCAGGCCATCCAGACCGCCCAGCGGGGGCTCGACTCGGTCCGGGAGGACCTGCGCCTGTCCGAGGAGCGGTACAGCCAGGGCCTGGGCACCGTGCTCGAGCTTCTCGAGGCCCAGGTGAACCTGACCCGGGCCCGCAACGACCTGGTCAACGCCCAGACCGGCCTCAAGATCTCCGAGGCGGCGGTGGATCGTGCGCGGGGCGCGGATCTGCCTCGGTAGCGGCCGGCGCCGCCGGGCCCGGTCGCGGCCCGGCCCCGGCCACCCCAGGGGAGGACGATCGTGAAGAAATGGATCCTGATCGGCGCCGGGGTGGTGATCCTCGCCGTCATCGTCATCGCCAACCTCAAACGCTCCGACGTCCCCACCGTGGAGGCCCGGACCTCGAAGGTGGAGCTGGGGAACCTGACCGCCCGGGTCAGCGCCCCGGGCAAGGTGCAGGCGGTGTCCTCGGTGGACCTGAGCGCCGAGGTGCCGGGCCGGGTGGAGAAGCTGTACGTGGCCGAGGGGGATTCGGTCCAGGCCGGCCAGCTCCTCATCCAGCTTGACGACGACCAGTACCGGAGCCGGGTGGAGCAGGCCGAGGCCTCCCTGAAGAGCGCCCGGGCCAACCTGACCCTCTCCGCGGCGCGCCTGGACAAGCTCCAGAAGGATCTCGTCCGCCAGGAAGCCCTGGGCGAGCAGGGCCTGGCCTCGGAGCAGGCGCTGGAGGCGGCCCGCACCGACGTCCAGGTCCAGACCGCCGACGTGGACGCCCGGCGCCAGGACGTGGCTCGCGCCCAGGCCGCGGTCCAGGACGCCCGGGACAACCTGGAGAAGACCGAATACCGCGCCCCGGTGCCGGGGATCATCTCGCGGCTCAACGTGGAGCGGGGGGAGATCGTGGTGGTGGGCACCATGAACAACCCCGGCACGGTCATCCTCTCCATCGCCGACCTGAGCCGGATGGAGGTGGAGGCCGAGGTGGACGAGACCGACGTGGTCCACGTGGCTCCGGGGCAGGCGGCCAAGATCAGCGTGGACGCCCTTCCCGACACCACCTTTCCGGGTACGGTGTCCACGGTGGGAAGCTCGGGCCGCACCCGGGGCCTGGGCTCCGCCGACGAGGCCATCAACTTCGAGGTCAAGGTCCGCTTCGACCGGCCGGACGCACGGCTCAAGCCGGGCATGACCGCCGACGTGGACATCGAGACCCAGACCCGCCACGACGTGCTCACCGTGCCCATCCAGGCCCTGGTCGCCCGGAGCCGCGGCACCCTGGAGCGGGACGAACGGGCCCTGGCCCGCCGGGAGGGGCGCAAGGTCCCGCCGGACAGCACCGCGGGGGCCGACACCCTGGACGCCGAGGCGCAGCAGAAGCGCGAGAAGGAGATCGTGGAGGGGGTCTACAAGCTGGTGGACGACAAGGCGGTCTTCGTCCCCGTGACCGCGGGCATCGCCGACGACGTGCGGATCGAGGTCAGCGGCGATCTCGCCCAGGGGGACCAGGTGGTGAGCGGCCCCTACCGGATCCTCCGCGACCTCAAGGGGGGGACCCGGATCAAGGTCCAGAAGGGCCGGGCCGGCGCGGAAGAGTCCGACTAGTGCTCATCGACATCGCCGCCCTCACCAAGGTCTACCAGATGGGTACGGTGGAGGTCCGGGCCCTGGACGGGGTGGACCTCCAGATCGCCTCCGGGGAGTACGCGGCGATCATGGGCGCTTCGGGGAGCGGGAAGTCCACCCTCATGAACATCCTGGGCTGCCTGGACACCCCCACCGACGGCACCTACCGCCTGGAGGGGGAGCTGGTCTCGAGCCTCGACGACGACCAGCTCGCCGCCATCCGCAACCGGCGCATCGGGTTCGTGTTCCAGACCTTCAACCTGCTCGCCCGCAGCGACGCCTTCCACAACGTGGAGCTCCCGCTCATCTACGCCGGCATGCCCGGGCCCGACCGCAAGCGCCGGGTGTCCCGGGCCCTGGACCTGGTGGGGCTGGCCGACCGGATGCATCACCGCCCCAACGAGCTGTCGGGGGGGCAGCGCCAGCGGGTGGCCATCGCCCGGGCCCTGGTCAACGAGCCCTCCCTGATCCTGGCCGACGAGCCGACCGGGAACCTGGACTCCCGGACCTCGACCGAGATCATGGCCGCCTTCGACCGCATCAGCGGGGAGGGGAACACGGTGATCCTGGTCACCCACGAGGAGGACATCGCCGCCCACGCGCGCCGCCGCATCCGGCTCCGGGACGGTCGCATCGAGAGCGACAGCACCTCGGGAGCGGATTGATGCGCCTCCTGTGGGAAGGGCTCCGCCTGGGGGCGCTCTCGCTCTGGAACCACAAGCTCCGGACCTTCCTCACCCTGCTCGGCCACATCATGGGCGTGATCACCGTGATCACCCTGGTCAGCCTGATCCAGGGGCTCAACCACTACGTCTCGGAGAAGATCCTCATCCAGGGGGCGAACCTGTTCCAGGCCGACAAGATCGGCCTCGCCTTCAGCGAGGAGGACTTCCTCAAGCGCCTCCGCCGCCCGGACCTCACCATGGCCCAGTACCGCCTGGCGCGGGAGCGGGCGGAGTCCATCGGGGCCATGGGGGCCATCCTCCAGACCAACGCCCGGGTCAAGTACCGGAACCGCAAGCTCAACTCCATCGGGGTGGTGGGGCTCACCCCGGACTCGCCGTTCTTCGATCCCTACCCGCTGGTGGAGGGCCGGCCGCTCCGGGACGCGGACCTGCTCAGCCGGGCCAACGTGGCCATCCTCGGCCATGAGGTGGCCCGGGAGCTGTTCCCGGCCGGGGGCGCGGTGGGCCAGGACATCCGGGTGGGGAGCCGCCGGTACCAGGTGATCGGAGTGTTCGGGGAGCGGGGGAAGATCTTCGGCCAGAGCACCGACAACTTCGTGGCCGTGCCCCTGACCGAGCTCATGAGCTGGTTCCGGAACATGGACTTCTTCACCATCCTCGCCCAGCCCGCGGAGGGGGTTCCCACCGAGGAGGCCCAGGACGAGCTCACCTGGCTCCTCCGGGCGGCCCGGGGGCTCCGTCCCCAGGAGGAGAACAACTTCGAGGTGTATTCATCCGACGCCCTCATGGACCTCTACCGGAGCCTCACCGGCGGCATCTTCGCGGTGCTGGTGGGGGTGGGGGGGATCTCCCTGGTGGTGGGGGGCATCGTGATCATGAACATCATGCTGGTCTCGGTCACCGAACGTACCCGGGAGATCGGGGTCCGCAAGTCGGTGGGGGCCCGGCGGAAGGACATCCTGAACCAGTTCCTCATGGAGTCCCTGGTCGTCACCCTCACCGGCGGGCTGATCGGGATCCTGTTCGGATTCACGGTGAGCACGGTGGTCTCCGCCACCACCGGGTTCCCCGCCCGCATCACCCCCGAGGCGGTGGCCCTGGGCTTCGGCCTCTCCGCCGCGGTGGGCATCTTCTTCGGCATCTTCCCGGCCTTCCGCGCCTCGCGGTTGGATCCGGTGATCGCGCTCAGGTACGAGTAGGAGCGGGGCATGAACTGGCTCGAACGCACCGGCATGCAGGCGGAGATCGTCAGGCTGGCCATGGCCAGCCTCACCGCCCACAAGATGCGGGGCGGGCTCACCGTGCTCGGGATCGTGATCGGGATCACCTCGGTGGTGGGCATGGTGAGCCTGGTCGAGGGGCTGAACCGGTCCATGCAGAACCAGCTCGCCAGCCTGGGATCGGACACCATCCGGATCCGCCGGTTCGACCCCGGGGTGTTCGTGGGCGAGATCCCGGATTCCCTCCGCAAGCGGAAGCAGTTCGACGTGCGGGACGCCCAGGGGATCCGCGAGACCGCCCCCGCGGTGCTGGCGGTCTCGGTGGGCTCGGAGACCCGCCAGCGGCTCCGCTTCCGGGGGGAGGAGAGCCGGCTCACCGACGTGGTCGGCATCGACCGGTACTACTTCCTGGTCTCGCCCCAGGAGCTGGCCGACGGCCGGCCCTTCACCGAACCGGAGCTGGCCGGAGGGAGCCGGGTGGCCCTCATCGGGTCCGAGGTGCGGGACAACCTCTTCCCCGGGGTGGACCCGGTGGGGCAGGAGCTGCAGATCGGCAACCAGCGGTTCGAGATCACCGGGGTCCTGGCCGAACGGGGCCGCTTCGTGGGCCAGAGCCTGGACAACCAGGTCCTGGTGCCCCTGGTCGCCTTGCGCCGGTACTTCGGAACGCCCCGCATGCCCTTCCAGATCTCCGCCCGGCCGCTCCGGCCGGAGCTCATCCCCGCGGCCATGGACCAGATGACGGAATCCCTCCGCCGGACCCGGGGGCTCCGCCCCCAGGATCCCAACGACTTCGCCCTGGTCACCCAGGAGAACCTGCTCTCCCTCTACAACCAGATCACCGGGGCCTTCTTCGTGGTCATGGTGGCCATCGCCTCGGTGGCGCTCCTGGTGGGGGGGATCGGGGTCATGAACATCATGCTGGTGTCGGTGACCGAGCGGACCCGGGAGATCGGGGTCCGGAAGGCCCTGGGGGCCACCCGGCGCCAGATCCTGTCCCAGTTCCTGGCCGAGGCGGTGGTGCTGACCGGCACCGGGGGAATCATCGGCATCCTGCTCGGGCTGGGGATCGGCAAGCTGGTGCAGGTGCTCACCCCGCTTCCCTCCTACGTTCCGGTGTGGGCCTACGTGGCCGCCATCACCGTGTCGGCGGGGGTGGGGCTCTTCTTCGGCATCTGGCCCGCGGTGCGGGCGGCCCGGTTGGACCCGGTGGAGGCGCTGCGGTACGAGTAGCGGCCCCCGGGAGCCCAGGGGGCCTTCCTTGACAGGGCGAGGCGCGAAGCCTAACCTCTATCAGCTCGTCGAAATACCGGATCTGGCCGCGTTCGGAGCGCCGCCGTGCCGGGTGCCAGGCGCGACGACGACGCGATGCCGGTGCGCATCGTGGAGGAGGAGGAACGCCGCAGACGGCGCGGTGCCGCCCGAACCCGAAGGGCCGGCGGCTCTTGCGTCGCATCCCGGCGTCACTCGTCGTCGGCGATGCGCTCGGGCATCGCCTCCTCCTCGTTCCTGGACCTGCTCGCAAGAGCCAGCCGGCGCGACCGAGACCGGGATTCCGACGAGCTGATCATGCTTTCCGAAGATGTCGTGTCGGTGCCGAGGGAGCCGGTGGCCGGGGAGAGGGACGATGGGGGACGGGGCGAGGCCGGCGATCCCCGGCGCCGGGGGCGCGAGCCGGGCTCCGGAGTGCGCCTTCTTTTTTTGCCGCGCCCAGGCGCCGGCCCTTCCGGTCCCTTCCGCCCCCACGGGCCGCCCGCCGGCGCGGATCGGATCTCCGGACGGCGGAACCTCGTCTATGCAGCACATCTCCATTCGCGGCGCCCGCGAACACAACCTGAAGGACATCTCCCTGGAGATCCCCCGGGACAACCTGGTGGTGATCACCGGGGTGAGCGGCTCGGGCAAGTCCAGCCTCGCCTTCGATACCGTGTACGCCGAGGGACAGCGGCGCTACGTGGAGAGCCTCTCCGCCTACGCCCGCCAGTTCCTGGGCCAGATGGAGAAGCCCGACGTCGACCACATCGACGGGCTCTCCCCGTCCATCTCCATCGAGCAGCGCACCGCGGCCCGGAATCCCCGGTCCACGGTGGCCACCGCCACCGAGATCTACGACTACCTCCGCCTTCTCTTCGCCCGGGTGGGGGTCCAGCACTGCGTGACCTGCGGGCGTCCCATCACCCGGCAGACGGTCCAGGAGATGACCGATCTCATCCTCTCCGCCGACGCCGGCCGCCGCACCCAGCTCCTGGCCCCCATCGTGCGCGGCCGGAAGGGGGAGTACCGGGCCGAGCTGGAGGAGATGAAGCGGGAAGGCTTCCTCCGGGCCCGGGTGGACGGCGAGTGGACGGAGCTGGATCCGCTCCCCAAGCTGGACAAGAAGCGCAAGCACACGGTGGAGATCGTGGTCGACCGCCTGAAGCCTTCCCCGGAGCAGCGCCAGCGGCTGGCCGACTCCCTGGAGACCGCCCTCGGGCTCTCCGGGGGCCTGGTCTCGGTGGTGGCCGAGGGCCGCGAGGACCGGGTCCTGAACGAACACGCCACCTGCGTTGAGTGCGGGGTCTCCTACGCCGACCTCGAACCCCGGATGTTCTCGTTCAACTCGCCCTACGGCGCCTGTCCCGACTGCGACGGCCTCGGCACCCGCATGGAGATCGACCCCGAGCGGGTGGTGCCGGATCCGGACCTCTCGGTGAACGAGGGGGCCATCGCCCCCTACGGGACCCGGGTGGAGGGGGCCTGGCTGGGGGCCAAGCTCAAGGGGCTGGCCAAGGCCTACCGGATCGACCTCGACAAGCCCTGGAAGAAGCTCCCCGCCCGCATCCGCAAGCTCATCCTCCACGGCTCCGGCGGCAAGGAGTTCGACGTCACCTACCGGGATTCCCGGTTCAGCGTGAAGTACAAGCAGGAGTGGCGCGGGGTGATCCCCAACCTCATGCGGCGCTACCGGGATTCCGGGAGCGAGCGGGTGCGGGAGGAGATCCAGAAGTACATGGGCTCCACCGCTTGCGGGGCCTGCGGAGGCACCCGGCTCCGGCCCGAGTCCCTGGCCGTGAGCGTGCACGGGGTGAACATCGCCGAGGTCACCCGGCTGGCGGTGAAGAACGCGGTGGAGTGGGTGGACGCGCTGGAGCTGAGCGAGCGGGAGCGGAAGATCGGCACCCAGGTGCTGAAGGAGATCCGCCAGCGGCTCCAGTTCATGGCCGACGTGGGCCTGGACTACCTGACCCTGGACCGGGCCGCGGCCACCCTCTCCGGGGGCGAGGCCCAGCGCATCCGGCTGGCCACCCAGGTGGGCTCCCGGCTCATGGGAGTGCTCTACGTGCTCGACGAGCCTTCCATCGGCCTCCACCACCGGGACAACCTCCGGCTGCTCCGCACCCTCATCGCCATGCGGGACCTGGGCAACACGGTGCTGGTGGTGGAGCACGACCTGGACACCATGCGGGCCGCGGACTGGATCGTGGACCTGGGCCCGGGGGCGGGGAAGCTGGGCGGTGAGGTGGTGGCGGCAGGGCCCCCGGCGGAGATCGAGGTCCATCCCTCCTCCCTCACCGGGCGGTACCTCTCCGGGCGGGAGGCGATCGGCGTGCCGGAGACGCGCCGGTCCGGCAACGGGAAGTCCCTCGTCGTACGGGGCCCGGCCGCCAACAACCTGAAGGGCGGGAAGGTGGAGTTCCCCCTCGGCGTCTTCACCTGCGTCACCGGGGTAAGCGGCTCGGGCAAGAGCACCCTGGTCAACGACATCCTCTACCGGGCGCTGGCCCGTCACTTCCACGGGGCGGCGGAGCCACCGGGAACCCACCGCGGCCTGGACGGGCTCGAGCACCTGGACAAGGTGGTCAACATCGACCAGTCCCCGATCGGGCGCACCCCCCGGTCCAACCCCGCCACCTACACCGGGGTGTTCACCGACATCCGCAAGCTCTTCTCCGAGCTGCCCGAGTCCAAGGTCCGGGGCTATCGCCCGGGCCGCTTCTCCTTCAACGTGAAGGGGGGGCGTTGCGAGGCCTGCTCGGGCGACGGGATGGTGAAGATCGAGATGCACTTCCTCCCCGACGTCTACGTCCGCTGCGACGTCTGCCAGGGCAAGCGCTACAACCGCGAGACCCTGGAGGTCACCTACAAGGGGAAGAACATCAGCGAGGTGCTGGAGATGACCGTGGACGAGGCCCTGGACTTCCTGGGCACCATACCGGTCATCCGCCGGCGGCTGGACGTGCTCCAGGGGGTGGGCCTGGGGTACATCCATCTCGGGCAGGCGGCCACCACCCTGTCCGGGGGGGAGGCGCAACGGATGAAGCTCTCCTCGGAGCTGGCCAAGGTGGCCACCGGCCGCACCTTCTACATCCTGGACGAGCCCACCACCGGGCTCCACGTGCACGACGTGAAGCAGCTCCTGGCCGTGCTCGACCGCCTGGTGGAGCGGGGCAACACGGTGGTGGTGATCGAGCACAACCTGGACGTGATCAAGACCGCGGATCACCTCATCGACCTCGGGCCCGAGGGGGGCGACGAGGGGGGGAGGTGGTGGCCACCGGCACCCCCGAGGAGGTCGCGGCCGCACCCGGTTCGTACACCGGGCTCGCGCTGGCGGAGGAAATGGGTTTGAAACCACGGGGCCGGGCCCCTCGCCGGAAGACGGCGAGGACCGCGGCCGGCCGGACCTAAGGAGGAGCTCATGGAAGTCGACCTGAAGCTGAGGGTGGAGCAGGGGGACATCGCGACGGCGGGAGGCCCGGCGGTGGCGGTGAACCTGTACGAAGGGGTCACCGAACCGGGCGGGGCCACGGCGGCGGTGGACGAGGCCGCGGGGGGCGTCATCGCCCGGGCCCTGGCCTCCGGGGACTTCAAGGGGGCGCTGGAGGAGACGCTGATCCTCTACCCGGCCGCCTCCGGGGAAGGAGTGCCGGAACGGGTGATCCTGCTCGGGTTGGGCAAGAAGGAGGAGTTCAAGGTCGAATCCGCGCGCCGGGTGGGCGGGGCCCTGGTCCGCGCCCTCCGCAAGCTGAAGGTCGAGAGCGCGGTCACCGTGGTCCACGGCGGGGACTCCGGCCCGCCGGTCCGGGACCTGGCCCGCGGCCTGGCCGAGGGCATCGTCCTCGGGGCCTACCGCTACGACGACTGGTTCCGGGACGGGCGCCGGGAGCCCCTGGCCCTGAAGACCCTGACGGTGTTGGAACGGCTCAAGGGCAAGCTCAAGACCATCGAGGCCGGCCTGCGCCACGGGGAGGCGGTGGCCCACGCGGTCAACCAGGCCCGCGAGCTGGCCAACGGCCCGGCCAACTACTGCACCCCGGGACACCTGGCCGACACGGCCAGGAAGCTGGGCAAGGCCTACGGGTTCAAGGTCAAGGTCCTGGAGCGGGCCGACTGCGAGAAGCTGGGCATGGGCGCCTTCATGGGCGTGGCCCGGGGAGCCAAGGAACCGCCCAAGTTCCTGATCATGGAGTACGAGGGACCGAAGGCCAAGTCCACCGTCTGCCTGGTGGGGAAGGGCATCACCTTCGACAGCGGGGGCATCAGCCTGAAGCCGGGCGCGGACATGGACCTGATGAAGTTCGACATGGGGGGCTCGGCGGCGGTGATCGGGGCCATGCGCTTCGCGGCCGAGACCCGGGTTCCGCTCCGGGTGGTGGGCCTGGTCGCGGCCACCAACAACATGCCCGACGGCGACGCCTACAAGCCCGGGGACGTGCTCACCTCCATGGCCGGGGTGACCATCGAGGTCAAGAACACCGACGCCGAGGGGCGGCTGGTGCTGGCCGACGCCCTGGCCTACGCCGAGCGCTTCGAGCCCGACGCGGTGGTGGACCTGGCCACCCTGACCGGGGCCTGCGTGATCGCCCTCGGCTCCCACGCCTGCGGGTTGATGGGGAACGACGAGTGGTTGATGGACGCGGTGCACTCCGCCTCCAACGAGGCGGGGGAGCGGGCCTGGCCGCTGCCCCTCTGGAGCGAGTACCGGGAGATGGTCAAGAGCGACGTGGCCGACATCAAGAACACCGCCGGCCGCGACGCCGGGGCCATCACCGCGGGGGCCTTCCTGGGGGCCTTCACCAACGCCTACCGCTGGGTGCATCTCGACATCGCGGGCACGGCCTGGAACGGGCCCGCCCGGCCCTACAACGCCCCCGGCGGGACCGGGGCCGGGGTGCGGATCCTGGCCGAGCTCCTCACCACCTGGAAGAAGCCGTCGGGCAAGGGACCCCAGCCGGGTCCGCGGACCTCGCTCCGGTCCCTGCCCAAGGACCTTCCCGGACCCTTCGAGGGGGGAACCGCGGCCGGGGCGGCGGGGGCGGCCAAGGCCAGGCCCGGGGCCAAGGCCAAGCCCACGGCCCGGGGCGCGAAGCCGGGCCGCACCCGCCGGCGCTGACCGCCCGGCGGGGGAGCGAGGGCGGCGGGGACGGATCGTCGGTGCCGGGGCCTTGTGATACCATTCACGGGCTTTGCGCCGCGGCCGTCCCGGCCGATCGCCCTCCGGGCCGGCGGCTCCTGCCGCGGACGCAGGGGCCGCCTTCGCCCCGGACCGCACCCTCGGAGGGACGCGGCGCCCGGGGCGTCCGCGTTCGGCGTCATCGTCCCCGGGGAGGAAAGCACGGATGTCAGGAACGGATGGGAAGAAGACCGCTCTCTACGAGCGGCACCGGGAGGCGGGGGCGAAGATGGTGCCCTTCGCCGGCTACCTCATGCCCCTCCAGTATTCGGGGCAGATCGCCGAGCACCAGGCCGTCCGCCGGGGCCTCGGGATCTTCGATCTCAGCCACATGGGCGAGTTCCGGCTCCGGGGGAAGGACGCCCTGGCCGCGGTCGACCGCCTGGTCACCAACCGGGTGGCCGGCACCGAGCCCGGGCAGGCGGTGTACTCCCCCATGTGCCGCCCCGACGGCGGGATCGTGGACGACCTCATCGCCTACCACCTGGAGGATTCGGTGCTCCTGGTGGTGAACGCGGCCAATCTCGACAAGGACGAGGCCTGGGTGCGGGAGCACCTGCCCCCCTCGGTGGGTTTCGAGAACGAGTCCGGCCGCACCTCCCTGATCGCGGTCCAGGGCCCGGGGACCGAGGCCTTCCTGGCCCGTCTCACCGCCGCCGATCTGGGGGCCATGGACACCTACACCGCGGTTCCGGGCACGGTGGCGGAGATCGAGTGCCTCATCTCCCGCACCGGCTACACCGGCGAGGACGGGTTCGAGCTCTACGTGGCCGACGCCCGGGCCCCCGCGCTCTGGGACCGCCTGCGGGAGGCGGGGGAGGCCGAGGGGATGGTCCCGGTGGGCCTGGCCGCCCGGGACACCCTCCGCTTCGAGATGGGGTACTGCCTCTACGGCAACGACATCGACGACACCACCTCGCCCCTGGAAGCGGGCCTGGGGTGGACGGTCAAGCTCGAGAAGGACGACTTCCTCGGCCGCGATGCCCTCCGGGCCCAGAAGGAGGCGGGGATCCGCCGCCGGCTGGTGGGATTGCGGCCGGAGAAGGAGAAGGTCATCCCCCGCAAGGGGTACCCGGTGACCGACGGGGAGGCGGAGATCGGCGAGGTGACCAGCGGGACCTTCGCCCCCTCCCTGGGCCGCGGCCTGGCCATGGGCTACGTGGAGTCGTCCCGGGCCGCGGCCGGGAAGCCGGTCGGGATCGACGTACGGGGACGGACGGAGACCGCGGCGGTCGTGCGACTGCCGTTCTATACCGAGGGGAGCCGGCGGGCTCCCGGGAAGCGATCGTAATCGGAGTCCGCGGATTCCGGGGAGGATGGCATGGAGACGCCCAAGGAACTCAAGTACACCGAGGAACACGAGTGGGTGCGGGTGGAGGGGAATACCGCCACCATGGGGATCACGGACTACGCCCAGGGCGAGTTGGGGGACATCGTGTTCGTGGAGCTGCCCGAGGAGGGGGCCGATCTCAAGCAGGGCAGCGCCTTCGGCACCATCGAGGCGGTGAAGACGGTCAGCGATCTCTACGCTCCGGTGAGCGGCAAGGTGCTGGAGGTGAACGCGGAGCTCGCCGACAGCCCGGAACGGATCAACAAGTCGCCCTACGCCGACGGCTGGATGCTGAGGATCGAGCTCAGCGACGACTCGGAGCTGGGCAACCTGCTCGACGCCGAGGCCTACCTGGGCCACGTGGGGGAGGGCGACTAGCTTGCGATTCCCCTACGTTCCCCGCGGGGACGGCGAGGAGAAGGCCATGCTGGAGGCCATCGGGGTCTCCCGCTTCGAGGACCTCCTGGCCCCGGTGCCGGAGGCCTTCCGGCTCCGGGAGCGCCTGAACCTCCCCGGACCCCGGAGCGAGTTCGAGGTCGCCCGGCGCCTGGAGGCGATGGCGGCCCGGAACGGCCACCCCGGCAACCGCCGGGTGTTCCTGGGAGCGGGGGTCTACGATCACCTGGTCCCGGCCGCGGTGGACCACGTCACCTTCCGCTCCGAGTACTACACCGCCTACACGCCCTACCAGCCCGAGGTGGCCCAGGGCACCCTCACCGCCATCTTCGAGTTCCAGAGCATGCTGGCCGAGCTGACCGGCATGGACCTCACCAACGCCTCCCTCTACGACGGGGCCACCGCCCTGGCCGAGGCCGCGCTCCTCGCCGCCTCGGTGACCCGGCGCACCCGGATCGTGGTGGCCGGGCCCCTGCATCCCCACTACCTGCAGGTGCTCCGGACCTTCTGCCGGGGGCAGGACATCGAGGTCGCCGTGGATCCCGCTCCGGACGGGGTGGTCGACCGGAGCTGGCTGGCCGACGCCCTGGCCGGGGAACCGGCGGCGGTGGTGGCCCAGAGCCCCAACTTCTTCGGCATCGTGGAAGACGTGTCCGACGTGTTCGAACGGGCCCGGGAGGCCGGCGCCCGGGGGGTGCAGGTGTTCGAGCCCCACGCCCTGGCCCTCTACAAGACCCCGGGCTCCCTGGGCGCGGACCTGGCCGTGGGGGAGGGCATCTCCCTCGGCACCCCGCCCCAGTTCGGCGGTCCCGGCCTCGGCCTCTTCACCGCCCGCCAGGAGTACGTCCGCCACGTGCCCGGGCGGCTGATCGGCGAGACCCTGGACCGGGACGGCAAGCGGGCCTACGTGATGACCCTCCAGACCCGCGAGCAGCACATCCGGCGGGAACGGGCCACCTCCAACATCTGCACCAACCAGGGTCTCCTGGCCCTCAGGGCCACCGTCTACCTGTCCCTGATGGGGCCGCGGGGGATGGAGGAGACGGCGGAGCAGTGCCTGGAGCGGGCCCACTACGCCGCCGACCGCCTGGCCGCGCTGGACGGGTTCCGGCTCCGCTACCCGGCCCCCTTCTTCCACGAGTTCGTGCTCGAATGCCCCCGGCCGGCGCGGGAGATCGTCCGCGGCTGCCTGATCCGCGGGGTGATCCCGGGGGTCAACCTGGGCCGGTTCGCCGAGCTGGGGCCGGAGGGCGCGGACCGCCTGCTCCTGGTCTGCGCTACCGAGAAGCACACCAAGGACGATCTGGACGCGCTGGTGGACGCGGTAAAGGAGGCGGCCCGTGGCTGATCGCATGGAGAAGCTGATCCACGAGCGGTCCCGGCCCGGAGTCCGGGGGGCGATCCTTCCCGGGATGGACGTCCCCGTCCGCGGCGCCGAGACCCTGGTGCCGGCCGGCCTTCGCCGGACCAAGCCCCTGAACCTCCCCGAGGTGAGCGAGCCGGAGGTGGTGCGTCACTACACCAACCTCTCGGTGCTGAACCACCACGTGGACCGGGATTTCTATCCCCTGGGGTCGTGCACCATGAAGTACAACCCCAAGATCAACGACCGGATGGCCGCCCTTCCCGGGTTCGCCGGGATCCATCCCATGACTCCGGAAGGGGACTGCCAGGGGGCGCTGGAGCTGCTCAAGCTCCTGGAACGGGCCCTGGCCGAGATCACCGGCCTTCCCGCCGTCTCCCTGCAGCCCGCGGCCGGAGCCGAGGGCGAACTGACGGCCATGCTCATCGCCCGGGCCTGGCACCGGGACCGGGGGGAGGACCGCGACGAGGTCGTCATCCCCGACTCCGCCCACGGAACCAATCCCGCCTCGGTGCGGATCGCGGGCATGAAGGCGGTGGAGCTGAAATCCAATCCCCAGGGGCGGGTGGACCTGGAGGCGTTGCGGAAGGCCATCGGCCCCCGCACCGCGGCCATGATGCTCACCAACCCCAACACCCTGGGGAACTTCGAGACCGACATCGCCGCCATCGCCGAGGCGGTGCACGGCGCCGGCGGGCTCATGTACCTGGACGGCGCCAACATGAACGCCCTGGTGGGGCTGGCCCGTCCCGGCGAGATGGGCTTCGACATGATGCACCTGAACCTCCACAAGACCTTCTCCACCCCGCACGGGGGCGGCGGTCCGGGGGCGGGTCCGATCGCGGTGCGGGCCGACCTGGAGCCCTTCCTTCCCTTCCCCACCCTGGAGGAGGAGGAGAGCGGCTTCCGGTTCGAGTACCGGCGCCCGAAGTCGGTGGGCCGGATGCACGGGTTCTTCGGGAACTTCGGGGTCCTGGTCCGGGCCATGGCCTACATCATGAGCCTGGGGGCGGAGGGCCTGTCGGCGGTGAGCCGCAACGCCATCCTCAACGCCAACTACCTGTCCGCCGCGCTCCGGGAAGATTACGCCCTGCCCTACCGGGGGCCGTGCATGCACGAATTCGTGCTCTCGGCGGTGAAGCAGAAGAAGAACGGGGTGCGGGCGTCGGACATCTCCAAACGGCTCCTGGATTTCGGGGTCCACGCGCCTACCACCTACTTCCCGCTCATCGTGGAGGAGGCGCTCATGATCGAGCCCACCGAGAGCGAGCCCAAGGAGACCCTGGACCGCTTCGTGGAGGTGATGAGGACCATCGCCCGGGAGGCGGCCGAGGATCCGGCCAAGGTGAAGGGCGCGCCCTACACCACCCCGGTGGCCCGCCCCGACGAGGCCCGGGCGGCCCGGCAGCTCAAGCTGCGGTGGGACCCGGATGGCGGAGAGGCATGAGCCGCCGGTGGAACTGGTCTGGTCGGTGCATCCGTTCCGCCGCGAGCGGGCCAAGGGACTGTCCGCCCTGGCCGTGGCCGCGGCCTCCGTCTACGGGGCCTTCGTGCTCGGCGGCGTGGGTATCGGCCTGGTGGCGGCGCTGATCCTGGCCGGGGGAGTGGGTCCCTTCTTCGTACCCACCCGCTACCGGCTCACCCCGGAGGCGGTGGAGGTGAGGTCGCTCTTCCTGAGGGTGAAGCGCCCCTGGAGCGATTTTCGCCGGGCCTACGCGGAGCGGCACGGGGTGAGCCTCTCGCCCTTCCGGGGCCGCCATCTGCTCGAGCCCTACCGGAGCGTCATGCTCCGCTACGGGGAGCGGAAGGAGGAGATCCTGGACTGGGTGCGCCGGTACGGACCGGACGGGGAGGGGGGATGACCGGCGGCGAGGGCCCCGAGGGGCCGGGTCCGGAGACCGGGGACGACGGGCTGTCGCCAGAGGACGCCGCCTTCCTGGAGGGCATGGCCGGCTGGCTGGCCGAGCGCCGGCTGGCCACCGCGGCCATCCTGTTCCTGGAGTCGGTGAAGCCGCTCAACTTCGTGGGCAGCCAGATGATGTTCTTCTTCGAGCCGGTGGTGAAGGCGGTGGTGGCGGGGGGGAGTTACACTCGATTCGCGGAGCTCATGGAGCGCCGCGAGAACGTGGAGAAGTTCCTGCGCCGGATCGAAGCGGCGGAGGAGGCGGAGCAGGAGCGGCGGCGGCGGGAGAAGGCCGCCGCCCGGGCCGAGGGGAAGGCAGGGAAGAGGAAGGGGAAGAAGGGGAAGGAAACCCACGAGTAGGGTCGGGGGACGGCGCGGCAGGGATCGAGGTGCGGCCCCGGTGGTATTCAAGAGGAGCGGACGGCCATGGCCGGACCGCGGAGCCCCGGGCCGGGCCCGGGGCCGGAGCAGCTAGGTCGGGCGGACGATCCGGCCGGGACCCAGAGAGGAGACACGGTGAGCGAACCCACCCTGCCCAAGGAGGTGCGGTCCGTGCTGGCCACGGATTGCGGGAGCACCACCACCAAGGCGATCCTGATCGAGAAACGCGGAGACGAGTACCGCCTCATCGTCCGGGGCGAGGCCCCGACCACGGTGGAGGCCCCCTTCGAGGACGTGACCCGCGGCGTGCTCAACTCCATCCGCGAGGTGGAGGAGCTGGCCGGACGGCAGATCCTGGACGGCGAGACCATCATGACCCCCCAGGAGGGGGACCGGGGCGTGGACATCTACCTCTCCACCTCCTCCGCCGGCGGCGGCCTGCAGATGATGGTGACCGGGGTGGTCAAGACCATGACCGGGGAATCGGCGGAGCGGGCCGCCCTGGGCGCGGGCGCCATCGTCATGGACGTGATCGCCTCCAACGACGGCCGGCTGCCCTACCAGAAGATCCAGCGCATCCGGCAGCTCCGGCCGGACATGATCCTCCTCTCCGGCGGGGTGGACGGCGGGACCACCCGGCACGTGGTGGAACTGGCGGAGCTGATCTCCGCCGCCGACCCCAAGGCCCGGCTCGGCCTGTCCTACAAGCTCCCCATCATCTACGCCGGGAACACCGACGCCCGGGGGAACATCGAGGAGATCCTGGGCGAGAAGACCGCCCTCAGCGTGGTCGACAACCTCCGTCCCAGCATGGAGCGCGAGAACCTCATGCCCGCCCGCCACGCCATCCACGACCTGTTCATGGAGCACGTGATGGCCCAGGCCCCGGGCTACAAGAAGCTGATGTCCTGGACTCCCATCCCCATCATGCCCACCCCCGCGGCCATGGGCCGGATCATCGAGTCGGTGGGGGAGCAGGAGAAGATCGACGTCCTCGGGGTGGACATCGGGGGGGCCACCACCGACGTGTTCTCCGTGTTCTCCAACGTCTTCAACCGGACCGTGTCCGCCAACCTGGGCATGAGCTACTCGGTCTCCAACGTGCTGGCCGAGGCCGGGGTGGACAAGGTGATGCGGTGGGTCCCCTTCGAGCTGGAGGAAGCCGACCTCCGCAACCGGGTCAAGAACAAGATGATCCGTCCCACCACCATCCCCCAGACCCGCCAGGAGCTCATGATCGAGCAGGCCCTGGCCCGGGAGGCCCTGCGCCTCGCCTTCCAGCAGCACAAGGCCCTGGCCGTGGGCTTGAAGGGGGTGCAGCAGGAGCGGACCATCTCCGACACCTTCGAGCAGTCGACCTCGGGAGAGACCCTGGTCAACCTGAAGAGCCTGGCCCTGGTGGTGGGCTCGGGCGGCGTGCTCTCCCACGCCCCCCGGCGCCAGCAGGCCATGCTGATGATGACCGACGCCTTCCTCCCCGAGGGGGTCACCGAGATGGCGGTCGACTCCATCTTCATGATGCCCCACCTGGGCGTGCTCTCCACCCGGTACCCCGCGGTGGCCACCGAGGTGTTCGAGAAGGACTGCATGATCCATCTCGGCACCACCGTCGCCCCCTGGGGCGAGGCCAAGCTGGGCCAGCCCTGTTTCACCGCCCGGCTCCGCCGCTCCGGCGGGGAGGAGACCCACGAGATGGCCTTCGGGGAGATCAAGCTGGTTCCCCTGGAGGGCGGGGAGACGGTGGAGGCGGTGCTGGAGCCGGCCAAGCACTTCGACCTGGGCGAAGGCAAGGGCAAGGCGGTGACCCGCACCCTGAAGGGCGGGGTGGTCGGCCTCCTGCTCGACGCGCGCGGCCGCCGGCCGTTCAAGCTCCCCGAGGACCGGGCCAAGCGGGTGGAACTCCTGCGGCGCTGGAACCGGGCCATGGACATGTACCCCGCGGCCGAATCCGAACCGGTGGCGGTCTGAACCCCAGGGAGGCGAAACGATGGCACATGCATACACTCCGGGGCTTCGGGTCACCGGGCACACCGTGATCAACAAGATGCGGCGGCTTCCCCTCAAGGGGGAGGTGGTGGTGAAGAAGGGGGACGAGGTGCGGGCCGAGGACGTGGTGGCCAAGACCGCCCTGCCCGGCAACGTGAAGACGGTCAACGTGGCCAACATCCTGGGCGTGCCGCCCGGGGACATCCCCGTCTGCATGCTGAGGCAGGAGGGGGAGGCGGTGAACGAGGGGGATCCCATCGCCCAGTCCAAGTCCCTGTTCGGCCTGTTCAAGTCCACCGCCAAGGCCAACACCACCGGCACCCTGGAGAACGTCTCCGAGATCACCGGCCAGGTCACCATCCGGGAGGCCGCCCTGCCGGTGGAGATGAGCGCCTACGTGGACGGGGAGGTGACCGAGGTGCTCCCCGAGGAAGGGGTCGTGGTGCGCACCACCGGGGCCCTGGTCCAGGGGATCTTCGGCATCGGTGGGGAGGGGATCGGGACCCTCGCCCTGGCCGTGGACCGGGCCGACGGCCAGGCCGCCGCCGGCTCCCTGGAGGCGGTGGAGGGCAAGGTGGTGGTGCTGGGGAAGCAGGCCACCTACGACCTGATCATGGAGGCGAGGAAGAAGGGCGCGGTGGCGGTGGTGGCCGGGGGCATGGCCGACGAGGACCTGCGCCGCATCCTGGGCTACGACCTGGGGGTGGCCATCACCGGCAGCGAGGACCTGGGTCTGACCGTGATCACCACCGAGGGGTTCGGGCCCCTGGCCATCGCCCACAAGACCTTCGAGCTGCTGAGCAAAATGAACGGCAAGAAGGCCTCGGTGAACGGGGCCACCCAGATCCGGGCCGGGGTGCTGCGGCCGGAGATCATCGTTCCCCTGGCCGAGAGCCGGGGCAAGGACGAGAAGCAGAACCTGTTCGCCGGGGGCCTGGACGTGGGCATGACCATCCGGGTGATCCGGGAACCCTACTTCGGCCGCCTGGGCGAGGTGGTCGAGCTTCCCTCGGAGCTGCGCCCGCTGGAGACCGAGGCCAAGGTGCGGGTGCTCCGGGTGAAGCTGGACGGGGGGAACGAGGTCACCGTCCCCCGGGCCAACGTGGAGATGATCGAGGGCTGAGGCGGGAGGGGAGGGCGGCCGGGCCGTCCCCGGGAGGTGCATGATGGACGAACGGGAGTACCCCCAGGGCAATCCGAAGGCCGCCGTCCCGTCCTATGAGGACGCGCCCCTGAGCCGGGCCGAGTACATCTCGGCCCTGGTTCATTTCTACCGGGGGGAGCTGGACCGGGCCACCCAGTGGCGGCTCCGCCTGGACAACACCACCAACTGGGCCATCCTCTCGGTCATGGGCCTGGTCACCTTCAGCCTCGGGGAGCCGTCGCATTCCCACGTGGGGATCCTGGCCGGGATGGTCCTGGTCTTCACCTTCCTCGGCATCGAGGCCCGCCGGTTCCGGTTCTTCGACGTCTGGCGTTCCCGGGTCCACATGCTGGAGGAGAACTTCTTCGGTCCCATCCTCCGCCGGGACCTGCGGAGCCCGACCGCCAGCTGGGGGAAGCTGGTGGCCGAGGACCTCCTCCATCCCCGGTTCAAGCTCACCTACCACCAGGCGCTCCGGGCCCGGCTGAAGCGGAACTACGCCGTGCTGTTCGGGCTGCTGCTGGCCAGCTGGGTGCTCAAGCTCCTCATGCATCCCGGCGGGGCCGAGACCTTCTTCCAGAGCATGAGCATCGGCCCCGTCCATCCCGCGGTCTCGCTGACCCTGGTCCTGGTCCTCTACACCTACCTGGTGGCGGTGCTGGTGGCGGTGCCGGGGATCGTGAGCCCGGAACAGGAGTACTGGGGCACCCGCCTCACCGAGGAGCGGCTCTCCCGCATCGATCTCTGAGCCTGCGGCTTCAACCGGCGCTCTCCCATGCCGATAACCCCGCGAAGAGGGCGGGGTGCGTCCCGCCCGGGCATGGGAGGTGCGCGCAGGTGAACCGATCCGGAACCGATCCCCGCTACCGGCCCCCGATCACCGATTCGGGGCGGGGCGCCGGCCTGCTCCACGTGGCCGCCGCGGCCGCGGGGTGGGTGGTGTTCGGGCTCTTCTGGTACGGGGTGTTCTACCGGACCCCGCCCGCGGAGGGCGCGGCCGGGGTCCTGGCCGTGGCCGCGCTGCTCCTGGTCTCGGTCAGCCTCACCGTGGCCTGGATCCGCCACAACCTGGTCCTCTCCCGGCGCTACTCCCGGCGCCGGACCCGGATCCGGGAGGCGGCGCCGGAGTGGAGCCGGGACGCGCTGGGGCGGGAGCTGGCCGGCCCGGGCTGGGAGGAGCTCCAGAACGCGCCCGAGGTGGAGATCGCCCTCGATCCGGCCACGGGCCGGAAGCGGTACCGGGCGTTCTGACCATGGACCTGAGACCCCTGCTGGAGGGCTTCCAGCACACCCCGGTGTACTGGAGCCTGCTCCTCTTCTTCGCCTTCTACCCCGTCCTCTCCAGCCTGGTGTGGGTGTCCACGTCCCTCCTGTACTGGTGGCGCTGGGAGCGCCGGCCCGACCCCGCCCTCTACGAGATGGAGGTCCACCCCCTGGTCACGGTGCTGGTCCCCGCCTACTGCGAGGAGGCCACCATCGCCCGCACCCTGGAGGGGATCCTGGCCGTGGACTACCCGTTCAAGGAGGTGGTGGTGGTGGACGACGCCTCCACCGACGACACCGTGGCCCGGATCGCTCCCTTCGTGGAGAGGGGCCAGGTCCGGCTGGTGCGGAAGCGGGTGAACGAGGGGAAGGCCATGGCCCTCAACGACACCCTCCCCCTGGTCAACGGGGAGATCGTGCTCATCATGGACGCCGACGCCTACCCGGATCCGGCCATCCTGCGTTGGATCGTCCCCCACTTCCGGTCTCCCCGGGTAGCGGCGGTGACCGGGAATCCCCGGGTGGCCAACCGGGGGAGCTTCCTGGCCAAGCTCCAGCTCATCGAGTTCGCCTCCATCGTGAGCCTGCTCCGCCGGTCCCAGCGGGTGTGGGGGAGGATCCTCACCATGAGCGGGGTGGTGGGGGCCTTCCGGCGGTCCGCCCTCATCGACGTGGGGCTCTACAGCCCGGAGATGGCCACCGAGGACATCGACATGACCTGGAAGCTCCAGCGCGCCCTCTACGACGTGCGCTACGAGCCCCGGGCCCTGGTCTGGATGCAGGTGCCCTCCAGCCTGGGAGGGCTCTGGCGCCAACGGCTGCGGTGGGCCCGGGGGCTGGCCCAGGTGCTTCGCCGCCACGCCGACATCCTGCGCGGCCGCCGCCACCGCCGGCACTGGCCGGTGCTGGTCGAGGCGGCGCTCTCCATCTCCTGGGCCTACTGCATGCTCGCTCTCACCGCGCTCTGGGCCCTGTCCGCCCTGGCCGGGCTGGCCCCGGTGGGGGTCTCGCCGGTCCCCAACTGGTGGGGGATGCTCATCGGCACCGCCTGCCTGGTCCAGCTCTTCACCGGGGCGCTCCTGGAGCGGCGCTACGACCGCACGGTGACCCGGCACTTCCCGGTGGCGGTGTTCTATCCCATCGTCTACTGGTTGCTCATGGCCCTGGTCACGGTGGTGGCCACCCCGGCCGGCCTCCTGGCCCGGCCCCGGGCGGGCACGGTGACCCGCTGGCGCACCCCCAGGGAGCGGGCGGCCTGAACCCGGATACACGACCGAGATGGTCGTTGACCCCTTTCCCGGGGGTCTGCTAGCGTCTCCGGGTCGCTTTTTCCGCCACTCCCACCCGGCTGGCCCCATGATATCTGTGCGTATCCACCATAGCCTTGGCGGCCGCGGGCGGGTTGTGCCCGGGGCGGCCATGCTGTGCGGGCTCCTGCTCCTGGCCGGGACGGCGGGGACGGGGTGGGCCCAGGGCGGGGCGATACCCACCGGCGGCCCTCCCGACACAGCGGTGGTGGATACCGCGGCCGCGCCCGCTCCCGCGGCGGCGGCGGCCGAGGGGGCCTCGGCTCCCGCCAACCCCTTCTTCGATTTCACCTTCCTCCCCGTGTTCCTGGGCCTGGCCGTGTTCGGGGCCCTCTTCCTGTGGGCGATCCGGAAGGCGGAGGCGGGGAAGGAGTACTTCATCCGCAAGATCGCGGGGTTGGACGCGGTGGAGGAGGCGGTGGGACGGGCCACCGAGATGGGGAAGCCGGTCCTCTACGTTCCCGGGATCGACGACGTCAACAACATCCAGACCATCTACTCGATGATCATCCTGGGCAACGTGGCCCGCACCGTGGCCCAGTACGAGACCCCGCTCATCGTGCCCATCTGCCGGGCCTTCGTGGTCCCCCTGGCCGAGGAGACGGTGAAGCAGGCCTACACCGACGCCGGGGTGCCGGACGCCTACAACCCCAACAACATCCGTTACCTGTCCGAGGAGCAGTTCGCCTTCACCGCGGGGGTGGACGGGATCATGCTCCGGGAGAAGCCGGCCGCGAACCTGTTCCTGGGTTCCTTCTTCGCCGAGAGCCTGATCCTGGCCGAGACCGGGTTCCAGACCGGGGCCATCCAGATCGCCGGTACCGCCAACATCCATCAGCTCCCCTTCTTCGTGGTCGCCTGCGACTACACGCTGATCGGGGAGGAGTTCTACGCCGCCACCGCCTACCTCTCCCGCGAAGCCAAGCTGGTGGGGACGCTCAAGGGGACCGACTACATGAAGGTGGTGATCCTGGCCTACCTCGTCCTGGGAGTCATCCTGGAGAGCGTCGGCGTCCACTTCTTCACCAACATCCTGAGGCTGGAATAGCCCATGCTGCGCCGCGAGGTCCCTCTTCTCATCACCATCCTGGTCGGCTGGTTCATGGTCGCCGACTTCTTCGTGCCCCTGACCACCCCGGTGGGGACCGAGCTCCAGAACTGGGCCATCATCATGACCGCCTGCGCCGCCGTCCTGGGGGTGGCCAACGTGGCCCGGATCAACATGCTCAAGGTGAGCCGCCGGGAGCGGGACTGGCCCTACTCGGTGGTGCTCCTCTTCGGCCTGGTCCTGATGACGCTGTTGGGCACGGTGCTTCCCATCTTCAGGTGGGCCGTCGGCGCCCACGGGGACTGGATGATCGGCTCCCTGCGGGTGACCGGGGTGGTGGACGGCACCCTCTTCGACCGCATCTACAACCGGGCCTACGTGCCCCTCCAGGCCACCATGTTCGCCCTCCTGGCCTTCTACATCGCCTCCGCCGCCTTCCGGGCCTTCCGGGTGCGAACCCTGGACGCCACCCTCCTGGCGGTGGCGGCGGTGATCGTGATGATCGGGCGGGTCCCCCTCGGGGACAGGATCTGGCACGGGCTGCCCGAGATCACCGACTGGATCATGAACGTGCCCCAGCTCGCGGCCAAGCGGGCCATCCTCATCGGGGCCGCCCTGGGAGCCATCGCCACCGGCCTCAAGGTCATCCTGGGCATCGAGCGCAACTTCCTGGGGAGCGACTGATCCATGGCCGGAGGCGGAGGCACGTTCCTGGAGCGGGTGGAGAAGCTGGACCGCCGGTGGGTGTTCCTGCTCATGCTCCTCTCCATCTCCATCCCCCTGTTCGTGAAGATGACCCTGCCCATCCGGATCAGTTCCGAGGTGCGCGGGTTCTACCAGGCCATCGCCGCCCTGAAGCCGGGCGACGTGGTCTACTTCGCCGCCGACTACGATCCCGGCTCCAAGCCCGAGCTGGACCCCATGCTGGTCGCCTCCCTGGACCAGCTCTTCCGCAAGGACGTGAAGATCGTGGGGGCCACCCTGTGGCCGGCCGGGGCACCCCTCCTGGAGACCGGGCTCACCCAGATCGGGGTGGAGCGCTACGACAAGAAGTACGGGGTGGACTTCGTGAACCTCGGCTTCAAGGAGGGCAAGGAGAACGTGATGGTCCAGCTGGGGAAGTCGTTCCGGGGTGTGTACCCGAACGACTACTACGGCACCCCGGTGGGCCGGCTCCCCCTGCTGGAAGCGAAGCGGCCGGACGGGTCCTGGGCGGTGGACAATTTCACCGACGTCAAGCTCATCGTCAACATCTCCGCCGGCTACCCGGGGACCAAGGAGTGGGTCCAGCAGGTGCGGAGCCGCTACAACATCCCCATCGTGGCCGGCTGCACCGCGGTCAGCGCCCCCGAGTACTACCCCTACGTCCAGTCGGGACAGCTCTCCGGTCTGCTGGGCGGGTTGGCGGGGGCGGCGGAGTACGAGCAGCTCATCGAGCGCCCGGCCTGGGCCACCACGGGCATGTCGGCGCAGAGCCTCGGACACGTCACCATCATCATCCTCATCATCCTGGGCAACGTGGTCTACTACCTGAACCGCCGCCGGCGGACCGAGTAGGCCGGGGAGGAAGACCGAGCCGTGCACGTGAGCAGCGATCCCTGGATCTGGGTGGCCGCCCTCCTCACCCTGGCCATCCTGTCCTACCTCTACAAGGACAACCCGGTCTACAAGACCGCGGAGTACCTGTTCGTGGGGATCGCCTCCGGCTACTACCTGAGCATCCAGTACGACAACGTGCTGGTCCCGAACCTGTTCCAGCCCGTGGCCCGGGGCGTGGGGGGGGCCTTCCACGGTGCCTTCATGCCCACCGACATCGCCAGGATCGGGGCGCTGATCCTGGGCTTCCTCATGTTTTCCCGCTTCGTGTCCCGGGTCTCCTGGCTCTCCCGGTGGTCGATCGGGGTCATGGTCGGGGCCTACTCGGGGCTGGCCATCATCGGCTTCGCCCAGGGGGACCTGATCGAGCAGATCCGGTCCAACCTGGTCCCCATCCTGGCTCCCGGCTCCTGGGGCACCCTGACCGCGGCCAGCGGGTTCACCCAGATCCTGGTCGCCTTCCTGGGGGTGCTGTCCAACGCGGTCCTGGTGGTGGGGCTCCTGGCCACCCTGTACTACTTCTTCTTCTCCGCCGAGCACCGGGGGGTGGGGGGCGGGGTGGCCAAGCTGGGGATCTACTTCCTCATGGTCTCCTTCGGCGCCTCCTACGGCTTCACCGTCATGGCCCGCATCTCCCTGGCCCTGGACCGGCTGCGGTTCCTGTTCTCCGACTGGCTGGGCCTGCCCCTCATCCGTTGACCCGCGGATCCCCGTCGCGGCCTTCGTTGACACGCTGTAACCGACTGTCTATACTCGTTTTCTGACTTTCACCCCCCCCCTCGGTCGGCAACCTCTGGGCCCCCGTACCCATCTGGAGGAACCTGCATGTTCCGGCTCCCTCTCCGCTCCGTCATCGCTCTCGGTCTCCTGGTGCTCCCGGCGGGCCTGGCCGCCTGCGGCGGAGGGGGGACCGGGGGAGCGGACTCGCCCGGGGCCCGCCGGGCCGCCGCCGCCCGTCCCGACTCCCTGCCCCGCCCCGAGGGGGCCGAGGTCCTCGACGGGGCCTCGGGCGTCTACGGAGGGCGCTACGTGGCCACCATCCGGTCCGACCCCAAGACCTGGAACGCCATGATGGCCAACGAGACCTCGACCACCGTCTTCACCAGCGGGATGCTCTACCTGGGGATGGTGGGGTTCAACAACGAGACCCAGGAGAACGAGCCCTCCCTGGCCGAATCCTGGGAGCACAGCGACGACGGCCTCACCTGGACCTTCCACCTCCGCAAGGGCCTCCGCTGGTCGGACGGGGAACCCCTGACCGCCGACGACGTGATCTTCACCTCCAAGCTCCTCTACGACGAGCGCATCCATCCCACCGCGGCCGAGCTCTGCTCGGTGGGGGGCCAGCCGTTCAAGTTCGAGAAGGTGGACGACGCCACGGTGCGGGTGATCCTGCCCTCGCCCTACGGCCCGTTCCTGAACGTGATCGGGGCGGTGTACATCGTGCCCAAGCACAAGCTGGAGGCGGCCTACCGGGACGGGACCTTCGAATCGGCCTACGGGCTGGACACCCCGGTGGACCAGATCGTGACCTCGGGGCCCTGGCGGGTGGCGGAATACGTTCCCCAGCAGAAGGTGGTGCTGAAGCCGAACCCGTACTTCTTCGAGTACGACGCGGCCAGGAACCGGCTTCCCTACCTCGACGAGGTGGTGTACATGGTGGTGGCGGACCAGAACGCCGAGCGCCTGAAGTTCCAGAGCGGGGAGTCGGACGAGTTCTACTTCCGGGCCGAGGACTACGCCCAGATCAAGGACGGGGAGGCGGCGGGCAACTACACCGTGTACGACCTGGGGATGGAGATGGGGAGCAACATGGTCTGGTTCAACCTGAACACGGGGAAGAACCCGGACACCGGCGCCCCCTACGTGACCCCGGCCAAGCAGGCGGTGTTCGGGAACCTCGACTTCCGGCGGGCGGTGGCCCACGCCGTGGACCGCCAGTCCATGGCCCAGACCGTGTTCTACGGCACCGCGGACCCCCTCTACGGTCCCATCCCTCCGGTGAACAAGAAGTGGTACAACCCCGACATCGTCCGCTACGACTACGACCTGGATGCGGCGCGGAAGCTGCTGGACGAGGCCGGCTTCAAGGACACCGACGGCGACGGCGTGCGCGAGGACGGGCAGGGGAACCCCATCTCCTTCACCATCATCACCAACGCCGACAGCCGGGAGAGGGTGGCCATGGGCAACATCCTGGTCGACGACCTGAACAAGATCGGGCTCAAGGCCACCCTGGCCCCCACCGACTTCAACTCGGTCATCACCCGGCTCCGGGACTCCTTCGACTACGACGCCATCCTCCTCGGGCTCACCGGCGGGATTCCCCCGGACCCGATCATGTCCTCCAACGTGTTCCGGTCCTCGGGCAAGACCCACTTCTGGTATCCGGATCAGAAGAAGCCCCACACCACCTGGGAGGCCACCGTGGACAGCCTCATGGAGGCCCAGGTGGCGATGATGGACCCGGTCCAGCGCAAGCAGGTCTTCGACCGGGTGCAGCGGATCATCACCGAGCAGGTACCGATGATCTACACCGTGAGCCGCCGGGGTTTCCTGGCCGTGCGCAACAACTTCACCGGGCTCCGGCCCACCGTGCTCCGGCCCTGGGTGCTGTGGCGGAGCGAGGCGGTGAGCTACGATCCGGCCGGCGCCCGGGCCGCCCTGGCCCGGAACGGCCGGGACTGACCGGCCGCCGTGACCCGCCTGATCCTGAAGCGCCTCCTGCACATGATCCCGGTGCTGCTGGGGATCTCGCTCCTGACCTTCCTGGTCATGCAGATGGCCCCGGGCGACTTCCTCACCACCATGGAGCTCAATCCCCAGGTGAGCGCGGCCACCATCGCCTCCATGCGGACGCGGTTCGGACTGGACCAGCCCTGGTACGTGCAGTACCTCATCTGGCTCAAGAACATCTTCTTCCACCTTGATTTCGGCGAGTCCTTCGCCCGCCACCAGCCGGTGTTCGCCGTCCTCCGGCCGGCCCTGTTCAACACCTTCCTCCTCGCCTTCGCCGCCGCCACCCTGACCTGGGCCGTCTCCATTCCCCTGGGCATCCTGGCCGCGGTGCGGCAGAACTCCTGGGTGGACCGCCTGTCTTCCCTGGTCGCCTTCCTGGGCATCTCGGTGCCCGAGGTGTTCCTGGCCCTCCTCTTCATCCTCCTCGCGGCCAAGACCGGCTGGTTCCCGGTGGGGGGCATGCGGAGCGTGGACTACGAGCAGCTGAGCTGGCTGGGCAAGCTCGGCGACGTGCTCCACCGGCTCATCCTGCCCGCGGTGGTCCTGGCCACCGTTCCCCTGGCCAGCCGCATGCGCCAGATGCGGGGGAATCTCCTCGACGTCCTGCGGGCGGACTACGTGACCACCGCCCGGGCCAAGGGGCTCCCCGAGCGCACGGTGATCCTGAAGCACGCGGTCCGGAACGCCATCAATCCCCTCATCACCCTGTTCGGCTACACCCTGGGCACCCTCCTCTCCGGCGCCTTCCTGGTCGAGGTGGTGATGAGCTGGCCGGGACTGGGCCGGATCACCATCGACGCCCTGGTCGCCCGGGATCTGTACGTGGTCATGGGTTCGGTGCTCATGGCCTCCACCCTGCTCATCCTGGGGAACCTGGTCGCCGACATCCTTCTCGCCCTCACCGACCCCCGGATCAAGGTCTGACGTGGCCGCCGCCGCCGATCCCCGCACCCTTCCCGGGGAGGAGCCGGTCCAGGCCCCGCCCCGGACGGGAGCGGGCCCGTGGCACGTCTTCTGGCGGCACTTCCGGCGATCCCCGCTGGCGGTGGCGGGCGGGGTGCTGCTCCTGGTCTTCTACCTCGGCGTGCTCTTCGCCCCCTTCCTCGCCCCCTACGGGATGGCCGAGCAGGACCGGACGCTCTTCTACCACCCGCCCACGCCCGTCCACCTGCGTGATGCGGACGGGAACTGGCACCGGCCCTTCGTGTACGGCACCCGGATGGCCGACCGCCTGCGGACCCGCTACGAGGTGATCGAGGACGTCCGCCAGCCGGTGAGGCTCTTCGTGCACGGTACGCCCTACCGGCTGCTGTGGCTGATTCCCACCGACGTCCATCTCTTCGGGGTGGACTCCCCGGGCCGGATCTTCGTGTTCGGGGCCGACCAGTTCGGGCGCGACGTGTTCTCGCGCCTGCTGTTCGGGGGGAGGATCTCCCTCTCGGTGGGCCTGTTCGGCATCCTCATCACCTACAGCCTGGGGCTCCTGTTCGGGGGCATCGCCGGCTACTACGGCGGCCTCACCGACACCCTGCTCATGCGGGTGTCGGAGATCATGATGTCGGTGCCGGCCCTGTACCTGATCCTGGCCCTTCGCGCCGCCTTCCCGGTGGACATGCGCTCGGACCTGCTCTACCTGATCATCATCCTCATCCTCTCCCTGGTCCTGTGGGCCTCCCTGGCCCGCATCATCCGGGGCATGGTCCTGAGCCTGCGCGAGAACGAGTACGTGACCGCGGCCGAGGCCCTGGGCATGTCCTCGCTCCGGGTGGTCACCCGGCACATCCTGCCCAACACCGCCTCCTTCGTGATCGTGGCCGCCACCCTGAGCGTGCCCGGGTACATCCTGGGCGAGGTGGCCCTTTCCTTCCTGGGGGCGGGGATCCAGGAGCCGACCGCCTCCTGGGGCAACATGCTCCAGCAGGCCCAGAGCGTGACCGTGCTCACCTCCTTCCCCTGGATCCTGACCCCGGGGGTGTTCATCTTCCTCACCGTGCTCGCGTTCAACTTCCTGGGCGACGGCCTTCGGGACGCGCTCGACCCCCGCCGGGTGGAGGGCAAGTAGACATGACCGGGACCACTCCGAAGCCGCAACCGGGGGATCGCTCCGCCGGACCCGCCGGGTCCGCAACCGCCTCCGGGGATCCGCTGCTGGAGGTGCGCGACCTCCGCACCGAGTTCGACACCGACGACGGGGTGGTGCGGGCGGTGAACGGGGTCTCCTTCTCGGTCCGGGCGGGGGAGACGCTGGGCCTGGTGGGGGAGTCGGGCTGCGGAAAGAGCGTCACCGCCTTCAGCGTGCTCCGGCTCATCCCCTCGCCTCCGGGGCGGATCGCCGGGGGGCGGGTGCTGCTCCGGGGCCGGGACCTCCTCTCCCTCGGGGACGAGGCCATGCGCCGGCTGCGGGGCAACGAGATCTCCATGGTGTTCCAGGAGCCGATGACCGCCCTCAACCCCGTGTACACCGTGGGCGACCAGATCATGGAAGCGGTGCGGCTCCATCAGAAGGTGGGGAAGGCCGAGGCCCGGCGGCGGGCGGTGGACATGCTGGCCCGGGTGGGGATTCCCTCCCCGGAGCAGCGGGTGGACGAGTACCCCCACCAGCTCTCCGGGGGCATGCGCCAGCGGGTGATGATCGCCATGGCCCTCTCCTGCAACCCGGCGGTGCTCATCGCCGACGAGCCCACCACCGCCCTCGACGTCACCATCCAGGCCCAGATCCTGGAGCTGCTGAAGGAGCTCCAGCGGGAGCTGGGCATGGCCCTGATCCTGATCACCCACGACCTGGGGGTGATCGCCGAGACCGCGGACCGGGTGGCGGTCATGTACGCGGGGAAGGTGGTGGAGTACACCGACGTGCGTTCGCTGTTCGCCGAGCCTCGCCACCCCTACACCATCGGCCTCCTGGAGTCGATCCCGAGGATGAGCGAGAGGCGGGAACGGCTGGCCGTCATCCCGGGCACGGTGCCGCCGCCCACCGCCTTTCCCCCCGGGTGTCCCTTCCATCCGCGCTGCCCCTTCGCGGTGGAGCGGTGCCGGGAGGTGGAGCCGGCGCTGGAGGAGGCGGCGGCCGGGCACTCGGTCCGCTGCCACCGCTGGCCGGAGGTGCCGGGCCTGCGGGCGGAGGGGGTGAGCTTCCGATGAACGGAGACCTGCTCGCCGTCCACGTGCTGGTGATCCTGGCCGCGCTTCCCCTGTGGGGGCGCGTGCGCCGGGAGGCCCGGGGAGAGGGGATCCCCCTCCCCTTCGCCTGGGGGGCCATGCTCCTCTTCGGGCTCTGCGGCTTCTACGCCTACTCGGTGCACCGGGACGGACGGGTGCGCGAGGTCTCCGGCCGGCGGGCCTGGACCGTCCTCGCGCTCCTGGCCGCGCTGGCCGCGGAGATCCTGGTCCTGGCCGGGGTGCCGCCCCTCCCCGGGGCCGCGATCGGCCTGGGGATCTGGCTCGGCTTCCACCTCGTGTACCTGGCCCGCCGCCCCGCCCTGGGGGTGGAGCGGGTGCTGGCCCGGGCCGAGCGACTGAACCGGCGGGCGGCCGCCGACGGCGACCTCCTGGTGCTGGAGGGGCTGACCAAGCACTTTCCCATCCGCAAGGGGCTCCTGGGCCGCACGGTGGGAGCGGTGCGGGCGGTGGACGGGGTGAATCTCCGCATCCGGGAAGGGGAGACCCTGGGCCTGGTGGGGGAGTCGGGCTGCGGCAAGACCACCACCGGCCGGCTGGTGCTCCGGCTCCTGGAGCCCACCGGGGGCGCCATCCGCTACCGGGGGGTGGATCTGGCCTCCCTGACCACGGCCGAGCTCCGCACCATGCGGAAGGAGATCCAGATCATCTTCCAGGACCCCTATTCGAGCCTGAACCCCCGGATGACGGTGGAGGCCATGCTCAAGGAGGCCCTGGCCATCCACGGCCTGGCCCGGGGCCGGGAGGCCAGCCGGCGGGTAGGGGAGCTGCTGGAGATGGTGGGGCTCTCCGCCTACCACGCCCGGCGCTACCCCCACGAGTTCTCCGGCGGCCAGCGGCAGAGGATCGGGATCGCCCGGGCCCTGGCGGTGGAGCCCCGGCTCATCATCTGCGACGAGCCGGTGAGCGCGCTGGACGTGTCCATCCAGGCCCAGATCGTGAACCTGCTCAAGGACCTCCAGGAGCGCCTGGGCCTGACCTACGTCTTCATCGCCCACGACCTCAACGTGGTCGAGCACATCAGCGACCGGGTGGCGGTCATGTACCTGGGCCGGATCGTGGAGCTGGCCGACCGGGACGCCATCTACCGGAACCCGCTCCATCCCTACACCCGGGCGCTTCTTTCCGCGGTCCCGGTCCCCGATCCCACCCGCCACATGAAGCGGACCGTCCTCACCGGGGACGTGCCCAGCCCGGCCCGGCCGCCCTCGGGATGCCCCTTCCACCCCCGCTGCCCCGAGGCCCGGCCCGCCTGCTCGGAGCGGGAGCAGGTGCTGGTGGAGCTGGAGCCCGCCCACTGGGTGGCCTGCCACCGGGCCCCGGAGCTGGCCCCCTGGGGCGGGGAAACGGTGTCCGCCGCGCGTTGACCCGGCCCCCGGGGGGGAGTAGGATTGAGGGTGTCGATCGCGACTCGAACTCCCGAGGTGTCGACCTTGCCCTACATCCGGACCCTGATCGTCCCCCCCAAGCCGCCGCGCACTCGCGCGGTTTTTTCATGCCCGGCGGCGGAGGAGGGGCGGTCCTCATCCTCAGAGGAGGTAGACATGGAGCGTACCGGAACCGTGAAGTGGTTCAGCGATGACCGCGGCTACGGGTTCATCAAACAGCCGGAGGGGCCGGACGTCTACGTCCACCACTCCGCGATCGAGATGGACGGATACCGAACGCTCACCCCCGGAATGGCGGTCGAGTTCGAGGTCGAGGAACGTCCCGAGGGTCCCAAGGCCCGCCGGGTCTGCGTCCTGGTCTGAACGGACCGCCGTCCGGAGAGTGCAACAAGTCGTTTAATAATAGCTGTTTATAGCTGATAGTAAATCCAAGTTGTGAGGAGGCTTCCCCGCGCGGGGGGCCTCCTCGCTCCGTCTCCGGCCCGCCCGCCCGTCCTCCCCGGGGCTCAAGCCCCGATCCGGTTCCGCCGAAAACCCCACCAGCGAGGAACGGCGCCGGAGCCCGGGGAATTGGCATGTCCAGACGATTCTTGAAGGTACACCTGATGACCCTGCTGGTGGCGGGGCTTCTGGCCGGCCTCTTCCTGGGGTCGGACCGGTCGCTGGGGCCGGTCTGGATGATGGCGCTGACCTGGTTCACGGCGTGCGTGGCCGTCGAGGCGCTCTGGCACCGCTCCCTGGACGAGATCACCATCCTCACCATGGCCCCCGCCGCCCACCTGGCCGCGGTGGCCGCCCTGCCCGCGGCCTACGGGGTGGTGGTGGTGCCGGCGGCGGCGGTGGCCGGTTCGCTCATCTTCCGGCGCTGGGGATTCCGGAAGGCCCTCCTCTACGGCGCGGTGGGGGCGATCCCCGTCCTGGGGGCCCTGGAGCTCCTCGTCCTCTCCGGCGCCCACGCCCCCCTGGCCGCACCCGGCGCGGGACTGGAGCTGCTCCACGTCCGGCAACTGCTGTGGCTCCTGGCCGCGGGGGCGCTGCAGATGGTCCTGAGCCAGGGCATCCGCGCCCTGGTGGCCGGCCGGATCCGCAGGGTGTCCCCGCTCCGGGCCTGGCGGGACGCCTTCGGGACCCAGACCGAGATCGTCACCGCCGGGGCCCTGGTCACGGTGGGGGTGCTGGCCCTCTTCTGCTACGAGCTGCTCGGTTACCGGGGCATCCTCCTCTGCGTGATGCCGCTCCTCTTCGTGCGCGACGGTTCCCGCCGGTACCTGGAGCTGGAGGCGGCCCAGGCCAAGCTGATCCAGAACGAACGGCTGGCGGCCAAGGGGGAGATGGCGGCGGAGATCGGCCACGAGCTCAACAACTACCTGGCCGCGGTCTCGGGCCGGGCGCAGCTCCTGCTGCGGAACCTGAACGGGGACGCGGGGAGCGCCCTGGGCGCGGAGGCGGAACGGGTGCGGGTGATGTCCACCGAGATGGCCGAGCTGGCCAAGGGGCTCATGGACTTCTCCCACCGCGAGGCCCGCCGCGCCGCCTTCGGGCTGAACGAACTGGTCGAGAAGACCATGGACTTCGTGCGGCCCCAGACCCGCTTCCGGGGGATCGTGTTCGGGTTCGAGCCGGACCCCGACCTGCCTGCGGTGGAGATGGATCCGGGGCAGATCCAGCAGGTCCTGCTCACCCTGTTCGGGCGGGCGGTCGCCCCCGGGGGGGGTGCGGCCGCCTGCGAGCTGCGTATCCGCACCTTCGCCGACGAGCGCCGGCGCACGGTGGGGGTGGAGATCCGCTCCCCGCGCGGCGAGCATCCGGCCGGCTCCGCCGCCGACGGGGACGAGGCCGCCCTGGGCACGGTGCAACGGATCCTCGACCGCCACCACGGCCGTTTCGAGAGCCGGACCGAGAGCCCCGAGGACGGGGAGACCTACCGGATCGTGCTGCCCGCCGCCTGAGGGCCGGCGGCGCCGCGGCCCGGACCCACGGCGGGTCCGGGCGCGGAGCGGGTTCAGTTCAGGGCCAGGGTGTTGAGGGCGGCCAGCCGCGTCTCGGCCACCGGGTTGGCCGGATCCATCTTCTTCACCTGCTGCCACTTCGACTTGGCCGCGTCGTAGTTCCCCTGGTCCTCCAGCTCCAGCGCCTCGGCGGTGAGGAACTTGGCTTCCACGTAGCCCTCGCGGCTTCCGATCCCCTTCTCCATGCTCGCGAAACGGGACTGCACCGCCTTCCTGGCCGTGGGGGCGGCGCCGCCCGAGGCCAGCACCTCGTCGATGCCGCCGGCGAGCGAGGTCACCAGGTCCTTCTCCAGGTCCAGGAACTTCTCCGGGTCCCCGGCGAACTCCCCGGTGACCTGCTTGGTGAGCAGGACCTCGCCGGTGGAGGTCTGCACCACCCGGGCGTCGATGCGCACCTTCTTGGCCGAGAGGATCATGTACTGGCCGAAGATGAAGGTCTGGGCGCCGAGCAGCTTGCCCGCCTTCACCGCCTGCTCGGGATCGGCGAAGGCGGACTGGGAGAGCTGGATCTCGTCCAGGATCTTCTGGGTCCGCTGCCGGTCCACGATCTTGAGGTCGGTGGCCTCGGCGAGGTCCGCGGTCACGGTGTGGATGAGCGCGTCCTTGAACAGGGAGAAGTCGTAGTCCTTGAACTTCCCGGTGTAGACCGAGTTGTCCTCGAAGTCGCCGATGGCCACGGTGTGGACGTCGATGGGACCCGAGCCCCCGGCGAGAACGCTGTCGCGGACCACGTTGTAGATGTCGATGACCGGCGGGGGATAGTTGTACTCGGGGGAGAAGCGCGCGGTGGGGTCCACCTCGAGCATCGATGCCACCGAGCCCTTGGCCTCGGGAAGCTGGCGCAGGGCGACGTAGGTGCAGGTCTGGCACTTGTAGACGTCGACCTTCTCCGGGGCGGGGGCCTCGGCCTGCAGCGCCTTCCGGGCCAGGGTCAGCGCCTGCTCGTAGTCCTGGTTGGAGTAGGCCTCGCAGGGGCCGGAGGCCGTCGCGGGGGGGGGGGCGGCGGCCGCCGCGGCCAGGCCGGCGGCGAGGAGGAGGGCGGCGGCGGTACGGCCGCGCCGGAGGGGGGTCGGGAACGGGGGAAGGATGGGCATGGGGTCACCTCCCTGGGTTGCGGCCGCGGCGGACGGCGCCGGGCCGGTGCGTACGGAGCGCGGGATCATCGGCCGGCCCGCGGATCGTCGCGGGCGGCCACCTTCCGGGATTCGTAGTTCAGGATGAGCACGTCGTTGGGGTCGCCGGACTTCACCGTGTAGCGCAGCACCATGTCCACCCCGGCGGTCTCGTTCTTGAGCCGGAACCGATGGGTCCCCGCCTTCAGGGTGATGCGGAAGTTGCCGGTCTGGTTCCGGTTGATGCTCTCGCCGTCCACGTAGACCTCGGTGAACCCGGGCGCGGTGCTCACGCTGTAGTTCTTCTCGAAATCGGGGTTTGGGGGGGGAGTGGTCGCCGTCCCGCCGCCGCCGGAGGATTCGGTGTCCGTCCGCGTCCGGTCGCCGTGGTCGGCGCTCGCCCCTCCGCCGGAGGTCGGGGTCGTGCCGCCGCCGCCGGCGGCGGCCAGGAGTCCGGCGTCGGCCACCCCGTTCCGCCCCGGTTCCAGGCGGAGACGGGTGCTCCAGCTCTTGTAGCCGCTCTTGGCCACTTCCACCGAGTAGGTGCCGGCGGGGAGGCCGGAAAAGTCGGCCGGGGTCTTCTTGCCCGTGCTCTTGCCGTTCAGGGTCACCCGGGCCCCGCCGGGGTCCGAGAGCACCTGGAGGGAGGCGGTGGTGACCTCCGCCCGGGTCAGCTCATGGCTGTAGTTGTTCCCGCCCGCGGTCAGGTAGAGGTCCACCCGGTGGGCGTGCCACCCGTCCAGGCGGAGCTCCAGGGTGACCGGGCCCGGGGCCAGGGAGTCGATGGTGGCGGGAGTGGTGCCCCGGGGCGTGCCGTCGAGGAGCACCTCGGCGCCGGCGGGCACCGAGACCACCTGGAGCACGGCGGTGCTGTCCGCGGGACCGGCCCGCCCCCGTCCCACCCGGAAGAGCCGGTAGCCCCGCTTCAGGGCGTCGGCGTCGACGGTGTAGGGATTGTCGAAGAGGAGGGCCGCGCCCCCGGTTTCGCCCCCGGAGAGCCGCACCTGGACCGATTCCCCCTCCACCTTGGGGCCGATGGCGGCCCGGCCGTCCTGGCCGGTCACCCCCAGGGGTTGCTCCGAGCCTACCTGGCGGATCTCCACCCCGGCCACCGGATGGTTCTCCTCGTCGCGCACGTCCACGGTCAGCTCGTTGCTCTTGCCGCAACCGGCGAGCGCCGCCAGCCCGCCCAGGGCGAGCAGGGCCAGGCAGAGGGCAGGGTGGAGCCGGAGGCGGAAGGCACGGCGATTGGGCATGGAGTTCCTCTCGGAAGACCCGGGGGTGGGATCCACCGGCCCCCGATTCTCCAGGGCGCGGGGGGCGGGTGTCAACGCGCGGTATTCCCCGCGCCGGGGGCGATCTCGGCCTGGGCCGCCGCGCTCAGGGGCGGGAGTGGGGGCGCCTTGCGCACCGCCTCGGGATCGAACCGGAAGGCGAAGGCTCCGGAGCCGGGCACGGTGAACTCGGAGCGCGGCCAGTCCTCCAGCGCGAACGCGGTCTCGCCCTCCACCCGGTAAGCGGCGCCGGCTTCGGGACGGACCAGGGAGGTGAAGCGGATGCGCGCCCCGGCCACCAGGGGCAGGGTCAAGGTCCCGCCCATGTCCAGGGTGGGGGAGGCGGCGAGGCGGGAGCCGTCGGGCCCGGTCACCTCGGCCACCAGGGCGTGATCGGGCGGGGCCTGGACCAGCACCGCGGTGAGCTTGGCCGGGGCCTCGGCCCCTCCCTCCCGGTAGGGGCGCACCGCCTCCTCGATCTCCTGGTAGACCAGGGTGCCCCGGTGCCAGGGTGTCCGCACCCGGTCCAGGGCGGCGGCCACCGGGGCCACCGCGGCGGCGCCGCCGAGCAGGCGGGCGGGGAGCCCCCGCCGGTCCAGGGCCAGCCGGTCCCGGCCGTAGACCCCGGCCAGGTCCCGCAGCTCGGTCTCGCCGGAGCGGATGCTCTCCGCGGCCCGGTCCAGGCGGGCGGGCACCGAGGGATAAAGGGCCGACCACCAGGTGCCGTCCACCCGGTGGGCCAGCCGGTCGGCGGTCACGGACAGGGGGGTTCCCGGGGGGGTGTGGATGAAGTCCGAGACCGCGTTTCCGACCGCGAGCCAGGCCACCGTGCCCACGCCCAGCGCGGCCAGGGCGATCACGACGAGGATCGCGGCCACCACCCGGGGAAGGGATGAGGCGCCGGCCACGGCGGCCCGCCCGGCGGCGCCGGAGGCGCCAGGATCCGGGACGGGAAGCGAGTCGGGATCCGCGGCGCGCCAGAGCGCGATCCCCACCGCCCGGACCAGAAGGGCTCCGGGACCGAGGCTCGAGACCCGTTCGGCGGGCGGGGCGGCGGTGGAGGCGCTCATCGGGAATCCGCCGGGGCCGCGGTGAGGACGCGTTCCAGCCGGTGCAGGGGGGCGGCGGGGCGGGTCCAGGCCAGGGCCAGCGCCGCGAGGAGGAATACCAGGGCCGCGCCCACGGCCAGCCAGCCCGTCCGGACGGGGCGGGCGCTGCGCGAGCGGCGGGGAGTGTGGAGAGGGGATGGGGATTGTGCCACGGTGATTCCCGGGGGAAGGTCCTCGCCGGTCGCCGGTTCCGGGACCCGTCCCGTGCCGGCAAATCGAGCGTTCGATGGTCTTTCACGCGTCCCCGCCCTTGACCCCAAGGCGAGGTTAGCATTAGATATTAGCGGCCATCACGTTAGGGGTCAAACGCGGCCGCTCGGCGTCCGTTCAGCGGCAACCCCGGGAGCTCGAAGGGGGCGCTCGATGAACGGTGAAGGAATGTCCCAATCCCCGGACCGGGACGCGGCTCCGATTCCACCCGGAATCGAGGCCGCCCTGGCCGAACTGCTGCGTCTGCGCGGTTCGGGGGAGCGGCAGGTCCGGAGCCCGGAGGAGCTTGAACGGTTCGCGGGACGCCTGTCCCGGGTCACCGTCATGCTCCTCGGTTTTTTTCTGGACATGGAACGGGGCATGGAGGAGTTCCGGCGGGCCTACGGGATTCCCGCCTCGGAGCCGGGCCCCAAGGCGCAGGACGCCGGCGATCTCGCCCGGCGCCTCCTCGGCGACGGGGGCGAGGAGACCCTCGCCCGCCTGGAGGCCTCGATTCAGGAGCTCAAGGTCCATCATGCCGGGCTCCTGGAGGGTTATCAGGAAGCGGCCCACGAGGGGGCGAAGAACCTCCTCGACATGCTCGATCCGGACAGGATCCGTCGTGAATTTGCGGGTACCCGGATTGCGGTCGGACCCTTCAAACTGTCCAGTCGGCTGCGGCCGGTGATGATCCAGGTTGTCTGGGAGGAGTTCCTGCGGCGGTTCGCCCAGCTCCGGGCCCTGGCCCCCGCGGACTTCGAGCGCTTCCACCGGGAAGGGTTCCGGCGGGGCTACCGGAATTTCCGGGATGCCCGCACCGGGCGGCGCCGGGGGGAAGAAGACTCCCGGTCGGAATGAGGGTCCGGCGCGGCCGGACCGGAAGGAAGGGGAGAGGCATGTTGAGCATTGGAGGACGGAGGACGGCGGGAACGCGTCTCCTTCGGGCGGGCGCGGCGGTGCTGGTCGCGGTGTGGGTCGGCGGTTGCGCCATCTTCGGCGGAGGCAAGGACCAGCCCGAGCCCGCCGGGCCCCAGGGCATCACCTTCACCCTGACCGGGGCCGACCTCCTGAATTCCTGCGGGGAGGGCGTGGGCAATGCCCTGGCCGTCCGCGTGTATCAGCTTTCCGGGGACGCGAGGATCTCCATGTCCACCCTCGGCTCGCTGTGGAAGGACGAGAACAGCGAACTGGGCAAGGAGCTGGTGGACAAGTCGGAGCTGATCCTGGAACCCGGGGACCAGGTCCCGGTCTCCATCGAGCTCAAGCCCGGCACCCAGGTGATCGCGGTGGTCGGCAACTACTGCAAGTCGCAGGGGGATTGCTGGCGGTGGACGCGGCCGGTGGCCGAGGTCCCGGCCAAGGTCTCGCTGGTCTTCGACGAATACTGCATCGAGCAGGCGGGTCCGTGACCGCCGGGAGGCTCCCGACACGATGAGCAAGCGCAGCCGGGTGGTGTGGAGCGAGGGACTGCTCCTCACTCCCCAGCACCTCCAGTATCTCGACCGCTACCACGAGGACGGAGCCGCGGAACTGTTCCGCGCCGCCCGGCCCTTCGGGTTCGGCCTCACCGGGATCGACCTCGACCGCGAGGCCATCCACAACGGGCAGGTGGTGGTGCACGCCGCCTCGGGAATCCTGCCCCTGGGCGGGGCGTTCTCCATCCCCGACCGGGACGAGGCCCCGCCGGGCCGGAACATCGAGGACCGGTTCCCGATCAAGGAGACCCGGCTCCCCCTCTATCTGGGACTGCGCATCCACCGGTCCGGGGAGCGCCAGGTGTCGGGACCGGAGGCGGGGGAGAAGGCGGACACCCGCTATCGCGAGACCTCGGTGCACGCGGTGGACGAGACGGTGGGCGAGAACGAGCGCGAGGTCCGGGTGGCCCACCGCAACTTCCGGCTCCTGCTCCCGGACGAGAACCTGGGGGACTACGACCACCTGCCCATCGCCGAGATCGTGCGCAAGCCCGAGGGCGGATTCGCCTTCCGGGAGGACTTCGTGCCTCCCTGTCTCGGCATCGGGGCCTCGGAGGCGGTGCTGCGCATTTTGCGGCGGCTGCTGGAGATCATGGTCGCCAAGTCCCGCGAGCTCTCCGAGCGCCGCCGCCACAGCGGCAAGGGAGTGGCCGAGTTCGGCCGGGACGACGTGGCCGGCTTCTGGCTCCTGGGGGTGGTGAACGCGGCCATCCCCGAGCTTTCGCACTTCCTGCGCGGGGCCAACGCCCATCCCGAGACCGTCTACCGGTCCCTGGTCCGGCTGGCCGGCGCCCTCACCACCATGAGCGACCAGGACGTGCGCGACCTGGCCCCCTTCGATCACGACCGGCCCGAGGCCGCCTTCGCCGACCTCGGCGCGCGCATCCCCAAGCTCATGGAGACCGTGCTCCCGCGCCACTACACCCGGATCGCCCTGGAGAAGAACGAGGAGAACGTCTATACCGGGCGGCTGGACGACGACCGGCTCCTCTCCCCCAAGGTGGGCCTCTACCTGGGGGTCTACGCCTCCATGCCCACCGGGGAGATCCAGACCAGCCTGCCCCAGAAGATCAAGATCGCCACCCCGGACCGCATCGACTTCCTCATCTCCAACGCGCTGGTGGGGGTGTCGGTGCGGCACGTGCAGACCGCTCCCGCCTCGCTTCCCGTCCAGGCCGGCTACGTCTACTTCCAGGTGGAGAAGTCCGGCGACGTGTGGGACCTGGTGGCCGGGGCCCACGCCCTCGCCCTCTACGCCCCGCCCGAGTTCCCCAACTTCCAGCCCGAGCTCATCGCTCTGAACGACTGAGATGCGACTACCATTCATGATATCCCGCCGGACCAAGCCCGCCGTCCCCGCTCCGGCGCCCGCCGCCGGTGCCGCGACGGCCGAAACGCGTACCGCGCCCGCCTCGCTGAGCGGGGCCGCCTCGGACGTGTTCTCCCTCGTTCTCTCCCTGCGGACCGCGGTGGACCTGGGCGACGTCCAGGAGTTCCGCAAGCGGGTGCACCGGATGCTGGAGACCCTGGAGGAGGACGCGCGCAAGGCCGGCGCCTCCACCCCCCAGATCGAGGAGGCCCGCTTCGCCCTCATCGCCATGCTCGACGAGGCGATCCTGAACTCCAAGTGGCCGGGCCGGGACGCCTGGCGCACCCTGCCCCTGCAGCTCGAGCTGCTGAAGATCAACGTGGCCGGGGAGGAGTTCTTCAAGCGCCTGGAGCGGCTGCGCCAGAACCCGGAGGAGAACCGGGAGGTGCTGGAGATCTACTATGACTGCCTGGCCCTGGGCTTCGAGGGGCGGTTCAAGCTCTTCGGGCGGGAGAAGCTGGAGCCGGTGATCGCCGCCCTCTCCGGTGAGCTGGGTGGGGGGCGGAGCTGGAGCATGGACGCCCTCTCCCCGCACGGAAAGCGCCCCGACGACTTCTCGGAGGCGGTGGGCGAGGGGGTCCCGATCTGGGTCACCGCCCTCTTCTTCATCCCCGGTGCCTTCCTGCTCATCCTGCTGTTCGCCGCCTTCGCCCGGGGGGCGGCCGGCGGCACCGCCGATTCCATCCGCCAGCTCCTGGCCGGGATGGGGAGGTGACCGACCCGTCATGAACTTCCTGAGCCTGTTCTCCCGTCTCCTCCGCCCCGGCGCCCTGCTCACCGGGGGCGCGGGGCTCCTCATCTTCATCGCGGTGTGGGTCGGTCCCCAGTTCGGCCTCCGCGGCCCCTGGTTGGCCATGACCGTGATGGGCATCCTCTTCGTGTGGCTGATCGTGCTCTTCCTGCTCCGGCTCCGCGCCCAGCGCGCGGGGGCGGCGCTGGAGAAATCGATCGAGGAGCAGGCCTCGGCCCAGCTCGTCTCCACCCGCCCCGGGCGGGAGGAGGAGATCGAGCAGATCCGGAATCAGCTCCTGGAGGCCATCCAGGCCCTCAAGACCTCCCGGGTGGGGAAGTCCAAGGGCGGCTCCGGCGCGCTCTACGTGCTGCCCTGGTACATGATCATCGGCCCTCCCGCCTCGGGCAAGACCACCCTCCTGGCCAACGGCGGCCTCAACTTTCCCTACCTGGACCCGGGCCGGAACCGGCCCTCGGTGCGCGGGGTGGGGGGCACCCGGAACTGCGACTGGTGGTTCGCCGACGAGGCGGTGATCCTGGACACCGCCGGCCGCTACACCCTGCCCGTGGAGGCCGACGACACCCAGGAGTGGCTGGCCTTCCTGGACCTCCTGCGCAAGAACCGGGGCAAGAAGCCCATCAACGGGCTCATCGTGGGGGTCTCGATCCAGGACCTGGTCATGGGAGGCGAGGAGGACGTGGAGAGCCACGCCCAGAAGATCCGGGCCCGGGTGGACGAGCTCATCCAGCGCCTGGGGATCAGCTTCCCCATCTACGTGGTGTTCACCAAGTGCGACCTCATCCGGGGCTTCGTGGAGTTCTTCGGGGATCTCTCCAAGACCGAGCGGGCGGCGGTGTGGGGGGCCACCATCCCCCGGGACCGGTTCGCCCGGGAGCCGGCGGAAGGGATCTTCCGGGGCGAGATGGACCGGCTGGAGGAGGCCCTCCGGGGGGCGCGGATCGCGCGCACCGCCGAGGCCGGCAACCCCGAGAGCCGGCCCGAGATCCTGTTCTTCCCCCTCCAGTTCCAGGCCCTGCGCGACCGGTTGGCCACCTTCGTGGAAATCCTCTTCCGCCCCAATCCCTACCACGAGCGGCCCATCTTCCGCGGGTTCTACTTCACCAGCGGAACCCAGGAAGGGCGGCCCATCGACCAGGTCATCAACGCCATGCTGCGCGGCTTCGGCATCGCCGCCGGCGAGGAGGGGATGGCGGTCGCGCCCAGCCAGACCAAGAGCTACTTCATCGAGCACGTCTTCTCGCGGGTGGTGTTCCCGGACCGCCACGTGGCCGGGCCCTCGGCGGAGGGGGAGCGGCGGCGCCGGTCCCGGCGGGCCAAGGTGTTCGCGGCCGGGTGCGTGGGGCTGGCCCTGCTCGCCGGGGCCCTCTTCGTCCTCTCGGCCAACAACCGCTCGCTCCTCAACGACGTGCGCTCCCTGAGCGACAAGGCGGCGGCCTCGGCCCAGGGGGGCCGGCTGGACCTCACCGTGGACGACCTCCATACCCTGGAGTCCCTGCGCGGGAAGCTGGAGGCCATGGACAACCGCAGCCGCCCCGTGACCAAGGCGGTGCTGCTGGCCACCTACCAGGGGGAGAAGGCGGCGGACGAGGGACGGCGTCTGTACCTGGCCGCGCTGCACGACGCGGTGATGGCCCCGGTCGAGCCCTACCTGGCCCGGAACCTCGCCCAGCACGCGGACAGCCTGGGGGTGACCTTCCCCCGCTACTACCGGTGGTACCGGACCTGGCGCATCCTTCAGGACCCGGCCGCGCGGCTCCACCCCCAGGACGCCCCGGCGGTGGCCGAGCAGCTCTCGGCCTACTGGGCCCCCATCACCGGGGTGCCCGACGGCAAGGACCGGGAGGAGTTCGACCGGCTGCTTCAGAAGCAGGTGGCCTATGCCAGCCTCTATCCCCAGGTCCTGGCCGATCTCTTCCCGCCCGCCCCCTACCGCGACGAGCTGGTGGAGCGGCGGGCCCAGAGCGCCATCCACCGCTACTGGAGCGCGGACGGCGTGTACTCCGGTCTGGAGGAGGCGGGCCAGGACCAGCCGCGGATCACCGTGGCCGAGATCCTGGGCGCCGACGTGGGGGTCTACGGGGACGTGGCCGTGCCCGGCGCGTACACCGAGGCGGGCTGGAAGGGCCCGGTCACCGGCTACCTGGACTGGCTGGAGGCGGTGCGCGAGGACTGGGCCCTGCGCGAGTCCTGGAACGGCACCCCCATCCGGATCCGGGAGGCGGTCCTGGCCAAGTACGGCCAGGAGTACGCCGGCCACTGGCAGGATTTCCTGGCCGGCATCCGGGTGCAGCCGGGGGCGGACGCAGAGGCCACCCGCTCCTTCCTGGAGCGTTCGGCCACCGAAAGCGCCCCCGTGCTCAAGGTCCTGCGCGCGGTGGACCAGAACACCCGCTTCCAGGAGGAGTCGGATCCGGGGCTGCTGGCGGTGGAACAGGACTTCGGGGCCCTGCACGAGTTCTTCCGGGCCCCCGGCGGGGGAGGGCCGTTCAAGTTCCTCCGCGGCGGTGATTCGGGGGACAAGGCTCCCTACCTGGCCTACATCGACAAGGTGAACGCCCTGGCCTCGTCCTACGCCTCCCTGGCCTCCGGCGGCGATCCCGCCCGGAGCGAGCCGGTGCTGGGGGTGGTGAGCTGGGTGGACACCCGCATCCCCGGCACCGAGGACAACCCGGCGTCCCAGGAGCTGGCCCGGGTGCTCAAGCTCCCGGCGCGGGTGGTCACGGGATCGGTCCGGGCCGGGGTGGGTCAGGACCTCCAGGGAGGCTGGAGCTCGGTGGTGCGGGAGTACCGCGAGACCCTGGCCGGCCGGTATCCGCTCAGCGCCAGCGGGTCCGACTGCGCCCTTTCGGACTTCGAGCGCTTCTTCGGTCCCAACGGAACCTTCTGGTCCTACTACCAGCAGTCGCTCTCCGGCATGGTCTCGGAGGACGGGCACGAGCTGCCCAACGCGGGCATCCGGCTCACCCCCGGCTTCCTGGAGTGCCTGCGCACCGCCTACCGCATCCGGCGGGCGGTGTTCGCCCAGGGAGGCTCGGCCGGGTTCACCTTCTCGCTGCAGCCCGACCGGGTGCAGCGGACGGGCTCCATCGTCATGCGCGGGGTGCGCCTGGACCTGGGGGGGACCTCGCTCATCTACCAGATGGGACAGCGAACCTGGACCCCCATGTCCTGGCCCGGCACCAACCCGGAGGCGGGGGCCAGCCTCCGTCTGGACGCGGGAGGCACGGCCACCATCGAACCGATCAGCTACTCCGGGGCCTGGGGCTTCTTCCACCTCCTGGACCGGGCCCGCATCGAACCGGCGGGCTCCAGCCAGCTTTCCCTGGCCTGGGACATCCCCGCCCAGCCCTCCGACGTGACCATGGTGTTCAACGTGAGCGGGCTGTCCTCGATCCATCCCCTCTCCCGCGGGTTCTTCCGCTTCGACCTTCCCTCCCGCATCGTGGCGGACGGACGGTGACGGGGGAGCGGTGACCGAGCCGCGTCCCGAGGCCCCCCCCGGGGCCTTCGGCAAGCTCCCCCTGACCGGGGACTTCGTGGCCGTGAACGCCGGCGGCCCGGTGGTGCGCGGGTTCACCGAGTGGCTCCAGGAGGGCGTGGGCCAGGGCCACGGCCGCCTGGCCGGCGGATGGGACGTGGTCTTTCCGGCCATGCCCCCCTGGCGTTTCCTGCTCACCGCGGGCCCCGCCGGGCCCGCCCTGGCCGGGAGCCTGGTCCCGGGACGGGACCGGAGCGGGCGGCGGTTCCCCTTCTCGCTCTTCGCCGGGGTGTCCCCGGACGGGCTCGGCGCCCTGCTCGAGCGCTCCTGGCCCTTCCTGGCCCGGGCCGAAGCCGAGGCCCTCCGGCTGGTGGAACTGGGGGAGGCTCCCGGCCCCGCGCCCCTGCGCCCGGTGGCGGAGGCGGTGGAGGGCCTGCAGGCCGAGGTGCCGCCGGCCGGCGCGGGCGGCGGGACCTCCCGGACCGCGCCCGGCCTGGATGCCTTCGCCGGCCTCGGGGGGGATCCGGCGGCGGTGGTGGCGCGGGTGGGGGCGAACCTGTTCGAGGTGGCCGGGCGCCTGGGGCCCGGGAGGGTCCCCGGCTACGGCCTGCGCATTCCCGTACCCGGCCGGGACGGCGACGGGGCGGAGGCCCTCGGGTTCTGGCTGGGGCTCATCGGGCGGGCCTTCCGGGACGGTTCCGGCCCCCGGGCCCTGTTCTGGACCGGGCCCGCGGAGGGCCGGCCGGGGCTGGCCGACGTCTACTTCCAGGCCCCGGGGACCACGGCCTTTCTCCACCTCGTCGATCCCGGTTTCGAGAGCGAGGCCCTCTACCCCCTGGACGAGAGCGATCCGCGCCGGCCGGGGGAGAGGGCCCGGGCCTGGCAGGAGGCGATCCGTGGGGCGGCGGGATCCGGAACGGGCCTGGAGGAGCTTCTGGCCCGGCTGGACCGGCGGGGGTGACCCCCGGACGGGCCGAGGGAAAGTGTCTTGCCCGCTCGGATAATGGCCACAATAGGTCATACCGGGCTTGAATGGTAGTGCTCAGGTCCACTAGACTCGCTGGACTGTACATCGTGCAACAACTTGATTCAGGGGGACATGGCCCGGTCGCCTTCCCGGTCGACCGGATGTGGCCTGCCCGTGCAGGTATACGACCGTCCTTGTCCCGGAGGAACGAACGTACCCGTGAGCGCGGCTGAACTGCTCGATCTCGGCTCCAAACCCATCCGCGAGGACGCCCCCGGGGGCGACTCCGCCCGGGACGAGCCCGAGTTCGAGGCCATTCAGGAGGAGGTCCGGAAGCTGGAGCTCCCCACCCTTCCCGAGGTGGACTGGGGACTGGTGGTGGGAAACGCCCGAACCCTCCTGGAGACCAAGTCCAAGGACATCCTGGTCGCGGCCTGGCTCGCGGTGGGGCTCTACGAGCGGGAAGGGTATGCCGGGCTCGCCGCCGGCCTCACCGTGATGCGGGACCTGGTGAGCCAGCACTGGGAGCATCTGCAGCCGGGAATGAAGCGAATGCGCGGCCGGGTGGCCGCCCTGGAGTGGTTGGGGGAGCGGGGAGCCCAGCGGGTGAAGATGGAGGGGGCCAAGACCGGCAGCCCCGAGGAGCTCAAGACCTGCCTGGAGCGGGTGGGGGAGATCGGCGAGGCCCTGGCCCCCAAGGTCGACGATGGGGCCACCCTCCTTTCCGAGCTGCGCCGCGCGCTGGACGACATCTCCAAGCGGCAGGCGCCGCCTCCGCCGCCTCCCCGCGCCGCCTCGGCCCCCGGCGCCACGTCCGCCGCATCCATGGGCTCGGTGAGTTCCCCCGAGGACGCCAACAAGGCCCTCACCGAGATCCGCCGGCTGGCCCTGGGCGCCGCCGGCGTGCTGCGCGATACCGACATCCAGAACCCTCTGGCCTACCGGCTGCCCCGGCAGATCATCTGGGGACGGGTCACCCAGGGCCCGCCCGCCACCGACGGGCAGACCCAGATTCCCTCGGCGGGCGAGGCCAAGGCCGAGTTCGAGGCCGCGCTCGGGCGCGGGGAGTGGAAGGGGGTCCTCCTCCAGGCCGAGGAGAAGCTGGCCACCGCGCTCTTCTGGCTCGACATCCACCGCTATTCCGTCACCGCGCTGGAGAAGATGGGGGAGGAGTTCGCTCCCGCCGCGGACGCGATCTGCGAGGAGCTGGGGCTCCTGTTGAAACGCGTGCCCGAGCTACCCAACCTGCGCTTCGCCGACGGATCGCCCCTGGCCGACGGCTCCACCCGCCAGTGGATCCAGAGCCGGGTAGCGTCGTCCCTGGGGGGCGGCGAGGCCGCCGCGCCCGCCCCCGCCGCGGCGCCGGCCGGGGACGACCCCGGCCTGGACGGGTTCGAGGAGGCGGTGGAGGAGGCCCGGGAGCTGGCCCGGAAGAAGCGCCTGGGCGAGGCCCTGCGGCGGCTGGAGGAGGGCGCCTCGCGGGCCGGCCTCTTCCGCGCCCGGGCCCGCTGGAAGCTGGAGATGGCGCGTCTCTGCCTGGACCGGGGACAGGTCCCCGCGGCCGAGGCGCTGCTCGAGAATCTGGACCGCGAGATGACCGGGAGCACCTACGAGGATTGGGGCCCCGAACTGGCGGCGGACGTCCTGAAGACCCTGCTCCTCTGCCGGAAGAAGGCGGGCCGCCCGCCCTCCCCGGAAGAGGCGGAGCGGAACCGGGAGATCCTGAACCGCCTGTGCCGGATCGACGTCTTCGCGGCCCTGGACGCGGAGGGGAGGTAGCGATCCGGCGCGGTACGGCGACATCTGAATCCTGCGATCGACGGGCGTCCGGATCCGCACCCGGACCCCGGGGAGCGTTCCCGCGTTCCCGGAAACCCATGCCAAGGAGAGGACCATGGCCAAGGAAGGATCGGTAGCTCCCAAGGAGCGAGTCAACATCGTGTACAAGCCGGCCACCGGCGGGGCCCAGGCCGAGATCGAGCTTCCGCTCAAGCTCATGGTCCTGGGCGACTTCACCAGCCGCGAGGACGAGACGGCCCTCGAGGACCGCAAGGCGGTGTCGGTGGACAAGGACAACTTCAGCGACGTGATGGGCCAGCACAACCTGGGCGTGACCATCAACGTGAAGAACACCCTGAGCGGCGGCGAGGGGGACGAGCTCTCCGCGGACCTGAAGTTCAAGACCCTCCGCGACTTCGAGCCCGCCTCGGTGGCCCAGCAGGTCCCGGAGCTGAACAAGCTCCTGGAGCTGCGCGAGGCCCTGACCGCGCTCAAGGGCCCGCTGGCCAACGTCCCCGCCTTCCGCAAGAAGATCGAGACCCTGCTCAAGGATCCGGCCCAGCGGGAGAAGATCATGAAGGAGCTCGGCCTGGGCGAGGGCGGCGAGGCCGCCGCCGGCGGCGGAGAGGCCGCACCTCCGGAGAGCGAATCCTGATCACCGTCCACCGTTCCGGCGCATCCCTGGAATCCGTCGCCACCGCGGACCGCATCCGGGTCCCGGCGGCCGGGAGGAGAGACAATGTCTGAGATGGAAAAAGAAGCCCAGGCCGAAGCCGGCCAGACCCAGGAGGCGGGCGGCTCCCTGCTCGATGAGATCGTCCAGACCACCAAGGTCAAGCCCACCGACGAGAGCTACTCGGTGGCCAGGCGGGGCCTGGAGGCGTTCATCAAGGAGCTGGTCCGTCCGGGGGTCACCACCCCCAAGGTCCACCAGTCGGTGATCAACGGGATCATCTCCGAGCTGGACAAGAAGATGAGCGCCCAGATCGACGAGATCCTGCACCACCCCGAGGTGCAGAAGCTGGAGTCGAGCTGGCGCGGGCTCAAGCTGCTCGTGGACCGCACCGACTTCCGCGAGAACACCAAGATCCAGATCCTCAACGTGTCCAAGGACGACCTGCTCACCGACTTCGAGGATTCCCCCGAGGTGGTGAAGTCGGGCCTCTACAAGCACGTCTACACCTCGGAGTACGGACAGTTCGGCGGCGAGCCCATCGGGGCCATGATCGCCAACTACGAGCTCTCGGCCCACCCCCAGGACATGAAGCTCCTGGGCTACGCGGCCAGCGTGGCCTCCATGGCCCACGCCCCCTTCATCGCCGCGGCCAGCCCCAAGTTCTTCGGGGTGGAGAGCATCACCGAGCTGCCCAACCTGAAGGACATGCACTCCATCTTCGAGTCCCCGTCCTACGCCAAGTGGAACTCCTTCCGGGAGTCCGAGGACGCCCGCAGCGTGGGCCTGGTCATGCCGCGGTTCCTGCTCCGGCTTCCCTACGGCGAGGAGACGGTGCCGGTCAAGGAGTTCAACTACGAGGAGCAGGTGGCCGGGGACCACGACAAGTACCTGTGGGGGAACGCGGTCTTCGCCTTCGCCTCCCGCCTCACCGACAGCTTCGCCAAGTACCGGTGGTGCCCCAACATCATCGGCCCCCAGAGCGGGGGCGCGGTGGAGGACCTGCCCGTCCACACCTACAAGTCGATGGGGTCCACGGAGCAGAAGATCCCCACCGAGGTGCTGATCTCCGAGCGGCGGGAGTTCGAGCTGGCCGAGGAGGGGTTCATTCCCCTCACCATGCGGAAGGGGAGCGACAACGCCTGCTTCTTCTCGGCCAACTCCTGCCAGAAGCCCAAGTTCTTCGGGAACAGCAAGGAGGGGAAGGACGCCGAGGCCAACTACAAGCTCGGCACCCAGCTTCCCTACATGTTCATCGTCAACCGGCTGGCCCACTACATCAAGGTGATCCAGCGGGAGAACATCGGGAGCTGGAAGGAGAAGTCGGACCTGAACCGCGAGCTCAACAACTGGATCCGGCAGTACGTGTCGGAGATGGACAACGCCAGCGCCGCCGTCAAGGGGCGCCGGCCGTTGCGGGAGGCGGAGGTGGTGGTCGATGACGTCGAGGGCGATCCCGGCTGGTACTCGGTCGGCCTGAAGGTGCGTCCCCACTTCAAGTACATGGGCGCGTTCTTCACCCTGTCGCTGGTCGGCAAGCTGGACAAGAAGTAGGACCGTGGTCCGGGGTTCCGGGCCGTACCATTCCAAACCTGGGTATCCACGGCGGCACGGTGACCCGCCATCCTGGGTCGAGTCAGGGTCACCAGGAGGAAAAGGCTCATGGCGCAGACCGTCCATTTGTGGCTGAAGTCGAACGGTGAAGATGTTCACGGGGACAGCACCATCACGTCGATGGATCGCGGCGAGACCATCGAGTGCGTGTTCTTCGAGTCCTCGGTGCGTACCGGCCGGGAGAAGGGGAGCGGCATGTCCACCGGCCGCCGTTCCTACGAGCCCATCGTGATCCGCAAGCGTATCGACAAGGCCACCCCGATCCTCTACCGGTCCCTGTGCAACAACGAGGAGGTCGAGGCGACCTTCAAGTTCTACCGGCCCAGCCCGGCCGGGGACGGGACCACCGAGCAGTTCTACACCATCGAGATCGCCGGGGGACGGATCGCCAGCTTCAAGGCGGTGAGCCCGGACTGCATCGATCCCGCCTCCGCCTCGGACCCGCCCCTGGAGGAGATCTCGATCATATTCGAGAACATCACCTGGACCTTCGAGCCCAGCGGGGCCGCCCACCACGACAGCTGGCGGGAGCAGGCCTAGCCCGCTTCCCGTCGTCGATCGAGGACCGGGGGAGGACGCCGTGGGGGGCGTCCTCCCGTTCGGTCGTGTCCTGAACCGCACCCGGAGGGCCCGTGCCGCGCGAACGCAGCCTGTTGGAACGCCTGCGGGATCCGGGGGCCGAGTCCCCCCGGACCATCCATGAGAACACCGCCCACCTCGCCGACTCGGTGCTGGCCAACCTGCGCAACCTCCTGAATTCCCGCCACGGGATCTCCGCCGCCGTGCCCGGTTACGGGATCCCGGACATGGTCGACCTGGCCACCAGCTTCCCGGAGGGGATCGTGGGCATGCGCCGGGCCATCAAGGAGGCCATCGAGACCTACGAGCCGCGGCTCCGGCGGGTGAACGTGAAGCACGTGGAAGCCCCGGAGGACCCCCTGGCCCTCAAGTTCGAGATCATGGCCGAGCTGGCCACCGCCGAGGAGCGGGCCTCGGTCTGGTTCGAGACCCGGGTCGACTCCTCCGGCGAAGTGGACGTGAAGGGATAGCCGGGCCATGTTCAACAAGTACTACCAGGACGAGCTCCTGTTCCTGCGCCAACTGGGGGAGGAGTTCGCCCGTGCCCATCCCGCCGCCGCCCACTTCCTGGGCCAGACCGGGAGCGATCCCGACGTGGAGCGGCTGCTGGAGGGGTTCGCCTTCCTCTCCGGCCGCATCCGCCAGAAGCTGGACGACGAGATCCCCGAGGTCACCCACTCGCTCCTGGCCATGCTCTGGCCCCACTACCTGCGGCCGGTGCCCTCGCTCTCGGTGCTGGAGTTCTCGCCCGTCCTGGCCGCGCTCCGGCAGTCCCAGCGGGTCCCCCGGGGGGTGGAGGTGCAGTCGGTGCCGGTGGAGGGGACCCCCTGCCGGTTCCGGACCGCCTACGACGTGACCCTGAATCCGGTCTCCCTGGACGGGGTGGCCCTGGAGAGCCAGGCCGCCGGGCCCTCCCGGCTCCATCTCGACTTCCGGGTCTGGAACCAGGCCCGGGTCGATACCCTGGATCTCTCCCGGGTGCGCCTGTTCCTGCACGGGGACCAGTCGGTGACCTTCGCCCTCTACCACCATCTGCTCCGCCACGTGCGGGGGGCGGCGGCCTTCGCCATGTCCGGCCCCGGAGGGGGGGAGAAGGGCGGGGGCGGGGAAGCGCCGGTGACCCTGGAGCCGGCCGGGTTCGGCGACGACGAGGCCCTGCTCCCGTATCCGGCCCGGGCCTTTCCCGGCTACCGGCTGCTCCAGGAGTACTTCTCCCTGCCGGAGAAGTTCCTGTTCGTGGACCTGGTGGGCCTGGACGGGCTCAAGGTGCTCCCGGTGGAGGACCGTTTCCGGGTGGAGGTCCGCTTCGACCGCGCCCTTCCCACCAGCCTCCGGCCCACCAAGGAGGAAATCCGCCTCTACTGCACCCCCATCGCCAACATCTTTCCCCACGAGGCGGACCCCTTCCGCATCGACCGCACCCAGGCCGAGTACCGGCTCCGCCCCTCGGGGGCGAGCCCGCTCCACTACGAGGTCTTCTCCCTGGAGCGGGTGGTGGGCATCGTCCCCGGCACCGCCCGGGAGCGGGTGGTGCCGGCGTTCTACTCCTTCCGCCACGGCCGGGAGGCGGGGGAGGAGACCTACTACTACGACCGGATCAAGAGCTCGGTGGTGGACGACCGGTCCGAGCACTACCTGTCCTTCGTGGACGTCCGGGGCGCGAGCGCGGTGCCGCCGGTGGAGACGGTCTCGGTGGAGCTGACCGCCACCAATCGCCGGTTGCCCGAGGCGCTCCGGGTGGGGGACGTGAGCGTCCCCACCGACACCTCGCCCGAGTTCGTCCGCTTCAAGAACCTCACCGTTCCCACCCCCTCGGTGGCCCCGCCCCTGGAGGGGGACCTGCACTGGCGGCTGATCTCGCACCTCTCGCTCAACTACGTCTCCCTGGCCAGCGTGAAGGCCCTCCGGGGGATCCTGGAGCTCTACAACTTCCAGGCCCTGCGCGATCCGCGCGCGGCCCGGGCCAACGCCATGCGCATCCGGGGCATCGAGCGGGTGCAGGGACGCCCGGCCCAGGTCCTGGTCCACGGCACCCCCATCCGGGGCTGGGAGGTGGCCCTGGACGTGCTCGAGGACCACTACGCCGGGGACGGCGATCTCTACCTGTTCACCAGCCTGCTCAACGAGTTCCTGAGCCTGCACGCCTCCATCAACTCCTTCACCCGCCTCCGGACCCGGGGCGTACAGCGCGGCGAGGAGACCACGTGGCCGTCGAAGATCGGACAGAAGACGCTGGTCTGAGCCGGCTGGTCTTCGAGGAGCCCTACCGCTTCTCCTTCTACCGGCTGGTGCGCCTGCTCCTGGATCTCCGGGAGGGGGCGGCCTCGCCCGGGGAAGGGGAGCCGCCGGGCCGGGAGACGGTGCGCTTCCGCCCCGCGCTCAGCCTGGGTTTCCCTGACTCCGACGTGGAGTCGGTGGAGCGCTACGAGGACGCGGGGGCGGAGATCCCGGTCCGGTACCGGATCACGGTGAACTTCTTCGGTCTCTACGGGCCCGCCTCCCCCATGCCCAACCACTTCACCGAGGACCTGCTCTGGGACGGGGCCGAGGCCACCGGGGTGCGGGATTTCCTGGACCTCTTCCACCACCGGTTCATCTCCTTCATCTACCGGGCCTGGCTCAAGTACCGCTACCCGGTCCGCTACGCCGACGGCGGCACCGACCCCATGACCAACCGGATGCTCTGCCTGGTGGGGATGGGCACCCCGGGGATGGCGGCGGGCACGGGATTCCCGCTTCCCCTCCTCCTTCGGGGATCGGGGCTGCTGGGGGGCCATGCCCGCTCCGCCCCCGCCCTGCGCGGCTTCCTGGAGGACCAGTTCGACGGCGTGCCGGTGGCGGTGGAGAGCTTCCGGGAGCGCACCGTTCCCATTTCTCCCGAGCAGACCCTGCGCCTGGGGGGCGCCAACGCCCGCCTCGGCGACTCCGCCTGCCTGGGGGAGAGCCTCATCGACCGCACCGGGGCCTTCCGGGTGGTGCTGGGCCCCCTGGACGCGGAGGATGCGCTGCGTTTCCTCCCCGGCCGGGAGGAGTTCCGCCGGCTCACCGCCTTCACGCGTTTCTTCGTCACCGACCCCCTGGATTTCGACGTGGCCCTCCGGGTCCGCCCCGAACACGTTCCGCCCCTGCGGCTGGGTGGGGACGGCGGGCAGCCCCTGGGGGAGATGAGCTGGATCCTTCCGCGGGCGGAGGAGGAGGGCTTCGTGGTCCTCTCCCCGCGCGGATACGACCCCCTGGACGCGCCGCCGGGCGCGGCCCGCTGACCGATACCCCTTCCCCGGGCCGGCCCGGCCGGTCCGGCGGCGAGGGACCCTGAGGAGACCGATCATGGAAGTGGACATCAAGGGACTGATCAACAAGCTCAACGGAACCTGCCGGCGGGCCCTGGAGGCGGCGGCGGGGAACTGCGTCTCCCGGGGGCACTACGAGGTCACGGTGGAACACCTGCTCCTCCAGTTCCTGGAGGACCCCAACGGGGACGTGCAGGCCGTGCTCCGGCACTTCGAGATCAACCCGGCGGGGATCCTGCGCACCGTGCAGCACGTCCTCGACCGGCAGCGGGCGGGCAACACCGGGCGCCCGGTCTTCTCGCCCCTGCTTCTCTCCTGGGTCCAGGACGGCTGGCTGGCCGCCTCGGTAGATCTCGGCGACGACCGGGTCCGCTCCGGCGCCCTGTTCCTGGTCCTGGTCCAGCGGCCCGACCGCTACACCGACGAGGACCTCTCCGGGTACCTGGAGCCCATCCGCCGCGACGAGCTGAAGCGGGACCTGTACAAGATCACCGCCTCCACCTCCGAGCACGAGGCCCCCGGGGAGGGGGAGCCGCGCCCGGCGGGCCCGGCCCGGTCCGGCGACGAGAGCGCCATCGGCCGGTTCATGATCGACTTCACCGAGCGGGCCCGGAAGGGGGAGATCGACCCCGTGTTCGGCCGCGACCGCGAGATCCGGCAGATGGTCGACATCCTGGCCCGGCGCCGGAAGAACAACCCCATCGTGGTCGGGGAGCCGGGGGTGGGGAAGACGGCGGTGGTGGAGGGGCTGGCCCTGCGCATCGCCGAGGGGGACGTTCCGGACATCCTCAAGAACGTGCGGCTCCTGACCCTGGACCTGGGGTTGCTCCAGGCCGGGGCGGGGGTGAAGGGCGAGTTCGAGAACCGCCTCAAGGCGGTGATCAGCGAGGTCAAGGCCTCGCCCACCCCGGTGGTCACCTTCATCGACGAGGCCCACACCCTGATCGGGGCCGGCGGCTCGGCCGGGGGCGGCGATGCCGCCAACCTCCTGAAGCCGGCCCTGGCCCGGGGCGAGCTCCGCACCATCGCCGCCACCACCTGGTCCGAGTACAAGAAGTACTTCGAGAAGGACCCCGCCCTAGCCCGGCGCTTCCAGCTGGTCAAGCTGGACGAGCCCAGCGAGGAGGACGCCATCCTCATCATGCGCGGCCTCCGGCCCAAGTACGAGGAGGCCCACGGGGTGCGGATCACCGAGGCCGGGGTGGAGGCGGCGGCCCGGCTGTCCAGCCGCTACATCTCCGGACGCCAGCTCCCGGACAAGGCGGTGGACCTGCTCGACACCGCCGCCGCCCGGGTCAAGATCGCCCAGGCCACCAAGCCCGAGGCCCTGGATTCGGTGGAGCGGCGGATGCAGACCCTGGAGCGGGAGCGGAAGGCGATCAAGGAGGACGAGGACCTGGGCCTGGGCGCCAAGGCGGACCGGGTGGAGGCCCTGGAGAAGGAGCTGGCCGCGCTGGAGACCAGCCGCTCCGAGCTCGACGCCCGCTGGACCCGGGAACGGGAGGCGGTGGCCGAGGTCCTGAAGCTCCGGCGGGCCTTCCTGGGCCAGGCCAAGACGGGGATGAACGGGGGCGACGGGGACGGCAAGGCCGGGGCGGAGAAGAAGGCCGGTCCGGGGGCCGAGAAGGAGGCGGAGGAGAAGGCCAAGGCCCGGGTGGCGGCGGACTCCCCGGTGGACCGCGAGACCCTGGACGCCGCCCTGGACAAGCTCAAGGAGGTGCAGGGGAAGAACCCCCTCATCCCCCTGGAGGTGGACGCCTCCCTGGTGGCGGCGGTGATCAGCGACTGGACCGGCATCCCGGCCGGGAAGATGGTGCGGGACCAGGCCGCCCTGGTGCTGGACTTCGGCCGGCGGATGCAGGACCGGATCAAGGGGCAGGACCACGCCATCGAGGCGGTGGACCGTGGCCTGCGCGCCTCCCACGCCGGGCTCAAGAACCCCAGCACCCCCATCGGGGTATTCCTGTTCGTGGGTCCGAGCGGGGTGGGGAAGACCGAGACCGCCCTTTCGGTGGCCGATCTCATGTTCGGAGGCGAACGCTTCCTCACCACCATCAACATGTCCGAGTTCCAGGAGAAGCACACCGTGAGCCGGCTCATCGGCTCCCCGCCCGGCTACGTGGGCTACGGGGAGGGCGGGGTGCTGACCGAGGCGGTGCGCCAGCGTCCCTACTCGGTGGTGCTCCTGGACGAGGTGGAGAAGGCCGATCCCGAGGTCCTGAACCTGTTCTACCAGGTCTTCGACAAGGGGATGCTCTCCGACGGGGAAGGCCGGATCATCGACTTCAAGAACACGGTGGTGTTCCTGACCAGCAACCTGGCCTCGGACGTGATCATGCAGATGTGCACCGGCCCGGTGCCCCCGACCCTGGACGAGGTGACCGGGGCCATCCGTCCCGTCCTCTCCAACCACTTCAAGCCCGCGCTCCTGGCCCGGATGGAGATCGTCCCCTTCTTCCCCCTCCAGGGCGATTTCCTCAAGGAGATCATCCGGCTCAAGATGGGGAAGGTGGTGGCCCGCCTCTGGGACAGCCACCACATGGTCCTCGAGACCGACCCCAAGGTCGAGGAGGTGATCGCCTCCCGCTGCACCGAGGTGGAGACCGGGGCCCGGAACATCGACCACATCATCAACCAGAACCTGCTTCCCATGCTCTCCACCTCGCTCCTGGAGCGGATGTCGGAGGGCCCGCTGCCGGACCGGGTCACGGTGACGGTGGGTGACGACGAGGGATTCCGGCTGGAGTTCGGGGAGAGCACGGCCAAGGAGGCGTAATCATGGCGATCATCCGCTCCACGCGGCAGGCGGACTTCTCCCTCGAGGTGGACGGCCTGCCCGCCGACGAGTTCCTGGTCACCCGGTTCTCCGGCTACGAGGGGCTCTCCGCCCTCTACCGGTTCGACATCACCCTGGCCAGCCGCGACCTGCAGATGGACTTCGACGACGTGGTGGGGAAGGACGCGCTCTTCTCCCTCCAGAGCCAGTTCGGAGAGCGGCAGGTGCACGGGATCATCAGCCGCTTCGAGCAGCTCGGGCGGAGCCAGATGTACGTCTACTACCGGGCCCGGCTGGTCCCCCGGCTCTGGCTCCTCACCCTGCGCAGCCAGAGCCGCATCTTCCAGAACATGACCGCGCCGGAGATCGTGCAGGAGGTGCTGACCGACGCCGGCATCCCCTCCGACGGCTACGACCCCCAGCTCACCGGGAACTACGCCACCCGGGAGTACTGCGTCCAGTACCGGGAAAGCGACTTCGATTTCCTGAGCCGACTGTTCGAGGAGGAGGGGATCCACTACTTCTTCCGCCACCAGGAGGACGCCCACATCCTGGTCAGCGGGGACGCCCCCGACTGCCATCCCCAGATCCCCGGGGAGACGAGCATGCTCTACCGGGAGGCGGAGTTCGGCTCCGCGCCGGGGCGGGAGGTGTCCAAGCTCCGCTGGCGCCGGGAGGTGCGGACGGGGAAGACCATGGTCCGGGACTACGACTTCAAGAAGCCGACCCTGGAACTGGCCTCCACCGGGGAACTGGCCGACCCCGGGGACGAGGGGGATTACGAGGACTACGACTACCCGGGCGGGTTCGTGGAGGTGTCCGGGGCCAAGGAACGGGCCCGGGTGCGTCTGGCCGAGCACCGCACCGAGCGGGACCGGGGCCAGGCCCAGAGCAACTGCCGCCGGTTCCTCCCCGGCTACCGCTTCACTCTCGAGGACCACCCCCGGATGGACTTCAACCGGGAGTACCTGCTCCTGCGGGTCAACCACTGGGGCAACCAGCCCCAGGCCCTGGCCGAGGAGACCGGCCTGTCCGAGGGGGAGCCGGTCTACGCCAACACCTTCGACTGCATCCCGGCCAAGGACGCCCTGGCCCCGGCCCGGATCACCCCCCGGCCCCGGCTGGAGGGGCCCCAGACGGCCAAGGTCACCGGACCGGCCGGGGAAGAGATCTACCCCGACGCCTACGGCCGGATCAAGGTCCAGTTCCACTGGGACCGGGACGGGGAGAACGACGAGCGGACCTCCTGCTGGGTGCGGGTGAGCCAGACCTGGGCCGGCCCCGGCTGGGGCACCCTGTTCATCCCCCGCATCGGCCAGGAGGTGGTGGTGGCCTTCCTGGAGGGGGACCCGGACCGGCCCCTGGTCACCGGCTGCGTGTACAACGGGGACAACCCGCCCCCGTACCCGCTGCCCGACGAGAAGACCAAGAGCACCATCCGCTCCGCCTCCTCCCCGGGGAGCGACGGGTTCAACGAGCTCCGCTTCGAGGACGCGGCGGGGAGCGAGGAGGTCTTCCTTCACGCCCAGAAGGACTGGAACGTCCGGGTGGAGAACAACGAGTCCCAGGGCATCGGCAACGACGAGACCCGGAACGTGGGCCACGACCAGACCATCACCGTCAAGAACAAGCAGACCATCACCGTGTCCGAGGGGCCGGCGGAGCTGTTCGTGGACGCCGCCAACCGGGTGGTGATCGTGGACCAGCAGTACTACCGCCTGTCCAAGACCTCCTACGAGGAGGACACGGAGAAATCCGAGAAGCGGGTGGGCGAGAACTGGATGACCACCGACCAGGGGAAGATCGAGCTCAAGGCCACCGCCAACACCATCACCATGGACTCGGGGAAGATCGAGCTCAAGGTGGGGGGGAGCACCATCACCATGACCTCGGCCGGGATCGAGATCAAGTCGCCCAAGATCACCGTGGAGGCCACCGGCCAGGCCAAGCTGGGCGGGGCCGGGGTGGAGGTGGCTGCCGACGCCCTGTGCAAGGTGGGGGGGGCCACGGTTCAGGTGGCCTCGACCGGCCCCTGTACCGTGAGCGGGTCCCCGGCCACCGTCTCCGCCACCGGGCCCCTGACCCTGAGCGGGACCCCGGTCAAGGCCAACTAGGGACTCCGGGGGCGCCGGGGGAAGGGATCAGAAGGGGACCGAGCCCAGGTCCACCGGCTCGTGGGGGATCTCGCGGCCGGCCACCCGGATCTCCATGCCCTCCAGCTCGTCCACCTCGGGAGCCTCCCGGGTGGGAAGGGTCACCGGCAGCATGCGGGGCGGGCGCCCCTGGGCGCTCCAGATCATCTCCAACCGGTCCTCGTCCTTGGCCAGGAACACGGTGTGGAGGTGGACCCGCACCTCCATCGGCTTCCCCTCGAAGGCCATGGTCACCGGGGGCACCTCTCCCGGAAGCCGGAACCGGAGTTCCCCCCGGGCGTCCAGCCCCACCAGGCTCACCGGCTCATCGCCCCGGAGGAGCGGCACCGCCAGCCCCGGGGAGGCCCCGTTCAGGAACTCCACCCGGACCCGCCGGTCGGGATCGGGATCGGCGGCCCGGTCGGCGTAATCCGCGGGCACCATGCCCAGCTCCGCCTCCCGGAGGCGGGCCGGTTCCGGGGCGGGGAGCGGGGGGAGGAGGCCTCCCAGGGCGCACCGCGGGTACCAGGTGCGCCCGAACCAGCCGAAGCCGGCGGGAAGGGGCTGGGCCCACCACCTCCGCGCGTCGGTCACCACCATCCGCTCCGGGGCGAGGAGGTCCTGGGGATCCTCGAAGTTGGGCATCGGCCGCCCGAAGAGGAGCCAGGGATGGGGGTTCACCACGTAGGCCATGCCCACCGGGTTCCGGGGGTAGACCCCGGGGTGGCGCTCCAGGGTGAAGTACTCGATCCACTCCGAGACCGTCTGCGGGTCCTCGTTCCGGGGCACGGTGGGATCCACCCCGCCGTAGGCGCGGGTGTAGGAGAGAGGCATCTCGGTGAAGGGCTCGGGCTCGCTGAAGCGCAGCTTCCCGTCCCCCGCGTCCTCGATCACCCGGTCGCCGAAGACCTGGACCGCCTTGAGATAGGGGCCCACCCGGACCGCGGCCACCATGTCCCGCCGGGGGTAGGCGTCGGGGGTGCGGGCGGTGCCGGTGACCACCACGTCGGTGCGGAGCTTGAACGGGACCAGCTCCATTTCCGCGGTGGGGTAGTGGCCGGGCTCGTCCCCCTTGGGGACGATCACGTCCTCGGTCACGAAGCCGGGGGCCTTCTCCGCCGGGGACAGGCTCCCGTCCGGTTCCAGCACGTAGCCCAGCTTGACCAGGACGGTCACCGCCTGGGCCCCCTCCGGGTCCTTGGCCAGGAACGGTTCGGCGGTAAAGGCGCGGTCGGGTCGCATGCTCATCCTCCCAGAGTGGGGATGCCGCGGGTGGCCTGCTGGGCCGGCGAGGTGGTCCCGGAGGAAGTGGACGGGGTCTGGGCGCTTTCCATGAGGCCACCCACCGAGTAGTTCTGCATCGGCTCCCAGTGGGTGCCGCCCACGTTCCCGTAGAAGAACTTGGCCTGGCCGGTGGTGAGATCCAGCTCGCCGATCTGGAAGGGGAGGGCGATCTTCCCCTCCATGAGCGGGGAAAGCACCAACCCCTTGACCATGTCCTCGGCCAGGTTCCCGAGGAGGGCATTGCCCAGGGCTCCGCCCCAGCTGGCCCCGAACCGCTCCCCGAACTCCCCCACCGCCTGCCAGGCCTGGCCGAGGCGGCTGCTGGAGTTGCCCAGCTTGTTGAAGATCGCGGCCAGGGCGATGGCCACCGCGATCCGCAGCAGTCCCATGAGGATGTCCATGAAGTTCATGCCCACGAACACCGTGTTCATGACCAGGAGATAGCCGGCGATGGGAAGGGGAACGGGGAAGAAGCACTGGAGGAGGGGAATGATGGGGGGGAAGTGGCCGGCGGTGGGCTTGTTGTCCGAGAGCACGGTCCCGGCCGCGAACACCACCTTGCACATCGAGGTGGCGATGGCCACCGGGCACAGCGGCCCCACCGGGATGTCCACGTGGATCACCCCGATCCCGCTGTCGTGTCCGACCTGGGCGGGAGTGAAGTTGTCGGTGAGGACCTTGTTGGGGGCGGGCATGGCCTGCCCCGGCCCCCAGAAGCAGGTGTGGGGCACTTCCACGAAGGGAAGCGGCGCCGGGGGGGCGGTGTAGGGGGGCGGGATGTCCTGGTGGGTGGCGTAGAGGAAGGCCAGCCGCACGTTGACGGTGTGGATGGCGAAGGTGGGCATGCTCATGACGCGGCCCCCGTGTGCTCCACCTCCAGGCGGGCGGTGCGGATCTCCTCCGGGATCACCCGGTACTTGAAGGGGGTGCGGTGGAGAACCACGATGCGCCCCTCGTCGGGGAAGATCATCAGGGTGTCCACCTTCCCCGCCGGCCGGTACTCCCGGTCCTCCAGGCGCACGGTGACCGAGGCCCGGAGGTCGGGAAGGCGGAAGGCGAAGGCCGCGTCGGGGGTCATGCCGGCGACGGCGACCTCGGTGCCGGGAGGCACCTCGGGAAACACCAGGTCGGGGTGCGCGTTCTGGAACACTTCCGGTCGCACGGTCTGGGTATTGTTCTCGGCATCGTGCTCCACCCCCCGCTCCACCGTGTACAGGGTGCCCAGGGGCAGGGGGGCGAAACCCACCGGCCGGGGCTGGTCCTCCCAGGTGCGGATGAGCTCCCGGGGGTTCTCCACGTTGGGAAGCTCCACCCCGTCGGCGAAGGCGGGGTCCATGCAGAACCCCTTCCCCTCCAGGTTGTAGGGGTTGGGGGCCTCGTAGACCCCGACCTTGGCGTTCCCCCCGTAGGCGTTGGCGTAGGTGAGGGGCATGGCGACGAAGGGCTCGGGAACGGTGGCGCTGAAGGTGGGCGCCGGCTCCGGCTCGTCCTTCTTGCGCTTCCGTTTCCGCTCCTTCTCGGGGATCTCGTTCCGGACCCAGCGGCGGTTCCCGAACACGGCCAGCTCCCGGACCTCGGCGCCCACGGTGAGGCGCACGGTCATGGCCGGCACCGGTTTCCCCTCCGGAGGCACCGCCCGCCCCAGCACCATCACGTCGAACCCCGGCTTGATCGGGGCGGCGTCGGGGGGGAGCACCCCGAGCTCGGTCTCCACCGACTCCAGGGTGACCGGCACCTGCTCCGGGGCCAGCCGGAGCGCTCCCCCGGGCTCCACCAGGTAGGTGACCTTCAGCACCACCACCGCCAGCATGGGCTCGCTGTCGTCGGGCGACAGCGCGCTCCGGATGAGCTCGGCGGGATAGGGGGAGGCGTTCTCGAAGTCCATTCGCGCCTCAGCAGTTCAGCTTCACCCGCTCCCCGCGGAGCCGGACGTCGTCGTTGGCCTTCAGGTCCACGTCCCCCCGCCGGGAACGGATCTCCACCGCGTGTCCCTCCACCCGGGCCGCTCCGCCCGCCTCCAGCTCGGTGGCCCCGTCCGACTCGGTCCGCAGGGTGCCGCCCGAGCGCAGGGAAACCTCCTCCGCCGCCTCCACCCGGAACCGCTCGCAGGCCACCGCCACCTCGCCCGCGCTCCGGAGCCGCAGCCCGGCGGCCTCGAAGGAGAGGACCGGGCCGGCCTCGGTGAAGCGGACGGTGAGCTCCACCCGGCCGTCGGCGGCGGAGACGGTGAGGAGGTCGTCCTTCCCGTCCCGGTCGAACTCCGCCCGGCGCCCCGAGGGGAGGCGCAGGCGGGCGGGGGCGGCGGGAGACTCCGCGGAGGGGGCGTCCACCACCAGCCCGGGGCCGATCTCGACCGAGGCGCCGGCCTGGAGCCGGGGGGCATCGGCCTCGAGGACGCGGGGAAGAGGGGCGTTCGGCTTGCCGTCGATGTTCATGATGCCTCCGTCAGGCCCGGGCCAGGGGGAGCATGAAGGTGAAGGAGATGCGCTTCCCCTCCAGGGGAACCGCGGGCTCGATCTTGATCTCGGCCACCGGTTGCGGTCCGTCCTCCCCCTCCACCGAGGTGGGGGTCACGGTGACCGCGTCGCCGCCCCCCAGCCCTTCCAGGAACCCGCCCAGGGCCTCCCGGAAGAAGGCCGCGCCCGCTTCGGGGGGGCCACCCGGCACCGCGTCCAGGAGGTTCCCGCAGAAGCGGGCCAGGCGTCCGGCGGTGACCTGGTAGGCCAGGGTGCCCTCCACGGTGAGCCGGCCCGGGCTCAACCGGGACACGGTCACGGCGATGGGGACCACCACCGCGTTCCCCCGCACCTGGCCCACCAGGGGGGTGAAGGCGGCCCGGGAGAGCTCCTGGGCCTTCATGTCGGGAATGGGGACCTCGGTGGCCAGGGGCGAGGTCTCGTTGGCCGCGGTGGGGTAGTCGCGGACCGGAAGCCCGTCGAAGCGCCCTCCGCGGCCTCCGGAGAGATCCAGGGCGTGCCCGTGGGCCCGGGCGCTCCGGGCCGCGGCCGCGGCCACCAGCCATCCCCCCCGGCCCCAGAGCCGGCTCTCCGGTTTGGCCTCGGAGACGCTCTCGCGGTAGTCGCCGTCCTCGTGGGGGGCGCGCATGAGCCACCGGTTGAGGGTGAGGCAGACCCATCGCGCCTCCTCGGTGGCCTGGAAGGCCTGCCATCCCGCGTGGGCGGGGTCGCCGAGGCGGTTCAGCATGTCGGGGAGGGCGAGCACGTGGGAGAGATGCCGGAAGTCGAAGAACCCGGCGTCGGCGGCGGCCACCAGGGGGGCCTGGAGCACCTTGGCCATCCCGGCCAGCTCCCCGAGGAGGGCCAGGTCCCCGGCCTTGTGGGTGAAGTCGTAGTCCAGGAGCAGCAGGGTGGGGGGAGCGTCGGACTCCAGGCCGGGGCCCAACACGTGTTCCCGGAGGAGCGCGGCCAGATCCTTCCGGGGGGCGCTCATCACCTCCACCTTCACCGCGTCCCCGGTCTCGGCGAGCAGGAACCGGAGCCCCCGCCAGGCCGCCTCCAGGCGCTGGAGGGCCGGGGCGTGGAGCACCGCGTCCAGGGCCTCCCCGGACACGCCGGGGAACTGCCGGAGGGCGGCCGGCTCCAGGTCGGCCAGGGACTCCGGGGTGAGGGTGCCGGTGCCCTGGCCGGGCACCGGGATCCCGGCCGAGACCCCCAGGGTGCGGAGGGTGTCGTCCAGGCCGGCGGCGGTGACCGGCACCGGCGGGCCCGGTTCGGCCCCCAGGTCGGCGGCCACGACGATTTTCCAGGGCAAGGCTTTCATGACGGCTCCTCGAAGCGGTCGGGCGGACGCCCCGGAGGCGCGGCGCCCGGTGCTGCAATCAGGGGATGGTGATCACCGTGCCCGGGGGCGGGCGCCGCCCGTGGTCGGTGGCGTCGTCGTAGGCGATGTTGTCTCGATGCATGGTCCGCTTCCCGCTCTGGAAGCGGGCCTCGATGTCGGCCACCCGGGTCCGGGCCAGCCGGGCATGGACCACACGGGCCCCGGCCCGGAGCCGGGAGGCGTGGCCGCGCTCGTGCTCGAGGAGCGCGGCGTAGAAGCGGTCCCACTCCTCGATCTCGGGCTGGGTGGCCTCGTCCTTGTCCACCCACCGGGGCATGAGGATGGTGAGCTCGAGGTGGAGGACCAGGTTCCGGGGAAGTCCCCGGGAGGACACCCCATTGTACTCGTACCAGACCTCGTAGTCGCAGCGGCCGGATTCGCCGCCGTCCAGCACCGCGTTGTCGGCGGCCTCGGAAAGGGTGGCCCCGCTCACGTCGTAGTACTGGACCGCGGTGGGGGAGACGGCCAGGCTCACGACCCGCCCCGCGAGAAGGGAAGCTGGAGCTCCAGGACGGGAAGGCCGCGCACCGCCTCCGCCCGAGGGATGACCCGGAGCGTGATCGACGCCGCCTCCCCCGGTTCCTCCGGCGCCTCCCAGGCCACCTCCACCCCGGCCCGTTCCCGCTCCGCGGTCAGGACCTCGAGCCCGGTGGCCAGGTGCCCGGCCAGCTCCGCCGGGGTGCCGGAGAGCTGCATCCAGGCCAGCAGGTGGTCCAGGAGGGCGGTGATGCGGGCGGTGAACACCTGGTAGGGAAGGCCCACCCGGAGCGCCTCCGTCCGCGTGTCCGAGGCCCCCTCGCCCCGGACGGGGCGGGCCACCCCGGGGGCGGTGGGCAGGAAGGCGGTGTCCCGGTTCCGGGCGCAGGCGAGGGCCGCGATCCCGGCCCGGGAGAGTTCCAGCACCCGGTTCTCGGGAAGGAGCATCTCCAGCGGAACCTGGACCGGGTCCCCGCCCCGAAGCACCAGGGGCCGGACCGGGAGGTCCTCCACCGTGGCCGCGGCGGCGGGGCCGGTGAAGTCGGTGCCCCAGCCGTCCCGGATCGCGCTCTCGGCCAACAGCGAGGCGGCCAGCCAGGCCGGCCGGCCCCAGAGGTGCACCGGCTCGGCGCCGGCGGGGTTCTCCTCGAAGGCGAAGCCCTTGACCCGGTCCAGCTCGGCCCCGTAGGGAAGCCGGAGGAGGAACGGGTTGGCGAAGAGGGTCAGCCAGCGGGCGGCGGGTTCGGCGCGAAGCTCCCGCCACCCCTCCGGCGGGGACTCCTCGAGGATCTCGTCCACTGGCCCCAGCTCCTGGATCGATTTCCAGGAGTCCAGGCCGAGCAGGGCGGGGTCGGCCGAGGCCAGCACCGGCACCCGGCCCTCCTCCCCCCGGCGGGCCAGCTCGAGGGCCTCGGCCAGGGACCCGGGGCCGGCGCCGAAGTCGGCGTCGACCAGGACCAGGACGGTGCGCGCCTCGCGCCGGGCCTCCCCGGCGGCGGGGAGCACGATCTCCTCCAGCGCCCGGACCCGGTCCCCGGGAGGAACGGCCAGGAGATGGATGCGGATCCCCGACCGCGGATCCAGGCGGCGGAGGAGGAAGTGGACGCCGCGCCAGGCCGCCTCCAGGTCCCGGACCCGCGGATGGTGGAGCACCTCGCGCACGGCATCGGCGGCGGCGTCGTCCAGGCGGGCGGTGAGCTCGGCCAGGCGGCGGGTGTTGAGCGGCGTCCCCCGGCCTCCGGCCAGCTCCCGGACCAGCCGCTCCAGGGCCCGCTCCGCGCCGGGAGGGGGGCCGGACGCCTCCGCCGCGGCGGCGGACCCCTCCACGTCGACGAGGTCGAAGAGCCCACCGGAGGGGGCCTCGGGGGGCGATGCGGAAGCCTTGGCCGGCCGCTCGGGCTCCGGGGCCGCCTCCGACCCGCCGGGCTCCCCGGCCAGGGCGTCGCCCAGCTCCCGGGCCAGGTCCCCCGCCCCGGGAGGGAGGGCCCCGAGGGCCGCCCGGGCGGCCTCGGGAGTGGTGCGGCCCCGGTGGAGGTCGTCCAGGACCCGGCGGGCCCCGGCCAGGGCCTGGAGCGCGGGCAGGGCCCGGGCCAGGGCCTCGGGCCGGAAGCTCTTGAGGGTGGGGAAGACGAGTTCCAGCTCCCCGCCCCCCGGCCCGGGCACCGTCACCGCGGGGGCGGCCTCGGCCTGGAGCGCGTCCAGGGTCTGGACGTCCACCCGGTGGGGCCGGGCCCGGAGCGGCGTCTCGGCCCCCGCTCCGGGCAGGAGATCGGCGAGCACGAAGAGATCCAGCGGCGTCTCCTGGCGCTCCCGTTCCGGTGCCGTCATTTACCCTCCGGTTTTCCGAGGTACGAGTGGGAGGCGGTACAGTAGATCGAGGGACAGTTGGGTCCCAGGTCCACGGTGCAGTTGAAGGTGCCATAGGCGGACGGCGTGGTGAACCAGATCACGAAGGTGTAGGACTGGCCCGGCCCCAGCGCGAACGGCCCCACCGGCCCCTCGTAGGAGTAGTCGGTGAGCGAGTACTCGGGGCAGCTCTCCACCGGCTCGCCGATCAGGGTGCCGGCCCCGGTGTTGGTCACCGTGACCTCCTGGGTGTAGTTGTATCCGGTCGAGTAGGACGGCCCGAAGTCGATGAAGGTGCCGGGGTAGATGGTGGCCTGGGTCGCGGTCCCGGTGGCGTTGAGACCCACGCACTGGTCCCCGGCCTGGATGTTGCAGGTGAACACGCCGCCGGACTTGGGCTGGAAGCGCACGGTGACGTCCATGCTCTCGCCGGGGCCGAGGGCGTAGTTCACGCTGGCCTGGGGCGAGGCGGGGGCGTAGGTCGCAGGCAACTCGGTGAAGAGCGTGAACTCGCTGCAGTTCTCGGTCACGGTCCCGGTGAGGGTACCGCCGCCGACGTTCTGGATGGTCAGGGTCCGGTCGGCGTACTGGCCGGCATTGATGGTGCCGAAGTTCATGTTGAGCGGGCTCACCGAGCAGAGCGGGGGCAGGGTGGTGTAGGCGGGAATGCTCCCGCACTCGGTCCCGAGCTGGATCTCGCAGGTGTCGGCCGAGGCGGTGCTGCTCTTGTATTCCACCGTCACCGTCCTGCTCTCGCCGGCGGCGAGGGCGAAGGGGCCGCTCCCGGAGACGATGGAGAAGTTGGGGCAGGACTCGCTCACCGCACCGTTCAGGACCTCCCCGCCGCCGTTGCTGATGGTGAAGCTGCGCCGCACCGCGGCGCCCGCGGCGGGGGACCCGAAGTCCAGCTCGTAGGTGTCCAGCTCGCAGTAGGGGGGATAGGTCCCGGACCCGGTCAGCTCCACCCCCGGGCAGCCGGTGCCGAGATCCACGGTACAGGCGAAATCCCCGAGGTCGTACGGGGTGAACTGCACGGTGACGGTGCGCGACTGGTTCGGGCCCAGGGCGAAGGCGCCTCCGCCCGAGACCACGGTGAAGTACGAACAGTCCAGGCTCACCGCCCCGGTGAGGGTGCCGGACCCGGCGTTGGTCACGGTGAAGCTCCGGAGGCTATCGGCCTCCACGTACACCGAGCCGAAGTCCAGCGCGGCCGGTTCCACCGCGCAGGTGGGGGGAAGCTCGCCGGTGCCGGAGAGGGGGACCGTCCCGCAACCGGTGCCCAGGTCGAGATCGCAGGCGTAGGAGCCGGCCTCGGGCGGCGCGAAGCGGACGGTCACGGTGTGCGACTCGCCGGAGGCGAGGCTGAAGACCCCGGCCCCCGACACCAGCGAGAAGCCGTCGCACCCGGAGAGGGCCGCCGTTCCGGCGAGGATTCCGCCTCCGTCGTTGGTGATGGTCACGTCGGCCAGGCTGTCGCCGTCGGTGAACACCGGGCCGAACTCGATCGAGGTGGGCTCGACCGAGCACACCGGGGCCGGGGTGGCGCTCCCGGACAGGGGCACGGTGCAGTCCTGGCCGGTGGTCACGGTGCAGGCGTAGTCGCCCGGCTCGACGGGCGCGAAGCGGACGGTCACGGTGCGGGTCTGGCCGGCGCCGAGGCTGTAGGCCCCCCCGCCGGAGACGAGAGTAAACCCGCTGCAGCCGGAGAGGGCCACGGTGCCGGTGAGGGTCCCGCCGCCGGAGTTCCCGAGCACGAAGGAGGCGGTGCTGTCGGTGCCCGCGGCCCGGGTGCCGAAGTCCAGGCTGCCGGGATCCACCGCGCAGGTGGGCGGGGCCTCCCCGGTCCCGGTGAGGGTTACCGGATCGCAGTCGGTGCCGGTTTCCAGGCTGCACTGGGCCGGCCCCGCCCCGGTGGGGGAGAACCGCACCGCCACCTGGAGGCTCTCCCCGGCGGCCAGGGTGTAGCCCCCGGCCCCGGAGAGGATGCTGAAGCCGGGGCAGTCCAGGCTCACCGAACCGTCCAGGGGAAGGTCCCCGGTGTTGCGGATGGTCAGCGAGCGGTCGGCCGAGGCGCCCAGGCGCACGGTGCCGAAGTCCAGGGCGGTGGCGGAGACCAGGCACTGGGCGGGCTCGAGGCCGGCGCCGGAGAGGGAGGCCCGGCAGGCCTGGTCGGACTCCCCGGTGACCAGGGTGCAAAGCGCATCGCCGGCCCCCACCGGCTGGAAGCGCACGGTGATGGTCCGGGACTGGCCGGCGCCGAGGTCGTAGGTCCCCCCGCCGGCGACGACGGAGAAGCCCGGGCAGGCGCCGGAGAGGGCCACCGTCCCGCTGATGGCGGTGCCGCCGGTGTTGGTGAGGGTCAGGTCCTTGTCCAGGCTCTGGCCCACGGCCAGGCTGCCGAAGTCCAGGCCGGCCGGCTCCAGCGAACAGGCGCCGGGCTGGATCCCGGTGCCGGTGAGGGCCACCGAACACCCGGCCCCGGTGGTGAGCTGGGCGCTGACCGGACCGGCGGCGCCGGGCTGGAAGCCGACGGTGACGGTGATGCTCTGGTCCGCGGTGAGGGAGAAGGGCCCGCCGTTCCGGGCGATGGTGAAGCCGTTCCCGGTGTTGCTGAGGCCCACGCTCCCGGCCAGGGTTCCCCCCCCGGTATTGGTCAGGGTCACTTCCCAGGTCAGGGCCTGGCCCAGGGGGACCGGCCCGAAGTCGTGGAGGGTCTCGGACAGGGAGCAGACCGGGGGACGGTCCCCGGTGCTGCCCACCACCTCGCCGCTCCAGGCCGAGGAGTCCGCGGTCTCGAAGGCGCGGAGCCGGTAGCCGTAGGCGGTGAGCGGCTGAAGGTCGGTGTCGTCGAAGGAGCGGTCGGCGGCGCCGGGGCTGGCCACCGTGCTCCAGCTCCCGGAGCCCAGGCGGCGCTGGAGGACGAAACCGCCGGCGGGATCGGGAGGACCGAAGACCCAGGTCACGTGGAGGGAGAAGGCGCCGGTGGAGGCCACCCCGAGCCCGGAGGGAGCGGCGATCCCCGTTCGCGCCGTGGCCACGTTGGAGTAGTCCGAGGGACCGGCCACGCCCTCGGCGCGGACCCGGTAGTCATAGGACGTGCGTTCGGAGAGCCCGTCGTCGCTATAGGTCACGGTGCCGGCGAAGCTCCCCTGGAGGACGTGGATCTCCTGGAAGGCCCCCCCGCCCGTCCGGCGCTCGATCCGGTAGCGGGTCTCGTTCTCGGCGTTGTCCTGCCAGCTCAGGCGGACGCTGACCGCGGACTCGGTCTCGGCGGTCAGCCCGGTGGGGGCCGCGGGCACCTGGGCGTCGGTGAGGACCAGGGTCAGGGGCTGGGATTTCCCCGAGCCGACGTTCTCGACGAACCCCTGTCCCTCGAACAGCACCACCCCGTCCCCCAGGGCCTCCACCCGGACCCGGTACAGGGCGGCGGGGGGCACGGTGAGGGAGAGGGCGAAGCTGGTGTCCTCGGGAGCGATGTCGAGGGCGGCCTGGTCCTCCAGGATCTCGGACTCGTCCGACTGCACCTGGAAGGCGAAGGCGCGGACACGGTCGATGACCGCCGCCGGCGCGGGAACCGACGGCTTGGCCGCGGCCGCCCCGGGGAACACCACGTGGACGGCCAGGGACGCGGTGGCCGGCGGGCCCACCGTTCCGTGGTCGCCGCAGCCGAGGGAGAACAGGACCGCGGCCAGGGATAGAAGGACCAGTCCCAGGGCGGTGGTCTTCCAGGGTCGGGAGGAGTGGATGTGCATGAGGGGTCTCACGATGCCTGCCAGGTAAGGGTGAATCCGATCGAGGTCCCGGAAAGATCGAGGTCCGGTCCGTCGGGCTGATGCAGGGTGCCGAACTGGCGCAGGGCCTCCAGGTCGAGGCGCCCGCGGCGCCCCAGGGCGAGCCCGGCCGCGGCTCCCACCCCGTAGGCGTCCCCGTTGAGGGAGGCGGAGTTGCTGCCGGAGAGGTGGTTCCACTCGCCCGCCGGCCCGGCCCGCAGCGCCCTGCCCAGGGGGAAGGTTCCCCGGGCCCGGCCCAGGATCCAGGTGCCGGAGCTGGCCTTCAGGGCCTCCACGGTGGCGCCCTGGCCGGTGTAGACGGTGTTGTCCCCCTTGAGAACGGTGCGGAGCATGCCGTCCACCCGGAAGCCCTCGCCGCCGCTGCGGCCGCCGGCGGTGAGCTCGACCTGGTTTCCCTCCTCGAAGATGGTCCGGCCGTCCAGCTCGTCCTTGCCGAAGATGCGGTACACCGCGTCCAGGCGGAGGAGGGGAGCCGGCCCCGACTCCGACCTCCCTTCCAGGTCGAGTCCGGCCGAGAACGACACCTCGGGGGCGGGCCGGTAGTCGCCGCCGCCGGCGAAGAGGGTGTAGGAGCCGCGATGGACCAGGCCCACTCCGAAGCCGGCCTTGGCTCCGGAGGCCAGCGGGAGGGCGGCCGCCGCTCCCGCGCTCAGGTTGAACCCGGCGCCGTAGTCCTTGGCCCGGAAGCCCAGCACCGGCTGGGCAAGGCGCAGCGCCACCGTGGTATCGGCACCGTCGAGTTCCGTCTTCCCGGTGGGGAGCCCCACGCCGGCCTGGAGCAGGAACCGATTCCCGGGGGTGCGCAGGAAGAGCTCGGCGGTGACGTCGGTCATCCCGTTCAAGGATTCCGATGGCTTTTCTGTGGAGGCGAAGGCCCCGGAGCCGGAGAGGACCAGGTCGGCCCGGGAACCCAGGCCCGCGGTGGCCACCACCGGGAGGTGGAACTGGCTCACCGAGGCGGTCTCCTTGCCGTCCACCTTCAGGGTCCAGGTGCGCCAGCTCCCGGGCAGGCGCACGGTGGTGTCCGCGGCCCGGGCGGGGCCGGGCAGGAGCAGCGCGGCCAGGAGCGGGAGCAGGAGGTACGGGAGGCGTCGCGTTCGCATCATCACTGGTTCCTCCCCGGGAGCGTGCCGCCGACCTCGATGGTGCCGGTCTGGCTGCCGCCCTCGTCCAGCTTCTCGGTCCCGGTCACGGTGGGATCGGTGTCGGCCCAGCGGTCCAGGTCGGGGCCGGGTCCGAGCCCCACCCAGGCGCCGGTGCGCAGCAGCCGGTCGGCGGCGCCGGCGCCGCCGAGCACGCCCGGAGGGGGAACCGCGGTCTGGATCTCGGCCCGGTCCACCGAGATCTGGTCGGCCGGGGTCACCGCCGCCACCTCCTCGGAGGCCTTCGCCTCCTCGAAGCCGGGGTCCAGCCGGGCCGCCTCGCGGAAGGCGGCCAGGGCCTCCTCACGGCGCCCCTGGTCCTGAAGCACCAGGCCCCGGGACCAGGCCAGGAAAGCGGGGAAGCTCTCGGTGGGCACGCGCTCCAGCTCCCGGCGCTCCTCCGGGGTGGGGGTGACTCCCAGCGCGGCCAGGACCTGGCCGAGGAGGTCCTTCTCGAGGTGGAGAATGCGGGGAAGCGGGCCCTCCACCGGCTCGCCGGTGGAGTTCAGCGTGCCTTCGCGCACCCCGACCAGGGAGGCGTCGAGGCGCACGTCGGTCTGGCCCAGGGGGGCGAAACCGCCCTGGACGAAGCGGCGGGCGCCCAGGAGCACGCCCAGCCTGGGGGCGGTGGCCGGATCCACCGGCGACGGCGGGACGGCGGCGGCCACGGCCCGGCCGGGCTCGCCCAGCGCGGACTGGAGGGCGGCCAGGGTCCTGGGGCCGGCCACCCCGTCCACGGTCAGCTTGTGGTCGGCCTGGAAGGCCTTGACCGCCGAGGCCAGGGCGGCGTCGCGCTGGTCGTCCGTGGGACCCGTGTAATAGGGCTTCCCGGTGGAGGGGCGGATGAGCGCGCCCAGGCGTTCCTTGAGCCCGAGTGGGGTGTTCATGGCGTGCAGCTTGGCGGGCGCGCCGCTCCCCTCCGCGGGCCGGGCCAGGTCGAGCTCGTCCAGGAGCACCTGCAGCCGGTCGCGCTCCAGCACCCGGAACTCCCGCACCTTGGAGAGGTCGGTGACCATGACCGCGGACAGCCCCCGGGAGAGCGGGGCCAGGGTGTCGCTGGCCGCCACGTTCACGAAGTCGGGCACGGCCAGGGTGTTGTCGGGGACCTGGTCCACGCTGAGGGAGGCCTCCTGGGCCAGGGCGGCCTTGATCTGCGCCTCCGCCCGGCGGTGGGCGAGGTCGTTCAGGCGCGCCTGGACCTCGGCCCGGTGCTTGCCTCCCAGGGCCAGGTAGTCGCCGTAGGCGCGGGCGGCCAGGTCGGGCTGGCCCGCCGCTTCCGCCGCCCGTCCGAGATGGAAGGCGGCCACCGGGTCCTTGGGGGCCAGGGCGTGGGCCTCCTGGAGCTCGGCCAGGGCGGCCTCGGTCTTCCCGGTCTCCAGGAGCGCGATGCCCAGGTTCCGCTTGAGGGCGGGGTCGTCGGGCCGGGCCGCCTGGGCCTCGGTGAGGGCGGTCACCGCGGCCGCGTAGTCGCCGCGGGCGAGGAGGTCGTCGCCGGGGCTCCGGGGCGCCGTCGCGCACCCCGCGACCGCGGCCAGGAGCGAACCCAGGACCAGGCCGAGGGCGGTGCGCGACCGGCGGGCGCGCGGCCGGCGGCGGCTCACTGTCCCTCCCCCGAGCCCATGGCCAGGTAGGCGTTCAGGGCGGTCACCCTCCCCTCGGCGGTGCGGTCGGCGGGGTCCAGACGGGCCACCGCGTCCCAGGCCTGCTGCGCCGCGGCCATGTCCCCCCGGTCCTCGGCCAGGAGGGCGTTCCCGGTCTCGAGCAGCAGCTGTACGTAGGAGGAGTTCCCGGGCAGGCTCTTCTTCTTTTCGTTCAATCGGCGCTCCATGGTCTTTTTCAGCTCTCCGGCGGCAGGATCGTCTCCGAGCAGGGTCTTGAGGCGGGGCACCAGCCGCTCCAGCAGCACCGCCCGCTCCAGCTTGAACAGGTCGTCCGAGGAGCCCAGCTTCCCCTCCACGCCGTCGGCGAGGAGGATCTGGCCGGTGGCGGTGTCCACCCACCGCAGGTCGAGGCGGACGTGCTTCTCGTCCACCTGCATCAGGCTCCCGAACAGGAAGGACTGGGCCCCGGTCAGGCGGCCCATGGGGACGCGGTACCGGGGGTCGGTGATCTGGGAGTTCTGGTTCATCTGGATCTCGTCCCGGAGCACGTTCAGGCGCTGGCGGTCCACCAGCTTGAGCGGCGTGGCCTCGCGGAGATCGGTGATGAGGATCTGGGTCAGCCCCTTGGCGAAGGCGTCGAGATTGAACTTGCCCGCGACCAGGGAGTTGTTCTCGATGTCCCCCACGGCCAGGGTGTGCACGTCGAGGACCGGGGCCTGGTCCGGGGGAGGCTCGGTGGCCAGGAGCAGGCTGTCCCGGATGCCGTAGAACAGCGTCACCAGGGGCGGGGGCAGGGTCTCGGGGCGGGCCAGCTCGGTGGTGGGGTTCCGGGTCAGCATCTCCATCACCGCCGCCCGGGCCTGGTCGGGGCGGCCCGAGGCGAGGTGCACCGCGGCCAGGGCCGTGAGCACCTGCTCCCGTTCCCGGTCCGGCACGTCCGGGCTCTGCAGGAGCTCCTGGCTGCAGGCCACGGCGTCGGTCTGCCGGAGCTGGAAGAAGAAGCTCATGGGGTCCTGCCGGAACGCGGCCAGGGTGGCCGGATCGGGGGCCTGGGCCCGGGCGGCGGCCACCGGGAGCAGGGCCGGCCCGGCCAGGACCAGGACCAGGACCAGGCTCAGGCCGGGAATCCGGGGAAGGGCAGGAAACAGGGATCGGGCGGGAAACGGATACGCGCGGACCATGGGTCGATTTCTCCGTCTCGGCATGGGGGGCAAGCAGCCGGCGGGCACCGGCGTTTCGGTCGGGAGTGCACACATTAGCACTACACTTTAACCCGGCTCAAGACGGGAGGGGCGTATTTGCCCGGGGATGCGCCGCGCCGGCGGCTTCCACGGCTGCGGTGGCCGTGGACGCGGTCCCCGGAGGGCCGCGTCCACCGGGCGCGCGCTTCCCGTGCGGCGCAAGACGGGGGTTTCTGATACCGTATGTCTCTTCCCGCGCCCGGGCCCCCGGCGCGGAAGGCGGAGCTCCCCGCCGAATTCCCCCCCCTGCAAGGAAGGCAGACCGTGAGCGATCCGCTTCCCACCCTGCGCTTGACCCGGGCCGGCCGCACCTCCGTGGGCCAGAGGGCCAACAACGAGGACAGCCACCTCTACGACGCCGGGGGACCCCCCGAGGTGGGGGCGGTGGTGGTGGTGGCGGACGGCATGGGAGGGCACGCCGCCGGCGAGGTGGCCAGCCGCATCGCGGTGGAGACGGTCCTCGCCCGCTACCTGGCCGATCCCGCCCCGGACCGGAAGGAGGCCCTGGCCCGGGCGGTGGCCGCGGCCAACACCGCCATCCTGGACCGGGCCCGCGAGACGCCTGCCCTGCGGGGGATGGGTACCACCTGCACCGCGGCCGTGCTCCGGGGCCGGGAGGCGGTGGTGGCCCACGTGGGGGACTCCCGGGCCTACCTGGTCCGGGACGAGGTCGCCCACCGCCTGACCCGCGACCACTCGGTGGACGCGGAACTCGGCGGGGGCGACGGAACCGGCGCCCACTCCCACATGCTCACCCGGGCCCTGGGCACCGATCCCGGCGTCCGGGTGGACGTCTCCGCGGATCCGGTCGCCCTCCGGATCGGGGACCGCCTGCTCCTCTGCTCGGACGGCCTCACCCGCACCGTCTCCGACGAGGACCTGGGGCGGATCGCGTGGCGAAATGACCCGGACGCGGCCGGGGATATCCTCGTCGCCATGGCCCTGGAGGCGGGCGGGACCGATAACGTCACCGTGGAGATCGTCCGGGTGGACGCGGTGGAGGAGACTCCCGGGTCCGGATTCCCGGGCCGGTTCCGCCGGCCCGGCGGGGGCGGCCGACCGGTCTGACTCCGGGTGGGGGGAGGAGCGACTATACTCCGCCCATGAGCGACTTCCTGCGTCCGGCGCCGCCGGCGTTGACCGGCGACCGCGCCCGCGCCTCCTACCGGCCGGTGCTGCCGCTCCTGGCCCGCCTGGCCGAGGCCGGCTTCGAGGCCTGGCTGGTGGGCGGCGGGGTCCGGGACCTGCTCCTGGGCCGGGAGGTGCAGGACTGGGACCTGGCCACCTCCGCCCGGCCGGAGGACGTGGCCGCGCTCTGGCCGGAGGCGGTGCCCACCGGGGCTCGCCACGGGACCATGACCCTGGCCCGGCCCGAGGGGCCGGTGGAGATCACCACCTATCGGACCGAGGGGCCGTACTCGGACGGCCGGCGGCCGGACTGGGTGCGGTTCGGGAGTTCGCTGGCCGAGGACCTGTCGCGGCGGGACTTCACCGTCAACGCCATGGCCCTGGACCCCGGGGCGGGGACCCTGGCCGACCCCCACGGGGGGGAGGCGGATCTCCGGGCCCGGGTTCTGCGGACGGTGGGGGATCCCGACGCCCGCTTCGACGAGGACGGCCTGCGGCCCCTGCGGGGGATCCGCCTGGCCGCGGTGCTGGAGTTCACCGTGGACCCCGTCACCCTGGCCGCCCTGGGCCGGAGCCGGGACCGGGTGGCGGGGGTGGCGCGGGAACGCGTGCGGGACGAGCTGATGAAGCTCCTCGCCGCCCGGCGGCCGTCGGTGGGACTCGAGCTCCTGCGGAGCACCGGGCTCCTGGAGGTGGTGGTGCCGGAACTGATGGAAGGAGTGGGAGTGACCCAGAACCGCTACCACGCGCACGACGTGTTCCGGCACACCGTGCGCGCGGTGGACGAGGCGCCGGCGGGGAACCCCGAGGTCCGGCTGGCCGCCCTCCTCCACGACGTGGGCAAGCCCCGCACCCGGCGGGTGGTGAACGGCGAGGGGACCTTCTACAACCACGAGCGGGTGGGGGCGGAGATGACCCGGGAGATCCTGGACCGGCTCCGGTTCCCGCACCGGGAACGGGACCGGGTGGCCCATCTCGTCCGCCAGCACATGTTCCACTACACCCCGGATTGGAGCGACGCCGCGGTGCGGCGGTTCCTGCGCCGGGTGGGCCCGGGGAACCTCGAGGACCTGTTCCTCCTCCGCGGCGCCGACACCCGGGCCCACGACACCGACCTCGCCGGCGACGGCCCCCTGGAGGAGCTGCGGGCGCGGATCGAGGCCGTGCTGAGCCGGGAGGAGGCGCTTTCCGTGGCCGATCTGGCCGTGGGGGGGCGCGAGATCATGGAGGCCCTGGGGATCCCTTCCGGCCCCGGGGTGGGGGAGATCCTGGACCGGCTCCTGGAGCGGGTGCTCGAGGACCCGGAGCTGAACCGGAAGGGGATTCTCCTGCGCCTGGCCCGGGACATGCATACGGCGTCTTGACGGCGTCGGCGGGGGATCACTACAGTGCCTGCGACTTCGACATAGACCGTCGCACTCAAGGAGGGATGAGCACGACGTGAACTTGACCATCCGGCGCGGCCGACGCGCCCGCTACGCCCTGGGGGCCGCCGGCCTCCTCGTCGCCGTCATCGTGATCGCCGCACGTTCCGGCTCCGGTGACCCCGCCCAACGGATGCTCCAGGCCGGCCCGGCGGAGATGTTCCGGGCCGCGGCCCTGGGCCCGGTCCCCGAGGACGCCCTGTTCTCGGTGGAGGAGTTGAGCCTCCGCCGCGGACAGACGGTGGAAGGCGCGCTCCTGGCCTCGGGCATGGACCGGTCCCGGGTCACCGAGGTCCTGGAGGGGCTCGCCTCCTGCGTGGACCTCCGGCGGATCCGCCCCGAGGACCGCTTCATGCTCTACCGTTCCCGGCAGGGGGACCTGCGGCGGCTGGAGTACCAGCGGAGCGTGGAGGAACGGGTGGTGGTGGAGCGGGGCCCGGAGGCCTTCGCCGCCCACGTGGAACGGGCTCCGGTCCAGGTCCGGGTGCGGAAGATCGCCGGGGACGTGAACGACAACCTCTACCTGAGCCTCACCCGGGCCGGCGGCGACCCCGGCCTGGTGGTGGAGTTCGCCGACCTCTTCTCCTGGGACTTCGATTTCTTCACCGACACCCGGAACGGCGACCGCTTCGAGATGCTGGTGGAGGAGCGGACGGTGGGGGGCGAGCGGGCGGGCTACGGCCGGATCCTGGCCGGCCGCTACCTGCCCCGGGACACCGATGAACCCCTGGAGGCCATCCACTACGCCTGGGGCGCGGAGCCGGACGAGAGCGGCTACTACCTGCCCAGCGGGCGCTCGGTGCAGAAGTTCTTCCTCAAGTCGCCGCTCAACTACCGGCGCATATCCTCCACCTTCTCCCGCAACCGCATGCACCCGATCCTGAAGCGGGTCCGCCCCCACCTGGGGGTGGACTACGCCGCCGCCGCCGGAACCCCGGTGGTGGCTCTCGGCAACGGCCGGGTGGTGCAGGTGGGCTGGCGGGGCGGCTTCGGCCGCACGGTGAAGGTCCGCCACAACGGGACCTACAGCACCCAGTACGCCCACCTGCGCGGCTACGCCAAGGGCATCCGCAACGGGGTCCGGGTGAAGCAGGGCCAGGTGATCGGGTACGTCGGCTCCTCGGGGATGGCCACCGGACCCCATCTCGACTTCCGGGTCCAGGAGAACGGGCGGTGGATCAACCCGCTCACCCTCAAGGGGGGCGAATCGGAGCCGCTGCCCGCCCGGCTCCGCCCCGGCTTCGAGGAGGTGGTGGAGCGGGCCCACCGGATGTTCCAGGTCCTGGCCCCCGGCGACGCGCTCCCCATCGAGCCGGGCGCGGGCCCGGGGCCGGTGCTGGCCTCGGTGCGCCTTGACACCCCCTCCGCCTCCTGATACCGTTCGACCGGTTCGTGTTGGAGAAAGGACTCCGGGGGCCGGCGCATCAACGGACGGTAATCGTGTGCGCCGCCGGTAACCGGTTCCGGTGTCGCAACCTCGTTGTCGACATTATCCTCGAGATGGTTTGAGCACCCTCTTGAAGCCGCGACCGGCGGTCGCCGTCGCCTTCCCCTACGACCAGAGCGCCCAGGAACCCGGAAACGATGATTGAAAGAACAGAGGGAACCGACGCTCGGGCCCGGGTGGACATCCGCGGTCTGCAGGGACCGGTGGGGCGGGAACTGGAACGGGTGCAGGAAGAGCTGGCCCGGTTCTTCGTTTCCGACGTGCGGCTGATCAACGAGATCTCCTCCCACATGCTCCGGGCCAACGGCAAGCGGTTCCGGCCCACCCTGCTCCTCCTGGTCAGCCGCCTCAAGGGCCCGGTGGCCGACGACGCCATCCTCGCCGCCACCATCGTGGAGCTGGTCCACACCGCCACCCTGGTCCACGACGACTCCATCGACCGCTCCTTCCTCCGGCGGGGCATCCCCACCGTGAACAGCCTCTGGAACGACCAGACCTCGGTCATCATGGGCGACTACCTCTACTCCAAGGCGTTCTTCCTCCTGGTGGAGCGGGGGATGTTCGAGTCCATGGTGGTGCTGGCCCGCACCACCCACCGCATGAGCCTGGGCGAGATGCTGGAGCTGGAGTACATCCGCAACCTGGCTCTCCCGGAGGAGGTCTACTACCGGCTGATCATGGACAAGACCGCGGTGCTCCTGGCCGCGGCCTGCGAGATCGGGGGCCTCCTGGCCTGGGGGGACGGACGCGAGCGCCGGCTCCTGGCCGATTTCGGCACCAACCTGGGCATGGCCTTCCAGATCACCGACGACATCCTCGACATCGAGGGGGACGCCCTCACCATGGGCAAGTCCACCCGGTCCGACATCCGGGACGGCAAGGTCACCCTCCCCCTGATCCACTCCGTGCGCAACGCCCCGTCCTCCCGGGTGGAGCGGATCCGGGAGCGGATGAACGGGGACCTGGACGACGGGGGGGCGGCCGAGGTGGCCGCCTTCGCCGCCGAGTACGGCGGGGTGGAATACGCCCGCCAGCGTGCGCGGGGCTACGCCGACCGCGCCCTCGAACTTCTCGACCACTTCGAACCCGGTCCCATCCGGGACACCCTCCGGGACGCGGTGGAATACGTTCTCGACCGTCGCCAATGATCGCCGCGTGACCGCCCGCAAGTCCCCCCGGATTCCCACCGCCTGGCCCACCGCGCCGCCGAGCTGGCCATCGAGAAGAAGGCCACCGACGTGGTGCTCCTGGACCTGCGCGAGCAGTCCTCGGTCTGCGACTGGTTCGTGCTGGTCAGCGGGGAGTCCGAGCCCCAGGTCAAGGCCATCGCCGAACGGGTGGAGGAAGGGCTCAAGTCCGAGCTGGGAGAGAGCCCCTGGCACGTGGAGGGCCACCGGGGTAAGACCTGGCTGCTCCTGGACTACGTGCACGTGGTGGTGCACGTGTTCCACGTGAACACCCGGCAAACCTACATGCTGGAGCGTCTGTGGGGGGACGCGCCGCGGGAGATCGTGGACGGTGGAACCGGAACTCCGTGAGGCCCTGACCGGGGCGCTGCAGAAGCTCTTCCCCGAGGCCGCCTCCGCCGCCGCGGTGGAGATCGAGGTTCCCCGCGAGGCGGGACACGGCGACTACGCCAGCAACGTGGCCATGACCCTTGCCCGCCCCCTGCGGAAGGCGCCCCGGGCCATCGCCGAGGCCCTGGCCGCCGAGCTTCGCACCCGGGACGACCTCTTCGGCGCGGTGGAGGTGGCCGGGCCCGGCTTCCTCAACTTCCGGATCGCCCCCGCCCGGTTGCGCCGGGGCCTGGCCGGCATCCTGGCCGCGGGCGAATCCTGGGGACGGAGCGAGGCCGGAGGGGGGCGGCAGGTGATGGTGGAGTTCGTCTCCGCCAACCCCACCGGCCCCCTGAACGTGGTCAATGCCCGGGCCGCCGCCTTCGGCGGCACCCTGACCCGGCTCCTGCGGGCCGCGGGCTACGACGCCCGGGCCGAGTTCTACGTGAACGACGTGGGGCGCCAGATCGACCTCCTGGGCCGGAGCTTCCTCGCCCGGTACCGGGAGGTTCGCGGGGGGGAAGAGGCCCGGATCCCCGAGGGGGGATACCAGGGCGGGTACCTGAAGGACCTGGCCGCGGAACTGGACCCGGCCGGGACCGACGCCCTCCTGGCCGGCAAGTCCGAGGACGAGCAGGCCGCGGCCATGGCCCGGGTGGCCGTGGACCGGGTCACCGCCTGGCAGCGGCGGGACCTGGAGGCCTACGGGACCCGCTTCGACCGCTGGTTCCACCAGAGCGAGCTCTACCCCGAGGCGGTGGAGGAGACCCTGGCCCTGCTCCGCCAGCGGGGCGAGGTCGAGGAGCGGGAGGGGGCGGTGTGGTTCCAGTCCACCCGCTACGGCGACGACCAGGACCGGGTGCTGGTGCGGAGCAACGGCGACCCCACCTACTTCCTGGCCGACATCGCCTACCACGTGAACAAGCACGACCGCGGCTTCGCCAAGGTCATCGACATCTGGGGCCCGGACCACCACGGATACATCGGCCGTATGCAGGCGGCGGCGGAGGGGTCCGGCTACGGGCGGGACTGGCTGGAGGTGCTCATCGTGCAGCAGGTGAACCTGCTCTCGGGGGGGCAGCCGGTCAAGATGTCCAAGCGCCGCGGGGAGTTCATCACCCTCCGGGATCTCCTGGACGAGGTGGGCAAGGACGCGGCCGTCTTCTTCTTCCTCCAGCGCCGGGCGGAGAGCCATCTGGACTTCGACATGGACCTGGCCAAGAAGGAGAGCGACGAGAACCCGGTGTTCTACGTCAAGTACGCCCACGCCCGGATCGCGGGCATCCTGCGCAAGGCGCGGGAGGAGGGGGCCCCGGAGCCCGAGGGGGCCGCCCTGGAGCGCCTGGTGGAAGACCAGGAGACGGGCCTGATCAAGGTGCTGCTCCAGCTGCCGGGGGTGGTGGCGGGGGCGGCCGAGGCCCGGGAGCCCCACCGGCTCACCAACTACCTGCGCGACGTGGCCCAGGCCTTCCATCTCTTCTATCATCACTGCCGCGTGGTCGGCCCCGATCCCGAGCTCACCCGGGACCGGCTGGCCCTGACCGGAGCGGCCCGGCGGGTGCTGTCCAACGGCCTCGCCCTCATGGATATCGAAGCCCCGGAGCGGATGTAGTCCGTTCCACTCCCGGGAAGGAGCGCCCAGTGAGCGTGCTGGTGGTGGGATCGGTGGCCCTGGATTCGGTGAAGACCCCCTTCGGGGAAGCCAAGGACGCCCTGGGAGGGTCGGCCTCCTACTTCGCGGTGGCCGCCCGCCACTTCACCCCGGTGGCCATGGTGGCGGTGGTGGGGGAGGATTTCCCTCCCGAGCACGTGGAGTTCTTCCGGAACCGGGGCATCGACGTCGAGGGGCTCAAGACCGCGCCCGGCCGCACCTTCCGCTGGGCGGGGGAGTACGGGTACGACCTCAACACCCGTGAGACCCTGGACACCCAGCTCAACGTCTTCGCCGACTTCCAGCCCGAGCTTCCGGAGGGCCAGCGCGCGGCGCGCTATGTGTTCCTGGCCAACATCCACCCCGGCCTCCAGATGCGGGTCCTGGACCAGGTCCGGGATCCCGGCCTGGTGGTCCTGGACACCATGAACTTCTGGATCGAGCGGGCCCGGGACGAGCTCTTGGAGACCCTCCGGCGGGTGGACGTGGTGCTCCTGAACGACGAGGAAGTGCGGATGCTGACCGGCGAGGCCAACCTGATCAAGGCCGCCCGCACCGTGCTCGGCATGGGCCCGGACATGGTCATCGTCAAGAAGGGGGAGCACGGATCGCTCATCTTCTCCCCCGGCTTCACCTTCTCCGCCCCCGCCTACCCGGTGGAGCTGATCTACGACCCCACCGGGGCGGGCGACACCTTCGCCGGGGGCTTCCTGGGCTACCTGGCCGGATGCCGGGACAGCGCCGACGAGGCGGAGATCCGCCGGGCGGCAATCTACGGCACCGTGCTCGCCTCCTTCACCGTGGAGGCCTTCAGCCTGGGCCGCCTGGCCTCGGCGGGCCGGGACGAGATCGAGGCCCGGTTCCACGAGATCCGAAAGATGGCGCATTTCTAACCTACGGTCTCCCTTCCGCTTGCAACCCACGGGGCCCCTCTGGTATAAACCGGGGGTACCTCTCTAGCGCAACTCTCTCGCGCAAAGGACGGGCAAGCCAGAGTGAGCCGAGGCCGTGACTGGGTGATACAGGCGGAGAAGTTGCTCCTGAGCCTCCGGGACATCGCCGGGGCCTCGATCACCCTGTCCGACGACGGCCGGGAGATCGACGAGATCAACATCCTGGCCGAGGGCCAGCGTCCCCCCAAGCAGATCGTCCGGGACGTCCGCTCCGCCCTCCGGGCCGAGTTCGGGACCGACGTGGACTACCGCAAGATCTCGGTGGCCCAGAAGCGGGACCCGGGCGAGGCCGAAGCCGCCGCCGCCCCCCGCCTGCCCAACGTGCTCACCCTCCCCGCGGTCCGGGTGGACGAGGAGCCGGCCGCGGTGCGTCTCCGCTTCGCCGGGGTCACCGTGGGCATCGACCAGGCCTCGGCCAGCGCCCGGGTCGAGCTGTCCCTGGGCGAACGGGAGACGGTGGGGGAGTCCGCCGGCGCCAATTCCCGGCGCCAGGTTCCCTTCCTGATCGGCGAGGCCACCCTGGAGGCGGTCGGCAAGTTCCTGGACGACGCCTACGTCTTCACCCTCACCGACCTCCAGGTCCTGGAACTGGGTGGGGAGGAGGCGGTGATCGTCGCCGTCAAATTTTATAAAGACAGATCGGAGAAGACGTTGACCGGGTCCTGCGTGGTCAGCCACGATTTGCAGCAGTCCGTGGTCTATGCTACGTTGGATGCCCTCAACCGAATTCTCGGCCGGCTTCGCTACCGGGAGCCGGTCGAATACGAAATCCGGCCGACATCCTTGCCCTAGAGAAAGGAACATCCGACCCCAACCAAGCCAAGCGACCGATTCAAGCGAACCAGCGAAGCGATACGTCCATTCCGATCGTGACGTCCGTGTCTCCAACCACGAAGGAGTATCGCCATGTGGGAGCTTCTCTTGGATCTGCTGTCTCTCGTGTTCGAGGGAAAGTCCGGTTGGATGTAGTGACCTAGCGGGGAGCGTCGGCCGGTGGTTTCGTCCGGAGCGCGGGGGCCGCGGCGCCGGGGTACCGGCGGCCCAGATGACCGAATGACCGAGGAACAGGATCGGAGGGGGTGACCTTGGACATCCGGCCGGGGGCGTTGGCACCGGAAGGGGCCTCGCGCTGGTTTCCGATGTACTACGCCCTCGTCGTGGTCGGGGGGTTGGCCGTCCTCGCGGCCAACATCTCCGCTCTCACCGGCGTGTCCTGGTTGCTCTTCGTGCTCTGGCTGGGCCTGATCCTGGTCACCGACGTGGCCCCGGTCAACCTCCCCGGCGGCGGCTACATCACCGTCAGTTCCACCCTCGACTACGCCGGCATCCTCATCCTGGGTCCGGTTCCCACCGCCCTGGCCGAGTTCGTGGCCACCCTCATCCTCCAGCTCGGCGTGCAGCGGAGGCCCGCCCACAAGGCCATCTTCAACGCCTCGGCCTTCGCGGGCACGGTGATGGTGGCGGGCACGGTGTTCCGGCTCCTGGGCGGCACCCCCGGGGGCACCCTGACCTTCCCCCACATCCTGGGTCCCATGCTGGGCATGGGGATGAGCTACTACGCCCTTAACACCCTCATCGTGAGCGTGGTCATCGCCCTCTCCGAGGGGCGCAAGACCTGGCAGATCTGGCAGGTCAACTACACCTGGACCATCTTCCACATGGTGGCCTCGCTCCCCTTCGGGGCCGCCCTGGCCGTGGCCTATCACGCCCTGGGCGTGTGGGGAGTGGTGCTGTTCATCTTCCCCCTCCTCCTGGCCCGCTACAGCTTCAAGCTCTACATGGAGACGAAGCGGGACCTGATCGACTTCGCCGGGCTCCTGGCCGGGGTGATCGACGAGTTCGATCCCTACACCCACCAGCACTCGCGGCGGGTGAGCCGGTACGCGGCCCAGATCGCCCGGGAGCTGGGACTCCGGGAGCGGCAGGTGGAGCGCGTGGAGTACGCCGGGCTCCTCCACGACTTCGGCAAGATCAAGATGTCCCAGCGCGAGCTGGTGCTGAAGCCGGGCAAGCTCACCCCGGAGGAGCGGGTGCAGATGAGCCGCCATGCCGACATGGGGGCGGATCTCCTGGAGCAGGTGGGCGCCTTCCGCAAGGTGGCCCAGCTGGTCCGGTACCACCACGAACGCATGGACAGCGGGGGCTACAACCGGCTTCCCGGCAAGGAGATTCCCCTCGGCTCACGGATCGTGCTGGTGGCCGACGCCTTCGACGCCATGACCTCGGACCGGGTCTATCGCAAGGCCCTGCCCCTGGAGGGGGCGGTGGCCGAGCTCCGGCGCTTTGCCGGCCGGCAGTTCGATGCCAGCGTGGTCGAGGCGCTGGCCCGGCTCCTGGACCGCGGCGAGATCCGGATGGACGAGAGTCCCGCCCCCGCCGCCTCGGAGCCGATCTCCCCACCCGGCGTGGTCAACGCCGGGATGGTGTAGCGGCGAGGGCGGCGATGAGTCCACTGCGCTATTCCGACGCCGGGGTGGACATCGGCGCCGGGGAAGAGGCGGTCCGGCGGATCAAGTCCCACGTCCGCACCACCTTCGGCCCCCACGTCCTCACCGAGCTCGGTTCCTTCGGCGGCGTATGTGCCATCCCCGGCGGCGATCCGGACCTGCTCCTGGTCACCTCCATCGACGGGGTGGGGACCAAGCTCAAGCTGGCCGCCTCCCTGGGCCGGTACGACACGGTGGGGGAGGACCTGGTCAACCACTGCTGCGGCGACATCGGGGTCCACGGCGCCGAGCCACTGTTCTTCCTGGACTACTTCGGGACCGGGAAGCTGGACCCCGAGGTGGTGGAGGCGGTGGTGGCGGGCATGGCCCGGGCCTGCCGGGCCAACGGCGCCGCCCTCATCGGGGGGGAGACGGCCGAGATGCCCGGGATCTACCACCCGCCGGACTTCGACCTGGTGGGATGCATCGTGGGCACGGTGCGCCGGGAGCACTTCGTGGACGGCTCGGGGCTGGAGCCGGGGGACGTCTTCCTGGGCTTCCCCTCCACCGGACTCCACACCAACGGCTATTCCCTGGCCCGCCGGGTGCTGTTCGATACCGCCGGCCTCCATCCCGACGACGAGGTGCCGGGATCCAAGGTCCCCCTGGCCGACGCCCTCCTGGCCGTGCACCGCTCCTACCTGCCCGTGCTCCGGGCCCTGCGCGGGATCCACAAGGGCGCCGCCCACATCACCGGGGGCGGCATCCCCGGCAACCTCCGCCGCATCCTCCCCGAGGGGATCTCGGCCCGGCTGCGGGCGGACGGGTGGACGATCCCGCCCCTCTTCCGCCTCATCGGCGAGCGCGGCGAGGTCCCCGACGACGAGATGGTCCGGACCTTCAACCTGGGGGTGGGGCTCATCCTCGGCGTGGCCGGGGACCGGGTGGAGGAAGCCCTGCGCCTGGCCGGAAACGGCGGGTTCGTGATCGGCGAGGCCGTCCCGGGGTCGCGGGAGGTGCTGCTGGAGGGCGGACTCCGGTGGTGAAGGGGGAACGCGAGGTCCGGCTGGGCATCCTCGGCGCCGGGGCCATCGCCCAGGTGAGCCACCTGCCGGCCTACGGCCGGATCCCCGGGGTGGCCCTGACCGCGATCTGCGACACCGACCTGGCCAAGGCCAAGCGGGTGGCCACCCGCTACAACATCCCCCACGTCACCAGGTCCTTCGAGGAGCTGGCAGTGATGGACGAGGTGGAGGCGGTGGACATCTGCCTCCCCAACCACCTCCATGCCCCGGCCACCATCGCCGCCCTGGAGGCGGGCAAGCACGTCCTGTGCGAGAAGCCCTTCAGCCGGAGCAGCAAGGAGGCGGAGCAGATGGTGGCGGCGGCGGCCAAGCAGGGCCGGGTGCTGATGAGCGGGTTCAACAACCGCTACCGCGAGGACGTGACCGTGCTCAAGCGGTTCCTCTCCGAGGGGGACCTGGGAACCATCTTCTACGCCAAGACCGGCTGGCTCATGCAGGTCTCGGACTGGGCCGGCTCGACCTGGAAGAGCAAGAAACGCTACGCCGGCGGGGGGGTGCTCCTCGACCTCGGCATCCAGATGCTCGACACCACCTTCTGGCTCCTGGACATGCCGGAGGTGGAGTCGGTCTCGGCCACCGCCAATCCCCGGCCCCAGAGGGAAGACCTGGAGACCAGCGCCGCCGCCCTGCTCCGGCTCAAGGACGGGGGAGCGGTCACCCTGGAGGTGTCCTGGGGCCTGCTCATGGAGAAGGACTTCGCCTACCTGAACCTGTTCGGGGACCAGGGAGCGGCGCTGTTGAACCCGCTCCGGGTGCACAAGGAGATGCACGGAAGCCTGGTCAACGTCACCCCGGCCGGAGGGGCCGGCCGCAATCTCTACAAGCAATCGTACGAGAACGAGATTCGACACTTCGTGGACTGCGTACGGACCGGATCCCGTCCCCTGTCTCCGGGCGAGGACGCGCTGAACATGCTGCGCATCCTGGAGGCCATGTACCAGTCGGCCCTGGAAGGCCGGGAGATCCGCCTGAGTTGATCCTCCCGTGAAGGCCGCCCTCGCCGTCGCCTCGGGGATCCTCCTGGGGCTCGCTTTCCCCAAGTTCTCCCTCGTGCTCCTGGCCCTGGTGGCCCTGGTGCCGCTGCTCCTGGCCCTGCACCTGCCCGGCACCCCCCGGGACCGGGTGGCGCCGGTGAAACAGGCCTTCGGACTGGGCTATCTCACCGGAGCGGTCTTCTTCCTGATCCTGCTCTACTGGATCCCCGACCTGCCCCGGGAGAACCTCACCGTTCCCTACCTGATGTACCCGGCCCTGGCGGTGATGGTGGCCTATCTCGCCCTCTTCCCGGCGGCGGCGGCGGCGGGCGCGGCCTGGCTGGCCCGGCGGGGGGTGCCCCTGGGGCTAGCCCTCCCGGTGACCTGGACCCTGGCCGAAGCGGTGCGGGGGACGGGTATCTTCGGGTTCCCCTGGGGATCGGTGGGCTACGCCCTGGCCCCCTTCCCCCACCTGATCCAGTTCGCCTCGGCCACCGGGGTGTGGGGAGTGACCCTGTGGGCGACCCTGGTCAGCGGGCTGGTCCATTTCTACCTGGCCGTGGAGTGGGTGCGTCCCAAGCTCACCGCCTTCGCCCTGCTGGGGGCGGCGGTGATCGCCCCCTACCTGCACGGCCAGAAGGTGCTCTCCGAGCGCCGGCCCCGGGCCGGGGTGGAGGTGGGCCTCATCCAGCCCGACGTGGGCAACAACAAGTGGGAGATGTCGGTCCGCGACTCGGTGGTGGACGCCCTCCTGGATCAAACCGCGGCCCTGGTCCGCGCCCATGCCGAGGATCCTCCCGACCTGGTGGTGTGGCCGGAGACGGCCATCCCCGCCCGGCTCCCCCGGGAGCCCTACTACCGGGACCGGGTGACCGCCATGGTGGACAGCCTCGGCACCCCGCTCCTGGCCGGATACCCGGACGGGGTCCGCCTCGAGGACGGGTCGGTGCGCTGGACCAACTCCGCCGCCCTGGTCCTGCCCGGGCGGGGCCTGGTGGAGCGCTACGACAAGCGCCACCTGGTGCCGTTCAGCGAGTACTTCCCCCTGCCCTTCCTGAACCGCTACGACTTCGGCCAATCCAACTTCACCCCCGGCACCCGGCCGGGGCTGTTCACCGGAACCCGGGTCCACTTCGGGGTGCTGATCTGCTTCGAATCGATCTTCCCCGGCCCCGCCCGCGATCTGGCCAACCTCGGCGCCCGCTACCTGGTCAACATCACCAACGACCAGTGGTTCGGGGACTCGGCGGCCCCCGTCCAGCACTTCGAGATGAACGTGCTCCGCTGCATCGAGAACCGGATGGGGATGGCCCGGGCGGCCAACACCGGCATCTCGGCCGTCATCGACCCCTACGGCCTGGTCATCCGCCGCACCGGCACCTTCGTCCACGCCTCGGTGGTGGACGTGGTGGAGCTGTCCGAGGGGCGGACGTTCTACGACCGGTTCGGCAACTGGGTCCTGGCCGTGCTGGCCGCGATCCTGGGCGGCATGATCGCCTGGGCCCTGGTGAAGGGGAGGAAAGGGGCGTGACCGCCTGGGCGAGGCGCGATCCCCGGGCGGTGACCCTCGCCGCGGTGATCCTTAGCCTCGCCCTGGCCGTGGCCCCCGGGCCCCGGGTCCTGGCCGCCCTCCCCGCCACCGTTCTCCTCGTCGGCACCGCGGGGCTGGGCCGGAAGCGGACCCTGGCCCTGGTCCGGGTGGTGGTGGTGCTGTGGGGATTGAGCCTGCTCGCCAACGCCTTCCTGGGCGGGGGGCCCCGGATCGGCCCCGCCTTCCTGGGCTGGCTCCGCCCCGGGGAGGCCGGTCTCCGGACCGGCCTCGCCGCCGGGGCGCGCCTGGCCGCGCTCACCGCGGTGGCGGCGTGGGCGGCGTCGGCGGTGCGGGCCCTGGATCTGGCCGCCAGCCTGGAGTGGAGCGTGCGCCGCCGGCCCGGTTTGCGCCGACGGGTGCACCGCGCCTTCCTGCCCGTGGTGCTGGCCCTGCGGCTCCTCCCCCTGTTCCTGGACGAGGCCCGCCGGCTCCTGGAGGTGGACCGGCTCCGGGGAGGGCCCCGGCGGGGCCTGGCCGGGGCGCGGCGGGTGGCCGCCCTGGCTCCGCTGTGGCTGGTCACGGTGGTGGAGCGGGCCGAGACCCTGGCCCTGGCCCTGACCCTGCGCGGCTACCGGCCCGACGGCGAGCGGACCTTCGCCCGCGCCTACCGGGTGGCCGCGGCCGACTGGCTGCTGATGGCGGCGGCGGTGGGGGGCTCGCTCCTCCTGGGGGCGGCCTGATGGGGTGGCGCGTTCGGATCGACCTTGAGTACGATGGCTCCGGCTACGCCGGATGGCAGGTGCAACCGGGCCGGAGGACGGTGCAGGGCGTGCTGGCCGGGCTCCTGGCCCGGGTCGGGGAGGAAGCGCTTCCCACCGGGGCGGGGCGGACCGACGCCGGGGTGCACGCCCTGGCCGCCGTCGCCCACGCCGACCTGGTCCGGGAGTGGGACGCCGGGGATCTGGGCCGCGCCCTGGCCGCGCTGTCCCCGTCCGACCTGCGGATCCTCGGGGTCCGCCGGGCGGAACCCGGGTTTCACGCCCGCTTCGACGCCGTGGCCCGCGGGTACCACTACGCCTTGGCCGGGGAGGAGGATCCGTTCTTTCGCCGGCGCCGCCATCACGTCCGCCGCCTTCCCGATCCCGGCTGGGCGGCGGCGGAGCTCGCCTCGATCCGGGGAGCGGGGGACTTCGCCTCCCTGGCCCGTTCGGGAGCCGAGACCCGTACCACCCGGTGTGTGATCCGGGAGGCGGCGTGGGTTCCGGCCGGGAACGGCGCCCTGGTGCGGGTGGTGGCCGACCGCTTCCTGTACGGCATGGTCCGGGCCCTGGTCGGGACCCTGCTCGGGGGAGCGGCGGCAGGGGAGCCTCCGGGGCACCTGGCCCGGGTGCTGGCCGGGCGGGATCGCGGAGGGGCGGGGGCGGCGGCGCCGCCCCAGGGACTGTATCTCACCGAGGTGCGCTATCCGGGGGAGCCGGAGTCCGATCGCACGGAGCGGGTGGCGCGGCTGGCAGGTCTGGACCGGGGGGAGGCCGCCGGCGGCGGATCCCGACCGGAACGGGAGGATTGAAGCGACCATGACCAGATCGACGGGCTTCCGATGGGGCGGCCTCTGGTTCCTGATCCTGGGGATCGGGTTGGGACTGGCCCTGGGGGCGGGCTGCAGCCGCCAGCGGCAGGGGGGAGCCCCACCTCGCCGGTGCCGGCGGGGGACGAGGCCTCGGCCGGCCGCCACACCGCGCTGGTGCGGGCGGTGGAGCGGGTCTCGCCCACCGTGGTCAGCGTGAACGCCCTGGAACGCCGGGTGGTGTCCGGGGTCGACCCCCGCACCCAGGAGTTCTTCCGGCGGTTCTTCCCCGATTTTCCCACCTTCCAGGACCAGTACATCCCCCGCATGGGCTCCGGGATCGTCCTCGACTCCAAGGGATTCTTCCTCACCAACGACCACCTGGTGGGGCGGGCCGAGAACATCTGGGTCACCCTGCCCGACCGGCGCGTGTTCGAGTGCGAGGTGGTAGGCACCGACCCCAACTACGATCTGGCCGTGATCCGGGTCAAGGAGCAGGGGACCGAGGTCTTCCAGACCGCGCCCCTGGGGGACTCGGACCAGCTCATGGTCGGGGAGTGGGCCCTGGCCCTAGGCAACCCCTTCGGCAACTTCGTGGGGGACCCCCGCCCCTCGGTCTCGGTGGGGGTGGTGAGCGCGGTGCACCGGGACGTCAAGATCACCGAGGGCCAGGCCATCTACAAGGACATGATCCAGACCGACGCCTCCATCAACCCCGGTAACTCCGGCGGCCCCCTGGTCAACGCCGACGGGGAGGTGGTGGGAATCAACACCTTCATCTTCAGCCAGGGGGGAGGGTCCCTGGGCATCGGTTTCGCCATCCCCATCAACACCGCGATGTCGGTGGCCGAGGAGCTCATCCTCTACGGTCACGTGCGCGGGGTGTGGATCGGGCTGGCCGTGCAGCAGATCTCCCCGGTCCTGGCCAACCAGCTCGGCATCGCCGACCGCCAGGGTCTGGTGGTGTGGAGCCTGGAGGCGGGGTCCCCGGCCGCCCGGGCCGGGATCCAGCTCGGGGACGTGATCCGGGCCGTGAACGGCACCCCGGTGCGGGATTCCAACGAGGCCCGGCGCACCATCTTCGGGGCCCGGGTGGGGGACACCATCACCTTCACCGTGACCCGGGGGAAGGAGACCCTGACCATCCCCGTGACCCTGGAACCCCTTCCCACCGAGCGAGGAGACCGATGATCGAGCGCTACAGCCGTCCGGAGATGGCCGGGCTCTGGGCCGAGGAAGCCAAGCTGCGCACCTGGCTGGAGGTGGAGCTGGCCGTGGTCGAGGCCCTGGAGCGCTACGACCGGGCCCCGGAGGGGACCGCGGCCGCCATCCGCCGGGGGGCGGTGGTGAACCCGGCCCGGGCCGCGGAGCTGGAGGCGGTGCTCAAGCACGACGTGATCGCCTTCCTCACCTCGGTCTCGGAGAACCTCGGGGACGAGAGCCGGTGGCTCCACTACGGCATGACCTCCTCGGACCTGCTCGACACCGCCCTGGCGGTGACGGTGCGGAGGGCGGCCATGCAGGTCCGGGCCGGGGTGCGCGCCCTGGCCGAGGCGGTCCGGGCCCAGGCCGTGGCCCACCGCCGCACGCCGATGATCGGGCGCAGCCACGGGGTGCACGCGGAGCCGACCACCTTCGGGCTCAAGATGCTGGGCTGGTACACCGAGCTCCAGCGCCAGGAGGCCCGGCTCATGGACGCGGCGGCTGGAATCTCGGCGGGGAAGATCTCGGGGGCGGTGGGCACTTTCAGCCACCTCGATCCCCGGGTGGAGGAATACGTCTGCCACCGCCTCGGCCTCACCCCGGCCCCGGTCTCCACCCAGATCCTCCAGCGCGACCGGCACGCGGCCATGATCCTGGCCCTGGCCAATCTCTCCGCCTCGCTGGAGAAGTTCGCCACCGAGATCCGGAGCCTCCAACGCACCGAGATCCTGGAGGTGGAGGAGCCCTTCACCCGCGGCCAGAAGGGCTCCAGCGCCATGCCCCACAAGCGGAACCCCATCACCTGCGAGCGGGTGGCGGGGCTGGCCCGGGTGGTGCGGGGGAACGCGGTGGCGGCGCTGGAGAACGTGGCCCTCTGGCACGAGCGGGACATCACCCATTCCTCGGTGGAGCGGGTGATCTTCCCCGACAGCTTCATCCTGCTCGACTACCAGCTCCACCTCATGACCGGGGTGGTGGCGGACCTGGTGGTGTACCCGGAGAACATGCGCCGGAACCTGGAGCGCACCGGGGGGCTGGTCTTCTCCCAGCGCCTGCTCCTGGAGCTGACCCGGGCGGGCATGCGCCGGGAGGAGGCCTACGCGGTGGTGCAGGAGAACGCCCTGGCCGCCTGGGAGGGGGGCGAGCCCTTCCGGGACCGGGTCCGCACCGATCCCCGCATCCTGGCCGTGCTCGCCGCGGACGCGGTGGACGGGGTGTTCGACCTCGACTACAACCTGCGCAACGTGGACCGGATCTTCGAGCGGGTGCTCGAGGGAGAGGAGCAAACGGAGGCGTGAAGAGTCCCATCATTCCCTTCGAGGAGGCCGACGACGCCTCGCTGGCCGGACACCTGCGCCGGGAAGGGCTCCGCCTCACCCCCGACGAGGCGCGCCGGGTGGCCGCCCTCATCGGCCACGAGCCCAGCCGCATGGAGGCGGTGCTCTTCGACACCCTGTGGAGCGAGCACTGCTCCTACAAGTCCAGCCGGGCCGCCCTCAAGGCCTTCCTCCCCACCGAGGCCCCCCACGTGATCCTGGGCCCGGGCGAGGACGCCGGGGTGGTCTACCTCACCACCCACCAGGGGCGCCGCTGGGCCCTGGTGGTGGGGCACGAGAGCCACAACCATCCCTCCCAGGTGGTGCCCTTCGAGGGGGCGGCCACGGGGATCGGCGGCATCGTCCGCGACATCTACTGCATGGGGGCGGAGGTGGTGGGGGTCCTGGACGCCCTGCGCTTCGGCGACCTCCACGGCCCCCACGGGGAGCGGGCCCGGGAGATCGCGGCCGGGGTGGTGGACGGGATCTGGCACTACGCCAACGCCCTCGGGGTGCCCAACCTGGGCGGTGACGTGGCCTTCCATCCCGGCTACGACGACAACTGCCTGGTCAACGTGGTGGCGGTGGGGGTGGTGCCCGAGGACGAGCTGGTGCGGAGCCGGGTGCCCGCCGAGGCCCGGAACGTCCCCTACGTGTTCGTGCTGGTGGGCAAGCCCACCGACGCCTCCGGGTTCGGCGGCGCCTCCTTCGCCTCCGCGGTGCTGGACGAGGAGGAGGCCGAGGCCAACAAGGGCGCGGTGCAGATCCCGGACCCGTTCCTGAAGCGGGTGCTCACCGAGGCCAACCGCAAGGTGCTGGAGCTGGCCCGGGCCGAGGGCTTCGCGGTGGGGTTCAAGGACCTGGGGGCGGGGGGCATCGCCTGCGCCACCAGCGAGCTGGCCGCCGCGGGCGGGTTCGGGGCCGACATCGAGCTCACCGCCGCCGCCCAGGACGGCGGCCCGTTCCCCCCCGAGGTGGTGGCCTGCTCCGAGACCCAGGAACGCTACTGCTGGGCCGTCCCCCAGGAGTGGGCGCAGCGGGTGCTCCAGATCTACAACGTCGACTTCGAGCTGCCCCGGCTCTATCCCGGGGCCCGGGCCCAGGTGGTGGGCCGGGTGCGGAACGAGGACGCCCTCTACCGGGTCACCCACGAGGGGGACGAGGTGTGCACGGTCCCGGTGGAGGCGGTGACCGAGGGCATCCGCTACCAGCGGCCGTCCGCCCCCGCGCCACCGCCGGCGCCGGACCCCGAGCCGCCGCCGCCCGGCGACCCGGGCCGGATCCTGGCCGCCCTCCTCCGAGGATCCGCCCTCGCCTCCCGGGAGGCGATCTACCGCCACTACGACACCGAGGTCCAGGGGCGGGCGGTGATCCGCCCCGGGGAGGCCGACGCCGGGGTGCTGGTGCCGGTGGAGGGGTGCCCGGTGGGCCTGGCGGTGAGCGTGGATGGGAACCCCTTCCACAACGCGCTGGACGCCTACCAGGGCGGGGCGGAAGCGGTGGCCGAGGCCATGCGGAACGTGGCCGCGGTGGGGGCGACCCCCTGGTGCCTCACCGACTGCCTGAACTACGGCAATCCCGAGGACCCCGAGGCCTTCCGGCAGTTCACCGAGGGGGTGCGGGGGGTGGGGGACGCGGCCCGGGGCATCGGGATGGTGGACCAGGAGGGGGTGCCGGTCCCGGTGGTGAGCGGAAACGTCTCCTTCTACAACCAGTCCGCGCGGGGGAAGGCGATCCCGCCCTCGCCCATCGTGGCCTGCTTCGGGGTCCTGGGCGACTACTCCCGGGCGGTGACCCCGGTGCTGAAGGAGGAAGGGGATCCGCTGTTCCTGGTCGGGGCCCGCCGCCGGGAACTGGGCGGATCCGCCTACTGGCGGGAACGGAAGGTGGAGGGGGGAACCCCGCCCCGCATCGACTTCGCCACCGTGCGGGCGGAGATCGGGGCCCTGCTGGAGGCGGTGGAGTCGGGCCTGGTCCGGGCCGCCCACGACGTCTCCGAGGGGGGGCTGGCCGCGGCGGCGGCGGAGATGGCCCTGGCCGGAAGCCTCGGCGCGCGCCTGGAACTCACCGCCGCCCCGGGAGGGCTACGCCTCGACGAGTTCCTGTTCAGCGAGACCGGGGGCTTCCTGCTGGAGACGGACCCGGAGCAAGAGGAGGCGGTGTCCGCCCTCTTCCGCGGTCGCGGTGCCTGGATCCAGCGGGTGGGCCGGACGGTGCGGAGCCGCGAGCTCACGGTCACGGCGGGGAACGAGACCGTGATCGACCTCGACCTGGAGGAGCTGGAACCGGCCTGGCGCCGCGGGCTGGGGGAGGAGCTCAGATGACCGCCCGCCTGCGCGAGGAACCCTGGCCCCGGGTGGCGGTGCTCCAGCTCCCCGGCGTCAACTGCGAGTACGAGACCCGGGAGATCCTGGAGCGGGCCCGCCTCCAGGCCGAGATCTTCCGCTGGAACCGTCCCGCCGCCGACCTGGAGAGCTTCGACGCCTACGTCATCCCCGGCGGCTTCTCCTACGAGGACCGGATCCGGGCCGGGGTGGTGGCGGCCAAGGCCCCCACCCTGGACGTGGTGGGCCGGGCGGCCGAGGCGGGGAAGCCGGTGCTGGGCATCTGCAACGGAGCCCAGGTCCTGGTCGAGGCGGGCCTGGTCCCGGGCACCCGCCCCGGCGAGGTGGAGATGGCCCTGGCCGCCAACGCCGCCGGATGGCCCGGGTACTACTGCGCCTGGGTCTACGTGCGGGTCCACAAGGAGGGGCGGGAGACCGCCTTCACCTCGCGGTTCGAGGACGGCGAGGTCATCCCCGTGCCCCTGGCCCACGCCCAGGGACGGTTCACCGTGCGCGATCCGGACCGGTTCCGGGCCTGGGCCGACGCGGGCCAGGTGCCGCTCCGCTACGTGGCCCCGGACGGGGCCGAGGACCCGCCCTTCCCCTGGAACCCCAACGGCTCCCTCCTGGCCGCGGCCGGGGTGACCAACCCGGCCGGCAACGTGCTCGCCTTCATGCCCCACCCGGAGCGGGCGGGCCGGCTGCGCCAGGTCCCGGAGACGGTGGAGGGCCTGTGGGGGGACCGGCGGCGCGAGGCGGCCCGGAACCGGGAGGCCCTGGACGGCCCCGGCCCCGGGTTCCGGGTCTTCCAGTCCCTGGCCGACTACCTGCGGTGGGGCGCCCGCCGCGAACGGGAGGCGCGCGCATGACCGAGGCCGTGGTCCGGCTCTGGCTCAAGGTCACCGACCCCACCGCGCTGACCGCCCGGGAGACCCTGCAGCGGGCCCTCGGCTACGGCCGCCACCTGCGCGCGGCGGCCCGCTCGCAGATCTGGGCCTTCCGCTGGGACGAGGCGGTGGACGCCCGGGAGCTGCTGGGCCGGCTGGCGGTGGACACCAACCTCCTCCTGAACCCCAACAAGCACCTCTACCGGATCGCCGTGGACGGGGAGCCGGTGGAGCCCCGGGGGAACGCCTGGGTCCTGGTCTGGGTATCGGGGGAGGGAAACGAGACCGAGGACGTCCTCCGGCGCCACCGGCTCCTGCCCGGGACCCCTCCCCGGATCCTCCACGGGGTGCTGTGGGAACTGGACCTCGACGCCGCCGAGGTGGAGCGGGAGCGCCTGGCCGGGGAGATCGCGGTCACCCGCGAGCGGGGGAAGGGGCTCCTGGCCAATCCGCACGTGGAGGACGCGCGCGTATTCATCCGGCCGCCCACCGCCGCGGAGCTGGTGCGCACCCTGGCGGGGACGACAGGGGCGGGGCGGGTCGGGTAGAATCCCAGGTTTTCCCGGACCCACGCGGTCCGGCGTCGACGATCCCCAAGGAGAGGAGAACGGTGATCCAGGACCAGGACCGGTTCCACGACGAGTGCGGGGTGGTGGGGGTCTACGGCGTTCCCCAGGCCTCGGAGGTGGTCTACCTGGCCCTCTACGCCCTGCAGCACCGGGGCCAGGAGTCGGCCGGCATCGTGACCTCGGACCGGGGGAGGTTCCATCACCACAAGGCCATGGGCCTGGTCTCCGACGTCTTCTCCGGGGACGCCCTCAACCGGCTGCCCGGGAGCCACGCGGTGGGGCACAACCGCTACTCCACCAAGGGCGCCTCGCACATCCGCAACGCCCAGCCGATCTGGGTCACCTACCACGGCGGGGACCTCGCCCTCGCCCACAACGGCCAGCTGGTCAACGCCGCCACCCTTCGCCGCAACATGGAGGAGGGGGGGTCGATCTTCCAGACCACCTCCGACAGCGAGGTCATGGTCCACCTGGTCGCCGCCTCCCGGGCCGCCACCTTCGAGGGCCGGCTCATGGGGGCCCTGCACCAGGTCGAGGGCGCGTTCTCCATCACCCTGCTCACCGCGGACGGGGTGTACGCGGCCCGGGACAGCCACGGATTCCGCCCCCTGGTGGTGGGGCGCCTGGGCACGGGCTGGATCGTGGCCTCGGAGACCTGCGCCCTGGACATCGTGGAGGCGGAGTTCGTGCGCGAGGTGGAGCCGGGGGAGGTCATCGCCCTGGACGAGAACGGCCTCCGCACCGTGGGCCGGCTTCCCGCCACCCCCCTGCACAAGTGCGTGTTCGAGCTCATCTACTTCTCCCGGCCGGACAGCGTGATCTTCGGGGAGCCGGTGGACCGGGTCCGGCGCCGCCTGGGGCGGCAGCTGGCCCGGGAGCATCCGGCCGGGGCGGACTGCGTGATCTCGGTGCCGGACTCCTCCAACTCCGCCGCCCTCGGTTTCGCCGAGGAATCGGGGCTTCCCTTCGAACTCGGACTCATCCGCAACCACTACATCGGCCGCACCTTCATCCGCCCCGGCCAGCACCTGCGGGAGGCGGGGGTGCGGGTGAAGTACAACACCGTGCGCCCCATCCTGGAGGGGAAGCGGGTGGTGGTGGTGGACGACTCGGTGGTGCGGGGCACCACCAGCTACAAGCTGGTCAAGCTGCTCCAGCGCTCGGGGGTGAAGGAGGTCCACTTCCGGGTCTCCAGCCCGCCCATCGTCGGCCCCTGCTACTACGGCATCGACACCCCCGAGCGGGGAGAGCTGATCGCGGCCAGCTCCACGGTGGAGGAGATCCGGAAGTACCTGGGGGTGGCCAGCCTCGGCTACCTTTCCGAGGCGGGGCTCCGGAACGCGGTCAAGGCTCCCTCCGAGCACTGCTACGCCTGCTTCACCGGCCGCTATCCGGTGCCGCTGGTGGACGAGGGGCTCCGTCGCGCGATCGCGGAACCGGCCTCCCCGTCCCCGCACCATCCCGTCCAGGCCTGACCGGCCGCCCGACCATGACCACCAACCGGGAGCGATCCAGACCGTGAGCAACGAGCAAGTCGCCCAACGCCGGGCCAACCTGGAGGCGCTGAAGGGGCTGGGGGTGGAACCCTATCCCTACCGCTTCCACGTCACCCATCACGCCCAGGACCTCCTCATGCGGGGCGACGAGCTCGCCGCCGCCGGGGAGACGATCGCCGCCGCCGGGCGGCTCATGGCCATCCGGGGCCACGGCAAGTCCACCTTCGCCCATCTCCAGGACGCTTCGGGGCGGATCCAGCTCTATCTCAAGCTGGACGTGCTGGGGGAGGACGCCTACCGGGTGGTCCGCCTCCTGGACCTGGGGGACCTGGTGGGGGTGAGCGGGCCCCTCTTCCGCACCCGCACCGGGGAGCTTACGGTGGAGGTGCGCGAGCTGACCTTCCTGGCCAAGGCCCTCCACCCCCTGCCCGAGAAGTGGCACGGGCTCAAGGACACCGAGACCCGCTACCGCCAGCGCTACCTGGACCTGGTGGTGAACCGGGAGGTGCAGGAGACCTTCCGGGTGCGGGCGGCGCTGCTGCGCTCCATCCGCGGCTTCCTGGACGCCCGGGGCTTCCTGGAGGTGGATACCCCGGTGCTCCAGCCCCTGTACGGGGGCGCCTTCGCCCGGCCCTTCATCACCCGCCACGAGGCCCTGGACATGGACCTCTATCTCCGCATCTCCGACGAGCTGTACCTGAAGCGGCTCATCGTGGGGGGGCTGGAGCGGGTGTATGAGATCGCCCGGGATTTCCGCAACGAGGGCATCGATCGCACCCACAATCCCGAGTTCACCATGCTGGAGTACTACCAGGCCTACGCCGACTACGAGGAGATGATGGGAGTGACCGAGGAGCTGGTGGCGGGGGCGATGCTGGAGGCCACCGGCAGCCCCCAGGTGGCCTTCCGGGACCACACCCTGGACTTCTCCCCCCCTGGCGCCGGGTGCGCTACTTCGACGCCATCCGGGAGGCGGTGGGGGTGGACCTGACCGGGGCCGACGAGGGCCGGGTGCGGGAGACCGCGGAGCGGCTGGGCATCGATCTCAAGGGGAAGGCGGGCATCGCCCAGGCGGTGGACGAGATCTTCTCCGAGACCGCCCAGCCCAACCTCGTCCAGCCCACCTTCGTGACCGACTTCCCCCTCGAGCTCTCGCCCCTGGCCAAGCGCCACCGCGACGACCCCCGGCTGGTGGAGCGCTTCGAGCTCTTCGCCGGGGGCATGGAGCTGGCCAACGCCTTCAGCGAGCAGAACGATCCCGCGGAGCAGGAGGCGGCCTTCGAACGCCAGGCCCGGCTGCGGGAGGAGGGGGACCTGGAGGCCCAGATCACCGACACCGACTACCTGCGGGCGCTGCAGACGGGAATGCCCCCCACCGGGGGGGTGGGCATCGGCATCGACCGCCTGGTCATGGTGGCCACCGGGGCGGCCAACATCCGCGAGGTCATCCTCTTCCCCCAGCTCCGGCCGGAGGAGGGCGAGGCCGGGGACGACGGCGACGGGGAGAGCGCCGGGGGAGAGGGGACGGCCTAGGCCGGGACCATGCGCTACGAGGTCTTCGTCGCCGACCGCTATCTCCGGTCCAAGAAGCGGACGGGGTTCATCTCCCTCATCACCTGGATCTCGGTGGTGGGGGTGGCCCTGGGAGTGGCGGTGCTCATCATCGTGCTCTCGGTCATGAACGGCTTCGAGCAGGAGGTGCGGTCGCGGATCGTGGGCACCAACGCCGCCCTCATCGTCCTCCGCTTCGACCAGGACGTGATCCCGCATCCGGACTCGGTGGCGGCGGTGGTGGCCTCGGTGCCGGACGTGGAGGGGGTGGCTCCCTTCGTCTACGGCAAGGGCCTGCTCAAGGCCGGGGACCGCTCGGACGGGGTGATCGTCAAGGGCGTGGACCTGGAGAAGGACCGGGCGGTCACCACCGTGGCCCAGAACGTGAGCCCCCCCTGGCCACGCTGGACACCGGGCCGGGGGAGCTGCCGGCCATCATCCTGGGGCGAAGCCTGGCCGACCGGCTCCGGACCTCGGTGGGGGACGAGGTGATCCTCGCCTCCCCCTTCGAGACCACCGCCTCCCCCCTGGGCATCCTCCCCAAGCTCCGGAAGTTCCGGGTGGCGGGCATCTTCACCTCCGGGCTCTACGAATACGATTCCACCATGGCCTTCCTCTCCCTGGCCGAGGCCCAGCGGTTCTACCGCCTGGGGGGCGCGGCCACCGGGATCGAGGTGAAGATCAAGGACAGCTTCGCGGCCGAGAAGCTCAAGAACGAGGTCCTGCGCACCCTGGGGGGCTATCCCTACCGCATCAACACCTGGATCGACCTCAACGAGAACCTGTTCGTATGGATGAAGCTGGAGAAGGCGGGCATGAGCGTGATCCTCCTCCTCATCGTCCTCGTGGCCGCGTTCAACATCGTGGGGGTCCTGGTCATGATGGTGATCGAGAAGCGGAAGGAGATCGGGATCCTCAAGTCCATGGGGGCCAGCGACGGGGAGATCCTGCGCATCTTCGTGGCCAACGGGGTGGAGATCGGGATCCTGGGCATCGTCCTCGGCACCCTGAGCGGCGTAGTGGGGGCCCTGCTCCTGGACCGCTACCCGCTCCACCTGCCGCCCGACGTCTACTTCCTCAGCGATCTGCCCGTCCGGCTGGAGGGAACCGACGTGCTCCTGGTCTGCGGGACGGTGTTCGTGATCAGCGCCCTGGCCACCCTGTACCCGGCCTGGAAGGCGGCCCGTCTGGACCCGGTGGAGGCGATCCGGGAGGTCTGAGGCCCGGTTTGACAGGCTCCGGAGCCCTCTCTAAGATCACCCCCCACGCGCGAGAGGCCCATGCAAACCACACCCGTCGTCCTGGAAGCCGCCCATCTGGAGAAGGTGTACCCCATGCCCGGGGGCGGCCTCAGTGTGTTGTCCGGCTTGGACTTCACCGCCCGGCGGGGGGTCCTGACCGCGATCACCGGGGCCTCGGGCTCGGGGAAGAGCACCCTCCTCCACATCCTGGGCACCCTCGACCGGCCCACCCGGGGGGCGGTGCGCTTCGAGGGACGGGACGTGTTCGCCCTCTCCTCCCGCGACCTGGCCCGGTTCCGCAACCGTTCCATCGGATTCGTGTTCCAGTTCCACCATCTCCTGCCCGAGTTCACCGCCCTGGAAAACGTGATGATGCCGGGACTGATGGCGGGGCGGAGCCGGTATGACGTAGCACAGCAGGCGCTTCGGCTGCTGGAGACCGTGGGGCTGGAGTCGAGGAAGGACCACCGGCCCGGAGAGCTCTCCGGGGGAGAGCAGCAGCGGGTGGCGGTGGCCCGGGCCCTCACCAACGACCCCGTCCTTCTTCTCGCCGACGAGCCCTCCGGCAATCTCGACCGCACCAACAGCGAGGAGCTGCACGCCCTGCTGGCCCGCCTGGTCCGGGAGCGGGGGCAGACCACCCTGGTGGCCACCCACGATGATCGGCTGGCCGCCCAGGCCGAGGAGGTGTACCGTTTAGAGGAAGGGCTCCTGCACCGGCAGGACGCCCCAAGTCCCAGAGCTGACGGCCGATAACCGGAATGAGCCCCGGCCCGGGAGGGCCGGCGCCGGGGGGCGCTTCGAGCAGGAACCCATGAGCGAGCAACCGGAACGGGATCCCGACATCTGTGAACGCTGCGGCCTCAACCCGGCCACCGTCCACGTGCGCCGGGTGAAGGAGGGGGAGGAGGAGGATCTCCACCTCTGCCTCTCCTGTGCCCAGGAGGAGGGCGTGGAGCCGGCCCCGGCCGACACCGGTCTGAGCCCCGACCCGCTGACCCTCCTGTTCAAGAACATGGGGGAGACGGCGGGTGAGGGTGGGGTGTGTCCCGGCTGCGGCCTCTCCTTCGGCCGGTTCCGCGAGACCGGACGCCTGGGTTGCTGGCGCTGCTACGAGACCTTCACCACCGAGCTGGAGCCGATGATCCGGCGGATCCACGGGGCCACGCGGCACCGGGGGAAGCACCCCCGCCGGGAAGGCGAGAACTACGAACAGGGCGCCCGCCTGCGCCGGCTCTCGGAGGAGCTGGAGCGGGCGGTGGGCGCCGAGGACTACGAGCGGGCGGCCGAGATCCGGGACCGCATCCGGGAGATGGAGGCGGCCGGCCGCGGAGGCGGGAGCGCCAAGGCATGAAGGGCAACGGGAAGGAGAGCGCGGCGGTGCTGGAACGGCTCCGGGAGAGCGTCCCCACCTGGGCCTCGGAACCGGGGCCGGAGGGGGCGGTCATCCTGTCCTCCCGCGTCCGCTTCGCCCGCAACCTGTCCTCGTTCCCGTTCCCCGGGCAGAGCAATCCCACCCAGCAGACCTCGGTGGTGACCCGGGCCCGGACCGCGGTGGCGGACCTCCCCGCCTTCGCCAAGCCGGCCTGGCTCTCCTTCCGGGAACTCAAGGACGAGGAACTCGACCTGATGGTGGAGCGGCGCCTGGCCAGCCGGGACCTGGCCCGGGGAGAACGGCGCCGGGGCGTCCTGGTGGGGGAGGGCGAGACCCTCAGCATCATGGTGAACGAGGAGGACCATCTACGCCTCCAGAGCGTTCTCTCCGGCCTCCGGCTGGGCGAGGCCCTGGACCGGCTGAACGAGGTGGACGACCTGCTGGACGCGCGCCTCGACTACGCCTTCGACGATCAGCTCGGATACCTGACCGCCTGCCCCACCAACGTGGGGACGGGGATCCGGGCCTCGGTGCTGGCCCACCTTCCCGGCCTGGTCCTGACCAAGCGGGCCCGGAAGGTGATCCAGGGAGTGGCGGCCATGAACTTCGCGGTGCGCGGCTTCTACGGAGAGGGCACCGAGGTCATGGGCAATTTCTTCCAGATCTCGAACCAGACCACTCTCGGCCCGGACGAACACCAGGTGGTGAGCCGGCTGGAGGAGACGATCCGGCGCATCCTCGGCTACGAGGAGGAGGCTCGGGACCTCATCCGCCGGACCGCCCGGCTCCAGGTCGAGGACAAGATCTACCGGGCCTACGGCACCCTCCGGCACGCCCGGGCGGTGTCCGCGGAGGAGGTGGTGAGCCTGGCCTCGGCGGTGCGCTTCGGACACGCCCTGGAGCTGGGCGGGCTCTGCCCCCTGCCGGCCCTGAACGAGATCCTCGTCTTCGCCCAGCCCGGGCACGTGAGCCTGCGGGCGGGGCGGGAACTGGACCGGGAGGAGCGTCACCGGATCCGCGCCGACTACGTGCGCGCCCGGCTGGCCCGGGCCGAAAAGGAATCCGACGGCGACCTTCCGGGTACGACGTCGCAAGACCCCCTACCGGGGAAGGACTAGGAGGCCAGATCCCATGCAGGACAAGTTCACCGAACGCGTCCGGAAGGTCATGTACCTCGCCCGCGAGGAGGCCGGCCGGCTGCAGCACGACTACATCGGAACCGAGCACCTGCTCCTGGGCCTGATCCGCGAGGGGGAGGGCATCGCGGCCAACGTGCTCACCAACCTCGGCCTGGACCTGGAGGTGATCCGGCAGACCGTGGAGAGCATGGTCGCCGCTCCCGGCAGCACCCTGACCCTGGGGGAGATCCCCTTCACCCCCAAGGCCAAGCGGGTGCTGGAGCTGGCCATCGAGGAGGCGAGGCAGCTCGGCCACAACTACGTGGGCACCGAGCACCTCCTGCTGGGCCTGATCCGGGAAGGGGAGGGCGTGGCCGCCCGGGTCCTCCAGGAGCTGGGAGTGGACCGGAAGAAGGTGCGGGACGAGACCCTGCGCCTCCTCGGCGGGCCCACCCCGGGGAAGGCCCCGGAGGAGGAGAAGTCCGAGACCCCGGCCCTGAACCAGTTCGGGCGCGACCTCACCCAGCTGGCCCGGGAGCTGAAGCTGGACCCGATCATCGGCCGGGAGAACGAGATCGAGCGGGTGGTGCAGGTGCTCTGCCGGCGGAAGAAGAACAACCCGGTGCTCATCGGCGAGCCGGGGGTGGGCAAGACCGCCATCGCCGAGGGCCTGGCCCAGCGGATCGTGGAGGGGAAGATCCCCGAGATCCTCTCCGATAAGCGCATCGTGACCCTGGACCTGGCCGCGGTGGTGGCCGGGACCAAGTACCGTGGGCAGTTCGAGGAGCGCCTGAAGGCGATCATGAACGAGATCCGCGAGTCGCGGGACGCCATCATCTTCATCGACGAGCTCCACACCATCGTGGGCGCGGGCGGGGCCGAGGGGGCCATCGACGCCTCCAACATGCTCAAGCCGGCCCTGGCCCGGGGCGAGATCCAGTGCATCGGAGCCACCACCCTCGACGAGTACCGCAAGTACATCGAGAAGGACGGCGCCCTGGAGCGGCGGTTCCAGCCCATCATGGTCGATCCGCCCGGCACCGAGGAGACGGTCCACATCATCATGGGGCTTCGGGACAAGTACGAGGCCCATCACGGGGTGAAGTTCACCGACGATGCGGTGCGGGCCTGCGTGTACCTGTCCGACCGCTACATCTCCGACCGCCACCTTCCCGACAAGGCCATCGACGTCCTCGACGAGGCCGGCTCCCGGGCCCGGCTCTCCCTGTCGGTGGTGCCCCAGGAACTGCGGGACATGGAGGCCAAGATCGGCGAGCTGTCCAAGGAGAAGGAGGCGGCGATCCAGAACCAGGAGTTCGAGAAGGCGGCCAGCTTCCGCGACCGGGAGAAGGACCTCCGCAAGCAGCTGGCCAAGCTGAAGCGGGAGTGGAACGAGACCCGCTCGGTGAAGACGATCCACGTGGACGTGGAGGAGATCGCCACCGTCATCAGCAAGATGACCGGGATCCCGGTGTCCAACCTGGAGGAGAGCGAGTCCCAGAAGCTCCTGCGCATGGAGGACGTCCTCCAGGAGAAGCTGGTGGGGCAGGACGAGGCGGTCAAGGCGGTGTCCCGGGCGGTGCGCCGGAACCGCGCCGGGCTGCGCGACCCGCGCCGGCCCATCGGCACCTTCATCTTCCTCGGGCCCACCGGGGTGGGGAAGACGGAGCTGGCCCGGATCCTGGCCGAGTTCCTGTTCGACGATCCCGACGCCCTGATCCGCATCGACATGTCGGAGTACATGGAGAAGTTCTCGGTGTCCCGGCTGGTGGGGGCTCCCCCCGGCTACGTCGGCTACGAGGAGGGCGGCCAGCTCACCGAGAAGGTGCGCCGGAAGCCCTACAGCGTGGTCCTGCTCGACGAGATCGAGAAGGCCCACCCCGACGTGTTCAACATCCTCCTCCAGGTCCTGGAGGACGGCACCCTGACCGACAGCATGCGGCGCAAGGTGAACTTCAAGAACACCGTCCTCATCATGACCTCCAACCTGGGGGCCCAGCAGATCGGCGGGCGGACCAGCGTGGGCTTCGCCAAGGCCGACGTCGAGGAGGCCTACGACCGGATGCGGAACACGGTCATGGACGAGGTCAAGCGGGCCTTCAACCCCGAGTTCCTGAACCGGATCGACGAGGTCATCGTGTTCCGGGCCCTGGGGCGGAAGGAGATCGAGGCCGTGGTCAAGATCCTCCTCGACGAGGTGCGCAAGCGCCTGGCGGAACACCGGCTGGACGTCACCCTGACCCCCCCCGCCGTCTCCCTCATCGTGGAGAAGGGGTTCGATCCCAAGATGGGGGCGCGGCCCCTGCGCCGGGCCATCCAGCGCCTGATCGAGGATCCCCTGGCCGAGCTCGTCCTGGCCGGCAAGTTCTCGGCCGGGAGCGTGATCCGGATCGGACGCCGGGGGGACGAGCTCACCTTCGAGGAGAAGGACCGCGAATCGGAGGAAAACGACGAGAGGGTGGAACAGGGTGCCTGAGAGGCTTCCGGGGGGGAGCCGTCCTCACATCCTGCTCTTCTTTCCCCTGCTCCTCCTCATCGCCTTCGTCCCGCTGCGCGGATTGGGGCCCGGGGTCGCCCGGGCCCAAACCGCGTTCGCCGCCGCCGACACCGTGGCCTCGGTGGAGGTGACCGGCAACGAGTCCGTGGACGCCGATCTGGTGCGGCGGGCCTTCGCCATGCCCCCCGGCTCCCGGTACTCCACCGACGCCGTGCGGCGGGGCATCCGCCACCTCTACGACCTCGGCTTCTTCAGCGACGTGGTCGTCTCCGGGGAGGAGGCCGAGGGGGGAGTCCGGCTCACGGTGCGGGTGACCGAGAATCCCCGGGTGGCCTCGGTGGAGTTCACCGGCAACAAGAAGATCAAACGCAAGGACCTGCTCACCGCCACCGGGGAGATCACCGGGCGCATGGCCGACGACCGGCTCCTGGCCCTGGTGGTGCGGCGCATCACCGACGCCTACGCGGCCAAGGGGTATACCCGGGCCGAGGTCAAGCCGCGCTACCTGGCCGGGGACTCCGAATCCCGGCGCATCCTCCTGGTGGAGATCACCGAGGGGCCCAAGGTGCGGGTGGAGAAGATCCGCTTCGAAGGCGTCCGGCAGCTCGACCCCGGGGACCTCGAGGGGGCGATGAAGCAGGGCACCACCGGCTTCCTGAAGGGTGGGGTCTACCATCCCGAAGTGGTGGCCGAGGACATGAAGCGGGTCGAGGCCGAGATGGCCAAGAAGGGGTTCCGGGACGGGAAGGTCCTCGGCTACGACGTGGAGCCCCTGAAGGAGGAGGACCGGGTCGAGGTGGTGGTCCGGGTCGACGAGGGGCCCCGCTACAGCGTGGGGGCGGTGAAGTGGTCGGGGAACAAGGCGGTGCCGTCCCCGGTGCTCTACGGCCTCACCGAGCTCGAGCCGGGCCAGGTGTTCAACCAGGAGAAGGTGGACAAGACGGTGGAGGAGGCCTACGGGGTCTACGCCGACCACGGCTACATCTACCTCAACGTGCAGCCGGACTACGCGGTGACCGACTCCACCGTGGACGTCACCTTCGACGTCACCGAGGGCGAACCCTCCCACGTCCGCGACATCCTGATCAGCGGGAACACCCGGACCAAGGAGAAGGTCATCCGCCGGCAGCTGGCCATCCGGCCCGGAGACCTCTTCCGCCGCAACCTGCTCATCCGGAGCCAGCGTGAGCTCCAGCAGCTGGGCTACTTCTCCGACCTCCAGGTCAACTCCAAGCCGGTGGCGGGGTCCAACGACATCGACCTCACCCTGGACGTGGAGGAGAAGCAGGTGGGGACCGCCTCGGCCGGGTTCGGCTTCTCCAGCTCGGTGGGGCTGACCGGCTTCATGGAGCTGGGGCACAGCAACCTGTTCGGGAACGGCCAGAGCCTGAACCTGCGCATGGAGCGGGGAAGCCAGCGGAACAACGCCGAGCTCTCCTTCACCGAGCCCTGGTTCCTGGGCACCCCGACCTCGGTGGGGGTGGACCTGTTCAGCACCAACCGGGTGTACCAGAGCGAGACCCTGGACCTGGAGATCCGCCGGGCGGGCGGGGCGCTCCGGGTGGGCCGGCCGCTGCCCCTTCCCTACACCAAGATCTTCGCCAGCTACGGGCTGGAGAACCAGACCGTGGTGGACGAGACGTCGTCCACCGGGTCAGACACCACCGGCAGCCGGTACTTCGTCACCGGCTTCCGGCTGGACCAGGCCACCGCCCTCACCTCGAGCCTGTCCCTGAGCCTGGTCCGGAACTCCACCGACCACCCCATCTACCCCACGGTGGGCTCCGAGTCCCGGTTCAAGGTGGAGCTGACCGGAGGTCCCCTGGGCGGGGACCAGGTCTACCAGAAGTACGAGCTGGACCTCTCCCGCTACCTGCCCACGGTGGAATCCGGGGGCTGGAAGGCCGTGCTCATGCCCCGGCTGCGCCTGGGCGCGGTGGGGTCCGCCTTCCGCAGCGCCGACAAGCCGCTCTTCCCGGACAGCTACGAGGTGGACACCGGCATTCCCGAGGGGGCGACCTGGCTGAACGCGGACAGCGTGGAGGTGCCGGTTCCCCGGCACTTCAAGCGGTACTATCCCGAGAGCAACGAGCTCTTCCGGATGGGCGGCACCACCATCGACGCCCTCCGCGGCTACGACGACTACGAGATCGTGCCCCAGGACAACGTGAGCCGGCGGTTCGTGGTCCAGCGCTCGGTGGAACAGCGGGTCCTGGCCGACAGCAGCGTGGTCGCCGACACCACCTACAGCGTGAGCTCCTCGGCCATCTACTACCCCGGCGGGCGGTACATGGCCGCGTTCACCCTGGAGTGGCAGTTCCCGATCGCCGACCCCCTGCACGGGCTGCTGTTCACCGACTGGGGGGGGACCTGGAACGAGGTCTCGGACTTCCGCTGGGACAGCATTCACAAGAGCGTGGGCTTCGGGTTGCGCATGGAGGTGCCCCTGCTGGGTCTGATCGGGTTCGACTACGGTTACGGGTTCGATCGCCTGGATCGCACCACCGGGCGGTACGATCGGGGGGGGTGGCAGCCGCACATCCAGTTCGGGCGGATCTTCTGACCCCCGGCCGCTCCCGGCCCGGTCCCGCCCCGCGGGCCCGGGGTAGGGGGCCCCTCCGGTTCGGGCATTCCAGTCATCCGCGGCGGACCGTCCGGTCCCCGCGCGTCGAGAGGAGGAGGAACGTGCTTCGTCGCATCGTTCACGGAGCTATCTTTCTGGCCGTGTTCTTGCTAGTATTTCCCGCCGTTCCGGCGAGGGCTGCCGATTTGAAGCTGGGTTTCATCGACTCGGAGCGCATCTTCGCCGAATTCCACGGCACCAAGGACGCCCAGGCCGAGTTCAACAGCCAGGTCGAACAGTGGAACAAGGAGCTGGACGCCAAGAAGCAGGAGCTCCAGAAGATGCAGCAGGATTACGAGAACCAGTCTCTGATCCTGAGCGAGCCCAAGCGGCGGGAACGGGAAGAGGAGATCCAGAAGAAGCGCAGCGAACTGGACGCCTTCACCCAGGAGATCTGGGGCCCGACGGGGAAGGTATCCAAGAGGAACGAGGAGCTCACCCGGCCCATCGTGGACAAGATCCGCGAGGTCCTGACCAACATCGGCCAGAGCGAAGGCTACTCGATCATCTTCGACGCCACCGACGGCAACGTGGTCTACGCCAACGACGCTTTCGATCTCACCGACCGGGTACTGGCCATCCTGAACGAGGATCAGCCCGTCCCGGCGGGAACCCAGCCCCAGCCGGGAACGCAGCCCCAGGGTCAGAACTGACCCGGGCGCCCGGCGGCGAATCATCAAGGGGGGTGCGCGGCCCGGGCCGGGTCCCCTTGTTCTCGGCCAAGGACGACGCATGGACCTCAAGCTAGGAGAGATCGCCCGCCGCCTGGGGGCGGAGCTGGACGGGGATCCCGAGATCCGCATCACCGGCGTGGCCGGGCTGAGCGAGGCCGGTCCCGGCCAGATCACCTTCTTCGCCAACCCCAAGTACGCCTCCGAGGTGCCGGGCACCCGGGCGGCGGCGGTGATCGTTCCCCGGGACTACCCGGGCCCGGTGCGGGCGGCCCTGCTCCGGGTTCCCGAGCCCTACCACGGCTTCGTCCAGGTCCTACGGCTCTACAGCGCCGAGGACCGGGTCCGGCCGGCCGGGGTCCACCCCACCGCGGTGGTCGATCCCGAAGCCCGCCTGGGCCGGGGGGTCTCGATCGGCCCCTTGTGCGTGGTGGAGGCCGGGGCCGAGCTGGGGGACGGCACCGTGCTCTGTCCCGGGGTCTTCGTGGGCCGGGAAGCGGTCCTGGGCGAAGGCTGCTACCTCTATCCCAACGTCACCGTGCGCGAGAAGGTGACCCTGGGCCGCCGGGTGACGATCCACTCCGGGACGGTGCTGGGATCGGACGGATTCGGCTACGCTCGCGTCGAGGGGGTCCACGAGAAGATCCCCCAGGTGGGCACGGTGGTGGTGGAGGACGACGTGGAGATCGGCGCCAACGTGGCCGTGGACCGGGCGACCATGGGGGTCACCCGCATCGGCCGGGGGGTGAAGATCGACAACCTGGTCCACGTGGCCCATAACGTGGTCATCGGGGAGCACAGTCTGGTGGTGGCCCAGGTGGGCATCTCGGGATCCACCCAGGTGGGCCGGGACGTGACCCTGGCCGGCCAGGCCGGGCTGGCCGGCCACATCAGGATCGGGGACCGGGCCGTGGTCGGCGCCCAGGCCGGGGTGACCAAGTCGGTTCCCCCCGACACCCGGGTCTCGGGGTATCCGGCCATGCAGCACGACCGCGCGCGGCGGCTGAACGCACTGAACCGGAGGCTTCCGGACCTCCACCGGCAGATCAAGGACCTGGAGGCCCGCCTCCGCCGCCTGGAAGCGGGACCGGACGGCGCCTCCGATGCCTCCCCGGGAGAGGGCCCCCGGCAGGGGGAGAAGGAAAACTTCCTGTGAACGACCGACAGACCACCCTCGGCGGCGAGATCTCCTACGAGGGGGTCGGGCTCCACACCGGGGAATCCTGCCGGGTCACCTTCCTCCCCGCCCCTCCGGGAAGCGGGATCAGCTTCGTGCGCACCGACCTTCCCGGCCAGCCGGAGGTCCGGGTGGCCCCGGGGAACGCGGTGTACGACGCCGAACAGGGTCGCCGCACCATCCTCCGCTCGGGATCGGCCGAGGTCCACACCGTGGAGCACCTCCTGGCCGCGGTGACCGGGGTGGGGCTCGACAACCTGCGGATCGAGCTCGACGCCCGCGAGCCCGGGGAGCCGGGGGACGGCAGCGCCGCCCTCTACGTGGAGATGTTCCGGGACGCGGGGGTGGTCTCCCAGGAGGCCGAGCGGCGGTACTTCGAGATCCCCCACCCGGTGAGATTCCAGCACCGGGGCGCGGAGCTCCTGGGCCTTCCCCACGACGGGCTCCGCGTCTCCTTCACCATCCAGTACGACAACGCCACCATCGGCACCCAGTACGCCACCTTCGAGATCGTCCCCGAGACCTTCGTGTCCGAGATCGCTCCCGCCCGGACTTTCGTGCTCCGGCGCGACGTGGAGCTCCTCCGCCAGGCGGGGATGATCCGCGGGGGCACCCTGGACAACGCGGTGGTGGTCAACGACGACGGGGTGGCCAACACCGAGGGGCTCCGCTGGCGGGACGAGTTCGTGCGCCACAAGGTGCTGGATCTTCTCGGTGACCTGACCCTGCTCGGCCGTCCCCTCCGGGGGCACGTGATGGCCTGGCGCTCGGGCCACGAGAGCCACGTGGAGTTCGTGAAGTCGCTGGCCGAGGCGGAGCGCCGGGCCACCGGCTTCGACCTGCCGCCGCTTCCCGACGGCAAGGATCACTTCTGGGACGTGGAGGCCATCTCCCAGATCATGCCCCACCGCTATCCGCTGCTCCTGGTGGACCGGATCCTGGAACTCACCGACGACCGGGTGGTGGGGATCAAGAACGTCACCCTGAACGAACCCTTCTTCATGGGCCATTTCCCCGGCCACCCGATCATGCCCGCGGTGCTGATCATCGAGGCCATGGCCCAGACCGGGGGCGTGCTCCTCCTCAACAAGGTGGAACGGCCCCGCGAGAAGCTGGTCTACTTCATGGGCATCGACGGGGCCAAGTTCCGGCGCCCCGTCCGCCCCGGCGACCAGCTCCGCTTCGAGCTGGAAATGCGCAAACTCAAGGGCCGGATCTGCAAGATGTCCGGAAAGGCCTACGTGGACGGCCACCTGGTGGCCGAGGCGGAGCTGCTCTCCACCGTCGTGGACCGCTGAGGAGGAAGACATGGCAGAGATCGCCGCGACCGCGGTGGTGGATCACCGGGCGGAGCTGGCCGCCGACGTCGAGGTCGGCCCCTACGCCATCATCGGGCCCAACGTCCGGATCGGAGCCGGCTCCACCGTGGGCGCCCACGCCTACCTCGACGGGTACACCGAGATCGGACGGGACTGCCGCGTCTTTCCCCACGCGGTGGTGGGGACCCCTCCCCAGGACCTGAAATACCGGGGGGAACGGAGCTTGCTCCGGATCGGGGACCGCACCGTGATCCGCGAGTTCGCCACCCTGAACCCGGCCACCGCCGAGGGGCAGGCCACCGTGGTCGGCTCCGACTGCCTCCTCATGGCCTACTCCCACGTGGCCCACAACTGTGTCCTGGGGGACTTCGTGATCATGGCCAACGCGGTCAACCTGGCCGGCCACGTCACCGTGGGGGACTACGCCATCATCGGCGGGGTCACCCCGGTCCACCAGTTCGTGCGCATCGGCGCCCACGCCTTCGTCGGGGGCGGCTCACGCATCCCCCAGGACGTGGCTCCCTACGTCAAGGTCGCGGGCAATCCGCCGGAGGCCTTCGGGCTGAACGCGGTGGGGCTGGCCCGCCGGGGTTTCACCCCCGAGACCCTGGCCGCGCTCAAGCAGGCCTACCGGATCTTCTTCCGCAGCAAGCTCGGGGTCGCCGACGCGGCCGCCCGGGTGCGCGAGGAGGTGCCCCTCCTGCCCGAGGTGCGAATCCTGATGGACTTCGTGCTCACCTCGGAGCGGGGCGTGACCCGGTGAGCGACGGGCGTCTCCGGGTGGCCGTGCTCGGAGTGGGATACCTCGGCACCCGCCACGCGGAGAAGCTGGCCGGCTCCGACCGGTTCACCCTCACCGCGGTCCACGATCGCGACCCCGAACGGGCCCGGGCGGCGGCGGAACGCTTCGGGTGCCGGGCCCTGGGCCTGGCCGAGGCCCTGGCCGGGGCCGACGCCGCGGTGGTGGCCACCAGCACCTCCGCCCACCGGATCGCCGCGGAGGCGGCGCTGGACGCGGGGAAGCCGGTCCTGGTCGAGAAGCCCCTCACCGGCCGGCCCGCGGACGCCGAGGTCCTGGTGGCCAAGGCCCGGGACCGCGGCCTGGTCCTCCAGGTCGGCCACGTGGAGCGCTTCAATCCCGCGCTCCGGAACCTGTTCGGCCGGCTCCCGGCCCCGCTCTTCGTGGAGAGCCACCGCCTGGCCCCCCTGGTGCCCCGCAACCTGGACCTCGACGTCGTCCAGGACCTCATGGTCCACGACCTGGACCTGGCCATCGCCTTCGTGGGCGAGGAGCCGGAGTCGGTGGAGGCGGCCGGGGTGGCCGTGCTCACCGACCGGGTGGACATCGCCAACGCCCGGCTCCGCTTCCCCGGAGGCGCGGTGGCCAATCTCACCGCGAGCCGGGTCTCCCTGGAACGGGTGCGCAAGTTCCGCATGTTCCTTCCCGGGGCCTACGTCTCCGCCGACTGCGCCGCCCGCACCGGGCGGGTCTACCGGCTCAAGGAGGGGCGCGAGGACCTCCTCCGCGAGGCCTTCCGCACCGGGGGGGCGGTGGAGATGCTGAGCTTCCTGGAATCCCGCACCGAGGGCCCGGAGGGGGAGGACCCCCTCACCGCCGAACACGCCGCCTTCCACCGCGCCGTGACCGGGGAACCGGGGGAGGGGGTGAGCGGGGAGCAGGCGCTCCGGACCCTGCGCGCCATGGTGGCGGTGGAGGAGGCGGTCGCCGCGCACCTGGGGAGGCGCTGATGAGCCTCCGGCTGTTCGTCTCCGCGGGGGAGACCTCGGGGGACCGCCACGCGGCGGCGGTGGTGCGCGAGCTCAAGCGCCGGGCGGGACCGGTGGAGGTCCTGGGCCTCGGCGGTGACGAGCTGGCCGCCGAGGGGGCGGAGCTCCTGGCCCGGGTCGAGGACCTCTCGGTGCTCGGTTTCGCCGAGGTCCTCCAGCGCCTGCCCTACTTCCGCCGCCTCATGCACCGCGCCACCGAGGCCCTGGAGCGGTTCCGTCCCCACGCGGTGATCCCGGTGGATTATCCCGGCTTCAACCTCCGCCTGGCCCGGCGGGCCCGGGCCCGCGGCTTCCGGGTGATCTACTATATCGCCCCCCAGGTCTGGGCCTGGCGGCGGGAGCGCCGGCCGGGCATCGGCCGTGCGGTGGACCATCTCCTCGTCGTCTTCCCCTTCGAGGAACCCCTCTTCCGCGAGGCGGGCATCGACGCCCGGTTCGTGGGGCACCCGCTCCTGGACGAGGAGCGGGAGCTCGCCTCCCCCCAGGCGGTGCGATCGAGACTGGCCGTGCCGGAGGACGCTCCGCTCCTCGCCCTGTTGCCGGGGAGCCGGTCCCAGGAGGTGCGCCGCATCCTGCCCCCCCTGGCCGCGGGGGCGGCCGCCCTGGCCGGGGAGGGGGTGCGGGTAGCGGTGAGTCGGGCGCCGGGGGTGCCGGAGTCGCACTACCGCCCCGCCCTGGAGGCGGGGATGCCCTTGTGGCCGGGTGCGGGCCCCGCCCTGGCCCGGGCCGCCGACGCCGCCCTGGTGGCCAGCGGCACCGCCACCCTGGAGACCGGGCTCCAGGGCACGCCCCTGGCCGTGGTCTACCGCACTGCGCCCTTGAACTGGCACCTGGCCCGGGCCCTGGTCCGGATCCGCACCGTGGGCCTGGTCAACATCGCCGGGGGCGGCTCCCGGGTGCCCGAGCTGCTCCAGGACGCCCTGACCCCGGCGGCGGTGGCGGCGACGGCGCGGAGGCTCCTCTTCGACCCCGCCGAGAGGCGAGAGCAGAAGGCCTTTCTGGCCCCTCTCCGGGAGCGGCTGGGGGGTGGTGGGGCGGCCTCCCGGGCCGCGGAGGAGATCCTCCGGATCCTGGGGGTGGAGGCGGCCCCGTGAGCCCCGCCCCGGCTCCGGCCTCCGCTCGCGAATCCGGGTCCCGTGCCCGCCCGCGCCCGGGCCGGAAGCTCCTGCGCCGGGCGGGGGCGGCGGCGGGAGCCACCCTGCTCCGGCTCTCGGGCCGGCTGACCCGGGTCCGATACCTTCACCGTGAACGTGAAGAAGCCGCGTTAAAAAAAAGCGGAGCTGTGATTTACGCCTTCTGGCATGGCCGCTTCTGGCTGGCCGCAGCCCGGGCCGGCCGGCCCGGCACCGCGGTCCTGGTCAGCCTCTCCGAGGACGGCGAGATCATCGCCCGAGCCGCCGAGCGGATGGGCTACCGGGCGGTGCGAGGCTCCTCCAGCCGGGGAGGGCGGGAGGGCCTGGTGGCCCTGGAAGCGCTCCTCACCGAGGGGGTCTCGGCCGCCCTCACCCCCGATGGTCCCCGGGGGCCCCGCCACGTGGCCCAGATGGGGGCGGTGCTCCTGGCCGCGCGCACCGGCCGGCCGCTGGTGCCCCTGGGCGCGGCCGCCCGGCCGGCCTGGACCTTCGGCTCCTGGGACCGGTTCCAGGTGCCCCGGCCCGGGGCGCGGGGGGCCCTGGTCTACGGGGACCCGATCGAGGTGCCGCCGGCCTCCGACCTGGAACCGTGGCGGAAGCGCCTGGAGGCGGCCCTGAACGCCGTCGAGGCCGAGGCCGACCGCGCGGTAGGGGATGGCGCGTGAACGCGGCCCTGGGGCTCTATCGCGCCCTCACCGGGGTGACCGAGCCCCTGGCCGGAGCGGTGCTCCGCCTGGGAGCGCGCGAGGAGCCGGGGGCGTTCCATGCCGAGCGCCGCGGCCTGGTGGGGACGCGGACCGTGGACACCTGGTGGCACGCCGCGTCCCTGGGCGAGGTGGCGGCCCTGGAACCGGTCCTGGAGCGGGCGCGGCGCCGGATGGTGGCCGGCCGGATCGCCGTGACCACCACCACCGTGACCGGACGCTCCGCCGCGCGGCGGTTGTGGGGGGAGGCGGTCACCCTGGGGCCCCTGGACTTTCCGGGGGCGGTCCGGCGCGCCTTCGGGGCCCGCGATCCCGGGAGCCTGATCCTGGTGGAAACCGAGCTCTGGCCCAACTGGCTGGCCGAGTGCCGGCGGCGGGGGACGGCGGTGGCGGTGGTGAACGGCCGCCTCTCCGACCGCTCCCTGCCCCGCTACGCCCGCCTGCGTCTCCTCTTCCGGCCGCTCCTGGCCGGGGTGCAGGCGGTGGCCGCCCGTTCCGAGCTGGACGCCGCCCGCTTCCGGACTCTCGGGGTCCCCGCCGAGGCGGTCCGGGTGACCGGGAACACCAAGCACGACCGGCTGGCCGGGGCCGCCCCGGCCGCCCTCCCCTGGCCGGAGGGCCCGGTGTGGACGGTGGGCAGCCTCCGCCCCGGGGAGGAGGAGCCGGTGCTGGCCGCCTTCGCCTCGGTCCGCGCCCGCCACCCCGACCTGCGCCTGGTCCTGGCCCTGCGCCATCCCCGGGACTGGCCCGGCCTGGAGCGGCTCCTGGCCGAGCGGGGCCTGCCCGCCGCCCGGCGGAGCCGCCCGGCGCCGGAGGACGGCGCGGCCGCGGTGCTCATCGCCGACACCCTGGGCGAGCTGCCCGCACTTTACGCCGCGGCCACCGCGGCCTTCGTGGGCGGCACCCTGGTCCCGGTCGGGGGCCACAACGTGTTGGAGGCGGCGGCGGCGGGGGTCCCGGTCCTCTTCGGGCCCCACACCGCCAACGTGGCCGGGGACGCCGAGGCCCTCCTCGCCGGCGGGGGAGCGGTGCGGGTGGACGGCGCCGAAGCCCTGGCCTCGACCCTCGCCGGCTGGCTGGACCGCCCCCGCGCGCGGGCCGAGGCGGCGGCGGCCGCCGGGGCCGCGGTGGAGGCGCTGCGCGGCGCCTCGGACCGGGCCCTCGACTGGTTGGTGGAACGGGGCGTGCTTCCCCCGAAGACGCGCCATGACTGAACGCCGGGCGGCGGCGTGGCTCCGGGCCGCGGCCGGGCTCTACCGGCTGGGCGCGGGGGTTTATCACGGCCTCTACGACCGGGGCGTGCTGGGCACGGACCGGCTCCCGGTGCCGGTGGTCTCGGTGGGGAACCTGACCGCGGGGGGGACGGGGAAGACCCCGTCGGTCCGGGCCCTGGCCGCGGCCGCCGCCGCCCTGGGGCGCCGCCCCGCGGTGCTCACCCGCGGCTACGGCGGGCGGCGGGCGGGGGTGCTCCGCGACGGCGCCTGGGACCCGGGAGGGGCGGCCACGGCGGAGGAGGCGGGGGATGAGCCCCTCCTCCTCAGCCGCTCGCTACCCGGGGTGCCGGTGGTGGTGGGCGCCGACCGGTCGCGCCGGGCGCGGGAGTTCCTGGACGCGGGCTCGGTGGTGGACCTGTTCCTCCTGGACGACGGATTCCAGCACCGCCGGCTGCAGCGGAGCGCGGACCTGGTGCTCCTGGATCTGAGGCGTCCCCTGGGGAACGGGGAGCTTCTCCCCGCCGGGCCGCTCCGGGAGGAGCCGGACGCCCTGGGGCGGGCCGATCACCTGCTCCTCACCGGGGGCGACGAGGGGGAGCCGGTCCCCGGATCCACCCACGCCGTTCTCGCCCGCTACGCCCCCGGCGTACCCTTCACCCGGGCCTGGCTGACCCCGGCCCGGGTGCGCCTCTGGGAGGGGAGCGCCTCGGCCGGGCCCTCCCTGCGGGGACTAGCCGTGCGCGGGGTGGCGGGAATCGCCCGGCCGGAACGGTTCCGGGCCGCGCTGGAGGAGGCGGGGGCCGAGGTGCGCGGGTTCTCCACCTATCGCGACCACCACCGCTTCACCGCCGCCGACGTGCGCCGGGAGGAGGAGGCGGCGCGCCGGGTGGGAGCGGTGCCGGTGACCACGGCCAAGGACGCGGTGCGCCTCGAGCCGCGGCTCTCCCCGGGGGCGGGGTGGGCGGTGCTGGAGGTGGAGCTGGAGGTGGAGGGGGGATGGGAACGGCTGCTCCGCGCCCTTCTCGGTCTCTCCGCCCGCGACTGACCGCCTCCCGGCGCGCGCCGGATACGAAGAGGCGGGGACGGCCTTCGGCCGCCCCCGCCCCGATCCACGTCCGGGAATCCCCGGACCGCCTACTTGTCGGCGAACTGGCCGATGCGAACAGTGAGACCCCGCTTCACCGTCACGTCGTCCCCGCTGGTCTCCTCGATGCCGTGGAAGGTGATGGAGGCGTTGACCGAGAACTCGGCCGCATCCACGCTCCCGCAATCGCCGCCCAGCGGACCCAGGCAGGAGATGGGGGGCACGATCTTGTCCCCGCCGCTCACGATCACGATCCCGGCCGAGCCGGTGCCGCCGATGGGCACCACCGCGTTCATGGGCTGGTGGCTCCGGTTCTTGAGATCCACGGTCCCGTTGCCGTCCAGGTCCACGCCGTCGCTGTGGTTCGCATCCTCGAACACCAGGTCATAGCTGGTGAACTTGACCGAACCGAAGGGCTCGTCGGGCTGGATGCTCAGGGCGCTGTCGTGAACCCGGCTCTTGAAGGTGACCTCGACCACGTCCACGGGAATGAAGTCGTCGGCGGGGTCCTCCGCCTTGTCCCCGAGGTCGTAGACGTCGCTCATGAGGGGCTGGTTCTGGTTCAGGGAGACGACCTCCACGATGTTGCGGGTGTCTCCGCCTTCCTCCTGGCAGCCGAGCAGGCCCACGCCGGTGAGGCCGGCGCCGAAGACGATGACGAGCGCGGCCGCCCAGGGCAGACGACGATAGGTATGCATCCTCTCTCCTCCTTATCGATCAGGCCTCCGGGTCCACCGCGCGAGTGCGTGACCGCGGTGGCGTTCCGCGGTCCGGCGGCGGAGCATGGTCCGACCCGCCTCTACCGGAAGGCGACGTGTCGGCCGTGCAGGGGCGCGTGCGGTCCCGGACGGCGGACGCCTCGATCACTTCCCGGTATCGGACCCGGGGTCCGGCGGCATGACCCCCCGGCGGGGGAGTCCCGACCGCCTGGGGCATTTCCCCCCTCGCTTGAGGGCGGCCGGTGCATGGGCTATCATTCCCTTTTCAAGCACTTTGGGGATCTGGAGCCCAAACCCACGGAAAGACAAATGGTTGCCGAATCTCCTCGCTTCACCGACACCCTCGTCATCGGGAGCGGCCTGGCCGGTCTCTGGTGCGCCCTGCAGGCCAGCCGGTGGGGCGCGGTGACCCTGGTCACCAAGAAGGAGCGGGCCGAGTCCAACACCAACTACGCTCAGGGCGGCATCGCTGCCGTCCTCGATCCGGAGGACCACCCCGACCTCCACGTCCGGGACACTCTGGTGGCCGGGGCCGGGCTCTGCCATCCCGACACCGTGCGCATGGTGGTGGAGGAGGGGGCGCCGCTGGTGCGCAGGCTCATGGAGATGGGGGTGGACTTCAGCCGGGCCCGCAACGGGGACCTGGAGCTGGGGCGGGAAGGGGGACACTCGCGCCGGCGCATCGTTCACGCCGCCGACCGGACCGGCTTCGCGGTGGAGCGGGCGCTCCTGGCCGCGGTGGCCGCCGAGCCGCGCATCACCGTGCTCGAGCACTTCTTCGCCGTGGACCTGATCCTGGCCTCGCGCATGTCCCGGGGAAGCTCGGAGAACGGCGAGGCCTGCTGGGGGGCCTACGTGCTCACCCCCGACTTCCGCGCGGTCATTCCCTACCAGGCCAAGGCCACCGTCCTCGCCTCGGGGGGGGCGGGCAAGGTGTACCTCTACACCTCGAATCCGGACATCGCCACCGGGGACGGCATGGCCATGGCCTTCCGGGCCGGGGCCCGGGTCTCCAACCTGGAATTCGTCCAGTTCCACCCCACCTGCCTCTACCACCCCCGGGCCAAGCGGTTCCTCATCACCGAGGCGCTGCGCGGCGAGGGGGCGGTGCTCCGGAACCTGGACGGTACCGCGTTCATGAAGGAGCACGATCCCCGGGGCGATCTCGCCCCCCGGGACGTGGTGGCCCGGGCCATCGACCGCGAGATGAAGACCCGGGGCCAGGACCACGTGTGGCTGGACGCCACCGCGCTGGGGGCCTCCTTCCTGCGCGAGCGGTTTCCCCAGGTCATGGAGGGATGCCGGGCCTTCGGCATCGATCCCGCCGCCGAGCCGATCCCGGTGGTGCCCGCGGCCCACTACCTGTGCGGAGGGGTGCGCACCCGGCCCAGCGGGGCCACCGATATCCCCCGCCTCTACGCGGTGGGGGAGGTGGCGCACACCGGGCTACACGGGGCCAACCGGCTCGCCTCCAACTCCCTCCTGGAAGCCCTGGTCTTCTCCGACCGGGCGGCCCGGGACCTGCGTCCGTGGACGGAGGGAGCGCCGCCTCCCGGGGCCGACCCCTGGCTGGTGCCCAGTTCCGGGCACCCCCGGGAGGACGTGATCATCAACCACAACTGGGACGCGGTGCGGCGGCTGATGTGGGACTACGTGGGCATCGTGCGCTCGGACGAACGGCTGGCCGCGGCCGCCTCGCGCCTGGCCCTGATCCGGGAGGAGGTGGAGCGGTTCTACCGGCGGTTCGCGGTGGACCCCGACCTGCTGGAGCTGCGCAACATCACCCTGCTGGCCGAGATCATCCTCCGCCTGGCCACGGCCCGGAAGGAGAGCCGGGGCCTCCACTTCAACCGGGACTACCCCACCCCCGACGACGCGCGCTACCGGCGCGATTCGGTGCTGGGCCGCATGGGCGAAGTGAGCTGGAGTGATACCATCCCCGAAGGGGAGACGGTGGGCAGTTGACATGAGCATGCCCGACGAGGAATACGAGGACACCCTGGACCGGGTGCTGGAGAAGGACGACCGTTACGCGCGGGCGGCGTACCTGTTCGTCCAGGCCGCCCTGGACTTCTACCAGCGCCTGCACCGGAAGGCCGAGGAGCGCACCCATCTCAGCGGCCCCCAGGTGCTGGAGGGGGTGCGGGAGCTGGCTCGGCGCGAGTACGGCCCCCTGGCCCGGTCGGTGCTGAACTACTGGGGGCTCAGGCGGGGGGAGGACGTGGGCGAGGTGGTGTACAACCTGATCGGAGTGGGACTGATGTCCAAGACCGACGAGGACCGCAAGGAGGACTTCGCCGGGGTGATGGCGTTCGACGAGACAATGGACGAGGAGACGTCCTGGTAGGAGGCCGAAGGTGGCAGCCGGAGATTTCGAAGAACGATGGGGCAACTTCCGGGACCTGGTCGAGCACCTGTTCCTGGAGCCCGGCCGGAGCAGCGTGGAAGCGGACGTGGTGTGGTATCCGGCCACCGATGCCTATGAGACCGAGGACGAGTTCGTGATCAGGATGGATCTCTCCGGGGTGGACCGGAAGGACGTGCAGATCCTCATGCGGGGACGGATCGTCCACGTGCGGGGTCTGCGCCGGGACGCCACCCCCCCCGGCCGGAAGACCTTCCACAAGATGGAAATCGCCATGGGCCCCTTCGCCCGGAGCGTGCAGGTCCCGGAGCGGTTCGCCCGGTCGGGTGCCGCCGCCTGCTACCGCGACGGGGTGCTGGAGATCCGGCTCAAGTCCGAACCCCGGCCCCGGGCCGAGGAATTCAAGATCGAGGTGGAATAGGGACGATGGCCGAAACGACGATGACCGTGGAAACCGACTCCGGTCAGACCCTCAAGATTCCCACCGTGCTCCCCCTGGTCCCCCTCACGGACCTGGTGGCGTTCCCGTACATGATGTTCCCGCTGGTGGTCAGCGAGCGGGAGCTCCTGGACCTGGTGGACGAGGCCCTGGCCGGCAGCAAGATGATCGGGCTGTTCACCGTGCGTTCCCCGGAGGGGGAGGACGGGGACGGGGACACCGTCCCTTCGGGCGCCTCCGCCGACGGCGGGGGGAACGAAGGAGAGGAGGGGGATGACGGGGGCGAGGCCAACCGGGCCTCCGACGGCGGCGCCCGGGCCCGCAGCGTGGCCTCGCACCGGGAGCTGGCCGGCACCGGCACCGCGGCCATCATCCACAAGATGCTGCGCTTCCCCGACGGGGGCATGCGGCTCCTGGTCCAGGGGGTGGCGCGGATCCGTCTCGTCCGCACGGTGCAGGAGCAGCCGTACCTCAAGGGCGAGGTGGAGATGGTCCCCACCGAGAAGCCGGTCTCCCGGCGGGGGGAAGCACTCCGCCGGAACGCGCTGGAGCTGTTCCAGAAGCTGGTGGACGCCACCGGCTACCTCTCCGACGAGCTCAAGGTGGTGGCCCTGAACGTGGAGGGGGTGGGCCGCCTGGCCGACTTCCTGGGCGCCAACCTGAACCTGAAGCTGGAGGACAAGCTCGCCCTCCTCGAGGAGAGGAATCCGGAGCGCCGGCTGGAGCGGGTGACCGCCTACATGGTCCGCGAGCTGGACATCCTCGCCCTGGGCCGGCGGATCCAGGACCAGGTCCAGACGGAGATGGAGAAGACCCAGCGGGAGTTCTACCTTCGCCAGCAGCTCAAGGCCATCCAGAAGGAGCTGGGGGGGGAGGAGGAGAACCCCGAGCTGGCCGACCTGAAGCAGCGGATCGAGGATGCGGAGATGCCGGAGGCGGTCCTGGACGCGGTCATGAAGGAGTTCGACCGCATGAAGGTGATGCCGCCCCAGGCGGCGGAATACACCGTGGCCCGCACCTACATCGACTGGATGCTCCAGCTACCCTGGAAGCGGCCCGAGCGCCCCCCCATCGACATCGGCCGGGCGGAGCGGATCCTCAACGAGGACCACTTCGACCTCCAGCAGGTCAAGGAGCGGATCCTCGAGTACCTGGCCGTGCGCAAGCTCACCGACCACCCCCGGAGCCCCATCCTCTGCCTCTCCGGCCCCCCCGGGGTGGGGAAGACCTCCCTCGGCCAGTCCATCGCGCGCGCCCTGGACCGTCCCTTCGTGCGCCTGTCCCTGGGCGGCCTCCACGACGAGGCGGAGATCCGCGGCCACCGGCGTACCTACATCGGGGCCATGCCGGGCCGGATCGTGCAGGGGGTGGCCACCGCCAAGGCCCCGGATCCGGTGTTCATGCTCGACGAGGTGGACAAGGTGGGGGCCGACTTCCGGGGGGACCCGACCTCGGCCCTGCTCGAGGTGCTGGATCCGGCCCAGAACAACAGCTTCCAGGACAACTACCTGAACGTGCCCTACGACCTGTCCTCGGTCCTCTTCATCACCACCGCCAACGTGCTCTACTCCATTCCCGGGCCGCTCCGGGACCGGATGGAGGTGATCGAGCTGCCCGGCTACACCACCGGGGACAAGGTGGAGATCGCCCGGCGCTACCTGGTGCCCCGGGCCCTGAGCGACAACGGGATCGCCTCCGGCAACCTCTCCATCCTCAAGTCGGCGCTGACCGCCATCGCCAACGAGTACACCCACGAGGCCGGGGTCCGGGAGCTGGAGCGCCAGATCAACCGGGTGGCCCGCAAGGTGGCCACCCGGGTGGCGCGGGGGAAGAAGGTGAAGGCCAGGGTGGGGAGGAAGAACCTCGCCGACTACCTGGGGAAGCCCAAGGTGTTCCGGGAGCGCCGGGAGCGGAGGAACCGGGTGGGGGTGGTCACCGGGCTGGCCTGGACCCCCTACGGAGGCGAGATCCTCTTCGTGGAGGCCACCCGGATGCCGGGCCGGGGGAACCTGACCCTCACCGGCCAGCTGGGGGACGTGATGCGGGAATCGGCGGTGGCCGCCATCTCCTACGTCCGGTCCCACGCCGCCGAGCTGGGGGTCGAGGATCCCCAGTTCGAGAAGCACGACCTGCACATCCACGTGCCCGCCGGGGCCATGCCCAAGGACGGCCCCTCGGCGGGGGTGGCCATGGTCACCGCGGTGGCCTCGCTCCTCTCCGACCGGGCCGTACGCTCCGACACGGCCATGACCGGCGAGATCTCCCTGCGGGGGAACGTGCTCCCCATCGGCGGGTTGAAGCAGAAGGTGCTGGGGGCCCGCCGGGCCGGGATCAAGCGGATCATCCTCCCCGAGGCCAACCGGCCCGATCTGGACGAGGTGCCCGAGGACGTGCGGGCGAGCATGGAGTTCGTGACCGCGGCGAACATCCAGGACGTGCTCGATGCCGCCCTCAAGGCCCCGGGCCCGGGGCGGAGGTCCGGCAAGAAGACGAAGAAGAAGGCGACGAAGAAGAAGGCGAAGAACAAGCCGGTCTCCCGCCGCTCCACCGGTTCCACGGGCCGGGGGAAGAAGCCGAAACGGTCGACGGGGCGGGGGTGAGCCCGGAGCCCCGCCTCCTCATCCGGCTGGGCTCCCTGGGGGACGTGGTCCTGGCCACCGCCGCCGCCGAGGCGGCCCGCGAGCGCTGGGGGCCGGGAGCGGTGGACGTCCTGGTCAAGGCGGCCTGGGCTCCCCTCTGGGAGGGGCATCCGGCGGTGCGCCGGGTGTGGGTCTGGCCGGCCTCGGAACGCGGACCCCGGGGGGTGCGGGCCTGGGCCCGCAGGCTCCGGGGTGAGGGGTACGTGGAGACCTTCGACCTCCAGGCCTCCCCCCGGACCCGGGTGCTGACCCGGCTGGCCGGCCTGGTCCGGGTCCGGCGTCCCCGGCGGCGCCATCTCCGGCGGCGGCTCCTGGTCCATCTCCACCGGGGCGGCCCGGAGCCGGGGTTCTCGGTGCTCCGGACCTTCACCGCCGCCGTGGATCCCGGCTCGGAGGCGCTGCCCGCCCTCCACCCGGGGCCCGGGGCCCGGGAACGGGCCCGGGAACGGGTGCCGGAAGCGGGAGAACGGGTGGGGCTGGTGCCCGGCGCCCGCCACGCCACCAAGCGATGGCCGGTGGAGCGGTTCGTGGAGGTGGGTCGCGCCCTGGCCGCCGCCGGGCGCGGTCCGGTGCCGGTCTTCTTCGGCCCCGGGAGCGACCCGGAGGAGAACGCGCTCCTGGCCGCGTGGACGCGCCTCTGGCCCGGGGAGGAAGGCTGGTTCCCGGTCCGGGCTCCGGTCCTGGAGGCCGCGGCCGTCCTGGAGCGCCTGGCCGCGGTGGCGGTCAACGACACCGGGCTCATGCACGTGGCCGCGGCCATGGGCGTCCCGGTGGTGGCATTGTTCGGCCCGACCGTGCGATCCTTTGGCTTCGCTCCCGCGGGCCCGGACCACCGCGTCCTGGAGGTCGACTCGCTCTCCTGCCGCCCGTGCTCCCTCCACGGGGGCCCGCACTGCCCGAAGGGTCACTTTCGCTGCATGCTGGACATTTCCCCGGACCGGGTGGTCCGGGCGCTGGCCTCGGCGCCGCCCCGTCCCGCCGGACGGCGCGCCGTCTCGCCGTGATTCCGCACCCTGGAGATGCAACCATGCCCAGACTCATCCTGCTCGGCCTCGGCGACCGGGACGTGGACGTTCTCTCCCGCATATCCCGCATGAACCCCCGGCCCGAAGTGCTGGCCGTGCACCCGGATCCGGAGGCCCTTCTCCTCCGCCTGGCCGCGGTGGCCCAGTACCCGGCCCTGACCGAGGCCCCCCGTCCCCGGCCCGAGGACGTGGTGGTGGTCCCGCCGGGGAACGTGGCCGCCCTGGCCGAGTGGATCGATCCCTTCCGCAAGGCGGGGGCGACGCTGATTCTCCCCACCGCCCTGGGCCGGGAGGGGCAGGGTCTGGAGGAGATCCTGGAGCGGGCGCGGGTGGCCCGGGCCCGGAGCGCGGCCGCGGAAACGCCCGCCCCCGCCGAGGCGGGGGTCGCCGCCGCGATCTCGGAGCACTCGAACGGACATGAAGTCCACGCGGAAACTTACGTGGCGGCAATGCACGACGGCGATGCCGTCGAGCAGGGAGGCGGAGGCCCGAGGCCGGGCCGGGGGGCCTCGGAGGGACGAGCCGCGGAGCCGGGAGCCGACGATCGGCCGGCCGGGTCCGCGCCCGCCCCTCCCGCCGCGCCGACCCCTCCGGCCGCGCCGACCCCCCCCGCCGCGCCGACGAGCCCCGCCGCCGGAGCGGCGCCCGCGGCGCCGCCGGCCGGGGCGCCCCCCGGAACTCCCGGCGCCCCGGGCGACGCCTCGCGATCCACCGCACCCGGGCGGGCCGGGGTGGAGGTGTGGGAGCACCCCGAGGCCTCCTTCCGCTACCTGGTCGAGAGCGCCCTGGGGCGTGACCGGGCGGTCACCCTGTGGTGGAACGGCACCACCGACGTGTGGGTCCCCTGGGTGTGGACCGGGGTGGCTCCGGCGGAGCGGGGGAAGGAGGGGCCGGGGGAAGGCATCGACGTGCCCGCGAGCTGGGGCCGTTTCCGGCTCACCGGCGCCGGGGAGGGCGCGGCCCGGCTTCCCGTGGCCGCCCTCACCCGGGTGGCCGAGGACATGGCGCTCCGCGATCTCATGCGCTGGCGCCGGCAGGCCCACGAGCTGGCCGCCCACGGCCTGCCCGATCCCCACGCCGACGGCGCCGGGCTGGCCGCCTGGGCCCGTCCGGTCCTGGCCGCCCTGGGCGCGGAGACCGCCCTCTTCTGGCGCCGGGAAGGGGCGGGCTGGAAGCTGGTGGAGGCCCGGGGGACCGGGGTCGGATTCACCGGGAGCTTCATCCTGCCCTCGGCGCTCTTCGCCGCCACCTTCGAGGGCGAAGGCTCCCCCTGGCGGCGCTGGGAACCCACCCCCGGGGTCCGGCTCCATCTCGCCGGCGGCGGGGACGATCCTCATTGGCCCCTGACCCTGCGTCGGGTGGAGCTGGCCCTGGCCGGGGAGGAACTCTCTTGGTAGGTGCGGGAACGATCCGGGTCCTGCCCGACGACCTGGTAGGACGGATCGCGGCCGGGGAGGTGGTGGAGCGTCCGGGATCGGTGGTGAAGGAGCTCCTGGAGAACGCCCTCGACGCCGGCGCGGGCCGGGTGGAGGTGGCGGTGGAGGGGAAGCTGGGCGGGCTGATCCGGGTCTCCGACGACGGGGCGGGCATCCCCGCCGACCAGCTCGCTTTGGCCGTGCAGCGCCACGCCACCAGCAAGATCGGGGACTCCGACGACCTGGTCCACATCGCCTCCCTCGGGTTCCGCGGCGAGGGGCTGGCCGCCGTCGGCGCGGTGTCGCGGCTCCGCATCCTCAGCCGGACCGCCGACGCCGAGACCGGGGCCGAGATCGCGGTGGAAGGGGGCCGGATCGGGGCCGTGCGCCCCGCCGCCCGCGCCACCGGGACCACGGTGGAGGTGCGCGACCTCTTCTTCAACACCCCCGTCCGCCGCCGCTACCAGAAGAGCGAGCCCTACGAGATCCGCTACATCTCCCAGCTCCTGCAGGCCTACGCCCTGGCCCGCCCCGAGGTGCACCTGGTGCTCACCCTGGAGGGCCGGGAGTCCCTGAACCTCCCCCCCGCCGCCGATCTCCACGAACGGACGGCCCAGGTGCTGGGCCGGGAGAAGACCGCGCGCATGGTCCCGGTGCTGGAGGAGTCCGCGGACCTGGCCCTGGAGGGGTTCCTGGGCGCCCCGGAGGATTCGCGGGCCCGGGGTACCCACCAGATCTTCCTGTTGAATGGACGCTGGATCCAGAGTCCGGTGCTCAAGGTGGCGGTGCGCGAGGCCTACTCCGACCTCATTCCGCCGACGCGCCATCCCGAGGGCGTGCTGCACCTGCGCCTCCCTCCGGAGGAGGTGGACGTGAACGTCCATCCCACCAAGCGCGAGGTGCGGCTCCTGCGCGAGCGTGACCTCTATCCGCGGCTCATCCGGCTCCTGCGCGACCGGGTGGAAGGGCACTTCCCCGCCCTGGAACTGGGGCGGCGGGGGACGGAGAGCGCGCCCGGTTCCGGCGAGGCCGGTCCGGGAGCCTCGCCCCAGGGCTTGATGCAGTTTCCCGTCCCGCCGCTGGGCGGCGGGGGCCGGGTGGCCGAGGCCGGGGAGCGGCCGGACGGCCCGGCGCGGGTGCTCCCCATGCCCCCCCTGGGCGCAGCCGCCCCGGCCCCGGAGGGCGAGGGCGTGTCCGGGGACCTGGAGGAGGAAGCCCCGGTCCTGGCCAATCTCTGGCAGCTCCACCGCACCTACATCCTGGCCGCGATCGAGGGGGCGCTCCTCGTCATCGACCAGCATGCGGCCCACGAGCGGGTCCTCTTCGAGCAGGCCATGCTGCGGCTGGAAGGCTCGGCCGCTCCCAGCCAGGAGCTCCTGTTCCCCCTCACCGTGGATCTCACCCACGACGAGTTCTCCCTGCTCCTCGAGGCCCACGCGGTGCTGGAGAAGCTGGGTTTCCACCTGGAGGTCTTCGGCGGGACCACGGTGCTGGTCCACGCCATCCCCGCCGGGCTGCGGGAGTGGCGCCACGGGGCGCTGCTCCGGGACGTGCTCGACCACGTGGCCGATCTCCCCACCCATCTCGACGTCACCGAGCGGGTGGCGCGGGCGGTGGCCTGCCAGGGCGCGGTCAAGGCGGGGCAGCGGTTGACCCTGGAGGAGATGAACGGCCTGGTGGACCAGCTCTTCGCCACCCACAAGCCCCAGGGCGATCCCCACGGACGCCCGGTCTTCCTCCGGGTGCCGCTCACCGATCTCCACCGCCGGTTCGGCCGCTCGGGCTGAGGCCCGCGGGCCGGCCCGCCCGGGGGAGGCCCGGACGGACCGCCCCCCCCGATTGCACTTCCTTCCCGCTTGGGGCAGGATGGATGGGTAGCCCCACCCTCCGGGAGGGATCGCCATGACCGAGCCGCTGTTCGCGCTCCTGGGCCCCACCGCCTCGGGAAAGACCGCAGTCAGCCTGCCCCTGGCCGCCGCCCTCGACGCCGAGATCGTTTCCGTGGATTCGCGCCAGATCTACCAGGGACTGGAGATCGGAAGCGCCGCCCCCACCCTCGAGGAACGGGCCCGGATCCCGCACCACCTGGTGGGGGAGGTGCCGCCGGAGGAGACCATGACCGCGGGGGAGTTCGGGCGGAGGGCCCGGGCCGCGGTGGAGCACATCGTCTCCGCGGGGAAGGTGCCGCTCCTGGTCGGGGGCTCCGGGCTCTACCTCCGGGCCGCCCTCGGCGGCCTCGACGAGGAGCTGCCTCACGACGAACGTCTCCGGGGGGAGCTGCGGGACCGGCTGGACCGGGAGGGGGTGGAGGCGCTCTACGTGGAGCTGGCCCGTCTGGACCCCGAGACCGCGGAGGGGGTCTCGCCCCGGGACGGCCAGCGCATCCTGCGGGCGCTGGAGATCATGACCCTGAGCGGGCGCCCCACCAGCGAGCTCCGGACCAGGGGACGAGAGACCGAGATCCCGGCGAAGATCGTGATCCTGGACCGGGACCGGGCGGACCTGGAGAGCCGGATCCGGGTCCGGGTGGAGGCCATGGTCCATGCCGGGCTGGAGGCGGAGGTGCAGGCGCTCCTCGACCGGGGGCTCGATGCCGGAACCATGGCCCTGAAGAGCGTGGGCTACGCCGAGACCCTCCGCTACCTGCGCGGGGAGATGGCCCGGGGCGCGTGGATCGAGGAGGTGGTGGTCAACACCCGCCGCTTCACCAAGCGCCAGCGCACCTGGTTCCGGAGCCTCACCGACGCCCACTGGCTCCACGTGGCCCCGGACGAACCCGCGGAGACCACCGCCGAGCGCGCGCTCACGGTGTGGGGCCGCGGGCCGGCCTAGACGCGGCCGTCCGGGGGAGGGCGGGGGGGGAGCGGAGGGCTCTCCGCGCGAGGATGCTTGACACCGGCTCCCGGTATCGGGTTCAATCTCTCCCTGCCGAACGACTGGGCGGGCGTAACTCAGTTGGTAGAGTGTCAGCTTCCCAAGCTGAATGTCGCCGGTTCGAACCCGGTCGCCCGCTCCAATCCTCCCCCCTGGAAGCCGGTCCGGCCCCCCGGGGTTCCCCCGCAGCCCGGCCGGCTCCCGGTGGCGAGATACCACTTGACAGGGCGGCCGTAATCTTTTTGACTACTTGCACTTAATCGCTTGGTCAAGTTGTCCTCCGGCCGTTTCCCGGAGGAGCCGGGCCCGCCGGCTCCTCGGATCGGAGTCGCCGTCGTGGAAATCCTCTCCGTCGCCCCCGGGTCCCTGGCCGACGAGGCCGGGCTGGCACCCGGCGCCCGGGTGGCCGCGGTCAACGGCCGCGAGGTCCGGGACTTCCTCGACCTCCATCTCTGGCTGGGGGAGGAGGAGCTGGACCTCACCGTGGAGGAGCCGCTCCCCGACCGTCCCCGGGCCTTCGGCAATCCCCACCGGGTGCACATCCACCGCGTCTACGGCCGGCCCCTCGGCCTCCGCTTCGCCGAGCCGCGGATCCGGATCTGCGGCAACGATTGTCCGTTCTGCTTCGTGGACCAGCTTCCCCAGGGGCTCCGCCGCAGCCTCTACTACCGCGACGACGACTATCGCTACTCCTATCTCCACGGTCACTTCGTGACCCTCACCAATCTCAAGGAGTGGGAGTTCGAACGGATCATCGAACAGGAGCTCTCGCCGCTGTACGTCTCGGTGCACGCCCTGGACCCCGAGGTGCGCGCGCGCCTCCTGGTCAGCAAGCGGGCGGGGGAGATCCGCCGCCGCCTGGAGCAGCTCATCGCCGGAGGCATCGAGATCCACACCCAGATCGTGGCCGTGCCGGGGATCAACGACGGCGAGGTGCTGCGGGAGACGGTGTTCGGTCTCGCCGGGTACCACCCCGGGGTCCGCTCGGTGTCGGTGGTGCCGGTGGGCCTCACCGCCCACCGCACCGACCTTCCCGAGATGCGCACCTTCGACCGGGCCGAGGCCCGCCGCATCGCCGAGGAGGTCCGCCGCTACGGACGGGCCATGCAGCGCCGGCTGGGCACCCGCTTCTGCTTCGTGGCCGACGAGCTGGTCATCCAGGCCGGAAAGCCCATCCCTCCCGCGAGCTACTACGAGGGCTTCGGCCAGCGCGAGAACGGGGTGGGCCTGGTCCGGAGCACCCTGGACTTCCTGGAGGGGGCCGAACCGCGGGGCGCGGAACTCGCCGGGCGGGGCATCCGCCGGGTGTGGATCCTGACCGGGGAGAGCTTCGCCCCGGTGCTCCGCAACGCGCTTCCCCGCCTCGGACGCCGCCTCCCCGGGATCGACCTGGAGATGATCCCGGTGGAGAACCGGCTCTTCGGCCGCCCCACCACCGTGGCCGGCCTCCTGGGCGGCCGGGACCTCCTGGAGGCGGCCCGTCCCCGGGTGGCCCCCGGGGACCTGGTCCTGGTCCCCGACGAATCGGTGAACGAGGACGGGGTGTTCCTGGACGATCTCTCCCCGGAGGACCTGGCCGGCGAGCTGGGGGTCGGGGTCGTGCCCGGCTGGCACCCCCTGTTCGCCGTGGCCGAGGACCCGGAGGACGCCTTCGAGGACCCCGGCATCGCCGCCCTGGTCGCGGAGTACTCCCCGTGAGGCGGCAGCGGCTCCCCCTGGTGGCGGTGGTGGGGCGTCCCAACGTGGGGAAGTCCACCCTGTTCAACCGCATCGTGGGCGGCGCCGAGGCGGTGGTGGACGACCTCCCCGGGGTGACCCGCGACCGCCGGGAGGCGGAGTCCTCCTGGAACGCGGTTCCTTTCCGGCTCATGGACACCGGGGGCCTGGTGCCCGACACCCGGGACGCCATGGAGGCGGCCATTCGCGAGCAGGCCGGGATGGCCCTCGGGGAGGCCGCCCTCATCCTCTTCCTCATCGACGCCCGGGAAGGGGTCACCGCCCTCGACCGGGAGATCGCCGCCGAGCTCCGCCCCCACGCGGAGAAGGTGCTCCTGGTCGCCAACAAGGTCGAGGCTCCCAAGCAGGAGCTGGCCGCGGCGGAGGGGGCCGAGCTGGGCTTCGGCACCCCGCTCATGCTCTCCGGCCAGCACGGCCGCGGGGTGGGGGATCTCCTGGACGCGGTGGTGGAGCGCCTGCCCCGTCGCGATCCCCAGGAGGAGGACGGGGACGTCATCCACGTCACCCTGGTCGGCCGGCCCAACGTGGGCAAGTCCAGCCTGGCCAACCGGCTCCTCGGCGAGTCCCGCCTGATCGTGCACCACGAGGCCGGAACCACCCGGGACGCGGTGGACGTTCCCTTCCGCTACGACGGGAGCGAGTTCCTGCTCGTGGATACCGCCGGCCTCCGCCGCCGGAGCCACGTGGCCAAGGGGGTGGAATACTACTCCGCGGTGCGGACCCGGCGGAGCCTGGAGCGGAGCGACGTGGCGCTGCTGGTCATCGACGCGATCGATCCCATCACCGCCCAGGACGCCCGCATCGCCTCCATGATCCTGGATCTGGGGAAGTCGGCGGTGATCCTCTTCAACAAGTGGGACCTGGTGGACAAGGACACCCACACCACCGGGACCTTCATGAAGCTGGTGCGGGAGAAGTTCCCGCTCATGGCGGAATCCCCGGTCCTGTTCGTATCCGCGGTCACCGGGCAGCGGGTGAGCCGCATTCCCCCCCTGGTTCGCGAGCTCTACGAGGAGCGCCGCCGGCGCATCACCACCAGCGTGCTCAACGACCTCCTCAAGGAGGCCACCGACCGGCTCCAGCCCCCCATGCGGAAGAACGGCAAGCCGCTCAAGCTCTACTACATGACCCAGACCGCGGACTCGCCCCCCACCTTCGCCGTCTTCGTCAACGAACCGGAGGAGATTCCCGCCGCCTACCGCAGCTACCTTCGCAACCTCTTCCGGGAGCGGCTGGAATTCCGCGCCGCCCCGCTCCGGCTGGACTTCCGGGCCCGGCGATGATCCTCCGCGCGGTCCTGGTCCTGGTCCTGGGCTATCTCCTGGGGTCGCTGGCCTGGAGCCTGTGGGTGGGACGACTCCACGGCACCGATCTCCGGCGCCACGGCAGCGGGAATCTCGGTGCCACCAACGTCTACCGGGTGTTGGGTTGGAAATGGGGGGTGGGGGTGCTCCTCCTGGACATCGGCAAGGGCACCCTGGCCGTGGTCCTGGCCCGGGCCCTGGCCCCGCCCCAGGCCGCCGGCGCGCTTCCCGCCCTGGCCGGCCTGGCCGCGGTGGCCGGGCACATGTTCACCCCCTTCGCGGGCATGAAGGGGGGGAAGGGCGTGGCCACCGGCCTGGGGATCTTCCTCGGCCTGGCCCCCGAGGCCGCCCTCCTTGCCTTCGCGGCCTGGTTCGGGGCCCTGGTCCTCGGGGGATGGGTCTCGGTGGCCTCGGGGATCGCGGCCGCCCTGCTTCCGGTCATGGTGGTGCTGACCCGGGACGATCTCGGGCCCCGCTACCCCTGGGTCCTGGCCCTCTCCCTCCTCCTGGCCGCGCTGGTGCTCGTCCGGCACCGCTCTAACTGGCGGCGGGTGGCCGAGGGACGCGAGCAGGCCCTGTGGGAGCACCGCCCCGAGACCCCCGGGGGAGGCGCGGCCCCGGAGGGGAAGGAGGACGGCCGATGAGGACGGCGGTGGTGGGACTGGGCTCCTGGGGCACCGCCCTGGCCGCGCGGCTGGCCGGGAACGGCCACGCGGTGCGGGGATGGACCCACGACCCCGGCCAGCGGGCCGCGCTGGCCCGGGACCGGGAGAACCGGAAGTACCTTCCCGGCCTGGCCCTGCCGGAGTCGGTCCGGATCGTGGACACCCCCACGGAGGCGGTGCGGGAAGCCGAGGCGGTGGTGCTGGCCGTGCCCAGCTTCGCGGTTCGGGAGGTGGCCCGGGGACTGGCCCCGGAGCTCCTGCCCGTCCCGGTCATCAATGCGGCCAAGGGCTTGGAAGTCGGCACCTTGGAGCTTATGCTTCAGGTCCTGAGTGAGGAGCTGGGGCCGGAGCAGCCGGCCGTGTCCCTGGTCGGGCCCAGCCACGCCGAGGAGGTGGCCCGGCAGATGCCGACCGCGCTGGTGGCGGCCTCGGTGAGCCCCGACGCGGCCCGCACCGCCCAGGACCTCTTCTCGGACGAGACGCTCCGGGTCTACACCAACGACGACGTGGTCGGGGTGGAGCTGGCCGTCTCGCTCAAGAACGTGATCGCCCTGGCCGCGGGGATCGCCGCCGGCCTGGGCCTGGGGGACAACACCCTGGGGGCGCTGGTCACCCGGGGCCTGGCCGAGATGACCCGGCTGGGGGCGGCCCGAGGCGCCCGGCCGGAGACCTTCTACGGCCTGGCCGGGGTGGGGGACCTGGTCACCACCTGCGCCAGCCGCCACAGCCGGAACCGCCGGGTGGGGGAGGCGGTGGGCCGGGGGGAATCGCTGGAGTCGGTGCTGGCGGGAATGAGCATGGTGGCCGAAGGGGTCACCACCGTCCGCGCGGCCCGGGACCTGGCCCGGCGCCTGGGGACGGAGATGCCGATCGTGGATCGCGTGTACGCGGTGTTGTTCGAGGGAGAGGATCCGTCTGGGGCCATCCGCACCCTGATGACGCGGGAGCCCAAGGCCGAGGATCCGGCTTCCGCCGGGACACCGAGGGGGAGCGCATGAAGAAGAAGGCCAAGGCGGCGGACACCAAGAAGTACTACTCCATCAGCGAAGCGTCCGGCATCACCCGGGTCAAGCCCCACGTCCTCCGCTACTGGGAGAGCCAGTTCCGCATGCTTCGCCCCCGGAAGAACAAGGCCGGGAACCGCATGTACACCCACGAGGACCTGAAGCTCATCGGCCTCATCAAGGAACTCCTCTACGACAAGGGGTTCACCATCGCCGGGGCCAAGAAGAAACTGACCTCGGAGAAGGACGCCATCCGGTCCCAGCTCGAGCTGACCTTCAACGACGTGGACCGGGCCGCTCTCCTGCTGGAGGTGAAGCGCGAGCTCAAGCTGGTGCTCAAGGACCTGCGTGAGCGCCCCGACGGCGCGGGGGGGTTGTAGCCGCGTTTCCCCTCGTGTATCCTCTTCCGACCCCAAAAAGAGGTTTTAGGTCGGGGCGTGGCGCAGCCTGGTAGCGCACTTGCTTGGGGTGCAAGTGGTCGCTGGTTCAAATCCAGTCGCCCCGACCAGTTCGTCGCCGGCGGGAGCGCCGGGCCGGTCCGCCGCCCCGCTCCACCGCCTTCGCCCGCGGGACCGCCCCGGACCGGCGGGCTCTTTTTTTTGAGCGCCGGGAGGGCTTTCCCGAGCCCGGAAACCGGCCCCGAAGGCGGGTACCGGGTCCGGGCGCCCGGTCCGCGGAAGGGAGCGCGATCCGCTTGAACGATCGCGGGGGGAGCTGTCCCCGCCGTCCCCGGCCGGTATCGGCGCGAGGACCTGGGCGGTGATCCCGGCCTACAACGCCGGGGAGCCGCTCGCCGTCGTGGCCGCGGAGGCGGGCCGCCGCCTGGATCCCGGGCGGGTGCTGGTGGTGGACGACGGGTCCACCGACGGGGCCCCGGAGCGGGCCCGGGCGGCGGGGGCGCGGGTGATCGTCCATCCGGCGAACCGGGGGAAGGGGGCGGCGCTCCGCACCGGGTTCGAGGCCGCGCTGGCCGGAGGGGCGGCGGGGGTGATCACCCTGGACGCGGACGGCCAGCACGATCCGGCCTGGATCCCGGACTTCCTGGCCGCGGCCCCGGGCGCGGACCTGGTGGTAGGGTCGAGGATGCGGGCGCCGGGGCCCATGCCGTGGCTCCGGGTGGCGGTGAACCGTTTCACCTCCGCGGTGGTGAGCGCCCTGGCCGGGGTGCGGATCACCGACAGCCAGTCCGGATTCCGCTGGATCGCGGCCGAGGTCCTGCGCGAGATCCCCCTGGAGTCGGAACGGTTCGACGCGGAGTCCGAGATCCTGATCAAGGCCGCCCGCCGGGGCTTCCGGGTGAGGGAGATCCCGATGCCCGCGGTCTACGGCGACGAGGTGAGCAAGGTGCACCCCTTCCGGGACACCGCCCGGTTCCTGCGGCTGGTGGGCCGGAGCCTCCGGTGGGTGCGGGAATCCAGGCGCCGTCCCCGGCGCGGAGCACAGGCATGACGCGCATTCTGGTCAGCAACGACGACGGCATCCACGCTCCCGGCATCCGGGCCCTGGCCGAGGGCCTGGGTACGGTGGGGGAGGTCTCGGTGATGGCCCCCCTCACCGAGCAGAGCGCCACCTCGCATTCCCTCACCCTCCACCACCCCCTGCGGGTGAAGGAGATCGGCCCCCGCACCTTCGGGGTGGAGGGCACCCCCACCGATTGCGTGCTCCTGGCCGTGCGCGAGTTCCTCGGCGCCCGCCCCGACCTGGTGGTGAGCGGGATCAACCAGGGCCCCAACATGGGCGAGGACGTCATCTACTCGGGGACGGTGGCCGCGGCCATGGAGGGGGCCATCCTCGGCATTCCCTCCCTGGCCGTGAGCCTGGCCTCCTGGCAGCACCGGGACTTCGCCCCCGCGGTGGAGATCGCCCGGACCCTGGCCGCGCGCATGCTGGCCGCGTCCCCCCCCTCCCGGTTCCTGGTCAACGTGAACGTCCCCCCCCTCGATCGGGCCAACATCAAGGGGGTGCGGGTGACCCGCCTCGGCACCCGGGTCTACAACGACGCCATCGTCAGGAAGACCGATCCCCGGGGCCGCGACTACTACTGGATCGGCGGCGCCGCCCCCACCTGGGAACCCAATCCCGAGACCGACTTTGCCGCGGTGGAGGAGGGGTACGTGTCCCTCACCCCGCTGCTCCTCGACCTCACCGACGCCGCCGGCTTCGACTTCCTCCGGGGGCTGGAGCTCTCCCTGCCGTGAGCGGGCGGAAGGACTTCCCCCAGGCCCGGGAACGGATGGTGCGGGACGAGGTGGTGGGCCGCGGGATCTCCGATCCCGCGGTGATCGAGGCCATGGGCGCCGTCCCCCGGCACCGCTTCGTTCCCGAGGCCATGGAGCACGAGGCCTACGGGCCGTCGGCGCTCCCCATCGGCGGGGGGCAGACCATCAGCGCCCCCCAGATGGTGGCCCTGATGACCGAGGCCCTGCAGTGCTCCCGGGGCACCAAGGTGCTGGAGGTCGGCACCGGGTCCGGCTACCAGGCCGCGGTGCTGGCCCGGATGGGCTGCCGGGTCATCACCGTGGAGCGGGTGCCGGAGCTGGCCCGACGGGCCCAGACCCTGTTCCGGGAGCTGGGCCTGGACGGGATCGTGGTCAAGGTGGGGGACGGGAGCCTCGGCTACCGGGACGCCGCCCCCTACGAGCGGATCGTGGTCACCGCCGCCGCTCCCCGGGTGCCCCGCACCCTCCTGGACCAGCTCACCGGGGAGGGCATCCTGGTCGCCCCGGTGGGAGACCGGCTGGAGCAGACCCTGATCCGGGTGACCCGGGAGGGGGAGACGGTCCGGGAAGAGGCGATCTGCCGCTGCGTCTTCGTGCCCCTCCTCGGACGGGAGGGTTTCGAGGTGAACACCGCGTGAAAGAAGCCGTCATCCACGCCTTCCAGTTCCTGCCCCCGGAATGGACGACCTTCGTCATCTCCATGTTCCCCATCGTGGAGCTCCGGGGGGCGATTCCCTACGCCATCGGGGTGGCCAGGATCCCCTGGGCTGAGGCCTATCTCTTCGCGGTGCTGGGAAACCTGGTCCCGGTGGTGCCGATCCTGCTCCTCCTGGGGCCGATCTCCCGGGCCCTGGGCCACCTGCCCGGCTTCGGCCGCTTCTTCGAGTGGCTCTTCGCCCGCACCCGCCGGAAGAGCGGGCCGGTGGAGCGGTACGGCCCCTGGGGGCTGGCCCTCTTCGTGGCCGTGCCCCTGCCCGTGACCGGGGCCTGGACCGGGGCCGCCCTGGCCTTCGTGATGGGGATCCGGTTCCACCGGGCGTTCCCGGCCATCGTGGCCGGGGTGCTGATCGCGGGGGTGGTGGTGACCCTGGCCGTGACCGGGGTGATCGGCCTGGGGGGGCTCCTGGCCCCGGGGGCGGGGGGCTAGGCCGGGGGAACGGCGGCGCGGTTTTCCGCGATGGACGCTTGCGGGATCGGACCCGGACCGATATAGTTACCCGCTCGCATGTCCGGCGGCTTTTCCGCCGGACGCTCGGTTTTCAGGTCGGGGCGTAGCGCAGCCTGGTAGCGCACCTCGTTCGGGACGAGGGAGTCGGAGGTTCAAATCCTCTCGCCCCGACCATTCCCTTTCCGCCGGCGGGGCCACCCTCCGCCGGGGGACCCGGATCCCCCCGGGTTCCCGGCCCGGCGCCCCCCGCGAGGCGCGAGCCATGCCCCTCCCCACCCTTCATGCCGTCGTCCACGGGCGCGTCCAGGGCGTGTTCTTCCGCGCTTCCACCCGCGAGGAGGCGTCACGGATCGGAGTGGGCGGCACCGTCCGCAACCTCCCCGACGGCACGGTGGAGGTGGAGGCGGTGGGTCCCCGGGACCGGCTGCAGCGGCTTCTCGACTGGCTCCACCGCGGCCCCGAGGGGGCGCAGGTGGAGCGGGTGGACGCGGAGTGGGGAGCCACGGAAGGCCCGCCCCCGGGGAGCTTCCAGATCGCCCACTGAGCGGGAGTGCCCATGAGCCCGGAACCCCAGTCCTTCGACCATCGCCTGGACCGGCTCCTCGAGCGCGGCAAGCGCCGGGGGCGGTTTCTCCAGACCGAGGTGGACGAGATCCTCGATCATCCCGGCTTCGACGCCACCGCCTTCGACCTCTTCCTGGATCTCACCCGCCGGCTCGGCCTGGAGATCGTGGACGAGGCCGCCGCGCCTCCCCGGCCGGAGGCGCCGGTGGACCTGGACTCCTTCCAGCTCTACCTCCGGGACCTCGGCCGCTACCCCCTCCTCTCCGCGGAGGAGGAACAGCGCTACGGCCGGGAGATGGTCGAGGGCACCACGCCCCACAACCGGTCCGAGGCCCGCAAGCGGCTCATCGTGTCCAACCTGCGGCTGGTGGTGAAGCTGGCCCGGAGCTACGCCAACCGGGGGGTGCCCTTCCAGGACCTGATCGAGGAGGGCAACCTGGGGCTCATCGCCGCCGTGGACCGCTTCGACTACCGGCGCGGCTTCCGCTTCTCCACCTACGGCGCGTGGTGGATCAAGCAGGCCCTGGCCCGGGGGGTGGCGAACCAGGCCCGCACGGTGCGGATTCCCTTCCACGTGATGCAGCTCGTGAACCGCTACCTGGCCGTGGAGACCCGGATCCGCGCCCGCACCGGGCACCTCCCCACCCTCAAGGAGGTGGCGGCGGAGATCGGGGAGACCCCGGCCCGCCTGAAGCGGGTGAAGACCCTGATCTCCAGCATCAAGAACCTGGACTACGAGAGCTCCTGGGAGGCGATGGGGACCCTGGCCGAGACCGAGCTGGCCGAGCCGCCGGAGGGGTTCCAGGACACGGTGGAGCGCATCCTGGAGCACGAGCGCCTGAACCGTCTGCTGGGCCGCCTGAGCCCGCGGGAGGAGCTGGTGCTGCGCATCCGGTACGGATTCGAGGACGGCGAGGCCCGGTCCCTGGCCCGGACCGGGGAACGCCTGGGGGTGAGCCGCGAACGGGTGCGCCAGATCGAGAAGGTGGCGCTGCAGCGGCTCAAGCGGTACATCGAGCTCACCGAACAGGGGGTGAAGCTCGACGAGCTGAAGTAGCCGGGACGGCCGGCGAGGAGGTGGATCGGTGGACCTGAAGGACTTCATCCGCGACGTGCCCGACTTCCCCAAGCCGGGGATCCTGTTCCGCGACATCACGCCCATGCTCCGGGATCCGGCCGCGTTCCGGGAGGCCGAGGACCGGCTGGTGGCGGCCTTCACCGGCGCCGGCGTGCAGGTGGTGGCGGGGATCGAGAGCCGGGGGTTCATCTTCGGCATCGCCGTGGCCCGGCGGCTGGGGGTGGGATTCGTTCCCGTGCGCAAGGAGGGCAAGCTCCCCTTCGACCGCCTCTCCGAGACCTACGCCCTGGAGTACGGGGAAGGGGTGCTCGAGCTGCACCGCGACGCGGTGCGGGCGGGGGAACGGGTGCTGGTGGTGGACGACCTCCTGGCCACCGGGGGCACCGCCGCCGCCGCCGCCCGGCTGATCGAGCGCCTGGGGGCCGAGGTGGCCGGGCTGGCCTTCGTGGTCGAGCTCTCCTTCCTGGGGGGGCGGAAGCTCCTGGAGGGACGCCGTATCGCCGCCCTGATCGACTACGACGGGGAGTAGGCGACGGTGCCTTCCCGCCGGCCCGCGAGCCTGGACGTCCCCGCCGTTCGCCGGCTGGCCCTGGCCCGGGCGGGGCTCCTCAAGCCGGAGTGGACCGGCTTTCCGTCTTCGGCGGGCCGGGGAGAGGCCCGGCGCCGCGCCCGGGCCCACGCGGTGGTCGCGCGCTTCGGCTACCTCCAGCTCGACACGGTCTCGGTGGCCGGAGCCCGCAGCCACGCCATCGTGCTCGCCTCCCGCCTCTCCGGCTTCCCGGCCGCGCTGGCCGAGGACCTGCTCCGGCCCGGGGAGCCGCTCTACGAGTACTGGGGCCACGAGGCGAGCTGGCTCCCCCTGGACCTCTACCCGGTATTCGCCTTCCGGCGGAAGCGGTTCCGCCTCCATCCCTGGTGGGGGGATATCCTGGGCCGGCACCGGGACCTGGCCCGGGACCTGCTCCGCCGGATCCGCGACGAAGGGCCGGTGCGGTCCGCCGACCTGGAGGGGACCGACCACGGCCCCTGGTGGGGCCACCGCCCGGCCAAGAAGGTGGCGGTGGCGCTGTGGTCCTCGGGGGAGCTGGCCATCCGGGAGCGCCGGGCCTTCCAGCGGAGCTACGACCTGGCCGAGCGGGTGATCCCGGCGGAGCTTCGCCGGCGGCGGATGGGGGAGGGGGCGGCGCTGCGAACCCTGGTCTTCAAGGCGCTGGAGGGGCACGGCTGGGCCGACACCGGGACGGTGGCCGCGACCTGGCGCCTCTCCGCGCACCGCCGGGCGCTGGAGGGGGCGGTGTCCGTCCTGGCCGAGGCGGGGGAGATCGTCCCCTGCGAGCTTGCCCTCGACGGCCGGCGGGTGCGGGGCTGGATCCGCCCAGCGGACCTGGAGCTGGCCGAGCGGCTGCGCCCGGTACGGCCGCGCTCCGACCGGGGGGTGCTCCTCTCGCCCTTCGATCCGCTCCTCTGGGACCGCCGCCGGGTGAGCCGGCTCTTCGGCTTCGAGGCGACGCTGGAGATCTTCAAACCGGCGTCGAAACGGATTTACGGCTACTATTGCCTTCCCGTCCTGGCCGGGGATCGCCTGGTGGGCCGGGTGGACCTGAAGGCCGACCGTGCCGCGGGGCGGCTTCGGGTATTGTCGCTGCACTACGAGGCGGCGAAGCCGCCGGCGGCGGACCGGGAGGCGGTGCGGACCGCGCTCGACCGGTACGGCCGGGCGGTGGGGCTCGCTCCCAGGAGGTAATGGGCCGCCGGAGGCTGGAAACCGAACCAGGAGGACCGATGAAGACCTCGATCGCATGCATGCTCGCCGCCCTGATCCCGGCCGCGATGGGTTGTGCCGGTAGCAAGCCGGAGGTTCGGGTGCCGGAAGCGCCGGTCCCGGTGTCGGCGGTGCCGGCCGATTTCGCCGACACGCCGATGATGATCTCCTCGAGTCCGGTCGAGCCCGCCCCCTTCAATCTGGAGATCGGGGCGGCGGCGCGGCGCGGCGAGGCCTGGGTCGGCGATCCGGGGGAGGTCGCGTTGCGGATCTCCCGCACCGCGGAGGCGCCGCGGGTCCGCCTGTACCGCGCGGACAACCGGGTCGAGTCCCCGGACAGCTCCACCGTGACCGTGATCATGGACCGGCTGCCGGACGACGCCGTGGCCGGGGTCTGGACCCGGTACCGGATGGCGCGGAGCGTGGACGGAAGCTGGAGGGTGGCCGCCGCCCGGCAGGCCATCCTGGCCTGGAGGGGCGAGGACACCGAGACCTACCGGGGCCGGCCGGCCCCGTGACCCGATTCCGGTATCGGTGGTAATCTCAAATTGTCCGGGGGGGGGGAATTTTCCCCGCGCCGGGAACGAGGAGGTGCCATGGGTGGGTCGAAGGGCCCGAAAAGCCCCCGGAAAGGGCCGCCGAAGGAGAAGGACCGCAAGCCGGCCGTGTCCGTGGTGGGGATCGGGGCGTCGGCCGGAGGGCTCAAGGCCCTCACTCGGTTCCTGGGAAGCCTGCCGCCGGACTCCGGGCTGGCCTACGTGATCGTGGTCCATCTCTCTCCGGAGCACGAGAGCCATCTGGCCGATCTCCTCCAACCGGGTTGTCCGATGCCGGTGGAGCAGGTCAGCGACACCCGGCTCCTGGAACCGGACCGGGTGTACGTCATCCCTCCCGGAGCCAACCTCAACGCCATCGACACCCACCTGCGGCTGTCGGCCCTGGAGGAGAAACGCACCGAGCGGGCGACCATCGACCATTTCTTCCGCACCCTGGCCGCGTCCCACGACGGACGGTCGATCGGGGTGGTTCTCACGGGCTCCGGCTCGGACGGCACCCTGGGCCTCCGGGAGATCCGGGAGCAGGGGGGCTCGCCATCGTCCAGGATCCGGAGGAGGCGGAGTACGACGGGATGCCCCGCAGCGCCATCGCCGGAGGGGCGGTGGACCTGGTGCTGCGGCTCGAGGAGATGGTGGACCCGATCGTGAAGTTCGCGGGTACCGAGCCCCGGGTCCCCGTCCGGGAACGGAGGGAGGCGGAACAGGAGGCCCCGGAGCGCCTCCTTTCCGCGATCTTCGCCCAGATCAGGCTGGTGACCGGGCGCGACTTCAGCGACTACAAGCGCTCGACCCTCATGCGCCGGATCCGGCGCCGGATGCAGATCCACCACGTGGAGGATTTCGGCGCCTACCTCGAGATCGTCCGCGAGCACCGGGAGGAGGCCGGGAATCTGGCCGACGACCTCCTGATCACCGTGACCCAGTTCTTCCGGGATCCCTCCACCTACGAGTTCCTCGAGCAGGACGTCCTCCCCCGCCTCTTCCAGGGCAAGGGGTCGGAGGACCACATCCGGATCTGGTCCATCGGCTGTGCGACCGGGGAGGAGGCCTACTCCCTGGCCATGGTTCTCCTGGAAGCGGCGACCCGGAGGAACGACTCTCCCCGGATCCAGATCTTCGCCAGCGATCTGCACGATCTCTCCCTCCGCAAGGCCCGGGAGGGCGTCTATCCGGAGTCGATCCGGGAGAGCGTGGGCCCCGAACGGCTGCGCCGGTTCTTCGCCAAGGAGGACAGCACCTACCGGGTCCGGAAGAACCTCCGGGAGGCGATCGTCTTCGCCCCCCACAACCTGCTCCGGGATCCGCCCTTCGCCCACATCGACCTCGTCAGCTGCCGGAACCTGCTCATCTACCTCGAACGTGAGGCCCAGGGCGAAGTGCTCACCCTTCTCCACTACGCGCTCAATCCCGACGGCCTCCTCCTCCTGGGTTCCAGCGAGTCCGTGGACCGATCCAACCTGTTCCTGCCCGAGAACAAGGAGCACCGGTTGTACCGGCGGCGCAACGTGCCGGCGCGGGAGCTGCACCTCCCCATGACCGCCCGGAGCGTGTTCGGGCCGCCGGGGAAGCCGGAGCTGGGTCCGGCCCGGTCCCGCCCCCGGCCCCGGGAACACGGCGCCCTGCACGAACGGCTGGTTGAGCGCTATGCCCCGCCGAGCGTGCTCGTCACCGATGATCTCCGGATCCTCCACTCCTCGAGCGGGGCGGGGCGGTACCTGCATCTCCCCGGGGGGGAGCCGACCAACAGCCTCCTGAAGGTGGTCCGGAATCCTCTCCGGGCCGAGGTCCGTGCCGTGCTCCACGCCGCCCGGGAGAATCCGGGCACGGTGAAGGGGAACCCGGTGCGGATGGAGATCGGAGGAGAGGCCCGGAAGGTGACGGTCCGGGCCCGGCGGGTGGAGGAACCGGATCAGGACGACCTGTTCCTGGTCATGTTCGAGGAGGCTTCGAACTTCCCGGAATCCACTCCGGAAGCGGACCGGCCCAAGTCCGACGCCACCATCCGCGAGCTGGAGCTTGAGCTGGAGCACACCCGGGAGCGGCTGCGGACGGCGATCGAGGACTACGAGACCTCCCAGGAGGAGATGCAGACCTCCTTCGAGGAGCTGCAGAGCACCAACGAGGAGCTCCGGTCCACCCTGGAGGAGCTGGAGACCAGCAAGGAAGAGCTGCAGAGCGTCAACGAGGAGTTGAGCACGGTCAACCAGGAGAACCGCCACCGGCTGGTGGAGCTGGCTCAGCGTCAGCGCCGACCTGCAGAACCTCCTCACCGCCATCGATATCGCCACCCTGTTCCTGGACCGGAACCTGCACATCGTGCGGTTCACCCCCCGGGTGGCCGACCTGTTCAGCATCCGGGTCGCCGACCGGGGCCGGCCCCTCGGGGATCTTACCCACCGGCTGGGTCCGCGGGATCTCCAGGACGACGCCCGGGCGGTGCTCGACCGGCTGGTCCCGGTGGAACGCGAGATCCAGAGCGAGAACGGGGATGGTATCTGACCCGGGTCCTGCCCTACCGGACCGCCGAGGACCGGATCGACGGGGTGGTCATCACCTTCGTCGACATCTCCGAACGGAGGCGGATGGAGGACGATCTGCGCGAGACCCGGGACGATCTCGAGCGGCGGGTGTTGGAGCGCACCCGGGAACTCGAGAATCAGGCCTCCCGGCTCCGGAAATTGGCCCGCGAGCTCGCTTCCGCCGAACAACGCGAACGCCGGCGGCTGGCCTCGATCCTCCACGACGATCTCCAGCAGTGGCTGGTGGGGGCCAAGATGCGGTTGAGCGACCTGGATCCGTCGCAGGGGGCGCAGGCGGTCGAGGATGCCCGGAGGGAGGCTGCGGAGATGATGGACCGGGCGGTGGCCTGCTCCCGGGAACTGGCCCAGGAGCTGCATCCGCCGGTGCTGTTCGAGGAGGGACTGGTCCCCGCCCTCCGCTGGCTCGGCCGGGATATGACCCGCCTGCTCCGGTTGGAGGTGGCGCTCCACGCCGGCGAGAATCCGGTCATCCCCCGGGACGAGGTCGCGAGCTTCCTCTTCCAGGGCGTTCGCGAGCTCCTGTTCAACGTGGTGAAGCACGCCTCGGTCGACCGGGCCGAGGTGCGGGTGGAGACGGTGGGGAGCTGGATCCGGATCACGGTGGCGGACGGGGGGGTGGGCTTCGATCCGGACTCGAACCAGCCCGAGGCTTCGCCCGCCGGGTTCGGGCTCCACCATCTCCGCGAGCGGATCTACGGACTGGGGGGTCGCATGCAGGTGGATTCGGCTCCGGGGAAGGGAACCCGGGTTTCCCTGGAGCTGCCGATCCACGTCGCCGCGGAGCCAACCCATCCGGACCGCCGGGCGCCGGCGGACGCGCTGCCGATGCTCTCCCAGGCGGAGGGGCAGATCCGGGTGCTGGTCGTGGACGACCATGCCGTCGTGCGGCAGGGAATCTGCAGGATGCTGCAGGAGGAGCCCGGGATCCGGGTGGTCGCCGAGGCGGCGGACGGTACGGAAGCGATCGCCGTCGTCGAGCGGGAGCGTCCGGACGTGGTGCTCATGGACGTCAACATGCCCCGCATGGGAGGGACCGAGGCCACCCGGGAGATCCTCCGGCGCCGCCCGGAGATCCGGGTGATCGGCATGTCCATCCAGGAAACCAGGGCCACGGCGGACCGGATGCGGAAGGCGGGGGCGGTGGCGTTCGTGCCCAAGGGGGCCGACGCGGCCGAGTTCATCCGGGCGTCCTGGAACCCCGGCCGGGAGCCCCCAGGCCTGACCGGCCGGCGGCGGAACGGTGCCCGCCTGCGGCCGGTCACCGGGAACGGTCCGCCCGCAGCGAGGCCGGACGCCGCTCCCGGTCGACCTCCCGCCCGATCCGGACCACGATCCCCGGAATGGCGTCCATGTCCCCTCCCGAGGTGCGGAAGTTGACCACGCAGGAGCGGAGGGCGTAGCGCTCCTCCAGCACCGCGTTGGAGACGAACACCTCGCCCCCGGCCTGGAGCCGGTCCAGGAGCTCCTGGTTGAGCCCGTTCAGGTAGTCCGCGACCGGCGGCTCCGCCGCACGCCCGCGCAGATCCCGGGGCACGAAGCGGAAGGTGGTGATGGAGAGGTTCCGGGTGAACGCCTCCAGCTCGGGGTGGTCGGCGGCGTTCCGGAACAGGCGTTCGGCCAGCTCGATGTCCTCCCGGAGCATGCGCTGGTACCCGGCCCGGCCGACCTGCCGCAGGGCCAGCCACACCTTGAGCGCCCGGAACCCCCGCGAGTTCTGGAGCCCGAAGTCGAAGTAGTTCAGCCGCGGCTCCTGGCCGGGCACCTCCATCCGGTAGTACTCGGGGTGGAAGCTGAACGCGTCCAGGAGGGTGGCGGGATCGCGGACGAGCACGCAGCCCGCCTCCAGGGGGGCGTAGAGCCACTTGTGGGGGTCCACCGCCACCGAGTCGGCCTCGGCCAGCCCCTTCAGGTCGGCCGGGGCCTCGGGGAGCGCGGCCGCGATGGCGCCGTAGGCCCCGTCCACGTGGAACCACAGGTCCTGCTCCCGGCAGAAGGCGGCCAGGGTGGGCAGGGGGTCCACCGCCCCCACCTCCACCGTGCCCCCGGCCCCCACCACCAGGAAGGGACGGGCCCCCGCCGCCCGGTCCCGCGCCACCGCCTCGGCCAGGGCCGTCCGGCTCCATGCGGTGGTCGCGGTCGACCCGGATCCACCGTATCGCCTCGGTGCCCAGTCCGGCCAGGTCGGCCGCCTTCTGGATCCAGGTGTGGGTGCGCTCGGAGGCGTAGCAGGTCATGGGGGGGCCGGCGGCGACCCCCTCGGAGCGCAGGTCCCAGTCCGCCTTGGCCCGGCGGGCGGCCAGGAAGGGGACGATGTTGGCCAGGTTCCCCCCGCTCACCATGAGCCCGCCCGCGCCCCGGGCGGGGAATCCGATCAGCTCGGCGATCCAGCGCACGGTCTGGGCTTCGATCTCGGTGGCGGCGGGGGAGAGGATCGAGGCCCCGGCGTTGGGGTTCACCGCCGCGGCCAGGAGGTCCCCCAGGGCCCCGATCGGCGCCGCCGAGGCGGTGATGTAGCCCAGGAAGCGGGGGTGTCCGTTGAAGAGCGAGTGCTCGAACAGAAGCCGCGCGGTGTCCTCCAGGAGCGCATCCGGCGGCGTCCCCTCGGCGGGGAGGGCGCCGGTGCCCAGCGCCTCGCGGACCGCGCTGGGGGACTCCCCCCGGGTCACCGGGCCCCGGGGCATGGCGGCCAGGAAGTCGGCGATCCGGTCCACCGCGGCCCGGCCCAGGGCGCGGAAGGTCTCGGGATCCATCTCCAGGGGGGCGCGGCGGGTGGTTTCGGCGGCGGGGCGTGAATCGGACATGGGCTCTCCTCGGCCGCCGGGGGGGATCGGCGGGGGGAGCCCGGACGGCTCCGGACGGTCCGCCCTCCGGCTCAGTCGGTCGGGGTCAGGGGCGCGAAGGTCCGGCGGCGGCGCCGGCCCAGGAATCGATGTTTGAGCGCGGCCAGGTCCAGCTTCAGGAACGCGGTTCCCCCGGAGAACTTCTGGTTGGCGATCTTGGCCTCTCCGTAGAGGCGGGCCCGGTAGTGGACCGGCGCCTCCACGATGGTCATGCCCAGGTTCCAGGCCCCCAGGATGAGCTCGTGATCCCCGTAGCGGTCCATGCCGGCCAGGAACCCCTCGTCCCGGAGCCGCAGGAAGGCGCTCTTCCAGAGCCCCTTGGTGCCGCAGAGGGTGTCCGAGAACCACTGTCCGGTGATCAGGCTCACGAAGAGGGCGAAGAACCGGTTGGCCAGGTGGTTGGGGAGCTGCATCGCTCCCGGCTCCATGGGGTACCGGAACCGGGTGGCGTTGACGAAGAGGTGGGGCCCGCCGGTCAGGATCTCGTAGAGGGCGGGAAGCTCCTCCGGGGGCACGGTAATGTCCCCGTCCAGGATCATCACCACCTCTCCCCGGGCCCGCTCGAAGCCCTGCCACACCGCGATCCGCTTGCCCTTCCCCTCCTGGGTGAAGTAGCTGATCCGCCGGTCGGGATAGGCCGCGGCCACCCGGGCCAGCTCCTCCAGGGTCCCATCGGTGGAGTTGCCGTCCACGAAGAGGAGCTCCACCTCGGTGCCGAAGTCCGGGCAGCGGGCCACCGCGGGCTCGATGTTCCCCTTCTCGTCCCGGGTGGGGATGACCAGGGTCAGGGTGGGGCGGCGGGAGTGGGTGTCGCTCATTGATTCCGGTGCTCCCGGTACCAGTCCACGGTGCGGGCCAGGCCCTGGTCCAGGCCGGTTTCGGCGGTGAACCCGAAGGCCTCCCGCGCCCGGGAGACGTCCAGGCTCCGCCGGGGCTGGCCGTCGGGTTTGTCCGCGTCCCAGCGGATCTCCCCGCCGAACCCGGTGAGGGCGGCGATGCGGGCGGCCAGGTCGCGGATGGGGGTCTCGATCCCCGAGCCCAGGTTCACCGGGTCGGGGTGGTCGTAGCGCTCGGCGGCGAGCACGATGCCCCGCGCCGCATCCTCCACGTAGAGGAACTCCCGGGTGGCCCGGCCCGTGCCCCACACCGTCACCGCCTCGTCGCCCCGGTCGGCGGCCTCGGAGAACCGCTTGATGAGGGAGGGGATGACGTGGCCGTGGACCTCGTCGAAATGGTCCCCGGGCCCGTAGAGGTTGGTGGGAATGAGGTGAACGGAGCGGAAGCCGTACTGGTCCCGGTAGGTCCGCCCCTGGACCAGGAGCATCTTCTTGGCCAGGCCGTAGGGGCCGGTGACCTCGTCCGGGTAGCCGTCCCAGAGGGCGTCCTCCCGGAAGGGGACGGGGGTGATCTTGGGGTACTCGCAGGTGGTGCCCACGGTCACGAAGCGCTCCACCCCGGCCCGCCGGGCCTCGTCCATGAGCTGGATGCCCATGAGGGCGTTCTCGAAGAAGAGCTCACCGGGGCGTTCGCGGTTGAGCCCGATACCCCCGATGCGGCCCGCGGCGTGGATCACCACCTGGGCCCCGCGCACCGCCCGGGCGCAGGCGGCCCGGTCCCGGAGATCGGCCTCGGAGGAGGAGGGGGCGCGGAGGCGGGCGGCGTCCACCCCGTGGGCGCGCAGGGCGCGGACCAGGTGGGAGCCCAGGAAGCCTCCGCCCCCGGTGATCAGCACCGTCCGCTCGCGCCAGAATCCGGAGGCCATCACCGGCGGCTCAGTCCGTCTCCTTGGCCGCTCTCTCCTTGCGGGCGGCGCGGAGATCGGCCTCCATCATGATCCGGACCAGGTCCTTGAAGGTGGTGGCGGGCTTCCAGCCCAGTGCCTTCTCCGCCTTGGAGGCGTCCCCCTCCAGGTGCCAGACGTCGGAGGGGCGGAGGTAGCGCTTGTCGATGCGCACGTACTTCTCCCAGTCGAGGTTCACGTGGTTGAAGGCCTCGATGAGGAACTCGCGTACGGTGTGGGCCTCGCCGGTGGCGATCACGAAGTCGTCGGGCTCCCCGATTTGCACCATTCGCCACATCGCCTCCACGTACTCGGGAGCGTAGCCCCAGTCGCGTTTGGCGTCCAGGTTCCCCAGGTAGAGGTAGTCCTGGAGCCCGTTGGCGATGCGGGCCACCGAGCGGGTGATCTTGCGGGAGACGAAAGCCTCGCCCCGGCGGGGGGACTCGTGGTTGAAGAGGATCCCCGAGCACACCCACAACCCGTACCCCTCGCGGTAGTTCTTGCCCACGTGGTGGGCGAAGACCTTGGCCGCCCCGTAGGGGCTCTGGGGCTCGAAGGGGGTCTTCTCGTTCTGGGGCGGCGGCGCGGCCCCGAACATCTCCGAGGAGGAGGCCTGGTAGAGCTTGGACTTCGGGCTCTCCAGGCGGATGGCCTCCAGCATCCTCAGGGTGCCGATGGCGGTGACGTTGGCGGTGTACTCCGGGATGTCGAAGCTCACCCGCACGTGGCTCTGGGCGGCGAGGTGGTAGATCTCGTCCGGCTGGAGCTTGGCCACCAGGGAGATGAGGACGTTGGAGTCGGCCAGGTCCCCGTAGTAGAGCTGGAAGTGGGATCCCGAGGCCTGGGGCCCGGGATAGAGGGCGTCGATCCGCTGCCGGTTGAACACGCTCACCCGGCGTACCACGCCGTGGACGTCGTAGCCCTTCTCCAGCAGCAGCTCGGCGAGGTAGGAGCCGTCCTGTCCGGTGACGCCGGTGATCAGCGCCTTCTTGCGTGGCGAGGGGGGGGAGTCGTTCATAGGGCGAATATTCTACCAGAGCGCCAGAGGCCGGGGACGGGGAAAAATGACCCCGTGCCGGGGATGCCGCCGGTACGCGCAGCCATCGCTCCGGGCGGGTTCGCGCCGCCCCGGCCCCACGCCGCCGGTTGACCGCGGCCCGTCCCTCGCCTATAAACGGGACCTCGAACGGCGCCGGCGCGGGCCCGGGCTCGCCGGCGGGGCGGCCCGCCCCCAGTCCCCCGGAACGGAGTGTCCCTTCATGCACGCTCGAGTCCGGACGCCGGCCCTGGGCCGGCCCCTGCTGCTCCTGGTGGCGTCGGTCCTGGCCCTGCAGGGCCTGATGGTCTTCCTGCGCGAGTTTCCCGGCCCCTCCAAGCCGGTCCCCAAGGACTTCGCCCAGTACTACATCGCCGCGCGGGTGCTCATGGAGCGCGAGCCCGATGCCCTCTACTTCACCGACATCATGACCGGGCTCACCACCCGGCGCTTCCCCGGGAGCCGATTCGCCGCCATCGGCGCCGGGGCGGGCATCGAGGACACCAGCTACTACATCTATCCGCCCTGGGTCGGCCTCCTCTACGTCCCCGTGGCCGGCCTCTCCCCGTACCGGGCCCTGGTCGTGGTCTACCTGGTGAACTGGATCCTGGCCCTGGCCGCCCTCTTCCTCCTCGCCAGGTCCCTCCCCGGATGGGGCTGGCCCGCCGCCGCCGGCTCCTTCGCGCTCCTCATCCACACCACCCCGTTCCTCCAGGCCATCCGCGCCGGGCAGGCCAGCGTGCCGGTGCTGCTCCTGATCGTGCTCTTCGCCCACGCGCTGTGGCGCCGGCGGGACATCCAGGCCGGGCTGTGGCTGGCCTTCGTGACCGGGATGAAGCTCTTTCCCATCCTCTTCGTGCCCTACCTCCTGGTCATGCGCCGGTGGCGGGCGCTGGCCGCCTTCGCGCTCGGCGGAGCGCTGCTCCTCGGGGTGAGCCTGGCCGCGGCGGGCTGGGAGGCCCACCTCCGCTACCTCCACCTCATGCTCGACTACGTGAAACTGAGCACCACCCTCTCCTCCAACCAGTCGGTCACCGGCCTCATCCTCCGGTGGATGGACGCCACCAGCCCCCGCCACTGGTCGGTACTGCCCATTCCCACCGCGACGGCCTGGGCGGCCCGGGCGGTGCTCCTGGCCTGGATGGCGGTCACCCTGGTCCTGGCCGACCGGCTCCGCCGCCGCGGCGGGGAGTGGGGCGAGCCGCTGGCCCTGGCCCTGGCCACGGTGTGGGTGTTCTCGGGGGCCTCCAACGTCTGGCTCCATCACCTGGTGGGACTGGCCCTGCCCTTCGCGGTGGCCGCGGCCTGGCTGGGGGCGCGGTCCGGTGCGCCGGTGGGCGGGTTCCTGGTCTGGACCGCCTCCTGGGGCGGCCTCTTCCTCTTCGACGCCTACTACCGGGTGGGGGGCGGCGGGCACGGCCGGGTGTTCAACCTCCTGGTCTCGCTGCCGCTCTTCGGGGCCGTCCTGCTCTATCTGCTCCTGGCCCGCCTCGCCGTCACCGAGGCCTCGTCGCCGGCGGACACCGCCGCCGGCTAGCGGCGGTCAGCGGGCGCGGGACCACGGTCACCGTGTCCACCGCGGGGCCGGCGTAGAGGTCCCGGTTGCTCAGGTAGTCCCGCAGGCGGTAGTTGGGCATGTGGGGGATGCGGTTCACCGTCACCGTGACCGCGTAGCGCCCGGGGGCCAGGGCGCAGGGAGGGCGGATCCGCACCGTGTCCGTGATCGCCCGCCCCGGGGTCCAGCGGTCGAAGGCCAAACGGCCCCCGGAAGGGATCCAGTCGGTGCGGGCGCGATACCGGGTCCCGGTGGCGGCGGCGGCGAGCTTGCGGAGGAGCTTCTCCGCCGGACGGCCTCGGCCGGGGGCGTCGAGGGCGTCCAGTCGCAGCGAGGCCCGGAGCGGTTCGGGAGGGAGCCCGGCCCGGGTCGGGGTCCAGGTGAGCCGCACGGCCAGGGTGTCCCGGCAGCTCAGGGTGTCGGGGCCGGCCGAGGCACCGACCAGGGCCAGGCCCTCGCGGTCCAGGATCGGAGGTCCCGGGGGCGCGGGCACGGTGAGGACCGGGCTCCGCAGGTCCTCGGGCGGCAGCGAATCGGGAAGGGTGGGGGCCACCGCGAACAGCGCGAACCCGTCCCGGTCCAGGAGCGGCCGGAAGAGCGGCGAGCCCCGGAAGGCGCGCTCCCGGGCCCGGAGCGCGTTCCGGTCGAAGCTCCAGTAGTCGGTGCGGACCGGCCCGGGAAAGGCGGTGTTGACCAGCACGTAGTCCGCGCCCCAGCGGCGGGCGGTCTCCCAGGCGGTGAGGAGCGGCACCCCCGGGCTCAGCACGTCGCGGGCGGCCAGGATCCGGCCCAGGGCCAGGGAGTCGTTGGGGGAGGAGTGCTGGTCGTAGGGGGCCACGGTGCGCTGGGTGGTGAAGGCGGGGAGCAGGTAGGACGTCACCGGGTCCGAGAGCACGGTGGAGCGTGGAGGAAGGGCGGCGTCCACCGCGGCCAGGTCGGCCCGCCAGATCCGGGGGTTCGCGATGCCGTCCCGGGCCGGGGCCTGCTCCGTCCAGCGGGGGAGCGAGAGGGCCGCGGGGAGGATCACCGCGGCTGCGACCAGGAGCGCCCCCGCCCGGGCCGGGCGCCCGGGCCCGGGGGCCGGGGAAGCCGGGGCCCCGGGTGCGAAGTCTCCCGCCCCCAGCGCCCCGCGTTCCCCGGCGGCGAGCAGGCCCAGGGCCGCCCCCGCGGCCAGCCCGGCGGGGAGGATCCACAGGCTCCGGAACACCAGGTAGGTGAGCCGCTCCTGGAGGACGGGGACGAAGAGCGGGTTCAGGGTGAGGAGGGCCATGGCCACCAGGGCGAGCGCGATCAGGAACGGGGCCGCTCCGCGACGCCAGCGGGGCAGGAACACCACCGCCGCGGCGGGGAAGCCCACCAGCCCCGCCCAGCCCAGGTGGCGCCAGAGGAGGCCGGGATCGGCGATGAAGGTGCGGTCGCCCAGGAAGAGCATCCCCTGGACGGCGGTGTGAATGGGGTTCCCGGGGCGGTACTGGGTATAGCGATAGAGGAGGTAGGGGACCAGGACCACGGCCAGGGCCGCGCCCAGGATCACCACCACCCGGAGCGCGGGGCCCCGGGGCCGGGCGGGGCCCAGGGCGTAGAGCAGGAGCATCCCGCCGAGCAGGGCCACGAAGACCACGTACATGGGATGGACGGTGACCGCGGCCGCGAGCACCATGGCCGCGGCGGCCACCGCGCCCGTCCCCGGCCGCCGGAGGGCGCCGATCGAGGCCCCGAAACCGAGCCAGAACAGGGCCGCCCCGACCTGGTTGGGATAGCCGGAGATGCCCAGGAGGTCGCCCCCCGGACCCCCGTTCCAGCTCAGGGTCAGGACCCAGGCTCCGGCCAGGGCCCAGCCGGCCCGATACCCCGCCGACCGCAGGAAGCCGTATCCGGCCAGGAAGGGGAAGGCGCCGGTGAGGGCGGGCAGCCAGCGCCAGAACGCGGCCGGGTCCAGGCCGGCGAGCCGGCTCAGGGCGGCGTAGACCGGGTGGAGGAGCCCCTTGCGGGGGTCGGCGCCGAGGATCCCCGCCCCGAGGTGGAAGGCCTCGGTGGGGAAGTACCGGCCCGAGGCCAGGATCTCCCGCAGGGTGCCCACGTGGTCGGGCGCGTCGGTGGTGAACCGCAGCGTTCCCCCCACCCAGGCCCCGCCGAGAACGAGCAGGGCCACCGACAGGAAACCCACCCAGCGGGCCGCGGCTCCAGGGGCGTCCGGGAGTTCCCCGGCCGGGGGCCGGGAGCGCACCAGCACCAGGATCGCCGCCGCCGCCGCGGCCAGGACCAGCAGCACCCAGGGAAAGCGGACCACGGGAATGCCCGTGGCCAGGGCGAGGAAGGCGGCCACGGTGGTGGCGAAGGCGGCCAGGGCGGGGGCGAAGGCCACGGCGAGGAGCGGATCCCCGTCCCGGCGGCGATGGACCAGGCGGTGGAGAGCGAAACCGGGAAGGACCCATACCCCGGCCGCGAGCGCGAACCGAAGCAGGGCGCCGAGTCCGCCGCCGGCCTCAGCGGTGGGCACGGCTCGCTCCCGGCGCGGGGCCGGCCGGAGGCGGCGAGGCCGGGTCCAGCAGGCGGCGGTAGAGCTCCAGGTGGGCGCGGGCCACCACCGGGAAGGCGAAGCGGGCCTCGGCGTCGGCCCGGGCGGCGGCGGCGAAGCGGTCCCGGAGGGCGGAGTCGGTGAGGAGCTGCACCGCGCGGCCGGCCAGGGCCCCGGGATCCTCCTGGGGAACCACGAAGCCGTTCTCCCCGTCGCGCACGCTCACGTCGGTGGAGCCGGGAATGCGGGCGGTCACCGCCGGGGTGGCCGAGGCCAGGGTTTCCAGGAGCACGTTGGGGAACCCCTCCACCCGGGAGGGGAACACGAACACGTGGGCGGCCCGGTAGAGGGCGGCGGTGTCGTCCCGGGTGCCGAGCAGGAACACCCGCCCGGCCAGGGGCGGGCGCCCCGCCCGCTCGCGGCAGGCCTCGGCGAAGGCCTCGGCGTCGGGCCCGGCGGCATGGGGGAAGTCCAGGGGCCCGGCCACGTACAGCCGGGCCTCGGGAAGACGGGCCAGGACCCGCTCCCAGGCGCTGAGCAGCACGTCCACGCCCTTCCGCCGGAGCACCCCTCCCACGAAGAGCGCGCGGGGGACGTCCCGGGGCCAGCCCAGGGCCTCGGCCTCCGCCTCCCGGTCGGTGGGGGGGTGGAAGCGCCGGACCGAGACGCCCACCGGGATGTGGGAGACCCGGGCGGGGTCGATGCCGGCGGCGGGGTAGGTGTCGAGCAGGGCGGGGCAGATGGCCACGAACCGGTCCGCCCCCCGCAAGGACTTGAACCGCCACGCGGCCAGCCGTCCCCGTCCCTTGATGGAGAGGGGATCGTCGGCGGTGAGCAGGGTGCTGGTGACCACGGTCCGAAGCCCCGCCTTGCGGCCGGCGTCGAGCAGGTAGGGGAGGCCGGGAGGCGCTCCGTGCACGTGCAGGATGTCGAACCGGTCCCCGGAGCCGCGGATGTAGTTCAGGAGCGGGCGGTGCTCCCACCAGAGCCGGACCGGATTCCGGGTGGGGGTCATGGGGAAGCGGCGCACCGGCACCGGACCGTCCTCCCGCTCCGGCGACCCGGGCAGGGCCCGGGTCACGATCTCGGTGCGGACGCCCAGGGCGCCCAGCTCCCGGGCCAGGGTCTCCACCTGGATGCCGTGCCCGGTGAAGGTGGGCCGGAAGCGCTGGATGACCATGAGCACGCGGGGGGCGCTCACGTCCGCACCGCCTTCCGGATCATGCCCGCCACCTCGCCCACCGCTCCGGTGGTGCGCTGGAGCAGCCACACTCCCGGGAGCAGGGCGAGCAGGAAGACGACCTCGCGCAGGACCACGGTGAGGATCACCGGACCCGGGTTCCCGAGGGGGCTCCAGGAGGCCACCAGGAGCGCGGCGGCGAGGGTGTACAGGTAGGGGGCGTAGAGCCGGCCCAGGCGGGGCGTCATCGCCTCCCAGCGGAAGCGCAGGTAGCGGTAGGCCAGGGCCAGGGAGGCGGTGGCGTAGAACACGTAGGAGAGGGCGGTGGCCAGGGCCACCCCCTCGATGCCGCGGCCGGTCCGGAGGGCGAAGTAGTTGAGCCCCAAGTCCATCAGCACCGCCGCCACCTGCACCCCCATCAAAGACCAGTGGCGGTCGGCGGCGATGAGGAAGCTGGTGATGCTGGTGACCAGGGAGAGGAAGAAGGTCCCCATGACCAGGATGCGGGCGCTCTCCAACCCCGGCACGTAGGCGGGCAGGAGGAGCCCGATGACGGGAATGCCCAGGAACACCATGGCGGTGAAGGGAGGGAGCACATAGGAGAGCATCCGGGTGGGAAGCTCGATGTACCGGAGCGGCGGGCGCTCGCCCTCGGCGAGGCCGGCCAGCCGTTCCCGGAAGTTGGGAAACAGCACGTAGCCCAGGCTCTGGGGGATGAAGTAGATGAAGTTGGCGCAGAACACCCCGATCATGTAGTGGCCCAGGGCCTCCGCGCTGAGGAAACCCACGATAAGGAAGCGGTCCACGGTCTGCAGGAGGAGGAAGGTGAGGGTGGAGACCACCAGGGGGATGCCCGCCCGGATGAGCACGGCGGAGAAGCGGGGGTCGAGAATGAGGCGGGGGACGAGCCGGTTACGGCGGGCGATGACCGCCGCGGCCACGGTGAAGGCCAGCCCCTGGCCGAGGAACACCCCGGTGAGGTTGAGGGGGAAGACCAGGGCGAGCACGAAGAGCATGTCCAGGATCTGGAGGAAGCTCCACGCGAAGGCGGTCTCGCCGAACCGGCTCCGGGCCCGGAGCAGCACCGTGCAGTACTTGAAGAACTGCTGGGCGATCATGGCGAAGGCCAGGGCGGGGAGGGCGCGCTTCACCACCGCCCCCCGTTCCCACATGACCCCCATGACCACCGCCGCGAAGAGCACGGTGAGGAGGGTGACCGAGGTGAAGCCGATTCCCTCCTGGCGGGCCATCTCCTCGCGCTCCTCGCGGGAGAGGTGGACGGGGAGGGTCTTGGTGAGCCCGCCGAAGATGCCGAGGTCGGCGTAGGCGCTGTAGCCCATGAACACGGCCAGGATCCCCAGCATCCCGTACAGGCTGGGGCCCAGGACGCGGGCCACCACCAGGCCCTTGAGCAGGCTCAAGCCCCGGACGAAGTAGCGGCTGAGGGTGAGGGTGAGCAGTCCGCGGAGGAACTCGGAGTTGTTCTGGCTCAAGTGGCGATCGGGTCTCGGGTTGGGCCTCACGCGCGCCTTCGGCCCGGCCCGGGGGGTCCGGACACCCCGGCCGCTTCGGGCCCGGGCTCGCACCGGAGAACTCCGGCGCGCATAAGCGCACAATTTTCCGCCTTTTAGCCGTCCGGTGTCAAGGCGGGGACCGGCGGCCGTCGACCTGCGGAGGGAAGCATAAGTGAATTCGAATTTTGAGGGGAGGGGCAACCCGCCACCGGGTGGGAAGGTTGGATCGGAGGAATCCGCGAGCCGGCGCGGGAGCCGCCCGCTCCGGTCCCGGATCGAACAGGGCAGGTGATGACGATGGTTGTGAAGACCCATCCGGTCGAGGTGCGGATCGACAGCAAGGGCCTGGTGGAGCTGGCGGGTATGGGGCGCGGGGAGACCGAGGCCCGCAAGCTGATCCAGGATCTGGGTATCAAGGGCTACCACGCGGTCAACTTCATGCACTCGGTGGTCCGGTCCGACCCCATGACCGCCGGGGAGGTGGCCGCGGTCCGGGAGAAGGCCGCCGCCGCCGGTCTCACGGTCAAGGACGTCGCCGACATGGAGGCCCTGCACGCCAAGGCCGCCTCTCCCGCGGCGGGCGGGGGGGCGGGGCCAGGGGCGGGGAGCACCATCTCGGCGCTCCACGAACACTCCCTGACCCCCTCCCGGAAGCAGAAGGTGGTGCTCCCCTTCGTGTTCCTGGGCGTGCTGGCGGTGCTGGCGGCGGTGGTGGGAGTGGCGCGGGATCACATGACCCGCTCCTATTCCCAGCAGGCGTCCCTGGCCCAGGTGGTGGCCCGGGCCGGGAACCCGCCCCCCGCCGCGGGCGGACTGGCGGCGCTGGTCAACCCCGACGACTCCCGCTACGTGGCCGTGAACGTGGTCAGCTGGCCCCACTGGATCGGCCGGAACGCGATCGTCGAGAACTACTACCTTCGTGTTCCCGGGCTGCGCCAGGCATCCATCGAGGACCTGGTGAAAGGGGACCGGGGGGCGGCGCCCCTCACCCTGCGCTTCGATCTCAGCCGCACCGAGGGGACGCGCTACCACCTCGACTCCATCCTCCGCGACGTTCAGGAGAGCGGAAACGACGACCTGGACGTCGACGTCATTCCCCTGGCCCTGGGCGCGAGCCCACCCATGACCCAGGAGCGGGACGGGTCCGGCTACCTCGACGCCAGCGGGTTCCGGGCCGACCGGGGCGCGACCTGGCGCGGGGTGGAGCGGGTGGCGCTGCACGCCTTCGTGGTCAGGGACGGCGAAGGCTTCCGGCTGCGGGCGGAGAACGTGGCCGTGGCCCTGGATCCCGCCTCCCTGGCTCCCGGACCCCGCGCCCTCCTCGAGGACCTGGTGGTGCCCGAGGACCAGGTGCAGGCCCTGGCCGAGGGCAAGCTCAAGGCCCAGGACCGACTGGACCTGAATCGCCAGCGCATGACCTGGTACCTGCGGCTCCAGCCCGCGGCCTCGCCCACCGGCCTGGTCATCGGGAAGGCCTCCGTGGACGGGGTGGAACTGCGGAAGCTCTACGTGAAGAACGCCGCCTGAGCGAGCGGACGGCGCGCGGGTTCGGCCGGGCCCCCGGATGCCCCGGGGGCCCGGTTTCGTGGCCGGCCGGGGAGGGTGCGCACGGGGTGCGCTTGACCCCGGCCCGAGGCGGGCCCAAGATGGCGTCGCGACCGGGTAGCGGAGCCGTCGCGGAATCTGCTAGACTCCTTGATCTTGTTGCCAAACAGTCACTTAACCTCTTGGCCCCCGTAGCTCAGGCGGATAGAGCAGCGGTTTCCTAAACCGCGTGCCGGGTGTTCGAGTCACCCCGGGGGCACCATCACTTCCCGGCAGAAAAAGGGTGGAACCGGTGCGGAGGGTGTGTTGTACCCTCATGGCCCCCGGTGCAGAACTGTGGGACTTGGCGAGAGCTGGAGGTACTGGCATGTGGCAGTGCGACAACTGCGGGTACACGGACGAGGACGGCACGACCTTCGACGAGGAGGCCTCCGAGGAAAACCCCGACGAGGTGATCCGCTATTGTCCCGAATGCGGCAGCGATGAGGTGTATATGATCGACGAAGAAGAAGACGACGAGCTCTACGACGACGAAGAAGAAGAAGACGAAGACGACGAGGACTTCGACGACGACGACGAGGACTGGGACGACGACGACGACGAGGACGAGGACTTCGAGGAAGAGGAGGAAGAGGAGGAAGACGAGGCGGAATGGTAGGCGCGGGAGGGCGTCCCGCGTCTTGACAGGGACGCCCCCTCTGGTATGCTCCCATCCCCAAGTTTCGCGGGCGATTAGCTCAGTTGGTTAGAGTGCTTGCTTGACATGCAAGAGGTCAGTGGTTCAAGTCCACTATCGCCCACCATGGCCAAGGGAAGCGGCCCCCCGCGTCGGGACGGCCTCCGGAGCGGATCCGGAACCGGCCGGGCACGGGTTCCCATTCCCCGGCCGAAGAACCAGCGGTTCCCCGAACGCAGGCCCCCGGCCTGCGTCTCTGTTTCGGCTCCGGGACCGGTCCCCGAGGACCGGCCCGGGAGCCCCGAGGAGCGGTCATGCCCAAGGTCACGGTGATCGAAGACAGCGCCCGGCGTCCGGTTGAGGTGGCGGAGAACGCCGTCTACTCCGACCTGGTTCGTGCGGCGGGGGGGGGGAGGAGATCCTCGCCGTCCAGGAGGACGGGGTCCTCAAGGGACTCTACGAACCGGTCCGGGACGGGGCCGAGGTCCGCCTGCTCGGCTTCGACGATCCCGCCGCCCGCGACCTCTACCGTCACAGCTCCGCCCACATCATGGCCTCGGCGGTGGAGGAGCTGTTCCCCGGCACCAAGTACGCCATCGGGCCGGCCATCGAGGACGGGTTCTTCTACGACTTCGAGACCGAGCGCCCTTTCACCGAGGAGGACCTGGCCCGGATCGAGGACCGGATGCGCGAGATCGCCCGCCGCGACGTCCCCTTCGAGAAGAGCTGGATGAAGCGGGAAGAGGCCGTCGAGTACTTCAAGCAGCGCCGGGACAAGTTCAAGGTGGAGATCCTGGAGGGGATCACCGATCCCCAGGTGACCCTCTTCCGCCACGGGGACTTCGTGGATCTCTGCACCGGGCCCCACCTGCCCTCCACCGGCCGGCTCCACGCGGTCAAGCTGCTCTCGGTGGCCGGCTCCTACTGGCGCGGGGACTCGGACCGGGACCGGCTGCAGCGCATCTACGGCACCTCCTGGTACTCCCAGGATCAGCTCGACGACTACCTCCACCGGCTGGAGGAGGCCAAGAAGCGCGACCACCGGAAGATCGGCAAGGAGATGGACCTCTTCTCCCTCCACGAGGACGTGGGCGGGGGACTGGTGTTCTGGCATCCCCGCGGCGGCCGGATCCGCAAGGTGATCGAGGACTTCTGGCGCGACGAGCACCTGAAGAACGGATACGAGATCGTGTACTCGCCCCACGTGGGCCGGGCCAACCTGTGGGAGACCTCCGGCCATCTCGGCTTCTACCGGGAGTTCATGTATCCGCCCATGGAGATGGACGACCAGGAATTCTACGTGAAGCCGATGAATTGCCCGTTCCACATCAAGATGTACCAGAACAGCCTGCACTCCTACCGGGATCTGCCCATGCGCTGGGCGGAGCTGGGCACCGTGTATCGCTACGAGATGCCGGGGGTGCTGCACGGCCTCATGCGGGTCCGCGGCTTCACCCAGGACGACGCCCACCTCTTCGTGCGTCCGGAGCAGATGGAGGAGGAGATCGAGCGGGTGCTCCGCTTCTGCCTGGACATGCTTCGCGCGTTCGGGTTCAAGGAGTTCGACCTCTACCTCTCCACCCGGCCCGAAAAGGCGGTGGGGGAGTCCGGCGACTGGGAGGCGGCGGAGGCCGCCCTGCGGAAGGCCCTGGAGGCGGTGGGGCTCCCCTTCCAGGTGGACCAGGGAGGGGGCGCCTTCTACGGGCCCAAGATCGACATCAAGATCCAGGATGCCATCGGCCGTTCCTGGCAGTGCAGCACGATCCAGTTCGACTTCAACGAGCCGGAGCGCTTCGACCTGTACTACATCGGGGACGACGGGGAGAAACACCGGCCGTACATGATCCATCGGGCGCTCCTGGGGTCCATCGAGCGGTTCTTCGGGGTCCTGATCGAGCACTACGCCGGGGACTTTCCCCTCTGGCTGGCCCCCACCCAGGTCAAGGTGCTCCCCATCAGCCCCCAGAACCTGGACTATGCCGAGGAGGTCCGGCGGGAGCTCTTCGAGGCCGGGGTCCGGGTGGAGGTTGACGAGCGTAACGAGAAGATAGGGGCCAAGATCCGCGATGCGGAGCTGCTCAAGGTTCCCTACATGCTGGTGGTGGGCCGGCGGGACCAGGAGGCGGGAACGGTGTCCGTCCGCCACCGGGGGGACGGGGATCTGGGGGCCAGCCCCCGGGCCGGGTTCACCGAGAAAATTCTTGCCGAGATCCAGTCCCGGCAATAAACTACACGACTTGCGCCAAGCAGAGGCGGACGCTTCTCACCCGGGGCGGGGTTCCGTGGTCTCCGGCCGCGGCCCGACTGCTCACCGGGTTCCCCCAGAGGGGGGCGCTCACTACCGCCCGGGGACGCCGCGGTCCAGGACCGACGGCACGGGCTTTTGTCCCCGGAGGGAGAGAGAGCGGAGCGGACGCCCCCGGCGCGGCTCCGCTCTTTTTCGTTGGGGGCGGAGGGCCGGTTCGCAAGGGCCGCACCAGCGATGAACATGCCCGGACCCCCCGGCGCGCGGACGCGCGACCGGCGGAGGGGCCCGGGAAGATCCAGGAGGTTATGGGCATAGCCAAGAAAGAGGACCAAGTTCGGGTCAACGAGCGCATTCGTATTCCCACCGTGCGGGTGGTGGACGAGGACGGCAGCCAGATCGGGGTGATGTCCTCCTACGAGGCGCTCAAGCTCGCTCGCGAGCGGGGATTGGACCTGGTCGAGGTGTCGCCGCAGGCGTCCCCGCCGGTCTGCCGGGTCATGGACTTCGGCAAGTACAAATACGAGCTGAGCAAGCGGGCGGCCAAGGCCAAGAAGGTCCAGCACCGGATCCAGGTCAAGGAAGTCAAGTTCCGGCCCAAGATCGACGACCACGATTTCGACTTCAAGGTCAACCACGCCCGCAACTTCCTCGAGGAGAAGAACAAGGTCAAGTTCACGGTCATGTTCCGGGGCCGGGAGATGGCCCACTCGGAACTGGGCCGGGCCCTGCTGGACCGGGCCGCGGTCGACCTCGACGACATCGCGCAGGTGGAGAACCCTCCCCGCATGGAGGGCTACACCATGACCATGTACATGATGCCCCGCAAGGACCGGGGGAAGACCGGCAAGGACGACGAGGAGGCTCCGGCCTAGGCCGCGGCGCTCCGGAACGAGGAGAGACGATGCCCAAGATGAAGACCAAGCGGGGCGCGGCCAAGCGCTTCAAGGTCACCGCGTCCGGCCGCATGAAGCGCGGGAAGGCGTATCACAGCCACATCCTCACCAAGAAGGACACCAAGCGGAAGCGGAACCTCCGCCAGGCCACCATGGTGGACAAGGCCGACGAGGGTCACGTCAAGAGGATGCTGCCCTACAGCTAGGACCGCAGGGGTCCCATCCGGAACCCGCCGGGAGGCGGGAGCCGGCGAGTCAGGCCCCCGATCGAGGGGGCGGGAGGAACGAATATGCCACGCGCACGTGGAGTGGTGCCGGGACGCGCCCGGCGAAAGAAGGTCCTGGCCGCGGCCAAAGGCAACGTCGGCGGCCGGTCCCGCCTGTTCAAGAGCGCCAACGAGACCGTCATGCGCGGCCTCCAGTTCGCCTACGAGCATCGCCGCCGCAAGAAGCGGGACTTCCGCCGGCTGTGGATCACCCGGATCAACGCCGCCGCCCGCCAGAACGGGATGTCCTACAGCACCCTCATCAACGGCTTGAAGCGGGCCAGCGTGGACATCGACCGCAAGCTCCTGGCCGAGCTGGCGGTGCGGGACGCCGAGGCGTTCAAGGAGCTGGCCACGGTGGCCCGGGAGGCGGTGAGCGCCTAGGCCGTGCCCGCCGCCGCCGAGCTCCTCAACCAGATCCACCGCATCCGGGAGGAGGCCCTGGCCGAGATCACCGGGGCCCCGGATCCGGGTGCCCTGGAGGCGGCCCGGGTCCGGCACCTGGCTCGGAAGTCGCCCCTGACCGGGGTGCTCCGGGGGCTCAAGGACGTGCCCGCGGAGGAGCGGGGGGCGGTGGGGCAGGCGGCCAACCAGGCCAGGCAGACCCTGGAGTCGGCCTACGCCGAGCGGGAGCGGGCCCTCGGAGCGGGCCGGACGGGTCCGGCCGAGGATCCCACCCTGCCCGGAATCCGGCCCCCCCTGGGAGTGGCCCACCTCCTCACCCAGACCGAGGAGCGGATCCTCGACATCTTCCGGGGTATGGGTTTCTCCGTGGCCCGGGGGCCGGACGTCGAGGACGACTACCACAACTTCCAGGCCCTCAACATGCCTCCCGGCCACCCCGCCCGGGACATGCAGGACACCTTCTTCATCTCCGAGTCGGTGGTGCTGCGCACCCACACCTCCCCGGTGCAGATTCGGGTGATGGAGAGCCAGCCTCCGCCGGTGCGGAAGGTGTTCCCCGGCCGCGTCTACCGGAACGAGACCCAGGACGCCACCCATTCCTCGGAGTTCCACCAGGTGGAGGTGCTCTACGTGGACCGGGGGGTGACCATGAAGGACCTCCGGGGGACCCTCACCACCTTCGCCCGGGAGATGTTCGGACGGAGCCTCGACGTGCGCTTCCGCCCCTCCTACTTCCCCTTCGTGGAACCGGGGGCGGAGGTGGACATCACCTGTTTCCAGTGCCTGGGCTCGGGCTGCCGGCTGTGCAAGCAGACGGGCTGGATCGAGATCCTGGGCGCGGGCATGGTGCATCCCCAGGTGCTCCGGAACGCGGGCTACGACCCCGAGGAGGTCTCGGGCTACGCGGCGGGAATGGGGGTCGAGCGCATCGCGATTCTCCGCCACGGCGTTCCGGACATCCGCCTCTTCCTGGAGAACGACCTCCGGTTCCTCACCCAGTTCTAGCCGGCTGCTTCACCGTGGTGTCCGGGAGCACGATCCGGAACACCCGGATCCCGTCCTCGTGGAAGAGGGGGCGGTAGCGCCGGGGGAGGGCCAGGAGTCGGTCGGCCGCCCCCGGGGTGTCCTCGTCCCTCACGATCACGTAGACCGGGGCGTGGAGCGAGGCCAGGTCCGCCTTTCCCGCGGGACCGATCCGCCCCGAGGCGTAGACCGAATCCCGCACCGCCTGCCGGAGGGCCATTTCCGCCGGATCGTAGCCCCACTGCTCGGCGTAGGCGGGGATGCCCCAGTACTGGCGGCGGGGTCCGCGCACCACCACCTCCATGCGGTCGGCCGAGTCCACGAACACCGCGTCGCGGGGCGTGTCGTCCCTCACCCAGGAGTACAGGTCGTGCTCGGCGGCGGTGAGCGCGGGGGGTGCCGCTTCCCCGTAGAACCCCCACCACCGGAAGGCGTTCTCGGGGAGCAGGAACAGCACCAGGAGCAGCGCGAAGGCCACCCGGGTCCGGGGGCGTCCGGCCAGGGCGCGCCAGATCCCGGGGACGGCCATGCCCGCGGCGAGGGACAGGGGGAGGTAGATGAGGATGGGGGGCTTGTCGTACTGGTTGGCCCCGGGAAGCCGGGCGATGAGGGCGTAGAGGGTGACGGCCGCGAACCAGGCCATGTAGAGCCGGGCGGCCGGGGTTCCGGCCCGGGCCAGCCGGCGCCAGGCGGGAACGGAGAGGAGCGCCACCCCGGCCAGGGTGAAGGGGATGGAGACCCACAGCCGCAGGCTGAGCCCGAAGGGAAGCGCGGAAGCGCCCCCCCGGCCGCCGACCAGGGTCAGCAGGTAGGGCAGGCAGAGGGCGAGGGCGGCCGCGGCCAGGACCGCCACTCCCAGGGCGCGGCCCCGCATGCCCCGCCCGGCCAGGAAGAGGATGCCCGCCCCCGCGGCCAGGCCGGCGATGAGGGCGCCGCCCAGGACCACGTGGAAGAGGAAGGCTCCCGCCCCGGCGGCGACGAGGAGGGCGGCGTCGGCCGGACGCAGGTCGCGGACGAAGCGCAACGCGGCGTCGGCGGCGACGAGCACCAGGAGCAACGACCAGGGGACCGCGGTGCCGATCACGTACTTCCGCATCATGAAGCTGGAGCTGCTCAGGAACTGGACCAGCCGGGATGTGTTGGACGGGTTCGTCGCTCCCAGGGAGATGATGTCGTGGAGGGCCTGGTAGCCGCGCACGTCGCCGATCAGGACCCCGACCAGCTTGAGGGGGAAGAAGAGCCAGGAGAGGCCTCCCATCCCGAGGAGAACGAGCACCCCGGCCCAGGTGCCGGCGGCGGGGGAGAAGCCGAGGGCCCGGGCCACCCGGCTCGCCGCGGGAGGGGTCAGGAGCGCCGCGGCCAGGTTGAGCAGGGTCATGGCGTCGGGAGGGGAGAGGCCGGCCGCGGCCCCCAGCCCCAGGACCACCGCGTGATAGAACCAGAAGTACTGGAGGGTGAGTCCGGCGAAGTAGGGATCCTGGGGGGGCACCCCGGCCCGGGCCATCTCGAACACCACCGCGGTGTGGAACCAGGCGTCGGAGTTGCTCCTCCGCCAGGGTTCGGGCAGGAGGATGAGGGCCACCGCGGCCAGGGCCAGCAGCCCCACCAGCCAGGCCGCGGCGGGAATCTCCTCGTCGTCCCCGGCCGCGGTCCCGTCTCCCGCCACTCGCAGCACCAGCATGCCCAGACCGCAGCCGAGAAGCAGGCCCCGCACCCAGACCAGGACCGGGGAACCGGTGAGAAGGGCGGCGGCTACCGTGGCTCCCAGGACCACCGGGGATAGCGCGGCTCCCAGGACCAGGTCCCGGGCCCGGGTCCGGGGATAGGAGAAGGCGAGGAGAAGGGCGTTCCCGGGCAGGAGCAGCGCGGCCGCCGAGCCCGCCGCCGCCAGGAACAGGGTGCCTCCCCAGCCGAGGGCGGCCAGGCCGTAGGCCACCACCACCAGGAGCAGGATGGGGGAGAGGAACAGCCCCGGCCGTTCCGTGCCCGGGTCCCCGCCTGCGGTCACGGGATCGATCGGGTTCATGAACGCCTCCGGGCCGCGTCCGCGGCCTCGGCGAAGAGGGTCTCGTAGCGGGCGGCCACCGCGTCCGGGGCGTGCTCGCTCCGGGCGTAGGCGCGGGCGCGCGTTCCCAGCTCGTCGCGGAGCGTCCGCGCACCCAGCACGCTCTCCAGTACCCGGCCCAGGTCCCCCGGTTCCGACGCCACCAGGCCCAGCCCGCGGGCGGCGATCACCCCGCCCGGATCCACGAAGGAGACGGTGGGAACGCCGTGGCCCCAAGCCTCCACGAAGCTGGACGGGTATCCTTCCAGCTCCGAGGTGTTGAGCAGCACCCAGGCCCGGGCCAGCCGGGGTCCGGGATCGGGCGTGGGGCCGAGGAACTCCACGTTGGGGAGCGAGGCGGCCTCGGAACGCACGGTGTCGAGGCAACCGGGCTCGCTCCGCACCGGCCCCCCCATCATTTGGAAGCGGACGTCGGGGAAGCGGTGGGCCATGGCCAGGAACAGCTCCGGACGCTTGAGGGCGCGGAAGTTGCCCAGCCAGGCCACCACCGGGGGGGAGGCCGGCTCCTCCACCCGCTCGGGAAGGTGGGGGGCGATGCTGCCGATCACCGTGGACTCCACCCCGTAGCCGGCGCGAAGGGCCTCGGCCTGGTGCCGGTGCTGAGCCACCACCCGGCGGGCCCGGCGGAGCCCGTAGCGGTAGAGCCGGCGATCGCGGAACCCCAGGCGCACCCGGTCCGGATCGGCGTCGGTGTCGCTGGCCAGGCCGAACACGAAGGGGAGTCCCCGCCGCCGGGCGAACCAGGCCGCCTGGCCGGTCACCGCCCCGGCCCCCCGCTGGAAGATCACCTCCGCATCCGCCCGCCCCAGGGCGCGATCGAGGCCGGCCCAGCGGGGATGGAGGAAGCGCAGGCCGGGGATGCCGGCCCGGACCCGGTAGGCGTTCTCCAGGGGGAACGGGGTGGCGCGCGGTTCCCGGCGCGCGGCCCGGTCGTAGTCGGTGACGACCAGGATCACCTCGTGGCCCCGCCCGGCCAGGGCCTGGGCGAGAAGGGTGACCTGGCGCTCGGAACCACCGGCGGTCGTGCGCGGGTTCTCGAGCTGCAGGGGGAGGCCGCTCAGGCTGATCAGGCACACCTTCACCGCCGTGCCGCCTCCTGGGAGCGGCCGGCGGGAGCAGGGAACGGGGGACGGCGATGATCGGCGACGCATGACATGGAACCGCGAGTCTAGCGTCTCGAACGCCTCCCGGGAAGCGGCCCCGGACCCCCTCCCGCCCCCCTCGGACCGTGGTAGGATTGCCGCTTCCCATTCGCCCCCGTCCGCACGGAGAGCCGCAAGGTGCCGGGCGGCGACCGCGGCGCGGGGGCCGTTCCCGGAGAGACGACGTGCGCTTCAGCCTGAACTGGATCCGAGATTTCGTGGAGGTGGCCGAGGAGCCCGAGGCCCTGGCCCATCGCCTGACCCTGGCCGGACTCCCCGTGGACCGGGTGGAGCGGCCGGTGGTGATTCCCGACACGGTGGTGGTGGGGAAGGTGGTGGAAGTGCGCCCCCATCCCAACGCCGACCGCCTGCGCCTGTGCCGGGTGGAGGTGGGGGAGGGGAGCCCGGTGGAGGTGGTGTGCGGCGCCCCCAACGCCCGGGAAGGGCTCTACAGCCCCCTGGCCCCGGTGGGGGCCACCCTCCCCAACGGCCTCACCCTGAAGCGGGCCAGGATCCGGGGCGAGGTCTCGAACGGGATGCTCTGCTCCGAGGTGGAGCTCGGCCTGGGGGAGGACGCCTCCGGGATCATGGAACTCGCGCCCGCGGCGCCCGGCACGCCCCTCAACCGCGTGCTGGGTGAGCGCGACGTGATCCTGGACATCGACGTGCCCTCCAACCGGGGGGACTGCCTGAGCCACCTGGGGCTGGCGCGGGAGATCGCCGCCCTCACCGGGGCCGCCTGCCGCCGTCCCGCCGCCGAGGCGCCCCGCTCCGGCCCGCCCGCGACGGAGCAGTTCCGGGTCGCGGTGGAGGACCCGGAGGACTGTCCCCGCTTCACCGCCCACGTGATCCGGGGTGTGACCGTGGGCCCCTCCCCGGAGTGGCTGGTCCGGCGCCTGGAGGCGGTGGGCCAGCGCAGCATCAACAACGTGGTGGACGTGACCAACTACGTGATGCAGGAGCTGGGCCAGCCCCTGCACGCCTTCGATCTCGACCGCCTGGGCACCGGCCGCATCCTGGTCCGGCGGGCCCGGGCCGGGGAGCGTCTCACCACCCTGGACGACGTGGACCGCGCCCTGGACGACTCGGTGCTCCTCATCACCGACGGGGAGCGGCCCATCGCCGCGGGGGGAGTGATGGGGGGGGCCAACACCGAGGTCCACGAGGGCACCACCAACATCCTGCTCGAGGCCGCCTTCTTCAAGCCGGAGCGCATCCTCCGGGGCTCCCGCTTCCTGCGCCTGGACACCGACGCCGCCATCCGCTTCCGCCGGGGCATCGATCCCGCCGGAGTGGACGACGCCGCCCGGCGGGCGGCCGCGCTCCTGGCCGGGACCGCGGGCGGGGAGGTGGCGCCGGGCATGGCCGAGGCCCTCGCTCCCGAGCTCCTCCAGCCGCGCACGGTGTCCCTGCGCCCGGCCAAGGTGGGGGAAACCCTGGGCGATCCGGTGCCCGAGGAGGAGATCGCCGAACGGCTGGCCGCCTTCGGCTTCCCGGTGGACCGGAGCGCGGTCCCCTGGCCGGTGGCCGTGCCCAGCTGGCGGCGCGACGTGTTCGAGGAATGCGATCTGGTGGAGGAGGTGGCCCGGCACCGCGGGTACGACGCGATCGGGATCCGCCACCTGAACGCCAGCGCCGTCGACGCGCCTCTCCAGCCCGCGGAACGCCGCCGGCGCCGGGTGGGGGAGATCCTCAGGGGGATCGGGTTCCACGAGGCGGTGACCAAGGTCCTGGTGTCGCGGGAGGCCGCGGTGCGGGTGGGGGCGGACCCGGCCCGCGCGGAGACGGACACCCTGCTCCTCCTGGACCCGCCCACCCGCGAGGAGGAAGGGCTCCGCATCAGCCTCCTCCCCTCCCTCCTGGACGCGGTGGGGCACAACCTGCGCCACGGGGTTCCCGAGGCCAGGTTCTACGAGCTGGGGAAGACCTTCCGCCGTCGCGGTCCGGGCGAGCTGCCCGAGGAGACGGAGTGGGTGGGCCTGGCCGCGGCGGGCGGCGAGTTCGCCCCTTCCCTGGAGCGCGCCCAGCGGAGCTTCAGCTTCACCGAGTTCAAGGGCTGCGTGGAAGCGCTGCTGGCCGCGTTCAAAATTGACGCTCCCCGATGGCGCTCCTATACTGGCCCCGATCCGGTTCCGGCGGGCGTGATCGAAGCGGCCGCGGGCGACCGGAGCCTCGGTTTCGCCTGGACGGTGGACGAAGCCGCCGCCGCGCGGTGGGATCTCAACCGGCCGGTGTTCCTGGCCCAGATCCGCCTCGACGCCCTGCCTCCCGACACCGGAACCCCCGTGGTCTACCGCGAGCCGTCCCGGTACCCGGCGGTGCGCCGGGACCTGGCCCTGGTCGTTCCCGAGGGAACGAGCCAGGACGCGGTGCGGGAGATCGTCCGGGCGGCGGCCGGCGCCCATCTCGCCGGGCTGGAGCTGTTCGACCACTACCGGGGCAAGCACATTCCCGCCGGGCACGTGGGGCTCGGCTTCAGTTTGACCTTCCGCGCCTCCGACCGCACGTTGGAGGAGGGGGAGGTGGACGCCGCGATGGAGGGCATCGTCGGCGCGCTGGCAGGGCACGGCATCACGCGTCGCGAGAGCTGAGAGGGCGCCCGCGGCGAAGAAGGGAAGAGCATGAGCACGAGCACGACGGAGACGGACGTGGTGGAGGCGGCGGGGGAGGAGCTGGCCGCGCTGGAGCAGCTGGAGCGGCGGGTGGAGGAGGCGGCGGCCCTCATCCGGGACCTGCGGGTCGAGCGGGATCGTCTCCGGGAGCAGCTGGCCGAGCGCGAGGCGCGGGTGGGCGAGCTGGAGGCGGGGCTGGCCGAGGCGGGGGCGGAACGGGACCAGGTGACGCGGCTGGAGAAGGAACGTGACGACCTGCTCCGCTCGCGGGCCGCCACCGCCCAGCGCGTCCAGGCCATCCTGGAACGCCTGGAGTCCATGGAGCGCGAGTAGCGGAGGCACGCCCACCGGACGGACCGGGACGGGCGCGCACCGCTTCGGGCGAGGATCGAACATGGCCAAACCGGTGAACGAGACCACGGTGCAGATCCGCGGAGCGTCCTACCAGCTCCGCACCGACCTGAACCCGGACACGATGGTGCGCATCGCGGCGTACGTGGACGGGAAGATGCGGGAGCTGGATCCGCGGGCGGCGTTGCCGCCGGCCAAGGTGTCGGTGCTGACCTCGCTCTCCATCGCCGGCGAGCTGCTCGACGAACGCGAGCAGCGCCGGGACGAACGCCTGCAGCTGCGCACCCGGCTGGAACGTCTGGAGGAACTTCTGGACGAGGCGCTCGGCGGTCGCTAACATCAAGGGGCGGTCGCGCACGGGCGCGGCCCCCGACAGCACGAACAGAAGGGTTTGAAGATTCCCTGCCCTGTCCGTGATGATTCCAGGTATTTTTGAGCCAACACCTAGACTTCGGGAGCCGGAAAGCCGGACGGAGTGACGTCCGCCACGCGCGGAAGACGCGAACTCCGGAATAGGGCGCCCCCTTGGATGGTTTAGGTTCAAAAACCCGAATCACACGGCACCCGGCGGGGAATTTTCTTTAGCGCGAACACGCTCGTGGAGGGCACCGGCCGAACCTCATGAATCTACTTTTCATCGGCGACGTGGTGGGCCGTCCCGGCCGCCGGGCGGTGGAGACCTTCCTTCCCGGCCTGCGGGAGGAACTGGGAATCTCGGTGGTGCTGGCCAACGGTGAGAACCTGGCCGGCGGGGCGGGGCTCACCAAGGACACCGCCGAGGAGCTGTTCAAGGCCGGGGTGGATCTCATCACCGGAGGGAACCACCTCTACGACAAGCGCGAGGGTCACGCCTACATCGAGTCCGAGAGCCGCCTCTGCCGTCCCGCCAACTATCCCCCCGGGGCCCCCGGCCGCACCTGGGTCGAGGCCGAGGTCCCGGGAGGGCTGCTGGTTGCGGGCTGCCTCCTGGGCCGGGTGTTCATGCGCGCCCTCGACGACCCCTTCCGGGCCGCGGACGACCTGGTGGCCCGGGCCCGGGAGCGGGGAGCGCGGTACCTGGTGGTGGACATGCACGCCGAGGCGACCTCGGAGAAGCGGGCCATGGGGTGGCACCTGGCCGGCCGCGCCTCGGTGGTGGTGGGGACCCACACCCACGTTCCCACCGGGGACGAGGAGATCCTGCCCGGAGGGACCGCCTACCTCACCGACCTGGGCATGACCGGTCCCTACGACTCGGTGATCGGCATGCAGAAGGAGGCGGTGCTGGGGAACTTCAAGACCGGCCTCTATCATCGTTTCCAGCCCGCCCAGAACGACATCCGCCTCTACGCGCTCCTCATCGAACTGGACGAGGAGACCGGGCACGCGCGCTCGGTGCGCCGGATCGTCAAGCGGCTGGACCGGGAAGGCCCGGGGGCGTGAGCGGCGCCGGTCCCGGCGGGATGCGGGTCCGATGGCGCTGACCGGCGAGCTTCCCCTGTTCACCGTTTCCGAGATCACCGGCGCGGTCAAGCGCACCCTGGAGGCCGCCTACGGGCGGGTGCGGGTGCGGGGCGAGATCAGCGGCTTCCGCCGCCCCGCCTCCGGGCATCTCTACTTCGCCCTCAAGGACGGCTCGGCCCAGCTCCGCACGGTCATGTTCCGGGGCGCGGCCGCCGGCCTTCGGTTCCTTCCCGCGGACGGGGTGGAGGTGGAGGCGGAGGGGGAGATCTCCCTCTACGAGCCCCGGGGCGATCTCCAGCTCATCGTGCGCCGCATGGCACCTTCCGGCGTGGGCGCGCTCATGCAGGCCTTCGAGGCCCTGAAGCGGCGCCTGGCCGCGGAGGGGCTGTTCGACCCGGAGCGGAAGCGGCCGTTGCCCGCCTACCCCTGGACCATCGGGGTGGTCACCTCGCCCACCGGGGCCGCGGTGCGCGACCTGCTCCACGTGCTCTCCCGCCGCTGGCCGGCGGCGGCGGTGGTGCTGGCCCCGGCGCGGGTGCAGGGGGAGGGGGCGGCGGAGGAGATCGCCCGGGCCGTCGAGCGGCTGGACCGCTGGGGCGGGGCCGACGTCCTCATCGTGGGCCGGGGAGGCGGGTCGCTGGAGGACCTGTGGGCCTTCAACGAGGAGCGGGTGGCCCGGGCCCTGGCTGCCTGCCGTACCCCCGTCGTCTCCGCGGTGGGACACGAGATCGACGTGACCATCGCCGACCTCGCCGCCGACGTGCGCGCGGCCACCCCGTCGGCGGCGGCGGAGATCGTGGCCCCGGACCGGCGGGAGGTGGCGGCGGGGATCCGGCACCTGGCCGAGCGCCTGGAGCGCCGGGTTCGGGGCGATCTCGACCGGCGGCGGACGCGTCTGGAACGGCTGACCGGGGCCTACGGGTTCCGCCGGCCGGAACTCTTCCTCCACCGGGAAGAGCAGCGGGTGGACGATCTGGCCTCACGCCTGCGCCGGGGGGCGGGGGAGCGGACCGCCGGGAGGCGGCGGGCGGTGGAGTCCCTGGCCCGGCGCTTGGCCCCCTTCGATCCCCGGGCCCGGACGGCGGGGGCGCGGGCGGTGGTCGCCGCCGATAGGATGCGGCTGGTCCGGGCGGCCGCGGTGGCGGTGAGGGCACGGCGCGAGGGCCTGGCCGGAATGCGCCGGGCCCTGGGGGCGCTGGATCCCACCGCGGTCCTGGGCCGGGGATACTGCCTGGCCCGGGATGCGCAGAGCGGCCGGGTGGTCACCCGGGCGGAGGGGCTTGCGCCCGGGGCCGGATTGGTGGTGCAGTTCCGGGAGGACCGGGCCCGGACCCGGGTGGAGGGGGTGGAACCGGGAGGACCCGGGGAACCGGAGGGAAGCGAGGAGACGGCATGAACGCACGCAAGAAGGCCCCGGGGACGAAGAAGGCGGCGCCGAAGAAGCCCGCCCCGGCGGCGGAGGCGCTCTCCTTCGAGGATGCCCTGGCCCGGCTGGAGTCCATCGTGGAGCGGCTGGAAGAGGGGGAGATCCCGCTCGAGGAGAGCATCCAGGCCTACGCCGAGGGGACCCGCCTGGTCCGGCAGTGCCAGGAGAAGCTCGACGCCGCCGAGACCCTGATCCGGGAGCTGAGCGAGAGCGCGGAGGGATTCCGGCTGGAAGCTTCCTCCGTGTCCGCGGGCGGGGGCGAAGACGAGGACGACGATGACGATGAGACGATGAGGATGGCGAGGACGAGGATGACGGGATCGGCACGCTTCCCTTCTGAGGCCGCGGCCGAGGCCGCGGAATTCGGCCGGTACCTGGACCGGACCGCGACCCGGGTGGACCGGGCCCTGGACCGGCTCCTGCCGCCCGGGCGCGAGCGCCCGGAGGTGATCCACCGGGCCATGCGCTACACCGCCCTCTCGGAGGGGAAGCGGTTGCGCCCGGCCATGGTGCTCCTGGCCTACGAGGCCTGCGGGGGAACCGGCCGCAAGGCGGATCCGGTGGCGGCGGCCCTGGAGATGGTCCACGCCTTCTCGCTCATCCACGACGACCTTCCCGCCATGGACGACGACGACTACCGCCGGGGGAAGCCCTCCAACCACAAGGTCTTCGGCGAGGGCACGGCGATCCTGGCCGGAGATGCGCTCCTGGCCGCGGCCTTCGGCGTCCTCGCCGGCCGGGCCGCGTCCCGGGCCCTGGGCCCGGAGATCGCCGCCCGCCTGGTGGCCGAGCTGGCCGAGGCCACCGGAAGCCGGGGGGTGATCGGAGGACAGGTCCTGGACCTCGTGTCGGAGGGGAAACGGGTCTCCCGGGCCACCGTGGACCGGATCCACGCCGGGAAGACCGGCCGGCTGTTCATCGCCGCCCTCCGCCTGGGCGGAACGGCGGCGGCCGCCCCGCCGGCGGTGCTGAACGGGCTCACCGCCTACGGCCGCGACCTGGGGCTCGCCTTCCAGATCGTGGACGACATCCTGAACGCCGCCGGCACCTTCCGGGAGCTGGGGCGCGATCCGGGGCGCGACCGGGTGCGAGGAAAGGTGACCTACCCGGGCACGGTGGGATTCGCCGCCTCCCATCGCGCGGTGGACCGGCTGCTGGCCCGGGCCCGGGCCGGGGCCGGACGCCTGCCCGCGGGACAGCGCCGGTTCCGGGGGCTGGTGGAGGTGGTGGACCGCCGGCGCCGGGACGCCGCCGGCGCCCTGCTCGTGCCCGGGGAATCCGCATGAAGGACTTCATGGCCTCGGCCCCCTACCTCATCGCTCTCAGCGCAGGCTTCCTGGTCCAGGTCTACAAGTTCCTGGTGTGGACCGTCCGCCACCGGCAGGTGAACTTCACCCGCCTGGTCGGCACCGGGGGGATGCCCAGCTCCCATTCGGCCAGCGTGGCCGCGCTGACCACCTCGGTCGGTTTCCTCCAGGGTCCGGGCTCGACCCTCTTCGGAGTGACCCTGTTCTTCAGCCTGGTCATCATGTACGACGCCGCCGGCCTCCGCCGGGCCGCGGGCATGCAGGCCCGGGTGCTGAACCGCATCGTCGAGGACCACTACGCCCACCGGGGCCTCCTGGCCGAGCGCCTGAGCGAGCTGGTGGGCCACACCCCCTTCGAGGTCTTCGTGGGCGCGGCGGTGGGCGTGATCTACGGGCTGGTCTGGTATCTCTAGGAGGACACGATGGCGACCCCGCGACGGATCTCGGTCCAGGCCAACCTCGAGAAGAAGGAGGCCATGCCCACCGTCCGCAGGGTGATCGAGCGGTTGCGGGCGGGGGGGGTGGAGGTGACCCCGCGGGCCGATCTGGCCCAAGCCCTGGGCGAGCGGGCCGACGAGGCCGCCTACCTGGACGAGCCCGACCTTCTCATCTGCCTGGGGGGGACGGCACCCTGCTCAACACCGTGCGCGGGCTGGAGGGGCGCGAGGTCCCGGTGCTGGGCATCAACCTGGGGGGGCTGGGATTCCTGACCGCGGTGCCCTCGGACGAGATCGAGCCCTGCCTGGACGCGGTCCTGGCCGGCGCCTTCCGGGTCGAGGACCGGCCCATGGTCATGGCCCGGGTCAGGGAGGACGGCGGCCGCGAGGCCGAGCTCCACGCCCTGAACGACATCGTGATCGACGAGGGGACCTTCAACCGCCGGGCCATCGTGCTGAAGATGACCATCGACGGGGCCTACGTGGGCACCTTCACCGCCGACGGGCTGGTGGTGGCCACCCCCACCGGCTCCACCGCCTACTCGCTCTCCGCCGGCGGTCCCATCGTGCACCCCCTGGTGCCGGCCCTGGTGGTGACCCCCATGTGCGCCCACTCCCTGGCCATCCGGCCCCTGGTCTTCGGCCTGGACGAGGCGGTGGAGGTGGAGAACCTGCTCCACGGCGTCTTCCTGAAGATCACCGCCGACGGCCAGGACGCGCACCGGGTGGCCCCGGGTTCGCCCATCCGGATCGGGGTCTCGCCGCGGAAGGTGCGGCTGGCCTTCCTGGGGCGGCGCCCCTACTACGAGATCCTGCGCACCAAGCTCAACTGGGGCGGCATCCCCAAGAACCGCTGAGCCGGCATCCCCCCGCGCGGCCGCGCGCCATGGGGTAGACTTGTCCCCGGTGTGCCCGCGCCGGGGCGTCGGACCTGCGCGCACCGCGCCCGGGGCCGGCCCCGGAACCCGGCCCGTCCGGAAGGAGTCGTTGTCCATGCTCCGTGAGCTTTTCGTGTCCAATCTCGCCGTGGTGGAGCGGCTCACCGCCCGCTTCCGGCCGGGCCTGAACGCGCTCACCGGGGAGACCGGGGCGGGGAAATCGCTGGTGGTGGGGTCGCTGGACCTGGTCCTGGGGGGGCGGGCCTCGGCGGAGCTGGTGCGCCGGGGCGCGGGGGAAGCCGAGATCGCGGCCCGCTTCGAGCTCGCCCCCGACCACTTCACCTCCCGGGGCATCGATCAGCCGCTCCCCGAGGGCGACCTGGTGCTGCGCCGGGTGATCGGAGCCGACGGCCGCTCCCGGGCCTACGTGAACGACCGGCCGGCCACGGTGGGCCGGTTGCGCGAGCTGGGCGCGGTCCTGGCCGACCTCCACGGCCAACACGAGCAGCAGAACCTGTTCCGGGAGGAGACCCACCTGGACTACCTGGACGCCTACGCGGGGACCGCGGCCGAATCGGCGGCGGTGGAATCGGCCTGGACCGGGTACCGGGAGGCCCGCCTCCGGCTGGAGGAGTTCCTGGACCGGGCGCGGCGGAGCGGGGAGGAGCGCGACCTCCTCCGCTTCCAGCACCGGGAGTTGACCGAGGCCGGGCTGACCGAGGGCGAGGAGGAGGAACTCCAGCGGGAGCGCCATCTCGCCGCCCACGCCGGCCGCCTGGCCGAGCTCTGCACCGCGGCCCTGGGCGCGCTCTCCGAGGACGACCCCAGCGCGGAGTCGCTCCTGGGCCGGGCCGCCCGCGAGCTGGGCCAGGGCGCGGTCCTGGATCCCGGGCTGGAGGCGATCCGCCGCCAGGTGGACGAGGCCCTGGTGGCGGGGGAGGAGGCGGCGCGGGAGCTCTCCCGGTACGCCGACGGGTTGAACGCCGACCCCGAGCGGCTGGAGGAGCTGGAGGCGCGGCTGGATCTCCTGGCCCGGCTCCGGCGCAAGTACAACGCCTCGGTGGAGGATCTCATCCGCCGTCGGGACGAGCTGGCCGGGGTGCTCGCGGGCTGGGAGGAAGCCCCCCGGCGCCAGGCCGCCCTGGAGCGGGAGGTGTCCGCCGCCGCCGAGGCCCTGAACGGGGCCGCGGCCACCTTGAGCGCCTCCCGCAGCCGGGCCGCGGCCGCCTTCGCCCGGGAGGTGACGGGGGAGGTGCGGGGCCTGGGCATGGAATCGGCGCGGTTCTCGGTGGAGCTCCGGCCGCCCCGGCAGGGGCTGCCCCTGCCCGGACGCCGGGATCCGGTGGGTCCCCGGGGGGCCGAAGAGGCCGCCTTCCTGCTCGCCGCCAATCCCGGCGAGGGGGCGGGGCCGTTGAGCCGCATCGGCTCCGGAGGAGAGATCTCGCGGGTCATGCTCGCGCTCAAGAACGTGCTTCGCGGGGTGGATCCGGTGCCCTTGGTCATCTTCGACGAGGTGGACACCGGCATCGGGGGCCTGGTGGCGGAAGCGGTGGGCGCGCGCCTGGCCGCGGTGGCGGCGGAACGCCAGGTGCTGGTGGTGACCCACCTGGCGGTAATCGCGGGCCGGGCCGCCCATCACCTGCGGCTGGTCAAGTCCACCGGGAAAGGGCGGACCCGGATCTCGGTGGAGGAGCTGAGCGGGGCCGGGCGCGAGGAGGAGCTGGCCCGGATGCTGGCCGGAAGCGCGGGGGGCGAGGACGCGCGGCGTACCGCGCGGGCCCTGCTCGCCGAGGGAGGGCGCGCGTGAGCGGCCGGCCGGGAGCGGGACTTCGCCTGTTCATGCTCGACAACTACGACTCCTTCACCTACAACCTCGTCCAGTACCTGAGCGAGCTGGGGGCCGAGGTGGCGGTGGAGCGCAACGACGCCGTGACCCCGGAGGAGGTGCTGGCCGGGGGATGGGACGGGGTGGTGATCTCGCCCGGACCCGGCGTCCCCGGGGCGGCCGGGATCAGCGAGGACCTGATCCGGGCCACGGGGGAACGGGTGCCGCTCCTCGGGGTCTGCCTCGGCCACCAGGCCCTGGGGGAGGTGCACGGGGCCCGGGTGGTGCGCGCCGGCCGGCTCATGCACGGGAAGACCTCCCCGGTGGAGCACGATGGGTCCGGGCTCTACCGGGATCTGCCCAATCCCTTCGAGGCCACCCGCTACCACTCCCTGCTCCTGGAGCGGGCCAGCGTGGCCGATCCCCTGGTCGTCACCGCGTGGACCGCGGAGGGGGAGGTGATGGGCATCCGGCACCGCCGTCATCCCGCCTGGGGGGTGCAGTTCCATCCCGAGTCCATCCTCACCGCCGACGGGATGGGCCTCCTGGCCAACTTCCTTCGCCTCTGCCGGGACGGCGCCCGGCGGGGGGCCGCCGCCGAGTGAACGCCGCCTTCCGGAGCCGATGCCGACCATGACCACTGCGCCGTCCCCGTTCACCGCCGTCCTTCACCGCCTCGCCGACGGCAAGACCCTGTCCCGGGCCGAGGCCCGCGAGGCCATGGACCGGATCATGGAGGGGAACGCCACCCCGGCCCAGATCGGGGCCTTCCTGATGGCGCTCCGGGTCCGGGGGGAGAGCGCGGAGGAGATCGCGGGGGCGGCCGAATCCATGCGGGCCCACGCCCGGGGCATCACCTCCCCGCGCCGTCCGCTCCTCGACACCTGCGGCACCGGAGGGGACCGGAGCGGTTCCTTCAACATCTCCACCGCCGCCGCCTTCGTGGTGGCGGGAGCGGGGCTGGCCGTGGCCAAGCACGGGAACCGCTCGGTCTCCAGCCGGTGCGGGAGCGCCGACGTGCTGGAGGCCCTGGGCGCCCGCATCGACCTGTCCCCGGAGGGGGTGGAGGCGTGCCTGGCCGCGACCGGGGTCGGGTTCCTCTTCGCCCCCCTCCACCATGGGGCCATGAAGTACGCCGCCGGCCCCCGCCGGGAGCTGGCGCTCAGGACCCTGTTCAACGTGCTGGGGCCCCTCTCCAACCCGGCCGGGGCCACCCACCAGGTGCTCGGGGTGTACGACCCCCGGCTGACCGGGACCCTGGCCGCGGTGCTGGGGATGCTGGGCAGCGAGGGGGCGATGGTGGTCCACGGGGACGGCGGGCTGGACGAGCTGGCCCTCTCCGGTCCCACCCGGGTGAGCGAGTGGCGGGGGGGTGCGGTCCGCACCTACACCGTGACCCCGGAGGAGGCCGGGGCCGCTCCGGCCCCCGCGGAGGCCCTGGCCGGCGGGGACGCGGCCCGGAACGCGGCCATCATCCACGGCCTCCTGGACCGGGATGAGGGACCGGCCCGGGAGGTGGTGTGCCTGAACGCGGGGGCGGCCCTCTACACCGCGGGAGCGGCCGCTTCGCTCCGGGAGGGAATGGACCGGGCCCGGGAGGTGGTGGCCGCGGGGGACGCGCTCCGGGTCCTGGACCGCTTCGTGGACTTCACGCGGAACTGGAAGGAACGGACGTAACATGGCCTTGGACGGAATACTGGGGAGGATCGTGACCCGGACCCTGGAGGACGTGGGGGAGCGCCGGGAACGGATCGGGCGGCGGGAGCTGGAGGAGCGGGGGCGGGCACGGGCGGGGGCGCGCCGGAGCCTCGAGGCCGCGCTCCGCAGACTCCCCGGGGAGCCGGTGCACTTCATCTGCGAGGTGAAGAAGGCCTCCCCCTCCAAGGGGCTCCTCAAGGAGGACCTCGACCCCGAGGCCCAGGCCGCGATCTACCGCGACCACGGGGCCGCCGCGGTGTCGGTGGTGACCGAGCCCCATTTCTTCCGGGGCGAGGAGGCGTTCCTCTCCCTCGCCCGGCGGGGCGCGGGCGCCCTGCCCCTCCTGCGCAAGGACTTCCACGTGCACGAGCTCCAGCTCTTCGAGGCCGCGGCGGGTGAGGCGGACGCGGTGCTCCTCATCACCGCCGCCCTCTCCGCGATGCAGCTCAAGGACTATCTCGACATCCTGGCCGAGCTCCGGATGGGCCACCTGGTGGAGGTGGCCGACGCGGCCGGGGCCGAGGCCGCGCTCAAGGCCGGGGCCCGGGTGGTGGGGATCAACAACCGCGACCTGGCCACCTTCGAGGTGGACCCCGCCCGCACCGAACGGGTGCTGCCCGCCCTTCGGGAAGCGCGGGCGGTGTCGGTGGCGGAGAGCGGGATCGGGGACCGGGACACGGTGCTCCGGCTGGAGCGGGCGGGGGTGGACGCCCTCCTGGTGGGGGAGTCCCTGGTCACCGCCCCCGATCCCGGGGCCCGGCTGCGCGAGCTGCGCGGGGTGGAGGGGGAGTGATCCCCGCCCGCCTTCCCCGGAGCGCTTGACAGCGACAGCCCCCCGTGTGAGACTTCATCGCTCGTTTTGAAGGAACGATTCGTGCGCCCGTAGCTCAGCTGGATAGAGCGTTGGCCTCCGGAGCCAAAGGTCACAGGTTCGAATCCTGTCGGGCGTACCACTTTCCGTCCGGGCTCCCGGCATCCCGGGGGCGCGGGGAGGCCTCCCCGCGGGTCCGGGTCCGGCCGCCCCGAACCCCCCCGATCCGGCTCGAGGCTGCCCGGGGGTTCCCGGTGGCGCGGGGCCGTCTTCGCGGGTAGGATGCCGGCATGAATCCTCCGAGCTTCGCCCGCCTCCGGTCGCGCCTTCCCTGGCTGATCCTCCCTCTTCTCCTCCTGGCCCGGATTCCCGGCGCCGCGCCCCGGGCCGCGGGGGAAGGCGCCGCGGTGGCCGAGGTGGACAGCATTCGCATCCTGGCCACCGCCCGGCACCTGTCCGAGCAGGACGGGGAGCCGGTGAGCCGGTGGGCCCCGCTTCCCGGGACCGCCGCCTACGCCGCCTACCTCCGTGACCGTCTGGCCGAGGCCCTGGCCCCCCTGGGCGGCACCGCCGCGCTCGACACCTTCTATCCCGGCCTCGCCTACGACGGCCCCCACGAGATCCGCACCGCCTATACCAACGTGATCGGCCGGGTCCCGGGGGCCCTGGGCACCGCGTCCCCGGGCCTGTTCCTGGTCGGGGCCCACTTCGACGGCACCTCGCAGCGGGACGCCCTCGCCGACACCACCTGGGATCCCTTCACCGCGCCCGCGCCCGGCGCCGACGACAACGGGAGCGGGGTGGCCACCATCCTGGAGGCGGTGCGGGTGATGGCCGAGCGGGGCCTCCGCCCCCAGGCCGACCTCATGGTCGCCTTCTTCGACGGCGAGGAGCAGCAGCTGGTGGAGAAGGACCGGTACCTCCTCGGCAGCACCTTTCTCGCCGACAGCGTGTTCGCGGCCGGCAAGCTGGGGGCCCGGGACCTCTACGGGTTCATCAACCTGGACATGGTCTCCTACAACCCGCGCCGGGATTCCCTGGTCGTGCTCACCAACGTCACCTCGCGGTGGCTGGCCAACCACATGATGGCCGTGCACCGGGAGGGGGCGGCCCCGGGGCTGGACCTCGAGCGCCTGGTCCAGGGCCGCGACTACAGCGACCACGCCCCGTTCTGGAGGGACGGCTACGACGCCGTGCTCCTCATCGAGGGGCCGGACATCGAGGAGCACAACCCCCATTACCACCGGTCCAGCGACACGGTGGAGAACACCTACTCGCGGAACGGCTCCCAGGCCAAGCGCGCGGCGGAGCTGCTCCTGGGCATGTTCACCGCCTGGGCCCGCACCGACGCCGCCGACCTGGTCACCACCGCCGACGACATCCTGGTCACCGACGGATTCAGCGTGGACCTGGCCACGGTGGCGGTGGGGGATCCGGGGCTGACGGTGCGGGCCGCGGTCACCAACCGGGGCGGTACCCGGATCCTGCCCTGGACCGCACGACTGGACGTGGAGACCCTGGACGGCCGGGTGATCCGGAGCCTGGGCACGCAGACCGTGTCCGAACCCCTGCCCGCGGGTGGGCGGCAGTGGCTGGAGTTCCCCTGGGCTCCGCAGCGCTCCGAACGGGGGGCGGTCCGCCTGGTGGCCCGGGTGGTGTCCGACGGGGTGTCCCATACCTCGGAGGGGCGGGTGGAGGCGGTGGAGGGAAGCCCGGCCGAGGTGCCCCAGGCCTTCGTGTTCCCCAATCCCACCCGGGACCCCCGCACCGCCACCGTCCGCTACCAGCTTACCCGCGAAGGCGCGGTCCGCCTGAGCGTGCTCGGACTGGACGGGCAGCTGCTGGCCGAGAAGGACCTCAGGTACGACGCCGGGCTGCCCGGCCCGGACGTGCGGGTCGGCGTCCACGACGTGGCTCTCCGCGACGTGCTGGCGGGGGGGACCCTGGCCCCGGGGCTCTACCTGGTCCGGGTGGAGCTGTTCGGCCAGGGGGGCGGGAGCGCCGACGTGTCCGTGGCCAAGATGGTGGTGACGAGGTAGGACGGTGACCCTGCCGCGGCGCCCCCCCGATCCGCAGTCGGTGGGCTGGTTCAACCTCGTCCTCGCCCTGCTCGACTTCGTGATCGCCGGGCTGGTGCTCTACTTCCGGCTGGGCCCGGTGCAGCGGGTGCTGGACCGCCTGGTCCGGGACGGGGTGCGGGTCCCGGCCTGGCTTCCCCTGGTCTTCACCGCGGGCACGGTGGTGGCGGTGGCGTGGCTGGCCGCCCGCGGGGTGCAGGCGGTCCGGCGTGCCCTCGAAGACCGCGACCGGCCTCCGGGGAGCCGCTGAGCCGGGGGGACGCGCGCGGCGCCGGGGCAAAGCCCCCACCCGGAAGTAATTTCCGGCCGATTGCCCCCCTTCCCGACCTCATGGGCGAGAAATTCCCCAACTTCCCGCCGTCCCCGCCGATAGTTTCTGGGGACAGGATACATATCCCGGAACGAGGGCGAGGCATGACGAGCCACGACGGTTACCGCCACCTCTGTGCGAAGTTGAAGGACATCACCGACCTGGACGAAGGCCGGCGCGACCTCTCCGGGGTGCTGGCCCGGGCCGCCCAGGCCGGGCAGGAGATCCTGGGCGTTCCCCTGGTCTACGCCGCGGCGGCGGTGGACGGGGCGAGCCTGGTCTCGGTGGTCGAGGAGTCCTCGCTCATGGTGCGCACCGAGCCCTGGGAAGGGCCGGGCAAGCTGGGAAGGCAGGTCCTCCAGGCCGAATCGCTCAAGTGCTGGCGCCGGGGCGAGCCCGACTCCCCCTCGGCCCAGGACTTCCTGGACCTCCTGGGGGCCGGGGCCTGGGTGGGGGTGCCCATTCCCATGCGCGACCGCCCGGCCGGGCTCCTGGTCGCGGTGCGCGAGGACGACACGCCCTTCGACGAGGCCGAACGCGACCTCATGCAGCTCCTGGCCGAGATCACCTCCGCCTCGGTGGGAAATCTCCGGGCCTTCCAGGAGGTGGAATCCCTGGCCATCACCGACGAGCTGACCCGGGTCTACAACTACCGCTTCCTCAAGACCGCGCTCCGGCGGGAGGTGGCCCGCGCCTCGCGCTATGGACAGACCTTCTCGGTGATCATGATCGACGTCGACCACCTGAAGCGCTACAACGAGGACCACGGCCACCTGGGCGGGAGCGAGCTCCTGCGGCAGCTGGCCGGGATCCTGGCCCGCAACTCCCGGGCCATCGACCTGGTGGCCAAGTACGGCGGGGACGAGTTCCTGATCATCCTTCCCCAGACCCGCCTCGACGGCGCGGTGAGCATGGGGAAACGGGTGTGCCAGGCGGTGGCCGACTCCGCCTTCCCCCACACCCAGCCCGGCGCGATCACGGTGAGCATCGGCGTGGCCAGCTTCCCCCAGCACGGGGCGACCATGGAGGCGCTCCTGGCCGCCTCCGACGCCGCCCTGTTCGCGGCCAAGCGCGGGGGGCGGAACTGCGTGGTCTCGGCCGAGGCCCCGGGGAGTCCCGGCCGCTTCTGCGAAGCGGCCTAGCCGGCGGCTAGCCCCCGCCGATCCTGCTGGCCCGGCTCCGGCCGGGTGTGGTTGAATCCCTCGTCATGATCGATCGGCTTCTGGCCTCCGATCCCGGCCTGGTCGCGCTCTCCTTCGCCTGGATCGGACTGGTCATCCTGGTGGGGGAGGCAACGCGGCGCCTGGCCGGCCTGTCCCCCGACGTCACCCGCAAGGTGGTGCACGTGGGGGTGGGGTTCTGGGCCCTGCCCACCGCGCTCTACTTCCGCTCCCCGTGGTGGGCGGCGGCGTGCCCGGCGGTGTTCGTGGTCCTGAACGCCCTCTCCTACCGGTTCCGGCTCATGGCGGTGATCGAGGAGGAGGGGGAGGGGAGCCCGGGCACCATCTACTTCCCTCTCGTCTTCGCCGGCCTCATCGTGGCCCTGTGGCCCTTCGGGGCCCGGGCGGCCACCGTGGCCGGGCTCTTCGCCATGGGCTTCGGCGACGCCGCCGCCTCCGTTCTCGGCCGGCGGCTGGGCCGGCACCGCTACCGCCTGGGGAACGCGGTCAAGTCCTGGGAGGGGAGCGGGGCCATGTTCGCGGTCTCCTTCGCGGCCATCCTGCTCGGGACCTATCCGCTCCTCTGGCGCTGGGCGGTGGTGCCTTCCCTGGGTGCGGCCGCGGTGTCCGCCCTGGCCGAGGCTCCGGCCGGACGCGGGCTCGACAACCTCACCGTCCCCGTGAGCGGCGCCCTGGCCTTCTGGGCGCTCCAGGTCGCGCTCCGATGAAGGTGTTCCTGACCGGCGGCACCGGCTACCTGGGAGGCCGGGTGGCCCGGGCCCTCCTCGACGCCGGGCACCGGGTCACCGCCCTGGTGCGCGATCCCGCCCGGGCGGTCTCCCTGGTGGGGGCGGGGGCGGAGCTGGCGGAGGGGGAGCTGGGCGTGCCCGGGGACTGGACCGACGCCCTGGAGTCCTGCGAGGGCGTGATCCACACCGCGGCCAAGGTGGAGAACTGGTCGGTGGACCCGGAGGAGTTCGACCGGGTGAACCTCTACGGCACCCTGGACCTCCTGGACCGGGTCCGGGCGGCGAGGATCGACCGGGTGGTGGTGACCGGGTCCCTCTTCGCCCTCGGGCCCTCGGCCGGCGCCCCCCTGGACGAAACCGCGGTCGACGAGCCCCCCGGTCCGCTGGCCGGGGCCAACGACTACGTCCGCACCAAGACCCTGCTCGCCCGGAGGATCCGGGAGCGCCAGCGGCGCGGGGGGCGGATCATGCTCGCCTTTCCCACCGTGCTCCTGGGCCCGGGACCGCTCACCGCCGGCAACCACACCGCCCGGGTGCTGGACCAGGTGGGCCGGCGGCGCTTCCCCGGCCTGGTGGGGAGCGGGAACCAGGTCTGGAACCTGGTCCCGGTGGAGGGGGCGGCCCGGGGGCACGTGCAGATCCTGGAGCGGGGGCGGCCCGGCGAACCCTACATCCTGGGCGGGGAGGACTGGACCCAGCGCCGGCTGGTGGAGGCGGCGGCGGCGCGGTTCGGGGTGCGGCCGCCGTTGCGGCGCCTCGGCACCCGCCTTCCCCTGGCCGTGGGCGCGGCCTGCGAGCTGTGGGCCGCGGTCACCGGCCGCCCGCCGTACCTCACCCGGGGCGAGGTGCGCCTCTACGACGCCGACTGGGCCTTCTCCAGCGTGAAGGCCCGGCGGGAGCTGGATTACGACCCCGGTGGGGTGGAGGAGGCCCTGGACGCCACCGTGGGCTGGATCCGCGACACCGTGTGGGAGCGCCGGTGAGCGCCGCCGATCCCGCCGTCCTGGCCGCGAACCTGGTCCCGGCCCTGGCGGTGAACCTGGTCTTCGCCGTGGCCGCCTACGCCCTGGGCGGGGTGCGGCGCTCCGGCCTCGCCGGCGGGCTCCTGGTGGGGGTGCCCATCTACCTCTTCCTGGGCTGGCCGGGGTTCACGATCCTCCTGGTCATGTTCGTGATCGGGACCGGGCTCACCCGGCTGGGCTACGCCGGCAAGGAGCGGATGGGGGTGGCCGAGGCCCGCAAGGGGGCGCGGGGAATGTCCCACGCCCTGGCCAACGCGGGGGTGGCCGCGCTCTGCGCCGCCGGGGCCTGGATGTCCGGATCCCCGCTGTGGGCGGTGGCCTTCACCGGGGCCCTGGCCACCGCGGCCATGGACACCGCCGGCTCCGAGGTGGGTCCGCTCTGGGGGGGACCACCGTCTCCCTCAAGACCTTCCGGCCGGTTCCGCCGGGCACCGAGGGGGCGGTCTCCATCGGGGGCACCGCCGCCGGCCTGGGGGTGGCCCTGGTTCACGGGGCGGCGGCCCTGGCCGTGGGGCTGGTGGGGCCCCCGGCGGTGGCGGCGGTGGTCCTGGGCGCCCTCCTGGGAAATCTCTACGAGGGGATCCTGGGCTCCCGCCGGCTCCTGCCCCACACCTGGCTCAACGCCACCAACACCGCGGTGGGGGCGGCGGTGGCCGCGCTCCTGGCCGCCTGGTTCTGAAGCCGCCGCACCCCGCACGCCCTCAATCCGGGGCCCGGAACTGCCGAAACCCCGAAAGCGGCCGCTTTGACCGGGCCGGGGAAACGGGAGTAGACTGATCTGCCTGTTTTCGGGCTCCTCAGCTCAGGAGTCCGCTTTTCAAGGAGATGCGCCGTGCTCACCCAGAAATTGAAGGACAAGAGCGCCCGACTCGGGGTCATCGGGCTCGGTTACGTGGGTCTTCCGTTGGCGGTTGAGTTCGCCGAGGCCGGCATGCACGTGGTCGGCTTCGACATCTCGGCGGAGAAGGTGGACGGGATCAACGCGGGCCGGTCCCACGTCAAGGACGTCTCCTCCCGGAGCCTGGGCGAGGTGGTCTCCTCCGGGCATCTGCGGGCCACGGTGGACTTCTCGGAGCTCAAGGACGTGGACACGGTGAACATCTGCGTGCCCACCCCCCTCCGCAAGACCCGCGACCCCGACGTGTCCTACATCGTGGCCGCGGTGGAGGAGATCGCCCGCTATCTCCACCCGGGCATGCTCATCAGCCTGGAGAGCACCACCTATCCCGGGACCACCGAGGAGCTCATCCTGCCCATGCTGGAGGCCACCGGGCTCGAGGTGGGGAAGGACTTCTTCCTCTCCTTCTCGCCGGAGCGGGTGGATCCCGGCAACGAGAAGTACACCACCCTCAACATCCCCAAGGTGGTGGGGGGAGTGACCCCGGCCTGCACCGAGGCCGCGGTCGCCCTCTACTCGACCACCCTGGAGACGGTGGTGCCGGTCTCCTCCACCCGGGTGGCGGAGATGGTGAAGCTCCTGGAGAACACCTTCCGCTCGGTGAACATCGGGCTGGTCAACGAGCTGGCCCTGATGTGCGACAGCATGGGCATCGACGTGTGGGAGGTCATCGACGCCGCCGCCACCAAGCCCTTCGGCTTCATGCCCTTCTATCCCGGCCCCGGGCTGGGCGGCCACTGCATCCCCATCGACCCCTTCTACCTGTCCTGGAAGGCCCGGCAGGTCGGGTTCGAGGCCCGGTTCATCGAGCTGGCCGGGGTCATCAACTCCTTCATGCCCCAGCACGTGGTGCAGCGGGTGGTGAACGTGCTCAACGAGCAGGGGAAGGCGGTCAAGGGCTCCCGGATCCTGGTCCTGGGCGTGGCCTACAAGCCCGACATCGACGACGTGCGGGAATCCCCGGCCATCGACCTCATCAACCGGCTCATCGCCCTCCAGGGTGCGGTGGAGTACCACGACCCCTTCATCGGCGACCTCACCCACGAGGGAGTGCCCCTGACCTCGGCGGAGCTGACCGACGAGCGGCTGGCCGCCGCCGACATCGTGGTGGTGACCACCCCCCACAAGGTCTTCGACTGGGACCGGATCGTGGAGAAGGCTCCGCTCATCTTCGACACCCGGAACGCCCTCAAGGGGCGCTCCTCGACCAAGATCAGGAGGCTGTAGCGCCCATGCCCCATTATCTCGTGACCGGTGGAGGGGGCTTCATCGGGTCCCACCTGGTGGAACGTCTCCTCTCCGACGGCCACCGGGTGCGGGTCCTGGACGACTTCTCCACCGGCCGACGGTCCAACATCGAGGCGGTCCGGCACGCCGGCACCGACCGGCTCCACGTCTCCACCGGGGACGTGCGCGACGCCAAGGTGGTGCGGGAGGCCGCCGCCGGCGTGGACGGGGTGTTCCACCTCGCCGCCCTGGGCTCGGTGCCGCGGTCCATCAGCCATCCCCAGGAGACCCACGCCGTCAACGCCACCGGCACCCTCAACGTGCTGGTGGGGGCGCGGGACGAGGGGGTGCGCCGGGTGGTCTTCGCCGGGTCCTCCAGCGTGTTCGGGGCCCTGGCCGAGCTGCCCAAGCGGGAGGACCATCCCACCCTGCCCATCTCCCCCTACGGCCTGACCAAGCTCATGGGGGAGCACTACCTGCGCCTGTTCCGGGAGCTCTACGACCTGGAGACGGTGACCCTCCGCTACTACAACGTGTTCGGCCCGCGGCAGACTCCCCAGAGCCGGTACGCGGCGGTGATCCCCATCTTCATCACCAAGCTCATGCACGGGGAGCGCCCGCTGGTGAACGGGGACGGCGGCCATTCCCGGGACTTCACCTACGTGGCCAACGTGGTGGAGGCCAACGTCCTGGCCATGGAGGCGCCGGCGGAGAAGGTCCAGCCGGGGCTGTTCAACATCGCCGCCGGGGGCCGGTACTCCCTGAACGATCTCCTCGACGGTCTCCGGAAGCTCCTGGACACCGACGTCCCGGCCGAGTACGGCCCGGAGCGCCCGGGGGACATCCGTCATTCCCAGGCCGACATCACCCGGGCCCGGGAGGTGCTGGGCTACGAGCCCCGGATCACCTTCGAGGAAGGGCTGCGGCGTACGGTGGCCTACTTCCGGGAGGCGGGGGAGGGGGCCTGAAGGCGGCGGGCTTCCGGCCGGAACCGGGCCGGGGAACCTGAGGGAACGCCCGCGGGGGCGTGATCCCGGGAGGAATTCGAGATGGCCGAGCGCGGCAAGGTGCTGGTGACCGGCGGGGCCGGTTTCATCGGGTCCCACGTGGCCGAGATCTTCGCCGGGGAGGGCCACCCGGTCACCGTCCTCGACAACCTGAGCCGGGCCCGCCTGCTCAAGAAGGACGATCGCAACGCCCGCTACAACTGGGACCACCTGGGCCGGCTGCAGGGGGTGACCCTGGTCGAGGCCGACGTGCGGGACGCGGACGCGGTGCGGCGGGCGGCCGAGGACGTGGAGATCATCGTCCACGCCGCCGCCCAGACCGCGGTCACCACCTCGGTCACCGATCCCCGCCAGGACTTCGAGAACAACGTGATCGGGGTCTTCAACGTGCTGGAGGCGGCGCGGTCCCGGAAGCGGAAGCCGGCGGTGGTGTTCTGCTCCACCAACAAGGTGTACGGCGAGAACGTGAACGCCCTCCCCCTCGCCGAAGGCGACACCCGCTGGTCCTTCGCCGGCGAGGCGGCCTCGGGGGTGAACGAGCGCTTCTCGGTGGACCTCTGCGAGCACACCCCCTACGGCTGCTCCAAGCTCACCGGCGATCTCTACATGCAGGACTACGCCCATCTCTACGGCATCAAGACCGGGGTGTTCCGGATGTCCTGCATCTACGGCACCCGGCAGTTCGGGATGGAGGACCAGGGCTGGGTGGCCTGGTTCACCATCGCCGCGCTGACCGGGAAGCCCCTGACCATCTTCGGCGACGGCAAGCAGGTCCGCGACCTCCTGTGGGTGGAGGACCTGGTGGCCGCCTACCGGGCCTTCCTGGGCTCGGACCGCCCCCACGGGGTCTACAACATGGGCGGCGGCCCCGGGTTCACCCTCTCCCTCCGCGAGCTGCTCGGACACCTGGGCGAGCGCCTGGGTAAACCGGTCCCGGTGAGCTACGCCGACTGGCGGCCCAGCGACCAGAAGGTCTACGTCTCCGACATCGCCAAGGCCGGCGCCGAGCTGGGCTGGGCTCCCCGCGTCTCCCCCCGGGAGGGGGTGGACCGGCTGGTGGACTGGGTCCAGGCCAACCGCGCCCTCTTCGAGTAGCCCCGGCCTCGCCGCCCGCCTCCCCGAGGCCCGGTCGCGCCCCCTCCCCGCGCCCCCCCCCGGGGGCCCTCCGCCCCCCGGTCCCGCCCCCGCTGCAAGTTGCACGATCGGCGGGTTTCCTCACCCGAGGCCGCCGATTCCGCTCAATCCTCGGCCCGGGAGGTCGAAAACAGGACCGAGGAGGAATCCATTGGAAAGCCGCGCCTTCCGCGTCCAATCCGGGTCCGAGACCGCGCACGACGAGGCCCTTCGGGAGCTCGTCTCGCGCCTCGACGACCTTCGAGGCCTGGGCATCCTCCCCGTGGGGGTGGAGACCCCGGCGGTGGAGGACGGCGAGTCGCTGCTGCCCCTCACCCGGTCCCTGGTCGAGGTGCTGGAATCCACCCAGCGCCGGGTGATCGAGACCTCCATCCAGACTCCTGTCCCTGCGCGAGCTGGTGGCCAAGCTGCTGAGCCTCCGGACCCCGGAGGAGGTGGCGGAGACGGTCACCCTCTACCTCCACAAGGCCTTCGATCACGAGCGGGTGCTGGTGGGGGTCTACGATCCCTCCCGGGAGGCCCTGGAGGGCTGGATCGCGGTGCGGAACGGGGGCTCCCGCTGCCGCCCCTTCACCCTGGAGGGAAGCTGGGACGGCGCCCTGCGCCGGGCCCTGGGCGGGACGGCCTCGGTGGCCGCGCTCCGGCCCCGGGAAGGCACTCCCTTCCTCTCCGGTGAGGACCTGCCCTCCGAGCTCGCCCCCTTCGGCCCCGCCGAGCTGGGCCCCTACGTGATCTATCCCCTGAGCGGCCGCGGGCAGAAGCACCACAAGGTGGTGGGGGTGCTGGCGGTGGGGCGGCGGTTCGGCGCCGCCACCGTGGGGGGGCTGGATTCCGGGATCCTGGAGTCGGTGGTGGAAGCGGTGGGGACGGCCATGGAGAACGTGATCCTGGAGGAGGACATCCGCCGGGAGGAGGCCTTCCGCCAGGACATCATGCGGAGCATGGCCTCCGGCCTGGTGGCGGTGGACATGGTGGGCCGGGTGCTGACCATGAACGCGGCCGCCGAGAAGCTGACCGGGATGAGCCAGCTCGAGCTCCGGGGGACGGAGCCGGTCTGCCTCGATCCCCCCGGCGGCGGCATCCACGAACTCCTGCGCAAGACGCTGCGCACCCGCCGCGGCATCCTCCGGGTGGAACGGGCGGTCCGCCGCAGCAACGGGGGGGCCTTTCCCGCCGCCTGCGCCACCACCCTGCTCCGCAATCCGGCCGGGGAGGTGTACGGCGCGGTGGCGGTGTTCGACGACCTCACCGAGCTCAAGGAGATGGAGGAGCGCATCCGCTCCCTGGACCGGCTGGCCGCCCTGGGGCGGTTCACCGCCGGCATCGCCCACGAGATCCGCAACCCCCTCACCGGCATCGGGACCGGGGTCCAGTACCTGGCCCGCCGCCTGGGCGAGGACCCCGATCAGCAGGAGAACCTGGACTTCATCCAGCGGGAGATCGCGCGGCTGAACCGGATCGTGGAGGACCTGTTCCGGGTCACCCATCCCCACCCCCTCCGCAAGAGCGAGGAGTCGGCGGCCGACCTGGTCGACCGGACCCTGCGCTCCCTGGGCAGCGCCCCGGCCGGGAAGGGGGTGGAGGTCCGGGTCAAGCTTCCCGAGGACCTGCCCCGCATTCCCGTCGACCCCGACCAGGTGCAGCAGGTGCTCTTGAACCTGGTCAAGAACGCGGTGGAGGCGACCCCCTCCGGGGGACGGGTGGAGGTCCACGTCTACGCCACGCCCGCCGACGACGAACGGCCCCAGGCGGTGTTCCAGGTCCTCGACACCGGCCCCGGCATCGACCCCGAGGACCTGGCCCACGTGTTCGAGCCGTTCTTCACCAAGGGCAAGGCGGGAGGGACCGGCCTCGGTCTCTACGTCAGCCACGGCATCGTGGAGCGCCACGGCGGCGAACTCCACGCGGCCAACGCCCACCAGGGGGGGGCGGTATTCACCATGAAGCTACCCTTCGACCGCATCGACGTCACGGAGATCACGGGATGACCAACGCGCATATCCTCATTGTCGACGACCAGGAATCCATCCGGCACTTCATCGAGAAGGCCATGGTGGACGAGGGATACCAGGTGAGCACCGCCGGCGAGGGACGAGGGGCCCTGGACTCGGTGGCGGAGAACATGCCCGACCTGGTGCTCCTCGATCTCCGCCTTCCCGACATCCACGGGCTGGACGTGCTCAAGAAGCTCAAGGAGGACGAGCCCGACCTGCAGGTCATCATCATGACCGCCTTCGGCGACGTGGAGTCGGCGGTGCGGGCCATGAAGCTGGGCGCCCACGACTACATCAACAAGCCGATCAACCTGGAGCAGCTGTTCATCACCGTGGACAAGGCCCTGGAGAGCAGGAAGCTGTGGCGGGAGCTCAAGCACCTCCGCCGGCAGATGTCCGACCGCTTCTCCCGGGAGCTGGTGCGGGGGAAGAGCGAGCGCATGCGCGAGGTCTACGAGACCATCGAGCAGGTCGCCCTTTCCGACTCCACCAGCGTGCTCATCCAGGGGGAGAGCGGGACGGGCAAGGAACACCTGGCCAACATGATCCACGACCTCTCCACCCGGGCCGACAAGCCCTTCCTGGAGATCAACTGCGCCGCCATCCCCAGGGAGCTCCTGGAGAGCGAGCTTTTCGGGCACGAGAAGGGGGCCTTCACCGACGCCCGCAACCAGAAGCAGGGCCTCCTGGAGATGGCCAACGGGGGCACCCTGTTCCTGGACGAGGTGGGGGAGATGAGCCTCCAGATCCAGGTCAAGCTGCTGCGGGTCCTGGAGCGGATGACCTTCAAGCGGGTGGGTGGGACCAAGGACATCAAGGTCTCGGTGCGGATCATCAGCGCCACCAACCAGGACCTCCAGAAGATGTGCGACGAGGGCCGGTTCCGCGAGGACCTCTACTACCGGCTCAAGGTGGTGCCGATGCGGGTGCCTCCGCTGCGGGAACGCCGGGAGGACATCCTGGACCTGGCCAAGCACTTCCTGTACGGCTTCTCCAAGCAGTTCGCGAAGACCTTCCAGGGATTCAGTCCGGAGGCGGAGCAGGCGCTGTTGACCTACCCCTGGCCCGGGAACATCCGGGAGCTCAAGAACCTCATGGAGCGCACGGTGCTCCTGGAGACGGGGAACCGGGTGGAGGCGGAGATGCTGAAGCTGGGGAGCGGACGCACCACCCGCGAGATCGACTCCCCGGTGGCCCGCCTGGAGCAGTTCCTGGACGAGCCGGGCATCCCCGGGGACGGCATCCCCTTCGAGGACCTCCTGGCCGAGATCGAGCAGATGCTGATCGTGAAGGCCTCGGACGCCACCGGCTGGAACCAGAGCCGGACCGCGGACATCCTCCACCTGAAGCGGGACAAGCTCCGCTACCGGATGAAGCTCTACAACCTGGGCCGGCCGGGACGCCGCCAGGTGGCCTGAGCCGGGGCGCAGCCGGCGCACCCCCCCACGTTCGGGGCCGGGCCCTTCGGGGTCCGGCCCTTTTCCTTGCCGGGACCGCCGGGTTCCTCTAGCCTTTCCGCCATGTCTGCGCGGTTCTGGGCCCCCCTGCTCCTGATCGTGGCCGGGTGCGCCTACACCTTCAATCCCAGCCTTCCCGGACACATCAAGACGGTGGAGATCCCCACCGTCCAGAACGAGACCCTGGAGGTCGGCCTCACCGACCTCCTCACCCAGGATCTCACCGACCGCTTCGTGAGCACCAACCAGATCCAGGTGGTCCAGAAGAACGCGGACTCGGTCCTGGAGGCCGACATCACCGGCTACGAGAACAAGGTGTTCACCTTCAACGCCCAGCAGGGGGCGCAGGAATACGTGGTCATCATCACCGTGAGCATGTCCTTCCGGGACCGGGTCAAGAACAAGGAGCTGTGGAGCGAGGACGCGGTCCGGGGCACCGCCACCTACGCCGCCGGCGGGAGCGGGCAGACCGCCAACAGCGAGGAGGAGGCCCGGAAGCTGGCCGCGAAGCAGATCGTGGACTTCGCCGCCTCCCGGACCCTGGAGGGATGGTGATGGCCAGGGAACCGGATTCCCTCAAGGTCCGCCGGGCGGCGGAGAAGGGCGAGGCCCCGCCGGTGTGGTTGTGGGCGGGCCCGGAGGAGTACCTGAAGGACGAGCTGTTCGCCCTGGTGGCGCGGACGGTGGCCGGGGAGGCCATGGGCGCCCTCAACGTGTCCCGCTTCCGGGCCGGGGACGACGCCCTGGAGACCGTGCTCTCCACCTGCAACACCCTGCCCATGCTCGGCGACCGGAGAGTGGTGCTGCTGAGGGAGGTGGAGGCCCTGGCCAAGGCCGACCGGGAGCGCCTGGTCGCCTACGCCGCCGCCCCCTGTCCGGAGACGGCCCTCGTCCTCACCGGGGAGCGGGGGACCGCCGATTCCTTCCACCGCGCCCTCATCGAGGCCGGGGCGGTGCCGGCCATGTTCTGGATCCCCTTCGAGGCCGACACCCGGCGCTGGATCCAGATCAAGTTCCGGGAGCAGGGAAAGCAGTGCAGCCCGGAGACGGCCCAGGACCTCCTGGAGCTCTGCGGAGGGGGGCACGGGCGGCAGGTCCCCCTCCGGGAGGTGGCCCCGGAGATCGAGAAGGTGGTCCTGGCCGTGGGGGACCGGGAGGCCGTGGCCGAGCAGGACCTGGCCGTGATCGGACGCCGGGCGGACGAGAAGCTCCTCTACGCCATCACCGAGCGCACCCTGGCCGGCGACCTCCCCGGCGCGCTCCGGGCCCTGGACGGAGCGCTGCTGTTCAAGGACAACAGCGAGGTCCGGATCGTGGCCAACCTGATGTACACCCTCATCAACGTGGCCACCGCCCAGGATCTGCTGGAGGCGGGGCTGAGCGGCCCGGAGGCGCGGAAAGCGATGGGAGCGTGGCCCAAGGCCTGGCCGGATCTCGAGCGCGCCGCCCGCCGCCGGCCCCGGAGCGCGCTCACCCGAGGCCTCGACGCCCTCGCCCAGGCCGACCGGACCCTGAAATCCAGCTCCCGCAACCCTCGCTTGGTGCTCGAAGAAACTATTATAACAATCTGTTCCACAAAGAATTAGGCTGGTTGTTCGGTGGCCGAGGCGAGAATCGACTCGAGGCGGTCGAGATGGGAGTCCCACCCGTACCGGGCCGCGGTTTCCCGGGCCCGGAGGGACATCGCCCGTTCCTGCCCGGGATCGGCCAGGAAGCGCCGGAGGGCGGCGGCGAGGGCGCCCGGGTCTTCGGGGGGAACGAGGTAGCCGGTCTCGCCGTCCCGGACCAGGGTTCGCACCGCACCGACGTCGGCGCCGATCACGGGAAGCCCCCGCTCCATGGCCTCCAGGACCGCGTTCGGGAATCCTTCCCAGCGGGAGGGGAACACCAGGGCCCGGGCCCCGGAGATCTCGGTCCGCACCCGGTCCTCGGGGACCCGCCCCACGAAGGTCACCGGCAACCCCTGCGCGGCCCGTTCCAGCTCCTCGCGGTCGGGGCCTCCGCCCACCACCCGGAGCGGCGGCGGGGACTCGAGGGAACGGAGGGCCTCCAGGAGCAGATCGAGGCCCTTCTGCCGGGTCAACCGGCCCAGGAAGACCAGCCCTCCCCGGGAGGTCCGTTCCGGCTCCGGCTCCAGGGTGATGGCGTTGGGGAGGATCTCCGACCGGCGGGCCGCGGCCTCGGAGAGGCGCGCGCCGAAGGCCCGGGCGGCCGCGGACAGGACCGGCCGGCGGATGGCCTCGTCCTGGAACAGCAGCCGGCGGGAGCGGTTCATCACCCGGCGGACGGCCAGGCGGCTGGCCCGCCCCCGGAAGGCGAACCCCTCGGACTCGCAGCGGATCCAGGTCACCAGCGGGGCCTTCCGGCTCTCGACCAGGCTCCCCAGGTAGCCGTTGATGAGCATCTGGTAGGCCAGGATCACGTCGTACCCGGAGCCGCGGGTGGCCAGCCAGTCGCCGAGGAAGCTGGCCACGTGGGAGGCGAACCGCAGCCCGGGAAGGGGGACGGCGCCCACCACCGGCGAGCGGATCCAGGTCACGCCGTCCTCCTCGATCCGCCGCGGCGCCGACGGGGGCAGGCGGCGGGCGTAGACCGTGACCCGGTGGCCCCGGGCGGCCAGCCGGCGGGCGGTGTCCAGCGCCTGGTGCTCCGCCCCGCCGATGGGGTGGGGGGGGAGGCTGGATGTGAGAAGGGCGATGCGCACGTCACCACTCCACGATGGAGAATCGGACCGGGACCCGGAGAAACCGGGTGAGTATACCGGACGGGGATGGGCGCGTGGGGGGGGGGGGGGCCGGGGCGCCGGCGGCCGCCTTGGTGGCGGCGGGATGGATTTGCTAGACTTCTTGATTCTCGCCTGCCGTCCGGCCTTGGAACGGAGTCGGCGGCCGCCTCCGAGTCTCGATGCGCGGGAGTGAACCCTTGAAACGCCTGCCGGCCCTGGCTCTCCTCTTCCTGGTCGTGTCCGCGGCCTCCCCCACGGGAGAGGCCGCCGACGCCAAGGTGGAGTGGCGCCGGAGCTACGACCTGGCCATGGAGGACGCACTCCTCACCCGGCGGCCGGTCCTGCTCACCTTCTACACCGACTGGTGCGGGTGGTGCCGGAAGCTGGAGCGCACCACCTTCCGGGACCCGGATTTCGTCGGGATGTCGGGGAGCTTCGTGGCCCTGCGGGTGAACGGGGACCGGGACCGCCGGCTGGCCGTGCTGTACCGGGTGCGGGGATACCCCACCACCGTGCTCCTCTCCCGCCGCGGCGAGGAGCTGGCCCGGGTGGTGGGCTACCAGCCTCCGGGGCCGTTCCTGGACGAGGTCGCGGCGGGGATGGCCCGCCGGGAACCGGTGGAGGAGGTCACCCGGGCGGCGGCGGAACGCCCCGGGGATCCCGGAGCCGCCTTCGCCCTCGGCGACGTGATGCTGGCCCTGGGGCGGAGGGCGGAGGCGGAGCGGGCCCTGGCCCGGGCCGAGTCGCTCTCCGCGGGGGCCGGGGGCGAGGGGGATGTTGCCGATGACGCGGCCCTGGACCGCGCCCTGGCCCCGCTCTTCGCCGGGGACGGCGCGGCCGCGGTCCCGCGGTTCGAGGACTTCCTGCGCCGGTACCCGCAGAGCGCGCTCCGGGACCAGGCGCTCTTCTTCTACGGCCTGGCCCTGGCCGGCTCGGGCCGGCGGGAGGAGGGCCTGGCCCGCATCCGGGAGGCGGCGGAGATCACCGACCTGGAGTACATCAGGACCGAGGCGGAACGGCTGGCCCGGTTCGGCCGGGATGGGGAAGGACGAGGTTAGCGTGGAATCGAAGACGGCGGATCGATCGGGAGAGACCGGGCGGAGCTATCCCTTCGGGGAATTCGAGCCCAAGTGGCGGGACCGGTGGGAGTCGAGCGGCCTCTTCCGCTGCGACACCGGATCGGCCAAGACCAAGTACTACTGCCTGAACATGTTCCCGTACCCCTCGGGGGACCTCCACGTCGGCCACGGCCGGAACTACATCCTGGGGGACGTGGTGGTGCGGCGGAAGATCATGGAGGGCTATGAAGTCCTCGCCCCCATGGGCTTCGACGCCTTCGGCCTGCCGGCCGAGAACGCGGCCATCAAGAACGGCATCCACCCCCTGGCCTGGACCCTGGAGAACATCAAGAAGTTCAAGTCCCAGTTCCACGAGTGGGGGATCGGGCTGGACTGGACCCGGGAGATCGCCGCCTGCCATCCCGGCTACTACCGCTGGACCCAGTGGATCTTCCTCCAGCTCTTCGAGCGCGGGCTGGCCGAGAAGCGGAACGCCCCCGTCAACTGGTGCCCGTCCTGCGCCACCGTGCTCGCCAACGAGCAGGTGGTGGAGGGCGCCTGCGAGCGGTGCGGCACCGAGGTCGAGCAGCGCCAGCTCTCCCAGTGGTTCTTCAAGACCACCCGCTACGCCCAGGCGCTGCTGGACGACCTGGACACCCTGGCCGACTGGCCGGAGCGGGTGGTGACCATGCAGCGGAACTGGATCGGCCGGAGCGAGGGAGTCACCCTGCGCTTCGCCCGTCCCGGCGGGGGCGAGCCGGTGGAATGCTTCACCACCCGCATCGACACCCTGGGCGGGGTGACCTACGTGGTCCTGGCCCCCGAGCACCCGCTGGTGGAGGAACTCCTGGCCGGGCACCCGGACCGGGAGCGGCTCCTGGCCGAGGTGCGGGAGATGAAGAACCAGCGCACCGCCCGCCAGGCCGACCCCGACCTGGAGAAGACCGGCTTCGACACCGGAGCCACGGTGATGAACCCCATCCACGGGGAGGCGGTGCCGGTCTGGGTGGCCAACTACGTGCTCATGGAGTACGGCACCGGGGCGGTGATGGCCGTCCCCGCCCACGACGAGCGGGACTTCGCCTTCGCCCGGAAGTACGGCCTGCCGGTGCGGACGGTGATCCGGAACGCGGAGGCCGCCCCCGGGACCGCGTCCGGCCGGGGCGAGGACCTCGCCGAGGCCTACGTGGGCCCGGGGACCCTGGTCCACTCCGGCCCCTTCGACGGCGTGGACAACGAGACGGCCAAGCGGCGCGATCGGGGAGTGGCTGCGCGAGCGGGGCGAGGGGGACTTCAGCGTCACCTACCGGCTCCGGGACTGGCTCATCTCCCGCCAGCGCTACTGGGGGGCCCCGATCCCCGTGGTCTACTGCGGGAAGCACGGCACGGTGCCGGTGCCCGAGGAGGACCTGCCCGTCCTCCTCCCCATGGACGCGGACTTCCAGCCCAAGGGGGAGAGCCCCCTGGCCCGCCACCCCTCCTTCAAGGACACCGTCTGTCCGGTCTGCGGGGGCCCCGCCGTCCGCGAGACCGACACCATGGACACCTTCGTGGACTCGTCCTGGTACTTCCTGCGCTACCTGTCCCCCCGGGACGAGGACCGGGCCTGGGACGTGGACATCGTGAACCGGTGGCTTCCGGTGGACCAGTACATCGGCGGGGTGGAGCACGCCATCCTCCACCTCATGTACGCGCGGTTCTTCACCAAGGTCTTCGCCGATCTGGGGCTGGTGGATTTCCGGGAGCCCTTCGCCCGGCTCTTCACCCAGGGCATGATCACCAAGCAGAGTCCCCGGACCGGGCGGCTGGAGAAGATGTCCAAGTCCAAGGGGAACGTGGTCGCCCCCCGGAACCTGATCGAACGCTACGGGGCGGACACGGTGCGGGTCTACACCCTGTTCATCGGACCGCCGGACAAGGACGCGGAGTGGGACGACCGCGGGGTGGAGGGAGCCTACCGGTTCCTGGGCCGGATGTGGCGCCTGGCCACCGAGCACGTCGCCGCCCTGGCCGCCCCGGGGACCGCGGTCGCGGCCGACTCCCTGGGGGAGGCGGCCCGGGAGCTCCACCGCAAGACCCACGAGACCATCCACAAGGTCAACGAGGACCTGGACCGGTTCCAGATGAACACCGCCATCGCCGCCCTCATGGAGCTCACCAACACCCTCTCGGTGACGGTCCAGGATCCGGCCTTCCGCCCCGATCCCGCCCATGCCGACGGCGCCGTGCTCCGCGAGGCGGTGGACGCGCTCCTGATCCTGGCCGCGCCCATGGCCCCCTTCATCTGCGAGGAGCTGTGGGAGCGCACCGGGCACGCGGAGACGGTGTTCCACCACCCGGTGCCGCGGCACGATCCCGCCGCGATCCGGCGCGACACCTACACCCTGGTGGTGCAGGTGGCGGGGAAGGTGCGGGCGCGCCTGGAGGTCCCGGTCTCCGCCGACCGCGAACGCGCGTTGCAGCTGGCCCTGGCCGAGGAGAACGTGCGGGAGCACCTGGGCGGCCAGCCGCCGGCCAAGGTGATCTTCGTGCCCGGGAAGCTGGTGAACCTGGTGCCGGCCCGCTAGGGGCCGGACCGGGACGGGAGCCACCATGTGCGGATTGGTCTGCGTATTCGCCAAGGCGGGGGAAGCGGTCCCGGACGAGGCCGCCTTCCGGGCCATGACCGGTGCCATCCGGCATCGCGGTCCCGACGAGGAGGGCATCTGGATCGGCCCCCGCATGGGCATGGGGCACCGGCGGTTGAGCATCATCGATCTGGACGGTGCCCACCAGCCCATGAAGAGCGCGGACGGGGCGGTGGTCCTGGTCTTCAACGGCGAGATCTACAACTTTCGCGAGCTGGCCACGGAGCTGGAGGCCCGGGGCCGGCGGGTGTCGGGGAAGTCGGACACCGAGGTGCTTCTCGCCGGCTACCTGGAGTGGGGGGCCGGGTGCGTGCAACGCCTGAACGGGATGTTCGCCTTCGTGATCTACGACGCGCGCACCGGCACGGTGCTGGCCGCCCGGGACCGGTTCGGTGAGAAGCCGCTCTACTACCATGAGGATTCCCGGCGTCTGGCCTTCGCCTCCGAGCTCAAGGCGCTGCTGGCCGGAAACCTGATCCCCCGGGAGGTGGACCCCGCCTCCCTGTACCAGTACTTCACCCGGGGATACGTGTCCGGGGACCGGAGCATCTTCCGCGGGGTGCGGAAGCTCCCCGCCGCCCACCTCCTGCAGGGGGACGCGGAGGGGGTGCGGGTGAGTTCCTACTGGTCGCCCCCCGCTCCCTCGGCCGAAATCACCGATCCCGGCGAGGCCCTGGAGCGGACCCGGACGCTGATCAGCGATTCCATCCGGCTCCGGATGGTCAGCGACGTCCCCCTGGGATTCTTCCTCAGCGGGGGGATCGACTCCACCCTCCTCGTCGCCCTCGGCTCCGAGGTCTCGGAGGAGCGCCTGGAGACGTTCTCGGTGGGCTTCGACGAGGCCGGGTACGACGAGAGACCCTACGCTCGCCAGGCCTCGCGCCGCTTCGGCACCCGCCACCACGAGCTGGTGCTCCGGCCGGGCGCGGTCGGCTCTCTCGAGACCCTGGCCTGGCACCTGGACGAGCCCTTCGCCGACAGCTCCGCCCTGCCCACCTACTTCATCTCCAAGCTCACCCGGAACGACGTCACCGTGGTCCTCTCCGGCGACGGGGGAGACGAGATGTTCGCGGGCTACGACGTCTACAAGGGGCACGTGCTCAGCGAGCGGCTCCGCCGGCTTCCCGGGCCCGCCCTGGGTCTGGCCGGGAGCGTGGCCCGGGGGACGGCCCGCCTCCGGCCCGGGGACGCCCGGCGCTGGCGCCGGCTGGCCCAGAACCTGGAGGATGCCGCCCTTCCCATGGACCGCCGTTTCCTGGCCAAGCAGGAAATGTGCTTCCGCGGCGAGGAACTGCTCCGGATCAGCCGGATCCCCCTGGCCGAAGCCGCCGCCGCCGAGGTCTCGGCCATGGCCGGGCACTTCGCGCGATTCGCGTCCCCGCTGGAGGCCATCGCCGCCTGGCAGCGGCGGGTCAGCCTGACCGACGACATGCTGGTCAAGGTGGACCGGATGAGCATGGCCCACTCCCTGGAGGTGCGGACGCCGTTCCTGGACCACCGGATCGCCGAGCTGGCCACCCGGATTCCCTTCCCGGTGAAGATGCCCGGACTGCGGACGAAGTACCTGCTGAAGACGATCCTGGAGGACTACCTGCCCCGGGAGTTCGTGTGGCGGCCCAAGCAGGGTTTCGTGGTTCCCCTGGACTACTGGTTCGAGGGGGGCGCGGCCGGTTCGGCCGGGAAGCTGCTCCTCGATGACGGATCCATGGCGCGGCGGATCTTCCACCGGGACGCCCTGGAGCGGGTGCTGGGTGCCGGGGCCGGCTCCGGGTCGCGATGGGGGCCGGCCCTGTGGTCCCTGGTGGTGTTCGAGCACTGGTGCCGCCGGCACGACATCCGCCCCGAGCACCTTCCCGCCCCCGCGAACGACGGTACGCCGGCGGCGGTCAGCGGGTGAGAACCAGCTTCCGGGTCCGCGTCTCCGGTCCCGCCCGCAGCACCCCGAAGTAGACTCCCGGGGAGACCGGGCGCCCGTTCCCGTCCCGGCCGTCCCATCGCACCGTGTGCGGCCCCGCCTCCCGAACGCCTTCCTCCAGCACCGCCACCGTGCGCCCGCGCACGTCGAGCACGGCCAGCCGTACCGGGCCCCGCCGGGGGAGGGTGTAGTCCATCCGCACCGGGCCCCGGAAGGGGTTGGGGGAGGGGGGGGCCAGGCGAAGACCGGCGGCGGCGGGGCCCTCCGGCACCGCGGTCACCGGCCCCTTGACCAGGGAGAAGTGGTCCTGGTCCGCGCCGGTGGGGCCCACGAAGGTGGCGTCCAGCCGGTCCCCGTCCACGTCCAGGACCAGGGAGCCCAGCTCGTTCAGGGACGCGATCATCACCGGGTGGTTGAGCGGCCCGCCGCCGGTCCGGGCCCCGGAGCCGGCCACCACGTAGACCGCGCCCTCGTGGGGGGCCTGGCCCGCGGTCGGCTTCACGTAGGCGCCGTTGCCGTCCATGCGGCCGTCCCCCGGATCCACCTTGTTGCTGTCGGCCAGCTCCCACGAGTACCCGTAGTGGGAATCCAGGAGCATGGACCGCTCGTAGGAGTGGCTGTGTCCGGCCAGGACCAGGTCCACCCCCGCGTCCTCCAGGATGGGAAGCACCCGGGTCCGCATCAGCTTCATCTTCCCCGCGCTGTCGTAGTCGTCGTCGGAGTCGTGGGAGCCCTTGGTGTAGGGAGGATGGTGCCAGAAGGCGATGACCCACTCCCGGTCGGTGGCGGCGACATCGGCGGCGAGCCAGGTGAGCATGGCCCCGCCGGGGGAGAGATCGCTCCCCTCGGAGTCCAGGCAGATGAAGTGGATGTCGCCGAGGTCGAAGGTGTAGTAGGCCTCGGTTCCCGAGGCCACCCCCCCGGCCACGCCGTCGGTGGGCAGGGTCATGATGTCGTAGTAGTCGTTGTTCGCCCCGGCGTAGAGGCGGTCGTGGTTCCCCCGGGTGGGCCACAGGGGCACCCGGCGCAGGAAGCGGGGATAGGTGTCGAAGACGGCGAGCTGGTACTCGGCGTCGGTGCCGGTGGAGTAGGCGTTATCCCCGAGCATGAGCCAGGCGTCGGGGTAGACCCCGCCCGACCAGGCCAGGTAACCGTCCCGGACCGAGGTGGCGTAGCTGTCCCCGGTCCCCGAGTCCCCGATGACCCACAGCCGGGTCTTCCGCCGGGTCCCCACCGGGGGTGGGGTGGTGAAGACGAAGGTGGTGTCGTCCCCGGCCAGGTCCACCCCCGGGGTTCCCACCGCGTATACGTAGCGGGTGTCGGGGGCGAGGCCGGTCAGGGTCATCACGTGTTCGGTGACGGCGGAGGAATCCACCGCGGTCGCGGTGAGCGCCCCCACCGAGGCCCCGTAGCGGACCCGGCTCCCCACCGCGGCGTCGGTACGCCAGCGCACGGTGATCCGCTCCGGGGTCGCGGTCTGGAGATAGGGGCCCCGGGTGATCACCGCGGGGAGGGTGGAGCCGGTGAGGGAGGCGTCCCAGGCCAGGTCGCTGCTGGTGGGCGAGGTCTGGTGCACCTCGGCCGCGAGCACGTTGGCGCCGGAGACCAGGAGGCCGGTGAAGGAGGTCAGATCGATCTGCTCGTAGACCCCGCTCTCGTGGCTCGAGGCCAGGGTGGAGTAGCTCACCGTGCCCGTGCCCAGGCCGCGGCGGGCCACCTCGCTCCCGTTCAGGTAGAGCACGAAGCCGTCGTCGTAGTTGACCTCGGCCAGGAGATGGGTGAGCGCGCCGGGATCCCCGGCCACGGCGAAGGGGACCCGGAAGTAGGTGGTGGGGTACTTGTTCCCCGAGTCCGGTCCGTAGGAGACCCAGGTGGCGATATAGGACTCGCCGTATCCGAGCACCCCCGGCCCCTGGGGCCAGGCGGAGTCGTCATAGCCCGGGGCCCGCCAGGCGGTGCCGAGATCGGTTCCGGTGGCGTTGGAGGACCAGGCCGCGTTCCGCTGGAGGAACGCCTCTCCGGAGGCGGGTGCGGCCCAGGCGGCGGCAGCCAGGCCCAGGAGGAGAAAGGCCAGGGGGCGGGACGGGTTCATGGGGAGGGCTCCTCGGTGGAATTCAGGCGCCCCGAGCGGTCCAGGGCGGCGCGGACGGAATCGGCCAGGGCTCGCCGGGAGGCGGTGGAGGCGTGCGGGGACGCCTCCAGGAGGTCCAGGGCCTCGGTCCAGGCGGCCTGGGCCTCCAGGGCCCGGCCGGCTCGCTCGAGCACCGAGGCCCGGAGGGTCAGGAGCTGCTCGGCCGGGAGCCCGGAGCCCGCCAGGCGATCGATCCGGGCCAGGGCGGCCTCCCAGGCCCCGCGGCGGGCCTCCAGGGGCACCGCCTCCAGCTCCAGGGCCACCAGGGGCCCGAGCCGGCCGATACCCTCATCCAGAGCCTGAAGTGCGCTGTCCAGATAATTTACACCCAATCGGTTGAAGAGCTGGGCGCGGCGGACGAAGAGGTCCGGCTTGGGGGCCTCGGTGGCCGCGCACTCCGAGGCCAGGTCCCGGCACGCACCGAGGGTGTCGCCCAGGGCCAGCCGGGCCTGGGCCCGGAGATCCAGGGCCGTGGGGTCGGGGCCGTCGGCGAGGCGGGCATCCAGCAGGGCCCGGGCCTCGGCCGGGCGGCCGGTGTCCAGGAGCCAACCGGCCCGGGCCGGGAGCAGCCCGGGCAGGGCGGGGTCCAGGGCGGCGGCGCGGTCGTAGTCCTGGCCGGCGGCCCGCCAGTCCCGGTGGAGGCGGTGGAGTTCTCCCCGTCGGAGCCAGAGCCCGGCCTGTTCCGGGTTCCGGGCCAGGGCGGCGTCCAGGGCCTCGATCTGCTCGTGGAGCCCCTCATGGGCGGCCGAAGGGGGCGCGGAGACGCTCCAGAAAAGGACGCCGGCGAGCAACGCGGCCGGTATCGCGGTGCGGGAGAGGGGGGTCCGGAGCATGGTCCCGTGATTCTACCGCACCCGCGCCGCCATACGGTGCATTCAGGGGGGCATACCCAGGAAGTCCAGCACCGCCCGGTCGACCGGTTCCGGCCACTCGATCGTCGGAGGCCAGCGCGCAGGAACCCGTCGATGCCCGTGCCGTGGCCGGGGCGTAAGGTCCGGTTCAGGAGCGGGTCCGGCGGAATCCTGGCCCCTAAGTTATTGTAAAATAGTCGGTTCAACACTTTGCCGGACATCCCGCCCGAGATCATGCAGCACCTCAGGGCAACTACCGAACCCCTTGAGACCCCGAACCTTGCCGGGTCCCGGACTAGAACCGAACCGGGGCGCCAAAGACGAGGATCGAAGCGGCCGCCTGGACGCGCCCCTCGAAGCCGGGTACCGGGAGCGGCGCCATGGGTGGGAGGGCGAATAGACGGCTGGCCGGCCGGCCTGCAGGCCCGAGGCCGCGTTTTGGGGGTAGGGGCCTCGAGGAGGGGGAAGCGGCCGTGCTGGGGTGCTCGGTGTTTACGTTACATAATATATATTATGCGCCATTGGCCGGGGGGAGCTTTGACGCCCATCCTGCCCCGGGGCGCGGCCCCCTGGCGTCCGGTCATCTCCAGGCGTCGAGCGGCCTCAGGGGGCCCACTCCGGGACCGCCATCCGGCCGCCGGCGGGAGCCGGGGTTCCCGGGCCCCCGCCTCCGTGGCCACAAGAAGGCGGCGGGCCCCGGGGGGCCCGCCGCAGGATCGGCGTTACGGTCGGAGGAAGTTCGGTGGAGGGTCTAGCCGCTCTGGGCGGCCTGGAGCTCGGCCAGGCGCAGCTTGGCCTCCTGGGCCGCCTGGGGATTGTCGGCGTTCTCGGCCAGCTCGCCGTAGATGCTCAGGGCCTGATCCCGGTCACCGGCCTTGAGGGCGTTCCGGGCCACGTCAAGGCGAAGCTGGGCCCGGAGGGACGCGTTGGGCGCCGAGTCGGCCAGGGTCTGGTAGGTTTCGGCCGCTTCCGCGTACTTCTTCTCGTTCTCCAGGCTGGCGGCCAGGCCGCGCCGGGCGGCCATGGCCTGGAGCGGGTCGGCCTTGAAGGCGGAGGCGGCGCGGCGGTAATAGGTCTCGGCGTCCTCGTAGCGCCCCTGGTCGTAGCGGACATCACCGTAGAGCAGGAGGGCCCGCTTGCCCGCCATGGTCCCGCCGGCGCGATCCAGGATGTCGTCCAGCCCGGCGGCGGCGCCGTCCAGGTTCCCCTGGTTGTAATCGGCCCAGGCCTCGGCCAGGAGCCCGGAGGTCTGGTCGTCGGCGCGGTGGCCGCTGGTGCGCACGAAGAACACCACCAGGGCCAGCACCACCAGGGCCGCCGCGCCCGCGAAGAGGAGCTTGGCGTGGTGGGCGGCGAAGTCGGCCGCTTCGGCCGTCCCCTTCATGAGGGGATCTTCCTTCAGTTGCTGCTTGGTCAAACGGTCGCTCACGCGGTTCCTCCTGGAAGGGGCGGGCTATTCGGCCCCGGATCGGACCATGGACATGAGATGGCGGGTCAGGGCGCCGGCGTCGGCCTGGGCTCCCCCCGCGGCGGCGGAGATGTCGGCGGGGCGGAGGCTCCCGCCCTTCTGCCAGAGCGGGACGAGGGTGGCAGCGGCCTTGCCGTCCCGGTACCACTCCGGCCCCAGGGTGGAAACCAGGTGCTCGCGCACCGAGGCCGCGAGCAGGAGCCCCTGGAAGCGGCCGGCCGAGGCCAAGCGGGAGAGCATTTCCAGGGACCGCTTGGAATCCGAGGAGGAGACCCGCGCCCCGGTGGCCGTCTCCCACAGGGAGCGGAACTGCTTGTCGAGGTCGGGAGCGCCCCGGTAGGCCTGGATCTCCAGGGTGGCCCGGGAGGCCAGCTCACGGGCCTCGTAGAGGCTCAGGAAGGCCCGGAAGCTGGCATAAGCGCCGGCGTCGAAGTCCCCGCCCCCGGCGTTGGCCTGGATCCATCCCGGTTCCTCGGTCACGAACCGGGGCAGGAAGGCGAGGGCGGCCTGGGCCTCCTGGTTGGGCAGGTAGGCGGGCTCGAAGGCGGTCCGGGTGGAGAGGGAGAAGGTCTGGGCCTCCCCCGCCGCGTAGGCCATCTGGTCGTCCTTGCGCACCCCGTCCTGGGGATCGAAGCTGACCCGGACCTCGGAGGGCACCTGGAGCGCGTAGACCCGGGCCGCGGGGTTCTTGCCCGGACGGGCCGCGTCGTCGATGAGGAGTCCCGACTCGTCGGCCAGTTTCACCCCGAGACCGGCGTAGATGTTCCGGATGCGCGTGCTCCGGCCCGAGGACGGGAAGGCGGCGGCGAAGTCCGCCCCCTGGGTCAGGTACGGCAGGTCGTAGAAGCGGACCTTGCGGGCCTCGGTGGAGAGCACCCGGTCGGCCATGAGGGAGAACAGGGAGTCGTAGGCGGCCTGGGTATCCTGCAGGAATCCGTCGGCGGAGGCGGCCACCGCGTCCAGGTCCAGCCCCTCCCGGGCGGCGTAGAAGTCGGCGAAGTTATTGAATCCCCACTTCTGGTAGGTCTCGTTCCGGCGGGAGAGGATCTCGGTCCGGAACACGGTGGAGGTGTCGAACAGGGGCGACAGCGCGGAGTAGATCTTCCTCCGTTCGGCCGCGTCCGGGGTCACCGCCAGCCGGCTGACCAGGTCGAAGAACCGGACCTTCTGGCCATCGTAGTCCACGGTGGTGGTCTGCTCGTAGGCCCGCAGGTCGTCCTCGTAAGTGGCGATGCCGCTCCGCACCGTGGCCTGGATCAGCCACAGGCGCAGCGCCTCGGCCCGGGGATCGGCCTTGGCCTCGTCCGCCACCTCGTCCACTTTGGACTTCTTGAGCAGGAAATCGAAGTCCTTGTAGACCCGGGCGCTGGCCGGGGTAGCGACCTTGGCGTCGGCCTCGAAGGCTTCCTTGTTCAGCTTCTGTTCCAGCTCGAGGGCCTTCTCCCGGATCCGCTCCACGTCGGCCCGCGCCGCCACCGGAGCGAGCAGAACCAGGGCCGCGGCCAGCAGGCCGAGCCGGATGCGGGGGCTTCCCAATGTCTTCACCAGACGATTCACGCGGATCCTCCTCTACTCCTCCTGGACCTCATACCCGAAAGGGGGGTCACATTATCCCGTAAGGGCCGTTCAATCATCAACGTCCGGTCCGGCCGGGGCCGGGGGCTCCCACACCTCCCGGCGGGCCAGATCCAGCCATAAGTCGCACTCCGAGCGGCTCTTCCCCTCCCCCACCCGGACGCGCCATCGCTCCAGGGGGACCCGGAGCCGGGCCACCGCGGTCAGGCGGGCCACCACCTGGGGACGCAGCCGCTCCGTCTCCTCCTTGACCCGGCGCTCCCACTCCAGCTTCAGGAGGTCGATCTTGCGGCGGCTCTCCTCGTGGCCCCGCCGGCTGGACCGGCTCTTCTGGTGGCGCTTCTCCTCGGCGATGAGCTGGCGGTAGTAGCGTTCCACCGTGGCCAGCTCCCGCTCCAGGTGATGCCGCCCCTCCATCTGCAGGGCGTGGACCCGCGACTCGACCAGGTCCTCGGTCTCCTCCCAGGCCGCGGTGAAGGCGGCCTTCAGGTCCGGCTCCGGCGCGGGGGCGAACCCGTCCTCCGGGTTCTCCCGGGCCGCGTCCAGGAGCCGCCGGCCCAGGGAGCGCCGGACCACCCTCCCCCGCTCGGCGTCGTAGACCACGGTATGGAGGCCCTCCTCGGGGGGCTCGGAGTAGTAGGCGAGCCGGAAGGTGAACAGGACCAGGGTGCCGTAGCGGCGCTCCCGCCGCTCCAGCAGCTCCACCTCGGTCCGCCTCCGGCCGGAGACCAGGGACTCCTGGTCCGGGTCCGCCGGCGCGGGCAGGTGGCCCACGGTGAGGCGCCCCCGCTCCCGCGCGTAGGCCAGAAGCTGGTCGTGCAGCCAGCTTCCCGGGGCCAGGAGCTCGATCCCGTCCCCGGCCCGCCGCTTGCGGAAGGTGAACCGGAGGACCTCCCGCCCGAGCAGGTCGCCCAGGCCGTCGGTGAGCCGGTACTCGTGGACGCCGTCCCCGGACGGCCCCGCCACCGCCCCGGCCCGGTCCAGGATCTCGTAGACCCAGGCGTGGCGCCCGCCACCGTTCCTAGCCACCGAAGATCTCTTCGTCCAGCCGCTTGATGGACTCGTAGCGGCGGCGGCTGAGGGCCATCTGGTCGCCCAGCTCGCGGAAGCGGCGCTCCAGGTCCCGCCGGTTCCGCGCCCCGGCCCAGATCTGGAACACCGCAGCCTCGAAGGATTGCTTGTCGCTGAAGTCGCCGAGGATCATGTCCATCTCGCCGATGACCAGCTCGAACATGTTGATCTTGCGGTGGAGGATCTCCAGCACGTGGGATTCCACCGTGTTCTCGGAGCTGAAGTTGTAGATCTCGATGTCCCCGGTCTGGCCCAGCCGGTGGACGCGGCCGATCCGCTGCTCCACCTTCATCGGATTCCAGGGCAGGTCGTAGTTGACCACGGTGCGGCAGAAGTGGAGGTTGCGCCCCTCCCCCCCGCCTCGGTGCTGACCAGGATGCGGGTGCGGTCCCGGAAGTCGCGGATGGCCGCCTCCTTGTCCGCGGAGGGCAGCCCCCCGTGGAAGACGGAGGTGGTGTAGCCGGCCTCCCGCAACCGCGCGGACAGGAACTCCATGGTGGACTTGAACTGGGTGAAGACGATGGCCTTGTCCTCGACCCGGGTGAGGATGTCGAGGAGGCCGTCGAGCTTGGCGTGGCTCTGCACCGCCTCGCTCATGGCGCAGAGGCGGTTCAGCTCGTCCCAGTGGGCCCGGTAGCGCGGGTCCTGCCGGGCCCGGGCGAGGGTATGGCGGGCCGCGGGCACGCTGCTCCCGATCTCCTTCTGCAGCACCATGGACACGAAGTGCCACTTCAGGAACTGGGTCCGGTCCGAATCGTGGAAGCGGGTGCGCACGAAGTCGGTCACCTGGTCGTAGAGCTCGCGCTCGGGGCGCGAGAGCTTGAAGTTGGCGATGTGGACCGTACGCCGGGGGAACCGGATGTTGGTCTTGGCCCGGGTGGTGCGGATCATCACCTTGCCCAGGAGATGGGACAGCTCGGCGGTGTTCTTGGGCAGCCGCTTGTCCCCCCGGACCATGTAGCGGCGGCGGAAGCCGCGGTAGGTGCCGAGGGCGCCGGGGCGGAGGAGATTGATCAGGTTGTACAGCTCCCGGAGGTCGTTCTGGACCGGGGTGGCGGTGAGGAGGAGCAGGTACTTGCTGTTCACCGTGGCCACGAACTTCCAGGCCAGGGTCTGGTGGTTCCGCAGCCGGTGGGCCTCGTCCACGATCACGATGTCGAAGGGGTTGCCCACCAGCCGGCTCCGGTTACGGGCGGTCTTGGCCGTGTCCAGGGAGCAGATGAGGAGCGGATGCTCGGCCCAGTCCCCCCGGCGGCCGGCGATCTCGAAGTGGAGCCCGAACTTGGTGGCCAGCTCCTCGCGCCACTGGATGGTGAGGCTGGCCGGGACCAGGACCAGGGCCCGGTGCACCAGCCCCCGGAGCATGTACTCCTTCAGGATCACCCCGGCCTCGATGGTCTTGCCCAGGCCGACCTCGTCGGCCAGGAGCCCCCGCCCCCGCATGTCCCGCAGGACCCGCAGGCAGGCCGCCTTCTGGTACTCGAGCTGCTCGATGCCCTTCACCTCCTCCAGGCACAGGAGCCGCTCGAAACCGTGCCGGGCGGCGAGCTCCTCGGCGGTGAGGTGGAGGCGGTAGTCCTCCAGGGGCTCGGGGTCCCTCCCCTTCCGCGCCCGGTCGAGCAGGGGCCACGCCCCCTCGTCCAGGCGGAGGTAGTCCAGGCGGCTGCCGTTCCGCCGGTGCCCGTTGTCCTCGGCCTTCCCGCCCCTCCCACCCTTCCGCCGCCGCCGCCGGGGCTTGGGCGGCGGCGCCTCCGGCAGGGTCGCCTTGGGCTTCAGGAGCGGGTGGATGCTGGTCAGGCGCTTCACCCCGCCCGGGAACACCACCTCCAGGATGTCGTAGAACGGGCGGTCGCGGATCTCCACCACCAGCCCGTCCCCGAAGTCCGAGTGGTGAACCTTGTCCCCGACCTGATAGGTGTGCCGTTCGGCCATGGTGCGTCCCCGTCGCTGTTACCGGACCAGGTAGTACAGGATGCCGGCCTGGGCCTGGAGCCCGACCGAGAAGTTCCCGTTGGAGGTGATGCCCTGGGTGCGGTCCCCCTCGGCCAGGCCGGAACCGAAGTAGCCGAAGGAGCGGACGCTCAGGTCCAGGCCCCAGTTCTCGCGGATGTACACCTCCGCCCCCAGGCCCGCGCTCACCACCAGGTTCTCCCCGGGGTAGCCCACCTCCTCCTCGGTGTAGTGGATCTCGGGCCGGTAGAACCCGAGGCCGAGCACCAGGTACTGGGAGGAGTCCAGGTTGCGCTTGCCGTAGTAGTAGAGGTCGCCGATGACCTGGGTCATCACCGCCTTCTTCACGTTGGTCTCCCGCTCCGCCTCGGGCTTGGACGAGTAGTCCTGGTGCTGGAAGTAGAGCCCCAGGGACCAGCGGGGATTGACCACGTAGCGCAGGTTGACGCCGTAGCCGCCCCCGCCTTCGAAGTCGAGCCCGTACCGGGACTTCCCGGTCACCAGCCCGTAGTCCCCGAAGAGGCTCAGCCCCACCGTGCCCTCCTCGTCGATGTTCGAGGCCGCCCGGGCCGGCCCCGCCAGCCCCGTGGCCAGGACCAGCACCGCCGCCGCTGCGCCCACGGTCAGTAACCGTCGCATGTTCGCTCCCTCCAAGCCCTGTGGGATGGTTGCCGTTTCATTGCGGCTTTCCCGCCGCCGGGGTCCGGGACCGGGGATGGAAGAGCCGGTGCACTTCGCGCAGATGACCCCGGTCCACGTGGGTATAGATCTCGGTAGTGGTCACCGAGGCATGGCCGAGCAGTTCCTGGACCACGCGCAGGTCCGCCCCCCCCTCGAGGAGGTGGGTGGCGAAGGAGTGGCGGAGCATGTGGGGGTGGACGTCGCCGGGCAGTCCCGCCGCCCCGGCGTACCGGCGCAGGATCCGCCACAGTCCCATCCGGCTGAGCCGCCCCCCCCGCCGGTTCAGGAACACCGTCCCCGGGTCCCGGCGTCCGGCCAGCTCCTCGCGCCCCTCCTCCAGCCAGCGCCGGAGGGCCCGCCGGGAAATCTCGGTGAGCGGAACCGCCCGCTCCTTGTCCCCCTTACCCACCACCCGCACGAACCCCTCCCGGAGGCGAAGGGCCTCGGGCACCAGGTCCAGGGCCTCGCTCACCCGCAATCCGGATCCGTACATCAGCTCCAGCAGGGCCCGGTCGCGGATCCCCACCGGGGTGTCGCCGGGGGGGGCGTCGAGAAGCCGCGCCACCTCCTCCACGCTCAGGGCCCGGGGGAGCCGGCGTCCCCGCCGGGGCGGTTCCAGTCCCTCGGTGGGATCGGTCTCGGCCTGGCGGCGGCGCCGCCGGTAGCCGTGGAAGCCGCGGAGGCAGGAGAGCCGGCGGGTGAGGGTCCGGCCGGAGAGCCCCCGCTCCCCCTCCGCGTTCAGGTACCGTTCCATGTCCTCCCGCCCCACGCCGTCCAGGTCCCGGTGGCCGGCCCGGACCAGCCAGGTCAGGTAGCCGAGGAGATCGGCGGCGTAGGCGTCCACGGTGCGGTCGGAGAGCCGGCGCTCGTAGCGCAGGTAGCCCAGGTAGTCCTCCCGGGCCCGGTCCAGCCCCGGGGGGAGCGCGGGGGGGGGCTCGGCGTTGGCGCCCCGGGCGACTCTAGGCGGCATCGCTCCCCCCTTCCCGCTCCTGCAGGGCCTCGGCCACCCGCTCCGCCACCCGCCGGCCGATGCCGGGGACGGCGGCGATGTCGGCCAGATCGGCCCGGGCCAGCGCCTCCACGCTGCCGAAGGCGGAGAGGAGGCGGATCTTCCGGTGCTCCCCCACCCCCGGGATGCCGTCCAGCTCCGAGGCCAGGCCGGCCCGGTCCCGGCGGGAGCGGTGGTAGCGGACGGCGAAGCGATGGGCCTCGTCCCGGACCCGGATGAGGAGCTTGAGAGCGGGGTCGCTCCGGGAGAGGCGCAGGGTGTCCCCGCGGCCGGGAACCACGATCTCCTCCTCGCGCTTGGCCAGACCCACCACCGGGACCCCGGCCAGGCCCTCCTGGTCGAGGGCGGTCAGGGCCGCCCCCACCTGGCCCGCTCCCCCGTCGATGAGGAGCAGGTCGGGGACGGGGAATTCCCCGGCCTGGATGCGGGCGGCGCGGCGCCCCACCACCTCCGCCATCATGGCGAAGTCGTTGGGGCCCTCCGGGTAGCGGATGGAGTAGCGGCGGTAGGCGCTCTTGGCCGGACGCCCGTTGCGGAACACCACCAGGGAGGCCACCGGTTGGGCCCCCTGGAAGTTGGAGATGTCGAACCCCTCGATGTGGGCCGGGGGCCGGGAGAGATCCAGGGCCTTCTGGAGGGCGTAGACCGCGGGATCGAGGCCCCCGGGCGCGGCCTCGCCCCGGGACTCCTCCAGGTCCAGACGGGCGTTCTCCTCGGCCAGCCGGGCCAGCCCGGCCAGCCTCCCCCGCCGGGGGACGCGGATCTCGATGCGGCGCCCGGCCCGGTCCGAGAGCCAGGTGGCGAGGACCTCGCGGTCGGCGGGTTCGGACGCGGCCATGACCTCGGAGGGGGTGGACTCCCGGTCCCGGTAGTACTGGGAGAGGAAGGCGGCCATGACCTCGGCGTCGGGGCGGCCTCCGGTGCCCCGCAGCCGCCGGGTCTCCTTGCCCAGCACCGTACCCCCCCGGACCTGGAGCACGGCCCCGAAGGCGGTGTCCTCGGCCCGGGCGAAGGCGAACACGTCCAGGTCCCGTTCCTGGGTGTCCAGCATCTTCTGGCGGCGCAGCATGCGCTCCACCCCGCGGATCCGGTCCCGGAGGAGGGCGGCGCGCTCGAACTGCATCCGCTCCGAGGCCTCGGCCATCTCCCCCCGGAGCACGGCCAGGACCTCGTCCCCCTGCCCGGACAGGAACAGGATCAGCCGGTCCACCTGAGTCCGGTAGTCCGCTTTGGAGATCCGCTCGATGCAGGGGGCGTCGCAGCGGTGGATGTGGAAGTCCAGGCACTCCCGGTAGTGGGGTCCCCGGCCCGGCCGGCGCCCCATGCAGGACCGGATGGGGAACAGGGTCCGGACCATCTTGAGGGTGCGGCGGAGGGCCCCGGCGTCGGTGTAGGGGCCGAAGTACCGCGACCCGTCCCGGGGGGTCCGGCGGGTGATGACCGCCTTGGGGAAGTCCTCCCCCACCGTGATCTTGAGGTAGGGAAAGCGTTTGTCGTCCTTGAGCCGGATGTTGTAGGGGGGCCGCTTCTCCTTGATCAGGGTCATCTCCAGGAGGAGGGCTTCCACGTCGGAGTCGGTGACGATGGTCTCGATGTCCCGGATCCGCGGCACGAAGGCGGCCTGCTTGGGGTGGTCGGTTCCCCCCGCGTTGAAGTAGGACCGCACCCGGTGGTCGAGGCGTTTGGCCTTTCCCACGTACAGAATCCGGCCCTGGCCATCCTTCATGAGGTAGACCCCGGGCCGGCGAGGCAGATGGGCGAGCTTGTACGATAGGTCGGGCATGGTGTATCGGGTTACCGGCGGTCAAACCCGGACCGCCGAGAGTGACCGAGTATTATACCGGAAATCCCCGGCCGGGCCCAGGTTTACCGTGAGGGAGGGATTCGAGGGGGGCGGCGCGGGCCCGGACTCAGCCGGCCCGGCGGAGGCTCTGGGTCAGGATCCGGGAGACCAGGGCGATCAGGTCCCGGTTGCGGAAGGGCTTGTTGAGGCGGAACACCCAGGGGTCCCCCTCGGCTTCCAGCGTCTGCCCGGAGGTGCGATCGGTGACCAGGAGCACCGGGAAGCCGGTCCGGGCGGTCCGGATGCGCCGGAAGGCCTCCGCCGACTCGTCCCCGGGCAGGGTCATGCTCAGGATGAGGAGGTCGCAGGGCCACTGCTCCAGCAGCTGGAGTCCCCGCTGCCCGTCGGGCACGGCCTGGACCTGGTTTCCGAGCCCCTGGAGGATCTCCGCCATCAGCTCGCGGAGGGTGGGGTCCTCATCCACCACCAGGACCCGGCCGGTGGTGTCGAGGCTTCGCGGGGGCCGTGGTCCGGAGGTCGCCTCCTCGATCCGCTGCTCGTGGAGGGTGCGGATGGGGAGGTTGATCACGAAGCTGGCCCCCTGGCCGGCGGTGCTGGCCGCCCGGATCGTCCCCCCGTGGTCGCGGATGATGTTGTAGGCGGTGGAGAGCCCCAGGCCGGTGCCCGGGGTCTTGGCCCCGCTCAGGGATCCCTTGGTGGTGAAGAACGGCTCGAAGATCCGGGGCAGGTGCTCGGCCTTGATGCCGGGGCCGTCGTCCTCCACGGTGATCTCCAGGTTCTTCCCCACCGGGCGGGTCCGGACCAGGAGGTTTCCCCCCTTGGCCATGGCCTGCTGGGCGTTGATGAGCAGGTTCAGGAACACCTGCTGGATGCGTCCCGGGTCGGCCACGGTGAGAGGCAGCTCCCCCGTTTCGCGCCGGACCCGGATGGAGGCCTTCTCGAACTGCCGGTTCAGCAGGAGCAGGGTGTCGGTGAGGATCTGGTTGACGTCCACCGGCTCCCGCCGGCCGGGCCGGCGGCGGCTGAAGGTGAGCAGGCTGGAGGTCAGCTCCCGGGCCCGCTCCGAGGAGCGGAGGATGACTTCCACCCCCTTCTTCACCACCGGCTCGGTGGGATGCTCCTTCATGAACTGCGCGTACCCGTAGATGGAGGCGATGAGGTTGTTGAACTCGTGGGCCACTCCCGCCGCCAGCTGCCCCACCGCCGACATCTTGCTCGACTGGAGGAGCTGGGATTCGATCTCCTTGAGGTCGGTCACGTCCTTGAACAGGAGGACCTCCCCGGACCGCGACCGGCCCTCGGCGAGGTGGACGGCGGAGACGGAGCAGAGGAAGGTGCGGCCGGAGATGGTGTACTCCTGGGTGACGTTCCGCTCCCGACCGCCGTGCACCCGCTCCAGGGCCTCGCGCACCACCGCGAAATCCTCCCCCTCCAGGAGCTCCACCACCGGACGCCCGGTGCGGTCCCCGGCCGTCAGCCCCAGCATGCGGCGGGCGGCCTCGTTGAGGAGGAGCACGTGCCCCTCGATGTCGGCGAAGATCACCCCTTCCTCCATGTTCTGGAGCATGGTGACCAGGCGGGTGCGCTCCTCGCGGATGCCGGCGATGAGGCGGGCGTTCTCGAAGGCGATGGCGGCCTGGCTGGAGAAGATCTCCACCGTGTCCAGGTCCACCGGATCGAAGGTCCGGCCCTCCAGCTTGTGCAGGGTGAGGACGCCGATCAACCGGTCGGCGCAGATGAGGGGGGCGGCCAGGATCGCTTCCGGCTCCAGGGGGGTGTCGGGGATCTGCATGGACCGGGGGTCCAGCTCCGCCCGGTTGATGATCTCCCCCCGGCGGCAGGCGGCCACGGTGCCGGTGATCCCCTCCCCCATCCGGATCCGGACCTTCATCACCTGGTCCGAGTAGGCGCCCAGGCACACCACCGGCTTCAGGGTGGTGCCCTCGGGCTCGAGCAGGAAGAGGGTCGCCTCGTCGGCCTCGCACAGGTCGCGGGCCCGGCGGGCCACCACCGCCGGCACCTCGGAGAGGTCGGCGGTGGAGGAGACCGCGTGGCTCATGTCCAGGAGCTCGGCGAAATTCCGGGTGCTCCGCTCCTGGCTCTCCACCACCTGGCGGCTGTGCAGGATCAGTCCCAGCTGCTGCCCCAGGAGCCGGATCGACTCCCGCTCCTCGCCCCCGATGACCGGCCGGGGTTCCCGGCGCTGGCAGAGCAGCATGCCCAGCGGGGATTCCCCCTGCAGGAGGGGCATGAGGAGGACCGCCCCCACCTCCTCCAGGCGCAGGCGCCGTCCGATGCCCTCGGGGAGGACGATGTGCTCGGAGGGCTGGAGCAGCGACACCGGGGTGCCGGACAACACGCGCTTCAGGAACGGCGTGCTCTCGATGCGGAGGCTGGGCAGGAGGCCCTGGGCGCCCCCGTCCCCGGACCGGTCGTGGACGGCCTCGCAGGTGAGCCAGGTGCGGTCGTCGTTGACCAGGTACAGGGCCACCTGCTGCACGTCGATGAGATCCGCCATGCGGCGGGTCAGGTACTCGCAGGTCTCGCGAAGGCGGGCGGTGCCGCTCAGGTCCTCGATCAGCTCCTGGGCGATGGCCAGGAACCGGCTCTGCTGCTGGTGGCGGCGGAGAAGGAGGGCGTGGTGAGCCACCGCGGTGATGGAGTCCAGGGCGGCCCGGGCCCGCTCCAGGCGGGAGCGGTCGAAGTGGTGGCGCTTGCGGCTGAGCAGGTTCAGGCTCCCCAGGACCCGCCCCTGCACCCGGAGGGGGATCACCGCGTAGCTCCGGAACCCGGCCTGGAAGAGGTGGCTCTCCACCGGGAGCGGATTCCTCCGCTCCCCCAGGTCGGGGCAGACCGCTTCCCGGTCCAGGTCCTCCACCGGGCCCACCCGGACCACCTCGGGCTCCCCGGTGGAGACCGGATGCGGATAGGACGTGGGCTCCCCGGCGGCGGCCAGGACCCGCAGGAGGACCTCGGACTCGTCCGTCTCCACCATGGCCACCGAGGCCCGGTCGCAGGCCAGGCTGGCCCTCAGGGTCTCGAGGAGGTGCTGGAGGCTCTCCTGGGGGGTATGGAGGAGCGAGGCGCCGGCCAAGGGCCCGGCATCCCGGTCCGGTCCTGGGGTGTTTGCTCTGAAGAAAGGCATGGTCGCGCTCGGTTCCCCTCCGGAAGTGGAGCTCCCATCCTGGTATCGGCGCGGGAGGAGGAACCCTGAGGGATCGGGAGGTGATTGACAGAGGATTTGTCCGCTGCTAAACTGCGGCGCTCGTTTCGACTGGGCGGGTGCCCGCGCCGGGCGCCGCCCGCAGGAGGATTTCATGCCCCATCACAAGTCGGCCGCCAAGAGGCTCAAGACCAACGAGACCTCGAGACAGCGCAACCAGGCGGTCAAGTCCGTAGTACGCAAGCAGTTGAAGGCCCAGCGGGCCGCGAACGGGGACGAGGCGCAGGCCTCGCTGCCCGCGACCTACAGCGAGCTGGACGTGGCCGTGCGCAAGGGCGTCCTGCCCAAGTCGCGCGCCTCCCGGCTCAAGTCCCGCCTCGCCCGCCAGGCCCAGAAGAGCTCGTCCTAGCTCCCGGGCCGCCCCGCCAGGGGTTTCCCCGGGCCCGCCGTTCCGGGCCCGGGCTTGCCGTCACGTCTCCCGTCCCCCTCAGGCCCGCACCGCGGACAGCCCCAGGGCGTCCATTTCCCGGGCCAGCACCGCCTGCGTGGCCGGCTTCACCGGCACCAGGGGGAGGCGTAGCTCGTTCTCCAGGAGCCCCAGCCGGGCCAGGGCTGCCTTCACCGGGGCCGGGTTGGACTCCAGGAACAGGGCCTTGATGAGGGGGAAGATCCGGCGGTGGATGGCCGCCGCCTCGTCCACCTTCCCCTCCCGGTAGCGGGCCAGCATCTCCCCCATCTCCCGTCCCACCAGGTGTCCGGCCACCGAGACCACCCCCCGGGCCCCCGCCGACACCATGGGCAGGGTCAGGGAGTCGTCGCCGGAGAGCACGGTGAGGTCGCATCCGGCCAGGATCTCCGTCACCTGGTCCAGGGAGCCCGAGGCCTCCTTGACCGCCTGGATCCGGGGATGCCGGGCCAGTTCGATCACCACCGCGGGGGGGATGTTGACCGCCGTCCGTCCGGGCACGTTGTAGACCACCAGCGGCACCTTGACCTCGTCGGCCACGGCGGTGAAGTGGGCGACGAGCCCCTCGGGGGTGGGCTTGTTGTAGTAGGGGGCGGAGAGCATGCAGCCGTCCACGCCCAGGGCCGCCGCTTCCTGGGAGATCTCGATGGAGGTCCGGGTGACGTTGGTCCCGGTGCCCGCGATCACGAAGGCCCGCCCCCGGGCCTCCTCCAGGGTGATCTTCCACACCCGCTCCCGCTCGGCCGCGGTGAGGGCGGCCGCCTCCCCGGTGGACCCGGTGGCCACCAGTCCCTGCACCCCCTGGTCGAGCACGTGGCCGATGACGGCGCGAAGTGCCGCTTCGTCCACCTCGCCGTCCCGGAACGGGGTCACCAGAGCGACGGAAACACCTTCGAACATCACGTCCTCCCTTCCCACCCGCGTCCCCGCGGGCGGCAGGCCGGCGATCGGGCCGGGGCCCCCGCACGGGGGCCGGTCAGCGCCGGCAATCCGGGGCGTTCAAGGGCTCCAGGGCGCGTTCGCCGCCCGGTTCCACCTCGATCGTCCCCGTATACAAGGTCCACGGTTCCTCGGGATCCCGCCGGCCGTTCCGGTTCAGGTCGCAGAAGGCGGCCAGGCTGTAGTCCCCGGGCGGCAGGTTCTGGGCCTTGAAATTGCCGTCGGGCTGCGCCCGGACCTGGGTCCGGGGCCGGCCGGTGGTGTCGGTGCCGGCCTCGAAGAAGGCCACCCACAGGGCCACCGAATCCCCCTCCGCCCGGGTGAAGGCGCCGCTCAGGCTCCCGGGAGCCTCGGGATCCACCAGACGCAGCTCCACGGTGTCCCGGGGCGCGGCACCGGTCAAGACTAACGATTCCGGTTGCACGCTGGCAAACTCCCCGGGGCCGGAGATCTCCCGGTTCCCGTTCCGGTCCAGCATGGCGATGAGCCAGCGGCGCCGCCCGTCGGCGGGGAGCCCGGCCAGGGTGTAGCCGCCGTCGGAGCGGGCCTCGGTGACCGCCACCGGCGTGGTGGACGAGGGATCGGGCAGGGTGTCGGCGTCCCCGGGATAGAGGCCGACCAGGACCTGGCCCCGGCCCGGGCCGCCGGTCCCGGTCCGGCCCACCTGGGTCACCGTGCCCGACACCGTGCCCGGCCACAGCGAGTCCCCGGTGGCGAAGATCCACCGGTAGGGTTCCCGCAGCGGGTTGGCCGCGCTCCCCCGCCGGCGGTCGGTGATGACCGTGGTCAGGAGCACTCCCACCGTGACCGAGTCGGGCAAGGGCGCGCCGAGGCGGATGGTGGCCTCGGGGCCGGAGACCGAGATGTCCGGCTTCACCGCGCCTCCGGGGGTGATCCACAGCGCGCGTTCCAGGGTGCTCTGCTCCACCTTCTCGCTGAAGGTCACCACCAGGGGCGCGTCCACCGGCACGTCCACGGCCAGGCTCTCCGGGGACACCGCGACCACCATGGGCGCGGTGGTGTCCGCCGGTCCGCCGGGAGGCGGCATGGGACGGGCGCAGGCGGCGGCGAGGAGCGCCGCCGCGGCCAGGGCGCCGTGGAGCCGGGCGCGGGACCCGGGGGACCCGGAGGGGAACGCGGGCACGGCCGCTCAGCGCCAGGGTTCGGCCAGGAGCCGGACCAGGAGCGCGTTCTGGGCGTGCATGCGGTTCTCGGCCTGATCGAACACCCGCGACCGGGGTCCGTCGATGACCTCGTCGGTGATCTCCTGGCCCCGGTGGGCGGGCAGGCAGTGGAGGACGATGGCCTCCGGCCCCGCCGCCGCCACCAGGTCCCGGTTGACCTGGAAGGGGGCGAAGACCTTGGCCCGGGCCTCCTTCTCCTGCTCCTGGCCCATGGAGGCCCAGACGTCGGTGTAGATGACGTCGGCTCCCTCCACCGCCTCGGCGGGGTCGTGGGCCACCCGCACCCGGTCCCCCACCTCGGCCCGGACCGCGTCCAGGAACTCCGCCTCGGGCTCGAAGCCGGCCGGGCAGCCCAGCACCACCTCGATGGGCAGGCGCCGGGCCGCGTTCATCCACGACTTGGCCACGTTGTTGCCGTCGCCGATGAAGGCCACCCGCTTCCCCCGCAGGGTGTCCACGTTCTCCTTCACGGTCAGAAGGTCGGCCACGATCTGGCAGGGGTGGAAGGAATCGGTGAGGCCGTTGATCACCGGCACCGAGGCCTTGGCCGCCAGCTCCTCCACCCAGGCGTGGGAGAAGGTGCGGATCATGATGCCGTCCACGTAGCGGGACAGGACCTGGGCGATGTCTCCCACCGCCTCCCGGGTGCCCATGCCGATCTCCTGGTTGGAGATGTAGATGGCGTATCCGCCGAGGCGAGCCATGCCGCTCTCGAAGGACACCCGGGTGCGCAGGCTGGGCTTGTGGAACACCAGTCCCAGCACGCGGCCCTCCAGGGGGCGTCGCAGCCGTCCCTGCCGGTGCTCCTCCTTGAGGGTGGCGGCCAGCTCCAGGGTGTCGGTGAGCTCGGCGGCGGTGAGATCGGTGACGGTCAGGAAGTCTCGCTTGGGCATGATCCTCATTCCTCGCCGCCCCCGCTCCCCCGGGGATGCGCCCGGGCGTGCACGGCGCGGAGACGGTCCATGGTGACGTGGGTGTAGACCTGGGTGCTGGAGAGGGACGCGTGTCCCAGGAGTTCCTGGACCGCGCGGAGTTCGGCTCCCCGGTCCAGGAGGTGGGTGGCGAAGGTGTGACGCAGGAGATGGGGGCTGAGCCGGGCCCGGCGGGCGATCCGGCGTAGGTGCCGGGCCACGATCCGCTGCACCGTCCGCCGGGACAGGGGGCCGCGACGGCCGGGGAAGAGGGGGGCCTCGGGACCGGCGCCGGCGCCCGCCGCCTTCGCCTCGGCGCGGTGGGCGGCCAGGGCCTCCAGGGCCGCCGCCCCCACCGGCACCCGGCGCTCCCGGTCCCCCTTGCCCCGGACCTGGAGGATGCCCCCCGAGGGGTCCAGGTCGCGGTTGCGGAGTCCGGTCAGCTCGGCGAGGCGGATCCCCGTCCCGTACAGGAGCTCGATCACCGCCCGGTCCCGGGCCGGCCGGGGGGAATCCTCCCAGCCGGGGCCGTCGAGAAGGGCGGCCAGTTCCGGCTCGGAGAGGAAGGGCGGCAGCCGTTTGGGAAGCCGGGGGCCCTTGAGGTCGGGCCCGGTCTCCACCCCGCTCGCGCCGCGGCGGTGGAGATAGCGGTGGAAGGACTTCAGGGTGGCCAGCCGGCGGGCCACGGTCCGGGCGGAGAGCCCGCGGCGGGTGAGGTCCCGGAGGTAGGCGCGGACGTCCTCCTCCCCCACCTCCTCCGCCCGGGGCAGGGCGCCGTGACGGACCTCCAGGAACCGGGAGAAGTCCTCCAGGTCCCGCCGGTAGGCGGCCACGGTATGGCGCGAATAGCGCCGGGCCGAGGCCAGGTGATCCAGGAACACGGGCACGCGCGTCTGCATGCCGGGCAGGATAGCAGGGACGCGGGCGGCAGCCTAGGAGCCTACCCGCGGGGCGGGGAAATTCCGCCCCGATCCGGTCCGCCTAGGCGTTGACCCCGTGGCACTTCTTGTACTTCTTGCCGCTCCCGCAGGGGCAGGGATCGTTCCGCCCCACCTTCCGTCCCACCCGGACCGGCTCCGGAGCCGCGGCGGGGGCCGAGGTGGCGGTGGCCTGGGGCTGCCGGCCCCGGCTCTCCCCGAAGGCGGAGAAGCCGGCGTGGCTCTCCTGGACCGCGGCCGGCGCCGGGCGCCGCGGCGCGGGGAGGTCGGGGGCGGCGGCGGGAGCCTCGGCGGAGCGGGTCTGGGGGGCCCGGGCGAGCTGGACCCGGAAGAAGCGCCGGATGACGTCCTCCCCCAGGCCGGCCATCATGTTCTCGAAGGTGGTGTAGGCCTCCCGCTTGTACTCGATCAGCGGGTCCTTCTGCCCCCAGGCGCGGAGCCCGATCCCCTCCTTGAGCATGTCCATCTCGTAGAGGTGGTCGCGCCACTTGTCGTCGATGATGGAGAGCATGACCCGGCGTTCCACCTCGCGGGTGAGTTCCTCGCCCCAGTCGTTCTCCTTGCGCTCGTAGGTCTCCCGGGCCAGGCGGCCGAAGTGCTCCACCAGCTCCTCGGCGGTGATCTCCTCGCCGGTGAAGGCGCCCTCGGCGGGCATGGGCGAGACCAGGAGCATCTCCAGCTCGGCCGCGATCAGCTTCACGGTATCGTCGGTGGTGGGCTCCGAGGGATCGATGTGGCCCTGGACCTGGCTGGTGACCACGCCGTCCAGGTAGTCCAGCATCTCGTCCTTCATGGAATCGCCGCGCAGAACCCGCCCCCGGATCCCGTAGACCACCTCCCGCTGCTTGTTCATCACGTCGTCGTACTCGAGGAGCCGCTTCCGGATGGAGAAGTTCTGCTCCTCCACCCGCTTCTGGGCGTTCTCCACCGCCTTGGTGACCCAGCGGTGCTGGATCACCTCGCCCTCCTCGGCCCCCAGCTTCTGCATGATCCCGGCCACCCGCTCGGAGCCGAACAGGCGCATGAGATCGTCTTCCAGGGAGAGGAAGAACATGGTGCACCCGGGATCGCCCTGGCGGCCGGACCGCCCCCGGAGCTGCCGGTCGATGCGCCGGCTCTCGTGGCGTTCGGAGCCCACGATGGCCAGGCCCATGTGCCCGTCCTCGTCCCGGGCCCCGTCCACCCCCTGTTCCGGCCGGGGGAGCACGCCGGGACCGAGCTTGATGTCGGTGCCGCGGCCGGCCATGTTGGTGGCGATGGTGACGGCCCCGGCCTCGCCGGCCCGGGCCACGATCTCCGCCTCGCGCTGGTGGTGCTTGGCGTTGAGCACGTTGTGCCGGAGCCCCTGGCGCTTCATGAGCCGGCTCAGGGTCTCCGAGACCTCCACGTTGGTGGTGCCGACCAGGACCGGCCGCCCCACGTCGTTGAGCGCCTTCACCTCCTCCACGATGGCGTTGTACTTCTCGCGGCGGGTGCGGAAGATGAGGTCTTGGTGGTCGGCCCGGGCCACCGGCCGGTGGGTGGGGATCTTCACCACGTCCAGCTTGTAGATCTCCCAGAACTCCGGGGCCTCGGTCTCGGCGGTGCCGGTCATGCCCGCGATCTTGTCGTAGAGGCGGAAGTAGTTCTGGAGGGTGATGGTGGCGAAGGTCTGGGTCTCCCCCTCCACCGTGACCCCTTCCTTGGCCTCCACCGCCTGGTGCAGCCCGTCGGACCAGCGGCGCCCGGCCATGAGGCGGCCGGTGAACTCGTCCACGATGAGGACCTTGCCGTCCTGGACCACGTAGTCCACGTCCTTCTCGTACAGCGAGAAGGCGCGCAGGAGCTGCATCACCGCGTGGATGCGGTCCGCCCGCTCCGCGTAGCGCCGGAAGGCCTTCTCCTTCTCGGCCACCCGCTCGTGGGCCTCGAGGTCCTGGCGGGCCTCGATCTCCTCCACCTCCAGGGCCAGGTCGGGGAGCACGAACATCTCCGGCTCACCCGGGGACATGGCCGTCCGCCCCTTCTCGGTGAGGTCGATCTCCCGGTTCTTCTCCTCGATGGTGTAGAAGAGATCGGCGTCGATCTCCCCCATCCGCTTATCCCGGGTGGCGTCGAACTCCACCTTGCGGATGGCCTTCTGAAGGCCGGGGTGGTCGGAGAGGAGCTTCATGAACCGGCGGTTCTTGGGGGTGCCCCGCTTGATCTGCAGGAGCCGGGTGGCGGTCTCGTAGTCGGGTTCCTCGTAGCCGGACTCCTCCAGGGACTTCTCGGCGTCGGCCAGCCACCCGGTGACCAGGGAGGTCTGGCTCCGCACCACCCGGTCCACCGTGGGGCGCATGTCGGAGAAGTTGGTGTGGGTCTGGGTGACCGGGCCGGAGATGATGAGCGGGGTCCGGGCCTCGTCGATGAGGATGTTGTCCACCTCGTCGATGATGGCGTAGAAGTGCGGGCGCTGGACCTGGTCCTGGGCCCGGATGGCCATGTTGTCCCGCAGGTAGTCGAAGCCGAACTCGTTGTTGGTTCCGTAGGCGATGTCGCAGGCGTAGGCCTGCCGCCGCTGGGGTGGGGTCATGTCGTGCTGGATGACCCCGATGGTCAGGCCCAGCCACTCCAGGATGGGACCCACCCACTCCCGGTCGCGCCGGGCCAGGTAGTCGTTGACGGTGACCAGGTGCACGCCCTTCCCGGTCAGCCCGTTCAGGTAGAGGGGCATGAGGGCGACCAGGGTCTTCCCCTCGCCGGTGGCCATCTCGGCGATCCGCCCCTCATGGAGCACGATCCCGCCCACGAGCTGGACGTCGTAGGGGACCATGTCCCAGCGGACCTCCTGCCCCACCGCCTCCCAGGACTTCCCCACGTGGCGCCGACAGGCTTCCTTGACCACCGCGAAGGCCCGGGGAAGGAGATCGTCCAGCTCCGCGCCCTCGGCCAGCTCCTGGCGGAATCCGGCCGTCATGCCACGCAACTCATCGTCGGACAACGATTTGTACGACTCGGAGTTGCGGTTGATCTCGTCCACGATGGGACCGATACGCTTCATGTCGCGCTCGTACTTGGTGCCGAACACCTTCTCGACCGCGCGCATGGTCGACTGCTTCAGCGAATCCAACAGCATGGGGTCTGGTCTCTCCTCGGAGGGGCCGAAAACGCGGGGGGTGGAATCCCAAACACGTAACGCTAGCAGACGTGTACGGGCGGGGCAACTTGCCCGGACCCCGACTCTTCTACCGGGGAAGGGCCCCCCACGTTCCCTCCCGGGGGCTCAGGATGTCTTGAGGCCCAGCCGCACGGCCAGGAACCGGCCGTCCATGGCCCCCACGTAGGCCGTCCCCTCCGCATCCACGGCCGGGGAGGAGTACATCGAGGACTCGATGGGGATCCGCGCCACCTCGGCCCCGGTCAGCCACTCGATGCCGTGGAGCACCCCGTCGTAGCCGCTCACCCACACCGTGCGGCCCCAGAAGGCGGGGCGGCTCTTCACCTCCCCTCCCGTGGCCACCCGCCACACCGTCTTGCCCAGGGTGAGATCCACGCCCACCACCGAGCCCTCGTCGGTGCCCACCACCACCCGTCCCTCGCGGTAGGCCGGGGACCCGTTGGCCGGGCCGGGGAGCTCCACCTTCCAGGCCTCGGAGCCGTCCTCCAGGTCGAAGGCGTAGAGGAGGCCGTCCTGGCCCCCCAGCACCACCTTCCCGTCGGCCACCACCGGCGAGGAGTAGACCGGCCCGCCGGTGCCCGCCTGCCAGCGCACCCGGCCGGTGGCGGCGTCGAGGGCGGTCACGGTTCCGTCCAGGCCCGCGGCCACCACCCGGTCCCCCGCCACCGCGGGGCTGGACCAGAGCACGGTGCCCAGGTCGCGCTTCCAGCGGACCCGGCCGTCGGCCAGCCCCACCGCGTACAGGGTGCGGTCGTAGGACCCGATGTAGGCTTGCTCGGCGTCCACCGCGGGCGAGGCCACGATCCGGCCCCCGGTGGGCACGGCCCACCGCTCGGTTCCCGTGGCCGCGTCGAGGGCGTAGAGCCGGCCGTCGTAGCCTCCGATGACCACCAGGCTCCCGGCCAGGGCCGGGGAGGAGCCGAACCCCTCCGAGGCCGCGTAGGCCCACACGCGGTGGCCGTCGGCGCGGTCCAGGGCGTAGACCCGGTGGTCCCGGCAGCCGAACACCACCCGGTTGCCGTCCAGGACGGGGCTGGAGGTCACGGCCTGGTTGAATCGCTGCTCCCAGAGGACGGTCGGGGTCACGGTGTCGAGCAGGGCGTCGTCGGGCACGGCGGAGCTGGGGTCCCCGGTGGACGCGGGAGGCGTCTCCTCGCCGGCCACCCTCGGCCGGATGACGAGCAGATAGGCGGCCAGGGCGGCCACCGCCAGCACCACCGCCACCACCGCAAGCCAGAAACCGATCCCCCGGGTCTCCTCGGGCGCGTAGAGCTTTCCGTCCCGCGGGGTGGCGCCGGCGCGCTCCGAGGCCTCGGCGGCCCGCCCCGCCTCCGCTCCCGCCTCCTCCGGGGACTCGGGCACCCCGGCCAGCGGCTCCTCCTCGGTGAAGGCGTCGCTCGGTTGGTCCGGGACGTCCGCCTCCGGGTCCCGCTCCGCGGCCTCGGGCTCCTCTCCCGCCGAAGCACCGGACTCCGGTCTCCGGGGCGGTTCCAGGACCTCCTGAAGTTCGCTCACCAGCTGCTCGAAGTCCCCGCCGAAACTCGTTTGGTGTGGATGGGTTGTGGGCTCTCGTTCCGGGGATTCGGCCCCTTCCGGGGGGGCTGTCTCGGCCTCCGCCGGGGGGGGCTCGCCCGCCCGGGGCGTCTCCGGGGCCGGCGGGGCTGCCTCAGGCTCCTCTTCGGGCGGAGCCGCCTCCGGCGCCTCTTCCGGCGGGCCCGCTTCGGGCTCCTCCGGCGGCGGGGGCGGAGCCGCCGGGGCCTCGGGGGGAGGTGCCGGCGCGGCCGGAGGCACCGCGGCCAGGCCGCGCCCCTCCACGAAGGTGATGACCAGCCCCCCGTCCCCCTCTCCCCCATGCTCGAGGCGGGCCAGCCAGTCCCCTTCGGGGGAATCCCCGGCCGCGCGGGGAAGGCGCCCGAAGAAGTACCGCCCCTCGGCCTGGGCGGGCACCGCCAGGGGGGTGTCCGCGCTCAGGGGGCGCCCAGGCTGGGGGCCGAGGGGAACCAGGCTCACCCGGCCCTGGGTGTGGAACCAGAGCTGGTCGCGGTCGAGAACCGCGCAGCCGAACTCCAGGGCCGTTCCCACCGCCCGAGCCTCGTGGCGCAGGACCTGCACCGTGGACTCGAGGACGGTGAGGCCCGGGGCGTGCTCGGGGATCTCCTTCAGGTAGTGGACCGCGGCCTGGCCGGCCCGGAGCGCGGCCTCGCGTTCGGCGGGCCCGGCGGCGTCGGCCGGCCCCACGACCAGGAAATGGGCCGAGCGCGAGCCGCGGGGGGCCAGCTCGAAGAAGGCCAGCCATCCCGAGTGCTTTTCCGGGCGCAAGCTGTGGCAGCGGGCGGCGAGCGGCATGCCTGACCTCCTCTCAGCGTGCCTGGGGTGCGTTTCTCGCCGGATCGTCGACGCTCGCATAGTAGGCCCGATACACCCAGGCCAACCAGCCGATTCGTCGCACGTACCCGTAGGTCTCAGGATACCCGATGCACTCCACGAAGACCTCCGCGGTGTCGCCGTCGGCGAGGGCGATCCACTGCCGCACCTTGTTCTCCCCCGCGTTGTATCCGGCCAGGGTGGGCAGGAGGGCGCCGTCGAACTCGGCCCGGCGGGCGGCGAAGAAGGCCACCCCCAGGGGCACGTTCACCTCGGGGCGGAAGAGGGCCTCGGTGGGAAGCGGCTCCCGTCCCGTCTCGGCGGTGATCCGGGGCAGGGTGGCGGGGAGGATCTGGAGCAGGCCCCGGGCGTCGGCCCGGGACACGGCCAGCGGGTCGTAGAGGCTCTCCTGGCGCATGATGGCCCACACCAGCTCGGGCGCGGTGCCGTGGGCGGCGGCGGCCCGGGTCACGGTGCCGTAGTAGGCGGCGGGAAAGGCCAGGCGCTCGAAGCCGGAACGGGTCCCGGCGGCGACGGGGAGCACGGCCAGGGACTGGTTGGCCCAGCGCACCCCCTCGGGGTAGAGATCGTGGACCGCCGCGGCCAGGGCCAGGGACTGGACCACGGTGGGAAGGCTCCGGCCCAGGTCGGCCGCCCGCCCCCACTCCGCCTTGGCTTCCCCGGCCAGGCCCAGCCGGGCCAGGTCCAAGCCGCGGAGATAGGCGTCGCGGATGGGGGCCGGCCAGGCGGCGTCGGCCAGGGACTCCAGCCCGCGGCCGCCGGCGAAGGGCGTGCCCTCCGGCGGAGCCGGGACCTCGGGCCGGAAGCCGTAATCCCGGTAGAGCCGGACTCCGTAGTAGTCGGTGGGCGCGCTCCGCCAGGCTCCCACCCGGGCCGCCTCCCGGGCCTCCTCCGGCCGCCCCAGGGCGGTCAGGGTCCGGGCGAGCCAGAAGCCGGCCTGTTCCTGCTCCGGCCCGGGATCCGAGAGCCCGAAGGCGGTGCGGAAGTCGTCCACCGCATCCCGGAGACGGTGGAGCCGGACCCGGGTGAAACCGCGGCGGAAGCGGGCGTCGCGCAGCCGGGAACTTCCCGGGAAGGTGTCGATCAGCTCGCCGTAGACCCGCTCCGCCTCCTTCCACCGGCCCAGGCTCTCCATCTCCCGGGCCAGCTCCCAGGCCGCGGTGGCCCCGTCCACGCCTCCTCCCTCGATGAGCTCGCGGTAGAGCCGGGTCATGGGTTTCACCCGCCCGGTGTTGCGCAGGATGCGGGCCAGGAGCGTGTTCGCCTCGCGCCCGGCCGCGGGGGCGGCGGTTCCGGCCAGGTCCCGCAGCAGCGGCTCGGCCTCGGGGTACCGCTTGGCCCGGTAGAGGAACCGGCCCAGGAGGAGCGCCGCCTTCTCGCGCACCGGCGGGGTGAGGGCGGCGCTGTCGGCCACGGCCAGCATCCGCTCCAGGGCGCCGCTCTCCGGCCGGGCCAGGAGCGCGTTCAGGAGATCGAGACGGTTCTCCACCGGCAGGTAGAGTTCGCCGTCCCGCTCGACCAGGCGGAGGCGCAGGGCGTAGGCGTCGGTGGCCAGGGGGTCGCCGCCGAAGTTGCCGATCAGGGTTTCGAGCTGGAAGGCGGCCTCGCGGACGAAGTCGAGGCGGAGGAGCGCCCGGGCCAGGAACCAGCGCAGGGCGGCGGAGTCGGCTCCGGGGAGGGCCAGGCGGGCCTCGGCCACCCCCGCCGCCGGATCCCCGGCGGCGAGGAGCGCCCGGGCCCGGGTGAGCCGGACCAGCGGCGTCCGCAGGCTCCGGGGGGCGGCGGCGACCAGGCTGTCCGCCCAGGCCAGGGCGGCCACGGTGTCGCCGTCGGCGTCGGCCAGGGCCCACAGCCGGTAGAGCGCCTCATCCCGGAGGCGGAAGCGCTCCCCGGCCGCGATCCGGAGCGCGTCTTCGGCCACCGAGTCGGCGGGGGCCGACTCCTGTTCCTCGGCCTCGGTTTCCTGCCCCGCCCACACGTTGAGGGCGACGGCGAGGGCGGCCGGCCCCCGGCTGGGCGAGCCCGGTGCGGGAAGTTCCCCCCCGAGGGCCTTCACCAGGGCCGCGGACCAGTCCCCCCGGCGCGCCTCCAGGGCCCGGGAGAGCCAGCGCACCCGGTCCGGCCAGACCATGGCCCGGATGGTCTCTGGCGCCGCCGCCGCCCGCTCGAGAAGGGAATCGGCGGCGGCCTCGGCGCCGGCCGCGGCGACCATGGCGGTGGAGTCCCCGGCGAACTCGGCCAGGACCAGGCCGCGTCGGGCCGAGGCCAGCGCCTCCAGGGCTTCGGATACCTCCGCCGCTCCGGGGGCGGCGACGGGACCGAGGCTGTCCGGGGCGGCCCCGGGGCCGCCCGGCGGCGGCCCGGAAGCCGGGGCGAGGGCGCCCAGGAGGAGCGCGGCCACGGGGAGAAGAGCGATACGGAGCAATCCAGTCACGCGACGTCCTCTGGTGAAAGCAGAGCGGGAATCATTCGGATCACGGGAGGAGCACCACCCGGTAGGTGGCCGCCGGACCCCGGGGGCCCCGCACCCGCAGGAAGTACACCCCCGCCGCGGGCCGCCTTCCTCCGTCGTCGCGCCCGTCCCAGACCAGGCTGCGGTTCCCGGGAACGGTGAAGCGGGCGTTCCGCTCCGCGACCCGGCGTCCGGACACGTCCACCAGGAGGAAGGTCCAGGTACCGAACGCGTCTTCGGTCACCGCCGCGCTCCAGGTCTGCGGGCCCCCGCGGTGGAGGGGGTTGGGGGCGAGCCGCGGCGGCGCCGCCGGGGTGCGCGCGGGCACGGTGAGCGCCGCCGAACCGGCGCGTCCGTCGGGGAGCCGCCAGACCAGGTCGAAGCGGCGGAGGGCGGGGTCCTCCACCTTCACCCCCTCCAGGGGCGGGCCCTGGGCCAGGAGCGCGACCGGGGTGACCGCGAGCCGTCCTCCGTACAGGGCCAGGGTGGTCCCCTCGGGGACGGCGCCGGCGGGAGCCACGGTGATCACTCCGCTCCCGGGAGTGAACTCGCCCAGGGTATAGCGGGCTTCCGGCGCGGCGTAGACCCGGGCTCCGCGGATCCGCCACGAGCCGGCGGTCCGCTCCACGTCGCCGGCGGCCCGGAAGGCCAACCGCACCGTGCGCCCGGCGAAAGCGGCGAGGTCCAGCACGTGCATGCGGTCTCCGGCACCGGCGAGCACGTCCTGCCCGCCCAGGGGGTTCCCGTTTCCCCGCTCGGGGGTCCACCCCCAGCCGCCGGCGGGAGAGACCCGGACCTCGGGGCCGATCTGGGGCAGGACCCGGATCTGCGCCCCGTCCTGGGCCGCGTCGGGGGCCAGGGCGTCCAGGGACCAGGCGTGGTCGATCCCGAGCCGGCCGTCCGGGGGCACGGCGAAGAACGGGCTCACCACCTCTCCGTCGGCCAGGGGGCGGATGTCCCCGGCCACCCAGTCCGTCCCGTCCCAGTGCCACGGGTTGACCCGGGGCGGGTCCAGGGCCAGGTTGACCGCGGTGTAGGCGGACAGGGTGTCGGGAAGCCCGAAGCGGCCCACCGCCAGCCGGAGTCCGGTCTCCGCCGTCCCTCCCGGCGAAGCCACGGAGACGGTGAAACTGTCCACGGCCGCGGGAAGGGTGGTTCCGGCCGGGGCCCGCACCGCGAGGGAGGTGTCCGCGGCGGCGCCCCCCGCGGGCACGACCAGGACCACCGGTTGCGAACCGTCGATACCGGTCGCGTTGGCCGGGATCCCGGTGAGGCTGATCGAGGCGGTGACCGGGAGGGCGGGATCCAGGTTCCGGACCGTCACCTCCAGGGGCTGGACGGCGGCCCCGGTCCCGTCCGTCTCCGGGGCGAGGAGCCGCACGCTCTCCAACCGCACCGGTCCGTTCCCCTGATGGCCCACGGTGAGCGCGCTCCCCATCACCTCCAGCACCAGGCCGGTGGGCCGCCCCTCCCCGTCGGTGAGCCCGGGGTCGGTGGCGTCGTCGAGGCGGTCGGTGCAGGAGGCGGTCCCCGGACACAGGACCGCCCGCACCGAGACCAGGGGGCGGGTGCAGTTGCGGTTGTCCACCGCCCCCTCGTCCACGTGGTAGACCACCATCGCCGGGGTGGGGAGCGAGAGCCCGTCCGCCCCGGTCCGGCGCTCGACCAGGAAGTATTCCGGTCCCGCCGCCTCCCCGGCCCGGAAGGCGCGGACCACCGTCCCCGGCTCCAGCAGCACCGCGCCGGTCCCGGGCGTCCGCACGGGAAGGCCCAGGAGCTGGCGGGTGAAGGCGTCGAGCCCGGACGGCGGCTCCCCCTCGGCGGTGTTGCCCCCGGTGGCCATGAGCGACCAGCCGCCCAGGCCCGGCCCGGGACAGAGCGCGTTGGCGGTGTAGAGGTCCACGAAGCCGAGGAGGTGGCCCATCTCGTGGGCCCAGGGACCGGCGGGATCGCGGGCCGAGGCCAGCGCGTAGGGGAACACCAGCCCGTCCCCGCGCGCGGCCGGGGCGGGGAGGGTGAAGCTGTGGGCGAGGAGCGTGCTCCGGGGCAGCGACCCTTCCAGGATCTCCGGGGCCGGGGGCCCGGAGTGGAGGATGAGGAGTCCGTCGGCGATCCCGTCCCCGGTGTTGTCGTAGGCGCGGAAGTCCACCCGGCCGGCCAGCTCCGCGGTGACCTCGGCGACGAGCCCGGCCCCGTTGTGGGGATAGGCGCGGGGATCGAGACCGTAGCCGGTGTTGTCGCTCCCCTCCTCGGTGTACCAGGCGCGGGGATGGTCGGCGACCACGGTGGGGGCCAGGTCCACCCGCACCTCCATCCGCCCCCCGGTGGCCGCGCTCCAGTAGCCGGCCAGGTCGGTGGGTTCCCCCCCGGTGAGCCGGGCGGCCAGCTCCTCCCGGGAGCGGCCCAGGTCCGCGTCCCCGGGGAAGCGCACCGGGACCACCAGGAGCCGGTACACGGTGTCGGCGGCGGCGGGGGTGAGGCGGAAGAACTGCAGGCCGGGGGCGCGGAGGCCGGGGGCGGCGGGCGCGGTGAGCGCTTCCTCCGAGGCCCCGGAATCAGGAGCGGCGAGAACGCACGCGGCCACCAGGAGGACGGCGAGGGCGTGGACCCCCCGCCCCCGCTTCCGGACAGGGGCGGGCCGGACCGCGTCGGCGGCCCCGTTCCCCCCTGCGCTTCCTTGGAACAACGTCATCGTCGGCGTGCACCGCCCTCGGTCCCTACTCCCACTCGATGGTGGCGGGAGGCTTGGAAGTCACATCGTAGACGACGCGGTTCACCCCCGGCAACGTGTTGACGATGCGCCCCGCGATCCGCCCCAGGACGTCGGGGGGGAAGGGGAACCAGTCCGCGGTCATCCCGTCCACGCTGTTCACCGCCCGGAGCGCGACCACGTTGCCGTAGGTCCGCTCGTCCCCCATCACCCCCACCGAGCGCACCGGGAGCAGGACGGCGAAGGCCTGCCAGATGGCGTCGTAGAGGCCGCTCTCCCGGAGCTCCTCCATGTAGATGCGGTCCGCGTCCTGGAGCAGCGCCACCGCCTCCCGGGTCACCGGACCCAGGATCCGGACCGCCAGTCCCGGCCCCGGAAAGGGATGGCGGCCGATGACCGCCTCGGGGAGCCCCAGCCCGCGCCCCAGTTCCCGCACCTCGTCCTTGAAGAGCTCGCGCACCGGCTCCACCAGGGACAGGTCCATCCGCTCCGGCAGTCCGCCCACGTTGTGGTGGGACTTGATCCGGGCCGAAGGCCCGGCCACGGACACGCTCTCGATCACGTCCGGATAGAGCGTCCCCTGGGCCAGGTGGCGCACCCCGGGGAGTTTGCGGGCCTCGGCCTCGAACACCCGGATGAACTCCTCGCCGATGATCTTCCGTTTCCGCTCCGGATCCTCCACCCCTTCGAGCTTGTCCAGGAACCGGTCGGCGGCGTTCACCTGGACGATGCGGAGGCCGAAGTCCCGGCCCAGGACCCGCATCACCTCCCCGGCCTCGCCCTTCCGCAGCAGGCCGTGATCCACGAACACGCTGGTCAGCCGGTCCCCCACCGCCTCGTGCACCAGGCAGGCCACCACCGCCGAGTCCACCCCGCCGGAGAGCCCGCACACCACCCCGTCGTCGCCCACCTGCTCCCGGATCCGTTCCACCGCCATCCGCCGGAAATCGCCCAGATCCCAGTCCGCCCGGGCCTCGCAGATCCGGAAGAGGAAATTCCGCAGCAGCTCCCGGCCGTGCTCGGTGTGGGCCACCTCGGGGTGGAACTGGAGGCCGTAGAAGCGGCGCTCCTCGTCCCCCACCGCGGCCAGGATCCCGTCCGCGGTGCTCGCCTCCCGGGCGAAGCCCCGGGGCAGACGGGTCACCGAGTCCCCGTGGCTCATCCACACCGTGAAGGCCTCGGGGAGTCCCGCGAAGAGGGGCCCGGCGCCGTCGGCGAGATGCACCCGGGTACGGCCGTACTCCCCCTGCCCCACCCGTTCCACCCCGCCGCCGGCGTGATGGATGAGGGTCTGGAGCCCGTAGCAGATTCCCAGCACCGGCACCCCCAGGTCGAAGACCCCGGGATCGGGGCGGGGTCCGGTCTCCGCGTACACGCTGGAGGGACCGCCGGAGAGGATGATGCCGGCCGGGTTCCGCCGGCGGACCTCCTCCAGGGGCATCGAGAAGGGATGGATCTCGCAGTACACCTTCTGCTCGCGCACCCGGCGGGCGATGAGCTGGGTGTACTGGGAGCCGAAGTCGAGAACCACGATCATGGGCGGACCCTCCCGGGACGGGGCGCCGGCGCGCTTGTCCCGCGGTCGGGGGTTCGTCGGGACCGGCTCCGGGTTCCCCCGGTCCGGTCCGGGGTCAATGGCGGAAGCAGCGGCGTCCGGTGAAGACCATGGCCATCCCGTGCTCCTCGGCGGCGGCGACGACCTCCTCGTCGCGGATGGAACCGCCGGGCTGGATGACCGCGGTCACCCCCGCCTCCGCGGCGGCGTCGAGGCCGTCCCGGAAGGGGAAGAACGCGTCCGAGGCCAGCACCTTCACCCCCGGCTCCACCGCCACCCGGGCCGCGCGCTCCGCGGCCTGGCGCACCGCGTCCACCCGGTTGGTCTGGCCGCAGCCGAGGCCGAGCATCCCGTCCTCGGCGGCGATGACGATGGCGTTGGACTTGGCGTGGCGCACCATGACCCAGGCCCGCTCCAGGGCCCGGGCCTCCGCCTCGGTGGGGACCCGCCCGGTGGCGGTGCGGCGTTCGGTGTCCCCCTCCGCGGTGTCCGGGGTCTGGACCAGCCAGCCCCCGGCCACGGTGCGGATCTCCAGCCCCCGGGGCGGGCCCGCCGCCCCCGCCTCCACCACCCGCAGGTTCTTCTTCCCGGCCAGCACCTCCAGCGCCGCCGGTTCCACCGACGGCGCCACCACGCACTCCAGGAAGATCTCCTTCATGGCCGCGGCCGCGGCCCGGGTCAGGGGGCGGTTCAGGGCCACGATGCCCCCGAAGGCGCTCACCGGATCGGCGGCCAGGGCCCGGCGGTAGGCGGACTCCATGTCCCCGGCGAAGCCCACCCCGCAGGGGTTCAGGTGCTTCACCACCACCGCGGCCGGGTGCTCGAAGGCACGGACCAGGCGGTAGGCGGCGTCCAGGTCCAGGTAGTTGTTGTAGCTCAGCTCCTTTCCCTGGTGCTGGCGGAGCCCGGCCAGGCCGGCCGGAGGCCCGCCGGCGGGACGGTAGAGCGCCCCCTCCTGGTGGGGGTTCTCGCCGTAGCGGAGCCGGGCCGCCTGCACCATGCCCAGGGGCATCGCCCCCGGCAGCGCGGTGTCCGCCGGCCCCGAGGCCCCATCGGCCGCGAGCTGGTCGGCCAGGCGGGCGGCGATGGCGGCGTCGTAGGCCGCGGTCCTTTGGAACACCTTGGCGGCCAGGCGCCGGGAGGCGGCGGTCTCCAGGCCCCCCGCGTTCAGGGCCGCGATCACCTCCCCGTAGTCGGCGGGATCGCAGACCGCGATGGCGGAGTCGCAGTTCTTGGCCGTGGCCCGCAGGAGGGTGGGTCCGCCGATGTCGATCTGCTCGATCAGCTCCGCGCGGCCGATCCCCTCCTTCTCCGCCGCCGCCTCGAAGGGATAGAGGTTGACCACCACCAGGTCGATCGGCTCCACCTCCAGGCGGGCGATCTGCTCCCGGTGCTCCGGGTTGGAGCGGTCGGCGAGGATGCCGGCGTGGATCTTGGGATGGAGGGTCTTCACCCGCCCGTCCAGGCACTCGGGGAACCCGGTGACCTCGCTCACCTCGGTCACCCGCACCCCGCTCTCGCGGAGCCGGGCGGCGGTGCCGCCGGTGGAAACCACCTCCACCCCCGCCGCGGCCAGGGCCGCGCCCAGCTCGTCCAGGCCGGTCTTGTCGTAGACGCTCACCAGCGCGCGCCGGATGGGGATCATCTCCAGGTCTCCCGGGTGAAGCGGAGCGGGTGCTCGGTGTCCACCAGTTGGGCGTAGGCCTCGGCGTAGCGGCGGGCGGTGGCCCGGGCCACCTCCTCCGGCAGCGCCGGGGCGGGCGGGGTCTTGTCCCAGTCCAGCCCCTCCAGGTAGTCGCGCACGTACTGCTTGTCGAAGGAGTCCTGGGACCGGCCCGGTTCGTACTCGCCGGCGGGCCAGAAGCGGGAGGAGTCGGGGGTGAGCACCTCGTCGATGAGGGTGATCTCGCCCCCCACCCGGCCGAACTCGAACTTGGTGTCGGCCACGATGATCCCGCGGCCGGCGCAGTAGGCGGCGAGGTTGGAGTAGATGGCCAGCGACAGGTCCCGGAGCCGTGCCGCGTCCTCCCGCCCCACGATCCCGGCCATCCGGTCGAAGGAGATGTTCTCGTCGTGCCCCTCGTCGGCCTTGGTGGCGGGAGTGAAGATCGGTTCCGGGAGCTTGTCCGACTCCCGCAACCCGGCCGGGAGCCGGATCCCGCAGACGGAACCGTCCCGGCGGTATTCCTTCCAGCCCGAGCCGGCCAGGTAGCCCCGCACCACGCACTCCACGTCGAAGCGGTCGGCCTTCTTCACCAGCAGCGAGCGCCCCTCCAGCACCTCGCGATGGGGCTGGAACTCGGCCGGGAAGTCCTTCATCTCCTTGGAGAGGTAATGGTGGGGAACCACGTCCCGGAGGGCGTCGAACCAGGCCACGGAAATGGCCGTGAGCATTTTCCCCTTGCCCGGGATCCCGGTGGGCAGGATGCAGTCGAAGGCGGAGATGCGGTCGGTGGCCACCATGAGCAGGCGGTCGCCCAGGTCGAACATCTCCCGCACCTTGCCCCGGTGGGCGGGCTTCACGCCCTCCAGGTCGAGGGTGGTGACGGGCGAGTCCTCGGTGAAACGGAATGCCATGGGGGATGTCCTCCGTTCAGGGGGTGGGGAGTATTCGGCGTCCCTCGCGGCGCCAGCCGCCGGAGACCAGGCGGTTCAGCGCCTCCACGTAGAGACGGTGCTCTTCTTCCAGGATGCGGGACTCCAGGGATTCCGGGGTATCGTCGTCGAGGACCGGCACCGCCCGCTGGGCCACGACGGGGCCGGTGTCGACCCCCTCGTCCACCAGGTGCACGGTGCAGCCGGCGACCTTGACCCCGTACTCGAAGGCCTGGCGCTGGGCGTGAAGTCCGGGGAAGGCGGGCAGGAGAGAGGGGTGGATGTTGACCACCCGCCCCGGGAAGGCGGAAAGGAAGACCGGGCCCAGGATGCGCATGAACCCGGCCAGGGCCACCCACTCCACCCCGGCCTCGCGCAGGGCGCGAACGTAGGCCTCCTCGGCCCCCGGGGTGAGCCGGGCCCCGCGGCGGCCGGGGTCCAGGTGGCGGGCGGGTACCTGGTGGAGCGCGGCCCGGTCCAGGACCGGGGCACCGGGGCGGTCGGAGAGGACCAGACCCACCCGGGCGTGCAGGCGCCCCTCCCCGGAGGCCCGGAGAATGGCCTCGCAGTTGGAGCCCCGTCCCGAGGCGAGGATGCCGAGCGTGGTCACCAGCGCATGCTTCCCCTTGGAAAAGCGGCGACTTTATCAGCCCTCGGCCGGCCGGACAAGGGGGCCCGGGGGGCTCGGCCCGCCCCGCGGAGCCCTAGGAGGACGCGTCCGCGGGGCGGAAGCGCAGGATCTTGTTCCGGGCCTGGTCGAGCACGTAGATGATTCCGGTGCCGTCGTCCACGGCCACGTCGCAGGGCTTGTCGAGGAACCCGGGGTCGACCCCCGGCTCCCCCCAGGCGGTGATGAACTCCCCGTCCCCGGTGAACTTCTGGATCCGCCGGTTCTTCGAGTCGGCCACGTACACCGCTCCCGCCGCGTCCACGGTGATCCCCAGGGGGCTGTGGAACTTCCCGATCTCGTCCCCCGCCCCGCCCCAGGAGAGGGTCTCGTGCCCTTCGGCGTCGAACCGGTGGATGAGGTTCTGGGTCTGGTCGCTCACGAACACCCGGCCCTGCCCGTCGACCGCGATGCCGTGGGGGACGGCGAAGACGGCCAGCCCCCCCCACTCGGCCTCGGTGTGGAAGCCGGCGGGAGTGTCGTCGAGCACGAAGACGCGGATGGCCCGGGCCCCGGAGTCCACCGAGTAGATGCGGCCGTCCGGGGTCACGGTGAGATGCCAGGGATCGGTGAGGATGGACCCGCCGTTCCGGATCGGACCCCAATGCCGGAGGTACTCGCCGTCGGGGTCGAACACGGTGATGCGCTTCCGCCCGCCGTGCTCGGGGATGGGCTCGGTGTCGGCCACGTAGACGTTGCCGTCCGGACCCACCGCCACCCCGGTGGGATGGTCGCAGTGGGTGAGGCCCTCGTCGATGTCGTCCTCGTCCCAGGTGTCCCAGACGTGGGTGGCCGTCCCCGAACCGTCCAGGCGCTGGAGGCGGTTGTTGTCCAGGTCGGCCACGTAGACGTTGCCGCCGCCGAGGGCGATGGCGGAGGGGGTCTCGAACCGGCCCACCCCGGCTCCCTCCCCGCCCCATTCGTCGACGAATTCGGGCCGGGCCTCCCGGGCCGCGGTGACCTCGAGGGTGAAGGGGACGGCGGCGCAGGGGGGACCGAAGCGGACCAGGCCGTGGTGGACTCCCGAGCTGACCGAGGCGTCGTAGTGGATCTTGAAGCGGAAGATCTCCTGGGTGCGGGCGGGAAGGGTGAAGTGGGGGTCGCGACCCTCGGGCAGGAGCACCACCTGCGGCGGATGTTCCAGCGGCGGATCGAAGGAGACCTCGATCTCCCCCTTCAGGTCCGAGGTGCCGGCGGTGGAGTTGATGATGACCACGCTCTTCAGGGTCAGGGCCAGGTCCAGCACCCCCTCCGGGTCCCCGGGGAAGGAGAGCACCCGGCCCAGGTTCGCGCTTCCCGGCTCGACCATGCAGCCGGGGGCCTCGGGGGACACCGTGTCGCCCCCGCATCCCCAAGCCAGCGCGGCGGCCACGGCGGCCAGGACCGGTATCGATCGAGCGGTAGCTTTGATCACGACGTCCTCCCTCCAAGCCCCGGTTCAACACCAGCACTCTAGCCCCGGATTCGCCTCCTGTCATGGGTCGATCGGTGCGTCCGTCGCGGAAAGGGTGGGACGGGGGGGCCAGCGCCGCCGGCGCAGGCCGCCCCCCGGGCCGGGCCGGAGGAGGACCGCGCCCCCCCGATCGGTGCGGAGGAGGCGCACGCCCGCCTCCCGCAGGCGCCGCAGGGCCTCGGGATCGGGATGTCCGTAGCGGTTCCCCACCCCGCAGGATACCACCCCGTCCCGGGCCTTCACCGCGGCCAGGAACCGGGGGTGGCTGGAGGTCCGGCTTCCATGGTGCCCCACCTTGAGCACCGCGGCCCGGAGGTCGAGACCCGAGGCCACCGCCGCCGCCTCGGCCCGGCGCTCACCATCCCCGGCCAGGAGCACGGTCAGGGGGCCGTCGGTCACCCGCACCATCAACGAGGCCTCGTTCAGGTTGCCCCCGGGGGGAGGCCCGGCCGGATCACCCCGGGGCGGCCCCACCGCCACCAGGCGGGCGCCTCCGGGACCGGCGTGCAGGGTGTCCCCCGCCGCCACCAGGCAGGGAACGAGCCGGTGGGCGGCGAGGGCGGCATCGACCCGGCCCGAGGTGCCGGTGGTGGATCCATAACCGGCATCATATACGTGCGTTACGACCGTTCCTTCCAGCAGGCTCTCCAGTCCGCCCACGTGGTCCCGGTGCCGGTGGGAGAGGATGAGTCCGTCCACGCGGCGGAGCCCCAGGTGCCGCAGGGCGGGGAGGACCGCGTTCCGGGCCCCGTCCCCGGGGCCGCGGTCGTCCCCGGTGTCCACCACCCAGGCGGTGCCGTCGGAGAGGCGGAGCACGGCGGCGTCCCCCTGGCCGACGTCGAGGAAGAGGGCCCAGGGCCCTGGGGGTGCGGGACGGGGCACGAGCAGCCCGGCCGCCGCCGTCCCGGCCAGGATCGCCCCCAGGGCCCGCACCCGGGGGCGCCTCCGCCGGTCGGGCGGGGCCGAGAACCAGACGAGGAGGAGGAGCCCGGCCGCGGCGGGGACGGCCGGGTGCGGGGGCGGCCAGCCGGAGAGGTAGGGCAGGGTCCGGGCTCCCAGCCCCAAGGCGGCGCCCAGGATCCCGCCGAGGCCTCGTGCCGCCTCCGCGAACAGCACCCCCACCCCGGGCACGTCCGCGGTGAGCACGGCGAAAAGGACGGCGGGGAGGAAGAGGCCGGCCAGGGGCACCGCGGCCAGGTTGGGCAGGAGCGCCGCCGGGGACAGGGTTCCGAAGGTGGAGAGGGCGGTGGGAAGGGTCCCCCACTGGGCGCCCAGGCCCGCCGTGGCCAGGGAGAGGAGAGCCCCCTTGCCGCCCGCGGGGGGCCGGACCAGTTCCAGGGCGAAGAGGATCCCCCCCACCGCCCCCACCGAGAGGCGGAAGCTGACCGAAGCCAGAAGGGCGGGGCTGGCGGTGAGGAGTCCGGCCAGGGCCGGGCCGAGCCAGAGGATGGCCGGCCGCGGGCGGTGGAAGGCGAGCCCTCCGGCGGCCAGGGTCACCAGGGAGGCCGCCCGGAGCGCCGAGGGGCTCCCCCCGGCCAGGGCGGCCACGCCCCAGGCCGCGGCCGAGACCGCCCCGGCCCGGAACGGAGCCGGGGCGCCGGCCAGGACCAGGGCCAGGAGGCCGGCGAAGAGCCCCACGTGCAGCCCGCTCACCGCGGTCAGGTGGGAGGCGCCGGTGCGCCGGAAGACCTCCCGTTCCCCGGGAAGAAGCGCTCCGCTCCGGCCCAGCAGCATGGCCGTGGCCAGGCGGCGGGGAAACCCGGCCAGGATGCGCTCCAGCCGGGCCTCCAGGCCTTCCCGCGTCCGGAGGAGGAACGAGGGCCTCCCCGGTCCCCAGTCCGGATCGGTCCCGCGAGCCACGAAGAGGGTCCCGTCCAGGCCCCGGGGAGCCCAGGCGCCCGGATTGGTCGCCCCCCGCTCCGGCTCCAGGCGTCCCCGGAGCCGGAGCCAGCCGGAGCGCGGGACGCGCCCCCAGCCCCGGGGGGCGTACACCCGAAGGCGGAGGGGGGGATCCAGCCGGGCTCCATCCAGGCGGACCGCCTCCAGGAGGAGCCGCGGTCCCCGCTCCCCCGCCTCCCAGGCGCGCACCCGTCCCGCCACCCGGGCCTCGTTCCGGTGGGGGGCGGCGGGGGGAGGCGGTCCGGGAGCACGGAGCCCGCCGGCCCCCAGCCCGAGCAGGATCACCGCCGCGGTGGAGACGGCACGCCCGGCCGGGGCGCGGAGCCGGGGAGCGAGGATGGCCAGGAGGAGGCCTCCGCCCCCGAGCAGTGCGGCGGGCAGGCGCCCCGGACCCGGCGGAAGCAGCGATCCCGCGGCCACCGCCAGGGCGGTCGCGAAACCCACGGGTATGCGCCATCCGGTCACGGCCGGACTCCCCGGACGGGGGTTCCGGGAGGCGGGCGGAAGGCTGTCCGGCGGCGGGCGAGGGCCCGCCGTGAAGCGCGGCGGCGCCTAGGGCATCAGCAGGATGCGGACCGGGGGGGCCGAGGCGCCTTCCAAGCGGGCGAAGTAGATCCCCGAGGGTAGCCGGACCCCCTGCCGGCGCCCGTCCCAGCGGAAGGTGGTGGGCAGGGCCCGGACCGTCGACCGGTAGACCCGGCGGCCGGCCACGTCGAACACCTCCAGGCGGCCCTCGCCGGCCCCGGCGGCGGCGAACCGGAAGCCCCCCTCCACCGGAGTCGCCTCCAGGCCCGGAGCGGAGTTCCGACGGATGTCCTCGATCCGCGGATCACGATGATCGATGGCCGGAGGCCCCTCCAGCGTCTTCCGGGCCTGGAGGACCTCGTCCAGGATGTCCTCCATCTGGTAGGGCTGCGTCCACCCCCCGCGGGTCTGGACCACCTGGGTCAGGTCGTCCAGCCAGCCCGAGAAACGGTTCACCGCATCCGGGTAGGGACGGAAAGGGCGGTCGCCGGCCCGGAGATAGATCGGGCTGGTGGTGGCCTCCAGGGGATTGCCGACCAGGACCGGATCGCCGGCGGGCCCGGTCACCCGGCCCACCACCCACCCAGGCTCCCCGGGAACGGTGATCGTGAAGTGATAGTCCAGGGTGCCGTCGAAGGGGGGCAGGGTGAAGGACTCCAGCACGGAGCCCCGGTAGTAGACGTCCAGGGTGGTCACGGGATCGCGGCTGAACAGCAGCAGCTCGCCGGCCAGGGTGTTGGACTGCCCGGGCACGAGATCCACGGTGTCCCCCACCCGGCGGGTGTCGAGACTGAACATGACGGGAAGGGGGCCGTTGGTGCCGAAGCTCCGGCCCGCGGTCAGGGCCGCGCGCCAGGCATCCAGGGTGAGAGGGGTTCCCGACCCCGCGTGCACGTAGACCCGGTAGCCTCCCGGGGGCGGCGCGTCGTACCGGTTCACCGCGGCGTCGGTGCCCACGCTGAGGGGGATGTGGTACCCGAGGTTGAGAAGATCGAACCAGAGCTTCCGGGCCTCGTTGTTGCTCGCGTTGGAGTAGGAGTAGATGTCCATGGCGTCCACGCCGCCCAGGAGCACGTCCATGGGCAGTTCGCGGGCGAATCCGCTGTACGGCCAGTCGAGCGGGGCGTTCAGGATGAGGTCGGGATCCATGGTCACGGGATGGGCGAAGATCACCGTGGCCCCGAGGGCGTGAGCCTGGTCCCGGACGTCCTTGTTGAGGGGGATGGCGGGATAGCCGGGAAGGCAGCACCCCTGGTCCAGGAGGGTGGGAAGGCCCAGGATTCCCATGTGGCCGTAGAGCGCGCTCCGGTACTCCATGCCGAAGTGGATCAGGTGGGCGTCGTCGCCGGCCGGCGAGGCGCCGGGCCCGTCGAAGTACAACCCGTTGCTGAGCACGCAGGCCACCCGGAGGCCCTCGGCGTCGGCCACCCGGAGCATGTCCTCGGGGGTGACGGTGTAGACATCGGCCGCCCCGCCGTGGGCGATGTGGACGTGGGTGTCGCCCCCGTACCACCCCTGGGTCCCGGGATCGAACAGGCGCTGGAGGCGGATCCGCACCTGGGTGTCCCGGGTTACCGAGACCGTGTCGTCCGCGACCGAGTACTCGGGGCCCCGGGTGGCGAGCACCCGGTAGGTCCCCTCCGACACCTGCACCGTGCTCCTGTCCCGGGCGTAGAAGTAGTTCAGCCCCAGCCAGCTCTCGTGGTAGAGGCTGGCCGGATCGTCGGGGTCGATCCATTCCCCGGTGTCCAGGTTGCGCAGGGACACCCGGGCGGCGGGGTCGGCGCCGTCGGACTGGATCCTCAGGGTGAGGGTGTACTGGGGGTAGACGGTGAGGAGGGGCGCCGGCCGCGCCTCCGCCCCCGAGGGGGGGGCCAGAAGGACGGTAGCGAACAAGACCAGAATGCCGATGCGCACGTGTTGATTCCCGGGATGCGTACCCTGAACAAAGCGAGGATGGGGTGGGGGTACGGATAATTGTATCAGAGTTCCGGGCCGATCGCGCCGGGGAGAAGGGGTCCCTTCCTCCCCGGCGGCCGGATGGCGGGGGTCAGCGCAGGGAAACGGAGAAGATCTCGGAGTCCCCCCGGCGGCCCTGGCCGTCCCTGCAGGTCACGTACCCGGACAGGAACCCGCGGGTGGCGGCCAGCCCCTCGGGGAGGACGGCCACCCACAGGGCGCGGTCGGTCCCCGAGGCGACCAGGGGAACGTCCAACGGCCTGGCCTGCCCGGGGCGGACCACATGAAGGGTCCCCTCCTCCAGGGAGACCGATTCCCCGCCGGCGGTCACCCGGACCGGAACCGCCACCGGCGACCGCTCCCCCGCCTGCACCGGCGGGGCCACCTCGACGGTGAGGCCGGTGTCCCCCCCGAAATCGGCGGTGGCGTAGAGGGAACGGCCCGCCTCCAGGTACACCACCTGCACCCAGGGGTCGTAGCCGGGCCGGTCCACGCGGATGCTGTGGAAGCCGGCGGGAAGGGTGGCTTCGAGAGGGGTGGATCCGGCCGGCGCCCCGTCCACGCCCACCCGGTTCCCCGACTCCTCCCGCAGCCCGTCGTCGCCCAGGAGGCGCGAACGGACCGAGACCCGCCCCTTGCCCAGCGGCGGCACCGGGGGCACGGAGACCAGGGTCACCTGGCCCGGGTTCACCACCACCGCGTCCTCGAAGAGGACGTTCCCGTCGTTGCGGATGCTCAGGGTGTGCCAGCCGGGAGGCACGTCGGAGAGGGTGCCGGGTGCGGTGCCGGCCATCTCATCGTCGAGGTAGAGGGGGCCGGTGGGGGCCTGGCGGTCGACCTGGACCACCACGTCCCCCCCCAGCACCGGGCGCAGGGTGTCCACTCCCCCGTCGCCCCCGGTGAGCGGGGTGGACCAGAGCGGGCCGCGGGAGCCGCGCACCTCGATCCGTCGCGACCGGGGCTCCACCGGAACCCGGGATCCCGTCCCTTCGGGGACCGGGGTCACCGCCCGGCCGTCCACGAACACCTGCATGCCTTCGGGAACGGCCCCGGCCAGGTACACCGAGGCGGTGGCCGAGGAGGCTTCCGCCGACGCTCCCGGCTCCGCCGCGGCCGGACGGCCGGCGGGAAGGGGCAGGGCGGTCCATCCCATGTCGCCGGACACCACCACGGCCAGGGCGCCCAGGAGGCCCAGGGTCAGGCCCCAGAAGAAGCCGGCGGAACGCCGGCGAGGCTTGGGATCGGTCGGGTCGAAGGCCATGGTGTTCCCCCTCTGGTCGGTGCGGGCGCGACCGCGGTCAGATCTCCCTCTCCAGGAGGGCGCTGACCTCGGCCGAGCGGTCGGGATCGGAAGAGAGTTCCAGGTACTTGCTCCACGCCTCCCGGGCCCGGCCGGAGTCGCCGGAGTCCCGGTAGAGCCGTCCCAGGTGATAGTGGGCGGTGGCTTCGCCGGGGTTCAGGCGCAGGGCCTCCCGGTAGGCGGTCTCGGCCTCGTCCTGGTGCTCGAGGTTCTCTTCGGCCTCCCCCAGGCGCAGGTAGATGTCCGAGGAGCGGAGCCCCCCGTGCAGGACGTGCTGGTACACCTCGCAGGCCTCACCCCAGCGGCCGAGATCGAACAGGGACGAGGCCACGTCCAGGCGGGCGGCGAGGTAGGCCGGGTTCAGCTCCAGGGCCCGGCGGAACGCGGCCAGCGCGTCCTCGGTCCGGCCCTGGGCCCGGAGCACCAATCCCATCTGGTGATGCAGGTCGGCGTAGTTGGCCGCCCGCTCGATGGCCCCGGCCAGCGCGGTCTGGGCCCGGTCCAGCTCCCCGAGGGCGCTCCAGTGGTAGGAGAGGGAGATCAGCGGACGGGGATCGGTCGGGGAGAGCGCTGCGGCCTGCTCGTAACGTTCCACCGCGGCCGCGTCGTCGCCCCGGAGGGAGGCCAGGAAGCCGCGCTGATGCAGCAGGGTGCTCCGGTCCGCCCAGTGGAGATACGCCCGGCGAGCGTAGCTCTCCGCCTCGTCCATGCGGCCCAGGCGGGCCTCGAGGCTGCTCACCTCCATCCAGAGCTGGCTCAGGCCGGGGACGTGGACCACCGGCCAGGCGGGCGCGTTCTCGTTTTCCGGCCGTTCCCGGAGGACCGGGTCCCGTCCCATGTCCCTGCGCACCCGGGCCGCGGCCACCTCGTCCACCGCCTCCAGCAGCGAGGCCCGCAGGCGGAGGAAATCGCACCGGTCGCGCAGCTCGGGAGGGAGGCCGTCGAGCTGGGCCAGCCCTTCCCGGACCCGCGACTCGACCAGGTCCATGAAGGCCCCGACGTAGGCGCGGAGCCCGGGGGCGGGCTCGGGGGCCCGGCGCAGGATTTCCCGCGCCCGGGGCACGTTTCCGGCCACGGCCAGGCACTGGGCCAGGTTGAGGGCGGCCCAGGCGTAGCGGGGATTCAGTTCCAGGCAGCGCGAGAAGGACTGATCGGCCTCGCTCAGCCGTCCGCGCAGGAAGAGGACGAGGCCCCACCGGTTCTGGACGTCGGCCCAGGCCGGGTGGCGCTCCGCTTCGGCTTCGAGGAGGCGGAGAACGTCGGTGTCGATCGGCATGCCGAACACGGGGCGGTGCGGGTTGCTCATCGGGGCCTCCATCGCCATCCCACCTTGACCACGCGGTCGAGCTGCATGACCACGTCGCGGACGCCGGGCAACTGGCGGATCACCCGCTCGAGGCGGCCGGCGACCACCGCCTCCTCCTCCCCCGAGCGCTGCCGGTCGGAGACGGTATCCGCCAGGTAGGGCCGCAGGCTGCCGCGGAGGTACACCACGCCGTTGGTGGCGCCGTACTCCACCTTGCTCAAGTCGATCCAACGGCGCACCAGGAGCGCCCGGACCTGGGCGTTGAGTCGGTAGTCCTCGTAAGCCAAAGGGGTCCCCTTCCTCGGAGGTTCGCAGGGGGGTTATCGGCTCCGCCCGCCCCCGGCTTGACCGGAACCTGGGCGGCCGGGGGATCGGCTGGTACACTCCCCGCCCGTGAACCCCCGATTCCTGCTCCCCGTCACCCTCCTCCTCGCCGCCGCCACCGCGGGCTGCGCGGGATTGGCGCCGGGCCCGGTCCCGGTCCCGGCTCCGGCGCCGGACTCCCTGGCCGCACCGGCGCCTCCTCCCCCCGATCCCCGCCTCCAGGATCTGCGCCTGGAGCTGGGCGCGGCCCGGGTGCTCCTGGCCGGCGGACGGCCCCGCGCCGCCCGCCGGGCGGCCGAGACGCTGGCCGAGCGGCTGGCCTTCCTGGGGGACCCCGGGGGGCCCGAGGCGGCGGCCTTCGCCGACTCCACCCTCTCCTTCTGGGCCCTGACCCAGGTGCTGGCCTCCCTTCCCGAAGCACCCGCGGCGCTCCCGGGCACCCCCTCCCCCCCCTGGTGGTCGGACGAGGATCTGGCCCGGCCGGAGGTTGGGGCCTGGAAGGAGTGGTTCCTGGGCCCGGGCGCGGTGGGCCTGGGCCGCTGGCTCCGGCAGGCCGAGCCCTACCGGGAGGACATCGTCCGGGTGCTCGATGAGCAGGGCGTGCCCTCCCAGCTCTGGGTGCTCACCCTCCTGGAAAGCGGGCTCGACCTCCATGCCCGCAGCCGGTCCAACGCGGTCGGACCCTGGCAGTTCGTCGGACCCACCGCCCGCTCCCTGGGGCTTCTCATCAACGCCGATCGCGACCAGCGGCGGGACTGGGAGACGGCCACCCGGGCCGCCTGCCGGTACCTGGCCGAGCTGCGGGAGGATCTCGGCGACGGCCTCCTCGCCCTGGCCGCCTTCAACTGCGGACCCAGCCGGGTCATGCGGCGGATGGCGGCGGGGAAATCGGACTCCTTCTGGGACCTGGATCTGCCCACCGAGACCCGCAACTACGTTCCCCGGGCGCTGGCCCTGGCCACCCTGGTCGGGGACGACGCCGGGTTCGACGGGCGGTTCGACTTCAACGGGGACGCCGGTCTGGACTACGAGACGGTGGCCCTCTCCCACACGGTGAAGATCGCCGCCCTGGCCCGGGTGTGCGGGGTGGCGGTGGACTCCCTGCGGTCCCTGAACCCGGCCTGGCTCCGGTCGACCACCCCATCCGACGGGCACGCGGTGCGGGCGCGGGTGCCTCGGGGGAGCGGCCAGAAGGTCCTGGCCGCGCTCCGGAGCGGGGAGCTGCCCGAGGTCCAGCCCGAGCCGGCCGACCGGATGCACCGGGTGGCGGGCGGGGACACCCTGTGGGGCATCGCCCGGCGCTACCGGGTCACGGTGGGGGCGCTCCGGCGGGCCAACGGACTGGGCCCGGGGGCGGTGATCCATCCCGGGGACCGCCTGAAGGTCCCGGCCGGGCGCTGAGTCCGGAACGGGATCAGGGCGTGGCGGGGGGAACGCCGGACCGGCGGGAGCGCCCTTCGAGGTAGGTGCCGGGGGGAAGATCGATCCCCGGCTCCACCATCCGGCCCCCGCCCACGCAGACGTTGCCGCCCACCCGGGTCCCCTCCCCCACCGTCACGTCCTTGCCGAGGATGCTGATTCCGCTCCGCAGCAGCTCGGGGAGGTGCTGGTTGGGGGGGGCGCCGGCCCCGTCCTCCAGCGTGGCCCCGCGGTGGATGCGGACGCGCTTGTCGAGGATGACCCGGCTCACCGACGCTCCGCCCTGGATCTGGACGTCGTTCATGAGGATGGAATCCCGGACCTCGGCTCCCTCCTCCACCCGCACTCCGGGGAAGAGGATGGAGTTCTCCACCCGGCCCCGGACCACGGCCCCGTTGGCGACCAGGCTGCGCCGCACCCGGCCGTCGCCGGTGATCCGGGCGGGAGGGGCGTCGGCGCTGGGGGTGCGGATGGGCCAGGAGGGGTGGGAGAGCATGAGGCTGTGCTCGGGGTCGAGCAGCTTCATGTTCGACTCGTAGAAGGACTCCACCGTTCCGATGTCCTGCCAGTAGCCGTCGAAGGTGTGTGCGCCCACGTCGGCGACCTGGATGAGCAGGGGGAAGATGTGGCGGCCGAAGTCGGTGCGGGGATTGGGGTCCCCCGCCGCCTCCTGGAGGAGGCGGATCAGGGTGTCGCGGCGGAACACGTAGATGCCCATGGAGGCCAGATTGCCCTTGGCCTCCTTCGGCTTCTCCTGGAACCCCACGATGTGACCCTGGGCGTTGGTCTGCACGATGCCGAACTGGTCGGTGACCTCGGGGGGAACGGGGGTCACCGCCACCGTGGCCGGGAACCGGCGCTCGCGGTGGAAGCGGATCATGGGGCGGTAGTCCATGGCGTAGACGTGGTCGCCGGAGAGGATGAGCACGTCCTCCACCGAGCGCTGGAGGACCTGCAGGAGGTTCCGGTAGACCGCGTCCGCGGTGCCCTGGTACCAGTCCCCGCTCTCCGCCTCCAGGTAGGGCTGCAGGATCTGGAGCCCGCCCAGGGTGCGGTCCAGGTCCCAGGTCCGGCCCGTGCCCACGTGCTCGATGAGGGACATGGGCCGGTACTGGGTGAGGAGGCCGACGTCGGAGAAGCCGCTGTTGGCGCAGTTGGAGAGCACGAAGTCGATGATGCGGAACTTGCCCCCGAAGGGCACGGCGGGCTTCGCCCGCTGCTCGGTGAGGATGGAGAGCCGGCTTCCCAGTCCGCCGGCCAGGATCATGGTGTACACGTCGCTCATCGGCGCGTCTCCCCGAGGCGGGCGGCCAGGGCGTCCACGGGGATCGGCTCCCCCGCCGGCACCACCGTGCCCGCGCCCACCGTGGACCCCTCGGCGATCTGCGCCCACTTGCCGACCACGGTGATTCCGTCGAGATCGGGGTCGCCGCTCCCGGAGCGGGCCTCGCGGTCCCCCACCCGGGCCCCCGATCCCACCACCACGTTCTTGTCCACCACCGCCCGTTCCAGCACCGCCCCCGCCCCGATCAGGGTCCCGTTCAGGACCACCGCGTCCCGCACCACCGCCCCCGCGCCGACGTAGACCCCGGGGGAGAGCACGGAGCGCTCCACCCGGCCCGCGATCTCCGCGCCGTTGGCGATCAGGCTGTCCTCCACCTCGGCCGAGGGGTGGAGCAGCACCGGGGACATCTCCTCGCTCCGGGTGAAGATGCGCCAGCCCGGGTCGTAGAGGTTGGGGGCGGGATCCTCGCCGAGGAGGCGCTGGTGGGCACGGAAGTAGTGGGCCACCGATCCCACGTCCTCCCAGTAGCCGCCGAAGGTGTAGGAGAGGATCCGGTCGCCGTTCATGATGCGGGGCATGAGCACGTCGAGGATGAGGTTGGGGCCGGGATTGTCGAGGAGCAGGCGGCGGAGGAACTCGGTCTCGAACAGGTAGACGCCCATGAAGGCGCGGTCGAGATCGGTCTGCTCGGGCTTCTCCCGGAACTCCAGGATCCGCCCGTCGTCGTCGCTGCGCACCATGCCGAAGCGGCCGGACTCGCCGTAGGGAGCCGGACCCACGGCCAGGGTGGCCTGGGCCCCGGTCTTCAGGTGCTGCTGGTACATCCAGGAGTAGTCCATCTTGTAGACGAGGTCGCTGGAGAGGACGAACACCCGGTCGGTGCCCGAATTCTCCAGCACGTCGAGGTTCTGGCGCAGGGCGTCGGCGGTTCCCTCGTACCAGCGCGCCCCCTCCTGGCGGGCGTAGGGCTGGAGGATCTCCACTCCGCCGTCGCGGCGGTTCAGGTCCCAGGGCTCGCCCCGCCCCAGGTGCTTGGCCAGGGAGAGGGGCGCGTACTGGGCCAGGACCGCGATCCGCGGGATCTCGGAGTTGACGCAGTTGGAGAGGGTGAAATCGATGAGCCGGAACTTGCCCGCGAAAGGCACCGCGGCCACCGAACGCGGCTGGGCGAGAACGGACAGGCCGCGGGTGCGGCCGCCGGCGAGGGCGAAGGCCATCACCCGCTTCATGGAACCCCCTCCTTCTCCACCTCGCCGTTCACCAGGGACGGCCGGGACGGGCCCGGCCCGGGATCAGAACCGGACCAGGGCGCTGATGCGATGGGTGCCGCCGAGCTCGTCGTGGGACAGATAGGCGTAGTCGGCGCCGAGTTGTTTATACCGAACCCCGGCCCCGGCTGTGAAGTGCCCCTCGTCGGCGCCGGCCCGGAGGGCCACGGTGTGCCGGAACCAGTACTCGGCCCCGGGCAGCAGCCACCCCGAGAGGTTGCTGGAGGTGAACTGGAGGAACGGCTTGTTCCCCTTGGCGTCCACCTGGGAGGGGATGTCCTGGAACTCGAAGGCCGCGTCCAGGGCGAGGGTGAGCGAGCCCTGGAGGGCGGGCAGGTCGCGCGTCGCGCTGGCGCCCAGGGTGAGGGTCGGGGCCACCGTTTCCCGGCGGCCGGTGTCCCAGTAGAGCTGGGTGGTGGTGATGTCGGCCAGGCGGAGGCCGAACCCCAGCCCCGGGCGGGGCCGGTAGAGAAGGCCGAGGTCGGCGCCGACCCCGAAGCTGGAGCCCTCCCCGACCAGGGACTGGTGGATCAGCTTCAGGTTCACGCCCGCCGACCACTTCTCCCCCATCCCCCGGGCGTAGGAGAGCAGCATGGCCAGATCGTAGGCACTCTCGGTACGGATGAGGTTGGGATCCAGGATGGGGTTCCCGTTCTCGTCCTCATCCACCTTGGCGTCCTTGGTGACCTTGATGTCGTCCACGGCCAGCCGGATCAGGGTGAGGCCCAGGGCGGCGTCGGCGCCCCCCCGGCGCAGCGGGGAGGCCACTCCCAGCACGTCGTGGCTCTCCACGCCGTCGAACTGGGTGGCGTGCATCCCCAGCGCTTCCCGGGTTTCCAGGCCCACCAGCCCGGCCGGGTTCCAGTAGGTCGCGCTGGCGTCGTCGGCCAGGGAGACGAAGGCCCCCCCCATGCCCAGGGCCCGGGCTCCGACCCCGATCTTGAGGAATTCGGCGGCGTACTTGTCCACCGCCAGGGCGGGAGCGGCCGCGGCGACCAGGGCCGCCGCGGAGAGGAGCCAGGCCACCCCGAATCGGAACCCGGGGGTCCGGGCGGTCAGCGGCATCCGGAGACGGAACGGGTGCATCTTGGTTCTCCTGGTCCGTTCCCCGGATCCTGTCCGGGGATCAAGGTTGGGACAGCCGCTCGTCCACGCGATCCTGATGAAGTCGCCACCCGATGTATTCCTCGATGAGCGTCCTGTCTTCCCGCTTGAGATCCGTGAAGGTGCAGGCGAGCTCGAACTCCTGGGCCTGGACCGACGACAGACACCGGACCACCACCCCGTTGCAGGAGACCACCTGGGTCTTCTTCCCCTTGCGTCCGAAGGACGGGAGGAGGAGCGTCAGGCCCACCTTGGTCAGGGGTTCGACGAAGGAGCGCACCTGACAGCAGAGCCCCCCGCTGGAGAGATTCAAACTCTCCGTGGTCATGGGGCGTTCGGTATTGCTCCGCACCGCCCGTTCCACCTGGAGCGCCAGCCGCGAATCGATCCGCGGGTTCCTGCGACGCTCCTTGACCGCCTGTTTCGGCATCTGATTCCTCCGCACCGCCCACTTGGCGTGGCCGCGGGGACGAGCTTGGGGAATGCCCGTCGCCCTCGCATACACCGAACATGCCGGAGAGTTCCCTCCCCCACGGAAAAGCCCCACGCGAGGGCGGGGCTCCATCGGTCTCCGGCACCTCAGACCAGGGTCCAAGGCTCGGACCCAGGTAGAAACCGGCTGCGGGCCGGCCCAGCCCGGGGGGGGGCGGTATCCGGCCACCCGCCGCCCCCGCATTTCCAGGGGCGACCGGCGCATTCCTCATAAAGTTATCACAGGTTAGCCGGATTGAAGCCGCCCACTCCGGGCCGAGCCCGCGCCCCGGAGCCGGCGACCTGGATAGCCGTTCAGCCGTTTGCGCACCCTACCACAAAATACTGGGGGACATCAAGGCAGAACCCCCTAGAACGGCGATTTCCTCCCCATGCGACCGGGACGCTCCGGTGCCGGAGGGGGGGGGGAAGATCGCCGCTCAGCGCCAGCGGTATTCGAGGCGGGGGCCCCAGGAGGCCCGGTTCTGTTCGCCCAGGAAGTGGTCGATGACGTCGAGGATGGGGAGCCGGGGACGGGCCTTGCGGACGACCTGGGGTTCGGGGGGAAGGCCGGCCATGGCGGCGGCGGTGTTCACCGCCGCATGGAGGTCGCCGAGGCCGTCGATGAGCCCCAGCTCGGCCGCCTGGCGCCCGGTGAACACCCGGCCGTCGGCCAGGGCGAGCACCCGGTCCCGGTCCAGGTTCCGGCCCGCGGCCACCGCGGTCACGAACTGGTCGTAGACGTCGGCGATGAGGTCGTCGAAGACCTCCTCCTCCGCCTCGGTGGGCTCCCGCGCGAAGGAGCCCATGTCCTTGAGGGCACCGCTCTTGAACACCTGGTACTTCACCCCCACCTTGTCCAGGAGCTCACCGGCGGTGGGGAAGCTGAAGATCACCCCGATGCTCCCGGTGAGGGTTCCGGGGTCAGCGAAGATGGAGTCCGCCCCCACCGCCGCGTAGTACCCCCCGGAGGCGGCCACCGAACCGAAGGAGGCCACCACCGGCTTCACCTGGGCCAGGCGGAGCACCGCATCGTGGATCTCCTGGGAGGGCGCGACCTCTCCCCCGGGACTGTCCACCCGGAGCACCACCGCCTTCACGGTGGCGTCGTCGCGGTTGGCCTCGATCTCCTGGACGAGGGCGCGGGACTCGCCGATCGGTCCTTCCAGGACCACCAGCCCCACCCGTCCCCCGGCCAGGAGCGGAAGATCCTCGCCCGTCCACGCTCCCCGGAGAAGGACGGAGAACCCGGCCACCACCAGCACGCCGGCGATGATGAGGATGGCGCAGCCGAGGAGGAGTCCTTGTGTACGAGTGGCCATGGGGTTGTCCGGGGTGGCGGCAAAGGGCGCTGGGCCGGTCTGGAACCCGCGGACGGTAGCAGAGGGGTTTTCGGGGTGTCAATCGAGGGCGCACGGAAAGGCCGGCCTCGTGGGCCGGCCTCCCGTTCCCCGCGGATGCCGTGTGCCTGGTGAAGGGTGTCTACTCTGGCGGATCAACGTCTCAACTCAGGCGATCACGCACATTGCAGGGAGAAACCGTTCCGGGATTCGTATCCGGGGGCTCTTCCCGGTCGTGCTCCCTGAAAATGCAACCGCCATGCCATATCCGCCGCCCCGGGCCCGCCGTCGGGCGAAGTCGCGGCCGGGGGCGGAAATGGGAGGCACGACGCCCTTCCGGCCCGGGAACCGGGTCCCCGCTCCGGGACCGGGAGAGGACCTCGGACCGGGGGTTTTCCCCCCGCCGAGGGGGAAATGGCGCTCAGTCCAGCCCGTTGACCTCTCCGGTCATGGCGAAGATCCCGAAGGCGCCGTTCAGCCGGCTGTCGGCCCAGAGCAGGATGAGCCGCCCCTCGGGAAGGGCGACCAGGGCGGGCGACTGGGAGGCGTAGATGTCGTGGGTGAGCCGGGTGGGCTTGGGGTCCCAGCCGAACTCCGGGGTGATCTGCCGGTAGTAGATCTCGGGGTTGCCGTAGCGGAAATCCTCGTAGCCGATGTTGACGGTGGCGCCCACCGCGGTCACCACCGGGCGGGCATGGTCGAAGTTGTTCCAGGTGAACCGCTTGTCGTGGCCCCAGCCGATCCCGGGGAGGAACCGCTTGTAGTACACCTCCGAGTAGAGGCCTCCGGCCGCGTCCCGCGAGTCGAGCCAGACCAGGTGGAGGACCCCCTCCTCGGTCGCGGTCAGGAAGGGGCGTTGGGCCAGGGAGAGGCGGCTGACCAGGCGCACCGGCTCGGGATCCTCTCCCCCGATGTCCAGGCGCACGTAGAGGAGGTCCGAGCCCTGGTCCTCGCGGCTGCTGCCGGTGCGGTCCTGCCAGGCCACGTGGATGTTCCCCATCCCGTCCACGGCCATGGTGGGCTCGTCGGGGGCGTCCCCGTTCACGCTCAGGAGGTCGGTCCCGCTCCAGCCCGAGTCCGGGGACCAGATCGCGTGCAGGATCTGGGGGCGCCCGCTGCGGCCGTCCACCCACACCGCGTGGAGCCGGCCCAGGCCGTCCACCGCGGCCGCGCAGTGCCGGGAGACGCCGGGGGCGGGATCGACCAGCTCGGGATCGGACCAGGTTCCGCCGGGGCTCAGGTACCGGTGGGCGATGTCCCCTTCCCCGTCGGTGAAGTCCTCCCACAACACGTGGATGCGGCCCTCGGCGTCGCGGACGGCGCTGGGGTTCCGGGCCGCGCGGCCGGCCGCGGACACGGTGACCGGGGAGCCCCAGGTCCCGTCGGGGTTGCGCACCACCAGGGCCACCCGGTTCACGGTGGTGCCGGCCGAGTTCTGGAAGGCGAGGTAGATGCGGCCCTCGGGGTCCGCGGCCGCGGGGTGGTCCGACACTCCCAGGCTCGAGCTCCCTTCGAGGACCGGGACCGTTTCCTCACCGTCCTGCCAGCTCGCCCCCGGAGCGGGGACGGCCCGGAGCAGGATCAGGAGCGCGAGCGCCGAGGCTGCGATGAGCTTCTTCATGGCATCACCACCACGCGGAGGGGCCGCAGATCGGTTCCCCGGATCCGGGCGAAGTAGATCCCGGGGGCGACGCGGCCGTCGCCACCCCATACCCAGGTGCCGGGGGCGGACTCGAGCCGGGCCCCGGCCACCTGCCGGCCCTGGACGTCGAAGATCTGCAGGGCGGCGCCGGCGGGCAGGGCCACGCCCCAGGCGAAGGTGACCCGGCCCCGGGCCGGCTGCTCCAGGACCTGGAAGGGAGCGGTGACCCGCGTCCCCCCCTCGGCCTTCCAGGGCCCCCACCGGTCGATGCGTCCGTCGCGTTCCACCCCTTCCAGCCAGTAGACCGCCGGGAGCAGCTCCGCCGCCCCGGCGTCGATGGCCGAACCCTCGGCCGCCCCGGCCATCCAGCCCGGACCCACCGCCGTCGCCGTGGCCGGGTCCCCGCCCCGCAGCCAGCGAACCTGGGCCGGCACCGGGTCGGCCAGGATCCAGTGCAGGAGGACGTCGGCGCCCTGGACCCGGGTCTCCACCCGGACCGGGCGCACCGGGACCAGGCCCTGGCCCACCCGCACGTTGTCGATGAACCAGCCGTTCCCGCGCAGCACCTCGTCCTCGGCGAAGACCCGGAAGCGGACGCGGATCGAACCGCGGTACTGCGACAGGTCGACCCGGGTGGTGAAGAATGCGCCGTCGTTGAGTTTTCCGGCGAAGATGGGCCGGGCCAGCCACTCCGGATTGGACCCGCCGAAGTAGGCGGGATACCCGCCGTCGGGCACCGCCTGCTGCCAGTCGCCGCCGTTCACGGAGATCTCGATCACCGCCGCCACCCGGCTGCTCTTGCCCGGCTCCACGTAGATGTCCACCCGCTGGTCGAAGAGGAGCGCGGCGTCGGGGGGGAGGAGGATCGGCGGCGACACCAGGACCGCGTCGGTGCCGCGGCGGAAGCCGTCCGGGTAGCTGCCGCAGTGGAAGCCCGAGGTGCCGTCCCGGCCGAACTGCGGGCTCCGGGCCCAGTAGTCGAGCGCGGTGGGGCGGACCGCCCCGTGGGTCCATCCGTCCACCGAGTCGTCGAAGTCGTCCTCGCGGCCGACGTGGGTGCCCAGCCCCAGCTCCACTTCCGCTTCCCGGCGCGGGGCCCGGTCCCACCGGAGGCTGAGCCGCAGGGGCATGCCGTAGGGATCCGAGGGCAGGTTGGGGGCGATGCGGACGCGGATCGGTCCGGGCAGGGACGCGACCTGCCCCGCCGCCACCGTACCCAGGTTCCAGGTGGTGTCGAGCACGGTGGCAAAGCGGTCGTCGGAGTGCACGGAGAGGACGAGGTTCTGCGCGCTCCGGGCGTAGACCGCGAACCGGGGCCGCACCCCGGCCAGCTCCCCGGCCGAGACCAGTCCGTCCCCGTTCCCTTCCATCTCCTCGATGTTGACGTCGATCACGTCCACCGAGGCGTCGGGGACCACGTGGACGTCGGCGGTGACGGATCCGTCCGCGGCCGGCTCCCCGATGTTGAACACCGAGACCCCGCTGGGGAGGCCGTCGTAGTCCAGGGAGGAGGGATCGGTGTCGCGGGAGAAGACGTCCCCGGCCCGGAAGGGATCCCCCTCGTCCCCGGCGGTGAAGGAGCCGTACCGGTTCTCCAGCTGGTACAGGCCGTCGGCCTGTTCGAGGGCCACCTTGTAGTGGTTCGAGTTGTCGTTGTTGGGGACCCGCTCGTCCACGTGGTAGATGAGGAGCCCCTCCCCGGGAAGGGCGGCGTCGATCCCCGTCCGGCGCCGGTTTTCCAGCAGGTAGTACTCCTCGTCCCCGCCGCCGTTGAGCCAGAGCCGGTAGACCTTCCCCGAATCGAGGACCGGAGGGATGACCAGACGGTCCTGGTCCTGATACAGCCGGATCTCGTCGGCGAAGCCCAGGCGGGCCTTGCTCCAGGCGTCGAAATCCCCGGGGCTGTCCTCCCCCCCCAGGAGCCAGGCCCCGGCCATGAGCGACCAGCGCCCCAGCCCGGCCGAGCTGTTGATGAGGAGCTCGGTGTCGTAGAGGTCGGGCAGCCCGAGCAGGTGTCCGAGCTCGTGGAGGAAGATGCCGATCCCCCCGTTCTCCGGATTGAGGGTGAAGTCGTATCCGAACACCCCGTCCACCGGGACGGGTCCGCTGGTGTTCCACTTCACGGCGATGAAGTCGTCGCCGGATCCCCCGCCCTCGTCCCGCCCCTTCCCCGCGTGGACCAGGATGATCCCGTCGATGATCTCGTCGTCGTCCCCGGAGTCGGGCACCCCGTCCGGTCCCTCGTTGTCCAGGTCGGCGTAGTTGATGGTGGGGTCGGCGAGGTGGATCGCCTCCTCGGCCAGGTACTGGGAGTTGGAGGGATAGAACCGGCTGATCCCCCCCTGCCCCACGGTGTAGGTGTTGCGGAGGCGGGAGACGGTGAACCACCCCCGGACCTCGCCGGTGAGAAGGAAGCGCCCGTGGGAGGAGGTCTCCAGGAATTCCGCCACCGAGCCGCCGGGAAGCTCGCCGTGGCTGAACAGCAGCCTCTGGTAGTACTCGGGGGGATGGGCCGCGCGGTCCGCGGGCACGTCGGGGAAATCGACCAGGATCACCGCCACCCGCAGCGTGGTGACCCGTCCCGCCTTGCGGTCCTCGGCCTGGGAGAGGAGCCGGGTCGAGGGGGCGTCGATCCCCTGCTCGGCCCACAGCTCCGCCTCGGCCGGGGTGAGGTTCCGGCCCGGGGGGACGGGGGCGGCGAGGAGAGCCGGTTCGGCGGCGGCGGCGGAACCGAGGCCCACGGTCACGGCGAGGAGAGCGGCGCCGACCGCCGCACGCAGGCACGACGAAACGGCGGGCCGCGGCCGGGCACGTGCGGCGAGCGCCGGGGAACCCGCCGGGCGAAGAACCGCCGCGGGTCTGAGGATATCGATCATGCAGTCCGTTCAGTCCAGGCAGCGGGTTTCGGACGTCGGCGCTCCAACCCCACGCGACTCAAGTCTAGGAGTAGATCGGTGCAACGTCAAGGCGTGGGAGAGGGACGATGGCGGCTTCCATCCTGCCACCGGGCCTCGGCGCGGGCCGCCGCCAGCGCGGCCAGGGCCCCCAGTCCCGCGCCCAGGGCCCACCCCCCCAGGACGTCGGAGGGGTAGTGCACCCCGAGGTAGATCCGGCTGTAGCCGACCAGGAAGGCGGCGGCGATGGCCGCCCAGGCCCAGCGGCGGTAGCGCCAGGCCAGCAGCATCGCCACCGCCGCGATGTTGGTGGCGTGGCCGGAGGGGAAGGAGCCGCTGCTGGAGCAGTGGGCGCCGTGGTTCCGCACCCCCTCGATGGCCGCCACCGCCCGGCACGGCCGGGGCCGCCCGATCAGCGGCTTCAGGACCGAGCTGGAGACCTGGTCGGCGACCGGAACCAGGAGGAGGAGGGCGAGCACGGTCACCCGGCCGCGCCGGCCGTCGCGCCACACCATCCACACCACCAGGGCCACCAGGAGCGGCGCGGCGTAGACCGGATTGGAGAAGAACTTCATCACCGGGGCCAGGGCGTCGGCACCGAGGGTGATGTTGATCAGCCGGAAGAGGGATCGATCCAGCATCATGGCCGGCCCACCTCCTTCAGCAGGGCCTGGATCTCCGGGGTCCTCTTCTCCGGCGGCAGGTCGAGCAACGAGCGGCGGGCCCCGTCCCGGTCGCCCCGGGCCAGGCGGGCCCGGGCCTGGCCCAGGCGCGCGGCGGCGTTGCCGGGGTCGAGGAGGACCAGGCGATCGAAGCCGGCCTCGGCGGCGTCCAGCTCCCCCAGGTTTCCCAGCACCACCGAGGCGTTGTAGATGGCCTCGGGTACCGTGCCCGCCACCTCCAGGGTCCGCCGGGCCAGGGAGTCGGCCTCGGCCCGGCGTCCCTCCCGGAAGTCCAGGGCGGCCAGGTTGCCCAGGGCCCGGGGATGGGCGGGTTCCGCCTGCAACGCCCCCTCGAAGGCCTGCCGGGCCACGTCCAGCCGGCCCGCCTCCGCCTCCACCACCCCCAGGTTGTTCCAGGCCTCGGCGAACCCCGGGTCCACCATGAGGGCGGTCTTGTAGTAGGCCAGGGCCTGGGCCCGCTCCCCCCGGGAGGCGTAGAAGATCCCCAGGCGGAGATTGGACTCGGCGCTGTTCCGGTGCGCGCGCAGGCCGAAGAGATCGGCGTTCAGACCCCAGCCGGCGGCGATCAGCACCGCGGCGTAGAGGAGGAACATCAGGCGCCGGCCCCGGGAGATGAGACGGATCGCCCCCACCAGGCCCGCTCCCGCCCACACGGCCAGGAGCGGGGCCAGCGAGGTGCGGAACCGGCTGCAGACGAAGAAGCCCACGATCACCGCCATCAGGGTGAGGGGAACCGCGATCCAGGCGAAGGGGAGCAGCCGGCGGTACCAGCCGGTGACCAGCCCGGCCAGGGCCAAGGGGCCGAGGAGCCCGAACCCGATGAGGAACGGGGTGCGGTAGATGCGGGTGAGCTGGGAGAAGAAGTAGTAGTCCTGGTTGTTCGGGATCTCGAAGGCGTCCCAGAAGTACCCGAGCTTGTGGAGCTGCAGGGTGAGGAAGGCCCCCGGATCGTGGACGGCCCAGGAGAAGGCCCGCCGGTACCAGTAGCGCGAGATTCCCGAAGGCTTGAGGGTCCTCCCCTCGGCCAGCTCGGCCAGCCGGTTGGAGTCGGCGATCTGACCCTCCCAGGTCCGGCGGAACTCGGGGGCCACCGCGGCCATGCCGTCGGCGTGGGGGTTGTTCCCCAGGTAGTAGTTGAGCCCCCCCTGGGAGGCCACCGGCACCAGGTCCCGGCCCACCACCCAGTTCCGGACCAGCACCGGGGACAGCACCAGGAGCGCCGAGGCCCCGTAGAGAAGGAGCGGCCGCCACGCCCGCCGGCGTTCCCGGAGGAGGAGATACACCGCGGCCACCGGCAGGACCGCGAGCACGATGGGACGGACCAGGGCGGCCAGGGCGGCCAGGGCGCCGGCGGTGACCCAGGTTCCGGTGGTGCGCCGGCGGAGGGCCCGGTCCAGGGACCAGGCGGTGAGGAGGTAGAGGGGCGCCTCCAGGACCACCAGGAGGAGCTCGCCCTCGAAGTAGATGAGGGGACCGTAGAGGGCCACCAGGAGCCCGGCGGTGACCGCGGCCCCCCGCCCGAACCGCGGGTAGGAGAGGGCGGCGGTGAGGAGCGCGGTCCCCGCCCCCAGGGTGAACTGCACCACCCGCACCAGCAGGTAGTCGGGGCCGAAGAGGGCGTAGAGCAGGCCGAGGAAGTACGGGTAGAGGGGGGCCCGGAAGAAGACCCCCTCCCCCACCCAGTTCCCCGCGGCCAGGCCCCGGGCCCACCGGTCGTGGTAGAGGGCATCCATCTGGGGATGGGCGAAGAAGGGGAGGTGGCGGAGGTCGACCAGGTAGGCCAGCCGCACGGCCAGGGCGAGGACGAACACCGCCCACACCCACGGATCCCGCCAGGGTGACCCCGCGCGCAGGGCGTTGCTATGCTCGGCGGCCATGAGCTGGTCCTGGTCCCTGGAAGGGGACGCCTACGTGCTTCGGTTGCGCCGACGTCCTCCGGGGACGGCGGAGTTCGGCGTCGTCGGCCGCGCCCGCCGTCCCGGCGCCCCCGGCCCCCTGGCCGGGCGGGAGGCGGTGCGGCTGGACCAGGTGCACGGGGCCACGCTGCGGGAGGCCCGGGAGCCGGGGCTCCTCCCCGCCTGCGACGCGGTGGTGGGCCGCCGCCCCGGGCTCCTCCTCACCGTGCGGGTGGCCGACTGCCTTCCCGTGCTCCTGGCCGCCCCCGGCGGCGCCGCCCTCGTTCACGCCGGCTGGCGCGGGATGGTGGCCGGGGTGGTGGAGGCCGGCGTCCGGGCCCTGGCCCCGGCGGAGGAGGTGTTCGCCGCGCTCGGCCCCGCCATCGGCCCCTGCTGCTTCGAGGTGGGACCGGAGGTGGCGGAACGCTTCCCCGCCGCCGCCGTCGCCCCGGGTCCGCGGGGCCGCCCCCACGTGGATCTCTTCGCCGCCGCCCGGCTCCGTTTGCTGGCCGCCGGGGTGGCGGCGGAGCGCATCTCGGATCCCGCCCCCTGCACCCGCTGCCACCGCCACCTCCTCCATTCCCACCGTGGGAGCGGCGGGGCTCCGGGACGCAACGTCGCCTACGCGGTGCCCGCCGGCGGCGGGGGGCGTCCCGTTCATCGGCCGGACCGGTAGACCTCGAGGTACCGGGGGAGGATCGCCTCGACCTGGAAGCGCTCCCGGGCCCGCTGCACCCCCGCCTCCCCCACCCGCCGGGCCAGCTCGGGGTCCCGGAAGAGCCGGATCAGCGTCGCCGCCATGCCCTCCACGTCGTGGGGATCGTGGAGGAATCCGGTGCGGCCCTCGTCCACCACCTCCCGGGTCCCCCCCACGGAGGTGGCCACCACCGGCACCCCCGCGGCCATGGATTCCAGCACGGTGAGCCCGAAGCTCTCGTGCAGGGAGGGAAGCATGAAGGCGTCGGCGAGGGGGAACAGGTCCTCCACGTACTCCTGGTTGCCGAGGAAGGCGGTGCGGTCGGCCAGGCCCAGCTCCCCGACCAGGTTCTCGGTGGGGATCCGTTCCGGGCCGTCCCCCACCAGGAGGAGCCGGGCCGGGACCGCCTTCCGCACCCGGTCGAAGGTGCGGATCACCGCGGGAAGGTTCTTGACCGCCCGGAAGTTCGAGATATGGAGCAGGATTTTCTCGCCATCTTCCGCGAATTGCCGGCGGCGGGAGGGATTGGTCCGCGGTTCGAACAGCCGCGTGTCCACGAAGTTGGGGATCACGGTGATGGAACGGTCGGTCTTGAAGATCCGGTGGGTCTCCGTGCGCAGCCAATCGCTCACCGAGGTCACGCAGTCCGACTCCTCGATGGAGAACTTGGTCACCGCGTAGAAGGAGGGGGCCTGCCCGACCAGGGTGATGTCGGTGCCGTGGAGGGTGGTCACGGTCCGGATCCGCCGCGGGGCCAGCATCTGCCGGGCCAGGTAGGCGCAGGCGGCGTGAGGCATGGCGTAGTGGGCGTGGAGAACGTCGAGCTCGTAGGCGCCGGCCACCTCGGCCATCTTGGCGGCCAGGGAGAGGGAGTAGGGCGGATAGTGGAATACGGGGTAGTTCTCCGGCCGGACCTCGTGGAAGAAGATGTTCTCCTCGAAGTGGCGGAGGCGGACGGGAAGGCTGGAGGTCATGAAGTGCACCTGGTGTCCGAGCCGGGCCAGCGCCTTCCCCAGCTCGGTGGCCACCACCCCGCTCCCCCCCTCGGTGGGATAGCAGGAGATGCCGATCTTCATCGGCGTTCCTCCCCGAGCAGGGCCGCCGGGTCGCGGACCGGAACCGGCCCCACCTCGAAGAACGGCTCCCCGAACTCGGCGCCGACGCGCCCTCCGTAGGTCCGGTCCCGTCCCTCCAGCCGGGCCAGGAACTCCGGGTTGGAGATCGGGGTGACCAGGGGGTCTCCCGCGTCCCGGCGGAACTGGCTGGCGTAGGCGGCCACGGCCCGGCGCTTGGCCTCGTAGTGGGCGGTCACGTCCACCACCAGGGAGGGGGTGAAGGGCCGGCGCCCCATGGCGAAGATCACCCGGCCCGGGCGCGCCGCTTCCCGGTCCGGCGCCGGCCAGTTGCGGAGTCCGGCCAGATAGGCGGCCCGCCGCACCAGGTGGCCGGCCTCGATGTGGTCGGGGTGGTCGTCGTTCCAGTGCATGGCGATCACCAGTCGCGGGCGGTGCCGCCGGATGGCCTCCACCACCGCCTCGAGCTGGGCCGGGTCGTGCCGGGAGAGGCCCCCGTCGGGGAGGCCCAGGTTCTCCCGCTCCGCCACGCCCAGGGCCCCGGCCGCCGCCGCCGCCTCCCGGGCGCGGAGTTCGGGGGTGCCGCGGGTGGCCCGCTCCCCCCGGGTGAGATCCACCATGGCCACGCTCCGGCCCGCGGCCGCGAGCAGGGCCACCGTGCCGCCGGCGGACAGTTCGATGTCGTCGGGATGGGGGGCCAGGGCGAGGACGTCAGACATGGGGTCCCTCCAGGGCGAGGTGAAGCGCTTCTCCCCCGGCCAGGGCGTCCAGGTGGATGCGGGCCGCCTCCAGCACCGCTTCCGGGGCCTGGGCGCCGTGGATGAGGGCCAGGGAGGCCCCGGAGAGCCCCCGGTCCTGATCCTGCCGCCGGGGACGGAGGAACTCGGGGAGGTTCCGCAGGGCCGGTTCGTCACGATAGAGATCGGTCCGGGCCCGGCGCTCCAGGAACTCCTCCAGGCGGTGGATCTGGGCGTCCATCTTGCGGCGGGCGGACTCGGTGAGCTGGTCCATGTCCTTGGCGAAGTCTTCCGAGGCGCGCCGGACCGAGTCCAGCCGGGCCGCCGCCTCCTCCCGGAGCGCGGCCAGGTCCCGGGTCGCGGCCTCCGGGACCCGCCGCCGGGCCCGCGCGGCCAGCCAGGCCTCGGGATCGGCCACCACCGCTTCCGCCGCATCCCCACCCACCGCGGGGACGGGGACCAGGGTGGCGCGAAGGCGCGGCGGCCGCGCCGGGGGGCGGATGTCCAGGGCCCGGTAGAGCGGCTCGAGCTGCTCCAGGTAGGCGGCCTCGCCCCGGCCCACCACCTGGGCCGCGGTCCCGAAGAGATGATCCTGGAGGGGGGCGCGCAGGAGGACCGAGGGGCCGAGATCGCCCTCCCGCCCCGCGTCCAGACGCTCCCCCACCGCGCGGTCCCAGTCGCCGGGATCGGTCTCCTCGCGGCGGTCCCCGTCGAGGAGGAAGAGCCCGTGATCGGCCGCCTCCGCGTCCAGGGGAGGCTCCACGCCCCGGGCCCGCATGGCCTCCCCCCGTTCCCGCACCGCGGCCGCGATCTCCCGGTGCCGGCGGTGGTAGGCGGTCCACAGGGCACGGCCACCCCTCCGGATCTCCGGCCACCGCGCGTCCAGGGGGACCAGTCCCCGCTCGCCGAACCAGGCCAGGAGACAGCGGGCGAAGGAAGCGCCCAGTTCCTCGGGCTCCCCGCTCCGGGGTCCGCCCAGGAGCGCGGGGTCCGGGGACCAGGCCGCGAACACCTCCTCCGCGCCCTCGGGGAGGGCGAGCCGGGCCCCGCCGACCCAGCGCCGGGATCCCAGGGGGGACGCGGTCCAGCGGGTGCGATAGAGATCCAGGTCCGGCCGCGGCAGGGTGCCCCACCCCACCTCGTCCCAGTCGGTGTCGTCGGCCCCGATCCAGAACACCGCGGTGGCCGGACGGCCGTGCTCCCGGCCCAGACGCGCGGCCAGCTCCACCGCGGTGGCCGCCTTGTAGAGACAGTACGCCGGACCGCCCCACACCCCGGGCTGCTGTCCGGTGACCACCACCGGGGTGGCGGGGTCGGCCAGGCGGTCCAGGGCGTCCCGGGCCGCCGCCGGCGCCCCCCAGTCGGACAGGGCCCCGGTCCAGCGGGCCAGGAGCTCCCGGGGAAGACGGCGCGGTCCGGTTTCCGTCCGGGCCAGGACCCCGGGAACCGGATCCCCGGAGGGCCAGCGGGCGAGGATGCTCATCGCTCCCCTCCCGGCCGTCGGGCCAGGACCAGGAGCCGGGGGCTGGCCGGACTCCACGGGGAGGCCGCGTAGTCCCCCAGCGTCTCCTCCGGCCGCCACCCCGAGGCCTCGAGGAGGGCGGACACGGTGTCCCGGTCGTAGAGGGCGACCTCCTCGTGGTAGCGCTCGACCTCGGTGCCGTCCGGGGCCAGGATGACCAGTTCCTTCAACACCGCCTCGCCGTCGCCCCGGGGTTCGATGGAGCGCCGCTCCAGGACCCGGTGGCCGTCCACCGTGCGCTCGGAGGCGGGGACCAGCTCCGCCCGGACCCGGCTCGCATTCAGGTAGTCGAGGGCCAGGGCGCCGCCGGGACGGACCACCCGGGCCCACTCGGCGAGCAGGGCGGCATGGGCGGCGCGGGACTGGAAGTAGCCGAAGCTGGTGAACATGCTCAACACCGCGTCGAAGCTCGCTCCGGCGAAGGGTAGGCGGCGCATGTCGCCGCGCACCAGGCGCCCGGCGGAGCGGAGCCCCCGGGGAGCGGCGGCGAGCAGGGTGGCCGAGCGGTCCAGACCCACCGCGTCCAGGCCCGCCTCGCGCAGCAGGGCCAGATGCCGGCCGGGGCCGCAGGCAAGATCCAGGATCCGCCCCCGGGCCGGCAACCGGGGAAGGAGGGTGCCCACCGCCGTCGCCGCTTCGGCCCGGTCCCGGTGAGGGTAGAGCTTCAGGTACCAGGGGCCGAAAGCCCGATCGAACCAGGCGGTCATGACCGGAGACGCTACCATGCCGGCGGCGGTGCCACAACGGAGCCCCCCGACGCGCGCGCGCCCCGGCGTCGGGGACGCACGGGGCGCGAACGGCGGGACGAGGGGGTCCTAGGCTCCGATCACCTCGTCGACCTTCTGGGCCAGCTTGTCCTTGGGCACCACGCCGATGACCTGGCCCACCACCTGCCCCTTCTTGAAGAAGAGCAGGGTGGGGATGGAGCGGATGTTGTACTGGGCGGCCACCGAGGGGCTCTCGTCGGTATTCACCTTGGCCACCTGCAGGCGGCCGTCGTAGGTCTGGGCCATCTCCTCCACCACCGGGGCCACCAGGCGGCAGGGCCCGCACCACGGCGCCCAGAAGTCGACCATGACCGGGACCTCCGACTGCTCGATGGTGGTGGAGAAGTTGGAGTCGGTCAGTTCAAGTGTGTTCTTGGCCATCAGGTCGCAATCTCCTTTTCGAGGATCCATGTCCGGACCGGGCCGCGCGGTTGCGCGGACGGCCGGGTCTGCGGGAGGCGTCCCCGCCTCCCTTGAACGTCGCGCCCTACGGGGGCGTCTTGCCGCCGCCGCCGTCCCCGGCCGGGGGATTGGAATCCCCGCTGGTGGCGAGGAGGAACACCCCCACGCCGGCCAGGATGGCGCCGGCGGCGATGAAGATCGTCTGGTCCTTGCCGCCCTCGAGATCGGCCTGGACCTGGTCCACCTCCGACCAGGGGACCCGGGTCTCCAGGTAGCGGTTGGTGACGTTGGTCCGGGCCGTCTCCCCCGTTCCTTCGGTTACCTCGCGGGTGATGCGTTGCGTCCCGGCGAGGTTGTCCCCCTCCAGGTGGAGGGCGATGAAGGTCAGGGTGCGTCCATCTTTCAGGGTCACCGTGTATTCGCGGGCCGGTTCGGGATGAACGAGGTCCTCCCGGTCCAGCACCTTGGTGCCGCCCGCGCAGCCGGTCTGGAACAGGAGCGCCCCGGTCAGGCACCCGACCAGGGCCCGCCGGATCATCGGAAACGTCATGAACGGAGTCCGCCTAAGCTTCAAGCCCTGAACATGGTACCAGATGGCCGGGGTGGTGGGCACGGGGAGGAGGGACCAGGAAGGCCTCACGGCACGCGGAAACGGAAGCGGGGGGCAGGGGCAGTTCCAGGGACTGGCCCGACCCCGTCGCTAAGGAGGTCGAAAAGAACAGGGCCGGACCGCTGCTGCCATGCCCCGGAGTGCCACCCCGATGCCCCCCAAACCCGTCTTCGGCGTGGACCGGATTCAAACCTAATTTATGCGGGTTTCTGCACGGTGTCAACGTGCCCCGCCTAGCGGAGCCGCTTGGGGCCTCGGACCCGCCCCCACCCGATGCGGTATTCCAGGCCGGCGGAGATCTCCACCGCGTCCACGGTCACCTGGTCCGCCTGGCCGGAGAGACCCTGGGACTCGGTGAAGAAGGTATCGCGGAGATTGGCCCGCAGGGCGAGGTGCCGGCTCAGGTCCGCCTTCACCCCGCCTCCGATGTGGAAGTTCAAGTGGTTCGGATCCAGGTTCTCCCGGTCCGTGGTGGCGGCGATGTGGCGCCGGGAGTAGCCGGCCCCGATGTCCAGGAACGGATAGATCCGGGCGTTGACCAGGGACCGGAAGTTGACCAGGAAGGAGAGCTCGACCTGGGTCAGCCGCACGCTGCGGGAGGTACCCGCGTCCCGGACGTCGTTGGTCCCGGTGAGGAACACCAGCTCGCCCGCGAAGGCCTGGATGGGGCTGTAGCCGGCGCGGGCGCCCCACACCGGCGCGGTGCGATCGGTCAGGGGCAGGTCCTCGGCGATCTTCTCGTCCCAGCGCCAGAGGCCCACGGTGGGGCACAGGTACACGTGCGGCTCCGGGGGTTCCGGGATCTCCGCGCGGGCGGGAACGGCCGCCGCCGTGCCCAGGATCACCATCGAGAGAAGCCACCGTCGCATCATGCCGTCCCCTCCTTCCCGCCCGCGGGCGGTCTCGTCCGGTCCCCGGCCCCGGGGCCCTCACTGTACCCGAATGAGCCTGACACTTCGCGTCGCCGCCCCCGCCTCCACCCGGAGCCAGTAGACACCGGCGGGGGCGGGCCGCCCGTCGTCCCCCCGGCCGTCCCAGCGCAACACCCCGCTCCCCGCGCCGGACAGGGCCACCTCCCCCACCCGGGCCACCCGCCGCCCGGTGACATCGACCACCTCCGCCCGGAGACGCGTGCCCGGGGGCAGGCCTCCGGCCCGGAAGGGCACCTCGGTGCCGTCCCGGAACGGGTTCGGCCGCGCCGCGGAGAGGGCGAGGCCCGGGGTGGGGGTCCCGCCGGCCCAGACCGCCTCCGCCCAGGTCACCGTCTCCCCGGAGCGGAGGAGCGCGGTCAGCCGGTAGGCGGTGCCGGCCGCGGCGGCGGGATCGGTCCACCGGTGCGGACCGGCCCCGGGGAAGCGATCCCGCAATCGCCACTCCGCCTCCGAGGGCCCGCGGCTCTCCAGGGCGAACCGGGCCACCGGGTCCTCCTCCGTGGCCTGCCAGGCCAGGGCCGCCCCCCCGCCCGGGGCGGCGGTCACGGCCAGGCTGCGCAGGAGCACCGGGGTGAGGGTGGTGTCGACCAGGGCGGCGGCGTCCAGCTTGCCCCAGCCCGCGGCGGGGTTCCAGACCGGCCCGGTGTAGGCGTCGTCCCGCCCCGAGGCCCGGATCCGGCGGCGGGCATCCTCGGGGGTGAGCCCCGGCTCTCCCTGCAGGACCAGGGCCAGGGCGCCGGCCACGTGGGGCGCGGCCACGCTGGTGCCGGCCACCACGGAGTGGGTGCCGTCGGGATCGACGGTGCGGGCGATGAGCAGGGCCAGGTTGGGATCCAGGTCCCCGGAGAGCGAGGAGTCGATCACGAATCCCGGCGCCACCAGGTCCGGCTTCTCCCGGCCGTCCCGGGTCGGTCCCCGGGAGGAGAGGGTGGTCAGCTGGCCCGGGTCGAGGGCGATGCCGGTGCGGGAGGAATCGGGCCCCTCCGGCTCGCCCTCGGGGCCCACCCAGTAACGCTTGGTGTTGAAGGCGCCCACGGTGATGGCCTGCGTCGCCGTTCCCGGGGAGCCGATCTCCTCGGAGGGATCGTAGGCGGGGTTGTTCCAGGTCGGATCCATGGGCCCGGGCACGTGGGCGCCCACCCACAGATCCACCTCCCCGTCCCCGGTACCGGGGTTGCGGTCGGTGAAGACGAAACGCCAGGTCCCCGGCGCGGGGGGAACCGCGGCTCCGGCTCCCCCGGGGTCGAAGTCGGTGATGAGGGCGGTGAACTCCAGGTTGCTCCCCACCGAATCCGGATCGGCGTGGAGGGCGGCCAGGGTTCCGTCCCCCGTCTTCACGTCGGACTGCTCGTCGCCCAGGAAGTACGGTCCGTACCGCTTGCCGGAGGGGGTGACCACGGTCACGGCCAGGTCGTCCGGCTGGCGGTACCAGCAGTCGATCTCCAGGTAATCGAGGGCGGCGGTGGCGGTGTACGGCTTGACCTCCACCGAGGCGCTGTCGCTCCCTCCGGAGGGCACGTGGATCTCCGCGTGCACCCGGTCGTCGCCGTCGTTGCCGGCGGCGGCGGCGATGAGGCGTCCGGGGCCGGTGAGGGCGTCCAGGGCCACGTCCAGGGGGTCGGTGCCGTCGTGGGGCCCGGTCTGCCGGGCCAGGGAGATGTTGACCACCGCCGGGCGGCCCAGGGCCTCGGCCCGGCGGAACACGTAATTGGCTCCGTCGATCAGGTTGGCGTCGGTGAAGCCCTCGTCGATGTCGAGCTGCACCACCACCAGGTCCGCCTCCGGGGCCACCCCCGCGTAGAGCCAGCGGCGCTCCGGCACTCCGGAGCCGCTGCCGTCCCCCGCCGCCACCCCGGCCACCCAGGTTCCGTGCCCGTCGGTGTCCCGGGCCCGGATGGTCCCGGCGTCGATCTGGGCCGCGGTCCACTCGGTACCGTAGAGCGCCGCTCCCTGGACGGTGGGAGCCGGCCCGGCCGCGTCCCCCTGGTCCCAGTAGTAGAGGACCCGGGTGGAACCGTCCGGCTTCCGGAAATCGTCGTGGTCCACGTCCAGGCCCGAGTCCACCAGGCCGATCACCACCCCCTTCCCGGTCAGGCCGGACCAGGCCTCCCCGTCCCGGGTCCGCAGCTGGTCGACGCGCACCGCGGGGATGGACCGGTCAAGCTGGAAGGCCAGGGGTTCGGCCAGCTTCATCCGGCGGACCCCCGGGATCCGGGCCAGGGCGGGCACCGCAGCCAGCGGGGCGTCGGCGGTCCACACCTCGCCGGCCCGGGTGCGCAGCCGGGCGCCGGCCGCGCGGAGGGCGGCCGGGGAGGGGTTCCCCTCCAGGAGCACCGTGACCCGCCGGGCCGCTTCTTCCCCCGGGGCGGCGGACGCCGCCGCCGGGGCGGCGCGGTCCAGGGCCAGGCGGAGTCCCAGGTCCAGCCGGTCCCGGCCGCCGGAGGCCGCGGTCGCGGGAGCGGAGGCGGCGGCGAGGGCGAAGACCAGGAAGAGCGCCGATCCGATCCGGATCCGGGCCGTGGTCATGAGGTACCTCCGTAGCGGGATTTCCACCGGCTGAGGAGCTCGAGGGCCTGGAGCGGGGTCATGCCCTCGGGGTCGAGGTCCTTGAGCTCCTCGACCAGGTCGTTTCCCACCGGCTCGAACAGGGTGAGTTGCGGGGGCGCCGGGGCCTCGGCCGCGCCCCGCCGGGCGAAGCGTCCCTCCTCCAGCCGGGCCAGGACCTCCCGGGCGCGCGACACCACCTCCGGCGGGAGTCCGGCCAGCTCGGCCACGTGGATGCCGTAGCTCTTGTCCGCCGCCCCCTCCACGATCTTCCGCATGAAGATGACCTTGCCGTTCCATTCCTTCACCTGCACGTTCAGGTTCACCACCCGGGGCAGGGATCCCCCCAGGGCGGTGAGCTCGTGGTAGTGGGTGGCGAACAGGGTGAGGGGGCGCCCCCGGGTGCGCTCATGAAGGTGTTCGGTCACCGCCCAGGCCAGGCTGAGCCCGTCGTAGGTGCTGGTCCCCCGGCCCACCTCGTCCAGGAGCACCAGGCTCCGGTCGGTGGCCGCGTTGAGGATGGTGGCCGTCTCCTCCATCTCCACCATGAAGGTGGACTGTCCGCGGGCGATGTTGTCCGAGGCTCCCACCCGGGTGAACACCCGGTCCACGATGCCCACCCGGGCCCGGGCCGCGGGCACGAAGGAGCCCATCTGGGCCAGGATGGCCAGGAGACCGGCCTGGCGGAGATAAGTGGACTTCCCGGCCATGTTGGGCCCGGTGATGAGGGCGACCTGCCTGGAGCGGGCGTCGAGGTCCAGGTCGTTGGGCACGAACTCCCCCGCGGGCAGGAGCCGCTCCACCACCGGGTGGCGGGCCTCCTCGAAGAAGAGCACCGGCTCCTCCGCCATCTCCGGCCGGGTGTAATGCCCCTCCCGGGCGGCCCGGGAGAGGGAGAGGAGCGCGTCGGCCTCGGACACCGCCTCGGCCGCGGTCTGGATGTCGCCGGCCCGGGCCACCGCCTCCTCCCGGAGGGCGGCGAAGAGCTCCAGCTCCAGGGCCCGGAGCCGCTCCTCGGCGCCCAGGATCTTCTCCTCCTCCTCCTTGAGTTCCGGGGTCACGTAGCGCTCGGCGTTGGCCAGGGTCTGCTTGCGGATCCAGCGTCCGGGCACCTTGCTCTGGTGGGCGGCGGTCACCTCCAGGTAGTAGCCGAAGACCTTGTTGAACCCGACCTTCAGGGTGGAAATGCCGGTGGCCTTCCGTTCCTGCTCCTGGAGGCGGGCGATCCAGGCCTTGCCCCCGCGGGCCCGGTCCCGAAGCTCGTCCAGCCCGGCGTGGAAACCGGCCCGGAACACGCCCCCGTCCCCGGCACCCAGGGGCGGCTCGTCGACCAGGGCCTCGGTGATCCGCCGCCCGAGGCCGCTGAGATCGACCACCTTCGCTCCCGGTCCGGCCAGGGCCGGGGCCCGGAACGCGGCCAGGCGCGTGCCCAGTTCCGGGGTGAGGAGCGCGCTCTCGCCGAGGGCCCGCAGGTCGCGGGGACCGGCCTTGCCGCAGGCCGCCTTTCCCAGCAGGCGTTCCAGGTCCCGGAACCGGGACAGGGTCTCCTCCAGGGCCGCCGCCTCCTCGGGCCGGGCCAGGAGTTCCTCCACCGCGTCCAGCCGGGCCTCGATGCGCCCCCGGTCCCGGAGCGGCCGCTCCAGCCAGGTCCGGAGCCGCCGCGCCCCGGCGCTGGTCACCGTCCGGTCCACGGTGTGGAGCAGGGTCAGCTCGCGCCCTTCCCCCAGGATGGGGTGCAGGAGCTCCAGGTTCCGCCGGGTGGTCTCGTCCAGGACCATGTAGTCCCGCACGCCCAGCCTCCGCATCCGCACCACGTGCCGGAGCTCGGGGCCGCGGACCTCGCGCAGGTAGTCCAGCAGCGCCGCCCCCGCCCCCAGGGCCGGCCCCAGGTCGTCGCAGTCGAACCCCTTCAGGCTCTGGACCCCGAAGTGGGCGGCCAGCTCCCGGCGGCCGCGCTCCTCCTCGAACCACCACCCGGGGCGGCGGACCGGGGCCGCGGCGCCGGAGGGAAGCAGGCCCGGATCCACCTCCTCGGGGAGCACCCACTCGGCGATGGAAAGGCCGGCGAGCTCGTGGGCGAACCGCTCCAGGGGAACGTCCTCGACCAGGAAGCTCCCGGTGGTCACGTCGGCCACGGCCAAGCCGACCCGGTCCCGCTCGGGGTGGACCGCGGCCACGTAGTTGTCGGCCGTCTCCTCGACCAGGGCGTCGCTCAAGGCGGTGCCGGGGGTGACGATCTCCACCACGCTCCGGTCCACCAGCCCCTTGCTCCGCGCCGGGTCCCCCACCTGTTCGCACACCGCCACCCGGTGCCCCTTCCGCACCAGGCGGGCGATGTAGCCCTCGGCGGCGTGGTAGGGCACGCCGGCCATGGGGACCCCGTTCTCCTTCCCCTTGTCGCGGCTGGTGAGGGTGAGCCCGAGTTCCTTCGCGGCCAGCTCGGCGTCGGCGAAGAACATCTCGTAGAAGTCGCCCATGCGGAAGAAGAGCACCGCGTCGGGGTGCTTCTCCTTGAAGGAGAGGTACTGCCGCATCATCGGGGTCTCGGAGGGGGTCCGGGCGCGGGCCACGTCAGTTCCCCCGGTCGGTCACCACGGTATAGCCGAGCCCCAGCACCACCCCCAGGGAGTCGCCCAGGCTCTCCGCCCGCGCGCGCTCCCCGAGACGGCCGACCAGGACCCGGAAGAGACCGTCCGATCCCTCTTTCACCCGGACCGGCTCGAATCCGGCTCCGCGAACCGTGCCCGCCAGCTTCTCCGCGTTGCTCTTCTCGCCGAAGGCTCCGACCTGGACCGCGAAGGCCCCCGGGGTCGCGACCGGGGTCCCCGAAGGCTCCTCCCCCGCTTCCGGGGCCGGCGGGGGCGCCTCGGGCCCTTCCGGCGGGAGGGACCCCAGCAGGGCCAGACGGGCCCGGGCCAGGGGGGCCTCGAAGGACCCCGGGGCGCGGGTGAGGAGGGTCTCCAGGAGATCCGCGGCCTCGGCCGTCCGTCCCAGTTCCTCCAGGCAGCGGGCCCGCTGGAAGGCGGCGGTGGACCACCAGCCGGGCCCCCCGGCTCCGTCCTCCTCGACCTCGGCGTAGCGGGCCGCCGCTTCCTCCCACCGCCCGGCCAGGCGGTAGCTGTCGCCGAGGGCCACCCGGGCCCGCTGGCGGATGGCCAGGTTGCCCGAACCGGCGGCCCGGTCCAGGGCCTCCCGGGCCGTGTCCCCGTCGCCCAGGGCCAGAGCGGTCAGGCCGACCCACAGGTTCCCCTCCTCGGACCGACCCTGATCCACCGCGGTCCGGAACTCGTGGAGGGCGATGTCGAGGTTCCCCTGGGCAAAGGCGATCCGGCCCAGGGCGAGGTGCAGCAGCGCCTGCCGGGCGGGGCTCTTCTCCGATTCCAGGAGCCCTCGAAGCCGTTCCTGGTAGGCCTGGCCGTCGCTCTCGAGGTCGGCCCGGAGCAGCAGGGCCTCGTTGCGGTCCGCCTCCGGCACCGCCTCGCCGGCGGCGAGGAGGGAATCCAGCACCGCCCGGGCCGCCCCCCGCTCCCCGGCCGCGGCCAGGGCCCGGGCCGCGGAGAGCGCCGGGTCGGCGCCCCGGCCGGGGGAGGCGAGGAGGATCACCGCCGACGCGATCACGAGCGGGATCAGGGCGCGTCTGAAGGCCACGTCAGAGCCCCAGGGGGTCCATGGCCTGGCAGTGGGGGCAGCGCCAGAGGGGTTTGCCCAGGGGGCGGCCGCACTGGCGGCACGATCCCGGGCCCTCGGCGTCCTGGATCACCCCCAGCAGCCGGTCCACCCGGGTCAGGGCGGTCTGGGGATCGTTCCGGTCCAGGGCCAGCTTGACCAAGTGGCGGTGGGCGCGGGGATGCTCGGGATCCACCTCCAGCGCCTCCTGGATCATGGTCTCGGCCTCGCGAAGGTCCCCCTTGCGCCGCTGGATCTCGGCCAGGGCCAGGAGGGGAGGCACCGAGGCCTCCCGGGGCGCCCGGTGCAGCAGCTCCTGGTAGAAGGAGACCACGTCGCCGAAGTGGCCCAGCTCGAAGAACGCGCGCTCCAGCCGGTCGAAGACGAGCCCCGCCCGTTCCGGCCGTTTCAGGGCCAGGGTGCGCCAGGACTCCACCGCCTTCTCGGTGTCGCCCGCGGCCTGGTCCATGTCCCCCAGGTAGAGGTAGGCGAGCAGGCAGTCGGGATCCAGTTTCAGGGCCTCCTCGAACTGCTGCCGGGCTTCCTTGGCCCGGCCGGCGGCCAGCTCCTGGGAGCCCACGAATCCGCGGTAGCGGGCCAGCTGGCTCTTGTCGCGGCCCTCCTGCTTGGCCCGCTCCTCCAAGACCTGGATGGCCCGGGGCCAGTCCTTGAGCGCTTCCGCCACCTGCTGCAGGGCGCGGGAGGCGAACCGGTTGGGCCGGTCCAGGTGGCGCAGCCGCTCCGCGCTCTGCCCCGCCTCCTCGTAGCGTCCGGCGGCGAGGTAGTCGCGGGTCAGGCTCTCCAGGATTCGCACCCGCTCCGGCTCGGGCACGTTGGGGCGCACGGTGAGGTCCCGGTGCACGGCCAGCGCCTTCTGCACCTCGCCGCTCTCCCGCAGGAGATCGCCGAGCCGGACGTAGGCGTCCAGGTTCTCCGAGTTGAGCTGCACCGCCTCCTTCAGCTGGCGCAGCGCCTCCCGGCGGTCCCCGCCGATGAGGGCGGACAGGGCCAGGGTATAGGGGGCCTGGGGCGGCGCGGCGCGGCGGCGCTGGACGCGAATCCACGCCCACAGCAGCCACAGGAGGACGATGAGTCCCAGGACCAGGATGATGAGGGTCAGGCTTTCCGAGGCGGACATGGCTCCCCGCTGGACCGGCGCCGTCGTCGCCGGGGCTTAGGTGTCCCGAACGTCCTCGTCCCCGGGCCCGGCGGGCAGGCTCTCCGGGTCGAGATCCTTGACCGGCATGTTGCGCAGGTCGGTGAGCTCACGGGCCAACTGCCGGTTCTTGCGCTTCAGGGCGGACACCTCGGACTTGGCCGAGATGACCTGGAAGAACGAGACCACGAACCAGACCAGCACCCCCAGGATGAAGCTGCCCAGCATGACCACCGGCAGCTCCACGTTGGGAATGGTGGGGATGTTGGGGTCGGTGAGGTAGATGTTGACGTGCTGCCCGGCGTTCAGGAGTGAGATGAAGAGCAGCCCGGCCAGGACCACGATGGCCAGGAAGGCCTTGATGAACCACATACGCTGCCTCCTAGGCGGCGTGGGTCGCGGCGGAGGGTTCCGCGTCCACCGGCTTCCCGGTCAGCGTCACTCCCCGCGTCTCCGACACCCGCATCCGTTTCAGCGTGCCGATCCAGGACGCCCGTCCCGGCATGATCGCGTTCTTGAACTCCCGGGTCTTCCCCACCACCGTCCCCGGCTCCCGGTTCCCCGTCCTGTCCACCAGGACCTCCACCTCCCGGCCCGCGAACCGGGCCGAACGCTCGTCGGTGATGCTCCGCTGCAGCTCGATGATGCCGGCCAGCCGGCGCTGCTTCTCCTCCGCGGGAACGTCGTCCTCGCGTCCGGCGGCCACCGTGCCCCGGCGCGGCGAGTACTTGAACATGAAGGCGGAGTCGAAGCGGATCTCCTCCATGGCCCGGTAGGTGGCCCGGTAGTCCTCCCCGCTCTCGCCGGGATAGCCGACGATGATGTCGGTGCTGAGGGCCAGGTCGGGCATGAGCTCCCGCGCCCGCCGGACCAGGGACCGGTACCGGTCCAGGGTGTATTCCCGGTTCATGGCCCGGAGCACGGCGTCGCTCCCCGACTGCAGGGGGAGGTGCAGGTGGGGCATGATGCGCTCTTCCTCGGCCATCGCCTCCAGCACGTCCCCGGTCATGTACCCGGGATGGGAGGTGGTGAACCGGACCCGCTCCACCCCGTCCACGGCCGCGGTGACCCGAAGCGCGTCGGCGAGGCCGAACTCCCCGTCCCGGTAGTGGTTCACGTTCTGGCCCAGGAGGGTGATCTCTTTCACCCCCTGGGACACGCACCATTCCGTCTCCCGGACGATCTGGCCGATGGGCTTGGAGCGCTCCCGGCCCCGGGTGAAGGGAACGATGCAGTAGTGGCAGGCGTTGTCGCAGCCCCGGATGATGGTGATGAAGGTCTTGATGGAGCCGGGCTCCAGCTGCGGGCGGTCCTCCACGGTGAAATCCCGGGCGAAGCCGACGTCCACCTGGGGACGCCCGGTGTCGCGGAAGGCGGCGAGGGTCTCGAAGAACCGGGGATAGGCCCCGGAACCCACCACCAGGTCCACGAAGGGGGCCCGGCCCAGGAACTCGCCCCCCAGCCTCTGGGCCATGCACCCGGTCACGGCCAGGGTGGTGCAGGTGCCGGCCTCCTTGAGCTTCTTCAGCACTCCCAGCCGGGAAAGCACCTTGGCCTCGGCGTGCTCACGGATGCTGCAGGTATTGACCAGGACCAGGTCGGCGTCCTCGGGGCGGTCCACCAGGGTATGCCCCTCCTCCACGAACCGCTTGCCGAGCACGTCCGATTCGTTGAGGTTCATCTGGCAGCCGTAGGTTTCCAGGTAGGCCTTCATCGGTCTCCTCGGGGCTTCCCGGGCTCAGGGAATGGCTTCCAGCAGCCTTCCGGAGTGACCATCCTCGGTCAATCCGGTCAGGCTGACAAGGGCGAAACGGCCCACCAGGCGCTTGCCGGCGGCGAAGCGGACGCGCACGTAGTGCTCGGAGAAACCGGTGCAGTCGCCCGCGGCATCGGTCTCCTCCACCAGGACCGTGGCCGTGTGACCGACCAGGCTCCGGCGGAAAGCGCGGTTCTTCTCCGCGATGAGGGCCCGGGCCTGGGCCAGCCGGCGGGCGGCCACGTCGCCCGGGGGCCGGCCGCTCCACCCCGCGGCCGGGGTGCCGGGCCGGGGGGAGTAGGTGAAGGGATGGAGGTAGGTGAAGGGAAGCTCGGCCAAGAGCCCCAGGGTCCGCCGCCAGTCCCCTTCCGTCTCCCCCGGGAAGCCCACGATGAGGTCGGCGCCGAGGGCCAGGGGGCGGACGCGTTCCGCCACCGCGTTCACCCGGCGCCGGTAGGCGGGGGTGCGGTAGGAGCGGCGCATGGCGGCGAGGAGGGCGTCGCTCCCGGACTGGAGCGGCAGGTGGAGATGCGGGACCAGGCCCCCGCCGGCGGCAAGCTGCCCGGTGAGCGCGGCATCGATCTCCTGGGGCTCCACCGAGGAAAGCCGGATCCGGAACCGGTGGGGCGCGGGCAGGGCGAGGATGGCCGCGGTGAGCTCGGAGAGCCGCCGCCGGGGCCGGAGATCCACGCCGTAGTGGCCGAGGTGGGTGCCGGTCAGCACCAGCTCCCGGAAGCCGGCCGCGAGCAGCCCCCGCGCCTCCTCCAGGCACTCCTCGAAGGCCAGGCTCCGCGAGGCCCCGCGGGTGGCGGGGATGATGCAGTAGGTGCAGGCGGAGTTGCATCCGTCCTGGACCCGGAGGAGGGCGCGCGTGCGCCCCTCCACGCCCACCGCGCGGAGGGCGGTCATCGGCTTCCCGTCCAGGCTGCCCACCGCGATGCGCGGCGGGGCGCCGGGGGGCGGAAGCTCGTCCAGGAGCGCGTCCAGGGAGTCCTTTTCGCCGTGCCCGGCCACCAGGGCCACCCCGGGGAGGGCGGCCAGCTCGGCCGGGGCCCGCTGGGCGTAGCACCCGGTCACCACCACCCGCGCTTCCGGGTTCCGGCGGTGGATGCGCCGGATGTACTGGCGGGCTTCCTGGTCCGCGCGCATGGTCACCGAGCAGGTGTTCACCACCACGATGTCGGCGGACTCGTCCTCACCGGTGGACCGGTAGCCGCGGCGTTCGGCGGCCTGGCTCATGCCGGTGGACTCGTAGAGGTTGAGCTTGCACCCGAATGTGCGGAAGGCGACCCGCCGGGGGCGGGCCGCCTTCGCGAGCGTGGTTCGCCCGGAGCTCACTCCGTGGCGTCCTCGTTCTCCTCGTCCGGAGCGGAGGCCTCGGGGGCGTCGTCCCCCTCCAGCTTCCCGCGCCGCACGGTTTCCTCGTCCTCCTCCGGGGCCGGGGTCTCGGCCGCGGCCTCCACCCCTTCCAGGGCGGCCTTGGTGCTGGCCTTGAGCTCCTCGCCCAGGCGCTCGCCGAGGGAGGCGGTGCCGGATCCGCCGTACTTGCCCTGGTAGGAGGGCTCGTCCAGGTCGTCGTCCACGTCGGCCGAGTCGGCCACGTCCCGCACCGCGAGCACGATGCGCTGGTTGTTGCCGTCGGTCTTGGTGACCCGGAGCTGGAGCCCGTCGCCCTCGTTGAGGACGTCGGAGGGCTTCTTGTCCTCGATGCCCAGCTGGGAGAGGGGCACGAAGCCCTCCACGTCGTCGCCGAGGTCGACCACCACCCCGCGGTCGATGGTGCGGACCACCTTGCCCTCGACCAGGGTCCCGGGGGCGTACTGCTGCTCCAGCATCGGCCACGGGTTCTGCTGGGTCTGCTTGAGCCCGAGGGAGATCCGGCGCCCGTCCTTGTCGATGTTCAGCACCTCGACCTCGACGTCGTCCCCCTTCTTCACCACCTCGGAGGGATGGTTGATGCGGCGGGTCCAGGACATGTCCGAGATGTGGACCAGGCCGTCGATCCCCTCCTCCAGCTCCACGAAGGCGCCGAAGTTGGTCAGGTTCCGGACCTTCCCGGTGAAGCGCGAGCCCACCGGGTACTTGAGGTCCAGGGTCTCCCAGGGATCGGTCTCGGTCTGCTTGAGGGAGAGGGAGATCTTCTCCGCGTCCTTGTCCACCCGGAGCACCACGCACTCCACCATGTCGCCGATGGAGACCACCTTGCTGGGATGGCGGACGTGGCGGGTCCAGGACATCTCGCCGATGTGGATGAGGCCCTCCACCCCCTTCTCCAGCTCCACGAAGGCGCCGTAGTCGGTGATGGAGACCACCTTGCCCCGGACCCGGGTGTTGACCGGGTACTTCTCGTCCACGTTCTCCCACGGATACGGGGTGAGCTGCTTCAGGCCGAGGCTGATCCGCTCCCGCTCGGGGTCGAAGTTGAGCACCTTGACCATGACCTTGTCGCCGATGGACACCACCTCCGAGGGGTGGTTGACCCGGCCCCAGGACATGTCGGTGATGTGGAGGAGGCCGTCGATGCCGCCCAGGTCCACGAAGGCGCCGAAGTCGGTGATGTTCTTGACCACCCCTTCGCGCACCTGGTCCTTGGCCAGCTCGCCGAGGATCTTCTCCTTGAGGGCCTGCCGCTCCTGCTCCAGGACCACCCGCCGGGAGACCACGATGTTACGGCGGCGCTTGTTGAGCTTGATGATCTTGAACCGGAGGACCTGGCCCAGCAGCTCCTCCACGTTCTGCACCTGGCGGAGCGCGATCTGGGAGCCGGGAAGAAACGCCTCCACCCCGAAGAGATCGACCACCACCCCGCCCTTGATCTTGCGGAGCAGCCGGCCTTCCACCACCTGGTCGTTGTCGTAGGCCTCCTTCACCTTGTCCCACACCTTCACGAAGTCGGCGCGGGTCTTGGAGAGCTCGACCAGTCCGTCCTGGTTCTCCATCTTCTCCAGGAAGACGTCGATCCGGTCCCCGACCCTGATCGAGTCGGCGTCGGCGAACTCGTCGATGGAGATGACCCCCTCCGACTTGCCGCCGATGTCCACGAGGACTTCCTTCTCGTCCACCCGCAGCACGGTGCCGGTGACGATCTCGCCTTCCTCCAGGCTCTTCATCGACTCCTCGACCATCTCCAGCATCTGCATGAGCTGGGCGTCGGGGGCGCCGTCCTCGTCATCGTCGCGGTTGACGATGTTCACGCTCTGGAACCGCTCTTCGGGGGTCGGGGTGGGAGGCGCCTCGGCGGCGGGAGCCGGCGCGGCCGCGCCCTCCCCGTTCTCCGTCTCAGCTCCGGTAACGACGTTGTTCTCTTCGGTCATGGTTCAAGGGTCCTTCGTCCGGGGGAAGCCGCACGGTGCCGCTTCCCGGGTATCCTGGTTGTGCGGGAGGATCCGGAACGTACGCCCCGGGCCCGTCGGCCCGTGGACCGCCCCCGCGTGAGGTGGGAAATCACGATTCCCCTGGGTGCTCCCGGCCCAGCGCGACCAGCGCCTCCACCGCACGGCGGACCGCGGCCACCTGATCGGTCGCTCCAAGGGCGGTACAGTCTACCACAACCGCGTCCGCGGCAGGGCGCAAGGGGGAATTCTCCCGGCCCTGGTCCCGGGCGTCCCGTTCCTTGAGGTCCCGGAGCACCGCCTCGAAGGCCGGGTTCCCCCCCTTGGCCCGGAGCTCCCGGTGGCGCCGCCGGGCCCGCTCCTCCGGGGAGGCGGTGAGGAAGATCTTGGCCTCGGCGTGGGGCAGGACCACGGTGCCGATGTCCCGGCCCTCCATGACCACCCCCCCCTGCTCGGCCAGCTTCCGCTGCCAGCGTACCAGTTCCTCCCGCACCTCGGGATGGACCGAGATCCGGCTGGCCCCGTCGGAGGCGGCGTCGGTGCGGATGGCCTCGGTGACGTCCTCGCCGTCCACGGTCACCCGCAGTGCCCCGCCGGGATCCCGGCCCATGCCCAGCCGGGTGCGGCGGGCCAGGGCGGCCGAGGCCCCGGGATCGTCCGGGGAGACCCCTTCCCGGGCCGCGCGCACGGCCAGGGCCCGGTACATGGCCCCGGTATCCACGTAGAGGAGCCCCAGCTCGTCGGCCAGGGCCCGGGCGGTGGTGGTCTTGCCCACCCCCGCCGGTCCGTCGATGGCGACCCGGATCGCTCCCGGATTCCGGGCGTTGGAAGAATCGGTCATTTGCTGGATTCCATGATTCGGTTCAGGTTCGAGATGAAGTGAGGGTCGGAGGTCCCGATCCCCGGGGGGTCGGCGATCGCCACCCCCTCCCGGCACCCCAGGCCGGCGATCAGGAAGGCCATGGCGATCCGGTGGTCCCCCCGGCTCCGGACCCGGCCTCCGGCGAGGGGCGCCCCCCCGCTCCCGGTGATCCGCCACCCGTCGGGCAAGGGTTCCACCGGAGCGCCGATCGCGGCCAGCCCCTCGGCCACCGCGGCCAACCGGTCCGACTCCTTGACCCGGAGCTCCCCCGCCCCCCGAAAGACGCTCACCCCCTCGGCGAAGGCGGCGGCCACGGCCAGGGCGGGAAGCTCGTCGATGACCGCCGGGACCTCGGCCGGGCCCACCGTGACCGCGCGCAGCCCCGTCCCGCGCGTCCGCACCGTCCCCCGAGGCTCCAACGCCCCGCCGGCGGGGTCCGTCTCCAGCTCCAGGCCCATCCGTTCCAGGATACCCAAGTAGCCGGTGCGCGTGGGGTTGAGGCTCATCCCCTCCAGTGAGACGTCACTTCCGGGGACCACTCCCGCGGCGGCGAGCCAGAAGGCCCCGGCCGAGGGATCTCCCGGCACCTCCACCCCGCAACCCCGGAGCGGCGCCGGCCCCCGGACCGCCACCCGGTCGGCCTCGGGGTCCACGGACACCGGGGCCCCGAACCCGGCCAGGAGCCGTTCGGTGTGGTCGCGGGAGGTGCCCCCTCCCCCGACCGCCGTCTCCCCGGAGGCCTGGATGCCGGCCAGGAGGAGGGCGGACTTCACCTGGGCGCTGGGCACGGGCAACGTCCAGGCGATGCCGGTGAGCGCGCCGCCCCGGAGGGTGACCGGAGGATGGTCGCCGGGAGCGGAGGCCCGGGCCCCCATGGCCCGCAACGGGGCCAGGACCCGCTCCACCGGACGGGTGCGGAGCGAGTCGTCCCCGGTGAGAACGGTCTCGAAGGGCTGGCCGGCGAGCACCCCGAGCAGGAGCCGGAGCCCGGTGCCCGAGTTCCCCAGGTCCAGGGGTCCGCCCGGGTCCCGGAATCGCCCCGAGACCCCGGCGATCCGGATCCGGCCCGGTTCCCGGACCACGCCCGCCCCCAGCCCTCCCACCGCGGCCAGGGTGGCCTCGCAGTCGGCCCCCGGGTTGGCGCCGGCGACCCGGGTCTCCCCCGCCGCCAGCGCCCCCAGCAGGTAGGCGCGGTGGGTGATCGACTTGTCCCCGGGCAGCCGGGGCGCGGCCCGGAAGGGGCCGCAACGCCGGGAGGCGACGGTCAACGGGGCACCAGTTCCGCGGCCACCGCGTCCAGGGCCTCCAGGAAGGCCGTGTTCTGCTCCCGGGTGCCGTGGCTGATCCGGAAGAAGCGGTCGGGGAGCCCGAATCCGTTCAGGGGGCGGAGGATGAATCCCCGGCGCAGAAGCCCCTGGGCCAGGCCGGGCCCGTCCAGGGGGGCCTCGGCGAAGACGAAGTTGGTCCAGGTGGGTTCCACCTTCCAGCCGCGCCCGGCGAGGGCGGAGGCCAGGAAGGCGGTCTCGCTCCGGGCCAGGGCCCGGCTCCGGCGGACGTGGTCCTCCGCGTCCAGGGCGGCCAGGGCCGCCGCCTCCGCCACCACGTTCACGTTGAAGGGGAGGCGCGCCCGGTCCAGGTAGTCGACGAGCTCCGGGGGGCCGAAGCCGAAGCCGATCCGGAGCCCGGCCAGGGAGTGGATCTTGGAGAAGGTGCGGAAGACCAGCACCGGACGGTCCGGGGCGCCCAGGTAGTCGAGACCGTCCGGATACTCCGGATCCTCCACGAACTCGCAGTAGGCCTCGTCGAGGATGGTCAGCACCCCCTCGGGGACCCGGGCCAGGAAGCGCTCCAGGTCAGCGCGTCCGAACATCGAACCGGTGGGGTTGTTCGGGTTGACCAGGACCACGATGCGGGTGCGGGGCCCGACGGCGTCCAGCATCCCGTCCAGGTCGTGGCGATAGGGGCTCTCCGGCCGGCCGGACACCTCCCGGACCGAGCCGCCGGCGGCGCGGGCGGCCACCGCGTAGCGCACGAAGCCGGGCCGGGCCAGGACCAGGTCGTCGCCGGGATCGAGCATGCTCCGCACGGTGAGATCGAGCAGGTCGTCGATGCCGGCCCCGGCGATGGTCTCCTCCACCTTCCGGCCGTAGTGGGCGGCCAGGCCCCGGCGGAGCCGGGGCGAGCCCGGTTCGGGATAGAGCCGGCAGTCGGCGAGGGCGGCGTCCATGGCCGCACGCACCGCGGGAGCGGGGCCGAGGGGGTTCTCGTTGGAGCCGAGCTTCACCGCCTGGTCCAGGCCGAAGACGCGGACGTCCTCGCGGGTCTGGCCGGGGCGGTAGGGCTGGAGGGTCTTGACGGCGTCGCGTACGTGCATGTGTGGGTCGGTCCTCGGATGGCGGGGGGCGGGAGCCCGGCGAGTGTATCCGGCCTCCGGAAACCGCTCAAGGGGGACTCGCCCCGTGCGGACGCGGCGGCTACAATGGCCCCGTACGTCATGGGCCCCGGCGGAGGCCGGGGCCGCGGCTCGAGCGGCGGGAACGGGCCGCGTTCCCGCGGGGAGGATCATGTCATGGGGCAGGGCGACAAGAGAGCCATGGTGCTGGGGGGAAGCGGACTGGTGGGCTATCAGGTGGCCCGGAACCTGGCCTCCCGGACCGGGATCGAGGAGCTGGCGGTGGTGGCCCGCTTCGCCGGGGAGACCCGGGAGGCGGTGGCGAACCTGAAGGCCGAATTCCCCTCCTTGGCCGTGCGGGGGTACCACGGCGACATCTTCCTCCCCGGCGAGCCGGCCGGTCCGGACGACGACGGTGAGGGCCAGCCGCGCCGCCAGGACCCCGCGCTCCGGCGCCGCCTCTTCGACGACACCTACCGCGACTTCGAGGCCGCCTGCCGCGACTCCCTCCTGGCCCGGCTCCTGCGGGCGGAGAAGCCGGACGTGATCGTGGACTGCGTGAACACCGCCACCGGCATCTCCTACCAGGACGTCTACACCTCCTGCCAGGCGGTGCAGTCGGACCTCGACGCCGGGGCCAAGGGGGCGGAGGACCTGCGGGAGGACGTGGAGAAGCTCATGGTCTCCATCTCCATCCCCCAGCTCATCCTCCACATCCGCATCCTGCACCGGGTGCTGGGCGAGATCGGCGCCCGGCTCTACCTCAAGGTCGGCACCACCGGCACCGGGGGCATGGGGCTCAACATTCCCTACACCCACGGCGAGGAGCAGCCGAGCCCGCAGCTCCTGAACAAGAACGCCATCGCCTTCGCCCAGAGCGGCATGCTCTTCCTCATGGCCCGCACCCCGGGCAGCCCCATCATCAAGGAGGTGAAGCCCGCGGCCCTGATCGGCTACCGGGGAGTGGACTTCCGGGCCGCGGTGGGCAAGCAGTTCCACCCCGCCGGGGACGGGGAGCGGCGGGAGTTCGAGCTCGGGGAGGCGGCCGAGCCCTACGTCCTCTACCACCCCAGGCGGGTCGAGCTGGGCGCGACCCTGGACCTCACCCCCGATCCCTCCGGCTACGATCGCCTGCCCGGACCGGACGGCTCCGGCACCCTCAAGGTGCCCCTGGTCGACACCGGCGAGAACGGCCTCTTCACCCGGGGCGAGTTCGAGGCCATCACCTCCCTGGACCAGATGGAGTACATCACGCCGGAGGAGATCGCCGACGTGGTGCTGCTGGAGGTGCAGGGGGTGGGAACCGGGCGCGACGTGGTCAGCGCCATCGATTCCTCGGTGCTCGGCTCCACCTACAAGGCGGGTCTGCTCCGGCCGGCGGCGCTGGAGATGCTGGAGGAGCTGGAGTCGAAGCACGGCATCCCCTCCATCGCCCTCGGCCGGCTGGGCCCTCCCGGCCTGGCCAAGCACCTCTTCGAGGCCTACCTGTTCCGCCGGGTCTTCCGCACCGTGAGCGCGGTGCTGGCCGCGGCCGGGGAGCCGGGCGCTGCGGAGACCATCAGCGCCGCCCTGTTCGAGGTGCTGGAGAAGGAGCCCCTGGTGGCCAGCCTGGCCACCTCGGTGGGCATTCCCATCCTCGGTCCCGACGGCGCGACCCTGCTCCGGGGCCCGGTCATCTCCGCCCCGCCCTACCGGCGTTTCCGGAGCGAGGTGGAGATCACCCCCGAGACCCTGGAGCGCTACACCGGGACCTGGGTGGATCTCCGGCCCGCCCGCACCGCCTGGTGGCTCCGGACCTTCGAGCACCTCGAGGCCAGCCGCTCCACCCGCGAGGGGGAGAGCTTCGCCACCGCCCGGGTCAACCGCCGCTCCTACTTCTCGGACCGGATCGAGATCGGGAGCGTGGTGGCCTGGATCCTCGGCAACCAGAACGAGGGGTTCCGGGTCCTGTAGCGGCCCGGCTCCGGTAGCGGGGATCGGGGAGGCGGCGGGTCAGTCCTCGACCGGGTAGGAGCCGAGGACCTGGAAGTGGGAGGCCGCGGCCGCGGCCTCGCGGAGCGCGGCGGCGGTGGCCGGGTCGCCGGCGTGGCCGTCCAGCTCCAGGAAGAAGGCGTGCTCCCAGGGGCGGTGCCGGCTCTCCCGGATCTCGATCCAGGCCAGGTTGGCCCCGGCCGCGGTGAACCGGCGGAGGAGGTCGGCGAGGGCGCCGGGCCGGTTGGGGAGCACGCAGACCAGCGCGGTGCGGTCGCGCCCGCTCCGGGGCGGAGCGCTCCGGGCCAGGATGAGGAAGCGCCGCCGGGGAGCGGCCTCGTCCTCGGCCCCGCTCTCCGCCACCACGATCCGGCGTCCGTCGGCCAGGTGCTCCGGAGCCAGGGCGGCGTCCTCCCCGGTGGCGAGGTTGGCCGCCGCTTCCCGGGACCCGGCGGTGGCCAGCACCGTGGCCTCGGGGTGGCGCTCGAGGAGGCCGCGGCACCGGGCCAGGGCGGCGGGATGGCCGTGGATCCGGCGCACCGGACCCGCCCCGTCCAGGGTCAGGAGAGCGTAGCCCCGGTGGAGGACGGCCTCCCCGAACAGGGTCACGCGATGCTCCAGGAAGAGATCGAAGTTGGTCAGGGCGGGGTCCTCGTCCCCCACCTCCCGGGCGATGAGCGCGTACTCCATCCGTCCGGCGTCGAGGGCGCCGAGAAGCGCGGCCGGGTCGCGGAAGGGTTCCAGGGTGGACGAGGCGCCGAAGCGCCGCGCGGTCATCATCTCCGCGAACCCTCCCGGGCGGCCGAGGTAGCCCACGGCGATGGGCGCCTCCAGGCTGCGGGAGGCGGAGAGGATCTCCCGGAACACCGTGGTCAGGGCCTCCGGGGGATACCGTCCCTGATTCAGACGGTGCAGGCGTTCCAGGAGCTGCCGTTCGCGCCCGGGATCCAGCACCGTGGCCCCCCGCTCCGCCTTGAGGGAACCGATGGCCCGGGCCGCCTCCGCCCGCTCGACCAGGAGCTCGAGGAGCTTCCGGTCCAGGGCGTCGATGCGGGCCCGGAGGGCGTCCAGGGAATCGCTCATGGGTCGGGGTGCCGCGCCTCGGCCCCGGGTTCCTCCGCGTCCTCGCGCTCGTCGAAGGGCTCGACCCTCGCCTCCCCCGCTTCCCGGGCCTCGTCCTCCTCCTCGGGGGCGGGGGCCTCCTCCGGGGCGTGCCCCTCCTCCGGGCCGGCGGGGTCCTCCCCATCCGGCTCGCCGGCCAGCGCGGAGAGCGCCTCCCGGAACGCGGCCCGGTCGGCGTTGCGCACCGCCTCCTCGCTCTCCTCCCCCTCCTCCGGGGAGGCCGGAGCCGGGGACGCCGGCGGCACCGTCCCGCCGGAAGCCGCCTCCTCCTCCCGGGTCCGCTCCAGCTCCGCCGCCTCGGCGTCCAGGCGGGCCTCGACCTCGTTCACCTCCCCCCGCTCCTCGTTCCCGTTCGCGTCCTCCTCGTCGTAGGGGGCGGGGATGGCGTCGGCCTCCACCCCATGCTTCTCGAAGCGGGCGCGCTCGCTGTCGTCCCACACCGAGGGCGCCTCGCTCCGGGCCAGGGCGGCGATCTCGTCCAGCCGGGGGAGGTCGGAGAGCCTGGAGAGCCCGAAGTACTCCAGGAACCCCTGGGTGGTGCCGTAGAGGAGCGGGCGGCCGGGGCCGGGATCGCGGCCCTTGATCATGACCAGGCTCCGCTCCAGGAGGGTGTTCAGCACCGCGCCCGCGTCCACCCCGCGGATGCGTTCGATGTCGAGCCGGGTGATGGGCTGCTTGTAGGCCACCACCGCCGCCGTCTCCAGGGCGGCCCGGGAGAGCCGGGTCTTCCGCTTCCCGGCCACCATCGCCTCCACCCAGGGGGCGAAGTGGTCGCGGGTCACCACCTGGTAGCCGCTCCCCAGCTTGACCAGCTGGAAGCCCCGGGGTTGGTGGTCGTAGTTCTCGATCAGCGCGTCCAGCACCGCCCGCACCTCGCCGGGGCCGACCGCGTCGTCGTCCACCGCCTTCACCAGGGCGTTCACGGTCACGGGCTGGTCGGCGGCGAAGAGCAACGCCTCGACCAGGGGGGAGAGCTCATGCAGTTCCATCCACGTCCTCCGCCCGTTCGGGCGCCAGGGTCTCGGGTTCCGGGCGGGGGGAGGCGGATCCGGGGCCGGGCTCCGGTTCCGGCCCCGCCGCCTCCGGCTCCCCCTCCACCGCGCCGCCGGCGGGACCGGCCGCCCCCGCCCCGGCGTCGGGATGCGGGACCGCGTCCCCTTCCTCGGCCGCGGCCAGGACCACCTTTCCCTCCCGTACCGGGTAGATCCAGATCTGTCCGAAGGCCGCCTCCTGGGCCACGGCCACCCGGCCCTGCTTGGAGAGTTCCAGGATGGCCATGAAGGTCACCACCACGTGCATGCGCCGCGGGTGGCGGCTGATCATGTCCAGGAAGAGCGCCCGGCCCCTGGCTTCCAGCTCGTCCAGGATGAGGGCGACCTTCTCCTCCAGGGTGACGTCCTCCAGCTCGACCTCGTAGAAGAACTCCTCCCCCACCCGGCTGAGGACGTCCTTCATCACCTCGATGAGGGCGAAGTGGGACACCGGCTCCAGCTCCGGGGGCAGGTCGCTCTCCACCACCGGCACGAACCCGCGCCCGTACCAGCGCCGGCGGACCTCTTCCCGGTCCTGCAACCGGCGGGCCGCCTCCTTGAACTGGCGGTATTCCAGGAGCTGGCGGACCAGCTCGGTGCGGGGATCCTCGTCCTCCTCCTCCCCCTCGGGCCAGGTGGGAAGGAGCATGCGGGCCTTGAGCCGCATGAGGCTGGCGGCCATGACCAGGAAGTCCCCGGCCACCTCCAGGTCCAGCACCTTGAGCACCCCCAGCATGCCCAGGTACTGCTCGGTGATGTGGCCGATGGGAATGTCGTAGATGTCCAGCTTGTCCCGGCGGATGAGGTAGAGGAGCAGATCCAGGGGCCCTTCGAAGACCGGGATCCTCACCCCCAGGGGGCTCTTGAACTCGAAGGCGGCGTCCTCGTCCCCTTCGGAGCCCTCCCCGGCCTCGGCCTCCAGGGTCCGGGCGTGGGGATCGAGGAAGGTGAGCTGCACCGCCTCCCGGGGCACCCGGAGGGCCGGGCCCATGGGGTAGATGGGTTCGAGCTTCCGCTCCTCGCCCTCCTCCTCCGGATCGGGGCGTTCGGCGTCGGGATCGAGGGGCACCGGGTCGACCTCCTGCCCGCGTCCCGCGCGGGGACCGGGCACATGGCGTACGGGGACCGAAGTGGAGCGCGGCCGGGGAAGTCGAACCCCTTCTCCGCCGCGAAACTGCGCAGTCTAGCCCCCGGCCGGGGGACGGTCAACGGCGGGCTGTCCGGCGGAGCAGGTTCACCGCACCGCGGCACGGAACCGGGGCCCGGATCGCGGAGCCCGGGTGCGGAAGGGAAGGAATGGTGGAGCTGACGGGGATCGAACCCGTGACCTCTTGTCTGCCAGACAAGCGCTCTCCCAGCTGAGCTACAGCCCCACGGAGGGTGTGCGCACCGGGGCGCACCCGGCGGCAAGGCGGTGGATGGTATCCGGACCCGCGTTCCCTGTCAACGGTTCGATGCGACGGTGGGGAGGCCCGGGCTTCGGCCTATGCTACGATGGTCGCCTTTGTTCCACCTCGGAGGGAGAGACCTTGCCCATGACCGATGCCTTCAGCGACCTCCGCGATTCCGCCGACGAGCTGGCCAGCGAGGAGGCGGCCCTGGCCGCCCTCGACCGCGCCGAAGCGGTGGATCCCGTCCCCGATCCCGAGACCGTAGAGCCCCTCCTTCCCGAGAAGGGGGTGACGGTCGGGCTGCACCGTCTCCTGGCCCGGGCCCAGGCCGAGGCCGACGATCCCGACGCCGCCGACCAGACCCTGCTCGCCCTGGCCGAGCGGCTGAACCAGGCCCACTACTGGACCGCGCTGGCCCGGGTGGCGGCGATCCTCCTCGATCGCCATCCCCACCAGGCCGCTCCCCTCCTGGCCCGGGCCCGGCGCGAAGGGGGAACGGCGGCGGTGGACGACGACCTCCTCGAGGACGCCCATCGCGCCCTCCCCCGTCACGCACTCCTGGGCTGGCTGGCCGCCGAGGCCCGCCAGGCCCGCGGGGACGGGGCCGGGGCCCGTCGCGCGGCCGCCGACGCCCTGCCCGAGCTGCTCGAGGACAAGAACTACGACGTGGCCGAGGAGGCCCTCCTCCTCCTGGCCGACGAGGACGCCGGACCCGCGGTGTCCCGGGCCCTGATCAGGAGCCTGGAGATCCTGGCCCGGCAGGAGGCCTGGACCCGCCTGGACACCGTGCTCGATCTCGGCGCCCCCCACCTCTCCTCCCGCCGCGCCGCGCCCCTGGCCTGGCCGGTCCTGAAGGAGCTGTGGCGGCGGCACCCGGAGCGGGACTCGCTCCGGAACGCGGTGGCCGCGGTCACCCGCACCTTGGCCTCCGGGTACCCGGAACCGGAGGCCATCGTCCGCATCTCCGAGATCGAGCGGCCCTCCCAGTCGGCGGAGGTGGTACTGGACCGTCTGGCCAAGGCCATGAAGTTCCCCCCCGGCTACTACGCGCGCCACATGGGCTGGGGGGTGGGCAGGATCCGGGACAACGACACCGAGGCCCTGATCGTGGACTTCCCCAACAAGCCCATGCACCGGATGACCCTGGCCACGGCGGAGAAGGCGCTGGACCCGCTCCCTCCCGACGATCTCCGGGTGCTGCTGTCGGTGGACCCGGAGCGGGTCAAGGGCATGCTCCGCGACGACCCGGGAGGGGTGGTGGTGCTGGCGCTCCGGACCCTCCGGGACGGGCAGGGGGCGGCCGACGACCTCCGCAAGGTGCTGGTGCCCGCGGTGCTTCCGTCCTCCTCCTGGGCCGGATGGTGGAGGCGGGCCCGGGAGGCGGCGGCGGCCGACCCCCGGGTGGACGCCCGGCGCGCCTACGAGAACGTGTTCCGCCTCGCCGGCGACGGGGACGACGAGAGCGAGGTCGAGCTTCCGGTGTGGAACGTGAAGCGGGACCCGCTCAAGAACCTCGGACTCCTCGACACCTTCCTGTCCCACTATCCGGACCAGGCCCCCCGGGTGCTTAAGGCCTACGGGGACCGGGTGGAGACCTTGACCTCCGACCGGCGCCGCCCCGCCGAGGTCCGGGCGGCGGCGGCCCTGTGGCTCCTGCGGGTGGACCCCGCGAGCGATGCCCGGCCCGAGGACGAGGTGGGCCCCGGCTTCGACGTCAACGTCCTCTCCAAGGCCGAACAGGAGGTGCTACTGGACCGGCTGGAAGGGACCGAGGCCCTGGCCGTGGCCATGGACACCCGGGCCACCTCCATCCGGCGCCGGGTGTGGGAACGGCTGGGAGAAATGGACGCGCGCGAGGCGGCGGCCCGCCTGGTCCTGGACGACGGCGCCCGCCATCCCGAGGCCGCCCTCCACGTCCTGGAAGAGGGGCTGGACGACGCCGGCTTCGCCGCCCTGACCCCGGAGTGGAGCGCCATCCTGCTCGGCGGGTGGATCGACCTCCTGGAGCGGCCGCGCCGGGAGACCCATCAGAAGCGGGCCCTGGCCCTCATGAAGGTGGACTCCGCCCTGGCCCGCCGCCTCATCGCCGCCCCCATTCCCGAGGACGACCAGGCCCCGTTCACCGTGCGGCTCAAGCGCTGGCAGGGAACCGACCGGGTGCGCTTTCCCCTCCTGGAGTTCCTCTCCGCCACCGGCCACGGCGAGATCTCGGAGGAGGTCGAGGGGCACCGGGTGCGGTCCGCGGCCCGGCTGGGCAACCGCATGGCGGCCGAGACCGAGGATCCCTACGACGGGGACCTGGTGGTCACCCGGGCCACCCTGTCCCGCCTGGAGAAGGAGCATACCCGGGTCGGCATGGAGCTCAAGACGGTGATCCCCCAGGCCATCCAGAAGGCCCGGGAACACGGCGACCTACGGGAGAACGCCGAGTACAAGGCGGCCAAGGACAAGCAGGCCACCTATGCCCAGCGCTTCGAGGAACTCGAGACCCACCTGAAGCGGGTCCGGCTCATCGAGGATCTGGACCGGAAGGCGGGGGTGGCTCTTCCCGGGACCGAGATCTCCCTGGAGGCGGTGGACGAGGAGGGTGGGGAAACGGTGGTGTTCTGGCTGCTGGGGGAAGGGGACCAGGATCTCGGCCCGGAGGTGGTTTCCTACAAGGCTCCGGTCGGCAAGGCCCTGTTCGGCAGGCGGTTGGGGGACACGGTGGATGTGCCGCGTGAAGGAGGAAGCCGGCGCTTCCGGATCCTGGGGATCACCGAGCGGTTGCCCTGAGCGCCGCGGGCCGTCGCGGCGGGCCCGAAGAAAAGGTTCTTCCCATCCGGGTGCGCGCGGACTCGTGTCCAGGTGCCAAGGCTGGAATTCAAGAACCACCCGCCGCAGGCGCCCGGAAGGAAGTTTCCACCCGGGCGTGGCTCCGCGCTACCCGGGCTCCGGCTCCCAAGTTCCCGGCACCTTCGGTGCCGTCGACGGCCGGCGGCGGTTCAATCCACCAGCCACACCGCCACGCCGTCCAGCCCGAGCAGCACCGTGGGACCGGGCTCGGGGGGACGACGGTCTTCGTAGGCCGTTGGAGTGTCTTGGCTTGGCCGCTCGGCGGTGGCGGCGCCGCCGCCGGCGGGTTCGATCGGGCGCGTGGTCATGGATGCTCGTTTCCTGGTGGCGCACCGGCTCCATGCCGGCCGCCGGAGGGAATCCGCCCCACCAGAGAGCAAGAGCCGTGCCGCGTGCCCGCATCCCCGGTCTGGAGGGTCGGTTCCCCCCCGGTTGACAGCGGGGCCTCCTCCCTCGACAATCCCTGCCTTCCTTCCCCCGCCCGCCTTGCCGGAGTGGCGAAATTGGTAGACGCAGGGGACTCAAAATCCCCCGTCCGCAAGGACATGCCGGTTCGAGTCCGGCCTCCGGCACCACCCGCGCCCCGCCCGGCCCCGGACCTCACCGGGAGGCCAGGAGAGCATCCAGGAACTTGAGGGTCTCCCCCTTCTCCTTGACCACCAGGAGCGGGGCGGCGCAGACCGAGACCAGCTTCTCGGCCTTGGACCCGAGGAGGATGGCCGAGGCCCGGGTCCGCCCCCGGCTTCCCAGGGCCACCAGGTCGGCCCGCTCGGCCAGGGCCAGCTCGGTGACCGCGGTGGGGACGCTCTCGCTCAGGGAGAACTCCAGGCGCATGCCTCCGCGGTCCCGCCCGAGCCCCCGCAGGAAGAGATCGAAGCTCTCCTCGGCGTGGCGGCGCTGCTCGGAGGCGTACTCGTGCCGGGTGACCCCCGCGTAGGCGTATCCGTAGGGAATCTCCTCCACGTGCTGGCAGATCACCTCGGCCGCGTCCCCGCCCTCCAGCTCCCGGAGGTGAAGGGCCTCGACCAGGGCCAGGCCGGCGTGGCGCGAGAAGTCCACCGGCACCAGGATCCGCCGGAACTGCGGCACGCTGTGCCGGTTGACGAGGAGAAGGCTGCAGGGCGCCTTGCGGATGAGCCGGGGCAACAGGCCGGGGTCGGCGAGCTGGTAGGAAGGCAGGCGCCGCCCGAGGATGAGGAGGTCCAGGTCGCGGTCCCGGGTGGCGTGGAGAAGGACGTCGAGGTTACTCCCCTCCCCCGTCTCCACCTCCAGGTCGGCCCGGCCCAGGGCGGCGGCGGTCGCGGGGCGCTGGAGCAGGGCCTGGACCCGGTCCGCGAAGGGCTCCTTCCCCGGCTCCGCGTTCAGCTCCGGCATCCCCACCACGTACACCCGCTCCGGAGCGGCCAGCTCGGCCAGCCGGGCGGCGTAATCCAGCACCGCGGCGTCCGCCGGCCCTCCGGTCACGAAGGCACCGATCCGCTTGTAGATCTTCATGTCGCGCTCCTCGCCCGCGCCCCCACTCCCAGGAGGCTCACCGTCACCACCGCCCCCACCGCCAGCAGGAAGGAGGCTGCCTTGATGTCCAGGATTCCCTGGAGCATAACGCTGTTCTGCCACAGCACGGTACTGGTCATTCCCACGATCATTCCCGCCAGGGCGCCGCCCCGGGTCATCCGCTTCCACCACAGCGCGAGAAGGATGATGGGGCCGAAGGAGGACCCGAGGCCGGACCAGGCATAGGCCACCATGTCGAAGATGAGCCCGCTGTTGGTGAAGGCCAGCACCAGGGCGATCAGGGTGATGAGAAGGGTGGCCGCGCGTCCCATCAGGACCAGCCGCTCCGGCCGGTCGGGGGGCCGCCCGCGCCGGATCAGCTTCACGTACACGTCCTCGGTGAGGCTCGAGGTGGCGACCAGGAGCTGGCTGTCCGCGGTGGACATCATCGCCGCCACCGCTCCCGAGATGAGCATGCCGGCCAGCCAGGCCGGAACCAGGGCCCTGGCCAGGAGCGGCATGACCTGCTCCGGGTCCTCGAGCCCGCCCCCCAACACCCCGATCCCGCACAGCCCGATGAAGGCCGCCCCCCAGTAGGCGGCGAGCACCCAGCTCATGGCGATGAGGGTGCCGTGCCGCAGGTCGCGGATCCTGCGGATGGCCATGTACCGGGTGAGGAGGTGGGGCTGGCCGAAGTAGCCGAAGCCCCAGGAGAGCCCTCCCACCATCACCCCGAACAGGAAGGCGTGGCCCGTCTTTCCCGCGTTCATGGTCAGGAACTCCGGGCCCCGGAGGGAGAGGGACTGCACGAAGCCGTCCCAGCCGCCGAGGTGGACCAGGCCCAGGACCGGGAGCAGGACCGCCACCCCGGCCATGAGCAGTCCCTGGAAGAGGTCGGTCCAGGCCACGGCCAGGAATCCCCCCAGCATGGTGTAGAGGAAGACCACCGCCGCCCCCAGGACCATGCCCCACCCGGGGGAGAGTCCGAAGGTGGCGTTCAGGATCTTCCCCGCCCCCACGAACTGAGCCCCCACGTAGGTGGTGTAGAAGAAGAGGATGATGGCGGTGGCCAGGACCCGGATCCAGGGGCTGGGACCGGGAAAGCGGGCGGCCAGGAAGTCCGGGATGGTGAGGGCGTTCTCCCGGCCGGTGGAGTTGCGGAGTCCCACCGCGATCAGGGTCCAGGAGAAGAAGATGCCGAAGCCGATGCCGATCACCGACCAGAACTCGGCGAAACCCAGGGCATAGGTGGCTCCGGGAAGGCCGAGCAGGAACCAGGCGCTCTCCCCGCTCGCCCGCTCGCTGATCGCGGTCACCCAGGGGCCGAGCCGCCGCCCTCCGAGCACGAAGTCGTCCAGGGACCGCATGTAGCGGACGGTGATCACGCCGATGACCAGCATCAGCAGGAGGTAGAGGCCGAATCCCAGGTAGAGGGCGGGATCGGGAGCGGCTCCGGTCAACGCTTCCCCTCCCGGTCCCCGTAGTCCCGCCGCTTGCTCCAGACCGCGTGGTAGAGCACGGTCAGGACCAGGAGCACCAGCCAGGACCCGAACACCACCGCCAACGTCGACCAGGGCATGTCAACTCTCCTCGCGTAGTCTATGCTCACCGGGACCCGGGGGGAGATCGCCAGCACTATAACCCGGGCCCGAGGCGAGGCGGCAATCCCCCCCGGACCGACTGCGTCGAGGCGCGCCGGCCGCGGTGGGGGCGCGTCCGGGGAGGAGCACGCATGAGCCTGAACCGACTTCGCGTGCCGCCGGAGCAGCTCCGGTGGTCGCTGGCCCCCGAGGATCTCGGCTTCGCCACCACCGCCGAGGTGGCCCCCTGCGCCATCACCCCCGGACAGCATCGCGCGGTGCGTTCCCTGGAGCTGGGGCTGGCCCTGCGCGGCCACGGCTACAACGTCTACGTGGCCGGAGATCCCGGGACCAACCGCTCGGAGACCGTCCGCCATCTGCTCGACACCTTCGAGGACCCCGCCTACACCCCCGAGGACCTCTGCTACGTCAGCAACTTCCGCGATCCCGACCGGCCCCGGCTCCTGGTCTTCCCCGCCGGCCGCGGGCGCTCCTTCCACGACGCCATGATCACCGCGGTGGAGCGCCTCCTGGACGGCATCCCCCGCATCTTCCAGAGCGAGGTCTACGCCAAGCGCCGCAAGGCCCGGATGAAGCGCTTCAACCAGCGCATGCAGGACCTGGCCGCCCCCCTCAAGGAGAAGGCGGAGCCGGCGGGCCTGGTCCTGGTCCAGCTCGACATGGGGGACCACTCCGAGGCCGAGCTGCTGCCCCTGGTGGACGGCGAGCCCCTGGCCTTCGAGGACCTGGAGGACAAGGTCGAGGGGGAGGGCTTCCCCCGCGAGGAACTGGAACGCCTGATCACCGCCCGGGGAAACCTGGCCGTGGACCTGCGCACCTTCAGCGAGGGGGCCAACCGTCTGGCCCGGGAGGCGGAGACCGACCTCCGGAAGCTGGACCGGGAGATGAGCCGTCCCTTCCTGAACCTGGTCCTGAGCGGGGTTTACCGCGATTTCCAGGACGTGGCCGGGGTGGTGGACTACCTGCGGGAGGTGGAGACCTACCTCGAGGGGCGCATGGTCCTGTTCCGGGACCTGGGGGGCGAGGACAACGGCGACGAGGAGGAGCTGGGGGACGAGGGGTCCGAGGCCGAGGAGGCCCTGCGCCTCCTGCGGGTCAACCTCATCCTCGACAACGGGGGTCGACGCAGCCGTCCGGTGATCTACGAGAACAACCCCAGCGTGGCCAACCTCCGGGGCACGGTGGACCGCGAGGTGCGCTCCAACGGGATGGTGGTCTCCGACTTCACCCACGTGAAGGCGGGATCCATGATCCAGGCCCACGGGGGTTTCCTGGTTCTCCATGCCGACGACTTCGACGGGGAGGGCCGCTCCTGGGGGGTGATCAAGCGCGCGCTGCGCACCGGCCAGGTCCAGATCGAGGCCGAGGAGGGGCCGGGGGTGTCGCCCCCCCGGGCCCTGCGCCCGGAGCCGGTCCCGGTGGACGTGAAGGTCATCCTCATCGGCACCCCCGACCTGTACCACGATCTCCTCTCGGCGGACCTGGATTTCCCCAAGCTGTTCAAGGTGAAGGCGGAGTTCGACACCGAGATGGAGCTGGGCCCCCAGGCCATCACCGAGATCGCCTGCATGGTCCGGGGGGTCTGCGACGAGGACGGGCTTCCCCCCTTCAGCGCCGAGGGGGTGGCGGCGGTGGTGGAGCACGCGGTGCGCCTGGCCGGCCACCGCAACCGCATCACCACCCGGTTCTCCCAGATCGCGGACCTGGTCCGCGAGGCCGGCTTCTGGGCCGGCCGCCGGCACCCGGGGCCGATCGGGGCCGAGGACGTCCACCACGCCCTGGAGGAGCGCCGGGCCCGGGTGAACCTGCCCGAGGAGAAGACCCAGCGGCTCATCCGGGAGGGAGTCATCCTCATCGACACCGAGGGGGCGGTGCTGGGCCAGGTCAACGGGCTGGCCGTGCTCGACGTGGGCGACCACCGCTTCGGCCGGCCGACCCGGATCACCGCCAGCGTGGCCGCGGGCACCACCGGCCTGGTCAACATCGAGCGCCTGGCCAACCTCTCCGGGCGCTATCACGACAAGGGGCTCCTGATCCTGACCGGCTTCCTGCAGCAGACCTTCGCCGCCAACCATCCCCTGGCCATGGCGGCCAGCATCACCCTGGAGCAGTCCTACGACGAGGTGGACGGTGACAGCGCCTCCACCGCGGAGATCTACGCTCTCCTCTCCGCCCTGGCCGGGATCCCCATCCGGCAGGACCTGGCCGTGACCGGGTCCATGAACCAGAAGGGGCAGGTGCAGGCGGTGGGCGGAGTGAACGAGAAGATCGAGGGGTTCTACCAGCTCTGCCTGGCCCGGGGGCTCACCGGCCGCCAGGGCGTCCTGCTTCCCATGGCCAATCTCCCCCACCTCATGCTCCGGCCGACCCTGGTGCAGGCGGTTCGGGAGGGGCGCTTCCACATCCACGCCCTGTCCCGCGTGGAGGAAGGGGTGGAGCTGCTCATGGGGCTTCCCGCGGGCGAGAAGGACCCGGAGGGGCGCTTCCCTCCCGGGAGCCTGTTCCGCAAGGTGCAGGACCGGCTCCAGATCCTGGCCGAGGTGGCGCGGGGCTACTTCCCCTGGGAGGGCCCGCGGGACCGCTGACCGGTTCCCCGCACCGCCCCGGACGCGCTCCCTACCAGGCTTGGGCTTCGGCCAGGACCTCCTTGGCCACCGGGTGCCCGGGCTGGTACTTCAGGGCGAGCTGGGCGTAGTAGGCCGCTTCCTCCAGGTCGTCCTGCCGGAGGTAGTACCGGGCCATGCCGACCATGGTCTCCACGCTGCGGAGGTCCAGCTTCCGGGCGCGGGTGAACAGGGTGAAGGCTTCGCGGTCCCGGTTCTCGAGCAGGTAGGCCTGGCCCCGCAGCGCCTCCACATCCGCGTCCAGCGGAACCACGGCCACCGCGTAGTCCAGGGCGCGGGCCGCGGCCGCCCCGTTTCCGGAGGCCAGCTCCAGACGGGCCAGCTCCACCGCCGGCCCGGCCTCGTTCTCGCTCCGGGAGAGCAGGGTCCGGTATTCCCTCCGGGCGGCGGCGGTGTCACCGGAGGCCAGGAAGAGCTGCGCCCGGCGGTGGAGGGCATCCATTTCCAGGGGATAGAGGTCCAGGGCCCGGGCGTAGGTAGCCAGGGCGGCGGCGGTATCCCGGGCCGCGGTCTGGATCCCGGCCAGGGCCAGGTACACCGGAACGTCACGGCTCCCCACCGCCACCGCCCGTCTCAGCGATTCCCGGGTCGCGTCCTGGGGCCGGTCGGCCCGCTGGTCGGCCAGGGCCAGGACCCCGAGGGCGCGGGGGTTGTCCGGCTCGAGCTTGAGCAGGTGCTTGGCCGCCTCCGAGGCCGCGTCCGCCTGGCCCATCTGGAACCGGGCCAGGGCCAGGCGTTCCAGGAACCGGGGATCGTCGGGCCGGGTCTTGGCCTCCTCTTCCAGGCGGGCCAGCCGGTCCGGGTCCTGGGCCGGCCACACGTTCAGGGAAGCGGCCTCCTTCCGCACCACCTCCAGGGCGTGGGCGGTGAAGTCGGCGTAGCTCTCCCCCAGCACTTCCTCCACCGCGGTGGGAAGATCCTTCCCCCGGCCGAAGGCGGCCAGGAGCTTGGGGATCACGTCCCATCCCTTGCTGGCCACGATGTCGTCGATGATGAGGCCCGATTCGTGGTAGGCCAGGAGCCGCTGGCTGAAGGCCTTGGGACGGGTGAAGGCCAGGGTCAGCGAATCCACCGGCACCAGCCCGCCATCCTCGTAGGCCGCCTTCAGGTTCTCGTCCCAGGACTTCCCCCGCGGATACTGCTCCAGGTGGACGGAGAGCCCCTCGGTGAACCAGAAGGGCACCTTCTTGTCGGTCATGCCCAGGGCGAGGACGTGCCCGAACTCGTGGCGGAGGATCTGCTCCCAGTTGCTGGTCCCGGACAGGGTGCGGGGGGAGTCGGTGGCGATCACGTCCCCGAAGCAGACGGCGGGGATGCCCCCCACCCAGGGGAGCCCGGTGACCCGGGCGCTGAACCAGTGGTGATCGGGGAACACCTCCACCACCGTCGGCTGCTTCGGCTTCCATCCGTGCAGGGCCACCAGGTCGCGGTAGGTCGAATCCAGGCTCGCCTCCAGGAGCGGAACCAGGAGGCTGTCGGTGTCCGCCTCCAGCCGGATCTCGAAGGGGCCCGACCGGTAGGTGGCGAAGGTGTCCATCTTGTCCAGCAGCTCGAGCTGGTTGTAGGCCCGGATGTTGAACCGGTCGCCCTTGAACCCCTCCTCCAGGTAGCTCCGGGCCTCGGCCTCGTCCCCTTCCCTCATGGCCAGAAGTCCGATGCCGGTCCGGGCCGCGGCGTTGTCCGGGTCGCGGTCCAGGACCCGGTGGTAGACGGCGATGGCCTCCCGGTTCCGCCGGCTGTTGCCCAGGATGTCGGCCAGGTCCAGGTACGCATCCATGTACCCGGGGTCCTGCTCCAGGACCGCGTTCTCCTCCCGGTGGAAGGCGGTGGAATCCCCCTGGAGGTAGGCGGCGGCGGCGACCAGGCCCCGGAGCTCGCGGTCGGTGGGCACCCGGGCCAGGGCGGCCTCGGCCAGGGCCCGTCCCCGGTCCGCTTCCTGGGCCAGGAGGGCCACCCGGGCCAGGACCGCGGTCGCGCCCGGATCCCCGGGGCGCGCGGCCAGCACCCGGTGGGCCAGCTCTTCCGCCCGGTCCAGGCCGTTGTTGAGCAGGTTCAGCCGGGCCCCGGCCAGGGCCACGTCGGGATGCCCGGGGGCCACGGTGGCGGCGCCGGTCAGCTCGTCCCCGGCCAGCTTGGCCTGGTACTTCTCCTGGAACAGGTAACCCAGGGCCAGGCGCGCCTCCACGAACCCGTTGCTGTCGGCAAAGGCCACCTGCATCATGTGCGACCCGCCCTGGTAGTCCCCCCGGGCCACCGCGGCGCGGCCGAAGGCGAGCAGGTCCGGCGGGCTGTAGATCGCGTTCGGGTCGTAGGCCTGGACCACCCGGGACATGATGGCGTCGGCGTCGTCCCGGCGCCCGATCACGGTGAGGAGGCGGGCCCGCTCCACCGCCGCCGGGTAGGAGGTCCCGGCCTCCCCGGCCAGGAGCTCGGCCCCGTCCCCCGGCCGGCCCCGGGCCTCCAGGGCGCGCGCCCGGAGGATGAGGGGAACGTCCCAGCCCGGGAACCGGGCCGCCGCCTTGGCTGCGGCGGTGTCCAGGTCGTCCCACCGGCCCAGTGCGGCCTGGGCGCGCAGGTAGGATTCCAGGTGGGAGCGGGCGGCGGGGGTGGTCTCCCCCGACTCCGCGGCCACCGTCTCCCCCCAGAGCTCCAGGGCCTTCGGGTAATCGCCCTGGGCCTCGGCCAGGGCGGCGGGCGGCAGGTCCGCCCGGGCCGGCGGGGCGAGTCCCGCGGCCAGGGCGAGGAGGATCAGGGCCGGGACCGCGGCGCGGCCGCCCCGGCGCGGATGGGGGGTCGAGTTCACGTTGCCTCCGGATCGAAGAGGTTTCCGCGGCCCAGGATCCAGGCTGGATCCCACCGGGACTTGATCTCGCGCATGGCGCGGATCCGCTCCGGCGGATACTGGACGGCGAGAAGATCACGCTTGAGTTTGCCCAGGCCGTGTTCCCCGGCCACGCCGCCGCCCCGGCCCACCGCCTCCCGGCACATGGCCAGGACCAGTTCCCGGGCCCGGGCCTTCTCCTCCCCGTTCCGGGGCAGGAAGTTCACGTGGGGATGACCGTTGCCGATGTGTCCGAACACGACCGTGTCCAGGCCCGAGGCGGCCAGCCGCTCCCGCCAGCCCCCGAGCATGTCGGGGATCTGGGCGTAGGGCACCCACCAGTCGGTACCCACCTTGCCGCCCCCCTGTTCCCGGAAGGCCTCCACCCGCTCGTGCAGGGTGGCGGGGACCCGGTGCCGGAAGGACCGCAGGCGGTCGCGGCCGGCCCGGTCGTCCATGACCAGGACCCCATCCAGGAGTTCCGGGGAGCCGGCCTCGGTGAGCACGCGCTCCAGGAGCTCCAGCCAGCCGGCCAGGTAGCGGTCCCGCTCCGCCTCGTCCCGGTAGTCCTGCTTGAAGGCGATGGCGGCGCCGGTGGCCGGGGGCCACCCGATGCCCTCGGGGTTCCCCCCCACCAGGTCCAGGGACGCCCGGTCGAGTAGCTCCAGGGCCCGGGGCACCACCGCCTCGGTGCGGCGGGCGGCCACCGTGAACCGGAGCGCGGTCTCCAGGGAGGGGAAAAAGGCGAGCCCGGCGAAGGTGGCCTCGGGCCGGGGTATGACGTCCACGGTGATCCGGGTCAGCGCTCCGAGGGTGCCCTCGCTGCCGATGAGTAGATCGATCTCGTGTTCGGCCGCGTAGTAGCCGGCGGTGGCCTTCTCCTCCGGAGGGCGGCTCTCCGGCGGCCGGCGGAGGACCCGGGCCTCCCCGGAGGCGGTGACCACCCGCAGCTCGCGCACCCAGCGGCGGGTGGGCCCGTAGAAGAGCGTGTCCTCGCCGGTGGCGTTGGTGGCCACGGTGGCGCCCAGGCGGGCCTCGTTCCGGCTGGTGGGGTCCGGGGGGTAGAACCAGCCCTCGGCCAGGAGGGCGCGCTGGAAGTCGCCGAGGAAGATGCCCGGCTCGGCGGTGGCGGTCATGCCTCCGGTTTCGGGATCGGGGGCGATGTCGAGGATGCGGTCCATCTTCTCCACCGCGAGAAGGAGGCCCTCCTCGGCCACGCTGCTCCCGGTGAGGCTGGTCTGTCCCCCGGCGAAGGTGACCGGAATCCGGTGGGCGCGGGCGTGGGCGACGATCTCCGCCAGCTCCGGTTCCCCCGCCGGGCGGGCGATCCCGTCGGGTTCGCCGTCCAGGACCACGTCCCCGCGGTAGGCCGCGTAGCCCGGGTCCCCGGGCCCGATGATGAGGCCCCGCTTCCGGAGCGGGGCCAGCGCCTCCCGCTCCCAGCCAGTTTCGATCACGCCGTGCCTCCTCGAGGGGGTGGGAGGCAGAGTCTAGCAGGCGGCCAGGGACCCGGTCCCGGCCGCGCCGCCGGCCCTTCGGGTGCGGGCGCCGGGGCGTTCACCGCTTGAGGTGGTGCTCCTCCAGGAACGGCTTGACCAGTTCCTCGATCCGGGAGTCGTACCGGCTCTCCTTCTCCAGCTCCCAGAGCTTGAACAGCACCGGGTCGAGGCGGTGGGGCGCGGAGACGGCGAGATCGAGCTGGGCCACGTTCCGGGACCGCGGGCCGGCCCGCACCAGGAGGGTGTTGTGGAAGGCGAGGGGGCCGTGCGGAACGGGAGGCTCATGCCCCTGGATCACCACGTCCACCGGCGGCACCTTGTCCAGCCAGTCCGCGATGGCGTCCTGGTCCGCGTGGGCCACCACCACCACCAGGTCGGCCTGGCTCCGCAGCTGGAGGATGAGCGGCCCCAGGCTCTCGGCGGGGTCCATCACCGTCAGGCTGTCGGGGGAGCGGCCGAAGGCGCCGTCCCAGTCGTAGTAGAGCAGCGGGTCGACCCAGGCGGTCACCGCCACCCGGTGGCCGTCGCAGTCGATCCACCGCACCGGGGGGATCCGGCTCTCCAGGTCCCCGGCCAGGCGGAGGTTCCCGCACACCAGGGGAACGCGGCGGGAGGCCTCGGCCAGGAAGTCGAGACCGAGGATGAGCTCCTCCTCCCCCACCGCCACCGCGTCGTAGTCCATGAGCGCCATGGCCTGGAGGACGATGTCCGCCCGGGCCGTGCGCAGCGAATCGGTGCGCTCGGGCACGAAGTCGCCCCCGTCGATCACCACCGCCGGGGTGGTCCCGGCGCGGATGGTGCGGAACACCCCGCCGCGAAGAGCCAGTCCCCCGACCGGCTGCCCGTGTCAGGTGCAGGGACGGAGCTCACCCCGGCTGTCGCTCTGGGTGACCAGGTTCACGTGCCAGGACGCGGTGTCGGGGGCGGATCCGGCGGCGGGAGGCGGCGCGGCGGCGCCTTCCCCCCCGGCCAGCAGCGGGAGGGCGGCGAGCAGGGCGAGGAGTCCGCGAACCCACCCGGGACGGTCCGTACGGGGGTGCGCGGGACGACGAACTGGGCTCATGGATGCAGATCCTCGGGCGGTGAACACGACGGCGAGCAGGAACCGGGGAGCGCGATGCGGCCTCCGGGCCCGCTCAACGATACACGATTTTCTCGATCTCCTCGCGCACGTCGTCCGCTTCCCGCCCCCGGGCCAGGGCCACTTCCCGGGAGAGGATCCTGAGCGCCGTGCTCAGGATCTTCCGCTCCTCGTAGGAGAGGGACTTCTTGAGGGAGAGCCGGGCCAGGTCCCGGACCGCCTCGGCCAGGGAAATGGGATCCCCCTGGCCCAGGCGCTTGCGGTAGTCCACCACCCGCTTGGCCGACCGCCGCTTGGCGTCGAAGGTGGCCCGTCCCTTGAGCACCTTGAACACGTCGTCGATTTCCTTGCGGCTGATGGGGCGCCGGATGCCCGACCGCTCCACCTGGTCCACGGGGATGGTGAGACGCATCTCCTGGTACGAGAAGCTGATCTCCAGGCAGGGAACGGTCCGGGTGCTGAGCTTGCGCTCGGTGATGCGCTCGATCTGGCCCAGGCCGTACTTGGGATGGACCACGAACTGCCCCTCCTGGTACGGAAGCGCCTCCAGGATCTGATCCAGGGAGGGACGAGCGGGCTCGGGCGGGGCGGCGGCCGCCGGGGCACCCCCGCCGGAGGCCTTGATCGCGGCGCTGGCCCGGCGGCGGGAATCCAGGGGGGCTGCGCTCTTGCCGGGTCCGGAGGCGGCTCCCTTGGCCCGCGCCGGAGCCGGTCTGGCCTGGGTGGACGCCTTCCTGGATTTCGGGGCCGCGGATTTCGACGTGCTCCGGCGGGCGGCGGCGGATTTAGCGGTGGCCTTGCCGGCGGGCTTCTGCTTGGCCGCGGTCTTCTTGGCCGAGGACTTCTTGGCCACTTTCCCGGCCGCGGTCTTCTTGGCCGAGGTCTTCTTGGCCACTTTCCCGGCCGCGGTCTTCTTGGCCGAGGTCTTCCGGGAAGCGGATGTCTTGGTCCGTTTCGTGCTTGACGCCTTCTTGGCCGTCTTCTTCCGGGCCGGGGCCGCGCTCTTGGAAGTTTTTTTCGATGAACGGGACGTCCGCAACGCCCCGCCCTTGGCCGTGGCGCGCTTGGAGCTGCCGCCGGAACTCGTTGTCTTCTTTTTCTTTGCCGCATTCGCCAACGGTCACGACCCTCCTGGCCGAGAACACCCCCCGCCGGAACCCTTCCCGGGGCTCAAAGCCCGTTGGAATGCATTACGGTCCGGGTGCGGTCGAGCCGCTCCAAGGCTACACAAAGGGAGAGGGCCTGTCGAGCCCCAACCTGCGTTTCCCGGCGGTTTAGCCTGCTTCCGGGGCCGGATAGGCCAGGATGCTGAGCTGGCGCGCCAGCTCCCCGGCCACGGCGCGGAAGGCCTCGGTCTGGGGGGAGTCGGGGTGCCCCACCACCAGGGGGACCCCCTCGTCCCCCCCATCCGAATGGCGGGGTCGATGGGGATCTCGCCCAGGAAGGGGACCTCGAAGGCGCGGGCGGCCTCGGCCCCGCCCCCGTGGCTGAAGATCTCGTGCCGGGAGCCGCAGTCCGGGCAGATGAAGTAGGCCATGTTCTCCACGATCCCCAGCACGGGGACGTTCACCTTCTCGAACATGCGGACCCCGCGGCGGACGTCCTCCAGGGCCACGTCCTGGGGGGTGGTCACGATCACCGCCCCGGCCAGGGGCGCGGCCTGGGTGAGGGTGAGCTGGGCATCCCCGGTCCCGGGGGGAAGGTCCACCACCAGATAGTCCAGGGTTCCCCAGTCCACGTCGGCCAGGAACTGCTGGACCAGCTTGCCCACCAGGGGGCCGCGCCAGATGACCGGGGTGTCGTCGCCGGCGATGAAGCCGAGGGACATGAGTTTCAGCCCGAACCGCTCCAGGGGGACGAGCTTCCCGTCCCGCACCGACGGGCGGGCGGTGCGCATGCCCATCATGATAGGGATCGAGGGGCCGTAGATGTCGGCGTCCATGAGGCCCACCGTGGCCCCGGCGGCGGCCAGGGCCGCGGCCAGGTTCACCGCCACCGTGGACTTCCCCACCCCGCCCTTGCCGCTGGCCACCGCCACCGCATGGCGCACCCCCGGCAGCAGCTCGCTTCCCTGGCCCACCGGCGCCTGGGGCACGCTGGAGGTCATGCGGACCTCGACCTCGGCCACCCCGGGAAGCGCCGCCACCCGGGCCCGAGCCTCCCGCTCCATCTGCCCCTTCACCGGGCAGGCCGGGGTGGTCAGCTCGATGGCGAAGGCGACCCGCCCTCCGTCCACCCGGAGATCCTTGACGAAACCCAGGCTCACGATGTCCTTGCCCAGGTCCGGATCCTGGATCCCGCTCAGGGCCTCCAGGACGGCTTCGTTGCTCACGGCGTGCTCGCTCATACGGTCTCCTCACGGGAATCGGTTGGGAACCGAGGATGATCCCAGCCCCGGGCGCCCCTGGCAAGAGCGGGAACGGTGTCCGCTTCCCGCCCTCCCCGGTATGCTAGCCCAAGGGGGAAGACCGGATCGTCCTTGAACCCGGAGGTGACGTGATTCCGAGCGCCCGCATCCTGATCGTCGGAGACGAGGTCCTGGCCGCCGAGGTGGCGGACACCAACGGGCCCTTTCTCCTGCGGATCCTGGCCCGGCGCGGGGTCCGCGCGGGGGGGCTGCGGATCCTCCCCGACCGGGTGCGGGAGGTGGCCGAGGCCCTCCGGGCCGACCTCGCCGCCGCCGACCTGGTGCTGGTCAGCGGGGGCATCGGACCCACCCACGATGATTGCACGCGGCCGGCGGTGGCCGAGGCCCTGGGGCGCGAGTTGACCGTGCATCCGGAGGCAGCGGCCCGGCTGGAGGGGATCTTCGGCCAGGATGCCGCCCCCGCCGAGGAGGCCATGGCCCGACTCCCCCGCGGGTCCGAGCTCCTGATCGCCCCCGGCACCGCCGCCTTCGGGTTCCGGGTGGACCGGGTGTGGGTGCTCCCGGGGGTGCCGCCGCTCCTCGAACGGCTGATGGACGCCAACGCCTCCCGCCTGACCGGAAGCCCCCGGGTGCTTCGCGAGGTCGGGACCCGGGTCCGCGAGGGGGTCCTGGCCGCCGCCTTCGCCGATCTGGCCCGGGACTGGCCCGCGGTCGACTGGGGCTCCTACCCCATCCTGGACGGATCCGGCTGGAGCCTGCGGCTGGTGCTCCGGGCCGCGAGCGCGGAAGAGGCCGACCGGGCCGAGGAGGCCCTCAGGACCATGCTGCGGCGCCTCCCTCCCGCCCCGGACCGGCCCCGGTCCGGCTGATTTCCCCGATTTCCGCTCAAGTGGTTCTTGAGACGGCGTTTCTCCTGGCGTAGAATCTAATCGATTAGGTAGGGTGACTTGGATCAAATCGGAAATCGGCTTCAGGTTTGCTTCGTCATTCACGGATTGGTCGAACCGTCGTTCCTTCCTGAGTCGGTGTCCGGCCGCGCGTCACGACCGCTCTCGTGCGTGGGCCGGTGGATCCCACCCGATCATCGCCCGTACAACCAATGAGCAGTCCGTATCGTCGGCACGCCCGCGCCCGGCCGCAGCCCGGTTCCCCCCCGGAATCGCCGCCGCGTCCCCGCAAGACGGCGGTGGCGGTGGGGAGGAGCCATGGAACGACAAGCTGAGGTCGCGGTCTTCGTCGACTTCGAGAACATCCGCTACAGCGTCCTGAACACCTACCATCGGGAACTGTCCGGTTCCATGCTCATGGACATCGGCCGGACGTACGGGCTGGTCACCCTGGCCCGTGCCTATGCCGACTTCGACGATCACCCCGAGCGGGTGCAGCGCGATCTTCAGGTCTCCGGCATCACCGCGGTCAACGTGGCCTCGCTCCAGGTCGGCGAGCGGCCCAAGGGGGGCGCCGACATGGAGATGCTCATGGACATCTTCGAGACCCTGCTCGACCGCCCCTTCCTCGGCACCTATCTCCTCATGACCGGGGACCGCAGATTCATCCGCATGGTGACCATGATCCGGAACCGGTACGGCAAGCAGGTGATCATCGCCGGCGTGCGCGGCTCGGTCTCCAACGACCTCATCGAGGCCGCCGGCGGGCATTTCGAGCCCCTGGAGTTCGAGCCGGTGGCCGACGAGGAACGCCGCGACGCCTTCATCCGGTTCGTGGACCGCCTGGAGCGCTCCAAGCCCTTCATCACCTTCAAGTACGTCTCCGCGGCCATGACCACCTCCACCGAGTTTCCCGGTCTGGCCGAGGAGGAGGCCCGGGAGTTCGTGGCCCAGGCCATCCAGGAAGGCGTGCTGCTCAAGCACCAGCGTCCCGACGGCTACCGAGTGCTCCACCTGAACCGGGAGCGGGACGACGTGCTCGAAGCCCTCGGCCAGCCCGCTCCGGAAGAAGGCGAGCCCCTCGAGGACGAGGAGTTCGTCGACGAGGACGAGTTCGAGGACTACGAGGACGAGGACTACGACGACGACGACGACGAGGACGGGGACGAATTCGACGAGGACTTCGAGGAGTACGCCGAGGACGAGGACGAGGAGGAGGAGGATGACGGCGGCCCGGAGGAGGTGGAGGGCGCCGACCCCCCCTCCGGAATTCCGGACAAGGAGCGGGAGGACCCCGCCGGGGAGAACGGGCGCGTGGAGGGTTCCGGCTCCAACGGCGGCGGCGCGTCCTCCCCGACCGAGAAGTCCGGCCGCCGGTCCTCCAAGCGCTGACCTTCCCCCGGCCCGCCTGGCCCCCTCGTTGCCACCCCCACCGCGGCGGCCTATACTCTGCCGCTCCGGCCGCGTCCGCGGCCTCGGTCCGCCGGGCCCACGAGGAGATTCCGTTCCATGAGCGCGTTTCCCGGATACGACTTCTATCTCCTGGACGATCTGTTCACCGAAGAGGAGCGGATGGCCAGGGACGCGGTTCGCGATTTCGTGGACGCCGAGGTGCTCCCGGTCATCGAAGAGCACAACGAGGCCGGCACCTTCCCCCTGCACCTGGTCCGGCCCCTGGCCGAGCTGGGGGTGTTCGGGGCCAACCTCCCCGAGGAATACGGCTGCGCCGGGATGAGCAACACCGCCTACGGCCTCATCATGCAGGAGCTGGAGCGCGGGGACAGCGGACTCCGCTCCTTCGTGTCCGTCCAGGGGGCGCTGGTGATGTACCCGATCCACGCCTTCGGGAGCGAGGAGCAACGGCGGCGGTACCTCCCCAAGCTGGCCTCCGGAGAGATGGTGGGGGCCTTCGGCCTCACCGAACCCGACTACGGTTCCAACCCGGGAGGCATGGTCACCCGGGCCCGCCGTGACGGCCGCGACTGGATCCTGAACGGGGCCAAGATGTGGATCACCAACGGATCCATCGCCGACGTCTCGGTGGTCTGGGCCAAGGACGAGGACGGCGTGATCCGGGGGTTCCTGGTCGAGAAGGACCGCCCCGGGTTCTCCGCCCCGGAGATGAAGCACAAGATGAGCCTCCGGGCCTCGGTGACCAGCGAGCTGGTGCTTCAGGACGTGCGGATCCCTGACGGGAACCGCCTTCCGGAGGCGGAGGGCCTCAAGGCCCCCCTGTCCTGTCTCACCCAGGCCCGGTACGGCATCGCCTGGGGCGCGGTGGGGGCGGCGCTGGCCTGCTTCCATACCGCGGTGGAGTACAGCAAGACCCGCATCCAGTTCGACCGTCCCATCGGGGCCTTCCAGCTCACCCAGGCCAAGCTGGCCGACATGTTCACCGAGATCACCAAGGCCCAGCTGCTCTGCTACCGGCTGGGCCGGCTCAAGGACGAGAACCGGGCCACCTTCGCCCAGGTCTCCATGGCCAAGCGCAACAACGTGGCCATGGCCCTGGACATCGCCCGCGTCTCCCGGGAGATCCTCGGCGCCAACGGGATCACCACCGAGTACCCGATCATGCGCCACATGATGAACCTGGAGTCGGTGAAGACCTATGAGGGCACCCACGACATCCACACCCTCGTCCTGGGCCAGGTGGTCACCGGCATCCCCGCCTTCGCCTAGCCGCCCATGACCCCGTCCCGGCCCGCGCCCCGCTTCTCCCGGGGGGAGGCGATGGGAGTGCTCGCCGCCGCCCTCCTGGTGCGGGCGCTCTTCCTGGCCTTCTACCGCACGAGCCCGTTCTTCGCCGCCCCCATCCTCGACTCGGCCATGAACGACGGGCTGGCCCGGGCCCTGGCCTCGGGCCACCTCGACGCCGGGGCCCCCTATTTCCGGCCCCCGCTCTATCCCTGGCTCCTGGGTGCGGTGTACGCGGCGGCCGGGACCGGCCCCTGGGCCGGCCGGGTGCTGAACGCCCTCCTGGGCGCCGGGGCCGCGGTGGGAGTGCTCGAAGCCGCCCGCCGGCTCGGACTGGGCCGGAAGGGACGCCTGGGCGCGGCGGCGGTGGTGGTGATCTACGCCCCCGAGCTCTTCCTGGAGGGCGAGCTCCTCGGCACCCCGCTCGCCGTCTTCCTCACCGCCTGGGGCCTGGCCGCGCTCCTCGCCGCCTGGGAACGGGCCGGCGACGCCGGCGACCTCTCCCTGCGGGGGTGGCTCGGAGCGGGCGCGCTGTGGGGGCTGGCCGCCCTCGCCCGCGCCCCCCTCGCCCTGCTCCCCCTGGGAGGGGCGTTCCTGGCCGCGGCTGCTCCCCGCCTCCGCCTCCGCCGGGCCGGGGCCCTGGCCGGCGCCGCCCTCGCCCTGTGGGCCGGGCCGGCGATCCTCATGGCCTCCCACGGGGCCGGCTTCCGCTTCCCCGCCACCCAGGGCGGGATCAACTTCTACGTGGGGAACCACCCCGGGGCGGACGGGCGGGGGGTGTCGGCCCCGGGGCTGGAGGCGGGGGGCTGGCGGGACTTCGCCGAGGCCTCGGTGCGGGCGGCCGGCACCGCGGTGGGCCGCCCCCTCACCCCCGCCGGGGCCTCCCGCTACTGGACCCGGAAGGGGGTGGAGTTCTGGCGCGAGCATCCCGGGGAGGCGCTGGCCCTCACCGCCGCGAAGGCGGTCTATCTCATCCACGGCTACGAGACCCCCAATAACCGCTCCCTCTACGCGGCCCGGGAGGACGTGCCCTGGCTGGGGGCCGTGCTCTGGCGGGTCCCGGGGTTCTACTGGCCCACCGGGCTCCTCCTCCCCCTCGCCCTGGCCGGAGCGTGGACGGTGCGGCGGCGCCGTGCCTGGCGGCCGGTGCTCCTGACCGCCCTGCTCGTCCTGGGTCCCCTGGTGCTCTTCTTCGTCTGCGCGCGGTTCCGCACCCCGGCGCTCCCCGCCCTGGCGCTCCTGGCCGCGCCCGGGGCGACCGCCCTCTTCCGCCGAAGCCGGGGGGCCTGGGCGGTGTTCCTGGCCGCCTACCTGGCCGCCAATATCCCCTGGCCGGGGGCCGTCGCCGCCGACCCGGCCCGGGACCGGCTGGCCCGGGCCGAGGCGCTCCTGAACGCCGGGCGGACCGCCGAGGCCGCCGTCGAGTACCGCCGGGTGCTGGTCCTGGATCCCGCCGAGGGCCGGGCCCACCTGGGACTGGCGGTGGTGGCCGACCGCCGGGGGGATCCCGGGCTGGCCCTGGCCGAGGCGGACAGCGCCGCCACCACCATCGGGAACAGCTGGGAGCTCCAGTCGGTGTGGGCGGGGATCCTGGAACGGGAGGGCCGCACCGCCGAGGCCGCCGGCCACCTGGCCCGGGCGGCCAAGGCCTATCCCGAGAACCCCGATCTCTGGGGGCGCTGGGGGCTCGCCCTCGAGGCGCTGGGGAAGGACGACGACGCCTGGCGCGCCCTGGAGGAGGCGGCCCGGCGGGGCAGCCGCGATCCGGAGGTGTGGAACAGTCTCGGCCGCTACCGGCGGCTTCTGGGGGAACGGCCCGCCGCCCTGGCCGCCTGGGACCGGGCCCTGGCTCTCGATCCGAACCACTTCAAGGCCCGTTTCAATCGCGGACTCTTCCACGCCGAGGACGGCGAACGGGGTCCGGCACTGCGCGACCTGGAGGCGGCGCTGGCCGCCGCCCCCGACTCGGCCTCGGCCGCCCGCGCCCGCCGCGCCCTCGCCCTGGCCCGGAGTCGCTTGCCTTGACACCGGTTGCGGAGCCCTCTAATATCCCTCGGACTTCGCTTGCGTCGGAGTACGCAGGCGAAACCGGGCTTCGACACCTTGTCGGCCTTGCCGCGGTAGCCCTCCTCAGGATGCCCGCGCCGAGCCGCCGTTCCGGCGGCGGTGCGGGTTGCGTCCGATCCGCCCGGCACAACCACAAGGTCTGGACCGACATTGCTCCAAGCAAGGGGGAGAGGGTTCCATGAGACTTCGCTCGTTCGTGATGCTCGCGGTTCTCGGCGTGAGCGTGGCCCTGACCGGCTGCCAGGCCAACCGGGAGATGCAGGCGGAGCTCGTCAATCTGAAGAGCAGCACCAAGAAGCAGCTCGATCTGCTCAAGCAGCAGAACGAGTTCCTGAACCGCAAGCTGAACACGCTGATCAACAAGGTGGACGATCTCAGCGCCTCCAACGACAAGTTGAGCACCGAGCTCAGCACCTACGCCAACCGGCCGGAAGAGGTGAAGCTGGAGATCATCAGCGAGGTGAACACCCGCTTCGCCGCCATCGCCGAGAAGCAGAACCAGTTCCAGAGCCAGATGCAGGACCAGTTCAAGCAGGAGACGGACAAGCTCCAGGACCAGATGGACACCCAGCTCGCGGAGATGCAGAAGACCCTGAACAAGCACACCGCGTTCGTGAAGTTCGTGGCCGCGGAGCAGGACTCCATCAACCGGGTGTTCGCCAACCGCTTCGACAGCCGTCCCTGGTACCAGTCGATCATCGGGAAGTGGGAGGACCGGGAGCGGGCCAACGCGTCCTCGGACTCCAACACCCCCTGACCGGATCGCTCCCCCGAGCATGAGGCTCCCGCGCGTCCACGCCTGGATTTCGGCGACCGCGGGAGCCTTTCTGTTGGCCGCCGCCGGCGGGTGCGGCGGTGCGGCCAGCCGGGTTCCGGTCGCCCCGGCCGGCTGGGCGGATTCGGTCCGGGCCGACCGTGCGGCCAAGGACGCCGAGTTCCGCGGACCCCGCTCCCCCCTCACCCCGGCCCAGCGGGCGGAGTTCACCGGCCTCCACTACTTTCCTCCCGATCCGGAGTTCCGCTTCCTGGCCAAGCCCGATCGCGACGGCGCCGGGGACGCGGTCACCCTCATGGACACCCGCGGGAACGTGCGCCACTACCGGGTCGCCTACCGCCTGCACCTGACCCGGGACGCGAGCACCTTCACCCTCACCGTCTACCGCTCCCCGGACAATCCCGAGCTGTTCCTTCCCTTCCAGGACGCCACCACCGGGGACGAGACCTACCCGGTGGGACGGTACGTTCCGGTGGAGCAGGGGCCGCCCGGCTGGGTGCTGGTGGACTTCAACCGGGCCTACAATCCCTACTGCGCCTACAACGACCGCTGGGCGTGTCCCCTGGTGCCCCCGGAGAACCGGATCCCCGTGGCCATCCGGGCCGGCGAGACCAAGTACCACGACTGACCGGGGACCGCGGTCCCGGCCGCCTCAGTCCCAGGCTCGCAGCTGTTCCAGGTCGTCCAGGATCTCGTGGAAGTTGGAGTAGTTGTGGATGCGGGCGTGGGCCCGCTTGATGATCCCGGCCACCCCCCGGGGGAGCCACTCCAGCTCGGCGGGATCGTAGTCCTCCTGCCCGGTCATGATCTCGAACAGGACCTGGCCCGCGCACTTGAGATCGAAGGCGCGGCGGTCGGCGCTGTTCGCCCCCCGGCTGCCCCAGAAGTCGAACAGCTTGGGGGTGGGCGCGTCGGGATCCCCGGTGAGGATGATGTTGTCGGTGTGGAGGTCGTCGTGGAGGATGCGCTGGTCGTGGACGTAGGCCATGCCCCGGCAGATCTGGTAGAAGACGCGGAGCCCGAAGAAGAGGGGGGCGTTGTCGCTGCGGCGGAAGTGGCGGCGGACCACCTCGGAGAGGCGGGGCCCCTGGAGATACTCCACGAGCAGGAAGTAGTGGCTCTCCTCCCCGATCTCCACCCGGTCCACGTTGTAGTAGTTGATGATGTTCGGGTGATGGAGGCGGACCAGGACCCGGGCCTGGTTGACGATCGCCTTCCGGCGCTTGACGTTGGTGATGAACTTGATCGCCTTCAAGCGGCCGTCGAGACGGTCCCGGACCTGGTAGGTCACCCCTTCCCAGCCGGTGCCGATGCGGCCCTTGACCACGTAGCGGCCGTTGATCTTGGAGCCTTTGGTCAGTGAGCGGACGTTCACGGATTGGGCCGTTGGCTGGGGATGGTCGGTTCGGTCGAGCGGGAACAGTGTATGCGGCGGAGCGCGCCCCGTCCACCGGGAACGGCGCCCGCCCCGGTCAGGGGGCGGGCACCGGCGCCGGGGCCAGGCTCCGGTCCACCACCGGGGCCAGGCGCCGGATCTGCTCCATGAGCTCCCCGAACATGTCGGGCAGGAGCGCCTGGTAGCCGTCGGAGAGGGCGGTCTCCGGGGCGTGGTGGACCTCGATGATGAGCCCGTCCGACCCCGCCGCCACCGCGGCCCGGGCCATGGGCATCACCTTCTCCCGCTTGCCGGTCCCGTGGCTGGGATCGGCGATGATGGGAAGGTGGCTCAGCCGCTTGACTGCGGGGATGGCGGACAGGTCGAGGGTGTTCCGGGTGTGGTCGGCGAAGGTCCGGACCCCGCGCTCGCACAGGACCACGTTGGGGTTCCCCTCGCTCACCACGTACTCGGCGGCCAGGAGCAGCTCGTCGATGGTGGCGCTCATCCCCCGCTTGAGGAGGACCGGGAGCCGGGATCGCCCCGCCCGCTTGAGCAGGGAGAAGTTCTGCATGTTCCGGGCGCCGATCTGGATCATGTCCGCGTACTGCTCGACCAGGCCCACCCCCTCGGTGTCCAGGGCCTCGGTGACCACGGGAATCCCCACTTCCTCCCGGACCCGGGCGAGGATCCGGAGCCCCTCCTCCCCCAGTCCCTGGAACGAGTAGGGTGAGGTGCGGGGCTTGAAGGCGCCTCCCCGGAGCACGTGGGCGCCCCGAGCCTTGACCGCCCGGGCCACGGCCAGGGTCTGCTCGTAGGTCTCCACCGCGCAGGGGCCCGCGATCACGGCCAGCTCCCGGCCTCCGAACCTCACCCCTCCCACATCCACCACCGTGTCCCCCTCGCGCCATTCCCGGCTCACCTGCTTGAAGGGTTTGGAGACCGGGATCGCCTCCAGCACCCCGGGCAGGGACTCCAGGATGTTGGGCTCCAGGCTCCCCTTGTTCCCGGTGATGCCGATGGCGGTGCGCTGTTCCCCGGGAATGGGATGGGCGACCAGTCCCAGCTTCTGGATGGTCTTGACCACCTGGTCGATCTCCTGTTCGCTGGCGCCTTTCTTCATCACGATGAGCATGATCTACCTCCTGGTCCGGCCCCGGCCGCCGGCGCCGGACCCGAAGAGACGTTCGGAACCCTTCCCACCCCGCCGGAGGATTCCGAGCGGAGCATTGTCATCCCGTTCCCAGCGGGAGCGCAACCCGGCCAGGGCCCGCTCCAGGGCGGCCAGCTCCGCCCGGACGGCGTCGGCGTTGGCGCCGAGGATCTCCGACCAGAGCTCCGGGGGCGAGGCGGCCAGCCGGGCCCACCCCCTGAAGCCGGGCCCGGCCAGCTCCAGGGCGCCCGGACGCCGGCGCGCCGCCTCCCCCACCAGCAGGGAGGCCAGGAGCTGGGGGACGTGGCTCACCGCCGCCACCTCCCGGTCGTGCGCGGCGGGGGTGCGGATCACCGGCCGGGCACCCACGCAGCGGACCATCCGGGCCACCCGGGCCCGGCGGCGGGGCGAGCCTCCGCAGAGCACCCAGGCCGCGCCCCGGAAGAGGTCCGGATCGGCGGCGGCCGCCCCCCCCCGCTCCTTCCCGGCCATGGGGTGGCCGGGAACGAAACGGCGGCCCAGGAGCGCTTCTCCCCGCCGGGCCACGGCGGTCTTCACGCTCCCGGTATCGGTCACCGTGGCCCGCCCCGGGCGGCCGGCCAGTTCCTCCAGCCAGGCCAGGTTGGCCGCGGGAGGGGCGGCCAGGACCACCAGGTCCGCTCCCTCCAGGGCCTCGGCGGCCCCGGCCGGGGTCCGCTCCAGCCAGCCCCGGCGGCGCGCGGTCCGCCGGGCGCCGGGGTCCGGGTCCCACCCCGAGCGGTGCCATCCCCGCCCCTGCAGGGCACCGGCGAGGCTGCCCCCGATGAGTCCCAGGCCGAGGATGGCCACCCGGGGAGCGGCGTCCGCGCTCACGGCCGGAGCTCCCGCACCAAGGCCTCGGCGCGGCGGAGCCGGGACGCCCGGTCCGGCTCCTTCCCCAGGGCGGCGATGAGGGCGCTCCCCACCACCACTCCCAGGGCCGGCGGCGCCACCCGGCGTACCTGCTCCGGGCGGGAGATCCCGAAGCCCACCACGAAGGGCTTGGCCATGACCGCCGCCGCCCGTTCCAGATACCCCCCGAGCCGGGGGGGAAGCGCGTCCCGGGCCCCAGTGACGCCGGTTACGGAGACGCAGTAGCTGAAGTGGGTGGAGAGGTCGTCGACCGCGGCCAGCCGGCGGTCGGAGCTGGTGGGGGCGGCGAGGAAGATCCAGGCCAGCCCCGCCTCCCGGGCCGGGGCGTGGTAGGGACCGGCCTCCTCGGGGGGCAGGTCGGGGACGATGAGACCGTCCGCCCCCGCGGCCGCGGCGTCGGTGAAGAAGCGCTCCGGCCCGTAGGCCAGGATCGGGTTCAGGTAGCCCATGAGCACCACGGGAAGCTCCGAGCGCTTCCGGAAGGCGGCCACCAGCTCGAGGATCCGAGCCTGGGTGATCCCGGCCCGGAGCGCGGCCTGGGACGCGGCCTGGATCACCGGCCCGTCGGCCAAGGGATCGCTGAAGGGGAGGCCCACCTCCACCGCGTCGGCGCCCCCCGCCTCCAGGGCGAGGAGCAGGTCCACCGTTTCCTCCGGTCCGGGATAGCCCGCGGTCAGGTAGGGCAGGATGGCCGGACGTTCCGGACGGGGCCGGGCGAGGGCGGCGAGCCGGTCAGCCATGGCCGCCTCCCAGGTCCAGGAGTTCGGAGAGCCGGGGAACGTCCTTGTCCCCCCGTCCCGAGAACCCGACCAGCACCGTGGCTCCCGGGCCGAGCTCCGGGCCCAGGCGCTTCAGCGCGGCCAGGGCGTGGGCGGTCTCCAGGGCGGGGATGATCCCCTCCAGGCGGGAGGCCTCCACGCAGGCGTCGAGCGCCTCCCGGTCGGTGGCGGAGACGTACTCGGCCCGGCCGGTGGCCTTCAGCCATGCGTGCTCCGGCCCCACCCCCGGGTAGTCCAGGCCGGCGGAAATGGAGTGCACCGGCGCCACCTGGCCGTCGGCGTCCTGCAGCAGCAGGGAGCGGGTGCCGTGCAGCACTCCCGGCCGCCCCCGGTCCAGGGTGGCGGCATGGCGTCCGGAATCCAGGCCCTCGCCGGCCGCCTCGACTCCCACCAGCCGCACCGGATCGGCCAGGAAGGGATGGAAGAGGCCGATGGCGTTGCTCCCTCCCCCCACGCAGGCCACCGCCGCGTCGGGGAGCCGGCCGGCGGCCTCCAGGATCTGCTCCCGGGCCTCCCGGCCCAGCACGGTCTGGAAATCGCGCACCATGCGGGGATACGGATGGGGGCCGACCACGGAGCCGATCACGTAGTGGGTGTCCTCCACGTGGGCCACCCAGTCGCGGATGGCCTCGTTGGTGGCGTCCTTCAGGGTCCGGCTTCCCGAGCCCACCGCGATCACCTCCGCCCCCAGGAGCCGCATGCGGAAGAAGTTCGGGGACTGGCGGGCCACGTCCTCCTCCCCCATGTACACCGTGCAGGGGAGGCCGTAGCGGGCGCACACGGTGGCGGTGGCCACCCCGTGCTGCCCCGCCCCGGTCTCGGCGATGATCCGGGTCTTGCCCATCCGGCGGGCCAGGAGCACCTGGCCGAGGACGTTGTTGATCTTGTGGGCCCCGGTGTGAAGCAGGTCCTCCCGCTTCAGGAACAGCCGGATCCCGCCCGCGGCCTTCCCCAGCCGGGGGGCCTCGGTGAGGGGGGTGGGCCGCCCGGCGTAGTTGCGGAGCGCCTCCATCCAGCCCGCGGTGAAGGCGGGATCCTCCCGGGCGGCGTCGTAGGCCGCCTCCAGCTCCTCCAGGGCCCCCATGAGGGTCTCGGGAACGAATTTCCCCCCGAACTGATCGAAATACCCCCGGCCGTCCGGCCGGTCTACCAGGGCCATGCGCTCTCCTCGGGCGGCTCCAGCCCGGCCAGAAGCTCCAGGGCCCGCCGCAGGCGGTCCGGGTCCTTCCGGCCGGGGGCCGATTCCACCCCGCTGTTCAGGTCCACCGCCGCCGGCCGGGCGGCACGTATCGCGTCCATCAGGTTCTCCGGTCCCAGGCCCCCGGCGAGGAGGATCCGGAACCCGGCCTCCCCCGCCCGGCGGGCCAGCTCCCAGTCGGCGGGGCGTCCGGTGCCACCCCGCCGGCCCGGGGCCCGTCCGTCCAGGAGCACCGGGCGGGTCCGGTAGGCCTCCAGCTCCTGCAGGTCGGCCGCCCCCGGAATCGCCTTCACCGTGGGCAGCGGGTAGGCGCGGCACACCGTCTCCGGCTCCTCCCCGTGGGCCTGGATCGCGGTCAGTCCGGCCGCCTCGGCCAGCGCCCGCATGCTCTCGGGACTCAGGTCCACGGTGACCCCGATCCGGGCCACCCGCTCCGGCAGGGCCCGGCCGATCTCCGCCGCCCGGGCCGGGGAGATCCGCCTCGGGCTGTCCGGCGCGAACACGAATCCCACCGCGTCGGCCCCCGCCGCCACCGCCGCCGCCGCGTCCTCGGCCCGGGTGATCCCGCATACCTTCACGAAGGGGCGCGGCATCAGAGCCCCTCCCCCGCCCGTCGCACCGCGTCCAGCAGGGCCCGGGCCTTGTGCCGGGTCTCCTCCTCCTCTCGCCCGGGATCGGAGTCGGCCACGATCCCCGCCCCGGCCTGGACCCGCACCGTCCCCGCGTGGAGGGTCAGGGTGCGCAGCGCGATGCAGGTGTCCAGGTTACCGGCGAAGTCCAGGTAGCCCACCGCGCCCGCGTAGAGGCCCCGGCGCTCGGGCTCCAGCTCCTCGATCAGCTCCATGGCCCGCACCTTGGGGGCCCCGCTCACGGTGCCGGCGGGGAAGCAGGCCAGGAGCGCGTCCAGGGGATGCAGCCCCGGCCGGAGCCGCCCGGAGAGACCGCTGACCAGGTGCATCACGTGGGAGTAGCGCTCCACCACCATCAGCTCGTCCACCGACACCGATCCCGTGACCGCCACCCGGCCCAGGTCGTTCCGGCCCAGATCGACCAGCATCACGTGCTCCGCCCGTTCCTTGGGATCCCGCTCCAGCGCCTCGGCCCGCCGGCGATCCTCGGCCTCGTCCCCCGAGCGGGGCACGGTGCCGGCGATGGGCCGGTAGGAGAGCCGGTCCCCCTCCACCCGCAGGAGCGGCTCCGGGCTCGATCCCACCGCGCTCCATCCATCCAGGCGGAGGAGGAACATGTAGGGGGACGGGTTCACCGAGCGGAGCGCCCGGTAGAGGGCGAGATCGCCGGCCGCGCTGGGGACCCGGAAGCGCTGGCTGAGCACGACCTGGAACACGTCCCCGGCCGCGATGTGCTCCTTCCCCGCCTCCACCATGGCCCGGTAGGCGGCGGGAGTGAGATTGGAGACCGCCTCCCCCCCGGCCCCGGACCCGGACGGAGCCGGCGGCCCCCCCGCCGGGGCGGCCAGCTCGGCCTCCAGGGCGTCCAAGCGCTCCTGCGCCCGGCCGTAGGCGTGATCGGGGTCCCCGCCGGGGGCGGTGCGGGCGGCGGCGACCAGGAAGAGCCGCTGGTGCACGTGGTCGAAGATCGCCGTCTCCTCCAGGAAGAGGAGGGTCATGTCGTCCTCGGGGGCGGGGGGCTTGCCCCCGTCGGGGATCCGCTCCACCCAGCGCACCGTCTCGTAGCCGAAGTAGCCCACCGCCCCGGCCAGGAACGGCGGCCGGCCCGGCTCCCGCGGGGCCCGGTAGGCGTGGAGGATGCGCTTCAGCCGCTCCGGCGGCGGGCCCGTGAGTCCGGCGAAGCGGTCCGCCTCCGCCCCCTCGATCCGGAAGTCGTCCCCCCGGGAGCGCAGGACGAGGAAGGGATTCCGGCCCAGGATGGAGTAGCGGCCCACCCGCTCTCCCCCCTCCACGCTCTCCAGCAGGAAGCAGTGGGGGCGGTCGGCGGCCAGGCGGTGGAAGGCGGCCACCGGCGTCCACCAGTCCGCCACCCGTTCGCGCACCACCGGGACCACCGGCCAGCCCTCGGCCGCCCGCGCCCGGAACCCGGCCCGGTCGGTGCTCATCGGACCAGCCCTCCGGCGAAGGCGTCCGGCTCCAGGTTCCGCCGCAGGAAGCGATGGAACTGACGCGTGCCCTGGCGGACGAGGAAGGCGAGCCCGTCCCGGACCGGCAACCCCCGGGCCTCGGCCAGGCGGACCAGGCCGGTGGTTCCGGCGGCGTAGGCCAGGTCCAGGACCGCGGTCCCGGCCCAGTCGCGCTCCGCCCACGCCTCCGGGAGTTCCCCGTCCCGGCCCAGGGGGGTGGCGTTGGCCACCGCCTCGAATCCGGCCGGGTCCAGGTCCCCGGGCGCGCCCCCCCAGGCGGCCCCCAGCCGGGCGGCCAGGGTCCGGCCCCGGCGCGGGGACCGGTTGAACACCGTGACCGTGGCCCCGAGGCCCCCTGCCGCCGCCGCCACCGCCGCCGCCGCCCCCCCGGCCCCGACCAGGGCCAGCCGCCCGCCCCGGCCCAGTTCCAGCTCGGCCAGCAGTTCCCCCGCCGCGGCCAGGTCGGTGTTGTCGCCGACGAGACGGTTCCCCTCCCGCCACATCGTGTTCACCACCCCCAGGCGGGCCGCCCCCGGTTCCAGACGGTCGCAGGCACCGGCGGCGGCGAGCTTGAAGGGCGCGGTCACGCTGAGCCCGCGCAGATCCCCGCGCCGGAGCCAGTCCAGGACCGGCTCCGGCTCCGGACTCTCCAGGGGAAGGTAGAGCGCGCGCTCGCCGCAGAGGCGGAAGGCGTGGTTCATGAGCTCGGGGGACCGCGAATGCCGCGCCGGGTGGCCGAGCACACCGAAGAGCCGCGGCTCCGGCGGCACCTGGGGCAGCGCGTACACCTCGCAGGCGGTACGGACGGTGGGTTGTCCGGGGGCCGTCGCCTCCCCGCCCTCGGGGGCGGCGAAGGTGACCGCGTTCCCCTCCAGGCAGCCCAGGATCCGGGACGGATGCCCGATCCATCCCTGGGCGAAGACGGTGAACGGGGATTCCCCCGCCACCGCCGCCTCCCGCACCAGGCCCAGCACCCAGTCGTTGACCGCGAACCGGTCGGCGGGAACGACCAGCTTGTGGAGGGCGGCGGGGTGGCGACGAAGCGCGCTCCAGGCCTCGAGCAGATCCTCGGCGGCGGCCGGGGGCCCGGCCGCATGCCGGCTCACCCAGCGCCGCTCCACCGGGATCGAGGCCGCCTCGGGGTCGGCGCCCTCCAGCTCCCGGGCCTCGACGTCGATCCAGCGGAACCCCGCCGCCCCGGCCGCGGCCAGCACCCCCGCCGGGCGCGGCACCGCCCCCCCCTCGGCCGGGGACCGCCAGGTGAACACCCAGCTCCGGTCCGCTCCGGCCGGGAGCGCCTTCCAGGCTCCGCTCCGGACCTCGGCCGGGTCCAGCCGGTCGGCCCGCAGTTCCACCAGCTCCACCGCGGGGGGCAGGCCCGAGGCGATCTCCCCGGCCCGGGCCGCGGTGGGCGCGCTCACGCTCGCGCAAAGCCGCCGATGCCAACCTTCCATGGCCGTCGCTCCTCCGCGGCCGGCCGGGAGCCGGCGGCGGGGAAAAAGAAAGGCCCCTTTCCCGTGGAAAGAGGCCGGTGCGGTTCCGCTGGGGGAGTCTCCCTGTCAGACGCTCCCTACCGCTCCGGCCCGGCGCCAGGCGCCGAACCACGTATAGGAACGGACCGGATAGAGCTGCGGGAACATGTTCACGAATCGACTCCCTGCGGTGAAATCCGAGGAACGAAGGATACCAGAATCAACGATCCGGGTCCGAGCCCTTTTTCGGTCCCGCCTCCCCGGCCGGGGCCAGCCCCGCGGCCTCGTTCAACCGCCCGCTCCGGAAGGGCTCCAGGTCCAGGGCCACGTAGCGGAACCCGGCGGCGCGGATGCCCGCCGCCACCCGGTCCCGGGTCCCGGGATCGGTGAGGCGCAGCCACTCGCCCGATCCCAGCTCGATGCGCGCGGTGTCGTCGTGATAGCGGACGCGGAGCTCCCGGAACCCCTCGGCCCGCAGGACCTCCTCCGCCGCCTCCACCCGCCCCAGCCGGGCGGCGTCGATGGCGGTGCCGTAGGGGAAACGCGAGGAGAGGCAGGCCATGGCCGGCTTGTTCCAGGTGGCGAGGCCCAGGTGCCGGGACAGGGCGCGAATCTCCTCCTTGCCCAGGCCCGCCTCCAGGAGCGGAGCCCGCGCGCCCCGCTCGCGGGCCGCCCCCATCCCCGGACGGTGGTCGCCGGCGTCGTCGGCGGTGGCCCCGTAGACCACCGCCGGCAGGCCCAGCTCCGCGCTCCGGGCGAAGCAGAGATCGAAGAGCTCGCTCTTGCAGAAGTAGCACCGGTTGGTGGGGTTGGCCGCGAAGCCGGGCCGGTCCAGCTCCCGGGACTCCACCCACAGGTGGCGGACCCCCATCCCCCGGGCCAGTTCCCGGGCCTCCCGGCGCTCGCGATCGGGAAGGCTGGGGGATACCGTGGTCAGGGCCACGCAGCGGTCGCCGAGGGCGTCCTTGGCCAGGCGGAGGAGCAGGGTGGAGTCCACCCCGCCGGAGAAGGCCACCACCGCCCCCCGGAGCGAACGCAGGATGTCCAGGGTGTGGCGGTGCTTGGTCTCGAGCTCGGGTCCGATCATGGCGTTCCTCGGCCGGCCGGGCCGGCGGTCGGGGATGAAGGCGGAAGACGGTCCATAATGCTAAACTGCTGGACCCGTGGTCGCAAATGAAGCCGACGCCATCCTGCCAGGGAGATCCCCCGCGAAGCCGATGACCCGAGACGCCGCACCCTCCCCCGCTCCCCCTCGCGCCTGGGCCGCCCTCCTCCTGGTGATCCTGGCCGCCATCCTCGTCCGCGGCCTCTACTGGAGCGAGGTACGCCATCTCTCCCTCTTCCAGGAGCCGACCGGGGACGCCGCCACCTATGCCGCCCAGGCCGCGCGCATCCGGGCCGAGGGCCTGCTCGCCCCGGCCGGGGAGCCCTACGCCCAGGGTCCCCTCTACCCCTTCTTCCTCGCCCTGTTCCAGTCCCTCGGCCTCGGCTGGGGGGCGGTGCGGGCGGTGCAGTTCCTGCTCGGCGCCGCGGTGGCCGGGTGCCTGTGGGCGGTGGGCCGGCGCCTGGGGGGGACCCGCGGAGGCTGGGTGGCCGGCCTCGGCGCCGCCCTCTACGGGCCTTTCGTCTTCTTCGAGGGGGAACTGCTCTCGATCTCCCTGGCCGTGTTCCTGGTCTCCGCCGCCCTGGTCCTGTGGGGCCGGCGTCGCGGGGCCCTCGCGGCCGGGCTGGCCCTGGGCCTGGCCGCCCTGGCCCAGCCGAACCTGTTCCTGGGCGGGTTGATCCTGGCCGGAACGGCGGTCCTCCGGCCCCGGGACCTGGGCTGGCCCGGGCGCCGCGCGGCGTGGATCCTCCTCGCCGGGCTCCTGGTCCCGGTCGCCCTCACCGGGGTTCGCAACCTCTCCGTTTCCGGGGAGCCGGTGCTCATCTCCGCCAACGGCGGGGTGAACTTCTTCATCGGAAACAACGCCCAGGCCGACGGCACCTTCCACCTCCCCCCGGACTCCGGGCTCCTCAACCGGCCCGAGGGCCTCTTCACCAGCGCCCGGGAGGTGGCGGCGGCGGCCCGGGGCGGCCCGGCGGGGGTGACCGCCACCGACCGCTACTGGTGGCTCCGGGGCCTGGACTTCTGGATCGGGAACCCGGGGCACGCCCTGGGCCTCTTCGCCCGCAAGGTGCTCCTGGCCCTCAACGATTTCGAGGTTCCCAACCACTACGACTTCGGGTACTTCCGGACCCGGGCGCCGGTGCTCCGCTTCCTCTTCACCCTGGGCTGGCTGCTCCCCCTGGGCGGAGTGGGCCTGCTGCTGGGCTGGCGCCGGGGCTGGCGCGCGGGACCGGTCCTGTTCGGGGGCATCCTCCTCTCCGTGGCCCTCTTCTTCGTCACCGCGCGCTACCGCCTCCCCCTGGCCGTGCTCCTCTGGCCCGCGGCCGGTCTGGCCGCGGACCGGCTGTGGGCGTGGCGGCGGGCCGGAGCCCGCCTGGTTCCCGCCCTGGCCGCGGCCGGCCTCTACGCGGTGCTGGCCTTCGTCCCCCTGGTCCACGGCGGGGACACCCGGGCCCACATGATGAACCTGGAGGGGACCGCCCTGCTCAAGAAGGGCGACGTGCCCGGGGCGACCCGGGCCTTCGAGGAGGCGCTCCGGGCCCGGCCGGACCAGCCCGAGGCGCTCAACAACCTGGGGCGGATCATGATGGTGCAGGGGAAGGGGGCCGAGGCGGTCGGGTACTTCCGGCGCGCCCTGGCCGCCGATCCCACCCAGGCCGAGACCTACCTCAACCTGGAGGAGATGTACCGCGGCGCCGGGCGGCACCGGGAGGCCCTGGAGATCCTCGACCGGCTCGCCGAGGCCCGCGGCGGCAAGCTGGGCGACGTGGCCGGACCGGTCGCCTACCGGCGGGGAGTGAACGACTTCGCCCTCGGGGACACCGTACGCGCGGTGGCCTCGCTCCGGGAGGCGGTGGCCGAGGACCCGGACCTGGCCGGGGCCTGGCTCACCCTGAGCGTGGTGGACCGGAAGCTCGGACGGACGGAGTCCGCGGTGCAGGCGGCGGAGCGTGCGGCGGCCCTGGCCCCGAGTTCCCAGGAGCCCTTCCTGGTCCTCGGGGTGGCCCTGGAGGACGCCGGCCACGATTCCTCCGCCGCGGCCGCCCTGACCCGCGCGGTGAGCCTGGGGCCGGTGGACGTCGAGACCCACTATCGCCTGGCCCGCCTCCTGCTCCGGATGGGCCGGGACGCCGAGGCCGAAGGGCCGCTCCTGGCCGCCAACAAGGACAAGCCGTACCCGCCCGCCCTGCTGGACCTGGGCCGCCTCTACGAGCGCCTGGGCCGCCCCGACGAGGCCCGGCAGGTGTACCAGGTTCTGGTCCGGATGCAGGCCCCCCAGGCCGGGGAGGCCCGCCGCCGTCTCCGCGCCCTCGGCCCGCCCCCCCCCGATGGCAAACGCTGATCGCCGCCCGGGACCCCGGGGAACCCTGCCCCGCGCGGCCGCCCTGGTCGCCGGGCTCGCCCTCCTGGCGGCGGGACGGCTCTGGATCGCCGCCTGGACCGCGAACCACGCCCTCTTCGGCTACGACATCCAGTGGTTCCTGAAGCTCGGCCCCGGCGAGGGAGGCTTCTACCTCCGGGTCCTCGGCGCCGGCCTGTCCGCCGCCGCGCTCCTGGCCTGGGGCCTGGCTCCGCCCGTGGCGCGCGCCCTCCCCTTTCTCCGCCGGGCCGCCCGGAGCCGGACCGCGATTCCGGTGCTGGCCGGCGCGGCCGCGTTGCTGGTGCTCGGCGCCGCCCGGTGGCTGCTCCGCAACCAGGTGGTGACCGACGACGAGTACGTCTACCTCTTCCAGGCCCGGCTCCTCCAGCACGGCCGGGCCGCCTGGCCCGCCCCCGACCCCTCCCCCTTCTTCCAGAGCGTCTTCGTCGCCGTGCGGGATGGGCGGTGGTTCGGCCAGTACCCGCCCGGACATCCCCTGGCCCTGGTCCCGGCGCTGGCCCTCGGCCTGCCGAGGCTCCTGCCCGTGACCCTGGCCGCGGCCAACACCGCCCTCACCGCGGCGGTGGTGTCCCGCCTGGCCGGCCGGGCCTGGGGCACGGCCGCCGCGGCCCTGCTCCTGGTCTCGCCCCTCTTCCTGCTCACCGGAGCCACCCTCCTCAGCCACCCCACCTCCTACTTCGCCCTCGCCCTCGCCGCCTATGCGGGGATTCGCGTCCTGGGCGGCGGTCGCGACGCCTGGGGCCTGGCCGCGGGGCTGGCCCTGGGGCTGCTGCTTCTCACCCGCCCCTGGACCGCGGTCACCCTGGGCCTCTTCCCCGTCCTCCTCGGCCTGGCCGCGCTCCGCCGGGGCCGGCGGGCCGCGGCCGCCCTGGCCGTCCTGGGGGGCCTGGCCGGGGTGGCGGTGTTCCTCCTCTACAACCGGGCCACCACCGGCCACGCCTTCACCACCGGGTACCAGGCCCTGCGCACCGGCGGCATGAAGGAGTTCGGGTTCGGGACCATCATTCCCGGGGTGCACGACCACACCCCGCTCCAGGGCCTCGTGAACGCCGCGCTCCTCGCCCTCCGGCTCCATTTCTGGGCCCTGGGCTGGCCCCTGATCCTGGTCCCCGCCGTCCTCGCCTTCGGCCGGATCCGCCGCCGCGAACGGGGGACGGGGCGCGGGACGGGGATCCCCGGCCTCTCCCCGCGGCGGGCGGCGGTGGGCGCGGGGGCCATGCTCCTGCTCGGCCTCCTGGCCTACGTCCCCTACTGGTCCATCGGGGTCAACGACACCGGGCCGGTGAAGACCTACGAGCTCCTCCTCCCCCTGACCGTGCTCATCGTCCTGGGGTGGCGGAGCTGGAGCCGCCGGCGCGGCCCGGCCGTCCCCGCGGCCTGGGCCCTGGCCTCCACCCTGGCCGCGGCGATTCTCTTCTGGCCGGTCCAGATCACCCACCTGCGGGGGGTGAGCGCCTCGGTGGCCGCCCCCCTGGAGGCGGTCCGGGACCAGGCCCGCACCCCGGCGGTGGTGTTCACCCCGCCCCGCCCCCTGCGCCCGCCCACGAGCTGGGTGTTCGGCTGGCCGGACCCCTCTCCGGACCTCTCCGATCCCATCCTCTTCGTGCGCGATTTCGGCAAGGACGACGCGCTCTTCCTCCGCGCCCACCCGCATCGCACCCCGTACCGGATCGGCTACAATGACGGGCGCTTCGTGCTTCGCCCCCTGCTCAGGAAAGGAACCCCTCCCTCCCGATGATGCCCGGAATCCGCCGCCTCCGGCCGCTCCTTCCTCTCCGCCCCGCCGGGCTCGCCTCCGGGTCCGCCGGCGCCCTGCTCCTGGCCCTCTGCGCCGGCTGCGGCGGGGACTCCCCCACCTCCCCCGCCGGCCGGGGGCCGGTCCTGGACCCCGTCTCCCCTCCGGCGGTGCAGGAGGAAACGGTGGACACCGTGGAGGTGCGGGCCACCGATCCCGACGGGGATCCCCTGGTGCTCTCCGCCCGGAACCTTCCCCGGTTCGCCGTCCTCACCGACCACGGGGACGGCACCGCCGCCCTCCGCCTGGCCCCGGGGTTCGGGGACGCGGGGAGCTACCCCGGAGTGGTGATCCGGGCCTCGGACGGGACCAGGACCGACTCCGTCGCCGTGACCCTCACCGTGGTTCCCGCCGCCGCGGCCACCGGGTTCTTCTACGAGCCCCCCTCCTTCTGCCTGGCCGGGGCGGAGAGCGATACGCTCTTCCTCTACAACTTCGGGGACGCGCCGGTGTACTGGAGGCCGGAGCACGTCCCCGGCGGCCTCCAGGGCCTCGGGGGTGCGCGCACCCTGTCGCCCCGCAGCCTGACCGAGGTGGTCTGGACCTGGGACCCCGGCGCCCCCTATCCGGTCGTGGATTCGCTGGTCGCCACCACCAACGACGCGGGCCGGAGCCGGGTGGCGGTGGGCTTCCGGGACGAGGGGCCCTCCCCTCCCACCGACATCCGCCCCCCCGACGCGCCGATCCCGGCCTATCCCGCCGACGGGGCGCGCTTCCGGGTCGGGGACACCATCCAGGTGGCCTGGAGCAGGCTCGACGACTGCTCGGGAATCGCCTGGTACCGGCTGGAGATCTCCCCCACCCCCGACTTCTCCACCGTGATCTGCTGTCCGGGGCGCCTGTACTCCGCCGCGGCCGAACTGGACGTGGAGCCGGGAGACGTGGGCACGGCCTGGTGGCGCGTCTACGCGGTGGACGGAGCCGGGCTGCGGGGCCCCGCCGGCCCGGCCCGATCGTGGACGGTGGCCCCATGAGGGCCCCGCTCGCGGCCCGCGGAGTCCGGGTGGCGGCCCTACTCCTGGCCGCCGCCGCCCTGGGGGGAGCGGGACCGGTACGCGCCGCGGACGAGGTGCTGGGCATCCTGGAATGGCAGGGCTACCCCCAGCAGTACCGCTGGCGCCTGGAGTGGGACCCGGTGGCCCGATACGGGGAGGGGAGCTGGAGCGCCCTTCCCCCCGGCGACCATCCTCCGGTGGGGGCGGTCTTCGCCCCCGGGGGCATGGGTGTGCTCTACCCGGAAGCCTGGGTGGCCTCCACCTACGCCTGCGACTCCCTCACCGTGGCCGTGGGCCGGTGGGAACCGGGGACGGTCCCGGTGGACCAGCCCCTGGACCGGCCGGTGGCCGGGACCACCGGGGAGAGCTGGCCCCGCTGGCCCCTGAACGACCCGGCCGAGGTCTGGCACACCCCCGGCCGGCCGGCGGAGCTGGCCGGCGCCCTGGCCGGCCTGAGCCGCGACGCCCGGCGGGAGATGGCCCGCAACCTGCCTCCGGGGCTGGAGATCGACCCCGAGGTGCCGCTCATCCGGCGGAACCTCCGCCTGGCCGAGGCCTGGGAGCCGGGGGCGCTGGAGCTGGTGGGGGAATACCAGGGAGCGGTGCGCCTCAGGGGAGGCGGAGCTTCCTCGGAGGCGGTGCTCCACGTGTGGGTGAGCGCGACCGCGGGCCGCCGGATCTTCCGCTACGCCCTCCTCGATCTTCCCCGGGCGGGAGCGGCCCGGCTGAGCCGGACGCTGATCGGGGTGGTGCGCCCTCCGGGCACGGAGCGGCCGGCGGTCATCCTGCGGGAGTCCGCCGAGGCGGGCCGCCGGGTGGTGATCCTGGAGCTCCTGGACGGCGGCCGGTTCCGGCCCAGCCTGGAAACGCCCTGGGAAGGGTGCTCCGGGGAGTAGTCCGGAGAGGGGAATGCGGACTCAGTAGGCCCGGGCCCAGAGCACCCGCCGCCGGCTGGGGGCCCCGGTGACCATGCAGCGCCCTTCCTCCTCCGGCTGGTCGAAGGGGATGCACCGGATGGTGGCCTTGGTCTCCTCCTTCACCCGGGCCTCGGTTTCCGGGGTGCCGTCCCAGTGGGCAAGGTAGAACCCTCCCCGTTCGGCCAGGCCGCTCTTGAAGGACTCGTAGTCGTCGACGCGGTAGGTGTTGGCTTCGCGGAAGTCCAGGGCCCGCCGGTACAGGTTGGCCTGGATCTCGTCCAGAAGCGCGGTCAGGCGCTCCCCGATCCGCTCCCGGGGGACGAACTCCTTCTCGCGGGTGTCCCTCCGCACCAGCACCGCCTGGTCCTTGGCCACGTCCTTGGGGCCGAGCTCGATCCGCACCGGCACCCCCCGCTGCTCCCATTCGTTGAACTTCCAGCCCGGCTTGTACTGTTCCCGGTCGTCCAGCTTGAGATCGAGCCCCGGGTGGCTTCGCTTCAGGACCTCGTAGAGCTCCCCCCCGGCCTGCTTCATGGGCGCGACCTGGTCGTCCTTCATCCAGATGGGGACCACCACCGCGTGGATGGGGGCCAGCTTGGGCGGAAGGACCAGGCCGTCGTCGTCGGAGTGGACCATGATGAGCCCCCCCACCAGGCGGGTGCTGACGCCCCAGGAGGTGGCCCAGACGTATTCACGCTCGCCGCTCTCGTTCTGGAAGGTGACGTCGAAGGCCCGGGCGAAGTTCTGACCCAGATGGTGGCTGGTCCCCGCCTGGAGGGCCCGGGTGTCCTGCATCATGGCCTCGATGCAGGTGGTGCGGAGCGCCCCGGGGAACTTCTCCGAGTCCGTCTTCACCCCCTGGATCACCGGCATGGCCATGGTCTCCTCGGCGAAGGTGGCGTAGACCTGGAGCATGCGCCGCACCTCCTCGTCGGCCTCGGCTTCGGTGGCATGGGCGGTGTGCCCCTCCTGCCACAGGAATTCCGTGGTGCGGAGGAAGAGCCGGGGGCGCATCTCCCACCGGACCACGTTGGCCCACTGGTTGATGAGGAGCGGCAGGTCCCGGTAGGACATGATCCACTTCCGGTACATGTCCCAGATGATGGTCTCGGAGGTGGGGCGGACGTAGAGGGGCTCCTCGAGCTTCTTCCCTCCCCCGTGGGTCACCACCGCGCATTCGGGGCTGAACCCCTCCACGTGCTCGGCTTCCCGGGTCATGAAGCTCTCGGGGATGAACAGGGGGAAGTAGGCGTTCTGATGCCCGGTCTCCTTGAACATCCGGTCCAGGGTCCGCTGCATCTTCTCCCAGATCGCGTAGCCGTGGGGCCGGATGACCATGCATCCCCGGACCGGCGCATTCTCCGCGAGCTGGGCCTGGGCGATGACGTCGCCGTACCAGCGGGAATAATCCTCGGAACGGGGGGTGATGCCCTTGGCCATGACCGGAATCTCCTCCTGGAAGCCGCCTGACGTTAAACGAGCCCGCGAGTATACCCCAGGGTCCCGCCCGGCTTCCACCGCCCCCCCCCCGGCTGGGGCATTTCCCCCGGATGGGCCGGGGTCCGCCGCCCCCGACGGGCCCCACCCGGCGATATGCCCATCCTGGGCTAAAGCACCCGGCCCGCCGCCCGATACCAGGATGAGGCCCGAGCGGGCCCGAAGGTACTCCGGTCGGGGAACCGGGATCCCGATTTCCCCCGAGACCGGAGGGTGCGAAGGCTTCGAAAAGGGGAAGGATCCCATGAAGAACTGGATACGGACCGGGCTCATCGCCGCCGCCGCGCTGGCCGCGGCCGCCCCCGCCGCCCTGGCCACCACCAACGCCGACGCGGTGATCGCCCTCCACGTTGCGACGGCAAGCGTGAAGTCACCGTGCAGCACCGTGCTCCCCGAGTGCCGCCAGGTGGACACCTCGGCGCCCCTGGGGACGTTCAACGTCTACCTCTTCATCGGCAACCACAGCGACAGCCTGGGAACGGCGGGCCTCCAGTGCGGCCTGCAGTACGACGGGACCCCCGGCGTGGGCGTGGACATCAACTCCTGGATGCTCTGCGCGGACATCGACTTCCCGCTCAACTGGCCGGATGCGGGATCCTGGAACTCCATCCTGTGGTCCTACCTCGCGAACTGCCAGATGGGCCCCGATCCGGCCGTGGCCGGGGTGTTCCTGGTCACCGCCTACAGCCCGGATTGCCTCATGGTCATTCCCCGGCCGGTGGACGGCAAGGCCAAGGTGGTCAATTGCGAGAACAAGGAGACCGACCTCACCGGCCTGACCCCCAGCCACCTGGGGTACGTCTGTTTCGGCGGCGGGGAGGGCTACAACCCCTGCAGCTTGATCGTGGCGGTCCAGCCCGCCACCTGGGGCAGCATCAAGACCCTCTACCAGTAGCCCGACCTCATGCCGGGGCGGCGGGGGAGACCCCGCCGCCCGATTTTCGGGCGTCATCCCGCGGATTCCCCCCCTCCTCCCCTTCCCGGTAATCCCCGTACTTCTAAGGGGTTGCCCCCTTCCGGCCGTTGACACCGGTTCCAACCCATGCTAGACTAATTAGCGGTGCAAGTTGACTCGACGCTACGTGGTCGACAGTCAGCACGGACGTAGATCGTCCTCCCAGGGTTTCTGCTGACGTGTCCGGCAGGCTCGGCCCCGGAAGGAACCTAGCTGTCACCGCAAGACTGTTCCGCATCGTGCCTATCGCTAAGGAGGTACTACAACATGAAGCGCGCTTTGGTAGGACTGCTTCTGGGCTGCGCCCTGACGCTTGGGCTCTTCGCCCCGGCTCAGGCATTCGACAATGACCGGGCTGCGGTCTCGTTCCACATCACTCCCATCCCCAGCAAGGACCCCTGCACCACCAACGTGCCCACTCCGCTGGCTTACACCATGGTGACCGAGGTCTGCGACGCTCCCGGCACCGACTACGCGGTCTGGTTCCTGGTGTGTAACGGCTCCGACTCCACCGGCATCGCCGGCATGGAATTCGGGATCGACTACGACGGCGCCCCCAACAGCGGCGTCGACGTCTGGAGCTGGACGTCCTGCATGGATCTCAACTACCCGTCGGCCAACTGGCCGGAAGCCAACAGCGGCCTCCTGTCCGTCTGGGACCCGGTCAACCACTGCCAGAACACCCCGTCCCAGCCGTACGTGCCCTACACGGTCATCGCCATCGGCGGTTACCTGGGGACCACGTTCTACTCCCCGGACCAGATGCAGATCATCGGCCGTCCGGTGACCGGCTACGTCAAGGTGGTGGACTGCCAGTCCTCCGAGACCCGGATCGACGGGGAAACCCCGTCGCACCAGGGTATCGCCGGATTCTGCCTCCCTGGCTACAACCCCTGCGGTTTGCCCACCCCGGTCGAGACCAAGACCTGGGGCCAGATCAAGCAGCAGTACAACTAGGTTCTGCTTGCACCACGAAGCAAGCCCCCGCGGGGATCCCCCGCGGGGGCTTCTTCTTTGCCCTCGCCGGCCGCCCGCGGGGCGCTCGCGTGCTATGATCGGAGCCTGAGCACGGGATCCGGCAGAACCGAGGGCCGACGCGCCTCCCCCACGTGACCGGCCACCCTGGCCGCGCGGGAGGTGACGATCATGAGGCGCTTTTCCCCCGACCTGCTCCTGGGGTTCCTTCTCCCGGCCGGGCTCCCCGCCCCCGCCACGGCCTTCGACAACGACCAGTCCTCGGTCTCCCTCCACGTGACTCCCCTGCCCGCGAAGAGCCCCTGTTCGGACGGGCTCCCCGCCCCGACCGCCCATTCCGTGAATACGCGGGCCTGCGACGCCCCCGGGACCGACTACGCGGTCTGGTACCTGGTGTGCAACGGGTCGGACTCCACCGGCGTCGCGGGCATGGAGTTCGGCATCGACTACGACGGAACGGCCGGGAGCGGGATCGACGTGTGGGGCTGGGTGGACTGCATGGATCTTTCCTACCCCTCGGCCGACTGGCCGGACGCCCCCAGCGGCCTGCTCGCCGTCTGGGACCCGGTCAACCACTGCCGGAACACCCCGAGCGAGCCCGGGATCCGCCACAGCGTGATCGCCGTCGGGGGCTACCTGGCGGTCACCGTCCACTCGCCGGACCGGTTGCGGGTCGTGGGCCGCCCGGTCACCGGCTACGTGAAGGTGGTCGACTGCCGCTCTTCCGAGACCCGCCTCGACGGCCTCGTTCCCCCCCATCAGGGGACGGCCGGGTTCTGCGTCGACGGGTACAACGCGTGCGATCCTCCCACCCCCGTCGAGAGCAGGAGCTGGGGAAGGATCAAGCGGCGATACCGCTAGCCGGAGAGGACGGCGGTGTCGATTCCCGCCTCGCCGCCCGCCCCGGGGACGCTCAGGCCCGGCGCCGGCCCAGGGCCCGCCGCGCCTCGGCGGCGACCAGGAAGGACCCGGCCACCAGCACCAGGTCCGGGGCGTCACGAAGCGCCGCGGCCAGGGCCGCCGCCACCCCGGGCACCGTCTCCGCCCTCCCCGGGAACCGGGAGGCCAGGGCTTCCGGGGCGCCCGCCCGGGGACTGACCGCGGCGGTGGCGATGAGGCGGTCCAGGACCGGGGCCAGCGGCCGCAGGAACCCCGCCCGGTCCTTGTCCCCGGCCATGCCCACCACCCCGGTCACCCTGGCGCCGGGGAAGTGGCGCCGCAACGCCGCCGCCACCGCCCGGGCCGCGGCCGGATTGTGTCCCCCGTCGACCAGGACCGGGATCCCGTCCCCTTCGAGGAGTTCCAGCCGGCCCGGGACCCGGACCCCGGCCAACCCCCTCCGCACCCCGCGCCGCCGCGACGCCGGGGGGAGCAGGCTTTCGGCCGCGGCCACCGCCGCGGCCACGTTGGCCGACTGGTGGGCGCCCAGGAGCCGGGTGGTGATCCGCCCGTAGGCCTCGGCGCCGGTCACCACCAGATCGGTGCCCTCCCGGCCGGTCCCGGCCACCTCGACTCGGACCGCCGCCCCCGTCTCCGTGACCGGGACTCCGGTTCGTTTCGCCCGGGCCAGGATCGGCGCCCGGGCCCGGGGGCCCTGGGGCATGAGGAACAGGGCCCCGCCCGGCTTGATGATGTGGGCCTTGTCGGCGGCGATGGCGGCCACGGTGTTCCCGAGGACGTGGCGATGGTCCAGGGAGACCGGGGTCAGGATCACCGGCCCCGGCGGAAGCACGTTGGTCGCGTCCAGCCGGCCGCCCAACCCCACCTCGATCACCGCCCGCTCCACCCCCGCCTCCTGGAAGGCCAGCAAGGCCAGCGCGGTCAGGTGCTCGAAGGTGGTGCGGAAGCCGGCCCCGGGGGTGTCCGCGTACACCGCGGCCAGCCGTTCCACCCCGGCCCGGAAGCGATCCGCGGCCAGGGGGCGGCCCCCGATCCGGATCCGCTCCCGCATGGAGTGGAGATGAGGCGAGGTGTAAAGCCCGGTGCGCAGCCCGCCCGCGCGGAGGATGCGCTCGACCAGGACCGCCACCGTCCCCTTGGCGTTGGTGCCGCCGATGTGGAGGGCGGGCACCGAGGCCGGCTCCCACCCCGCGCCGGCCAGCCGGCGGGCGAAGGCGGCCAGGTCGTGGGTCCGGGTGGTGGGTCGGTAACGCGATCGTATCTCGTAGTTGATGAAGCCCAGGAGGTACCGCTCCGCGTCGCGGGCGGTGCGGAACCGGGGAGCGGACTCCGGTGTGGGGGCGGGCTTGGGGGGCATGATGACGCGTTCCCTGGAGGTGGCCGGCCGCAGCGGAAGCGCGGAGTCTAGGCAGGGGGCACCGGGGTGTCAACGCCCCCGCGTTGACAGTAGCCGTCCGGCCCCGCATCATTCCGGGCATGAGCCAGACGTCTCCAGGGCGGGTGAACCGCTTCCCCTGGCCGCTCCTGGTGGTGGCCGGACTGCTCCTGGTCGCCTACGGGTTCGCCCTGGGGGACGTGCTGGGAACGCCGCTCCTGGCCGGCATGCTCATCTACCTGCTCCTCCCCTACCGGCGCCACCCCTGGGTGCTGCGCACCCTGGCCGTGGTGTCCATCGCCGCCGGCCTGTGGCTGATCTCCCGCTTCGGCTGGATCCTCCTCCTCCTCGGGATCTCCATGTTCCTGGCCTACCTGCTGGACCCCGCGGTGGACTTCCTGGAGCGCCACCACTTTCCCCGCGCCCTGGGCATCCTGGTGCTCCTGGTTCCCTTCATGGCCGTGGTGGTGATCGCCCTGGTCCTCTTCCTGCCCCCCCTCTTCAACGAGCTGGGACAGATCCTCAAGAACCTGCCCCAGGTGCTGGGCAACGTCGAGGGGGCCCTGAAACCCCTCCTGGCCCGGCTGCACCTGGAGGACGCCGTGTCCCGGTACGCGGACGAGCTGCCCAAGCTCCTCGAGCGCACCAACCAGGTGGTGGGCAAGACCATCAGCGGGGTGGTCCAGGTCACCCGCCTGGTGGCCACGGTCACCCTCTCCTTCGTCATCGTGCCCGTGCTCACCTTCTTCTTCCTCCGGGACTACGACCGGGTCCGGGAACGGGGAGCGGAGCTGGTACCGCGCAAGTACCACTCCTGGTTCGACGGGACCACCGCGGAGCTGGACCGGCTGCTCGGCCGCTGGCTCCGGGGGGTGGCCATCGTGGCCACCATCGTGGGTAGCCTGACCGGGATCGGACTCCTCATCCTCGGCGTGCCCTACCCCCTGGCCCTGGCCGCCCTGGCCATGATCACCAACGTCATCCCCTACATCGGGTTCTGGATCAGCTTCATCGCCGCCGCCCTGGTCACCCTCTCCGCCGCGGGATGGCTCATGCTGCTCAAGGTGGCCATCCTCTACTTCGGGATCTCCCTCATCGAGGGTCACATCCTCCAGCCGCGGGTGGTGGGGGGGCAAGTCGGCCTGCACCCGGTGGTGGTGCTGGTGGCCCTGGTGGTGTTCGCCAACCTGCTCGGGATCATCGGGGCCGTGGTGGCCATTCCCCTCACCATCGTGGTCACCATCGTCTTCCGCCAGCTCCGCTCGCTGTACCTGGATTCGGATCTCTACCGCGAGCCCGGCGAGGATCCCGGGGCCTGAAACGCCCCTTCCCCGGAGGACGGTCAGAAGAGCCGGAGCTGCCCTTCCCGCTCCCGGCGCAACCGCTCCTCCCGCTCCCGGACCGCATCCAGGTACCGCCGGTAGTAGGTGTTCACGGTGCGGCGGTCGATGCGCTCCCCCTGGCCGCGGTGGCCCCGGAGCGCCCCGGAGAAGGTGCGGGGAATGTGGAGCAGCTCGTGGATGAGGATCTTCAGGCGCTCCGCCTCGTTCAGCGCGTCGTAGTGCTCGGAGAGCACCTCGACCACGTATTGGGCCGGCACCCCGAGGGCGTCCTGCCACATGGAGGGGAGCTCCCAGATGCGGGCGTAGGCGTCGGCGGTGGAGCCGGTGGAGCGGCGGCAGTGCACCCGGGCCAGGTCCACGTGGGAAAGCTCCAGGAGATCCACCAGCCGGGCCAGGTCCCCGGCCACGTCGGGAGCGGGTTGGAAGCGGAACCGTCCCACCGGGCTAGACCCAGAACCGGGTGCCGTCCTCGGCGAGGAGGATCGGTCCCCGGTACTCGCGGGCGGCCTCGGCCAGCCGCCGCCGGTCGTCGGGGAGGGGGTAGAGGTGGGTGAGGAGGAGCTGGCCCACCCCGGCCCGGGCGGCCAACCGCCCGGCCTCGGGGGCGGTGAGGTGGCCTTCGGCGGGATGGGCGGCGTCGCCCGAGCATTCGCAGACGAGGAGGTCCGCCCCCCGGGCCAGGTCCACCGCGGCCTCGGTCCAGCCGGTATCCCCGGTGAAGGCGGCCACGCCCCCCCCGGGGCACTCGAAGCGGTAGCCCAGGTCCCGGACCTTGTGGGCGAGCTCGAAGGCGGTGACCCGGAGCGGCCCCGCGTCGACGCTCTCCCCGTCGCCGAGCTCGGCGACCTCGATCCCCGATTCCCCCCCGTCGGTCCAGGGAGCCACCCCGTCCCGGAGGTGGTCCAGGAAGGCCCCGAAACCGCGGGGACCGACGACCCGCACCGGGCGCGTCCGCCGGAAGCCCGGGGTGTACTTGCTGGCGAAGAGGAACTGGAGGAGATCGAGGGTGTGGTCGGGGTGGATGTGGGTGAAGAGGAGGAGATCGGTGCGCCGGAAGTCGATTCCCAGCTCGGCCTGTCGGCGGAGGGTGCCGCTGCCCCCGTCCACGGTGGCCTGGAAGCCGTCCTGCTCCAGGGCCAGCGCCGGGGTGGAACGCCGCGGGGAGGGGACCAGGGTCCCCGACCCCACCACGGTGAGGATCACTCCCGGTCCGCCGGGCGGACCCGCACCCGTTCCCCCTTGCCCATGCCGAGCTGCGCCCCGGCGTGCCCCTGCACCACCGCCACTTCCAGGTAGCCGGAGCTCCCGATGAGGGCCAGGGATTCCCCCAACGCCCCGTCCTGGTAGGTGCGGGACAGCCGCCGGATGCGGTGGGTGCCGATCACCACCTCCACCTCGGGTCCCACCCCCTCCAGGTCCCGGTGGTGGATGTTGGTGATGAGGTTGCCGAAGTGGTCGGCGAAGAGCACCTGGCCGGCGAGCAGGGTGCCGTCGCGCCGGGGCCGGGGGACGTGGAGGTGGACGGCCTGGTGGACGCGCTCCCCCACCGTTTCCGGATCGTCCCCCCGGGCCAGCCGGGCGGCGGCGGGGGCGAAGAGATCGCGGCCGTGGAAGGTGGCGCTCCGGCCGGGCAGGGCCACCTCGTCGCGGATGCGGTACACGGCCTCGGAGCCGTCCAGGAACGGGGTGAAGATGCCGTTGTCCGGGCCCACGAACACCGCGCCTCCGGAACGGACGAAGATCGGCTTCCGGAGGCCGCCCACTCCGGGGTCGATCACGGCCAGGTGCACCGTGCCTTCGGGAAAGGTGGTGCAGGCGTGGCGGAGAACCAGGGAGCCTTCCAGGGGCGAATAGGGGGTGATGCGGTGGGTGATGTCGACCAGGACCGCCTCCGGGCACAGGGAGAGGATCACCCCCCGCATGGCCCCCACGTAGTAGCCGGTGTCGCCGAAGTCGGTGGTGAGGGTGACGATGGGACGGCGGGTCATGCGGAGCCTCCCTCGGCGTCGGCGTCGGTCTCCGTTCGGATCCAGTCCAGGTAGCTGCCCAGGCCGGCCGCGGCGGGAAGGACCAGGATCTCGGGCACCTCGTAGGGATGGATCTCGCGAAGGCGCCGGGTGACCTCGGGGGCCCGCCGGGCGTGGGTCTTCACCAGGAGCACGACCTCCTCGGCGTCCTGAAGCTCCCCCTCCCACCGGAACAGGGAGCGTACGCCCGGCACCCGGGACACGCAGGCGGCCAGGCGCTCCTCGACCAGGATCCGGGCCATGCGCTCCCCCTCGACGGCGTCGGGGGCGCTGGACAGGATCACCACCGCCACGTCGGGAGCGCCGGGTTCGGTCACCGGCCGGCGTCCTCCCCGGAACCGGGGGTCACCGCTTCCTGGAGGTAGGGCTCCACCACCGCCACCGCCTTCACCGACGGGTCCCGCACCCCGTCCAGGATGCCCTCCTGGATGCGGGCGAGCTCGGTGGTCCCCCACCAGTTGCCGCTGAAGTCGACCTGGACCGGGTCCCCCTTGCGGAAGTTCTTGAGCACCAGTTCCGCGGTGCCGTTGTCGAAGATGTTGTTCTGCTTCACCGTGGGGGAGCCGGCGCTGTCCAGCACGATGCCGTAGTCGTTGCCGGTCACCGTGCAGTGGGTGATCACCGGGTCCGAGCTCTTGACGGTGATCCCGAACCCGGTGCAGACGGTGATCGCGGTGTTGTCCACCGTCCCTCCGCTGCCGTCGCTGAACACGATCCCGTTCTGGGCGCCGACGATGAACGAGTCGGCCACCTTCACCGTCGCCTTCCGGTCCGCGTTCAAACCCATCCCGGTGCCGGAGGGATTGCCGATCCGGGTCATGACCACGTCGTTCAGGTCGGCGCTGCCGCCGAAGAGGAACACCCCCTGCTGGCTGCAGAGCTGGAAGGTCACGTCCCTGGCGGTGATCGTCCCCCCCGTCACCGACACCGCGGTGTTGGCGTACTCCACCACCACCGCCTGCAGATCGATGGATCCCGAAGGCCCTTTGGCGACCAGCCCGCCCCAGTCGGTCCACTTGGGGGTGGGGGCGTCGCTGGTGAAGTACACGGTGTCCCCTTCCGCCCCCCGGACCACCAGCTTTCCCGAGACCAGGATCTCGAGGTCGAAGCCGTTGTCCCCGTGCATGTCGGTGATGTCGGGCTTGAAGCGGACGGTGACCCCGGGCTCCACCCGGAGGGTGGCCCCCCGGGGAATCTCGACGTCCTCGGTGACCAGATAGGGGCTTCCCGCCTTGGACCACACCGTCTCCCCCTTCAGCACGCCGCCGACCCGGGTTTCCGCGGCGGCGGGGGCGGTGAGGACGGCGAGGACGGCGAGGGCGACGGCGACGAGCGGCAGATGCGACGGACGCGGTTTGAGGATGGCCATGGAGCGTTCCTGTCCTTTCCACGGACGGACGGCCGAAGGGGCCGCCGGAGAGATGAGGACCACGATGCTAGCAACCCCGTTCGGGGGGTTCAAGGCGAGCGGCCGGCCGCCGGGGGAATCCCCCGCCGGGCCGCGTTGACGAGCCAGGTCCAGAGCGGCCCCGCCCGGTCCTCGGGAACCAGGAGGAGGCTCTGGGGCCGGGCCGCCGGGCCGCCCACGATCCGGAGGGCGCGCAGGCCATCCCGCGACGCCCCCACCGCGACCACGGCCAGGGTGTCCCCCTTGCCGATCCAGGTCACGGTGCCCGCGGGCGGGTCCAGGCCCCACTGCCGCTCCGTCCCGCCGGTCGAACGAACGAAATCGCGGGCCCGGAGGAGCACCCAGTTGGCCAGCACGTCCCGGGTCTCCCGTCCCACCGAGGCCGAATCGGCCAGGGCCAGGATCACCGCCGAGGAATCGGTGGCCACCGCCACCGAGTCCACGTCGGCCAGCCCGAAGGCGAAGGGAACCGGATCCCGGAACCGGGCCGCCGGCCCGAGCAGCACCGGTGGGTACCGGTCCGAAACCGCGTAGACCTCCGGCCGGTCCCCGGTCTTGGCATAGGCCTGGCCCGGGCTCCCCGGAACGGGGACGCCGAGGGCCAGGCTCAGGGTGTCGCCCCCCGCCACCGCCACCCGGGCCGAGGCCCGGGGAACGTCGAGCCCGTAGGGGGCCAGGGGACCGCTCCCCTCCCGGACGAACCGGTCAATGAGCATATGGTTCAGGGAGCGGAGATATTCCCTTGTCTCGGTTTGATTTGCCGGACCGGGCCAGGGGTATTTCACCCTCCAGAGGCCCCGGTCGCCGCGGTCCAGGGCCACCCGCAGGCTGTCCCCGGGCCCGTAGAGGCGGAGGCCCTCCGCCCGGTCTTCGGGGAAGGGGAGGAGCCGGGTGCGGCGGAGCTGGGCGGTCTGCTTGAGGAGGAACCCCCGGGCGAGCCGGTCGTCCACCAGCGCCACCTCGGGTGAGCCCCCCCGGCGTACGTAGTCCAGGGAGCCGGTGGGGTTGAAGGTTCCGATGAAGAGGCTGTCCGGCATGCCCCCCGCCCGGTAGGCGACCCGGATCATGGCCCGGGGGTGGCGCATGCCGTAGGTGTCCAGCTTCTCCGGCAGGAGGGGGAACCGGCGGGCGGAGACCGGAAGCGGATCGAGCCGCTTGATGAGCGCCTCGATCTCCACCCCGTCGGCGGGGTAGTCCACCGGCCGGATCACCCGCCATCCCGTCCGTCCCCCCGGGACCACCACCGTGGTGTCGGGCCCGTAGGCGACCAGGATGGTGTCCGGGTGCGGTGAGCGGAGCCGGAAGTACGGCTCGGGAGCCTCCGGCGCCTCCCGGGGGACCAGGACCAGGGTGACGGCCAGGAGGGCCGCGAACACCAGGGCCGTGACCGCCAGCGCCCGCCGGCTCAACTCAGCGCCTCCGCCACCAGGCCACCCCGCCCGCGGCCAGCACCGCCGCGGGGAGGAGCACCACCAGGAGGACCATCAGCGCCCGGCCCTGCTGGTGGGCGATGACCACCGGGCGGTCGGTCCGCGCCCGGGGGCGCAACTCGATGAGGTTCTCCTCCTCGGCCAGCCATTGGACCGCGGCCAGGAAGAGGTCGCCGTCCCCCAGCACCTCGTACATCGAGTTGGTGGCGAAATCCACGTCCCCGACCACCACCACGCGGCCGTCGCGGTCGCCCGTCCCCTTCCACTGCGCCGCCGCGGCCAGGCCCCGGGAGTGGGGCACCGAGGCCGGGTCGCCGGTCACCACCGTCCGCGGCCCGCTGGTGAGGATGGCCGCCCGCCGCAGTCCGGGAAGCGTTCCCGCCCCGGTGGTCACCTCCCCCACCCCCCGCAGCACCACGGCCAGGGGGCGCTCCCGGAAGATCCGGGTCACCGGATGGGAGGAGTACTCGGCGGGGATCAGCACCCGGGGATCGGGCCGGGAGGGATCGGACAGGAACCGCGCGTCGAAGCCCAGGCCCGCGGGGGCCAGGAGCGAATCCAGGGTGACCGGATTGGCCGGATCGAGGAGGGCAAGGAGGCGCCCTCCGGCATCCAGGAAGGCGCGCAGGCTGTCCCGTTCGGCGGCGGTGAGCGCCGCCTTGGGGCCGGCCTCCACCAGCACGTCCACCGAGTCGCGGAGCGTCCGGCCCTCCACCAGGCTCAGGCCCTCCACCGCGTAGCCGCGGTTCTGGAGGGCCTCGGCCGCCGTGCGCACCGATTCCGGCCCCCGCCCCTGGAAGTAGTTCTCCCCGTGCCCGCGCAGGAAGGCCACCCGGGCCGGCGTCTTCCGCGAGGCGTGGAGGAGGGCGGCCAGGAAGTCCCGCTCCTCCGCCCCGGCGAAGAGGTCGTGGCGGTCCCCCACCTGGACCACGGTCGCGTAGTGGTGGAGGTCGAACTTCACCGCCTCCATGGGATCCCGGTCGGGATCCACCATCCGGAAGCTGAACCGGGGCACCGCGGTTCGCGCCGCCTCCATGAGCCCCTGGATCCGGGCCCGGACGGGATCGTCGCTCGGGTAGAACACCCAGGCCCGGGGCGGCTCCGGGGCCTGCTCCAGGGCGGTGACGGTCTCCGGGGCGAGGCTGAACAGCCGGTCCCGGGTGACGTCGGCGGTGACCCGGAAGCGGACGGCGAGGATGTTGACCAGGACCGCGATCCCGAGCACGAACAGGGTGGTCCCGATCACGCCGCCCCCCTCCCGGGTGCTGCGCCGGGAGAGGAAGCCCTGCACGGTGCGGCCGGCCCGGAAGAAGTACACGATGAGGAGCACCGCCCCGGCCACGGCCAGGGCCAGGGCGGCGGCGCCGGAGTCGGGGACCATGAGGCGGACCAGGGCCGCGGCGGCGATGAGCAGCAGGCCCGCGTATCCGGTGAACTCGGTCCGGCCGCTCACGGCTTCCACCGGGTGGCGGTGACCGCCTGGACCGCGGCGTAGGCCCCGGTCACGGTGAGGGAGAGGAAGAAGATCACGTCCGCGGAGTCCAGCATGCCCCGGCCGAAGTTGTCGAAGTGCCCGGCGAAGGAGAGGGTGTTGAGCACCTGCGAAAGCGCCCCGCTGGTGGCCGTCCCCAGCCAGTGCAGGAGCCACAACATGAGGAAGAGGGCGAAGGACGCCGCCGCCGCCACCACCTGGTTCTGGGTCAGCCCGGACAGGAAGAGGCCGAGGGCGAGGTAGGCCGAGCCGGTGAGGAGGAGTCCCAGGAATCCGGTCCAGACCGGTCCCCACTCCGGGGCGCCGAAGACGAAGAGGATGGCCACATGGAGGACCGGCCCCACCAGCATGACCAGGTACAGGGCGAGGGCGGCCAGGTACTTGCCCGTCACCACCGAGGCGTCCCGGGCCGGAGTGGTGAGCAGGATCTCCAGGGTGCCCTGGCGCCGTTCCTCGGCGATCAGCCGCATGGTGAGGAGCGGCAGCAGGAAGAGGACCATGACCGACACGCTGTAGAGGTAGGGACGGATCACCTGCTGGTTGACGTCCACCCCCTGGCCCCCGGCCCGGGTGGAGAGGTTCACGAACTGGGCCAGCTGCCCGAAGAAGAAGAACCCGGACAGGACCAGGAACACGGTCACCACCACGTAGGCGGTGGGCGAGGTCCAGTAGGCGGCGAACTCGCGGCGGGCGACCCGGAGGAGGCTATTCATGGCCATCCCCTCCGGTCACCGTCCGGAACACCGATTCCAGGTCCACCGCCTCGGCCCGGAGTTCCAGGAGTTCCCCGCCGCTCTCCACCACCCGCCGGGCCACCTCGGGAGCCGTCCGCGCCGGATCGTCGACCGACACCAGCACCAGGCCCGGCTCGGAGCCGACGTCCACCCGCACCACTCCGGGCACGCCCTCCAGGAGCCCCTCGGCGATCGGACCCGCCGTCCGTACCCGCAGCCGCCCCCCGGTGCCGAACTCCCGGGCCAGCTCCGCCGGGGGGCCGGAGGCGACCAGGGTTCCCTCGTGGATGATGAGCACCCGGGAGCAGATCTGGGCCACCTCGGAGAGGATGTGGCTGCTCAGGAGCACCGTCCGCTCCCCGCCCAGGTTCCGGATCAGGTCCCTCACCTCCACCACCTGGTTGGGGTCCAGGCCGCTGGTCGGCTCGTCCAGGAGGAGCACCTGGGGCTCGCCGAGGAGGGCCATGGCCAGCCCGGTCCGCTGGCGGTACCCCTTGGAGCACTTGCCGACCAGGCGGCCGCGCATCGGCTCCAGGCCGGCCAGGCGCACCACCCGGTCCACCTCGGCGGGGATCCGGCGCGAGGGCACCTCCTTGAGCCCGGCCATGTAGCCCAGGAATCCGGCCACGGTCATGTCCCGGTAGAGGGGCACGTCCTCGGGGAGATACCCGGTACGGCGGCGAACCTCGCGCGAGGCCCCGGCCACGTCGTACCCGGCCACCTCCACCCGCCCCTCGGTGGCGGGCATGAACCCGGAGAGGATCCGCAGGGTGGTGGTCTTCCCCGCCCCGTTGGGGCCCAGGAATCCCACCACCTCGCCCGGCTCCACCCGGAAGCTGATTCCCTTCAGGGCGCGCACCGAGGCGTAGCTGCGGGAGAGTCCCTCCACCTCGATCAAGGATGCTCCTCGGCCATGAGGATCCGCCGGGCGTTGGCGGGATGGGTATAGAGGGCGAACTCGATCCAGGCCGGGGGTACCACGTCGGCGAGGTTCTCCCGGCCCAGCTTGACCTCGGAGCGGATGAAGCCCGCCCGGTCCCCGGTGAGGTGGATGGAGGTGCGGTCGGCCTGGGCCTCCATCCGGCGCGAGACCCAGTTTCCGGGGACCACGGTCAGGAGCATCAGGCTGAGATAGACGGCGTAGGCGGGGATGGCCAGGGCCGGAGCCCCGAATCCGGTCAGTCCTCCGCGTCCCGCCCCCACCCAGGCCCCGAGCAGGCGCCAGCCCAGGGCCAGGCCGAGGAAGGCCCCACCCAGGCCCAGGAGCAGCCCCCACTGGATGTGATGGTGCTTCCAATGGCCCACCTCGTGGGCCACCACCAGGGCCGTTTCCTCGGGCGTGAAGGAGCGCAGTAGGGTGTCGTAGAGCACGATCCGCCGGGTCTTGCCGAACCCGGTGAAGTAGGCGTTCACCGCCCGGGTGCGGCGGCTGGCGTCGGCCACCAGGACCTCCCGGGCCGGAACGCCCCCCTCCCGGGCGAGATCCAGGAGCCGGGCCTCCAGGACGGGATCGTCCAGGCGCTGGAAGCGGTTGAACAGGGGATCGATGACCAGGGGGGCCAGGGTCACGTAGAGGACGGTGAGCGCCGAGACCGCCCCGCCGGCCAGCAGCCACCCCCATCGGGGCCGGGCGGCGAAGAGCCCGAGCACGGTGAGCCCCACGGCCAGCACCAGGACCCACCCGATGCCGACGCTCTTCAACCAGTCCCCCCCGAAGGCGGCCCACCCGTCGTGGCGCATGCCGAAGGCCCGGGCGTGCAGGTACCGGCCCACCGAGAAGGGGAGCCGGAGGAGGGCGAAGCCGAGGTGGAGGGCGGAGAGGACCAGCACCCGGGAGAGCCAGACCCGGCCCCCGGCGGCGGCGAGGAAGGTGTCGTTCCAGCGGCCCAGGGGACCCGCGGCCAGGAGCCACGCGGCGCCCAGGACAACCGCGGTCTGGACGAAGTAGAGCACGTAGTAGAAGCGATGGTAGGCCCGTCCCCGGGCCAGGAATCCCGCGTCGTAGTGCTCCGCGGCCACGCGCCGGAGCGAGGCCGCCGGGGCCGCGCCCGCCGGGGCCGGAGCGGCCCCGGCCACGAGCACGATCATGCTCGCGGCGACGGCCGCCCGGCGCAGGCCATGGACGAGGACCGCCCGGCGCCGGGCGGGGGACGCAGTCGGATTCATGCAGCGCTCCATCGTAGCACGGGGGCCGGGGACCGGCCACCGGCCCCAAATACGCTCCGGAAACCCGGTTCGGAGTTGAGTCGGACCCGGAAGCGCCGATATCATCAGTACCAGGTCGATCATGAAACCCATCCACATCCGCCGACTCACTCCCCTGCTCGCCGGCGCCGCCCTCCTCCTGGGGGCGGGAACGGTCGCGGGCGCCCCGGCCGGCGATCCGCTTCCCTATCCCGACTCCCTCCGCCCCGCGGTGGACTTCTGGAGCGGCATCTTCACCCGCTGGCAGGCGGACCAGATCGTCTTCCACGACGCCCGGGATCTGGGCCGGGTGTACGAGGTCCATCGTCTTCCCCCCTCCGACGGCACCCTGCATCGGGAGCGGGAGCGGGAGAACCTGCGCGCGTCCTGGAAGAAGGACCTCGAGCGCGACCTGGAGGCCCTGGGCGCGGACGGGGTCGACTTCGACCACCTGGAGGGCCGTCTCTACCGCCTGTACCGGATCTGGGACGGGAGCCGGGATCCCGAGGTGTATGCCTCCGCGGCCGAGAACCTGCGCAGCCAGCGGGGAATCCGGGAGCGGTTCCTGGGCGGGGTGTCCCGTTCCGCCCGCTACGTGGACGCCTTCCGCACCATCTTCCGCGAGGAGGGGGTTCCCGAGGATCTCCTCTTCCTGCCCCACGTGGAATCGTCCTACCGGTGGGACGCCCGCTCCAGCGTGGGCGCCCTGGGCATGTGGCAGTTCATGTCCGGCACCGCCCGCCACTACATGATCATCAACGAGGCGGTGGACGAGCGGCTCGATCCCTACGCCGCCGCCCGGGGGGCGGCCCGGTACCTGAAGAGCGCCCACGACGAGCTCGGGAGTTGGCCCCTGGCCATCACCTCCTACAATCACGGCGTGGACGGGATGAAGAACGCGGTCCGGGAGACCGGGACCACCGACATCGCGGCCATCATCGAGCGCTACCACGGGCCCCTGTTCGGCTTCGCGGGACGGAACTTCTATCCCGAGTTCCTGGCCGCGCGGGAAGCCGCCGACTCCCTGCTCGGCGACCCGGGCGAGCTTCCCCTGGACCCCCCCCAGGCCTACGACACCTTCCCGCTGCCCGCCTTCGTGAAGGCTCCGGTGGTGGCCCGCGCCTTCGGGGTGGACACCGACGAGCTGCGCCGGCTCAACCCGGCCATCAGCCGCTCCGCCGGCCGGGGGCAGATCTACCTTCCCAAGGGCTTCCGGCTCAAGGTTCCGGCGGGACTGGGGAACCGGGCGCAGACCCTCTTCGCCGGCCTCCCCGCCGAGGAGCGCCCCCTCACCGAGCCCCGGCGCACCTACCGGGTGCGGAGCGGGGACAGCCTGGGCGGCATCGCCTCGCGCTTCAAGACCACGGTGCGGACCCTCCAGTCGCTGAACGGGATCCGGAATCCGAACCATCTCCGGGCCGGCACTGTGCTCCGCCTCCCCCACTGACGCCCGTCCGCGGTCAGTTCCCCCGCGCCGCCTCCTCCAGGAGCGCGCTCCAGGCCGCGATCACCGTCGCCGGGGCGTGCCGGGCCTCGGCCCGGGCCCGCCCCTCCCGGCCCCGGCGCTCCCGTCCCTCCCGATCCGCCACCAGGCCGGCCAGGGCCCGGGCCAGGGCCGGCGGGTCCTCCGCCGGGACCAGCTCTCCGGTCTCCCCCGGAACCACCAGCTCGGGGTTCCCTCCCACCGCCGTGGCCACCACCGGCAGGCCTGCGGCCATGGCCTCCAGGATGGCGTTGGAAAGCCCCTCGGAGAGCGAGGCCGAGACCACGAGGTCGAAGGCGGAAAGGAGGGCGGGAACGTCGCCGCGGGAGCCCAGGAAGTGCACCCGGTCGGCCACTCCCAGCTCGCCGGACCGCCGGCGCAGCGCCCCCTCCAGCTCGCCGGTGCCGGCCAGGGCCAGGCGGGCGGGGCCGGTGTCCATGGCCGCGAAGGCCCGCAGCAACACGTCGTGCCCCTTCACCGGGCGCAGGTTGGCCACGCAGCCCAGGAGAACGCCGTCCCCGGGGAGGCCCAGCCGCTCCCGCCGCGCGGCGCGCTCCGCCGCGGACACCGGGCGGAAGCGCTCCAGGTCCACCGCGTTCGGCACCACCCGGACCCGCCCGGAGGACACCCCTTCGCTCCGGAGGGTGTGCGTCCGGACCGCCTCCGCGTTGACCGCGATCAGGGCCGCCCCCCGGTTCAGGATCCGGAGCAGCCGGATCTCCCCCGGGGTCTGCCAGTAGCCCAGGTTCCGCCGGGTGGAGACCACCGGCACGCCGGCCAGGCGGGCCGCCGCCGTCCCCACCAGGTTCGCGTCCCGGAAGAAGGTCACCACCACCCCGGCCCGCTCCCGCCGGAGGAGCCGGCGGAGCCGGAGCACGGCGGCCATTCCCCCCGGCGCGGCCAGCCGGCGCACCCCGAGCACGGTGGCCGGTGCCCCCGTCCGCGGCGCGTCCGGCGGGGGTTCCCGGAGGAAGACGAGGGAGGGACGGATGCGGGCGGGATCGAACCGGTCCAGGAGCAGGGCGAGCTGGTTCTCGGTTCCCGCCCCCGGGGTGAGGGTATCGATCACGAACACCGCGCGGAGCGGGTTCCGGGTGCGGGCGTCTGGCTGGGGCAGGGTCTCGTCCATCTCGTACGCGTACTTTATCCTACCCGGAGCGCGCCGGGGAGTCCGGGGCGCATCGCCGGGGAGGCGCCCCGGCCGGCGGCGAGCAGGGAGGGCACATGAGCGGCGAAGACCTCCGGGTGGACGTGGTGGTCCCGGTGCATAACGGCGCCGCCCACGTGGCCGAGGCCCTGGAGTCGGCCCTGGCCCAATCCCCCGCCCCGGCCTCGGTGATCGTGGTCGACGACGCCTCCACCGATGATACCCCGGCGATCCTGGCCCGCTTCGGTGACCGCATCCGCGTCCTCCGCCGGGAGGCCAACCGGGGCCCGGCCGCGGCCCGGAACGCGGGCATCCGCGCCGGGTCCTCCCCCCTCATCGCCTTCCTGGACAGCGACGACGTGTGGCTCCCGGGGAAGCTGGCCCTCCAGGTGCCGGAGTTCGCCCGCCACCCGGAGCTGGGGCTCTCCTTCACCAGCCTCTACGACTGCGATGCCGGGCTCCGGCCCCTCGGTCCTCCCCGCCCCGTCCCCCGCCGGTCCTGCCAGCGGGTGTTCGAGGCCTTCTACCTCGAGGCTTTCCCCATGCCTCCGAGCACGGTGCTCCTCCGCCGGACCGCCCTCGACCGGGCGGGGCTCTTCGACGAGAGCCTGGCCATGAAGGAGGACTTCGAGCTCTGGCTCCGGCTCACCATGACCGCGCCCGTTTCCTCGCACCCCGAGCCCCTGGTCCGCCGGCGGCTCCACCCCGCCTCCCTCACCCGACGCACCGCGGTGGAGGAGAACCTGCGGGTGGAGGCGCTCATCTACGAGAAGTGCGGCGAGGCCGCGGCCCGCTTCGGGGTGCCGCTTCCCATGCCGGTGGCCGAGCGCCAGGCCCTGGGCCAGCGCCGCCGCCTGTGGGAGTTCATGCGCTGGGGGGAGCCGGCCGAGGCCGCCTACTACTACCGGGCCCTGGCCGAGCGCGGGGGGCTCACCTGGCGGGAACGGGCGGCGTGGCCGGTCTACACCCTCCGGCGGCGGCTGCGGCGGCTGTTGTCTACCCGCCGGTAACCGGCGGCCGGAGGGGCTACTCCGCGAAGCCGAGCACCGCGTCCATCCCGTAGCGGCCGGGAGCGGCCTGGGCGGCGAAGGAGGCGGCCAGCAGGGCGCCCCGGGCGAAGGCCTCCCGGCTCATGGCCCGGTGGGTGAACACCAGTTCCTCGGCGTCGGCGGCCAGGAACACGCTGTGTTCCCCCACCACTCCGCCCTGGCGAAAGGCGGCCACCTGCACCGCGCTCCCCCCATGGCTCTCCATACCCCGCACCAGGAGCTTGGCCGTTCCCGAGGGAGCGTCCTTCTTCATGCGGTGATGGCGGTCCAGGAGCCCCACCTCCCACTCCGGCCCCCGCGCTCCCAGCACCACGTCCAGGACCCGCCGGAGCAGCGCCACCCCGGGGCTGAAGTTCGGGGCCACCACCACCGGGATCCGCTCCGCGGCCTGGGTGAGGGCGGACTCGGCCGAGGGGTCCAGCGCGGTTGTCCCCTCCACCAGGGGACGGCCGGCCCCGGCCACGGCACGGATGCGATCCACCGCCCCCTCCGGAGAGGAGACATCGACCACCACCGCCCCGGGGGCGGCGGCGAGGGCGTCGGCGAGGGAAGCGAACAGCGGTGGGTTTCCCGGGAGCGGGGCCCCGGGGGGGTCCGCTGCACCGCGCCCGCCACCGGGGTTCCGGTGGCCCCGGCCGCGGCCAGCACCGCGCCGCCCATACGCCCCGAGCCTCCGATCACGATCAGGGAAGCCGGTTCGTTCATCAGCGTCGCCTCCCGGTCGGCACCAGCTCCCGCTCCACCAGAAGCCGGGCGATCTGCATGGCGTTCAGGGCGGCCCCCTTGAGCAGGTTGTCGGAGACCACCCACAGGGCGAGCCCTTCCGCGTCCGCGGGATCCCGGCGGATCCGGCCCACGAATACCTCGTCCCGGCCCGCCGCCTCCACCGCCAAGGGATAACGCGCCGAGGCCGGTTCGTCCACCACCGCGACCCCCGCCCCGGAGAGAAGCTCGCGGGCCCGCTCCGGCGACGGCTTCTCCCGGAAACCCGCCCACACCGCCTCGCTGTGGCCCCGGTAGACCGGAACCCGCACGCAGGTGGCGCTCACCCGCAGATCGGGCAGGTCCAGGATGCGGCGGGTCTCGTTCCGCATCTTGGCCTCCTCCTGCGTCTCCCCCTCCTCGTCGAAGGGGCCGATGTGGGGAAGGACGTTGAAGGCGATGGGATGCGGGAAGACCTCGGGGGGGTCGGCGACGCCGTCCAGGGCCCGGCGGGTGGCCCGGGTCAGCTCGTCCATCCCCCGCGCCCCGGCGCCGGAGACCGACTGGTAGGTGGCCACCCGCACCGCCTTCAGCCCCCACTCCCGGTGGAGGGGAGCCAGGGCCACCACCATCTGGATGGTGGAGCAGTTGGGATTGGCCACGATGGCCGCGGCCGCGTCCAGGGTCTCGCCGTTCACCTCCGGCACCACCAGGGGGGAGGCGGGATCGCTCCGGAAGGCGCTGGAGTTGTCCACCACCACCGCGCCGGCGGCGGCGAACCGCGGGGACCAGGCCCGGCTCACCGCGGCCCCGGCCGAGGCCAGCACCAGATCGGCGGGAGCGAAGGACCGGTCGTCCAGGGCCCGGCAGGTCACGGTGCGGCCGCGAAAGTCGAGCTGCGCACCCGCGGAGCGGGGGGAGGTGTAGGCCGAGGCCTCGGAGACCGCGATCTCCGAGGCGGCCAGGAGCCGCCACATCTCGCGCCCCACCGCCCCGGTGGCTCCGACCACCGCGACCCTGAGCGGGGTCACGGCAGGGTGAACCCGACCCGGCCCAGGCCGGGGTTCCCGGCGTCGTCGTAGGCCCGGACCAGGATCGCGTGCTCGCCGGAGGGAAGGTCGGGAAGGGCCACCCGCAGGGTCTCCCGGGGCATGTCGGCGATGCCGTCCTCGGGAAAGACCACCGTCCACGACCGGCCGTCCACCGCCATCTCCAGCTTCTTGATCGGGCTGGTGGCGTCCACGGCGACGCCGGTGAGCACGCCGCCGGCCACCCGGAGATCGGAGATCACCGGCGCGGTGTTGTCGACCAGGAAGGGCTCGGTGGTGCGGGCGGCGCTGTCCGCCTCGGCGGGCGGGTTGGCGTCGCGGTCGGAGGCGGTCACCCGGAGCACGTACCACCCGTCGGGCACGGTGGCGGTGTCCCAGATCCAGGGAGAGCTCTCCAGATCGCCGTCCAACGGCTTCCAGACCGTCTCCTCCCCCGCCCGCACGGCCAGGGTGTAACGTAGCTCGTCGTCGTTGGGGTCGTCGGCCTTCCAGGTCACCGCCCGGTAGCGCCGGGCCCAGGCCGCCTCCTCGTCGGTGGCGGGCGTGTTGCCGCGGTTCCCGGGAACCTGGAATTCCACGTGCACGCCCCCGGCCAGATCCTGGCTCAGGGACGCGGGCTGGGAGCGGTCCCAGGAGCGGAGGTACTCCGCGCCCAGCTCGCTCACCGTCACCTCGTTCACCTGCGGGGCCAGGTTGGCGGGAAGGTAGACCACCCCCACCCCGTCCACCCGGGCCCCGGGATCGGTGAGGGACAGGCGCCACTGGAGGAAGCGGGAGGCCCGTTCCCCCACCGGACCGCGTCCGCCGGTGAGCTCCACCCGTCGCCAGGCGCTCCAGGTGTCGTCCGGGGTCCGGGTGTTCCCGGACCGCACCTCGGCGCTCACGGAGTCGAGCCGCAGGCCGGGCTCCAGGGTCAGCGCCCCCCAGCGGGCGGTGCCGCCGGCGTCGAAGGGCTCCACCGTCACCGTGCCCCGCCCCGCGTCCGCGGAGGGAATGCGGTACACCCGGCCGGCCCCGCCGGTGCCGATCCAGTCCAGCGCGCCGTGGGAAACGGCCGCGGTCATCACCCGGGGTTCGGCCACCTTCACCATCTCCATCCACGAGGACGGGGGGCCGGGGGTGACCCGGACCACCGAGCCGCCTCCGCTGTCGGATCCGGTGGTCACCCACAGGGCGCCGTCCCCGGCCGCGAGGAGGTCGTAGGCGAAGCCGTCGAGCGAGGTCCACACCCGCTCCACCCCTCCCTGGGGAGTGCGCCGGTACAGGCGGCCCTCCCCGGAGTCCCCGGGCGGGTTGGCCAGGAAGAACACGGTGCCGTCGGCGGCCACCACCGGGGCGCGAAGCTCCGGCTCCGCCGCGTCGTAGAGCACCCGGAAGGTTCCGTCCCCGTCGACCTCCAGGAGCCGGCCCGGAGACTCGGTGGTGGCCAGCCATCCGTCCCTGCGGGGCACCAGGGCGGTCACGTTCACCGCTCCCAGGTCGGCGAAGAGCTCGATCTCCCCCCGCCCCTTCAGACGGTAGAGCTTCCCCGAGTCGCCGGTGGCCACCAGCGCGTCCTCGCCGGAGAGGGGGAGGATCCGCCAGATGTAGGTCTCGGGGGTGTCCACCACCGGAACCGCCTTCTTCCCCTCCAGGCGGTAGATCATCCCGTCGGGCGAGGTCCCCAGGAGCACCCGCCCCCGTCCGTCCCGCCCCAGGCAGGTGACCTCGGGCTGGACCACGCTCGCCTCCACCGTGGCCTTCCCCCCGGAGGTTACCCGGTACACCGCTCCGCCGTCGCCGGTGGCCACGAGCAGGTCTCCGCCGTCGGGAAGCAGGTCCCAGACCATGGCCGCGTCGAGGCCCTCGGCGGGGACCGAGGCCAGGGAGAGGCCCACCGCCCCCTCGCTGGTCACCCCCACCGATTCCCGGTCGGCCGCGGTCCAGGACTCCACCCCGGTGGTCCGCCAGGTCCGGGGGGAGACCGCCCCCGCCGCGGGGGCGAGCAGCAGTCCCAGGGTCAGAGCGGCGAGGCCGGCAATCGGTGTTCTCATTCCGTGTCCTCTTCCGGAACCCACCGGGCTAGCGGGCGGGCTCCACGGTCAGACTGAGTCCCAGGCACCCGATGAGGAGCTTGTCCAGGGTCTCGACGTGGGTGGCGATCACGGTGGCTCCGGTGCTGCTCACCCGGCCGCTGGAGAGCGGCGAGGTCACCGCGCTCTTCATGGATGCCGGCAGCCGGGGAAGCTCCCGGCCGCCCACCACCGGGTTGGAGGCCCCGTCGAGAAGGCGCAGGACCAGGGTGTCCTGGGGCAGTTCCTCGCCCAGGAGGACGAGCAGCCGGTCGAGGTTCTTGGGGTCGTAGCGCTCGGGCGCTCGCGAGGCCTCCATGGCCCCGTCCCGCTGGCCGTCGCAGATGGAGAGCCGGTAGGTCCCCGGACCGGCGTCGGCGGGGATGCGGATCCCGGTGCGGCGGGACCAGGTGGAGCCGCGATAGTCGCGGAAGCGCACCGTCACCCCCACCCGGTCGCCCGGACGGTAGGGCCCCGGGTCCAGCCATGCCTCCTCCAGGAAGGCGGCCTCGATGGAATCCGCCGCCTCCGCCTTCACCGTGATCGAGGCCAGGTCCACGGGCTGGAAGGGATTGCCCGCCAGCAGGCCCACCAGCCGGGCCACGTCGCCGGCCAGGGCTCCGGGAGGCGAGAAGCCGGCTCCGGTGCTGTGGGTGGTCACGCTCCGGCCGTCGGCCAGGTTCACCGTGACCGCGGTGCGGATGGTGATGGGCCCGCTGGCCCGGTTCAGCCGTTGCATGCCGTTGGCGGTCACGAACCCGGCCAGGGCCGGGGTGAGCTCCTGGGCATCGAGGAGCTCGAAGTGCAGGGATCGGGGGCGGCCGTCCAGATCCAGGTCCACGTCCAGGGGGATCATGCGCGGGGAGGGCCCGAGACTCCCCATCACCCCCGGGCCGTAGTCCCGGGTGATGGCCCCCAGGGGCCGGCCCACCACCCCCATCTTGAAGGAGCTGGAGAGGCGCGGCATCACGGTGATGATCCGGGCCGAGGTCATGGGATAGGCGGCGGCGCCCCGCTCCATCATGGGATGCCCGAAGGCCAGCACCCGGTCTCCGTCGGTCCAGGTCACGGTGCCGATGGCGGCGAGCTGGGCGTCGCCCCGGGCCAGCTCGAGCCCCAGGGCGTCCCCGGCCTTCAGGGTGCCGGACCCCGCGTCCTCCGCCCCCACCGCCCCCGCCTGCACGGGGAGAAAGCCGAGACCGGCCAGGAACCGGTCCACCAGGGGGGACAGGCCGGGGGTGAAGCCCCCCACCGCCACCGGAATGCGGAGCGGGGCCCAGGTGTCGGCGCGGGGCTCGGGGGGATCCCGGAGCAGCACGTCCAGGGCCTCCCGTCCCCGGGCCTGGAGAAGGCTCCGCCAGGTCCCGGGATCCATCCCCGGCCCGGAAGGAACCGCGGCCTCCCCCTCCCCCCCCACCGGAGCGGCGTCGCGGCCGGCCAGGGCCAGCATGTCGGCGATGGGGGTGATGCCGGTGATGGGCTCGGAGGCGAAGGACCAGCCGAAGGCCAGGGCCCCGATGAGCTTTCCGTCCACGTAGATGGGGCTGCCGCTCATTCCCGCCACCACTCCGCTCTTCTCCAGGCCCTGGCCGGAGAGCCGGGCCAGGATCATGCGCTGGTGGGGGGTCGAGGTGGGCATGACCCCGAGGATCTCCACCGAGAAGGTGTCGGCCTCGGAGCCCCGGAACACCGAACGCCCGTAGCCCCGCATCCCCGGCTTCAGGGCGTCCGCGTTTAGGTAGCGGGCGTCGTCCCAACCCGGCACCGCGGGCGCCGCCAGGGCCGCCGGGGCCAGCGCGGCCGTGAGCAGGGAGGGCAGGAGGGCGCGAAGCACGCCGCGGACGGTCATCGGGAATTCAGGCTGTCGGCGTAGGCCTGCAGGCTCTCGACGTTCTTGCGGATGTCCTCCCGGGAGGGGTCGCGCTTCAGCACTTCCTGGTAGGACTCCAGGGCGGCCTTGTAGAACTTCCCCCGGGCGTAGAGATTGCCCAGGCGCTCCCAGGGCGAGGCGGAATCCGGCGCGAACTTGATCGCCTGGTCGTAGGCGTAGATGGCGTCGTTGTCCTTGCCCTGGTGGGCGTAGGCGATGCCGAGGTTCTCCCAGGTGAGGGCATCGGTGGAATCGATGGTGGTGGCGATCTTGTACTCGGCCACCGCCTGGTCCAGCTTCTCCGCCCGGAGGTAGACGTTGCCGAGGTTGATGTGGGTGGTGATGTCGAAGGCGTCGATGGTGGTGGCCTTCTCGAGGGCCGCCTGGGCCTCGTTCAGGTTCCCCCGCCGGCTCTGGACGATGCCGATCAGGTTCCAGGCGGCCAGGTTCTCGGGGTCCATGCCCGTGGCCCGGCGGAGATGGACCAGGGCGCTCTCCGGCTCCGCCTTGCGGATGAAGGCGGTGCCCAGGGCGACCTCCACCTGGGCCGTCGGCTCCATCTCGCGGAGATAGGGGATGTCGCCGGGTCCGGCGTCCTTGACCCGCAGCGAGTCGGGTCGGGCCACCGCCCCGGACGGCCCCGCGGTGCCGCCCGGCCCGGGGAGGGAGGACTCCTTGGCCTGTTCCTGGCCGCCCTTGCCGCAACCGGCGACCAGGGCCGCGGTTGCCGCCAGGACGATGAGCTCGCGGCGCATGGTCATGGCTTCCTGTCGATGAATCAGAAGTGGACGCGGAACGAGAAGGTTGCGAAGGGCCCGCTGTAGTCCACCTTCAGCGGACCGCCGGTGTAGTAGAGCGGGCAGTCGGCGCACCCCCCCTCGTCCTTGGGATCCCGCCTGTTCCTACCCTGGAACACCCCCCCCTCATCCCTGAGGAAGAAATCGATGACCCCCCAGTCGCCGGGCTCCCGGGTGACGTCGGGCTGGCCGGGAATGCCGGTGCCGGTGAACCGCTCGGTGTCCCCCACCGCTTCCACGAGCTTGATATTGGAGAGCTTGGCCAGGCGGTACCCGGTGTCCAGGGCCACCGAGAACCGCTTGGAGAGCTGGAAGGAGGCTCCGGCCTGGAGCGCGAACCCGGTTCCGGTTCCCTCCGCCTTGGCCTCCCCGGTCAGCTCGGCGATGTCCCCCTCGGGGAGGAAGTTGTTGATGGTGTCGTCGTGCATCTTCCACTCCGCGTATCCGGCGCGGAGGAAGACCGGACCGCCTCCGCCGTAGATGGAGACCCGGGGCTCGACGTCGTCCAGGAAGGGGAAGTGGTAGAGGACGTAGGGATAGTAGGTGGTGGACCGGGTGTAGAAGCGGGCCTGCGCCCGGGTGACGTTGAACTGGCTCACCGCGTTGATCGCGCCCCAGGTGAAGCCCACCGAGAGCCGCTGCATGAAGGACACCGGCTCCCCCGGCTCCTCGGGCGGGGTCTGCCCCAGCTTGTAGCGCACATCCAGCCCGGTGGCCAGGGCGGCGTGGATCGGGTCCAGGTTCCGGATGAGATCCCGGCCCAGGAACTGGTTGACCACATTCAGGTTATCGTTGACGTCGCTCATCGAGGTGACCTGGACGCCGAGGAGACCCCCGACGGTCAGGCGCCCCACGCCTTCCTCGTCGACCAGCTGGGCCCGGGCGGGAAGGGCGCCGAGGCCGAGGGCAACGAGAGTCACCAGGGGCACCAGGGGAAGAACCATCCTTCGGATCATGGACGTAGCTCCTTAAGGGACCGATCAAACGGCCGCCAGCCTCCGTGGGGAGGAGGGCTATGGGACAACCGAGGGGGGTCGACCACGGTGCCGAGGCACAGCCGAAAAAATCTGCCGCCGACGACGTGTCCGGCGGCAAGCCCTGTGCAAACGGGGCGGAGTATACACCATGCCCTCGGCGGGGTGTCAACGCACGATCCCGCTTCGTTTTAGCGTCCGCGGGGGCCCGGTCCGGGAGGGGCTCCGGGGCCCGGCTCCAGGAGGGCCAAACCGAGGTCGGGATCCGGGGTCCGGACCAGGTCCAGATCGGCCAGGACCACGGCGATCTCCCCGGTGACCGCGACCACGGCCCGGAAGAGATGGCCCCCGGAGAGAGTGAAATCCGCCCCCATCAGGACCACGTGAGCGTGGAGGAACGGCTCTCCGTCCTTGCCGCTCAGGTTGCCGGAGAGGGACAGGAGCTCGTGGATCCCGGGCAGGACGCGGCGCTCGTAGCTCTTCCGGTCCCGGTGGAAGTACCCCACCTCCACCTCCTCCACCGCCCCGATGCCCCGAACCGCGGCGCCGCGCAGCCCCTGGTCCCGGGCGAAGGCGGTCAGGGATTCGTGGATCTCCTCGCCTCGCATCAGCCGGAGGAGGTATCCTCCCCCGCTCCGGATCACCTTCATCGCATCCTCCCGGCTTGACAGCCCTCCCCGGTCTTCCTAGAGTGCGCCTGCCCCTCTCATGGAGGTCAACATGTCCGACGCCACCGTCGCCGCCGAGCACCGACAGGAGCCGAGTCTACCCCAACGCATCTGGGGTGTCCTGGTCTCCCCGCGAGTCGTCTTCGAGTCCCTGAAGCGCCGTCCCCGGATCCTCGGCGCCCTCCTGGTGCTCATCGTGATCAACGTGGGGGCCACCCTCCTGCTCAGCGACCTCATCGCCCAGCAGCAGGTGGACAAGATGGAGGCCCGGAGCCAGGCCACCCCCGAACAGATCGCCAAGGTGGTCCAGATCACCCGGATCACCGCGCCCATCGGCGCCGCGGTGGGAACGCCGGTGGTGATCGCCATCGTGGCCGGGGTGCTGCTGTTCATCGGCAACATCCTGCTCGGCGGCGCCTCCAGCTACCGGGAGATGTTCTCGGGGACCACCTACGCGCAGATGGTCGGGATTCCCGCGGTCCTGGTGAAGGTTCCCTTGAGCCTGGCCAAGCACGAGGTGGACGTCCAGACTAGCCTGGCCGCGATCCTCCCCACCGACGCCAGCAAGACCTTCCTCTACCACTTCCTGGCCCGGTTCGACGTCTTCGCCCTATGGACGGTGGCCCTGTCCGTGATCATGATGTCGGTGATGGCGGGGGTGACCACGAAGAAGGCGGCCTGGGGCGTGGTCGGGGCATGGGGCCTCTGGAGCGTGCTGGTCATCCTCGGCCAGACCTTCATCCCCAACTTCGGCCGGGGCATGTAGCCGGCCCGGCCGATCCGGAATCAGCGCGAGCCGCGGCGCCCGAACACCACGGCCAGAGTCTTGACCAGGATCTTGAGGTCCAGGAGCGGCCGCCGGTTCTCGATGTAGAACAGGTCGTAGCGGAGCTTGGTGCGGACGTCGTCCAGATCCTCGTCGTAGGCCCGCTCCACCTGGGCCAGCCCGGTGATCCCGGGGGGCACGCTCAGCCGGCGGCGGTACCCGGGCACGCCCTCCACCAGCTGGCGCACGAAGTGCGGCCGCTCCGGGCGGGGTCCCACCAGCCGCATCTCCCCCCGGATCACGTTCAGGAGCTGGGGCAGCTCGTCCAACCGGGTGAGACGCAGGATCCGGCCCAGGCGGGTGATGCGGGGATCGTCCTGGGTGGCCCAGACGGGACCGCTCCGGGCCTCGGCGTCGGGGATCATGGTCCGGAACTTCCAGATCCGGAAAGGCTTCCCCTCCCCGGGCAGTTTCCGGCGATCCCGCCGGGTCCGGACCACGATCGCGGCCGGATCTCGGGCGGCCCGGGAACGGGCGGCCCCCCGCCGGTTGACCCCGACCCTCTCCTGCCGGTAGAAGACGGGCGCCCCGGGGGACTCCAGCTTGATCGCCGCCGCCACCAGCAGGAGCACCGGGGACAGCAGGACGAGGAGGATCCCGGCCGCGGTCCGGTCCAGGATCCGGAACCAGAGCGGATCCCCGGCGAAGGGCGACGCCACCCCGGGGACGGTCCCGGCTTCCGCCGCGCCGCGCTGAACCTGCTCCACATCGGACATCCTGGACCTCCGCCGCCCGCCTTCCCGGGCGCCGGCCCCCCCGCCTACGGGGTGAGGACCTCCACCACGTTGCTGCCGGTGGTCTTGGCGTCGGGCCCGTCGTCCTCCACGAACACCCGGTAGTAGTACCGGGTGTTGGCGTCGAGCCCCGTGTCCCGGTACGAGACCGCGTCCTGCTCGGCCAGGTCCGCCACCAGGGTGGAGGCGGTGGATACCGAGGGGGACAGGGAGCGGTACAGGCGGTAGCGGGCGAAATCGTGGGCATCGCTCGCGGTCCAGGACAGCGTGGCCGCGGTGTCCACCACCGCGGTGGCCGCGTTCAGGGTCACCGCCGGAGGCGGCAGGTTGGCGGTGCGGGCCGAAACTTCGTTGCTGCGGGCGGTGTTTCCTCCGGTGTCGACGGTGTAGACGCGGTAGTAGTACTCGGTGTTCTCGGTGAGCCCGGCGTCGTCCCAGTACACCCGGCGGCTGTCGCCGATGTCCGCCACCAGGACGTCGCCGGGATCGACGGCGCCGGTCTCGTTCCGGTAGACGCGGTAGGCGGCGAAATCGCCGTCCAGGTTGCGGCTCCAGCTGAGGGCGATCCGGTCCGGGGCGGTGCCGTCGGGCTGGTTCAGGGTCACCGGCGCCGGGGGCCGCACGTTGTCGAGGGTGATGCTGAGGGCGTTGGAACCGGTCTCCAGACCGGCCCCGTTCCGGACGTAGATCCGGTACCAGTAGGTCTTCCCTTCCGCCGCCTCCAGGTCCAGGTAATCCACCGTGGTCCGGGAGTTGATCACCGTGAGCTGCGGGCTCGAGTCGTCGATCTGCGCGGTGGTGTCGCGGAACACGCGGTAGGAGGCGAAGTCCGGGGCCAGGCTCTGGGTCCAGCGCACCACCACCCGGGCCGGCTCGCTGGGGGCGGAGGGGATGAGGTCGAGCAGGGTCACCCCCTCCGGCGCCTCGCGCACGGTGAGGGTCCGTTGCGCGTCCACCGAGGCGGCCACGTTGCCGGCGGCGTCGGTGAAGCGGCCCCGCACCGCGGCCGAGGTGACGCTGGTGCCGCCGGGGATCTCCACCGCCCGCTCGTAGATCCCGTCCCCGGCGGCGGCGTCCCCGTGGCTGCCGTCGTCGAAGAGGGGCAGTCCGGTGAAGAGCCCGGAGACGTCCACCGTGGCCGCGCCGTCCGGTTCACCGGCGTCGAGGCGGAAATGCACGGTCTCCCCCGGGGAACGCACCGTTCCCCCGTCGAAGGAGACGGAGGTGATCACCGCCCGGGTGTCCAGGATCACGGTGTCCGAGACCGGGACCGAGAGGCTGCCGTCGGCGAGGCGGAACCGGGCGTAGACCGTCTTCTCCCCGTCCCCCGGGCTCAGGGTCCAGGTGGTGGTGGGGGCGTAGGGCCGCCAGGCGGCGCCGGGGAAGGACGAATCCTCGGAGAGCTGGACGCCGGCGGTGCCGAGGGGAGCCCCCAGGACCGCGGTGACCGAGCGGGACGACGTCCGCGGGGAGTCCCCGGCCAGCACCATGGTGAACAGGCCGGGAGTGACCTCCACCGGATCGCTCCGGTCCCCGAAGCGCCCGTTCGACCCCGCCGCCACCTCGTAGCTGTAGGTGCGCCCGTTGCGGGCACCGGCGTCGGTGTAGCTGGTGCCGCCGGTCTTGGTCAGGAGCTTGGTGTCTCCGCCCTGGGGATCGTCGACCCAGCGGCGGAATACCGCGTACTGGTCGACCTCGGCGCCGGTGGGGGCGGACCAGGAGATCTGCACCGAATTGCTGCCCACGACCAGGGTGACCTCTTCCGGGGCGGGAATCGGCGCTCCGCCGTTCGGATCGAGGGGATTGTCGAAGACCGGATCGGTGGTCTGGGTGGAGCATCCGGCGAGAAGCAGCATCACCGCCACCGTCACTCCGCGACTCAAAGCGCGCATCAGGGAATCCTCCAGGCCAACCGGGCGCTGAAACCGTCGGGGCCGGGTGCGACGTTCCAGCTCATGTCGGGCGCAGCGGGCGTGTCCGGGTTCAGGGTGGCGGCGTCGATCACGTTCCACAGGTAGACCCCTGCCGCCGCTCCCACCAGCCCCCAGCGCACGCGATTCCAGTCCCGGGTCCGATCCGACTCGTCGGCGAGCTTGCCCCGCCAGCGTACCGTCTCATTCTCGGTTTCGGCCGAATCGTACCGGCGTTGAGCGTCGTTTTGGTCCCGCCGGGCGGCCAGGAAGGCTCCGTGGGCCACGATCGCCCCCGCCCCCAGGACCATGACCGCCCCGGTGAAACGGTTCCCCCTCCCGGGGTGGCCCAGGAAGCGCTGCCCGGCTCCGGGAACGAGGAGGCTGCGCACGGCGGCGGCGGCCGGGGATCCTCCCGGCGCCTCCAGCAGGTAGCGGTCCGGACCGGAGGAAAGGAGCGACGGCCGGGGGGTGAGAATCCAGGTCTCCAGGGCCGCCCCCACCCAGGCCGCCCCCGCGTAGGCGGTCCAGATGTTCCGGAGATTCTCGGCGTCGGCCTTGTGGTCGTTGGCCCCGAGCAGGTCCAGCCGCGCCCGGTCGAACTCCCCCGTCGACACCGCCCGGTCGTAGCGTTCCCGGGCCAGGTCGGAGGCGTCCCGGGCGTCCGACCACCGGAGCTGCTCCACCACGATCCCGGCCGCGCCCGCGGCGGCGGCGGAGAGGAAGAGCCAACCCCGGGTGGTCGCCCCCTGGCGGAAGTGGCCGAGGCCCGGCGGCAGGAACAGGTCCGTGGGACCTCCGGGGGAGCCGAGGCGGACACCGCCCGGACCCAGGTCCAGGTGGGCCAGGGAGACCGTTCCCCCCGGGGCCTCCATACGCAGCCGGTAGCTTCCCCGGGGAAGACCGTCCAGGGTCAGGGGCGTGGTCCCGGCCACCGTCACCGGCCCGGCCAGCCGGAGTCCGGCGCCGGGGGGGCGGCTGTCCAGCACCGGACCGGAGGACGCGGCAGGCGCGATCCCGCAAAACAATATGACCGCCACCGCCGCCGCCAGGCGGCGGGCCGGTTCTGCGATTCCGCCCACTAGGCGCCCTCCCTCTCCTCGATGGGGCCGATGCCGTTCTTGAACTCGGAGGCGTTGATCTCCAGCTTACGCAGAAGATCATGGAGCGTGGGGCGGGAAATTTCCAGGTCCCGGGCCGCGCGGGCTATATTGCCGCAGTTCCGGCGCAACGCCTCGTTCACCACCCGCCGCTCGGCCACCTCGCGGGCCGCGCGCAGGTTGGGGAGCTCCATCTCCTCGTCCCCGGCCAGCTCCAGGTCTTCGGCCCGGATCACCCGGCCCCGGGAGAGCACGATCCCCCGCTGGATCCGGTGTTCCAGCTCGCGGACGTTGCCCGGCCAGGTGTAGTGCTGCAAGGCGCGGAGCGCGTCCCGGGACAGGGAGAGCTTTCCCCGGCCCAGCTCGACGGCGTAGCGCTCCAGGAAACACTGGGCCAGGTACACGATGTCGGCCTTGCGGTCGCGCAGGGCGGGGAGGTGGATGTTCACCACCGAGAGCCGGAAGAACAGGTCCTCCCGGAAGCGTCCGCCGGCCACCTCCTCCTTCAGGTCGCGGTTGGTGGCCGCCACCACCCGCACGTCGAGGGGGATCACCTTGCGCCCGCCGACCCGCTCGATCTCCCGCTCCTGCAGGAACCGGAGGATCTTCACCTGGAGGGACATGGGCATCTCCCCCACCTCGTCCAGGAACACCGTGCCCCCGTTGGCGGTCTCGAGCTTCCCCTCCCGGGAGGTGTAGGCGTCGGTGAAGGAACCCCGCTCGTGGCCGAAGAGCTCGCTCTCGAGCAGGTTCTCGGGGATCGCCCCGCAGCTGATGCTCACGAAGGGCTTCGCGCTCCGATCGCTGAGACGGTGGATCTCCCGGGCCACCAGCTCCTTGCCGGTTCCGCTCTCCCCGGTGACCAGCACCGTCACGTCGGCCGGGGCCACCTTGCGGATCATCCGGAACACCTTCTGGATCTCCGCCGAGTGGCCGAGGATCCGGCCCAGGCTCCCCTCCCGGCGCAGGCGCTCCCGGAGCCCGGCGTTCTCGGTCTCCAGGCGCCGCAGCGCCACCGCCCGCTTGAGCAGGATCTTCAGCTCGTCGAGGGCGATGGGCTTGGTGAAGAAATCGAAGGCTCCCCGGTCCACCGCCCGGAGGGCGTTCTCGCGGGCATCGTGCCCGGTGACCAGGACCACCTTGAGGAGGGGATCCAGGGCCAGCATCCGGTCCAGGAGGGCGAATCCGGTCTCGGGGTCGTCCTCCTCCAGGGCCAGGTCCAGGGTCACCACCTCGGGCTTCTCGGCGCGGAGGAGCTCCACGGCGTTGTCCGCGGTCTCGGCGGTGACCACGAAGTAGTCCTCGGCCAGGCCCCACTTGATCTGGCGGAGGATGCTCGGGTCGTCGTCGACCACGAGCAGCCGCGCGGCCTGTGCTTCGGGTGCGGTATCTCGCTTTTTCATGACCTGCGTGCGGGGGTGGGGGGTTTCGGCATGGTCGGCTGCCCCATGATCGGCCGCGGGGCGATGCGCCGCACGGCGGGCAGGGCGACCCGGAAGGTGGTGCCCTGGCCGGGCGCGCTCTCCACCTGGATCTCGCCGCCGTGGGCGGCCACGATGCTCTGGCACTGGTAGAGACCCAGCCCCAGGCCCTTCTTCTTGGTGGAGGCGAAGGGCCGGAAGAGCTTCTCGCGAAGGAAGAGGTCGTCCATGCCCGGGCCGGTGTCGGTGACGATGAGGAGGATCTTGGGGACCCCGTTCCCCAGGTCGGGCCGGGTCTCGGTGCGCACGGTCAGGGTCCCCTGGCCTTCCATGGCCTCCACCGCGTTGGTGACCAGGTTCTCCACCACCCGCCGGAGCATGGATGCGTCCCCCCGCACCGGCTCGGTGGCGGCGAGCTGCATGTTCACGGTGAGCGAAGTGCGCCGGTAGAGCTGGAGGGCGGTGAGGGTCCGCGTGATCAGCTCGTTCAGCTCCACCGAGCCCTTGGCCACCGGTCCCCCCTCGCGCAGTTCCGACAGCCGCTTGATGAGCCGCTCCATCCGGTCCGCCACCGCGGACAGATCCTCCACCGCCTCCTTCTGGAAGTCCGGGTTCCCCATGTGGACCCTCATGTTCTGGACGATGAGCCGAAGCGGGGACAGGTAGTTCTTGAGGTCGTGGAGGATGAGGCTGCTCCACTGGGAGAGGAGCTCCATCTCCCGGGACTCGGCCAGGTCCTGGGCCAGCTCCACCGACCGGATCACCGCCCCCACCTGCCCGGCCATGCAGTCCAGGAGGTCGAGATCCTCGAATCCGAACCGGTCGTCGGGATGCTTGCGCTCCAGACCCACCACCCCGCGAAGCTCCTGCCCGACCAGGAGGGGGGCCACCACCTGGCTCGCGGTCTGCTCCAGCCACTCCTTGTTCTCGACGTAGATGGGGATGTACTCCATGTCGTCGACCTGCCGGTCGAGGAGGAGGGCGTTCCGCTCCTGGTAAAGTTTGCGGCCCAGGGGGCTGTCCAGGAACAGGATCGCGTCGGTGTTCCCCTTCCCCTTCCCGGCGTGGGGACGGATGGTGTTGCCGGACCGGTCCCGGAGGGCCACCGTGACCTCGTCGGCCAGGAACACCTCCCGGAACAGGGCCTCGGCGGATTCGATGACCTCCCGCGCCTGCTGGGAGGGCTCCATGGACCGGGTCACCCGGTACCACTGCGCCCGGTAGTCGTAGCGGTTGACGTAGAAGTTGCGGTCGATGAAGCGCCGGACCTGGCGCTGGAGCCGGTTGGAGAAGACCAGGGTCACCGAGGCGAGCACGATGAGGAAGATGAAGGAGACGGTGACCACCTGCCCCGGGGACCAGCGGGTGAAGCTGGCCAGCTGGGCGGCCATGCCCATGGCCAGGACGTAGAGGGCGGCGGCGAAGGCGGTGAAGGAGGAGTAGACCACGCTCCGGGACACCGGCACCGAGGTGTCGGAGAGGCTCCCCCGCAGGAACCCGTAGGAGACCAGCGGGCAGGCGACCAGGATGGGCACCACCGAGGCCACCAGGTTGTCCAGCTCCACCGCGGAGTAGAGGAGGCCGGTGGTGAGGAGGTAGGTGTAGAAGCCGAGCACCCCGAACAGGCCCAGCACCACCGGACGCAGGTGCTCCCGCGCGCTCCCCCCGGCCAGGCGATAGGTGCTCTCCAGGTTGTAGCCCACGAACACCACCCCCACCAGGAGGTAGCTCAGGTATCCCTTGCCCAGGGGGCCCAGCAGCACCGTGCCCGTCCCCGCCTTCCACTGGTAGCCGACCACGAACTTGGCGTGGTTCAGGAAGACCAGGGAGAGCACCCCCAGGCCCAGGAGCATGGCGAAGGTCCGGGCCGAGTTCCTCAGCGACTCGCCCGCGCTCTCCCGCCCCAGCACCACCGAGAGCAGGAATCCGCTCAGGAGGACGGGGACGCCCATCCCCACCAGCAGGTAGACCCAGGTCTCGATGGAGGGGTCGGGACCGAGGCGCAGCAGCCGCCACACCGCGGCCAGGAACCCGGACATGGCCAGGGAGGCGAACACGGTCATGGTCCAGGCGGCGCCGGACCGGTGGCGCAGGTAGGCGGCCACCACCGGCATGAGGGTGGCCACCATGCCGGCCAGGAGGGCGATCTCGCGCAGTCTCACGGCGCCTCGCCCCGGCGCAGCCGGTCCGCGGCCTCGCGGATCCGGCGGGCGAAATCGGTGCCCTGGTACCACTCGGCACCCTGGTCCAGGAGCTCCGCGGCCCGGGTGGTGTCCCCGGCCTGGCCGTAGGCCAGGTCCGCGGCCTGGAGGAGCGCGGCCACCCCCTGCGGGGTGCGGCGGCGGTCGGAGGCCACCCGGGCCAGCTCATCCACCGCCTCCGGGTAGCGCTTCTCCAGGATCATGACCTGGGCCAGACGGGCCCGGGCCCCGGTGGCCAACCCCGCCGAGGGGTACCGCTGCAGGAACTCCCGGTAGGTCTTCTCGGCCTGGTCCAGGGCGTCGCCCCGGGCCTGGGCCTCTCCGGACCGGCTGTAGTGCTCGACCACGTCCAGGGGCGCGGAGAGGGCGGCCACCGACAGGGGGTGCTCCACGGGGAGGGACCGGTAGATCTCCAGGGCTTTGGGCCAGCGGTCGGCGTGTTCCAGGATGCGCGCCTTGAGGAGAAGGGCCGAGGCGCGCTCCTCCTCCGCGTCCGGATACTCCTTGGGCATGCGGTCCAGGTCGTCCAGGGCGGCCTGGGTGTCCCCCCGGCGGTTGGCGTCCGCGGCCAGGGCCAGGAGCGCCCGGGGGGCGAACTCGCTCCGGGGGGAGTCCTGGATGAGGGCCTCGAGCACGGCCACGCTGGAGTCGGGGCGGCCGCTCCGCCGCCAGGCCTCGGCCAGGGCGTAGCGGATCTCGCCCCGGTCCACCGCCGCGGCGGCACTGGAATCCGCGGCCACGTCCCGGTCCAGGGCGGTCAGCTCCCCGACCGCGGTCCCCCACCGGCCGAGATCGGTGGCGATGTCCACCATGCGGGAGCGGGCCTGGAGCCGGAGGGCGGGATCGGCGGCGCGCTCGACGACCCGTTGGTAGTACTGGCGGGCCTGGTCGTAATAGGGACTCCGGGCGGCGGCGGTGGTGTCCGCCGCCTGCCCCGCCTCCAGCCGGGCCACGTGGAGGGGAAGGGAGAGCACCTCGCCCTGCACCCCCCGGTCGCCGAGGCGCGGAGGGACCAGGCCCAGCACCCGGCGGTAGGCGGCGGCGGCGTCGGCCACGCGCCCCTCGGCCTCGGCCAGGCGGCCCCGGTCCAGGGCCCCCTCGGCGGCCATGCGGGGGAGGTCCGGGAAGCCGGTCTCCACCGCCCGGTACAGGCTGTCCGCCCGCTCGAGAAGGTTGGATCCCCGGTAGATGTCGGCGGCGGTGAGCAGGGCCCGGGCAGCCACGGCGCGGGTCTCCACCGCCGCCCGGCTGGCCTCCGAGCTGTCGCCGGGGGCGGTGGGTCCTCCGAACCGCCGTCCCAGTTCCACGTATCCGGCGGCCAGGCGGTCCCGGTCGGCGTCGCTGACCAGGTCCGGCCGGATGGCCAGCCGTTGCCACTCGTGATTGAGCCGCCACAGGGCGCGTTCGGCCCGGTACCGGCGTCCCACCGCGGCCCCGTCGGCGCAGCCGGCCAGGAGGAGGGCGGCGGCGGCGAGGGCGAGAAGGCCTCGGCGGGCGGTCATCGCGCTTCCTCCCGGCGCCAGAGGAAGAGGCGGGTGACCGCCCCCACCAGCACGAAACTCACCAGCGCCTCGACCAGGATCTTGGCCACCAGCACCCCCGACATGAGCTCGGGCCGGAACCGGCTGAGGAAGAGGTCGCCGCGGCCGGCCAGGTAGTCGAAGGGATAGGCGACCAGCACCGACACCGCGAGCACCACCATGGTGGGCAGGAAGAGCGCCAGGGAGGTGCGCACCGAGGCGCCCAGGGAGCCCAGGGCTCCCTTCCCCTCGAGGAGGATCCAGGCGGTGGCATAGACGATCAGTCCCTGGGTGATCACGAACGCGCCCAGGGTGACCGCGCGCATCCCCCACCGGACCGCCGCGCTGGCCAGGGCCCGTTCCTGGAACAGGGAACCGAGGCCCATGAACACGACCAGGCTCAGGACCGCGCCCACCACCGAGACCAGGACCAGCGCGGGATAGCGCCGGCCGGCCTCCCGCCAGGGCGTGCGGTGCAGATCGACCCCGAAGGCGCGGACGAAGAGCAGGGTGGCGGCGCCGGTGGTCAGGGAGGCCAGCAGCACCCCCACCACCAGGTCCCACCGGGAGAAGATCACCGGCAGGTAGACGTAGAAGGCGGGGTAGTGGGTGGCCGGGATTCCGCCCACCCAGGTGACCAGGGGGAGGACCAGGGCCGAGATTCCCGGCCGGTGGAAGGAGACCAGGGCCTCGAGGCTCACGAGCTGCACCGCGGCCAGGACCAGGAAGGGCACCCATAGAATGGGGCGGCCCAAGCGGCGCAATGCAGAACCCAACGCCCACCCGGCCACGCCGAGGGATCGGAAGAGATTCATTCCGTCCAATGACCTCCGCGGTTCCCCCCGAAACCGATATGAAGACCGACACTCGACCCGCACCCGTTGGAAACCTTGCCGGTCGGCCGTAAAGTTCAATCGTAGCAGTTTGGATCCAGCCGTCAAGCTGGAATGCCTACCGGTCATGCTATGCATGACGCGACAAGCGAGGATCCGACCTGTCCTTGTTTTCGGACGGGTGACAACAAAACTTGCAGGGAAAGGGTCCCCCTTCGCGGAAAGCCCTTCCCGGGAGGCTGTCGGAATACCGACACCGTCGGCGGGAGCTACAAGGGAGGAAGCAGTCCCTGGCAGCGCAGGACTTCGGCCTGAGAGCCGAATCGGCCCAGGGCCAGGAGTTCTTCCAGGCGCTCCCGGGTGCGCCCGAGGTTGTGGTAGTGGGTCCAGCGGGTGCGGGCCCCGACCGGGAGCCGGGGCTGCTCCGGATCCAGCTCCCAGGGGTGTACGTTCACCACCAGCGGGCGCCCCGCCCGCAGGAGACCCGCCACCGCGCGGCGCTGGAACCCCAGGGGAAGGAGCCGCAGATAGGCCCCGCCGGTGGCGGGGACGTTCTGGCCCAGGATCCGCACCGTGGGCAGGGGAAACTCGACCAGATGCCCCCCGCCGGGGAGCGGGAGCCGGTGGGGCCACCGCGGGGAGCCGGGGATTCCGTAGCGCCGCCGCCGGATGGGAAAGATGCTCGAGTCGTAGGCATGCCCTTCGGCGGCCAGGATGGGAAGCGCCCACCGCGTGCGTTCCACCACGGTGTACGACGGGGCGCGGTAGCCGAGGACGGGCTGCCCGGAGAGGTCCTGGAGGAGCTTGCGGGCCCGGGCCACGTCCGCGCGGAACTCCTCGGGGGACTGGCGGTAGATGAGCTCGTGGGCATAGCCGTGGGAGGCGATCTCGTGCCCCGCCCCGGCGATCCTCCGCACCATCTCCGGGTGGCGTTCCGCCGTCCAGCCGAGCACGAAGAAGGTCCCGCACACGCCCCGGGCGGCCAGGAGCTCCAGGAGCCGGTCCACGTTGGCCTCGGTCCGGTCGGGCAGCCGGTCCCAGTGCTCCCGGGGGCAGAGGTGGCGCAGGGCCTCGGCCTGGAAGTAGTCCTCCACGTCGGTGGAGAAGGCGGCCAGCATCAGAGCCCCACCTGCCCCAGCACCCCGTTCAGGGGCTGTCGCATGGAGGTCATGAACTCCCGCAGGGCGTCTCGGTCGCGCTCGGACGCGTTGTAGCGGATGAAGGCGGCGTCGGTGGGACGGCCGCGCAGGGAGTTCAGGACCAGGTCCCACTTGAGCCGGTACTCCCCGCTCAGATCGCCTCCCCGGGTCCGGAACCAGTAGAGCATTTCCTGCTCCTGGCCGTTCTTCTCGATCACCATCCGTCGGGCATCCTGTCCCGCCCCGCCCAGCTCCAGGTGCACCGGCTTCACCGACTGCACCGTCCACCCCGAACCCGGGACGCAGTTCCGGGGGGAGTGGATCTGGGAGTTCACCGCCTGTTGCTTGAAGTAGGCCAGGAAGAGCCAGACCGAGGCCCCGTCCTCGGGCCGCCGGTAGAGGCGGAAGAGGACGGTGTCGGCCCCCAGGACCGCGGCCACGGGATCGGTCAGGGAGTAGTCCTCCCCCACCCAGCCGTCGATCTGGCGGGGCAGCCGGGCCAGGTCGGGCAGGGTGGCCACCCGGGCGTGATGGTCCTCCAGGGCGCGGGCGTAGATCCCCGCCCCGGCCAGGATGAGGACCACGATCAGCGCTCGGACGGCCATAGCCGCTTCACCCCCTTAGCCACCAGGGCCAGCACCCCGAGGCCGACCGCGAACACCACCAGGCCCATGATCTCGTGGGGAGCGCCCTCCGCGGTGCGCGGCCCCCCCAGGTAGGCGGCGACCCCGCTCCCCCACACCCTCACCGCGTTGCCGGCGATGCTGAGGGGGATGGTGAGCAGGAACACCGCCCCCCGGCCCCACCAGGGCAGGGGCAGCGAGCGGGCCAGGAGCGCCCCCAGGGCCAGGAAGGCGTAGAGGGAACGGATGCCGCTGCAGGCCTCGGCCACCTCCAGCGTGGCCCCGGGGAGATGGATGATGTTCCCCTCCGCCACCGCCGGGATCCCGATGCCGTTGAGGCCGCTGATGGCGTTGCGGGCGGCCAGGGCCTGCATGGGCGCGGTGAGGTCGTAGTAGATCACGTAGGGAAGGGGCATGGCGAAGAAGAGGAAGGCCACCGGGAAGGCCAGGCGCTTGAACCATCCCCAGCCGGCCAGGAAGAGGATCCCCGCCCCCATCACCACCAGGAGACTCAGGCGCTGGGTGAAGACCTCGGAGCCCGCCGCGCCCAGTACCAGCATGGCCGCCCCGGCCAGGAGCGCGATCAACCCGAACCAGTTGGCCCGGATCGGGGTCCGGGCCAGCTCGTGCCGGTCGCGCCAGACCAGGAAGGCGGACACCACCGGGATGAGGAAGCCGTGGCTGTAGTTGGGGTCGCGGATCCAGTCCCGGACCAGCTCCTTCACCACCGGGGCGTAGACCGCCGCCATGGCAAGAGCGGCCGCCCCGAACCAGAGCCCCGCCTTCTGACCGTCCCTCAGGATTCGCCTCCGGAGAGTGTTTCTGCGCCCCGAACGAAGGACGAGTCTACCACAGTCCCCCGTGGAGCCCGGTCAGCGCCGGAGGACCACCTTCTTCACCGCAGCCCAGGCCGCGTCGCGGACCCGGACGAAATACACGCCCCGGGAGACGGTCCGGCCGGCGCTGTCGCGCCCGTCCCAGTGCGCGTCCCATCCCCCGCCGGCGGGGTGCGCTTCCACCGAGGCCACCCGGCGGCCCTGGACGTCGAACACCTCCACCCCGGGCGGGGCCCGGAATCCCCGGGTGAGGTCGGACCCCGTCTCGTCCACCGAGATCCGCCAGCCCGCCCCCGCCGGTTCCACGTTCACCGCGCCCGAGGGCGCCCCCACCGTGACCGTGCTCCAGGGAGCCAGCGCCGACTCGTTGCCCTCGGCGTCGAAGGTGGCCACCGAGTAGCGTACCGTCCCCGTGGGGGGATCCGCGTCCAGGTAATGGAGGCTCCCGGCGCCGAGCATGGCCACCATGGTGCGGCCCCACCCGGGACGGCTCCGGTACACGCAGTACCCCGCCGCCTCGGGAGCGTAGACCGCGGGCCAGTCCAGGTTCACTCCCCCGCTTCCCGCCGCCACCATCACCGTGTCCGGGGCGGGGAGGGAGGCGGTCAGGGCGGCGGAGCCGCCGGCCGGGGCCGGGATGTAGATCAGGGTGACCCAGGGGGAGACCAGGCCGGCCTCGTCCACCGCACGCAGGGCGAAACCCGCGGTGCGGGTGAGGTCCACCCCGCTCACGTTCACGAACTCCTGTTTGCCCGGCCACTTCGGGGCCCCCTTCAGGACCTCGGGCTCGACCCCCTCCCACCAGGACACCCCCGCCGCCGCACCCGGAGCGTGGACCAGCTCGTAGTGGTCGGCCCGGCCCAGGAGGTCGTCGTCGCCCGGGGCCAGCCAGCGGAGCTGCACGGTGTCGTTTCGGAAGACGGAGACGCTGAAGTCGGCCGGGGCAGCGGGAGGAACGGTGTCCTCGCCGGTGCGGTCCACGGTCACCGGGTTCGAGAGCGGGGCCCGGTTTCCGGCCGGGTCCACCCCGACCACGGCGAAGGTGGCCCGGGTTCCCGCCTCCACCGTGCCCGCGATCCACACCTGGGGCGCCCCGGCCCCGGCCGGCGCCGGCGGGTCGGCCAGGTCGATTCCGGTGTCGATGGTGAGGCTGGCGGGCTCGCCGTCCCAGCGCCAGCCGGCGTAGCCCGCCACCGGCCCGCGGTCGTCGGCGGGCGCGGTCCAGGAGAGGGTCACCGTGCCGTCGGCGGCGAGGGTCGCGCCCAGGTCGGCCACCGCGTCCGGGGGCACCCGGTCCGGGGGCAGGGGCAGAACCGCGGACACCGGCCCCGACCAGGGGGACCAGTTGCCGGCCCGGTCCTCGCTCCGCAGGGCGAAGCTGCACTCCGTGCCGGAGGGAAGACCGCCCACGGTCAGCTCGACCGCGGATCCCGGCCGGCCCGGCACGGGGGTTCCGAGGGGGGTGGCGGCGGCGGGATCGAAGGCCTCGGGGGGACCGGCCATCCAGCGCAGGTCGTAGACCGCGGCGGGCCCGGTGCCGCCGGCGGTGGTGTCCAGGGGCGCGGTCCAGGCCAGCCGGACGGTGGTGGAATCCAGGACCGTGGGGGCCAGGTCGGTGACCGGGTTCGGATCCCAGATGTCGGGCGCGGGGAGGGTGACCTCCACCGTGGCCGAGAGGGGCGAGCGGTTTCCGGCCGAGTCCACCGCCACGATGGCGAAAGCCTGGGTGCTTCCCGCGGGGAGACCGGTCACGGTGACGGCCTGGGCCGAGCCGGGCGCCCCCGGCGCCGGGGCGGAGACCGGCGTGCCCGCGTCCCAGGACCAGCCCCCGGAAGCCGGGGCCAGGCGCCGGAGATCGTAGGCGGCCGCGGACCGGGTCCCGCCCGGGTAGGGATCGGCGGGGGCGGTCCAGGCCAGGCGCACCGTGCCCACCGCTCCCGCGGTGGCGGTCAGGCCGTCCACCGGGGCCGGAGCCAGGGTGTCGGGAGCGGCCGGCGACACCGCCACCTCCACCGTCCCCGCCAGCCGGTCCTCTCCCGTGTTTCCCGTCACCCAGGCCCCGTAGACGCCGTTCCCCACCGCGCCCAGATCGGCGCGGACGGTGAGGGTGCCGTCGCCCGGGTCGGCGATGATCGCCGCCAGGACCCCGTTGCCGTCCGGTCCCCGGAACACCACCGAACCCGGTCCGACCAGGTCCAGGCCGTGAAGCACGAAGTTCCGGGGGCCGCCCGCCTCCACGCGGACCGGGGTCACGCCCTGGAGAAGCGGCGTGCCGGGCGGGTCCAGGGGTGAGAGCACCGTGACCGGACCCCAGACGCCGTCGGGTCCCTGGGCCCGCAGGGCCACGTAGACCCTTCGCCCCGGGGCCAGACCCTGGAGACGGAATCGCTCCGGGGTACCCGGGGCCGCCGGGGCCGGCAGCCCGGAGACCGGAGCGGCGGCGCCCCACCAGCCGGTGGTGTCGGCGCCGAGGGGGGCGTTCGAGGTTCTCAGATCATAGGCGGCTGCGGTCTTCCCGCCTGCCGAGGGCGCGGTCCAGCTGAGGACCACGGTGCCCCGGGGGTCGACGGCGGCCGAGACCGGAGTGGCGAACAGCAGCGGGGCGGCGGCGAGCAGACCCCACAGCAGCAGAACTCGGATGTGTGCGCGACGGGAAAGAATGGCCCTTCGCTCCTACCCCCCAACATGTCCTCTCCTATTCGGGCAATCAGCAAAACGCGGGCCATCTCCCCCGAGGTTCCCGCGGGACGGTAGTTCGTTGTCTTCACGCCGGCTGCACGGACCGGCCGTTTCCGTCACGGCGGTTGCCGTCGCCGTCTGCGTGCAAAGCGCGCTGCGCCGGCGTGCTCCCGGCAACGCCCGGCGGGGAGCTGGAATGGGTCTTCAACCGACTGGCCTTTCCGGTACAATCCCCGGGCCCGGCCCGGGACCGTGCTCAAGTGGTTGTCTCCGGAGGACGATCCCTGGATCCGGGATCCGGCCGGTCCCCGAAAGGCCCCCTTGAAGCGAAACCATTGCCGATGAGACGCCGCATCTTCTTCAACTCCCTTTCCGGGGGCCTGCTCTTCTTCGTGAACGTGGCCGTGGCCTTCGTGATGAGCCCGATCATCGTGAAATCCCTCGGGAACCGGGCCTACGGGGTGTGGGAGATCCTGCTCAGCGTCTTCGGCTACCTGGCCATCCTCGACCTGGGGGTGAACGCGGCCATCATCCGCTACGTGGCCCGCGCCACCGCCCGGGAGGACGAGGAGAACCTGGAGCGCATCGTCAGCTCCGCCTTCTTCATCCTCGCCGTCACCGGCCTGCTGGGATTCGCGGTCCTCAACGGGGTGGCCCTCTTCCCCCAGGTCCTGAACCTGAAGCCCCACGCCTCCGGCGAGATCCGGGCCGTGGCCCTGTTCCTGGGCATCAACTTCCTGGCCCAGTTCTCGGGCACGGTGTTCGCCGGCTACCTGATGGGATTCCAGCGCCACCTGTTCCTGAACGGGGTGAAGATGGCCATGGCGGTGGTCCAGGCCGTCCTGACCTGGCTCGCCCTCACCCGCTGGAGCGGGCCGGGCCTGGTGTGGCTGGCCGGGATCGTGGCCGGGGTGAACGTGGTCCAGTACCTGGTCCTGGCCGGACGGGTGCTGGCCGGGAACGCCGCCCTGCGCCGCGCGTTCCTCCACATCACCTTCTCCTGGTCCACCCTGCGGGAGCTCTACGCCTTCGGGCTCAAGAGCGTAACCCTGATGGTCTCTTCCCGGATCACCGGACAGTCCATTCCCATCGTGATCGGGTGGGTGCTGGGAGCGGGCCAGGTGGTGTTCTACGTCATTCCCGGCCGCCTCGCCGACTACGCCTCCGGCCTGGCCCTGGCGGTGGGCCTTCCCCTCATGCCCTATTTCAGTTCGCTCGACGGTCGAGGCGACCGCCGGGCCACGGTGCGCGCGTGGTACGGCCTTTCCTCCTCACTCCAGTTCGTCATGCTCGGCCTGGCCCTGGCCATGCTCACCCTGGGTGTCCCGTTCATCGCCCGGTGGATGGGCCCGTCCTACGCGGAATCGGGGCGCTGGGTGGTGCGGTTCCTGGGGGCCACCATGCTGCTGGAAGCGGTCTCCCCCAACTCGGGGCGCCTCCTCATCGGCATGAACAAGCACGGGCTCCCCGCCCGCATCTCGGTGTTCATCGCCGTGGCCGGCCTTCCCGTCACCATCCTCCTCGCCCATCTCTTCGGCTTGGCCGGGGTGGCCGCCTCGGTGTTCGTGGTTCGAGGCGTCAACATCGCGGTGTGGTTGGTTCTCGCTTCCCAAGCCCTTGGGATCGATCCCTTGTACCACATCCGCCGCACGTACGTTCCATTTTTTCCGGCATTGTTGGTAGGGGGACTTCTGATTCTCACCCTCAACCGGTTCCACCCGCCGGTCGACTACGGCTCCATCCTGCTCAACGGCCTGGCCGGCGCCACCGCCTACGTGGCCGGGAGTTGGTTCCTCGCCTTGAAGGGAACCGAACGGAATGCGATTCTCGGCTTCCTGTCCGAGCTTAGGGGGCGGGGGCTTTCGGCGGGAGCGCCCTGAGGCCCGCGCCGGCCCGGGGAGCGGAGGCGACATGAACCTGCGGGAACGGATCACCGGCCGGGTGCTCCATCCCCTCTACCTGCGGCGGGAGGGGATCGACTACCGGCCCCACCTGGACGCCCTGCGCCGCTCGCAGTGGCTGCCGCGTGAGGAGATCCTCGCCCTCCAGTGGGAGCGGGTGCGGGACATGGCCGCCCACGCCTACGCCCACACCGTCTTCTACCGGGAGCGCTTCGACGCCGCCGGCCTCCGGCCGGAGGACATCCGCTCCCCGGAGGATCTCCGCCGCCTCCCCCCCCTGGAGAAGACCGACATCGCCGCCGGGCCGGAGGCGCTCCTGGCCGACGACGTCCCCGCCTCGCGCCGCCACCGCCGGACCACCGGGGGCACCACCGGCGTCCGGATCCTCTTCCAGCGCGACGACGCCTGCCTGGGACCCAAGATGGCCGCCTCCTTCCGCCACGAGGGCTGGGCGGGGTGGGAACCCGGCCAGCCCATGGCCCTGGTCTGGCCCGCCCGGCAGGACTACGTGGGCTACCACACCCTCCGGGCCAGGCTAGTGAACGCCCTCGTCCACCGCCAGGTGGTGTTGCCCGGAGCGCGGCTGGAGCCCCCGGCCCTGGACGCCTTCCTGGGGCGGCTAACCCGGGAGCGTCCGGTCATGATCAAGGGGTTCCCCGGTCCCCTGGACGCCCTGGCCCGCCGGGCCCTGGAGCGCGGACTGCGGGTGCCGGCGCCCCGCGGGGTGATCACCACCGGCGAGCCGTGCCTTCCCGGACTCCGCCGCCGCCTCGAGGAGGCCTTCTCCGCCCCGGTGTTCGACAACTTCTCCTCCCGCGAGACGGGCATGATCGCCAGCCAGTGCGAGCAGGGCGGCGGCCTCCACGTGAACGCGGAGTCGCTGTACCTGGAGTTCGAGCGCGACGGCCGCCCGGTCGCTCCCGGCGAGCCGGGTGAGATCCTGGTCACCGACCTCTGGAACCGGGGCATGCCCTTCCTGCGCTACCGCCTGGGCGACCTGGCCGTCCCCTCCGAGGCCTCCTGCCCCTGCGGCCGGGGCCTTCCCCTCCTGGACGGAGTCACCGGGCGGGTGGGAGACACCCTGATCGCCCCCGGGGGCGCGCTCGTCGCCCAGGGTTCCCTGGTCCTCTACCTGGTCGACAACGGCCCCGCGGTGGAACGCCTCCAGGTGGTGCAGGACGAAGCCGATCACCTCACCCTGCGGGCGGTGCGCGGCGAGGCCTCGGACGACGCGCTCCGCGGCCACTACCGGGCGGTGATCGCGGACCTGTTCGGGCTCGCCATGCGCTTCGACCTGGAATTCACCGATCGCATCGACCCGGAGCCCTCGGGCAAGGTGCGCTTCGCGGTGAACCGGGTCGCCGCCTCCTCCGGGGACCGCGGATGAGCCTCTACACCGCGCTCTACGGCGTCTACCACCGCCTGAATCTCCGCCGGAAGGGAAGCCGGGCCTGGGCCCTGGCCGGGGAGCTGGCCCGGGCGGAGCGGGAACCGCCGGAGCGGCTCCGGGCCCGCCGGGAGCGCGCCCTGGCCCGGGTGGCCGAGGCCGCCCTGCGGGCCCCGGCCACCGCCCCCCGCCTCCGGGAGGCGGGGCTGGACCCCCGCCGGCCCTCGCTCGACGCCCTCGCCCGCCTCCGCCCCATCGACCGGGCCGATCTCCAGCGCGACGCCGACCGGATGGTGCCGGAGGGGACCGACCGGGCCCGGCTCCGGGTGAACGCCACCGGAGGCTCCACCGGGGAGCCGGTGCGCTTCTACCAGGGCCCCGGCTACTGGGACCACGCCCACGCCGCCGAGCTGGCCGTGCTCGCCTGGTGGGGGGTGCGGATCGGGGACCGCACGGCGGCGGTGTGGGGTGCGGACCGCGAGTTCACCGAGCTCTCGGCCAAGGAGCGATCGGCGCTCCGGTTCCGGCGGTACCGGTTGCTGAATGCGTTCGATCTCGATCCGGCCCGGCTCGACCGCTTCGTGGACATGCTGTCCCGCTGGCGTCCAGCCTACGTCCTGGGCTATGCCGGCGCCCTGGACCTCCTGGCCGCGCGGGTGCTGGAGCGGGGCGTCACCGCCATCCGCCCCCGCGCCGTCCGCTCCAGCGCCGAGGTGCTGTCCGAGGCCGCCCGGGAGCGCATCGCCCGCGCCTTCTCCGCCCCGGTCTACGACTTCTACGGCTGCCGCGAGGTCAACAACCTGGCCGCGGAGTGTCCCGCCCACCGGGGGCTCCACGTCCTGGAGGCGACCCGGGTGGTGGAGGTGGTGGACGCGGCCGGACGGCCCCTTCCCGCCGGCGCCGAGGGCCGGGTGGTGGTGACCGACCTGGTCAACACCGCCATGCCCCTGGTGCGCTACGCCACCGGGGACCTGGCCGTGGCCGCGGAGGGCCCCTGTCCCTGCGGCCGCACCTACGCCCGCCTGGAGCGGATCACCGGCCGGACCAGCGACTTCGTGGTCACCCCCGACGGCCGCCGCCTGCACGGGGAGGTGTTCAGCCACCTCTTCTACGAACTTCCCGGGGTGCGCCGCTTCCAGCTCCGCCAGGAGCTTCCGGCGGCGGTGGAGCTCATCCTGGAGGCGGATCCGGCCGGCCCCGCTCCCGACCTGGGCCGGGTGCGGGAGGGCCTGGAGCGGATCCTGGGCCCGGGGGTGGCGGCCGGGATCCGGGTGGTGGATACCCTCCCCCCCTCCCCCAGCGGCAAGCGCCGGTTCGTGGTGTCGCGGGCCGGGGCGGCGTCCTGATCCGCCCCGTGGTCCGGTGGCTGGGAAATAGAACCCTCGAGCCTGATTCAAACCGGAACTTGGCCAACTCCTTGCGGGTATGGGTCGATACCGGAGGATGGACCCGACCGGAAATGCGACCGGGAGGAGGAGACGGGTCCGAGTCCGATGCCGCATGCGGACCCGCCACCGTGAGCATTCGCATCCTGGGGACCCCACGTCCATGAAGCGCATCCTGCTGCCGCTCGTCCTCGCCCTGGCCGCCGGGGCCTCGCCCGCCCTCGCGGCGGTGAACGTCACCCCGTCCCAGGTCGGCGACGGCCCCTACTACCTGGACCGGGCCGGCGAGACCTACCAGCTCACCGGGAACGTCACCGTTCCCGGCACCGCCTTCGTCTTCGCCGCGGACAACGTGACCCTGGACCTGGGCGGCCACACCGTGACCTTCGGCCAGTCGCCCGGGGACTACCGCTACGGGGTGGTGGTCCCTCCCGCCTACCCCCACGCCAACCCGGTGTGGGCGGGATCGGACATCACCGTCTGGAGGCGGGCGAACCACGCCACGGTCAGGAACGGAGCGGTGATCCAGGGCGCGGCCCGCGCGGACAGCTGCGCGGCGGTCAGCGCCTACGACCGCACCGGGGTCACCGTCCAGAACCTGGAGGTGACCATCTACGGGGACGACACCTTCGCCATGCGGCTCGAGGAGTGCACCGACGTCTACATCTTCGGGAACACCGTGGTCGACAACACCACCGTGATCTCCAACCGCCACCAGGGGCGGGCGGCCATCGATCTCCTCTGGACCCATGACGGCGCCATCGAGGTGTTCAACAACACCATCGAGAACTGCCGCCAGTGGGGCATCCGGGTGGGACGGCGGGCCCCGATCAGCACCTACGGGCACATCCACGACAACGTCATCCATCCCAACACCGTGGTCACCAACGGCTACGCCATCGGGATCCACGGCGATAATCTCGAGGCCTACGGCAACACCATCCGGGCCGCGCGGGGCCGGGGGATCCACATCGACGAGTGCGCCGGAGCCCGGGTCCACGACAACGTGATCGACGTGCTCGAGGAGCCGGTGTGGGACGAGTACGACCGGGTCTCGGCCCACGGCATCAAGCTCGAGCTCTGTCGCACCGCCGACGTCTACAACAACACCGTCACCTCCCGGGGCCGGGCGGTCGACCCCAACGCGGTCAGCAACGGTGCCGCCCTCAGCGTGGAGGTGCAGCCGGCCAGCGACAACTACGTCCACGGGAACACCTTCACCGCCCTGGAGGAGGGGGGTCCGACCTTCGAGGCGTGGAAGTACTACTACTACGCGGTGCCGGTGGAGATGGTCTCGGCCTTCGATCCCAGCGGGCTCCGGATCGAGGACAACGTCTTCCGCACCAACGACCGGTTCTTCACCACCTTCGAGTGGCACGGGCCCGGCGCCCCCACCGACAGCGTGGACGCCTCCGGAGTCTCCCTGGCCCGGAACACCTTCGAGTGGGCGGACGAGCTTCCCCGCACCGGGCGGGAAGAGATCATGCTCTACGGGTCCGCGGTCTACGGGCTCACCTTCACCGACTGCACCGCGGGCCCGGGGGTCGACCTCAGCCGCTACTACCAGGGCTGGCCCTGGGGCTACTGCACCTACAGCTGCAACTGGACCGGCACGGTGCTGGTCCAGGATCCCTCGGGGACCCCGCTGCCCGGGGTCACCGTGCACGCGGCCGGCAGCCTGGGGGCGGAGATCGCCACCGCGGTGAGCGGGGCCGACGGGCGGGCGGCGTTCAGCCTCCCCTCCTTCCAGGTCGAGTCCCACGGCTACGAGACCAACGAGGTGCGGATCACCCGGAATCCCAATCCCTACACCTTCCGGGCCACGGTGGGCGGGCACGCGCTGGAGGCCCACAAGGCGGTGACCGCGTCCGGCTACCAGGTGGTCCTGGTCTCGGACGGATCCCAGGTCGTCCCCCCGGCGGGCCCGGAGGTGAACGACTTCGACTTCGGGTGCCGGGTGGATGCCACCACTCCCGCTCCCGGGGACGTGGGGGTGTCCCCCCACAGTCCCGTCCGCTTCGAGCTCCTGGAGCCGGTCTTGGAGACCTCGCTGACATCTGCTAGCGTTCGTGTCACCGGATCCCTGTCGGGACCGGTGGCGGGAACGATCTCGGTGACCGAGGCCGGTCACCGGGTGGTCTTCACCCCCTCCGCGCCCTTCCGGCCCGGAGAGACGGTGACCGCCCGCCTCGACCCCGGGGTGACCGCGGTCTCCGGCCACACCCTGGACGGCAACGACGACGGGACCGGCGAGGGGACTTCGGCCGATGCCTACAGCTTCTCCTTCACCGTGGCCGGCTCCCCGGCCCCCTGATCCCCGGTCCCCCCGGATGCTCCCGTGACCGCCCCCCGGGGGATCCGGGCCGTGCTCACCGTGCTCGCGGTGGTGGGCGCGGCCTGGGCGGGGAAGGGCGTCTACACCGTCACCCGGTGGGACGCGTGGCCCTGGTTCCCGGCCTACACCGCCTCGCGCCTCGGCGGCGGTGACCGTGAGCCCGGGGTTCCGCGCCATCTCATCTTCGTCATGGCCGACCACTACGAGCCGGGACGGGGCGAGCGGGGGGCCGCCTTCTCCGCCGACTGGCTCCGCCGGTTCCGCCCCGTGGCCGACCGCCACCGGGACACCTTCGGAAACCGGTTCCGCTACTCCTGGTTCTACCCCTACGACCACCGGAACGGAGCCGTGCTCGCCCAGCTGAGCGACATGGCCTACCAGGGGTACGGGGAGGTGGAGCTCCACTGGCATCACCCCCCGTCCACCGACGCCCTCTTCCCCGCCCAGCTGGACTCCGCCCTGGCCTGGTTCCGGGGCTACGGCGCCCTCGCCGCCTCCGGCCCCGAGGCGCGGACCCAGTTCGCCTTCATCCACGGCAACTGGTGCCTGGACGGATCGCTTCCCCTCTGCGGAGTGAACCGGGAGATCACCGCGCTTCGCGAGCGGGGCTGCTACGCGGACCTGACCTTCTCCACCGTGGGCACCGCGGCCCAGCCCCGGAAGATCAACAGCCTCTACTGGGCCACCGACACCGACGCCCCCAAGTCCTACGACACCGGCGAGGACGTGCGGGTGGGGGACGAGCCCGGCGACCGGCTGCTCATGTTCGAGGGGCCCCTGGGGTTCGACTACCTCACCCTCCGGCTGGAGTACGGTTCGGTGGAGTCCTTCTCCCCCCCAGCCCGGGGCGGGTGCGGGAGTGGTTGGACGCCGACATCCATGTCCGCGGCCGGCCGGAGTGGGTGTTCGTGAAGGTGTTCACCCACGGTTGCCAGAGCGAGGACCTGCTGCTGGCCCGCGGCGGGCTGGACCGCCTGCTCGATGCGGTGGAGAGGACGGCGGCGGATCGGGGCCTGGCCCTCCACTACATGACCGCCCGGGAGGCGGTGAACGTGATCCGGGCCGCGGAAGCGGGGCGGACCGGGAACCCCGAGGACTACCGCGACTTCCTCTACCCGCCCCCGGTCAATACCCGGACCCGGGTCCCCGAGGCGCCGGGCCCCACCGGCCCGGCCGCCTACGCCCCCCGGCCGGGCCGGACCGGCTGAGCCGGTGACCGCGCCCGTTTCCGGACCGCCGCGCGTCTCGGTGGTCGTCCCGGTCCGGAACATGGAGGCCTACGTGGGGGAGGCGGTGGAGAGCGCCCTGGCCCAGTCCCCGCCCCCCCTGGAGGTGGTGGCGGTGGACGACGGTTCCACCGACGGGACGCGGGGGGTCCTCGCCGGATTCGGCGAGCGGGTGCGCGTGCTCCCGGGGCCGGCCCGGGGGGCCTCCGCGGCCCGGAACCTGGGCGTTGGCGAGGCGCGCGGGGACTGGATCGCCTTCCTCGACGCCGACGATCTCTGGTACCCGGGAAAGCTGGCTCTCCAGGCGGCCAAGGCGGCCGCGGGCCACGACTTCGTGTTCACCGACTATGCCCGGGGTCCCGACCCCGCCGCTCCCGGGCCGGGCCGGCTGGCCGGCTACCGCCATCCCGCCGAGGGGCGCGTCTTCGACCGCCTGCTGCGGGAGAACTTCGTCTTCACCTCCACCGTCCTCGTCCGCCGGGAATCCCTGGTCGCCGCGGGGGGATTCGACGAGAGCATCCACATCACCGAGGACATCGACCTCTGGCTGCGCCTGGCCCGGACGGTGTCCTTCGGGTGGGTCCGGGAGGTCTGCGCCTTCAAGCGGGACCACGGGACCAACCTCACCGTGGGTCCCGGTTACCCGGCGAGCCAGGTGGAGAAGTGGGAACGGTTCCACGCCCGCTACCGGGACACCGGCCCCGCCAACGCCGCCTTCCTGGCCGAGCGGGTGGCCGAGGCCCGCTACGAGGCCGGCCGGCAGGCCCTGCGGGGGCTGGACACCGCCGCCGCCCGGGGCTGGCTGGGCGCGGTCGAGGGGCCGGCGCTCTGGCGGGCGCGGGCCCTCCCCTGGTACCTCCTCGCCTGCCTCCCCCGGCCCCTTCTCCGCCCCCTCCTGGCCGGAAAGCGCCGGCTGGCCGGCTAGGCCGGAGGACCGCCGGGCGCCACCCGGCCGGTGGCGTCGAGCTCCAGGTAGATCTCCTCCATCCGCCGCACCCGGTCGGCGAAGGCGAACCGTGCCACCACCCGCTCCCGGGCCCGGCGGCCCATCGCCTCCGCTCCCGCGGGGTCCGTCAGCAGCCGGCGCAGGGCCGCGGCGAGGGCGTCCACGTCTCCGGCCGGAACCAGGATCCCGTCGGTGCCGTCCCGCACCACCTCCGGCACCCCCCCCACGGCGGAGGCGGCCACCGGGCGGCCCATGGCCATGGCCTCGAGCAGGGTGTTGGGAAGCCCCTCGGTGCGGGAGCTGAGCACGAACACCTCCATGGCCGCGTAGGCGGCACGGGCATCCCCCACGTGGCCCAGGAACCGGACCCGGGCGGTGAGGCCCAGGGAGGCGGCCAGGGCGGCCAGCCGTTCCCGTTCGGGGCCGTCGCCGAGGACGGCCAGGTCCACGTCGGCGAACTCGGGGGCCAGGCGGGCGAAGGCGGCCAGCAGGCCGTCCACGTCCTTGTCGATGGAGAGCCGTCCCACCGTGCCCACCACCCGGCGGCCGGGGGCGAAGCCGGGCAGGGGCGCCGCCGGGCTCTCCGGCGGGCGCCACACCTCGACGTCGATGGCGTTGGGGACCACCACCAGCCGCTCGGCGCGCACCCCGAAGCCGCGGAGCCGGGCCGCGGTGTCGCCGGACACCGCGAGCACGGCCGGGTAGCGGCGGAGCGCCCGCCGGTCGAGGAAGTTGTAGAGCCGGTGCGCCGCCCCCATGGGACGCGACCAGCCGTGGGCGGTGGCCAGGAGGCGGAGCCCGGGCACGGCGCGGGCCAGGAAGGGGCCCAGGACGTCGGTCTTGAAGTCGTGGGCGTGAAGCACGGTGCAGCGTTCCCGGCGCAGGAGGCGGGCCACCGCGGGGATCACCCCCGGGTCCAGCCTCCCCCGGTCGGGCACCACCACCGGCTCCACCCCGGCCCGGGCGGCCAGGTCCCGGATCCCCGGCAGGTCGTCCCCCGGCCGGGCCAGGTAGACGGGTACCACCCGCACCCGGGACGGATCGTGGCGGGCGGCCGAGAAGAGGATGGTCTTGTCCGGACCTCCGCCGGTGGTGTGGGTGGAGCGGAACTCGGCCACCCTGACCGGAGCGCTCATGCCGGGCGGCCGACCTCGCGGGCGGGGTTCCCGGCCACGGTGGCGCCGGAGGGAACGTCCCGGACCACCACCGCGCCGGCGCCGATCCGGGCTCCGTCCCCGACCCGGACCGGGCCCAGGACCAGGGCGTTGGCCCCCACCAGCACGTCGTTCCCCAGCAGCGGGCCCCGGTCGTCCCCCGCGTCCCCCAGGGTCGCGCCCTGGTACAGGGTGCACCCGGCGCCGGCCCGGACGGAGGGATGCACGAAGATCCCCCCGAAGTGGTGGATGCGGAGCCCGGGTCCGAAGTCCGCCTCGTGGGGGATGTCGATCCCCGCGGCCACGTGGATCCAGCGGTCGCAGAAGAAGCGCAGGGGCTGGCCGGGAATCCCCCGCCGGTGGAGCCAGTGGAAGAAGCGGTAGTTGAGGACCGCGGCGAAGCCGAGGGACAGCGCACCGCGGATCACCGCCCGGGTGCCGGGCCGGAACCGTCCGAGGTCCGCGCGCAGGTTATCGAACATCGTGCTCCCCCCGTCCCCGGGTCCAGGCCCCCGGCCGCCGACCCAGCAGGGCCAGCGCTCCCGCCCCCACCATGGCCGCGGCCGCGGCCGGCACCTCGGCCAGGGCCCGCAGGAACCGTCCCCGGTACCAGATGAATCCGGTGAGGGCGCCGGCACCCAAGGTAAGGGCGAGCAGGGCCGCGGTCCACCCCCACAGCGCCCCCCCCGCGGCCAGGTCCAGTCCGCCGCCGAGGAGGATGAGCGTCACCCACTGGGACCGGGCGTCGGCGAGAACGGCCAGGGGGAGTTCCGCGGTCCGGGCCCCCGGGGCCGCGGCCGCGACGGCAACCGCTTCCGTCACCGCCGCCGGTAGTCCCCGCGAGGTCCAGCGCCGTCGCTGCCGCCACCCCTCGCCGGCGGTGCCCGGCGGGGCGCTCACCACCTCCAGGTCGTCGCGGCAGCGCAGCTTCACCCCCGCCCGGAGCATGGCCAGGCCCTGGGCCCGGTCCTCGGTGAGCCCGCTCCCCCGCCACGGGCACCGGGCCAGGGCCGCGCGGCCGAAGACCATCCCCGTCCCCCGCAGGAAGGCGGGAAGTCCCAGCCGCTCACGTCCGCGGTGGATGGTGGCGTTCTCCAGCCGGGAGAGGAATTCGTAGAGGAGTCCGCGGCCGTCGCCGCCGCTCCGCAGGCGGACCAGGGTCTGGACCGCCTCCCCCGGACCCACCCGCAGGCCGGCCAGGTACTCCGGCCCCAGGCGGCAGTCCGCGTCCACCAGCACCACCGCGTCCCAGGGCTCGCGGTCCAGGGCCTCGAGTCCGGCGGCCACCGCCCCCGCCTTGTCCCCCATCCCTTCCACGCGCTCCAGCACCGCCGCCCCCCCCTTTCGGGCCGCGGCCGCGGTGCCGTCGGTGCAGCGGTCGGCCACCACCAGCAACCGGTCCGGGGGACGGGTCTGGGCGCGCAGGTCGGCCAGCAGTCCGGGGAGCCAGCGTTCCTCGTTGTGGGCGGGCACCAGCACCGCCAGCCGGGCCGGGGCCGGGGCCCCTCCCGCGGCGCGGCGCCGGCGGCCGGCCGCGCCCAGGATCAGGGTGTAGGCGAGGGCCAGGGTGGCGGCGGCGAGGGCGAGACCGGCCAGGGCCTCGGCGGCGGCGTTGAGCATGGGCCGCTCACGCCTCGTCCGCCGGGACGTCCGCGGGCGCGGGGGGGTCGTCCCGGTGCAGGCGGTAGAGAGCCAGCCCCATGGCCGCGAACATGTACCAGGTGCTCCGGAACAGGGTGTGTCCGAAGAAGCCGCTCACCAGGAGGACCACGAACCCACCGAAGATGCCCTGGAGGATCACCCCCTCCATCCTCCAGCCCGGACCGCGGATGCGGATCTCCCGGTAGGCGCGCCGGTTCAGGAGCAGGAACTGGAACATGAAGCCGAAGAAGGCCACCGCCCCCACCAGGCCCAGCTCGGCCGGGACCTGCACGTAGAGGCTGTGGGCCTGGAGCCAGTTCCGCTGCCCCGGAGGGGAATAGGCCATGGCGTGGGCGGTGCCGAAGCACCCCGCCCCCACTCCGAACAGGGGATGGTCCAGGACCATGGCCGCCCCCGCCTTCCACACCTGGAGGCGGGCCCGGGAAGACCCGTCCAGGTCGCCCGAGGTGGCCTGGACGATGGTGGAATAGCGTTGCTTGTACTGCCGGGGAAGGCTGGTGAACAGGATCGCGAAGGCGGCCAGGGCCAGCATCGCCCACAGGATGCGGTGCCGGGAGGTCCAGACCAGGAAGGCCATGGCGGTGAGGAGGCCGAGGAGCGAGGCACGGGACCCGGTGAGGACGATGGTCCAGCCGCAGGCGGCCAGGCCCGCCAGCAACAGCCCCCGCTTCCAGAAACCTCGGATCCACCGGGCCAGGAGGAGGAACAGGGGCACCGCCGAACCCAGGGTGGCTCCGAGCGCGTTGGCGTCGCCTCCGGCGCTGGTCTCCCCCACCGCCCTCTCGATCCCCTGGGCGAAGGCGTAGCCTCCGGTGTAGTAGTCCTTGAGCGAGGTGGCGGCCAGGTACACCACCAGCACCAGGTAGGTGGCGGTGAAGATCTTCATGCGCCGGCGGGTGTTCACCAGGTGGACGATCATGAGGTAGAAGGCGAGGATCTTGAACATGTCCACCAGCTGGCCGGCGGCGTAGCTCACCCAGAAGGAGAACGGCACCGAGAGGAGCATGGCCACCAGGAGGGCGAAGAACCACTTGGTCTGGCGGGATCCGTCCACCAGCAGCTTCCCCTCCCGGCGGTACATCTCGAAGGCGACGCTGGCCAGGGTCACCACCCCCAGCACCCGCTCCAGGTGGAGCACGGCCAGGGAGGGATAAAGCTCCCCCGGCCGCAGCACGTAGGCCACGGTATAGAGCAGGAGCCCCAGGTAGGGGCGGGCGAGGATGACCAGCACCCCGGTCACCCCGGCCAGCACCCCGATGATGAACGGGAGACGGACGTAGACCAGGGCCAGCCCGGTACCCGCCGCCACCAGGGCCATGACCGCGAGCAGGGTGAGGGTGCGGGCCCGGTGGGCGAAGGTGCTGAGCGCGGCCTCGGGACCGCGGTCCCCGGGGTTCGGTCCGGCGGCGGCCAGCCGTCCCTTCTCAGGCGCGGACACGAGGTGCCTCCCCGGCCGGCGCGGCCGCGCGGGGGGCCGGAGCCGGCCCCCGGAACCGGGGTGCCTCGGCGAGACCCCGCCAGAAACCCAGCAGCAGTCCGGCGTGGATGACCGCGAACACCGCCGCCGTCCCGGCCGCGTCCATCGGGGTGGGGCCGAGACGGAGGCCCTCGACCAGGGCCGCGACCAGCCACAGGGCGGCCAGGATTCCCGCCGCGGCCAGCCCCGCCCGCAGCCCCGCGGCCACGGCCAGGGCCGGAGGCAGCAAGGCGAGACCGGTCATCCCCCACAGCACCACCGGGGCGGTGGCCGGATGCCGGGCGAAGAGCCGGGCCCGTCCCCGCCCGTAGCCGAACATCTGGCGGAACAGCGCCCCGGGGTCCTGGCGGGGGCGGTACTCCACCGCGAGGTCGGGGTGAAGGTAGGCCCGGTGGCCGGCCCGGGCCGCACGGTGGTTGAACTCCACGTCCTCGCAGGCGTCGAAGCGCTCGTCGTAGCCCTCCAGCTCCCGGAGGATGCCGGCCCGGTAGGCGGCTCCGGCGGAGCGGGGATCGGTGAACCCGGGCCGGTGGCGATAGATGTCGGAGCGGGGATTATGACCGAACGCGGAATGCCGCGCGCGGGCGATGCGGCCCGCCCACCCCGCCTCGGAGCGGGGCACCAGGGGCTGGGGACGGCAGAGGCATCCGGCCCCGGTGGAATCGAAGAGCTCGACCATCCGCACCAGGTAGTCCTTCCGGGGCAGCGAGCAGTGCCCGTCCAGGAACAGCACCAGGCCGCCGCGAGCGGCGGCGGCGCCCACGTTCCGCCCCGGCCCGCTCCGCCGGCCGGGATTGTCGAGGAGGCGCAGCCCGGGGAAGCCGTCCCGGCGCGCCTCCACCAGTTCCCGGGTGCCGTCGGTGGACCCCCCGTCCGCGACCAGGACCTCGAAGCCGCCGGGGGGCGGCTCCTGGCCCCGGAGCTGGTCGAGCAGGAGGCCCAGGTCCCGGACCTCGTTCAGCACGGGCAGGACCACGCTGACCCGGGGACTCCCCGGGTCCGTCGCCGGGACCCGGTCCGGGTCCCTAATCGCGCTTCCCCTTGGCCGTGCGGGCATAGCCGTAGTCATAGTAGTAGCGGGGATGGTAGTAGTCCGGCGCCGCCTCGCGGGCGTTCCCGACCACCAGGCCCAGGATGCGCCCCCCCATGCCCAGCACCAGCTCCCGGGCCCGGGTCAGGTGGGGCCTGGGGGTCTTGCCGGCCATGACCACCAGGAGCACCCCGTCGGACATCGGGACCAGGGTGGCCGCATCGGCCACCGGGACCAGGGGCGGGGCGTCGAGAAGAACGAGGTCGTAGCGGCCGCGCAGCTCGTCCAGGATCGGCTCCAGGCGCGGGGAATCCAGCACCCCTTCCGGACGGCCGCCGGTGGATCCGGCGAAGAGCAGGTCGAGGCTCGGCAGCTCGGTCTTCCGGATGGTGCTCTCCAGGGTGGCGCGCCCGTCGAGGACGTCGGCGAGGCCGGTCCCCGGCTCCAGGTCGAAGTGGCTGTGGAGCTGGGGGCGCCGGAAATCGAAGTCGATGGCCAGCACCCGCCGGTCGGGGTGGAGGGCGGTGGTGGCGGCAAGATAGGCCACGGTGGTGGTCTTCCCCTCCCCGCCCACCGCGCTGGTGACCAGGATCACCTTCAGGTCTTCCTTCTGGGCCTGCCGCCACAGGCGCGACTGCAGCTTCCGGACCTCGGTGGCCACCGGCCAGTCCTGGTGCATGGCGTCGAGAACTCTCATCGGACCAGGCTCTCCGCGGGCTCGACCGTCTTCACCGGGACCGCCCGGGGGCCCAGGTCGGGAAGCACCGTGGCCTTGACCACGAAGAACGCGGCGGTGACCAGCACCACTCCGGCCAGGGTCACCGGGATCCAGTACCGGCGGAGGCCGCCGGGGGTGGGCACGGCATCATCCATCAGGGGCAGGGTGCCGAGCACCGGCTCCGGGGCCACCCGCTGGATGTCCTCCAGCGAGCGGAGGGTGGGATCGAGCATCTCGGTGAGGAAGGAGAAGCCCACCCCGAGGAGCGGCCCCATGAGCAGCGCCAGCACCACGATCTTGGACTTGTCCGGCCAGCTCGCCTCCAGCGGGTACTGGGCCGGATCCACGATCTCGATCCGGAGCCCCAGATCGGTGGTCTCCACCGCCTGGGACAGATCGCTGGCGGTGAGCTGGGCCTGGAAGGTCTGGAGCAGCTGGCGGTTCCGGTCCACTTCCTGCTGGAGGCGGGCCAGCTCCAGGTCGCTGGCCGGCTGGGACCGGGCGGAGCGGGTCACGGCGTCGATGGACCGCTGGAGGTCCGCCGCCGCCGCCCGCTGCACGGTGGCGTCGATGTCGGCGAAGAGGTAGGTGGCCAGCGCCTGGCGGGCGTCGTCGGAGACCTCGGGGTACGTCTCGGCGACCTTGGCCTCCAGGGTCTGGTAGAGCTGGGTGCGGACCCCGGCCAGGGCGGTGCGGGCGCTCCCGGCGGCGAGACCGCCCGAGGAGGATGAGAGCTCCTCCTGGACCGTGCGGGCGACCGCGGCCCGGAACTTGTCCACCTGGCCGGCCACGTCGGCGTCGTTCCGGATCTGGGGCTGGTCCAGGGAGAGGCCCGCCTCGAGCACGCTGCGGGAGAAAGGCCCCACCCGGGCCCGAGCGGTGGTTGCGTCGTCGGCCAGCCGCTTCTGGGCCGATTCCGCCGCGGACAGGTTGTCGGTGCTGACCACGTTGGAGGCCAGGCGGCGGCTGATCATCGACCCCTGGTAGTTCTCCAGGGCCTTCTCCGACCGGTCGAGCTGCTCCTGGTACACCCGGAGCTGCTCCACCCCGAAGTTCCGGGCGGCGCGGATGCGCTCCAGCTCCTTCTGGGTGGTCATGTCGATGAAGAGCTCGCTGATCCACTTGGCCAGGAGCTCGGCGTTCTTGGGGCTGTAATCCCGGACCACGAAACGGTAGAGCCCCGGCCCCGCCGACCCAACCTGGATGCGGGATTCCAGGCCCTGGACCAGCATCCGGATCTCCACCTCCTGCACGCTCAGGGTCGGGTTCTTGGCCTGGCGGTCACGCGCCTCCGCCTGCACCCGGGGATCGTCGGTCATCTTCAGGACCTTGACCACCCGTTCCAGGAAGGGCCGGCTGCGCACGTAGCCCACGATGCGGGCCATGCGCTGCTCCTCGGCCCGGTAGTCGTTGGAGGAGCCCCGGGACCCGCCCATCATCTGCTCCACCTCGCGGGCCAGCGGCTGCCGGTCCTCGATGAGCAGGGTGGCCGAGGACTGGTACTGGTTGGGCACGAAGGCGAGGGCGATCACGGTGGCGCAGACGGTAGCTACCGTGCACAGGACCAGGAGCCACTTCCGCCGCCAGATGAGGCGGGCGTAGTGCTTGAGATCGATGGATGTGTCGAGGGATGAGGCCATGGATGATGCTCAATTACGGGCGAGAATGATGACGCTGGCCACGGCGCTGACCACCGGGGCCAGGGAGAGGGCCGCCCGCAGAACCCCCCACGCCCCGCCGGAACGGGCGGGAACGGTCACGGTGTCGCCGGGCTTCAGGCCCAGGTCCGCCGCCGGGTATCCCTGGTACAGGTAACCCTGCACGTCCAGTTCATACACCACCACCCCGTCCCCGGTTCGCCGCGCCAGCCGGACCGCGGAGAGATCGGCGCCCCCGGAGGCGCCCCCGGAGGCGCTCAGCGCCTCCACCACCGTCCCCGCCGAGCGCAGGGCGTAGATGCCCGGCTTCTGCACCGCGCCCAGGACCTGGACCTGGTCCCCGGAGATCCCCCCCTTGGCCTTGGTCGAGGGGACCACCACGCTGTCGCCCGGCTTGAGCTCGGGCAGACCGGCGGTGGGGGTGTCCTCGAGACCCTTGGAGAGGTCCACGGTGAGCGTCTTGGGCTGGCTCTCGGACCGGGACTTGCGCACCACCTGCACCGCGGCCATGTCCGCGTCCGCGGTGGTTCCACCCGCGGCCAGGAGGGCGTCCCACAGGCTCGGCATGTCCCGGAAGGTGTACCGCCCCGGATTCTTCACTTCCCCCACCACGGTGAGGTAGTGGCTGGCGTACCGGACCACGGTGACCAGCACCTCGGAAATCCCCGGATCGAGGATCGCGTAGCGCCGTTCCAGCTCCTTACCCAGCTCGGCCGCGGTCTGACCCGCCGCCGGGACCGCGCCCAGGAGAGGGATCATGATGTTCCCCTGCCCGTCCACCACGTAGGTCCCGGACAGGTCGGCCCGCTGCCAGACCTGGATCTGGACCGCGTCGTCCGGGCCCAGGGCGTAGGCCCCGGTGCTGTCGGAGCCGCCCTCCTGGGCCCGCGCCACGCCCGGCCCGGCCAGGACGAGGCAGGTCAATATGATCAACAAGTGTTTCATGTTCCGGCCTTTCGACCCCGGTTCCAATTCACATCGGTCGAGGCACAACCGAACGATCATAACACGGTCGCCGGCGGCGTCACCGTGTCCCACCATCCTGCACCGCCTCCCGGTAGACGTCCAGATAGCTGTCCGCCGACCGCTCCCAGGAGAAATCCTCGCTCATGCCCCGGCGCTGGATGGCGGACCAGGATTCCGGGTCCCGGCGCATCTCCAGGGCCCGTTCCAGCGCGTCCATCATGGCCTCCGCGGTATAGGGTTCGAAGACGAACCCCGTCCCGGACCCGGCCTCGGCCCCCACCGCCCGCACGGTGTCGGCGAGCCCGCCGGTCCGGTGGACCACGGGCACGGTTCCGTAGCGGAGGCTCATCATCTGGTTCAGCCCGCACGGCTCGTACCGGGAGGGCATGAGAAAAATATCGGCACCGGCCTCGATGGCGTGAGCCAGGGGGTCGTCGAAGTCCGCGGAGTAGAACACCCGGTCGGGGTGATCCCCGGCCAGGGCCCGGAAGAAGGCCTCGTGGCCGGGCTGGCCCGATCCCAGAACCACCAGCAGGAGATCGAGTTCCAGCATCCGTCCCGCGGCCGCGCGCACCAGGTCGATCCCCTTCTGGTCCACCAGCCGCGTGACCATGCCCACCACCGGCCGCTCGGGCGTCTCCGGGAGGCCGGTCCGGCGGAGCAGGGCACGCTTGTCCTCGGCCTTGCCGGCCAGGTCGGCGGGGCCGAAGGGGGCGGCCAGGTGGGGATCCCGGGCCGGGTCCCACTCCACGGTGTCGATCCCGTTCAGGATCCCGGACAGGCGGTCCCCCTTGGCGGCCAGCACCCCTTCCAGCCCCCGCCCGAAGACGTGGTCGCTGCGGATCTCCTCCGCGTACCGGGGGCTCACCGTGGTCACCCGGTCCGCGTCCACCACCCCCGCCTTCAGGTAGTTCACCTTTCCCCAGAACTCCAGGGGGCCCCCGGGACGGAAGCCGGCCGGATCGAGCCCGGCCCGGCCCAGCACCGCGGGATCGTAGATCCCCTGGTGGCCCACGTTGTGGAGAGTGAGCACCGAAGCGGTGCGGGCGAAGAAGCCGTCGTCCCCGGGCGACCGCTTGAGGTAGCTGGCCGCGAGCGCGGTCTGGTAGTCGTGCAGGTGGACGACGTCGGGGGCCAGGTCCACGTGGCGCAGCAGCTCCAGGAACGCGCGGGGGAAGATCGCGAACCGGTCGTCGGAGTCCGGGTACTCCTCGCGGGTGGCCGGATCCACGTAGATCCCCTCCCGGCCGCTCACCACCGGATCCTCGATCAGGAACACCCGGGGGAAGCCCGGGCCCGGACGGTGGAAGCGCACCCGCCGCCGGCTCCCCGCGTAGGGCACGGTGAACCGCGCCCGGGGCAGGGGCTCCAGGTCCGGACGGTCGAGCAGGAACGGGTAGGCGGGAAGGACCACGGTCACGTCGTGGCCGCGGGCGGCGAGGATCCGGGCCAGCGCCCCCACCATGTCGGCCAGCCCCCCCACCTTGACCAGGGGGGTCATCTCCATGGCCGCCATGGCCACGGTCACCGGGCGGGAGGTGCGCGGGGCCGGGGTCACGCCTCGGGCGCCCCCGCCGGTCCCCGCAGGTTCCGGGCCGCCTCCTCCGGGGAGACGGAGTTGATGTAGAACCCCGATCCCCACTCGAAGCCGGCCGCGTGGCTGACCTTGGGGATCAGCTCCAGGTGCCAGTGGAAGTGCAACAGGAAGGGATCCCCCACCGGCGCGGTGTGCAGGACCAGGTTGTAGGGGGGATCGACGAGGACCCGGTGGAGACGGGCGAAGAAGTCCCGCAGCACCCCGGCCAGGTCGGGCAGCAGATCCTCGGGGCCCTGCTCGAAGGACGAGGCGTGGCGCCGGGGCAGGACCAGGGTCTCGTAGGGGAAGCGGGGGGCGAAGGGCTGCAGCACCGCGAAGTGCTCGGTGGCCGCCACCAGCCGCTTCCCCTCCTCCAGCTCCTGGCGGACGATGTCGCAGTAGATGCACCGTTCCTTGAGGCGGAAGTGGTCGCGGGCCCCGGAGAGCTCCTCCTTGATCCACTTGGGGATGATGGGGGTGGCGATGAGCTGGGTGTGGGGATGCTCCAGGGTCGCCCCCGCCGGCTCGCCGTGGTTCTTGAACACCAGGATGTACTTGAACCGGGGGTCCCGGGCCAGATCCAGCATCCGGATGCGGTAGGCCCGGAGCACCTCGGTAAGCTGCTCCAGGGAGAGGTCCCACCATCGCCCATCGTGGTCGGGGCTCTCGATCACCACCTCGTGGGCCCCGATCCCGTTCATCTTGTCGAACATGCCCTCGCCCCGCCGGTCGAGCTCCCCCTCGATCTGCAGCGCGGGGTACTTGTTCGGCACCACCCGCACCGACCATCCGGGGGTGTCGGGGGCGCCGCCGTTCCGTCCCAGGGCGAGCACCTCGCCGGGGGTGTCCGCCTCGTGGCCGGGGCAGAAGGGACAGCGGTCGCCCCGGGACGAGGCCCCCGCGGGCGCGTAGTCCCGGGGGCGGCCGGCCCGTTCGGCGGAGATGATCACCCAGCGGCCCACCACCGGGTCCTTGCGGAGTTCACGCATACGGCTCAATGATCGGCTCGAAGACCCTCTCCGTTCACTTCCCGCCGCCTACCGGCCCGGCTTCAGGACCAGGGTCTCGACCACCCAGGTGTCGAATCCCTCCGCCCTGAGCCGGGTGGCCATGGACTCCGCCTCGGCCTTGCTCAGGAAGTCCCCTACCCGCACCTTGTAGTAGGGGGGCTCGTACTCGATGTAGACCGGCTCCGAGGCCTGCTTCACGGCCTCCTTGCGGACCGCCTCCGCGCCGCCCATGGTCTCCGAGGCGGAGATCTGGACCCGCCACCCCGGAGTGAACTCGCGCGGGTCCGGGACGCGGACCGGCGGGGCGGGCTCCGGCGGGGCCAGGGAATCCGCGGCGGCCACGGTGTCGGGCGCGACGGCGGCCGTGGTCTCCGCCCCGGCCGGGGCCGGCGTCCAGGTGGTGTCCCCCGACTCCACCGTCACCTCCCAGTCCCCGGCGCCCACGTCGGTGGCCGGTTTCTGCTTTCCCCCGCCCCCGCAGGACAGGGCCCCCAGGGCCATCACCGCGGCCAGGATGACGGCGGGGATCCGCAACCGGCCCGGCTTGCATTCGGTCATGATCGGCGACTCCTCTTCTCGACCAGCGCGCGGCCGGCCGGGTCCGCTTCCAGGGCCTCGACCACCCGGCGCACCTCCTGGGCCCGGTCCTTGGCCACCACCAGGGTGGCGTCGGGGGTGTGCACCACCACCACGTCCCGGACTCCCAGAACGGCCACCGTCCCCCCCTCGGCCCAGGCGATCAGGCCCGGGCTGTCCAGGGCCACCACCGGGCCCCGGCGGAAGGCGTGGTCCCGCCCCAGCCGCTCCAGGGCGCGCCAGGATCCCAGGTCGTCCCAGAGGAACTCGGCCGGGATTACGGCCACGTTCTCCGCCCGTTCCAGCACCCCGTAGTCGACGGAAATGGAGGGCGCGGCGGCGTAGGCCCGGGCCAGGGCGCGGGGGGAAGGGGGCCGGCCGTCCAGGCCGGCGAAGGCGCGGGCCAGCTCGGGAAGGTGGGCCCGCACCGCCTCCACGAAGGCCTCCGCCCGCCAGGCGAAAATACCACAGTTCCACAGATGGCGGCCGCCGGCGGTGAAGCGGCGGGCCCGCGCCGGGGAGGGCTTTTCCACGAAGCGGGCCACCCGCCGCGCCGGCCCCCGGCCCAGGGGCTCCCCCGGCTCGATGTGTCCGTACCCGGTCTCGGCCCGGGTCGGCTTGACCCCGACCAGGATCAGCCGGTCTCCCCCCTCGGCCGCCCGCAGGGCCGATCGCGCCGCCCGCCGGTAGGGGGCGGCCCGGGGAACCCAGGCATCGGCGGGCACGACCAGGAGCACCGCCTCCGGGTCCTCGGCCAGGGCGGCCAGGGCGGCGAGATGGATGGCGGGGGCGGTGTTGCGCGCCTCCGGCTCCAGGAGCACGTGCCCCGAGGCCAGCTCGGGCAGCTCCCGGCGCACCGCCGCCCGGTGGCGCCGGGCGGTGACCACCCAGGTCCGCTCGGCGGGAATGAGGGGTCGCAACCGCTCGAAGGTGGCCCGGAGCAGGGACACGTCGCCCCCCAGGGGCAGGAACTGCTTGGGATGGTCCCGGCGGCTGAGCGGCCAGAAGCGGACCCCGCTGCCGCCGGCCAGGATGACGGCGTGACGCATGTGCCTCCTTCGCGTGACCGCGGGGAGGCTACACCACCCGCGTCGAAGCCCACAACCGCCCCCGTCCGGGGCAACTCAGAGGGGGGGCGGGGCCGCCTCCCCGGCCCGGGTGCCCTCCACCACCTCCCGGTAGAGGGCCTCCAGCTCCGGCACCACCACCTCCCAGGTGAAGCGGCGGGCCAGGTGCTTCCGCACCTCGGACTCGTAGGCCGCCACCTCGTCCGGGTTCCCGTCCAGGCGGCCCAGGACCCGGACCAGGTCGTCCACGTCGCGGGTGCGGAAGCGCGGGGCGGCGTCCCCCACCACTTCCAGGTTCTCGGGGATGTCGCTCACCAGTACGCAGCGCCCGTAGCTCAAGGCCTCCAGGAGGGCGATGGAAAGCCCCTCCAGGGTGGAGGGGAGGACCACCGCGTAGGCGTGGGTGAGCAGGGCCTGGAGCTCCTCGCCGTGGACGTAGCCGGTGAACACGGTGCCGGGGGAGGCCTGGTCGTGGAGGCTCCGGACGTAGGTGTCGGTGAAGGCGGACCCTCCCGCCACCACCAGCTTGCGGCCGGTGGCGAGGCGGGCGAAGGCCTCCACCAGGAGGTGGGTGCCCTTCTCCGGGGTCAGCCGTCCCACGAACAGGAAGTACTTCCCCGGCTCCACGTCCCACTTCTCCAGCACCGAGGCCGGCCGCTCCACGGGCAGGTTCACCCCGTTGGGGATGTAGTCGGGGCGGATGAGGTACTTCTGCTCGAAGTAGTGCTGCAGGGTGCGGGAGACCGCCACCGTCCGGTCGGGGCAGTGCAGGGCCGGGTACTCGCACCGCTCCAGCAGGTAGCTGGCCATGGGGCCCCACTTCTCCCGCTCCCAGTCCAGCCCGTGCAGGGTGACCACGGTGGGGATTCCCCGGAGCCGCGGGACCCCGGACAGGGCGGCGGGGCCGAGGGCGTGGTAGTGGACCAGGTCCACCCGGCGGAAGAGCACGTCCAGGGTGGCGATGAAGGCGTGGGTGGCGGTGTCCAGATGCTTGGTGCGGATCGAGGGCCGGGGGACCCGGACCATGCCCCGATAGGTCCCGGCCCCCTCCGCGTAGTAGGTCCGGGTGTAGACCAGCACCTCGTGGCCCCGCTCGGCCAGGCGCGCCCCCACCTCCTCCACGTGGCGCTCGATTCCCCCGTAGGTGGCCGGCACCCCCTTCTGGCCGATCATGGCGATCCTCATCCCCGGCCCCCTCCGGCTCCGGCGGGTCCCGCGGTCATGGCCGAGCGATAGACCGCCTCCAGGGCCTCGAGGTGCCGTCCGGGATCGAACCGCTCCTCCACCCAGGCCCGGGCCGCCCGGCCGAGATCCCGGCGGTCGGAACGGCCCTGCATGGCCGCCAGCACCTCGGCCAGGGAGTCGACCGACCCGGCCTCGAAGAGCATCCCGGTCCGGTCGGGAATGACCAGCTCCGGGATGCCGCCGATGGCCGCCCCCACCACCGGGGTCTCCATGGCGAAGGCCTCCAGTACCGCGAAGGGCTGGTTCTCGAACCACTCGGAGGGGACCACGGTGAAGGCCGCCGCGGCGAGCTCCCGGCGCAGGGCCTCGGGCTCCAGATGGCCGAGGAACTGCACCCGTCCCGGGAGCAGCCGGTCCGCCCGGCGGCGGAGGTCCGGCTCCCGGGGCCCGGCCCCGGCCACGCGCAGGCTGAGCCCCGGCACCCGGGCCGCGGCCTCGAGCAGGGTGCCCACTCCCTTCTCCGGGGAGAGGCGGCCGGCATAGAGGGCGTGGTTGCCCCGATCCCCGCCGGGGCGGTAGGCGGCCATCTGCAGGCAGTATCCCAGGGTCTCGACCCGGTCGGCGGGAAGGCCGTGCTCCACCACCTTGGCTCCCAGGAAGGCGCTGGGGGCGAGGAACCGGTCCACCCGGTCCGACCACCTCCGCCACACCCCCACCTTCAGCTCCAGGGCGGCCACCGCGGAGCGGGCCAAGGAGCCCGAGTGGCACCGGTGCTGCACCGCCGGGAACACGCGGTCGTGCCGGCAGAGCTCGCACACCTTCCCGTCGCGGACGAAGGTGTAGACGGGGCACACCCACTGGAAATCGTGCAGGGTCTGCACCACCGGGACCCCGGCCGCGGAAAGCGCCTCCAGGAGCGACCCGGTGAGCTGGTGGTGGATGTTGTGGAGGTGGGCCACGTCGGGGCGGAACCGGTCGATGAGCTCGGCCGCCTTCCGGCGGGTCTCGCGGTTGTAGACGGTCCGGGCGGCGGTGGCCAGGGCACCCAGGGTTCCCCCCTCCTCGGCGTAGTCCACCCGACTCACGAAGGTGCGGCTGAACGGGTTGGGGAGGTTCTTGGGGTGGCGCATGCTGAAGGGGGCCACGGTGTGCCCGCGGGTGGGGAGGAGCTCGATGAGGTCCAGGAAGTAGCGCTCCGCCCCGCCTCGCATGAAATAGAACTTGTTGGCCTGGAGGATCTTCACGCCGTTTCCTCCAGCACGTTGAGAAGGGCCTCGGCCGAGGCCTCGAGGCTGTGCCGGGCGGCCACGGTCCGTCCCCGGGCGGCCAGGGCGGCCCGGCGGGCCGGATCGGCCAGGAGGCCGGCCAGGGCTCCGGAAAGGGCCTCGCGGTCGGCCGAGGGCACCAGGGCGCCCGCCGCTCCCTCCTCCAGGAGCGCGGCCAGATCCCCGACCCGGGTCGCCACCACCGGCACCCCCGCCGCCATCGCCTCCAGCACCGAGACGGGCTGGGTCTCCACCGCCGGAAGGGAGGAGAGCGCGAAGAGATCGAAGGCGGGAAGGAGGGCGGGGACGTCCTCCCGGGCGCCCAGGAAGCGCACCGCCCCGTCCAGGTCGGGCCGGGCGGCCCGGGCCTCGAGGACGGCCCGCTCGCACCCCTCCCCCACCAGCACCACGGTGAGCCGGGGATGCCGGGGACGCAGGGCCGCCGCCGCCTCCAGCAGAAGGAGCTGGTTCTTCTCCGGCCGCAGCATGGCCACCGAGCCCACCACCTCCGCCTCCAGGGGGAGATCCAGGGCCTCCCGGGCCGCGTTCCTCCCCGGAAGGGCGGCGAAGCGCTCCAGGGCGATGCCGTTGGGGACCACGCGCACCTTGGCCTCGGGGACCCGTTCCCGCTCCACCAGGTAGCGCGCGTGCCCCGGGCTCAGGGCCAGCACCGCGTGGTAGGCGGTCAGGGCGGCCCGGAACGACCGGCCGAGGCTCGGCCGCCCGCCCCAGAGACCGGTGGTGTGCACCGCCACCACCCGCCGGGGCACCCCGGCCAGGCTGGCGGCCAGCGCTCCGGCCACCACCGCGTTCTGGTGGTCCAGGGCGTAGAGGGCGCGGGCCCCGCGGAGGCGCCGCCGGAGCCGGGGAATGGCCGAGACCGGCAGCCGGCCCGGACCCAGGCCGGCGGCCAGGTCGCCTTCCGCGGCCAGCGTCTCCCCGAGCGTCCCCGGCCCCCGCAGCAGCGACCAGGCCACCTCGTGGCCCCGGGCGGCCAGGCACCGGGAGAGGGCCGCGGCCATGGTTTCGGCGCCGCCGCGGGCCAGGGTGCTGGCGAGGAAGTGGATCCGCATGGATCAGCGCGCCCCGCTCCCCCGGAACGCCCTCGCCGCCGTCCGCACCAGCACCTCGCCCACGAAGATCGCACTGGTGGTGAGGTACCGGCGCCACAGCCGCCGCGGCTCCTGGAGGAGCCGGAACAGCCATTCCAGCCCCGCGCGCTGCATCCAGGCGGGGGCCCGGCGCACCAGTCCCGAGATCACGTCGAAGGATCCCCCCACTCCCATGGCCACCGTGACCCCGCAGGCGGCGAAGTTGCGGGAGATCCAGTACTCCTTGGCCGGCGTGCCCATGGCCACGAAGAGCAGGTCGGCCCGGGCGGCGCGGATGGCCTCCACCAGGGCCGGCTCGTCCTCGCGCTTCACGTAACCGTGATGGGACCCCGCCACCACCAGGTCCGGATGCCGGACCCGCAACACCTCGAGCATGCGATCCACCACCTCCTGTTTGGCGCCGAAGAAGAACACCCGGTGCCCGCGCGCGGCCGCGTCGGCCACCAGCGCCTCCATGAGATCGATGCCCGCCACCCGGATGAGCTTCACCCCGGTGAGCATGCGAATCGCCCACACCACGCTCTGTCCGTCGGCGAGGACCATCTCGTTGGTGACCACCGCGCGGGCCAGCTCGGGATCGCGCTCCAGCTTCACCAGCTTGGCCGCGTTCACCGCGCCCACCACCGCGGGGCGACCGGCGCCCACGCGCCCCGCCACCCACTCGACGGCCTGGGGGAGCGTGACCGCGTCCACCGGGCACCCAAAGATCACCGGCCTCGGCCAGGGGGGAATGCTGCTCAAAAGGCCTCCTACCGCCTCCTGCTCGTAAGCGCGGAGGACGCCGGGGAGCATACCCCGTCCCCGGCACCGCCGCGGCTTCGAATCATAGTTATCGACATGCGTTCCGCAACCAAAAGTGCTACCATGCCTTGCCTTGGACCGAGGCTCGAGGCCCCGGGCGGCGGCACGGGCCGGCGCGGGGGCCGGCCCCTTGGAGGAACCGGCGCCCTTGAATCCCCCCACCGCAACCCCCCGGGTCCTCATGGTGGGACCCTTCCCACCCGCGGTGGGCGGGCTGGCCAACAACATGAGCCTGCTCACCGGCTCGTCCCTGGCCCGGCGCTTCACCCTCATCCCCTTCACCACCACCAAGCCGGGCCGCCGCTCCATCCCCAACCGGCCCCAGCGGGCCAGCTTCCCGTACCTGCTCCTGCACACCGCCCGCCTCTTCATGTGCATTCTCAAGGAACGGCCGCAAGTCGTCTACCTCAAGGCGACTTCCGATACGGGGTTCGTCCGGGACACGGTCCTCATGGGCGTGGCCCGGCTGCTGGGCCGGCCGGTGCTCTGCCATCTCCACGGCCGGCCCATGGGACGGCTCTTCGCCCGCCGGGGTGGGGCGGCCACCGCCTTCACCCGCTGGGGCATGCGCCTTCCGGCGGCGGTGGTGGTCCTCTCCCCCGGTCTCGCCCGCGACTTCGGGGCCATGTTCCCGGGCCGGACCCTGGTTCCGGTCCCGAACGTGGTCGACCTGGATCGGTTCCGGCCCGGGGCCCGCACCGGATCCGGTCCCCTGACCGTCCTCACCGTGGGGCGCCTCTCCCGGGACAAGGGAACCTGGGATCTCCTCCGCGTGGCCCGGGCCGCCGCCGACGCCGGCACCCGGCTGCAGTTCCGCCTCTGCGGGGTCGGGGAGACCGCGGCCGAGGAGGAGGCGATCCGTGCCGAGGCCCGCCGCCTGGACGTGGGGGATAGGGTGGCCTTCCTGGGGAACCGCCGGGGCGCCGACCTGGCCGCGGAGTACGCGCAGGCGGACGTCTTCTTCCTCCCCACCCACGCCGAGATCTTCCCCAACGTGGTGCTGGAGGCCCTGGCCGCCGGCCTCCCGGTGGTCACCACCGACGTCCCGGTTATCCCGGAGATGTTCACGGAGGGCCGGGAGGGGTTCCGTCTCGCTCCCGGAGACGTGAAGGGCATGACCGCGGCCCTGGCCGGCCTGGCCGCGGACCGGGAGCGGGTACGCAGCCTGGGGGAGGCGGCCCGCCGCCTGGCCGAGTCGCGCTACGGGGTGGAAACCGCGGCCGGGGTCCTGGGCGACCTCCTGGAGCGGCTGATCCGCGGGGAGCGGATCAGTTCCCCGAGCCCGTCTTCTTCTTTCCCCCGCCCAGAAGCTTCTTGAGCTTGTCCAGGGTGGCGGGGTCGGTGACCGTCTTCTCCAGCTCCTTCTGAAGCCGGTCCCCTTCCTCGCGCTTGGCCTTCTCCGCCGCGCGGGCGGCCAGCGCCGACCAGTCCACCTCCACCCCGGGAGAGGACAGCCGGCCGGTGAGCTTGAAGTCCACCGGGATCCGCCCGTCCGCCTCGGCCACGTAGGGCGCGAGCAGCTTCAGCTCGGCGGGAAGCTCGATCCGGGACGGGTCCGCGCGCAGGGTGCCGGACAGAGCCAGGTCCCCCTCCAGGCCCACCGACCCGCTCAGGATCCAGCCCAGGCCGCTCTGGAGCACCCGCAGCGTATCCACCTGCACCCGTCCCTGCCGGACCGCGAATCCGAGGGTCAGGGTCCGGAAGGGCCACCGATCCCCGCTGGCCCCCTTGATGTCGAGGAAGGAGGCCACCCGCTCCAGGGCGGGCACGTTCACCACCGCGCCGTCGGCGATCCGCAGATCTCCGGTCAGGTCCAGGTTGCGGACCACGTCCACCCGGGGGCCGGCCCGCCCGTCGAGCACGATCCGGGCGTCGGTGGTCCCCTCCACCCGCGGCCCCACCGGGGTCCAGTCGGCCAGGGCGGGAGCGATCCCGATCCCGGCCAGGCGCAGGTCGCCGCGGTAGACCCAGGTCTCCCCGCCGCCGGCCGGGGTCAGGGAGAGGTTCCCGTTCACCGTTCCCCCGTACACCGAACCGTGGAGGTCGGGCACCTCCAGCCCGTCCCGGCTCAGGGTGAGCCCGGCGTTGACGTCGTTCACCGTGGTCTTGCGATAGATGAGACTGCCGATCTGCACGGTGCCGGTCCCGGGGAGCGCCACCATCGGTGCGCCCCGGCCGGTGTCGGGAGCCGCGGACCGGTTCTCGGGCAGGAGCTGGTTGAGGTCGATCCGCTTCGAGACCAGGGTGAACCGCGTCCGGAGTTCCTCCAGATGGGGTACGGTGCCGTTCAGCACGAAGTCGGAAGCGCCCACCGAGGCGCCGATCCCCTCCAGGGCGGCCCCGTCCCCGCCGAAGCGCACCGTGCCTCGGAGCGCGCGGAGCGGGAGCTCCCGGTAGGCGCCCCCCAGGTCGTCCAGAGTCACCGTCCCGTTCACCGCGGGAAGGTGGGTCCGGTCCAGGGGCAGGGCCCCCGAGACGGCCAGGTCCACCGTCACCGAGCCGCGGTCCAGGGTCACCGGCGTTCCCACGGGAAGGAGCCCGCCCAGGGTGGCGCCGTCGAAGCGGGTGGCCAGGGACGCCTCCAGCCGCCGGGGCGCGGCGCCGCTCACCCGGGCGCTCAGGGCCACCGGGTTCGACCCCAGCCGCCCCTTGGCCTTCTCCAGGGCCACCGCCTCGGGGGCGAAGTCGATGGTGCCCTGGAACCCGCTCAGCCCGAGCGGAGCGGTGGGGGCCTTGACCGAGACCTCGGTGAAGGTGACCCGGCCCGAAGCCAGGGACTTCCCGGCCGCGTCCCGGGCGATGCGGAACCCGGGGGAGGCGAAGGTTCCGGCGAGCTCGATCCCGTCCAGGGCGCCCAGGTCGCCGGCGGGGAGGGTCTTCCGCAGCGCGTCCCAGGTGACCGGCTCCACGCTCCCCTCCAGGGCGCCGACCCACTCGCCGCCCACCAGGTGGTATCCACCGGAGAGGGAGGCGCGGAGATCGCCGCTCTGCAGGGAGATCGTGGGCAGGAACAGGCTGTCGCCCCGGGCGGAGAGCCGGAAGCGGGCCTGGGTCCGCACCGGGGGGAGCGCGTAGCTCCCCAGCGGCCCCTCCAGCCGCCCCTCCGAGGCTTCGCCCTGGGCGCTCCCCCGGGCCCCCTCCCGGGCGTTCCAGGAGAAACCCCCGTCGAGATCGATCCCGGCCACGGTGAGGGTGTCCCCCGGCGCCGTCCGCCGGAAGGCACCCTGGCTCACCGTCCAGGACTCCACGGCCAGGAAGGCGAAGGCGGGCGAGGCGGTGCCCGTGCCCCCCCGCGGAGACGGGGCCCCCGCCGCCGGAGCGCCCGGCTCCGCTTCGCGCAGGAAGTACCGGGGACGGTTCAGGGCCACCTTGCGGAGCTCCACCCGGCGCTTCAGGAGGGGGAGGAGCTTGGCGTACACGTCGACTTCGGGGACCCGGAGCAGCTGGGAGGAATCGGGGGCGGCCATCTCCAGGTCGCGGACCCGGATCCCCACCCCGGAGAGCCCGAAGTGGATGGAGGCGGGCCCGGCCTCGATGGCGTAGCCGGTGGCCGCCCGCGCCCGCGCGAGGGCGGTCTCCTTCAGCCGTTCCGGGCGCACGAAGATCAAGGCCGCCACCACCAGCAGGAGCACGAGCCCGAGCAGGACGCCGGCGCCGATACCGAGGGTCTTCCGCACCTTCATGGGGATCGCCTCCAGGGGCCCGCCCCCCCAGGCGGGGGGTTCGATCAGAGCACCGCGACCGCGGTTTCCGGGGCCCAACCCTGGAGCCTATCCGACACCTTGATCTCGCGCCAGCCCGCCGCTTCGCGGAGCACTTCCACCTCGGTCCCCTGGTGAAGCCGGAAGGAGACCGTGTACTGGTCGCCGGGGCCGGTCCTCACCTCCACCGCGGGGGTGGTGACCACCCCGTCCTCGCGCCCCCCGATCTGGGTCCACTCGAAGAGGAGGGCGGCGCTGAAGAGCAGGGCCAGGCCCAGGAGGGCGGCCTGGAGCACCAGCGCCCCGGTGCGCTGGCGCCAGCGGCGGAGCCGGAGGGCGGCCACGATGAAGAAGGCGGTCACGGTCAGGAAGACCAGGAAGGCGGCCACCCCCGGTCCCAGGCGAAGCCGGGAGAGCCAGGCCCACCGGCGCCCGGCGGCGCTCTCCTCCGGCTTCACATCCTGTGTGAGCGAGCGGGCGTAATTGAGGTTCTTCTGGGCACTTTCGTAGGTCGGCTTGAGGCGCAGGGCCCGCCGGTAATGCAGGATGGCCGGCCCCAGGTCCCCGGCCTTGAGGTAGGCGTTGCCCAGGTTGTACTCCAGGGCGGGGGCGGTGAGCCCCCGGTCCAGGATGGACCGGTAGGCCCGGGCGGCGGCGGCGAAGTCCCCGGCCTGGTAGAGCCGGTTTCCCTCCCGGAAGGCGGCCGCGGGGTCCGAGCCAGGCACCGACCCGGTGGAATCCGCGGCCCGGGCCGGGCCGGCCCCGGCGGGAACCAGGAGGGCGAGCAGCAGCAGGGCGAGGGAAACGCGCCTCATCGGATCTTCTCCAGCTCGTCCACCCGGGTCCGGGCCTCGGCCGGCGCATCCTCGGCGGCGGCGGCCGCTCCGCCGGGGGCGTAGCGGGCGGCGTCGCACCGCTCCAGGAAGGCCAGCACCGGAGCGGGGTCGACCCCGTCCTCCCTGAGCGCCGCTTCCACCTGTTCGGGGGTGAGACCCGCCCGGGGCAGGTTGTACCGGTCGGCCAGGTAATGGCGGAGGGCCTCGGCGGCGCGGGCCGGGCGTTCCGGAGCCGGCTCCGCGGCCGCCCGCTTCAGCGCCGCGCGCGCCTCCCGGGCCGCGCCCAGGCGGCGCCGGAGCGCGGTGTCCCGGCCCAGGCGCCGTTCCCGGCGGTCCCACCACCAGGCCCCCGCGTAGACCAGGGCGGGCAGGGGCAGGAGGAGGAGCCAGGCCCCGGCCCGTCGCCAGGGGCTTCCGGCGGAGGAGAAGGCGGGCGGGTCGGTCTCGATGTAGCGGATGTCCCGCCCCACCACCTCGATGTCGCTCCGCGCCCCCCCCGGCTCCGTGGCCGACGCTCCCCCCGGGGTCACGGTCAGGGTGATGGGATCGCTGGCCAGCGTCTGGTAGGCCTTCCGGTCCGGGGAGAAGGTGGCCAGGCGGACGGCGGGGAGGGTCTTCTCCCCCGCACTCAGGGGAACGAGCACGAACTGGCGGGTCACCGTGCCCCCGATGGTCCGGCCCTGGCGGGTGGTCTCCTCGCTCCGTTGCGAGGGATAGACCCGGAAGTCCGGCAGCGCGGGGAGCTTCAGCTCACCCAGGGTGCGGAGGTTCCCCGTCCCCTGGACCTTCACGGTCAGAGTCACCGGTTCGTTCTGGGCCACCTGGGTCTTGTCCACCGAGACGTCCAGCCGGTAGTCCCCCACCGCGCCCGAGAAGGCGGCCGGCGCCCCCGGGGGCAGGGGCTTCACGTTCAGGGTCACCGGGTCCGAGCGAAGGACGATGCGGCGGCCGTCGAAGAAGCTCCCCCCGAACATGCCGAAGGGGTCGCTCCCCCGGGAGGCGGCCTGGACGTTGCACTCCAGGGTGGACTCCCCGATGGTGAGCTTGCCGGGAGCGGTGGGGAAGACGGCCAGGTCCACCTCCATCACCCGGTAGCGCTTGCCGTCCACCGTCTCCAGGGCCGGCTCGCGCGGGGGAAGGTCCTCCTTCCAGAACCCCTGGGTGGTGGGAGGGCTGAACCCCGGATTGTCGAGGAGATTGACCCGGGCGTAGAGACGGAGGCGGTAGGTGACCTGCTGGTAGACGTAGGGCGAGGCGTTGTCCACCGTGGCCCGGACGAAGAGATCCTCGCTCCCCCGGGTGGACCCCTTCTCGGTGGCGCTGCCGGGAGGCGGGGTGGGCGCGGTGGAGGGAGCCGCTCCGGCCAGCACCCTCAGGGTCACCGGTTCCGAGCGGACAGTCTCCTTCCCGGTGTCCACCGTGGCCGGACCCAGGGTAAAGGTCCCCGGCTTCTTGGGAATGAGCATCATGCGGGTGGTGCGGGTGGCGCTCATGTGCCCGTTGATGAGGGAGAAGCTCTGGGAGGACCCGGCCGAGTAGAGGTCGAAATCGGCCCCGGGACTGGGGAACTCCGGCTCGGGAATGGACCGCAATCCACCCTGCACGGTCAGGGTCAGCACCACCTGCTCCCCCACGTGGGCGGTGGTCCGGTCGAGCTCGGCCTGCACCGTGACCGCAACCGCCCGGTCGGGAACGGCCCCGGCCAGGAGCCCGGCCAGGAGAGCGAGCCCCAGCAGGGGGCGGAAGCGCACGGGCCTCACCAGTCCTTCTCCACGTGACGGCGCCGGGCCGACTTGAGACGCGCCTCGAGGAGCTCCCGCTCCTCGGGGGTGATCTGGTCCAGGAGCTGGGCCGCCTGCTCGGGGGTGAGCAACCGGCCCGGCTGCCCGCTCCCGCCCCGCCGGGTGGAATCGGCCGGAGCCTGGGCCAGGGAGTCGGCCTGGGCCGCGCCCGGGTTCTGATCCTGGTTCTCCTCCGGTGGTTGCTGCTGTTCGTCTCCCGGGGAGGGCTGAGGCTTCTTCCCCGACCGGTCCGCCGGCGAGCGGTTCTGCCCGTCCCCGGTGGAGTCGGCCCCGGCCTGGCCCTGCTGCCGGCGGTTCTTGCTCTCGTCCCCGCCGCTCTGGTTCTGCTTGTCCTGCTGTTGCTGCTGGTTCTGCTGCTGGGGGTTCCCGGCCAGTTCCTTCCGGGTCAGCTCGTAGTTGTAGCGGGCGTCGGAGTTGCCGGGGTCCAGGCGGAGGGCCTCGCGCCAGGCCTCCAGCGCCCCCGCCTTGTCCCCCGCCCGGTAGCGCGCGTTGCCCAGGTTGTAGGCCGCGGCCCCCGGGGGCAGGCTGGACCCGTGGCCGGCGGCCTCGAAGGCCTCGGCGGCGGCGGGGTAGCTCCGGTTCCGGTAGGCGGCCGCGCCCAGGTCGTAGTCCACCCGCGCGTCCCCGCCCTTCCCGCGGGCGGCGCTCAGGTGGTCCACCGCGTCCTGGTAGCGTTCCTCCCGGTAGCTCCGCTCCCCCGCCTTGGCCTCCCGGGAGGCGGGGGTGAGGAAGGGGGCCAGCCAGCCCCACACCGAGAGCAGGACCAGCGCCGGCACCGGCATCATGGAGAGCGTGATCATGCCGAGGCCTCCTTCTCCGCCGGTTCCTCCCCGGACCGGGACGCGTCGCTTCCCCGGGCCTCGGGCACCAGCACGGCCAGGAAGAGGAGAACCAGGGCCACCGCGGCGGGAATCTGGAAGCGCTCCTCCACCCGCCGGCGGAGCGCGCCCCCGAGCTCGCCCTTCTCCAGCTTGTTCAGGTAGTCGAGCATGGCCTCCACCTCGTGTCCCTGCAAGGTGGCGGGGAAGTAGCGGCCTCCGGTGGCGCCGGCGATCCTGCGCAGGACCGGCTCGTCCAGCCGGCTCAGCACCACCTCCCCCGCGCGATCCTTCTTGTAGCCGGTGAGGTTCCCGTGCTCGTCGAGCACGGGGATCGGCTGGCCGGCGGGGGTACCCACCCCCACCGTGAGCACCGGGATGTGCTCGTCGGCGAGCTGGCCCACGGCCGCGTCGGGGTCCCCCTCATGGGTCTCCCCGTCGGTGAACAGGATCACCGCCCGCCCCCGGTCGGAACCGGGCTCCTCGCCGAAGGCGTTCCGCGCGCCCCGGAGCGCCTCCTCCAGGTTGGTGCCGGGATCGGGGAGCACGTCCGCGCTCACCGAATCCAGGAAGAGGTTGGCCGCGCCGGTGTCCAGGGTGAGGGGGCAGAGGAGGAACGAGGTGCCGCTGAAGAGCACGATGCCCACCCGGTCCCCCCGGAGCCCGTCCAGGAGCTCGCGGATCTCCTGCTGGGAGCGCTGGAGCCGGCTCGGCACCACGTCGTTGGCCTCCATGCTCAGGCTCACGTCCAGGGCCACCACCACCTCGATGCCCTGCCGGTCCACCTGGACCAGGCGCGCGCCCACCTGGGGCCGGGCCGCGGCCACGGCGGCGAAGGCCACCGCGCCCAGGGCCAGGAGGTAGCGGAGGACGCGGAGCCCCCCGGAGCGCTCCGGGGAGAGCCGCCCCCACAGGACCGCATCCGCCCACCGGCGGAGCCGGCGGCGCCGGAGCCAGATGCCCAGCCCGCCGAGCCCGGCCAGGACCGGCACCAGCCACAGGAGATGAAGAAGCGCGGGAGCGCCGAAGAGCATGCCGTGGTCTCCTAGGGGATCCGGCTGGCCGCCGTCTCGCCCACCAGGAGCCCCCCGGCCAGGGCCAGCGCGGCCAGAAGGGCCAGCAAGGGACCCCGCTCGTCGTACTGGACGTACTCCACCGTCTCCGCCTTGCTCTTTTCCAGTTGATCGATCTCCTTGTAGATCTCCGAAAGCGCCTCGGCGCTGGTGGCGCGGAAATACCGGCCGCCGGTGAGGTCGGCGATCTTGCCCAGGGTGGCCTCGTCCACCTTGGCGTCGATGGTCACGTACCGCTGGCCGAACACCGGGTCGTCGACCGGGATCCGGGCCGGGCCGTCCCTCCCCGCCCCGATGGTGTAGACCTTCACCCCCAGGGCCTGGGCCGCCTCGGCGGCGGTGATGGGATCCACCTCCCCGGCGTTGTTCTGGCCGTCGGTGAGGAGGATCACCACCTTGCTCTTCCCCGCCGCCTGGCGGAGCCGGTTGACCGAGGTGGCCAGGGCCATGCCGATGGCGGTGCCGTCGGGGATGCGGCCGAAGCCGACCTGGTCCAGCAGGTTGTCAAGGATGCCGTAATCGAGGGTGAGCGGACACTGGGTGTAGGCACCCCCCGCGAACACCACCAGCCCGATCCGGTCCCCGCTCCGCCCGTTCACGAAGTCCCGGGCCACCTGCTTGGCCACGTAGAGCCGGTTGTGGGGCTTGAAGTCCTCGGCCCGCATGGAGCCGGAAACGTCCAGGGCGAGCACGATGTCGATCCCCTCGCTCTTCACCTCGTGCCGGGCGGCGCCGGTCTGGGGACGGGCCAGGGCCGCCACCAGGAGGAGCCCGGACACCGCGAAGAAGACCGGCACCGTTCCCGCCGCCCGGGCCCGCCACCCGCGCCGGGGGAAGAATCGCCGGTCGGGGAAGGCGAGGCGGGCCCGCCGGTGCCGGCGGCGGAGGTCCCAGGCGAAGACCAGGGCCAGGGGGAGCAGGGCGAGCAGGAACAGGGGGTCGGCGAAGCGCATCAGGCCGTCCCTCCCGGGCGCGCCCCGCCCGCCGCTCCGCCGTCCGCACCCTCCGAGGCCCCCCCGGCCGCCGTCCCCGACTCCCGCAGCCGGGCCTCGGCCGCCGCCCGCCGCGCCGCCGCCCGTTCCACCCAGCTCCGCGCCGCGGCCAGGGCCTCAACCGCCGGGCCGGGGCCCGGATCGTGCCGGGCGAACTTGACCAGGTCGGCGGCGTCGAAGAGGGCCAGCAGCGCCACGGCTTCCTCCCGGGGCAGGACCGGCCGCCGGTCGAAGGCGTCCCGGATCTCGTCGGTGGTGGATTCCACCGCCTTCACCGGGGTCCGGCGCTCCACCCAGGTGCGGAGGATCAGGCTGAGGCGGGCGTAGTGTTCCTTCATCCGCCCCCGGGCGGGAAGCTCCTCACCCTCCAGCTCCTGCAGCGCGGCCAGGGCCTCCTCCTCGGGAGGGATCGAGGGCTCCCAGGCCCGCACCGGGACCGGTTCCCGCCCCGGGCGGCGCACCCACAACACCACCCCCGCGGCCAGGGCGCCCAGGACGGCCAGGGCCAGGGCGATCCGCCCCCAGCGCCACGCGGCCGGGAGGGGCACCGGCTCCCGGATGTCGCGCAGGTTGGCCGCCCGGGCGGAGTCGGGAAGGGTCGATTCCACGGTGAGGGAGTAGGGCAGGATGCGCACCGGGCGCCGTTCGGCGCCGTCGGCGAGCAGGAAGGGAATTCCGGAGAGCTCCCGGTCGCCGGGCTCGAAGAGCGCCACCTCCATCCGCCAGCCCAGGCTGTCCGGCCCGGCGGGCGCGGGCTCCGAGACCACCACGTCCGCGTCCCCGAAGGTGGCCGGGGCCACCGGCCCCACCAGCCGGGCGGTGGAGTCGGGGACGGGGACCGCGAACCGGACCTGCACCCGCTCCCCCACCTTCACCACTGCGGGGTGGATGGCCGCCTGCACCCTAAGGGTGTCGGGCGCGGCGGCGGGGGCCTCGGCGGCGCGAACACCGGCGCCGGGGGCGAAAGCCAGCAGGACCAGGAGCGCGATCCCGGCGCGGACGGCCCTCATCGGGACAGCCTCCGCTGCCGCTTCTTGAAGAAGCCGGCCAGGGGGAGGACCACGTCCTGATCGGTCCAGAGATCGACCGCGTCCACCCGGGCCCGGCGCACCGTCTCCCGGAAGGCCTCCTCCCGGGCGGCCACCGCCTCCCCGAAGGCGCGGCGCACCCCCCGGTCCGAGGTGTCGACCAGCATCTCCCGGCCGGTCTCCAGGTCGCGCAGGGTCACCACCCCCACCGCGGGCAAGCGGTCCTCCCGGGTGTCGCGCATGCGCAGGAGGACCACGTCGTGGCGGCGGGAGGCCACGGTGAGGGAACGCTCGTAGCCATGGGCCAGGAAGTCGGAGAGCACGAACACCACCGCCCGGCGCTTGAGCGCCCGGCTCACGTGATCCAGGGCGGCGCCGAGGTTGGTGCCCCGGCCGCGGGCCCGGAAGTAGAGGATCTCCCGCACCACCCGGAGCACGTGGCGGCGGCCCTTGCCCGGAGGCACGTAGAGCTCCACCCCGTCCGCGAACAGGACCAGCCCCACCTTGTCGTTGTTCTGGACCGCGGAGAGGGCGAGCAGCGCCCCCACCTCGGCGGCCAGCTCGGACTTCAGGCGCTGGCGGGTGCCGAACCGCTCCGAGGCGCTCTGGTCCACCAGGAGCAGCACCGTGAGCTCGCGCTCCTCCTGGAACTGCTTCACGAAGGGGTGGCCCATGCGGGCGGTGACGTTCCAGTCGATGGCCCGCACGTCGTCGCCGGGGACGTACTCCCGCACCTCGGCGAACTCCATCCCCCGCCCCTTGAACACCGAGTGGTACTCGCCGCCGAAGACGTCGGTGACCAGGTGCCGGGTGCGGATCTCGATCCGCTTGACCTTGCTCAGGACTTCGTGGGGAATCATGACGGGGGGATCAGGGAACCTCGACCGAATCCAGGATCCGCTGGGCGACCTGGGCCGCGGTCACCTCCTCCGCCTCCGCCTCGAAGGTGACGATGATGCGGTGGCGGAGCACGTCGAGGCCGATGGCCTTCACGTCGTCGGGGGTGACGTAGCCCCGGCCGCGGAGCAGGGCGTGGGCCTGGGCGGCCTGGGCCAGGTAGATGGTGGCGCGGGGCGAGGCCCCGAAGGCGATGAGGTTGGCCAGGTCGAGGCCGTAGTCGGCCGGCCGGCGGGAGGCGAAGGTGAGATCGACGATGTAGCGTTTCACCTTCTCGTCCAGGTAGATGCTGCGGGTGATGCCGCGGAGCCGCATCACCCCTTCCGCGTCCAGGACGGCCGCCGGGCGGGCGGGGACGGAGAGCCCGGCCTGCTCCAGGATGATGAGCTCCTCCTCCTTGGTCGGGTAGTCGACCTCGATCTTGAGCATGAACCGGTCCACCTGGGCCTCGGGCAGCGGATAGGTCCCCTCCTGCTCGATGGGGTTCTGGGTGGCCAGGACCAGGAACGGCTCCGGCAGGAGATGGGTCTCCTCCCCGATGGTGACCTGGCGCTCCTGCATGCCCTCCAGGAGGGCGCTCTGGGTCTTGGCCGGGGCCCGGTTGATCTCGTCGGCCATGAGGAGGTTGGTGAAGATGGGCCCCTTCTTCACGCTGAAGGTGGCTTCCCGGGGGTTATAGATCAGGGTCCCGGTGAGATCGGCGGGAAGGAGATCCGGGGTGAACTGGATCCGGGAGAATTCCATCTCCAGGGCCGCCCCCAGGGTCTTGATGGCCAGGGTCTTGGCCAGCCCCGGCACCCCTTCCAGGAGCACGTGGCCGTCGGCCAGGAGGGCGATGAGCAGGCGCTCCACCATCCGTTTCTGGCCCACGATGACCCGGCCCACCTCCCCGGTGAGCCGGCCCAGGACCTGGGCCTCGTCGCGGACCTGCGCGTTCAATTCGGCGATATCCAGCACGGGCATCCTCCACGATCGGTTTCGGGTGATCCACCCCGCCCCACCGCGCGCCCTGACCGGCGGAAGAGTGTATCGGGGGCCGGGATGCGGGGCAAGCAGCCCGCAATCCCATACCCACGGGAGGGGCCGTTCCTTCCCCATCGGGGCCGGGGAACCGGATCGGAAGGGGTGGCAATCGCCGACGGGGACGGCGACGCCCGCCCGGGTCGCGGAGGGGGGACCGCGGCCGGGGTTGCCCGCAGGGGAAGATGATATACTCGCGCGATGATTTTCCGAAGCCTGTTCGGCTCCAGCCGTAGGGCGGCGTTGACGTTGGCCGTGCTGGCCCTGGCCGCCCGGCTGGCCGCGGGCTGGCTGGTGGCGGGAGCGCCCTCCCTGGACCCGCCCGCCGCCGCCTACCGGGCCGAGGCGGCGGTGGTGGCCCACGGCGGCTGGAGCGGGACCCGGGCCGACCTCCTGCCGGGACCGGTCTACCTGCTCGCGGCGGGAGACCGGCTGGGGATGGGCGAGGAGGCGCAGCGGGCCCTGGCCGCGCTGGTGGGGGCGCTGGTGGTCTTCGTGGCCGTCCGGCTCGCCTCCCATCTCTTCGGGCTGCGGGTGGCCGTCCTCGGCGGCCTCCTCACCGCCTTCTCCCCCTACCTGGTGATCCTCGCCCACTCCCTGCGTCCCGAGAACCCCCTCATGCTCTGCCTGCTCGCCGCCGTGTACGCGGTCTACCGCCGCCAGGAGGGGGGTGGACGGCGATGGCTGGTCGGGGCCGGGCTGGCCCTGGGGGCGGGGTTCGCCTTCTACCCGGTGATGCCGGTCGCGGTGCTGGTGCTCGCCCTCTGGCACGCCCGCCGCTCCGGAGTGCGCCACCGCCGGGCCGACGCCGCCTTCCTGGCCGTGGTGGCCCTGGCCGCCATGCTTCCCCCGGTATACCGGGTGTTCCATCTCGGCGGCCTGCCGGCAGCGGCGGTCCTCGCCCATCCGGGCTCGGTGGACCGTTTCCCCGAAACCCTGCTCGGCTACGGGATCGCCATCCCCCCCGGCGGCTCCCACAGCCTCACCTCCCAGCTCGCATCCCTGCCCATGCTGGTCCTGGCCCTGGGCGGATCGGTGCTCTTCCTGAAGCGCTGGCGGTTGCTCTTCCCGCTCTTCGCGCTGCCGGTGGCCTGTACCCTGGCATCCCTCGTCGTGTCCACCACCGCGAGCCCCCGGTTCGCGGTGGAACCCTTCCTGCTCATCCTGGCCGCCGCCGCCATGGTGCGGCTTCTCGGCCCCCAGGCCCTCGGCGGCCGGGTGGGCAACCGTCTGGCTTCCCGCTTCATCGATCCGTCGATGGCGCAAGGAGTCGCAGAATGATCAGCACGAAAGTTCCCTTCATGGATCTCGCCGGACAGCACCGCGACCTGGAGCCCGAGCTCCTGGAGGCGGTCCGGCCCCTCCTGGCCGGCGCCGCCTTCGTGGGCGGGGAGCCGGTGGCCCGGTTCGAATCCGCCTACGCCGCCCTCCACGGGACCGCCCACGCGGTCTCGGTCAAGAGCGGCACCGCCGCCCTCCAGCTCGCCCTGGAGGCCATGGGCCTGGGGGCCGAGGACGAGGTCCTGGTCCCCGCCTTCACCTTCATCGCCACCGCCGCCTCGGTGGTGCGGGCGGGGGCGCGTCCGGTCTTCGTGGACGTGGACCCGGACACCGCCTGCATGGACCCGGCCGCGGCCGAGGCTGCGGTGACCCCCCGCACCAAGGCCATGATCCCGGTCCACCTCTACGGACACCCGGCGCCGATGCCGGAGCTGGCCGCCGTCGCCCGCCGGCACCGCCTCAAGGTGCTGGAGGACTGCGCCCAGAGCCACCTGGCCACCCTGGACGGCCGCACCACCGGCACCTTCGGCGACGCCGGGGCCTTCTCCTTCTATCCCAGCAAGAACCTGGGGGCGGCCGGCGACGCCGGCTGCGTGATCACCGACGATGCCGGGCTGGCCGAGAGCGTCCGCCGACTGGCCAACCACGGCCGCACCGACCGCTACTTCCACGGCCACCTGGGATGGAACGAGCGCCTCGACGCGCTCCAGGCCGCGGTGCTGCAGGTGAAGCTGCGGCATCTGGCCGGGTGGACCGAGGCGCGCCGCCGGGCCGCCTCCCGCTACCGGGAGCTCCTGGCCGGAGCCGCGCCCTGGGGCGAGACCCTGGTCCTCCCCGTCGAGAAGCCGGGCGCGGCCCCCGTCTACCACCTCTTCGTCACCCGGCACCCCCGCCGGGACGATCTGGCCGCGGCCCTGGAGAAGGACGGGGTGGGAACCGCCACCCACTACCCCACCACCCTGCCCCAGCAGCCCGCCTTCCAGGCCCTGGGGCTGGGCACCGGCGGATCGTGGCCGGTGGCCGAGGAGTGGGCGCGGACCTGCCTCTCCCTGCCCCTCTATCCGGAGCTCACCGCCGACCAGCAGGAGCGGGTGGCGGAGGCGGTGCGAGCCGTGCGCTGACCCCGGGGAGGGCGCCGTCCCTCCCGCGTCCCTCCCGGACCGGCGCGCGGTCCGGGAGGGCGCCGCCCCCCGTCAGCGCGCGAAGACCTCGGCCAGCTTGAGTACCGCCGCCGCCGCGTCGTCCAGGTCCCCCTCCGTCATCCGGGGATACAGGGGAAGCGAGATCAGCCGCTCGTAGGCCGCTTCCGCCACCGGCAGCGCGCCCTCCCCCAGCTTCAGGGTGTCCCGGTAGTAGGGGTGGTAGTGGATGGGGATGAAGTTGACCGTGGTCCCGATCTTCTCCGCCTTCAGCTCGTCGATGAAGCGGGCCCGGTCCACGGTGAGCCGGTCCAGACGGAGCCGGATGGGGTAAAGGTGGTAGACGTGCTCCACCTCCTTCCGCCAGGCCGGGATCTCGATCGCGGGATGATCGCGGAAGGCATCGTCGTAGCGCCGGGCCAGCTCGCGGCGGCGGCGGTTGAAGCCGGGAAGGCGCCGAAGCTGGTGGAGGCCCAGGGCCGCCTCCAGGTCGGTCATGTTGTACTTGAAGCCCGGGAGCACCACCTCGTAGTACCAGGAGCCGGCCGCGGTGTAACGCATCCAGGCGTCCTTGCTCATGCCATGGAGGGAAAGGAGCCGGGCCCGCTCCGCTAGCGTCTCGTCTTCCAGGGCCAGGGCCCCCCCCTCGGCGGTGGTCAGGTTCTTGGTGGCGTAGAAGGAAAAGCAGGTCATGTCGCCCAGGCTTCCCACCGGCCGCCCCTTGTAGGAGGCGCCGATGGCGTGGGCCGCATCCTCGATCACGGTGAGCCGATGCCGGCGGGCCAGCTCCAGGAGGGCGTCCATCTCGCAGGGGTGGCCCCCATAGTGGACGGGGACAAGGGCGCGGGTGCGCGGGGTGATCTTCTCCGCCACCCGGGCCGGGTCCAGGTTCAGGGTGTCGGGTTCCACGTCGGCCAGCACCGGGGTCCCGCCGGCGTGGACGATGGAGTTCACGGTGCTGCAGAAGGTGAGGGGGCTGGTGATCACCTCCTCACCGGGCCTCAGCTCCAGTGCGGCGAGGGCGATATGGAGGGCGGCGGTGCAGGAGTCCACGCAGACCACGTGCTTCGCTCCCACCGCGGCGGCCAGATCCTCTTCCAGGCGTTTCACCCGGGGCCCGGTGGTGATCCACCCCGAATCCAGGGCCTCGATGAGTTCCCGCTTCTCCTCCTCGCCGAACTGGGGGAGGGCGTAGGGAAGGAAGGTGCTGCGTGGGGGCCGCCGGGACTCCCCGGCCCCGCCTCGGTTGTCGGCCACGAGCGATTCCTTTCCGGCCGGCCGCGGCCGGCCGGCACCGATGCCCCCCGCGGCCGCGGGGGCGACCGTACCCGCGGACCCCCTCGGCGGGGAGGGCGGGCGGGCTCCGGGACCTCGCCGCTCAGCGCTCCGGGTAAAGGGGGAAGACCCCGGCCAGTTCCTCCACCTCGGCCCGGACCCGGCGCTGGACCGCCTCGTCCTCCGGGTGCTCCAGCACCTCGGCCATCAGGCGTCCGATGTGGCTCATCTGGGTCTCCCCCATGCCGCGGGTGGTGAGGGCAGGGGTGCCGACCCGGATGCCGCTGGTCACGGTGGGCTTCTCCGGGTCGAAGGGCACGGCGTTCTTGTTCACCGTGATCCCCGCCCGCTCCAGGGCGGCCTCGGCGGTCTTCCCGGTGAGCCCCTTGGAGCGGAGATCGACCAGGAGGAGATGGTTGTCGGTCCCGCCGCTGACCAGGTCGAATCCCCGCTCGAGCAGCGTGTCGGCCAGGGACTGGGCGTTGGCCACCACCTGGCGGGCGTACTCCTTGAACTCCGGCTTCAGGGCCTCGCCGAAACAGACCGCCTTGCCGGCGATGACGTGCATGAGCGGTCCCCCCTGCATGCCGGGGAAGTTGGTCCGGTCCACGTCCTTGGCGAACCGCTCCCGGCAGAGGATGAAACCGGCCCGGGGGCCGCGGAGCGTCTTGTGGGTGGTGCTGGTGACCAGGTCCGCGACCGGGACCGGGTTCGGGTGCACCCCGCCCGCGACCAGCCCGGCGATGTGGGCCATGTCGACCAGGAACAGCGCCCCCACCTCGTCCGCCACCTCGCGGAACGCCTCGAACTCGATGATCCGCGGGTACGCGCTGGCCCCGGCGATGATCAGCTTGGGACGGACCTCCCGGGCCTTGGCCCGGAGGGCGTCGTAGTCGATCCGCCCCGTCTCGGCGGACACCCCGTACTGGTGGACTTCGAAGAAGCGACCGCTGAAGTTCACCTTGTGGCCGTGGGTGAGGTGTCCGCCGTGGGCGAGGTTCATGCCCAGGATCCGGTCCCCGGGTTCCAGGACCGCGAAGTAGGCGGTCATGTTCGCGGTGGAACCGGAATGGGGCTGTACGTTGGCGTGCTCGGCCCCGAACAGCTCCCGGGCCCGGTCCCGGGCCAGGGTCTCGATCACGTCCACGAACTCGCAGCCGCCGTAGTAGCGCTTACCCGGGTAGCCCTCGGCGTACTTGTTGGTGAGCACCGAGCCCACCGCCGCCAGCACCGCGGGGCTGGTGAAGTTCTCGCTGGCGATCATCTCCAGGGTATGGCGCTGCCGGGAGAGTTCGGCCCCGACGGCATCGCGGACTTCGAGATCGTGGTCGAGTGCGTGCATGGTTCCCTCGTGCGGTTTCCGGCCCGGATCAGACCTGGTTGGTCCGGGTGGCCTTCACCCTCACCGGGGTCAGCCAGCCGTGCCGGTCCGGAATCCGCCCGTTCACGGTGTCGAAGAAGTCCTTCTGCAGCTTCCGCGTGATCGGGCCCGGCTTGCCGTCGGCGACCGGAATCCCGTCCACCGACCGGATCGGCGTGACCTCGGCCGCGGTGCCGGTGAAGAACAGCTCGTCGGCCATGTACAGGGCGGCCCGGCTGAGCGGCTGCTCCCGCACCTCCAGCCCGTGGTCGTCGGCGAGGTCGATCACGCTCTTCCGGGTGATGCCGCCGAGGATGGAATAGCTCAGGGGCGGGGTGATGAGCTTGCCCTCGATCACCGCGAACAGGTTCTCGCCGCTGCCTTCCGCCACCCGGCCGTCGGTGTCGAGGAGGAGGGCCTCCACGTAGCCCAGGCGCACCGCCTCCATCTTGGCCAAGCTGGCCAGCACGTAGGCGCCGCCGATCTTGGCCAGGGCGGGCAGGGTGTTGGGGGGCATCTTCCGCCAGGAGGAGACCATTACGTCGATCCCCTTCTCCATGGCCTCGTCGCCCAGGTAGGCGCCCCAGGGCCACACCACGATGGCCACGTGGATGGGGCAGTCGCGGGGCATCACGCCCATGCCTCCCACCCCCCGGAGGACCACCGGGCGGATGTAGCAGGCATCGAATCCGTTCCGGCGGATGGTCTCCAGGGAGGCCTCCACCAGCTCGTCCGCGGTGCGGCTCATCTCCATGCGGAGAACCTTGGCCGAATAGAACAGCCGGGCGATGTGCTCCTTGAGGCGGAACACCGCCGGTCCGTCCGGCGTGGCATAGGCGCGGATCCCCTCGAAGACGCTGGAGCCGTAGTGGACCACGTGGCTGAGCACGTGGATGCGGGCGTCGGCCCAGGGCACGAAGTCTCCGTCGAACCAGACGATCTCGCTCAGGGGCTTGGGTGTTGCAGGTGCTGGCATGTCACGACTCCACGGCGCCGGCGGCGATCTCGTCCTCTATTCGCGTTCGGGCCTGCATGAGGAACTCGTGGATCTTGGCGAAAGCGGCCCGGTACTCGTCCAGGTCGCCTCCGATGGGATCAGGGATGCCAATGGGGGGTAGTCGATCATCGCCGGCGGCGTACCGACTCAGGAGGTGGATCCGGGCGGAGACTCCGGGAGCGAGGCGCTCCGCGGCAACCCGGTGGTGCTCCTCCATGGCCAGGACGAGATCGGAGGCCTGGAGAAGCTCGGGAGTGAGGGGTTGCGAGCGATGTCCGCTTATGTCGAGGCCCTCCTCGGCACAGGCGGTCACCGCGTGCTCACTGGCGGGCAGTCCGCCGATCGCTCCCACCCCGGCGGAGACGATCCGGGTCCGGGCCAGGGCCCGGGGGGAGAGTTCACCCTTCAGGATCCCTTCCGCCATGGGGCTCCGGCAGATATTGCCGGTGCAGAGGAAGAGGATCTGGAAAGGTCGGCGGATGTTCATCGATGAGATTCTAGGGAGGCCCTTCCCCCCGGTCAAGGAGAGCCCGGACGTCCCCGCGTCCCTCCCGGACGAGGCTGGGGGATTCGCCCCGCCAGTCCAGGATGGTGGAGGGAAGACGGGACGTCGAAGGCCCGCCGTCCAGCACCAGGGCGACCTCCCCGGCCTCGAAGACCGCCGCCGCCTCGGCCGCGGCCAGCGGAGGCGGATCCCCCGGCCGGTTGGCGCTGGTGGAGAAGAGCGGCTCCCCCACCGCGTCCAGGAGCAGGTGCAGGAAGGGCGAGAGCGGCATGCGGAGCCCGATGCCCCCCGCCTCCGCCCCCGGCATGTCGGGGGTGGTGGGCAGGATGACGGTGACCGGACCCGGCCATACCCGGTGCAGGCGGGACCAGACCGATTCCTCCACCCCCCGGGTCCATCCCCGCGCCTCCTCGAAGGTCCGGATGAGGACGATAAACGGACCCGGACGTCCCTTGATCGCGGCCAGGGCGTTCCGGCCCCGCTCGCTCCGCGGCAGGGCCAGGAGGCCGTAGACGGTGTCGCTGGGCCCGGCCACCAGTTCCCCCTCGTGGAGGAGCCGGGCCGCCCGCTCCAGCACGGTAGGGTCCGGCTCGTCGAGGTCCACCGGGACCACCGGCGGCTCAACCACCCATCGCTCCCCGCCGCCGGCGCAGTTCGGCGGCCAGGTCGGCGTCGGAGAGGGCCAGGATCTCCGCGGCCAGCCAGGCCGCGTTCTTGGCCCCGGCGCTTCCCACCGCCACCGTGGCCACCGGCACCCCCGGCGGCATCTGCACCGTGGAGAGGAGCGAGTCGAGCCCGGACAGGGGCGAGGCGTCCAGGGGCACCCCGATCACCGGCAGGGTGGTCCGCGCGGCCACCGCGCCCGCGAGGTGGTTGGCCATCCCCGCGCCGGCGACGAGCACCCGGAACCCGCGTTCCGCCGCTCCGCCCGCGAACTCCGCCACCCGGTCCGGGCTCCGGTGCGCGCTCATCACGTGCACCTCGTGGGGCACCCCCAGCTCGGTCAGGATCTCCATCGTGCCCGCCATGCGGGCCCGGTCGGACTCGCTTCCCATGAGCACGGCCACCCGGGTCTCAGCCATCGGTGTTCCTCCTCCTGGTCGTCGGTGCGGTGGTTTCCTCCTCCCTCCCGCCTCCCCCCTCGCGACCCAGCGCCCGCCGCCCGATGTCGCGACGGCAGCGCATCCCCTCGAAATGCAACGCGTCCAGGCCCCGGTAGGCGACCCGGAGCGCCTCGGCCAGTCCGTCCCCCACCCCGGCCACGGTGAGGACCCGGCCGCCGGCCGCGGTCAGGACGCCGTTCTCCATGGCGGTGCCGGCGTGGAAGACCAGCGCCCCGCCCTCGCGGGCCTCCTCCAGCCCGGTGATGGGGAGCCCCCGGGCCCCCGCCCGCGGGTAGTCCCGGGCCGCGGCCACCACGCAGGCGGCGGCGGCGTGCCGGGGTTCGGGAAGGGGGTCGCGGCCGAGTTCCCCCCGGGCCGCGGCCAGGAGCACCGCTCCCAGATCGTAACCCAACCGGGGGAGGACGGCCTCGGTCTCCGGGTCCCCGAAGCGCACGTTGTACTCCAGCACCCGGGGGCCGGCGGCGGTGACCATGATCCCCAGGTAGAGGAGGCCGCGGTAGTCCAGCCCGTCGGCCCGGAGCCCCTCCAGGGTCGGCTCCACCGCCTCGCCGCGGATCGCCTCCAGGAGCGCCGGGGTCAGGAGCGGGGCCGGGCTGTAGGCTCCCATGCCTCCGGTGTTGGGACCGGTGTCCCCGTCGTAGGCCCGCTTGTGGTCCTGGGACCCGGGAAGGAGGTGCGCGGTCCGGCCGTCGGTGATCGCGAACACCGAGACCTCCTCGCCGGTCAGCCGTTCCTCCAGCACCACCGTCCGCCCCGCCTCCCCGAAGGCGCTTCCGGCCAGGCAGGCCGCCGCCGCCGCCCGGGCCTCCTCCGGGGTCTCGGCCACCGTCACCCCCTTCCCCGCGGCCAGGCCCGAGGCCTTGACCACCGGGGGCCTCTCCCAGCCGGCCAGGGCGCGGTCCAGTTCTTCCATCCGGGTCACCGTCCGGTGGCGGGCGGTGGGGATGCGGTGGCGGGACATGAAGTCCTTGGCGAAGGCCTTGCTGGCCTCCAGCCGGGCGGCGGCGGCCCCGGGACCGAAGACCGGGGTCCCCCCCGCCCGCAGGCGGTCGGCCAGTCCCCGGGCCAGGGGGGCCTCGGGGCCGATGACCACCAGGTCGTAACCCTCGCGGCGGACCAGCTCCTCCTGCCCGTCCACGTCCCCGGCCTTCACCGGGTGCACGGGACCGAGGCCGGCCAGCCCCGGGTTTCCCGGGGCCGACTCCACCCGGGCCACCGACGCGCTCCCGGCCAGGGCCCAGCCCAGGGCGTGCTCGCGCCCGCCCCCCCCCACCACCAGGACCTTCATTCCGGTCATGACTCCTCCCCCCCGGCCGCGGGCCGGGGCCGGCGGCCAGGGCCTCCCGCAGGGCCTCCCGGGCCGCGGCGGGGTCGGCCCGGCCCCGGGTCCGGCTCATCACCTGCCCGATCAGGAACTGGAGCGCGGCCTCCCGGCCGCCCCGATAGTCCTCCGCCGGCCCCGGATGCTCGGCCAGCACCGCCGCCACCACCTCCCCCACCGCGGCGGGATCGGTGATGGGGGCCAGCCCCCGCGCGGCCACGATGGCCTCGGGGTCGCCGCCCCCGGAGGCCAGGTCGGCGAAGACGGTCTTGGCGATCTTGCCGCTGACCCTTCCCGCCCCGATCATCCGCACCAGCTTCCCCAGCGCCGCCGGCTCCACCCGCAGGCCGGCCAGGCCGGCCGGGGTCTCCTTGACCAGCCGCATGACCTCGGTCAGGACCCAGTTCGCGGCCGCCTTGCCGTCCCCCGCTTCCCGGGCCGCGGTCTCGAACCAGTCGGCCAGGTCCCGGGTCCCGGCCAGGATGCGGGCGTCGGCCGGGGGCAGGCCGTAGTCGGCGGCCAGCCGCCGCTCCCGGGCCCGGGGAAGCTCGGGCAGGGTGCGGCGGATCCGCTCCGTCCACTCCGGATCCACCACCAGGGGGGGCAGGTCGGGCTCCGGGAAGTACCGGTAGTCGTGCGCCTCCTCCTTGCTCCGCATGACCCGGGTCCGCCCCTCCCCCGCGTCCCAGAGACGGGTGGCCTGGACCAGGGGCTCCCCGTCCTCCAGGGCCCGGGCCTGGCGTTTGAACTCCCAGGCCAGGGCCCGCTCCACGTTCCGGAACGAGTTCAGGTTCTTGACCTCGGTCTTGGGGTTCAACGCCTCCTGGCCCCGGGGGCGCACGGAGACGTTGGCGTCGCAACGGAGGCTCCCCTCCTCCATGTTGCCGTCGCAGATGCCCAGGTAGACCACGAGCTGGCGCAGGCGCTCCAGGACCGCGTGGGCCTCCTCCGGAGCCCGCAGGTCCGGCTCGCTCACCACCTCCAGGAGGGGCACCCCGGCCCGGTTGTAGTCGACCAGGGTCGCGGTCCCCCCCGCCTCGGGGTGGATGGACTTGCCCGCGTCCTCCTCCAGGTGGGCCCGCACCAGCCGCAGCGTGCCGTCCCGTCCCCGGTGGTGGAACTCCAGCGCCCCCCCCTCCAGCACCGGCCGGTCGTACTGGCTGATCTGGTAGCCCTTGGGGAGGTCGGGGTAGAAGTAGTTCTTGCGCGCGAACACGCTCCGGGGGGCGGGCCGCGAACCCGCCGCGAGCCCGAACTTGAGCGCCATGGCCACCGCCTCCCGGTTCAGGACCGGGAGCGCCCCCGGGTGCCCCAGGCAGACCGGGCACACGTGGGTGTTGGGCGGAGCCCCGTAGGCGGCGGAGCAGCCGCAGAAGATCTTGGTGCGGGTGAGGAGCTGGACGTGGATCTCCAGCCCGATCACCGCCTCGTAGCGTTCCCCCAGCCGGGTGGCCGCGTTCACCGCCCGTCCTCCCCCGCCGGCTCCGGCGGCCTCCGGCGCGGCGTCTCCCGCGCCTGCTCCAGGACGCCCGCGGCCCGGAAGAGCAGGTCCTCCCGCCCCGGGGGGGCCAGGAGCTGGACCCCCACCGGCAGCCCGGCGGCGTCGTGGCCGAAGGGGACGTTGAGGGCGGGGAGCCCGGTGAGGTTGGCGTAGACGGTGAACACGTCGGCCAGGTACATGGCCACCGGGTCCGCGCTCTTCTCCCCCAGCCGGAAGGCGGTGGTGGGCGCGGTGGGCAGGAGCAGCAGGTCGGCGCCGGCGAAGAGCTCGGCGAAGCGGCGCTTGAGCCGCACCCGGGCCCGGTGGGCGCGCAGGTAGTAGGCGTCGTAGTAGCCGGCGGAGAGGGCGAAGGTGCCGAGGAGGATCCGGCGGCGGACCTCGGGGCCGAAGCCCTCGGTGCGGGTGCGGCGGATCATATCGGTGAGCCCCCGGCCGGGCACCCGGATCCCGTAGCGCACGCCGTCGTAGCGGGCCAGGTTGCTCGAGGCCTCGGCGGTGGCCACCAGGTAGTATGCGCTCACCGCGGCCTCGGGATCGGGAAGCTCCGCGTCGGAAGAGGCCGCGCCCGCCCGGGCCAGCGCGTCGGCCGCCTCGGCGGTGCAGGCCCCGACGGCGGGGTCCACCCCGGGCCGTGCGAGGAGCGAGCGGGCGGTGGCCACCCGGATCCCCTCGACCCCTCCTTGAGGATCCACCGCCGGGACCGGGCCGGGGAGGGCGGTGGAGTCGCGCGGATCGGGACCGGCCACCGCGGCGTAGACCAGGGCCAGGTCGCCGGGGTCGGCGGCCAGCATGCCCACCTGGTCCAGGGAGGAAGCGTAGGCCACCAGGCCGTAGCGGGAGACCCGGCCGTAGGTCGGCTTGAGGGCGTAGACGCCGCAGAAGGCCCCGGGCTGGCGGACCGAGCCCCCGGTGTCCGAGCCCAGGGCCACCGGCGCCAGACCCGCCGCCACCGCCGCCGCCGAGCCCCCGCTGGAGCCGCCGGGCACCCGCGACGGGTCCCAGGGATTCCGCACCGGGCCGTAGGCCGAGTTCTCGTTGGAGGAGCCCATGGCGAACTCGTCCAGGTTGGTCTTCCCCACCGGGACCGCCCCCGCGGCGCGGAGCCGGGCCACGCTGGTCGCGTCGTAGAGGGGCCGGTGGCCGGCCAGGATCCGGGAGCCGCAGGTGGTGGGCACCCCCCGGGTGCAGAGGTTGTCCTTGATCGCCGCCGGCACCCCGGCCAGGGGGCCGGGGTCCTCCCCCCGCGCGATGCGGGCGTCGAGGGCGTCGGCCTCGGCCCGGGCCTCGGCCGCGGTCACGGCCAGGAAGGCGCCGAGGCCGGGGCCCACGGCCTCGATCCGGGCCAGGAAGGCCTCCACCGTCTCCCGCGCGGTGCGCCGTCCCGCCCGCACCGCCGCGGCCAGGACCGCCGCCGGTTCCCGGTGGAGATCCATGCCCTAATCGCCTCCCAGGACCGGGGGCACCCGGAAGAGGTCCCCCTCGGCCTCGGGCGCGGTGGTGATCGCCTCTCCCGGGGCCAGCCCCGGCGTCTCCTCGTCCTCGCGGAGCGGCGTTCCTTCGGCCGCGGCGCCCTCGCCGGCCTCCGCTCCCTCCGGCTCCGGGGCGTCGAGCCGGCCGACCAGCTCCAGGACCCGGTTCAGGTCCCGGGTCACCGCGTCCGCTTCGGCGTCGTCCAGGATCAGGTGGGCCAGGTCGGCGGCGCGGAGCGCCTCCTCCCTAGAAATCGACATGGCAGTCCTCCCACTGGGCGTAGCGGGCCACGATCTTCTTCTTGATGTTGCCGGCGAAGACCACGGTCAGACGGGCGTCGGGCCCGGTGCCCTCCTGCCCGATCACGTCGCCCCGTCCGAAGGTGGGGTGAACGATGGTGCCGAGGCTCCGCCGGGGGCCCGGCTCCGCGTACTCCGGCTCCGAGCCCCGGGCCACGCGCCGGGCCCGGGACCCCGCCGCGCCGCCCCACACCGTGGCCGCGGGGCGCTCCTCGATCTCCATGAGCGCCTCGGGGATCTCCTCCGCGAACCGCGACAGAAGGGCGGCGGTGCTCCCTCCCCACCGCTGGCGGGTCATGGCCGAGAAGAGGTGGACCCGGTCCTTGGCCCGGGTCAGGGCCACGTAGAAGAGCCGGCGCTCCTCCTCCAGGGCGTCGTCGTCGTCCTGGGAGGAGACGTGGGGGAGCAGCCCCTCCTCCAGCCCGGCCAGGAGCACCACCCGGAACTCCAGGCCCTTGGCGTTGTGGATGGTCATGAGCCGCACCTTGGCCGCGGCCTCGTCCACCCGGTCCACGTCGGTGAGCAGCGCCACCTCGTTCAGGAAGGCGTCCACGCCTCCCCCGTCGCTACGCTCGGCGAAGAGCCGGGCCCCGGCCACCAGCTCCTCCACGTTCTCGGCCCGGTCGTACGCGGTCTCGGGGTCGTTCTGCTCCAGGTAATCCAGATACCCGGTCCGCTCCACCAGCTCCTTCAGCACCTCGTCCACCCGCTCGTCCAGCCGGCCCTTCAGGTCCTCCATCGTTCCCCGGAAGGCGGCCAGCTTCCCCCGCGCCCCGGAGGGGATCTCCAGGGCCTGGTCCAGGGTGGCCAGGGAGCGGTAGAGGCTGGTCCCCTCCCGGTAGGCGTGCACGGTGAGCCGCTCCAGGGAGGTGGCGCCGATCCCCCGCTTGGGTACGTTGACCACCCGCGCGAAGGCCACGTCGTCCTGGTCGTTGACCAGGAGCCGCAGGTAGGAGAGGAGGTCCTTCACCTCCCGGCGCTGGTAGAAGGCGGTCCCCCCCACCAGCTCGTAGGGTACGGCGGCGTTCCGGAAGGCGGTCTCCAGGGCCCGGCTCTGGGCGTTGGTGCGGTAGAGCACCGCGGTCTCGGCCAGGGGGATCCCCTTCCGGTTCACCTCCTCCGCGACCGCCGCCACCACCCGCGCCGCCTCCTCCTCGGCGTCCCCGACCAGGGTCAGCCGGAGGCGGTCGCCCCCCTCGCGGTCCGTCCACAGGGTCTTCTCCTTGCGGGCGCGGTTGTGCTTCACCACCGCGTTGGCCGCTTCGAGGATGACCGAGGTGGAGCGGTAGTTCTGCTCCAGGCGGACCACCCGGGCCCGGGGATAGGTGCGCTCGAAGGAGAGGATGTTGCCCACGTCGGCCCCGCGCCAGCCGTAGATGGACTGGTCGTCGTCTCCCACCACGCACAGGTTGTGGTGGACCGAGGCCAGGTGGTCGATGAGCCGGACCTGGGCCGCATTGGTGTCCTGGAACTCGTCCACCAGCACGTAGTGGAACCGGTCCGCGAACATCCCCCGCACGTCGGGATGCTCCTCGAAGAGGCGGATGGTCTCCCCGATGAGGTCGTCGAAGTCGAGGGCGTTGGCGGCCTTGAGCCGGGTCCGGTACTCGGCGAACACCCGGGCGATCTTCTGCTCCCGGAAGCTCTCCGCCCGCTCCTCGAACTCGGCCGGGGTGAGCAGCGCGTTCTTGGCCGAGGAGATCGCCGACCGCACCGTCCGGGGGGTCAGGTCCCGGTCGGTCATCTCCAGGTCCTTGAGGATGCGGCGGACCAGGGTCTCCTGGTCGTCGGTGTCGTAGATGGAGAAGCCGGGGTCGACCCCGATGGCGCTCCCCTTGAGCCGCAGGATGCGCACCCCGGTGGCGTGGAAGGTCCCCACCCACAGGTCGCGGGGGGAGCCGCCGAGCAGGTGGGCCAGCCGCTCCTTCATCTCCCCCGCCGCCTTGTTGGTGAAGGTGAAGGCGAGTACGTGCCGCGGGGGCACGCCGAGGTCCTGGACGAGGTGGGCGATGCGGTAGGTCAGGACCCGGGTCTTCCCGCTTCCGGCCCCGGCCAGCACCAGGAGCGGCCCCTCGGTGGCGGTCACCGCCTCCCGCTGGCGGTCGTTGAGTTGATCGAGCAAGGTCACGCGGACATTCCCTCCCGGAACGGAATCGCGCCGGCGGGGCCGGCGCGCAACTGTCGGTCGGGCCCGGGGAAGGGTCAGTACTCGTGCCGGATCTTGAGATCCAGGTTGTACTGGCTGGTCTGCGGACTGAACTGGGTGCTCTCCCGCCGGATCACCTCGCCGCGCAGGAACAAGGAGCGCCCGAGCCGGTACTCGACGGCGATGTCCTGGTTGAACCCCCGCGAGAGCCCCTGGCTGTAGGCCACCGAGAGCTCGGCGGTGATCCACTTGCGGACGCCCACCGAGGCCTGCTGGCCCTGGCTGAACCCGGGATTGATGGTCACCTCGTCCACGATCCCCAGTTCCCGGGCCAGACGGCGTTCGAGTTCGCTCGCGATCAGCTGCGTCCCCACGCCCAGCGCCTTCTGTTCCACGCCGGGCTGCCCGTTCTGCTCCCCGGGGGCGGGCTTGATGCCCAGCGCTTCCGGCGACAATCCGACCGTGCCCACGGCCAGGAGCTGGATGATCTCGCTCTGGGTCAGCCCCGCGTCCACCCTCCCCTCGAGCGTTTGAGCGGAGAACTGTATCACAGGCTTGTCGGCCGGGCCAGTGAGCTCGACGGTGATCAGGTACCCCGACGCGGTGGTCTGCGCGGTGACGTCGAGCTGGGGGATCACCGAGCTGGGGTCGTTCCAGGTCAGCTTGCCGGTGGTGATCCGGAACTCCTCCAGGAACAGCGTGTAGGTGCCGTGGAGGATGTCCAGCTCCCCGAGGATGGAGCGCGATTCCGCCCCCTGGCGCACGGTGACCTCCCCTCCCAGCTCCGCGTTCACGTCCTCGGTGGAGACGATGATCTTGCTGGGGGCGGTCACGTGCACGTCGTAGAGGATGGGCTGGGGTTTGAACTGTCCGATGTCCTGGGCCCGGAGACTCCCCGCGTACTCCGCCCGCTCCACCTGGACGTCCCCGGTGGCGTAGGGATAGACGAGGCCGTCGCTCCCCCGGGTGGGCTTCAGGGTCAGCTTGCCGGAGATGCGGGCGGCGTAGGTCCCGTCCTGGCGCACCACCGCGCGGTTGAAGTCGATCTCCAGCGAGTACGACTCCACCTCGGTGGTGTGGAGCCGGTAGGTGCCGGAAGCGGTCACCTTGCCCCCGCCCAGGTCGGCCCGGGCCTCCTCGATGGTGACCAGATCCTTGTCGAAGGTGATGCGGGCGGTGACGTCCTTCAGCACCTCGTCCCGGTCCACGGGGCGGATGGTCCCGCCGGCCACCCGGACCTCCCCCTTCACCAGCGGCGACCGCGGGGTGCCGTAGATCCGCACCCGGGCGATCAGCTTGCCGCTCGCGTCCTGGACCCAGGGGGTGAGCTTGAGGTTTTCCAGGTCCCCGTTCCGGGCGTCCACGGTGAGGTTCATCGCGCGATCGGGCAGTTCCCAGGAGAAGGGATAGAGGGTCAGGTCCAGGGGGACGGTGCCGCTCACGTCCACCCCCCGGCCCTCCTTCCAGGTGGCCAGGCTGTCCACGGTCACCGTCCCCTCGGCGAATCCGGCCCGCACCACCAGGGTGTCGGCCTCCAGCCGCCGCCAGACCAGGCTCCCCACCTCTCCTTCCACGCGGATGCGGGGGGCGGCGGCGTTCCCCTCCAGGTGGATCCGGGCGTCCACCCGGCCCACCGGCCGGTCCGGCCGGCGGATGAAGGACAGCCACTCGACCAGCTTCACGTCGTCGAAGTCGCCGGTGAGATCGAAGGTGAAGCGGGCCGGGTCCGGCTCGGGGCCGGTGGTCACCGCTTCCAGGGTGGGGTAGATGGGCTGGGGCAGGCCGGCGGTTCCGGAAATGCGGATCTCCCCGTCTCCCCGGTGGGCCACGGCCCGGGTCACGGTGACCGTGCTCCCCTGCACGTCCACGGCGAAGGAGAGGCTGTCCAGCCGGCCGTCCTTCCATTCCACCGCCTTGAGCCCGAGATCCGCGCTGCCGTTCAGCTCCGGCACCGCGCCCTTCACCTGCAGGCTGCCGCTCATCGAGCCCACCCGCACCGAGGGCGGTTCGTCGGGGGGGAAGAACACCGAGGGATCCAGGTCCTCCAGGCTGAACCGGGCGTCCACGGACTTCCGCTTGGTATCCACGCTCCCCGTCGCCCGGACCGAACCCCGCGGGGTGTGAATGAGGATTCCCGGGGTGCGGAGCACGTCGTCGGAATAGGTCAGGACCGCGTTCTGGTCCACCCAGAACCGGCGGCCGTCGATGGAGGCCCGGGCCGAGGCCACGTCGATCTCGATCTCCGGCTGCCAGCGGAGCTTCCCGGTCACGGTCACGGTGGTGTCCCCGCGGACGAGGCTCAGGGAGTCCATGACCACCGCTTCCTGGCCCACGGTCAGGCGGCCCTCCGCCCGGCTGAACGGCGTCCCCGAGACCGCCAGCCCCGCCGGAGCCGCGAACTCCACCTTCAGGTCCCGCCCGTTGGTCACCACCCCTTCCGCCCGGAGGAGCTCCACCCGGGGGGCGGTGATGGTGGCCACCTCGAGCCGGGTCACCGCCCCCCCCGCCTCCAGGCGGGGCCGGGTGCGGGGGCCGGTCAGCCGCACGTCCAGGTTTCCGTCCCCGGACAGGCTCTCCTGCTTGAGGAACCGCCGCCAGGGCTTCAGATCGCCCCGGTAGCCGAAGGCCAGGTCCAGGGTCTCGGGGCCCACGGTGCCGTGCCCGGCCAGGTGGGCCGCCTCCAGTTCCACCCGGGCGGTGTCCACCTGCCAGCCGCCCCCGGTGCCTTCCACCCGGAACCGGGCCGACTTGAAGGGGATCTCCATGACGTGCCCGCGGCCCAGATCCACCACCGCCCGGAGGCCGGCCTGGGGATCGTCGCGATGATCGAGGTAGACGTCGGCCTCCCCATTCAGCACCCCGGCCAGGTCCGGCATCGCCTCCACGGGAAGGGTCTGCAGGTCCAGGTCGGCGAAACGCCCGGACACGCTGAGCCCGTCCCCGTCCAGGGGCAGGGTCAGCACCGCCGATCCCACCGTGGTCCCGTTCACGTTGCCGGCCACCTCCTGGAGATGCAGGACCTCGTCGGTCAGGGTTCCGGTACCCGAGGCCGCGGTGACCGTCCAGGCGTCCCAGGTCCCGGCCAGGCGGAAGCGAAAGGCGAGGGCGGAGTCCGGCCCCGTATACACCCGCCCGTCCAGGTGGTCCACGTGCCCGCGGTCCAGGGCGGGCTGGTCCAGGAACCGGCCCAGGCGGGCCAGGGGCAGGTCGTCCACCGCCATCCGCACGTCGCGGACCGGTCCCACGGGCACCCCGTCCACCCGGAAGCGCGTGCCCGCCCACGTTCCCTCCAGCTTGCGGAGGGTGAGCACGCTGTCGGTGAGCACCTTCCCCCCCGAGAGGGAGAGATCGCCGAGGGTGTCGCCGAGGGAGGCGGAGAACCGCTTGATGCCGATGGCCAGGCCGTCCCCGCCCGCCTCCAGGGTGCCTTCCGCCCGCAGGGAATCGGCGGTCACGGTCCGCCAGGGAAGATCGATGAGGAGGCCGCCGCCGCGCACGCTCAGCCCGTCGATGCGGAATCCGGGTCCGTGGCCGGCCGAGGCCCGCCCGCCGCCCCCCCGGGTGCCGGGAAGCAGGAATCCCCCCTCGGGGCCGGTCTCCAGCCGGAGCCGAAGATCCTCCACGTCGAGGTTGGACAGGGCGTAGCGGCCGTGGATGAGCCCCCAGAAGTCGTAGCGGGCGCTCACCCGGCGGGCGGAGGCGAAGGGGAACCAGCCCTCGGGGCCGCGCCGTTCCACCCTGACCCCGGTCAGGGTGAGGTTGCTGAGGGGGAACCCGCCCACGGACTCGACCACCAGCCGGGTGTCCTTGCCGAATACCGACCGGGTGATGAGCTGCGAGGCCCGGTCGGCGATGGTGTCCCCGGCCACGTTCCAGACCACGACCACCCCGATCACGGCCAGCACGGCCAGGAGGACGACGGCGGTGACCACGCGCCGGCTCCAGGTCACCGATCCCCGGAGGAGGGAGCGGCCCCTAGAAGGCCTGTCCGATGGCGACATGCCACTTGTCCTTTCCCCCCAGGTCGGTCGGGGGACGATTCCACTTGCGGGCGTAGTCGATCCGGATCGGCCCCACCGGGGTGGCCACCCGGATACCCACCCCGTATGAGTACCTTACGTCGAAGGGACTGACCTCATTCCGGTCCGCATGGGGCACGAACCGGTTCCAGAGGATGCGCTCCTTGTCCTGCCACACGTTGCCCGCGTCCAGGAAGCCCACCGTGGAGAGGCGCCAGAAGAGCGGCACGCGCAGCTCCACGTTGCCCAGGAACTCGGCCAGGCCCCCGGCGGGCTGGTTCGGCGCGTAGGCCCCGTCCAGCTCGTCCTGCACGTACCCCCGCACCGTGCTCGCTCCGCCGAGGCGGTACCGGTCCTCGCTGGGGATCAGCTCCACCCGGGAGGTGATGGGACGCCCCCCCACGCTGTCCGCCCCCGAGGACGGCTTGATGTATCCCACCTGGATGCGCGCGGCCACCACCGCGCTCTTCCACAGGAAGGGGGGATGGAAGCCGCTCACCCCCACCGTGGCCTTGCGGAAGGCGTTGTTGCCCCCCAGGGCGCCGCCGGCGGATTCCAGGACCACGGTCTGGTACGAGCCCTCGGTGGGGCTGAAGAAGTCGTTCCGCGTGTCGTGCTCCACCCGCCCGGTGAGGAGACGGGTCTGGTAGAAGTCCCGGAAGAGCTGGGGGTCGCTGTAGCGGGCGGCCGAATCGGCGTTGTTGTAGACCCAGCGGTTCTCCAGGGTGAGGACGATCTGGTTGCGGATGTCCTCCCCGAAGTTGCGCCGCACGCTGTATCCCGCGCCGAGGACGTTCTGGGAATAGCCCGCGTTGATGTCGCTCAGGTATTCCCGGTTGTAGAGGTAGTAGAGGTTGGGCTGGCCCTCCCACCGGGTGCCGAGCAGGTGGGGCTGGTTCAGGAGGATGTCGCTCCGGTGCTTGTTGAACACGGTGGGGATGCGGCCGGTGAAGTCCAGCTCGGTGCGGTTGTTGAGCGCGAATCGCATGCCGGTGCCGAGGAAGTTCTGGGAACCCCAGTCCGCGGTGAGCTGCACCCGCTCCGCGCTGGTCACCCCGACGCCCCCCTCCACCCAGTGCAGCCGCCGCTCCCGGACCCGGAACCGCACCGCGATGGAGTGATCCAGGGTGTCGAGCCCGGTGGTGTCCCACTGGGCATCGGCGAAGTAGCCGCTCTGCATGAGCTGGAGCTGGCTCTTCTGGAGCCGGCTCAGGCGAAGCCGGCGCCCGGTCTTCACCGCCAGCTCCCGCCGGGCCAGGTGGTTGTCCACCTCGTGGGTACCGGTGATCTCGATCTTCCGCAGCGTGTCCGGGCGGCCCTCGGTCAGACGGTAGAAGACGATGCCCCGGTTGCCGAAGAACTGCACGTCGGCGTCGGTCTTCGCCTCCCAGTAGCCCTGATCGGCCAGGGTGCGGAGGATGAGCCGCCGGTCGTCCTCGAGCTTGAACGGATCCACCGGCTCCCCGGCCTTGATGGCCAGCTTCTTGCGCAGGTCGTTGGGGTTCAGGGCCTGCGCCCCCCGGATCACCACCTCGGCCACCGTCATCGGCTCCCCCTCGTGGAAGGTGAGCACGATGTGCACCTCGTCCCCGTCGTGGCGCACCTCCTGGTCCACCAGCGAGGCCCGGAGATACCCGTGGCGCATGTAGTAGGTGAGGATGGCCTGGATGTCGGACTGGAGCTGGGCCTTGCGGTACTTGTGGTCCTGGAAGGGATTCCACCACGGCGCGGGCCGGGTGGTCATGAGCCCTTTGAGGGTGCCGTCGGAGAACACGTGGTTCCCCTCGATGTCCACCGAGGCCACGTCGGGGAGCTTCTCCAGGAGGAGGAGGTTGTTCTCCGCCCGCCCGCATCCCGCGACCAGGATGACCGGGAGGAGGAGGAGGAGGAGGAGGGCGCCGGCATACCGTCGCAACTCGTGCGTCCCCGGTCCCTAGGGCCCGACGTTTTCGATGCGACCGAGGGCGCTGTGCCGCTGGAGGATCCTCAGGGGATCGTTGATGAGGACGAAGATGAGGATGGTGCCCAGGACGGCCATCCCGATGCCCTGGTAGATGGCCAGGCCCCGGTCGCCCAGGGGCCTCCGCCGCAGCGCCTCCAGGACGGCCAGGAGCACCATCCCCCCGTCCAGGATCGGGATGGGCAGGAGGTTGAACACCATGAGGGCCACCGACAGCATCACCCCCAGGTTCAGGAGCCGGTCCCAACCGGCCTTGGCCGCGTCCCCCGAGGCCTGGATGATGGCCACCGGGCCGCTGATCTGGGACAGGTTGGACGGGCTGGAGAAGAGCGAGACCAGGCCCTGCACGGTCATGGTCACCGAAGAGACCGCGGCCCGACTCCCCTGGGCCACCCCTTCCAGGAACCCGAAGCGCACGACGTAGGTCTCGGGGGTGGCGGGGGCGATCCCGATCTTCCCCACCTCCTTCCCGTCCACCGGCTCGGCGGCCGGGGTCACCGGCACCGTCAACGTCCGCCCCTCACGCTCGATGGTGAGGGTGATCTCCTCTCCGGGGTGCTTCTGGATGATCCGGGTCATGTCGGACCAGTTCTCGATCGGCTCCCCCTCGATGGCGGTCACCCGGTCTCCGGCCTTGAGCCCCGCCTTGTAGGCGGGGGTGGCCATCATCACCTCCCCGACCTTGGCCGGAAGGGGGAACTCCAGGCCCTGGAAGGCCTGCACCGCCCGCCCGGGGGGAAGCTCCACCGTCCGGCTCTCCCCGTTCCGGGTGATCCGGACCGGCACCGGCGCCGCCCCGCCCTCGGGCCGGTCCAGGGCCCGTCCCAGGGCTTCGTCCACCGCCTGGAGGGATGCGGTCGGGGTCCCGGCCACGTCCACGATCACGTCCCCGGCCCGGAATCCCAGGCTATCGGCCAGGCTCGCCGCCTTGACCCCGCCGATCCGGTTGGGGGCGTCGGGAAGCCGGATGCCCACCCAGGCCAGGATGATGCTGAGGATCACCGCGAGCACGAAGTTGGCCCCGGGGCCGGCGAAGGCGATGAGGACCCGCCGCCACCAGGCGGCGAGGAAGAAGTCGCCCGGCTTCAGGCTCTCCCGGTCCCGCGGATCGTCCCCCCCATCTTGACGTAGCCGCCGAGGGGAAAGGCGGAGATCGCGTATTGGACCCCGTTCCGGACCCGGGAGAAGACCACCGGGCCGAAGCCGATGGAGAAGCGCTCCACCCGCACCCCGAGGCGGCGGGCGATCACGAAGTGCCCCGCCTCGTGGAAGATGACCAGGACGCTGAAGACCAGGAGGCCGAAGATGATTGTCGTCACGAACTCAGGGCCCTCCCCCAATGGGACGCCGGGGACCGGGGCCGGAACGCACCGGCCGGGGTCTCGGGGCGCCCCCTCATCGACGGCGCACCGGCAGAATCGATTGATATACCTCCAGGGTGGCCTCCACCATCCTCTCCGCGGTGAAGGCCCGCACCCGCTCCCGGCCTCCGGCGGCCAGCCGGGCGGCCAGGCCCGGGTCGTCCAGGACCCGCCCCAGGGCCTCGGCCAGCGCTTCCGGCCGCCCCGGGGGGACCAGGAGCCCGCTCCGCCCGTCCTCCACCATCTCCGGAATCCCGCCCCCGGCCGCGGCCACCACCGGGGTGCCCGCGGCCATGGCGTCCAGGACCGCCGTCCCCAGGCCCTCCAGGCGCGAGGGGAGGCAGAAGACGTCCACCGAGCGCAGGAGCCGGGGCACGTCCTCCCGGTAGCCCAGGAAGTGGACCCGGCCGGCCAGATCGGGGCGTTCCGCGCGCTCCCGGAGCGTCCCGGCCAGGGGGCCGTCCCCCGCCAGCACCAGGTGGCAGTGCCGGGGCAGCCTCGCTCCCGCTTCCAGGAGATCCCCCGGCGACTTGTGGCCGACCAGCGCCCCAAAGAATCCTACCAGCTTGTGAGGGTTAGGAATAGCGAGGTCGCGGCGCAGGCCCGAGGGGTCCGGAGGCACCTCCATCCGCGCCGGGTCCACCCCGCTGTGGACGGTGACCACCCGCTCCGGGGCGATCCCGTGCTCCAGCAGGACCCCCCGCACCCGGTCGCTCACGGCCAGGAAGCGGTCCACCCCCCCGCCGTACTTGAGACGCGCCGCCGGGCCGCCCCGGGGCGGGAAGTCCACCCGCCGCGACACCGCCACCGCCGGCCGCGGCTCCAGCCCCCGGACGGCCAGGAGCCCCAGGGCGTGGGCGTGGCCGGTGTGGAGGTGCAGGATCTCCGTCCCCTCCCGCTTCACCGCCCCCCGCAACCGGAACGCGGCCAGCGGATCCAGGTCCCCCCGGGAGGCCAGGGGCACCAGCCGGATCCCCAGCGCCCCCGCCCGCCCGGCCAGGGGGCTCCCCGGCGGGGTGGCCAGGACCGGATCCCAGCCGCGGCGGACCAGCCCCTCCAGGAGATAGAGCACCTGCTGCTCGCCCCCTCGCCAGGTGCGGGCGGTGGCCACGTGGAGGGTGCGCACGGTCACCCGGCCCGCGAGCCCAGATCCCGGCTCGCCGCCGCCCGGGCGGCGCGGTCGGCCTCGGCCACCGCGGCCAGGGAGTCGGCGGGCCCGGCCTCCACCGCCTCCAGCACCGCTTCCACCCGGGGGATGATCTCGGTGAAGGGGATCCGCCCGGCCAGGAAGGCGGCCACCACCACCTCGTCGGCCGCGTTCATCACCGCGGGGGCCGTCCCCCCCCGTTCGGCCGCGCGCACCGCGAGCCGGATGGCGGGAAAGGTGTCGTGGTCGGGGGCCTCGAAGGTGAGGCTCCCCCAGTCGGGAAGGCGGCAGGGAGGCGCCTCGGAATCCCACCGCTCCGGATAGCTCATCGCGTACTGCACCGGGAGCAGCATGTCGGGAGCGGAGAGCTGGGCGATCAGGGAGCCGTCCACCGTCTCCACCAGGGCGTGGACCACGCTCTGGGGGTGGACCCAGACCTCGATGCGGTCCAGGGGGATGTCGAACAGGTGATAGGTCTCGATCACCTCCAGCCCCTTGTTGAGGAGGGTGGCGCTGTCCACGGTGATCCGGGCCCCCATGGGCCAGACGGGGTGGTTCAGGGCCTCCTCGGGGCTCACTTGCGCGAGCTCCGAGGCCTTCCGGCCCCGGAACGGGCCTCCGGAGGCGGTGATGATCACGCGGCGGACCTGGTCGCGCTCCAGGCCGGCCAGACACTGGAAGAGCCCGGAGTGCTCGCTGTCCACCGGCACCACCGTCGCCCCCCCGCGGCGGGCGGCGCCCATGAGGAGGGGGCCGGCCAGCACCATGGATTCCTTGTTGGCCAGGGCCAGGAGCTTTCCGGACTCCGCCGCGGCCAGGCTCGCCTCCAGGCCCGCCCGCCCCATGATCCCGTTCACCACCAGGTCGGTGTCCGGATCGGCGGCCAGGGCGGCCACCGCCTCCGCGCCCCCCCCGGCCTCGACCCCGTCGGGGAGCGCCCGGCGCAGCTCCTCCAGCGGGGAGGGATCGGCCAGGGCCACCCGGCGCGGGCGCACCGTTCCCGCCAGCTCGGCCAGGGCATCGGCGGATCGCCCCGCGGCCAGGGCGGTGACCCGGAAGCGGTCGGGGTGGCGCCGGGCCACGGCCAGGGCCTTCTCGCCGATGAACCCGGTGGCGCCGAGAACGGCGGTGCGGCGGGGAAAGTCGGGCAGGGACACGGGACCACTCCTTCGGAAAACCGGGGCCCGGCGGGGGTCGCGGGCCGGGGCCCGGGGGCTCAGAGGAACCGGAACAGGTAGTAGGCCACCGCGCCGGTGACCAGCAGGCTGTCGATGCGGTCGAGGACGCCGCCGTGGCCGGGAATGAGGTGGGAGGCGTCCTTGGCGTGGAGGTTCCGCTTGATCAGGGACTCCAGGAGATCCCCCAGGGGCGAGACCGCCCCCAGGGCCAGCCCGAGGAACGCGGCCCGGAGCGGATCCAGGCCGGGCAGGAGCGCCCGCGCCGCGAGCACGGTGACCGCCACCGTCCCCACCAGCCCGCCCACCAGGCCTTCCACCGATTTTCCAGGACTCACGTGCGGGGCGAGCTTCCTCCGGCCCCAGCGGACACCGACGAAGAAGGCGAAGGTGTCGGCGGCCCAGGTGGCGAGGAGAACCACGGCCAGCCGGGACAATCCGTGGGGCTCCATGCGGAGCCAGAGGAGGTGGATGCCCAACCCCACCACGTAGACCAGCCCGAACAGGGTGAGGGCGGCCCCGGCCAGACGGCCTTCCAGGGGGGGGCGAAGCATGGCCAGGGCCATCCACACCCCGGCCGCGGTGAGAACCACCCCGGCATCGGCGGCGTCGTGGAACAGGCCCAGCAGGATGAGGGCGGCGGCGGTGACCAGCCCCGGCCCCATGAGGACGGCGAAGCCGGCGCGGTGGGCCAGCCGCAGGAACTCCCACAGCGCCACCAGGAGGGCGGTGAGGAGCACCAGGGCGAAGAACCACCCCCCCGCCCAGACCGCGGCCAGGGAGAGGACGGCCAGGGAGAGGCCGGAGACCACCCGGGCGGCCAGGGCCTGGTCCCGGAACCGGCCGCCGGCCCGCTCGCTAGCGGACACGGCCAAAGCGCCGCTCGCGATGCTGGTAGTCGAGGATGGCCCGGTACAGGTGTTCCTTGCGGAAGTCGGGCCACAGGACGGGGGTGACCAGGATCTCGGCGTAGGCCGCCTGCCAGAGGAGGAAGTTGGAGATCCGGACCTCCCCGCTGGTCCGGATGAGGAGATCGGGATCGGGGAGGCCGGCGGTGTAGAGGTGGCGGGCCACGGTGGCCTCGTCCACGGCGGCGGGATCGAGTTCCCCCCGGGCGGCCTCCTCGGCGATCCGCCGCGCCGCCCGGGCGATTTCGGTGCGGCCGCCGTAGGAGAGGGCGAGGTTCAACAGCATGTCCCGGCCCCCGGCCAGGGAGTCCATGCTCTCGCGCAGGGTATCCTGGGCCGGAACGGGGAGATCCTCCATGCGCCCGATCACCGCGAGGCGGATTCCGTTGTCCCGCATCTCGTCCCGCTGCTCGCGCAGGGTCTGCTGGAGGATGCGCATGAGGGCGCTGACCTCGGTGGCGGGACGCTGCCAGTTCTCCACCGAGAAGGTGTAGAGGGTGAGGACCTCGATCCCCAGCTCGCGGCAACCGAGCACGGTCTGGCGGACCGAATGCCGGCCGGCCAGGTGGCCGAACACCCGCAGGCGGCGGCGGCGGCGGGCCCAGCGGCCGTTGCCGTCCATGATCACCGCCACATGGCGCGGAATGTCCCCGCCGGCCAGGATCCGCTGCTTGAGATCCTCTTCGAGCTCGGGGCGTTCGGTGTCTGGCAACATGGGGGCGTTTCCGCCGGCCTGCCCCGGCGGAGCGGGCCGAACGTTGGAGGATTCGACGGGCACGGAGGCTAGACCTCCATCACCTCCGCTTCCTTCTTCTTCACCACGTCGTCGATCTGGGCGATGTACTTGTCGTGGAGCTTCTGCACCTGGTCCATGGCCCGGCGGGCTTCGTCCTCGGACTGGCTGCCGTCCTTCTGGGCCTTCTTGTAGTGGTCGTTGGACTCGCGCCGGGTGTTCCGCACCGAGACCCGGGCCTCCTCGGCCAGCTTGTGGGTGAGCTTGACCAGGTCCCGCCGCCGCTCCTCGTTGAGGGCGGGAATCGGGATCTTCAACACCTGGCCGTCGTCCTGGGGGTTGAGCCCCAGGTCGCTGGCCTGGATGGCCTTGGCCACGGGCTGGAGCATGTTCTTTTCCCAGGGCTGGACGATGAGGAGCCTCGGCTCGGGAGCCGACACGTTGGCCACCTGCTTCACCGGGGTGAGGGTGCCGTAGTAGTCCACCCGGATGTTGTCGAGCAGGGCCGGAGTGGCCTTTCCCGCCCGGATGGAGCCCAGCTCACGCTTGAGGGCCTCCACCGCCTTCTGCATCCGATCCTCGGACGACGCCAGTTCCTTGTCCATGCCTAACCCTCCGAAACCAGGGTTCCCACCGGATCGCCCAGGATCAGCCGGCGCAGGTTCCCCGGAATGGTGAAGTTGAACACGAGAATGGGGAGCCGGTTCTCCATGCACAGGGACACCGCGGTCGAATCCATGACCCGGAGCCCCTGCTTCAGCACGTCCATGTAGGTGAGTCGGTCGTACCGGACCGCCGCCGGGTCCTTCACCGGATCCCCGGAGTACACCCCGTCCACCTTGGTCCCCTTGATGATCACGTCCGCGTCGATCTCCACCGCCCGCAGGGCGGCCGCGGTGTCGGTGGTGAAATACGGATTCCCGGTCCCCGCGGCCATGATCACCACCCGGTCCTTCTCCAGGTGCCGGACGGCCCGCCGGCGGATGTAGGGCTCCGCAAGCTCCTCCATCTTAATCGCGGACATGACGCGGGTAAAGAGCCCTTGCCCCTCCAGCACGTCCTGGAGGGCCAGCGAGTTGATCACCGTGGCCAGCATGCCCATGTGGTCCGCGGTCACCCGGTCCATGCCCCCGGTGGCCCCGGCCACCCCGCGGAAGATGTTGCCTCCGCCGATGACCAGGCCGACCTGGACTCCCAGCTCCTGGACGCTCTTGATCTCCCCCGCCAGCCCGGCCAGCCGGTCCCGCTCGATGCCGAAGCCCTGGTCGCCGGCGAGAATCTCGCCCGAGACCTTGAGCAGGATCCTCCGGAACTTCGCTGCGCCCTCGCCGGCGGCGGAGCCCATCTAGTCCTCCTGTCCGAGCTCGTAGCGGGCGAAACGGCGGATCACGATGTTCTCGCCGATGGTGGCGATGTGCTCCTTGACCACGTCCTCGACCGACTTGTCCGGGTCCTTGACGAAGGGCTGCTCGAGGAGGACGTTCTCCGCGTAGTACTTGTTGATCCGCCCCTCGACCATCTTCTCGATCACGTTGTCCGGCTTCCCGCTCTCCTTGGCCTGGGCCTCGAACAGGTTCCGCTCGCGGGTGATCAGCTCCGGATCGACGTCCTCCCGGCGGACGCCGGCCGGGTTGGAGGCGGCCACGTGCATGGCCAGGTCGTGGACCAGGGCCTGGAACTGCTCGTTGCGGGCCACGAAGTCGGTCTCGCAGTTGACCTCGATCAGCACCCCCACCTTGCCGCCGGGGTGGATGTAGGCGTGCACGAGGCCCTCGGCGGTGGTGCGGCCGGCCTTCTTGGCCGCCTTGGCGATGCCGGTCTTGCGCAGGTGCTCGACCGCCTTCTCCATGTCCCCTTCGTTCTCGGCCAGGGCCTTCTTGCAGTCCATGATGCCCGCGCCGGTACGGGCGCGAAGCTCGCTCACCATGTTGGCAGTGATCGCCGTCATCGTATCCATCTCCTTCGTGTGCTGGGCGAGGGCCGGCGGGCACGGGCGGGCGACCCGGCGCGTCCGGCGGAATCCGGGAATGCTGGACGGCCCCGCCCGGAGGAGCGGGGCCCCGGCATCATCGGTAGGAGGGCAGCTCCTCGTCGGCGTCGCCGCCGGCGGAGTATCCCTCGGAATAATCGACCGTGGCCTCGGCCGCGTGATCGGCCTCCGCCACCGCGTCCGCGACCACCTTGGCGATCAGCTTGATGGAGCGAAGGGCGTCGTCGTTGCCGGGCACCGGATACCGGATCAGGTCGGGGTCGCAGTTGGTGTCCACGATGCCGACGATGGGGATGCCGAGCCGGTTGGCCTCGGCCACCGCGATCCGCTCCTTGTTGGTATCCACGATGAACACCAGCGACGGGAGCCGGTCCATCTCCTTGATACCGGAGAAAACCTTCTCCAGCTTCTGGCGCTCCTTGTCCATCCGGGAGGCTTCCCGCTTGGTGAAGGAGGCCGCGGTGCCGTCGGCGAAGATCCGGTCGTAGTCCTTGAGGCGGCTTATGGAGGCCTTGATGGTCTTGAAATTGGTGAGCATGCCCCCCAGCCAGCGCTCGGTGATGTAGTACTGGCCGGAGCGGACCGCTTCCTCGCGGATGATGTCCTGCGCCTGCTTCTTGGTGCCCACGAAGAGCACCGTCCCCCCCGGGCCACCGAGGCGCTAACCACCCGCCGTGCAACGTCCAGGGCCTGCAAGGTCTTCTGGAGGTCCATGATGTGGATGCCGTTGCGCTCGATGAAAATGTACTTCTTCATCTTCGGGTTCCAGCGCCGGGTCTGGTGCCCGAAGTGGACTCCCGCTTCGAGGAGTTCCCTCATGGTGGGCATGGACATGGTCAGCCTCTTCTCCTTGGTTCGGTTTTGCGTTCGGCCTCCGCCCGTCCATGAAGAGGCCCCCTCAAGGCGCCGCGGCCCCCCGGCATCGCCGGTTGCGGACCGCGGGCCACGCCGGGAGCTGGCCGGGCGTGTGGATTTCTAACTTTCTCGGAGCCTCCCCGGTCCGGAACCGGATCGGGGCCAACCCGAACGGGGCCGCCGAAGCGGCCCCGCGGTCGGATCAACGCTTGGAGAACTGGAACCGCTTCCGGGCCCCGGGCTGCCCGTACTTCTTCCGTTCCTTCATCCGCGGGTCGCGGCTCAGGAACCCGTTCCGCCGCAGGGAGGGCCGGAGTTCCGGGTCCAGCTGGACCAGGGCCCGGGCGATGCCCAGGCGCAGGGCGCCGGCCTGGCCGGTGAGCCCGCCGCCGTGGCAGTTGGCCACCACGTCGTAGCGGTCCATGGTCTGGGTCTCGACCAGCGGTGAGTTCAGGTCCCGCACCAGCGTCTCCCGCTGGAAGTATTCGAGCACGTTGCGACCGTTCACGAGGACGTTGCCCTTGCCCGGAACGAGGCGCACGCGCGCCACCGAGCTCTTCCGCCGTCCGGTCGCCTGGGCGATGAAGTCCGCCAAACGAATCTCCTCCTTCTATGCTTCCGGGCGGCCTAGACCGCCGCCTTGTCGCTCACGGGCAGGGGCTCGGGCCCCTGGGCCTCGTGGGGGTGCTGCGGTCCCGCATAGACCTTGAGCTTCTTGATCATCTGCCGCCCGAGGCGGGTCTTGGGCAGCATTCCGCGCACCGCGCGGCGGATCACCTCTTCCGGGGTCTCGGCCATCATCTCGCTCAGGGGCGTGAGGCGCCCCCCGCCCATGTGGCCGGTGTAGCGGAAGTAGGTCTTGTTCAAGAGCTTCTTGCCGGTCAACTGGACCTCGGCCGCGTTGATCACCACCACGTGATCCCCGTGGTCGAGATGCGGCGAGTAGATCGGCTTGTGCTTGCCGCGGAGTACGGTCGCGACGCGGCTGGCCAGCCGGCCCAGGGTATAGTCCCGGGCGTCGGCCACATACCAGGTCCGGTTCGCCGGATCCGCCGGAATGGTGGGCGTGGACATGATGTGAGCGAAACTCCTTTCGGGCGTGAACTGAAAGCCCGAGGAGTATAGGGAGACTCCCCCGGCGTGTCAACCTGGGAGCCCGGCCCCGGGCCCCCCGGCCGGGCCGGAAACGGCTTGCCGGGGAAGGGCTTCGATCCCGGGGCCGCCCCGGCGGGCGCTCCGGGGCGGGGTCAGCCCGCGGTGGCGGCGCAGTGCTCGTCGAAGGCCCGGATCATGTCACCGGCGATTTCCGGGGCCGGCCGGCCCTCGATGTCGCCCCGCTCCAGCATCAGGACCAGCTCGCCGTCCCGGAAGAGGGCGATGGACGGGGAGGAGGGGGGATAGCCCTTGATGTACTCCCGCGCCCGGGCCGTGGCCTCCTGGTCCTGGCCGGCGAACACGGTGAGCAGGTTCTGGGGCAGGGTGCCGTGGGTGAGGGCCAACCCCACTGCGGGGCGGGCGTTACCGGCCGCGCAGCCGCAGACGGAGTTCACCACCACCAGCGTCGCCCCCCGTCGGGCCATGACCTCGTCCACCTCGGCCGCGGTCCGGGCCTCGCTCACCCCCATCCGGGTGAGCTCCTCCCGCATGGGGTCTACCAGTTCCGGAGGATAGGGCATCTCTTTGTACTCCTTGCATTTCCGGGGGAATCGGAATTCCCGGGTTGGAAGCCGTCAAACACGATAAAAGCGATCAGCTTTCAAGGATAGCGGGATCGAAGGGGGGACGCAAGACTCCGGCCTCGGTGATCCAGCCCGCGATGAGGTGGGCCGGGGTGACGTCGAAGGCCGGGTTCAGAGCCCCCACCCCCTCGGCCGCGCCCTCCCCCAGGACCTCCCCCGCCCCCCGCTCCTCCACCGGGATCTCCTCCCCGGTGCGGACGGTGAAGTCGAAGGTGGTGAGGGGGGCGGCGACGTAGAAGGGCACCCGGGCCTCCCGGGCGGCCAGGGCCACCCCGAAGGTCCCGATCTTGTTGGCGGTGTCCCCGTTCCGGGCCACCCGGTCCGCGCCCACGATCACCAGATCCACCAGGCCGCGGGAGAGGACCGAAGCGGCGGCCCCGTCCACCAGCACCCGCACGTCGATCCCGGCCCGGGCCAGCTCCCAGGCGGTGAGGCGGGCCCCCTGGAGCAGGGGCCGGGTCTCGTCGGCGAGCACGGTGAGGGTCCGGCCCGCGGCGGCGGCGGCGTAGATGGGGGCGAGGGCGGTCCCCCACCCTCCGGTGGCCAGCCCCCCCGCGTTGCAGTGGGTCATGACCCGCACCGGACCGGAGGCGGGAAAGAGGGCCAGGCCGGCCTCGGCGATCCGCTTCCCGGTGGCCAGGTCCTCGTCCAGGATCCGGTCCGCCTCCGCCCGCAGCCGCTCGACCAGGGCCTCGCCGGCCAGGCCGGGATCCGAGGCCAGCACCCCGCGCATCCGGTCCAGGGCGTGGAAGAGGTTGACCGCGGTGGGCCGGGTGACCCGGAGGTCCTCGTCCGCGCGGCCGGCGCCGGCCCGCGGGTCCCGGCCCTCCTCCAGGGCGCGCAGGGCCCCGAGGGCCACCCCGTAGGCGGCGGCGATGCCGATGGCCGGGGCCCCCCGCACGGCCAGGGTGCGGATCAGCTCGGCCAGCTCCGGGACCTCCCGGCAATCGATGTAGGCGAGTTCCCGGGGGAGGCGGCGCTGGTCCAGGACCCGCACCGCGCCGCCATGCCAGCGGACGGGATCGAGAGGTGCTTGCATGGGAGCATGGTACCGCATGCACGCGGACCCGCGCGCGGTCAGCGGGGCCCGGCGGCGGCGAGGAGGAGTTCCCGGAGCAGCGTGCCGGGAAGCCCGACCACGTTCAGGTAGTCCCCTTCGATCCCGTCGATGAGCGCTCCCGCCAGTCCCTGGATGCCGTAGCCCCCGGCCTTGTCCCGGGCTTCCCCGGAGCGCACCAGGGCCTCGATCTCGGCCTCGCCCAGATCGCGGAAGCGGACCCCGGTCCCGCTCACCCCGCTGACCAGGAAGCTCCGGGAGGGCACCCGCACCGCCACCCCGGTCAACACCCGGTGGGCGCGCCCGGAGAGCGCGCGCAGCATCTCCCGCGCTTCGTCGTCGTCGCCGGGCTTGCCCAGGGCGCGGCCGTCCAGGACCACCAGGGTATCGGCGGCCACGATCACCGGATCTCCCTGGAGGGCGCCGTCCTCGCGGAGCGCCGCCTCCGCCGCCGCCGCCTTCTCCCGGGCCAGCCGCTCCACCGCCGCCGCCGGATCCTCCCCCGCGCGCACCGTCTCCACCACCGCCACCGGACGCCGTTCGAACTCCAGGCCGAAGCCGGCCAGGATCTCCGCCCGGCGCGGGGAGGCCGAGGCCAGGATCAGCCTCCGCCCCGCGGTTCCGAAGAGTCGCGCTCCCCAGGTGTCGGCCATGGATGCCTCCGGTTCGGGCCGTCCCCGTCCCCGGCTCGCCGCGAGGGTCCGGGGCGAACGGTCAGGGAGTGTCGAGAAGAATGGTCACCGGGCCCTCGTTGGTGAGTTCCACCTCCATGTGGGCCTGGAAGGTCCCGGTCTCCACCCGTTTCACTCCCGCCTCGCGCAGCAGCTCCACCGTGCGCAGGTAGAGGGGGTCGGCGATCTCGGGAAGGGCGGCGTGGACGAAGGACGGCCGGCGCCCCTTGCGGGCGTCGCCGTAGAGGGTGAACTGGCTCACCACCAACGCCTCCCCCTCCACCTCGAGGAGGCTCAGGTTCATCTTGCCCGCCGCGTCGGAGAAGATGCGCAGGTTGGCGCATTTCGAGGCCATCCACCGGGCCTCGGCCTCCCCGTCCCCGTCCGCCACCCCGAGCAGGACCAGGAGCCCGCGGCCGATGGCCCGGGTGGGCTCCCCCTCCACCCGCACCGAAGCCCGGCTCACCCGCTGCACCACCGCCCTCACGCGGGAGCCCCGCCGGTTGCGCGCCCGGGCCCGGGGGCGGAGGCGCTCATTCCTCCCCCGAGAACTGCTTGCGCTCCACCGCCCGCACCCCCCGGACCCGCTTGATCGCCGCCAGCACCTTCTGGAGATGGTTAAGGTTGTTGACCTCGATGAGGAAGGTGCCGCGGGCGTCGCCGTCCACCGAGTGCATGCCCGCGTTCCGGATGTTGGTCCCGGTGGCGGTGATCGCGTTGGCGAGGTCGGCCAGCATCCCCTGGCGGTCGTCGCCGAAGATGAGCAGCTTGACCACGAAGGAGCGCGCGTCCTGCACGTCCCAGGAGAGGTCCACCCGGCGCTCGGCCTCGACCCGGGAGTCCATGGCGTTGGGACAGTCCACCCGGTGGACGGTGAGGCCCCGGCCCCGGGTCACCACCCCCACGATCCGCTCCCCCGGCACCGGCTGGCAGCACTTGGCCAGGCGGACCATCAGGTTGTCCACCCCCTGGATGCGGATGCCGCCCGCGGTCTTGCGCGAGAGCTCCCGCAGACGGGTGAAGGGGGACTTGCGCCGGGGCAGCTCCTTCTCCCGGGCCAGGTCGGGATGGAGGCGCTGGATCACCTGGGTGACGGAGAGGTCCCCCTGGCCGAGGGCGGCCAGGAGATGGGGGGTGGAGTCCAGGCCCAGGGCCTGGGCCGGGCCCACCAGGTCCTTGTCGGTGGCGCCGGGCTTGCGGTGGCGCTTGAGCTCCCGGGTCAGCATCTCCCGCCCCAGGGCGATGGAGTCCTCGCGGCGCTGTTCCTTGAGCCAGTGGCGCACCTTCTGCCGGGCCCGCGAGGTCTGGAGGATGTTCAGCCAGTCCTCGGAGGGGTGGGCCGAGGGCTGGGTCACGATCTCCACCGTGTCCCCGTTCTTGAGCTCGTAGCGGAGCGGGACCAGCCGCCCGCTCACCCGGGCCCCCATGGCCTTGAGCCCGATCTCGGTATGGATGAGGAAGGCGAGGTCGAGGGCGGTGGCCCCCTTGGGAAGGTGGCGGAGATCCCCCCGGGGGGTGAACACGAAGACCTCGTCCTGGTAGAGGGAAGTCTTCAGGAACTCCATGTACTCCTCGGGGTCCTGCTCCTCCTCCCACTCCAGGGTGCCGCCCACGATGCCGCCCAGCTTCTCGTCCAGCTCCCGGTCCGGCTCCGATCCCTCCTTGTAGCTGTAGTGGGCGGCGATGCCGAACTCGGCGATGCGGTGCATGTCCGCGGTGCGGATCTGGACCTCCACGAAGCGGCCGTCGGGGCCGATGACGGTGGTGTGGAGGGACTGGTAGAGGTTGGCCTTGGGGGTGGCGATGTAGTCCTTGAACCGGTCCGGGACGGGCTTGAACAGGTCGTGCACCACCCCCAGCGCCCGGTAACAGTCGGCCTTGGTGGCGGTGATGACGCGCACCCCGATCAGGTCGTAGATGGCATCGAAGGGCCGCTCCTGGTTCTTCATCTTGCGGTAGATGCTGTCGAAGTGCTTGGGCCGGCCCACGATCTCCGCCCGCACCCCCTCCTTCTCCAGCGCCTCCTGGATGGGCACCACCACCCGTTCCACCATCCGCTCCCGCTCCACCAGCTTGGCCGAGACCAGCCGGGCCAGATCCTTGTAGGCGGCATGGTCGAGGTGCTTGAGGGCCAGGTCCTCCAGCTCCCACTTGATCCAGCCGATGCCCAGGCGATGGGCCAGGGGGGCGTAGATGTCCCGGGTCTCCTGGGAGATGGCCCGGCGGCGCTCGGGAGGGAGGAACTCCAGGGTACGCATGTTGTGCAGCCGGTCGGCGAGCTTGATCAGGATCACCCGCACGTCCCGGGACATGGAGAGGAGCATCTTGCGGAAGGTCTCGGCCTGTTCCCGCTCGCTGCTCTCGAACTGGAGCCCCTCGATCTTGGTCACCCCGTCCACGAGGAGGGCCACGTCGTCCCCGAATTCCCGGCGGATGTCCTCGCCGGCGATGTCGGTGTCCTCGACCACGTCGTGGAGCAGCGCCGAGGCGATGATGACCGCGTCGGTGCGCCGGTCGAGGAGTTCGACCAGGATGCGCGCCACCGCCACCGGGTGAGCCATGTACGGCTCCCCGCTCCGGCGCTTCTGATCCTTGTGGGCTTCGGCGGAGTAGGTGAAGGCCCGGGTGACCAGGCCCTCGTCCAGCTTGACCCCCCGGATTTGGATGTCATCCAGGAGGGGCTGGAGCAGGTCCGCCGTCTGTTCGACCGACATCACCGTATTCTCAGGTCCCTCACGACCAGTTGGACCTGGCGCCCGCCGCGCCAGGTGTCGAAGGCGGCGTGGAACACCGCGTCCACCCGCTGTCCCCGTCCCAGCTCGTTGATCCGCTCCCCCTGGTTGAAGGCGATCCCCCGCAGCCGGCGCCCCCCCGCGGCCAGGGTGAGCCGCAGGTGGCGCTTCCCCACCACCGCCGGGGCCCCGTCCACCACCAGGTTCTCGGCCCCGAACAGCGGTTCCGGATTCCCCCGCCCGAAGGGCGACAGGCGTTCCAGCCAATCCACGCAATCGGGATCGATCTCGGAGAGGGCCACCGCCGCATCCACCTCCAGGGGCTCCGGGGCCGGATCCAGGTCCGCGCCCCCGGCCAGGGTCTCCATGCGTTCCCGGAATACCTCCAGGCGGTCCCGCCGGATCCGGAAGCCCGCCGCCTCGGCATGCCCCCCGAATTCCTCCAGGTCCCCGGCGCAGGCAGCCAGGGCCTCGGGGAGCGGGAACGACTTCCGGCTCCGGGCCGAGCCGCGGCCGAACTCCCCGTCCATGGCGATCAGGAACGCCGGGCGCCGGAAGCGGTCCAGGATCCGGCTGGCCGCGATGCCCACCACCCCCACCGGCCAGTGGTCCGACCACAGGATCACCGCGGGGGGGATCTCGGACCGGGACTGCACCCCGGAGAGGGCCTCGGCCATCATCGCCTGCTCCACCTTCCGCCGTTCGAGGTTCAGGCGCTCGATGTGATCGGCCAGGCGCCAGGCCTCGGCGGGATCGTCGCAGAGGAGCAGGTCGAGGGCGTCCCGCGCCTCCCCCATCCGGCCCGCCGCATTGAGCCGCGGGGCGAGGAAGAAGGCCACGTCGGAGGCGCTGATGCGCCCCCGATCCAGCCGGGCGGTGGCCTTGAGCGCCTTGACCCCCGCCCACTCCGACTGCTCCAGGCCGCGGAGCCCGTGCCGGACCAGGATCCGGTTCTCCCCCACCAGGGGCATGGCGTCGGCGATGGTGCCCAGGGCCACCAGCTGCAGGGCGTCCTTGTACAGCGCGCCGTCCAGGCGTCCCGGCCGCGCCGCGGCCAGGGCGTGCACGAACTTCGCCGCCACCCCCACCCCGGCCAGGCCGGAGAAGGCGGGGTCGTCCGGGCGCCGGCGGGGATTCACCACCGCGTGGGCCTGGGGGAGCGCTTCCCCGGGCTCGTGGTGGTCGAGGATGATCACCTCCAGGCCCGCCGCCCCCGCCTCGGCCACCTCGGCCACCGACCGCACCCCGTTGTCCACGGTGATGAGGAGGGTTGCCCCGGCCTCCACCGCGGCCTCGATCCCCGGCGTGCCCAGGCCGTAGCCGTCGCTCCGGGTGGGGACGTAGGGCACCACCTTCGCCCCCACCCCGCGCAGGGTGCGGGTCAGGAAGGCGGTCCCGGTGATCCCGTCCACGTCGTAGTCGCCGTGGATGAACACCGTCTCCCCCTCGTCCACCGCCCGCCACGCCCGCGCCACCGCCCGGTCCATGTCGTCGAGGGAGGTGGGATCGGCCAGGCGCCGGAGCCTCGGGTTCAGGTACTCCTCCAGGTTCCCCTCGGGGAGCCCCCGCCGGGCCAGGGTCCGGGCCACCGGCCCCGGCATCCCGATCTCCCGGATGAGGCGTTCCGCCTCCGGCTCCGACTCCGCCGACGGCCAGCTCCAGGGACGTTGCACCCGTTCTCCTTCCGCGTTGCAGTCGTGTATCCGGATAACAAAAAGCCACTTGTATCATATCAGGGAGGTGGGGTCACGGCCACGGCGCCCTCCGCCCCGGGCCGCGGGGAAGGGTCAGGGAGTGGGGAGCGCGGGGTGGAAGGCCACCGAGACCGCGGTGGGAGACGACAGCCCCCGGCTACGGGCGATCTCGGCCCCGTTCCGGTCGAAGCGCACCAGCTCGCCGAGGGCCGAGTCGGCCACCCAGATCTCGTCCCCCTCCGGGGAGACGTCGATGGAGGAGGGCGCGGGGAGCCCCGGGATCACCGTCACCGCCCCACCCTCCCCGTCCAGGAGCACGACCCGCCGGCGGGCGCGGTCGGCCACCCACACCCCTCCGTCCACCACCGGGTCGGGGACCAGGGTCTCCACTCCCCCCCAGCCGCTCAGCTCCCGCACCGGCTCCGCCCCGGCGTCCACCCGGAGGAGGCGGCCCCCGCTCCGGTCGACCAGCCACGCTCCGCCGTCCCCGGCGGCCGCCACCGCGTAGGGCTGCCCTCCCGCGGCCAGGGTGTCGGTGGACCCGGCGCCAAGGGCCAGGCGGACGAGAGGTCCGGCCTGGTCGGCCACCCATACCGCCCCGTCCCCGGCCGGGGCGAGGTCCACCGGATAGGTGAAGCTGGAATCGGCGTAGATCCGCTCTCCGGCGGCGTCGAGCAGGACCACCGCCCCCGCCCCGGGATCGGCCACCCACCAGCCTTGCCGGGTGCGCAGGGCGCGGATGGGGCGGGCCAGGTCCCGGTCCGCCCATCGTTCCTCCCCGTTCCGGTCCAGCCGGCGCACCGCGCCGTCGTAGAAATCCACCACCAGGACCCCGCCCGAATCGGGGTCCGCGACCAGGGTGAGGGCGGCCGGGTCCGGGATCCGGAGCCGGGCCGCGCGCCCGTCGGGAGTGGCCCGGACCACCTCGCCGGAGCCGAAGGCGTAGACCCAGGGGACGGCCGGACCCGGGGTGGCCTCGACCCCGGGAAGCTCCACCTCCGCGCCGGAGCGGGTGACCAGCTCCAGCCGGTAGCGGCGCGTCACCCCGTCGGGCAGGCCCCCGTCCCGGAAGGTCCCCTCCCGGCCGGCGCCGCTCACCAGCAGCGAGTCCCGGTCCACGGCGCGGAGGTGGACCGCAAGCAGGTCGCGGTAGTCGGGCACCCTCCAGGAGAGGTCGACCGCCCCCTGGTCCGCCCGGGCGGAGAGCCACTGCGGCTCGCCGCCGGTGGCCGGGTTCCGGGGATCGAGGGGGTTCAGGGGATCGCGAGTCGAGCACCCTCCGGCCAGGAGCCAGAGCGCGGCGGCCAGAACCGCCGCGATCCGCCGAAGGCGGCCTCCTCCCCCGCTCACGGCGCCACCTTCAGGCCGACCTGGACCCCGTCCTCGTCGGTCCTGATCAGGGGCTCCCCCCGGACCGGAACCAGGGACCGTCCCGGCTCGCGGGTGAGGAAGTAGAACAGGGCCACGAAGGACACCTCGGCCAGGGTCCAGCCCACCAGGGAGGCCCGGTCGTAGCGTTCCGCCTCATCGAAGAGATCCCGGGCCGCGACCGGGTCCGCGGTCCGGCGGTAGCGGTGGTAGCGGTCGTCGGCCTCGCTCTTGAGCCACACGGCGAGCCCCGCCCCGGTGGCCAGCCCGAGCCCCGAGCCCACGATGCCCCAGGTGTGCCGCCGGGGTTCCGGCATGCGCGAGACCAGGACCCGCACCGGCGTGGTCACGGTGTCGACGGGAGCCGGGACGGCGGGCGCAGGTCCGTCGGCGGGAGCCGCCGCGGCGGGAATCGCGGCCAGCTGCGCCCCCAGGCAGAAGGCGGCCACCGCGCGGAGGAGGCGCCTCACGGTGTCCTCCGGTAGACGACCAGGGTACCCCGCGCGCCCCCCTGGGCCACGAGGTCCCTCTCGCCGGCCGGGGAGGAGATCAGGAATTCCGGGTGGCGGAAGCGCCCCCGGGGAGCGCCGTCGGCCAGGGACATCCGGTAGAGGTCCCCACGCGGACCCGGCTGCACCACCTCGCCGCCGCCGACCCAGGGCGCGGCCACCAGCGGAGCCTCGAGCGGGCGCGACCAGATGGTGCCGAGGTCCGCGCTCCGGACCGCGAGCACGGTGCCGTCCCGGATGGCGAGCACCGCCCGGTCGCCCGCCGTCACGGGAACGCCGGCCGCCATCCCCGCCAGCCGCCGGCGAGCCCGGGCGCTCCCGTCGGCGGGATCGATCCGGGCCAGGGTACTGTCGTCGGCCACGGCCAGGATCGCCCCCTCCTCCGCCGACACCCGGGGCCAGGGGCCGATCCGGACCCGCCAGGCCTCGACTCCGGTGGAGAGCCGGAGGGCGGCCAGGGAGTCGGGGCGAATCGGGACCAGGACCAGGTCCTCGGCCACCCGCAACGCCGGTGCCCGCCAGCCCGCGCCGGGGAGGTGGGCCCGCCACCGCACCGCGCCGTCGGCGGGGGCCAGCCGCGCCACCGCGCCGCCCCGGGCCGCCACCACCAGGAAGGAGTCCCGGCCGGCGCAGAGCGGCACCGCGAACCGGTGCTTCCATCGGGACTCCCCGTCGGCCAGGGCGAGGCCCACCACCTCGTTCCCGGGCACGTCGACCCCGATCACCACCGTGCTTTCGCAGACCGCCGGGGCCTGGGTCGGGGAGGCGGGGAGCTTCCGCCGCCACACCTCGCCCCCCTCCCGCCCCAATCGCCACAGTCCGCGCCCGGTCTCCGCGGCCAGCCAGCCGTCGGGAAGCGCCACCGGAGACGAGGCCAGGGCCCGGCCCAGGTCCCGCTCCCAGGTCTCGGCGGGCCGGGGACGATCCGGGTCCAGCGCCGCCTCGCCGGTGTTCAGGCTCCGGTTTCCGGCGCAGCCCGCCACCGCGGCCAGGCAGAGCAGGCCGAGCATCGCCGGCGCCGGGAAACCCGGCGCCCGCTTCCGGCCCCGGCCGGGCCGGGTTCCCCTGCGGCGGCGGTCAGTAGTTGTAGCCGACAAAGAAGTCCACCTCCGTCCCGGGATCGACGCGCTTGAAGTCGGTCAGCCGGGACACGTCCAGCCGGAGCACGATGATCCCGAAGAGATTGGTCCGGAACCCGAGCCCGAAGCTCCCCCGTACCGTGTCCGGGGTCTCCCCCTCTTCCCAGGCCTGGCCGGCGTCGAGGAAGACCGCCCCCTGCACCGGGGGCAGGCCCAGGTTCCCCATGGGGAGCCCCAGCACCGCGCCCCTCAGGAGCGGGAAGCGCATCTCCTGGTTCAGGAGCACCGACCGGGTGCCCACCAGGGCCCGGCGGGGATAGCCCCGGAAGGACCACGACCCGCCGAGGAGGAAGCGCTGGGGGAGCGAGCCCTCGGCGATGCGTCCCTGGAACCGTACCGCATAGGCGGTCCGAAGCGAGGTCCGGAAGTAGCGGCGCAGGTCCAGGAGCAGGGCCACGTTCTCCACGTCCACCTTGTCCAGGTTGGTGTTGAGCCCCACGGTGAGGTTGTACCGGCCGCCGTCGATGGGGCCGGTGGAGGTCCAGAGCGAGGTGTCCCGGATGAAGGAGAGGTAGTTGGTGACCAGCAGCGCCCGGCGGGCGGGCCGGAAGGAATCGGCATCCCGGTCGGAGTAGAGGAGGCCCAGGCTCGACTCCACCCGCGAGTACTTCGAGTACGGGTAGGACCCGATCACCGATCCCCCCACCCGGCGCTCGAAGTACCGGTACCCCAGCTCGTCCAGGAAGTCCCCGGCGAAGTGGAAGGCCGAGAAGCCCACGTTGAACCGGCGGGCGAGGTTGATGTAGGTCACCCCGAGGTTGAACCGCCCCAGGATGTCCCCGAACTGCTCCGCGGTGTTGGAGACCTGGAGGAAGATGAGCTTGTCGCCCAGCTGGTCGGAAAGAAGGGCCTGGAGCCCCTCCCCCACCCCCTGGGCCGGTTCCAGGGCCACGCCCCCCTGGGCCAGGTCCAGGGTGAACCGGCTGTGGTACGGGCGCCGGTGGGCGATCACGCTGTCCTCCCCCGCCCCCCAGGTCCACACCGGGCGCAGGGGCGGGGCCCCCGGCGGGGACGGGACCGAGGGCCCGGCGGCCACCGCCGGCGGGCCGGGGGTTGGGATCGCGGGCGGGGGCAGGGTGTCCCCCTGCGCCTCGACCGGGACCCGCCACACCCCGAAGCGCTGCCGCCCCATGCCGGTGAACAGGAGGCTCTTTCCGTCGGGGAGCCAGGCCGGGCTCATGGCCCCCCCCAGCACCGCGGTCACCGGCACCGAGGCCCCGGTGCTGTCGGCCACGAAGATCTGGGGCGTTCCCGCCCGGTCGGAGGAGTAGGCCAGGCGGGATCCATCCGGCGACCAGGCCGGCGCGCTGTCCTTCCACTCCCCCCGGGTGAAGGGGCGGAGGGTCCCCGTTTCGAGGTCGAGCAGGAACACGTTCCGGGCCCCCTCCGCTCCGCCCGGGGTGCGGTCGGAGATGAAGGCCAGGGTGCGTCCGTCCGGGGACCAGGCGGGATCGTCGTCGAACCACCGGTCGGCGGTGAGCGGCCGCAGGGCCCGGTCTCCCAGCTCGAAGAGATAGAGGTCCTGCCGCCCGGCCTGGGACAGGCCGGCGAACACCACCGCCTTGCCGTCGGGACGGAAGGTGGGCGACCGGAGGGAGATCAGGTCCTCGAACTGCCACTTCCCCACCAGCTCCCCCCGGCGGAGATCGTAGAGGAACAAGCCGTCCCGCTCGTGGAACTTGCTCACGAAGGCCAGCATCCCGTCCCGGCTCACCGCGATCCGGCTCTCGAAACCGTGGAACGACTCGTACTCGGGCCGCCGCTGGCCCTTCACCACCTGGGCCACGTCCCGTTCCCGGCCCCGGTACGACCCGCGGTAGATGTTCATGTAGCCGTTCCGGGGAGACAGGAAGTAATAGGTGTCGGGGTCGAGCGGGCTCCCGGCCGGCGGCACCGCGGCCTGGAAGCTGGGGCCGTCCACGGCCAGGGGGCGCGCGGCCAGGGCCAGGGGCCGGTGTTCCTGGACCTGCGGGTAGTACCGCCGAGACAGGGCGAAGTGCCAGCGCTCGCTGAGGTCGTCCAGGGGGGCCCCGGTCACCCGTTCCAGGGCCTCCTCGAAGTTCCGCGACCGCCACAGCTCGTCGTAAAGGGCGGGGACCACGTCGGGACCGTAGGTCGCCTCCAGCCAGCGCACCAGGTCCTGGCCGATCTTGTAGAGGACGAAGGTTCCGTTGAAGTGCCACAGGTCGCGGATGGGAGGCAGCATGTCGTTCAGGACCAGGTCCCCCAGGAAGAGATCCCCGGTGGAGTCCCACTCCCCGGACCAGGCCTCGGCCATCCCCTCCGTGAACCACAGGGGGGGGCCGGCGTAGGTCGTGCGGTAGTGCAGCCGGAAGCTCTCCTCGGTGCGGGAGAGCTGGAAGACATGGACCAGCTCGTGCCGGATCACGTGCTCGAAGTCGGGGTAGGAACCGTCGAAGGGGAGGGCCACCCGGCCCTTCATGAACTCGGTGAAGCCGGCCACCCCCTCGGGAAGGAGATAGGGCGAGATGTTGGTCTGCTCGAAATCCTGGTGGCTGGAGTAGATGACCAGGGGGATCTTGCGGCGCACCTCGTGGCGGAAGCGGGCCGAGGTCCGGTCGTAGGCGTCCTCGGCGATGACCAGCGCCGTCCGGGCCAGGGAGTCCTCCTGCGGATAGTAGTAGAGGTCGAAGTGCTCGCTCTCCAGCACCCGCCAGTCGAAGTCCGTGTACTGGACCTTGTTCTTGCCGAACACCCCGGTCTGGGCCCGGGCGGGGGCGTGGGCGAGGAGGATCGACGCGACGGCGACGGCCAGGGCGGCGGTGAGACGGCGGATCAGGACGCGGACCCTCCTCGGCGGACGATGCGCCGGCGGACGGGGCGGTCGGCCGCCGGGCGCCGGGGGCGGCCGCGCGCGCCGGGGCGGGGCGCCCGAAAGCGCCGCCTCCCGGCCCGGGGGGCGCGGACCCCGGCCGGCCCGGAATCGACCCGGTCCTGCCGGAAGAAGAAGAACGCGGACGAGACTTCCATAAGCCGAATTCTGTCGGCTCCCGCAGCCCGTGACGGGGCCCGGGGGCCGGATGGTCATTTCTCTGGGAGGCGCGTCACCGCGCCCCTCCAGCAGCCTACCCGAGGGTGATGGCGAGACGGGCCGTCTCATCCCCTCCTATTTGGCCTTGCTCCGGGTGGGGTTTACCGAGCCGCCGGAGTCGCCCCCGGCGCTGGTGAGCTCTTACCTCACCGTTTCACCCTTACCCCCGGAACCAGGTTCCGGAGGCGGTTTGTTTTCTGTGGCACTTTCCGTGGGATCGCTCCCCCTGGGAGTTACCCAGCACCCTGCCCGGTGGAGTTCGGACTTTCCTCGACGCTCCCGGAGGAACGCCGCGACCATCAGGAAGTCTCGGTCCGCAAGGGCCCTTCGGCCCTCGCCGGGAGTATAGCAGCCGCGGGGAGGGCCGGCGGCGGAGGGAAGAAAATGGGGCGGTCAGACCAGCCGGTCGAGGGCCTGGTTGGCCAGGGCGTCGGCGCGGACGTTCTCGGCCCGGGGGACGTGGCGGAAGACCGTCTCCGTGAACCGGGTCAGCCCGCGGCGGACTTCGGCGTGGAGCACCTTCATCTTGGCGTCCTTGACCCGGTACTGCCCGTTCATCTGGCGCACGATCAGCTCCGAGTCGAGCAGGAACTCCACTCGCCGGGCGTCCAGTTCGGCCAGGAGTTCCAGGGCCCGGACCAGGGCCCGGTATTCGGCCACGTTGTTGGTGGTGATGCCGATGGCCTCGGAGGCCGAGGCCACCTCCCGCCCGGTCTCGTCCTCGATCGACACCCCGATGGCGGCGGGGCCGGGATTCCCGCGCGAGGCCCCGTCGGTCCGCGCCCGGTACCTGGGCGCGGTCAAGGCGTGGGGGCCTCTTCGGTGTCCCAGACCAGGAACCGGCCGCAGAATTCGCAGGTGTGGAGGGCGTCCTCCTTGCGGACCTCGTTCACCTTCTGGGGCGGCTGCTGGGTGAAGCATCCGCCGCAGGCGCCGCGCACGATGCTCACCACCGCCAGCCCCCCCTTCCGGGAGCGAAGGGCCTCGTAGCGGGAGAGGAGCTGGGGCCGGATCCCGGGCAGGACGGTCTCCCGCTGCGCCTTCAGCTCGGCCAGCCGCTCCCGGTCGGCGTCGGTGCGGGTCCGGATGTCCTCCTCCCGCGCCTGCACCTGCTTGGTGACCGCGCCCAGCTCGTCTTTCATCTTCTTCAGCCGGTCCGCCGCCACCTCCTCCTCGTCGTAGGAGGCGAGCACCCGGTCCTCGATCCCCGACCGCAGTTCCTTCTCATGGGCGATCTGGGAGTTCAGGGCCTGGTACTCCTCGTTGGTCTTGACCTTGAGCTTCTGGTTCTCGTACTTGACCACGTTCTCCTCGGCGGCCCGGATCTCCTGCTCCAGGTCGCGGCGCCGCTTCTGGATCGCGCTCACGGCGTCCTCGGCCGCCTTCAGACGGTCCTGGACCGCGGACAGGTCCTGCTTGGCCGCCTCCAGGTTCTTGGGCATGAGTTCCAGTTCGTCCTCGAGGGACCGGATCCCGGTGTCCACCGCCTGGAGCAGGCGGAGCTTCTCGATCATCTCGCGCACGGGCAAGGTGGCATCTCCTTGGGCTGCGGCCGGGGTGCGGTCCCGGCGCGCTCCCCTCTGCGGAGTCCGGGAAGCGCCGGCCGGGCCGGCGGCCGCCGGCTCTGGGCACAAAAAAACGTGCGCCCCGGGGCGCACGTTGGAATCTCTTCCCCCGCGGCGGTTCGGCGATCCGCTCGGGGGTCGGGGGCGGGAACCGCGGGGCCGGCCTCGCGATCCCGGGTCTCGCCCCGATCGAGGGAGGGTCGGGTCCTCCCCCGGGGCGCCGCCGGGGTGGAGAGCCCGGCGGGGACGAACAGGAAAGGATGGTGGGCGACAGAGGACTTGAACCTCTGACCCCGTGCATGTGAGGCACGTGCTCTGCCAGCTGAGCTAGTCGCCCGCATCCTGCAAACCGGTTTCCTCGGCCCGGGGGCCGGGACGGGGCCGCGTCCTGGGCCGGCCGGATTCTCCGGCCGACGGTGCACCACGCACCGGCGCGGCAAGGCGGAAAAACATAGCATGAGCCCGACCGGCGGCGCAAGCCGGCCCGGGCCGGGCTCAGGGGAGCAGGGTCAGCCGGGCCACGGCCAGGGGCCGGCCGGCCTCGGTCACGCGCAGATAGTACGCTCCCGCGGCCACGGAGCGTCCCCCGTCGTCCCGTCCGTCCCACCGCACCCGGCGCTCCCCCTCGGGCCAGACCCCCTGGAACACCAGCCTCCGCAACCGTCCGGAGACGTCCACCACCTCCACCCGGACCGTCCGCTCCGGGGCCCGGGGCAGGTCGAGCAGGAGGGTGGCCGCCCCCGCCGACGGATTGGGGAAGGCGGCCAGCCGCACCGGACCGTCCGGTCCCCCCCCGCCCGGCACCGCCACCGGCTGCAGGGGGCTGAACTTCTCCACCCGGTCGTTCTCGGAGTCGGTCACGTAGAAGCACCCGGCGCTGTCCAGGGCGGCCCCGAAGGGGCCGTAGAACTGCCCGGGGAGGATCCCCGATTCCCCCCACTGGGCGAGGTGGAACCCGGTCCCGTCCAGCACCTGCACCCGGTCGTTGCGGTTGTCGCACACGAAGACCTGTCCTGCGCCGTCGCAGAGGATCCCCACCGGCTTCTCGAACTCCCCGGCGGCCGAGCCCTCCGATCCCCACACCGCAAGCAGGTTCCCGGCCGCGTCGAAGACCTGGAGACGGTTGTTCAGGTGGTCGGCGACCAGCACCCGTCCCGAACCGTCCACGACCAGCCCCCGGGGGAAGCGGAACTGCCCCGGTTCGGTGCCCAGGCTCCCCCACTTGCGCACGTAGACCCCCAGGGTGTCGAAGACCTCCACCCGGCAGTTGAAGTAGTCGGCCACGTAGAGATTCCCGGCCGCGTCCAGGTCCAGGGCCGCCGGCCCGTCGAACTGTCCGTCGCCGCTCCCCGGGCTCCCGATGGTGAGGAGATGTACCCCCTCCGGGGAGAACTTCTGCACCCGGTCGTTACCCACGTCGGCCACGAAGAGGTTGCCCACGCTGTCCACGGCCACACCCTCGGGGGCGTTGAACTGGCCGGGGAGGGTGCCGGCCGTCCCCAGGGAGCCCAGGTAGAGGCCGTCGGTGTCGAAGCGCTGGATGCGGTTGTTGAACCGGTCGGCCACGTACACCGTGCCCGCGGGGTTCACGGCGATGCCGGCGGGGAAGTTGAACTGGCCCGGGTTCTGGCCCGCCTCCCCCCAATCGTGCTGGAAGAGGGGGGCGGCGGAGGCGTGGAGGGGAAGGAGCAGAGCCAGGCAGAGGCAGAACCCGAGCGCGGACCGGCCCGCGAACGGGTCGCGGTTGCGCTGAAACACGGGAAACCGGACGAACATGGAGGCTCCGCCCCTGGCTGAGCTGGGGCCGGTTCCGGGCACTTCCACGGGAACCGGGTAGGAAAACCCCCTAATTCTATCAGATATGCGGGAACAGCCGGCGGGCGCGGAAGGGCGGCCACCCCGCCCCGGCGCCCCGTGCCTGGGGAGGAGATGGTGGGCCCAGCTGGACTTGAACCAGCGACCAGCGGTTTATGAGACCGCCGCTCTGACCACCTGAGCTATGGGCCCGCGGAGAGCAGGCAGGGTACCAGCAACCTTCCCCGGTGTCAGCAGGGCCCCGCGAAACCGCCCTGTGTCCAAAGGTACACAAATCGTCGTGTTCGGCCGGACACGGGCGCGACGTCCCTGCGCCGCCCTCGGCCGGGTCCATCCGGCTGTCCGGCATGCGCTTAGCGATTCAACCGGCCGCCTCGGCCCGAAGTTTGCGCTAGGGGGTTCCCGAGTCCACCTTGCCCATCGGGCGGGTGGATCCCTGGAAGGAGGACATCATGCTCAGTCATCATCATCTCGAATCGGGGTCACGCCACTGGCCGTTCATCCTGGCCGTGACCGCGGTCCTGGCCGCGGTGGTGGCCGGTCCCGCCATCGCCCACACCGACGGCGAGATCCGCGGCGGATACTACACCGACGTGGAAGACGGCTTCCTCGGCGGCGGATTGCTCATGCCCCTGGCCGACCTCTGGTACTTCAACCCCAACCTGGAGTGGGTGTTCGTGGACGGCTACGACTACTGGACCGTGAACGCGGACGTCCACCGGGACCTGAACCCGGGGGCCGGGGCCGCCATCTGGCTCGGAGCCGGACCGGCCCTGGTGGTCACCAACACCGACGCCCCGCATTCCGACGCCGAGACCGATCTGGGGGTGAACCTGTTCGCCGGGCTCGGCGCCAAGCGGGGATCGGTCCGTCCCTTCACCCAGTTCAAGGTGCGGTTGAGCGACAATTCCGAATCCTCCCTCGCGGTGGGGATCCGGTTCTGATCCGCACCGCCCAGCAGGGACTCATTTTCATCGGGAGAGCCTCATCATGAAATCGTTTCGCAGCCTCCTCGTCATCCTCGTCCTGCCCCTGGTCGCCTCCGCCTGCGGGGGCTCGGACGACGCCCACGTGCGGCTCCTGGTCACCGACGCGCCCTCCGACGACCTGGCCGAGGCCCGCATCACCGTTTCCCGGGCCTACCTGGTGCCGGGGGCGGAGGACTCGGTGGCCGGCCGGGTGGACATCCTGGGTCCGGGGGACACCCCCCGCACCTTCGACCTCATGGCCCTTCGGGACAGCGTGGAGGCCTTCCTGGCCGACGCCGACGTGCCGCCCGGCGACTACGCCCAGCTCCGGCTGGTGGTGGACGACGCCGAGGTCGTGCTGGCTCCGGGTCTGACCTTCGACAACGGGGACACCGCCCGCGCCCTCACCGTTCCCAGCGGGGCGCAGACCGGGATCAAGGTGCTCCTCGACCACGAGGTTCACCTGGACGAGAACGACGACATGGTGCTGGTCCTGGACTTCGTCCTCGACCAGAGCTTCGTGTTCCAGGGCAACCCCGGCACACCGGCCGGCCTCCACGGGGTGCTGTTCAAGCCGGTGATCAAGGAGGACCGCCGGAGCAAGGCCTCCGACGGCGCCGGCCTCCTCCCGCCGGGCTGAGCCACCCGCCCGCTTCCGGCGGCGGTGCTTCCGCCAAGTCGAACGGGCGGGCCCCCACCGGGGACCCGCCCGTTTTCCGATCCCGGCCCCGCGGCAGAGCCGTCTAGCCGTTCAACCGCTTCTTCAAGCCCTCCAGCTCGTCCCGGAGGCCCTTGGGCAGCTTGTCCCCGAACTTGGCGAAGTGCTGCTCGATGGACGGCACCTCGTCCTTCCACTCCGCAGGATCCACGGTGAGCAGACGCTCCAGGGTCTCGCGGGAGAGGTCGAGCCCCGAGGTGTCGAGGGCGTCGGGGGTGGGGAGGAGGCCGATCGGGGTCTCGGTGGCCCCGCCCTTCCCGTCGCACCGCTCGAACACCCACTTGAGGACGCGGCTGTTCTCGCCGTAGCCCGGCCACATGAACTTGCCGTTCTCGTCCTTGCGGAACCAGTTCACGTAGAAGATCTTGGGCATCTTGTCCCCGCCCTTCTTCCCCATCTCCAGCCAGTGGGCGAAGTAGTCGCCCATGTTGTAGCCGCAGAAGGGAAGCATGGCGAAGGGGTCGCGGCGAAGCTCGCCCACCTTGCCCGCGGCCGCGGCCGTCTTCTCCGAGGCCACGGTGGAGCCGAGGAAGGTGCCGTGCTGCCAGCTGAAGGCCTCGGTCACCAGGGGCTGGGTGCCAGCCCGCCGGCCCCCGAAGAGGATGGCGCTGATCGGCACCCCCTTGGGGTCCTCCCACTCGGGGGCGATCACCGGGCACTGGCTGGCCGGGGCGGTGAAGCGGGCGTTGGGATGCGCGGCCGGCCGCCCCACCCCCGGATGCCACTGGCGGCGGATCCAGTCGGTGAGTTCCGCCGGCTCCTCCTTCAGCATCTGCTCCCAGTACACGTCGCCGTCCTTGGTGAGGGCCACGTTGGTGAAGATGCAGTTGGCATGGAGCGACTTCATCGCGTTCAGGTTGCTCTCGTCCGAGGTTCCCGGAGCCACGCCGAAGAATCCCGCCTCGGGGTTGATGGCGTAGAGGCGTCCGTCGGGCCCGAACTTCATCCAGGCGATGTCGTCCCCGATGGTCTCGGCCTTCCAGCCGGGAATGGTGGGGATGAGCATGGCCAGGTTGGTCTTGCCGCAGGCGGAGGGGAAGGCCCCGGTGATGTACTTCACCTCCCCCTCGGGGCTGGTGAGCTTGAGGATGAGCATGTGCTCGGCCAGCCATCCCTCATCCCGGGCCTGGACCGAGGCGATCCGGAGCGCGTGGCACTTCTTGCCCAGGAGGGCGTTGCCGCCGTAGCCGGACCCGTAGGACCAGATCTCCCGGGTCTTGGGGAAGTGGGTGATGTACTTGTTCTCGGCGTCGCAGGGCCAGGGCAGGTCCGGCTTCTTGGGGTCGTCCAGGGGATACCCGACCGAGTGGATCCCCCGCACGAAGTCTTCGCCATCTCCCAGCACGTCGAGGACCTTGGTCCCCACCCGGGTCATGGTGTGCATGTTGCAGACCACGTAGGGAGAGTCGGTCACCATCACCCCGATCTTGGCGATGGGCGAACCGACGGGACCCATGGAGTACGGGATGACGTACATCGTGCGGCCCCGCATGGCCCCGTCGTAGTGGCCGCGGAGGGTATTCTTGATCTTCTCCGGCTCCCCCCAGTTGTTGGTGGGGCCGGCATCCTCCTCCTTCTCGGAGCAGATGTAGGTGCGATCCTCGACCCGGGCCACGTCGGCGGGATCGGACCGGACCAGGAGGCTGTTGGGCCGCTGCTTCCCGTTCAGCCACATGGCGGTGCCGGTGTCCACCATGAGCTGGGCCAGCTCCCGGTACTCCTCCTTGGACCCGTCCGCCCAGCGCACCGAATCGGGTTTGAGCATCTTGGTGACCTCGTCGACCCAGGCCAGCAGCTTGGGGTTGGAGGTCGCGGGCTTGGTGACGGACTCCGTGGTCGCCATCGTCGTTCCCCCTTCGTTCCCTGGATGAACACCCCTCCACGACTCACGTTGAGAGAGGGATAAACCATTGAGAAAAGACGCATTCACCGTACACGGTTAGACGTGGATTTGCAAAGAGTTGGAGCGTCGGAGGGCCTATCGGAAATATGGAATCCGCGCATACCGGGGGCCCCGGCCGGGTCAGTCGACCTCGCCCAGGGCGATGGCCCGCAAACGCTTGCGGTCCACGACCCGGATCATCCGCGGGCCCAGGGCCAGGAGGCCCTCCCGCTCCATCTGGTGGAGCACCCGGGACAGGGTCTCCTGGGTGGAGCCGACCATGTCCGCCAGGTCGATCCGCCGCAGGGACAGGGGGACCACGTCCCCGCCCTCCTCATCCCCGTTCCGCACGTCCAGGAGCTTGACCAGGAGCCGCGCGGTCCGCTCGGGAACGGAGCGAAGGGCCAGGGTCAGGCACTGGTCCTCGCACTCCTGCAGGGTGCGGGCGCTCTCCCGGAGCAGGTGGGCGGCAAAGGGGCTGGAGGTGTCCACCATCTCCCGCAGGAGGTGGGCGCCGAGCACGCAGGCCGAGGTGGGCTCGATGGCCTGGGCGCCGAACCGGAAGGGGCCGTCCATGATGGCGGAGACGTGGCCGACCAGGCTCCCCGCTCGGGCCACGCCGAGCACGTAGTGGCGGCCGTCGGTCCAGGACCGGAACAGCTTCACCAGACCCGAGCGGATGCAGAACACCGACTCGGCGGCCAGGCCCTCGTGAAACAGGGCGTCCCCGGCGCCGAACTCGTGCCGGACCTTGTTCCGGTCCAGCCGGGCTCGGATCGCCTCCGGGAGGCAGGAGAACGCACCTTCGGAATAGAACCGGCATTCGGCGCACTTGAGTTCCGACGCCATGACCTCGTCCCCCATCGGAGGTTCCGAGCCGACACCGGGGCCGCTCGTATCCTAGCACGGTGCCGGACGCCCCCATCCCGGTGAAGAATCTTGATCCAGATCAAGATCGCGCCTGTCCCCGGTCATGGTTTCCTGGGGCCTTTAGTGAAAATATCCAATATGGCTGCTGGATTCCACCAGCTTCTTGGCCCGTATAGCCGATCCCCCGTGAATTCCCCCCATGGGTGGACCGCCAACCGGCATTTACGCCTCGAGGAGGAAGTGAAATGCGCATGGTCACCGTCTTCGTCGCTCTCATCCTGGCCGTGACCGCGGTCCCCGCCCTCGCCGATCCCCTGCCCCCGGTGAACGGAATCTACAACTCGCCCGACCAGGTTCCCGGCGGACAGGTGCTGGCCGGCCGCTTCAGCGAATACTGGGCGGGCGGAGCCGAAGGCGCGCTCACCAACACCATCGACGCCCAGTCCTGGGACGGAGCCCAGCTCGGCACCCAGTGGAAGGTGTGGTGCCCGGCCATCGCCGCCGCGCCGGTGATGGTCAGCGACACCCGGGTGGCCGGAACCGGCGACGTCGTCTACAACACCATCTATTCCGGTGGACGGTTCTGGTTGTCCCCCAACGGACCCTGGAGCGCGGACAACCTGGAGGACTTCAGCGGGAACATCCAGTCCTTCACCGTGGTGTCCACCCACCAGTACCTGGCCGGAACCCGGATCGGGGTCCGCTCCAACATCACCCTGGTCGGCCTCTTCGACCAGGAGTACGCGAGTTGGGATCCCCGCTGCATGGACTACAGCATCGAGAACGGGTCCATCCAGGGTTCCTCGCCGGCGGTCAAGCCCCTGGACTATCCGGACTTCCTGGATCCCGCCCAGTGCCCCAACATCCTGACCCAACCCGGACCCGGAGCCTGGGGCACGGTGACCCAGATCACCCTGGTCATCACCGGCTGCGCGGTGCCCACCGAGACGGCCACCTGGGGCAGCCTGAAGTCGCGTTACGAGGACTGAGCCCGGCAGTCCCCGACCACGGCCGGGAGCGGGCGCGCCCCGCTCCCGGTCTTTCCCGCTCCCCGTGGGCCGCGACTAGGGCGCGGTCCAGAGCGGGGCGCCCTCGCGGTCGAACAGGAACGCCATCCCCGCGTCGTGGACCACCCCCAGGGACGCCCTCAGCTTGCTGTCGGCTCCGATCAGGTTGAGGCTTCCGACCTCTCCCACCACCGAGAACATCGCCCGCTCCCGGCCCTGGGAATCGAGCAGCATCACGCTGGATCCGCGGTCCCAGGCCCCGATCTGGACCCGGGGTTTGGGGTCGTCGCCCCCGAACAGGGTCAGGGCGGGCTGTCCCTCGAAGGTCCCCAGCGAGGCCCGGGGCTTCCCGGCGCCGTCGGCGAGCACGAAGCCCTTGGTGGCCACCACCGTCTCCGCCCGCAGCACCGAGGCCGGGGGGGCGGCCTGGCCGAGGACGAGGACCACCCCCAGGAGCAGCAGCCCGGTCATCCCCGCCGACTTCATCCGGCGGTTCTGCCGTTCCAGCCGCTCCACCCGCTTCATCAGGTCCCTGATTTCCGCGCTCATGGCTCATTCCCTCCGGTCCGGTGGATTCCGGCCACCGGCCGCGATTCATTCCGGGTTGGCGATCCCGATCACCCCGCAGGCCAGCCGGGCGCCGGCGTTCCCGGTGGGCTGGCCGCCGTCGTCCGGCTTGGCGTGGATGATGAAGGCCCGGCCCAGGACCGGGTTCTTCGGTCCCGCGATGGAGATGTCGTCCACCGTGATCTCGTAGTGGGCGTTCCCCTCCGCGTCCGCGCTCAGGTTCCCCAGGTCCCCGGCATGGCGGGGGGTGTCCGGGGGCAGGGCGTGGGGATTCCCTTCGGGATTGTAATGCCCGCCGGCGGAGGTGCCGTCCGGGGCGCTGCAGTCACCGTACTCGTGGATGTGGAACCCGTGTTCGGTGCCGGGCTCGAAGCCGGAGAGATCGGCGGTCACGGTGACCCCGCCGTCGTGCTGGGCAAGCCGGACCACGCCGTGAACCCGGCTCCCCTCGGTGGGTTCGATCACCGCCACCGCCCGGGTGATGGTCGCCCCCGCGGAGGCGACGGCGGTGGTCCCGGCGGGAACGGCCGTGCTCTCCCCCCCCTCGCCGGTGGTGGATTTCGCGGTGCACCCGGCGGCGGCGAGGGTTCCCGCCGCGAGGAGCACGATCAGGTCAAGCATTCGAGGTTTCATGGTCCGGCCTTCCTGGTATGCGGTGATCGGCGTCCCGGTCCCCTTCGGACGGGGTTCCGCCCAGACGCCGCGGGCCCGCCCCAGCGCGGAGCGGGCCCGGGAAAACGAAATCGGGTCGACCTCAGTCGCTGCTGCCCGCGCCCTGGGCGTCCTTGAGCCTGCGGTTCACGTCCTCCCAGTTGATGAGCTTCCAGAACGCGCTCACCCACTCCGCCTTCCGGTTCTCGTACTGGAGGTAGAAGGCGTGCTCCCAGATGTCGCAGACCAGGACGGGGATCGTACCCTGGGCGTGCTCCCCCTGGTGATCGTAGACCTGGTGGACCAGCAGCTTCTGCGCCACCGGCTCCCAGGCCAGCACGCCCCAGCCCGAGCCCTGGACCCCGAGGGTGGCGGCGTTGAACTGCTTCTGCATCTGGGCGAAGTCCTCGAAGTCCTTCTCGATCTGGGTCTTCACCGCGCCGGAGGGATCGCCGCCGCCCTTGGGGCTCATGTTGGTCCAGAGGATGGAATGCAGCTTGTGCCCGGAGATGTGGAAGGCCAGCCCCTTCTCGAGCTGGTTGATGGTTCCGAAATCCTCCTTCTTCCGGGCGTCGTGAAGCTTCTCCAGGGTCGTGTTCGCCCCCTTCACGTAGGCGGCGTGGTGCTTGTCGTGGTGGAGCTCCACGATCTTCCCGATCAGGTGGGGCTCCAGCTCCCCGTAGTCGTAGGAGAGGTCCGGCAGCTTGTAGACCGACATGATGAACTCCTTTGAGGTTGATAATGGTTCGGGCCGAAGGGACCGATGAACGAAGGCGATAATCCATTATCCCGGCCCCCCGGGGGACTGTCAACGCGGCCCGGCCGGGAACGGAGACGGGCCCCGGGGTTCACCCGGGGCCCGTGGCCGACGGCGGATCCGGGGGCGCCTACCCCTGCAGGTCGAGGAACGCCCGCAGCCGGCGGCGGCGGGTGGGGTGGCGCAGCTTCCGCAGCGCCTTGGCCTCGATCTGCCGGATGCGCTCCCGGGTGACCTTGAAGAACGCGCCCACCTCCTCCAGGGTCCGCGGGCAGCCGTCCTCGGTGAGCCCGAACCGGAGCTTGATCACCAGGGCTTCCCGCTTGGTCAGGGTGGAGAGGACGCGTTCCACGTCCTCCTTGAGCATGGCCTTGGTGGCGGCGGCGGCGGGGTTCACCACCGAGGTGTCCTCGATGAAATCCCCCAGGTTGGAGTCGTCATCCTCGCCGATGGGCCGGTCGAGGCTGATCGGCTCCTGGGCCGCCTTGAGCACGCTCTTGATCTTGTCCACCGGCATGTCCAGGCGCTCGGCGATCTCCTCCGGCAGGGGCTCGCGTCCCAGCTCCTGGACCAGGCGCCGGGAGGTGCGCACCACCTTGTTGATGGCCTCGATCATGTGGACCGGCACCCGGATGGTCCGGGCCTGGTCGGCGATGGCCCGGGTGATGGCCTGGCGGATCCACCAGGTGGCGTAGGTGGAGAACTTGTAGCCCTTGCGGTAGTCGAACTTGTCCACCGCACGCATGAGCCCCGAGTTCCCCTCCTGGATCAGGTCCAGGAACTCCAGCCCCCGGTTGGTGTAGCGCTTGGCGATGGAGATGACCAGCCGCACGTTGGCTTCGATCATCTCCGCCTTGGCCTTCTCCCGGTCCCGCTCCCCGCGCTCGATGGCCTCCACCACCTCGGCCAGCTCCCCGCCGGGGATGCGATGCTCGGCTTCGAACTTGGTCACCCGGCGCTTGGCCGCCCGCATCTCCTTCAGGATCTCCGCGATCTCCTTGCCGGTGAGCCCGGTCTCGGACTCCACCGCCTCGCGCTCCTTCTTCCCCCGCCGCACCCGGCGGGACAGCGCGCCCATCTCGTCCAGCCCGTGCTTGGACTTGCGCTCGAGATCGGAGAGGTCGCGCTCCAGCTCGCGCAGCTCGGTGGCCAGCTTCTTGAGATACAGGGAAAGCCGCTCCACCATCTTGGGGTTCAGACCCAGGCCCCGGATCTCCTCCACGATCTTGTCCTGCCGCCGCTTGATCTTCTCCAGGTGCGCGGCCTGGGCCTTCTGGGACAGGTTGCCGATCTTCTGCTCCTTGAGCCGGAGCAACTCGGTCTGGAAGCGCGCCACCTTGGTCAGGGTCCGGGCCACCCGGGCCCGGATCTTCTTGTTCCCGGCCTCGCCCCCCGCTCCCACGTCGACCTGCACGAAGTCGTCCAGGCGCATGGCCTCGGCCTTGAGCCGGGCCCCCAGCTCCTGCAGCTCCTTCACCGCGGGGGCGGCCCGGAACAGGGAGGAGACGATGCGGATCTCCGCGTCCTCGATCCGCTTGGCGATGGTGACCTCACCCTCGCGATCGAGCAGGGGGACCTTGCCCATCTCCCGCAGGTACATGCGCACCGGGTCGTCGTAGCGGACCGGCGTGGCCCCGGCGGACTTCTCGTCCACCGTCTTCTCGTCCCGGCGACGGGACTTCTTGAGCTTGGCCTGGGCCTCTTCCTCCGAGTCGAAGACCTCGATGGTCATCTCGGAGAGCGCGAGGTATGCCTCCTCCATCTGCTCGACGAGCTCTTCCCCTTCGGTGTCGGTGGCCAGGAACTGATCCACCTGATCGTGGGTCACGAACCCCTGGCGCAGCGCGAGGGACTTGAGCTCCTTGAGCCGGGGATTTTCCTTGCGCGCCTTCTTCTTCTTCTTTTCCAAGCCAATTCCTCCTTGCCGGACCGCCGCGGCGGCCCGGCGCATTCACGATCGTCGGCTACTCCCCGGTCCCCTTGAGAGCGTGCAGCTCCCGGAGCAGCCGTTCCACCGCCTCCGCATCCCCGCGGGACTCCGCGTCCCGGATCGCCTCCCGGATCTCGCGGCCCTTGTCCCGCACCAACCGCTCCCGCAGCCGGGCCAGGAGCGTCTCCAGCTCGGCCCCCTCCTCGTCCTCGGCCAGCACCTCGGCCGCGAAACCGCGGGTGGCGTCCTCGGCCAGGAGCCGGCCGGCCGGCGCCGCCTCCCCCGCCTCGCGAAGTTCGTTCCATCGCGCGTAGAGCTCCCGGAGCCCGGGCTCCCGCAGCACCGACTCCGGCAGCAGCTCCACCTCATCCGTCCCCGGACCCCCGAGGATCCGGGCCAGATACGCCCGGCCCAGCCGGTCCCGGGCATCGGCCCGGGCGGCGGGGCGGGGCCGGGATGCCGGCGCCTCCCCGCGCAACCGGCCCGCCTCGCGGACCAGGGTCGCCTCGTCGAAGCGGAAGCTCTCCGCCGCCTCCTGCAACAGCACCCGGCGGCGGATCGGGTCCTCGATCCGCGAGCCCAGGTACGCGAAGGCCTTGATCAGGTCCTCCCGCTTCTCCACCCGGTCGAGCAGGGTCTCCCGGGCGAAGCGGACCACCCCCGGCGCCTCGGCCAGGCCAGCCCGCAGGGCCTCCACCCCGCGCTCCCGCACGAAGGAGTCGGGGTCGTGGGCATCCGGGAGCGCCAGCACCCGGACCATGAGCCCCGCTCCCAGGAACACCGCCGCGCTCTTCCAGGCCGCGCGGATCCCCGCCGCGTCCCCGTCGAAGAGCAGCACCGCCCGTTCCACGTACCGCCGGAGGATCCGGGCCTGATCCTCGGTGAACGCGGTCCCGCAGGAGGCGACCACGTTCCCCACCCCGGCCTGGGCCAGGGTCAGCGCATCCATATACCCCTCGACCACCAGGGCTTCTTCCGCTCCCCGGAGGGCCTCCTTGGCCTCGCCGAGGCCGTAGAGGACCTTCCCCTTCACGAACACCTCGGTCTCGGGGCTGTTCAGATATTTCGGCTCTTCGTCGCCCAAGGTGCGGGCTCCGAACCCGATGGTCCGCCCCAGGGCGGAGCGGATGGGGATGATCACCCGCCCCCGGAAGCGGTCGTAGTGACCGCCCCGGTCGTTCTGGAGCACCAGGCCGGCCCGCTGCAACAGGGCCGCAGAAAACTTGCTTCCCGCCGCATCCAACAGGTTGGACCAGCCGGGCGGGGCCCAGCCCAGCCCGAACCGCTCCTGAACGTCCTCCCCGAGGCCCCGGCGCTCCAGGTAGGCCCGGGCCGGTCCCCCGGTCCGCCCCTTGAGCTCCCTCCGGTAGAGGGTGGCCGCGAACTCCAGGGCCGGATAGACGCTCTCCTCCTCCGGCCCCGACCAGGCCGCCTTGGGGAGGGGGATTCCCGCCCGTCCGGCCAGGAGCTCCACCGCCTCCGGGAAACTCAGCTTCTCGAACTCCATCAGGAACCGGAAGACGTCGCCGCCCTCCCCGCACCCGAAGCACTTGAAGATCTGCCGGTCCGGATTCACGGTGAACGACGGCGTCTTCTCCTGGTGGAAGGGGCACAGCGCCTTCCAGGTCCGCCCCGCCCGCTTGAGCTGGACGTGCTCCGACACCACCGCCACGATGTCGGTGGCCTCGCGCACCCGCTCGATCGTCTCGGGCGGAAACCGCATCAACCCTCCAGCGTGATCACGGTGGCTCCGGTCCCCCCCTCCCACTGGTCCGCCATGCGGGAGGAGGCCACCGCCCCGTGGGTGCGCCCGAATTCACGGACCGCGGCCCGAAGCGCCCCGGTCCCCTTGCCGTGGATGACCCGGACCTCCTTGAGCCCGGCCAGCAGGGCCCGGTCCAGGGCCTGGTCCAGCTTCTCCAGCGCCTCCTCCACCCGCATCCCCCGGAGGTCCACCTCCGTGGCCGGCGCCTCCACCTCGGGAATCGCCGCCGCCGGGGGACGGCCCGCCGGGGCTCCGGGTCCCGCCGCCGGCGGCGGGGCCCCCTCCGTGGTCCGCAGGGAGGAGGCCGGAAGCTCCACTTTCACAGTTCCTTGTAATACCAGCACCCGGCCCGAGGCATCCGCCTCCCGGACCACCTCCACCTCCCGGCCCAGGACCTCGGACCAGTACCGGCCCCCGGCCTCGATCCGGTCCGGGACCCGTCCCCGGACGCGCCGGGGGCGGGCCGGCGCCTCCAGCCGGGCCAGCCGGGACTGCTCCCGGGCCACCTCGCGGCGGCTCACCCGGCCGCTTTGGGCCTGCGTCCGGGCCTGGCTCTCGGCCGCCCGGAGGGTCTCCTCCGCCCGGCGGAGGATCTCCCGGGCCTGCCGGGCCGCCCGGGCCCGCACCGTGGCCCGCTCCTCGATCACCCGGGCCAGCCGCTCCCGGCGCTCGGCGGCGATGCGCTCCGCGTCGGCCCTCAGTTCCTCCACCTCCCGCCGGGCCGCGCCCAGGCGGGTCCGCTCCTCGGCCAGGTCGGCCAGGAGCCGCTTCACGTCGCGCTCCTCCCGGGGGAGCAGCGCCTCCGCCCGGGCCACCCGCTCCTCGGGAAAGCCCAGGCGCCGGGCCATGTCGATGGCGTGGCTCTCTCCCGGCACCCCCACCGCCAGGCGGTAGGTGGGCCGCCGGGTGGCGGGATCGAACACCATGGAGGCGTTCTGGATCCCCTCCGCCTCGGCCGCAAATCCCTTCAGCACCCCCAGGTGGGTGGTGACCAGGCCCAGGGACCCCGCCTCCACCAGCCGTTCCAGCACGCTCCGGGCCAGGGCCGCTCCCTCGGTGGGGTCGGTGCCCGAACCCAGCTCGTCGAGCAGGATCAGCGCCCCCGCACCGGCCGCCTCCAGCGCCTCGCCCCAGCGGGCGAGGTGGGCGGCGAAGGTGCTGAGGTCCGCCTCCAGGCTCTGTTCGTCTCCCAGGCTCACCACCCAGCGCGTGGTCCAGGGGAGCACGCATCCCGGATCGGCCGGGATCAGGCACCCGCACTGGGCCATCACCGACAGCAACCCCACCGCCTTCAGGGCCACCGTCTTTCCCCCCATGTTGGGACCGGTGATGAGCAGGACCCGTGTGCGGGCGTCCAGCTCCAGCTCCAGCGGGATCACCGAGTCCCGGGCCGCCTCCGTGCCCCCCGCCGCCCGCCGCGCCTCCAGGAGGAGCGGGTGGCGGGCCCCGGTGAGCCGCAGCTCCGGCCCCTCGCTCAGGACCGGGGCCTCGGCCCCCCAGCGCACCGCCAGCAGCGCCCGGGCCCGGAGCGCATCCAGCCGTCCGACGTGCTCCGCATTCCGCTTCAGCTCCCCGGCGTGGCTCCGGAACCGGTCGGTGAGCCCGGCCAGGATGCGCCGCACCTCGGCCCGCTCCTCCGCCTCCAGCTCCCGCAGGGAGTTGTTGTCCTCCACCACCTCCATGGGCTCCACGTAGAACGTGGCCCCGGAGGCCGAGCGGTCCTGAACCAGGCCCGGCACCTTGGACCGCTGGTTCTGCGGCACCGCCAGGACGTAGCGATCCTCCCGCAGGGTGACCAGCGACCCCGAATCGTGCTCGGCGAGCCTGGCCGCCAGCCGCTCCATGCGGGCCCGAAGCCGCTCCCGGCGCGCCTCCCGCTCCCGGCGCAGGCGCCGGAGCTCGGGGCTGGCCGAGTCCCGGATCTCCCCCGAAGGGTCGAAGGTCTCGGCCAGGGCCCGCTCCAGGTGCGGGAGCGGAGTCAGCGGTTCGCCGAGCCCGGCCAGGAGCGGGTACTCGATCCGGGCCGCCTCCAGCCGCGCCTTGGCCCCGCGCGCTGCGTTGAGGAGCGGAGACAGGGCCAGGAATTCCTCCGGCGCCAGCACGCTCCCGGCCATGGCCAGCCGCCCGAAGACCGGACCCAGATCCCCCACCTCCAGCGGGGGAAGGCCATCCCCCGCCTCCGTCCGCGCCTTCAGCTCCGCCACCCGGGCCAGGGTCTCACGGGCCGCGTCCACCTCGGTGAACGGGACCAGCGCCCGGATCCGGCCGGCCCCGTCGTGGGACGTGGCCAGGGCGATCAGAAGGTCCTTGAAACGGGAGAACTCCAGGCGGTCGAGGCTATCCTCCCGGAACCCGGAGGGCGGGGAGGGAGCCGAGGCCTGGGTGTCGGGAACAGTCATCGGGTTCGAGAATCGCTCCGCGCCTCTGGAACGAACGGAGCCCCGCTCGGTGAGCCGGGCTCCGTTTCCTGAGAGCCTTCCAGCACGGTCGGCCGCCCCCGCGGGGCGGCCACCCCTACCGGTGTCGTATCGATGGTCCGCGGCGCCCGCCTCAGGCCATCTGCTGGGCCTGCTGCTTCAGCATCTTACGGCGAGCGGCGGCGACCTTCCGCTTGCGTCGCTCGCTCGGCTTCTCGAAGTGCTGGTGACGACGGAGATCGGACAGGATCCCCGCCTTCTCGCACTTCTTCTTGAAGCGGCGCAACGCAGCCTCGAAGGATTCGCCTTCCTTCACACGGATACCGGCCATGCAGATTCTCACCCCACAATCTCAAGTAAAGAGTGCAATTCCAATGAGTTGGGTCGATCCCTTCGACCCCGTTCAATGGACAGAATTCCCCTTCGGTGCCGGGCAACCCGGGAACAACGGATTGGACAAGCAGTTGGGGGATATGCCATTGGGCACACCGATAGCGATGTAGAGAATACACCAAGGGGGCCCCCCTGTCAACGGCCGGCCCGGCAGGCGGCTAGGCGTCCCCGGGGCCGGCGGCGGGTCCCAGCTCGCCCAGCACGGCCAGGGCCGCGGCCACCAGGGCCACCCCGGCCGTCTCCGCCCGCAGGCGATGGCCCCCCAGGCCCACGAACCGCGCCCCCGCCCGCTCCAGGACGCCATGCTCCTCCGGGGCCAGCCCCCCCTCCGGGCCCACCACGAGGAGGAGCGGAGCCTCGGGGGGGACGTCCCCGGCCGCCCGGGCCGGCGCCTCCCCGGCCGGATCGGCCACCCACAACCGGGCCCCCGCCGGCCGGGCCTCCAGCAGCTCGTCCAGCGTGGAGGGCGCCGCCACCTCCAGGAGCCGGGCCCTCCGGCACTGCTTGAGGGACTCCACGGCCAGGCGATGCCAGCGGTCCTCCTTGGTCCCCGCCTCGGCGGGACGGGCCACGCAGCGCTTCAGCACCAGGGGGACCAGGCGCTCCACCCCCAGCTCGCTCGCCTTCTCCACCACCACGTCCATCCGGGTGGACCGCAACACCCCGGCCCCCAGCCAGATCCGGCGCCGCGGCCAGGCGGGAATCGCCTCCGAGCGCTCCACCTCCACCTCCAGGCCCTGCTTGTCCAGCGCGGTCACCCGGCCGTGGTAGCGGGTGCCGAGACCGTCGACCAGGGACACCGGGCTTCCGGTGCGAAGGCGGAGGCTGCGGCGGGCGTGGGCGGCCTCGCCTCCCCCCAGGCGCACCGGCTGACCCGGCACGGGGGGATCCTCCAGGTAGAGGACCTGTTCCGGCTCCTCCCCCGGGGGGGGGCCGGACCGGTCGCGGCGGCGGCCCATCAGGCCCCCCGCTCCTCGTCCTCCCGTTCGCGCTCCAGGAGGTCCTGGTAGAGCTTCTTCCTCGCCTTGTCCAGCTTCTCCGGCACCACCAGCTCCACCCGCACGAACTGGCTCCCCCGGGCCCCCCCGTGCACCGGCGGCAGCCCCTTTCCCTTCATGCGGAGGAGGGTGCCGTGCTGGACCCCGGCGGGCACCTCCAGGGTGGCGGTCCCCTCCAGGGTGGGGACGGTGATCTTGCCGCCCAGGGCGGCCCGCGCCGGGCCCACCCGGAGCACGCTCACCACGTCCCGGCCGTGGCGCTCGAAGCCCTCCGGCTCCCGGACCTCGATCAGCACCTGGAGGTCCCCCGGCGGGCCCCCCTGGTAGCCGGCGTCCCCCTTTCCGGGGAGGTTCAGGTAGTCGCCGGTCGAGACCCCGGGGGGGATCTCCACCTCGACCTCGGTCTGGGCGTTGCGCCGCCCCTCGCCCCGGCAGGTGGGACACAGGCGCTTCTGCTGCTTCCCCCGGCCTCCGCACTGGGGACAGGGCCCGACGTTCACGAACTGGCCCAGGAAGGACCGGTGCACCCGCTGGACCCGGCCGCTCCCCTTGCACAGGGAACAGGTGACCGGGGCCTCGCCCCCCTCCCCTCCCGTGCCCCCGCAGTCCTCGCAGGCCACCGCGTGCTGGACGCGGAGGGTCTTGGCCGCGCCGTTCAGCACGTCCTGGATGTCCACGGTGAGCTGGACGCGGCGGTCGGAGCCCCGGTCGAGGTCGGAACGGCCTCCTCCCATGCCCATGCCCATCCCGAACACGTCCCCGAAGTCGCGCACGAAGGCCCTTAGGGCGTCCTGGAGGTCGAACTCCATGCCGGTGAAGCCGGCCCCGGCCCCTCCTCGCACCCCGGCGTGGCCGTACCGGTCGTACAGGCTCCGCTTCTCGGCGTCGGAGAGGACCTCGTAGGCCTCGGTGGCCTCCTTGAAGCGCTCCTCGGCGCCGGCGTCGCCCGGGTTGCGGTCGGGGTGGTACTTCATGGCCAGCACGCGGTAGGCCTTCTTGATCCGCTCCGGGCTGGCGTCCCGGTCCACCTCCAGGACCAGGTAGTAGTCGCGCTGGGCGTTCATGGGTTCAGCGGCCTTCCCCGCCGGCTCCGGGGGCGGCGTTCCCGAGTTCCTCGCGCAGGGCGGCCAGGAGGGCGTCCGCGGCCCGGTCCAGGGGTCCTTCGAGCGTGGCCCCCGAGGCCAGGACGTGGCCCCCGCCGCCGAAGCGGGCCGCCACCCGGTTCACGTTCATCGCCCCCCGGGAGCGGAGGCTGGTCTTGACCGCGCCGTCCTCCCGTTCGAAGAGGAGGGCCACCGCCTCGGTCCCGGCCACCGTCCGGGCCACGTCCACGAACCCCTCGGTGTCCGAGGGGAGAGCCCCCAGCCCGGTCCAGACTTCCCGGGGAACGACCATGAGGAGGATCCTGCCGTCCTCCTCCAGGCGGAGATGGGAGAGGACCCAGCCCAGGAGCCGGATCCGGGGGAGGCTCGAGTTGCCGTAGACCCTCTCGTAGAGGTCGTTGGGATCGAGGCCGTGTTCGAGGAGCTCCCCCGCCACCTGATGGACGCGGGCGTCGGAATTGGCGAAGCGGAAGGAGCCGGTGTCGGTGAGGATGGAGATGTAGAACCCGGTGGCCATGCGGCGGTCCACCGACCCGCCCCGGTCCCGGATCATCTCGTAGCAGAGCTGGCCGGTGGCGGCCGCGTCCAGGTCCACCGCGTAGAGGTCGGCCATGCCGTTCCCCTCGAAGGGGTGGTGGTCGATGCAGATCTTCACCGCCCCGCACTCCCGGAGCCGGGCCCCCAGCGCCCCCAGCCGCTCCCACCGCGAGATGTCCAGCACCACCACCACCTCGGCGGCGGCGATAGCCTCCTCGTGGGCGGCGGGGTCGTAGGCCTCGTAGTCCCCCTCCCCGGCCAGGAACCGGTAGCGGGGGGGGAGCGGATCGGGGTTGAGGATCCGGGCGTCCTTGCCCAGGCTCCGAAGCCAGGCCCACAGCCCCAGTTCCGCCCCCAGGCCGTCGCCGTCGGGGTTGACGTGGGTGGTGATGAGGATCCGGTGGTGCCCGTCGAAGGCGTCGGCGATGCGGTCCCAGGCGGGAGGCGGGGTATGCTGCATAAGGCGATAGAGTCTATCCAACCCCCTTCTCCCGGTCAACGTACGCCGCGAATTGCCTTTTCAGCGCCTCCCGGGGCTCCCTCCGCTTGACTCCGGCGGCCGGCGACGGCAACATTCTTGCCCTGCCCATTGCCCGGGCGGCGCGCGCAACCCACCCATCGTTTCGGAGAGGATTCAGCATGCCCCAGTTCAAGGAAGTGACCATTCCCGACGGTGACCTCATCACCGCCAAGGACGGCAAGCTCCAGGTCGGCAAGCGTCCCATCATCGGCAAGCTCCGCGGGGACGGCATCGGCCTCGACATCTTCCCGGTCATGGAGAAGGTGGTGGAGGCCGCGGTGTCCAAGGCCTACAAGGGCGAGCGCGAGATCGTGTGGTGCCCGGTGTACTGCGGCCTGGAGGGACTCCACCATTACGGCGAGGTGCTCCCCCGCGAGTCGGTGGAAGTGATCCAGCACCTCAAGATCGCCATCAAGGGGCCCTTCACCACGCCCATCGGGGAGGAGACCCACGTCTGCCTCCACTGCGCCCACCAGCAGTACCACGGCGGCACCTGCGACAAGTGCGGCAAGGACGACGGGGTCACCGAGCGCTTCCGCTCCATCAACGTGGGGCTCCGCCAGGCCATGGACCTCTACGCCTGCGTCCGCCCCATCCGCTACTTCGAGGGCGTTCCCGCCCCCAACAAGTACGCCCAAAACGTCGACTTCGTGATCTTCCGCGAGAACACCGAGGACGTCTACGCCGGCCACGACTTCGAGCGCGGGGGGGAGGTGGCCGAGGCCATCATCGCCCTCATCAAGGAGAAGACCGGCCGCACCATCCGGCCCGACAGCGGCATCGGGGTGAAGCCGATCTCGGTCACCGGGACCAAGCGCCTGGTGCGGAAGGCCCTGCAGTGGGCGGTGGACAACAACCTCCCCACCATGACCCTGGTCCACAAGGGCAACATCATGAAGTTCACCGAGGGCTCCTTCGCCAAGTGGGGCTACGAGCTGGCCGCGGCCGAGTTCGGGGACCGGACGGTGACCGAGAAGGCGCTCTGGGACGAGCTGGGCGGGAAGATGCCCGAGGGGAAGATCCTGGTCAAGGACCGGATCGCCGACTCCATCTTCCAGCAGATCCAGACCCGGCCCGGGGAGTACAACGTGCTCGCCACCCCCAACCTGAACGGGGACTTCCTCTCCGACGCCGCCATCGCCCTGGTCGGCGGCCTCGGCCTGGGGCCGGGAGCCAACATCGGGGACGAGGTGGCGGTGTTCGAGGCCACCCACGGTACCGCCCCCAAGTACACCGGCCAGGACAAGGTCAACCCGGGCTCCCTCATCCTCTCCGCGGAGATGATGCTCCACCACATGGGCTGGCACGAGGCGGCGGAGATGGTCCTGCACGGCATGCAACGGGCCATCGCCGACGCCCAGGTCACCTACGACCTGGCCCGGCTCATGGTGGCCGAGGGCCGGAAGGACGTGAACGAGCTCAAGGCTTCCCAGTTCGGCCAGGCCATCATCGACCGGATGTAGGCCCGGCGCCGATCGCTTCGATTCCGCCCCGCCCCGGTTCACCCCCGGGGCGGGGCGTTTTGATGCCCCGCCCCGGCGCGGTCAGACCTTTTCCGGGTTCAGGGTATAGGTGCCGGTGAAGGACGCCTCGGCCAGCACGTGCCCGCCGATCGCCTTCAGCACCTCGGCCCCGGTGAACCGGGCGTCCACCGGGACCTTCTCCAGGTCCACGGCGTAGAGGGTGAACCGGTAGCGGTGGACGCGCTCGTCGTTGAAGGGCGGCCAGGGGCCGTCGTAGCCGTGGTACTCCCCCTCCATGTCGGGCTCCCCCTCGAACCACCCGGTGTAGCTGTTCAGCCCCTGGCGGGTCCCCCGGGGACCGGCGGGTCCCGGCTTCCCCTTGGCGGTGATCCCGGTCGAGAACTCCCCCTCCCGGAGGGGTGAGGCGTCGGGAGAGAGATCGACCATGACCCAGTGGTAGAAGTCGGTGCGGGGATAGTCCTCGTAGATGACCTTCCCCTCCTGGTTGGCGTCGTCCTTCCGGGCCGGCGCGTCCACGTCGCAGACCAGAAGGGCCAGGGAGCGGGTCCCGGCGGGAACGTCGGACCAGGCCAGGTGGGGGCTCACGTTCTCCGAGGGCACGGCATGGGCCCCGGGGTCGATCTTTCCCATCGCGTAGCGGGCGGGAATGGACTCCCCGTCCTTCAGGTTCTGGCTGAAGAGCTTCATCGCCGCCTCCTCGTGGTGTTCCGGCCGCCCGCGGGCGGCGGTGGATTTCGGGGCCCGTCCCCTCGAATCGAGGCTAGGAGCGGTTCCCGCCCGGTGTCAACCGGGCCGGGACCGCGTCCCCGGCCGCTCCGCGCCCGGGGCGGCTCAGCGGCGCTCGGCGAGCAGGATCCCGGCCAGGATGAGGAGCCCCCCCCACCACTGGATCGGGCCCAGGGTCTCCCCGAAGATGAGGAAGGAGAACCCGGCCGCGAACACCGGCTCGGCGCTGAAGATGACCGCGGCCCGGGTGGCGGTGGTGTCCTTCTGGAACCGGTTCTGGAGATACAGGGTCAGGGCGAGGATGGGGCCGGTGGTGGCCAGCCCCCAGCCCAGGCCCGCCCCCCACCGGATCGAGCCCCCCTCCCACAGGGCCGGGGGGAGGAAGACCACGCTGAGGAGGAGGAACTGGGTGAGGATCAGGTCCTCGTACCGGTGCCGGCGGGAGACGATCTCCAGGACCACGATGTAGAGGGCGTAGCCGATCGCGCAGAGGAGGGTGATGGCGTCCCCGCGGTTCAGCCCGCCGGTGCCGGGATCGGTGAGGAGGTAGAGCCCGCCGGTGGCCACCATCGCCCCCGCGGCCGGCCAGCGGCCCGGGACCCGGCCGGTGAGGAGCGGGTAGAGGAGCGGCACCAGGATCACGTTGAGCCCGGTGATGAAGGCGCTCCGGGTGGCGGTGGTATGGACCAGGCCCACGGTCTGGGCGTAGAACGAGGCGCCCAGGAAGGCCCCCAGGAGCAGGCCCGCCCCCAGCGCGCTCCGGCGGGGACGCCGGAACCCCAGGAGCGGCCAGAGGAGGAGCAGGCCCAGGGGAAAGCGGAGGGCCAGGAAGGTGAAGGGCGGGGCGTCGGCCAGCGCCCCCTTGATCATGGGGAAGGTCAGCCCCCAGGCCAGGGTGACCACCAGCATGGCGGCCTCGGCCCGGCGGGCCGGAGGGCCGGGACGGGCGCGGTCAGCCACGGGCCGGTCCCCCCTCCCCTCCGGAAACGGAGAAGGCGGCCCTCCCCGCGGAAAGCCGCCTCCCCTTCACCGCTCGGTTCCCGCTCCGGATCAATAGTCCTGGAGCAGGACCTCCTTGTTGTAGATCATCTCGTCCAGGGCGGTGGTGTTGAGCTCGTACATCTTGCTCATCTCGATGGCCGCCTTCGGGCAGGCCTCCTCGCAGTAGCCGCAGTTGATGCAGCGACCCATGTGGATCTTGAAGTCCACCGGGAAGCGCTCCTTGGCCCGGTCCGTCTCCCCCGGCTGGAGCTCGATGGCGTTCGGGGGACAGACCACCGCGCACAGCCCGCAGGCCACGCACTTGGGCTCCCCGGTCTCGTCCATGACCAGCTTGGGGTAGCCGCGGTAGCGGCGGGCCATCTTCCACCGTTCCTCCGGGTACTGCATGGTCGACGGCTTGGTCACCAGCTGCTTCAGGGTGACCGCGTAGCCCTTGACCAGCTCCGGTAGGACCAGCTTCTCGCCCAGCGTCTTCTTGCGTTCGGTATTGGAGACCACCTTGGGACCTCACTCCTCGTTGTACGGTTCTCGTCGCCGGCGCCGCCTCAGCGCGCCCCGGCCAGGGCCGGGCTCTTGGACGCGGTGCCCCGCGCCCCCTGCCGGCCCACCTTGCCGTAGTCCAGCCCGCCGAAGGCGGGAACGTCCCGGGCCAGCTCCCGGAACACGTCCACCGGCTGCGGGCCCTTGAGCTTCACACCCAGGATGGATGCCGCCCGGTGCAGGGTCTGGAGGCTGGTCGGGGCCATGGGCACGATGTTGCGCCGCATGAGCTGGACCCGCCCGTCGGCCGTGGTCACGGTGGCGTCCATCTCCGCGAAGGACGGAGTGGGCAGGACGACGTGGGCGAAGTCCTCCACCTCGTCCGCGAAGAGGTCGAAGGCGGCCACGAAGGGGACCCGGGCCAGCAGGGCCTTCTCCTCGGGGGAGAACTTCCACCGGGCCGGGCGTCCGGAGTTGACCAGCAGGAGGGCGCGGATCTTCCCCTCCGCCGCCGCCTCCAGCATCGGGCGCCACTCCAGGCCGGGCTCGCCGGTGACCCGGCCGCCCCAGCGCGTCTTCCACACCTGGGCCTCGTCGGCGTTGATCGGCCGGCCGCCCGGGAAGTAGTGGGGGGAGATGCCGAGGACCTGGGCGCCGGCGGTGTTCCCGCCCTCGTCCAGGAGCAGGGTCTTCCACGCCGAACTCCGGGGGCCGGCGCCGAGGAAGGCCTCCACCACCTCGGCCACCTCGCTGTTGTGGATGCCGGCGTTGACCAGCACCGCGACCTTGGCCGCGTCCTTGAGGACGCCGGCGGGGCCGTCGGCGAGGCCTTCCCGCACCTTCCCGGCCAGCTCGGACAGCCACATCGCGGCCCGGGTGGTCGGGACCCGCTCGGCGGCGGCGGCCTCGAGATCCAGGCTTCCCGCCTCGGGGGTGGCCAGGACCAGCCGGACCCCCTTCTCGCGAACCGCCTTCCGCACCCGGAGCGACAGCACGGGGTGGGTCCGTTCCAGGTCGCCGCCCAGGACCAGGATCACCTCCGCGGACTCAATCCCGGCCACCGAACCCAGCAGCCGGCCGCGCTTGCCCAGGTCCAGCCGCGCCGGGGTCAGGATCTCGTGCCGGCCCGCGGCCAGGTTGTTGCTGCCCAGGGCGGTGCGGACGAAGCGCTGGAAGGCCCAGTATTCCTCGTTGGCCAGGTGCCGGGTGAACAGGGCCCCGGCCTGGTTCTGCCCGCGGCCGGCCACCGGCTTCAGCCCCTCGGCCAGGGCGCCCACCGCCTCCGCCCACTCCACCTCGACCAGCTCCCCGTCCATCCGGACCCGGGGCAGGGTGAGCCGCCCGGGGTCGTTCACGAATTCCAGGTCGTAGCGGCCGCGATCGCAGAGCCAGTAATCGTTGACCGCGGTGTTGGGGCGGGCGGTCAGCCGCTCCACCCGGCCCTTCTTGGACCAGGTGTAGGTGTTGCAGCCGACGGCGCAGGCGGTGCAGATCCCTTCGGTGGAGGCCATCTCCCAGATGCGGCTCTTGAACCGGAAGTCCCGGGAGGTGAGCGCCCCCACCGGGCAGAGGTCGACCACGTTGCCGCTGAAGGGGTCGTCGAAGGTCTCGCCGGGCGGGGTGCCCACGGTGGTGTAGACCCCGCGGTCGGAGAGCATGATCTGGTTGGAGCCCGAGACCTCCTGGGTGAACCGGGTGCAGCGCCAGCAGAGGATGCAGCGCTCCTCGTCCAGGATCACGTGGGTCCCCAGCTCCACCCGCTTCTGCTTGCGGACCTTGGCGTCGTTGAGGCGGCTGATCCCGGGGCCGTGGTCGAAGGCGATGTCCTGGAGCGGGCACTCGCCCCCCTGGTCGCACACCGGGCAATCCAGGGGATGGTTCAGGAGCCAGAACTCGATCACCGCCTTGCGCGCCTTCTCGGCCTCCGGGGTGTAGAGCCCGACCTCCATCCCGTCCCGGATCTCGGTGGCGCAGGCCGGGGTCAGCTTGGGCATCCCCTTGACCTGGCACAGGCAGACCCGGCAGACGCCCACCACCCGGAGCCCCGGGTGGTAGCACATCTGGGGGACCTCCAGGCCCAGCTTCTCCGCGGCCTGGAGGATGGTGGTCCCGGCCGGAACCTCGATTTCACGTCCGTCGATCTTCACCTTAGGCATGGAACCCGTCGCCTCCCGCCGCTAGCGGTCCACTTCACCCAGCACGATGTCGATGGAGCCCAGCGCCGCCACCACGTCGGAGAGCATGCGGCCCTCCACCATGTGGGGCATGGCCCTCAGATGGATGAACGAAGGGGAGCGGATGTGCAGCCGGTAGGCCCGGCTGGTGCCGTCTCCCACGATGTAGAAGCCCAGCTCGCCCTTGGGGTTCTCGGCGGCGAAGTACACCTCGCCGGGAGGCGCCGCCACCCCCTCGCAGACGATCTTGAAGTGGTGGATCAGCTCTTCCATCGAACCGTAGACCTTGTCCTTGGGAGGAAGGCTGATCTTGGGATCCTCGATCTGGAAGGGTCCCTCGGGGAGCCCGTCCAGGGCCTGCCGGATGATCCTGAGGCTCTGGCGCATCTCCCCCATCCGGACCTGGTACCGGTCGAACACGTCCCCGGTGCGGCCGGTGACCACGTCGAAGTCGAAGTGGTCGTAGACCATGTAGGGCATGTTCTTGCGCAGGTCCCAGTTGACCCCGCTGCCCCGGAGATTGGGGCCGGTGAGGGAGAGGTCGACCGCATCCTCGGCCGTGATCACCCCCACCCCCTGGGTCCGCTCCATCCAGATGCGGTTGGTGGTGAGCAGGTGCTCGTAGTCGTCGATCTTGTCCGGCATGTAGGCGAGGAAGTTGCGGATGGCGGTGGCGATCTCCGGGGTCATGTCGTAGGCCACCCCGCCCACCCGGGTGAAGGAGGTCATCATCCGGGCCCCGGTCAGCATCTCGAACAGGTTGTAGATGATCTCCCGTTCCCGGAAGGTGAGGAAGAACACCGTCATCGCCCCGATGTCCAGGGCCCAGGTCCCCACCCCGAGCAGGTGGGAGGCGATCCGGGACAGCTCCACCCCGATGGTGCGGATGTACTGGGCCCGTTCCGGGGCCTCGACCCCCACCAGCTTCTCCACCGCCAGCATGTAGGCGGTGTTGTTGGCGAGCTGGGAGAGGTAGTCCAACCGGTCCGTGTAGGGCACGAACTGGTGGAAGGTCTTCTCCTCGGCCAGCTTCTCCATGGCCCGGTGGAGATAGCCGCAGTAGGGCACGCACCGGACGATCTCCTCGCCGTCCAGCTCCAGGAGGAGCCGGAGCACCCCGTGGGTGGCGGGATGCTGGGGGCCCATGTTGAGGGTGAAGGTCTTGGTGCGGAGCCCGGGCCGGCCCGGCGTGGGCTCCAACAGGGTCTTGACGTCGGTGACGCTCACCTTGGCTGTCCTCCGATCTTGCCGCTCGCTTCCGCCCCGGGCCCGGCCGGCCGGGGGCGGCCCGGGAAGCCCGCGGGCTTCCCCTCCCCGATGCCTATCAGTCGCTCTCGAACGTCCAGTTCCGCTGGTAGCGGCTTCCGGCCAGGTCCACCGAGCCACCCTTGACCGCGGCGGCCGGGATCCCCATTGGCCGGTCCAGGGCCACGTGGCTTCCGTCCTCGGCCAGGGTCCGGGCCAGCTCCAGGGTGCGGCCGGGGCTCTTGACCACCCGGCCCTGCCGGCCCGCCCGCACCGCGGCCAACTTGTCGTAGAAGAGCTTGCTCAGCTCCCACTGTCCCTCGTGGGCGGCCCGCGCCTTGTTCGGCGGCTCATCGGAGCCGATGAGCTGCTGGATGTGCTGCAGGGCGGAAACCACGTTCTCCGGCCGCGGGGGGCAACCGGGGATGTACACGTCCACCGGGATCACCTGGTCCAGACCCTGGACGGTGGAGTAGGAGTGGAACATGCCGCCGGTGCAGAGGCAGGTTCCCATGGCGATCACCCACTTGGGCTCGGGCATCTGCTCGTACACCTTCTTCACCACCGGGGCCATCTTGTGGACCAGGGTGCCGGCGGTGAGCATGAGGTCGGCCTGGCGGGGCGAGAACCGGAGCACCTCGGAGCCGAACCGGGCGAGGTCGTAGCGGCTGGCCGCCACCGCCATCATCTCGATGGCGCAGCACGAGATGCCCATGGGCATGGGCCACACCGAGTTCTTCCGGGCCCACTTGAGGGCAAAATCGAGTCGCGTAGTCAGGATTCGACTCAGCACTTCCTTTTCGAGTCCCATCCGGGCTCACCTCTCTGCATGCAGGGTTCCAAGCGACGACGCCGGGTCCGGGTCAGCGGAGGAGTATAGGGGCTTGAGAAATGCCGCACAAGCCGACGGGGCCCGGGTTTACCCCCGAATCGCATTATCCACGCAAGGGAACGGAATCCGCCCACGGGCCCCCTCCGGCCCCCCCCCGGGGCTCATCCCCCACCGGCCAGCCGGAAGCGGACGGCCAGGGCGGCCAGGAGCCAGAATTCGGCGTTGAGGGTCAGGGCCTCCACCGAGAGCGCGCGCCTCCAGCTGGGGCCGGTCTCCTTCCCCGCCGCCGGAACCCGGACCGGCCGGAGCCGCCAGCGCCAGGCCGGGACGGCGGCCCGATAGGCCGTCCACCGGGCCCCCTGGCCCGCGGCCAGGGCCGCCTCCTCCCGCCGGGCGTGGCCCCGGTAGAGGAGCAGATAGGCTCCCGCGGCCAGGGCCGGGAACCAGGGCCAGCCCGCCCCCCCGGCCACCGCGAACCCGGCCACCAGGCACAGGTTGCCCCAGTAGAGCGGATGCCGGGTGCGGGCGTAGGGGCCGGTGGAAACCAGCTTCTCTGCCCGGGGCCGGCGCGAGCGGGCGGTCCGCCCCAGGTGGGCGGCGGCCCAGAGGCGGACCCCCTCCCCGGCCAGGATGAGGACCAGGCCCACCGCCGCCCCCGCCGGACGCCAGCGGGCGAAGACCAGCACGCAGGCGATGGGAATCACGGGCAGGAGCCCCCGCCACCGGTAGAGCAGTTCCCCCGGGCCCCGCCGGGTCCCGGTCCCCTCCACGGCGCTCATCGCTCGGGAGCGAACTCCGCGAACACCCCGTCGCTCACGAAGCGGGCTCCGGGGGCGAGGCGGAGCCGGCCGCCGGCGCGCTCCAGCAGCCCCTGGGCGAGGAGCCGGGCCACCGTCCCCCCGTGCACCGCCTCCAGGGATTCCCCCCAGGCGGAGGCGAAGTCGGCCTCGTCGATCCCCTCGCTCAGGCGGAGATGGAGGAAGACCCACTCGAAGCGCGCGGTCTCCCGGTCCACCTCCCGGGGCTCCGGTGGCCGCCCCCCCTCCGCGTAGGCCGCCTCCCAGGCCTCCAGGGGGGCGGGGTTGGCCCAGCGCCTTCCCCCCAGGAGCCCGTGGGCCGAGGGACCGAGGGCGATGAAGTCGCGCCGGCGCCAGTAGCGCAGGTTGTGGCGGCACTCCCGCCCGGGGCGGGCGAAGTTGGAGATCTCGTAGGCGCGGAGCCCCCGGGCCTCCGCGGTGGCGGAGAGACGGTCGTAGAGGCGGCGGGCGAGATCGTCGTCCGGAGCGGACACCGTCCCTCCGGCCACCCCCGCGGCCAGCGCCGTCCCCGGCTCGAGGCCCAGGCAGTAGGCGGAGAGATGGTCCGGCCCCAGGTCCAGCACCCCGGCCAGGGTGCGGGCGAACACGTCCTCCTCCTGGTCCGGGAGGGCGAACATGAGGTCCAGGTTCAGGTTCTCGAAGCCGGCGGCCCGGGCCGTGGCCACCGCCCGGGCCGGGGCCTCGGGGCCGTGGATCCGGCCCAGGAGCCGGAGCTCGGCCGGGTCCAGGCTCTGGACCCCCAGGCTCACCCGGTTGACCCCGGTCTCCCGCATGGCCGCGGCGATCTCCGGGGTGAAGCTCTCGGGGTTGGCCTCGCTGGTGAACTCCACCCCCGGGGAAAGCTCGAAGGCCCCCCTCAGGATCGCGCCCAGGCGGGCCCACTGGGCCGGGTCCAGGGTGGAAGGAGTGCCGCCGCCCAGGAACACGGTATCCAGGCGGGGCCGCCCGTTCCAGGTGGCGGCGGACCGGTGGGCGATCTCCCGCTCCAGTCCGTCCAGCCAGCGGCCGGCGCGGGCCGGGTCGTACTCCCCCTTGGCGAAGGCGCAGTAGGTGCAGATGGCCCGGCAGAAGGGAACATGGACGTAGAGCCCCACCGGACCCGCGTCCGGGCTCCACCGGCGGCGGCCGGCGGGGAGCGAGGTCAGCGGATGACCTTCCCGATCCGCCCCAGCCGGGGGCGCATGCGTTCCTTGTTCCAGGACCAGTAGATGAACTCCGCCTTCCCCTTGATGTTGTCCCGGGGCAGGAAGCCCCAGAACCGGCTGTCGTCGGAGTTGTCCCGGTTGTCCCCCATCATGAAGTAGCGGTCCTGGGGAACCACTACCGGGCCGTAGTTGTCGCGGTTGCCCGCGCCGGGGGGATAGATGTTGGGGTTCCTGTAGGTCTCGGGCCGGATCCGGCTGGCGGTGAAGCGGGCGTAGGGCTCCTCCTGGGGCTCCCCGTTCCGGTACACCACCTTGTCCCGGATCTGGATGGTGTCCCCGGGGACGCCGACGACCCGCTTGATGAAGTCCCGGCTGGGATCGCGCGGGAACTTGAACACCATCACGTCGCCGTGCTCCGGGGAGCGGACGGCGGGCAGGGTGAGATCGGTGAAGGGCACGTGGGCGCCGTAGAGGAACTTGTTCACGAACAGGAAATCGCCGACGAGGAGGGTGTTCTCCATGGAGCCGGTGGGGATGCGGAAGGCCTGGATGACGAAGGTGCGGATGAACAGGGTGAGGATGACCGCGATGACGATGGCTTCGGTGTACTCGCGGAGGGTCGACTTCTTCCGGACCGCGGCCGCCCGCTTCTCCCGGGTCCCGGAGCCGACGGCGGAATCGCTGGCCTCGATGCGCCCCCCCATCACCTCTCCACCTTCAGAACGGCGAGGAACGCGTCCTTGGGGATGGTGACGTTCCCGACCTGTTTCATGCGCTTCTTCCCTTCCTTCTGCTTCTCCAGCAGTTTGCGTTTCCGGGTGATGTCGCCCCCGTAGCACTTGGCGGTCACGTTCTTCCGCATCGCGCCCACCGTCTCGCGGGCGATCACGCGGTTCCCCACCGAGGCCTGGATGGCGACCTGGAACATCTGCCGGGGAATGAGCTCCTTGAGCTTCTGGGCCACGCTCCGCCCCCACTCGTGGGCCTTGTCGCGGTGGACCAGGACCGACAGCGCGTCCACCGACGCGTCGTTCAGGAGTATATCCATCTTGACGATATCCGATTCCCGGTACCCGATGTACTCGTAATCCAGGGTGGCGTATCCCCGGGAAATGGACTTCAGGCGGTCGTAGAAGTCCAGGACGATCTCGTTCAGGGGGAGATCGTAGACGAGCTGGACCCGTTCGGTGTCCAGGTAGTGCATCTCCCGGTACACCCCCCGGCGGTCCTGGGCCAGCTTCATGATGTTGCCCACGTACTCCGCCGGGACCAGGATGGTCACCTTGACGAAGGGCTCCTCGATGATCTCGATTTCCTGGGGAACGGGCATCTTGGCCGGGTTCTCGACCATGAGCAACTCGCCGTCGGTTCCCATCACCTGGTAGCGCACGTTGGGTACGGTGGCGATCAGGTGGAGGCCGTACTCGCGCTCCAGCCGCTCCTGGACGATCTCCAGGTGCAGGGGGCCCAGGAACCCGCACCGGAAGCCGAAGCCCAGGGCCTCCGAGGTCTCGGGCTCGTAGGAGAGGGCGGCGTCGTTCAGGGAGAGCTTCTCCAGCGCCAGCTTCAGGGCCTCGTAGTCGTCGGTGTCCACCGGGTACAGGCCGCTGAACACCATCGGCTTCATGGGTTTGTAGCCGGGGAGACGCTCCGAGGCGGGACGCTCGGCGTCCACCACCGTGTCCCCCACCTTGGCGTCCCCGAGCTGCTTGACCCCGGCGATCAGGTAGCCCACGTCCCCCGCCTCCAGGCGGTCCTTCTTGATCATGTCCAGCCGGAAGATCCCCACCTCCAGCACCTCGTAGATCTCGGCCGGGTTGGCGAAGAAGCGGATCCGCTGGCCCAGGCCCAGCTTGCCGTCCACCACCCGGACGTAGGCCACCACCCCCCGGAACTGGTCGAAGACCGAGTCGAAGATGAGGGCCCGGGTCTCGGGCCGGCCCGGCGCCGGGGGAGGAACCCGGTGGATGACCCGTTCCAGGACCTCGTGCACCCCCTGGCCGGTCTTGGCCGAGATGTGGAGGATCTCCTCCGGCTCGCATTCCAGGAGCATGCCCAGCTCCTCGGCGATGGACTCGGGGTGGGCCCCGGGGAGGTCGATCTTGTTCAGCACCGGGATGATGCTGAGCCCCGCCTCCCGGGCCAGGATGAGGTTGGACAGGGTCTGGGCCTGGATGCCCTGGGCCGCGTCCACCACCAGCACCGCCCCCTCGCAGGCGGCCAGGCTCCGGGACACCTCGTAGGAGAAGTCCACGTGCCCCGGGGTGTCGATCAGGTTCAGCCGGTAGGCGGTCCCGTCGTCGGCCCGGTAGTCCATGGTGATGGGATGGGACTTGATGGTGATGCCCTTCTCCCGCTCCAGGTCCATGCTGTCCAGGACCTGGTCCTTCATCTGGAAGGAGGTGAGGGTCCCGGTCAGCTCCAGCAGCCGGTCGGCCAGGGTGGACTTGCCGTGGTCCACGTGGGCGATGATGCAGAAGTTGCGGACGTGGTCGCGGTTCATCGCCCCGCCTCGGCGGGGGAGGGCGCCCCCACCGGCACCGACACCGACACCCCGAGCACCGGGTCCCCGGAATCGGGGATCCAGCCCACGGTGGCGTCCATTCGCCGGTCGAAGTTCCTGAGATGTGCGTCCACGTAGGAGTCCGCCATGGAAAGGAGAAGGGTCAGTCCGGCCAGCCAGAGTTTTCCGTTCCGCGAGCTTTCCAGCCGGTCCGCCTCCAGCCGCCACTGCAGCCGCTCGGCGTCGGTCGAGGCCGCGTTCATGCGGCCGATGGCGTCCATCTTGTCCTGATGGATCGAGATCGCCCAGGCCCAGAGGCCGCCGTAGGCGCCGAAGAAAGCCGCGCTCTTCAGCCACTTGCCGTTGGCGGCCTCGCCCCAGCCGGGCAGGACCATGGACCGGAGGGCCACCGAGCCCGGGCTGGGGCCCCGGGAAAGCGCCCCCGGCCCCGGGGCCGGCTCGGCCCCCCGGGCCGCCGGCACGAGGCCGAACAGGAGGGCCAGGACCAGGACCCAGGCCCGGAATCCCGGCCGGCACACTGGCGGAGACGTGTGGGAATCGAACCCACCCCGGACGGGATCAGCGCCCGGCAGAAGGATTTGAAGTCCTCGGGGCCCACCAGGACCCGTTCGTCTCCGTAACAAGGCGAAACAGTCTAGGGCGGGACGGGGGGGCTTGTCCACGGTCCCCGGGACGGCGGGGAAGATGAAGGCGGGCGGCTCCCGGTGCGTCAACGGGCTAGGCCAGCGCCACCGCTTCGATTTCCACCCGGGCCCCCAGCGGGAGGGCGGCGGCCTGGACGGTGGACCGGGCGGGACGGTGGTCTCCGAAGGCCTCGGCGTAGACCGCGTTCATGGCCTTGAAATCGCCCATGTCGGCCAGGAACACCGTGGTCTTGACCACCCGGTCCAGCCCCGAGCCGGCCGCGGCCAGGACCGCGGCCAGGTTGGCCAGCACCTGCCGGGTCTGGGCCTCCACCCCGCCTTCCACCATGGCGCCGGCGGCGGGATCGAGGCCCACCTGCCCGGCCGTGTACACCAGGCCGCCGGCCACCACCGCCTGGCTGTAGGGTCCCACCGCCGCCGGGGCGGCCTCGGTCCGCACGAATTGCATAATTCACTCCACGGTCACGCTCTTGGCCAGGTTGCGGGGCTGGTCCACGTTGCACCCGCGCTCGACGGCCATATGATAGGCCAGAAGCTGCAGGGGAATCACGGTGAGAAGCGGATTCAGCATCTCCTCGGTGTGGGGCACGTAGATCACGTGGTCCGCCTTCTCCCGGACCAGGGTGTCCCCCTCGCTGGCCACGGCGATGATCTTACCCTTGCGGGCCCGCACCTCTTCCATGTTGGACAGGACCTTGTCGTAGGCCGAGTCCTGGATGCAGATGAACACCACCGGCATGTTCTCGTCGATGAGGGCGATGGGCCCGTGCTTCATCTCCGCGGCCGGATACCCCTCGGCGTGGATGTAGGAGATCTCCTTGAGCTTCAGCGCCCCTTCCAGGGCCACCGGGAAGTTGAACCCCCGGCCCAGGTAGAGGAAGTTGTTGTGGTGGGCGTAGTCCCGGGCGATGGCCTGGATCTGCCCGTCGGTCTCCAGGATCCGCTCCATCTTCCGGGGGATCTCGGTCAGGGCCTGGACCACCCGCCCTCCCTGCTCCCGGGTCATTCCCCGCAGGCGGGCCAGGCTCATGGTGAGGACGGTGAGCGCGGCCACCTGGCTGGTGAAGGCCTTGGTCGAGGCCACCCCGATCTCGGGCCCGGCGTGGATGTACACCCCGCCGTCGGACTCCCGGGCGATGGTGCTCCCGACCACGTTCACCACCCCCAGCACCGGCGCCCCCCTGCGCTGGGCCTCGCGCATGGCGGCCAGGGTGTCGGCGGTCTCCCCCGACTGGCTGATGGCCAGGCAGATGGTCCCCGCCTTGATGATGGGGTTCCGGTAGCGGAACTCGGAGGCGTACTCCACCTCCACCGGGATCCCCGCGTACTCCTCCAGCATGTACTCGCCGATCATGCCCGAGTGCCACGAGGTGCCGCAGCCGAGGATGATGATGCGGTCGATGAGGCGAAGGGCGTTCTTCTCCATGTTGAGCCCGCCCAGACGCCCGGTGCCCTCGTCGAGGAGCAGGCGCCCCCGGAAGGCGTTCTCCACCGAGCGGGGCTGCTCGAAGATCTCCTTCAGCATGAAGTGGTCGAAGCCGCCCTTCTCGATCTGCTCCAGCTCCCATTCCACTTCCTGGATCTGCTTGTCCATGCGGCGGCCGTCGATGGTGGTGGTCTGGAAGGACTCGGGGGTGATGACCACCATCTCGCCGTCGTCCAGGTAGACCACGTTCTTGGTGTAGCGGAGGATGGCCGAGACGTCGCTGGCCACCCAGTACTCGCCGTCCCCCACCCCCACCACCAGGGGGCTTCCGTGGCGGGCCCCCACCACCTTGTTCGGCTCCCGCTGGGAGATCACCGCGATCCCGTAGGTCCCCTCCACCAGGGCCAGGGCCTTGGCCACCGCCTCCTCCAGCACCCCGTCGTAGTACTTCTGGATCAGGTGGGCCAGGACCTCGGTGTCGGTCTCGGTCTGGAACACGTGGCCCTCGGATTCCAGCTTGCTCTTCAGGGCCCGGTAGTTCTCGATGATGCCGTTGTGGGCGAGGGCGATCCCGCCGGTGCCGTCCACGTGGGGATGGGCGTTGACGGTGGTGGGCTCGCCGTGGGTAGCCCACCGGGTATGGGCGATGCCGGTGTGCCCGTCCACCGGCTGGACGCGCAGGATCTCCTCCAGGCCGGAGATCTTCCCCGCCTGCTTGGTGACCCGGAGCCCGGTCCCGTTGATGACCGCCACTCCGGCCGAGTCGTAGCCGCGGTACTCCAGCCGCCGGAGTCCGTCCATGAGGATGCCCAGACAGTTCCGGCGACCCACGTAACCCACGATGCCGCACATTGGCGCCTCCTTGCGCACTCGACGAGGTCCGGGCCCCGGAGGGCCCGTCGGTCAGGCCAGGGCGTTCTCGGCCGCACGGACCAGTTCCCGGGCCCGGTCCGGGTCGGGGGACTCCGCGATCACCCTGATGATCGGCTCGGTTCCGGACTTTCTCAAGTGTACCCATTCCGGGCCCCGGGCCAGCCGCAATCCGTCGCGCCGGTCGATCTCGGCGGGGTCCAGGAGCCCCTCCAGGGCCCGCTCGGCCGCGGACCAGTCCGGCTCCCGGGTGAGATCCACCCGGGCCTTGACCATGATCAGACGGGGCAGGGAGCCCACCCAGGCCGAGAGGGTCCCCCCCTCCGGACGAGTCCGGTCAGGATCAGGGCCACCCCGGCCGGGGCGTCCCGGCCCAGATGGAGCGCGGGAAGGATGACCCCCCCGTTCCCCTCCCCGCCGATCCGGGCCTTCTCGGCCCGGATCCCCTCCACCACGTTGGCCTCCCCCACCGGGGTCCGCACCACCCGCTGGCCGTGGCGCGCGGCCACCGCCTCCAGCCGGGCGCTGGTGGAGAGGTTGGTGACCACCGGGCCCGGGGCCACCGAGAGCACGTGGTCCGCGGCCAGGGCCAGGGTGCACTCCTCCCCCACCGCGGTCCCGGTCTCGTCGACCAGGGAGAGCCGGTCCACGTCGGGGTCGAAGGCCATGCCCACGTCCGCCCCCTGCCGCCGCACCTCCTCGGCCAGCCGCCCCAGGTTCTCGGCCAGGGGCTCCGGGGGCCGGGGGAAGAGCCCGGTGGGCTCCTCGAAGAGCACGGTGACGTCGCAGCCCAGCCGCTCCAGGAGTTCCCGGCCGATGGCCCCGCCGGCCCCGTGGACCGCGTCCAGGATCACCCGGGGCCGGGCCGCCGCCACCGCCTCCCGGTCCACCTCGTCCAGGCCCAGGATCAGGTCCACGTGGTGGCGGAGGGCGTCGGGGATCGCGGTGAGCGTCCCCAGGCCGTCCCAGCGGACCGCGGGCAGGGGCCGGTCCACCGAGGCCAGGAAGGCTGCCGCCTCGGCCGGGGCGAGGAAGCGCCCCGAGGGCCCCACGAACTTGAGCGCGTTCCACTCCACCGGGTTGTGGCTGGCGGTGAGGGCGATGCCCCCCGCCGCCCGCTGGCGCTCGACCTCGAGCTGCACGGTGGGGGTGGGGACGATACCGATCTCCAGGACGTCCCGCCCGGCGCCGAGGAGCGCGGCCAGCACCGCATGGCGCAGGGCGGGGCCGGAGGGGCGGGAGTCGCGGCCGAACACGACCGGGCCCGGGCCCAGGCTGCCGGCGAAGGCCGCCGCGTAACGGAGGATCACTTCCGGGGTGAGGCCGTCGCCGACCACCCCGCGCACCCCGGAGACGGAGGTCATGAGGGTCTTGCTCATAAACATGAATCCCGGCCCGGCGGGAAGACGACGCGCCGGCCGGAGGGACGGAGCGAACCGGGAACGCAGCCCCGTACGGCGGGGACTTCCGCTCGGGCACCGGCAAGGGAATGAAAATGGAGCTGGTGAGCGGAATCGAACCGCTGACCTACGCATTACGAGTGCGTTGCTCTACCAGCTGAGCTACACCAGCCCGACGGGCACGATGCGCCCGGTCCGGACCCGGGCGCGCAAACAGGAATCGGGCGAGGATTCTAACCCGCGGCCTTCCCGCGATCAAATCCTTTGTCCGCCGGGAGATGCGGCGGCGCGGGCGCCGGGCCGGGTTGCCGCCGCGACGGTTCCAGACTAGAATCACATGGGATCCGGGTAATGGGGAATCCGCATCGCGGCCGCGGCCCTTGACGTCCAACGGACGGGAGGCCCCCGACATGACCCATCTTCGACCTAAGGTGGTGCTCCCGGCCGTCCTCGTGGCCATGGCCGCCATCGCCCCCACCGCCCGGGCCAAGGTCCCGGACCTGGCGCTCTCCCACTTCCCCTCCGTCCTCTGCGTGAGCCCGGACGGGAGCCTGGACTACACCGTCCACGTGGTCTACCCCACCGGGGCCAGCTACGCCGACGACTTTGTCCAGATCCTGTTCTCCCCGGAAGCCTCGGCGCTCATCTCCTGGGGCCCGGATACCGATCCCGCCAGCGTCGTCGCCCCGACCGACGAGGACGGCTACGCCGTCTTCCATCTCCGGGCCGGGGGCTGCGTGCGCCCCGAGGACGTCCCCGGGGCGGAGTTCGTGGCCCAGGTGCGGGTGAACAACATCGTGGTGGCCGAGGTGCCGGTGGCTTCCCCGGACGCGGTGGACGCGGCCGGCCTGCTCCCCGGGGAGGCCGGGGCCCCGACCTGCGACGACGGCGTCTTCGGCGTGTCCCTGGCCGACGCCTCCTTCCACGCCCCGGCCATCACCGTGGGGGCGGTCTCCCCCTGCACCAAGCTCACCGAACCCTTCGACGCTCCGGTGGGCCTGGCCGACGCCGCGATCCTGAGCGACTTCATCCGCGGGGGCGCCGAAGCCGCCTGTCCCTGACCGGGCTCCCCCCGACGCTCCCCCCACGGCGGAAACGAGAAAGGCCCCGGGGGCCGGGCGGCCCGCGGGACCCCATCGAGACGTGGTGCGACCCCCCAGAGTTGAACTGGGGACACCGTGATTTTCAGTCACGTGCTCTACCAACTGAGCTAGGGTCGCACTCGAAACAGGCGGAGGAGATTAGCACGGCCCCGGACCCCCCGCAACCCCGCGGCGGACCCGCCGCGGCGGTGTCCGCCCGCCGAGGCCCCGGCGCCGGCGGGGCTCCGGGGACCGCCCGCGCCCGGGTCTCAGGCCCGGCGCCGGTCCCGGCCGGAGCGGCGGTCCCGCTCCGAGCGGCGGCGGTCGCGGTTCTCGGGGATGGGCAGGGTGAGCACGTAGACCACCGGCCAGTCGGGGGTGGAGGCGGTGCGGAGCGCTCCCTGCTGCTCCCGGAGGAGGAGGCCCAGGGACGAGGCGCTCACCCCCGCCGACTCCCCGGCTTCGCCCTGGAAGGGGGCCCACACGTCGTCCAGGGCCCGGCCGGGCCGGTGGGCGCCGTCCGAGGCCACCGTGACCTCCACCCATCCTCCCCGCCGCTTGCTCTCCACCTTGATGCGGCCGCCCATCGGCGCGCCGTCGAGGACGCCCCGGAAGAGGTTCAGGAAGATGCGGCGGAGGAGCGCTCCGTTCAGGAGCAGGATGGGAATCCCCGAGGCCAGGCGCCGCGTGACCCGCAGGCGCCGCCGGCCGATCTCCGCGTCCAGGAGCATCAGGCACTCCGACAGGATCCGGTTCAGGTCGTCGGGGCGGCGCTCGGCGTCGCGGGCCCGGGCCAGCTCCACCTGGTCCCCGAGGAGCCGCTCCAGCCGTTCCGCCTCCTGGACCATGAGGAGGAGGCGCGTCCGCCGCGGGTCGTCCTCGGGAAACTCCCGGGCCAGCCGGCCGGCCAGGCCGCCCAGGCCGGCCAGGGGCGCCTTGATCTCGGCCGCCATCTCCGCCGCCACCTCTCCCGCCGCGGCCAGGCGTTCGGCCTGGAGGCGGCGGGTCTCGCTGGCCTCCAGGCGGCCGGCCAGCTCCCGCGCCCGGCTCCGCGACCGCCCGTGGGCCGCCCCCAGGGCGGCGAACCCGGCCAGCAGCGCCAGGCCCTCGCCGCGCCGGTCCGAGGCGCCCGAAGCCGCGGGCTCCCCGTCCGGCGCGGCGGGCTCGAACACCACCATCGCCCCCAGCACCCGTCCGTGGGCGAGCAGCGGCGCCCCCCGGACCGGGCCCGGATTCCCCTCGAGCGGGCCGAAGCGTGCATCGTCCCCGGGGCGGGCCACCCGGACCGGATGGCGGGTGGTCCCGACCCACTCCGCCACCTCCCGGGCGAAGCGAAGCAGATCGGCCCGGCCTTCCGCCTCCCCGAACCCCGCCGACCCCACGGCCAGGAGCCCGTCCCGGCCGGGCTCGCGCACCAGCACCACCGCCCGCTCCATCCCCAGCTCCTCCACCGCGGCCTCGGCCACCGCTTCCGCCGCGCCGCGAAGCGGGTCCCGGCCGCCCAGGACGAGTTGCAGCGCCTCCACCCGCGCCCCGCTCAGGGGGGCCGGGCGAGCGCCGGCGGCCCCGCCGGGCACCGCCTCCAGGCGGGGTTCGTTGACGGGGTCCGCCCCCGCTCCTAGACTCTTTCTTCCATCGCTCATGGATCCACCGTTGTCCGATCCCAGGGGAGGAGACGCACCCGACATGTCCGAGGACAAGCCCGCCCCCAGCCCGCGCCCCCAGGGCGGAGGTTCCAACCTCCAGCTTTCCATCGACGAGGCCGAGGCCCAGGGGATCTACTCCAACCTCGCCCTCATCTCCCACTCCAACTCGGAAGTCATCATCGACTTCGCCCGCGCCCTTCCCGGTCTGGCCAAGGCCAAGGTCCACGCGCGGGTCATCCTCACCGCGCCCAACGCCAAGGCCCTGCACAAGGCCCTCGGCGACAACCTGGCCAAGTTCGAGGACCAGTACGGCCCCATCAACCTGGCCGGGCATCCCGAGCCGGGAAAGAACATCGGGTTCAAGACCTGATGGGCGGCCCCGGATCCGGCCGACCCTACCCGGGGATTATCGGCGGAACCGGCGGGCGGTATGAGACCGGGCCCCGGAGCCGCCCCGGCCCGGCGCGGGGGTTCCCCGTGGCGGCGATCCTCCTCCTCCTGGCCCTCCTTCTCCCCGGTCCCCCGGCCGCGGCGGCCGCTCCCGCCCCGGACCTGGCCGTGATTCACGCCCCGGTCTTCGACGCCCCCGGGGCCTCGGTGCTTCCCGGGCGGACGGTGCTGGTCCGCGACGGCCGCATCTCCGCGGTGGAGCCGGACTCCGCCGCCGCCGCCGAGGCCGCCCGGGCGAAGCGGGTCCTGGACGCGGAGGGCCGGCTCCTCACCCCCGGCCTCATCGACGGGCACCACCACATCGCCATGGTCCTGGCCGACTCCATCCTCGCTACCGGCGGCCCGGTGGTGCGCCTCAGCATGGAACCCGATTCCATCGCCGCCTACCGGCGCCGCTGGGCCCGGGCCTACCTCCCCTTCGGGGTGACCTCGGTGCGCTCGGCCGGGGACAGCGAGGAGGACCTGCCGCTCCTGGAGGCGTGGATGCAACCGGTGCCCTGGGCCCCCGACTTCCATCCCTGCGGCGGGGCGCTGGTCTCCCACGAGGAGGGGCGCACCCCGTACCCGGGGCACGTGGAGGTGGCCGGCCCGAGGCGGCCGTGGCCAAGGTGCGCCAGTACCACGACCTGGGCTTCCGTTTCGTGAAGCTCTACTGGCGGCTGCGCGAACCGGAGTTCACCGCCGCCATCGGCCAGGCCCTGGAGCTGGGCATGATCCCCTTCGCCCACATCGACTTCAACGTGTTCTCCATCTCCCGGGCCCTGGACCTGGGGCTGCGGGACGTGGAACACGCCTATACCCTGATCAAAAACGTGATGTCCCCCGAGGAACAGGAGTCGGTGTGGCGGGCCGAGATCAAGCCGCTGGCCGGGGGGAGCCGCAAGGCACTCTTCTTCGCCCAGACCCTGGGCTACTTCGCCCATCTCGGTCCCGGCGACCCGGGCAAGGCCGCGCTCTCCGAGCTGCTCCTCCTCCACCGGGCGGGGATCCCCATGGCCGGGGTGCTGCGGATCGGGACCTGGAACACCGCCCGGACCCTGGGCCTCCAGGACTCGGTGGGGGCGGTGGCCCCGGGGATGAAGGCGGATCTGGTGCTCTTCGACCGCGACCCCCTCGCCGATCCCGGAAACCACCTCGGCCCGAAGACGGTGATCAAGGACGGGGCGGTCTACGAGGGCGCGGACCCGCGCTGAGCCGCCCCCCCCTCCTCCGGGGGCCGGGTGCGCCAGCGCCGGTGGACCCAGAACCAGTGGTCCGGATGCCGGCGGACGTACTCCTCCACCCGGGCCAGGTAGAGCGCGGCCATGCGCCGGGCCTCGGCCTCCACCTCCGCCTCGCCCGCGGCCGGCTCCGGCCACACCGGGTCCTGGAGCTCCCCCCGCCAGCGCTGGCCGTCCCGGACCGCGAACCCCGTGATCAGGGGCACCCGGGTCCGGACCAGGAGCCGGAAGAGCCCGGCCTGGACCGAGGCCTTCCGCCCCAGGAAGTCGAGGAAGAAGCCGCCGCGCCCGCCGTCCTGGTCGGCCAGGGTGGCCACGAAGGCGCCGCCCCGGAGGGTGCGGACCAGCGGCCTCAGGCTCTCCCCCACGGTGAGGCTCTCGAGGCCCACGTTGGCGCGGTAGCGGGCGAAGAGCGATTCGACCAGCGGGTTCCGTTGCCGCCCCCCGAGCACGGTGACCGGGTACCCCGAGGCCCGGACGGCGGCCCCGAAGGCCTCCCAGTTCCCGTAGTGGGCGGTGAGGAAGACCGCTCCCCTCCCCGCCGCATGGGCCCGGGCGGCGGCCTCCAGGTTGACCACGGTGAAGGACCGGGTGGCCGGCTCCGGGTCCCGCAGCCCGAAGCGGGCGAAACCGGCCAGGACCGCGCCCAGGTTCTCCATCATCCCCCGGTAGGTGCGCTCGCGCTCGGCCGCGGACATCTCCGGGAAGGCGCGGGCCAGGTTCTCCAGGGCCACCTTCTTCCGGAGGGGAACGGTGCGGGCGGTGAAACGCCCCAGGGCGCGGCCCCAGCGCCGGGCGCGATCGGGTCCGGGGGTGCGGAAGGCGGCCAGGAGCCCGGAGAGGGCCGCGTACTCCAGCCGGTCGTTGAGATCGGGCGCCTCGTGCCGGGCCATGGTCAGCGGTCTCCGGCCGGTGCCGGCGGCGGCGCCACCGGCTATCTCCGGCAGAGGTGGAGGGCGGCGATGCCTCCCTGGAGCAGGGTCCAGGACACCTCGGAGAACCCCGCCTCCCGGGCGATCCGGGCCAGCTCCGGAGGCGAGGGGAACCGGCTCACCGAGTCGGGAAGGTAGGTGTAGGCGTCGCGGCGGCCGCTCACCCATCCCCCCACCACGGGCAGCACCCGGTGGAAGTAGGCCTGGTAGAGGGCGCGGAACACGCGGTTGGGCGGGGTGGTGAACTCCAGCACGGCGAAGATCCCCCCGGGGCGGAGCACGCGGGCGGTTTCGGCGAAGGCGGCAGGAAGCGAGCTCACGTTCCGGATCCCGAACCCCACGCCGGCCCGGTCCACCGAGGCCCCGGCCAGGGGGAGGCGCTCGGCGTCCCCCTGGAGGAAGAGGTGCCGCTCCCCGCCCCCCTTGCCCTGGGCGCGCACCAGCATTTCCCGGGCCAGGTCCACTCCCACCACTGCCACCCCCGGTTCCCGGCGCGCGGCCTCGAAGCCCAGGTCCCCGGTCCCGGCGCAGAGATCCAGGACCACCTGTCCCGGCCGGAGATCCAGGGCGGCCACCGCGCGCTTCCGCCAGCGCACGTCGATACCCAGGCTCAGGAGATGGTTCAGCAGGTCGTAGCGGGGGGCCACGGCGTCGAACATGGACCGGATGCGCCGCTTCTGCTCCCTCCCCGGAGCGCCGCCGTTCGCGGGCCGTTCCGGGGCCTCGGGGGGACGGCCACCGGCGTTGCCGGCCGGCGCCGCCGCTCCGGGAGCGCGGCCGCTCACGCCCCGGTGCCCCAGCGCGGGAAGAGGTCGTGGGACGGGGGGATCCCCAGCTGCTCCATGACCCGGGCGGCGATGAAATCGCCCAGGTCCTCGAAGGTGCGGGGCTTCTGGTAGAAGGCGGGGTCGGCGGGCACGATGGCCGCGCCGGCGTCGTGGAGGCGGAGCAGGTTCTCCAGGTGGATCCGGCTCAGGGGGGTCTCGCGGGGGACCAGCACCAGAGGGCGGCGCTCCTTCAGGGCCACCATGGCCGCGCGGTCGACCAGGGTCGCCCCCAGCCCCGCCGCCACCGCCCCCACCGTGCGCATGCTGGCCGGCACCACCGCCATCCCGTGCACGGGATAGGAGCCGCTGGAGAGGCTCGCCCCCAGGTCCTGGTTCCCGTGCACCGCGACCTGGTCCGCGGCCGGCCGGAGCCCGTACCGCCCGGCCACCGCCTCGGCGAGCTTCCGGGGATCCCCGGGAAGGTCCCGCTCCTCCTTGAGGAGACGGGCCCCGTAGGCGGACACCACCAGGTCCACCCGGTGGCCCTCCTCGATCAGGGCCTTGAGCAGACGCTCGGCGTAGACGGCCCCGCTGGCCCCGGTCACGGCGAGCACGATGCGGCGGGATTCGGGCTTCACAGTCGGGCTCCCACCGCGACGGTGAGGAGATACATCACGCTCACCACCGCGTTCATGTCGAAGAAGGCCTTGTTGAGCCCGCTCAGGTCGTCGGTCCGGACCAGGCGGTGCTCGTGGAGGAGGAGGCCGGCGATGACCGCCATCCCCACCAGGTACCACACCGAGAGGTCCAGCACCAGGTACACCGAGGCCAGGGCGGCCACCGCGACCCCGTGCAGGATGCGGGCGGCGATCACCGCGCCGCGGGGGCCGAAGCGGGCGGGAATGCTGTGGAGGCCGGTCCGGCGGTCGAAATCCAGGTCCTGGAGGGCGTAGAAGACGTCGAAGCCGGCCACCCAGCCCAGCACCCCCAGGGTGATGAGGAAGGGGGGGAACTCGAGGCGCCCGGTCACCGCCACCCAGCCCCCCACCGGGGCCACCCCCAGGGCCAGGCCCAGGAAGAGGTGGCTGGCCCAGGTGAAGCGCTTGGTGAAGGAGTAGAAGACCACCACGGCCAGGGCCACCGGGGAGAGGGCGAAGGCCAGCGGGTTCAGCCGCCAGGCCGCGAACACGAACGCCGCCGCGGCCAGGGCGGTGAAGGCCCAGGCCGAGGCCGGGCTCAGGGCCCCCCGGGGAAGCTCGCGGTTCCGGGTGCGGGGGTTGGCGGCGTCGATGCGGGCGTCGGCGAGGCGGTTCACGGCCATGGCCGTGGACCGCGCCCCCACCATGGCCACCACCGTCCACAGCCACACCCCCGGCCCGGGACAGAACCCGAGCCGGTCGACGGCCAGGACCACCCCGGCCAGGGCGAAGGGGAGGGCGAACACGGAGTGGGAGAAACGGACCATGTGGCCGAAGAGGAGGACCCGCTCCCCCAGTCCGCGCAGGGCGCCCGGGGCGGTGTCGTTCATCCCTCGGCGGTCAGGCCCGCCGCCGCTTCCTCCTCCAGGCGGTCGTACCGCATCCCCCGCCGCACCGGGGTGAACCCGGCCCGCTCCACCGCCCGGCGGATGCGGGCCTCGTCCAGGTTGTGGACGGTACCGGCGGCGGAGACCACGTTCTCCTCCATCATCACGCTGCCGAAGTCGTCGGCGCCGTAGAAGAGCGCGAGCTGGCCGATCTTCTCCCCCATGGTGACCCAGGACGACTGCACGTGGGGCACGGTGTCCAGGTAGAGGCGCGCCACCGCGTTCATGCGCAGGTACTCGACCGCGGTGGCCGGCCGCCGCACCAGCTTCTTGAGCGCGGTGTGGTCGGGCTGGAAGGGCCAGGCGATGAAGGCGGTGAAGCCGCCGGTCTCGTCCTGGAGGTCGCGGAGCATCTTCAGGTGCCCGATGCGCTGGGCCGGGGTCTCGATGGTCCCGAACATCATGGTCGCGGTGGTGGGCAGGTCCAGGCGGTGGCACTGGCGGTGGACCTCGATCCACTCCTCGCCGGTGCACTTCCCCACCGCGATCTCCTCCCGCACCGGGGAGACCAGGATCTCCGCCCCCCCGCCGGGCATGGAATCCAGGCCCGCCGCCTTGAGCCGCTCCAGGAGCCCGGCGTAGGTGAGACCGGAGAGACGGGCGATGTGCACGATCTCCGGGGCGCTGAAGGCGTGCACCCAGAGGCCGGGGAACTCGGCCTTCATCCGGCGCAGCATGCCCTCGTACCACTCCACGGTGTAGTCGGGATGGAGCCCTCCCTGGAGGAGGATCTGGTTGCCCCCGATGGCCCGGAGCTCGGCGATCTTCTCCCGCATCTCCTCCCAGGTGAGCACGTAGCCGTGGGGGGAGGTCTCGGGCAGGTAGAAGGCGCAGAACCGGCAGCGGGCGGTGCAGGTGTTGGTGTAGTTGATGTTGCGGTCGATGTTGTAGGTCACCACCGGCTCGGGATTGATCCGGAACCGGACCTCGTGGGCCAGCGCCCCCAGCCAGCCCAGCTCCGCCCGCTCCAGGAGCCAGAGGGCCTCGTCCTCGGTCAGGCGGTCCCCGCGGAGCACCTTGGCCTCGAGGGCGGGATCGCGGAGAACCGGCTCAGCTTGCGTCGACATGACTGCTCCTCTCGGCGGCCGGGAAGAGGTAACCCGCCTCCGCCCCCAGGGTGAGATATCGCTGCAGCCCCTCCCGTTCCCGGGGTCCGAGGGGGTAGCGGATGCTGTCCCGCAGGTAGGTTCCGATCAGGGCCGCCCGGGCGGGGTCGCCGGGGGCCGCGGCCTGGGCCAGCTCGTCGAGCCGGGCCGCGTTGGTCCGGTAGCAGGCGTGGAGGGCGGGGGCGAGGGCGGGATCGCCGGCGCCGGGGCCCGCCCACACCGCGAACACGAAGGGGAGACCGGTCCACTCCGACCACGCGCCGCCCAGGTCGACCCGCTCCGCGGCCTCGCCGGTCCAGAACAGGGCGTCGTCCCCGATGGCCACCGTGGCCGCCCCGCCGGACAGCCGCTCCTCCAGCCGGGCCGGGCCGGGCACGCCGGGCACGTCCCGTCCCAGCCGGTGGCGCAGCCAGAGCCGGGCGAGCACGTTGGAGGTGCGGGAGGCGGGATCGGTCACCACCCGCTCCACGCGCTCCAGGGGGGTGCGGGAGAGCAGGAGCACCGAGCGCACCGGGCCCTCGGCGGCGATGCCCAGTCCCGGCACCACCGACCACTCCGGGTGCACGGTGAGCGCCGCCACCGGAACCAGGCCCACATCCAGGGTGCCCCGGTCCAGCTCCTCGGCCAGGCGGGCGGGGGTGGCGCGGACGATCTCCGCCCCGGGAAGGAATCGCTCCAGGCCGGCGGCCAGGGGCAGGGTGTTGAGGAAGCTCACCGCGCCCACGCGCATCAGCGTTCCCTCCCCGTACCCCGGGCCGGCGCGGGACCGGTCACGGCTCGGGGTACTCCCGCACCGTCCGGTACAGGGCGTCGCGCTCGATCGGGGTCCGGCCGGCGCGGCGGATCATGTCCACCAGCGCCTCCACCGACATGGCCTGCTCGGTCTCGGCGCCGGCCATGTGATAGATGTGCTCCTCCACCACCGTCCCGTCCACGTCGTCCACCCCCATCCACAGGGCGGCCTGGGCCAGCTTGGGCGTGTGCATGGGCCAGTAGGCCTTGATGTGGGGCACGTTGTCCAGGAGGAGCCGGGCCGCGGCCAGGTTCTTGAGGTCGTCGATCCCGGTGGGCGGATTGAGCTTCCGGAGGCGGTTGTTGGCGTTGTGGAAGGCGAGGGGAACGAAGGCCTGGAAGCCCCCGGTCTCGTCCTGCACCCCCCGCAGCTTCAGGAGGTGGTCCACCCGGTCCTCGTCCTTCTCGATGTGGCCGTAGAGCATGGTGCAGTTGGACTTCACCCCCGCCCGGTGCACGCGCCGGGCGGTCTCCAGCCAGCCCTCGCCGTCCACCTTGCCCCGGACGATCTTCCTGCGCACCCGCTCGTCCAGGATCTCCGCTCCGCCCCCGGTGCAGGCGTCCAGCCCCGCCTCCTTCAGGTCCGCCACCACCTCCTCGATCGTCTTCCCCGAGATCTTGGAGAAGAAGGTGATCTCGGCCATGGTGTAGGCCTTCACGTGCACCCCGGGCCGGACCTCCTTGATCCAGCGGATGGTGTCCACGAAGTAGTCGTAGCCCACCTCGGGGTTGTGCCCCCCCACCACGTGGACCTCGCGGACGTCGTCGGTGATGAGGCGGCGGATGCGTTCCTGGATCTCCTCCCTGCCCAGGGTCCAACCCTTGGCGTCGCCGGGATCCGCCTTGAAGGCGCAGAACATGCAGTCCGCCTCGCACACGTTGGTGGGGTTCAGGTGGCGGTTGCGCACGAACCAGGTCCGGTCGCCATGCCACCGTTCCCGGACCACGTTGGCCAGCATTCCCACCGCGGCCGCGTCCGGAGTGCGGTAGAGGGCCAGGCCGTCCTCGAAGGAGAGCCGCTCCCCGGCCTGGATCTTCTCGGCCGCGGGCCCCAACCCCACCCGATCGAGGCGGGCGAGCATGACCGGGGAGAGCGTGCGGGAAGGAAGGGCGGCGGGGGCCCCGGCGGGCCCGGTGGAGGAGATTGACGACACGGTGCAGGTTCTCCCGGACGGCGCACGGACGGCGCCGCGCTGCGGCGCCGGGCCGGGTCGCCCCTTGAAAATCCGGTTTATATCAACGGGTTGCAGGGTGACGTCCGCGTCGGGGGACGTCGCCGTTCCGAACCGGAGAGCATACCCGAGCGCCGGAAACGGTGTCAAAACGGGAGACCCGGCCCGGCCTCCCTCCCGGCGGGGGCCGCCGGCGGCGCGATGATACCGAGGGCATTGAAGGAGATGAAATCGATCGCACTGTACTTGAATGAGCTGTCAACAAAATGTTATAGTTCCGTCGCAAATCGGGCCCCGAGGGGACCCCACTGTCATCGTTGCCGTTACAACTCGTGAAGGAGGTCTCCATGAGCGCCGCATCCCGCGGAGCGGGCCTGCTCTTGTTCGTCCTGCTGGCCCTGTTCGTCGCCGCCCCCCCCGCCGGCGCCCAGGACGCCACCCTGAACGCCACCCTCACCTACGTCGGCCCCGCCACCGGAGGGTCGGTCTACCGCTACGACTACGCGCTGACCAACAACGCGGTGGAGCCGGCGGTCATCGAGCTGATCGTCTTCTTCGACAGCGACCCGGACAGCGGCGTGGTGTTCCTCGGCGACAACACCGACTTCGCCAACAGCTCCCCCGACTTCGTGGGCACCGCGGCCGCCCCCTCCGCCTGGTCCGCCGACGTCTACGAGGATCCGGACCCCTCGGCCTGGGTGGTCGACTTCTTCAACGGGGACGGCACCAACCGGATCCTCCCCGGCCAGACCCTGGCCGGTTTCTCGGTCACCTTCCTGTGGAAGGGTTCCGGGATCCCCGGCGAGCAGTTCTTCGAGGCCCTGGACGGCTACGCCCACGAGGGGCGCTCCACCGTGACCACGGTGAACTTCCCGCCCATCAGCGGGGCGATCACCTCCGGCTGCGACGGCACCCCGGTCTATCCGGTGGCGGTGGACCTCTTCAACGACCAGAACGTGCTCGTGGCCTCCACCCTCACCGCCCCCGACGGAAGCTACGAGTTCAGCGATCTTCCCCCCGGCAACTACACGGTAAGCATCTCCACCCCCATCGGTTTCGAGGATCCCGGGGACCAGACCGCGGGCGCGGGGGGCACGGTGGACCTGGCCCTCCTCTGCAAGGACGTCGAGTCGGCGCCGCGCACCATCGGCTTCTGGAAGCACCAGGCCAACGTCCATCTCAGCGGCCGGGGCAAGGCCCAGGTGACCTACGCGAATTTCATCGCCGACCTGAACGCCATCACCACCCACTTCGCCGACAGCCCCTTCCATCCGGTGGGGGTGTACGAGGTGCCGGTGGGGGCCTCCGATACCGAGAAGCTCGAGGCCGCCCAGGAGATCCTCACCGTCAACGGCGGCAAGAACATGGAGCTGCGCGCCCGCCAGCAGCTCATGGCCGTGCTCCTGAACGTGGTCTCGCTCAAGCTGGGGCAGAACGCGGTGATCAGCGACGACGGGGCCACCGTGTCCCAGGCCATCACCTGGTGCTGGGACCTGATCGCCGACGGCGACCCGGGCAACGACGAGATGGCCAAGTCCATCGCCGACGAGATCAACAACGGCCGGTCGGTGCCCGCGGGCTGGATTCCCCTCGCCACTCCCAACTACGCCTACGACCGTCCTTCCGAGACCGTGGGCGAGGTGCCCGGGGCCACCCGGCTCATGGCCAACTTCCCCAATCCGGTGCGCGCGGCCGGGACCCGGATCCGGTTCCACCTGGCCTCGGCCGGTCCCGCCCGGCTGGACGTGTTCGACGTCCAGGGACGGCTGGTGCGGACCCTCCTCGACGGCGCCGCGCCGGCCGGGGATACCACCGTGCAGTGGGACGCCCGGGGGAACGACGGCTCCGCCGCCGCCTCGGGACTCTACTTCTATCGGCTCACCAGCCGGGACGGCACCCAGACCCGGAAGTTGATCCTGGCCCGATGATCGTCGGACGGGGGCCGGACCGAGGGTCCGGCCCCCGAGCCTGACCGGCGCCGGGGCGTCGTTCCCCACGCCACCCGGAGGAGGAAGTCCCATGAAGTTTCGGATCGCCGCCGCGGCCCTGTTCCTGAGCCTGGCCCTGGCTGCCGCCGCCTCGGCGCAGCAGACCTCGGTCGAATACCGCCTCTACCACTACGAAGGTGGGAGCTGGGTGGAGTACTCCCCGTCGGCCGCCCTGCCCGCGGGGGGAGACCAGCCCGGCACCAACCTCTGGCGCTACACCTACGAGCTGTGCAACGTGAGCTTCAGCTCCGGGGTGCGGGAGCTGGACGTCTTCTTCAACTCGGACAACGTGGCCTGCGCCGCCCTCTCCGGAGCCGCCGGCCCCGCCGACTGGACCGCCACCCAGGTGGGACCCTTCGCACCGGACAACAACTGGCGCGAGCGGTTCCGTACCCTGCTCACCGCGGCGAGGGTGGGCATGGGGGCCTGCGAACCCGCGTTCTCGGTGGATTTCCTGTGGACCTGCCCCGGTCTTCCCGGGCCGCAGAACTACGACGCCATCTCCTCCACCGGGTCCGACGCCCGGACCACCGTGCCCGCCTCCCCCACCCCGGTCCAGGCCACTACCTGGGGGCGGGTGAAGGATCTCTATCGGCCCTGAACCGGGGGCAGCGCGTAGCCCTCTCCGTCCCGGTGCACGTGTCCGGCGAGCTCCAGGAAGGAGAGGGCCTGGAAGAGGGCCGCGGCGGTGAGCCCGCTCCGGCGGCTCAGGCTCTCCACGTCGCCCGGCCCGTGGCGGGCCAGGGCCCGCCATACCGCGCTCTCGGCCGGTGAGAGGCCGGCGGGCATCCGCGGGGATCGATCCTCCTCCCCCCCGCCCCCGCCGGCCCCGGCCAGCCCCAAGGCCGCGAGCACGTCGGCGGCGTCCAGCACCGTTCCCGCCCCGTCCCGGAGCAGCCGGTTGCTCCCCCGGGTGCTCGGCCGGCGGGGATCCCCGGGGACCGCCCACAGCTCCCGGCCCAGCCCCGCGGCCAGGCCGGCGGTGATGAGAGCCCCGCTCTTCGCCCCCGCCTCCACCACCAGGGTCCCCCGCGTGTAGGCGGCCACCAGCCGGTTGCGGGCCACGAAGCGGTAGGGCAGCGGCGGGGCGCCGGGGGGATACTCGCCGGCCAGGGCGCCTCGGGCGGCGATCTCCGCGGCCAGGGCGCGGCTCGAGGCCGGGTAGATCACGTCGGTGCCGTTCCCCAGGAAGGCCACCGTCGGCCCCCCACCGTCCAGGGCTCCGCGGTGGGCGGCGGAGTCGATCCCCCGGGCCAGCCCGCTCACCACCACCACCCCGGCCCGGGCCAGGCCCCGGGCGATCTCGTAGGCGGTGTGCACGCCACCCGGGGAGGGGGAGCGGCTTCCCACCACCGCCACCCGGGGCCGGTCCGGCGGGGGGAGCGCGCCCCGCACGTACAGGCGGGGGCAGGGGGGTTCGAGATCGCGCAGCTCGGCGGGAAGGCGCTTCCCGTCCAGGACCGTGTCTTCCGTCGGGGCCATGGGCGGCTCCTCCGGACGGGGGGGACCGTGACGGGGAGGGGCTCCGGGCGCGGGCCCGGGGCGCGAAGGGTCAGGCGTTCTTGCGGCTGGACCGGGGCGCGTCGGCCTCGCCGGCCTGGGGAACCTCCTTCAGGAACGAGGACGGATCGGCCAGGAGCTCGGCCACCGCGGCGCCGGCGTCGGGGTGCACGGCCAGGAGCAGGCGCTTCCATTCCTCGGCCCGGCGGGCGCCCTGGGCCCAGAACAGGCGCGCGGTCTCGCGGGCCATCCCCTCGCGCACCAGATCGGCGATCGAGGCCAGGGCGGCGCCCTGTACCGTCTTGTTGCTCTCCCCCAGGAGTTCCACCAGCCGGGGCAGGCCGGCCGCGTACCGGGCCTTGCCCAGGGCGCGGGCGGCGGCGGCCCGGGTGTACCACAACCCGTGGTCGAGGAGGACCTCGAGCCGGGGCGCGGCCATCTCCCCCATGTCGGCGAGCGCGTTCACCGCCAGCTCGCGCAGGTACCAGGAGTCCTCCTCCAGGATGTCGACCAGGATCTCCACCGCCTTCTCCGTCTTCTTCTCTCGGAGGTCGGCGATGAGCGCGCGCTTCCCTTCCAGGTTGCGGCGCTTGAGGGCTTCCAGGAACTGCTCCGGGGGGACGCTGTTCAATTCTTCCATGTCGGCTCCGAGTGGAGGGCGGGCCCGTCGTTTCCTGCGCGCGTCGCCGGACGGGTCATGGACCGGGGGCGGAAGAGGCCTCCTCGCTCCGGCGGTCCTCTTCGACCAGACGATAAAGCTCCCCCACCAGGTCGTCGAGTCCCCGTCGCGCGTGGGAGCTGATGATAAACGGTTTCGGCTCCAGACGCGAGAGGCCGGGAGGAACCTCTCCCGGAGCCAGGAGATCGGCCTTGGTCAGGGCCACCCGCCAGCGCTTCTCGGCCAGCTCGGGGGCATAGGCGGCAAGTTCCCGGCGCAACCCGGCCAGGGTGGCCCCGGGCTCGGGGTCGGGAGCCTCGATCAGGAACAGCAGCACCCGGGTCCGCTCCACGTGGCGGAGGAACTTGTGCCCCAGGCCCTTCCCCTCGGCCGCCCCCTCGATCAGTCCGGGGATGTCGGCCAGGACCAGGGAGGCGTACTCCCCCACCCGGACGATGCCCAGGTGGGGTTCCAGGGTGGTGAAGGGATAGTCGGCGACCTTCGGCCGGGCCGCGCTCAGGGCGGCGAGCAGGGTGGACTTGCCCGCGTTGGGGTGACCCACCAGGCCCACGTCGGCGAGGAGCTTCAGGGTCAGGACCAGCTCCCGGGTCTCCCCCTCCCGGCCGTCCTCGGCGGTGCTGGGCGCCTGCAGGGTGGGGGTGGCGAAGTGCTGGTTCCCCCGGCCCCCCCGGCCGCCGCGGGCGGCGATGTAGCGCTCCTCGTGCTCCAGCAGATCGGCGAGCAGCTCCCCGCTCATCGCGTCCCGGACCTCGGTCCCGGGAGGAACCCGGATCACGGTGTCGGACCCCGAGCGGCCGGTCCGGCCCGAACCCCCGCCGTGGGCCCCCCGCTCCCCGCGGTATTCCCGGCGATAGCGGAAGTCGAGGAGGGTGTGGAGGTTGCGGTCGACCTCGAGCACGATGTCGCCCCCCTTCCCCCCGTCCCCCCCGCACGGCCCCCCCCGGGGAACGTACTTCTCGCGCCGGAAGGCGATGAGGCCGTGGCCCCCGTTACCGCCCGCGACCCGGATCCGGGCCTCGTCGACGAAGAGCCCCACCTAGGCGCCCTTCTTGCCGGCGCCGCCCTTGTCCGGCCCCTTGGCCGGCTTGGCCGCCTTGTCCGGCTTCCCGGCCTTCTCCGCCTTGGGGGCCTTGGCCTCGCCGGCCCCTTCCCCACCGCCCTTCTCCTTCCGGGCCGCGCGCCGGTAGCCCTCGCTGCGGTAGTCGGTGGCGTAGAACCCGCTCCCCTTGAAGATGATCCCTCCCCCGGTGCCCAGGAGGCGCTTCACCTTGCGCCCCCTGCACTCGGGGCAGGTCTTGACCGGGGGATCGTTGATCCCCTGGAACTTCTCGAAGCGGTGCCCGCACTTGGGGCATTCGTACTCGTAGGTCGGCATACCGGCGGCGTCACTCCTCTCGGCGGGGTTCCGGTCAGGCTCCGGCGAGCACGCCGGCCAGGCCCCGCTTGAATCGGCTCAGCCCCTCGCGGAGGCGGTCCTCGCCCACCGCGAAGGAGAGTCGCACGTGTTCCTCGGCCCCGAATCCGATACCCGGCACCAGGGCCACCCCTTCCGCCACCAGCCGCTCGGCCAGGGCCACCGATCCCCCCGCCGCCCGGATCGCCTCCGGCACCCGGGGAAAGGCGTAGAAGGCCCCCTGGGGACGCCCCAGTTCCAGGCCCGGCACCCCGGCCAGCTCCTCCAGGACCAGGTTCCGGCGGGACTCGTAGGCCCGCCGCATCTCCTCCACCACCTCCTGGGAACCCTGGAGGGCGGCCAGGGCGGCGGCCTGGGAGGCGGCGGCCGGGTTCCCGGTGGTCTGTCCCTGGAACCGCAGGACGGCCTGGATGACCTCGGGAGCCGCGTGGAGGAACCCGATCCTCCAGCCGGTCATGGAGTGGGACTTGGACATGCCGTTCACGGTGAGGGTGATCCGGGCCGCCTCCGCGCCCAGGGAGGCCGGGCTCACCGCCCGCACCCCGTCGTAGACCAGGCGGTCGTAGATCTCGTCGGAGAGGAGCAGCACGTCGCGCTCCAGGCACCACCGGACCAGGGCCTCGGTTTCCTCGCGGGTGTACACCTGGCCGGAGGGGTTGTTGGGGCTGTTGAGCACCAGGAGGCGGGTCCGCGGGGTGCGCTTCCCCTCCAGGTCCCCGGGGGTCACCTTGAGCCCCCCGGCCGGCTCCACCGCCACCGGCACCGCCCCGGCCAGCTTCACCTGCTCCGGATAGGTCACCCAGTAGGGGACGGGGAGCAGCACCTCGTCCCCCTCGGCCAGGACCGCGGTCATGGCCTCGTGCAGGGCGTGCTTGGCCCCGCAGGTGACGATGGTGGTCTCGGGCGCGGCCGGCACCCCGCAGGAGCCGCTCAGGAAGGCGGCCGCCGCCGCCCGCAGCTCCCGGGTCCCGCCGGGCGGGGTGTACCGGGTGGCGCCCGCCTCCACCGCCCGGGCCGCCGCCTCCCGCACGAAGGCGGGGGTGGGGAAATCGGGCTGGCCCACCCCGAGGTTCACTATGTCCTCGCCCCGGGCCACCCGTTCCTGGACCTTCACGTCCACGGCCACGGTGAGGGATTCGGCCAGCGACAGCAGCCGGGAGGAGACCTTGATCGAACTCATACCTGGAACTTCCCCTTCAATGCCTCCAGGACCGGCGCCGGCACCAGGCCGGACACGTCCCCGCCGAGGCGCACCACTTCCTTGATCACGCTCGAGTTCAGGAACGAGTACTCGGGGCTCGGCATGAAGAACAGCGTCTCCACCTCGGGGTCCAGGCGCCGGTTCATGATCGCGAGCTGGAACTCGTATTCGAAATCGCTGACGAAACGCAGGCCGCGCACGATGGCCGCGGCCTGGACCCGGTGGGCGAGATCGGCGAGGAGGCCGTCGAAGGCGACGACCTCCACCCCGGAGTCCGGGCCCAGGGTCCGGCGCCAGAGATCCTGGCGCTCCTCCGCGGTGAACAGGGTCTGCTTGTGGTAGGCGGCGGCCACCGCCACCACCACCCGGTCCAGGACCTTGGCCGCCCGCCTCAGGATGTCGACGTGCCCCTCGGTGACCGGGTCAAAGGTCCCCGGAAAGATCCCGGTTCGCATCGGAGTCCCCCTTGGCGTCCGCCCCCGCGGACCGGTAGAAGGTGAGGGTGGTGTCCCCGTAGCGCCGGGACCGCACCACCGTCCAGCGGGGATGACCCGGCGCCGCCCCCGTCTCGTGCTCCAGCACCACCGTCGCCCCCTCCGACCCCGCGGCCCCGGCGAGCGCGGCCAGAAGCGCCTCGCCCAGCCCCTGCCGGTAGGGCGGGTCGACGAGGATGATATCGGCGGGAAGCCCCTCCCGTCCCCATCGATCGGGCCGGAGGGCATCCTCCGGGACCACCCGCGCCTCCACCGGCTCGGGGAGCCGCTCCAGGTTCCGGCGCAGGAGATCCAGGCTCCGGGGATCCCGCTCCACGAAGGTCACCCGGGCCGCGCCGCGGCTGGCCGCCTCGATCCCCAGGGCCCCGGTGCCGGCGAAGCAGTCCACCACCCGCGCCCCGGCCAGCGCCGGCCCCAGCATGGAGAACAGCGCCTCCTTGACCCGGTCCGCGGTGGGCCGGACCGCCCGCCCGCGAAGGGTCTCCAGGCGGAGTCCGCCGAAGCGGCCGGCGGTGATCCGGACCCCGGTGCGCGGTGACATGTGGCGTACCGCCCTCCCCGGCCCCGGCGCTCCACCGAGTCCCCGACGGGCCGCTAATCCCAATGAAGGGTTGAACTTACCAGGCGAGTCCCCGCCCGTCAACGGGGAAGGGGGTGGGAGACCCGGCGGAGCCGGCGGAGAAGCGGCTCAGGAGGCCCCCAGGAGGTCCAGAAGGCCGTCCCGCAGGTCCTCGGGGCGGGTATCCGGCCCCGTGTCCAGGACGTGGTCGGCGAGGGCGGCGTAGAGGGGGTCCCGACTCGCGGCCAGGCCGGCCAGGACCACGGCCGGTTCCCCGGCGGCCAGGAGCGGGCGGCCGGAGCCGCCGGCCAGGCGGCGGGCCGCCTCGGCGGGGTCCACCCGCAGCCAGACCACGGTGAACTCCCGGGCCAGCACGCGCCGGTTCCCCTCCCGCTCCACCACGCCTCCGCCGGTGGCCACCACCAGGGGCGCCGGGAGCCCGGCCAGCCGGGCCAGCACCGCCGATTCCACCTCGCGGAAGCCGGCCTCGCCCCGGCCGGCGAAGAGCCGGGGCAAGGACAGGCCCGCGTCCCTCTCCGCCTCCCGGTCGGCGTCGACGAAGGGCCAGTCCAGGGCGCGCGCGCAGAGCCGCCCCACCCGGGACTTTCCAGCCCCCATGAGCCCGATCAGGGCCAGCCGAACCGGCGCCGGTGCGTTCATGCGCCCCATGCTACCCGGTGACCCGCTCCCCTTCCCTCAAAAAAGAAGGCGCCGCCGTGCCCTCCAGAGCCGGCGGCGCCCTCCCTTCTTCGGAAGACGGAACGTCCCGATCAGTCCCCGCTCGTCGACCCGCTCGTCGAGGCGAAGGAGTTGATGATGCGGGGGGTCACGAAGATGAGCAGCTCGCGCTTCTCCTTGACCTCCGAGGTGCCGCGGAACAGCCCTCCGAGCACGGGGATGTCCTTCAGCACCGGCACTCCCCGGTTCACGGTGGCGGTGTTGGAACGGATGAGGCCGCCGATGACCGCGGTCTGCCCGTTGTCCACCATCACCCGCGTGTCCGCCTCGCTGGTGTTGATGATCACCCCGCCCTGGACGGTGGCCTGGCTGGCCAGGTCCGACACCTCGGGGTGCAGGTCGAGGGTGATGCGGTTGTTGTCGTTGATGTGCGGCGTCACCCGCAGCGCGATGCCGATGGTGGTGAGCTGGGTCACCGCGTTCCCGGCCTCGTCGAGGACGATGAGGGGGATCTTCTTCCCGACCAGGATCCGCGCCTCCCGGTTGTTCACGGTGGTGATCCGGGGGTTGGAGATGATGTTGGCCTTGTTCTGCTGCTCCAGGGCGGAGAGCATGGCCGACACCGTACCCCAGGACTTCACCAGCCCGAACTTCACCGCGCCCGAGGGGTCGATGACCGAGTTGGAGCCGGCGGTGGCCTCGGCCGAGGCGCTGCCGGAGTGGAGGCCGCCCGCGGCCCAGAGGATGCCCAGGTCGCGCGAGTAGCGCGCGTCCACGTCCACCAGCTTGGCCACGATCTCCACCTGCGGGGTCTGGGAGTCGAGGTGCTGGATCATCTCCACCGCCGCCTCCACCCGGTTGGGGATGTCGGTGACGACCAGGGAGTTGGTCCGCTCGTCGACCTCGATCAGGCCCCGGCGGCTCATCGCCTTCTCCACCGAGGTCTTGAGCTCCCCGGCGTTGGCGTACACCACCTGGACGATGCGCGTGGTCAGCGGCATCACCTCTTCCATCTGACGGGCGGCGTTCCCGGCGTCGAGCTCCTCCTTGCGGAGGTTCTCCTCGGTGTCCACCCGGATGATCCCGTTCTCCTCCCGGTACCAGAGGTGGGCGCTCCGCAGCACCATCTCCAGGGCCTCGCCCCAGGGCACGCTCTCCAGGTGGAAGGACAGGGGCTTCTTCACCGACTGACGCACGTCGTAGCCCATGACGATGTTGACGCCCGCGTACTCGGAGATGCTCCGGAGCACGGTGTAGATGTCCGCGCCCTGGATGTCCAGGCTGACCCGGGCCCCCCCGCGGCCGGCCAGACCCCGGTCCTGGGTCTCGCCGAAGCTGGCCACCGAGGGCTCGGTGCGGACGAAGTCCGAGGCGTAGTCGGGGCGGGTGGGAAGCGCGTACTCGAACTTCTCCTCCGCCGGGGTCAGCTCGTCCTGCTTGGCCGGCGCCGCGGTCTCCTCCGGGGTCTGCCCCAGCACCCATTCGTCCCCCTGGTGGGGAGCGAGGGTGATGAGGAGGCCGTCCTCCACCTGCCGGACCTCGGGATCGGCGGACCCCTGCAGGTCCACGGCCAGGCGGGTGAGGGCGCTCTCGGTGTCGCCCTTCCACACGCTGGCCTCGATCCGGCCGGCCAGGCCTTCGCCCGCGGGCAGGCTGTCCATGGAAATCTTGTCCACGCCCTTCACGTCGACGTAGAGGCGCGCGGGATCCTGGAGGGTGAAGTGACTGAATTCCACCGGCTCATCGAGCGTCACGTGGATCCGGGTCACGTCCCCCTCGGTGGACACCGACATCCCCGTCAGGGTCGCGGCGGCGGTCCATCCCGCGGTGATCGCCACTCCGACCAGACAGAGGGCGGCGGTGCGAACCGCAGCGCTCAACTTACCGTGTCTCATTGGCACCCTCTCCTTCACTGATATGGATGGTGACGTTGGCCGTCTCTCCGAAGAAATAGTGCTGGACGGTGAGAGTGGTCCGGGTGATCTCGATCACCTTGCCGTTCACCACCCGATCGCCCACCCGCATGGTGTGGACGTTGTTCCGCTTGTCCTGAACCACCGCGAACTTGTCGTTCTCGCCCCACACCACGCCGACCAGGGAGAGCTCGCCCACGTCCAGGAGGTCACCTTCTCCGGTGCTGGCGAACTTCCCCGCGAGCAGGGACGCGAACGGGTCCCGCCGGGCGAAGCTGGAGTAGAAGTAGCGCTCGCGGCTGAACAGGAGCTCGTCCTGCGCCGGCTGGGGCTCGGTCACCGCGGGGGCGGTGCCGGCGCCGTCGGCGGCCGGGGGCGCGGCCGGAACCGCGCTGGCGCCCAACGCCAGTCCGAACCCGGCCAGGAAGATCACGTGGATGGCCAGCCTAGCCCTCATGCTTCTGCGCTCCTTTCCCGCCGGAGGCGGCGGCCGCCCCCTCGCTCACCGCCGGAGCCGGCGGGTTGGGGTTCAGGCTGTAGGCGGTGGCCACGAACCGGGCCTCCACCGTCTGCCCGCTGGGGGCGTCGGCGTCGGGGTTCGCGACCAGGTTCAGGTTGGACACGTTCACGATGCGCTCGAGGTTGGCCACCTCGGCCAGGAACGCGCCCACCTGGTGGTAGCCGCCCACCACCTGCACGTCCACGGGGTTCTCGTTGTACACGTCCCCCGCCACCTGGGCCCGGGGCTTGAACTGCAGGAACTCGACCCCCGACTGCTGTCCGACCAGGGTGACCCTGCGCAGGAGCTCGGCCACCTCCTTGTCCTCGGGCAGGAGCTTGGAGGCCACGTCCCATCGGCGGTTCAGGATCTGATACTGCCGCTCGACCTCGGCCAGGTTGTTGAGGGTCTGGCGGGCCTTGCTGAGGTCGGTGGAGAGCTGCTGGTAGCTCTGCTCCAGCTCGGCGCGCTCCGCCGCCACCGCCCGGTGGCCGAAGGGGATGAAGGTGCTGAAGAAGTAGAGGTAGAGGATCGCCGCCGCCCCGATGCCGACGAGCAACAACCTCTGGGTCTTCTGATCACGGAAGTCCATGGTCACTCATCCTCCTCGGTGCCGGCCGACAGGGACGCGTCGGCGCTGAAGTCGTCGGGTTGCTCGCCGGGGGTGAGGTCGGCGCTGACCGAGAACTCGACCACGTCCCGGCCGTCGATCTCGCCCCGCTTGGCCTCGCCCAGGTCCACGTGGGCGAACATCGGGGAGCGATCGAGCCGCTTCATGTAGTCGGCCACGATCAGGTTGGAGAAGGTGACCCCGGTCATGATCACCTTGCCCGTCCCCTGCTGGGTCATGTTGGTGAGCCAGAGGTAGCTGGGCATCTGGCGGCTCATGTCGTCCATCACCCGCACCGAGAGGAACCGTCCCTCGTCGAGCTGGCGGATGACGTCGAGCCGGCGCTCGAGCTCCTCCCGCTGGGCGGTGAGCTTCTTCACCCGGTCCACCTGCGGCTGGATGGCCCGGACCTCCTCGCGGAGGTCGGCCACGTCCTGGCGCAGGGTGCCCACCTTGGCGTGCTCCAGGGCCGCGGTGGCCCCCACCGCCCCCACCACCGCCACCAGCGCGGCCAGCGGGACCAGGCTCGCCGCCTTGGGCAGGCTGATCCGGCGGGCGGTGACGCGTTCTTCCTTGGGTAGCAGATTGATGCGGATCATCGGTCATCGACCTTTCTGAGAGCGAGACCCAGGCCCACGGTCAAACCGGGCGCCAGTTCCTCCGGCCTCTTGTCTCCGAAGAGGGCCGGGTCGTACTGGACCCGGCGCAACGCGTCGGCCACCTCCACCGGCGCCTGGTGCCGTTCGTTCAGGAACGCCACCAGCCCCGGAATCCGCACCCCGCCGCCGGTGAGCAGGATCCGGCTCAGCGGTTCGGTTTCCCCCGAGGTCTGGAGGTACAGGATCGACCGCTCGATCCCCATGGCCAGCTCCTCGGCCGTGCTCCGCACCACCTGGTCCATGTCGAACTCCATCTGCTCCTCGCCGCGGACCGCCGCTTCGGCCTCGGCCTGGCTCAGGTTGAAGCTCTTCTGGACCGCATCGACGAAGTTGGTTCCGCCCACGCTCAGGTCCTGGGTGTAGAGCGGGATGCCGTTCTTCACGATGTTGATGTTGGAGATCTCGGATCCGATGTCGACCATGGCCACGACCTCCTCGGGAGCGAAGTCGTAGTTCAGGCTCAGCACGTTCTGCACCGCGAACGCGTCCACATCGAGAACCAGGGGGTTCAGGCCGGCCTCGCGGATGAGGTCGGCGTAGGAGACCAGCATCTCGCGCTTGGCCGCGACGAGCAGGACCTCCATGTGCTTGGGATCGGAGTTGCCTTCGAGGATCTGGAAGTCCAGGCAGACTTCGTTGATGTCGTAGGGGACGTGCTGCTCCGCTTCCCAGTTGATGGCTTCGCGCGCGTCTTCGGGGGTCATGCGGTCCATCTGGATCTTCTTCACGATGACCGCGCGCCCGGAGACCGCCGAGGCCACGTTGCGGGTCTTGATCCGCTTGGACTCGAACAGGTTCTGGATGGTCTCCACCACCAGCTGCCGGTCCATGATCTCGCCGTCCACGATGGCCTCGGGGAGGAGCTCGGCGACGCCGAAGTCCTTCAGCTTCACCTCGCTGCCGACCCGTTCCACCTGGACCAGCTTGATCGAGCTGGAGCCGATGTCCAGGCCGACCATGGATTTCGTCCGATTGAACAACATCTTCTCACCAGCCCTCTTGAGGTCCCGAGAAACAGCCTGCGCCGGTACCGCCGGGTGCGGACCGAGGCGCCGCCGGGCAAGGACCATGCCCCGCGGCCCGTCCGTTGTACGCTCCCGCCCCCGGAGACCTGCCCTTGACCGGCCCGAGCCGGAGCCGGATGCTTAGGGCCTCCGATCGGGTCCCCGCGGTTCCGGGGCCCCGATGACGGAGCCGCCGCACGCCGCCGCCCCTGCAGCCTGCACGGCGCATGGGGGGGAACACCCGCGGAGCCGAGTCCCCTCTCCAGGGTTCTGCTCAATCCATCGGATTTGGTCATGGAAGCTTTAGGGAAAAGGGCGCACCCCGCCTGCACCGTGCATGCCCTGGGGTATCTCGCCCTGGCCCTGTTCCTGGGGATCTGGGGGGCCCGGGGCATCCTGCAGACCTGCCGCGGGGAGCTGGTCCCCCCCTCGACGACACCTACATCTACCTCCAGTACGCGCGCTCCACCGCGGCCGGGCACCCCTTCCAGTACCAGGCCGGGGCCGAGCCCACCCGCGGGGCCACCAGCCTCCTCTATCCCTTCCTCCTCGCCCCCGCGGCCCGGGTCCTGGATCGGGACGGTCTGGTCTGGGCCGCCTTCGTCCTGGGGGTCCTCCTCCTGGCCCTCACCGCCCTGGCCGCGGACCGCTGGGCCGCCCGCCGCCTGGACCCGGGCTGGGCCTGGGCCGCCGGGCTCCTGGTCCTGGCCTCGGGGCACATGGTCTGGGGGGCCCTGAGCGGCATGGACATCGCCCTCTACGCCCTGGCCCTGACCGGATCGGTGGCCGCCATCCCCTGGTACCTGGACGCCCCCGGACGGTCCGCCGGGGCCCGCCGGCTGGCCGTCCTGGGGCTGTGGCTGGTCTTCCTCGGCCTGGCCCGGCCGGAGGGGCTGCTCCCCGCCTTCCTCATCGCCCTCGCCCTGCCCCTGGCCCGCCGCGCCCCCCAGAGCCCCCGGGCCCGGCTGGCCCTGGTCCTGGCCCCGCTGGCCGCGGCCGCGATCACCTTCGGGGCGGCCTGGATCGCCCTCGGCACCCCCGCCGCCAATACCCTGGCCGCCAAGGCGGTGTGGAGCGAGCAGCGGCCGGACGTGCGCGCGGCCATGATCCACCGCCTGCCCTGGGTGCTGGGCCGGATCAGCACCGCCCTCTTCACCGACTTCCGCTCCGCCGCCTACGGCCACGGGACCGGCGCCCTGCTCGCGGCGCTGCTCCTGACCGGGGCCGGCGCGGGGGCGCTGGTCCTCCTCCGGGGGCGCCGCGGACGTCCCGCGCTTCCGGGCCGGGTCCTGGTCGGGGTGATCGCGGCCGGGCTCCTGGCCGGGCTCATCCCCGCCGGTTTCAACTCCCATCACCACCGCTACCAGATCCCCTACGTGCCCCTGGCCACGCTGCTCGTCCTCGCCGGCTGGCGGAGCCTGGTCCCGGCGCGGGCCCCCCGCCCGGCCCGGGCGGCGGCGCCGCTCCTCATCGCCGTGCTCCTCCTCCCCGGCCTCGGCCGCTACCAGCACCAGCTCGCCGCCAACGCGGGCAACATCCACGACCAGCAGGTGGCCATGGGACGCTGGATCGACGCCCATCTCCCCCCCGACGCGGTGGTGGGGCTGAACGACGCCGGAGCCATCGCCTACTACGGGCGGCGCCGGGTGGTGGACCTGGTGGGCCTGGTCAGCAACGGGTCCGCGCTCCCCGACCGGGCCGGGCCCGGCTCCCTCTTCGAGTGGCTGGAGGACCTCCCCCCGGACCGCCGGCCCACCCACTTCGCCATCTTCCCGGCCTGGTTCCCCTACCTCCGCCACACCTCGCTCATCGGGGAGAAGCTGGCCCAGTTCACCCTGGGGGTGAACACCATCTCCGGCTCCGACGTGAAGTCCCTCTACCGCGCGGACTGGAGCCGGGTGGACGGCAGCGACGCCCTTTCCCAGCGCGCGGAGCTGGTGACCCTGTGGGGGTTCTCGGTGGTCGATGCCCTCGACGTGGCCGACCTCCCCAGCCAGCGCGCGCACGGCTACGCCGCCTTCGACACCTGGCGGGACACCCTGCGCGAGTTCCCGGTCAGCGACCGCCCCGAGCTGCGGATCATCGACGGGGGGCGCCAGCCCGCCTCGGGGGAGCGCTTCCGGCTCGCCTGCCGGCCGGGAAAGCCGGCGGTGCTGGTGCTCCGCACCGAGGCCTACCTCGGTTTCGCCCTGGAGGTCACGGTGAACGGCGAGGACCTGGGCCGGTGGGAGATCCCCCGCGCTCCGCTCGCCTGGACCGAGGCCATGTTCCAGGTCCCCGACCGGGTCCTCACCGGGAGGACGGCGCGGGTGGAGCTGCGGCGGGCCGCGCCGGCGGAGGGGGACTTCCCCTACTCCACCTATCACTACTGGCTGCTGCAGTAGCCGCGGACTCCTCCCGCGGCAGGCGGCGGATGCGGAAGAGGGGCCCGGCGGGGACGGCGGTGAAGAGGTGGCAGAGCTCGGGCTCGAGCTCGGTGGCGTACACCGGCCGCTCGTCCAGGAACCGCTCGAAGAGGGCGCCCCGGAGCACGGGCCGGGAGAGGCCGGTGGGAGGCAGGGGAAGCCGCGGGTGCCGGGCGCGGAGCTGGGTGCGGTACCAGGTCCAGTCCATCAGGTTGTCGTAGAGGACGACCACGTCGGGGCGCGGGGTGAGCACCACGGCCCCGTACCAGAGCGCGAAGGTGCGGCCGTCCCCGTGGGCCACCACCACCGCGTCCGGCTCCAGGGCGGCCATCCCCTCCCGGGCGTAGTCGAGGGCGGCCCGGTCGGCGTGGACGTCGGCCCGGGGGGCGGTCCGCACCACCCCGGCCGCGGCGACCGCGACCACCAGGCCCCAAGCCGCCGCCGGCGGGGCCAGGCGCCAGGGCCCCGCGCCGCGGGAGGCCCGGAGCCCCGACTGCACCACCTTCGCCCCGCCTACCCCGGCGGCCAGGGCCAGGGCCAGGATGGCGGGCAGGTGGTAGGCGGCGGGGTCGGGGATGGCATAGGCCGAGGCCACCGCGGTGGCGCCCAGGAACAGCGCCGCGAGGGCCGCGGCCTCCCGGGGGGCCTTGCGGAGCAGGACCAGGAACCCGGCCCCGGCCAGCAACGCCCCTCCCCACCCCAGCTGCTCCGCGGGTCCGTGGACCACCGCGTCGCGGAACCGGGCCCAGAAGGGCTCCAGCCCCCCCCGGAGGAGGTTCCCGCGGTAGGGCGCCCCCGAGACCATCCACCACAGGCCGCGGAGCCCCTCGGGATCCCCCCAGTTCATGGCCGGGCTCTGCCGGGCCCGGAGGACCGGCACCAGGTACAGGCTGAGCGGAGCCAGGAGCGCGGCGGCGTGGACCGGCCGGGGCCGGAGCCGTCCCCGGAGCAGGAGATAGAAGGCGATCACGGCCAGGCAGGGCACCATCTGGAGGTGATGGGCCAGGCCCAGCCCGGCCAGCCAGGCGGCGAGGACGCCGGCCCGGGGACCGCCCTCCAGGACCAGGGCCAGGATGCCCGCGGCCAGGGCCAGGTGGAGGGGGTAGACCTCGCCGATCACGGCCTGGCGCCAGAAGGTGAGCGAGGCGGCCAGAACCGCCCCGGCCAGGATCCCCCCCGAAACCGCGGGAAGCGCGTCCGTCCCGCCGGTCCGGGCGATCAACTCCCGGGCGGCCAGGCCGGCCGCGACCACCGCCGCCGCCGCGGCCAGCATGGTGATGAGGTTCAGGGCGGAGGCGGGAGGAGGCAGGAAGAGGGCGGTGGTCCGCACCAGGAGCATGAGCAACGGGTAGCCGCTGGGATGGGCCACGCCCAGGGTTCGTCCCGCCGTCTCCAGCTCCGCCCCGTCGTCCCCAGCATGGGCCCAGGTGATGACCGGGCAGCGGGTGGGCAGGTACAGGGCCAGGGCGAGGACGGCGAGGGCGAGGACGATGAGGGTACGCTGGGCCTTGACCGACGGCATGGGACCTCCGCCTCCGGTTTTCGGCGCCGGCGGGGCCGGGCTTGACCCCGGAGGAACGCCCGCGGGCCCCCCCTCCCCGTGGGGGGGCCCGTCGGGTCCGGTCTGCCGCGGAGGTCCGGACCGGCAGGCGGGTACGGGCCGGAGCCCGTTCGCTCGATCAGGGGCCGGCTACAGCTCGCGCCAGTTGGCCACCACGTAGGGGGAGAGGCTGGTCAACCGGGACAGGGCGGCGCTGGAGTACAGGACGTCGGCGTTGCCGCCGACCACCTGCTGGCTCACCCCGCCCTGGGCCAGCACCGAGCCGTAGATGTGGATCCCCGAGCCGCCGCCGGTGAAGTTGATGTCGCCCAGGACCAGGACCAACCCGTACCACAGGAACTGCCCGGAGCAGTCGAAGTCGCCGTCCACGATGAGGAGGCCGCCCCCGGTGCAGGCGCCGGAGGTGTGCATGTCCCCCTGGCACCAGACCACCTCGTAGTTGTCGTAGTCGCCCCAGGCGACGTTGGAGTAGGTGCCGCCGCCGAGGACGACGCTGGCCATGGTGGAGTACTGGTCGGCCATGGCCTGGAGGTCCAGGTCGATGGGCGAGGAGGTCACCGCCGGTTCCGCCCCCACCCCTTCCACGTTGTTCTGCTGCTGGTGGTTGAGGGCGCCGGCGATGTTGGCCGGGTCCTTGGTGGTCACGATCCCCGGCACCTCGGCGCTTCCCGTCACCACCGCCCCGGTCACCGGATCCCAGTCCTGGCCGCTGACCAGGAACTGGGTGCCGTTGAACTTGAAGTTGTCGTCCTCGGAATAGATGGCGGTGTTGACGGCCTCGAAGGGGTACTTCACCGCCTCCACCTGCACCGTCCGCTGGGCCGACCCCTGGGCGGCGTGGGAGGTCACCTCCAGGACCGGGTAGCCCCGGGTGAGGTTCAGGGTGGGCGGGGTGGTGATGTCGTTGTCGTGGTCGCCGAACAGGACCACCTGGTTGGTGGCGTTCCGCCGGTACTCGATCTTCACCCAGTCGTAGCCGATGGCGTCGTTCCCACCCTGCTTGGTCAGGACCTGCCCGTAGTGCTCGCCCGACTCGTCGATGATCCCGTCACCGTCGTTGTCCAGGCTGTCCGTCTCCGTCGCCCCGTAGTCGGGGTCGTCGGCGGCGGCCCCGGCCGCGTCGACCACGTAGGCTCCCCAGCCGGGGGTGGCCAGCCAGTCGTCCTGGGCCTGCCCGATGTAGTTGGTGGTGTCGGACAGGTTGGTCATGCGGGCCAGGGCCTCCCCGTAGCCCGCCTCGGCGTTGAACAGGGCCTGGGTGGAGCGCATGTCGTGGCCGGAGATCTGGGTCTCGGTCTTGGTCTGGATCAGGAACAACGTCCCCACCGTGGTCAGCACCAGGAGCACCAGGAGGCTGATGACCATGGCGCTTCCGCGCTGATCCGTATACAGGTGATTCCGTGGCATGGCCGGCTCCTAGGGGTTGAGGGTCCAGACGTAGGGGTTCAGGTAGATGACGATCTCGCCGCTGGTGCTGCTGATGGCGGTCCCGCACACGATGTCGTTCAGGGGATCGATCCAGGGCGCGTCCCGGGGGGCCTCCACCTTCTGGATGACCACCGCGTTCACGAGGCCGCCGGTGTTGGCGTCGGCCCAGGACTCGTTGGCGGGGATCACCCCGCTGTCGTCCGCGGCCAGGGGATCGCAGAACCAGGCCTGGACCGACCGGGCGGCGGTGCCGGCGGCGATGTCCAGGGAGCTGTTGCCGTAGTCGAGCTGGCCCAGGGCCACCGAGAGCACGGCGTCGTCGGCGTTGGCGTAGTCGCCGAGGCTGAAGTCCCCGGTGCCGTCGTTCACCCACAGCTCCACCCGGCCCTTGTGCCCGTTCTCGACCGTGCCCGCCACCAGGTCGATGGACCCGTCGGCGTTCATGCTCCCCGCGGCCAGGGAGCTCACCCGGCCGCTGGAGGTCCAGGTGCCCCGGTGATTGAAGTTGCCGTTCTGGGCGTTCAGGTAGACGTCCACCGCCCCGCTCGTCCCCTGCTTGTTGGTGGCGGTGCCGCAGGCGATGTCGGCCCAGCCGTCGCCGTTGTAGTCGGCCAGGGCCACCGCGTAGACCACGCCGGAGGTGGTCACCACCCGGGACTGGGCGAAGGAGCCGGTGCCGTCGTTGAGCCAGACCTCCAGTTTCCCGGTGGTATTGCCGGTCTGGGTGCCCAGCACCACGTCCAGGTCCCCGTCGTGGTCCATGTCACCGAGGGCGATGGAAAGCCCCTTGCCGGTGGAGTTGGTGTAGAAGACGTTGGCGGTGGTGGGGGGACTCCCGATCCCCACGTAACCCTCGCGGACCGCCCCCTGGTTCAACCAGGTCTCGAAGCCCCCCATCACGTCGGAGATGGAGACCGCGGCCACCACGTCGGTGTACTTCCACTCCCCGCCGTCGATGTTGCCGGTGGCGAGCTGGTTGATGTCCCGGGAGCTGTACCCGGAGTAGTTGGGCACCGAGTCGTAGTAGCGTCCGCCCGCGTACTTGTCGGGATAGCCCTCGAACCACACCGGCAGGTTGTTGGTGCCGCTGGTCTGGGTGCCGACGGCGATGTCGTAGTCGTGCTGGTGGTCGCTGGTGACCAGGGAGCCCTCCCGGGAATCCGCCTCGTGGAAATCGGCCACGGTCAGGCTCAGCACCCGCTCGGTGGGGATGCGGATGGGCGGCTCCTCGGGGGGGAGGGCGGTGCTGGTGCTGTCGGGGGCGGTGGAGGTCCCGGTGCCGGTGCCCGTCCCGGTGCCGGTCCCGGTGCCGGTCCCGGTACCGGTCCCGGTGGGAGCGTTGGAGGCGATGGGCCCGAAGCCCAGGCCGAGGTTCCGGGGATGGATGGTGCCGGTGACCCGGACCTGCTGGAAGTCGTGGGTCTCGGGATCCTGGTAGGAGGCCTCGGCCACCACGTCCACCCGCACCGTCCGCACCAGGTTGGAATTGCCGCCGCCGGCCGGCTTCCCCAGCAGAGAATCGGGCACCGTCTTCCCGAACTCGGAGCCGTCGGGATCGTTCCCGCCCCCGACCAGGGTGGTCCCGTCGGCGCGGAAGAAGTTGAACAGGGGCACGTCCCAGGAGCCGTTCCCCGGGGTGCGCTGGGTGATGCCGTAGGCCACCACGTCCCCCTTCTGGTTCCCGGGCAGGGCCAGGGAATCGGCGGCGGTGGAGATCACCCGCCGCAGCACGTAGTCGTTGGGATTGGGGGTGGTGGCGACCACGGGGTCGGCGGCGTCGTTGTCCAGGAAGTAGGTGACCCGCTCCCCCGGATCCACGGTGCCGTTGTCGTTCTGGTCGAGAACGAAGGTGACTCGGAACTGGCTGGCCGTCTCGATGGGCACGTTGGTGGAGTTGTCGATGCCGTAGCCGGCCTGGCGGAGGTCGCGGAGGATGAGGTCCAGGGCGGCCCGCGCGTTCTGCTGGGCCTCGGAGACGCTGCTCCCCACTTCCTCGCTCTGGTTGGTGTGGACCAGGACCTGGTAGATGGCCACCCCGATGAGGGCGAACACCACCAGCGCCACCATCATCTCCAGGAGAGTGAATCCCCGCTCGGAACCCAGGCGTGCCTTGCCAATCATGAGGGGCGCTCCTTTCATCGACCGGCGCTCAGGTAGGTGACCAGCCGGGTGGTCTGGTTACCGGTGATGGTGGTCCAGGTGGCGGTCATGTCCACCCGCTTGCTCCCCGGAACGGGGTCGCTGTCGGTGATGGTCCAGTTCAAGGTGTAGTTGCCGTCGGTCTCGGTGTAGGCGCCCGCGGTCATGGCCGCCGAGGCGTAGCCGCTGCCCGTGACCTGGTCCATGCGCTGCTGCAGGGTCTGCACCGCGATGGTCCGCACCCGGGCCTGGCTGATCCCGGCCATGCCCAGGGGGATGAGCTGGGCGATGGCCAGGAGACCGATGCCCAGGAAGGTGATGGCCACCATCACCTCGACGAGGCTGAAGCCTTCGGAGTCGGACCGGCGATGCCGGCGAAGGAGACGGTCCTGCATTGGGGTCCTCCTCAGAAGATCCGCACCTGGCCGGTGGGGGCCAGGAGGGAGAGGTTCACGGTATTGCCCTGGCGGTTGGCGAACACCACCGTCCCCGATTCCGAGGCGCCGCCGTTGGGCCGGAAGACCACCTGGTCGCCGGTGAAGCCGTCGTCGCCGCCGTTGGTCAGGGTGATGCCCTTGGGAAGACCGTAGGGACCGAGCGTGGTCTCACCGGCGTCGGCCTGGTCGTTCCCGTTGGTGTCGGTGACCAGGGTGTAGCTCTCGGCGTCCGGATCCCAGACCACGATCTGGGCCACCCCCTGGGCCACCGCGGTCTGGCGGGCCAGCCGGAGATGGCCGGCGAACTCGTCGGCCGCGTTTCCGAGGCTGTTGGACTGGAGAAAGCGACTGAAGGCGGGCACGCCGGCGGCGAGGGAGATGCCGAGCACCAGCAGCACCACCATCATCTCCACCATCGAATACCCGGCCTGTCGGGACGGTACGCGCATTTCGACCTCCACGTCCTGAAGACGTCAACAAGAACCCGGACTCATGGATCGCAAGATCGGTGCCACGGGAAACCCTGGGTGGGATGGCCAAGAAGACGCGCAAAGAGAGAGGGTTACCGCGACGGCGGCCCAATGGGTTAGGTGCCCCGTCGCGCAGCCTGCGCGTCCCGGGCGGGCAAACGGCAACGCCGCCGGTCCCGGGAGGACGGGGCGGCGGCCCGCCACCGGATCGGAATCCCTTCGAGCTTCGGGCCGGATCGGGGCCCCGGGCCCGGGGGCGGCCGATATCAGCCGCCCTCCCCCGGAGCCGGGACGGCCTAGCGGGTCAGGAAGCCGAGGTACCAGCGGATGAGCGCCGGCCCCCAGACGTAGACCCCCAGGGCCACCGGGGCCAGGAAGGTCCCGAAGGGGAGCGCGGTGCGGCGCCCTCCCCGGCCCGCGGTCATCACCGCCACCCCGGCCACCGTGCCCAGGAGCGAGGCCCCGAACACGGTGAGCAGCAGTCCCGGCCAGCCCAGGAAGGCGCCCAGCATGGCGGCCAGCTTCACGTCCCCCCCACCCATGCCGTCGACCCCGGTCAACGCCTTGTAGGCCCGGCCGAGGCCCCAGAGGAGGGCGAAGCCGAGGACGGCGCCGATGAGGGCGCTGGCCAGGGTGACCGGGGTCAGGAAGGACGCGGCCAGGCCCAGGAGCACCCCGGGGAGGGTGATCGCGTCGGGGATGATGCGGGCGTCGAAGTCCACCAGGGTGACCACGATCATGGCCCCGGCGAAGTAGAGGGCCGGGAGCAGCTCCCAGCTCAGGCCGTAGCGCCAGCCCAGGAACAGGAAGACCAGCCCGGTGAGGGCCTCGACCAGCGGATAGCGGAGGGAGATGGGGGTCCGGCAGGAGCGGCAGCGGCCCCGCAGCCAGAGCCAGCCGAACACGGGCACGTTGTCGTAGGGGGCGATCCGGGTCCCGCACCCCGGGCACGCCGAAGGGGGGCTTACCACCGACATCCCCCGGGGGATGCGGTAGATGCAGACGTTGAGGAAGGAGCCCATCACCGCCCCCAGGGCGGCGACGGCGAGGAGAAGGAACCACATCGGATAGAGCATCCCGTTCATGAACCGCCGTCCTCCCCGGCGGCCAGCCGGGCCTGGAGCTCCTCCACCTTCTTCTCCGCCATCCGGCGGAAATCCGGGTTCCCGGAGCGCTGGGCCAGCTCCTGCCACAGGAGGAGCGCGGTACGGGTCTCCCCCGCCCGGGCGCTCACGTAGGCCGCGAAGCGGGAGGCGTACTCCGGGGCCCCGGGGAGGGCCGCGGCCCGGCGGAAGTAGTCGGCCGCCTCAGCATACTTGTTCCACACGATGTAGTCCACGAACCCGCTCTCGAACAGCACCCGCCAGGAATCCGGGTTCTCCCGGCGCGCCTTGGCCAGGAGGGCCATCCCCTCTTCCGGGCGGTGCCCCTCGGTGAGGAGCACGAAGGATCCGAACAGGTAGGGCTCCTCGAACCGGGGATCGAGGTCGGTGACCACGTCGCAGAGGTGGTACATGGAGTCGAAGGTCCGGTCCCCCCGGTGGTGCTCCCCGTAGTACTGCACGGTGCGGAGCCAGGCCGCCGAGGCCGCGGCCTGGTCGTAGCCGAGGGCGGCCTCCCGGAGGAGCCGGCCGTTGGGATAGTAGAGGAGCTCCTCGCGGGCCAGGGGGCGGCCGGCGCCGGCCCGCGGGGACACCGCGGCCGCCGCGCCCCACAGGGCCGCGGCCAGCCCCAGTCCGAGGAGGAGCGGGGAGACCCTCACCGGAACTCCCTCCGGGCGAAGATCACCGAGGCCGCGGCGAGCAGGCTCCCCGCGTAGAGCACCGCGTAGGCGGCGGCGGCCAGGGCCCGGCCGGGATCGGGCATGACCCCGTAGGCGGCCTCGGCCCGGAGGTTGAACAGGGCCAGGTGGGGAAGCAGCACGTAGAAGGCCCGCGCGGTCCAGGCCAGGATCCCGCTCGGCGCGTTGTCGGCGAAGCGGAGGAGATCGGCGGCGAAGTGTCCGAACACGAAGAGGGCCAGGGTGAACACCCCGGAGAGGGCCGGGGAGACGAAGGCGGAGAAGGCCACCACCACCGCGGTCATGATGGCCAGCTCGCCCAGGGTGAAGAGCGCCGCGCTGATCACGGCCGGGTTCACCGCACGCTCCCGGAGCCAGATCACCGCCACCAGGAGCGCGGTCATCTCCACGAAGACCAGGGCCACCATGGCCATCATGCCCAGGTACTTGCCGAGGAGGAACTCGTGCCGGTGGAGCGGCTTGGCCAGCACCGTGAGCACGGTGCGGCGCTCCACCTCCTTCTGCACCAGCCCCGCCCCGATGAGGACGATGAGCACCACCCCGACCAGGGACAGCGCGGCCAGGCCCAGGTCCCGGGTCACCCGGTCCCCCTCCCCCATGGCCAGGGGGCTCAGGACGTAGGCCCCGCCCAGGACCACCGCGGCGTAGAGGAGGAGGATCCACTGCACCCGGTCCCGGCGGGCCTCGCGGAAGGTGTTGAGAGCGATGGCCAGGGTCTTCACGCCGCCCCCCTCCTCTCCGTCCGGGGCTCCGCCGCAACCGGTTCCGGGCGATCCGCGTCCAGCTCGGCCAGGAACACGTCCTCCAGGGAATCGCGGACCGGGCGCACCCCGAGGAGCGCCCCCCCCGCGGTCAGCACCTGGCCCACCCGCTCCTCCATCTCCCCCCGGTCGGCGGCGGCGATGAGGAAGCGGTCCCCGCTCACCCGGGCGGCCCCGGAGCCGGTCCAGCTCCCGGCCAGGGAGGCGGGCAGGTCGGCGGCCTCGATCTCGTAGCCGGAGCCCGCGTTGCGGACCAGCTCCCGCACCGCCCCGGTGCGGCGGAGCCGCCCGCGGACCAGGATCCCCACCCGGTCGCACAGGGCCTCCACGTCGGGGAGCACGTGGGAGGAGAAGATCACCGTCTTCCCCTCGCCGCGAAGCTCCAGGATCAGGTCCCGGACCTGGCGCCGGCCCACCGGATCCAGGCCCGACATGGGCTCGTCCAGGATGACCAGCTCCGGGTCGTGGAGGATGGCCTGGGCCAGCCCCACCCGCTGCAGCATCCCCTTGGAGAACTTCCGGAGCCGCCGGCCCTCGGCCGGGTCCAGCCCCACCCGCTCCAGGGTGCGCTCGATCCTCTCCCGCCGGCCGCGGCGGGGGACGCCGGTGAGCACCGCGCAGGTGTCCAGGAACTCCCGGGCGGTCAGGTAGTCATAGAAGTACGGGTTCTCGGGCAGGTAGCCGAGGCGCCGCCGCACGGCCACGCTCCCCAGGGGCTTGCCCAGGAGCATCCCGGCGCCGCGGGTGGGTTTGAGCAGCCCGAGCACGATCTTCAGCGTGGTCGACTTCCCCGCCCCGTTGGGGCCGAGGAGGCCGAAGATCTCCCCCGGCCGGACGGCGAAGGTCACGTCGTCCAGGGCCTCGGTCCGGCGGCCCCAGGAATCGCGGTAGGTCTTGGCCAGGCGGGCCGCGGCCAGGGCCGCCTCGCCGGCGATGAACCCGGCGGGCATGGCGGGATCCGGCATGGTACATCCTCCCCCTTCGAAAAGACGCGCACCGTGTCGGGTTATCGGCTGATCTCAGCCGGGCTTGAGCGGCCGGTCGCGGGCGGCGGACGGCGGCGGCGGGCACGAAAAAGGCGGCGGGACCCGAAGGTCCCGCCGCCGAGCCGTGGGTCCGAGGGACCTACGAGCCGTTGGTGAGCTGCAGGGCGAGGAGCGCGTCCTTCCCGTAGCCCTCGATCTGGTACTGCACCGTGGTGGCGGTGGTGAACCCGATCTCACCGGCGGCGGCGGGGGCGGCGGCCCAGTCCACCGCGGTCTCGGCGTTGGTGAAGGGGTTGTCCGGGTACACGCCGTCGGGCAGATTGCCCTTCACCGCGGCCTCGTCGGCGGCCACCGGATAGGTCCCGTCGTTCTGGACCGCGAAGTCCTCGACCGCGAGCTGCAGCGTGTGCATGTTCGCCTTGACGCTGCCCTCACGGGCGCGGTTCTGCATGGAGATGAAGTTCGGGATGGCGATCGCGGCCAGGATCCCGATGATGACCACGACGATCATCAGCTCGATGAGGGTGAAACCCTTGGAGTTCCGCAGCATGGAATTGACCTCCTGGTGGAGACGTTGAGAACCGGATGTTGACTCTGCGTTCTTACTTTTCGGCTTCGGAGCGACCTGCTTGAGCTCGAAACCATCGACGCCGGGTGTAAATGCACTCGGCGTGCCAATTCCCGCTCCCGCGTTCCACATTTCCCAAGTCGTTGCCGGGGTGTAGGTTGCGGATCCGTAGGTACCGCCCGGCCCGCGCCCCCAGGGCCCGTACCGCCCGCTCCGGCGTGCTTCGTGCAGTTCTGCAATGGCCGTCTGCACGCCCTTGCAAATGGCGAGGCCCCGGCGGGGGTGCCGCCGGGGCCTCGGGATTTCGCGCACGGAGCCGGATCAGGCGGCCTCGTCCAGGGCCTCCTCGTCGTCGGCGTCGTGCCCCTCCCGGTCGGTCAGGAGCCCCTGGGCCTTGTAGGCCTGGAGCTTCCGGTACAGGGTGGAGGCGTTGATGCCCAGGATGTCCGAGGCCCGCTTCTTCTGCCACGCGGTGTGCTCGAGCACCTTGAGGATGTACTCCCGCTCCAGCTCCTCGAGGGTCATGTCGGGCTGGTCGATGATCAGGCTCCCCCGGGCCGAATCCCCGCGGACCACCTTCTCGGGAAGGTCCCCGGTGTCGATGTCGTCGCTCTCGGAGAGGATCACCGCCCGCTCGATCACGTTCTCCAGCTCCCGGACGTTGCCGGGCCAGTGGTATCGGGAGAGGCAGTCGAGGGCGTTCTTGGTCAGGCGCCGGGGGCCGTCGGGGCCCAGGAACCGGCGCAGGAAGTGGTCGGCCAGGATGGGGATGTCGTCGGTGCGCTGGCGGAGCGAGGGGAGCCGCACCGGGATCACGTTCAGGCGGTAGTAGAGGTCGGTGCGGAACCGCCCCTCGCGCACGTCCCGTTCCAGGTCGGCGTTGGTGGCCGCGACCAGGCGCACGTCGATCTTGATCGGCTTGGTGCCGCCCACGGGGATGATCTCCCGCTCCTGGAGCGCGCGCAGCAGCTTCACCTGGGTGGCCGGCTGCATCTCGCCCACCTCGTCCAGGAAGAAGGTGCCCCCCTCGGCGACCTGGAACAGGCCCATCTGGTCCCGCACCGCGCCGGTGAAGGAACCCTTCACGTGGCCGAACAGGTTCGACTCCAGGAGGTCCTTGGGCAGGGCGCCGCAGTTGATCGACACGAAGGGGCCGGCGGAGCGGCGGCTCCGGTAGTGGATCTCCCGGGCGATCAGCTCCTTGCCGGTGCCGGATTCACCGAAGATGAGGATGGTGGAGTCGGTCTCGGCCACCTTGTCCACCATCTTGAAGACCTGCATCATCTGGTCCGACTTCCCGATGATCTCCTTGGTGGAGTGGGACTTCTTGAGCTGGCGCTTGAGGTACGAGTTCTCGGAGCGCACTTTCCGCATCTCCAGGGCGTTTCGGACCACCAGCTTGATCTCGTCGTTCTTGGCGTGCTTCTCCATGTACTGGAAGGCACCCAGGTTCAAGGCGTCGATGGCCGACTTCTGGGAGGCGTAGGCGGTCATGATGATGACGGGGAGGGATTCGTCCTGCTGCTTGAGCTTCTCCAGCAGGGTGATCCCGTCCATGCCCGGCATCTTGAGGTCGGTGATGGCCACGTGGGGACCGTGCTCCCGGGCCAGCTCCAGCGCCTCCGGGCCGGAACGGGCGGTCAGTACCTCGTAGCCGTCCCGCCGGAGCAGGGCGGAGAGGAACTGCAGCATGCTCTGCTCGTCGTCCACCACCAGGATCTTTTCTTGAGCCATCTCCCTCAGGTCCTTTCGTCGTCGAAGCCAACTCTCAGGCCGCGGTGGCCAGGGACGGTTCCGCGGCGGGTTGCGCGAGCGTGAGCCGGAAGCAAGCGCCCCCCAGCCCCCCTTCCTCCAGGCCCAGCTCCCCCTCGTGCTCGTCCACGATGCGGGTCACAATGGCCAGGCCCAGTCCGGTGCCGCCGGGTTTCCGGGTGTAGAAGGGCGTCCACACCTTGTCCCGTTCCGCGACCGGCACTCCGGGCCCGTCGTCCTCCACCTCGATCCAGGGACGGCCGCCGGCGTCTTGCCCGGTGGTCAGGACCACCAGCCCCTCGGGGCCGGCGGCGTCGGCGGCGTTCATGACCAGGTTCCGCAGGGCCTGCCGGAGCTGGTCGGGGTCTCCCCACGCCTCCGCCCGCTCGCCCGAGACCCGGATGCGGGGTCCCTCGCGCCGGGCCAGGCCCAGGTCCTCGGCCGCCTCTTCGGCCAGCCGGAGGAGGTCCACCCGTTCCTTGTGCAGGGCCTGGGAGCGGGTGTAGGAGAGGAGCGCGCTCACGAAGCGCTCCACGTTCTCGGATTCCTTGTTCACCACCTCGAACAGCTTCTCCTGCTCGGGGTCCAGGTCCAGCTCCGAGGCCAGGATCTGCACCGAACCGCTCAGGGGGAGGATGCTGTTCCGGATCTCGTGGGCGATCCCCGCGGCCAGCTCCCCCACCGCGGCCAGCCGGTCCCGGCGCCGGGCCAGGAGCTCCTGCTGGCGCACCTCGGTGAGGTCCTGGAAGAGGGCCACCACCCCGGTCGGGGTTTCCTCGGCCCCGAAGAGGATGGTCGTGCTCACCCCCAGGGGCAACGTCCGGTCCCCCAGGTCGACCTCGATCTCCGCCCGCTGGAGCCCCCGGCCCTCGGCCAGGCCGCGACCCAGCAGGTCCAGGAGCGGGCGCAGCCCCTCGGGGAGCACCTCGGCCGCGATCTTCCCCCGCGCGTCCTCGGCCCGCAGGCCCAGGGTGGCCTCCGCGGTCCGGTTGCAGTGGACCACGCAGCCGCTCCGGTCCAGGCTCACCACCCCGCTCCCCAGGTTCTGGACCAGGGTGTCGGTGTCGAGCCGCATCCGCTCCAGCGCCCGGGCGGCGTAGGCCAGGGCCCGCTCCCGGGAGAGGAGCAGGGACCGGGTGCGGTCGCTGACCGCCCCCAGGACCAGGACCAGGAGGCCCTGGGTCACCAGCCATCCCACCTCGGCCCGGGGTTCGGGCACGCTCTCCACCGTGACCACCAGGGCCAGGCCCGCGGCCAGGCTCAGGGCCAGGGCGCGGCGGCCGCCCACGGTCAGCCCGGCCCCGAAGGCGACCAGGGGGAAGAGGAGGGCGATGCCCACCTCCGCCGTCCCCGCCGCCAGCACCCCCAGGGAGATCCAGGCCACGTCGGCCAGGAACAGCACCGAGGCCAGGTTCCGGCTCCGCCGCTGGAGGGGGGTCAGCGCCCCCACCCCGGCGGCGGCGGCGGCGGCGAGGAACACCCCCGCCGGCCACCGGAAACCGCCCCCGGAGGCCGCGGCCAGCCCGGTGAGGAGCAGGGCCGCGCCCATCCGGGCGGCGATCAGCCAACCGACGCCGGTCTCGACCCCCCGATGGGGGGAGCGGGAGTCAGTTCGAGCCACCCGCCACCACCGAAACCAGCTTGAACATGGGCATGTACATGGCCACCACCATGCCGCCGACGATGAGCCCCATGACCACGATCATGAGCGGCTCGATGACCGAGGTCAGGGTGTCGACGGCGGTGTTGACCTCGTCGTCGTAGAACACCGCGATCTTGTTCAGCATCTCGTCCAGGGCGCCGGTCTCCTCCCCCACCCCGATCATCTGCACCACCATGGGCGGGAACACCTTGGACTCCTTGAGGGGGGCGGCGATGGTCTCCCCTTCCCGGATCGAGCCCCGGGTGGCCAGGATCGCCTCCTCGATGATCTTGTTGCCCGAGGTCTGGGCGGTGATCTCCAGGCCGTCCAGGATGGGGACGCCGGAGGAGATCAGGGTGCCCAGGGTGCGGGTGAACCGGGCGATGGACCCCTTGCGGAGCACGTCGCCGAGGATGGGCAGCTTGAGCTTGAACTTGTCCACCGCGCGCCGGCCGCCCTCGGTGGCCACGTACCGCCGGTAGAGGACGGTGAGGCCGATCCCGGCCGCGATCAGGATGTACCAGCTGGAGCGGAGGAAGTTGGACAGCCCCAGCACCACCTTGGTGGGCAGGGGCAGGTCCCCGCCGAACTCGGTGAAGATCCGGGCGAAGGTGGGGATGATGAAGAGCAGCATGAAGGTGGTGGCACCGATGGCCACGGTGAACACCACCAGGGGGTAGGTCATGGCGCTCTTGATCTTCCGGCGCAGGGCCTCCGCCTTCTCGATGTAGGTGGCCAGCCGGAGGAGGATGTCGTCGAGCACGCCGCCCGCCTCGCCCGCCTCCACCATGTTGGTGAACAGCTTGTCGAACACCTTGGGGTGCCGGCGGAGCGCCTCGGCCAGGGTGGAGCCGGACTCCACGTCGTGCATCACGTTGGTGATGATGGCCTTGAAGGCCGAGTTCTCCTGCTGCTGGGAGAGGATGTCCAGGCACTGGACCAGCGGGAGGCCGGCGTTGATCATGGTCGCGAACTGCCGGGTGAAGATGGCCAGTTCCTTGGTCTTCACCCCGCTCGTCCCCTTGAGCTTGAGGCTCAGGGAGACCGGCTTCGGCTTCTCGCGCACGAAGGTGGCGATGATGCGCTTGCGGCGCAGCTGGGCCAGGACCTCCTCCTGGCTCCCCAGCGTGAGCTCGCCGCTCTGCATCTCGCCCGAGAGCGTTTTCCCTTTCCAAACGTAGGTCGGCACGGTTGACTCCTCCTCGTGGTCCGGCTAGGCCGCCTTGAGCCCGCTCTTCGCGACCATCTGCGTGAACTCCTGGGGATCGAAGCTGCGCCCGATCGCCTCCTCGAAGCTGATGTACCGGTTGGCGTAGGCCGAGAACAGGGCCTGGTTCATGGTCTGCATCCCGTGTTTCATGCCCGCCTGCATGAGGGTGTAGATCTGGTGCGTCTTCCCTTCGCGGATCACCGCCTTGATGGCGGGGGTGCAGACCAGGATCTCCGGGATGAGGACCCGGCCCCCACCCCGGGCCCGGGGCAGGAGCTGCTGGGCCACCACCCCCTCCAGCACGAAGGCGAGCTGGGAGAGGACCTGCTGCTGCTGGGAGGGCGGGAACACGTCCACCACGCGGTTCACCGCCTCGAAGGTCGAGTTGGTGTGCAGGGTGGCGAAGACCAGGTGACCGGTCTCGGCGATGGTCAGCGCCGCGGAGATGGTCTCCAGGTCCCGCATCTCGCCCAGCATGATCACGTCGGGATCCTGCCGGAGGACGTACTTGAGGGCGTTCGCGAAGCTCTCGGTGTCGGCGTTGACCTCACGCTGGTTCACGATGCACTTCTTGTGCTGGTGTACGAACTCGATGGGGTCCTCGATGGTCATGATGTGCCCGCGCCGTTCCTCGTTGATGAGGTTGACCAGCGCGGCCAGGGTGGTGGACTTGCCCGACCCGGTGGGGCCGGTGACCAGGATCAGGCCCTTGGGCTTGCGGGCGAAATCCACGATGGTCTTCTGCAGCCCGAGCTGCTCCACCGTCTGCACGTTGTAGGGGATCTGGCGGATGGCGATGCTCACCACTCCGCGCTGGAGGAAGACGTTGGCCCGGAACCGGGACAGACCGGGAATGCCGAAGGAGACGTCCAGCTCCCGCTTCATCTCGAAGCGCTTGCGTTGCTCCTCGGTCAGCACCGAATAGGCCAGCCGCTCGCAGGACTCCGGCCGCATGGGCCGGTACTGGCTGGGCAGGAGCTGGCCGTCGATCCGGAACATGGGCGGCATCCCGGCGGTCAGATGGAGATCGGACGCCTTCTTGGCGATCATCTCCTTCAGGAGGTCGTGCATCCCCACCTCGGCCCCGGGGCCGGGGGCGGGGGGAGACCCGCCGGGGCCGGCCGGCTTGGCGCCGGGGGCGCCGGGACGGAGGTCTTCGGGACGGGATCCGGGAAGCGGGTTGCCGGGATTAGTCATCTTTCGCCGACTCCTTCAGCACCTCTTCCACCGAAGTGATGCCTTGCTTGAGCTTCATCAGCCCGTGGGCGCGGAGGGTGAGCATCCCCTCCTGGATGGCCATGGACCGGATCTCCGAGGTGGGCGCCCGGTCCAGGATCATGTCGCGGATGGCGGGGGTGACGGGAAGGACCTCGTAGATGCCCTCCCGCCCCTTGTAGCCGGTGTTGTTGCACTCCACGCACCCGCTCCCCTCGTACACCACCAGGTCCTGGGCGTCCTCGTCGGAGAGCCCCAGCTCCTCGATCACCTCGGGGTGGAGCACGGTGGCCGCCTTGCAGTTCTTGCAGATGCGGCGGATGAGGCGCTGGGCCATGATTAGGTTCACCGAGGACGCGACCAGGAACGGCTCCACCCCCATGTCGACCAGCCGGTTCAGGGTGCTGGGCGCGTCGTTGGTGTGGAGGGTGGAGAGCACCAGGTGCCCGGTGAGGGCGGCCTTGACCGCGATGGACGCGGTCTCGATGTCCCGGATCTCGCCGACCATGACGATGTTGGGGTCCTGGCGGAGGAAGGCGCGGAGGGCGGCGGCGAAGGTGAGGCCGATCTCCTCGTGGACGTTGACCTGGTTCACCCCGTCCAGGTTGTATTCCACCGGGTCCTCGGCGGTCATGATGTTGACCGAGGACCGGTTGACCTTGGACAGGGCGGAGTAGAGGGTGGTGGTCTTCCCCGACCCGGTGGGGCCGGTGACCAGCACCATGCCGTAGGGCATCTCCACCGCCTTGACCAGCTTCTTGAGCGACGGCGCGTCGAAACCGAGCTTGGTGAGGTCGATGTTGAGGTTCGACTTGTCCAGGATTCGCATCACCACCTTCTCCCCGAAGATGGTGGGGAGGGTGGAGACGCGGAGGTCGATGTTCTTGTTGAGCATGCGGAGCCGGATGCGCCCGTCCTGGGGGATCCGCCGTTCGGCGATGTCCAGCTCGGCCATGATCTTGAGGCGGGAGATCATGGCCGACTTCAGGCGGGTGGGCGGACTCATCATCTCGTACAGCTCGCCGTCGATGCGGAAGCGCACCCGCATCTGCTTTTCGAAGGGCTCGATGTGGATGTCCGAGGCCCCCTTGCGGATGGCGTCGGCCAGGAGCGAGTTGACCAGCTTGACCACCGGGGCCTCTTCCGCGGTGATCTCGCTGAGGTTGACCCCCTCGTCCTCCTGGTCCTCCACCAGCTCCAGGTCGTCGTCGAACTCCTTCATCACGCTGGCCAGGGACTCGGCCGAGTCGTAGAAGCGGTCGATGGCCTTCTTGATCACGTCGTCGGCGGCGACGCAGGTTTCCACCTCGCAGCCGGTGATGAACTTGATGTCGTCGAGAGCGAAGATGTTGGAGGGGTTGGCCATGACCACGGTCAGGCGCCGGCCGCTCCGCTTGTAGGGAACGACCTGGAACCGGCTGGCCACGTCGGCGGGGATGAGCCGGATCACCGCCGGATCCACCTCCGCCCCCGCGATGTCCACCACCGGGACTCCGTAGAACTGCTTGAGGAATTCGTTCAGCTCGTCCTGGGAGAGCGCCCCCACCTTGACCAGGTTCACGGCCAGGGAGCCACCGCCCGACTTGGTCAGCCGTTCGGCGTCGGTGAGGTGCTGCTTGGTGATCTTCTTGGACTCGATGAGCCGTTGGTTCAGGGTGTCCTGCAAGAGATGCCTCCGTAAGAGCACATGAGATCCCACCTGCCCCGCGAGCGCCGTTCGGTGCGTGAAGCGTCTGCGCAGATTGCTTTCGCCGGTCTTGCCTTTTGCAAGCTAGGTATCGGCGGCCGAGGCCGGACTTGAAGCACGAAAACGACCGAACCGTGCAGGAATGGCAGCCGCTGGGTGCCGTGGCCCAGCGGAGGGCTCAGGGGCCGCCCAGCCGGAGACGGGATCGGATCCGCCCCAGGGTGGCGGGTCCGATCCCCTTGACCCGCAACAGGTCCTCGGGGCGGCGGTAGGGGCCGTGGGCCTCCCGGTCGGCCACGATCCTCCCGGCCAGGGCGGGTCCGATCCCGGGCAGGGCGGTCAGCGCCTCCGCGGGGGCCGTGTTGGGGTCCACCGCGCCTCCCGGGGGAGGCTCCGGGGCCGGGGCGGGGATCGCCGAGGCCCCGCCGGAGGTCCCGGAGCGGGCCCGCTCATCCTCGACACGACGCGAGCTATCCGGGGCAATTCCTTTTAAAGCAATATCTTCCACAGCGCCGTCGACCGGTGGTGCCGGACCCCGGTCGAGCCAGGCGGCGACCTCCGGGGAGATCCCCCGGCTCCAGTGCACGGCGCTTCCCACCGCGGCGAGGACGAAGAGGAGCACGGCCAGGCGGCGTTCGGCCGGGGTGAGCAGGTCCGGGAGGCGCACCAGGGCCTCCTTTCCGGCGGGGGGGGTGCGGGAGGCGGGCGGGGGGGTCCCGAGTCTAGCAGCCGGGGCCCCTCCCGGGTCGGGGCGCGGCTACTGGGTCAGGTACATGGTGAGCCCGAGCACGAAGGTGCGCCCGGCCACCGGGACCGGGGTCACCGCGTCGTCGGAGCGCAGGCTGGACTCCAGGTAGGTGTCGGCCGCGTTCTGGAACTGGAGGAGGACGATGCCGTTGTCCACCCGGCCCACCAGGCGGACGTAGGCGATCCCCGAGACCGGGTAGACCTGCCCGGCGGGATTGGTCCGCTCCCCCAAAAGCATGCCCCCCACCGCGGCGTCCAGATCCATGCTCTTCTTGAACCAGGGGCGCCGCCAGTGGAGCGAGCCCTCGCCGTCCCACCGGGCGAGATAGGGCACCTCCAGGGCCTTCCGGCTCTGGAGGCGCCCGGTGCCCTCGGCCGAGACCCCGCGCCCCATCTCCACGGCCAGGCGGCCGTAGGCCCCGGCAACGTCGGCCCGGTCCGCGACCGCGCCCTCCACGCCGAAGCCGGTGGAGGGGGTCCAGAGCGGGTTGGAGTCCAGGCGGTAGTGACGGATGCGGGTGACCCATCCCCCTCCGGTGGCCCCCAGGCGCTCCCCCTTCCAGCCCGCCTCCACCCGCACCCCGCTCCGCATCTCCGGCGTGTCCGCGGTCTCGTAGCGCTCGAGCCAGGTGGTCATGCCCGCCTCGGGGGTGGCCCGGTCGACCCCGATCACCAGCGGGGGGAGATCCTCCTCGTGGCTGGCCACCGCCCGGATCCGCCACCGCTCGCCCCCGATCTCGGCCCCGGCCTGGCCGTCCCAGGTCGCGCCGTAGGGCTCCTGGTGTCCGGCCAGGACCTCGGCCCCGTAGCGCCACCGGCCGCGCTGCCCGGTCCACGCCCCGCCGGCCCGGAAGCCGTCGAAGGTCCGGCCGCTCTCGAGCAGCCGCCGGCGCCGGTCGCGGTCCCAGCGCGCCCGGACGGTGAGACCGCGCAGCCCCGGCGCGGCCCAGTCCCCCTGGAGGGTGAAGCCGTCGACCAGGAGTTCCCCGAACCCGGAGGCGCGGGGATTGAGCTGCAGGCTCTCCCGCCGGAGCTGGAGGGCGATCCGCGTCGCCCCCCCCAGGAACGGTCCGCGGAGCGAGCCCTGGGCCCGCCGCACGTCCCGTTCCAGCTCCCGGCCGTCGAAGAAGCGCCGGCGATCCTGTCCGGAGGAGACGTCCGCGCTCCAGTCCGGCACCAGCCCCGCCGCCGATTCCAGGCGCAGCCACACCCGGCTCTGGTCGGCCCGGTTCAGGGGCTGGGTGAGATACGGCCCGTCCTCCTTGCGATCGCGGAAGTCCACCCCCACGTTGACCGGGCCCAGGTTCCGGAACAGCCCGAACTCGGCCGTGCGCCGGGCCAGGCTGCCGGTGGTGAGGGAGATCTGGCTCAGGGGATCGCCGGGGGGATACTCGGGGGCGGAGAGATCGACGGTGGTCCCCGTCGCCGACCACCGCTCCCGCCACGTCCCCCGCCAGGCGAAGGGCAGGTCCACCGGTTCCCCCAGGGCGTGCACCGGCCCCTCCAGGGGCACGCCGTCGTAGGCGTAGCGCACCCGGCCCCAGCCCAGGCCCCACCGGTCCAGCACCGCGGGGAGGGCGGGAGCGGAAGTGAGCGATCGTTCGCCGCCGTCCCACAGGTCGGCGTCCTGGAGGTCGGGCACGCCGGTCACCGGGACCGAGGCGGCCGAGAACTCCCGCCACAGGACGTCGTGCCGGAGGACCAGCGGGCGGAGCCTCGGACGGGCGGCCGGGGCGGCCGCGGGAGCGCCTTCGGCCAGGGAGTCGGCGGCGGCGATCGGGCCCTCCTCCCCCACCGTGTCCGGGGGAGCGGGAACGGGCGCGGTGCGGCGGAGGCTGTCCGGAAGCGCGGGCGGAGGCACCGGCACCTGCGCGCCGGCCCCGCCGGGGGCGCCGGCGGCGAGCACGGCCAGGATCACCAGGGCCGCGGCGGGGGGGACCACCAACCCCGGCGCCGGGCCATGCGCCGCAGGATGGAGGCCGCGGCGGGGGCGGCCACCGCGAACACCACCCCGTCCAGGACCACGTCGAGCACGCCGAAGGCCATGCCGGAGGCGAAGACGGCCCAGCGGGTGGTGGACTCCGGGCTCATGAACCAGGCGAAGGCGGCGTTGGTCACCGTCTGGTACAGCGCGGCCAGGAGCGCCCCGAGCAGCGGGAGGACCAGGAAGGCGTTCCGGCGCGGCGCCCCCGGGGCCAGCCACCACCGGCGCCACAGGCCCCCGGCCAGGCCGGGCAGGGCCATGCCCAGGGCCTGGGCGGCCAGGAGCGGGAGCGGCGAGGGGGGGAAGCCCTTGAGCGCGCTGTTGGCGAAGGTGTAGAGGGGCATGCCCACCAGCCCCACCACCGCCCCCCGCCCCGAGCCGAGGAGGACCCCGGCCGAGAACACCACCAGGGTGACCAGCTCCACGTGGGGCAGGTAGGACAGCGCGAGCCCCGCCACCACCACGGCGGCGAGGAAGGCGGTCACCAGGGCCAGGCGTTCGATATCGGTCATGCCGGGTTCGGCGAGCCGGATCGGGGGACACCCGGTGAAGGCCGGAACGGGCGTCCGGCTCGCGGGGACGGCCTCCGGGCCCTTCGCGGCCGGATCACGAGCGGGGACGGCGAGCGCGCAGCCGGTCCAGGATTTCCGGAGGCACCGGCTCCTGGCCGACCAGGGCGTCGCCCACGCTGGGGCCATGATAGTCGGAACCGCCGGAGGGGACCAGATCCAGGTCCCGGGCCAGCATCAGGTACGCCTTCCGCTGGCCGGGGTGGTGCTTGGGGTGCCAGATCTCCAGGCCGTCCAGGCCGTCGGCGGCCAGGTCGGGGATCCACTCGTCGTGGTGCATGGGGCCCGGGTGGGCCAGCACCGCCACCCCCCCCGCGTCGTGGATCCAGGCGATCCCCTCCGCCGGGGCCGGTCCGGGCTTGGGCACGTACCCGGGGCACCCGGGACGGAGGTAGCGCCGGAAGGCCTCGTCCACCGTCCCCACCGCCTCCAGCTCCACCAGGGCCAGGGCCACGTGGGGCCGGCCCACCGTGCCCTTCCGGGAATGGCGGGCCACCAGGTCCTCGGTGATCGGGATCCCGAGACCCTGCAGCCGGTCCACCATCCCCCGGGTCCGCTCGAGGCGGGCGCCGGCCAGGTCGGCCAGGCGGCGGCGCAGGAGGGCATCCCCGGGAGCGATGAAGAGGCCGACGAGGTGGACGTCGGTGTCGTTCCGCCGGGCGCTCACCTCGACCCCGCAGACGGCCTCGAAACCGTCGGCGGCGGCGGTGAATTCCTCCAGGCCGTCCAGGCAGTCGTGGTCGGTGAGGGCGAAGGCGGAGAGCCCGGCGTCGCGGGCCATGGCCGCCACCGCGGCCGGGGTGTGTTCCCCGTCGCTGTAGAGGCTGTGGGCGTGGAGATCGACCCGGGGACCGGTGGGTGCGCGGTTACGCCGCCCCCCGCTCACGCCGCTGCTCCATGCTCTCCAGGAGCTCCACGGCCTCGACCAGGTCCTCGTTCAACTCGAGAGCCTGGAAGTACGCGTCCTCGGCCTTGTCCCATTCGTCCAAACCTTCGTAGACGCGTCCGAGCTGGAGACGGAGCCGGGCGGCCGCTTCTCCTTCCGCATCGGACAGGAGCCGCTCGTAGATCCCGAGCGAATCCTCGAATCGATTCAGAAGAAGATAGCATTCCGCGAGCATTTCCAGCGACCGCGTGGCCTGGGCTTCGCCGCCGGCCGCGGTCTCGAAGGCCTGGGCGGCCTCCTCGAGCAGGCCCATTTCCTTGTAGGCCATGCCCATGTCGTAGTGGCTCTGGGTGTCCCCGGCCGGGATCTGCTCCACCACCGCGGAACGGAACTCGTCCAGGATCTGGGACAGGTCGAAGGCGCTCTGGCCCTCCCCGGAGGGCTCGTCCTTGACGGTGACCTGGGCCCCGGCCACCTCGCTGGCGTCGGGGGCGAGCTCGCCGTAGCCGACCCCTTCCACCCCGGCGATGGTGTTGAGGCGGTTCACCCGCGACCGGGCCTTGGCGTTCTCGGGATCGAAGGCCAGGACCCGCTCGAACTGGAGCTTGGCCTCGCCGTACATCTCGCGGGCCAGGAGCACGTCCCCCAGCTCGCAGCCCCAGTGGGCCATCTTGCCCCGCTCACCGTTGATGTGGGCGAGCTCGACCAAGCCCCGCAGGGCCTCCAGGTGGTTGGGGTCCATCTGCACCACCCGCCGGTACAGATCCTCGGCTTCGTGGCTGTGCCCCCGCTGGAAGTAGATCCGTCCCGCCCGTATCATCATGCGCTGGGCCCGGGCGGGCTCGTTCCGCTCCAGGAATTCCAGGGCCCGGGCCTTCATCGAGGCCGGCTCGGTGTCCTGCTCGGCCTCCGCGTCCCCCGGGTGTTCCGCGGCGTCGTCCCCGCCGGGGACGCCCTCCCCGGAGCCGGCGCCGTCCAGGCTCAGGTCGCCGTAGCCGGCCTCGGCCGGTTCCTCGGCCGCGCCGGAGAGGTCGTAGACCGGCTCCGTGGACTCGCCGGACTCCTCGCCGGCCGCTTCCGGATCCGGGCCCGCGTCGTCCCCGGACCCGGTCGAGAGGTCGGGCACGGACATGGCGTGGTGGCCGTTGTTCCCGGCTCCGGAGCCGGCGGCGGGCTCCAGGTTCACCGCGGAGGGATCGGCGCTCTCGAAATTGAAGTCGTCCAGGGAGAGGGTGGGAGGCGCTTCCGGAGCCGCTTCCCCGGCCTCCGGGGCCTCGGCCGCCGGCGCCGCCTCGACGGCGTCCAGGTTCACCGCCCCCGGATCCAGGTAGTCGGGCTCCACCGGAGGCGCGGTCACCGCTCCCCGGTAGATCCCCGAGGGGGTCTCCCGCGGCGGGGCGTTCTCGTCCAGCTCCGGATCCAGCTCCCGGGCCAGGGCGGCCAGCCGGGACTCGGTCTCCCCCTCGCCTCGGCTCCCCGCCCGCCGGGCCTGGCCCAGCACGCCGGGGGCCAGCTGGCGCTCCCGTTCCACCCGCTTCGCCGATTCCACCACCCGGTCGATCACGTCGAAGGAGGGAAGGGGAAGATCGAGGAGGCGGACGCACACGTGCTCCACCGATTCCGCCTCGTCGCCGTTGTGCTCCGCGCCCTCGGGATCCCGCCCCGACTTGTCCAGGAACTCCAGGTAGTGGAGGCAGGCCTCGCTGGCCAGGCCCTCGGCGGCGTAGAGATCGCCCAGGCGGCGATGCACGAAATTCAGCTTCGGGGCCAGGCGGTGGACCTTCTTGGCCAGGGCGATGGCGTTACGATGCAGCCCGGCCTCCGCGTAACTGTTCAGCGCCTCCACGTAGCGGTCCACCGCGTCCCGGCGGCGTCCGTTGCGGATGAGTAGATCGCCCAGGACCACGAAGTCGTACGGTGCCATGTCGCCGGCCTCGGCCATCTTCTCGTAAGCGGCCGCGGCCTCGGCATAGGAACCCTTCTTGACCAGGTCCTGCGCCTTTCGCTTGATGTTGGCGTTCTGATCCAACGACGAGGCCCCCTCTCCCGTCCCCGGCTCCTCACCGGAAGGAGGTTCCATGACGTTCGGGCGCGGATCCCGGCCGGCGCCGGGGGGTCGCCCATCCTCATTCGTTATCGTCGAGGCGGTCGGGAACGTTACCCGGAACCGGGAAGTTTTTTACCCGGGTAGGGCGTTCCGGGGGGGTGGGGCAAATTCCCCGGCCGGGGCCGCGGGGATCACCGGGCGTCCCTCCCGGTACACCCCCCGCACCCGGGAGATCCCGTAGTGATACGGAATGAGGCGGGGGTTGGCCGCGTCCAGGATCTGAAAATCGGCGCGGTAGCCGGGACGGAGGCGTCCCACCCGGTCCGCCCGGGCCAGGGCGGCGGCGCCGTTGACGGTGGCCGCGACCAGGGCCTCCTCCGGGGTCAGCCGGAGCTGGAGACAGGCCAGGGTGACCATCATGGGCATGCTCTGGGACATGGAGGACCCGGGGTTGAAGTCGGTGGCCACCGCCACCGGGAGCCCGGCCTGGACCATGCGGCGGGCCGGGGCCTTCTCGGCCAGGTTGAGGAAGAACGAGGTGCCGGGGAGCAGCACCCCCACCGTGCCCGCCCCGGCCAGGGCCGCCGCCACCTCGGGCGGGGTGCCGTGGAGATGGTCCGCGCTCACCGCCCCCAGCTCGGCGGCCAGCCGGGATCCCCCGGTGTCCCCGAACTCGTCGGCGTGGAGCTTGACCTTCAGGCCGTGCTTCCGCGCGGCCAGGAGCACGGTCCGGCTCTCCTCGGGGGTGAACACCCCCTCCTCGCAGAACACATCGCAGAACTCGGCCAGCCCCTCCGCGGCCACCCGGGGGATCATCTCCCCGGCCACCAGGCGCACGTAGCCGGCCCGGTCGTCCCTCCATTCCCGGGGGATCTCGTGGGCGCCGAGGAAGGTGGGAACGACCTCCACCGGGTGGGTCTCCCGGAGGGTGCGGATGAGGCGGAGGGCCCGGAGCTCCTCGTCCAGGGAGAGGCCGTAGCCGCTCTTCACCTCCATGGTCGTGGTCCCGAGGCCCAGGGCCAGGTCCAGGTTCCGCCGGGCCCGGGCCAGGAGCGCCTCGTCCCCGGTCTCGCGGAAGTGGCGGACGCTGGAGTGGATGCCCCCTCCGGCGGCGGCGATCTCCTGGTAGCTCCGCCCCTCGATCCGCATCACGAACTCGTCCTCGCGGGTGGCGGCGAAGAGGAGGTGGGTGTGGGCGTCCACCCAGCCCGGGAGCACCAGTCCCCCCTCCGCGTCCACCGTCCGGGCCGGGGAGCCGGCCGCGCGCTCCACGTCCTTGCGGGGGCCGGCGTGGGTTACCCGCCCGCCGGCCACGGCCAGGGCGGCGTCCCGGACCAGGCCCAGGTCCCCCTGGGCCGGCCCGGCCTGGGGCCCGCTCCCCTCCCCCATGCGGCACAGCGTTCCGATGTTCGTGACCAGCAGATCGGTCATCCACTCCCCCTAATGCAGAACCTCAAACAAATCGTTCAATTCGCTGTTTGGCAGCCGTTTGATTCAGCCGCCATCCGCTCAACCCTCGTCCATGGGTACCCGGAGGCCGTGCGCCCGGGCGGTCTCCCGGGCCTCCTCGTACCCGGCGTCCACGTGGCGGATCACCCCGCTGCCGGGATCGTTGGTGAGCACCCGCTCCAGCCGCGCCGCCGCCTCGGGGGAGCCGTCGGCCACGATCACCATCCCCGCGTGGAGCGAGAGCCCGATCCCCACTCCCCCGCCGTGGTGGAAGGATACCCAGGTCGCCCCCGACGCGGTGTTGAGGAGCGCGTTCAGGATCGGCCAGTCGGCCACGGCGTCGGTCCCGTCCTTCATCCCCTCGGTCTCGCGGTAGGGGCTGGCCACCGACCCGGTGTCCAGGTGGTCGCGCCCGATCACGATCGGGGCCTTCACCTTCCCCGTCCGCACCAGCTCGTTGAACAGGAGCCCCGCCTTGGCCCGGTCCCCCTGGCCCAGCCAGCAGATCCGGGAGGGGAGTCCCTGGAAGTGCACGTGCTTCGCGGCCAGGGGCAGCCAGCGGGCCAACACCGTGTCCTCGGGGAAGGCGGCCAGAAGCGCCTCGTCGGTGGCGCGGATGTCGTCGGGATCGCCGGAGAGGGCCACCCACCGGAACGGCCCCTTCCCCCGGCAGAAGAGCGGCCGGATGTAGGCGGGTACGAACCCCGGATAGTCGAAGGCGTTGGCCACCCCCGCCTTCTCGGCCTGGCCGCGCAGGTTGTTCCCGTAGTCGAACACCTCCGCCCCCCGCTCCCGGAAGGCGAGCATGGCCCGCACGTGCGCGGCCATGGAGGCCATGGACCGCTCGATGTAGGCCTCGGGATCGCGGGTCCGCAGGGCCAGCGCCTCCTCGTAGGGCATGCCGGCGGGCACGTAGCCGTTCAGCTCGTCGTGGGCCGAGGTCTGGTCGGTCACGTAGTCGGGCTCGAACCCCCGCCTCACCAGCTCCGGCAGCACCTCGGCCGCGTTCCCGAGCAGGGCCACCGAGAGCGGCCGTTTGGCCTCGCGGGCGGCGGACACCCGGGCCAGGGCCTCGTCCACCGAGGCCACGGACTCCATGCAGTACCCGGTCTCCAGCCGCCGGCGGATGCGCTCCGGGTCCACCTCCACCGCCAGGCATACCCCGCCGTTCATGGTCACGGCCAGGGGCTGGGCCCCGCCCATGCCCCCGAGCCCGGCGGTGAGCAGCACCTGGCCGGCCATGTCCCCGCCGCCGCGCTTCCGCGCCGCCTCGGCGAAGGTCTCGAAGGTGCCCTGCACGATGCCCTGGGTCCCGATGTAGATCCAGGACCCCGCGGTCATCTGGCCGTACATCATGAGCCCCTTCCGCTCCAGCTCGCGGAAGTGCTCCCAGGTCGCCCACTTCCCCACCAGGTTGGCGTTGGCGATGAGCACCCGGGGGGCGTCGGGGTGGGTGCGGAACACCCCCACCGGCTTCCCGCTCTGGACCAGCAGGGTCTCGTCGGGCCCCAGGGTCTTGAGCGTGCGCACGATGGCGTCGAAGGCCTTCCAGCTCCGGGCCGCGCGTCCGGTGCCCCCGTAGACCACCAGGTCCTCGGGCCGCTCGGCCACCTCGGGATCCAGGTTGTTCATGATCATCCGCAGGGCCGCTTCCTGCAGCCAGCCCCGGCAGGACAGCTCGGTACCGCGGGGGGCCCGGACGGTGCGGGCGGTTCCGGTGGTGCTCATGGCGTGTCTCCTCTCGATGTTGCGCCCGTTCCGGGGCGATGCCACCAGGCGGCGGCGGTGCGGACCAGGGCGTCCCCGTCGGGGACGGCGGTGATCGGTAGCGGGAGGGCGGCGCTGAACCGCCGGCCGTAGCCCTTGCCGAGGAGCCGGGGGTCGAGCACGGCCACGATCCCCCGGTCGGTGCGGCGGCGGATGAGACGGCCGAAGCCCTGCTTGAACCGCAGCACCGCCTCGGGAAGGTAGAGATCGTTGAAGGGGTTCCCGCCGTCGGCCTCCACCCGTTCGGCGCGGGCCTGGTAGCGGGGGTCGGTGGGCACCCCGAAGGGAAGGCGGGTCAGGACCAGCACCTCCAGGTCGTCCCCGGGGAGGTCCACCCCCTCCCAGAAGCTGGCCGTGCCCAGGAGGAGCGCCTTCTCCTCCCGGCGGAAGCGCTCCAGGAGATCGGCGGCGGTACCCCCCTCCCCCTGGGCCAGCACCCGGTAGTCGCGGCCGGCCGGGGTTTCCCCGGCGTCGTCGTCGTCCCCGGCCGCCTCGCCGCCGGCGGGATCCGCGGGCGCGAAGGGGTCCTCGTACTCGGTGCGCTTTCCCCCCGCGCGCCCGGTGAGGGCCGCGGCCACGCCGGAGAGATCCCGGTAACTGGTGAACAGGGCCAGGGTCTTCCGCCCCGGGTCCTTCATGAGCCCGTCCAGGGTGGCCGCGGTGGCCGCCGCCCAGCCCGGGTCCCGGGGATCGGGAGCGCGGCGCACGGCCACGGCCAGGGCCTGCTCCTGGAAGGCGAAGGGCGAGGGGTAGGCCATGGTGACCAGCTCCGGTCCCAGCCCCACCTCGCGGGCGAAGTAGCCGAAGTCCTTCCCCGCGGCCAGGGTGGCCGAGGTGAAGACCAGCCGGTCCGGCCCGTCGCGCAGGGACGCGGCCAGCCGCGGCCCCACCTCCAGGGGCGAGGCGTTGAGCGAGAACGCGTCCTCCCCGCCCCACTCCTTCCACAACACCTGGTCGCGGTCGGATGGGTCGGGATGGAGGAGGTCGTCGAGATCGGCGCGCACCGCGTCGATCTCCTCCGTGAACCGCTCCACCTCGGCCAGGAAGGCGGCCGCGGTCTCGTCCCCGCCCGCCTCCCCGGCGGCGAAGGCGGCCAGCACCCGGGCGTCGGCGCCGAGGCTCCCCAGGGCGTCGAAAAGGCCCGCGGCGGGAAGCGGGCAGAGCGCGGCCAGCTCCTCCGGATCCCGGTAGCGGCGCCGGTCGTCCCCCCCGGACGCCTCCCGTTCCGCTTGCCGAAGAAGGCCCGTCCCTCGCTCTCCAGCTTCTCCAGGGCCCGGTGGAGGGCGGCCAGCCGGGACGCCCCCTCCCCGGAGCGCACCAGCTCCGGAACGAAGCCCGCGCCGCCCGGCGCCGACTCCGCCAGCGCGGCCAGCCGCGCCGGCCCCGCCGAGCGGGTGAGGTGGTCGAGGGCGACCCGGATGAAGGCGTGGGCCTCGTCCACCACCAGGGCCTCGAAGTCGGGCAGGAGGTCGCGGCCACCGAAGAGGTGGATGGCCAGGAGCGCGTGGTTCACCACCAGGAGCCCGGCCCCTCCCGCCCGCTGGCGGGCCAGCTTGAAGAAGCACCCGGACTGGGGAGTGCACCCGGCGTGGGCGCAGAAGCGGGGGTCCCCGGCCACCCGCAGGGCCAGGAACCGGCGGTCCCGGGGATGGCGCACCGAGGCCTCGGCGAAGTCCCCCGTGCGGGTGGACTCCACCCAGGGGCGGAGCCGGCGGAGCAGGCGCACCGTCCCCTCGCCGGTGGCTTCGGCCTCCGCGGCCTCGAAGCGCCTCCGGCAGAGGTAGTTCGCCCGCCCCTTCAGCACCTCCACCCGAAGGTCCTCTCCCACCGCGCGGCGGAACCGGGGGGCCTCGATGTCCAGGAGCTGGTTCTGCAGCGCCTTGGTATGGGTGGAGATCACCACCGGCCCGTGCCCGGCCGCGGCCCAGGCGGCGGCGGGGAGCCCGTAGGCCAGCGACTTCCCGATCCCGGTGGGGGCCTCGGCGGCCAGCTTTCCCCCGTCCTCCAGCAGACGGGCCACCTCCAGGGCCAGCTCGCGCTGGTAGGGGCGGTCCTCGAAGGAGGCCAGCTCGCCGGCCAGGGGGCCTTCCGCCCCCAGGAGATCGGGAACCCGCTCCGCGTTGTAGGTCATGGACAGCTCGCCTTTCCGACGGGGCCAACCGGACGGGGACCGCGCGGGGCCGGGAGCCGGCGCCTCCGGTCCGCTTCCCGGCTCACTCGCGTCCGATCCGCTTCAGGAACTCGGCCTCGGTGAGGACCGGCACCCCCAGGGATTCCGCCTTCTCCCTCTTGCTTCCCGCCGCCTCGCCCGCGACCACGAAGTCGGTCTTCCGGCTCACGCTCCCCGAGGCTCGCCCCCCCAGGTCCTCGATGAGGGACTTGATCTCGTCCCGGGTGAAGCGCTCCAGGGTTCCGGTCACCACCACCGTGAGCCCGTCCAGGGAACGCGCCGCCCCTTCCGCTTCCGGCGCGGGTCCCTCGCCCTCCATGTTCACCCCCGCCGCCTCCAGGCGCTCCAGGAGCTCGCGGTTCTCCTCGCGGGTGAAGAACTGCACCACGCTGCGGGCGATCACCGGCCCCACCTCGTGCACTGCGGTCAGCTCCTCCTCGGAAGCCTGCATGAGCGTGCCCAGGGTCCGGTAGCGCCGGGCCAGGACCCGGGCCACGTGGGCGCCCACGTTGGGGATCCCCAGGGCGAAGAGGAAGCGCCACAGCTCCCGCCCCTTGCTCTCCTCGATGGCGGCCACCAGGTTCTCGGCGCTCTTCTGCCCCATCCTCTCCAGGGGGACCAGGTCCTCCACCGTGAGCCGGTAGAGGTCGGCCACGTCCCCGACCAGGCCCTTCCCGGTCAGGAGCAGCACCACCTTCTCCCCCAGCCCCTCGATGTCCATGGCTCCGCGGGAGGCGTAGTGCATGACCGCCCGGTCGCGCTGGGCGGGGCAGGCCAGGTTCAGGCAACGGACGGCCACTTCCCCTTCCTCCCGCACCAGCTCGCTCCCGCAGCTCGGGCACCGGGTGGGGAAGACGAACTTCCTCGCCCGGGCGGGGCGGAGCTCCTTGACCACCCGCACCACCTTGGGGATGATCTCGCCCGCCTTCTCCACGATCACCGTGTCCCCCACCCGTACGTCCAGGCGCTCGATCTCGTCCGCGTTGTGGAGGGTGGCCCGGCTCACCGTGGTTCCGCTGACGAAGACCGGCTCCAGGATCGCGGTGGGGGTGACCGCGCCGGTGCGCCCCACCTGGACGATGATCTCCTTGAGCCGGGTGGGCTTCTGCTCCGCCTCGTACTTGAAGGCGATGGCCCAGCGGGGGAAGCGGCTGGTCGCGCCCAGCTCGGGATAGAGCGCGAAGTCGTCCACCTTGATCACCAGCCCGTCCACGTCGAAGTCCAGCTCCCGCCGCCGCGACTCCCACTCGCGGATCCGCTCCCCCAGCCCCGCCGGGCCCTCGGCCCGCTGCCCCCCGTGGGTGGGCAGACCGAGGGAGGCCAAGTACTCCAGCGCCTCCAGCTGGCCGCGGACCCCGTGGGCCTCGGCACCGACCAGGTTGTAGAAGGCGATCATGAGGGGGCGCCGGGCCACGATCCGGGAGTCGAGCAGCTTCAAGGTTCCCGCGGTGGCGTTTCGGGGGTTCACGAAGGGCTGGCGCCCCTCGGACTCCGCCTGCTCGTTCAGGCGCTTGAACCCGGCGTGGGTCATGTAGACCTCGCCCCGGGCCTCCAGCCGCCCGGTCACCCCCTCGAGCTTCAGGGGGACGGCCCGGACGGTGCGGAGGTTCGCGGTGATGTCGTCCCCCCGGGTGCCGTCGCCGCGCGTGGCCCCGAGGACGTACCGCCCGTCCTCCCACACCGCGGTCACCGCCACCCCGTCCATCTTCGGCTCCACCGCGTACACCACCGGGGGGGCGTCCGCCTCCAGGGCCAGGCCGCGGCGGACCCGCTCGTCGAAGGCGGCCAGATCCTCCTCGTTGTAGGTGTTGTCCAGGCTCAGCATGGGCACCGAGTGGGTCACGGTGCGGAAGGCGTCGAGCGGCTCCCCCCCACGCGCTGGGTGGGGGAATCGGGGGTGAGGAGATCGGGGTGCTCCGCCTCCAGCTCCTTGAGCTCCTGCAGCCGGCGGTCGTACTCGCGGTCCGGGACGCTGGGCCGGGCCAGCACGTAGTACTCCTGGTCGTAGCGGCGGATGAGCGCGCGCAACTCCTCGATGCGGGCGGCCGCGTCCTTCCGGTTCACCTCACCTCCGAGCCGGGTTCCGGGACGACGGGGCCTCGGAACGACGATGCGGGCGGCCGGGGGGAATCCCCGGCCACCTCGACCGCCGACGATGATACACTCTTCCGGGCCCCGCTCACGAGGGGCCCACGGAAGGGGAGGTACGATGGAATCCGCTCGAATCCGGTCGCTCGTGGTCCTGCTCACCCTCTCCGCGGCCGCGCTGGCCGCGCCTGGCGCCCGGGCCTGCGACTGCAGCGGCGGGGAAAGCACCGCCTCGGTCAAGGGACCGTTCTCCCCCGCCCTGGGGCTGGGGGGCCGTCCGGCCCCGCCGGTAGCCGTCTCCCGGGACAAGGCGGCGGCGGTGTTCGCGGGCACGGTGCTCGCGGTCCACGACCCCATCCCCCTCAACGCCCCCATTCCCGCCACCGGCCTGGTCTTCGATTACACCTTCGCCGTGGACCGGCTGTGGAAGGGCGACCTCCCGGAGACGGTCGCGGTGCGGACGGTGCGGGAGATCGAGGACTGCGGCTCCACCTTCGACGTGGACCGCACCTACCTGGTCTACGCCTACGAGCGCGAGGGCCAGCTTTGGGTGGATACCTGCACCCGCACCCAGCCCGCCGGAACCGCGGTGCTGGACCTGTACGAGCTGGGAGAGCCGGTACGGACCAACGGGTCCGACGCGGTGCCGATGGTCACCCTGGACAGCCTGATCGGCGACTTCAAGGACGTGGACTGGGCGGTCCGCCAGCGGGCCATGCGGAGCGTGGCCGAGCTGGACGGCGGCTACGACAAGACCGTTCCCGCCCTGGCCGAGGTGGTGATGTCGGGCCAGGGCAACGACCGTTTCGTGGCCGCGCAGGCCCTGGCCCGGATCGGCCCCGAGGCGACGGCGGCGGTGCCGACCCTGTCCGCCCTCCTCACCGACCCCAACCTGAACATCGGGCGGGTGTGCGCGGTGGCCCTGGGCGAGATCGGCCCCGGCGCCAGGAGCGCGGTGCCCGCCCTCCTCGACGCGGCGGAGAACGAGGACAACTCCTACCGCGCGTCGGTGATCCGGGCCCTGGCCCGCATCGCCCCCGACGATCCCGCGGTGGAGAAGGTGGTGAAGCGCGCGGTCAAGGACCCCTCTCCGGAGGTGAGCACCACCGCCAAGTCGGAGCTCCGCCGGATCGAGGCCGCGAAGCACTAGCCGTTCTGCGTGCGGCCTCTTCCCTGGGGAGAGGCCCGCGTTCGACCCTCGCCGGCAAACCCGGCGTCCCGGGAGTGTACCCGGGTGCCCTTCCCGGCCCCATCCGCCCCGCGAACGCTGAGGCCGAGACTGGCTGGACGACAGCGGGCCCCACCCCCGGGCGCTCTTCTGCAAGGCCGCAGCCGCCCCGCGAACGACGAGGCAACCTGGACGGCGGCGGGGCGAGCATCAAAGATGCGAGCGGGGCCCGCGCCGGCCAGAGCGAGCCGGCAGAACGATCCGGGGGATCGTTCCGGCGAGCGCTGCCGAGGAATCGCGGGGCGGAACGGCCGCGCGAGCGGACCGCGGGACCGCGCTGATCGGTTCGAGCGAGGACCCCGGAGAGGGGCGAGACCGCACAGCTGCCGAGGAGTCGCGCGGCGGAACGGCCGCGCGAGCGCGGAAAGCAACGGCGGCTAGAACACCGCGTCCAGCCTCAGATGGATCCGCCCGTCGAGAGGGCTCTCCCCCTTGGCCACCCCGTACTCCACCCCCAGGATGCCCAGCCGGCTGGCCTGGCGCACCCCCACCCCGGTACCGAGAAGGAAGCGCTCGAAGGTGTCGCGGAGGCTCCGCCCGGACCGCGGGGAGATGAAGGCGGCGTCGGAGAACAGGTAGAGCGAGGAGCCCCGGTCGTCCAGGAGCCGCCGCCACTCCGCCTGCACCACCCAGGCCGCCGGGGTGAGGAACTGCTCCTCGCGGTAGCCGCGGAGCGAGGCGGCGCCGCCCACGGCGAAGAGGTCGTAGCGGGGAAGCGAGTCCTCCGGGGTCTCCAGGTAGTCGAAGCGGGCGCGGAGGGCGGCCAGCCAGGTCCGGCCCACCCGGCGGTACCCCTCCGCCTCCGCCGTCCACCGCGTCCGGTCCACCCGGGTCTCCAGCGAGTCCCCGGGCGGAATCCAACGCTTGGTCCCCCGCCGGCTCTCCAGCATGGCCCGCACTCCGGCGGTGGGCACCAGCACCGAGTTCCGCCGGTCCACCTCCACTCCGGCCAGGGTGAAGGACTCCCGCACCGTGGTCCGCTCCCCGGCCACCTCCACCGACCGGCTGCCCCCCCGCCCGAGCCGGAAGACCCAGCCGTTGCTCCAGGCCAGACTGCCGGCAACTTCCCATGTGGTATGGGAATACACCCCGGTGTTCACGTCATGGGCGAGGTCCCCCTCCACCCCCACGGGGATGACCGGGAGCCAGGGCTCCCGGTAGTGGAGGTGGAAGCGGGTGAGCCCGTCCCCCCGGCTTTCCCAGCGCCCGCTGGCCCGGCGCGCGGTGCCGGCGATGTTGGCCAGGTCCAGGTCCACGAGCCCGGTCACCCTGGAGTCGCGGCCGCTCACCCCCAGCACCCCGGTGAACCGGGTGTAGGGGGGCTCGGCCACCGGAACCCGGAGGAGCACCGCGTCCGGGTCCTCCCCCGGCACCAGTTCCGGGGTGCCCACCCGGGTGAAGAGCCCGGAGCGGGCCAGGCGTTCCTGGACCCGCCGGTCCTGCTCCCCGGTGTAGGTCTCGCCCGGCCGGACTCCGGCCAGCCGGAGCGCGGTGGCGTTCCGGGTCACCGCGCCTCCGGGGAGGATGAGTCCGCCCAGCCGGGCCCGCACCCCGGGATCGAGCCGGATCACGCCGCCGAGACGCCCACCCTCCACGGTGAAGGCGCCGGGCCGGGCCACCGCGAAGGGATACCCTTCCGCGGCCAGCACCCGCAGGCCCCGTTCGATCCCCTCCCCCAGCGGCGCCGCGGACACCGGGCGGCCGGCGAGATCCAGCGCGCGCAGGAAGCCGAGCGTATCCGCCGGGGCCTCGGCGACGACCCGGAAGGCGCCCCACCGGAGCGGCTCCTCCGCCCCGGCCGGGCGGCCGGCCACCAGCAGCAGGACCCCCAGCGCCAGCGCGCCCCCGCGCGCGGCCGCGCGCGCCCCCGAGGCCCCGGATCGGGCGATCGCCCGGCCTGCGGTGCGGAACGGGGCGCGCATCAGAAGGTCCCCCGCACTTCCACCCGCCCCTGCCGGACGGTGGCCAGGCCGGTGGGGTGGTCGAGGACCAGGGCCGTGGTCAGGGTCACGCCCTCCCGGAGCCGGAGCTCGGCCACGGTGTCCAGCCGCCAGCCCTGGGTGAGGGCGGTGGAGCCGGGCCCGCGGTAGCCGGTGAAGCCGGTGCGGCGCACGAAGTCGGTGAGGGCGTAGCGCACATCCAGGCGCCCCACCCCGGACCGGGTCCACTCCAGGCGGGGCCGCACCACCCAGGCCACCGCGTCCCGTCCCTCGCCCCGCTCCCGGCTCCAGGTGACCTCGGCGGAGAGGCGGCCGTTCCCCCCCACTGCGGCCACCCGGCGGCCACCGCGGGCGGTGGCTCCGTGCAGGTCGGTGGCCTGGACGAACCCGTCGCCGCCGCCCAGGTCCACCTCCTCCCGGCGGGTGCCCACCGAGCCCTCCAGCTCCGCGTCCCAGCCCGGGGCGGGATTGGTGCGCAGCGTGGCCACGTAGTCGTTCTGGGTCCGCAGCTCGGCCAGGGTTCCGCCCTCCCCGGCCGAGGGGCTCTGGATCACGCTCCGCACCGTCTCCTGCCGGAACCGCATCCCGGCCGCCCGGTGCAGGGGGAAGAGGTCCAGGATCTGCCGCTCGTTCAGGCGCCCGTCGAGGGTGGTCCGCCGGTTCAGGTAGGAGCCGGGGTCGAGGAAGTACCGGGGCGTGGTGAGCGGGAGGCTCGAGGCCTCGGAGAGGGTGACGAAGCCCTCCCAGGCCAGCTTGCCCAGCCAGGCCGGTCCGGGCAGGTCCTGGCCCGGCGGCGACCAGCGGAGCCGGGTGGTCAGGTCGACCTTCCCCGTCAGCACCTCCTCCCCCCGCGGGCCGTACTCCACGTCGTAGCCGCCCCCCGGACCCACGTAGTTCCCGAAGCGGTCGAAGTAGCCGGTGCTGTCGGTGGCCGCGGGCACGATGGATTTGCTCCGGCGGCGGACGCCCTCGGTGCCCACGTCCGCCGAGAGCACCGCGGTCCAGGCGCCCCGGACGGCCCGGTGGCGGAGGTCGATCCGGCCCAGGTCCCGGCGTTCGCTGCCGCTCCCCGGGGTCTCCACCCGGCGGGCCTCGTAGCGGAGCAGGAAGTCGAGGTTGGCCGCCGTTCCCGACACGGTGCCGAAGGCGCCGGTGGCGGTCTGGGCCGGGGTCCAGGCGCCGTCGTCCACCCGCAGGGAGTCGTCGAGGCGGCGGGACACCCCCAGCTCGGCCCGCACCGGCCAGGCCTCGGGGGGGAAGAGGAGCGCCCCCTCCCAGCCCCGGTGCCGCTCGCCTCCTCCCAGGGCCCGGCGGCGCACCTCGTGGAAGGCGGAGACCCGCGGCTGCACCCTCCCCCGCTGCAGGCGGAGGGCGCCGTCGGTGCGGTCCAGCCGGCCGTGGGCGGCCTCGACGTCGTTGCGGGTGGTGGACCACGCCCCCTGGGCCGACACCCAGGCGTCGTTCCAGCTCAGGACCTGGCGCTGGCGCACGGCCCGGAAGGTGTCGGCGGCGGCCAGCCGTCCCGCCTCGGAGCGGAGGCGGAGCCGGTCCTTCCAGAGCACCTCCACCGCCCCCTCCTGCAGGTTCTCGTCCCGGAGCTGCTCCAGCCCGGTGAGGTTCCATTCCCGGGTGTAGAAGGCGGGGTAGAGCCGACCCGGGCTCCGGAAATCGGCGCCGACCCGGCGCACCCGGAAGGAGGGGGCCACGGTGAGATTCCCGCCCACGGCCAGGGGGCGGAAGGTCCCCTCGGCGAGCAGGGCCCCGCCCTGGTTGTCGCCGTCCCCGATGGGGCTCAGGGTGTTCCCGTCCGCCTCGGAGAGCGCGCCCTCCACGCTCACCGTCCCTCCCCGGCCCCGCAGGTCCCAGCGCAGGTCGGCCACCCGCCGCCGCTCCGGGGGAGGGAGGTCGCGGCGGGGCACGTAGGATCCGTTTCCGGGGCCCACGTACCGGTACACGGTCTTGGCCGCCGAGACCTCGGGGTCCGGAGCGTACTCCCCCTTGTCCTCCCCCACGTCCACGAACACCACCGTGTAGTCCCCCGCCCCCTCCACGTACACGAACACCTCGCGCCCGCTGGCCGCGTCCACCACCAGCTCGTAGTCGCCGTTTCCGGGACCGACGTAGCGGGTGCCGCCCCCGACCCGGGCCGAGTCCCCCAGGGCGGCCAGCTCCGCCCGCTCCGAAGCGGTGAGGGCTCCGCCGAAGGGATTGTCGGGGTCGTCCCCCTCGCTGTAGACCGCGGCCTTGAGCGCGCCCAGGGTCCCCAAGGGCGCGGACTGGACCCCGGCGTAGCTCAGCCGCCGCCGGTAGCGCGAGCTGGCCACCTGGTAGTCCACGGTGATCTCGGAGTTGGCGGTGATCACCCGGCGGCTGGTGAAGGTGATCTCGCCCAGGGAGTAGTCGATGACGTAGTCGTTCTCCCGGCCGCGCTGGAGCAGGTCGCCGTCCAGCCACACCGTCTCCGATCCCGCCACCACCACCACCCCGCTGGAGTCGGTGCGGTCGGCGAGGAGGTAGGGTCCCTGCTTGCCGTCGGTGCCGAAGAGCTGGGTGGAGACGTACTCCCCCTTGGCCGAGGCCACCGCGCCCTCGGCCGATCCCGCGGCCAGCTTGGCCTCCCCGGTGAACCCCTCCATCTCCCGGGAGAGGTCGAGGAAGCTGAACCCGTGGATGCCCAGGCTCACGTCGCCCAGGCTGGCCCCCGCCTTGGGGGACTGGACCTGGACCAGCACCCGGTCCAGTTCCTCCAGCTCGGCGGTGTTCCCCTGGGGCTGGAAGGGAAGATCCTGGTCGGAGAGGATGGCGAGCAGGGTCACGTCCCGGGTCACCCGGCCGGCCAGGCGGAGGTCCAGGCTCTGGCGGAGCTTCAGGTCCTGCCGGTTGCCGATCTCCACCGCGAAGGTCTTGCTGCCGCTCAGGTCCAGGCCCTCGGTCTCCTCGGCCGGGTTGAAGGGGCGGACGGGGGCGGCGGCGGTGTCGGCGGGGCTGGCCGCGGCCAGACGCCGGAGGTGGGGGTCCTCCCGGAGCCGGTAGGCGCCGAGGATGTCCTGGGGGACGGCCTGGTAGCGGGCCACGATCCGCCGCCCGAGGGTCCCGGCCGCGTTCAGGGTCAGGCAGCCGGCGTCGGCGTCCAGGAAGTAGTCGCGACCGGGTTCGAGGGGACGCCCGTCCTCGGTGAGCTCCACGCTCTCCCGGAGGACGAAGGCACGGTGGAGGCAGATCACCTGCGCTCCCGGCTCCACCTCGAGGGTGTCGGTGTAGGCGGGGAGCTCGGGAACGGGCCCGGCGGAGCGGGCGGGCGCCGGGGCCACGGCCAGGGCCGCGGCCAGGAGGGCCGCCGGCAGCAGCCCTCGCGCGGCGGAACGTGGGACCACGGTCAGGTTCCGGATCGCCGGAACGCGAACAGGCGTCCCGAACAGCCGTCCCCCACGAACAGGACGTCGGCGTCACCGGCCACGGCGGCGGTGGCGTAGGGCGTCCGGGTGCACCCGGGCCCGGAGGGAAGCGCGTACCGCTCCCGGGTGAAGAGCGACCCGTCCAGCACCAGGGCCTCCGCGCCCACGGTGAGGGCGAAGCCGCCGTCCTCGAGCGCGCCCACCCCCTTCGGGTCCCCGTCCAGGTCCCGGACCCCCCGCACCGCGCCCAGCTCGTCCAGGAGCACCACCCGCCGGTTCCCCTCGTCCGCGACCAGGAAGGGGGGCCGGTCCCCCACCGCCACCCGGCCCGGCCGGCGCCAGGAGCCGGGCTGGGACCCGCTCTGGCCCCAAACCCCGAGGAAGTTCCACCCGGGACCGAAGACCAGGAGCCGGTCCCCGCTGCGGTCGCTGATCACCGCCTGGCCGGCCCGGTCCACGGCCAGGCCCGCCGGGTCCACCGGTCCCAGGCCCTGCTCGGCCGCCACCCGGTCCAGGTCGAGGGCGAGACCGAGGTAGTTCCCCTGGAGGTCGTACTGGTGCACCGCCCGTCCGGGCCCGTCGAGCGCGTAGAAGGAGAGACCGGGGGCGGCGGAGAGCGCGGTCCACTCCACCGGCTCCCGCCCCGGGGACGGGGCACGAAAGGGAGGCCGCTCGGTCCCGTCGATCAGGAAGATGCGGTTCCGCGCGGTCTCGGCCACGGCCAGCACGCCGTTGGGGAGGAGCAGGGCCGAGGCCGGGAACCACCGGTCGGCGGGAGCCGGCGACGGCCACCACACGCCCTCGGCGAGGGCGGGGGCGGTCTCCGGCCGGCCGGCCGGGGAGGGCGCCGAAGCGCACCCCGCGGTGAGCAGCAGGCACGCGGCCAGGGCGGCCGCGGCGCGGCGCCGGGCGCCGGGGCGGATCCGGTTCCGGGTCCGGGGCCTAGAAGGACCGGGCCAGCACGACCCGGCCGCCGGGACCGTCAGGCCCCGCATCCAGCCCCCAGGAGAGGGAGGCATGGTCGCCGTCACGTGTGCTCCGTGCCGCCAGGATCCCCACGTCCAGGACCGAGAGGAGACGGTTGGCCACCATGAGACCGATGCTGAGATCGCGCCGGTGGTAGGCGTCCAGGCTCGACTTCCGCAGCTCCTGGAAGCGGATGAGCTCGTCGGCAGTGTTCCAGGTCCAGGTATCGTCTCCGGCGTAGGCGTTCTCGGCGTAGTAGGCATCCTGAGCGGCCCGATCGTTGGGATAGAGGGCGCGGGCGTCCCGGCGCACCTGCTCGTTGGCGCTGAACGGACCGTCCGAGGAGATGTAGTTTCCCACGATGCGGTAGAACTCGTCGTCGTTGCGTTCGGCCACCCCGGCGTTGACCTTGGCGTACTCCCGGTACAGGTCCTTGCGATGGGCCCCCTGGCTGCGGAACACGAAGAAGCTGGTCCAGATCCCTCCCTCGGCGACCAGGAACCCCTTGGCCCGGGTGGAGTGCCCCAGGTACGCCTCCCCCATTCCGGGCAGCAACAGCGAGTAGAGCATGGCCAGCTTGTGGTTCTTGGCCCCGGCGCCCGGGGACATGGAGACCCCGGATCCCATCCCCGGTTCGGCGGGAGCGGGGGCCAGCGCCTCCCGGGCGCTGTAGATGCGCTGGGGGACCAGGGTGGGGGACGCGTCCTCCGCGCCGGCGGCCGGGCCCCCGGCGCCGGGCGCCGCGGCCAGGAGCGACGGGGGGATGCCGGCCCCGGCCGGGGCGGGGAACGCGGCCGGGATCGCGGCCAGCAGGGCCGCCGCGAGCAGGATGGGGATGAGCGAGGTCTTCATGCTGGTGTCCATTCCGGGTCGTGCGTACCGGAGCCGGGGCCGGACTCTCGTCCGCCTCAGAAGCTCCGGCGTACCTCCATGTTGAGAGCCAGGTCCCCCCGCGGGGTGGGAGCCACGTTCCAGTCCCAGGAGAATCCCGCCTCCTTCCGGTGGGTCGAGGCGCTCTTGGTGGCGTCCACCGCGCTCACCACGTGATTCAGCACCGCCGCCGCCACCACCCACCGGGCGGACGCGAACAGGTCCCGCGAATTGGTCCACATGCGCTGAAACCTGGCCCGGTCGGCCTGATCCATCCAGCCGCAGGCGTAGACGTCTCGGTTCCCGATGTCGTCGTAGAACTCGTCGCGGGAGAAGTCGTACAGGCGCATCAGGTTCTCGCGCTCCTGCTGGGGATTCCGGGGACCCAGCCCCTCCCCGCAGTCGGTCACGGTGTCGTAGCGGTCCCAGGACCAGCGGCTGTCCGCCTGGTCCGGGTCGCCCACGAAGCGGCGGTAGTCCTCCTGGGCCTGGTTCCCCGCGCTGCGCAGGGCCAGCACCGAGAACCACGCCGCCGCTTCCGCGCCCAGGTAGACCCACCCGCGGCTCTGCCCCTGGACCAGCTGTCCCGTCCCCGGCACCACCGCCGACATGAGGCCGGCGAGCACGGGGGAGATTCCCCGGCCCGAGCCGCCCCCCTCGGGGTCGGCCGGAGGCAGGGTCCAGGAGAGGGGCCCGTCCGAGCCGGCCTCGGCCAGTCCCGGCCGCCCCGTGGAGGCGGCGCCGGCCAGGAGCGCCGCCCGGGACGAGGGCTGGGCGCCGGCCGGGGACGGGACCGAGACCAGACCGGCGCAGAGGGCCGCCGCCGCCGCGGCCAGGGCCGCGCCCCGCATCCGCCGTCGTGATGCCGTTCCGAGTTTGGCGTTCATGGTTTCGGATACCCCCTCGCCCGGCGCCGGTTCCGGGGACCGGTCCGGCATCGGATCAGCGCAGGACCATCACCTTGGCCAGGTCCACCCGTCCGGCCCCGCTACCTTGCCGTTCGAGCCGGCAGAAGTAAAGTCCCGGGGCCACGCCGGACAGGTCCCAGCGCACCGAGTTCTCCCCGGGTTGGAATCCCTCCCGGCGATCGAGCCGGGCCCCGGTGAGCTCCCGCCCCGACAGGTCGAGTACGGTCAGCTCCGCCCGCTCCCCCTCGGCCAGCAGGAAGTGCACCTCGACCCCGTCCCGGGCCGGATTGGGATAGACCCGGAGCCGGTCGGGGCCGAGGTCGGGCCGGTCCAGCCGGACACCGCCCGCGTTCGCGGGCGCGTAGGCCCGGCCCTCCGGGGAGCGGCCGGGGAAGCGCCAGTCGCCGTCCATGGCCGCCGAGCCGGGCAGCCGGTCGGCGAGCAGATACCCTCCGGCCAGGGTGGCCATCCAGGTCAGCTCGCCGTCGGCGTCCAGGGGGGCCACCCAGGCCGAGACGGCGTCGTAGGGTCCGTAGGCCAGCGGCCATCCGGCCAGCTCCTGCCCTCCGCCGTCCAGGGCGTGGAAGTTCCCGGGGCCGTCCAGCACCAGCACGTCCAGCCGGCCGTCGCCGTCCAGATCGCAGAGCTTCAGGTCCCGCACCGGGGCCTCGAAGGGGCGCGGCCACCCCAGCGCGGGGCTGCCGTCCCCGTTCCAGGCCCGGACCGCTCCCCCGACGTCCGCTCCCACGATCTCCACCAGGCCGTCGCCGTCCAGGTCGCCGAGGGCGGGGGGAAGGACCAGGGGGTGTTCCAGGGGCCAGGCCGCCTGCAGGGTTCCCCGGGGATCCAGCACCGCCGCCGAATCCGCGGTGAAGGCGATCACCGAGGGCCCGCCACCGGCCAGGACCCCGCCCAGGGCGAGGCCGGTGACGTCGCCGCCGAAGCGGCGGGTGAAGACGGGGCCGCCGGTGGGACTTCCGAGATCGAAGCCGGCCAGGAGCCCCCCGGCGAGGGCGAGGGCGGCGGGAGCAGGCGGAAGCACCGGGCCGTCGGCGGAGAGGATGAGCTGGGAGGGCGCCACGTCCACCGAGACCGGCCCCGCGGTGGGCCCGCCCGGGGCCGCGCCGGGCACCGCCCCGGTGAACACCGCCGCCCCGGTCGCGTCCCGGCCGTAGAGCCCGGCCGGGCCGCCGTAGAGCACCCAGTCCGCGCCCGCCTCGGGCGGACCCTGGACCAGGATGGGCGGAGTGGTCGCCGGCACCGGTCCCACCGGGTCGAAAAGCTCGTGCAGGCTGTCGCCGCCGGCGGCCCAGAGGTGGACCCGCCCCCCGTTCTCGGTCGCGGCCAGGACCGGAGCCGTGTCTCCCCCACCGATCCGGAAGGACGGGGAGGAGGCGAGACCGGGAAGCAGCCGGGCGGAGGTCACGGCCAGGAAGGAGGAGGTGATGGGGCTGCCGTCGGCCCGCACCGCGGCCACCCCCCGGGTGTGGCGGTTGGTCTCGAGCTCCAGGGCGTCGGCCCCGAAGGCCACCTCCGGGAGGCCGTCGCCGTTCAGGTCCAGGGGCGCCGAGGTCCCCGCGTCGAGCCGCACCACCGAATCCGAGCGCAGGCGCACCGGCCAGCCGTCTCGTCCCTGGGGCCGGTCCACGGAGACCCCCATGAAGCGTTCCGGGGCCGAGGTGACCTGGATGTCGATACCGGTCCGGATGCCGGCGTTGGTGGTGGTGGGGGGCTCGGTGTCGGGACCGAACCGGGTGTTGTTGCCCAGGTAGAAGGGGTCGTAGGGGGACCCGAACATGCGGGCGTTCCACCAGCCCAGATCGTAGATGCGGTCCGCCTCCACCAGGGCGATTCCCCGGTGGAGGGTCCAGACGTTGACGCTCCCGGGACAGCCCAGGCCGGTGTCCTGGCCGTTGAGGGCGGGCTGGACCCAGGCGTCGTCGATGTGCCAGATCAGCACCCCGCCACCGGGAAGGACCGCGTCGTACTCCAGCTCCCCTCCCTGCCCCTCGAGCCCGGGGTCGTCGGCGGGGCCGAGGAAGACCCCGGTGGTGGAATCCTGCTGCACGTAGGGAAAGCCGTTCCCGTCCAGGTCCAGGGCGCGGTTCTCGACCAGGTAGAACTCCCGGGCGTTCATCTCCACCCAGGGCAGGGCCGGATTGGCCTCGGTGGCCTCGAGCACGTCCTGCCAGTGGTGTCCCACCGCGACCAGGTTCGGGGCCATGACCCGCGGGAAGAGCTGGAGCTTGCACCAGGGATCGAAGCTGACCGGGAACACCCCTTCCACCGTGTACTCGTCGCCGTCCACGGTGGTGTCGGGATCGATGGTCACGGGGACGTTCTCCCCGCTGTCCATGAGGCTCCAGTAGCCGACCTGGGGCGTGCCGTCGCAGATGTTGTAGAGATCGGGGAGATCGAGGATGTGGCCGAACTCGTGGGCGAAGACCCCGTTCAGCGCGGCCAGGCGGTCGTCCTGGCTCGCGGTCTCGGGGAGCACCAGCACCTTCCCCACCTTGCCGGTGGTGGTGACGATGGAGTCGCCGAGGCTCAGGGTGAAGGTGGGGATGTCGTCCGGGGAGTCGCGGTTCACGTCCCCTTGGTAGTCCGCCCCGGCGTGCACCACCACGAAGGCGTCGAAGGCGGAGAAATCCACCTCCCCGCTCGCCTCCACCGCCCGGATGCAGTCGGTGACGAAGGTCTCCGCGTTGAGGACCACCTCCGCGGACTGGGAGACCTCCCAGGGGCCGTAGTCCCCGGTGTCGGCCAGGTGGTAGGCGCCCCGGGGGTCGGCGGGAAAGACGGTGGGGACGATGACCAGGGAGCCGTAGGACTGGGCCCGATAGAAGCGGGCCAGCGCCTCCCCGTGGGCTTCCAGGTAGGCGCGGTCGTGGGGAGGCGGGTCCACCGGAATCCCGGTCCCGGTCCGGAGGTCGAACCGGCCGTCCCCGGTGAAGCGGTCGCCGTGGGAATCGGCCTCGAAGTCCACGCGCATGATGGCCAGCCGGAGGGTCTCGGCCGGGGCGGAGGCGGCGGCCTCGGTCAGCCCCCGGCGGACGAGGTCCGCCACCGGCCGGGGCCGGAACCGGGGCGCCCCCGGCGCGCGCAGATCGTGGGGGAAGGACCGCAGACTCCGCGCGGACCCCCCCCCGATCGCCGCCGGACCCGGGACCGAATCGGGGCGGCCGGCGGTCGGAAGCGGACGGTGGAGCGCAGGCCCTCCGTCACGGAGCAGGACCAGGCGCGGCGTGTTCGCTCCGGCCGGGGCCGAAGCCGCCATCCCCAGGAGGCAGGCCGCAGCGAGGACCTGGGGACGAAACCACCTAATCAAAGGCGACGACGACGGAGAACTTGCTGACCCGGTCCAGGTCGGTGGCCTGGGGAATGGACGCGAAGTCCAGCCCGAACTCCTTCAGGCGGAACCCCGCTCCGAAGGTGAAGTCCTTGATCTCGCCCGGATCGTCGTAGATGTAGCCCAGCCGGCCGAACACCATGTCCATGATCCCCAGCTCCAGGCCGCCGGAGAGCAGGACCTCGTGCTTGTCGTAGAAGGAGGGGGCGTTGGTCTTGGTGGTGTCGGGCTGGAAGTCGGTGAAGACCAGGCTCTTCTCCACCGACGCGCCGAGGAGGAGCGAGTAGGCGTTGGGAACCTTGCCCCCCACCGAGAACCCGACCTTGAGATTCCGGGGCATGGGGTCGGACTGCCGGCCCGCGGTGAGGGAGATGTTCGGACCCAGGTTGGCCACGGTGGCCCCGAGGCCGAAGGTCATGGTTCCCGCGCCCATGCCGGCCAGATTGTCCACCGGCCGCTCCAGGCGGTAGAGGGCGCCCACGTCCACCGCGAAGCTGGTGCCGCTTCCCGCCCCCTGTCCGGCGTACTTCTCCGGAGCCAGGCTGACGTGGACCAGCTTGAGGTTGGCCCCCACGCCGAGGGTGGGCAGGATCGCCGTGCCCAACGCCACCGAGGGGGAGAACTCGTAGGAGCTGAAGTCGCCCAGGGTGCCGGCGTCGGCATCGGTGGCGGTGCTGGTCCCGTAGTTCAGGTAGGTGAAGGTGCCGGCCACGCCGCCCCACCCTTCGATGTAGTTCGAGACCCCGAGGTACTCGTAGTAGACGTCGTCGGCCAGATCGGGCACCAGCTTGGTGTGCATGAGGCCGGCGTTCCAGCCCCGCATGAAGGCGAGCCCGGCCGGGTTCCACCACGGGGCGAAGGCGTCGTCGGACACCGCGTTGAAGAATCGTCCCATTCCCTCGGCCCGGGCGTCGGGCGGGATCTGCAGGGACGCGGCCCCGGCGGTGCTGCCGGCCAGGGCCGCGCTCGGAGTCAGCGCGGCGGCCAGGGCCGCCACCAGGGTGAGAGAGAAGGCGCAGGGTTTCCAGAATCGCATGCTCGGTCCTCCAGAGGCACGGCGACGGGCGCAGTTACGGACCTAGGTTGAACACCCGAAAAACGCACCCGGTTCCCGGGGAAGCGGCCCCGGGGACCGGGTCGGGGCCCGGGAGCCCGTCAAACGATGAGTACCCGGGTCAGCGCAGGACCACCACCCGTTCCAGGTGCTTGGCCGTGCCGCCCCCATCTTCTTGTTTTGCAGTCAGTTGGACGAGGTACACTCCGTTCGCCACCGGGTCCCCGACCTCATCCCTCCCTTCCCAGGAAAGGGCGTTCCGGCCGCCGTCGGCGGCCATCTCCCCCCGCCAGACCAGGCGGCCGGACACGGTGTAGATCCGGGCCGTCACCCGGGCCGGCCGCTCCAGGGAGAACAGGACCCGGGTCGGCTCCCGCTCGGGGTTGAAGGGATTCGGGTAGGCGGCCACGTCGTGGAAGCGCGCCCGGCCTCCCGCCGCCCCCACGGCCAGGTCCACCGAGGCCCGGCCGGTGTTGTTGAAGTTGTCGGCGGCGGTGACCACGAAGCGGTACAGGCCCGAGGCCAGCTCGGGGACGTCGAAGGTGAGCGTCCCGCGGGTGTGGCTCCCGCTGTCGTAGTTGAAGCGGTCGGTCAGGTTGACCCGGAGGTTCTCCAGCCCGTCCTGGTCGAACACCTTGAGCTGCACGGCCAGGAACTCGTAGGTCTGGGTGAGGTTGATCCCCGAGGGGTCCTCCAGGTTGACGGTGATCTCGTCGCCCGGGGACACCGAGGCGCCGGCGCCGGAGAGGGTGATGGTCGGCCCCACGGTATCGGACACCGATCCCGAGCGGGGCACCATGTCCAGGGGAACCAGCGTGCCCAGGCCGTCCCAGTCCGCGCCCCAGGCGTAGACCCGCGCCCGGCCGTCGGTGCCCGGCCGGAGCGCGCTGGGCACGGTGAAGACCACCCGGGCGCTGTCCCCGTCCAGGGCCAGGCGGCCCCGGTAGAGGAGGGCGCCGGGCTCGTGGTAGCCGGCCAGCCCGGAGAAGGGCAGCCCCTTCGAGTTCTCGGTCCGGTACTCGCGGGTACCCTGGACGAGCACGTCGGCGGTGCCGCCGCCGGGGGCGTCGGTGGCCCGGACGGTGAACTCCGGGGTGGTGCCGGCGACCAGGGAGTCGACCGCGGGGATCTCCAGGCGTTCGGAGGGCACGTTGAGCAGGCTGGCCGGGTCGCCGAGGCAGACGTACTTGTCGTTCTCGCTGCCCTGGCGGCGCTTGGCCTCCATGAGGGCGGCCCCGATGGGGACCGGAGCCGGGTGGTCCGGATCGGGGAAGAGCTGGCGCACGAATTCGAGATTCAGGCTGCTGTTGCTGATCGAGTTCGTGAGATGGGTAGCGGCGGCGGAGACGATGGTCCCGGTGCGGGAGGCCCGGACCAGGGCTTCCCCCACCCCCTCCTCCTTGGGCTTGTTGAACTTGCCCACGCTGCAGGAGAAGGCGCCGAGGACGGGCAGCCGGTTGTCGTTGCCGAGCAGCGGCACGTCGGTGGCGCGGAAGACCTGCTCGTCGGCCATGACGTCCACCCCGCCGTGCCCCACGTAATTGACCAGCCAGGCCCCCTCGGTCCAGCTCTTCAGCAGCGCCCGCTTGGCCTCCGGCTTCGAGAGGATGTCGCAGCTCTCCCCGTAATCGTAGAGATAGACCGGGTCCCGGTCGAAGGCGCTCGGTAGCAGTTCGTTCAGCCGTTCGGTCTGCGACATGTGGACGAACCCGAGATTGTCCGCACTCCCGCCCTGGCAGATGTCGTCGGCGATCAGGATCGCCTTGGCCCGCCACGGGCCGTAGCTGGGCGTCCGTTCGGAACGAATCACCTTGTTGACCAGGATGTCCCGGGCCTCGGACGCCGTCTCGCAGGGGATCCGCCCCAGGTAGAGGTCGGTGGTGCGGTCCAACGCACCGTCGAACCGGGCCAGGGGATCGTCGCCGGCGTACTGCACGTTCCCTTCCCCGATCAACCCGTAGTCGGAGTGATTCCATTCCCAGGACGGAACGACGTCGGTTACCCCCAGCTGTTCCTGATCCCGGAAATCGTAGGTGTGGTCCCCCAGGAAGAGGCAGTAGGACAGGCGGTCGTCCACCGCGGGGTTCCCGTAGTACCGGTAGGCGTACTCCAGGAAGTACCTGAGGGCGACGGGGTCGTACATGCCCCAGGCGAACTCGTCCATGATGTCGCTCACCCGGACCACCCGCACCCGGGCCTCCCGCCCCGGGGTGACGGGCGGGAGATGGGTCCGGCGCCACGCGGCCAGGGTCTCCGCGTCCTCGGCCAGGGCGTCGCCGGCGATGATCACGTAATCCAGCGGACCCGAGGTCTCGCGCAGCCACTGCCGGGCCCCGCCGGCCTGGGGCGGCGTGTCCACCCTGATGCGCGGGGGCCGGGGGACGTCGCCGGCGGGCACCGTGGCCACCACCCGGGAGCCGGTGGCGGAGAGGGCGAAGGAGGCCCGGGCCGCGCTGCCGCTGCCCGAGACCTGCACCCCGGTCAGGCGCCGCGGCGACCAGGCGTCGGTGACGTCCAGGACCACCGGGTCCCCGGAGGCGAGGTGGGAGATCTCCACCGTGCGGCCGGCCTCCCCCGGATCCAGGTCGAACTCGCCGGCCGCCCCGCCGGCATCGAGCGACCGGGTGTAGGTGACGTCGATCCAGGCCAGGTTCACCTTGTCGTACCGCTCCGCGGTCAGCTCCAGCACCGTGGCCACGAAGGAAGAGGGGTTCCGGGCGGCGACGTCCGAGACCACCACGTCCTGGTGGGTGAAGTCGCTGAAGGAGGCCCCCCCCCAACTCGATACACCCAGGTCCACGTCGTTCACGGTGACCCGGACGTGGTGCTTGGCCCCTTCCCCGCTTCCGGTGGGCACCTGGGCCCCCCACAGGCGGACCCGAGCGTCGAGAGCGGTCCCCGCCACCAGCCCGGGGAGATTCACCCGGAAGCGCTTCCCCCCGCTGTCGCTACGGATGAAGTCCCAGAACCACATCTCCCACGGATACCCGATCTCGAACAGGGAGGGGTCGTGGAACGGCTGCACCGGATTTCCGGTGCCGGGATCCACGCTCTGGCGGGCGTGAACGCGGGTCCGCCCCGAGACCACCACCGGCGCTCCCGCCTGGGGGGCGGCCCCGGCGGCCTCCATGCGGAGGGGCTCCCCGGGCAGATCCCCGCCCCAGGCCAGCCAGTACACGGTGTGGTCGGTATAGGGATTGCGCAGGAAGTCGGCGGCGGAATCCGCCTCCAGTCCGAACCGGTCCCGGAAGTTGTCCGGGCCGAGGGCGTAGAAGATCAGGTCGTCGCCGGCGTCCAGGGTGCCGTCGTCCAGGTTCCCCCGCGCCCAGGTGGCGACCTCGTGGAAGGACGGCGAGGCCAGTCCCTCGGTGAAGGCGGGGGTCTCGTAGACCTGGCGGTAGCCGACCAGGCCCGGCGACCCGGCGCGGATGTACTGGAAGGGCCAGTCGAGGGTGGTCCAGGCCAGGTCCGGAACCAGGGGCCCGGTGAAGATGCGCAGGGTGCGGGGATCGACGGTGTCCACCGGGACCCCGGCCTGCTGCAGGGCCTGCCGGTCCAGCCGGTAGACGCCGTTCTCGGCGATCTCGATCTTGGCCCAACCGTCCGCGTCGTCGAACCATACCGGAGGCACCCCGCCGGCCGGGGGCTGGGGCACCTCGTCGCCGGCCGAGGCACGCAGGGCGGCCGTGGATCCGGGATTCACCAGGTCCCGGTTCCAGGCGCCCTCTCCCACCGCGTCGGCGACGGGGCGGGCGGGCGCGCCCGCGGGGCGCCGCGCTCCGTCGGTGGCCACGCTGACCGTGACCGAGCGGGCCCACACCGCTTCCCCGGTGGCCGGATTCCAGGTCACGGGGTGGACGGCCACGTTGACCACCCGGAGTCCCCGCTCCACCCCGGTCGAGGCCGCCTCGGCCCAGGGGCCGGGGGCGGCGGCGGCGTAGCCGTCCCCCTCCACCATCACCCAGTCCGGATCGGGATCGTCGGTCAAGGGGCGGAATCCGGGCGGAGGCGGGGCGTAGCCGGGCACGGGGGGGAAGCGGACTCCGCCGGAGCGGCCGGCCATCTCCGGCACCGCGCTCACCGAGACCGCGCCCCCGAAGGGGACGGCCACCCCGATCACGCGCACCGGGATGGAGGGCGCCCCGGCCTCTCCTCCCCCGATCAGACCCGCCCACACCGGATACCGGTACCCGGTCCCGGCCACCTCGCCGGTTCTCCAGGAGGGAGGGTCGAAGTCGACCCGGAAGCGCACCACGGAGGCGTCGGGGGCGGTCAGCAGTTCGGTACGACCGCCCGGCCGGGCGGCGGTCAGGACCGCGGCGGCGAGCAGGAGGACGCCGAACAGCGGGAGGGAGAATCTAGAGCGGCGCAACGATACTGGAAACATCCTCTGAAATCCTTGGGTTTGGCAAGCTCGGTTCGCGCGGAAGACGCGGAGGTGTTCCGCGCCGGCGGACGGATCGGGCGGAATGGCCGCCTAGCCTGATCTCGAGGAGGTCTCCTTCCTGGAGGGGCAACCCATGGGACGACAATAGGCTAGCATCGGACCCGGAATCGGTCAACGCGGCTTCGCCGTCCCTTCCCCGTCCTCGTATACCCCCATGGCCAGATATTTCTCCAACCGATGCGAGACCAGGTCCTCGGGGGAGAGCCGGGAGAGCTCCTCCAGGGCCGTCCCCACCGTGACCTTGATCGAGGCCGCGGTCCGGGTGGGGTCCCGGTGGGCCCCTCCCAGGGGCTCATCGATGAGGCCGTCGATGACCCCCAGCTCCCGCACGTCCCGGGCGGTCAGCTTCATCACCTCGGCCGCTTCCGGGGCCTTGGCCTTGTCCTTCCACAGGATGCCCGCGCACCCCTCGGGGGAGATGACGGAGTAGATGGCGTTCTCCAGCATGTAGACCCGGTCGGCCACGGCCAGGGCCAGGGCGCCTCCGCTCCCCCCCTCGCCGATCACCACCGTGATCACCGGCACCTTGAGCCGGGCCATCTCCCGCAGGTTCCGGGCGATGGCCTCGGACTGGCCCCGCTCCTCCGCCCCCACCCCGGGGTAGGCGCCGGGGGTGTCCACGAAGGTCAGCACCGGGAGGTGGAACCGGTCCGCGGTCTCGAACAGGCGGAGGGCCTTCCGGTAGCCCTCCGGGTGGGGCATGCCGAAGTTCCGGTGCAGGTTCTCCTTGGTGTTCCGCCCCTTCTGGTGGCCGACGACCAGGAGCGGCCTCCCGTCCATGCGGGCCAACCCCCCCACGATCGAGGGGTCGTCGGCGAAGGCCCGGTCCCCGTGCAGCTCGAGGAAGGAGTCGCAGATCATGCCCACGTAGTCGAGGGTGTAGGGGCGCCGGGGATGGCGGGCGAGCTGGACCCGCTGCCACCGGGAGAGGTTGCTGTAGATCTCCCGGCGGAGCTTGTCCGCCTTCTTCTCCAGGCGGCCCAGCTCCTCCCCCACCTCGATGTTGGAGGTGGCGGCGAAGTCCCGGAGCTCCTTGATCTTGGTCTCCAGCTCGACCACCGGCTTCTCGAAATCCAGCCAGATGCTGCTCAACGACCGTTCCTCCCGTTGACCGCTTCGCCGAGGCGCACCGCGTCCTCGCCGAGCATGGAGCGCAGCTCGATCAACAGATCGGGATCCACCCCGACCCGGTAGCGCCCCATCTTCATGCGGACCCGCCGCCCGGTTCCCGTCTCCAGGGCCAGGACCACCTCGCCCCGCCCCGGGTACCGGGACAGGATCTCGCCCAGGCCGGCCAGTCTACCCTCCTCCAGCCCGTCCAGCGAGAGCCGGAGATAGAGGGTGTGCTCCAGGTCCCCCCGGGAGGCCTCGAAGTCGAAGATCTCGTTGGCCACGATCTTGGGGTCCCCCTCCGGGTCGCGCCGGTCCAGGCGGCCCCGGACCAGGATGACCCGGTCCTCCTCCAGGAAGTCCTTCACCTTCTCGAAGGCGTCGTTGAAGAGGACGCACTCCAGGGTCCCCGCGTAGTCCTCCACCACCACGAAGGCCATGGTACGCCCCTTCTTGTCCAGCTTGCGCACCACCGACGTGACCACTCCCAGGAGGCCCACGTCCACCCCGCTCCCCATGCTCTTCAGCCTGCCGGTGTCCCCGCTGGCCACGGCCGAGATCTCGTCCCGGTAGGCGTCCAGGGGGTGCTCGGAGAGGTAGAAGCCCAGCACCTCCTTCTCACGGCGGAGGCGGGTGTTGCGGTCCCAGTCGGGGACCGCGGGCAGGGTGGGCTCGGCCAGGGAGGGGTCCGGACCGCCGCCGCCGAAGAGCGAGGTCTGGCCCATGGCCTCGTCGTGCTGGTGGCGGGCGCCCGCTTCCAGGGCGGCGGGCACGGCGGCGAAGGCCCGGGCCCGCGACGCGTGGAGGACGTCCAGGGCCCCGGCCGCGACCAGGCTCTCCACCACCCGCCGGTTCAGCGCCTCGTGGGGGACCCGCCGGCAGAGGTCGAAGACGCCGGTGAAGGGGCCGCGGCGCTCCCGCTCCTTCACCATCTCCTCGATGGTGTGCACTCCCACGTTCTTGACCGCTCCCAGGCCGAAGCGGATCCCCTCGTCGGAGGCGCGGAACATGGAGCGGGAGTGGTTGATGTCCGGGGGAAGCACCGGTATGTCCAGCCGCCGGCACTCCTCCACCAGCACCACCACCCGGTCGGTGGAGTCCATTTCGCTGGTCAGGGTGGCGGCCAGGAACTCGGCCGGATGGTGGGCCTTGAGCCAGGCGGTCTGGTAGGAGACCAGGGCGTAGGCGGCGCTGTGGCTCTTGTTGAACCCGTAGCCCGCGAAGTAGGCCATGAGCTCGAACACCTTGCGGGCGGTGGCCTCGGGGATGTCCCGCGCCACCGCGCCGGCCACGAACTTCTTCTCCTGGGCGTCCATCTCCTCCTTCTTCTTCTTGCCCATGGCCCGGCGGAGGAGGTCGGCTTCGCCCAGGGTGAACCCGGCCATGGCGCTGGCGATCTGCATCACCTGCTCCTGGTACACCATCATCCCGTAGGTGGACTTGAGGATCGGCTCCAGGATCCCGTGCTCGTAGGTGATCGGTTCGCGGCCGTGCTTGCGGTCGATGAAGTTCTGGTGCATGCCCGAGCCCATGGGGCCGGGGCGGTAGAGCGCGTTCACGGCCACGATGTCGTCGAAGGCCTCGGGGGCCAGGCGCCGGAGCAGGTCCCGCATCCCCGAGGACTCGAGCTGGAACACCGCCACCGTCTGCGCCCGGCGCAGGAGGTCGAAGGTCTCCTCATCGTCCAGGGGGAGGTCGCGGAGATCGGGACGGGCCCCGGTCCGCTCCTCGATCAGGTCCAGCGCGTCCTCGATCACGGTGAGGGTGCGCAGCCCCAGGAAGTCCATCTTGAGCAGGCCCGCCTTCTCCACCGACTTCATGTCCCACTGGGTGGAGATTTCCCCCTTCCCCGACTTGAACAGGGGGACCACCCGGTCCAGCCGCCCGGGGGCGATGAGCACCCCGGCGGCGTGGGTGGAGGCGTGGCGGGACATGCCCTCCAGGGTGCGGGCGGTGCGGATGAGCCGGGCGTGGGCCTCGTCGCTGGCCGCCATCTCCCGCAGCTCGGGCACCTGGTCCAGGGACTTCTCCAGGGTGATGCCCAGCTCGGCCGGCACCAGCTTGGCGATCCGGTCCACCTCGGCGAACTCGATGCCCAGGGCCCGGCCCACGTCGCGGATCACCCCCCGGGCGGCCATGGTGCCGAAGGTGATGATCTGGGTCACCGAGTCCTCGCCGTACTTGTGCTTGACGTACTCGATGACCTCCCCCCGCCGGCGGTAGTCGAAATCCACGTCGATGTCGGGCATGGACACCCGCTCCGGGTTCAGGAACCGCTCGAAGAGCAGCCCGAAGCGGATGGGGTCGATGTCGGTGATGCCCAGGCAGTAGGCGACCAGGCTCCCCGCCGCCGAGCCGCGGCCCGGGCCCACCGCCACCCCGGTGTCCCGGGCGTGGCGGATGAAGTCCCGCACGATGAGGAAGTAGCCCGCGTAGCCCATCCGGCGGATGATGCCCAGCTCGAAGCGGAGCCGTTCCTCCAGGGCGTCGGTGGTCTCGGGGTAGCGCCCGCCGAGGCCCTCCCGGGCGAGGTGGTCCAGGTAGTCGTCCGGGGTCTCGAACCCCTCCGGAAGGGGGAAATCGGGGAGGAGCAGCTTGTCGAAGTTAAGCTCCAGGTCCACCGCGTCGGCGATCTCGCGGGTGGCGGCCAGGGCCTCGGGAAGCCCCGAGAAGAGGGTGGCCATCTCCTCCGAGGACTTGAAGTAGCGCTGGTCGGTCCCGGCCCGGAAGCGGTTGGGGTCGTTGATGGTCCGTTGCTGCTGGATGAGGAGCAGGATCTCCTGGGCCTCGGCCTGGTCCGCGGTGAGGTAGTGGACGTCGTTGGTGGCCACGATCCCGGTGCCCGCCTTGCGGGCCGCGTCCACCAGCTGGGGGACCAGGGGGCGCTGGTGGGCGATGCCGTGGTCCTGGATCTCCACGTAGAAGCGGCCGTCGAAGATCTCCCGGTAGCGGGCGGCCATCTCCACCGCCTGCCGGGCCCGCCCCTCCAGGAGCTCCCGGGCCACCGCCCCGCTCATCCCCGAGGAGAGGGCGATCAGCCCCTCGGCGTGCTCCTCCAGGAACTCGTAGTCGATGCGGGGCCGGTAGTAGAACCCCTCCAGGTACCCCTCGGTGGAAATCTTGAGCAGGTTCCCGAAGCCGGTCCGGTTGGCGGCCAGGAGCACCACGTGGTCCAGGCCCCGGGCGTTGCGGGGAGTCTTGTCGAAGCGGCTCCCCCGGGTCACGAAGGCCTCCATGCCCAGGATCGGCTTCACCCCCGCGTTCCGGGCCGCCTGGTGGAACTCCACCGCCCCGAACAGGTTGCCGCTGTCGGTAAGTGCCAGGGCGGGCATGCCCAGCTCCGCCGCCCTCCGGACCAGGCGGCCGATCTTGGCCGCCCCGTCGAGGAGGCTGTAGTCGGAGTGGACGTGGAGATGGACGAAGGGATCGGTCACGCGCGCTCGCTCGGCTCCAGGGTTCCGGGTTCGGGGACGCCGCCTCGGGAGGGGCGGCAACGATCGACGCCCGGCGGGCCGGGGACGAAGAACGGAAGAGTGTACCCGGCGGGCCCCCGTCCGGCGAGCGTCGGCTGTGTCGGTTATAGCGCCGGGCCCGCGGGGGCGGCAAGCGCCGGTCCGGGATTCCCCGCCGGCGGGGCGCCGGGGGCGCTTTCCGGCTAGGGCACGACGAAGGTGAGGGACCGCTCGGTGCGGTTCCCCACCCGGTCGGCGGCCTCCACCGTCCACCGGTGCTCGCCGGAGGGAACCCGCGCCCGCAGGTGGGCGGTGAACCGTCCGCCCTCCCCGGGTCCCCGCTCCCCCGGTTCCCATTCCGCCACCACCGGTTTCCCGTCCAGCCGCATCTCCAGCGTGCGCCAGGTCACCCCCGCCCCCGCATCGCCCACGCCGGCCACCAGCCTCCAGCCCGCCCGCGCGGTGGGAGTCCGCAGGGTAACCCGGGGCGGGGTGGTGTCACGGAAGAGAGCCAGGGTCTCCAGGTTCGCCACCGTCCCCGCCACCCCGGGGCCGCTGGTGTCCGCCCCCACGAAGCTCCAACCCGATCCCTCCCGGCGATAGAGGCCGAGACCGGTCCGGCCCGTGCCCGCCGGCGGGTCCAGGGATACGGTCACCGGTTCCCGGAGAGGCCAGGCACCCGGCCCCAGGGCCACGTCCGGGCTCACCGGCTCCAGCTCGGACGACCGGCGCGGCGCCTCGGTCCCCCGCCGCACGGTGATCCACAGGGAGCCGTAGACCGCCTCCGGGGGCACGGTGAGCCGGAGGCCGTCGGTCTCGATCCGGACCGGCTTTCCCTTGGCCCCGCTGCCCGCGCCCTCCACCCAGGCCGCCGGTTCCGTGCGCGGCGCCCCGGCTCCGGTCAGGGTGAACCGCCGCAGTCCCGGCCGGTCCCCGGCCGGGCGCTCCAGTTCCAGCACCGCCCCGCCGGGGGCGGGTGAGACGCTCCAGTAGTCGCCGGACCGCGCGCTCCCCGGCCCCGAGCCCTCCACCCGGAGGCTCTCCGGCGCCGCCCCCGCCACCTTCCAGAGGAGGAACGGGCCCCGGCTCCGGAGGAAGGTCGCGGTCACCGGCTCCCCGCGAACCGGCGTGCCGGCCGCCGGCCGGCGCTCCATGCGGAGGAGGAGCTTTCGCGCAGTCCGGTGGCCGGCCAGGTCCGAGGCCTCCACGGCCAGCACGTGCTCCCCGGGAGCGAGCCCGGCGGTGACCGAACCGGCGCCGTCGAGCGCGTGGAAGACCCGCTGCCGGCCGCCGGGAGGCGGATCCAGGGCCAGCCAGCGCTCGTTCTCGGAGCGGGCCAGGGCCTCGTTCCAGGTCCATTCCGCCTCCTGGGGCCAATTCCAGTCCACCCGGTCCAGCACCACCTCGGCCACCGGCCGGCCGTCCACCTCCCAGCGCACCCGGTGGGGGGCCAGCCGGCCATGGTCCGCGCTCACCCGGTCGAGGGTCTCCACCCACATCCGCACCGGGCCGTCCACCGTGACCGGGGGCGGGGAGGCCGCGGACAGCACCAGCACCACCGGATCCACCCCGCCGTTCACCCGCACCCCGGCCTCGGCCGGTTCCACCCGGATGCGGGTCAGGGAGGGGGCCACGGTGTCCGGCACCGACCAGGCGCCCAGGAGCGGATTGACGGCGACCGAGGCCTCCGGGCCGGCGCGCAGCTCCGCGTGGAGGTGCGGCGGTCCGGCGCCGCTCTGCCCCGAGCGGGCCAGCATCTCCCCGGCGGCGAAGCGGAGGGAATCGACGGGAGGATAGAGGTCCACCTCGTAGCGGCCGAGGCGGTCCTGGCCGGCCTCGGCGAAGGACTCGATGCGGGGGGCGAAGGACTCCAGGTGCCCGAAGAGGGCGGTGCGGCCGTCGTCGAGGCGGAAGTAGAGGGCCCGCCCGTAGCCCACCCCCGACGTCCGGACCCGCCAGACGTAGCCCGCGGCCGGGGCGAGGACCGGCACCCCGGTGCCCCCGCCGGTGCTGAAGTCGAGCCCGCCGTGATAGTGGCCGGGGCGGTACTCCCCGAAGGAGCTGGTGAGGACGGGGGAACGCGCGGTGGGAGCGAGGAGCCGCGCCGGGGGGCCGGCGGTGTCGGGGGGCGCGGGATCCGCGGCCCGTGCGGGGCCGGCGAGGAGGATGAACAGGGGCAAAAGCCCCAAACCAGCCAGACGCATTCCGCAATTCCTTCCCCGTCGAGAGCGAGCCACGGAGGCTAGCACGGGCGTTCTGAACGGTCAAACCGGGACGGCCGTGCAGGTTGCACGATCCGGGACCGGCGCCGCACGGCAATACCGGGCGTCCCCCGGGGGATTTCCCGCATTCGCACTCCGACCCGGCTCAAGATGCGAGTTTTTCCTTCCGATCCTTTTATCCGGCAGCGGGAGTCGGTTTCCCCGGTCCCTTTCGGGGCCGGCACGGATGCGCTTCCAGTGACCCGCGGACAGGGAAACGGCCCAGCCAGTTGAACGGCAGCGCCCGGCAAGGGTCCGGGGAGCGCTCGAAGCTCGTCAAGGAGGAGACAAGGAACATGAAGCGGAGCCTGGCCAGCCTGGCCGTCGTCGTCCTGGTACTGGGCGTGGCGGTGACGGGCTGCAGCAACAGCAGCAGTTCGGTGAACGGCCCCGACACCACCCCGCCCCTGGCCCCGGTGATGCTCGGGGGGAGCAGCACCGACCAAGCGGTCAACGTGTGGTGGCAGCCGAACACCGAGGCCGATCTCGACGGCTACAACGTGTACGTGACCCAGGGCGGCGTGACCACCAAGGCCAACCAGCAGCCGATGCACTATAGCTACTGGTCGATGGTCCCCACGACCGATTCCAAGGTCAACGTGTACGTGACCGCCTCGGACGTGTCGGGGAACGAGAGCAGCCCGTCCAGCGCCATCACCCTGTCCCTGCAGCGGCAGGGCGGGAAGCACATTCCCATCGAGGGTGTGAACGAGAAGGACAGCCCGGAGGTCCGCTAGGCGCTCCGGCGCTCCGGGCGTCCCCGGAAGCTCCGGCGCTCTCCAGACCCGTCGGTGACAGGAACGGGACCGGACCCCGCGTCCGCGTCCCGTTCCTTCGTGCCCGCTTCCCGGCCCGGATTCAGGAGATCTTGACCAGCCTCTGGGCCACGGTGCCCGCCCCGTCCGTCGCGCGCAGGAAGTAGATGCCCGGGGCCGCGGGCCGGCCGGACCGGTCCCCCCCCGTCCACGTCAGGCTCCCGGCGCTCCCGGCACCGGCCGCCTCGTGGACCAGCCTCCCCCGCACGTCGTAGACGCGGAGCCGCACCGGCCCCGAGGCGCCGCTCCAGGCCATCCGGACCCCTTCCCGGAACGGGTTGGGGGCGGCGGGGGCGAGGCGGAACCGGGCGGCATGAACCGGGCTCACCCGGCCCAGCCCGCTCCAGAGCCCGTCCCGCCCCAGGCCCTCCAGGACCAGGTCCGGGGCCTCGGAGGGGACGGACACCGGGGCGCAACCGGAGGAGGCGGACGGACCCTGCCACAGGACCCCGGCCGGTCCCTCGGCGCGAACCCGGAGGGCGGCCAGCTCCTCCAGGCCGCTCCCGCCCCAGCACAGGGAGCCCGCTCCGGACTCCCCCGGCTCCCAGGCCAGCCGGGAAACGGCGGGAGCGAGCGGGGTGGCCCGGGCGTGGTCCAGGTAGGCGGCGCGGGCGCCCCCACCCCGGGCCGCGGGCCAGGGGGCGGGGTGTCCGGCCGGGCCGAGGGGGATCGACCACAGGCGTCCCAGGGTGTCGGCGGCGGCCACGTAGCGCACGCCCCCGGCGTCGATGACCAGCGGGGTCCGGGCGAAGCCGGCCGGGAACCGCCGGGGGAAGGCGGGAAGGGGATCGAGCCGGGAGTCCCAGGCCAGGAGGGTGCCGTCCGCTCGCAGCGCAAGCAGGTCGCTCTGGTCGTCCCCGTCCAGGTCCGCGCAGAGCACCTCCCCCGCCAGGGGCCCGCCGGCCGGGACCCACCGCACCCCTCCGGCCGCGTCCACGAGGTGGATTCCCCCCGCCGAGTCCGCGGCCACCAGCTCCAGCCGGTTCAGCCCGGCGAAGCCGGCCACCGAGAGGGCGGTCAGGGGGGGCGCATCCAGGAACGTCTCCACCAGGGCGTTTCCCCCGTCGCGGGCCAGGATCACCCGCTGGCGGGCATGGGGGTCGAAGGGGTCCGGGGCCGCGGCGGCCGCCCACCCGAGGCCGGCTCCCCCGAACTCGGCCATCACCGGGGGCAGGGCGCCCGCCCCCACCACCAGCGACCAGTCCGCTCCCCCCGGGTCGTGCACCTCGAGGTTGCCGGCCGCGTCCACCGCCGCCACCTCGACCGGGGCGTCGGCGTCGAGCTGCCCCGCGGCCACGGCCTCGGCGGAGCAGGTCGATCTGGCCCGGAGCGCCGGACCCGGTGAGGACCAGGATGCGGCTCCCGTCCGGCAGCCAGACCGTGGGCACGCCGCCGTCCAGCCCCGCCGCGGGCTGGCCCGAGCCGCCGGGAATGGGGACCGGCGCGGCCCAGGCCCCGGTGGGCGCGTCGGGATAGCGGGCGGCGCGGAGGAGGTCGTCCTCGCGCCAGATCAGCACCGGGTCCCCGGCGGGTTCGGGAAGCGCCACCGGAAGGAGGTCGTCGCGCGGGGTTCCGGCGTAGGCGACCGACTCCGGCCACCCGGAGGCGCCGGCGCCGGTATCCGCGGCCAGGACCCGGATGCCGTCCGGAGCAAGGAAGAGCCAGGCCCACGCCGTCGCCCACCGAGAGCGGGGTCAGCCCGTGGGCATCGCCGGGGGCGTCCCATCCCCCGCCGGCGAGCTGGACCGCGGCCGCGTAGTCCACGAGCCCGGTCCCGAGCTGGCCCGCGTAGCCGGGGTTCAAGCCGTCCAGGTCCTGGGCCGTGTCGCGGATCCAGGCCCGGACCTGGGCCCCGGAGGCGGCGGGGGCCACGGCCCGGAGCAGCGCGGCCAGCGCGGTGACCTGGGGGGCCGAGAACGAGGTCCCCTGCTCCACCGCGTAGCCCAGGGTTCCGGTGGAGCCCTGGATCCAGGTGGAGGGGTTGCCGCTGAAGAACCCGCACACGTCCACCCAGGCCCCGTAGTCGCTCTGCCCCGCCTTGACCCCCGTCTCCAGCACCCCGGCCACGCCCAGGCAGTCCTCGCGCGAGGCCAGGTACTGGATGCCGGTGGAGTTGGTGCCGAAGTTCCCCGCCGAACCCACCACCACCATGTCGAAGTCCTCGATGGCCTCGTCCAGGGCCGCGCCCAGGCCGAGGAGATCGAGGCTGTCCCAGGAACAGTTGGCCACCCGGGCCCCGTTCACCGCCGCGTAGTGCAGGGCCTGGGCACAGTAGCTCATGTAGACGATCGGGCCCAGGGCCCGGGCGTCGCTGCTGTACCAGCCGGCCCGGAGGGCCATGATCCGGGCCGGCGGCGCCGCCCCGGCCAGGCCCACGCCGTTCCCGGTGAGGGCGTTCACGAACCCCGACACCAGGGTACCGTGCCCGGCCCGGTCGTCCGGATCGGGGTCGGGATCGCTCCGGTCCTCGTAGGGGGGAACCGAGTAGGTGGGCAGGTCCTCCCCCGCGTTCACGAAGTCGTACCCGATGACGTCGTCGGTCCAGCCGTTCCCGTCGTCGTCCACCCCGGCGGCGCCGTTCCGCTCCGCTTCGTTGATCCAGAACACGCCGGTGTCAGGCGGGTTGCCGCCCCCCAGGTCGGAGTGGTGCCAGGCCACCCCGGTGTCGATGATGGCCACCGTGACCCGGCGGTCGGCGGGGATGAAGGGCCAGGCCCGGACCGCGTTGAAGCTGAGCCCTCCCGGGTTGTAGAGGCAGTACTGGCGGACCAAGAGGTCCTGGCCCAGGAAGTACGGGTCGTCGGGGAGGGCGCTCATGGACATCACCCGGTCCGGCTCGCCCCGGAGCACCTCCGGGGACCCTCCCACCGCGTCCAGCCACTCGGTGTCGAGGACCGAGGGGTCCCGGGCCCGGTCGGCCCGGAAGGTCAGGAGCGCGAAGCGGCGGGTCCGATCGGTGGGGTTCCGGAACATCGGCTCCAGCTTCGGCTCCAGGGCCTCGCCCCCGGGGGGGATGGGAAGCTCCAACTTCCCCGCCCGCAGGAGGCGCGCGCCTTCGTCGGTCAGCTCCAGCACCACCCGGCCGGGAACCGGGTCGCCGGCCCGCGGGGAGGCGGCGGGGCCTCGGGGAGACGCTGCATGGGCCTGGGCCGGGCCGAGGCCTGCCACGAGGAGCAGGGCCGCGGCGGCGGCGGCAAGGCGGAGCACCCCGGGCGGGCCGGGCCGGCGGGCGCGCGCGGCGTTCCCGGCCCGGGGCGGCATGCGCGGATCGGCCCGCGGGGAGTCGGTGAGCGGCATGGGCGGATTCTAGCATGCCCCTTGACGGCGTTCCGGGGGCGGCTTAGCGTGGCTTTTTCCCTTTCTCGGCCGGAGGCACCGATGGCGACCACCCCCCGCGAACGTCTCAAGGAAATCCTCATCCGGGAGAGCCTGCTCCGAGGCGACTTCACCCTGGCCTCGGGACAGAAGAGCTCCTTCTACCTCGACGTGCGCCGGACCAGCATGCACCCCGAGGGGGCGGCCCTCTGCGCCGAGCTGATCCTGGAGGAGCTGGCCGACCTGGAGCCGGCGGCCATCGGGGGGCCGGTGCTGGGCGCGGCCCCGCTGGTCGGGGCCATCGCCGCCGAGAGCTTCCGGCTGGGCCGGCCGGTGCCGACCTTCCTGGTTCGCAAGGAGGCCAAGGGGCACGGCACCGCCAAGCTCATCGAAGGGCACTTCCCCCGGGGGGAGACGGTGGGACTGGTGGAGGACGTGGTTACCACCGGCGGCTCGGCGCTGCGGGCCCTGGCCGTGACCCGGGGCGAGGGGGCCAAGGTCTCGCGGCTGGTCTGCGTGGTGGACCGGGAGCAGGGAGGGACGGCCGCCTTCGCCGAGCAGCAGGTGGAGCTCCGGGCGTTGTTCACGGTGTCGGAGCTCCTGGCCGAGTGAGACCCGCCCCGGGCCGGAGCGCCCCCGGTGGGTGAGCGTCTGGTCTGCCCCCACTGCGGCCGCACCCTGGACCGCTTCGACCAGCCCCGGCTCACCGTGGACGCGGTGGTCCTGAACGCCCGGGACGAGGTGCTCCTCATCGAGCGCCGGAACCCTCCCCCCGGCTGGGCCCTGCCCGGCGGGTTCGTGGACCCCGGGGAGACGCTGGAGACGGCGGTGGCCCGGGAACTCCGGGAGGAGACCGGACTCCGGGCGGGGCGGGTCCGGCAGCTCCACACCTACTCCGATCCCGAACGCGACCCCCGCCACCACACGGTGTCCACCGTGTTCCTGGTGGAGGCGGAGGGTGAGCCGGCGGCCGGCGACGACGCCGGCCGGGCCGAGTTCTTCCCCCTGGACCGCCTCCCCTCCCCCCTCGCCTTCGACCACGGTCGTATCCTCCGGGACGCGGTCCGGTTCCGGGCCGACGGCATCCGGCCGGACGAGTAGGGCGGGGACGCCGGCCGGTCACCGGCCAACCGGAGCGCGGCTGGCCCGGGGACGTTCCGGGAACCGTGTGCTAGACTCGAAGGTCGGTCCAGTAGGGACCGCAATTCTCCCCTCTGACGGGCCATGCCGCCCACGGAGCTTCCATGTTCGGAATCGGCGCACAGGAACTGATGATCATCTTCCTCATCGTCCTGCTGCTCTTCGGGGCCAACCGGATCCCGGAAATCGCCCGGGGCCTGGGCCGGGGCATCCGCGACTTCAAGCGGGCCACCCGCGACATCGAGGATGAGATCAACCTGCGGGACGACGACGACCGGGACCGGCGGCGCATCCATCCTCGTCCCTCGGAGGCCACCACCTCCGCCCGCGAGTCCGAGACGGTGTCCCGCTCCGAGACCGAGCGCACCCCGAACCGCGACCGGGAGAGCTGAGCCGCCCTCCCGCCTCCCCGAGCTGCCCGCCAGCGCTCCGGAATCCAGGGCGGCACTGGGCCATGGCCGGTCCGCGCCTTCGAATTTCCCGGGTACACCGTATTCCTGGCTGCGGGACTTTGAACTTCTCTTGACGTCCGCCGTTCCTGGGGAACAGCCCTGGGTTCGAGATGGCCCCTCGGGACCGGCCGCAGCCGCCCCGCGGATGGCGAGGCAACCTGGCCGGCGGCGGGGCGAGCATCGAAGATGCGAGCGGGGCCCGCGCCGGCCAGAGCGAGCCGGTAGAACGATCCGGGGAATCGTTGCGGCGAGCGCTGCCGAGGAGTCGCGGGGCGGGACGGCCGCGCGAGCGGATCGCGGGACCGCGAGAGACGGGGTCAGCGAGGCGCCCGGGGCGGAACGGCCGCGCCGGCTACGACGCGTCCGGCACCCAGAGCACCGAGACCTCCTCCACCCGCACGTCGTCGCGTTCCAGGCTCACCGGCACCTCGCGGATCTCCTCCGCCCGGACCGCCGCCTCGTCGTCCAGGCGCTGCAGCTCCCGGGCCAGGTCCGCGTTCAGGGCCTGGAGTTCCTCCTCCGCATTGCGGGCCTGGGCCTCCTGCTCCCGCGCCCGGGCGGCGGCATCGGCAGCCATCCGGCCCTTGCGGCTGGCCGAACTCAGGACCCGGGTGGACCGGCGCCCGCCCAGGAACATGCCCAGGAGGCTCTCGCCCACCGAGATCGCCGTCTCCTGCTTGCGGGAGGCGGCGGCGGCCCGGGCCCGCTCGGCCTGCATGCGCTCCCGCTCCACCCGGTCGTCCAGCTTCCGCTGCTTCGCCGCGAAGGAGTCGCGGAGCTTGGCCGCCTCCCGATCGGCCTCGTCCGAGGCCAGCCGCCGCACGCGCTCGGCGAAGGCCTCCCGGGTCTCCCCCACCGTGGACCAGGTCTTGAGCGGCGGGCACTCGAAGAGGCGCAGGGTCTCCACCGCGAGCAGGGTCTTCTTCAGGTCCCGCTCCAGGTCGGAGAAGGTCTTCCTGAGCTCCAGGGCCGGGGGAAGCACCTCGTAGGGCACGCCCGGAATGGGCTCGGTTCCCAGCACGTCGTCCAGGTCGGGCGCGTCGGCCTCCGGCCACCGCCAGCCCCCGCTCCCCTCCAGGGGGAACAGCAGCCGCCACTCGGTACGGCTGTGGTCCAGGTCCGCTCCGCGCTCGTCGAAGCGCACCGTGGCCCGCCCGAGCAGGGCCGGCCGGTAGCGCCGGGGCGGGCCCGCCTTGGCCCCGGCGACCGCGCCCCGGGGCCGGTCGGGGCGGAGGGCCGAGGGATCCAGGTACCGGGCCACGATCCCCGGCGGCAGGGCCTGGGGGGCGGCGGCCGCCGCCTCCGGGGCCCCGGCGCCCGCTTCCGGAGCCGGCTCCCCGGCCTTCGTCGCCCCCGCCATGCCCGTCTCCGCACCGGGGGCGCCCGGGGCGGGAGTCCCCGTCCACTCCCGCCGTTCGGCGTCCGGCACCAGCCGGCGGACCTCGTCCCGGGTCAGGGGCCCCCGAAGGTAGGAGAGGGCCCACCGGGTGGAGAAGACCACCGGCCCCCCCTTCTCGTGCACGTTCCGGAACAGGAACTGCCGCGGCTCGAGCCCGGAGATGACCCGGTCGCTCTCGGTGCGCCCGGCGCCGCCGGCCACCATGTCCAGCCCGTCCAGGAGCCGTTCCTTGTCCCGCTCGGTGGAGAGCCGGCCCACCCCCCACACCCCGGCGTTGGTCAGCGCCTTGTAGTCCAGGTCCACCGGGTTCTGGGTGGCCACCACCAGGCCCACCCCGAAGGCCCGGGCCTGCTTGAGCAGGGTGAGCATGGGGGCCTTGGTGGGGGGATTGGCGGGATGGGGGGGAGGAGCCCCCACACCTCGTCCATCACCACCAGCAGCCGGAGCGCCCCCGTTCCGCTCTGCCGCCGCATCCAGGTCACGACCTCGCCGAGGAGGAGGGTGGCGAACATCTGCCGGTCCTCCTCCCCCAGGTGGGCGGTATAGAAATGAGCCAGCGGGGTCTTGCCCCCGGGCGCGGAGAGCATCCGGTCCAGGTCGAGCGGAGCGCCTTCCTGCCAGGCCGCGAAGGCGGGACTGGCCAGGAGCGCGTTCAGCTTCTGGACCGTGCGCCGCCGGGCCTCGGGAGGAAAGAAGGCGTCCACGTGGAGTACCCCCAGCTTGGCGAAGGGGGGATGGATGAGGTACCCCAGGACCGCGGCCAGGTCGGGCCGCTCCCCCGCCCGCCACCGGTCCTCGAAAAGATTGCAGAGGAAGATGTGGGCCGGGCTCTGGAGCGGGTCCGCGTCCTCGCCGGCCCGGGTCAGGAGTGCGGAAACCGAGGCGGCGATGCGCTCCCGCAGCACCTCGGCCTCGGTGTCCCAGGACAGGGGCGGGGGCTCGAATCCGGAGAGCACGTCGACGGGCAGGCCCGCGTCGCTGCCCGGGGTGAACAGCCGGAGCGCGCTCCCCTCCCGCAGGCGGCGGATCCGCTCCACCCCACCGGGGTCCGTGCCGACCCCCGTCCTCCACCGGTCGGCGGTCCTTGTCGCCAGCTCCCCGGGCGCGATCCCCTCCCGGCGGGCGGCCTCGGGGTCGACCCAGGGCAGGAAATCGGCGGGAGCCAGGTCGGGGAAGGTCAGGAAGAGGTCGGCCAGGTCCCCCTTGGGATCCACCGCCACCACCGGGATGCCGGCCAGCAGGGCCTCCTCCATCAACCCCAGGAGAAGGCCGGTCTTCCCGCTTCCGGTCATGCCCACCACCACTCCGTGGGTGGTCAGGTCGGCGGGATCGAGCCGGAACGCCTCCGGCGGATCGGCGGCGGTGCGTCCCAGGAAGAAGCCGGTGCCGTCCATGGGTCCTCCTCGGCCGGTCACGCCGTGGACTTCGCCGCCGCCTCGATCTCGTGGGCCGCCTTCAGCTCCCTCACCCGGCGCTGCTCGGAGCCGCTCAGGAAGTAGATGGCGATGAAGATGAGCAGCAGCGAGATCCAGTCGTCCACCGACGGGTACTTGCCGCTCCAGAACAGGCCGAAGAGCAGGGTGGCCACGGTCCCCGCGATGAGGGAGGTGAGCCGGTTCACCAGCCCGGCGAAGGTGGCCGTCCGCCCCTTGAACATGAACAGGAACACGGAGAAGAAGGCCACCGCGCCGAAGGCCATCCCGGCCAGGATCGCCCCCGGCCACTGGGGCAGGGGATGGGCGATGGCGCCCCGGAACTGGTCGATGACCTCGCCGCTCCAGCCGAAGAGCGTCGGCGACTTGTAGACCAGGAACCCGGCGATGATCAGCGTCACCGTGGAGGAGATCTGCTCGATCCCGAAGAAGGCCTTGTTGTTGAGCTTCTTCCCCTTGCCCCGGGTGTTCTTGTAGTAGTTCATGATGTAGATGCGGACGGAGTAGGCGCCGATGTAGCTGAAGAAGATGATCATGGCCGCCCGGTTGTGGATGAACTCGAATCCGTTCTTGTCGTGGGCGAACACCGTGTTCATGGCCACCGCGGCGATGGCGAAGAGGACGGCCACGTTCTCCTGCCAGTAGACCTTCTTGTCCAGGAGTCCCTGGCGGATCTGGATGGCATCGACCACCCGGCCGATGAGGATCACGCTTCCCCGCATGATGACCATGGCCACCATGACCGAGATGGGCAGGGTGTACATGAGGGTGGTGGTGGGGATGACCACCGCGGTCATGATGCCGGAGGGGATGATGTAGAACAGCTCGCTGGGGATCAGGTGGCCGCCCACCTTCACCGGCCGGATGGACTGGAGCCGGTACCAGCGCCAGACCAGGACCACTCCGGTGGCGAGGAAGGTGCCCCCCGCGGTGCTGTAGACCAGGAACTGGGTCCCGGTCATCCCGGGCAGGCCGAGGGCGGGCTTGCCCAGGAAGTACTTCACCGTGACGCCGGTGATCACGTAGAAGAAGAAGTAGCCGATGCACAGTTGAATGAGGCGGCCGGTGCTGCCTTCACCCGTCTTCCACACGCTGTCCTCACTTTCCGCCGCACGCCGGGGGGGAGGCGCGGGGGCCCATGCGACGAAGGACCCGGCGAACGCGCCCGGGTCCTTCCCCATCCCATCCAAGATCCGGATTCCGATCCAGTTTGCCCCCAACCGGCGTCCATCGCAAGTAATTACTGCCAAACGCCTTCGGACCGGGCGGACCGCCGGCGGCTATCCCTTGGCCGCCTTCTCCGGCTTCCCGGCCGATTCCCCGGCCTCGCTCCACGCCTTCAGGAAGTCGATGAACTCCTGCGCGGGGCGGCTCAGGACCCGCCGTTCCTTCCAGTAGACGGTGACCGGCCGCTCCATCTGGGTCTCCGGAATGTCGATCTCCTTCAGGACCCTGTCCTTGATCTCGTGCTCGACGGCGATCCGGGGCAGGAAGGCCAGGCCCATGCCGGTGACGGCCAGGTGCTTGATGGTGGCGATGTTGGTCAGCTCCAGCACGTAGTTCAGGTTCAGGCCCAGGCTCTTGAAGTGCGAATCGATCATGATCCGGGTGGGGGTGCCCGCCTCGTAGCCGATGAACTGCTCCTCGGCCAGGTCCTTGATGGCCAGCTTGCGCCTGCGGGCCAGCGGATGCTTGGCCGAGGCGACCAGGGTCATGCTGTTCTGCATGATGACCGCGGACTCCAGCTGGGGGTACTGCCGGTTCCAGGCGATCAGGGCCAGGTCCACCTGGTTCTCCTGGAGCATCTCCAGGACCAGGTTGGAGCTGTGCATCTCCAGGTTGATCTGGACGTCGAGGAACTTCTGGTGGAAGGCGGTCAGGATCTCCGGCAGAAGGTAGATCCCGATGGAGTTGACCACTCCGATGTGGAGCGGACCCCGGACCTCCTTCTCGGCCAGGACCATGGCCCGCTTCATCTCCTCGTAGGTCTCGAACATCCGGGAGGCGTACTTGAACACCAGATCCCCGGTCTCGGTGAGGGCCATGCCCCCCTTGGTCCGGTTGAACAGGGTGGTGTCCAGGGATTCCTCGAGCTGCTTGAGCTGGGTGCTCAGGGCGGACTGAGCGATGAGGAGCTCCTTGGAAGCCTTGCTCACGCTCTTGTGGACCGCCACCCGGTAGAAGTAGTACATGTGATTGAAGTTGCACGGCAGCATGGGGGGTTTGTTCCTCGCTGGACCTCTCGGTCCGGAAAGTAGAAATCCGGGCAAGTGTTACTTGACCGGCCCCCGGGGGTCAAGGCTCCCAGAAGGCCAGCGGACCCCGCCGGCGGGCCTGAAGCTCCAGGTACGCATCCACTTCCGCCTGCGCCTCCGCCTCCCCCAGTCCCCAGCGCACCCGCCAGAGCTTGGCCGCCAGCTCCAGCAGGCCCGGATCCACCTCGCCCCGGTGGCCGAGGCGGGACCGGCGCAGGAACACGTCCTCCAGGCGCACCGCGTCCTCCTCCGCGAAGGCCCGGCGCACCAGGGCCGGGTCGTCCTCGGCCGGGCCGGAGGCGGGCAGCACCGCGGTCCGGGTGGGCTTCGCCCGCGACTCCCGGCCCAGGGTGCCCTCCACCCGGTCCACCAGCCGCTCCGCCACCGCCCGGTAGGTGGTGTACTTGCCGCCCAGGACCGACCACAGGCCGCTGGCCGGCTCGGACACCACCCGCTCCTCCCGGGAGGCCTCGGAGGGACGGCCGTCCGAGGCCAGGAGCGGGCGCAGGCCGCACTGGAGCCCCACCGGCCGCCAGTCCCCCCAGCGGGGGAACTGGGCCCGGAAGGCCCCGCGCAGGTACCGGATCTCCTCCCGGGTGGGAACGGGATCCTGGATGGGCGCGCCCTCGTCGAGGTCGGTGGTGCCGAGCAGGCTCCACCGGTCGCCGAAGGGGAGGAGGAAGAGCACGCGGCCGTCCTCGGGGGAGAAGAAGAGGCGGGCGTCGTCGTCGGCGCGGCCGTCGAGGACGAGGTGGGTGCCGCGGGTGAGCCGGAGCCGGGGGGCCTCGGCGCGCGGACGCCCCGAGACCAGGTCGGCCCAGGGCCCGGCGGCGTTCACGCACTGCTCGGCCCACACCGTCCCCTCCTCCCCGCTGAGCCGGTCCCGGACCCGCGCCCCCACCACCCGGTTCGGCTCCCGCACCCACTCCAGCCACTCCACCCGGGGCACGGCCAGCGCGCCCCGCCGCCGCGCGTCCAGGACCACGGCGAGGCAGAACCGGGCGTCGTCGATGAGCGCATCCTCGTAGGCCGGCTCCCCGGCCCAGAAGCGGGCCCGGGCCGGCGCGCCGGAGAGGAGCCCGTAGAGGGCGATCCCCGCCCGGACCACCCAACGGGGCATCGCGCCCGGCGGCGGGGGCGGAACGCGGAAGCGGAGCGGCCGCACCAGGTCCGGGGCCAGGCGGAGATGGCGATCCCGCTCCCGGAGCGACTCCCGCACCATGCCCAGCCGCCCCTGGCGCAGGTAGCGGAGGCCCCCGTGCAGGAGCTTGGAGGAGCGGCTGCTGGTGCCCGAGGCCCAGTCCCCGCGCTCGATCAGGGCCACCCGCAGCCCGCGGAGGGCGGCGTCGCGGGCGATACCCGCCCCGTGGATCCCGCCCCCCACCACCAGGAGGTCGTGGTGCTCGCCCAGGAGCCGGCGCCAGCCCGCCCGGGGCGCCACCGGCACCGGAAAGGCCAATCGGCTCATTCGCTCCCTCCGGCTATACTGCGCCCATGACCACCCCGTCCGGCTTCGAGACCCGCCGCGTCCCCGTGGAAGTGGATGCCCCCGTGCTCCTCCGGCCGGGCCCGGCGCCGGAGGCTCCCCTGGTCGTGGTCTGCCACGGCATGGGCCAGGGCGCGGAGGAGCTGCCCGGTCTCTGGCCCCGGATCTGCGCCCTTCCCGTGCACCTGCTGCTCCCCGGCGGTCCCTACGCCCACGAGGTCCGGGGCGAGGGAGGGATCCGGATCGGGCGGGCGTGGTATCTCTACGATGGCGGTGACCGTCTCTTCGAGGCCACCGTGACCCGGTCCGCGGCGTGGCTGGACGGCCTGGTGGCCGCGCTGGAGGCCGAACGCGGCTGGAAGCCCCGGGAGCGGGCCCTGGTCGGCTTCTCCCAGGGCGCCTACTTCGCCTACGTGGCCGCGCTCGGCCGCCCGGGCCGGTTCGGGAGGCTGGTGGCGGTGGCGGGCCGGCTCAAGGAGGAGTTCCTGGGCCCGGCCCTGGCCCGGCCCGGGGGACTCCGGACCCTCATCCTCCACGGCGAGCGGGACCGGGCGGTGCCGGCCGAGGCCTCCCGGCGCTCCCACCAGGCCCTGATCCGGGCGGGCTACGCGGCCGAGCTCCGGATCCTTCCCGGCGGCCACCGGCTTCTCCCCGACCGGGACGAGCGGGCCGCGGCCTGGCTGGCCGACGGCTGGGGGCTCTCCGGAGACGTGCCCTCCCGGGGGCGATGAAAGAGCCTTATCGCGGTTTGAACCGCTCCCGGGCCGGCGGCGGTCGTGATAGGATTCCCGCCCACGGAGGATGGATCTGCGATGATCGAACACATCAACACCGACCCGCTCAAGACCGGCATGCGCGTCCGGGTGCAGCACAAGTTCACCCGTGACATGGACCCCAGCCGCCCCGGCGGGCCCATCGAGGCCCAGTACCGCTACCTCCCGGGCATGGTGTCCGACAGCCGGCTCATTCACGGCCGGCGCGAGTTCAAGGTGAAGCTGGACGAGCCCCACCCCGCGGGCCAGGAGTGGTTCTGGCTCGGGGTGGTGTTCCCGGAAGGCAAGGAGCCCAAGTAGCCGGGGTCGTCTCCGGATCCGGCGGGCCCGCTCAATCCCCGTCCCTTCCCCCGTCGGAGGAATCCGGCGGATCCCCGTCCCCGTCCCCGGCATCCGGGGCCGCCTCGGGGGGGCGGTCGCCGCGCTCCCCGGCCGGCCCGGCCAGGGCGGGCAGCTTCGCCGCCCCCTCCCACACCCGGTCCTCCACCGAATCCACGAAGAGCTGCAGGTGCGGGAACGGGATCTGGATTCCCGCCGCATCCAGGGCCAGCTTCCCCGCCTCCATTACCCGGTAGAACACCGCGCGCTCGGTGGCCGCGTCCTCGATCCACACCCGGATGAGGAGGTTCACGCTGGAGTCCCCCAGCTCCTTCACCACCACGTCGGGAGCGGGGGTGTCGGCCACTCCCCGCAGGTCCCGGACCGCTTCCAGGATCACCTCGCGGGCCTCGGGGATGACCTCCTTGTAGGCGATCCCCATCGGGATCTCCAGGCGGGTCTCGCCGTGCTTGGAGTGGTTGACCAGCACCTCGTCGATGATCTTCTTGTTGGGGATGACCACGTAGGTGTTGTTGTTGGTGCGGATGCGGGTGGTGCGCATGGTGATCGAACTCACCGAACCGTACTGGTCGCTGACCGTGACCCAGTCCCCGACCTGGAACGGCTTGTCCCAGAAGATGAGGAACCCGGCGATCATGTTGGCCAGGGAGTCCTGGGCCGCGAATCCGATGGCGATGCCCGCCACCCCCAGCCCGGCCAGGGCCGCTCCCACGTTGATCCCCACCTGATCCGCGGCCATGACCAGGCCGAAGACGATGAGGACGAAGCGGTAGATGTTGTCCACCAGCATGTGGACCAGGGTCTCGTGGAAGCCGGCGCGGCGGAGGATGGCCCGGATCGAGCTCCGGGTGAGCCGGTAGAGGAGCCAGAAGCCGACGAGGATGATGACCGCGGCCAGGAAGTCGGGCAGGAACGTCACCAGCCTGGTCATCAGGGTTTCCACGTCGAGAATCTGCCTGAGCTTGTCCAGCATGTCCCCTCCGGCGGCCGCGGGCGATGGGTCCCGGTCCGGCGGCGCCCGCCCGGCGCCGGCCGCTCGTGTCCGAAGCCTAACAGGCGGGCCCGCGGTCAACCAGACGGGCGGGTCCCCGGCTCCCATGATAGGCTCCACCGCCGTGCGTTTTCCCCATCCCCCGCGGCGGGGCCGGCTCCTCCGCCGCTACCAGCGATTCCTGGCCGAGGTGCGTCTCGACAGCGGAGAGACCGTGCTCGCCCACTGCGCCAATCCGGGCTCCATGCTCGGGGTGTCCCGGCCGGGTTCGGCGGTCCTGGTCACCCCCGCCCCCGGCGGGGGCCGGAAGCTGGCCTGGACCCTGGAGACGATCCGGGTCGGCCGGCGGTGGGTGGGAATCCACCCCGTCCGCAGCAACCGGGTGGTGGAGGAGGCGCTGCGGCGGGGGCGGGTGCCCGCCCTGGCCGGCTGGGCGGACCTCCGCCGCGAGGCCGCCTTCCCCGAGGGGGGGCGGGCCGACTTCCTCCTCACCGATCCCCGGCGCGGCCGGCTGTGGCTGGAGGTGAAGCACGTCACCCTGGCCCATCGGGACCTGGCCCTCTTCCCCGACGCGGTGACCGAGCGCGGCCGCCGCCACCTGGAGCGGCTGTCCGCCCGGACCGCGGCCGGGGACCGCGCCGTCCTCCTCTTCACCGTGGCCCGGGGGGAGGCGGGCCGGGTGGGTCCCGCCGACGGCATCGACCCCGCCTACGGCGAGGCCCTCCGGCTGGCCCGGGCCCGGGGGGTGGAGCTTCTCGCCCATCGTCTGCGCGCGTCGGCCCGAGGCCTCCTCCTCGGCGAGCCGGTCCCGGTGGACCCCGGGCCCCACCGCCTGGGCCGGGCCGCGCTCGGGGGCTGAGCCGGGGCCCCGATCGGCCACGTCCGGCCCCTCACGCCCGGCCCGTCACGCCTTCGGAGCCCCGGCTTCGGCCGCAGTTGCACCCCGGGACTCCCGCCGCCTACCATGATAAGGTTTACCGTCCGAAGTTGGACGTGCCCCCCCGCTCACCAGTGCCGGGGGCGCGGCGGACGGTGCGGTCTTGGCCGGCGGGGGCCGGCGGCCGCGGATCGTGGATACTGCCCCGACGACGAAGGGATGAGAGGAACGGCATGACCTACATCATCGGCGAACCGTGCGTGGACGAGAAGGACACCTCCTGCGTGGATGTCTGCCCGGTGGACTGCATCCACCCCCGCAAGGACGAGGACAACTTCGAGGCGGAGAAGATGCTCTACATCGACCCCGAGGAGTGCATCGACTGCGGCGCCTGCGAGCCCGCCTGCCCGGTCTCGGCCATCGGTCCCGAGGACGCCCCCATCGAGGGCGTGAGCGAGGAGGAGTGGGCCAAGTGGGGGCAGACCAACGCGGATTGGTACAAGAATCGGTAATCGCCGGGCCGCGCCCCGTGTCGCGGCCCGCTGGCTAGTTGGTTATCCGACCCGGGAGTGAAACAATCATGGATACGACCTCGGTGAAGCTCCGGGACGAGCTGTCCGCTCGCAGCCTGGAGCAACGGAGCGTGAACACCATCCGCGTCCTGGCCATGGACGCGGTGCAGAAGGCCGACAGCGGCCACCCCGGAACCCCCATGGGCCTGGCCGACGTGGCCTACGTGCTCTGGACCCGGTTCCTGAAGTTCGATCCCGGCCGGCCGGAGTGGCCCGACCGGGATCGCTTCGTGTTGAGCGCGGGCCACGCCTGCATGCTCCAGTACGCGCTCCTCCACCTCACCGGCTACGACCTCTCCCTGGAGGATCTGAAGAACTTCCGCCAGTGGGGAAGCCCCACCCCGGGGCACCCCGAGTGGGGGCACACCCCCGGGGTGGAGACCACCACCGGCCCCCTGGGCCAGGGGCTCTCCAACGCGGTGGGGATGGCCGCGGCCGAGGCCCACCTGGCCGCCCGGCTCAACGCCGGCGACCTGAAGGTGGTCGACCATCACACCTGGGTGCTGGCCTCCGACGGGGACCTGATGGAGGGGGTGCAGTCCGAGGCCGCCTCCCTGGCCGGACAGATGGGCCTGGGCAAGCTGGTGGTGGTCTACGACGACAACCACATCACCATCGACGGCGACACCGCCCTCGCCTTCGACACCGAGGACAAGGGGAAGCGCTACCAGGCCTACGGCTGGCACGTGCAGCACGTGAACGGCCACGACCGGCCGGCGGTGGCCCGGGCCCTGGAAGCGGCGGCGGCGGAGACCGCGCGCCCGTCCCTGATCGTGGCCCGCACCCACATCGCGGTGGGGGCACCGACCAAGCAGGACACCTCCGACGCCCACGGCTCCCCCCTGGGCGAGGAGGAGATCCGGAAGACCAAGGAACTCTACGGCTTCGATCCCGACCGGCACTTCCAGGTGGACGAGGACGTCCGCGCCCACTTCCGGGAGGCGGGCCGCCGCCACGTTCCCACCCGCGAGGCCTGGGAGGTCACCTTCCGGGCCTGGCGGAAGAAGTACCCCGAGCGGGGGGATCTCTGGGACCGGCTCCACGATCCCCGGCTCCCCGAGGACGCCGAGGAGCGCCCGGAGTTCGAGACCGGGAAGGGCGTGGCCACCCGCTCCGCCTCCGGCAAGTGCCTGGGCTGGCTGAAGCCGCGGATCCCCGCCCTGGTCGGCGGCAGCGCCGACCTGGAGCCCTCCAACAAGACCATGAACGACGGGGACCTGGCCTTTTCGGCCGGCCATCCCGAGGGGCGCTACTTCCACTTCGGGGTCCGCGAGCACGGCATGGCCGCGATCATGAACGGGATGGCCGTCCACGGTGGGCTCCTTCCCTTCGGCGGCACCTTCCTCATCTTCAGCGACTACCTGCGACCCTCGCTCCGGCTGGCCGCGCTCATGCGGGCCCACGTGATCTACGTGTTCACCCACGACTCGGTGTTCCTGGGCGAGGACGGGCCCACCCACCAGCCCATCGCCCAGCTTCCCGCGCTCCGGGCCATCCCCCACCTGACCGTGCTCCGGCCCGCCGACGCCCGGGAGACGGTGGCGGCGTGGGAGGTGGCCATCGGGCGCAAGGGACCGGTGGCGCTCTCCCTCACCCGCCAGAACGTGCCGGTCCTGGACTACTCGGCCCTGGGCGCGGATCCGGCCGGCGTCCACCGCGGCGCCTACGTGATCCGGGACTGCGAGGGGGATCCGGAACTGATCGCCTTCGCTACCGGGTCCGAGGTCCACGTCACCGTGGAGGCGGCCCGGTCGCTGGAGGGCGAGGGGGCCCGGGTGCGGGTGGTCTCGGTGCCGTCCTGGGAGATCTTCTTCGAGCAGGACGAGGCCTACCGGACGCGGATCCTGGCCCCGGAGGTGCGGCAGCGGATGGCGGTGGAGGCCGCCGCCCCCTTCGGCTGGGAGCGCTTCACCGGTCTCGACGGCGAGATCGTGGGCATCCGCCGGTTCGGGGCCTCGGCCCCCTGGGAGAGGATCCAGGAGGAGTTCGGATTCACCCCGGAGGCGATCGCCGGGGTCATGCGCCGCCGCCTCGGACGCGGCTGACCGTCGCCGGTCCCGGCGCGGGGCCGCCCGCGCCCGGGCCCGCCGAGCAGGGAGTCCCATCGCCATGAAGCCCTACCTGGAACTCATGCGGCGCATCCTGGACGAGGGCACGGACCGGGACGACCGCACCGGGGTGGGCACCCGGAGCGTGTTCGGACACCAGATGCGCTTCGACCTCGGGGCCGGATTCCCCCTGGTGACCACCAAGCGCCTCCACCTGCGCTCCATCATCCACGAGCTGCTGTGGTTCCTGCGCGGGGACTCGAACCTGGCCTACCTGCACGAGCACGGGGTGACCATCTGGGACGAGTGGGCGGACGAGCGGGGGGAACTGGGGCCGATCTACGGGGTGCAGTGGCGGTCCTGGCGGGGCGCGGACGGCGGGACCGTGGATCAGATCGCCGAGGCCCTGCGCATGATCCGCGAGACCCCGGATTCCCGGCGGATCGTGGTCAGCGCCTGGAACGTGGCCGAGCTGGACCGGATGGCCCTCCCCCCCTGCCACGTGCTGTTCCAGTTCTATGTCTCCCGGGGGCGGCTCTCCTGCCAGCTCTATCAGCGGAGCGCGGACGTGTTCCTGGGCGTGCCCTTCAACATCGCCTCCTACGCGCTCCTGGTCCACATGATGGCCCGGGTCACCGGCCTCGTGCCGGGCGAGTTCGTGCACACCTTCGGGGACGCCCACCTCTACCGGAACCACCTGGACCTGGCCCGGATGCAGCTCGAGCGCGAGCCGCGCCCGCTCCCCCGGCTGGAGCTGAACCCGGAGGTCCGCGACCTCTTCGCCTTCCGCTACGAGGACGTGGCCGTGTCCGGCTACGACCCCCATCCGCGGATCAAGGCCCCGATCGCGGTATGACCCTCTCGGTGATCGTGGCCGCGGCGGAGAACGGCGTGATCGGCCGGGCGGGAGGCCTTCCCTGGCGCCTTCCCGGGGACCTGAAGCGCTTCAGGGCGCTTACCCTGGGCCACCCGGTGATCATGGGCCGGAGGACCTGGGACTCCATCGGCCGTCCCCTCCCGGGGAGGCGGAACCTGGTGGTGAGCCGGACCCCGGGCTACGCCGCGGAAGGGGCCGAGGTGGTCGGTTCCCTGGACGAGGCCCTGGCCGCCTGCGCCGGCGAGCCCGAGGTGTTCGTGATCGGCGGGGCGGCGCTCTACGCCGAGGCGCTGCCGCGGGCCGACCGCCTCTACCTCACCCGGGTCCACGCCTCGGTGGAGGGGGACGTGACCCTCCCGGGCCTGGATCCCGGGCGGTGGACGCGCGTTTCCCGGGAGCGCCGGGAGGCCGACGACCGGCACGCGTATCCGTTCAGCTTCGAGGTCTACGAGCGGCGGCGGACGGGCCCCGGGGACTGACCGGGAGCCGCGGGGGGGCGTCTCCTCCGGCCCGGGCGCTCAATCGACCCGGCAGGCGGGCGCCGATTCCGCCGTGGCCAGGAGCGCGTCCAGGTTCTGCTCGAAGTAGCTCCCCTTCCAGCCCGGCAGCACCCGGTCCAGCAGATAGGCCTTCCCCATGCCCAGGTAGTAGAAGGTCATCCGGCCCCGGACCCCCTCGCCCACGAACCGGACCGGGTTCAGGTCACGGTCGTACCGGTCCTTCAGGTCCCGGTAGTCCGCCTCGGGGAAGCGGGCGGTGAAGGCGGACAGGGGCCGGTAGTGCGAGGGATCCGCCGCGCGCAGGGCCGCCTCCCGCTCGGTGTAGCGGGCCACCCCCTCGTTCCACTCCATCCACTTCTTGTAGACCAGGGCCAGGGAGTCGTCGAAGGCGCCGGGAGCGAGTTTGCCGGCGTCGCCGAGGAGGACCACGGCGCGGCGGGCGGCGGCCGGGGGCAGGGAATCGGCGGTGCAGGCGAGGAACACCTGTTCCCCCTCCAGCCGCTGCAGCGCTCGGACCCGCCCGCTGTCGTAGGGAAACGGGAAGGACAGCTCGTGCTCCCCGGCGTGGGGCCCCACGAAGGGGTCCACCACCCGGTCGGGGCGAACGCGGTGTTGCCAGACGTGGAAGAGCTCGTGCACCACCAGCACCTCCCACCGGGCCGGGCCCAGGTCCGGACCGGGCCGGGAGACCACCGCGGTCCAGACCCCCTCCACGGGAAAGGCGGCCAGGTAGGCGTTGCTGTCGGTCGCGGCCGCGGCCAGCAACTGCCGGCCCAGGAGGCGCCGGCCGGTCGGCTGGAATCGAGGCGGCGGCGCGGGGTGGCCGACCAGGTAGTCCCAGCCTCCGGCCTTGTAGAGCAGGGGGGCCTCCATGGGTCCCCACTCCGCCCAGATATCCGGACCGAGCGCCCCCTGGAGGTGGAAGGCCTCCTCGATCAGGGCCTCGTCCTCCGGGGTGAGGGGCGGGGCGTCGGTCCCCGTGGCCGCACCCGCTCCCGAGCGAGGCGCCGCCGTGTATGGCCCGAGAAGGAGCAGAGCGGCGAGGATCGGCGGCAGTCCCCTTCGGGACCGGGATCTTCCGGGCAGCATGGGATCGTCCTCCGGATGGGTTGCCGGTTGAGGCGGCGGCGAGGGCCGGCCCTCCGGAGGGTGGGACGGAGGGGCGCTCCGGATCGTTCAATCCCCGGACGGGCGCAGGCCGCTACCCCGCTTCCCCCGAGTCCCCGGGGACGATCACGGTTTGCCGGGGGCGGAAGCCAGCGCCGGGGGCACACTCGAACCCTCGCGGGCCGCCTCGACCCTCTCCGCCGCCGCCGGCGCCCCCTTCTCCGCCATCCGGGTGTCCAGGAACCCCGCGTACGGACCGAGATGAAGGTAGAGGGCGGCGTGGGAGAACACGGCGCGCAGGGACCGGGGGTTGTGCACCAGGGCGTCGAGCACGGTCTTCCAGAAGGCGCCCCGCACCGATCGGTCCCGGAGGCCGAGACGGACCGTGAGGCGGCCCACCGAGCGGAGGTCCCTCCGGATATTCCTCAGCGGATGCTGGACGCGGTGTCCGCGGACGTCCAGGGCACGCGCGAGTCGCCCCACCCGCTCGAAGTAAGCGTGCGGTTCGTACAGGCGCCGAAGCACGGTGCGGTAGTCCTCGATCATCTCCGTCCGCGAACGAACGGTATCGAAGTTGAGCCCCGAGGTGCACTGGTCCGCATCCCGTTCGCTCAGAAGAAGGTCCGAGTGCGCGTGAAGCCTTCCTTCACCCTTGAGCCGCCGCCACAGGCGCGTGTTCGGCAGGGCGTACAGGAGGCCGACCATACACACCGGGATCGCCGCCTCCTCGATGCAGGAGAGCATCGCCTCGGCCATGCTCTCCCGTTCGGCGTCGAAGCCGATGATGAAGCCCGCGTTCACGAAGATGCCGGCGGCATAGATGCGCCGGATGCTGGCCGGGATGTCCCGGCGGGTGTTCTGGCGCTTTCCCGCCCCCAGGAGGGCGGCGGTGTCCGGGGTCTCGATGCCTACGAAGACGGCGAAGAAGTTGGCGCGCTTCATGAGCGCCAGCAGCTCCTCGTCGTCGGCCAGGTTCATGCTCGCTTCGGTGGAGAACTCGAAGGGGTGTCCGTGCTCCCGGAGCCAGTCCGCCAGGGCGCGGAGGACGGGTTTGACCGCCTTCCGGTTCCCGATCAGGTTGTCGTCCACGAAGTCCACGTGGCCCCGGTATCCCTGGGCGTAGAGGGCGTCGAGTTCCCGCAGCACCTGGGACGGCTCCTTGACCCGGGGCACCCGGCCGTTCAGCTCGATCACGTTGCAGAACTCGCAGCTGAAGGGGCATCCGCGGGACACCTGGAGCCCCACGTGCATGTAGTCCTCGAACTTCAAGAGATCGAACCGGGGCACCGGGGACCGGGTGACGTCGGGAAACTCGTCGGCCTGGAACACCCCCTCCCGGGCTCCGGCCCGCCAGGCGGCCAGGAACTCCTCCATCACGTTCTCCGCCTCGCCCAGGACCTTGAACTCCGCCGCCGCATAGAGGTGGGGGCTCGAGGTGACGTCGGGGCCGCCCACCACCACCGGCTTGCCGTGCTCGTGGGCCAACGCGATCACGCGATCCGTATCCCGCTGCTGGGGAAGCATCCCCCCGGTCATGACGACGTCGGCCCATTCCAGGTCGGAGTCCGCCAGCAGCTCGGTGTTCCGGTTCACGAGCCGGACCGGCCACCCGGGCGGCAGGAGCGCGGCCACGGTGATGAGCCCGAGGGGAGCGGCCGAGTAGCGCGCCCCCACCAGCTCGCAGGTGGCCTGGTAGTTCCAGAAGGAATGGGGAGTGAACCGGGGATAGACGAGGAGAACCTTGCTGGGGCCGGATCGATTCACGAGCACCTCGTACCGTTGGAGGAACACGAGCGCGTCGGCGGGCGTTCGGGATGGCGGCGGGCTTCTGCGGCGGGGCTCGCGAACCGTCTGTCGGCCAACCAGGGAATAGACTACCCGCACTGTAGTCTGCGGCAAGCCGGCCGTCCATCCAATCCCGAGCGACGGCCCCCGGACGGGCGGATCGGGACCGGTACCCGGGCCGGAAAGCGGACCGGCGCGGTCGGAAATCGCCTCCGCGGCGCCTCTCCCGCGAGCCTCCCTACTTATCACACCCGTAGCTCTCGAAGAGTCGCATCAGGTCCTCGGCGGCGTCCGCCGACACGTCGAGCTGGTAGCGGGCGCAGAGGGTGCGGAACACGCCCAGGTTGACCTCGTGGTCGTAGGGGCCGAACGCCCCCCGGATGTCCCCTTCCAGGGGGGCGTTCACGTCCAGCATCATCACCGGCCCCTCGCAGGAGAAATCCAGATCGCCCAGCGACAGGTGCTTCACCGCCGGGCTCCGGTCCGAGCGGTACCACACCTCCCGGTTCGCGAGGTCGTACACGACGTTCCACTTGGTATGGGGCGCGGCCACCACCCGGGTCAGGGTCTCGAAGGCGTGGGCCACGGCGTCGGTGTCCCGGCCGGGGTCGAAGCCCCGCATCCGGGCCTCGGCGGCGGCGAACCGCTCGGCCGACCGGCCCGGGTTGGACCACCACCAGCGGGGACCGCCGCTCTCGTAGGCGGCCAGGGCGCGCTCGTAGCGCATGTTGGACATGGCCTTGACCGGCACTTCGTCCCCGGTGCGGCAGCTGAACCGGCCGTCCAGCCACTCGACCACGGCGCAGTTCCCCTCCGCGTCGGCGATGAGGAAGTGGGACGGGGGAGCCGAATCCTCCATGCGGACCACCCCTCCCACCCGGGCCACCTCCTCCACGTTTCCGCAGGTGTCGAGGACGTACTGGGCCCAGGTCCCGATGGTGAGTCCCGGACGCTCGTCCGGCTCCGGGAGCTTCGACGCCCTGAGCTCCATGGAGCTCAGGACCAGTCCGGCCCCGTTCATGCCTCCCCAGGCGAATTCCCGGCCGGCCAGGTTGAAGGTGACGCTGCCGTAGCGGGAGACCCACCTCGCGGTCTTCCCGGTGGTCCCGGCCTGGAACCCCTCCTTGGCCACGCCGCGCCGGTTCACGAACACCAGGCCGTCGGCGGGAATGAAGAGATCCAGGTTGGTCCCGAACACCGCCCCCCCGGGGGTGTCCATGCAGAAGCTGGTGCAGGCGTGCGGGGCGCCCCCCGGCGCGCAGACCAGGAGCAGGGCGGTCAGCGCCGCCGCTTTCCACCGGTGCATCACCGCCCCCCCCTTCCCGTCGACCGGTTGCGGGGGAGGTGGTCCCGCCCGGGCCGGCGCGCCGGCAGCAGGAACAGCCCGAAGAGGGCGAAAAGGAGGAAGAGCGCGAAGAACGGCTCCGCCCCGGGCAGGTACCCGACGAAGCCGAGACACCCGAGGAAGCCCAGGAAGCCCAGCCGGTTCACCATCTCGTCCCCCTTCTCCGATCCTGCATCCCGGTGAGTGCCTGCCCGAAGGCGGCCGGCCCGCCTCCTCCCGTCAGGGCAGGACCACCAGGGTATCCAGGCCGGACAGGCACAGGTCGTCGTTCTTTTCCGCGCGGCTCTCGAACAGGACCCGCACCCGCCCCGTCCCCTGGCGGACGAAGCGGAAGGGATTCTCGAAGGGGCAGACGCACCGGCACCCGAAGACGGTGTCGACGACCGAAATGCTCAGGACCCCCCCGTGGTAGAGGGTCTGCTCGGTGAATTCGGGACAGCAGTTGGCCTCGAAGCGGATCCAGAAGGTCACCGTATCCGCATCCGCCTCGATGCGGGTCAGGGTGGCACCCTCGACGCAGTCCAGGGAGCCTCCCCGGTTGGCCACGCAACCGTAGTCCACCTGGTCGACGAAGCGCAACGAACTCGGGCTCCGCTCCGGGGACGTCCCGGCGTCCCCGCAACCGGTCAGCAGCATGACCAGGGTGGTGACCCCGATCCGAAGCGCACGGCGGGAGCACATGGCCGCACCTCCCTTCCGCCCGGTGAAGAGCCGTTCCCGCGGCGATCACCCCTGGAGGACATCCCCGACCCGAGGCCGTGGCCGCACCCCCTGGACATCGGTACCCCCGTCCGGCGGCGGCGGTTCCCAGCGCACGGTCACGTCCCGGGTGGGCATGAAGTCCCGGGCCTCGTAGACCCAGACGTTTCCCGGCGACCGCGGATCCCGGGTAAACGGGAAGCTGAATCCCGCCGGGACCGCTCCCTCCGGCAGGTGGATCTCGAACCGCGCCCGCTCGAGGGGACGCCCCCAGTTCGCGGTGGTGGTGACGATGTACCGCGCGTACCTGGCCTTGAGCTCCTGCCGGTAGACGCCCCGCACGGTGACGCGGTCACCCGGACCCAGGGGGACCACCCAGCTGACTCCGGCCGGCCGTCGCTCGGTAAACGCCACCTCCCGGAACGACTCCTCGCCGGAGCGCGCCTCGACCCGCACCGTTCTCGCCCTCCCCAGGCGTTCCTCCCTCGGATACGGGTAGAAGAGGGTGGCCGAGTCGGGCGCGCCCTCGGCGATCCGGAACTCGTAGGTTCCCTGGACCTCCACTTCATCGCCCTGGATGCGGAGCACCACGCGCTCCCGCCGGAATTCCAGGGCGGGCCGGAACTCCCGGCCGGCCCCGGACTCCCGATCCGGTCCGCAGGCAGGGAACAGGAGCCCCAGCCCGGCCAGGGCCAGGGCGGCGATCCGCCCCCGGCGCGGGAAGAGCGGGATCCCCGGGAATCGCGGGGCGTTCAGAACAGCCTCTTCGCGAACCGCTTGATCCTGCCCCAGGTGGTGCGCTCCACCGGAACCCCGTAGTCGCCCTGAACGTAGAGATGGACCGCCTCCAGGGTGTAGTCCGCCCCGTCCAGGTTCACGCCGTCCCCGTCCCCGGGCTCGGTGTGCCCCTCCGACGGGCTCCACCCCCCCACCACGACCTCGGTTCCCCACAGGTTCATGGGGGCGATGATCTGCCAGGTTTGCCCGACCGGGGAACCGTCCGCCTCCAGCAGGGGCCGAAGCACCCAGCCGTTCTCGACCAGGCGGTACAGGCGGCCCACCAGGCCCACGTAGACCGAGGGCCGGGACGTCCCGGAGGATTCCCCGACGAAGCCATCCCCGGACGAGACCACGGCGTCCCCGTTGTCGAAGTAGTCGGCCTGGGCGAACTCCACGTACAGGCTGTCGGCATCGATCCCGGAGACGGCCCGCCAGACGGCTCCGTCCTGGGGAAGGGAGACGGAGTAGGCGCGGCCCTGGAGTTCGAAGTAGCCCGGCCAGAGGGGATTGGCCTGGACGGTAGCGGAGGGTGGGAGGAACGCCGGGAATACCGTCAGGACCGCGGCGGTGATAATCGCCGTCCACCGCCATTTCATGGGTCACCTCCGTGGGCGCGGGAAACCACCGCCCCCGAAGGGGCCGATGGAACTCGTCCGCGGTGTGGGCACGGGGGTGACGAAGCCAATATACCTCTTCCGGGAGAGCCGAACCAAGCCGGGGACGGCCCCGGCCGAGGGCGGGATTCCCTTGTTCCCTCCTCTCCGCTTCTGATAGAATCAGTCATCATTTTCCGCAAGAGGGAGATCCCGGATCGTGACCCGTTCGACCCACCGCAACCCCTGCTGTTGTTGTTGTCGCCCGCACTGCGGGCCGTGGGCCGGACCGTCCACCGGACCGACTGATCGGACCTTCCCGGGGAAATCCTCTTCCCGGACGTAGACGACAGCCGACTCCCTGGAACCAAGGCCCGCGGCGCCAGCCGGCGGGCCTTTTTCGTGGCCCGCCGGATGCGCCGCTTCCCTCCCGCCCCGCGGGGCGGATGAAGGAGTGCCCGTCATGGCGAACATCCGACGCAACATCACCGAAGCGGTGGGGCGAACGCCCCTCATCGAGCTGACCCGTTTCGCTCCCGACCCCGGGGCCCGGGTGCTGGGCAAGGCGGAGTTCATGAACCCGCTCTCCAGCGTCAAGGACCGGATCGGGGTGGCCATGGTCGAGGCGGCCGAGGGCGAGGGCCGGATCCAGCCCGGATCCACCGTCCTGGTGGAGCCCACCAGCGGCAACACCGGCATCGCCCTCGCCTTCGTGGCCGCGGCCCGGGGTTACCGGTTGGTCCTGACCATGCCCGAGACCATGTCCGTGGAGCGGCGGAACCTCCTGCGCGCCCTGGGAGCGGAGCTGGTCCTCACCCCCGGCGACAAGGGCATGCCGGGGGCCATCGCCCGGGCCGAGGAACTGGCGGCATCGATCCCCGGCGCGGTCATCCTCCAGCAGTTCCAGAACCCGGCCAACCCCGACGTCCACCGCCGCACCACCGCCGAGGAGATCTGGGCCGACACCGACGGGGAGGTGGACCTGGTGGTGGCCGGGGTGGGCACCGGAGGCAGCATCACCGGCATCGCCGAGGTACTGAAGCAGCGCCGCCCGGGGTTCCGCGCGGTGGCGGTGGAGCCGGCCGACTCGCCCGTCCTCTCCGGCGGCAAGCCGGGCCCGCACAAGATCCAGGGCATCGGCGCCGGATTCGTGCCCGGCACCCTCAACACCGCCGTGGTGGACGAGGTCTACCGGGTCACCAACGAGGAGGCCTTCCGGGCCGCCCGCCGCCTGGCCCGGAGCGAGGGCATCCTGGCCGGGATCTCGGCCGGCGCCAACGTGTACGCCGCCTTCGCGATCGCCCGCCGGCCGGAGAACGCGGGCAAGACCCTGGTCACCATCCTCTGCGACACCGGGGAGCGCTACCTCTCCACCCCGCTCTTCCAGTTCGACGAGGCCGCCGGGTCCGCCCCCGAAGGGGCCTCGGAGGAACGGTCATGAGAGCCGCGGAACGGGACCGGAGCCGGACGGAGCCCGCGGCGGCGGCCCGGCCCACCCCGGGGGGATGGCGGCGGCTGGCCGAGGACGTGCGGACGGTATTCGCCCGCGATCCCGCCGCCCGGAGCACCGCCGAGGTGCTCCTCTGCTACCCGGGCCTCCACGCGGTCTGGGCCCACCGCATCGCCCACCGGCTGTGGCGGTGGCGGCGGTTCCTGCTCGCCCGCTGGGTCAGCCACGCCGCGCGCCAGGCCACCGGGGTGGAGATCCATCCCGGGGCCCGCATCGGCCGCCGCTTCTTCATCGATCACGGCATGGGGGTGGTGATCGGGGAGACGGCCGAGATCGGCGACGACGTCACCCTGTACCAGGGGGTGACCCTGGGCGGGGTGAGCCTGGAGCACGAGAAGCGCCACCCCACCCTGGAGGACGGGGTGGTGGTCGGGGCCGGGGCCAAGGTGCTGGGGGCCCTGCGGGTGGGTCGGGGGGCGCGGATCGGCTCCGGCGCGGTGGTGGTCAAGGACGTGCCGCCGCGGGCCACCGTGGTCGGCCTGGCCGGACGGGTGCTGGACCCGGACCGGGACCGCGGGACCCGGCCGGGCGTGGGCCTGGCCGAGAGCAAGGGAGACCACGACGTGCGCGTCCTGGAGGTGCTGTTCGAGAAGGTGGAGCGCCTGGAGACCCGGGTCACCGATGCCACCCTGAGCGCCCATCGCGGGCCGGAGGACGCCGGGGCCCCGGAATACGGGGAGGGAGGAGGAATCTGAGCGGCCGGGCCCCGGTATCCCGGTTACCGGTAACGGACCGGTCCGGTCCTGAAATGACGTTTCACAATGTTGTGCCTGTCCCTGCCGGAAGATGTCACTATAATTGTCGCCACCCATCCCGAAGGTGCCCCCGTGGCCGAGCCTACGCCTTCGGGAAGCGACGCCGGGAAGCCGGCGGACGTCCGTGACCAGGCTCGGTCGGAGACCCAGCGTTGACGAAGAACCGAAGCGTACTCTTCTCCGCCGCCGGCGCCCTGACCCCGGCCGGGCCCGGTCCGTGGCGGCGCCGGATGACCGGAAGCCTGGTCACCACCCTGGCCGTCCTGCTCGCCGTCCTGGCCAGCTGCACCAGCCCGACTCCCGAACAGCCGCCGGTTCCCCCGGGCACCGGCGAGGCCTGCTCCGATCCCCTACCCACCTTCCAGCCCTTCCGGACCGCCATCTACTACGTGGGGACGGACACCACCCTGGACCTGGCCACCTGGAACCTGGAGTTCTTCCCCCAGCGGCTCCCCGGCGGATTCGACCGCGGGCATCCGGTGGACGTCCGGCGGGAGCAGCAGGTGGCCGACCTCATCAACCGGATGGGCCTGGACATCCTGGCCGTGGAAGAGATCTCCGACAGCACCGGATTCTTCGACACGGTGGATCTCTGCCCGGGCTACGACGCCATCATGTCCCCGGAGTATTACCGCGGCGTCCCCCAGCTTCCGGGCGTCATCTACCGCCGGGACCAGGTCACGGTGCACGGCTACCACCTGCTCTTCCCCAGCAACGACTACATCTTCCCCCGCCTCCCCCTGCAGGTGGACATGACCATCACCTCCAACAACCGCTCCTACGATCTCCACCTGATCGTGGTCCACCTGAAGGCCTCGGGGGACAGCGAGTCCGCGGCGCGGCGCCGGGCCGCCTCCGACATGCTCAAGAACTACCTGGACCAGCAGGCGGCGGTGGACCCGGGGGCCAACTACCTGATCGCGGGCGACTGGAACGACACCCTGGAGGATCCGGCGGGCACGAACTCCTTCCTGGCCTTCCTGGACGACCCCGGGGATTACCTGTTCCTGGATCTGGGCATGGCCGGAAACCTGGACTTCGTCTCCTATCCGACCACCCGGGGCGGCTCCCTCATCGACCACCTGATGGTGAACCGCGCCGCCTGCGAGGATTTCGCCGACGGACGGGTCACCACGCTGCGCCTGGATCTCTTCGTGAGCGAGTACGACAACATCTCCGACCACCGGCCGGTCTTCGTCCAGGCCCCGCTCTTCAAGTAAGCCGATCCGCCACGAGCCGAGCGCGAGGACCCGGTACGCCGGGTCCTCGTTCCTTGTGCCATGCCGGATTCCGGCCCGGGCCGGAAAATCACCGCCGCCGCCGGTTTCCGCCGTGCCCCCCGCGGGATCCCGGGCTATACTGACCGCACACCCCTCGAAGCCCCCCTCAGTCCGCGGGCCGTATTGCCCACCGAACATCGCATGAACCTGGCCTTCCCCCGCCGAACCGGGCCGCCGCCCCGGCGCGCCCTTCACCTGCTGCCGCGCCTGGCCGCGGCCGCGCTCCTGCTCGCCCTGGGCGGGGGGGCGGCGCTCTCCTGCTCCGTCCACCGCTCCTCCGGGGAACCCCGGGGCCTGGTCCTGATCGTGGTCGACACCCTCCGCGGGGACCGGCTGGGTTGCGCCGGCTACGGGGCCGCGGTCACTCCGACCCTGGACTCCCTGGCCGCGGCGGGGACGATGTTCACCGACGCCATGACCCCGGCTCCGGTCACCCTGCCCGCGATGAGCAGCATCCTCACCGGCCGTCTCCCCTTCCACCACGGGGTGCGGGACAACGACGCCTTCGTGCTCGCCCCCGACCGGATCACCCTGGCCGAGCGGTTCCGGGAGCGGAGGTGGCGGACGGGCGCGGTGGTGGGTTCCGCGGTGCTGGCCGCCGACCGGGGCCTCAACCAGGGCTTCGAGACCTACGACGACGAGTTCGGAGGCGAATACCCGGTCTACGATCCCTCCCTGTCCGGCATGGAGGGTCGGCTCGCCGCCACCCGGCGGCGCGCCGACGCGGTGACCGACCACGCCCTGCAGGTCCTGGACGAGATGGACCGGGCCCCGTTCTTCCTCCTCGTCCACTACTTCGACGTGCACATGTACTACGACCCGCCCCCGGCCTTCGCGGCCCTCCACCCCGGGCGCCCCTACGACGGGGAGGTGTCCTTCGTGGACGCCCAGATCGGGCGGCTGCTGCGCGAGGTGCGGCGGCATCACGACGTGCTCACCGTGGTCACCGCCGACCACGGCGAATCCCAGAACGAGCACGGCGAGCCCCAGCACGGGTTCCTCCTCTACCAGTCCACCCTGCACGTACCCTTGATCGTTTCCGGGCCGGAGGTCCCCCCGGGGGTCCGGCGGGAGGATCCGGTGAGCCTGGTTGATCTCGAGCCCACCCTGGCCCGGGTCTTCGACCTTCCCGGGAACGGCCCATCCCCCGACGGACGAGCCCTGGTCTGGAACCGTCCGGAAGTCGAGCCGCGGACCCTGTACGCGGAGACTTTCCGCACCCTGGTCTCCTACAACTGGAGCGAACTCCGCGCCGCCCGGCGGGGCCCGCTCAAGCTCATCCGCGGCCCCCACGACGAGGTCTACGACCTGGCCGCCGACGGACGGGAGCAACACGACCTCGTGGACAGCGTGGACGTCCCCCGCCTGTCGGAGTTCCTGGAGGACATCGCCCACAGCGATCCGCCGGAGTCGGTGCTGGCCGCGGCCCGCCCGGCCATGTCCGGGCAGCGGCGGGAGCTCCTGCAGAGCCTCGGCTACGTGGGGGCCATGAGCGCGGAGACCACGCGGCCCCGGGTCCACCCCGATCCCCGGCAGATGCTCCCGGGCTGGCTCGCCGAACAGTGGGCCAAGGACGCGGTCCGCCACGCCGGGGTGTTCCTGGCCCGGGGCGACACCGCGCGGGCGACGGACCTCCTGGACAGCGCCCTGGTGGTGAACCCCAGGCTGGTCCCGGCCCGGGTGATCCGCGGACAGCTGCGCGCGGCCTCGGGGGAGCGCGCGGCGGCGCGCCGGGACCTGGAGGCGGCGCTCGCCGCCGATCCGACCGAGGTGCACGCCCTGGCCACCCTGGCCCGCCTGGCCGGGGCCGAGTCGCGGGAGCGGGAGGCCCACGCCCTCTGGAAGAGGGTCTACGCCGCGGACGAGACCGACCGCGACGCCCTCGTCCACCTGGCCGAGTGGGACATCCACCACGGCCGGCCGGAGCATGCTCTCCCCTATCTCCGCCGGCTGGTGAACCAGGATCCCGAGGATGCCGCGGCCCGGTTCGATCTCGGCCTCGCCGCCCACCGGACCGGCCGGGGCGAGGAGGCCCGGGAGAACTTCGAGAGCTACCTGGAGCTGGATCCGAAGGGTCCGGCCGCCGACGAGGTGCGGAAACTCCTGGAGGACTGAGCCGGGGAGCGGGGAGCGGTCCCGGACGACGGCCGCCCCCGGAGACGGCCAGGACGCGGCTAGGCGGCGGCGCGGGCGTCCCAGGGAAGGGTGCCGGCGAAGCGGGTGCGGGCGCCGGTGTCCGGCTCCACCAGGTCCCCTCCCTCCCGGCGGAAGGGAAGCCAGACCAGGCCCGCCGGGCGCTCGTCCACCGTGCGCTCCTCGCGGAGGAACGTGGAGAAGGTGGCCAGGCTCTCCCGGGCCAGGGCTCCTTCCACCGCCCACCGCCAGCCCGCCGCCTCATCGCTCCCCACCGCCGCGCCCGAGGGCGGTTCCAGGGGATCGACGGTCCAGTCCCCCGCGGGCGGGGTCCGGGTGAGCCGGGTGGCCAGGTGCATCTGCGCCTCGAGGTGGCGGGCGGCGTAGGCCGGGACCAGCATGGGCCGCGGAGGAGGCGCGTTCCCGTCCCCCCCCCCGCCGAAGGCCCAGAAGGGAAGCTGGCGGCCGGCCGGGTCGGGGTCGGCGTCGCGGAACCACTGCCGGACCCGGCGGCGCTCGCGGCCCACCATCTCCCAGGCCGCCCCGCAGCTGGAGCAGGGGAAGAGCCGGTCGCGCTCGGCCGGTTCCAGCTCCCAGCCGCACTCGCCGCACTCCAGGGGAAGGAGCACCGGCGGGCTGTAGCGCGGGGTCTCCCCCGGCGCCTCCGGATCCCCGGCGGGAGGCTCCCCGTCCAGGACCCGGAGCACCTTGCCGGTCACCCCGTCCACCAGCACCGCCCCCCGGGCCACCTCCCGGAAGGCGAAGGGGACCACCGCCACCGGGACCGCGGTCACGTTCATGCGCTCGTGGAGGAGGTGGCTTCCCCGCCGGCCGGACCCGCTTCGCAGCCGGTCGCGGCCGGTGAGCCAGCGGGCCGCTTCCCCGTGCACCTCCGCCGCGGACACCGCGGGGTCGAGGAGGCGATACCCCGGGGGCAGCCGGTCGGGGTCGAGCAGCTCCCGGTCCAGGCTCTCCAGCCGGGTGGCCCCGCCGGTGACCGTCCGGGCCAGGGGGTGGGCGGGAAAGGTCCGGCTGTAGGACTCCACCGAGGGGCGGGCCTCCCAGATCTCGGAGTCGAAGCTCGAGGGGCCGGCGTCGCCCAGGGTCTCGCGCAGGACCCGGGCGGGATCGGACCCGGAGCGCCGCCGGCCGGGGTCGGCCAGGGTCCACACGAAGCGGAGCCCCCGCACCCAGTGGAAGGGAATCAGGAGTCCGTAGGGTTCGCCGATCCGGGTCACCCGCCGCCCTTCCTCGCGCAGGCGGCGCCGGGCCGCCTCCCGGGCCGCGGAAGGATGGACGGCGGGGGGCAGGAGCCATCCCGCGGTGCCGTCCTCACCCAGGAAGAAGCGTTCGCCGCAGGAGGGACAGACCACCGCCGCCGCTCCGTCGAGAGCGGTCATCCCGCCCCCGCAGCGGGGACAGGCCAGCCGGGTCTGGGCCGAGGGCGCGTCGGCGGACATGGTCCGCGGCTAGGCGCCCTGGGCGCTCTGCTTCTGTTCCGCTCCGCAAGCGGGACAGAACCGGGCCCCGGGGGGAAGCTCGACGCCGCAGGAGACGCAGGCCGTCTTCTGCCCCAGGTCCCGGCCGCAGTGGGGGCAGAACCCGCCCTGCCCGGCCACCGCCCGGCCCAGGAAGGCCTGGGGAAGAAGCAGCCCCATCCCCGCGCCCACGCCCAGGCCGAGCCCGGATGCGGCGCCGTTCCCCGCCCCGTTGCCGTTCCCGCCCCCGTTCCCGGGCCGCCCCAGGGCCTTGGCCGCCTGGTACTGGAGATAGGCGTTGAGCTGTCCCACCGCGCCCATTCCCGCCCGCTCGTCCAGCGCCTTCTGGACCTCCTCGGTCGGGGTGACCGAGGTGATGAAGAAGTCGATGAGGTCGATGCCGAACCGGCCGAAGTCCTGCTTCAGGTCGAGCCGGGCCTCGGTGGCCAGCTCGTTGTAGAGCGCGGGCAGGTCGAGCAGGCTCTGGAGCCGTTCGCCGAGCAGGTCGTTGAGCCGCGCCACCACCACGTCGCGCAGGTAGCCTTCCAGTTCCGCGGTGGTGGCCACCCCCTGGGTGCCGGTCACCGTGTTCAGGAACAGCACCGGGTCCGCGATGCGCATCGCGTACACCCCGTGGGCCCGGAGCCGCACCATGCCCAGCTCCCGGTCGCGGAAGGCGACGGGCTGCCGGGTTCCCCACTTGAGGTTGGTGAAAACCTTCTGGTTCACGAAGTACACCGCGGCCTGGAAGGGGCTGGTGCCGCCGTAGGGAAGGCTCAGGAGGCTCGAGACCAGGGGCAGGTTGGCGGTGGAGAGCACGTGGCGCCCGGGCCCCATGACGTCCAGGGCCTGGCCGTCGCGGAAGAACACCGCGGCCTGGCTCTCCTGGACGATGCATACCGCCCCCAGCTTGATCGCCGCCGTTCCCCCCTCGGGAACGCGGTGGATCATCTCCACCCCGGAGGGATCGTGAGCCTGGATGACTTCGAGCAGGATGGACATGGTCAACTCCTCAGGAAGGACTCGCGCTCGTCGAGCACGTCCTCCAGTTCCAGAACCGCATCCTCCAGCCGGCGGCCCGGCCACCGGCGCTCCCCGTTCCGCACCTCCTCGTCCCAGGCTCCGGCCAGCCGGTCCAGCTCCTCCAGGGCGGCCCAGAGGCCGGCGTCGAGGGCCAGGAGGCCTTCCAGCTCGTGCTTCTCGATCTTCCGGCGGGCGAAGAGGGAGGTGTATCCCGCGGGGGCGAAGCGGACCCGGTCGCGGTCGCGCCCGAGCCCGCGCAGCGCGCGGTCCGCGGCCTCCACCTCCTTCGGGGCCAGTTCACGGATGCACCCGGCCAGGGCGCGTTCCATGCGGCCGAGGGTGAGCCCCAGCTGCCGCACCACGGCGTCGCGCACGGCGCGATCCTCCTCCCGGAGCCGTTCCCGCTCCTTGTAGCCGGAGTAGCCGGGAATGAGGGAGGCCAGGCGCTGGGCGGCGCGGGCCAGACCGGAGGGGTCGAGAACGGGTTCGTGGGCCATGGGGACGGGTCCTCCCAGGAGATTGCGGTTGCTCCTGAGGTATCGGCGCGGGGGCCGCCCGTCTTGAGACCCAAGCCGAACCCCGTCCGGTTCCCCCGGACGGGGCTTGGTGCCGTCAACCAGCTGTTGTGTTTAGACTTCCGTCCGTCTTCTCAAGCGTCACCCGAGACCCTCGGTCAGGGCATCCGCACCACCCGCCGCACCGCGGCCTCGGTTCCGGCCCGGGCCCGGACCAGGTAGATGCCCCCGGCCGCGGAGCGCCCCGCCGCGTCCCGGCCGTCCCAGACCACCGAAATCCGGTCGCCGGCGGCGGGGCCGTCGAGGAGGGTGCGGACCCGGCGGCCGGTGACGTCGAACACCTCCACCGAGACCGGTTCCCCCGGCCGCGCGTTCACGGTGAGGCGCAGCGCCCCGGAGAAGGGGTTGGGCCCGGCCGCGAGCAGGGGGCCCCGGGAGGGGCGGTCGCCGGGGACCGCGGTCACGTTCCGGCAGGCGGGATCGGAGATCCGGACGTCGTCCACCCACCAGCCGGGGGCGGTGACGTAGCCGTCGGTGACCAGCCGGAAGCGGATCTGCACCGGCTCCCCCACGTAGTCGGAGAGGTCCAGGCTCTCGTGCCGCCAGTCCCCGTAGCCGGCGATGCCGTCCGACCATCCGGGGTAGGAGTCCATGTCCCAGCGGGCGAGTTCGGTCCAGCTGGTCCCGTAGTCGTCGGAGACCTCCACCCGGCCGTAGTCGTAGCCGGCCTCGGTGATGCAGATGTGATCGAACTCGAGCCGGGGATAGGCGGTGAGGAGGGTGGGCACGACCAGGGTGGCGGAGACGTCCGCGTTGTTGGCGTAATCGCCGGGAGGGCTGTCGGTGAGGCACCAGGATCCCGAGGAGGCGAAACCGGAGGTCCGGGCCCAGGGGGCGTCGAGCACGAAGTCGGCGGCGCCGGATTCCAGGTCCTCGGAGGTGGTGCAGTCCAGGATGCCGGCGAAGGCGGCCACCGTGGCCGGCGCCGACTCCGCCCCCGCGATCACCCCGGTCACGGTGTAGGTGTGGAGTCCGCGGTCGGCGGCGTCGGTGAAGGAGGTGGCTCCCCCGCCCAGGGTGGTCGGCGGCCCCCCGTCGCGCCGCACCCGCACCGCGTCGTAGGCCCCTCCGTTCAGCCAGCTCACCTCCACCGCATCCGCGACGTCGGCGGTGTGGGCGGGGGCGGCGGCCAGGGCCACCGGCGGATTCAGCACCGCCGCCACCGGCCGGGCGTAGACGACGACCGCTACCGGGGCGTATTCGGTGTAGGGCCCCACGTGGGTGATCCGGGCGAAGTACTGGGTGTCGGCGGAGGCGTAGGTCTGGAGCTCGGCCAGCCCGGGGAGCCCGTAGGTGTGGTCGGCCGCGCCCAGCACCCGGCCGGTCGCGTCCAGGAGCTCCACCCGCGGCTCCCCCGCGGAATGGGGCGAGTAGGCCCGGACCACGGCCAGATCCCCGGCCTGGAGGTCCAACCGGACCACATCCCGGTCCCCGGCCGGGTACAGGGTGTGGAAGGGCACCACGGCGAAGTTGGGCGCCCCCGCCCCCGAGTCCACGGGAGTGAAATCGGCGGCCTGGTCGGTATCGGCTCCGTCCGCGCCGCGCCCCAGGTCCTTCCCCCCCGGCGGGGAGAGGAGAGTCCCGCTCCAGCCGGTGCCGGCCGGGGTCGGGGTGGTGTTGGCGGTGCCGCCCGAGGAATCGCTCCAGCGCACGAAGTCCATCGCGGCGCCGGATGCGTTCTCCAGGATGCAGGCCCCGTCGGCCCCGTTGGCCCAGACGATGGAAAGCGATCCCCCGTAGACGTGCACGGGGCCGTCGTCGGCGGGATCGCCCCCCTCGTGGATCACCGCGAAGGACCCGGGATAGAGGGTGAAGGCGCCGAAGGTGTAGGTCCGGGTGGCGTCGATGGGGGTGCCGTTCCGGTGGGTCTTCACCTTCCAGCCGGTGAGATCCACCGCCGCGGTCCCGGTGTTCAGGAGCTCCACCTTGTCCTCGCTCCCCAGGTCGAGCTCGTTCAGCACCACCCCGCCCCCGGCGGAGACCGAGTAGTGCAGGAGGCCGGCGGCCGGGGCCTGGGCGATCTCGTCGTCCGGCTCGGCGGCGTCGGCCAGGAAGGGCATCCCGGCCAGGCCCACGAAGGCGGAGTCGACCGCGTCCTGCAGGTAGCCCGGTCCGTGGACCGCGAACCAGCCCCGGTAGAAGTCCTCCACCGTGATCCAGTGGGCGGGGGCGGAGAGGGTGGGAAGATAGCCGGTGAGCACGGCCCAGGACAGGCTGCCGTCGTCGTCGGCGGGCTCGTCGTCCACCCCGGGGGATTCGTCGGCGGTCCCCGGGCCGTCCACCAGGTCCCACTGGGCCGAGGTCACGTTGGTCTCGCAGGCGGTTCCCACCTCGCCGATGGGGGTGCCGTCCTCGTAGAGCCCGGTCTCGAAGTCGTAGGCGAACTCCAGCCCTCCCGGGGTGCCCACCGGGGGCGGAATGGAGAGGTCGGCGTAGAAGGAGACGTGGCCGTCCACCGGCTGGCCCGATCCGTTCAGGCGCGAGGACCGGAACTCGCGCACCTGGGCGCAGAAGAAGGTGGCGTAGCCCTCGCCGTAGGAGAGCCGGGGGTCCTGGTGGACGTCCCCGATGTAGTGGGTTCCGCCCGGGTTGTGGTCCCGCGAGAACATGTCCGAGGCCCAGTGTCCGGTCTCGTGGAGGATCACCGTATCCGACCACCCGTCGGTGTCGGTGGAGGTGGAGACCACGTAGATCCCCTGCCAGTAGTAGTTGGAGCCGCTCGATCCCGAGGTGCCGTTCCAGCCGTAGACCACGAACTCGCCCGGACCGGGATAGCGCCCGATCCCCCCCGGGGAGGCCAGGTAGTCGAAGGCGTCCACCGCGTTGTCGAGGATGTTGAAGGCCTGGGCGGTGCCCGAGCCGGTGGCGTCCTGGATCACGTAGGCCCCGAGGTCCCGGACCGGCTGGGCGGTGTCGTGGCTCACGGTGGCGGTGGTGACGGCGTGCACCGAGGATCCGGTGAGATCCAGGGTGCCGCCCACCCGGGTGAAGGTGGTCACCACCTTGATGTGGTAGTCCGGGGCCAGGTCGGTGCGGCTGAGGCAGCGGGCGTAGAGGGTCACGCTGCCGGCGAGCCCGGTCACCGGCACCGCGTAGTTGCCGTCGGCGTCGGTGGAGCCCGAGGCGAGCACCTGGCCGGTGGAGGCGTTCACGACCTGGACGTCGGCGTGCCGGATGGGCAGGTCCTGGACGGTGCCGGTGTACCCGAAGGGATCCCAGATCCGGTCCTCGTACTGGAACCGGCCCTGGACGGTGAAGTCCCCGGCCGCGGCCGGAGCCCCGGCGACGGCGAGGCCCCCGGCGGCGAGAAGGAGCGCGCCCAGCGCGCGGCGGCCGGTCATCGGACCACCGGGGTGGCCGCGACCTCGCGGACGGAGAGGCCGCCGGACCCGGGGACGGTCCGCGCCGGCTCCGGATCGAAGACCAGGTTCCACACCGCTCCCCGGGAGAGGGGGGCCCCGTCCACCGAGGCCGCGCACCCGGACGTCCACCGTGCGCCGCGACCGGCCGGGGGGAAGGAGCAGGGTGATGTCCCCGTCCCGGCGGTCCCCCGCGGCCAGCGCGCCCAGGGCGATCCGGGCCGGCGTGAGCCGGCTCAACCCGGGCGGGACGGGGACCTCGATCACCACGTCGTCCAACCGGCGGCGGGCGGTCACCTCCACCCGTGCGGTGGCCGGAGCGCCGGGCCGGATCCCCCCCACCGGCACCACCCGGACGCCGAGGGGAAAGGCGAGGTCGGGCCCGCAGTCGGCCGGCGGCCGCGCCCCGGCGGGGCCGGGATCCGGGCGGGGCCCGGAGAGGGCGAGCAGGGAGGCGGAGGCCAGAAGGACCAGGGCCAGGATCGGCGCCGGCCGGGAGCGAAGGGGTTGGCGCATGGCGGCTCCTTGCACGCGAAGGGATACGATCCGGGGGCCGGCGGCAGGCGCTCCGGGTCCCGCGGCCGCATCCGGGCCCGTAATTATACCAGCCCCGCCGCCGCCGCGGCGGACCCCGGGGGACGGGCACCGGGACGGGTTTGACAGGCGGGGACCGCGAATCTAGACTGCGGCCACCCCTCCGTCCCTCGCCACCCATCGACCTCTCCCCTATGCGGAGGAACCTCTCATGGTGCGCTCGCTCCTCGCCTCGCTGGCCATCCTGCTTCTCGCCGTTCCCGCCGCCGCCGGGGACCTGCTCCCGGCCGGCCGGCCTCCCGACATCGACGCCTTCATGCAGATCGGCTACGCCGGGAGCCCCCAGCTCACTCCCGACGGGCGGACCCTGTTCTTCTCCTCCAACAGCTCGGGGGTGAACCAGGTCTACCGGCTGGAGGACTCGGGCTGGCCCTACCAGCTCTCCGTCTTCACCGAAGGGGTCAACTTCTCCACCCTCTCCCCCACCGGGGAGTACCTGGTCTGCGGGGTGGCCCGGGGCGGGGACGAGAATGCCCAGCTGTGGCTCATGGATGCCCGCACCGGCCGCACCGAGAACCTCACCGACCGGCCCGAGGTCCGGTACGGCGCCCCCTCCTGGTCGCCGGACGGGACGACCCTCTACTTCAACAGCAACGAGGCCAACGGGAAGGACTTCTTCATCTACGCCCTGGACCTGGCCGGCCGGAAGCAGCGGCTGGTGGCGGACATTCCCGGCTGGAACTCGGCCGGCGACGTGAGCGACGACGGCTCCCGGCTCCTGGTCACCCACGCCGAGTCCAACGTCGACACCGACATCTACCTGGTGGAGACCGCCACCGGAAAGCGCACCCTCCTCACCGGCCACGACGGGGAGGCGGTCTACGGCGGGGGCAGCTTCGACCGCGACGGCAAGCGGATCTACCTCCTCAGCAACGACAACCCGGACGGGATCACCCGGCGGGCGGTCCTCGACCTGGCCTCGCGCAAGCTCACCTTCCTGGACACCGAGGGGCCCTGGGAGGTGGAGAGCCTCGGCCTCTCCCCCGACCGCGACGTGATGGCCTGGACGGTGAACGAGGACGGGTACTCGCGGCTCAAGCTCCGCGACCTGGACCAGGACCGGGCCATCCCCTCCCCGCCCCTGGACGGGGAGGTGGGTTCCTTCTCCCTCACCGAGGGCCCCGCGGTGGCGGTGGGGTTCAGCTCCGCCACCAGCACCGCCGACGTGTGGCTGTGGGACTGGCAGGCGCCCTCCCTCCGCAAGATGACCCATTCCACCTACGCCGGAGTCGACCCCTCCACCTTCAATCCCCCGGAACTGGTCCGGTACCGCTCCTTCGACGGCCGGGAGATCCCCGCCTTCCTCTACCTGCCGCCCACCTTCCGGCCCGGACATCCGGTGCCGTTCATCGTGCACGTGCACGGCGGTCCCGAGTCGCAGTTCCAGCCCGGATTCATCCGCCACTTCCAGTACCTGATGCTGAACGGCTACGGCATCCTGGCCCCCAACGTCCGCGGCTCCTCCGGCTACGGCAAGGAGTACCTGGACCTGGACAACTACAAGAAGCGGCTGGACTCGGTGAAGGACCTGAAGGCGGGAGCGGACTGGCTGATCGAAAAGGGCTACACCGCCCCCGGAAAGCTCGCGGTCAAGGGCGGCTCCTACGGCGGGTACATGACCCTGGCCGCCATCACCGAGTACCCGGACCTCTTCTCCGCCGCCATCGACGAGGTGGGCATCGCCAACTTCGTCACCTTCCTGGAGAAGACCGCCGACTACCGGCGGGCGCTCCGGGAAGCGGAGTACGGCCCGCTCACCGACCCCGACTTCCTGGCTTCGATCTCCCCCATCCACAAGGCCTCCGACATCGAGACCCCGCTCCTGGTCGTGCACGGTGAGAACGATCCCCGGGTGCCGGTGGGCGAGGCCCGCCAGATCGCCGCCGCCATCGCCGCCAAGGGGGGCGAGGTGGACACCCTCATCTTCGCCGACGAGGGACACGGGGTGGCCAAGCGCGGGAACGCGCTCGTCCTCTACCGCCGGATGGTGGAGTTCCTGGACCGCTACCTGAAGCCGGAGTCGGCCTCCGGCGGGGACGGCTCGCGCTGAGGAACCGCGGCCGGCCGGCGTCCCCGGCGGGCCCTCGGACGTGCGCGCACCGGGGTCCGGGTTCGTCCCGGGCCCCGGTTCCCCTTCCTCGGTTCCGGGGCCGCCCGCTCCACCCCTCCCCGCCGCTGGCGGCGGCCTGCGCGTTGCGGTAGGCTCGAAGGCCCCTTCACCGAGGAGGCTTCATGGATCCGGGCCGGGTGGATACGATCCTGGTCGAGAGCGACGCGCTCGAGTACAACTGGCTGGGCGACCCCTACGTGCGCGAAGTGGCGGTGTGGAGCCCGCCCCCCTCGGCGGGCCCCGGCCCCTTCCCGGTGGTCTACGGGCTGGCCGGGTTCACCGGCACCGGGGCCATGCTCCTCCACGACGGCCCCTGGTCCCCCGGGCTCCACCGCCGGCTGGACCGGATGCTGGCCGAAGGCCGGATTCCCCCCGCGGTGGTGGCCCTCCCCGACTGCTTCACCCGCTACGGCGGCTCGCAGTACGTGGACTCGCCCGCCACCGGCGCCTACCGGACCCACCTCTGCGAGGAGGTGATCCCCGCGGTGGAGTCCCGCTTCCCGGTCCGCGCCGAACGCGACCACCGCTACGTGTTCGGTAAGTCCAGCGGCGGGTTCGGGGCCATCTCCCTGGGCATGGACCGGCCGGATCTGTTCGGCGGAGTGGCCTGCCTCTCCGGGGACATGGCCTTCGAGTACGGGTACCTTCCCGACTTCCCCAAGGCGGTGGACCAGCTCGTCCGCCACGGCGGCCTGGAGGGATTCCTGGACGCCTTCGCCGAGGCCCCCCGGAAGACCAACGACCTCATCGCCACCATGAACATCGTGGCCATGGCCGCCTGCTATTCCCCGGACGACGTGCGCCGGGGGGCCTTCCACCTCCCCTTCGAGCTTCCCTCGGGCCGGATCCGGGAGGCGGTCTGGGAGCGTTGGCTGGAGCTGGACCCGGTGCGGCGGGCTCCGGAATGCCTGGATGCCCTCCGCTCGCTGCGGGTGCTCTACCTGGAGTGCGGAACCCGGGACGAGTTCCATCTCCACCTGGGAGCGCGCATGCTCCACGAGACCCTGGAGGAGGCCGCGGTGCCCCATCGCTACGAGGAATTCGACGACGGGCACATGGGCATCGCCTACCGCTACGAGGAGGCGCTCCCCGCCCTCCTGGCCCCGGAGCGGGAGGCGGAGTCCCGGTGACCCCGGTCCGCCCGGGGAAGGGCGACCGCGGGGGCAGGCCGGCCGAGGCGCCGAAGCCGGGGGACAAGGTCCTCCATCGCTTCAACCGGGAGCTGGGCCCGGGCGAGGTGGTCTCGGTGGCCGGCGGCCGCATGCACGTGCGCTTTCCCCGCGGGGGCGAGACCCTGGAGTTCGCGGTCCGCAACCACGCCTTCGTCCCCCTGGTCCTTCCCGAGGGAGCGGATCCCGAGCGCTGGTACGAGACCTTCCACGAGGACCTGGTGGAGCGCCTGGCCCGGCTGGAGGTGGATTCCCGCGCCGCCTGGGAGAACCGGCTGGACGGCCTGCGGCTCTCCCGGTTGCGGGAGGCCGACGGCCTGGGCTCCTTCCTGGGCGGGCGCATCGAGATCTTCCCCCACCAGTTCCACGTGGCCGAGCAGGCGGTCTCCACCGACCCGGTGCGATGGCTGCTGGCCGACGAGGTGGGTCTGGGAAAGACGGTGGAGGCCTGCCTGATCCTGAACCGGCTGCTCCGCACCGGACGCGCGGACCGGGTGGTGGTGGTGGCGCCCTCCTCCCTGACCGTGCAGTGGCTGGGAGAGCTCTACCGGAAGTTCCACCAGGTGTTCGTGCTCCTGGACCGGGAGCGGCGCCGCGACGTGCGCAAGGACTTCGGCCCGGAGTGGAATCCCTTCGAGGTGCACGCCCGGACCGTGGTCGCCCTGGAGGAGATCACCGAGGAAGCGGAGCTGGCCCGGTGGCTGGAGGCGGCGGCGCCGGACCTGCTCGTGGTGGACGAAGCCCACCGGCTGGAGCGCCGCCCCGGCCACCCCGGGAGCCCCGCCTACCGGGCGGTGGCGCCGCTCTGCGCGGCGAGCCGGAACGTGCTCCTGCTCTCGGCCACCCCCCTGGAGGCCGACGCCCACGGGTTCTTCCGGCTCCTCCAGCTCCTGCGGCCGGAGGAATACCCCTCCTGGGACGCGTTCCGGGAGAGCCTGGACCGGGGAGACCCGCTCTATCCCTGCACCAGCTCCACCCGCCGCGAGGACATCGGCGGCCTCCCCCCCCGGGTGCCGGCCCCGGTGGAGCTGGAGCCGTGGCCCGGGCTGGAGGCGGCGGAGGCCGGGGCCCTGGCTCCGACGGCCACCAACGCGCTGGAGGAGCGGCGGAAGGCGGACGCGGTGGAGCGGGCCCTGGGGGCTCCGGCCGGCCCGGAGGACCCGCGCATCCGGTGGATCCTGGAGCAGGAGCCGGCCTGGCGCGAGGCCGGCGACAAGATGCTGGTCTTCGTGAGCGGGCGCGATTCCCTGGAAACGGTGAAGCGGGAGCTGGAGCGCGCCACCTTCCAGCGGGTGGGGGTGTTCCACGAGGACCTCTCCCCGGCGGCCCGGGACCTGGAGGTGGCCCAGTTCGCCCAGCCCGACGGCCCCACCGTGCTCGTCTCCACCGAGGCCGGCGGGGAGGGCCGGAACTTCGAGTTCTGCCGGGGGCTGGTGCTCTTCGACCTCCCCTGGAACCCGGTGCTGGTGGAGCAGCGGATCGGCCGTCTGGACCGGATCAGCCGCCGGCGCCCGGTGGAGATCATCCACTTCGTGCCCCACTCCGGCCTGGGCCGCCAGGTGGCCCTTCTCTACCAGGCCCTGGGCATCTTCACCGAGCCCCTGGGCGGCCTGGACCGCTCGCTCCATCACGTGGAGGAAGCCATCCGCGAAGCGGCCCTGGAGCCCTCGCCGCGGCTGGACATCGGGGCGGTGGTGGCCGAGACCCACGCCCAGCGCCGGCGCATGAACCGCGCCCTCTACCACGACCTGCACCGCAACCGGTACCGGCCGGAGCGCGCCGAGGCCATCCTGGCCCGGATCCCCGAGGACCTGGAGGAACGGACCTCGGAAGTGGTGCTGGAGGCGAGCCGCCAGTTCGGGTTCGAGGTGGTGGCCAAGAGCGGACGCGACGTCTGGTACCTGGAGTTCGGTCCCGAGGCCACCGTCCGCGAGCTGACCGGAATCCCCGAGGGGAGCCGGTGGCTCGGCACCTTCAACCGCGAGGAGGCGGTGGCCCGGGAGACCCTCGACTTCTACGCCTCCGGGCACCCCCTGGTGGAGGCGATCCTCCAGGAGCTGGAGGACGGCCACCGCGGGCAGGTGGCGCTCCTGGAGATTCCCCGCACCGGGCTCAGCGAGGTGGGCCTGGTGGCCCTCCTCAAGCACGGCCCCGATTTCGAGACCGTGGTCCTGGACCTCCACGGAGAGCGCCACCCGGACTGGGACCGGTTCTTCCTGGAGGAGGGCGCCCGGCGGAGGGACGGCGACGCGGTGCGGTGGGGCCTGGCCGGCGATCCCGAGACCCGCGGGGCCTGGGCGGCCCGGGTGCGCACCCTGGTCGCCCCGCTCCAGAAGGAAGGAAAGCTGGTCGGAGCGGCGGCGTTCCGGTTGATGCCCTGACCCCGGGGGATCCGGACCCGGGCTCAGCCCCCGAGTCCCCGGGCCGCCTGCTCGACCAGCATGGCCACGCCGGCCAGGAGCACGAACACCGCGAACCCCCGGCGCAGGCGCTCGGGGCGGGTGCGCAGGGCCAGGGCGGCCCCGGCCACGCTCCCGGCCACGCTGGCCGCCCCGAACCCCAGGGCCAGGAGCCAGTGGATCTCCACCTTGCCCAGGAACCCCAGCAGCCCGGCGGCGCAGTTGAGGGCGATGACCAGGAGCGAGGTCCCGACCGCCCGGTGCATGGGGAGGCGGGCCACCAGGAGAAGGGCGGGAACGATGACGAACCCGCCCCCCACCCCCAGGAGCCCGGTCAGGAGCCCGGTCAGGAAACCGTAGACGCCGGTCGCCACCGGCCCTGCGGGCCGGTGGCGCCCTCCCCCTCCGGAGGCCCTGCCGGAGGGGCTCCGCAGCATGAACGCGGAGACGGTGACCATGAGGAGGGCGAAGGCGGCCAGGAGCACCCCGCCGGACACCGCGTTCAGGGCCGCGACCCGGCTCCCTCCGGAAGCCCCGAGAATCCCGGCCAGGCCGAAGCTCGCCCCCACCTTCACGTCCAGGTGGCCGTGGCGGCCGTGGCGGATCGCCCCCACCAGCCCGGTGAGCCCCACCACCACCAGGGAAGTGGCGATGGCCGGCTTCGGGCCCAGTCCCAGCACGTAGACCAGGATGGGTACGGTGAGGATGGACCCTCCCCCACCGAGAAGGCCCAGGGACACTCCGACCAGGAAGGCGAGCGGAGCGGCGATGAGAAACAGGAGCACGGCGACCTCTAGGATGGGGACGGTGACCCCGCCCGTGGCAACCGGGGCGGGAGATCGAACCGGGAGAGCATGCCCCCACGACACCACCCGGTCAACCGAGGGGCTCTCCCGGAGGGCGCCGCGCCTCCCGGCCTCCCCCGGGGCTGGTCCGGCCGGTTCGGCCAAGGTACAGTGGAAGGGGGGTTCCCCTGAGGAGGAACGATGACACTGCCGAAAACCCCGGCTCCGAACCCAAGCCCCTTCATGCTCGCCGGAATCGGCCTGATCGTCCTCGCCGCCGGTTGCGGCTCGGGGCCGGAGGTCGTGTCCATGATGGACCAGGCATCGCGGGAACGGCTGGAGGCGATCCCGCTCACCACCACTATCGTGCTTTCCTGCCGAGGGGACTCGCTGGCCGGCGATCTCGGCATCCCCACCTACGTGCACGAACTGGCCCGGACCCCGGACGCGGTGCTGGTGGAAGTGCTTCACCGCGACCTGTCGCGCCTGGACACGGTGGGCGGCATCCGCCGGGCCGCGGTGTGGGGCCCGGCCGGCGCCCTGGCCAGGCTCGGCCCCGACCTACGGACGCGGGTCCTGGCCGCCTGGGCCGTGATTCCCGAGGAGCCCCTGACCCTGCTCGCGGTCTTCGGTGGTCCCGGCGACGGTCTCCGCGCGGAGCTGACCACCGCCGGCGCCGACGTCCGCACCGTGGCCGGCCCGGTGGTCACCCTGGCCGCCACCCCGGAGACGATCTTCCGGATCCTGGCCCTCCCCGGCCTGGTTCGCCTCCAGGCGCCCCGCCGGGTGGAGCCCCTCACCGGTCCGTGAGCTTGGTCCGCGAGCCCGACCGATTCGAAAAACCATCAGCCCAGGAGCCCGTCATGACATTCATCCCCTTCCGCTCTTCCCCGGCGCGCCTTCCCGTCCTCGCCCTCGCCCTCGGCGCCGTGGCCGCGGGGGCGCTCCCCGCGGCCGCGGACACCTTCGAGCCCAACGACACCCTGGCCCAGGCCTACGGGCCCCTCTCCCCCGGCGTCCCCCTCCAGTCGTACATCGCCGACGTCGACGACCAGGACTGGTACTATTTCGACGCCGAAGCCGGGAACGTGAACATCACCCTGACCGGCATCCCTACCTCGGCCGACTACGACCTCTACCTCACCGACGGCGAGGAGAACATCCTCGCCTTCTCCGACAACCTCGGGAACGCCGGCGAGACCATCGCGGAGTCGCTCCCGGCCGGGGGACGCTACTGGATCCGCGTCCGGGGGGTGATGAGCGCCTCGGCCGACCAGCCCTACACCCTCACCGCCGGGTTCACCGCCCCGGTCAACCAGGCCCCGTCGGTGACCGTGCTCGCCCCCAACGGGGGAGAGATATGGACGGCGGGAAGCACGGAACCGGTCTCCTGGACCGCCTCCGATCCCGAGGACGGCAACGCGCTCTCCGTATCCCTGGCCTTCAGCCCCGACGACGGCGCGACCTGGGTCGAGGCCGGCACCACCCTGGCCAACTCCGGCACCTTCGGGTGGACGGTATCCGAGGATCCCACCGACCAGGCGCTGATCCGGCTCACCGTCACCGACGGCGACGGGGCCTCGGAATCCGACGTCAGCGACGGGACCTTCACCGTGCTCCCCTCCACCGGGCCGGCGATCACCCTCACCCTCCCCTCCCGCATCGACGCCGGCCCCGGCGACACGGTCTCCGTCCCCTTCACCCTGGCCTCGGAGGTTCCGGTGGCCGGCATGCGGTTCAACGTGACCTATCCCCCCGACCGGGTGGCCTACCAGAGCCTGTCCGCGGACTCCGCCCTGGTCGGCTGGCAGAGCGCCTCCTTCGTCTCCTCCCCGGGGACCGTACACGTGGACCTGAGCGGGACCGTCCGGCCGGCGGGCACCGCGGTCTACGGCGCCCTCACCTTCCGGGTGGCCGAGAACCCGGGGGGGAACGCGCTCCTGGAGCTGAGCGAGGTCGAGGTGGTGGACGGGGACGGGGTGAGCCATTCCGCCGGTACCGGCGACGGGCTGGTGGTTCCGGTGGCGGGAGTGGTGTTGAGCGCGGCGGCCCAGCCGGAGGGAGTGCGGCTCGCCTGGACGGTGGCCTCGGAGAGCGGGCTGGCCGGCTTCCGGGTGCTTCGCGCCCCGGGGGAATCGGAACTGCCCCCGGCCCCGCTCAGCGCCGGCCTGCTCGACCCCGGCGTCCGTGCCTACCTGGATGCCGGCGTCCCCCCCGGGAGCTATCGCTACTGGCTGGAGGCGGTGGACCGGGGCGGCGACCGGGAGCGGTTCGGACCGGTGGCGGTCACGGTGGGGATCGGCGCCCCGGTGTTGCGGGCCGGCACCCCCCATCCCAATCCGGCCGCGGGGCCGGTACAGGTGGACATCTGGGGTGCCTCGGGTCCGGTGCGGGCGGCGGTGATCGGTCTCACCGGACGGGTGGTCCGCACCCTGACCGCGCCCGCGGGTTCGGGCGTGCTCCGCTGGGACGGCCGCGGTCCCGGAGGCGATCCGGTCCCGGCCGGGATCTACTTCCTCCGCATCACCGACGGCAGCGCGGTCCAGGTCCGGAGGGTGGCGGTGCTGAACCGGTGACCCGGTTCCCGTCCGGCCGCGTGGTCAGCGGGACCGGAAGCGGAGCACCGAAGGCATGAGCCGTTCCAGCCGGGCCCGGGCGTAGGCCCCCGCGGCCATGAACTCGGGCCGGTTGGGAAAGACGATCTCGTCGTCGCGGAGCCGGAAGGCCCCCGAGCGCCCCTGCCCCTTCCCGGTGTATCCGGTGGCCAGGGCGATCCGCTCCCCCCGGTAGCGGAAGAGGGCGAAGCCGACCATGCGGGTGTCGTCGAGGCGGGGCCCCATGAGGGCGTCCAGCCAGCCGTCCACGTCCATCTCCAGGGTGCCGCTGCGGAGCCCCCACACCGTGAAGTCGTCCAGCACCGCGACCTCGGGGCCGTCCGGCCCCTTCACCTCCAGGCGCACCGGTCCCAGCCGCCACTCGTCCAGGACCAGCACCGCCGACGACCGGAACCGGCCGGGATGGTAGCCGAGGATGTCGTAGGGGGCGTCGAGGTCCAGGGGCCCGTCCGCGGTCAGGATCAACCGCGCCCGGGGGCCGGGGCGGGCCGGGGCCCCGGGAACGGCGGCCCGGGGAGACCCGAGCGGCATGCGCCGCACGGAACGGAACCGGTCCAGGGGAAGCCGGGTGGGGCGTCCGGACCGGGCCACTGCGGTCCGCAGCCGGGCCCGGTCCAGGGTCCCGAATAGATCGGCGCGGACCATGCCCACCAGGAGCGCGAAGACCGGATCCCGGACCCCGTCGGCGAGGGGGATGGTGCCGGGCAGGAACAGGCTGGTGTCGCCGGCGGCCACCGCGGTCCCCGGCCGGAGCGGGGTGATCAGGGTGTCGCCGGGGGCCGCGGCCGGGAGCGGCGCCGTCCCCGCCGGGACCGCGCCGAGGAGCGCGGCCAGAAGCGCCAGCGCGGGAGCGAGAGACCTCGCCCTCTTCCCCGGATGCCGGCTCAAAGGCCCAGCGCGTCCGCGGCCAGGGCCTGCTGCTCCCGGGCATGGACGTCCAGGTACCCGGTGGCGGTGCTGGCGCTCTCCTTCCGGCCGGCGTAGCGCGCGTTCACCCCCTGGCCCCGCAGGGTGGCCAGGCGGTCGTGCATGTAGTGCCAGGCGCCCATGTTCCTCGGCTCCTCCTGGGCCCAGACCACCTCCGCGTCCCGGTACACCGAGAGGGCCTCGCGGATCTCCGCCTCCGGGAAGGGATAGAGCTGCTCGACGCGGTAGATGGCCGCGTCGGTGCGCTCCGCCTTGTCCCGGGCCTCCTCCAGGTCGTAGTAGACCTTGCCGGTGCAGAAGACCAGGCGCTTCACCTCCCCGGGATCGGGCGTGCGGGGATCCGGCACCACCGGCAGGAACCGCCCCTCGGTCAGCTCCGCCACCCGGGACCGGGCCCGGGGATGGCGCAGGAGGCTCTTGGGGGTCATCACCACCAGCGGCACCCGGATGCCTTCGCACATCTGGCGCCGCAGCAGGTGGAAGTACTGGGCCGGCGTGGAGCAGTCGGCCACCTGCAGGTTGTTCTCGGCCGCGAGTTGCAGGAACCGCTCCATGCGGGCGCTGGAGTGCTCCGGTCCCTGCCCCTCGTATCCGTGGGGGAGGAGCAGGACCAGCCCCGAGGGCTGTCCCCACTTGGCCTTGGAGCCGGCGATGAACTGGTCGATCACCACCTGGGCCCCGTTCACGAAGTCCCCGAACTGCGCCTCCCACAGGACCAGGGCCCCGGGATCGCCGAGGCTGTAGCCGTACTCGAATCCGAGCACGGCGTTCTCGGAGAGCGGGCTGTCGATGGCGTTGAAGGTGCCCTGGTCGGCGGCGAGGTGCTGGAGGGCCATCCAGCTGGAATCGGTGTCGTCGTCGTGCAGGAGCAGGTGCCGCTGGCTGAAGGTGCCGCGCACGCTGTCCTGGCCGGAGAGACGGATGGGCACCCCTTCCAGGGCCAGGCTGCCGAAGGCCAGGGTCTCGGCGAAGGCCCAGTCCACCCCCTCGCCGCTCTCCACGGCCTTCCTCCGCGCCTCCATCCCCTTCTTGAGCTTGGGATGCACGTCCACGTCGGGGGGAGCCGAGGTCACCGCCTCGGTGATGCGGACCACGGACTCGGGGGCCACCGCCGTGGGCCGGGGCACCGGGGCCGCCCCCGGCCGGGGCCGCGCCACCTCGATCGGGGCCGGTTTCATGGCCACCGCCTCCGCCTGGGCGTGATCGAAGGAGAGCTCGAGGCACTTCTTCGTCCCGTCGCGAAGGACCTTGACCTCGTCCTCGGTCAGCACCCCCTCCCGGAGGAGCCGGCGGGTGTAGAGATCGGCCACCGAGGGATGCTTGTCGATCCGGGCGTAGAGCTGGGGCTGGGTGTAGCTGGGCTCGTCCCCCTCGTTGTGCCCATGGCGCCGGTAGCAGACCATGTCGATGACCACGTCCTTGTGGAAGGCCTGGCGGAAGGCCAGGGCCCACCGCACCACCCGCACCGCCGCCTCCGGGTCGTCGCCGTTCACGTGGAAGATCGGGGCCTGCCCCATTTTGGCCACGTCGGTGGGATAGGGCGAAGAGCGGGCGGACTCCACCGGGGTGGTGAAGCCGATCTGGTTGTTGACGATGATGTGGACGGTGCCGCCGGTGCGGTAGCCCTTGAGCTGGGAGAGGTTCAGGGTCTCGGCCACCACCCCCTGGCCGGCGAAGGCGGCGTCGCCGTGGATGAGAATGGGGAGCACCCGCTTGCGTCCCTCCTCCGAGCCCATCCGCTCCTGCTTGGCCCGGGCCAGTCCCTCCACCACCGGGTCCACCGCCTCCAGGTGCGAGGGGTTGGGGGCCAGCGCCACCGCCACCTCCTTCCCCTCCCGGGTGATATGAGTGCCGGTGGCCCCAAGGTGGTACTTCACGTCGCCGGAGCCCTGGGTGATGTGGGGGTCGCGGTTCCCCTGGAACTCGGAGAACACCGCCGCGTAGTCCACCTTCACGATCTGGGTGAGCACGTTCAGCCGGCCCCGGTGGGCCATGCCCATCACCACCTCCTGCACCCCGTCCTCGGCCGCCTCCTCCAGCACCGTGTCCAGGATGGGGATCAGGGTCTCCCCTCCCTCCAGGGAGAATCGTTTGTGTCCGATGAACTTCGCGTGCAGGAAGCGCTCGAAGGACTCGGCGCTGAGGAGCATGGCCAGGGTGCGCTCCCGGGTGCCCCGGGAGAGGGGCGCCCGGGCCGAGGGGGGCTCCACCTGCTCCTGGATCCAGGCCTTCTGCTCCGGATCCTGGATGTTCATGTACTCCACCCCGATCTTGCCGCAGTAGGCCCCCCGGACCGTCTCCAGGATCTCCCGCAGGGTGGTCTGGGGCGTCTCCCAGGCCGAGGACCCGGTGGGCGAGGCCCCGGTGATGAAGGTGCGGTCCAGGTCCCACAGGGTGAGGCCGTAGTACTCGGGGTCCAGTTCGGGGTGGTACTGGGGCTGGGTGCCCAGGGGGTCGAGCTGGGCGATGAGATGGCCCCGCACCCGGTAGGCCCGGATGAGCTGGAGCACGCGGGCCTGGCGCAGGGTCTCCTCGTAGTCGGGACCGCCGCCGAAGCCGCCGTGCACCGCGTCGGGGGTGGAGCGGACGGGATGGTAGGGCACCCCCATGTCCTCGTAGATCCGCTCGTAGAAGCTCTGCTCCCCGTTCAGCAGCCGCTCCACCAGGCCCAGGAACTCGCCCGACTCCGCCCCCTGGATGATCCGGTGGTCGTAGGTGCAGGAGACGGTCATGCTCTTGGAAATCCCCAGCCGGGAGAGCAGCTCCGGGGACATGGCCCGGGTGGCCGCGGAGTAGCCGATGGCGCCCACGGCGATGATCGCCCCCTGGCCGGGCATGAGCCGGGGCACCGAGGAGGCCGTGCCCACCGTGCCCGGGTTGGTGATGGACAGCGTGGTGCCCTGGAAGTCCTCGGGGAGGAGCTTCCCCGTCCGCGCCGACTCGATGGTCCGGTTGTAGGCCTGGATGAAGGTGAGGAAGTCCATGGCCTGGACCTGCTTCAGGTTCGGCACCAGCAGGGTGCGGCTCCCGTCCTTCTTCTCCAGGTCCACCGCGATGCCCAGGTTCACGCCCTTCCGGCGGATCCGGGCCGGTTCCCCTCCGGAGACGGTGAAGCCGTCGTTGAGCCCCGGATGGGCGGCCAGGGCCCGGATCACCGCCCAGGCGATGATGTGGGTGAAGGAGACCTTTCCTCCCGAGGCCAGGTCCAGGTGGTGGTTCAGGAACCGCCGGTTCTCCTCCAGCACCTTGACCGGCACGCTCCGGTAGCTGGTGGCGGTGGGAATGTCCCGGCTCGCCTCCATGTTCTTGACGATGATGGCCGGTCCGCCGCGCAGCGGGACCACCTCCTCGTCCCCGCTCTCCCCGGACGGGGCGGGCGCGCCACCCGAGGCCCCGTCGCCCCCCCGGTTCCGCTCCCCGGCCGCCCCGGACCGCTCCCCGGAAGCCGGGGCGGGGGCTGGCGCCGCCGCTCCGTCCCCGTCCCCCCGCCGGTGGGGAGCCGAGGAGGGCAGGTCGTGAGGGGAGACCTCGCCCCGCTCCAGCCCCTCGAAGTACGCCCGCCACTCCGGGTTCACGGTCTGGGGGGAGGCCTGGTAGAGCGCGTACACGTCCAGGACGTAGCCCGCGTTCATGCCCAGGGCCAGGGTGAGATCATCGACCACGGCGGCGCGGCGGTCTTGGCTGTTCATGGCGTCAACTCTTTCCCGCGGAGCGGACTGCAACGGTTTAGGACCTTGCCCACAAGGGTACACCCCCGGGGTCGGCCGGACAAAAAAACGGCCGGAGGTCGCCTGAGCGCCTCCGGCCTCGAACTGGTAGCCCGTAGGGGAGTCGAACCCCTGTCTGATGGCTGAGAACCACCTGTCCTAACCACTAGACGAACGGGCCACGCTGTTCTGGCTGGGGGACAGGGATTCGAACCCCGATTCTACGGTCCAGAGCCGCATGTCCTACCGTTGGACGATCCCCCAACACCAATCTCCGCTTGGCTGCAGGGCCCAGGGGGCCTTGAGCGCCGGAATACGGTAGCAGAATCAACCGACTCGTTCAACCGGCTTTGTGTTGCTGAGCCTTCTGGATCTTGGCCCAGGTGTCCCTCAGGGTGACCGTCCGGTTCAGGACCGGGGCTCCGGGCCGGGAATCCATGGTGTCCACGCAGAAGTACCCCTGGCGCTCGAGCTGGAACCGGGTCCCCGGCTCCGCCGAGGCCAGGGAAGGCTCGCCCATCGCCCCGGTCCGCTCCACCACCGAATCCGGATTCAGGAACTCCTTGAAATCCTTGTCCTTGTCCGCTGTGGGATAAGGGGTTGTGTACAGGTATTCGTAGAGCCTGGCCGTGAACGGGACCGCGTGGGGGGCGGACACCCAGTGGAGGGTGGCCTTGACCTTGCGCCCGTCGGGAGCGTTTCCGCTCCGGGTCTCGGGGTCGTAGGTGCACCGGACCTCGACCACCTCCCCGGCGTCGTTCTTCACCACCCCGGTACAGGTGACCAGGTACCCGTAGCGCAGGCGCACCTCGCGCCCGGGGGAGAGCCGGTAGAACTTGGGGGGTGGGACCTCGGCGAAGTCCTCCCCCTCGATGTAGAGGGTGCCGGAGAAGGGCACCTTCCGCGTCCCCGCCGAGGGGTCCTCGGGGTTGTTCACCGCATCCAGCTCGTCCACCTGCCCCTCGGGCCAGTTGGTGATGGTGAGCTTGAGGGGATTCAGGACCGCCATCACCCGGGGGGAGGTCCGGTTCAGGTCCTCCCGCACCGCGTGCTCCAGGAGCTGGATGTCCACCACGCTGTCCCGCTTGGCCACCCCCACCGTGTCCATCAGCTTGCGGATCGCGGCCGGGGTGTAGCCCCGCCGCCGCATCCCGGAGAGGGTGGGCATGCGCGGATCGTCCCAGCCGGTCACGTGCCCCTCCCGCACCAGCTGCAGGAGCCGGCGCTTGCTGAGCACGGTGTAGGTCAGGACCAGGGGGGCGAACTCGATCTGCCTCGGGGTGTGCTCCACCCCGCTCTCCCGCACCACCCAGTCGTAGAGGGGTCGGTGGGCCTCGTACTCCACGGTGCAGAGGGAATGGGTGATCCCCTCGAAGGCGTCGCCGAGAGGATGGGCGTAGTCGTACATGGGGTAGATCGGCCACGCGTCGCCGGTGCGGTGGTGGCCGGCCTTCATGATCCGGTACAGGACCGGATCGCGCAGGTTGAGGTTGGGCGAGGCCATGTCGATCTTTGCCCGCAGGGTGCGGGCCCCGTTCTCGAACTCCCCCTCCCGCATGCGCCGGAAGAGGTCCAGGTTCTCATCCACCGTCCGGTTGCGGTAGGGGCTCTCCGTGCCCGGCTCGGTGAGGGTGCCCCGGTGCTCCCGGATCTCGTCCGCGCTCAGGTCGCACACGTAGGCCTTGCCGTCCCCGATCAGCTTCACCGCGATGTCGTACATGCGCTGGAAGTAGTCGGAGGCGAAGAAGAGGCGGTCGTCCCAGTCGAAGCCCAGCCAGCGCAGGTCGGCGAGGATGGACTCCACGAACTCCGACTCCTCCTTGATGGGGTTGGTGTCGTCGAAGCGCAGGTTGCAGAGCCCCCCGAAGTCCGCCGCCACCCCGAAGTCCAGGCAGATGGCCTTGGCGTGGCCGATGTGGAGGTAGCCGTTGGGCTCGGGGGGGAACCGGGTGTGGACCCGCCCCCCGTGCTTCCCCGCCGCCACCTCGCCGGCCACGATCTCCCGGATGAAGTCCTTGTCGGCCGCGTTCGGGCCGGGTTCGCTGCGGTTGCCGTCCATGGTCTCCCGTCGCTTTCTCGACCGGTGGGCCCGCCGGGGGCCGCCGGCTCAGGAGCCGGCGCCGGAGCGCGCGGCGTAGGTCTTCTCCAGCTTCTTGAGCTTCTTCTCCGAGAGACCGCCCAGGGCCTCCACCGCCCTCCGCAGCCGGACCCGGGTCATGTCCGGGCCCAGGATCTCCATGGAGTCGTAGAGGGGGGTCCAGGACCGGGATCCGCTCAGGGCCACGTAGAACGGGGCCAGGAAGTCCCGGAGCTTGACCTCGTGGGCCTCGGCGGCCTCCTTCAGCGCCGGCTCGATGCGGGCCGCGGTGAACTCCCGCAGCTCCTCCAGGCGCCAGATCGCCGTCTGCAGCAGCTCCGCGGTCTCCTCCGCGGTCTTCTTCTTCATGGTCAGCGCCTCCGGGTCCAGGGGCACCCGGTCGGCGAAGAAGGGCGCGGTGAGGAGCCCCCAGTCGGCCAGGGTCTCCAGCCGGGGCTGGACCAGGGGCACGATGCGGGCCACGTACTCCGGGTTCAGCGCCCAGTCCATGAGCGCCCGGCCCAGGGCCTCGGGATCGTGGTCTTCGCGGATGTAGCGGCCGTTCAGCCACCGGAGCTTGTCCACGTCGAACACCGGGCCGCCGAGGGAGACCCTCTCCAGCTCCAGGCTGGCGACCATCTCCTCCAGGGTGAACTTCTCCTCCCCGTCCGGCATCAGCCAGCCCATGAGCCCGAGGAAGTTCCGGAGCGCGGCGGGGAGGAATCCGGCCCGCCGGTAGTAGTTGATCGAGGTCGGGTTCCGGCGCTTGGAGAGCTTGGTCTTGTTGGCGTCGTTGTTCCGGAGCAGCGGCAGGTGGCAGAACACCGGCGGCTGCCAGCCGAAGTGCCGGTAGAGCTCCACGTGCTTGGGCACCGAGTTCAGCCACTCCTCCCCGCGGATCACGTGGCTGATTTCCATGAGGTGGTCGTCGACCACGTTGGCCAGGTGGTAGGTGGGGAACCCGTCGGACTTGAGCAGCACCTGGTCGTCGACCGACGCCCAGTCCTTGCGCACCTCCCCCCGCAGGAGGTCCCGGAACACGCACTCCCCTTCCGTGGGCACCTTCATCCGGACCACGTGGGGCTCCCCCGCCGCCGCCCGGCGCTCCGAGTCGGCCTCGGGGAGCGCGCGGCAGTGCCGGTCGTAGCCGGTCCCCGCCCCCTGCCGGCGGCGGACCTCGTCCAGCCGCTCCCGGGTGCAGAAGCACCGGTAGGCGTGGCCTTCGGCCAGGAGCTTCTCCACGTGCTCGCGGTAGATGGCGGTGCGCTCGCTCTGGCGGTAGGGGGCGTGGGGGCCGCCCAGGTCGGGGCCCTCGTCCCAGGGGAGGCCCAGCCACCGGAGCGACTCCAGGATGGCCCGCTCGGACTCCGGGGTGGACCGGGCCTGGTCGGTGTCCTCGATCCGGAGCACGAAGGCGCCGCCGCGCCCCTTGGCGAAGGCGTAGTTGAACAGGGCCTGGTAGGCGGTGCCGACGTGGGGGTCCCCGGTCGGGGACGGGGCCACGCGGACCCGGACGGGTTTCTCGGTCATGGCGTCGCGCCTTCTTCCCGGGCCCCGGGCGTTCGCTCCCCGAGGCCCCGTTGAAAGCGGTGGATTCTAGCACGGAGGACCGGCGGGGGTCAGGGCGCCGGCGGAAGGGCCCGGCGCCCGGCGGTCAAACCGTGGCCCGCAGGGATTCGAGGAGGGCCAGGGCCGCGGCCAGGAAGCCGGCCGAGGCGGGGTTCAGGCCGTGATCCGGAGCGAGCACGTCGAGCTGCTCCACCGCCGCCGGGTAGTCGGCCAGGTCCAGGTCGGCCCGGGCCAGGATCCAGCGGACGTCGGTGGAGGCCATCTCCGGATCGTGGGAGAAGACGAAGCCGGGGGCGGCGGCCAGGAGCGCCTCGGCGTCCGAACGCGCGGTCGCGGGCTGGTCCAGGGCGGCCGAGACCACCACCCGCCCCGCCCGGGCGTCCACCGCCGTTCCCGAGGCGGTGAGCACGGTGTCGAAGTCGGCCCGGGCCGCGGCGTAGTCGGCCGACCGGAGCCGTGCCCAGCCCCGACCGGTCCGGGCCTCCTGGTAGGTCCGGTCCAGGACCAGGGCGTCGTCGAACCGGGCCGCGGCCTCGGGGAAGTCGCCGCTCTCGAAGGCGGTCCATCCCTCCGCGGTAAGCCCTTCCGCGGTGGGGCCGCCGGGCTTGGTTCCCCCACCCCCGCCGCAACCGGCCAGGAGCAGGGCCAGAACCGCCATCACCGCCGCCGGCCCGTGGGCCCGGAATCGAATCGCGGTCATCGGGAACCTCCTCCCGCGAGCCGCACCACCTTGCGGGTGACCGCGGCCCCGGCTCCGGCCACCCGGAGGAAGAACACCCCCGGAGCCAGTTCCCGGCCGCCGTCGTCCCGGCCGTCCCAGGTCAGGCGGTGGGGGCCGGCCGGGAGCACGCCCTCGGCCAGGGTGCGCACCTTCGCCCCCCGGAGATCGAAGACCTCGGCCCGTACGGGGCCGGTCCCGGGGAGGACGAAATCCACCCGGGTCGCGCCCCGGAAGGGATTGGGGGCCGGGGCCAGGACCCGGAGGCCCGCCCCCGGCCCGCCGGCCCCGCCGGGCGAAGCGGGAGCGAGCCGGAACCACCCCAGGCGGTCCACGGCGGCGATCGTCGGTCCCCCGGCCGGTTCCCGCGGCGGGGACCGGCCGCCAGGCGGCGCCGTCCCAGCGATCGACGGTGGCCGCGGACCAACCCTCGGGAAGGGCGAACCGGAGCCGGGCGCCGGCCGGGGCCGGCGCTCCCTCGGGGCCGACCAGGAAGATGGGGCCGTCGGCGGGGGGAACGAGGCCGCGGGCGGCGCGCGCCTCGGCCGGGTCCAACCGCTCCACCACCAGCTTCGCCGGCCAACCGGGCGCGGACGCCCACAGGGCCACCGCCTCCCCGGCCGCCGTTTCCCACCGTCCCGGCGCGGGAGCGGCCAACACCGAGAAGGTGCGCTCGGAGGTGCCTTCCACCCCGTCCCGGGTGGTTCCGGTGGCCGCCACCCGGTGGCTGCCGGGAGACAGGGCGGCCCAGGCCCGGTAGAAGTTCCGGTCCCCGTCCACGGTCTCGATCTCCAGCGGCAGGTCGTCCAGGGCCACCGTGGGCGGCGCGGACAGGCTGCGGGTGGCCACGGCGTAGATGCCGGCCCGGTCCGCCGCCTCCGGAGTCTGGAGCACGGCGAGGGCGAACCGGGGCTCGGCGGCCTCGGTGATCGGGCTGGCCACGTAGCCGGTGTGCCGCGGGTCGTGGCCGAACATCGGCCAGCCGGGATCCCCGCCCGCCACCCCCGCGGTGTGATAGAGGAAGATGGCGCGGTCGAAGCCGGTCGCGCACAGCTCGTTCAGCCCGTCCCCGTCCAGGTCCATGACCAGCGGCCCCCCGTCCAGGGCGCCGTCCACCTTGACCGGGAATCCGTCCACGAAGGAGCCGTCGGGATTGCGGGCGATGATCCACCCCTCCCGGTTTCCGTACACCATCTCCAGGTCGTCGTCGGCGTCCAGGTTGGCCAGGGTCGGGGTTCCCCGGGCGGAGATCCGGTTGCCCAGGACGTCGGCGAAGATCACCGGGAAGCCGGTGAAGCGGGTGCCGTCGGCGTGGAAGAGGTAGGCGTATCCGTTCCCGGACACCGCGGCCACGTCGAGGCTCCCGTCGTGGTCCACGTCGGCCACGGTGGGCGAGCCCAGGATGTCCTGGTCCTCGAGGAGGTCGCGCGGCCACCCGGCGAGGGAGCTGCCGTCCACGTTCCGCACCTCCAGGGAATCGGACTCGGTGGTGAAGATGAGGTCCAGGGACCCGTTCCGGTCGAGGTCGGCGATGGCCGGCGAGGAGGAGACCGACCCTCCGAAGGTGATCGGCCATCCGGGCATGAGGCTTCCATCGTCGTCGAGCACGTACATCTTGCCGTAGTGGGGGAAGGCCCCGGTCACCCCCCGGGTGGGGAGGACGATCTCCGCACGCCCGTCGCCGTCCAGATCGGCGGCGGCCGGCGTGCCGTAGGAGTAGGCGCTGCCGGTATGGAAGAAGACGCCGTCGGTGGCCGGGTCGTCGTCGCCGTCCCGGACCTCCCGGCCGAAACGGTCGAAGGCGTAGAGGTTGACCCCGGACTGGACCAGGATCTCGGGAAGCCCGTCGCCGTCCAGGTCGGCCAGCACCGGAGAGGAGATGGCCAGGGGCTCCCGGGGCTCGGTGGCCCGGGGCCACCCGGGCAGGGGCTCCCCGTTCGCGTCCCACACGAATACCGTGCCCTCGCGGAAGCTCACCGCCACCACCTCCAGGCGCCCGTCCCCGAAGAGGTCCCCCACCGCGGGGGTGGCCCAGTAGCCCTCCTCGAGCTGGGCCCAGGTCCAGATGCCCAGGGTCCGGGCCTGGCCGTCCCCGTCCCGGAGTTCGCTCCCGTCGGCGTGGAAGGCGTAGATCTGCTCGCGCCCGGCGAGCACGTCGATCACCCCGTCCCCGTCCACGTCGGCGGCCACGGGCGAGGACTGGGTGCCCAGGGCGGCATCCAGGGGGAAATTGGGCATGAGGGGAATGCTGGTGGTGCCGCGCACCACCGGCCCCAGGGGCGACACGTTCCCGCTCGAGTCCTGGCTGGCCACGCGGTAGAACCGCACCGAGGGGCTGGGCAGGGGGGAGTCCTCGTAGAGGCTGACGGGACTCCGGTCGAGGCCGTTCACCCGGGTGAAGGGACCGTCCTCGGTGTCGCTCCGGTACACCAGGTACCGCAGGAGATCGGACGCCTCCACCGGGGTCCAGGAGAGGGTGACCGAGGTCGCCGATCCGCTGGCCTCGAACCCGGACGGGGGCGGGGGCGGGGAGAGATCCAGCACCCGGACCAGGCGGTCGGTGCCGCCGTCGTTCAGCTGCAGGCGGAAACGCGCCTCGGCGGCCGGGCCGTCCAGGCGCACCCGGAAGGGGGTGAAGCCGGCCCCCGGTCCTTCCCCTCTCGAATCGACCGGTCCGTAGCCCACGCCTCCGTCGAGCACGGTGGCGCCGGCGAGGGCGGTCAGGGAGGCGGTGAGGGGCAGGCTGGCCCCGGCGCCGCGGTTGAAGGCGTGGGGAGTGATCCGCACCGTCTCCCCGGCCTGGGGAAGGCCGTCGCCGTTCCCGTTCTCCTCGGCCACCGTCAGCCCGGCCAGGACCAGCCGGGGGGCGCCGATCCGGACCACGCCGTCGAGCTTCCCGCCCCCGGCCGCCTCCAGGGTGAGAGAGACGGTGGCCGAGGTCAGTTCCGGAGTCCCCGGGGCCACGGATACCGGGAACCGGAACCCCTTCTCCTCCCCCGGGGCGATGCTGTAGGCCTCGGTATCCGCGGCCAAATCGATCCCGAAGATCTCCCCCGGGAAGACGGCGGCGGCCGAGGATCCGGAGAGGACGGCATCGCCGGAGTTCCGCACCCGGAAGGTGATCGAGCCCGACTCCCCCGCCTCCAGGCGGCCGTTTCCGTTCGTGGGCCCGTCCCCGTCGTCGGCCGCATCCACGCCGACCAGCACCGCGACGGGGCCGGAGGGCGCCCCCACCGCGACGTCGGCCAGATAGGGCAGGTGCTCCCCGCCGGTCACGGTCAGCCGCAGCGTCCCCGCCGTGACCGGAGCCGCGGACAGCCGGGCCCCGCCGTCTTCCCCGGTGAGACCGGACGCGAACACCTCCCCCTCCTTGTAGAGAGTGACCCGGGCCCCGGACACCGGGCTCGAACCCTCGCGGACGGTTACCGCCACCGTCTGCCCGCCCGGAGCGAGGCTGGAGGGATGGTCCACGGTGAAAGCGGTCGGGGCCGCGGTCCAGACCTTGAGGCCGGGGTCGCCGAGGAGCATCAGGGTGTACTGGGTCCAGCGGTGGGTGTTGTCGGTCTGGGACAGGGGGGCGAAGGCCATCTTGGCCGCGGAGGAGGCCCGGCCCAGGCGGTCGTACCCCTCCTGGAACATGAGGCGGTAGAACTCGACGTCGTAGTAATGGTTGGTGCCGGGGAACAGGGAGCGGGTGGCCCCGATGGCCGCCACCGCGCCTCCCCCGGGATTGGTCAGGAAGTGCTCGTCGATGCAGTCGAAGTCCACCGCGGCCGAGGTGCAGTTGATGGCGTAGAGCACCGAGGCCCGGTTCCCGTTGTCGAGCAGGTCGGCCTCGGGAATGGTGACGGAGAGCCCGCCCAGGCCCACCGACATGTTGTTGAAGTAGCCGTGGCCCACGTGGTGGACGATCCCGTAGCCGCGGTCGAGCTCACTGAGCACGGTGGGCAGGGACTCCGGGCGCGATCCCGGGAAGGCGCCGGAGTTCTCGTACAGGCGGGTGACGGCGATCGAGCCGGGCAGGAAGGCGGAGGTCTCCTCGGCCAGACCGGCGCCGTCGTAGATCACCGTATCCGACGGCGACCAGGAGGAGGGAAAGAGCACCTCGGCCAGGAGGAGGGCGGTGGCGGGATAGCCAGCGTCCACGGGGGGGTCGATGCTGTAGGTCAGGGTCTTGTCCACCACCACCCGGGCCTGCCCCGGGGTGGAGACCGGGAGCCTTCCCAGCCAGACGTCGGGCAGGATGTCGGCGTGATCCACGTGCCCGGGGCGGTTGGCGTCCGCCTCTCCCCACTCGGTATCCCCGTTCGCGTTCCAGTTCCCGTCCAGGCACTGGTAGTAGAGATCGGTGGCGATCTCCTCCCCGCCGAAGTTGGTCGACCGGCCGTAGCGCACCGGGATCACCGGATCGTCGCCGCCCAGGAGCACCCACTCCGTCCCCCAGTAGGTGACCGCGTCCCGGATGAACTGGCGGATCTTGTCCGGCAGGTCCACCCCGTCCGGGTAGTTCTCCCGGATCCACTCCACGGTGCGGACCACCGCGGGAAGCCCGGAGCGCGTCTTCCAGTCCGCCAGCCGTTGGAACTCCGGGGCCATGGCCTGGTCGGTGACGATCACGTAGGACACCGGGCTGCCGTCGAGAGACGGACGGAACCGGGGATCGAAGGCGTCCGCTCCCGCCTCCGCCGGCACCGCCGTCCCTTCCGGGTCCAGGAGAGCAGGGGTCCCCGAGACTCCCGGCCGGGGCTCGATGACGCGGCCGGGAAGGGCCCCGGCGGGCAGGCCCCTCGGTCCGCGCCGGGGGCGCACCGCTTCCGGGTTCTCGTCGGAAACGAAGGTCAGCTCCAGGTCCAGGCGCGAGAGCACGCGCCAACCGTCCCCCGGGGCCGGCTGCACCGGCGCCACCACCAGCCCCTCCAGCCGCTGTCCCCGGACGTATCCCCCGCCCGAGCGGCGCACGGTGGCGGCCTGGGGGACGCCCCCATCGGCCTCCGGCTCCACCCCGGGCGGGAGGAACCGGGCCACCGGGCCGGGGAGGAGGAGCGGGGCCCAGACCGCCCCGGTGACCTCGATCCCGTCCAGCCGCGTTCCCGGAGGACAGATCACCGTCACCGGAAGCAGGGGAAGGGCCAGGCGCCCGGGAATTCCGGCCGGGGCGGCGCCGTCCAGGGCCACCTCCACCGACCCGCCGGGGGCGGCGGTCCAGCGCACCGTCCCGGGGTCGAAGGTCAGCTCCGCGGGAACCGCCCACGCGGAGGACGCGGCCACGGCCAAGGCCAGGAGGACGAGCGCAGGGACGGCCGGTCGAAGACCGCGCGCGGGTCTTTGGTTCATGGACTTATCCCGGTTCTCCGCCGGGTCGCGGCAGGGCGACGCGGCTGGCCAGCGGCGCAGGTGGTGAACACATGGTCGGTTATCGGACCGGGCCCGATCCGGCTTGACGCGGAACCGCCCCGGGGGAAGAGGCGGAAGGAGCCGGGGGCCGGCCGTTGGAGGCGGGATAGCAAGGAAGCGGGGCGCACCCTCCCACGGGATTCACGACGGCATGGCGCCGTGATCGCGGCGCCCTCTCATCCGGGGAGCGTAGCAGGGCGGAGGGCGGCAGGCCAGCCCCCCGCCCCGGAGGGGGCGGGGATCAGGGCAGGAGGACCAGCTTCCGGGTCAGAGACCGCCCCCCGGTCCGGAGGCGGTAGAAGTAGACCCCGGCGCCGACCCGGCGTCCGCCGGCATCGGTCCCGTCCCATTCCGCCGTGTGCTCCCCGGAGGCCTGGATGCCGTCCACCAGGTCCTTCACCCGCCGACCGGCCAGGTCGTAGACGCTGAGCGAGACCGGTGCCGAGGTCCCGGTGCCGGCGGGAACGCGGTAGGAGATCCGGGTGGCGCGGTCGAAGGGGTTGGGCACGTTGGGGCTCAGGGCCAGTCCCCGGGGCTCCATGCCCTCCCCGGGCACCCCGGTCACCACCCAGGGCGACGCGTCCACGTTGCCGGTGCGGCGGCTGTCGTGGTGGAACATGGGCCAGGGGGTGTTGGCGGGATCGAAGGCCCCCGGCGAGGTCCACACGTAGAGGTGCTGGTCGTAGCCGTGGACGACCACGTCGGTGAAGCCGTCGTTGTCGATGTCCCAGAGCAGGGGGCCGCCGTCGATGGTGTTGTCGGTTCCGATGGGGAAGCCGTCCACCAGGGAAGCGTCCCGGTTGAAGGCGTACACGTTGCCGTCGCCGGCCCCGAAGCACACCTCCAGGTCGGCATCGCCGTCCAGGTTCCCCACCGCCGGCGAGCTGGACAGCGCCACCTTGAGCCCGTTCTTGTCCTTGATCACGAATCCCCAGCCGGGGAACAGGGCACCGTTCTGACCGTGCCACATGTAGGGGGTTCCGTTCCCGGCGCACACGATCACGTCCAGGTAACCGTCGCCGTCCATGTCGGCCAGGGCGGGCGAGGCGTCGTAGTCCCGGTTCATGTTGGCGGCCACCGGCCAGCCGGGGGGCTGCTGGAGGTCCTTGTTGAGCGCGAACACCTGGTACACGCTGTTGCCGAACACGATCTCCTTCAGGCCGTCGTTGTCCAGGTCGCCCACCGCCGGTGAATTGGTGATCTCCCCCCCGCTGGAGAAGGGGAAGCCCGGATAGGCCGATCCGTCCGGCTCCACCACGTAGAGCTTGCCGTCCCGGGAGCCCACGATGACCTCCGGCGGGCCGGTGTTGTCGATGTCGGCCACCGCCGGTGTCCCGTAGTTGGCGAAGCTGCCCATGCGGATCAGCACCCCGTAGGTCCCGGGGTCGTTGTCGCCGTCGGTGAGCTCGGTGCCGTCGTCGTGGAAGGCGAAGGTGTACCGCAGGGCGCTGATGAGGATCTCCATGCGGCCGTCGCCGTCCAGGTCGGCGAAGACGGGGGCGCTCCAGATGGCCGGATAGCTGCTTCCGTCCAGGTTGAGCTGGCGGGGCCAGCCGGGGCGGACGTTCCCATGCGAGTCCCAGACGTAGAGGTAGCCGCTGGACCATCCCGCGGCCGCGATCTCCTCCACCCCGTCGCCGTCCAGGTCCCCCACCGCGGGCGGGGTCCAGAAGGGGCCGAAGCCGGAGTTGGTGAACACGCCGTAGGTCCGGGTGTCGTGGTCGCCGTCCAGGAGTTCGGTGCCGTCGTCCTTGGTGATGTAGATCTCGTCGGCCCCGGTGACGATCTCCGCCCGGGTGTCCCCGCTCAGGTAGGCGAGGCACGGCGAGGAGGAGGTGGCCGCGGCCAGTTCCAGCGGGAAGCCCGGATGAAGGGGAAGGCTGGTGGTGGCCTGGGCGGAGGAAGAGAGCGAGCTCCGGTTGCCCGAGGAGTCCACCGCCGCCACCTGGTAGTAGAACCGGGTCAGGGACGGGAGATCCTCGTCGCGGAAGTAGGAGTGCCGGTTGAGAGGCACGGCGTTCACCCGGGTGAAGGGACCGGAGGGAGCGGTGGACCGGTACACGTCGTAGCCCCGCAGGTCGGTGTCGATGTTGGCGAACCAGCGCAGCACGATGTCCTGGGCGCCGCCGGTCGCAGCCAGGCCCAGGGGCCGGGCCGGCGCCGACACGTCCACCGCCTGTTCCATCACCGTCCCCTGCTGGTCGGAGACGGTGAGCAGCATGGGATGGGTGGGGTCGGTGTCCGAGAACCGGAACAGGAACCCGTCCCCTTCCGCGGTGCCCCCCGCCTCCAGGTCCCCGTAGGACGAGGCCGGATCGAGCACGGTGACCGCGGGGTCGGTACTGGACAGGGTGGCGGCGAGCCCCTGGGCCCGGCCCACACCGTCGTTGCGGAGCCAGATCCGGAGGTGCTGGTCCTCCCCCGCGTCCAGGACCCCGTCCCCGTTCCCGTTGCCGGTGGTGTCGCGGCGCACCGCGTACTGGATCGAGATCCGGGGGGACCCCACGTAGAGCACCAGGGGCAGGTCCCGCTGGGTGGAGCCGTCGTCGAGGTGCAGGTCCAGGGAGAGGAGGCTGAGATCGGCCACCCCCGGATCCACCGACACCTGGAGGGGATCGACGCAGAGGGAGGACGAATCCGGGAGCGCGCCCGGGCCGGAGGCGCTCCCGTCGATCACCGTCAACTCGGCCGGAGCCGCGTTCACCGTCACCGACACCGGGCCGGAGGCGGTCGACCCCTGGTTGCCCACCCGCGGGTAGAGGAAGGCGGTCTCTCCCGCCTCCAGGGCCCCGTCCCCGTCCCCGCCGGCGGCGTCGTCCACCACCACGTCCTGCACGAAGAGATGGGCGCCGGCGGGAGGGGCGACCTCCAGGGTGTCCACCCGGGACCGGTGGTTGTGGGCCCGCGCCCCCAGGCTGACCTTGCCCGGGAAATCGGGCCGGAAGGGCAGCACCGCCTGGCCGGCGGCGTCGGTGACCGCATAGGCATAGGCATCGCCGGCCTTGTTGAGGCACACCGTGGCCCCCTCCACCGGGCCGCCGTCGTCGGTCACCGTGGCCAGGTAGGAGGACGCCTCGAGATCCAGCGGCCGGTCCAGGGCCACCGAGAGGGTGCCCACCGCGCCGGTATGGAGATCCAGGGTCGGATCCCCCATGTAGATGAGGCTGAACTGGGTCCAGCGGTCCTCGCCGTCCTTGGAGGAGGAGGAGATGAAGGGGATCTTCTGCAGGGCCGCCGCCTCCCCGCATCGGGTCGCCCCCAGGTCGTAGACCTGGTGGAAGAACTCGGCCTGGTAGTCGCGGCCGGTCTCGGGGAAGTCCAGCCGGGTGGAACCGACCGAGGCCACCATGCCGCCGTAGGCGTTGCGCAGGAAGTGATCGGCGATGCAGTCGAAGTCGAAGGAGGAGGAGGTGCAGTTGATGGCGTAGAGGAGGCCCTGGCGGCTGCCGTTGTAGAGGGCATCGGCGTCCCCGTTGCTGAGCGCCTCCCCCCCGTACCCCACGGCCATGGTGTTCCGGTACCCGTGCCCCACGTGGAGGATCATGTTGTAGCCCGCGTTCAGGCGGCTGATCACGTCGGGCTTGTACTCCAGCACCGAGCCCGGGTAGACGGTGAAGTTCTCGTACATGCGGTAGGGGGAGAGATGGGAGGTCATGGTGCCCACCGCGGTCTCGCAGACCCCGGCCCCGTCGAAGATCACCGAATCCCCCTGGCTCCAGTTCTGGGGGAACAGCACTTCGCCCAGGACCAGGCCCTGGTCCCCGAAGCCCGGCCCAAGCGGGGCTTTGCGCTCGTAGGCCAGCACCTTGGCCACCACGTGCTCGGCCTCGCCGAGGCTCCGGACGGGGTAGCGGCCCAGCCACACGTCGGGATACAGGTCGGCGCCGTCCCCCTTGATGGAGGAGTTGACGTAGGCCTGGCCGAAGAGATCGTCGCCGTTCCCGTTCCAGCTTCCGTCCAGGCACATGAAGTAGAGATCGGTGGGGATGAGGTCCCCGCCGTAGAAGTAGGACTTGCCGTAGCGCACCGGCACCGCTCCGAGGTCCCCGCCCAGGAGCACGTATTCCACCCCCCACTTCTCCACCGCCTCCCGGATGAACTCGCGCATCTCCTCCGCGTGATCCACCCCGGAGGGGTAGTTGGCGTAGATCCAGGAGGTGCTGCGCACCACGGTGGGCATGCCCACCGCCGTCTTCCAGTCGGCGAGGTCCTGGAAGGCGGGCGCCATCTCGTCGGTGGTGATGATGAGGAAGCGGACCGGAGATCCGTCCTCGGAGGGGCGGAAGCGGGGGGAGAAGGGCTCGGAACCGTTGACCGCGGGGGCCGGTCCCCGCCGGGCCGAACCGGTGAAGAAGGGGGAGCCGCTGCCCGCGTCCAGCGCCGCGGCGGCCTCGGCGAAGCGGTCGCCGGCTTCCCAGGCCACCGGCCGGGGATGGAGATGCTCGCCGGCCGGGGTTTCATCGGGTCCGAAGACCAGCTGCAGCTCGACGCGCCCGGCCGCCACCAGGGCCTCCCCGGACGGATCCTCGACCACCGGACGCACCGCCACCGTCTCCATGCGACGGCCCCGGAACCACCCCGAGGAGACGAAATCCACCCGGGGGCGGTCCGGGTTCGCCTCGGTGACCCGCACCGTTCCCGGGGACCGGTCCCCGGCCGGCCCCGGCGCTTCCGCGGGAAGCGGAAGGTTTAGCCGGTGCTCCCCCGCGGCCCGGGCCCGGACCTCGACCAGGCGCATTCCCTCGGGGGCCTCCACCGTCACCGGGTCCAGCGGCAACCCGTCCACCGGCGCCGGCCGTCCGCCCGGGGTCCACACCACCCGCGTCCCGTCGTCGCCGGTCTCCGACCGGAACCCGGACGGGTCGTAGGTGCGGACGACGGTGCGCACGGTCTCATCGGCGCGGGGGGGCGGGGGGAGCAGGGAGATGCCGAGCGCGGCCACGGCAAGCCAGAGGATGACCCTGGGGGAAGGGCGCATCAGGCGGCCTCCTAGAGGAGTGGGGGATTGTCGGGCAACGAGAAAAGCCGACCCCGGCAGCGGACCCTGTTCCAGGATCACATCCGGTGTCGGCTTGGGCCACGACTCCGGACACCGGAGCAGTAGGCGGAGTTGGAATGAACCCGCCCGAAGTCGAGTACATGATGTTATCAGGGGAATCGGGCGGTGTCAAAACCGTTGCGGAATTCCGGACGGATGTTTGGGGCATCCGCTTCCGGGTGGTACCCTATTGCCCCCGGACGGCGCACCGAACCTGCGCCCCGGTGACCGCGGCGGAGGTTCCCAGCAAGCAGGAGCAATCATGATGCGACGGATTCTGTGGTCCACCCTGGCGGTGGCGGTCCTGGCCGCCCTGGCCCGGCCGGCCCTGGCCGAGCCCGCTCATCCCGACGAGGCGTTTCTCAAGGCCCGGGAAGCGGCGGTACAGGAGATACTGGACCGGTCCAAGGACACCATGTCCAGCCCCGAAGGCGCCCTGCAGGTGATCCGGAAGCTCCTCCGGGAACGCGACCAGGCCCTGGTGGACCTGCAGCCGCGCCAGCCCCTGACCACCTTCGACGGCATCGAGACCCAGGACCGCCTGGATCGCACCGTGGTGCTGGCCCTGAACGAGGTGGTCAACCGGGGGATCGCCGCCGACACCACCCTCCCCCCCGAACCCCTTGCCGTCCGCTACACCCGCGTCCTGGGTCCCATGCCCGAGCTCGGCGACAAGCCGGTGGCCTTCATGGTGCTGGAAATGGCCAAAGTGGCGGTGGCGGCGGCGGACACCGTGTCCCGCGCCCCGGACTTTCCCGAGCGGGCGGCGGCCCAGCTGGCCGAGCGCCTGATCAAGCACGCCACAAATCACTACGCGGAGATCGATGCCGACCTCATCCTCGGCGCCAAGGCCAAGTCGCTCCGCCAGACCTCGGTGGTCATGCGCCTCCGGTGCCCCAAGGACGGCGGCACGTACAATCTCGTGAACATGAAGAACAAGGTGTACGAGGACGGCTCCGTCTCCACCATTTACTGGCTGAACTGCAGCACCTGCGGCTCGCCCCTGGCCCTGGAATTCCCGCTGGAGCTCATGAGCCGGCTCAACGAGGCCGGGCAGCCGCAGAGGCTCAAGAACAAGCCCGAGAAGCGGCGTCCCCACGGCGACCTGGAGCCCTGAGCTCGGTCCGTCCCCTCCTGGAATCCGGCCAATAACGCGTTTCCAGATAAAGAGTTGCGCGAAATGTTAAGAAAGTGTTGATTCGGTCCAACGCGCACGATACAATCTTCACGATCCTACTCGAGCAGTGGCGAGGGTGGAGCCGCTTTATTCGACTGTCTTGAAACTGAATACAGGAGGTGCACCGATGGGTCGCAGTCATAAACTCCTTCTCGGCGTGCTCGTCGCGGGCCTGCTCGTGCCGGCAGCCGTTCTCGCCGGGATCCCGGACCCGAGCCTGAGCGACGTTCCCAACGTCTTCTACGCCCCCGGCGGAACCCAGGAGTACATCGTTACCGTGAACGGATCCTCCGGACCCATCGACGGTGCGACGGTGCAGCTCGTGTTCTCCGACGAGGCCGACACCCTGATCGCTTGGTGCGTCGGGCAGACCCATCCGAGCATCTCGGCGACCACGGACATCAACGGCGAGGCGCACTTCTTCATCGGGGCCGGGGGATGCGTTGAGCCCGCCGCCACCGCGGGCGGCCTCGTCTGCGAGGTCTTCGCCAACGGCGTCAAGCTGGCCGAGGTCGGTGCCGTGAGTTCCGACGCCGTCGACAACGCCGGTACCCTCCCCACCTCGGGCTGGGTCGTCACCAGCTCCACCTCGGTGGGGTTGGCCGATGCGTCCTTCCATGCCGCTCCGCTCACCAGCGGAACCTACAGCTACTGCTCCGACGTCAACTCCGACGGGATCGTGGGTCTCACCGACGCCACCATCCTGGCCACGGACATCGTTCCCGGCAGCGGCTGCAACATCCAGTAGATTCAGGGACATCCCCGAAGCACCTCAGTCCATGAGTCAAGGCCCGGTCCGCAACGGCGGACCGGGCCTTCTTTCGTGACCCGCGGGTCTACGTGAATCGCGGGGCCGGGAGCGCCTCCCCCGGCCGGGGCGCGGGTCAACCGGGTTCGTCCCCCTCCGGGTCCTCCCCTCCCACCGCCGGCCGGCGGCGCTCGATCTCCTCCATCCGCCGGCGCAGTTCGGCCTCGAAGCCCCGGTCGGTGGGCCGGTAGAACAGGGTGCCGGAGAGCTCCTCGGGGAGCCCGCTCTGCCCGCTCACCCCACCCTCGAAATCGTGGTCGTACCGGTATCCCCGGCCGTATCCGATCCCCTTCATGAGGGCGGTCGGGGCGTTCCGGAAGGCCAGCGGCACGGGCAGGCTGCCCGTCCGCTCCACCGCCTCGCGGACCGCGCCCTCGGCCAGGTAGACCCGGTTGCTCTTGGGGGCCAGGGCGAGGTACACCGCGGCCTGGGCCAGGGCCGCCGCCCCCTCGGGAAGGCCCAGGAAGTGGACCGCCTGCTGGGCGGCCACCGTCCGGGGCAGGGCGTCGGGATCGGCCAGGCCGACGTCCTCCACCGCCATCCGCACCAGCCGCCGGGCCACGTAGAGCGGGGCCTCCCCCGCCGCGAGCATGCGCTCGGTCCAGTACACCGCGCCCTGGGGGTCGCTGGCCCGCACGCTCTTGTGGAGGGCGGAGATGAGGTTGTAGTGCTCCTCTCCCGCCCGGTCGTAGCGGAGGGAGGCGGTCTGGAGGGCTTCCCGGGCCACCGCCTCGGAGATCTCCGACCCGTCCTCCCGGGCGGCCAGCTCGGCCGCCACCTCCAGCGCGTTCAGGAGCCGGCGGGCGTCGCCGTCGGCGCCCCGGAGGAGGGCGGCGCGAACGGCGGGGGCCAGGCCGAGGCGTTCCCCCCCCAGTCCCCGCTCCGCGTCGGCCAGGGTGCGGACCAGGAGCCGGCCGAGCGCCTCCTCGTCCAGGGACTTCAGGACCAGCACCCGGCAGCGGCTCAGGAGGGCGGCGTTGACCTCGAAGGAGGGGTTCTCGGTGGTGGCCCCGAGCAGGGTCAGGAGTCCCGACTCCACGTGGGGAAGGAGAGCGTCCTGCTGGGCCTTGTTGAACCGGTGGATCTCGTCCAGGAAGAGCACCGTGCGGGCGCCGCCGCGGCGGTTCCGCCGGGCCTCCTCCACCGCCGCCCGCACCTCCTTCACCCCGGCCGAGACCGCGGAGAGACCCACGAAGGCCGCCCCCTGGCGCCGGGCGAGGATACGGGCCAGGGTCGTCTTCCCCGTGCCCGGCGGGCCCCAGAAGATGAGCGAGGGAAGCGCCGCCCCGTCCCGGATGCGGCCCAGGAGCCGGTCCGGCCCGGTGAGGTGCTCCTGCCCCACCACCTCCTCCAGGGTCCGGGGCCGCATGCGTTCGGCCAGGGGGGCGCCGGCGGGGGGTTCGGGACCGGAACCGGCGGCTCCGAAGAGATCCATGCTCATGGCTCCATTCTAACCGCGCCCGGGGCCCGCCGCCCTCCCTTCAGGAGTGGCTCCAGGTAGGGCGCGATGCGGGAGCCGCGGGTGCGGACCACCACCTCCGGAGGCCCCGAGCCCACCAGCTCCCCGCCCCCCTCTCCGCCTTCGGGTCCCAGCTCGACCAGCCAGTCGCAGGCGGCGAGCACGTCCAGGTGGTGCTCGACCACCAGCACCGTGTTCCCCCCCCGCACCATCTCCCGGAGGATCCCGACCAGTCGCAGCACCTCGGACCCGTGCAGGCCGACGGTGGGCTCATCCAGCACCACCAGGCGCCCGGTCGCCCCCGCGGCCAGCTCCCGGGTGAGCTTCAGGCGCTGGGCCTCCCCCCCGGAGAGGGTGGGGGCGGGTTGGCCGAGGGTCAGGTAGCCGAGCCCGACCCGTTGCAGCCACCACAGGGGCCGGGCCACTCCCGGCACCGCCGCGAACCGGGCCAGGGCCCGGTCCACGGTGAGGCCGAGCACGTCCACGATGGAGAGGCCGCGGTAGCGGGGGCGCTGGGCCTCGGGCCCGAACCGCGAGCCGCGGCAGGCCTCGCAGGGAAGGCGGACATCGGGCATGAAGTCCATGTCCACCGTGACCTCCCCTTCCCCCTTGCAGACCTCGCATCGGCCCCCGCGCACGTTGAAGGAGAAGGTCCCCGGAGTGAACCCCGACCGGCGGGATTCGGGGAGGGCGGCGAAAAGGGAGCGGATGCCGCTCCAGGCCCCCACGTAGCTGGCGGGAATGGAGCGCGCGGAGCGGGAAAGCGGGCTCTGGTCCACCAGGGTGATCCCGGCGAAGGGCGCCTCCACCCGGAGCCGGCCCAGGCCCTCCCGGGCCGCCTCCCGCGGGCGCCGGGTCCCCGCCCGGCCGGGGCCGGTTTCCGCCGCCACCGTCTCCAGGAGGGGAAGCAGGGTCTCGGCCACCAGGGAACTCTTCCCCGAGCCGCTCACCCCGCACACCCCCACCATCACTCCCCAGGGGAGGTCCACGTCCACCTGCTTCAGGTTGTGGAGCACCCCCCCGCGCAGGCGGAGCCAGCCGTCCGGTTCGGCCAGGGGAGGCCGGGGATCCGGGGGCGCCTCGCGCAGCACGTCCACCGTGGGCGACCAGGGGCCCGCCGCCCGCTCCGCCGAGGCCCCGCAGTAGACGACCTCCCCCCCCTCGCGGCCCGCCCCCGGGCCCAGGTCCACCATCCACGCCGCCGCGGCCATCACCTCACGGTCGTGCTCCACCACCACCACCGTGTTCCCCTGGCCGGTGAGGTCGTGCAGGACCTCCAGCAGGCGTCCGGTGTCCCGGGGATGGAGGCCCACCGTGGGCTCGTCGAGCACGTAGAGAGCGTCGACCAGCCGCGCGCCCAGGGCCTGGGCCAGCTCGATCCGCTGGGCCTCGCCGCCGGACAGGGTGCGGGTGAGACGGTCCAGGGTGAGGTACCCGAGACCCACCCGCTCCAGGACCTCCAGACGGTGCCCCAGATCGTCGAGAAGGCCGTGCACGGTTTCCCGTTCGCGGGGGGTCCACTCCAGGCCGCCCAACCGTTCCCGGAGGCGCCGGACGGGAAGCGCGTTCCAGCGCCCGAGATCGTCTCCGTCCACCTTCACCCGGCGCCCCTCCGGCCGCAGGCGGGTTCCCCCGCAGACGGGGCAGAGCCGCGGACTCTGGTAGCGCTTGACCAGGAACCGGGCCCCCTTCTTGTAGGACTTGGAGGAGAGCCGGTCGAGAAAGCGCAGCACTCCGGGGAAGGTCCGATTGCCGTGGAAGAGGAGATGCCGGGCGTCTCCGGACAGATCCCGCCAAGGGACGTCGCGCGGGATCTCCCGGGCCTCGGGGGAGGCATGGAGCTTCTTGTGGAACCAGGTTCTCCACTTCCCGGCCCAGGGCACCACCGCCCCCTCGTCCAGGGTCCGCCCGGGATCGGGAACGATCTTGGCCGGATCCGGTTCCAGCGTGTAGCCGAACCCCTGGCAGCGGGGGCAGGCCCCCAGGGGGCTGTTGAAGGAGAAGTGGAGGGGGTGGGGATCGGGATAGGCGGTGCCGCAACCGGCGCAGACCCGGCCCAGGCGGTAGCGGACCCCCGCCTCCCCCTCCGGATGCACCGCGGCCTCGCCCCGGCCCTCGGCGAAGGCGGCCTCCAGGGCTTCGGCCAGGCGGGCCCGGCGGCCCTCCCGCACCCGGTCCTGGATCACGTCCCAGGTTTCCGCCCCGGCGGGGGCCTCGTCGAGGTCCCGCTCGGAGCCGGCCACCAGGACCCGGAGGTACCCCCGCGCCTTCAGGTTCCGCCGCGTGGCGGCGGCGCCCCCGGCCGCGGGCGCCAGCGGGAAGGTGACCCGGAGGCGGCGCCCCCCATCGCCGGACCAGGCGTCCACCGCCCGCTCCACCGTCAACCGGGGCACCTCGAGGCCGCAGCGGTCGCAGTACACCCGGCCCACCCGGGCGAAGAGGAGTCGCAGGTAGTCGTGGATCTCGGTGCTGGTCCCCACCGTGGAACGGGCGCTCCGGGAGCCGGTGCGCTGCTCCAGGGAGACCGCCGGCGAGAGCCCCTCCACCCGGTCCACCCGGGGGCGGGGCAGGCGCTCCAGGAACCGGCGGGCGTGGACCGAGACCCCTTCCAGGTAGCGCCGCTGACCCTCGGCATAGAGGGTGTCCATGGCCAGGGAGGACTTGCCGGAGCCGCTCACCCCGGTGATCACGGTCAGGGCCCGGCGGGGGATGTCGACGTCCACGCCCCGGAGGTTGTGCTCCCGGGCCCCCTCGACGCGGATACGGTCGGCGGCGCGGCGGCCGGACTGGGCTTCGCTCATACCGGGGATTGTAGCCGAAGGGAGGGAAACGGACCGGCGGGGCGCGCGCAGACAAAAGGACAGGGGCCGGCGCGGAATGGAATCCCGTCACCGACCCCTCTCGACCTCAACCTCCCGGCGAGCGGGAGGAGGCAGGCGCGAGCGAGCTACATCTTCACCATGCGGCTCGACGCGGACTTGCTGGTCTTCTTCTTGGAGGCCTTCTTCTTGGTCGCCTTCCGCTTGGCCGTCTTCTTCTTGGCCTTCTTCTTGGCCACCTTCTTCTTGGCCTTCTTCTTCGCGACCTTCTTCTTGGCCTTCTTCTTGGCCACCTTCTTCTTGGCGGTCTTCCGCTTGGCCTTCTTCTTCGCGACCTTCTTCTTGGCGGTCTTCCGCTTCGCGACCTTCTTCTTGGCCTTCTTCTTGGCCACCTTCTTCTTCGCGGTCTTCCGCTTGGCCGCCTTCTTCTTGGTGGCCTTCTTCTTCGTCGCCTTCTTCTTTGCCATACTTACTCACCCCCCTCCTTTCCGGGTTTCATCGACGCCCCGTTATTGGGACTGCCGATCAGTTCAAGCACGCTACGGATCATGATGTCGAGATCGAAGGGTTTACGGACGTACTTGTCCACCTTGAGCCGGCGCGCCTCAGTACGCACCTCGCGATTCCCGAACGCCGTCATGAAGATGACCTTCGACGTGCGCCCGGATTCGCGGGCCGACCGAAGCAGATCCAAGCCGGTCCCCTTCGGCAAGCGGTTGTCCAGTATGACGAGATCGAACGTCCTGTCCCCGAGCCACTGTTGCTCCGCCTGATCGGTGGAATGGGTCACGACCGGGTCGTATCCTGCTTCCTTCAACGCGGTGGAAAGGGTCCGAGCCAGGAGTCGTTCGTCCTCGACGATCAACACCGTCTTTGCCACGACAAACCCCCAATCCTCCAGCCCTTTTTGAAAGCACGCTTCGTGCCAGATCCGCCGACATCAGGTTAATCGGTTATTTTACAACCGTTTACAGGCATATTGGGCTTCCCCGGGGCGATTCGGGAGGGCGTCCCCGATGCCGCAAGTGTCCAGAACCTGGATACTTACAGGCTCGTCCCCCGGGCAATTGGGGCATAACTCATTGCCGCAAAAACAGTTGAATGAAGTTGTCCACATTTTGGGCACCGCCAAGTATTTGGGCAGTACGCGCGCGAAGAGGAGGGGGAGAAACGATAGCGAGGAGCGATTTTCGGGAAAGAATTCAGCGAGGGCCGCTCTCCATGGGTGGCGAGGACGCGGCGCGGCTCTCGATCTCCTCGATCTCGCCGGGAAGGCGCTCGTCCAGACGCTTCAAGCGGTCGAGCAGGCTCTGGCGGGAGATGCCCAGGAGGCGTGCGGCCTGGGACTTGTTGAACCCGGTGTGTTCGAGCACGCGAAGGACGTGTCGGTCCTCCACCTCCTGGAGGCTGGGCACCCGGCCCTCGGGAAAACGGAGTCCGCGGTCCTCGCGGGGAATCTCCCGGGGAAGGTGGGCCATCTCCAGGACCGGCCCCTCCTCCAGCAGCACCGCCCGCTCGATGACGTTCTTGAGTTCCCGCACGTTCCCGGGCCACGTGTAACCCAGAAGGGCATCGGCGGCCTCCCCGCTCAACCGGTCGAAGCGCCGGTTGAACTTGACGCTGAACTGCTCCAGGAAGTGCTGGGCCAGGAGGAGGACGTCGTCCCCGCGTTCGCGGAGGGGGGGGAGGTGGATGGAGACCACCTTGAGCCGGTAGTAGAGGTCCTCGCGGAACCGCCCGGCGTCGATCTCCGCCGCCATGTCCTTGTTGCTCGCGGCCACGATCCGGATGTCCACGTCCAGGTCCCGGGTTCCCCCCACCCGCTTGAACTTGCGGGAGTCCAGGAACCGGAGGAGCTTGGCCTGGGTCACGAGCGGCATGTCCGCCACCTCGTCCAGGAACAGGGTGCCTCCGTCGGTCATCTCCACCAGGCCGAGCTTGGTCTCGCCGGCGTCGGTGTAGGCCCCCTTCTCGTGGCCGAAGAGCTCGTTCTCGAGCAGGGACTCGGAGAAGGTGGAGCAGTTGAGGTCCATGAACGGCGACCCCGCCCGGTCGCTCAGCTCGTGGATGGCCCGGGCCACCAGCTCCTTACCGGTGCCGCTCTCCCCGCTCACCAGCACGCTGGTGGCGTCGGACCGGGCCACCTTCTCCACCACCGACAGCACCTCCAGCACCTCCGCGCTCTCCCCCATGATGCGCTGCATGGACCCGGACCGCGATTCGCGGAGATGGTAGAGGGAGAGCCGGAGCTGGGCCTCGGCGTCCCGGCGGGCCGCGTCCACGGTGTGGACCAGGGCCTCCATCTCGTAGGGCTTGGTGAGGAAGTCGAAGGCCCCGGCCTTGATGAAGCGCACGGCCAGGGCGGCGTCGCCGAAGGCGGTGATGACCACCACCCGCAGCCGGGGATCCAGGTCGAGCAGCGAGGCCAGGACCTCGAGCCCGTCGCCGTCGGGGAGATGGTGGTCGAGGAGCACCACCTGGGGCCGGTCGGCCTGGGCCCGGGCCAGTCCCTCGGCCCCGGTGTGGGCGACCGACACCCGGTAGTCCCGGTCGGCGAGGACCCGGCTCAACGACCGGCCCACCGAGGGTTCGTCGTCGATGATGAGCACGTGGGGGATCACGAGTCGGCCAGCCCCTCCGGGGGCACGGGCAGCGGCACCGAGACCCGGAAGGTCGCTCCGCCCGGCCGCCGGTTCCGGGCGGTGATGCGCCCCCCGTGGGCCCGCACGATGCCGGCCGAGATGGGCAGGCCGAGCCCGGTGCCGTTGTGCCGGGTGGTGAAGAAGGGCTTGAAGATCTGTTCCAGGAGGTCCTCGGGAATCCCGTGGCCGGTATCGCTGACGAAGATCTCGGCCGCCGGGGCCCGGTCGGAACGGAAGCGCCGCAGGGTGGTGGTCACCCGCAGGCGCCCCCCCTCCGGCATCGCCTCCAGCGCATTCCGGATCAGGTTCAGCAGCACCTGCTGCATGCTGTCGGGACTGAACTCGAAACCGGGGATGTCGGGAGAGAGGTTCCGGCGCACCTCCACCTCCGCCTCCCGGAGCTGGGAGTCCATGGAGTCCAGGGTCCGCTCCACCACCGCGTTCAGCTCGGCCCGGACCTTGTGCCCCTCGGGAGGACGGGCGAAGAGGAGGAGGTCACCGATGATCTGCTCGATCCGGTCCAGCTCCTTGATCACCTCCTGCAGGTCCTCGTGCCGGGGATCCTCGGGGGCGAGCTTGGAATCCACGAACTGGACCGTGGTGCGGACGCCGGTGAGGGGATTGCGGATCTCGTGGGCCACGCAGGCCGACAGCTCGCCCAGGGAGGCCAGATGCTCCTTCTCCTCCTGGGGATCCCGCTCCGGCGCCCGCGCGTCGCGGATGGTGACCAGGATCCCGGTCTCCTCCTCCCCATCCCGCAGGGGGTAGATCCCCACCCGGAGGAGGCGACGGCGGCCGCGGACCCGGGCCTTGAGCTTCCGCCCGATGCTGGGGGACCCCAGCCGGTCCACGGGGTCGGTGCTCAGCCAGGTGGCGTCGTCGCTGCGCACGATCTCGGTGAGGTCGCGTCCCCGCAGGTCCTCCGCCGGCGAACGGAGGACGGAGCAGGCGGCGGCGTTGGCGGCCAGGATGCGGCGGCGGCCGTCCAGGACCACCGCCGGCACCGGCATCACCTCGAAGGCCGATTCCGCCCACGGGCGGGAAGTCGTCAACCCGGCCATCGGTTCCTCTCACCCTCCCTGGCCACCGCGCCCGCTTCCCGCAACCGGTTCAGCGGCGCGATCGCTTCTGCTGAGTGGCGATGGCCAGCTTCTCCGCCCCGGCGTTCCGGGCCAGGTCCATGATCTCGACCAGCCGCCCCAGGCTCACCGATTCATCCCCGCGGACCACTACCGACTTCACCGGCGCGTTCATGAGCCGCGCTCCCAGCGCGGTGGCGAGGTCCGCCCGGGCCACCTTCTCCTCGTCGACGTAGGTATCGCCGTCCCGGGTGACGGTGACCACCACCGGCTGTTCCTTGGTCGTGACCGAGGAATCCGACTTCGGCGGGTTCACGGGGATCCCTGTGGGCAATATAAACGAAGACGACAGAAGAAAGAAGATCAGAAGGAGGAAGATGATGTCGGCGAAGGCGGCGGTCTCCATCCCGCCGATGGTCTCGTCCTGGTCCTCGAACTGGAACATCAACCCTCCTTCACGCTCCCGCCCGTACCTCCCGGGCGGAGCGTGTCGAGCAGGGTCTGCGAGGCTTCCTCCATCTCCACCACCAGGCCCCGGATCCGGCTCACGATCCAGTTGTGGGCGAAGAGGGTGGGCACGGCCACGGTCAGCCCGGCGGCGGTGGTGAGCATGGCCTGCCAGATGCCTCCGGCCAGGGCCGAGGCGTTCACGTTGCCGCCCAGCATCTCGATGGTCCGGAAGGCCTCGATCATCCCCAGCACCGTGCCCAGGAACCCGAGGAGGGGGGCCCCGGCCACGATGGTGGCCAGGCCCGGCACGTGCACCCGGAGCCGCCGCGCCTCACGCTCCCCCGCCACCTGGATGGCTTCCCGGATCCGCGCCTCCCCCTGGCCCATGCGCTCCAGCCCGGCGATGAAGATGCGGGCCAGGGGATTGGGTTGCTCCTTGGCCCGGCGCTCCACCTCGTCGAGGTGGCCGTACTGGAGGATGCCCTGGATCCGGGTCAGGAACGCGTCCATGCGCTTCTTGGTCGCCCGGAGGAGGAACACCTTCTCCAGGATGATGGCCAGGGAGGCAATGGAGCAGGCCAGGATGGCGATCATGATCGGACCGCCCTTGGTGAAGAGATCGAACATCTGCCCTCCGCGGGGAGCCGGGGTCCCGGCTCCGGTGTCAGTAAGCCGCCTGCACGCCGCCGTAGATTCCGATCCCGTAGCCGGGCACTCCCGGCCAGCGGCGATCGCGAACGTCGGTGAGGTTGCGGACCCGGAGGGTGAACTCCACCCACCGGGCGCCCAGGGGAAGATCGCCCCGGTGGATCCGGTACCCGGCGTCCGCGTCCCACCGCAGGTACGATCCGTAGCCGTCCCCCCCCTCGTCCTCCCGCCCCCCGAGGCCGCGGGCGGTCAGCCCCCACCGCCAACCCCGGTAGTGCAATCCCAGTTCCAGACTTCCCCCCACCCGCGGTACGTAGGGGACCCGGTCGCCGTCGTGGGTGACCTGCTGGAAGGTCACCGAGCCGCCGAGCCGCACTCCGCCCCGGCCGGTCGACCCGTCCAGGACCACCCGGCTTCCACGCACCCCGCCCAGGGTCCGCTCCACGAAGGCGTCGCCCTCGCGCCGCCAGGAGCGGAACTCGCCGGCGTGGAACACCTCCACCCGCGCCGCCGCCGAGTCCCCCGGAGCCCCGCTCCAGGCCAGGCCGCCCTTCAGGTCCAGGTCCCGGCGCTGGGCGGGCAGGGCCAGGTCGGGAAGATCGGCGTCCCCGTTCATGACGAACTCCTCGGCGAAGGCGGGGAGCTGCAGTTCGGGCTCGGACGCCGCCCACACCCGCCAGCCTCCGGCCAGGTCCCGCCGGATGCCGGCCACCGGGAGCAGCAGGGCCCGCTCATGGTAGCCCGAGGCGCGCGCCCCCAGGTACCAGCCGGCGGGGTCGCGCCGCACCACGCGCAGATCGCGGTAGAGGTAGGTGAAGTCGTCGTAACCCGGCTGCCGCTGGTCCAGCCCGCCCAGCTTCAGCGCGCCTTCCCAGACCGCGCCCCCGAGGCGCAGGGCCAGGGTGCCCCCACCCCAGATCTGGCCGGTGCGCCAGCGTCCGGAGCCGGTGGTGTCCACCGTCCCCCGGGCCAGGGCCAGGTACGCGGACCCGCTCACCGCGCCGGAACCGGACCGGGACAGGTCCGCCCGCACCGCCCGCCACCCGGCGACGGTGCGGTGGTCGAGAAGGCGGGCGGCGGGCGCGGCGTCGTCGCTCCGGCGCCGCCACTCCGCGCTGGCGGAATAGGACCAGGCGCCGGCGCTTCCACCGACCACGCCCTCCCCCTGCCAGCGCCGGGTGTTGGGGAGGTCATGGGCCTGGGAGGAGACCGCCCCACCCAGGGTGGCCCGGTAGCGGAGCGCGCCCGCCTCGCCCCCGACGCCCCCGTTCAGGAGCACCGCGGCCGGCCCCCCCCCGGCCACGCCGACCACCGTTCGCGGTCCCCGGCCGGGTCCCGGTCCGGCGGGAGGAGGGGAGGCCCCGGCCGCATCCGGAGGCTCGATCACCTGGGGCCGGGGACCGGGGCCCGCGCCCTTCACCCGTGCCGCGGCATGGGGGAGGACCGCCTCCCCCCACAGGAGCAGGCTCCAGGGCCCCCGGCGGGGGGGCTCCACCGTCCGCGCCTCCCCCGGCTCCGGAGGCAGCACCGGCCACGGCGTCCGCCACCCCGAGGCCACGGTGTCGGCCCGGGCCCGCGCCGGCCAGGGGCCGTCCGGGTATCCCTCCTCCAGGCGGAGACGGGTGCGGACGGCGACCGAATCGGATCCGTTCACCAGGGCGAGACGGATCCGGTCGAAGAGAAGCTCCGGCTCCGCCGCCCGGCCCAGGGGACCGTCGAGCACGGACCCGAAGGTCGTGCGGGCCTCGGCGGCGCGGCCCCGGTCGGCGAGCACGAAGGCCCGGACCAGGCGTGCGCGTTCCACCGTCTCCGGATCGCCCCGGACCTCGGCCGCCCGGAGATCGCTCCCGGCCCCGTCGGGATCACCGGCGGCAAGCCGGGCCTGGGCCCGGAGCAGGTAGGCCTGGGGCCGGTAGGGGGACGCGGGCCAGGCGGCCAGCCAGCGGTCCAGGAGTTCCCCGGCCCGGGCCGGGTCGCCCGCGGCCAGCGCCCGGGCCGCCTCGGCGTAGCCGGCGGCGTCGGCGGGACCGGCCGCCTCCCCCGGCGGGGCCGCGGCCGCGGCCAGGGCGTCCCGGATCGGGAGCCAGGCCTCGGGAAGCGCGGCCGCATCGACCGCCTCCAGCTCGCGTGCCGCCTGCCCGGGATGCCCGGCGGCCAGGGACGAGTGGGCCCGGGCCAGGGCCAGCGCGGCCCCGGCCAGGCCGCCGGCCTCGGCACCGCCCAGGGTGGGATCGGGGGCGGCGGGATCGGCCATCCACCGGGCCAGGGCCCCGGCAGCCCGCTCCCCCGCGGTGGGGGCCTGGAGGCCGGCCAGGGCGCGGTCCGCGTCCCCACCCTTCCCCTCGTCCAGGGCGCGCCAGGCCAGGAGCCGGGCCGCGGTCCGGCCCCCGTCATCCCAGGACATGCGGTAGAAGAGGGAGTCGGCGGCGCTCCGGTCGCCCGCCGCCACCGCGGCGGCGAACTGCAGCTCCCGGACCCGGGCCGCCCCCTCGGCGGTGGAGGCGTTCACCCCGTCCAGGGCAGCGCGCACGCCGGCCGCTTCCCCGGCCTCGGCCGCGGCCACCGCCCGGTTCCAGGCCTGCCGGAAGGGTGGAAGCTCGCGAGCCAGGAACGACTCGCCGGGAACCGGCGGTTGGTTGAGCGGGGTCTCCACCACCCGGGGCGGCACGGCCGCGCGGGGGGGAAGGGGGGCGGTCCAACCCGACCAGCGGAGGGAGTCGCCGGCCCCGGCCAGGGGCACCGGACCCCGGCGCTCGGCCTCCCAGGGCCAGGCTCCCGGCCAGGGCTCGAGCCCGACGGACAGGGCCGGCGTCCGCGGGGGCCTCGGATCGGCGAGCGGCGTTCCCGCCCCCGCGCGCACCGGCGCGCACAGGATGACGAGCGCGGCCACGGCCGCGCCCCGGGCAAATCGTCTCACGGCTCCTGCAACCCTCCTTCCAGGAGACGGATCTTCACGCGCTTGAGACCGTAGGGGTGGACGGCCAGCACCTCGAACTCCAGGGTACCAACCCGGACCGTCTCTCCTACATGGGGAATCCGTCCCAGGCGGCGAAGAAGGAGCCCCCCCACGGTGTCGAAGCGGTCCTTGACCAGGTTCAGCCCCAGCTCCTCGTTGAGGTCGTCCACGTCCAGGGTGGCGTCGACCACGTAGCCGTCCCCGGCCTTCTGGATGGGGAGCACCAGCTCCTCGTGCTCGTCGGCCAGCTCCCCCATGATCTCCTCCACGATGTCCTCCAGGGTCACGATGCCGATCACGGCTCCGAACTCGTTCACCACCAGGGCCATGGCCTCGCGGCGGCGCTGGAGCTCGACCAGGAGGCGGTGGATGGGGGAGGTCTCGGGCACGATGTGGATGGGGCGGAGATAATCGGCCACGGCGGGGGCGGGGGTCTCCTGGTAGAGCACGTCGTACACGTTGACCAGGCCCACGATGACGTCCACCCGGTCCCGGTAGAGGGGGATCCGGGTGTAGCGCCGGCGGCGGGTGAGCTCCAGGAGCTCCCCGGTGGAGGCGCTTTCCGGCAGCGAGACCACCTCCGGGAGCGGGATCATCACCTCCCGGGCCACGGTGTGTCCGAAGTCGAAGATGCTCTCCAGCATGCGCCGCTCGCCCAGGGCCAGCCGTCCGCGGGCCTCCCGCACCAGCTGGCGCAGCTCCTCGCGGCTCACGAACGCGCTCTTCCCGGTGCCGCCGGTGAACAGCTTGAGCAGGACCGAGGCCAGCCCCTCCACCGGAGCCAGCACCACCGTGGCCCCCCGGATGAACCACAGGAGCCGCGGCACCGCGTCCTCGGCCCGGACCCGGAAGTAGGCCTTGGGCCCGAGCTCGGAGAAGACCAGGAACATACCGGTCATCACCGCCGTGGCCAGGAGGGACCCCGCCGTCTCCCCCAGTCCCAGCCCCTGGACGAACCAGGTGCTGGCCAGGGCGCCGCCGCCGACGTTGCAGAGGGTGTTGCCGACCAGGAAGGTGGAGAGCACCCGCTCCGGGCGCTGGAGGAGCCGGAGCAGGGCCACCGCCACCGGGTCCCCCCGGCGGGCCCTCACCCGGAGCCGGATCCGGTTCAGGGACACCACCCCGGTCTCCAGCCCCGCGAAGAGGGCCGAGCCGACCACCGAGAGGAGGATGAGCACGGGGATCAGCATCGCCCCCCCTCCCCGGTCCGTCCCGTGCTCACGACGCCCCCTCCCCCGGCTCCGGCCGCCGCAGGGTGACCTGGACCCGGTGGGCGCGGTGCCGGCGGATCTGGAGCACCTGGTAGCGGAGGGGGCCGTCCTCGGCGGTGTCGCCCGGCCGCGGGGGGCGTCCGAGCAGATGGGCCAGGTGCCCGGCCACGGTCTGGGCCGGACCCTCGGGCCGGGGCACGTTCATCTCCTCGGCCAGGTCCTCCAGCGGATAGAGCCCGTCCACCCGCCACACGTCCTCTCCCGCCCGCTCCAGGGGAAGGACCGCCTCGGCCTCGTGCTCGCTGAAGATCTCGCCCACCACCGTCTCCACCAGGTCCTCCTTGGTGATGAGACCGGCGGTGCCCCCGTATTCGTTCACCACCACCACCAGGTTCAGGCGCCGGGACTGGACCTCGGCCAGGACGCGGTGGAGCCGGGCCCGCTCGGGCACGAAGTGGACCGGCCGGAGCAGGTCCTCCAGGGGGAGGGAAGAGTCGAGCAGGAACTCCTTGGTGTTGAGGAACCCCACGATCTGGTCCAGGGAGTCCCGGTAGACCGGGAGCCGACTGTGGTGGGCGGCCAGGACCCGCTCCCGCAGCTCGTTCCGGGGGAGCGCCACCGGCACCCCGACCAGGTCCACCCGCGGGGTCATGATCTCGTAGGCCCGGGTCTCGAAGAAGTCGAAGATGTTGGCCGCGATCTCGCCCTCGTCCTCGGTGATCCCCTTGCCGGCCTGGATGTCCTCGAACAGGACCTGGAGCTCGCGCCGCCCCAGGCCGGTGCCCGCCTTCTCCTCCCGCACCCCCACCCCCCTCAGGAAGCCCAGGGCCACCCGCTCCAGGAGGTGGGACGCGGGAGCGATCACCTTGAGCAGGGGGGCCAGGGCCACCATGAGGAGGGGAGCGACCCGGGTGGGCCAGTGGACCGCGATCCCCTTGGGGAGGATCTCCCCGAAGAGCAGGATGACCGCGGTGGCCGCGACCACCGAGGCCGGCACCGGGTCCCAGCCGGCCAGGTGCCCCTCCAGGCGCCGGGTGATGGCCAGCATCACGCTGGACCCGGCCACGTTGACCAGGGTGTTGCCGAAGAGGATCCCGGCCAGGAGACGCTCCGGACGGGCGGCGATGGCCGCCACCACCCGCTCCCGGCGCGAGCCGGACCGCTCGAAGCGGCGGAGCTCGATCCGGTTCAGCGAGAACAGGGCGGTCTCGCTCCCGGAAAAGGTCCCGGAGAGGGCGACCAGGAGGCCGAAGCCGAGGATCAGGATCAAGGTGGACGTGAACAACCGGGCAACACTCCCAATTCCAATGGACTGGCGCTATCTTGGGCGAGACCGGAGCCCCCGGCAAGCCCCCGGGAGGGCATGCGGGCCCGGGCCCCCGGCGGGGGGACGCCGCGGCCGCGCCTCCGGCCCCGGCCGCCCGGGCCGGCCCGGGGCCTCCGCACCGTCCCCCCGAGGCCCCGGCGCCCCCCCTCCCCTTGTTGGCCCTCCCCCCGTCTGGTATCGTTGTTGCTTCCGTCTCGACCGCCGGGGTGGCCTCGAAGCGCGCCCGGCGGGCGGGGACCCCGATTTCCGAAGTATTCCAGCGACCCACACCGCGAACAGGAGAGGACCTCGATGCTCGAGGCCATGCGCCGGAACACCAAGGTGATCCTGTGGATCACCGTGATCTTTTTCGTGCTCCTCATCTTCCTCGTCTGGGGCGCCGACCTCGAGTTCGGCAGCAAGGCGCCCCAGGGTGCGGTGGGCAGCGTCAACGGCGAGACCATCTCGGTGCAGGAGTACCAGACCGAGCTGGCCCAGAACCGGGATGCGGCCCGACGGGGGGGGCGGGAGCTCAGCCCCACCGACGAGCTCATGATCGAGGAGCAGACCTGGAACAACATCGTGGAGCGGAAGCTGCTGGAGCAGCAGGCGGCGAAGCGGAACCTGGGGGCGCGGGACGCCGAGGTCCGCTCGATCCTCCTCAACAACCCGCCCCCCTTCATCACCCAGAACCCCAACTTCCAGAACGACAAGGGCCAGTTCGACCTCGCCACCTACCGGTCCCTGATCACCGACCCCAGCGTGCCGGAAAACGTGCTGGTCCAGCTCGAGGACCAGGTGCGCTCCTACCTCCCCCTCCAGAAGATCCAGGACGTGGTGGTCTCCGCGGCCAAGGTCACCGAGGACGAGCTCCGGAACGCCTACCGGGACCAGAACCAGAAGGTGAAGGCCACCTACGCGCTGGTCGCCGCCCCCGCGGGCGCGGTGAACCAGACCGTGACCGACGACGAGATCCAGGCCTGGTACAAGGACCACCAGGAGGACTACCGCCTCCCCGAGCGGTTCACCCTCCAGTACGTCACCGTCCCCCGGGTGGCCACCGCGGCCGACTCGGCCCAGATCCTCGCCGACCTCCGGGAGCTGGCCGGAGAGGCCCGGGAGGCGGAGGCGGCCAAGACCGAGGGGCGCGAGGACATCGAGCACAGCTCCTTCGAGACCCTGGCCATGTCCTTCTCGGACGGCCCCAACGCCGACAAGGGGGGGCTGAGCACCGGGTACCTCCTCCCCTCGGAGATGTCCCCGGCCATGCGCCAGGCGGTGGACGATCTCCCCAAGGGCGAGGTCACCAAGCCCTTCAAGGACGGCAACTCCTTCCACATCGTCCAGGTGGCCGACACCCAGGACAAGGACGGCCAGCGCGCGGTCCAGATCCGCGACCTCTCCATGAAGATCGCCGCCTCGGACAGCACGGTGAGCGCGGTCCGGGACCAGCTGGACCAGGTCCGCCAGGACGCCCAGGGCTCCAGCCTCAAGGACGCGGCCGAGTCCCACGGCCTCCAGATCCAGACCGCGGAGGACGTCACCGCCACCGGGATCGTTCCCGGCCTTTCCGCGGTGCCCCAGATCACCGCCTTCGCCACCCAGAATCCGGTGGGGACCCTGAGCCGCGTCTACGCCACCACCAACGCCTGGTACCTGGTGCAGATCACCGGCCGCACCCCCGAAGGGGTCCCCCCCCTGGACCAGGTCACCTCCCGGGTCCGCAACGACATCCTCCAGGACCGCATGCTCACCGCGGCCCGGGCCAAGGCGGACCGGATCACCGGCCAGGTCAAGATGGGCCAGACCCTGGAGGCGGCCGCGGCCGCGGACTCCATCCCGGTGACCCAGACCCCGGAGTTCACCCGCCGCACCGGCGTTCCCGCCCTGGGCCGGGATCCCGAGGTGCTGGGCACCGCCTTCGCCCTGCCGGTGGGCCGGGTCTCGGCCCCGATCAAGACCCCCCGGGGCTGGGTGATCCTGCGGGTGGACGAGCGGCCGGACGTGGATTGGACCGCCTTCGACACCCAGAAGGCCCAGCTCCGCCAGCAGCTCCTGGCCGCCAAGCAGAACCGCATCTACGCGGCCTGGATGGACCAGATCCGCAAGAAGGCGAAGATCGAGGACTACCGCACCTCCTAGAAGGGGCCGGCCCGGCAGCGCGGCCCCGCCCCCCCGCGGTTCCCGAACGAAGACGCCCCGGCCTCGCCGCCGGGGCGTTCTTCGATCCCGCCCGGAATCCCGGGTGCGGAGCCGGCCGGGTGCGGAGCCGGCCGGGTGCGGAGCCGGTCAGGGATCGGGGATGATGGAGTGGTTGCGGCCCACGATGACCGAGACGTCGTAGGCGTAGCCGGGGATCTTCTGCTCCACCACCACCGCCCCGTGCAGCCACCGGGCCAGGGGCTCCACCCGCGCCCGGTCCACGGTGCGGGCGACCACGATGTCCTCGCGGTAGTGGAAGTGGTCGGCGTTGCCCACGTTCTCCACCCGGTATCCGGCCCGGCGGAGGATGGAGGCCACCCGGTCCCCCACGTTCGGCATCCCGCAACCGTTCAGGACCTCCACCCGCAGGTCGGGGTCCCCGGCCGGGGGGGCGGCCGGCTCGCGGGTGCGCAGGAACACGCTCAGGCCGACCGCGCCCAGGACGCTGCCCAGGACGAGCACCGAAACCAGGGTGAGCAGGTTGATCCGGCGGCGCCTACGCGGCATGGCCCCGCTCCGCGACCCGCAGGCCCTCCTCGGGCAGGCGGCCCAGGGCGCCGATCAGCCGGGCGTAGGTGTCGGGGAGAGCCTCGGGGATGACCCGGGTCTCCATGAGCGCGGGCATGAAGTTGGTATCCCCCTGCCAGCGGGGCACCAGGTGCCAGTGCAGGTGTCCGGGGACCCCGGCACCCGCCGGCCGCCCCAGGTTCACCCCCACGTTGAAGCCGTCCGGCCGGTACTCGGCGGCCAGGGCCCGCCGGGCCCGCTCCACCGCGGCCTGCACCTCGGCCCGCTCCTCGGCCCCCGAACCCAGGAGCGAATCGTCATGGCGCCGGAGGGCGACCATGGCGTGGCCGGTGGTGTAGGGAAAGGCGTTTAGCATGAGGTAGCAGTGCTCGTAGGTCTCGAGGATCAGGGTCTCCGCCGAGGGGGTCCGGCCGGCCAGACCGCAGAACAGGCACTCCGTCTTCACCTCGCTCCGGGACGCCCGGTCCGATTCCCGGATGTAGGCCATCCGCCAGCCCGCCCATAGCCGCTCACTCATGGCGCCGCTCCCGCATCACCTCCTGCGCCGCCTCCAGCTGCTCCCGGGTGTTGATCCCGGAGACCTCGCGCGGATCCTCGACCACGATCCCCTCCACCGGGAGCCCCTCGGCGAAGGCCATGCCCACGGTGTCGGTGAGGTAGTACTCGCGCTGCCGGTTCTCGTTGCCGAGGTGGGGCAGGGCGCGGGCCAGGAACGGGTAGCCGAAGGCGTAGATGCTGGAGTTGATCTCGTCGATCCGCCGCTGGTCCCCGGTGCAGTCCTTCTCCTCCACGATCGCGGTCACCCGGCCGGCCGGGTCGCGCACGATCCGTCCGTAGCCGGAGGGGTCGTCCAGCCGCGCGGTGAGCACGGTCACCGTGGCCCCGGTTTCCCGGTGGTGGTCCATGAGCCGGCGCAGGGTGGCGCCGCGGATGAGGGGGGCGTCGCCGGCCAGCACCGCCACGTCGCCGGTGAATCCCTCCAGGAGCGGGGCCGCGCACTGCACCGCGTGCCCGGTTCCGAGCTGGGGCTCCTGGAGGGCGAACTCCGCCTTCCGCCCGGCCAGGGTGTCCCGCACCGCCCGGTGCTGGTGGCCCACGATGACCACGGTGCGGGTGAACCCCGCCTCCTCCACCGCGTCCAGGACGTAGTGGATGAGCGGACGGCCGTCGAGGGGAAAGAGGACCTTGGCCAGGTCCGACTTCATGCGCGTTCCCTTGCCCGCGGCCAGCACCAGGGCCGCGGATCCCGCGCCCGCGTTCATGTCCGGTCTCCGTTCACGGTCAGCTCCAGGTTGTCGATGAGCCGGGTGGTTCCCACCCAGGCCGCCACCGGGATGAGCACCCGGCCCCGCAGGCGCTTCAGCTCCTCCAGGGTGCGGGCGTCCACCGCGGCCGCGTAGTCCAGTTTCACTCCCGGCGCCGCCGCCACCCGCTTCCGCAGGCGGGACAGCAGCCGGGCCGCCGACCGCTCCCCGGCCCGGATCTCGCGCCGGGCCTCGGTGAGCGCGCGGTGGAGCACCGGGGCGGCCGCCCGCTCCCCGGGGGAGAGGTAGACGTTCCGGCTCGACATGGCCAGACCGTCCGGCTCCCGCACCACCGGGCCCCGCACCACCCGGACCGGGAGGTCGAGGTCGTCGATCATGATCTCCAGGATCCGGGCCTGCTGGGCGTCCTTCTGGCCCAGGACCAGGATGTCGGGCTCGGTGATGTGGAGGAGCTTCAGAACCACCAGGGCCACCCCGGCGAAGTGCCCGGGACGGGTGCGCCCCTCCAGCACGTCCTCCAGCCCCGCCACCCGCACGCCGGTGCGATGCCCGGGAGGATAGATCGCCTCCACCCCGGGCACGAAGCAGAGATCGACCCCGGTCTCCCGCGCTTGGGCCAGGTCCCGGGGGACGTCCCGGGGATAGGTGCGGAAGTCCTCCCGGGGCCCGAACTGGGTGGGGTTGACGAAGATGCTCACCACCACCCGGTCGGCGAGCTTGCCCGCGCGCCGCATGAGGCTCAGGTGCCCCTCGTGGAAGAAGCCCATGGTGGGCACGAAGGCGACCCGCTCGCCGCGGCGACGCCAGTCCCGCACCTGCCGGCGCACCGAGGCCGGCGCCTTCACCACCCGCATCGCGCCCCCGGTCATCCCGAATAGGTCTCCTCGGGGCCGGGGAACCGGCCCTCCCGGACGTCCCCGGCGTAGCCGCGAACCGCCTCGGCGATCACCCCCCGGAGATCGGCGTAGCGGCGCACGAACTTGGGCGCGGCGGGGGTGAGGCCGAGGAGGTCGCTCACGACCAGGATCTGGCCGTCGCAGCCGGCCCCGGCCCCGATCCCGATGGTGGGGACGGTCACCGTCTCGGTGATCCGCCGGGCCAGCGGGCCCGGGATCCCCTCCAGCACGATGGCGAACACCCCGGTCTCGTCCAGGATGCGGGCGTCCTCGACCAGGCGCTCGGCCCGGGCCTCCTCGCGCCCCTGCACCCGGTGGCCCCCGAAGCGGAGCACGGACTGGGGGGTGAGGCCCAGGTGGCCCATGACCGGGATCTCCGCGTCGAGCAACGCCCGGATGTGGTCGACCCGCTCCCGCCCCCCCTCCAGCTTGACCGCGTCCACGCCCGCCTCCTGGATCAGCCGCCCCGCGTTCCGCAGGGTGTCCTGGGGGGTGAGGTGGAAGGTGAGGTAGGGCAGGTCCCCCACCACCAGGGCCCGCTCCCGGCCCCGGACCACCGCCGCGGCCAGGCGGACCACGTCGTCCAGGGTGACCCGCAGGGTGGTCTCGTGGCCCAGGATCACGTTTCCCATGGAGTCCCCGACGAGGAGGAGGTCCACTCCCGCTTCGTCCAGGACCCGGGCGGTGAGCACGTCGTAGGCGGTCAGGCAGACCAGTTTCTCCCCGCCCTTCCGGGCGCGGAAGGCGGGCGCGGTCATGCGGCGACTCACCGGTCCTCCTCCCCGGAGAGGGGCTTGTAGTACACCGTCCCCCCCGGGTGCTCCTCGATCCGGGCCATGAGGTCGTCCCGGTCCTGGTCGTTCTTCACGAAGTCGAGGCGGTTGGTGTCCACCACCAGGAGCGGAGTGGCGTCGTAGTGGAAGAAGAAGTAGTTGTAGGCGTCGTTCAGGGCGGCGATGTACTGCGGATCCATGTCGGACTCGAAGCTCCGGCCCCGCTTCTCGATCCGGGCCAGCAGGGTCTCGGTGGTGGCCTGGAGATAGACCACCAGGTCCGGGGTGGGCACGTCCCGTTCCAGGATGGGGAACAGCCGCTCGTAGAGGTAGAGCTCCTTGTCGCTCAGGTTCACGTTGGCGAAGATGCGGTCCTTCTGGAACAGGTAGTCGCTCACCACCCGCGGGGAGAAGATGTCCCGTTGGAGCAGCTTCTGCTGCTGCTGGTACCGCGAGAGGAGGAAGGTGACCTGGGTCTGGAAGGCATAGCGCTTCCGGTCGCGGTAGAACTCCTCCAGGTAGGGATTCTCCTCCACCTCCTCCAGCACCAGCACCGACTTCCAGGCTTCGCTGAGATAGGTGGACAGGGTGGTCTTCCCCACCCCGATCACCCCCTCGACGACGACGAAGTGCTTCCCCTGCATGTCGCTCATGGCTCGAGCCGGCCCGCCCGGCGGACCGCGCCCGGGCGCGTCCTTTCCTTGAGAAGCGTGTCCATGCGAAACCCCGTGCGCGGATCGGTCCAGTCCGGAGCGAGCTCCACCAGGGGCACGAGCACGAAGGAGCGCTCGGCGTAGCGGGGATGGGGCACGCTCAACCCCACCTCCTCCAGGATCTCCCGATCATAGAAGAGGAGATCCAGATCCAGAACCCGGGGGCCGGCCCGGCCGGTCCGGGGGCGTCCGGCCCGCGCCTCCAGCTCCAGGAGTCCGTCCAGCAGCTGCCGGGCCGGAAGCGCGGTCTCCAGCTCGGCCACCGCGTTCAAGTACCGGGGCTCCCCCGGCTCACCGCCTACCGGCTCGGTGTCGTAGAGAGAGGATACCCGCACCACCTCGGTTCCGGGGAGACCGCCCATCGCCTCCACCCCGTCCCGGAGGTACCGCTCGCGGTCCCCCAGGTTCGAGCCCAGGCCGACGAAGGCGCGCGTCATCGGGTGCGGCTCAGCTCCACTTCGGCCGAGGCCAGGCTGCCCGCGAAGGGCACGTTGGACTTGCGGACCCGGACCCGCACCCCGTCCACCGCGAACTCGCCCAGGAGCCGCCGGATGAGGGTCCCGGCCAGGGACTCCAGCAGGCGGTGCCGGGACGCCTCCACCACGTCGGCCACCGTCCGGTACACCGCCTCGTAGTTCACGGTGTCGGCCAGGGCGTCGCTCTCCGCGGCGCCGGAGAGATCCAGGGTGAGCTCCAGATCGATGTGGATCCGCTGCCCCACTTCGCGCTCCGCCTCGGTCACGCCGAGGTGGGCGAAGAGAACGATGTCGTTCAGACGCACGTGATCCGCGGTCACCGGGGCCTCCCTGGCTGGTAAAACCCAAAAACCTTACGAGGCAATAACTTAGCTGTCAAGAAGAAACACCGCCGGGCGGCCCCGCGGTTGAGCCCGGCGCCCGCCTCGGGTACCATGGTCGCGCCCCCGATGCAGGCCGCCCGCATCCCGCCGCCGGCCCAGGACGAGGATGTACGCCATGACGCCCCCCGACCCCCGCCCGTTCCGCCACCCGGTGCTCCGGCCGTGAGCGACACGCCCCCCCTGTGGCTGTCCCTGGAGCTGGACCCGGGCACCGCGGCCTACTTCGGCCTTCCCTCCCGCCTTTACCTGCCCGCGGGCCCGGAGACGCCGTTCCAGGGGGACCTGGAGGAGGGTCTGAGCCTGGAGGGGCTGGCCCACGCCCTGGAGGACGCCGCCGCCCGGCATCCGGAGATGGAGGCCCGTCCGGAGATCCACCGGTTCCTGCGGGTCTGGCCCCGCTACGTGGACCTGGAACGCTACCTCCGGGTGGGGAACCCCACCTTCGCCCGGCAGGTCGCGGTGAACCTCCTCGACGAGGACCCCCGGGACGCGCCCGCCCTGGCCGGGATGGGCGTCCTGGCCGCCCGGGAGGGGGACTGGGAGCAGGCCCTGGCCATGACCCGGGCCGCCCGGGAGAGCGCCCCCTCCCATGCCCCCACCCGGCTCCAGTTCGCCCTGGCCCTGGCCGGCGCGGGGCGGCGCGACGAGGCCCTGGAGGAGCTGGACGGCCTGGTGGATCTGCCCCGGGTCCGGGCCATGGCCCGGCTCTGGCGGCACGAGGTGCGCGCCACCCCGGCCGCGGAGCTCCCCGCCCGCATCGCCCGCGCCTCCGAGGCCTTCGATGCCCTGCGCGAACAGGAAGGCGCGGGGCGGGCCTGGGCGGCGCTGCGCGCCGCCTTTCCCGGCAATCCCGAGGTCCTGGCCACCGAGGCCCTGCGGGGCGGGCCGGCCGTGGACGAGGCGGCCCGGGAGGATCTGCTCCGCCGCGCCCTCGCCGCCGATCCCGGCCATACCGCGGCCCTGGCCGGCCTGGCCACCCTCCTTCGCCGCAGCGGCCGCGCGGAGGAAGGGCTGGAGCTCCTGGCGGCGGCACGCGGGCGCGCCCCCCGGGACCCGGTCCTGGCCGCCGCCCTGGGCCAGACCCTGGAGCAACTTGGCCGCCGCGACGAGGCCCTGGCCGCCTTCCGGTCCGTGTTCGGCGCGGTGCTGGCCCGGATCCCCGGCCCCACCCTGGCCGCGGCCGGCCACGGCCTGGTCCGCCTGGCCGGCCCCGGCGAGGCGGCCCGCACCCTGGCCGAGGTCCTGGAGGCCCGGCCCGGCGATCCCCTCCCCCACCAGCTCCTGGCCCGCCTGGACGAGGCCCGGGAGGGCCGCGACGCCGCCGAGCGCCGTCTCCGCGAGGCGATCCGCGCCTGCGGCCCCCTCCCCGGACTGGAGTACGCGCTGGGGGACCTGCTCCGCCGCTCCGGGCGGACGGTGGAGGCGGAAGGCCTGTTCAAGGTCCTGGCCGGCCGCCACCCCCGGTCGCCCTGGGGGCATCGCGGGCTGGGAGACCTGGTGGTGGAGACCGAGGCGCCGAAGGCGGTGGAGCACTACCGCGCCGCCCTGGAGATCGACCCCTGGAGCCCCATCCCCGGCCACGACTACCTGCGGGGGGTGGCCGCCCTGCGGGGCGGCGACGCCGGGGAAGCCGCCCGCTGGCTGGAGCGGGCGGTGGCCGGCGAGCCCGACAATCCCCGGTACTGGTGCGACCTGGGCGCGGCCCGGTTCTACACCGGCAACCTGGACCGGGCGCTCGGCGCCACCCGGCGCGCCCTCGACCTCGCCCCCGGCCATCCCGGCTTCCTCCACAACCTGGCCCAGTACCACCGCGCCCGGTTCCGGCGGCATCCGCTCACCGGCTGGGGATCGCTGTGGCGGGCCTGGCGGCTGGACCGGGCGGCCCGCCGCGCCGCGCGCGCGACCGGGGCGGAGCAGTGGAGGAAGGACCTGTGGCCGGGCCCCGAGGCCCCGGAGCCGGACCCTAGGGGAGCACCACCAGGCGGGTGACCCGGGTCCCCAGCCGCGTCCCGGAATCCCCGGACCAGCTGAGGCGAAGGAAGTAGATCCCTCCCGGAACCCGCCGTCCGCCCGCGTCCCGCAGGTCCCAGCGCAGGGAGAACTCCCCCCCCGGCGGATCGAACCGCCCCGAGGCGGCCTCGGTCACCTTCCGGCCCTGGACGTCGATCACCTCCACCCGCCAGGTCCCGGCGGAGGCGGAGACGGGGAGGAAGAAGGTCGCCCGGGCCGGGCCCGCCGCGGGGTTGGGCACCGCGGGGCGGAGGACGGCGCGGGCGGTGCCGGCCACCTCCACCCGCACCGTATCCAGGTCGGACTCCAGCCCCGCCTCGTCCACGGCCACGATCCGGTAGCGCTGCTCGCGCCCCGCCTCGGGATGCCGGTCCAGCACCTCGTAGGGGTTGTCGCCGCGGACGCCGTTCCCCACCGGCGGGGCATCGGCATCCATGCCGGGAAAGTCCCGGTACACGCGGTAGCGGGGCGCGCCGAGGGCCTTGCCGGTGAACCAGCGCAGGAGGAGGCCCCCGGGGGTGAGCTCGGCCTCGGAGAGGACCACCGCCACCGGGGGCAGGACCGCGTTCGCCGTCCTCAGCACCCGGACCGTCTCCCCGATGCGGGGATCCACCATCGGGGACGACCGGGCGGTGAGCCGGGCCACCGCCTGGTCGTAGGTGAGCCGGGGGTACTGCTGGAGGAGCAGCGCCACCGTCCCCGTCACCTGGGGCGCGGCCATGCTCGTGCCCTGGTTGATCCAGTAGAGCCCGCCGGGAACGGTGACCGAGGGAAGCACGCCGGGTTGGTAGCGGTCCGGGTCCAGGGTGCCCGAGCGCGCGGAGATCACCCCGTATCCGGGGGCGAGGATCTCCGGCTTGGTCCGGCCGTCCGCGGTGGGGCCGAGGGCGGAGAAGTAGGCCACCGAGCCCTCCTCGGGGTCCGAGGTGTAACAGTGCTCGGCGCCGTCCATGCCCGGCCAGCAGGACCGGGTGGAGATCGCCCCCACCGCGATGATCCGGGAACCGGTGGCGGGGACGAGGATGGTCTCCCTGCGGTCCACCCTCTCCAGGAACCCGGGATAGTCGGTGGAGTCGAAGGCCCAGTTGGTGATCCAGAAGTCGATCCCGGGATCGGCGGGGACATCCACGCCCTCGATCTCCAGGGTCCAGACGCCGGTGGCGCGCCGGACCGAGTTCAGGTTGTCCTCGATGTCGATGCTCAGGGTGCCGTATCCGGAGTCCTCGGTGTTCCAGGCGTGGATCACCCCCCGGTTCGTCTCCAGGCGGGCGTCCTCCGTTCCCCACCCCACCGGCCCCACCCGGTTTCCCTGGGGATCGACCAGGGTGACCCGGTAGCGATTGCCGGCATCGAACCATCCCTCCAGGGTCAGGAACCGGGGATCCGGCGAGGACTTGTCGTACTCGCCGAACTCGAAGGGCAGGGTCAGGGTCTCCCCCCCGGGCACGTCGGCCTCGGCGTGGAGGTCCCGGTTCCCGTCGTTCCCGGCCGCGGCCACCAGCAACCGGCCCGGGCCCAGGTTGGCCTCCAGGGAGCGCTCGAAGGGGGTGTCCCCCACGTGGGGACCGTACTGGTTGCCCAGGCTCAGGTTCAGGACCACGGGCAGCCCGAGGTCGGCGGCCCGCTCGAACACGTAGCGCGCCCCCAGAGCCACCCCGAACTCGGTGAAGTTGGTGCGCACCCCGACCAGGACCGCTTCCGGCGCCACCCCCGCGTAGCGCACCCCCTCCCCCTCCACGAAGGAACCCCGGCCGTTGCCGGCGGCGATGCCGGTGACATGGGTGCCGTGCCCGCTGGGATCCCGGGCCGGCGCGAAGGCTCCCTCGATGTCCCGGGCATCGAACTCGTCCCCGAAGGGGTATCCGGCGGGAGGCCGGGCGAAGGGGATGGTCTGGTCCCAGAACCAGACCACCCGGGTGCTCCCGTCGGGATTCCGGAAGTCGGGGTGGTCCCAGTCCAGCCCCGAGTCCACCACGCCCACCACCACCCCGCGCCCGGTGAGGCCGGAGAACTCTCCCGTTCCGGGGTCGGCCCGGCGCACCCGGGCGAGACCGAGGAAGGCGGCGCTCCGGTCGAGGGCGGGGCGGACCGGCCGGGAGAGCCGGGCCGCGAGCACGCCGTCCTCGGCCACCACCCGCCGCAATCCCTCCAGGGTGACCCGGGCCGCGTAGAGATCGCCGCCCAGGGGATAGCTCTCCACTCCGGCGCCGTCCAGGCGCGCGCCGGGGTCCGCGGTCAGGAAGACCTCCAGCCGGGGGGGCGCTCCCGCTTCCACCGCCGGATACAGGGACCGGGGGAGCAGCACGGAGGGACGGTCCGCCGCCGCCGCGGCCAGAACGCCCGCCGCCTCGGCGGCGGGGCGGTCCAGGAGCCCGCGGAGGGCGGGATCGATGTCGCCGCGGGGGACGGCGCCGGTCGCGGCGGACACGGCCAGGAGCAGGCCGAGAACGAGAAGAAGGGAAACGCGTCGGTTCATGGTGTGTCCAAGCCCGGCTCTACGGTAGCACGAACCGGAGCCCGGACCTACAATCGCGCCCATGCGATCCTACTTGATCCTGGGCGCGGGCGCGGTCGGCTCCGCCCTCGGGGCCTACCTGGCCCGCCTCGGCCGGCCCGTGACCCTGGTGGCCCGCCCCGCCCACGTGGAGGCCATCCGGGCCACCGGGGGCCTGCGCACCGTGTCCCGCACCGGGACCTTCCTCGCTCCGGTGGAGGCGCGCACCGAGGTCCCCCCGGACCTTCCTCCCGAGGCGGTGGTCTTCCTCACCGTGCAGGCTCCCGAGGTGGCGGAGGCGCTGGCCCCGGCGGCCGCGCTCATCCGGACCCGCCCGGTGGTGACCTGGCAGAACGGGATCCGGGCCGAGGAGACCGCGGCCCCCCTCTGTCCCCGGCTCTACGGCGGCGTGGTCCGCTTCACCGCCACCCTGCTCGACCCGGGCGAGGTGCGGCTCCGGGCGCCGGGCCAGCTCATCCTCGGCCGCCACCCGCGAGGACCGGATCCGGTGGCCGGCGAGCTGGTGGAGGACCTGGCCGCGGCCGGGTTCACCGCCGCCGAGTCCCCGGAGATCGGCGCCGACAAGGCGCTGAAGCTCCTGGTGAACCTGGTCAGCGGGCCCGCGGTGCTGCTGCATCGCTCCGGGGTGGAACCGGCGCTGGCCCGGGTCCAGGTCGCCCTGCTGGAGGAAGGCCGCCGGGTTCTGGCCGCGGCGGGGATCCGCGCCGAGCCGGCCTCGGGCCTGGGGACGCCGGTGGAGGCGATGATCGAGCGCTTCCGCGCCGGAGGAAGCCCCCCGGACACCACCGGCGGGGTCTACAACTCGACCTGGCAGAACCTGCACCGCCGCCGGCCGCGGCTGGAGAACGACTTCTACCACGGCGAGATCCTCCGCCTCGGGAAGCGGGCGGGCATCGCCGCCCCGGTCAACGCCCGGGTGCTGGCGCTCCTGGAGGAGGTGCGGGAACGGGGCCTGGGGCCGGAGCCGTTCTCCCCCGCCGGGTTCCGGGACCGCTTCACCGACCTGCTCGACTTCGAGGACGGGGTGGTGAACCCCGAGGCGCCTCCCGGGGGCCCCCTGGAGATCTAGACCGCGGCCCCGTTCATCCCCGCGAAGAGGTCGCGCACCGGCCGCGCCCCGTCGGGGAGCGGAACCCGGGCCGCGGCGAGCACGAAGGCCTCGGGGGTCCAGTAGGCCTCCAGATCCCCGACGTGGCTCTCCAGGTGGTCCATGAAGGGCTTCTGGGAGGCGTGGGCCGCCACCGCCGCCCGCTTGGCCGGGACCTGGGCATCCACGTCGACCAGGGCGTCCACCTCCCCGTCGGGCACGCCGTGAAGGGTGCGGTAGGTGACCAGGCGGGCCCGGGAGTCGGGCACGGCATAGGTCCAGAGCCGGGCCGCGGCGTGGGGGGGGCCCAGATCCGGCGCGTACCCGGGGTCCGCGGCCCGCTCGAAGGCGGTTTCGGCCCGGCCGGTCACGGTCCGGTGGTCGCGGTGCCCGCTGATCCCGCCGGAGTGGAAGGTGACCAGGAGCGCGGGGCGGAGGGCGCGGATGGCCCGCACGAAGGGGCGGACCAGGCTCTCCTCGTCCAGCCGGGCCAGCCCGTAATCGGGGAAGGGCAGGATCTCCACCGAGGCCAGGCCCAGGGCCGCCCCCGCGGCCAGCAGCTCCACCGAGCGCAGCGCGGCCAGGCGCCGCTTGCCGTACCCGGCGGAGAGGCCGATGGTCCCCGCCTCCCCGCGCGTGGCGCAGACCAGGTGGACCGGGTGGCCCTCGGCGGCGAGCCGGGCCAGGGTGCCCCCGGGTCCGAAGGTCTCGTCGTCGGGATGGGCGAACAGGCCGAGAATCGGAGGAAAAGGGGGATCGGAGGGCACGGGGGAACTCCTGGACCTGGGGACCAAAACCTGACAAACTCGCTTCGGGCCGGTACGACGCCGCCGGCCCCGGCAGCCGCCCCCCCGGCCGCCGCGTCGGGCCGCCATTCGCTCCTCCCGGGAGGTCTCGCCCCCGGTCAGCGGCCCACTCAGCATACGCGAACGCATCCGGAAGGGGAAACCCGCAGCCGATGGTCGTCATCTCCGTCCTCCTCCCCGCCCGCAACGCTTCCCGGACCCTGCCCGAGGCTCTGGAGTGCATTCTCGGCCAGGAGGGATTCGGACTGGACCTGGAGGTCATCGTGGCCGACGACGGGTCCGAGGACGCCACCCTCTCCATCGCCCAGGCCGCGGGACACCGCGACCCCCGCGTGCGCATCCTGGCCCTCCCCCCGAGGGGACTGGTCCCGGCGCTGAACGGGGCCCTGGCCAAGGCCGAGGGACGCTACGTGGCCCGCATGGACGCCGACGACCTCTGCGCCCCGGACCGCCTGGCCCGCCAGCTCCGCCACCTGGAGCGGCACCCCGGACTGGACGTGGTCGGCACCGGGGTGAGCATGTTCCCGGCCGAGGAGGTGTCGCCGAACATGCAGGCCTACCTCCGCTGGCAGAACCGGCTCCTCATCCACCGGGCCCTGGAACGGAATCTCCTCGTCGAGTGCCCGATCACCCACGCCACCGCGGTCTTCCGCCGCGAGGCCCTGGAGCGGATCGGCGGATGGCGCGACGTGGACGGCCCCGAGGACCTGGATCTGTGGCTCCGGGGCGCGGCCGCGGGCTGGCGGATGGGTAAGGTGAACCGCCCGCTCTATCACTGGCGGGAGCGCGCCGACCGGACCACCCGGGTGGACCGCCGGCTGAGCCGGGAGGGCTTCCGCCGCGTCGCCCTCGACGCCTGCGCGGAGCGCCTTCCCCGCAAGGGGGAGCTCCTGGTCTGGGGCTGGGGCCGGTCCCTGGAGGACTGGGACGAAGGCCTCCGCAGCCGCGGTTTCCGGGTGCGCCCGGTGGAGGTGAACCCGCGGGAGGTGCGCGGGGGCGCCGGCCTGCCCCCGCCTCCGGCTCCGGAGACGGTGGCCGCGCCGCGCCTTCACCCCCGGGGCGGCGGCGCGCCGGCCGGCGACATCGTGCACTGGATCTGCGCCTTCGGCACCTTCCGCTCCCGGGAGACCGTGCGGCGCGCCCTCCACGGGAAGGGCTACCTCCCGGGCCGCCACTACTGCTTCGCGTCCTGATCCGGGAGGCCGCCCGGCTCGGTCGGGGGCCCCGGCGGACCGCTAGTTGCGGCCGGGGTCCCGAGGCCTCGGCGCCCGGCGGATGGACTCCACGATGTGTCCGGCCAGGCGGAGCTGGGCCACCACCATCTCCACCCGGTCGTGGTATCCCTCGCTCTCCAGGAAGCGCTGGCGTTCCTCGGGATCGGCCAGGACTCCGGACGCGAGCCGGTTGATCCAGGCCGCGCGCTCCGAGGTCTCCGGCGGCACCGGCACCTCCTCCCCGTCGTCGGTCATGCCCAGGGACCGGGCCAGCTCCAGCATGCGGCGCACCGCGGCGGTGGCGCTCCGCCCCTTGAGCCACGCCTCATCCTCGGGCATGGGGACCATGCGCGCCCGGCGGTAGGGTCCCTCCGAGGGAATCTCCTCCAGGCGCACCCTCTCCGTCCCCTCCAGCACGAGGTTGAAGCGGCCGTCGGGGAGCCGGGTGTAGCGGTTGATGCGGCCGAGGCCGGCCACGTCGTGGAAGGGGGGTTCGCGGTGGGCGCCCTCCGGGGGCGCGGCGTGAAGAAGGGACACCACCATGCGCCGCTCGCCCTTCAGGACGTCTTCCATCATGCGCCGATAGCGGGGCTCGAAGATGTGGAGGGGAAGGGTGGTGTGGGGGAAGAGCACCACGTTGGGCAGGGGGAACACCGGCACCAGCTCGGGCGTCACCTCGGTCACAAGATCTCCCGGTTCAGCGGTGGCCGCATCCCCCCTCGGCATCGCATGGACCGACCCGGGAAGCGGCCTCCTCGTCCACCACCACGTACACCGCCCCGTCCTCCACGACCACACCATACACCGGAACCCGGGCCTCGGGGTCGAAGGGCGAGGATCCGTCCCGCAGGTCGAAGGCCCAGCCGTGCCAGGGGCAGACCACGGAGGTGGCATCCAGGAATCCCTCGGAGAGGGAGGCGCCCATGTGGGGGCAGGAATCCCCCAGGGCGTGGACCCGGTCGCCGCGGCGGAACACGGCCACGGTGGTCTCCCCCACCGTGACCCGGATCCCCTCCGCCTCGCGAAGGTCCTCCAGCCGGGCTGCGTACACCCTGTGAGCCATGCGCAGTCCTTTTCGTGCGGAGCCGGAGACAATCACTCCAAGCTCATGGTGAAAAAGAAGATCGGGCGGCCGATCATGGGCGATACCGGAGCGCCCTTGTCCTGTGATCGGTCGATCCGGGGCCGGGGTTTAGCGGCTATCCGCGCCCGGTGCCTCCGCCCTTCCGGTTCAGGAACGCGGTCATGCGGCGGCGCTTGTCCTCGGTCTCGTAGAGATAGGCCTGGGCGGCCCGCTCCAGGGCCTGGCCCGCCTCCTGGCCGGTCCGCTGGGCGTTCAGGGCCAGCTTGGCCAGGCGCACCGCGGCCGCCCCCCGGGAGGCGATCTCCGCGGCCAGGGCCAGCGCCTCGTCCAGCACCCGGTCGTCGTCCACCACCCGGTTGGCCAGCCCCAGGTCCAGGGCCTCGGCGGCGTCGAGGATGCGCCCGGTGTAGATGAGCTCCTTGGCCCGTCCCAGCCCCACCAGCCGCGGAAGCCGGTAGGTGGCTCCGGCCCCGGGCACGATGCCCAGGCCCACTTCCGGCTGGCCCAGGCGGGCGCTGCGCCCCACCACCCGGAGATCGCAGGCCAGGGCCAGCTCGCAGCCGCCGCCGAGGGCGAAGCCCTGCACCGCGGCCACCACCGGGACCGGGAAGGCCTCCACCCGGTTCATGAGGGTCCCGTTCAGGCTGTCCAGGGCGTCGGCCGCGTCCCGGTCGCGAAGCTCGGCGATGTCCGCGCCGGCCACGAAGGTCCCGCCGGCCCCGGTCACGATCAGGACCCGCAGGGCGCGGTCCCGTTCCAGCTCGCCCAGGGCGTGATGGAAGGCGTCCAGGACCTCCAGGTTGAGGGCATTCCGCTTCCCGGGGCGGTTCACGGTGAGGATCTCCACCGCGTCCCGCCGCTCCCGGCGCAGCACGTCGCTCATGTCCGCTCCTCTACCACGGGGTCAGCACCACCTTGCCCACCGCCTCCCGGTCCTCCAGCACCCGGTGCCCCTCGGCCACCTCGCTCATGGGGATCACCCGGTCCACCACCGGCGCCAGCTGCTCCCGCTCGAAGAGCCGCAGGATCTCGAACAGCTCGGCCCGGGAGCCCATGGTCGATCCCAGCAGCGAGAGGTTCTTGTAGAACACGTAAGGCAGCGGCGTCACCGCCTCGGTGCCGCTGGTATTGCCGCAGAGGACCAGGCGCCCGCCCTTGGCCAGGCTCTTCACGTTGGCCTCCCAGGTGTCGCGGCCCACGTGGTCGAAGATGACGTCCACGCCGCGCTTTCCGGTCAGCCTGCGCACCTCGGCGGCGAAATCCTCGGTCCGGTAGTTGATGGCCGCCTCCGCTCCCAGCTCCCGGGCCCGCTCCAGCTTCTCCCCGCTCCCCGCGGTGGCGAGGATCCGGGCCCCGAGGAGGTCGGCGATCTGGATCCCGGCCGTGGACACCCCGCTCCCGGCGGCGTGGATGAGGATGGTCTCCCCCGGCCGCAGGCAGGCCCGGCGGGTGAGCATGTGCCAGGCGGTGAGGAAGCTCAGGGGAACCGAGGCCGCCTCCTCGAAGGAGAGGTTCTCCGGCTTGGGGAGGACGTTCCGGGACGGGACCACCACGAAGTCGGCGCAGGTGCCGTCCCGATGCTCGCCCAGGATGCCGTACCACCGGCAGAGGTGGTCGTCGCCGGCGGAACAGGGCTCGCAGCGCCCGCAGGAGACCCCGGGGGCGAGCACCACCGCGTCGCCGGGCTCGATCCCGTCCACCCCCGGCCCCACCGCGTCCACCAGCCCCGATCCGTCGCAGCCGGGGACCAGGGGAAGCGGATACTTCACCCCGGGAACGCCGCGGCGCACCCAGAGGTCCAGGTGGTTCAGGGCCGCGGCCCGCACCCGCACCCGCACCTCCCCCGCACCCGGCTCCGGATCCGGCCGCTCCACGATCCGGAGCGCCTCCGGACCTCCGTGTTCCTCGATCAGCACCGCGCGCATACCTGCCTCCCGGGTCTCGAGTCCCTGGCCCCGGGGCGACGGCCGCCGCGGCCCCGAGACCCGGGGATTGTGCCAGATCGCTCCCCGCGGGGCCACGCCGCCGGGCCCCGGAACCGGCAAGCGTCTCTCCGGGACCGGCTTGCCGCCCCCTCCCCACCTCCTCCCGGTTGACCGAAGCCGACAAACGGCGTAGAATTTTGTCCCCGGGAGACCCCTCATCTCATGTCACCACCCTCTGACATCACCCTCGAACTCCGTCCCCGTTCCCGCTTCGACGTGATCGACGTGGGGCGGCAGCTGGTTTCGGAGGCCGAGGACTTCTTCCGCAAGTACCGCAAGGCGGTGTATCTCTCGCACCACACCACCGCGGGCTACCTGGAGCAGAGCTTCTGCGCCCGGCTGAACCACGACCGGGAGTCGGTCAACAGCTTCATCGGGACCTTCCAGCACCTGTTCCCCCCCGACGCCGACTACCAGCACGACCAGCTCCATCTGCGGGCGGAGCTGTCCGAGGACCAGCGGCGGGTGGAGCCGCGGAACGGCGACTCCCATCTCACCTTCATCGGCTCCGGCCTGCGGGCCTGCGTGACCTACCGCAACCGCGGCGAGACCCCGGTCTACTTCATCGACCTGGACGGGGTGAACGGGTCCGCCCGGCGCACCCGGCGTACCACCGTCATCGGCTACAACCGGGAAGAGGTGGTGGAGCGGCTGCGGGTCGACGTGCCCATCTCCGTCCACCCCATCGACTCGGTGAACCTGCGCGATCCCCGGTTCGGGCTCTACGAGGAGCTGTGCCACCTGGTCGACCGGCTGGGCATCGACAAGGGGCGGATCGACATCTCCCTCGCTCCCGGGGAGGGAAACGCCGCCCTCACCGTGAACGAGTACGAGACCCTCCTCATGCGGCACGACATGGCCGAGGTTCTCCGCAATCCGCTCCGGTTCATGGCCGAGAAGGGGCGGAACATGCTTCTCGATCCGCGGTCGATCCCGGAGAAGACCAAGGACTACGCCAAGTACGACTTCGTGCAGGTGCTGAACCAGCTCATGGACGTGCTGGGGATCAGCGGCTCGGGCCTGGAGCGGGTGGTGGACAAGTTCCTCGCCGTTCCCGCCGCCCGGCTGCTGCGGATGAAGCGCTCGGTGAGCCTCCTGGTCGCCGATCGCGGTCCGGACGGGCGGGGCTGCATCGTGCAGGGCACCTATCAGAGCCCCATCCTCGTCCAGTGGCGGAAGGCCCGGGCCCAGACCCGCCGCCTGGACGTGACCTTCACCCGTTTCGAGTGAGGCGGGTCCTCCGGCGCCGAACCGGACCCTACCTGGAGATCGCGCGCGCCCTCTGGCAGAACCGGGACCGGCCCGGCTACGCCTGGCGGATCCTCACCGACGGGGTATGCGACGGCTGCGCCCTCGGCACCACCGGGCTCCGGGACTGGACCATGGACGAGGTCCACCTGTGCTGGGTCCGGCTGAACCTCCTCCGCCTCAACACCGCGCCCCCCTTCGCGCCCGAGGCCGCCGCCGACGCCGGCATCCTGGCCGGGCGCACCGAGCGGCAACTCCGGGAGCTGGGCCGGATCCCGGTTCCCCTGGTCCGCCGCCGGGGCGACCGGGGCTTCACCCCCCTCTCCTGGGACGAAGCCCTGGACCTGGCCGCGGACCGCATCCGGGCCGTCGATCCCGACCGCCTGGCCTTCTACCTGGTCAGCCGAGGCACCGCCAACGAGACCTACTACGCGGCCCAGAAGGCGGCCCGGTTCCTGGGCACCAACCACATCGACAACTCCGCCCGCATCTGCCATTCCCCCTCCACCACCGGGCTCAAGGACTCGGTGGGCTTCGCCGCCACCACCTGCAGCTACCGCGACCTGATCGGCACCGACCTGGTGGTGTTCCTGGGCAGCGACGCCGCCAACAACCAGCCGGTGGTGATGAAATACCTGCACCTGGCCAAGAAGCGCGGCACCCGGGTGGCCATGGTGAACCCGGTCCGGGAACCGGGCATGGAGCGCTACTGGGTGCCGTCCTCGGTGGACTCCGCACTCCTGGGCACCCGGATCTGCGACCGTTTCTTCTCCGTCCGGGTGGGCGGGGACATCGCCTTCCTGAACGGGGTCCTCAAGCACCTGATCGCCGAGGGGCGCACCGACCGGGAGTTCATAGCCGCCCACACCGTGGGCTGGGAAGATCTGCGCGCCACCCTGGACGAGCAGTCCTTCGAGGAGCTGGAGCGCCACTCCGGGGCCTCCCGGGAATCCATGGGGGACTTCGCCCGCCTCCTCGGCGAGGCCCGGAGCGCGGTCTTCGTGTGGTCCATGGGCATCACCATGCACCGCCACGGGGTCCAGAACGTCCAGGCCATCGCCAACCTCGCCCTGGCCCGCGGCTTCCTGGGCCGGGAGAAGACCGGCCTCATGCCCATCCGGGGCCACTCCGGGGTCCAGGGCGGCGCGGAGATGGGGTGCGCCCCCAACCTCCTTCCCGGGGGGGAGCCGGTGGGGCCGGAGGGGAGCGCCCGCCTGGCCCGCGCCTGGGGGTTCCCGGTGCCCAGGCGCCCGGGCCGGTTCGCGGCCCAGATGGTGGAGGCGGCGGCGGAGGGGAAGGTGGACGTGCTGTGGTGCGTGGGAAGCAACCTCTTCGGCGTGCTTCCCGACCCCGGCTTCGTGCGCGGGGCCCTGGGGCGGATCCCCTTGCGGGTGCACCACGACATCGTGCTCAACCCCCAGATGATGGTGGATCCGGCGGACACGGTGCTCGTGCTCCCGGCCACCACCCGCTACGAGATGCGCGGCGGCAACACCGAGACCACCACCGAGCGCCGGGTGGTGTTCAACCCGGAGATCCCCGGTCCCCGGGTGCCGGGGGCCCGGGACGAGTGGAGGGCGCTGCTGGACGTGGCCGCCCGGGTGAACCCGGATACGGCCGGACTCTGCGCCTTCGAGAGCACCGCCGACATCCGGGAGGAGATCGCCCGGGTGATTCCGGCCTACGCGGACATCCGGAACCTGAGGGCCAAGGGGGACCAGTTCCAGTGGGGAGGGGCCCGCCTCGGGGCCGGCGGCCGGTTCGGCTTCCCCGACGGCCGGGCGCGCTTCACCCCCCTCGCTCCCCCCCAGCGCGAGGTGCCCCCCGGAAGCTTCCAGCTCACCACCCGGCGGGGAAAGCAGTTCAACAGCATGGTCTTCCACGCCACCGACATGCTCACCGGGAACGGGCGGGACGCGGTGGTGATGGCTCCCGAGGACCTGGCCCGGCTGGGCCTGGCCGAGGGGGCCGCGGTCACCCTCCGGTCCGGGGCCGGCGTCATGCGGGGCCGGGCCCGCGCGGGAGCGGTACACCCGGGAACCGTGGTCGCCTTCTGGCCCGAGGCCAACGTGCTCATCCCCCGGGGGGTCACCGACCCCCGTTGCGGCATCCCCGCCTACCGCGACGCCACCGTGACCGTGGAGCGGGACGATGACTGAAGCCGGACCGCCGACACCGGAAGACGCCCCTGCGGATCCCGGGGGCGCGGCCGCACCCCCGGACGGAGGCGTCGCCCCGGACGGAGACGGCGCGGGATCGGTGCCGGTTCCCCTCCTCCGGGTGGACGGGCGGGCCCCGGCCGCGGCGGTGGACGCGGTGGCCGTCGAGGAGCCGATGGAGGTCCGGGTGGTGGCCGTGGCCCCGGACGGAAGCCTCCGGCGGCACGCGGTGGCGGTGACCATGCGCACCCCGGGCCGGGACACGGAGCTGGCGGCCGGGTTCCTGGTCACCGAGGGGGTGCTCCACCGCCGCGAGGACCTGGCCTCGGTGGAGCCCTGCGCCCCCGAGGACCCGGGGGGGCGGAACGTGGTCAACGTGCGCCTCCGCCCCGGCGCCCCCTTCGATCCCGGCCGGCTGAGCCGGAACGTCTACACCAGCTCCAGCTGCGGGGTGTGCGGAAAGGCGTCCCTGGAGCTGGTGCGGATGGCCTGCCCGCCCCTCCCCCCCGGTTCCCTCCGACTTTCCGCCGACGACCTCCACGCCCTCCCCGCGCGCGCCCGCCGGGCCCAGCCGGTCTTCGCCCGCACCGGCGGACTTCACGCCGCCGCCCTCTTCGACGGGGCCGGCCGGCTCCGGCTGCTGCGCGAGGACGTGGGCCGCCACAACGCGGTGGACAAGGTGGTGGGCGCGCTGTTCCTGGCCGGGAACCTGCCCGCCGGGGATGCGGTGCTCCTGGTCAGCGGGCGGGCCAGCTTCGAGCTGGTCCAGAAGGCGCTCCTGGCCGGCATCCCCGTCCTGGCCGCGGTGGGGGCCCCGTCCAGCCTCGCGGTGGAAACGGCCCGGGAGTTCGGGATGACCCTGGTCGGGTTCCTGCGCGACGGGCGGTTCAACGTCTACGCCGGAGAGTCCAGGATCCGGTTCCCCGCCGGGAACTGACCGCCCGCGGGGCGGCCGCCGGGCGGGCCGGGGCGGGCCCTGCTATACTGGCCCCTCGCCGTCACCCCGACCCCAACCCCCGGGAGAACCCCCATGCACCGATTCCCCCGGCGTCGCGCCCTCTTCGTCCTCACCCTGGCCGCGCTGGCCATCGCGGGCGCTCCGGAGATGTCCATGGCCGCCGATCCCCCTGCCGACCCCGTGGTCCTCACCGTCTACTCGGACTACGTCTGACCCTGGTGCTATCTCAGCACCGTGCGTGTTGAGCACCTGCAGCGGGAGTACGACGTCCGGGTGGAGTACGTGAACTTCCCCCTCCACCCCGGCACCCCCATGGCGGGCCAGTCCCTGGCCGAGCTGTTCGGCGGCGGCCCCGGCGCCGAGGCCCGGATCCGGCAGAGCCAGACCCGGCTCCGCGCCCTGGCCGAGGCGGAGGGGCTCCCCATGTCCGATCGCACCATGACCTACAACAGCCGGCTGGCCCAGGAACTGGGCAGGTGGGCCGCCGACCGGGGCCGGGGACCGGCCTTCCACGACGCCGCCTTCAGGGCCTACTTCGCCGAGGGAAAGAACATCGCCGACACCGGCGTCCTGGCCGACCTGGCCGAATCGGTGGGATTGGACCGCGCCGAGGCCCTCCAGGTGCTCGAGGACCGCTCCTACCGGGAGGCGGTGGACGCCGACTGGGCCCGGGCGGTGGCGGCGGGAGTGAACGCCGTTCCCACCTTCCAGGCCGACGGGCGGACGGTGGTGGGCGCCCAGCCCTACGCCGTCCTGGAGACCCTCGTCCGTCAGGCCGGCGCGCACAAGCGACAAGACTAGTCGTCTTAAGAGGGCCCGCCGCAGCGATTTCCGAAGGAAAAGGACCACTTTTCCCGTGACCGGTACGCCCCTCCCTTCATCCTTCCTCCGTGGCCCATCCCGGACCCGGACCCCGGCACATCCGCCGCGGGCCGGTCCACGCGGGGCGTAGGTGAGCCAACCCCGCGGAGGAGACTGGAGGAGGCTCCCCTGGAGGGTTCCATGTCCGCGCGACACCCGATCGCTCCCGTCGCGGTGTGCCTGACCGCGTTGCTGCTCTTCGCCGCCCCCCTACCCGCGTCCGCCGACCCCCCGCCCCTCGACCCCGCCCTGGCCGTCGTCAACGGGTCCCACATCCTGGTGGGCTGGAACGATCTCGGCATGCACTGCTCCAACGCCCGGTTCCAGGACCTGACCGTGCTGCCTCCCTTCAACACCGTCTGGGCGACCCTGATCCGCCGCGGGGATCCCACCCGGCTCCCCGAGGTGGTGTCCACCGGCTACCGGGTGGACTACATGATCGAGGACAACACCTACTCGGTGGGCAAGACCGACTTCTGGACCTACGCCCCCCAGATCTTCGGGGTCACCCTGCCCCCGAACGTGGGCCTCTACGGCAAGGGGCTGGCGGGAAGCCTGGATCTCCATCCCGACCACTTCGAGGCCCTGGGGATCCCGCTCACCCCCTACACCGACAGCGACCTGGTCCACGAGCAGCCCTACCAGCTGGGCGTCCTCACCGCCTACGACGCGGGATCCGGCGTCCAGGTCGCCTCCACCGAGATCGTGGTCCCGGTCTCCAACGAGATGATGTGCTCCAACTGCCATCATCCCAACACCGGGGAGACGGTGGAGCACGCCATCCTGCGCCGCCACGACCACGAGGAAGGCACCAACCTGGCCAACTCCACCCCGGTGCTCTGCGCGGACTGCCACGCCAGCAACGCCCTCGGCCTTCCGGGGCGACCGGGACTGCCCAGCCTCTCCGACGCCATGCACAGCCAGCACGCCGAGGAGACCAACGACTGCTACCAGTGCCACCCGGGGCCCAACACCCAGTGCCTGCGGGGAACCATGGCCACCGACTTCGGCCTGGTCTGCCAGAACTGCCACGGTGACGTTCGGAACGTGGCCGAGAGCATCCACGACGGCCGCCGTCCGTGGCTGGACGAGCCCCGCTGCGGGGACTGCCACGGCGCCGCCTACGCCGAGCCGGCGGGGGTGCTGTTCCGGAACGCCAACAACGGCCACGGGAACCTCTACTGCCCCACCTGCCACAACAGCCCCCACGCCATCCTTCCCGCCCGCGAGGAGCGGGACAACCGCCAGGTGGTGGCGCTCCAGGGGCACGCCGGCACCCTCAGCGACTGCAGCGTGTGCCACGGCTACACCCCGTCGGGGCCGGGGCCGCACGGGGTCCAGGCGGTGGCGGTGCCCGGCGACGGGCCGGGCGGCACCCTCACCGCCAGGGTCCTCACCGCCCCCAACCCCTTCCGGGCCCGGACCGAGGTCACCTACCAGGTGGTGGACGAGAGCCCCATCCGGCTCTCCATCTACGACGCCTCCGGCCGCGAGGTCCGGGTGCTCACCGCCAACCCCCAGACCCCGGGCCGCCACACCCTGGTCTGGGACGGCCGGGGGAGCGACGGCGGGGAGGCCCCGGCCGGGGTCTACTTCGCCCGGCTCCGGAGCGGAGGCGAACAGGCGGTGGCCCGGGTGGTGAAGCTGGGGAACTGACCGGAGCCCACCGGCGGACGAGGTGCGCGTACGGGCGGGGCCGGCGGGTGATCCCGCCGGCCCCGCCCATTCCGAGGCCTCGGAGGACGGTCAGGAGAGGTTCACCCACACCGACTTGGTGCGGGTGTAGGCGCGGATGCCTTCCTCCCCCAGCTCCCGGCCGAAACCCGATTGCTTGGTGCCGCCGAAGGGAACGGCGGCGTTGTAGAGGCCGTAGGTATTGACCCACACCGTCCCCGCCCGGAGGGCGGCGGCGGCGCGATGAGCCTTGGCCACGTCGCGGGTCCATACTCCCGCGGCCAGGCCGTAGGGATTGTCCTCGGCCTGGGCCACCGCGTCCTCCACGTCCCGGAAGGGGATCACCGCGAGCACCGGGCCGAAGATCTCCTCCCGGGCCACCGTCATCCGGTTCTCCACCCCGGTGAGGACGGTGGGCTCGTAGAAGAAGCCGCGGCCGTCGCCCACCGTGGCCCGCTCTCCTCCGACCAGGACCCGGGCCCCCTCCTCGCGGCCCAGGTTCACGTACTGCTCCACCCGGTCGCGCTGGGCGGCCGAGACCAGGGGGCCGATCCTGGTCCCGGGGTCCAGGGGGTCCCCGGGGCGGGACCGGGCCGCGCGCCGGGCCAGGAGCTCGGTCACCGGCTCCAGCACCGACTCCTCCACGAAGAGCCGGCTCCCCGCGGTGCAGGTCTCCCCCTTGTTGTAGAAGATGCCCACGATGGCGCCCTTGACCGCCGCCTCCAGGTCGGCGTCGGCGAAGATGATGTGCGGCGACTTCCCCCCCAGCTCCAGGGAGACCGGCTTGGGAACCTCCGCCGCCGAGCGCATGATGGACCGGCCCACCCCGGTGGAGCCGGTGAAGGCCACCCGGTCCACGCCGGGGTGGGCGACCAGGGCCGCGCCGGCGGGATCCCCGTAGCCGGGCACGATGTTGACCACCCCGGGGGGGAGGCCCGCCTCGGCCAGGAGTTCGCCCAGGCGGAGGGCGGAGAGCGGGGTGAGCTCGGCCGGTTTCAGCACCACCGCGTTCCCCGCGGCCAGGGCGGGGGCCAGCTTCCAGGCCGCCATGAGGAGGGGGAAGTTCCAGGGGATGATCTGCCCCACCACCCCGTAGGGCTCGGCCAGGGTGTAGTTGAGCATGCCCGGCTGCACGGGGATGGTGCTCCCGTGGAGCTTGGTGGCCCAGCCGGCGTAGTAGGCGAAGGTGTCGGCGGCCATGGGCACGTCCACCTTGGAGGCCTCGAAGATCACCTTGCCCTGGTCCAGGGTCTCCAGCTCGGCCAGCTCGTCGCGATGGGCCAGGATCAGCTCCGCGGTCCGGTTGAGGATGCGGGCCCGCTTGGCCGGCGGGGTGGTCCGCCAGCCCCCCTCGAAGGCGGCCCGGGCCGCGGACACCGCCCGGTCCACGTCCTCGGGGCCGGCCTCGGCCACCGTGGTCAGCACCTCCTCGGTGGCCGGGTTCACGGTCTCGAAGGTGCGCCCCGAGGCCGCGTCCACCCACTCCCCTCCGATGAACAGGCGTCCGGGCGCGATCCGGGCGTGCCGGGGTTCGGACATGGTTCCTCCTCGCGATGAACGGCCGGGGCCGCGACTCCGGCCCCGGACCGGGAGCCGGCCCGCGTCCCGGGGAGGGACGGGGCCGGAGGCCGCCGCACGGCGGCGGGAGCCGCCGGGGGGCGGCTAGAGATCGGTGTACTTGGGACCCCCGCCGCCCTCGGGGGGGATCCAGGTGATGATGGCGTACGGATCCATGATATCGCAGGTCTTGCAGTGCACGCAGTTGGAGGCGTTGATCTGGAGCTTCTTCCCCGAGGGCGTGTCGCCCTCGACCATCTCGTACACCGCGGCCGGGCAGAAGTGCTGGCAGGGGTTCCCGTACTCCTCCACGCAGCGGCCGGCGCAGATGTCGGTGTCGTGGACCACCAGGTGGGAAGGCTGGTCCTCCTCGTGCACCGTCCCCGACTTGTACACGTCGGTGAGCTTGTCGAAGGTGAGGGCGCCGTCGAACTTCACCCGCTCCGGGGGCGCGGCGCCGTCCTTCCGAGCCATGTGCCGGTAGTCCTCCACCACCCCCGTGCGGTCGCCGAAGCCCTTCCCCCCGGTGACCATGAGCACGGCGGCGTTCATGATCCCCGCCCAGCGTCCTCCCTGGAATCCCTGGTGGAAGTTCCGCACCCCGTGGAGCTCCTCCCGGGCGGCGCTGGCCGCGAACAGGCGGTCGTACTCGGACAGGGTCCGGGCGGAGTAGTCGTCGGCCTTCAGGGCCGCGAAGGCGGCCTTGGCCGCCATCATGCCGCTCTCGATGGCCAGGTGGATCCCCTTCAGCCGCTCCGCGTTCAGGAAGGCGGCCGAGTCCCCCACGATGAGGGCCCCGGGGAGCACCCGCCGGGGCATGGAGAACCAGCCGCCCAGGGGCACGGTCTTGGCCCCGTAGGTGAGCATCTCCCCGCCCTCCAGGAGGGACTTCACGAAGGGATGGGTCTTGAACTTCTGGTACTCGTGATGGGGGTCGGTGTAGGGGTTCTTGTAGTCCAGGCCGACCACGAACCCCACCGACACCTTGTCCCCGGCCATGCCGTAGATCCAGCCTCCCCCGTAGACGCTGGAGGGGAGCGGGAAGCCCAGGGTGTGGTAGACGGTGCCGGGCTCCACCCGCCCGGCGGGGACCTTCCACACCTCCTTGATCCCGGTGCCGTAGGTCTGGGGGTTGGTCCCGGCCAGGTCCCGGTCCCGGACCAGCTGCTTGGTCAGGTTGCCCCGGGTCCCCTCGGCGAGCACGGTCACCTTGGCCTTGAGGTCCACCCCGGGCTCGAAGTTGCTCTTGCGGTTCCCGTCCTTGCCGATCCCCTTGTCCCCGGTCCGCACTCCCACGATCTGGGCGCCCTCGGTGAGCAGGGAGGCCCCGGGGAAGCCCGGAAACACGTCCACCCCCCGCGACTCCGCCTGCTCCCCCAGCCACTTGGCCAGGCGGTTGAGCGAGACCACGTAGTTGCCGTGGTTCTTGAGAGGGGGCGGGGTCACCGGAGCGCGGAAGCTCCCGCCGCCGGTGAGGTAGATCATGGCGTCGTCCCCCACCTCCGCCTCCACCGGCGCGTCCTTGTCCCTCCACCCGGGGATGAGGGCGTCCAGACCCCGCGGGTCCATCACCGCCCCCGAGAGCATGTGGGCCCCGATCTCCCCCGCCTTCTCGATCACCGCGATGGCCGGTTCGAGCCTGGTTCCCCCGCCCCCCGCCTCCACCGCGGCGTTGTGCTCCGCCACCAGGTCGGCGAGATGGATGGCTCCGGCCAGCCCCGCCGGTCCCGCTCCCACGAACAGGACGTCGAGTTCGAGTTCGTCGCGCTGGATCTCTTCGTTCATGGCACCTCCCCTCGGGGGGGGATGATACCCATGGGCCGGAGGGGCCGCAACGCGGGGGTGGGAACGGTGGAACCCGGGACGGGGCTACTCGCCGCCCGAGGCGGCCCCGGACTCCCCGTCGCCGTCCGCCTCGGTCAGGGCCACGTGGCGGGCGAGGTCGGTGATGACCGAGTTCAGGCGATTCACCCGGAGGTGGAGGATGAGGATGAAGATGATGCTGATGACGATCCACAGGTAGAGGATGAGGTCGGTGCCCCGGCCCACCCCGACCAGCCGGGCGAGGGCGGTGGTCTCGTCCGGGAACCAGACCAGGTAGACCCCGAACAGCACCACCAGGGACATGGCCAGTTTCAACAGCCGGGTCGAGGACTGCTGGAGGTTGGCGTAGAGCAGGGCGAAGAGGAGCCCCACGCTCAACAGGACGCGGATCACCATTTGACCACCCAGCTGGCGAAGAGCTCGCTCAGGATGCGCACCGCGTTGGTGAGCTTCTGGCCCTTCTGGAGGGAGTAGGCCGTGTAGCGGATGTGCACCGGCACCTCCACGTAGCGGAGCTTCAGCCGGCCGATCTGCTCGATGAACTCCGAGGCGTGGGCCATCCCGTTCTGGCGGATGTTGAACCGGCGGCCCGCGGCCGCGGTCATGAGCCGGAGCCCGTTGTGGGTGTCGGTGAGCCGGACCCCGGTGGTGCGGTTGGTGAAGGAGACGGCGGCCCGGAGGACCAGCCGGCGCTTCCAGGGAAGTCCGGTGGCGCTGCCCAGGAACCGGCTCCCGAGCACGATGTCCGCCCCCTCCCGCTCCAGGGTCTCCAGCATCCCGGGGATGTCGTCCACGTCGTGCTGGCCGTCGGCGTCGAAGGTGACGATGTAGGCCGCCCCCCGCCGCAGGGCGAAGCGGATCCCGGTCTGGAGCGCCGCCCCCTGGCCGAGGTTGATGGGATGGCGCACCACCCGCACCCCGCACTCCCGGGCCACCGCCGCCGTCCGGTCCCGGGAGCCGTCGTCCACCACCACCACGTGGGGATACCGGGCCAGGACCTCCCGGAGGGTGTCGGCGAGCACGGTCTCCTCGTTGTAGGCGGCCACCACCACCCACAGCGACTCCCGGGGGTCGCGAATCGGTTGTGGATCACGGATCGTGCTCAAGCGCGTTCCTCATCGGTCCGGATGGGGCGGGCGGTTCCCGAGGCTTCCGTCCTTGTTTTCGGGCCGGGACCCCGGTTCCCTTGACCCCGGGACCGGAAAGTGCGGGCACCCAGTATAGCACAGGAGCGGGGCGGTCGGAGCCGGAGTCGACTCCGGGACAGGGAGTTAGGCCTTCAGGGGGTGTCCCCGGCGGCGGCCCGGGCCACCAGCGCGTCCAGGCTCTCGGCCGGAAATCCCAGCTCCGGGAAGTCCGAGGGGAACCGCTCCTCCCGGCTCTGGCGGAGGCCCTTGAGGTTGGTGCCGGAGACCGGGAGCCGCACCCCGGGGATCCGCTCCGCCACCGCCACCGCCAGCTGCACCGGCCCCAGGGGCACGGGCACGAAGCGGCAGGAGAACCGGTAGTGGCGGCGGATGGCCTCCATGACCTCGCGGAGGGTGTGCGGCTCCGGCTGCTGGACGTGGAGCACCCGGCCCGCGAACCCCTCCCCCCCGCTCTCCACGATCCGGAGCAGGAGGCCGGCCAGGAAGTCGATTCCCAGGACGTGCACCCGCCCCCGGCCCCCGTCCAGGAGGGGAACCACCGGGGCGCGCCGGAGCGTCTCCACCATCTTCCCGAACATGCCCCCGTTCCCCACCACCACGCCCAGCCGCAGGGCCACCCCTCCCGCCCCGGTCACCGGGGCCTCCAGGGCGTGCTTGGCCCGCCCGTAGGGGGCCAGGGCGTCGGGCCGGGCGGAGAGGGAGCTCAGGAAGATCTGGGTCCGCACCCCGGCCGCGGAGGCCTCGGCCACCGCCCGCCCCGTCCCCTCCACGTTGATCCGGTACTCCCCCTCGCCCACGTGGTTGGCCGCGTGCAGCACCGCCTCCGGGCGCTCCTCGGCCAGGAGCGGGGCCAGGGACTCACCGAGGCCCCCCGCCACCATCCGGGCGTAGCCGGGGGTTTCGGCGGGGGTGCGGGCGGTGCCCACCACCCGGTGCCCGGCCCCGGCCAGGCGGCGGGCGGCGTGGCGGGCGATGAAGCCCCGGGCGCCGGTCACCAGCACCGTGCTCACGCCCCGGCCCCCAGGGCCTCCGCCGCGCGCTCGGCCACCCGCATGGCGTTGGCCATCATGGCGAAGGACATGTTCTTGGCCGGCAGCCGGGTGAAGGCGGCGGAGTCGCCCACGTAGACGTGGCGGGAGCCGGCCAGGAGGCCGGCGGGATCGCACTGGTAGCGGCCGGGGTCGGCCTGCATGGGCAGGGTCCCCGCATAGTGGATGGCGTGCCCGAGGGGCACCCGCACGATCAGCGGCCGGGCCGAATAGGCCCCGGCCCGGCGGAGATGGGCCAGGAATCGCCCCATTCCCCCCAGGTCGATCCGGTTGGGGTGGCCCTGGATGCGCAGCCGCCCGTCGCCGGCCAGGGCGATCCTGGACGGCGCCTGGGCGTCGCCGGGGAAGAAGAGCTGGAGCACGATCATGGCCGGAAGCATATACCGGATGAGATCCAGGTTGCGGCGGGCGGCGAAGGGGAGGCTGGGGAAGAACTCCGCCCGCAGGGGGGAGGTGATGTCCATGATGCTCCCCTGGAGCCGGGTGCGGTAGTACTCCGAGTCCCAGACCAGGTTGAGCTGGACCAGGCCGAAGGCCTCGGTGTCGAGGGCCGCGCCCAGCCGCCGGGGCAGCACCAGGGGGAACTGCAGGGCGGGGTTCTCCAGCAGGGTGAGCTCGGTGTCGTGATCGCCCCCGGCGGCGAGCACGATGCGGGTGGTGTTGACCGCGCCCGCGGCCAGCACCAGCTTCCGGCCGCGGAAGCTCTGCGGTTCCCCGCCGTCGATGGGCCGGGCCTCCACCACCACCCCCCCGGCGACCTCCCGGTAGGAGGTGACCTGGAAGCCGGGCCGATGGTCCACCCGGCCCGCCGCCACCAGCTTCTCCAGGGTGTAGAGGGGGGAGTAGATGGCGCGATGGTCCTGCCAGAACTCCAGGTTGCTGTAGTCGAAGGCGGGACGCCCGTCGAAGGGCTCGGAGAGGACCGCGATCCGGGCCCGGCCGATGTGCATGCGGTCGCGGTGGAAGGCGTCCCGGTGGCGATGGTAGCTCCGGGCGAAGCGGGTCATGTTCCGGGAGAGGCGGAGCGGCGGCAGGAGCCCCCGGGCGGAACCGAAGAAGGGGGCGAGATCGTCCTCGACCCCGGCGATGCCGATCTCCTCGGTGAGGCGGTCGAAGTAGGGCTCGAGGTCGGCGGCCCGGATGGGGAAGCCCTCCAGGTCGTGGTCCACGAACCGGTACAGCCCCGCCCCCCAGGCGTTGGCCAGCCCGCCGGCGGCGAAGCTCTGCACGGTGTGGAAGTCGGTCTCCTCCACCGCGGCCAGGCGATCCGCGTCCCGGGTCACGTACTCCATGTTGGGGGTGGTGAGCTTGACCGGAACGTGGCTCTCCCCCAGGTGATTGGCCAGGGTCTGGAACTCCTCGCCGATCAGGAGCCGGAAGGTGTCCTCGCGCCGACGGAGCGCGTAGAGGTTCCCCTCCACCCGCGGGCGCTCGGGGTCCTTCACGTGCCCCACGTCCAGGACCAGGGGCCGGATCCCCCGCCCGGCCAGGGCCAGGGCCGCGCCCACCCCGGCCGCCCCGGAGCCGACCACGATCACCTCATGCATGGCCGAGCCGCCTCCACAGCCAGAGTCCCTTGGCCGCCTTCCAGGCCGTGACCGCCCCCCCCGCGGCCAGGGCCCAGAGCCCGCGGGCCAGGCTGTCCCGCTCGTTCACGAAATACTGCTGGTAGGTGGGGAGGGTCTCGGCCAGGTAGACCAGGATCAGGAACTTCCGGGAGAGGAGGGGGAGCCGGCCGGTGAGGCGGCAGGCGGTCTCCAGCGCCTCCAGGTCCCCGATCCGCTCCAGGGCCCGCCGGTAGAGGGCCAGCTCCGCGGGCGCCGCCGCCGCGTCCAGCCGCTCCGAGGCCTGCGCGAACCGCCGGGCCAGGACCTTGGGCGCGGTCCCGCCGAAGACGGCCCGGTGGATGCGGTCGGCTTCCACCTGGGGACGGGATATTGTGGGGTTCGGCGATCGGGCCATCGGTTCCATCTCGAATGCGCCCGCCGGACTGCGCGAGCGGCGGCCGGGTTGTACGGGTCCGCGGGCGGTGCATGGTATCGGGCCCGGCGGGCGGTGACCAGCCCCCGGGCCGGTTGCCGCGCCCGCTCCCCTACCGTATCGTCGGGCCGGCCCCGGCCGATCGGGGCCGGGAGGACGTCCATGATCGCCTATCGAGCCGACTGGGTGCTGACCCTCACCGGCCCCCCCCTCCGCGACGGGGCGGTGACGGTGGAGGACGGCCGCGTGGACGCGGTGGGACCGGCGTCCGAGGCTCTGCGCGGGGTCCCGGACGGGGCGGTCCGGGAGCAGGGGCGCGCCGTGCTCCTGCCCGGCCTGGTCAACGCCCATACCCACCTGTCCCTCACCGGCCTCGAAGCCCCGCCCGGCGACTACTTCCGGTGGCTGGGAACGGTGGCCCGGGCCGCCTCCACCCTGGGCGCCGAGGAGATCGAGGCGGCCACCCGCCGCGGCTGGGAGGAGTGCCGCCGGCTGGGCACGGCGGTGGTGGGCGAGATCACCACCCGCCCCGAGGGGATCGCGGCTCTCCTCGCCGATCCCCGCGTCCTGGCCCGGGTCTACGTGGAGTTCCTGGGGCTGGGGGCGGAGCGGGCGCGGGGGCGGTTCGAGGCCTCGGTGGAGCGGGCGGAGGCGCTGGCCCGCGGGCCGGAGGCCTTCCGGATCCGCCCCGGCCTCTCCCCCCACGCCCCCTACTCGGTGCGCCCGGAGCTGTGGCCGGAAACGGCGGCCCGCTGCCGCGAGCGGAACTGGCGATGGTCGAGCCACGTGGCCGAGCCGCCGGGGGAGGACCGCTTCCTGCGCCGGGGAGACGGCCCGGTGCGGGACTACCTGGAGTCGCTGGGAGTGTGGGACGACGGCTTCCCCTGGCCCGGCGCGGGGGGGGTGGAGATGCTGGCCGGGGCGGGGGTGCTGGACGGACGTGCGCTGCTCGTCCATGGCGTCCACCTGGAGCCGGCGGCCATGGACGCCGTGGCCGCCGCGGGGGCGCACCTCTGCCTGTGCCCGCGGTCCAACGCCTTCCTGGGGTTGCCCCCGCCCCCGGTGCGGGAACTCGCCGCCCGCGGGGTCCGGCTCTGCGTGGGCACCGACAGCCGGGCCGGAAACGACGACCTCAGCGTGTGGGCCGAGCTCCGCCGCCTGCGGGAGATCGAGCCCGGAATCCCGGCCGAAGCCCTGGTGCGGATGGCCACCGCGGGAGGGGCGCGGGCGCTGGGGTTCGAGGACGCGGCGGGAGCGATCGCCCCCGGGTACCCCGCCCGCCTCATCGCGGTGAGCACCGGCTCCGGGGCCCTCCGGGATCCCCATGCGGCGCTGGTGGCGGAGCCGGTGGAGGACCGGGTGACCGTGCTCGGGGCCTGAGGCCGGGTCCGCGAGGAGGAACGTCCAGGCGGTGGCCGGCCGCGGTCCTTCGACCGCCGGCTACTCGAAGGTGCCGGCCAGGTACAGCCCGTAGACGCCCTTCAGCGTTTGGCGGAGGTCCCGGTCCAGGGGTGCGCGAACGTAGACGCCGGGAGTGAGCCGGCCGGCGTGGGCGAAGACCGAGGTCCGCAGCTCGTGCAGGGTCCGCTCCCCCACCCCGTCGATGTCGTCCGCGGTGGCCCAGAAGCGCCCCGAGACCCCGACCGAGACCCCACCCCGCTCATCCTCCATGAACAGGGCCGCCCCGTAGAGAATCCAGATCTCCACGTCCCCCTCCCCCTCGGTGGGAATGACCCCGGTCCCCCCCAGGTCCAGCTTCAGCCGGGGGCCGGCGCCGGGCGGGGTGCGGAACTCCATCCTGAACCGGGGCGTCACCGAGTTGCTGAAGAACGCCTCCCACCGGTCGAGGTCGGTCAGCCCGCCCAGCACCAGGGCCTGGGGCTTGGCCTCGTCGGCGGTGGGCAGGTAGATGCCCAGCTCCGCCCGGCTTCCGCCGGAATCGAAGCGGGCCACCCCGGCCAGGTACACGTTCCCGAGGGCGCTCTGGGGCGAGGTCCCGAAGGATTCCACGTCGAAGCGCGCGACCGGGATCTCCAGCTTCACGCCTGCCGCGGGGCCGAGGTCGACCTCGCCGCCCAGGAACCAGACCGAGGAGAGCGCGTCGAGGTCCAGGGCGCCGAACTCCGGCCGCAGCAGTTCCACCCAGGCCCGGCCCCGCCCGGCCGCGTCCGACGGGAAGATCCCGGGGTCCGCGGACACCGTGCGGGCCGCGGCGAGAAGGAGCATCACGGAGAAGCAAACGGGAACCCGCCGGCGGTGCATGCGTCGTCTCCTCGCGGCAAGGCCGGGGAATTCCGGCCGGTGCCCAGGGTGTATCAGGTCCGGAGGGGGGGATCAATCCCCTCCGGCGCGCGCGGCTTCAATCCTGAGGTTGAATCGCTTCGAACCCGGATAGAGAACGGGTCCGGACCCGCGCACGATATCCCGATTCGCCGGGCCGGACGGTGGGCGGATCCGGGCCGCGATGGTATCCTCGAGGTCCCCTTGGTCCGTTTTCCGGACCACCGAATTGGAAGCCGCTTCGTGAAACAATCATCCCCCGTTGTTTCCACCGCGGCCGGCTGGCGCCGGCTGCTCTGGACCCTCGCCCTCGTGCTCCTGGCCGCCGTCGTCGGGGCCTCGGGGTGGGCGGACACCGCGCCCCCGGCCGGGAGCGAACCTGCGGCGGTGCACGCCGGACACGTGCGGCCCCACGTGCCCCCGGAAGCGCGCTTCGGCGTCCTGGGCACCGCCCAGCCCACGCCCTTCGCGGCCGAGATCCGGGAGATCGTGGACGCCATGTCCTTCTCCACCTACGACGGCGCCCTGCGCGACCTGAGCGGGGAGAGGTCCGTCACCGTGGGGGCGGTGCAGACCCTGCTCACCACCCGCTACTCCCTGAGCCCCGGTGGACGGATGGCGGTGGAGTACGCCCGCGGCCGCCTGAAGGCCATGGGGTACGAGGTGGACTCTTGCCGCTACGCGCTGGGGACCGGGGACCAGGTCGACCTGGTGGCCCGGATTCCCGGGGCCAGCACCCCGGACCGGGTGTACGTGCTCGCCGGGCACCTGGATTCCATCTCCGAGCAGCCCTTCACCCTCGCCCCCGGGGCCGAGGACAACGCCAGCGGCAGCGCCGGGGTGCTCACCGCCGCCGCCGCTTTGGCCGGGCGCCGCTTCGCCTCCACCATCGAGCTGGTCCTGTTCACCGGGGAGGAACAGCTTCTGAAGGGAAGCACCGCCTACGTGAAGGAGGCCCGGGCCGAGGGCCGGGACATCCGGGGGGCGGTAGTCCTGGACATGATCTCGTTCTGGAAGGACAACTACGGCATCCTCATCGACGGGGACTCGAAGTCCGAATCCCTGATGCAGGTGGTGGGCGACGCGGTGGACGCCTACACCGGGCTGAGCCACGAGTTCACCCAGGCCGGTCTCCTGAGCGACCACCAGTCCTTCCAGGCCGAGGGCATCCCCGCGGTGCTGCTCCTGGATCGCGACTTCGAGGCCTACGGGGACTACCACCGCTCCACCGACGTCTACGCCAACACGGATCCCCACATGGGGGTGGAGGTGGCCCGGGCCGCCGCCGCCGCGGTGGCCCAGCTCGCGGTGCCGGTCGGCGACCTCACCGGGGGGCCGGCGCCGCCGCCCGGACTTCCCCGCCTCCGGGTCGGCCCCAATCCCGCCCGGGCCTATGCCGAGATCGACGGGACCGGGAACCTCCCGGTGGCGGTCTACGACGTGGCCGGACGGCTCGTTCGCCGGCTCCCCCCCTCCCCGGCCGGAACCCGGTGGAACCTGCGCGACGGCTCCGGCCGGCGCCTCCCTCCGGGGCTGTACTGGGTCCGGAGCGGGCCCGATTCCCGCCGGGTGACCGTTCTTCCCTGACCCCGGCCGCCGGGACCGGGCCCTCCTCCGGCCGTGGAACCCGCCCTGCGAATCTGCTAGACTCATGTGCCGGTATTCGGCCTCGGTCAACGGCTTGCGCGGCCGGATGCCGCGGTCCCGGAAGTCGCCGCGGCCCCTGGACATAACCTCCTCGCAAGGAGCCCCCCTCTTGCCCGAAGTCTCCCTGGTCATGCCCTGCCTCAACGAGGAGGAGACCCTCCCCATCTGCCTGCGGAAGGCCCAGGCGACCATCCAGCGGCTCCACCTGGACGCGGAGATCGTGGTCGCCGACAACGGCTCCACCGACCGCTCGGTCGAGATCGCGGAGTCCATGGGGGCCCGGGTGGTCCACCAGCCGCTGAAGGGGTACGGGAACGCCTACCTGGCCGGCTTCGCCGCCGCCCGGGGCAAGTACCTGATCATGGGCGACTCCGACGACTCCTACGACTGGACCGACATCGGCCGGTTCCTGGAACCCCTTCGCCAGGGCTACGACATGGTCATGGGCACCCGGCTCAAGGGCACCATCGAGCCCGGGGCCATGCCCTTCCTCCATCGCTACCTGGGAAACCCGGTCCTGACCGGCATCCTGAACCTTCTCTTCCGGACCGGCATCTCCGACGCCCACTGCGGCATGCGCGGATTCACCCGGGAGGCCTACGAGCGGATGCACCTCCATACCACCGGCATGGAGTTCGCCTCCGAGATGGTGATCAAGGCCGGCAAGGCCCGGCTCCGGATCGCCGAGATCCCGATCACCCTGCACAAGGACGCCCGCACCCGCAAACCCCACCTCCGCACCTGGCGGGACGGCTGGCGCCACCTCCGCTTCATGCTCATGTACAGCCCGGCCGGGCTCTTCCTGGTCCCCGGGCTGGTCCTGCTGATCCTGGGGGTGCTCCTCCTTGCCGTCCTCTACCCGGGGCCCATCCACGTCGCCGGGCGGGAGATCGACGTGCACAGCATGATCCTGGGCAGCCTCCTCACCATCCTCGGCACCCAGGTCATCGTCACCGGGCTCTCGGCCAAGATCTACTCCTACGAGCGGCACTTCGACCGCTTCGATCCCGTGCTGCGGGGCCTGGCCCGCCACTTCAACCTGGAACGGGGCCTGGTCCTGGGGCTCCTGATCTTCCTGGCCGGCTTCGCCCTGGACCTGGTGGTGGCGGTGGAGTGGATCCGGAGCGGCTTCGGCCCCCTGAACGCCCTCCGCCAGGCCATCCTGGGCAGCACCCTTCTCGCGGTGGGGACCCAGGTCGTGTTCTCCTCCTTCTTCCTCAGCATGCTCTCGGTGCAGGTCACCGAGCTCAAGTCGGAACCCGAGGCGGGCGCATCGCGCCGAGTGGCCTCTTGACCGCTTCCGCACCCGTTACCGGGGGATTCCCGTGACCTCCATTCCCACTCCCTCTCCCCCCCCCGCCCCGGGCGCTTCTTCCGCCGGGGCCTGGGACTTCGCCCGATTGAACGCCTCCCTCGGAGTGGGCCGCGCCCTGCGCGGGCTGGACTACGTGCGGTGCTTGGAGTTCCCGCTCGTCCACGACCACCTCGCGCTCCGCCCGGGAATGAAGCTCCTCGACGCCGGGGCCCGCACCAGCGTCTTCCCGCTGTTCGTGGCCACGCACCACGAGGTGGATGTCCACGCGGTGGATCTGGACCCGCTGGTCATGCACCAGGAGGAGCTGGCGGCCCGGCTCGCCCCCCGCATGCGGGGACGCTTCACCGCCCGCGTCGCCGATCTCCGGGATTTGCCCTACCCCGACGGGTTCTTCGACCGGGTGACCGTGATCTCGGTGATCGAGCACGTGCCCGATCCCGGGGACATGGAGGGCATCCGGGAGCTGGCGCGGGTGCTGGCCCCCGGGGGCCGGCTGGTGCTGAGCGTTCCCTTCGGGATGACGGCCCGGGACTTCTACCTGGACGAGGCCATCTACTCCGAGGCCTATCGCGGCGATCCGGTCTTCTTCCAACGCCACTACACGCCGGAGACCCTGGAGTCGCGCCTGGTGGGACCCTCGGGCCTGCGGCCGGTGGTCCGTCTCTTCTTCGGCGAGGCCGGGTACCCGTTCTTCAACCGCTTCTGGGTGCTGCCGCGCTGGCTCAAGCCGGTCAAGGCCCTCTACGCCTGGCTCAGCCCCGCCTTCGCCGCCCGCCACATGGGCATCTACGAGAGCCCGGAGCCGCTCACCCTGCCCTCCCCGCCCATGATCACCGCCAACGGCGCCTTCCTCGTGCTGTCCAAGGAAGGCTGACATGTGCGGGATCGCCGGGTTCCTCCAGAGGGGGCGTGATCGGGAGGCCAGCGAGTCGATCCTCCGGCGCATGACCCGGCCCCTGGTCCACCGGGGACCCGACGAGGAGGGGTTCCACGTCGAGGACGGGGCGGGCCTGGGGTTCCGGCGGCTGTCCATCGTGGACCTGGCCGGGGGGCACCAGCCCCTCAGCAACGAGGATGACACCCTCTGGCTGGTCTTCAACGGCGAGATCTACAACCATGCCGAGCTCCGGCCACAGCTCGAGGCCCGGGGCCACCGCTACAAGACCCTCGTCGACGCCGAGGTGGTCCTCCACGCCTACGAGGAATGGGGACCGGACTGCCTGGAGCGTTTCCACGGCATGTTCGCCTTCGCCCTCTACGACCGGGCCCGCGGCCGTCTCTTCGCCGCGCGGGACCGGCTGGGAATCAAGCCCTTCCATTACGCGGAGCTTCCCGGCGGCGGTCTCGCCTTCGCCTCGGAGATCAAGAGCCTCCTCGCCCATCCCGACGTCCCGCGGGAAGCCTCGCGGGAGGCGGCGGCCCTCTTCGTCACCTACCGCTACACGCCCTCCCCCCACACCCTGTTCCGCGGAATCTCGAAGCTGCCGCCGGGGCACCGTCTTCTCGCCGACGGGAGCGGTCTCCGCGTGGAGATGTGGTGGGACGTGGACCTGGGGCGCTCCTGGTCCGGGTCCTACGAGGAAGCCAGGGAGGCGCTCCGGGACCATCTGCGCGATGCGGTTCGCGAGCGCCTCATGGCCGACGTGCCCCTGGGCGCCCTCCTCTCGGGCGGGCTCGACTCCAGCGTGATCGTCGCGCTCATGCGCGAGTTCCACTCCGGCCCGGTGCAGACGTTCTCGGTCGGCTTCTCGGGCTCGGAGGGAAACGAGCACGAGCTCCCCTTCGCCCGCGAGGTCGCATCGGCCCTGGAAACCGACCACCACGAGCTGGTCATGCGCGAGCGGGACCTCCCCGGCACCATCATCCCCCTCATCTGGAACATGGACGAGCCGTTGATGGAGCCCGCCGCCATTCCTGTTTATCTCGTCTCGCGGCTGGCTCGCGAGACGGTGAAGGTGGTGCTCACCGGCGAGGGCGCGGACGAGCTCTTCGCCGGCTACCCCAAGTACGGCCGCGACCCGCTGGCCCGGATCTACGCCCGCATGCCCCGCATGGTCCGCGAGGACGTCGTGCGGCGAGGGCTGGACGCGCTTCCCTTTCCCCTGCGCCGCCTGCGGGTGGCGGCACGGAGCCTGTCCATTGCCGACGACGCCGAGCGCTGGGCCTCCTGGTTCGCCGGATTCGCCGGCCCCGAACGGCAACGCATTCTCCATCCCGAGCTGCTGCGCGGCCTGGACGACGCCGTCGCCCGCGGCCCGGTCGCAGCGTGGACGGCGCGCGCCGACGGCGCCGACCCCCTCTCCCGCATGCTCTTCGCCGACGTGAAGACCTGGCTGCCCGACGACCTCCTCATGAAGATGGACCGGATGAGCATGGCCACCTCCCTCGAGGCCCGCGTGCCCTTCCTGGACCATCGCTTGGTGGACTTCGCCTTCACCCTTCCCGGAGCGTGGAAGTGGCAGGGCGGCCGGGGCAAGCACATCCTCCGCGACGCCTTCGGGGATGCCCTCCCCGCGTCGGTGACCCGTCGCGCGAAGGCGGGCTTCCCGGTTCCCATCGCCCGCTGGTTCCGGGAGGATCTCAAGGACTTCGTGGCCGACACCCTCCTCGGGGACTCGGTGGGCCGCCGGGGGGTGCTGAACCCGGTGGAAGTGCGCCGGATGGTGGAGGCCCACGCCGCCGGACGCCGGGACTACCGGCGCGAGATCTGGACCCTGCTCAACCTCGAGCTGTGGTACCGGATCTTCATCGACGCCGCGGAGGCGCCTCTCGAGGCTCCCACGGCCGCCCCCGTTCCGGCGTGAGAACCTGGCACCTGCGCCGCCTGCGCGCCATGCCCTGGGGGGAATTGCGCCTGCGGGCGGCCCGGCGGCTGCGCGACTTCCGTCATGCCCGGGCCTTCGCGGGCCGGGGCGCCGAGGCCGTGGCCGGTCCCCCGCCCCCATCGCGGGCCTTCCTGGAGGGCTGGCGGGACGCTCCCTGGATCCTCGAGCCGGAACGCCTGGCCGGACTCGCCCGGCACTGGCCGCCGGCCTGGACGGACCGCACCCGGGCCGAAGCCGAGGAGATCCTGGCCGGCCGCTACCGGTGGCTGGGGGCCGTCCACGACCTGGGCGTGCGTCCCCGGTGGCTGGTCGAGCCGGTCTCCGGGGTCGAATTCCCCCCCGTGCATTGGTGCACGCTTCCGCCCCCTTCCCCCCCGGGCGCCTGCGACCTCAAGCACCTCTGGGAACCCAATCTGCACGCGGCCTTCGTGACCCTGGCCAAGGCCTGGCTCCTCACCGGGGAAGGCCGCTACCGGGATCACCTGGAACTCCTGTGGCGGGACTGGCTCCGGCAGAATCCGCCCCTGTGCGGCTCGAACTACCTGGCCCCGGTGGAGATCGGCCTGCGCCTGCTGCACTGGGCAGCCGCCCTGCGGTTCCTCGCCGCCCGCGAGGCTCCGGCTCCGGACCTCCTGGAGACGGTCTTCCGCGACGTCCACTTCCAGCGCTTCACCATCGCCGACAACCTCTCCGCCTATTCCTCGGCCAACAACCACCTCATCGGCGAGCTGGCCTCCCTGATCCTCATCGACCGCGCCTTCCCCGGACTGGTGCCGGAGACCGAGACCGCGGCCCTGGACCGCGAGCTGCGCGCGGAGCTCTTCCGCCAGTTCCACCTCGACGGGGGGAACCGGGAACAGGCCTTCCACTACCACGCCTTCCCCCTCGCCTTCCTGCTCCTGGCCGCGCAGTCGGCCGGACTGGCCGGCGCCCCCTGGGGCAAGGCGGAGCGCGACCGGCTGAACCGCGCGGTGGAGTTCCTGGCCGCGGGCCAGGACCGGGGGGGCGGGGCCTTTCGGTACGGCGACTGCGACGACAGCGAGGTGCTCCCCCTGGCCGAGGGGACGCGGCATCCCTACCGGCCCCTGCTCGCCCAGGGGCGCCTCCTGGCCGGGCGGCCCTCCGGGCTCGGCCCCGAGGGGGACGAGCGGACCGCCTGGCTCCTCGGGGAGACCGGCCTCCCCGACCCCGGACAGGCGGCGCCCGCCCCGGCCGGCGACGGGGTCACCCTCTTCCCCCAGACCGGCCAGGCCTTCCTCCGCCGGGGTCCCCTGGAGGCACATCTCAACGCGGGCGAGCTGGGCTACCTCTCCATCGCCGCCCACGCTCACGCCGACGCCCTCTCGGTCCAGGTGACCTGGGAGGGGACGGCGGTCGTCGTCGATCCCGGCACCTACTCGTACCGGGGCGGCAACCGGTGGCGGGAGTACCTGGTCGGCACCTCCGCCCATCCCACGGTGACGGTGGAGGGACGCAACCAGGCCGAGCGGTTGGGCCCGTTCCTGTGGGGACGGCGCTACCGGGCCCGCCTGGTCCAGCCCGAGACTCCGGCGGACCCCGCCGCGGCCGGGGAGCACGACGGCTACCGGAACCTGGGGGTGTTGCACCGGCGGCGGGTGGTGCTGGAGGGGCCGGACGCGGTCCGGGTGGAGGACGAGCTCCAGGGATCGGCCCCCCGGGCGGTGCGCCTGACCTGGCCCTTCGCCCCCGGCGAGGCGGCTCTGGAAGGGGCGGCGGCCCGGTGGCGGGGAAACGGAGTGGAGGCCCGGCTGGAGGTCGAGGGACTCCCGGGCGCCCCCCGGCTGGAGCACGGGGATCCCGGCGCGCCGGGCACCCCCTGCGTCTCCCCGGCCTACGACCGGCTGGAGCCGGCGCCGGCCTGGATCTGGGAAGGAACGCTGGACCTCCCCGCCCGCTGGGTGACGCGGATCCGGCTCAGGCGCGCTTCACGGCCTTGATCAGGACCAGCAGGATGACCGCTCCCAGGAGCGCGGCCAGGAACGAGGCCAGGCCGTTCTGCGGGACCACCCCCAGCCAGCCGAGCAACCACCCCCCGAGGAGCGCGCCCACGATGCCGACGATGGTGTCCCCCAGGCAGCCCAACCCCCTGCCCCGCACCAGATTGGAGGCCAACCAGCCCACGACGAGTCCGATGAGCAGAAAGATGACCAGATCCACGGCGTCTCCCTTCCGGCTCCCGCACGCCCCCCACGACGCCGCGAACCGCAGATCCCGTATACTTTTTCCCCGAAGCTGAACCTCCGGGGAAGTCCAGCCGATATTCTCGAAACGGAACCCACCGATGTCCAGACCCTACGACGAAAACACTCAGCCCGCCAGCTACCGGGCCTCCCGGACGGACCGGATGCCCCGGGTGCTCCGGTCCCTCGCCGGGCTCCCCTGGTGGCAGCTCGGCCTGGCCCTGGTGGTGGCGCTCGTCCTCTCCCACCAGTTCAGCTCGCCCAATTCCCGGGTCATCAAGGCGGTGGCCGGGGTGGTGCTGTTCATCGTCGCCTTCCGGCTCAAGCCGTTCTGGGCCCTCTGTTTCATCACCCTCTTCTTCCCGTTCCCCTTCGGCATCTTCGTGGGCTCCAGCACCATGATCTTCATCGTGCTCATCGCCCTGGTCTACCTGGCCCGGCTCACCCTGGGACAGGTGCCGGCCCTGGTGCGGACGCCGGTGGACGTGGGCATGGCGGTGCTGGTCGGCTGCTACATCCTCTCCTTCTACAACATCGACAACCCGGTGATCCTCCAGGGGGCGATCCGGAACCTCATCTCCGTCTTCGCCTCCTTCATGCTGTTCTACATCGCGGCCAATTTCATCCGCACCGAGGCCCAGCTCCGGACCTTCGTCCGCATCCTGGCCATCGCGGTGGCGCTGTCCCTGTTCGTGGGCATCTTCGAGCTCTTCTTCCCCGGCCGCCCGCTCATTCCCGGCTGGGTGCTGGCCCAGGGGGCGGCCAAGGACGCTTCCCGGGAAGGCTATCGCGTGGGCGGCCCCTTCGCCGACTTCGAGCTCTTCGGCGAGTTCATGGCCATCAGTTTCTTCATCGCCCTCTTCGCCTACCGGCGGGCCACCACTCCCAACAGCCGCTTCTTCGCCGGGGCCCTCACCGTGCTCACCGTGTTCGGCCTCCTGGCCTCGGTGACCCGGGGCGCCACCCTGGCCTTCATGGGGGGCGTGGTTTATTTCACCTGGCTCATCCGGCGGCGGCTCAAGTTCCGCGACCTGGTGGCCGCGCTCCTGATCTTCGTGGTCATCTACCTCGGCCTGGAGTTCGTGGTCAGCAACTTCACCCGCTCGGGTTCGGTGTTCGACCGTCTGTTCGCGACCAAGTTCGTGCACGGGCTGCCCGACTCCCGGGCCATGTGGCCGATCATCTGGGACCGGGTCCTGGAGCATCCGTTCATCGGCCACGGCCCCTACTACGACCTGGGGCTCCAGCGGGGGCTCACCGGCGGCGGGCTCTACATCTACACCTGGCCCCACAACCAGTACCTCTACTACGCCCATACCGTGGGCATCCTGGGCATGGTCGCCTTCCTGTTCATCGCCGGCCGGCTCCTGTGGATCTCCCACCGCGACCGGGCGGTCAGCCTCCAGGAGGCCTCCTACGCCCGGAGCCTCATGCTCGCCCTCCACGTGATGCTGCTGGTGTTCCTGGTCGACGAGATCAAGATCGACTACCTGCGGAACCCCGTCTATCTGTTCTTCCCCTGGCTCCTGATGGGATTGATCGTGGCCACCCACCGGATCATCCGGAACCAGGACCGCGAGCGGCTCCGGGCCCCCACCGCCGACTCCTGAGCCGGGGACCCGGTCCGCGGACCGCGGGAACGCCGGCGGGCGGCCGGCGGGCGCCCGGAATGCCGAAGGCCGGAAGCGTTCCCGCTCCCGGCCTCGCCGCCGACCGTCGCCGGGGATCCCCTCCCGGGCGGACTCACTCGTCGCTCGCCGCCTCCCCGTCGTCTTCGTCCTCCTCCTCGGGGACCTCGGCGACCAGGGTCTCGGTGGTGAGGATCAAGCCGGCGATGGACACCGCGTGCTGGAGCGCGCTCCGCACCACCTTGGCCGGGTCGATGACCCCCGCCGCAACCAGGTTCTCGATCTCCAGGGTGCGGGCGTTGAACCCGGTGTCCGCTCCCCGGGCCCCCCGGACCTGCTCCACCACCACCGGGCCGTCCAGCCCCGCGTTGGCGGCGATGCGGGCCAGGGGGGCGGAGAGCGCCAGGCGCAGCACGTCCAGGCCCAGGGCCTCGTCCCCGGGCGGGGACATTCCGTCGAGCACGGCGGCGGCCCGGAGGAAGGGCACGCCGCCGCCGGCCACGATCCCCTCCTCCACCGCGGCCCGGGTCGCGGCCAGGGCGTCCTCCGCCCGGGCCTTGGTCTCCTTGAGCTCCACCTCGGTGGCCGCTCCCACCCGGATCACGCCCACCCCGCCGGTCAGCCGGGCCACCCGCTCTTCCAGCTTCTCCCGATCGTAGCCGGAAGCGCTCTCCTCGAGGTTCCAGCGCAGGAGGGCCACCCGGGCCTGGATGTCCTTCCCCGCCCCCGCCCCGTCGATCAGGGTGGTGTTCTCCTTGTCCACCACCACCCGCGCCGCCCGGCCCAGATCGGCCACCACCACCTTGCCCAGGGCGTGCCCGGTTACCTCGGAGATGACCGTGCCCCCGGTCAGCACCGCGATGTCCTCCAGCATGGCCTTCCGCCGGTCCCCGAACCCGGGGGCCTTGACCGCCACCACGTCCAGCGTCCCCCGCAGGCGGTTCACCACCAGGCCGGCCAGGGCCTCCCCCTCCACGTCCTCGGCGATGATGAGGAGCGGCGATCCCGCCTCCAGCGCCTCCTGGAGCAGGGGGAGCAGATCGTTCAGGTTGGAGATCTTCCCGTCGTGGATGAGAATCAGGCAGTCCTCCAGGACCACCTCCATCCGCTCCGGGTCGGTGATGAAGTAGGGGGAGATGTAGCCGCGGTCGAACCGCATCCCCTCCACCACGTCGAGGGTGGTCTCGAAGCCCTTCCCCTCCTCGATGGTCACCACCCCGTCCCTGCCCACCCGGTCCAGGGCCCGGGCGATCATGCCCCCCAGGTCCTCGTCGTTGTTGGCGGCCAGGGTGGCCACGCTGGCGATCTCCTCCTTCCGGCGGATCTTCCGGGACCGGCGGGCGATCTCGTCCACCACCGCGGCCGTGCCGCGGTCCATGCCCCGCTTGACGGCCATGGGATGGGCCCCCCCGGCCACCCGGCGCAGGCCTTCCCGGACCAGGGCCTGGGCCAGCACCACCGCGGTGGTGGTGCCGTCGCCGGCCACGTCCTGGGTCTTGGCCCCGACCTCGCGCCCCAGGGCCGCGCCCATGTTCTCGAAGGGATCGGGGAGCTCGATCTCCCGGGCGATGGTGATGCCGTCGTTGGTCACCGCCGGGCTGCCCCACTTCTTGTCCAGCACCACGTTCCGGCCCCGGGGCCCGAGGGTGACCTTCACCGTGTCGGCAAGCTGGTCCAGGCCGCGCCGGAGGGCCTCCCGCGCGGTCACGTCGAACAGGAACTGCTTGGCCATGACGTCTCCCTCCCCGAGCCCGGATCCGGGCACCGGCGCCGGCTAGAGGACTCCCAGGACCTCGTCCTCGCGGAGGATCAGGTACTCCACGCCGTCCAGCTCCACCTTGGACCCGGCCCAGCGGTCGAAGAGCACCCGGTCCCCCTTCTTGACGTCTGGGGCCCGCCGGACCCCCTTCTTGTCCGGGGCGCCCTGCCCTACCGACACCACCTCGCCCCGCAGGGACTTCTCGCGGGCGGTCTCGGGGATGATGATCCCGCCGGGGGTGGTCTCTTCCTGTTCCAGGGGGCGCACCACGATGCGGCTGCCCAGGGGTTGGATCTTCATGATCGATGTCCTTCCGGAACCCGAGGCGGGTTCGCTGGGGAGAGGCGGGGGCCGGGGGATCACCGTGGCCCTCCGGCAAGCGACCAAGGAGTGTAGCCCCCCCGGCCCGAGGCCATCAAGGCGGCCCCGGAGGCCGGGGTTCAGCCCCCGAGCACCGCGGCCAGGGCGTCGAGCCCGGTGCGGAGGACGGCCTCGTCCACCGCGAACCCGATCCGGACCCCGCCGTCGTCCCCGAAGAAGCGCCCCGGAACCGCGGCCACCCCGTGCTCGGCCATGAGGCGGTCCACCACGCCGCTCCCGGTGAACCTGTCGGGGAGCCGCACCCAGGCATGGATGCCCCCGTGGGGGGGACGATCCGGGGCGCGGGGCGGTCCCCGGCCCAGTCCCGGACCCGGTCCCAGGACGACGACGCACGCATCAGGGCCCGCTCCCGGAGGGAGTCGGCCCGGTCCAGGGCGCGGAGGACGAAGGGAAGGGTGGGGGCCGGATCCACCACCTGGAGCACCTTCAGGATCCGCCGGATGCGCGCGAGCACCGGCTCCGGCCCCGTCACCCAGCCCGCCCGCAGGCTTCCCAGGCCGTAGACCTTGGTCAGGCTGGAGACGGTGACCACGGCCCCCCCGAGGCTCCGGGCGGTCCCTACCGGGCCCGGCCGGAAGTCCCGGTAGACCTCGTCCACCAGCAGGTGGGCCCCGCGGGCCTCCACCTCCCGGGCCAGGGCGGCCAGGGCCGCGTCCCCCGCCTCGCGCCCGGTGGGATTGTGGAGGTCGCTCACCACCACCAGCCGGGTCCCCGGCTCCCAGCGCCGGAGCACCTCCTCCGGCTCCAGGGCCCAGCCCGCCTCCGGCCTGCGGGGGAACCGGACCAGCCGGGCGCCCACCGCTTCCGGGGCCCGTCGCAGGGGCTCGTAGGCCGGGGCCTCCACCAGGCAGGGTTCGCCGGGCCGGAGGAGGGCCGCCGAGGCCAGGAACAGCCCCAGGCTGGTGCCCAGGACCGGCTGCATCTCCGCCTCCGGCACCCCGTAGCGGCGGGCCAGGCCCGCCCGGACCCCGGGGTCGGCGGAAGGGCCCCGGACGGCCTCCGCGGCCTCGGAGGCGGTCACCCCCAGCTCGCTCAGCGGGGTCTGGAGCCCGCTCAGGAGCAGGGAGGCCTTCCACGGGCGGGGCTGGTTGGCCTGGGCCCATTCCAGATAGTCGACGGTGGCGTCCTGGAGCACGGTCGCTTCCTCCGGCCGGGCGGAACCGGCCCCCGGGGTCCGACGTTGCACGACTCGGGGCCGGAGTGTAACATTGCTCGGTTTCTGGTCGCCGGGGTTCCCCCGGCGTTTTCATGAAGGCCTCGGGATCCGATCCACGATTTGGAGAACGCATGGAGCCGAAGGAGCAAGCGGGCCGCAAGGCGGCCGAATACGTCAAGGACGGCATGGTGGTGGGCCTGGGCACCGGCTCGACGGCCGAGTGGGCGGTGCGCGCCCTCGGCGACCGGGTCAAGAGCGGGGAGCTGAAGGACATCCAGTGCATCCCCACCTCCTCCCAGACCCGGCGTCTGGCCGAGGAGGTCGGCCTGTCCATCCGCGGTCTGGAGGACGTGGACTGGGTGGATCTCACCATCGACGGCGCCGACCAGGTTGACGACAACCTGAGCCTGATCAAGGGCGGCGGCGGCGCGCTTCTCCGGGAGAAGGTGGTGGCGTTCAGCTCCGGCGAGGTCATCATCGTGATCGACGAGTCCAAGCTGACCAAGCAGCTCGGCGACGGGGTCCCGGTGCCGGTCGAGGTCATCCCCTTCGCCGAGGCGGTGGTCCGCTCGGCCCTCATCAACCTCCGGGCCGAGGTGGAGCCCCGAATGGAGGGGGACGACCCCTACATGACCGACAACGAGAACTTCATCCTCGACTGCCTGTTCAAGGAGGCCTTCGATCCCAAACGCCTGGAGCGGGAGATCAAGCGCATCCCCGGCGTGGTGGAGAGCGGCCTCTTCGTGGACATGACCGACCGGCTGGTCATCGGACGGACCACCGGCGATCCCAAGGTGGTGGACGCGGTCTGATCCACGCCCGGGGGGCGGCGCCGTACTACGCGACTACCTGGAGCACCTGAAGCTCTTCTCCCGCAACGCCCGGCTGTACCTGGCCGGGACGTTCTTTTTCGGCTTCGGGCTCGGCACCTACTGGGTGCTCCAGAACCTCTACTTCCGCGCCGTCGGCTTTTCCGACACCCTGATCGGGCGCATCCTCTCCTTCCAGTCCCTGGGCACGGTCCTGGTCGCCGTCCCCGCGGGGATGATCGCGGCCCGGGTCCGGCTCAAGTGGCTCCTGATCGCGGCCACCATGCTGGCCGCGTCCGCCTACACCGTCCTCGTCACCGCCCGCCCCTACCCCCTGATCCTCCTCGCCGCCGCCACCGCCGGCGGGGCCTTCGTGGTCCACTCCGTGCTCGCCGCCCCCTTCTTCATGCGCAACTCGTCCCCCCGGGAGCGGGTGTACCTGTTCGGAATCAACTTCGCGGTGGAGATCCTGGCCAGCGTGATCGCGGTGGCGGTGGGGGGCTGGCTGGCCGAGGCCCTCGGCGCCGCCCTCCATTCCCCCGTCCTCGGCTACCGCATCACCCTGCTGGGGGCGGCGGCGCTGCTCCTGGGCGCGGTGTTCCCCTACTTCTTCATCCACTCCCCCGCCCCGCCCCGGAGCGAGGGCTCCCCCTTCATGCTCTGGCGCCACCGCCGGCCCGACGTCCTGGCCAGGCTGGCCCTGCCCGCCTTCCTGGTCGGGAGCGGCGCCGGACTCATCATTCCCTTCCTGAACCTCTATTTCCGGGACCGGTTCGATCTCGACCCCGCGGCCATCGGCCGGATCTTCGCCGTGGCCCAGGGCGTGACCACGGTGGGATTCGTGGCCGGCCCGCTCCTGGCCCGGCGCCTGGGGCTGGTGCGGGCGGCGGTCACCACCGAGCTCCTCTCCATCCCCTTCTTCCTCATCCTGGCCTTCACCCGGCAGCTCGAGGTGGCGGTGTTCGCCTTCTGGATGCGCGGCGCCCTCATGAACATGAACCAACCCATCTCGCGGAACTTCGCCATGGAGGCGGTGGACCCCGACCAGCAGCCGCTCACCAACTCGGTGCTGGAGCTGTCCTGGAACGTGTCCTGGATGGTCTCCACCCAGATCGGGGGGTGGCTCATCGACCACCGGGGGTTCTCGCTGCCGATGCTCATCACCGTGGTGCTATACTTCACCGCGTCCACGTTGTACTTCCGTTTCTTCCGCCACTACGAATCAAGTCCGGCCGCCCGCGGGGCCGCCTCCGCGTGAGCCCGGCCGGACCCCCGGGCAGGCCCGCGTGACAGCATCCTCCGGACGCACGCCATCCTCCGGAAGCACCGCGACCGGCGGGGATCCCGCCCCGGCCCGGAAGTGGATCGCCCCTCTCACCGTCGTGCTCGCCGTCGCCGCCGTCCTCGCCCTCCCCGGATACCGCGAGCGCGCCGGCACCCTCGCCCTCCAGACCCGCCTCCTTCCCCGCCGGCTGGCCACGGACCAGGACGCGGTGAACCTCGATGCGGTGGGCGAGCCCTATCGCGTGATGCGCGCGGTGCGCGAGGGCACCTTCCCGGACGCGGTGGTCGTCCTCCCCGACGACCCCCGGGACACCCCGCTCAACAACGTCTTTTGGTGCGCCTACTACCTCTACCCCCGGGTCCTGGTCCACGCCTCGGCGCTCCGGAGCCGGCCCGGCCTCGCCCCCGACTTCGCCCTGGACACCGCGCACTTCACCTACGGCGGGGATTCCGGAACCGGGACGCCGGCCCCCGGTCCGGGCCTGGTGGCGATCTCCGGGAGGGCCCGGGCCTGGGCCGCGGAGCGCTGGCGCCGGTGAGCGGACTGGCGGGCTGGGCGGGGCCGATCGCGGTGTGGGTCGCGGCCACCCTCGGCGGACGGGGAATCCTGGTCGGGCTGGGACTGGTCCGCTGCCGCACCGGGGACTGGGGCAACGCCTTCCTGCTCGGGTTCACCCTGGCCACCACCCTCATGTTCGCGGGGGCGGCGGCGGGGATCCCGGTGGGGCTCCCCCTGATCGTGGCGGCGGCGGCGGCGGTGCTGGCCGGAGGCCTCCTGGCCCGCCGGGGGCGGTCCCTGCCCCCGCGCGAGGCTCCCCCCTGGACCCCGGCCGAGCGGCTGCTCGCCGCCGGGCTCCTGGCCGGGGCGGTGCTCCTGGTGGAGTTCGCGCTCTACTTCCCGGTGACGGCCATGGACGCCCACTCCTACGCCGGCCGCGCCCTCTACCTGCTCCACGACCGCAGCCTGGACCTCGCCCTCTACCACTGGCCGGGGCACCGGACCAGCGCCGAGTCCAACCTGACCTATCCCCCGCTCATGAGCCTCGGGTTCGCGGTCACCCACGCCTTCGGGGGGTGGCAGCCCAAGATCGTGACCGCGGCCTTCGACCTGGCCTGGCCGCTCACCCTCTACGGGGTGCTGCGAAGCCGCGTCCCCCGCTTCGCCGCCCTGGCCTGGACCGGGTTCCTGGCCCTCACCCCGGAGGTCCTCTCCCACGCCTCCTTCGCGCTCCTGAACGTGCCCGCCATGGCGCTCATCCTGGCCGAGGCCGCCGCCCTGGGCCGGTTCATGGCCGGGGGGAACCGGCGCTTCCTCGTCCCGGCCGGGGTCTTCGCGGCCGGAGCGGCGGGGATCCGCCCCGACGCGGTGGCTGTCCATGCCGCCCTGTGGCTCACCGCGCTGGGGGTCCTGGCCTCCGACCGCGGCGCCCGGGCCCGTCTCCGCGCCTCGCTCCCCGCCCTGACCGCGGTCGCGCTGGCCCCCCTGGCCACCTGGGGCGCCTGGTCCCTCTACCTCCGGGCCGTGGTCGGTTACACCGGCGCCGGCCCCCTGGGCCGGGGGGAGCTGATCGGCCTCGGTGGGACCCTGCCCATGGCCGCCCGGCTGCTCGTCCACTGGCCCACCTTCGGGGCCACCTTCCTCCTCTGGCTGGCCACCCTTCCCTTCCTCTTCCGGGGATCCGGTCCCGCGGTGCGCTTCCACCGCCTGGCCGCGCCCGCGGTGCTCCTGGCCCTGGTGGCGGTGTTCAGCCTCCTGGACCGGGACTTCGGCGGCGGCGCGGCCGAGGTCCTCGGCTCCTCCTTCAAGCGCTCCTTCTTCTACCTGGTGCCGCTCAGCGGACTCGCCGCCGCCTTCACGCCCCCCTGGAGCGTCCTGGCCCGGCGGGGGCAGGGCATCTTCCACCTCGACCCCCTCGGGGAGGGGCGGGAAACGGTGCGCGGGGACGCCCCCGGCCGGGAGCGCGGGGGGATCCCGGGCGACGCCCTTGGGAACCGGCCCCCGACCGGGTAGACTTCACCCGTTCGGCCTCGTCCATCCAGTCACCCTCGCGCGGAATATCCCATCGTGAACGTCTACCCGGTCAAGAAGGGCGAAATCGTCCCCCTGGAGGTGGAGCGCCTCGCCTTCGGCGGCAAGGGCGTGGCCCGGATCGAGGGGTACACGGTGTTCGTGGAGGGGGGCCTTCCCGGCCAGGCGGTGGAGGCGCGGGTGGTAAAGCGCAAGAAGGCCTATGCCGAGGCCCGGATCGAGCGGGTGGTGCGTCCCTCCCCGCTCCAGGTCGAGCCCCGCTGCCGGCACTTCGGGGTCTGCGGTGGCTGCTCCCTCCAGCACCTGGACCACTCCGCCCAGCTCGAGGCCAAGCGGGAGCAGGTGCGCGACTGCCTGGTCCGCCTGGGGGGTCTGGCCGGGGTGGAGGTGGAACCGGCCCTGGGCTCTCCCGCCGTCTACGAGTACCGGAACAAGATGGAGTTCTCCTTCTCGGCCACCCGTTGGCTGGAGGAGCACGAGCTGGCCGGCGATACGGCGGTGGAGGATCGCTTCGGCCTCGGCCTCCACGTGCGGCGCCGCTTCGACCGGGTGGTGAACCTGGAGCGGTGCCACCTCATGCCGGAGTGGGTCTCGGAGGTGGTGCGGCGGGTGCGGAGCGCGGCCCGGGAAAGCGGGCTCCCCCCCTACTCCACCCGGACCCACGAGGGATTCTGGCGGTTCCTGGTCGTCCGGGAAGGCGTGCACACCGGGGACCGGATGGTCCACCTCATCACCCACCGGGCGCCGCCGGGGAGCGGCCGGGCGGAGGCGGTGGAGCGCATCGCCGACCGGCTCCGGGACCCGGAACTCGGCATCACCTCCCTCCTCCACGGCACCACGGTGAGCAAGGCCTCGGTGGCCTTCTGCGAGGAGGTCCGGGTCCTGGCCGGGGAGCCGGTGATCCGGGAGCGGCTGCTGGGCGAGACCTACGGGATCGGCCCCAACACCTTCTTCCAGACCAACACCCGCGGGGCCGAGGCCCTGTTCCGGGAGGCCCTGGACCGCGGGGGTTTCGGTCCGGAGGAAACGGTCTGGGATCTCTACTGCGGGGTGGGGGCGCTCAGCCTTCCCGCCGCCCGCCGAGCGCGCCGGGTGGTGGGGATGGAGCTGGTGGCGGAGTCGGTGGAGGCGGCGCGGCGGAACGCGGAACGGAACGGGGTGGAGAACGTGGAGTTCCTGGCCGGGGACATCCGCGCCCTGCTCGCCGATCCCACCCTGGGCGCGGCCTTCCGGCCCGACGCGGTGATTCTCGATCCCCCCCGGGACGGGATCCACGCCGACGTGGCCGCCGCGCTCCTGGCCCTGGCCCCGGAACGGATCGTGTACGTGTCCTGCAACCCGGCCACCCTGGCCCGCGACCTGGCGGCGCTGGTTCCCGGCGGCTACCGGCCGGGAGCGGTGTTGCCGGTGGATCTGTTCCCTCACACCGCCCACGTGGAGTGCGTGGCCACGCTGGAGCGGGAGGCGGTGGCGCCGTGAGCCGCGCGCCGGAATTCCCGCGGACTGGTGACGCCCGTCCGGAGGACCGGGAAGCGGTGGTGCCGTGAGCCGGCCGACGGGTCCCTTGCGCATCCGTGACGCCCGTCCGGAGGACCGGGAAGCGGTGGCGCCGTGAGCCGGCCGACGGGTCCCTTGCGCATCCGTGACGCCGGTCCGGAGGACCGCGAGGCGGTGGCCGCCCTGGTCGGCCGGTTGAACGCGGCGCCGGAAACGCGCTGCACCGCCTGGGGGGAGGCCCCGGAGGAGGTGCTGTCCGACCTCGCCGAACTGGAGGAGACGCCGGGCCACATGGTCCTCCTCGCCGAGGGGGAATCGGGCCCGGCCGGAGTGGTCGGCTTCGATTGGGACCCGGCGGCGGGCCGCGGGTGGTGCGTGGGACCCTGGGCCGCGGGCGGGTCCGGAACGGTGGCGGCCGGTCTGCTCGATGCGCTCCTCGCCCGGACCCCGGCGAACCTCACCCGCCTCGATACCACCGCGGACGCCGGGAATACCGCGGCCCACGCCCTCTATCTGAGCCGGGGGTTCCGGGAGGTGAAGCGCAGCCAGGTGCTCGTGGCCCCGAGGCCGGCGGGGCCACCGGGCGGCCTCGATCCCGGCCCCGACCTGGAACCGGGTGAGGAGGAGGCCTTCGGCGCCCTCCACCGGGAAGCCTTTCCCGACGCCTCCCGCCGCGCGGAGACCCTGCTCGGCTACCGCGGCCCCGACTGCCGCATCCTGGTCACGCGGGAGGGCGGGATGCCGGTGGGCTACCTGGTGGCGGAGATCCACGCCGCGCCTCCGGAAGGATTCGTGCTCTACCTGGGGGTGGCCCGGGCGGCCCGGCGGCGGGGCCTGGGACGGGCGCTGCTCCGCCGGGCGCTGGCCTGGTTCTTCGAGGGGCGGGGGCTTCCCGCCGCCGCCCTGGTGGTGGACGACCTGAACGTGCATGCCCGGAAGCTCTACGAGGATGTGGGTTTCGCGCCGTTCCGGGAGACCGTGGTCACCCGGCGGGAGTTTCCGGAGGGCTGAGACGGGCCCCGGGCGGGAGTTGCACCCGGGGTGCACGTTCCACCATCTCCGCCCGGGGCCGCGTGGGCCGGGTTTGTTCGGCGATTGTATAAAGACCTTCAAAAAGTGCGGGTGCGGGCGGTTTTGGGTTGACCTGGTATCGGATACTAGGCATACTTCTGGTAGTTACTTCCCCCGTCCAACCGGCTCTCCGGGAGGACGTCCATGCCTTCGTTTGTTCCCGGCCTGCCCGCGCGGCAGGTCCATGCGCGGTTCGCCGAGACGCTCCGCGAGCCGGAGCGGGTCCAGCGGAACCTGGTGCTCTGGTTCGCGGACCTGGTCCGGCGGCGCTTGTATGTGGAACTCGGCTACACCTCGATCTACGCGTACAGCTCCGAGCGGCACGGGTTCTCGAAGAGCCGCTGCGCGCAGTTGTTGCGGGTGGTGGGGTCGCTGGAGGAGTTGCCGGAACTGCGCCGATCGGTGGCGGCGGGGGAGATGCCCTGGACCAAGGCGCGGGAGGTGGTGAAGGTGGCCACCCGGGAGACGGAGGGGGCGTGGGTCCGGGAAGCGAAGCGGGTGGGGCGGCGGGCGCTGGAGCGGAAGGTGGCCGTGGCCCGAGGCCGGGCGGCGGCGGCGCGGGGGCCGGGACGGGCCCAGGCGGCGCTGGCGCTGGAGGCGGGGCCACCCGCCGCGGAGCCCGGAAGCCCGGCCGCCGCGGACCAAGCGGAACGGGACGGAGCCGGGGCACGTTCCACCGTGATGCCGGCGGATCGAGCGGCCGGGGCGGGGGTGTCGCAGGTCGCCGCGATCCCGGAAGCAGTGCGCCTGCGGTTCCCGGCGCTGCTCTATGCGGAGTACGGGGCGCTGGTGGAGGCGCTCCGGAAGCGAGGGTTCCGCGGCTCGACGGAGGAGCTGATCGTGGCCGGGCTGGCCGCGCTGGCGGAGCGGGGTCGCGCCGGGTCCCGGGCCGATGGATCGGACTCCAAGCGACCCGGTCTGGCCGGGGAGCACCGCGAGCGGAAGAGCCGGGAGGCTCCGAAGCCGGATGGGACGCCGGCAGCGGCTGTTGTGGGGACGGAGACCTTCCGGGCGGCCCCGGCCCGCCGGGAGGCCGCGTATCAGGTTGTCGTCCAGCACTGTCCGGACTGCGGCCGGGGGCGGGTGGTGACCGGCCGGGGCCCGAAACCGCTCCGGCCGGCGGAGCTGGAGGCGGTGCTCTGTGACACCCGGGTGCACGTGCCGGGGAAGCGGAACCGGGCGGTGGTGCCACCGGCTTTGCGGCGGGAGGTGCTGGAGCGGGACGGGCACCGGTGCCGGGTGGCCGGGTGGCCGGGTGCGGGAGCACGCGGTTCCTGGCCGTGCACCATGTGAAGCCCCGTCAGGCGGGCGGTCCGAACACGCACCGAGAACCTGGTCGCCCTGTGCGGGAGCTGCCACCGTGCGGTGCACGAGCTGGGCGCGCGCGCCCAGGCCGGCGCCTCCGCGCTCCTCTCGCCGCCGCCCCAGCTCCCACCCCCACCCGCGGCGCGGGAGGACGTGCCCGGCAGCTCGGCCGCAGACCGCCCGGCCACGCCGGGTCGCCACCCTCCTCGGAGTGCACCCGGGTAACCGCCACCCCCTGGAGTACACCCGGGTACCGCATGTTCCCAAGGTGCACCTGGGTGCAACTCGCGCCTGATGTGTACCCGGGTCACCGGGGCGCGCTGTCTTCGACCGGCCGCAGCCGCCCCGCGAACGACGAGGCAACCTGGACGGCGGCGGGCCGAGGGGATGGATTTCGGTGAGCACCAGGCCCCTTGCCGGGTACGGCCCGAAGCAGCGGTCCCGCGTCCGAGCGCGGAAGATGGGCCTGGCGCAACGCCGCGGCGGAGGTTGGGAAAGATCCCTGCGCCAGGGGGACCCGTCGACGCGAGCGGGGGCGAGACCGCGCAGATGCCGAGGAGTCGCGGGGCGGAACGGCCGCGCGAGACCTGGATTGCACGCGTGCCGGGGCGGAACGGCCGCACGAACGGGGGCGAGACCGCGCCTCCGCCGAGGAGTCGCGGGGCGGAACGGCCGCCTGAGGGGAAAGGGCGGCACCCCCACGCCGGAAACCCGGGCCGGCGTCTGGAACGGGTCGTCCGGACTACGGCTGCCCGGCCTGCTCCCAGACCAGGCGGATGCCGGTCACGGTGAGGGTGGGGTCCACGGCGGTGATGGTCTCCGAGGCCTCGGCGATGGCGGGCGCCAGCCCCCCGGTGGCCACCACCGGGGTGTCGGGCCCGAACCCCTGCTCGCCCAGGACGGCCCGGACCAGGGTGTCCACCGCCCCCACCGCGCCGTAGAAGATGCCCGACTGCATGCTCTCCTCGGTGGTCCGTCCCACCACGTGCTCGGGGCGACGGATCTCCACCCGGGGCAGCCGGGCCCCGTGGGAGAAGAGGGCGTTGGCCGCGGTGGTGATGCCGGGGGTGATCACCCCGCCCAGGTACTCCCCCTTCGCGTTCACCACGTCCAGGGTGGTGGCGGTGCCGAGGTCCACCACCACCGCCGGCGCCCCGTACCCGGCGATCACCGCCACCGCGTTGACCAGACGGTCGGCCCCCACCGAGGCCGGGTCGTGATAGCGGATGGGCAGCCCGGGCACCGTCTCGTGGTCGATCACCAGCGCCTCCCGCCCGAAGAGCCGCCGGGCCAGCCCCCGGTACTCCGGGACCAGCCCCGGCACCACCGAGGAGAGCGCCATGCCGTCCACCGCCGACTCGTCCGCCCCCACGCTGCTCAGGATGTAGTGGAAGAGGACCGAGAGCTCGTCCCCGGTCTGGCGGGGGGAGCTGGTCAGCCGCCAGTGATGGCGGAGCGTGTCGCCCTGGAACAGCGCGACCAGGGTTTCGGAGTTTCCCACGTCCACCGCGAGCAGCATGTCGGTACCTCCCGGGCCGCCGGCCCTCGGTTCCCCGCCGTCCCTAGCTTCCGTCCCCGGGACGGGTCGGGCCCTCCGCATCCCCCTCGTCGCGGCGGGGAGCGTCGTCGTCGTCGGGCTCACCGTCCCGCTCCCGCGCCGCCTCCTCGTCTCGCCGGTCCTCCTCCTCCCGCCGCGCCTCCTCGTCCCGCCGATCCTCCTCCTCCCGCCGGTCTTCCTCCTCCCGCCGCAACCGAGCCTCCGCCCGGGCCCTCCGCTTGCCGCGATAGACCGCCGAGGACACCACGTAGCTCACCCCGAAGAGGAGGATCAGGGGCGCGGCGAGGAGGACCTGCGACATGGGATCGGCCGGGGTGAGCACCGCGGCGAGGACGAAGATCCCCACCAGGGAGTGGCGCCAGTAGCGGCGGAAGAGCACCGGCTTGAGAAGGCCGATGGAGGTCAGGAAGCCGGCGAAGAGGGGAAGCTGGAAGACCAGGCCGCAGGCCAGGCCCATGGTGAATACCAGGTCCAGCAGGTAGTGGACCTCGGTCTGGGGCACCAGGTCCACGGTCCCGAAGCCCATGAGGACCTTGACCATGAGCGGGGTCATGGCGAAGTAGGAGAAGGCGATCCCCAGGTAGAACATGAACACCGAGCCCAGCACCCCGGGCAGCACCACCTTGCGCTCCTGCTCCAGGAGCCCCGGGCCCACGAAGGACCACAGCTTGTAGAAGATGTAGGGCAGGGTGAGCAGGATGCCCAGGACGATGGCCACCTTCAGTTCGGCCAGGAACGCGCCCTGGGGTTTGAGGAAGATGGCCGAGCCCACGGTGGCGTGGATGAGCCAGGTCAGGATGCGCTTGGACACCATCCAGGACAGGCCGGCGCCGACGGCCACCGCGATGATGACGCGGAGCAGGGTCTGGCGAAGCTCCTCCAGGTGCTGGAGGAACGGCATGACCGTTTCCTCGTCGGCGGAAGCGTGGGAGCGTCGGGAATCGCGGGCCAAGGGACCTACTCGTCGGTTCGGGGCGGCTTGGCCTCACCCTGGACCAGCCCCTGGATCTCGTCCAGGAACTCGTTGACGTCCTTGAAGTGGCGGTAGACCGAGGCGAAACGGACGTAGGCCACCTCGTCCAGCTTCTGGAGTTCCTCCATCACCCGCTCCCCGATGAAGGCGCTGGCCACCTCACCCGGGGCCCGGCGCTGAACCTCCACCTCGATGCGGTCCACCATCTCCTCGATCTGGTTCAGGGAAATCGGCCGCTTCTCGCAGGCCCGGGACACCCCGGCGATGATCTTCTCCCGGCTGAAGGGCTCCCGCTTCCGGTCCCGCTTCACCACCACCACGCTCGCGTTCTCCACGTACTCGTAGGTGGTGAACCGGTTGCCGCAGCCGATACACTCGCGGCGGCGCCGGATGGCCCGGCCCTCCTTGGTGGACCTGGAATCGATGACGCGATCCTCGAGATGACCGCATTTCGGGCAGCGCATGTGGCCTCCCCTGCGCGAAACCGCAGGATATGGTGGGGACGGGCAATGCTAACCGCCATATCTGGACCTGTCAACGCGGGAGGCGCGGTTGCCGCTTGGCATTCCGCGACTGGTTTGCTAGCGTAAGCGGCCCCAGCATTCACGCCCTCGCGGGCCAACCTGCAACCCGGTCGTACTCCATGAAGCTTGGCCTGCACCGTCTCCTCGTTCTCGCCGCCCTGGTCCCGGCGGCGGGATCCGCCGTCGTCCTGGCCACCCTCCCCGCCCCCGCCGCCGCCGTCCCCGCCGCCCCCGCCGCCCCCAACGCGGGCTCCACCCCCATTCCCTACTGGGACCTGGCCCGCGACTTCGAACCGGGGCAGATCTCCCTCTTCAACCCCGACGCCGGGGACGGCAACAACGGAGTGCCGGTCCGGGCCCTGGACCTGAACGGGGACGGCCGGGACGAAGTGGCGGTGAGCGCCTTCAACGGGGACGGCCCCAAGCACGGGCCCACCCGGGAGGCGGCGGGCGAGTTCCACGTGTACTTCTGGGACGGCGTCCCCTTCGGCTTCGCCGTCGACTTCGCCCGGGACGACCCCCGGGTCCTGGAGGTCCTGGGCCCGGAGCCGGGGGCCTACCTGGGCAACGCCCTCGGCGACGTGGACGTGGACGGGGACGGCCGCGGGGACCTGCTGGTCGGAGCCTTCGGCGCCGGCGCCGCCGACGGCCGCGTCCACGCCGGACGGGTCTACGTGCTCTTCGGGGATTCGACCCTGGCCGGGGGGCGGACGGTGGACCTGGCCGACAGCCTTCCCCCGGACATGACCACCATCCTCGGCGCCGCCACCGACGACCGGTTGGGGGTCTGGGTCTCCGGCGGCGACGTGAACGGCGACGGGTCCACCGACCTGGTCCTGGGCGCGGATCGGGACGACGGGATCGGCGGGACCAAGCCCCAGGTGGGAAAGGTGGTGGTGCTCTACGGACCCATCCCCCGGGGGGTGCAGATCGACCTCGCCGACCCCTCCTGGCCCCGCACCACCATCTGGGGGGTGGACACCGAGGACCACTTCGGCGCCACCACCGCCTGCGGAGACATGGACGGCGACGGCCGGGCCGAGGTGATGGGGGCGGCCGCCTCCGATCACCTCTCGCGCAACACCTACGACACCGGAGGGTCCGGCGACGGCCCTCCCGGGGACTACCGGACCGACGCCGGCGAGACCTGGATCGTGTGGGGGGCCCCGGACCTCCCCGACACCGTGGACCTGGCCGATCCTCCGGCCGGTGTGGCCCTGACCGCGATCTACGGACGGGTGCGGGGGGCCCACTGCGGGGAAGAGTTGAACCTGGGGGACGTGAACGGCGACGGGCTCCCCGATCTCCTCGTCGGCTCCCTCACCACCGACGGTCCCCCCGGCGACTATCGCCGGAGCGCGGGCGAGGGATACGTCTTCTACGGCGGGTCCGCCCTCCGGGACACGGTGCTGGACCTGGCCTCCACCGCCTTCCCTCACCTGACCATCTACGGGAAGAACGGCTCCATCGCCACCGACTCCTTCAACGCCGGGGACGTGAACGGGGACGGGATCGACGACCTGCTGGTGGGGATGCCCCACGACCCGGGGGCCGATGAACGCGAGGCGGGCACCCTGGCCGTGATCTACGGCGGACCTTCCCTGCCCTCGGTGGTCGACCTCGCCGATCCCTCCGGTTCCGGTCACCCTGATCGAAGGGGCGGATCCGGACGACGACACCGCCTACTGGGCCTACGCCGGGGACGTGGACGGGGACGGTTACGAGGACGTGATCGCCAACGCCATGTCCGGGGACGGCTGGCGGAACGGCCGCCCCGTGGCCGGGGACGCCCGGGTGGTCGGAGGCGCCTGGCTCACCCGGCACCCCGCCCCCCCCTCCGGCCTGCGCGCCGCGGCGGAACCGGGCGGGGTGGCGGTCCGGCTGAGCTGGGAACCCTCCCCCACCCCGGAGACCACCGGCTACCGGGTCTACGCGGGGGACGGGCCCGAGGCCCGCGTGATGAGCCCGGTGGAAGGAGCCCTGGAGAACGGGCCGGGGCTGGCCCTGGTGCCCGCGCCTCCCGCCGGGCACACCACCTGGTACCGGGTGGCGGCGCGAATCGGGACCCTGGAGAGCCGCACCTGCGATCCGGTGGCCATCCGCCCCGGCGCATCGAGCCCCGACACCCTCCGGGCGGTCTGCCGCGGGCGTAACCGCGTGGATCTGAGCTGGACCCCGGTGAACGCGCCCGATCTGATCGGCTACCGCCTGTACCGGCGCACCGACCTCGCCGATCCGACTCCGGCCGACCTCGTCACCCCGGAGATCCTCACCGGGACCGCGGCCAGCGACACCGCGGCGCCGGCCTACCGCAACGTCAGCTATTCCGTGTCCGCCGTCCGGGGGACCGAGGCCTGGGTGGAGTCTCTCCCATCCCGCCGGGCCACCGTATTCACCCGGCCCGACTCGACCGGGCCGGGACTGCTGGTGGTCAACGACTACGACTGGATGACCTACTCGGACGGCCCCTATTCGCTCTACGTGGGTGACCCCTACGAGCTCTACGCCTCCCGGGCGCTCACCGGGAACGCGGCCTTCGACTTCTGGGACATGCGGAAGGGATGGACGGTCTACCCGCCCGGCTACGTCCCGCTGGGGACCGGGGAGATCGACCCCGACGTCCTCTTCGCCCATGGGGCCGTCCTGTGGGCGGCCAACGGGCTGGATTCCTCCGAGGACGAGCGGATCGAGGAGCTGGCCGATCTCCTGGCCGCCTACCACGAGGCGGGGGGAGCGATCTTCTTCGCCGGCTGGACCATGAACGCGTATCTCCCCGAGGAGATGCTGGACATCCTCAACATCACCGGCTGGGACCGCCCGGTGTCCCTGACCCCGGCCCGCCGGCTGGTCTCCCAGGTCCCCGAGCTGGGCGACATCCACCTTGCCCCCGAGGTGGCCTCGGCCCCCTACTGCGACGTACCCCGGATCCACATCGACCCCGGCATCCGGATCTACTACCGGCCCTACGTCCCCGATCCCCCCGTGCTCATGTTCAGCTCCTCGGACCTGGGGACGGTGCGGACCTTCCTGCTCTCGGCCAATCCCGCCCTGCTCGACACCCTCGATCTCCGCCAGAACGTGGCCCCCATCCTGGAGGCCCTGGCCGCCGATTCGCTGGAGGTGGGCGTTCCCGGGGGCCCGCCCTCCCCGCCCCGCCTGAGCGCCCCCCACCCCAACCCCTTCCGGGGCGCGGTGCGGGTGGAGTTCCGGCTCGACGCCGCCGGTCCGGTGACGGCGGAGGTGGTGGACGTGGCCGGACGCCGGGTGCGCACCCTGGCCGAGGGCCGGCTCCCCGCCGGAACCCACCGCCTGCAATGGGATGGACGCGACGGAGCCGGCCGCCCCACCGCGGCCGGGGTCTATTTTCTGCGCGTTTCCACCCAGGAATTCAATTCCCGGCGCCGTCTCGTCCGCCTTCCCTGAACCCATCCTCAAGTCCGTAATCCCCGCACCGATACCGGGACTGTGCCGCTGTCCCACTCAGGGGAGGAGTCCGCATGCCCGATCCGGCCAGACCCCGGCCCAATCTCGGCGATATCCTGACGCGCCTGAAACTGGTCAACGAGGAGCAGGTCCAGGCCGCCCTCGCCCTGCAGAGGGAGACCGGCCGGCTCTTCGGCGAGTGTCTCCTGGAGCTGGGACACATCGCCGAGGATGATCTCGGCTGGGCGCTCTCCAGCCAGCTCCAGCTTCCCTTCGCCAACGTCACCGCCGACATGGCCGACCCCGAGCTGCTCCTGCGCTTCCCCCGCGACTTCCTGCGGCGGAACCTGGTGCTGCCCCTGGTCGCCGCCGACGAGGTGCTCTCCGCGGTGCTGGCCGATCCCACCGACGAGCTGACCGTGGCCCGTCTGAAACGCATTTCCGGCTGCCGGCTGAACCTGGCCGTGGCCACCCCCACCGCGCTCAAGCACGCCCTGGACCAGCTCCTGGGACCGGCCGGGGGCGCGGAAGACGGCGACGAGGACGGGGCCGAGGGTGGGTCCGCCGGGGGCGCCGCCACCCTGGCCTCCCCGGAGCTGACCCGTCTCCTGGAGCGCGCCTTCACCGAGAGCGCCAGCGCCGTCCACCTGGACACCGAGGACGGCAAGGTGCGAGTCCGGTTCCGGGTGGGAGGCGGGCTCAAGGACGGCGGGACCTTCCCCGTCCGGGCGGCGCGGGACATGGTGGAGAGCTTCGACGCCTGGCTGGGCACATGCGAGACCCCGAGCCCCGGCGTCCGGGTGTGGAACGGGGACGGCGAAGAGGGCCCGGCTCCGGTGCGGGCGGCGGCGGTCACCGGCCGGGACGGCTTGTCGGTCACCCTGACCCTGGCCGGCGGAACCCTGCCTCGGCCCCGCGTGTCCGCCTCCCACGAGAGCGAGTGGGAGCTCCTCCACACCCTTCTCGGCCGGCCCCGGGGACTCATCCTGGGGGTGGCCCCCAGCGACGCCGAGCGCGAGGTGCTTCTCGGCCGAATCCTGGGCCAGGTGAACGGCGCCGAACGCCGGGTCTGGGTCCTGGCCCCGGACGAGACGCCGATCTCCAAGCGCTTCGCCGTCCGGCCCGGGGCCGCGACGGTGGAGGAAACGCGGACCTTCGCCGCCCTCGACGGCGTCGACATCCTGGCCGGGATCTTCCCCGGCATCGAACATGCCCGGCCCCTGGTCGACGCCGCCGGCAAGGACCGGCTGGTGGTCGCGGTGCTCCCGGGCAACTCCGCCCTGGGCACGGTGGTCCGGCTCCTCGAGTCCGGCGTCTCCGCCACCCTGCTCGGAGAGGCCCTCCTGGCCGCGGCCGCGCTCCGGGTGCTCCCGGAGGGGGACGCCGGTCCCCGCGCCCTCACCGAGGTGCTGTTCGTGGACCCCGCCTTCCGGCGCATGCTCCAGAACGGCGGACGCACCCCCGAGCTTCGGGCCGCCGCCCGCCGGCAGGGATTCGTGGAGCTGGCCGCCCGCGCCCGCCAACTGGAAACCCTGGACCCCGTCCTGATCGAGGACCTGGACCGCCATCGCTACCTGGAGGACGCGGCATGAGCCTCGACATCAACAAGCTCCTGGCCTTCACCCTCAAGCAGGGGGCCAGCGATCTCCACCTCAGCGCGGGGATGCCCCCCATCGTCCGCCTGCACGGTGAGATGACGCGGCTGGACGTGCCCGCCCTGGACGCCGACCAGCTGCTGGGGCTCCTGCACAGCATCATGAGCGAGGACCAGCGCCAGGAGTTCGAGCGGGATCTGGACTTCGACTTCGCCATCGAGCTGGCCGAGATGGGCCGCTTCCGGGTCAACGCGTTCATGCAGACCCGGGGTCCGGGAGCGGTGCTCCGGACCATCCCCACCCGCATCCCCACCCTCCAGGAGCTGGGCATGCCCAAGGTCCTCTCCGAGCTGGCCATGAAGGAGCGGGGGCTGATCCTGGTCACCGGTCCCACCGGGAGCGGCAAGTCCACCACCCTGGCCGCCATGGTCGCCCACATCAACGAACGCCGCCGGGCCCATATCATCACCATCGAGGACCCGATCGAGTTCGTGCACCAGCCCAAGACCTGCCTGGTCAACCAGCGGGAGGTGGGCCGCAACACCCACAGCTTCGCCAACGCGCTCCGGAGCGCGCTCCGCGAGGACCCGGACGTGATCCTGGTCGGGGAGCTCCGGGACCTGGAGACGACCCAGCTCGCCATCACCGCCGCCGAGACCGGCCACGTGGTCTTCGGCACCCTGCACACCAACAGCGCGGCCAAGACCGTGGACCGGATCATCGACGTTTTCCCCAGCGGGCAGCAGGCCCAGATCCGGAGCATGTTCTCGGAGTCGATCATGGGCATCATCTCCCAGACGCTCCTGCCCAAGAAGGAGGGTGGGGGCCGGGTGTGCGCCCAGGAGATCCTGGTCGCGGTGCCGGCCATCCGGAACCTGATCCGGGAGGACAAGACCTCCCAGATCCTGTCCATGATCCAGACCGGGGCCCAGCACGGCATGCAGAGCATGGACCAGTGCCTGAAGGGGCTGGTCATGGAGGGGGCGGTGAAGCCCGAGGATGCGGCGGTGAAGGCCACCATGCCCTCGGCCATCCTCGGCCCGGGACGGGACGCCGAATCCGCCGGGAGCGCGAGCGGGAACGGGGCCGGAGGCCGCCGGGCCGCCTAGCCCCCGGGGGGGAACGCGACCGCGGATCGTCCCCGTCGCCGCCGGATGGTTCAGCCGCCGGAGCCGGGCCCCCACTCCGCGTGGAGGCTCCGGAACAGCACCTCGTCGGCCGGCTCCATGTCCACCTGGCGACGGCCCATGACCGTGCGGGCCACGGCCAGGGCCTTCTCCAGCTCGTAGGGGGCCGCGCCCTCCCCGCTCCCCCAGGTGAAGGACGGGACGTGCTTGGGGGGGAACCCGGCCCCGAACACGTTGGCCGAGAACCCGACCACGGTGCCGGTGTTGAACAGGGTGCCGATGGCGCTCTTGGCGTGGTCACCCATGAACAGCCCCACGAAGCGCTGTCCGGAATCCACCTCCCCCTCCGGGGTCCACACCCGCACCGTGCCGTAGTTGTTCTTGAGGTCCGAGTTGTTGGTGGCCGCGCCCAGGTTGGTCCACGCGCCCAGGTAGGCGTGGCCCAGGTATCCGTCGTGCTGCTTGTTGGCGTGTCCCTGGAGGATGGAGCCCTCCACCTCGCCCCCCACCTTGCACACCGGCCCCACCGTGACCGGACCCTCGATCTTCGCCCCCATCCTGATCACCGTCCGCGATCCCAGGTAGGCCGGACCGACCACGGTGGCGTTGTGGAGGATCCGCACCCCTTCGCCGAGGATGATGGGCCCGTGGGCGGCGTCGAGGATCGCCCCCGCCTCCACCCGCACCCCGTCCCGGCAGAGGATGCCTTCGCGATGGAGGAGCTGCGCCCCGGGAGCGAGATCGGGGGCGGGCCCGCCGCCGTGTCCGCCCGCCGAGGCCCAGGCGAAGTCGTCCTCCAGCACCTCGCCGTTCCAGGCCACCAGGTCCCACAGGTGGCGCACCAGCCGCACCCCCTCCGGGGCCCCGGCCACGGTGTGGTCGGGGGGAAACGGGGCCGGCTCCCCGGCGTCGAGAGCGTCCTTCACCGCCTGCCGGAAGGTGGCCGCGGCCTTCCCGGTCACCCGGGCGGCCAGCAGCTCGCCGTGTTCCTGGACCGCCACCGCCTTGTCGAGCAGCACCGCCAGGTCGGCGAAGGACTCGCCGAGGCAGAGCAGCCGCCCGTTCAGGAAGAGCACGTCGCCCTCCCCCTCCTTGTTGACGGCGTGCCCCTGGTAGTCCCGCTCCACTACCGGCCGCAGCAGGTCCCGGCAGAGGAGATCGACCCGCTTGACCTCGCGTCCGGCGAGCTGCGCGCCCAGCCTCCGGCCCAGGGTGGTGGCCCCCGCCCGGAGGTCGAAAGCGGGCCGGGAGAGGGTCAGCGGGTAGAGGCGCCGCCAGCCGGCGTCCTCGAAGATCAGGGCCTGGGTACTCATCGTCCCGTTCCTTTCCACCGCCCCGGAGCCGACTCGGGATCGGCCCAGGCCGGCGTTCCGCCGACCACGGTGAGGAGGACCCGGGCGTCGAGGAGACGCTCCGGATCGCAGGTGACCAGGTTCCGGTCGAACACGGTGAAGTCCGCCTGCTTGCCCGGGGTGAGGGTGCCCAGGCGGTCCAGGTCACCGGAGGCGTAGGCGGGAGCGGCGGTGCAGGCGGCCAGCGCCTCCTCCCGGCCCAGGCGCTCCTCCACCGTCCACCCTGCGGGCGGATTCCCGTCCCGGCCCCGCCGAGCGGTGGCGGCGTAGAGCCCCCGCAGCGGATCGTGGGACTCCACCGGGAAGTCGCTTCCCAGGGCCAGGACGGTGCCCCGGTCGGCCAGGCTCCGCCACGCGTAGGCCCCGGACATCCGGTCCGGGCCCAGGCGTTCCGGGGCCCAGGGCATGTCGCTGGTGCAGTGGGTGGGCTGCATGCTCGCCACCACGCCCAGCCCGGCCACCCGGGAGAGATCGCGGGGGTGGATGATCTGGGCGTGCTCCAGGCGCACCGGCGGCACCACCGGCGGCACCGCGCCGAGGAGGGACAGCGGGGCCCCGGGCGCCGGCCGCGGCCGGGCCGCCTCGGGATCCCCCTCCCGGATCGCCTGCCAGGCGTCGAGCACGATGCGGTTGGCCCGGTCCCCGATGGCGTGGACCGCGCACTGGAACCCGGCCCGGAGGCAGCGGATCATCCCCGCCTCCAGGTCGGCGGGCGCGGTGAGAACGAGGCCGGCGTTTCCCGGATCGTCGGAGTAGGGAGCGAGGAGCGCCGCCCCCCGTGAGCCCAGCGCCCCGTCCACGTAGAACTTCACCATGGCGAGCTTGAAGCGCCCCCCCCGCCACTCCCGGTCGGGGCCGGCCGCGACCGCCTCGGCCACCCCCACCCCTCGGCCCTCCGGTCCCTCCCACAGGGAGGGGCCGGCCTCGAGAGCGCCGTAGATCCGAAGGGGCAGCTCCCCCGCCGCGGCCAGCTCACGGTAGATCTCCGCCTCCTCCGGGCTCATTCCCATGTCGTGTACGGCGGTGAGCCCGGCCCGCACCAGGGCCTCGCCCGCCCTCCGCACCGCGGCCTCCTTCTCGCCCCGGGTCGGCGAGGGGACGTGGGCACCGACCAGGTCCATGGCCTTGTCGAGCAGGATGCCGGTGGGGGTTCCCGACGCGTCCCGGAGAATCCTCCCTCCGGGGGGATCGGGGGTGGCGGCGGTAATGCCCGCCCGTTCCAGGGCGGCGGTGTTCACCCACCGGGCGTGGCCGTCCACCCGGCTCAGGGACGCGGGCCGGCCGGCGCAGACCCGGTCGAGGTCCCCGGCGGTGGGGAAGGCGGCCCCGGGCCAGTCGTTCTGGTCCCATCCCCGGCCCAGGATCCAGCCTTCCCCCCCCCCGGCCGGCGGCCGGACCGCCTCCGCGGCCACCCGCTCCAGGGCTTCCTCCAGGCTCGCCGTCCCCACCAGGTCCACCCGGGTTAGTCCCAGGCCGAAGCCCAGGACGTGGCCGTGCGCATCCACCAGGCCGGGACAGACGAAGGCGCCGGCCAGGTCGAGCTCGGGCAACCCCGCCGGCGCGCCCGCCCGCACCGCGGCCTCGGCGCCCACGGCGGCGACCCGGCCCTCCCCGAGGCGCATCGCCTGCGCCCAGGGCCGCGCGGGATCGCCGGTCCAGATCACCCCGTTGGTGAGGATCATCGAGTCCGCCTCCGCCGCCCCCGCCGCCGGCGGAAGGGCCGTGAATGATGCAAGGAGCAGGATCGTGGGCCAAAACCCCCCGGTGCCCGGGGCCCGCCCGGAGCCGGGGGGGGAACCCTCGCAAGCCGGCCGAAAACCTGAGTTACCCGTTCCCCCGCAACGTCCCGAGGAGCGCCGATCTTGCCACAATCCGAGCACCTGTCCACCCCCTTGTCCCCCGGATCCGCCGGCAACGACGGCGGGGGCCGCAGCTACAGCGCCATCCTCCGCCACGAGCACTGCCTGGGCGACGACGCGGACCCCGCCCCCGAGGCTCCGGAACGGCGCCGGGTCCGCTGGCCGGGGCTCTCCCGCATCGGGGCCGGCCTGGCCGCCTCGGCGGTCACCACCCCGATCTTGTACCTTGTCTGGCATCCCTCCGCCCACTACTTCCTGCCCGCGGCCCTGGTCACCGTGCTCACCGGGGTGCTGGGGGCCCAGGCCGGCTACGCGGTCACCCGCCGGGAGATCGGGACCTGGGTGGCCCGTCTGGCCGGGCGCACCGAGCGGCTCTTCCGCGGGGAGGGGGCGCCGGTCTCCGACCCGGTGGACTTCGAGACCTACCTGGAGAGCCTGGCCCGGAGCCTGGAGCTGAACCTGGAGCGGCAGCTCCGCCACGAGCGGGACGCTATCCTCTCCACCATCACCTCGCTGGTCTCGGCCCTGGAGGCGCGGGATCCCTACACCCGCAATCACTCCGCCCACGTGGCCCAGTTCGCGGTGCGGCTGGGCCGGCAGATGGGGCTGTCCCGGTCGGAGCTCTACGAGATCCACCTGGCCGGACTGCTCCACGACGTGGGCAAGATCGGCATCCCCGACGCCATCCTGCTCAAGCCGGCCGGGCTGACCCGGGAGGAGTACGAGATCATGAAATCCCACCCGGTGCTGGGGGCCCGGATCCTCTCCGGGATCCCCGGCCTCTCCGCGGTGGCCGACATCGTGCTCCGGCATCACGAGATGTGGGACGGCCGCGGCTACCCCGACGGCGTGGCCGGACGGGACATCCCCCTGGGAGCCCGGATCATCGCCGCCAGCGACACCTATCTCTCCATGACCGAGGACCGGCCCTACCGGAGGGGACAGAAGCTGACCCGGGTGTTCAGCGAGCTCCGCCGGGTGGCCGGACGCCAGCTCGACCCCGACGCGGTCGATTCGCTCCTGGTCATGCTCCAGCGGGAGCTGGACGCCTTCGGGATGCCGCTCCTGGGGAATCCGGCCCCCGAGGACGAGGCCCCGGCCACGCCGGTCCGCGAGCGCCGCGCCGCCTGATCCGGGTCCCCCGGGGTGGGGCGGGCCCGGCGCCGGTCCGGGGATCAGTCGCGCTGGAAGAGCGCGGCGGCGAAGGTCTCGGCGTCGAAGGGGGCCAGATCCTCCATCCCCTCGCCCAAGCCGAGGAAGCGGACGGGGATCCCCAGCTGGTCGGCGATGGCCACCACCACGCCCCCCTTGGCGGTGCCGTCCACCTTGGTCAGCACCAGGCCGGTCACGGGAATGGTCTCGCCGAAGCGCCGCGCCTGCTGGATGGCGTTCTGGCCGGTGGTGGCGTCCAGGACCAGGAGCACCTCGTGGGGGGCGCCGGGAATGCGTTTCCCCACCACCCGGCCGATCTTGGCCAGCTCCTCCATGAGGTTGACCTTGGTCTGCAGGCGGCCCGCGGTATCCACCAGCACCACGTCCGCCCCCCGGGCCTGGGCCGCGGCCACCGCGTCGAAGGCCACCGCGGCCGGGTCGGCCCCCGACTGGTTGGCGATGATCTCCACCCCGGCGCGGTCCGCCCACACCCGGAGCTGCTCCACCGCCGCGGCCCGGAAGGTGTCGGCGGCGGCCACCACCACCGACTTCCCCTGGCCCCGGTAGTAATGGGCCAGCTTACCCAGGGTGGTGGTCTTGCCGGTGCCGTTCACGCCCACGAGCAGGATCACCCGCGGACGGGGTTCGGGCCCCGAGGCCTCCGGGGCGGGAGCGGCCTCGCCCCCCTTCAGGAGCCGGGCGATCTCCTCGGCCAGCACCTCCTCCAGGGCGGCGCCGTCGGCGGTGTCGTCGCTCCGGACGCGCTCCCGCAGGCGCTCGACCAGGGTCTCCGCGGCCGCCACCCCCACGTCACCGGAGATGAGAACCTCCTCCAGCTCCTCCAGGACCTCCTCGTCGATGCGGGGACGGCCGGTCAGCACCCGGTGCACGTTGTCCGAGAAGGACTGGCGGGTGCGGGTCAGGCTCTCCTTGAGCTTCTGCCCCGAGAGGCTTTCCTTGAGCTTTCCGAACAGCTTGCGCATGACGAATCCGGTCGGGATGAGGGTGGCGGGGGGCCGGCCGGGGCCGGCGACGATGAAGCGGGTGGCGCCGATCCGGGGACCGGCGCCACCGCCCGGGGGAAGTCTACTGTGCGATCATGGATTCGGGCGAGAGGGGATCGGCCCCCCCGTCGTCGGGATCCCCGCGGCCGTTGCCGTTGCCCTCCGGGGCCTCGGCGCGGCCCTGGCCGTTGCCCTTCCCGTTCCCCTTCCCGTTCACCCGGCCCGCCCCGGTCCGGGCCGCCACCTCGTCGGCCCGCAGCCCGTCCAGCTTCACCGACACCACGCTCGACACCCCGGGGCGCTGCATGGTGACCCCGTAGAGGCAGTTCGCCGCCTCCATGGTCTTCTTGTTGTGGGTGATGACGATGAACTGGGTCCGCTGGGAGAACTCCTGGACCATGGCCACGAAGCGGTCGATGTTGGCGTCGTCGAGGGGGGCGTCCACCTCGTCGAGGATGCAGAAGGGGGACGGCTTGACCAGGTAGATGGCGAACAGGAGGGCGATGGCGGTCAGGGCCCGCTCGCCGCTCGAGAGCTGGGCGATGGACTGGGGCCTCTTCCCCCGCGGGCGGGCCATCACCTCGATGTCCGCCTCCAGGGGATCGTCCCCGACCAGGTTCAGCGAGCACTCGCCGCCCTGGAACAGCACCTGGAAGGTCTTCTGGAAGTTGGCCTGGACCTGGACGAAGGTCTCGTTGAACATCCGGGACGCGGTCTGGTTGATCTGCTCGATGGTCTTGGTCAGCGTTTCCCGGGCCCGGATGAGGTCGTCGCGCTGGGTGGTCATGAACTCCAGCCGTTCGGACTTCTCCTCGAACTCCTCCACCGCGAGCAGGTTCACCGGCCCGATGCGCTTCAACCGCTCCTTCATCTCGGAGAGGATCCGGGGGGCGTCCTCGGGGAGTTCGCCCACCTCCAACCGGTCCAGGTCCACCGCGGTCACCTCGTACTCGTCGTGGAGGCGCTCCTCCAGGTGCTTGAGGTCGCCCCGGATCTCGCTCAGCTTCAGCTCGCTCTCATGGGCGGCCTGGCGGGCGTTTCCGGCCCGGCGCCGGACCTCGCGCAGGGTCTCGGAATCCTGCTGCTCCCGGGCCGCGGCCTCGCTCTTCTCCCGCTCGCGCTCGGTGACCACCGCCAGCTTCTCGTCCCGGACCCGGTGCAGCTCCTCGATCCGCACGGCCAGGGATTCCAGCTCCGCCTCGATCTCCGCCACCCGCCGGACCGATTCCTCCTCGTCGCGCACGGTACGGTCGCGCTCCGCGGCCAGGTCCTCGCGCTCCTGGCGGAGCCGCTCGGCGGTGGAGGCGGCGTCCTTGAGCTCGCCCTCCAGGCGGGCCCAGCTCATGCGGGCCTCGTGCACGGTCTGGAGCACGGTCTCGCGCTCCGTCCCGGCGCCGCCGAGCACCGTCTCCGCTTCGGCGAGGGCGGCCTGGGCCGACTCCGCCCCGGCTCCGATCTCCCCCAGCCGGGAACGCAGGCGCTCCCGTTCCCCGGCCAGGGCCGACCGCTCCCCGTCCAGGCGCTCCCGCTCCTGGACCAGCCCGGCCACCGCGGCCTCGGCGTGGCGGTGCTCGAGGGCCAGGGCCGCCTCCTCACGCTCGAGGGAGGCCAGGGCGCGGCGCGCCTCCTCCATCGCTTCCCGGGCCGAGGCGGTCTCCGCCTCCAGCGCCTCGCTCTCCGCGGCCAGGCGCTCCTCGTCCGCGGTCAGCGTGCGCAGGGTCTCGGCCAGGCCGGCGATCTCGGTCCGGCAGCGGTCCAGGGTCTCCTGGCGTTCCAGGAGCTCCGCCCCCGCCGGGCCGCCCCGGCCCCCGGCCACCGCCACCGCGTCCACGAACTGCCCCGACCGGGTCACCGCGCGGGGGGCCCGCCCGTCGCGCACGGCGGCCAGGGCGTCCTCGAGGGTCTCGGCCAGGGCCAGGTCGCCGAGCAGCGCCCGGACCAGGTTCCGGTAGGGCTCCTCCGCCTCCACCACCTCGGCCGCCCAGGCCATCCCGCCGTTCCGTGGCGCGCTCTCCGGCACCCGGTCCAGGGGGAGCAGGGTGGCGAAGCCCAGGGACTCGTCCCGCAGGCGGTCCAGGAGCCGCCGGGCGGTGGGGGTGTCCTCCACCACCACGTACTGCCAGGCGGTGGAGAGCGCCGGCTCGAGGGCCCCGCGCCACTCCCCGGGCACCCGGAGCAGGTCGCCGAGGGTGCCCCGCACCCCCGGGTCGCGCTCCCCTTCGGTCATCAGGGCCTTGACCCCGGGATCGTAGCCTTCGTAACGGTCGCGCAGGTCCTCCAGGGTCTGCAGCCGCGAGTTCACCGCCGCCTCGTGGCGGCGCCTCTCGGTCAGGTCCCGGTGCAGGGCCTCCATTCGCCGGTCCAGGTCGCTCCGCCGCTCCAGCAGCGTCCGGTGGGCCGTCTCCCGGGTCTCCAGCCCCTCCCGGGCCGCGGCCACGTTCCCCCGGGAGGCCTCCAGGGAGCCGGCCAGGTCGGCGGCATGGGTCCGGGCGGTCCCGGTCCGTTCCGCCACCCCATCCAGGCGTCCCTCCAGATCCTCCAGGCGGCGGCCCGCGGTCTCCACCTCGCCCTCGGCGCGGATCCGCTCGTCCCGGCGGCCGGCGGCGACCCGCTGGCATTCCGACACCCGCTCGCGCAGCTCCCGCACGCGGTTCTCGACCTCCTTGAGCCGCGCCTCCACTTCGTCCAGATGCTCCCGCTCGGAGCCCTCCCGCGCGGTCAGGTCGGCGTGCCGGGCGCGCACCTCCTCGTCGGCGAGCGCGTTCCGCTCCAGGCGGTCCACCAGCCGCACCTTGAGGTCGCGGGCCTCGGCGATCCGGGTCCGGGTGGACTCCAGGCGCTCCCGGAACACCATGACCCTGCTGTTGGCGGCGCCGATCTCGTCGTCCACGGTGGCCAGGGCCTCCCGCGCCTCGCCCAGCTTGCGCTCCTCCTCCAGGACCAGGACGTGCAGTTCCTGGAGCCGCGCTTCCAGGGAGGCCACCTCGGCCTCCCCCGCCTCGGCGGTGCGCCGGGCCTCGGCGTGGCTCACCTCCAGCTCGCCCAGGCGTTCCTTCCACCGGAGGCGCTGGGCCTGGGAGAAGGCGAGGTCGATCCCCCGCACCTCTTCCATGAGCTCGCGGTAACGGCGGGCCTTGCCCACCTGGCGCTTGAGCGACGCCACCTGGCGCTCCACCTCGGCCACGATGTCGTTGACCCGGATCAGATCCCGGTCGGTGGCCTCCAGCTTGTTGAGCGCCTCCTTCTTCCGGGTCTTGTACTTCATGATCCCCGCCGCCTCCTCGAACAGGAAGCGGCGGTGGCCGGTGGTGTCGGAGAGGATGTTGTCGACCATCTGCCGCTCGATCACCGAGTAGGCGTGGCTGCCCATCCCGGTGTCCAGGAACAGGTCCCGCACGTCCTTGAGCCGCACCGGCTGCTTGTTGATGGTGTATTCCGAGACCCCGGAGCGGTAGAGGCGGCGGCCCACGGTGACCTGCCCGTACTCGATGGGAAGCCGGCCGCGGTCGTTGTTGAGGGTGAGTTCCACCTCGGCCAGGGAGAGCGGCTTCTCGTCGCGGGTGCCGTTGAAGATCACGTCCTCCATCTTGGCCCCGCGGAGCTGCTTGGTGGACTGCTCGCCCAGCACCCAGCGCAGCGCGTCCACGATGTTGCTCTTGCCGCAACCGTTGGGGCCGATGACCCCGGAGATGCCGGGGCCGAAGTCGAGGGCGACCTTCGAATTGAAGGACTTGAAGCCGAACAGGGATAGTTTCTCGACGAACACGTCTAGGCTCCTTGCTGGTAGGCCGCGGCCCAGGCCTCGCGCACGAGACCCGGGATAGGGCCCTCCTCCTCCGCGGCCACCGTCCGGAGGTCCAGGAGGATCCTGTCCCCCTGCACCCGGCCCAGGAGGGCCGGCCGAACGTGCCGCATGGCCCGCTCGAGGCGGGCAGCCGTCGTGTGCGGTCGCGGGTCCAGGACCACCACGCTGGTGGTGAGCCCTTCCAGGGGGAGGGTGCCGCCTCCCACCGCCGCTTCCGCGTCCTCCACCATCACCTGTGGAGCGGGCTCGGGAAGCGCCTCCGTCACCGCCCGGGCCAACCGCTCGGCCCGGGCCCGGACGCTTTCCGGAGCCTCGTGAATCATGCGCAGGACGGGGATCTCGCGGCGGGCGCGATCCTCGTCCAGGTAGGCGACCAGGGTGGCCTGGAGCGCCGCCAGGAGCAGCTTGTCGATGCGGACCGCCCGGGCCAGGGGGTGTTGCCGGCACGCCGCCACCGCCTCGGCCCGGCCGACCAGGATGCCGGCCTGGGGTCCGCCCAGGAGCTTGTCCCCGCTGAAGGTGACCAGGTCCGGGCCTTCCCCCACCACGTCGGCCACCACCGGCTCGGGGCGGATCCCCGCCGAGGCCACGTCGAGGAAGGCGCCGCTCCCCAGGTCCACCATCACCGGGACCCCACCCTTGCGCCCGAGGAGGACCAGTTCCCCCAGGGGCACCTCGGCGGTGAAGCCCTCGATGCGATAGTTGCTGGCGTGGACCTTGAGGAGGAGCCCGGTCTCCGGTCCCAGCGCCCGTTCGAAGTCGCGGCGGTGGGTCCGGTTGGTGGTCCCCACCTCCTTCAGCCGGGCGCCGCTCTGTTCCAGGATATCAGGAATCCGGAAGGATCCACCGATTTCCACCAGCTCGCCCCGGGAAATGACCACCTCCCGCCCCCGGGCGTGGGCGGCCAGGGCCAGCATGACCGCGGCGGCGTTGTTGTTGACCACCAGGGCGTCCTCGGCCCCGGTCAGGAGCCGGAGCAGTTCCCCCACGTGGTCCTGTCGCGATCCCCGCTTGCCCTGTTCCAGGTTCATCTCCAGATCCGAATAGGAACGCGCCGTCGCACTCAGGTGCCGGACCGCCTCCTCGGACAGGGGCGACCGGCCGAGATTGGTGTGGATCAGGACCCCGGTGGCGTTGATCACCCGCTCGGGGCGGGGGACGGCGAGTTCCCGGAACCGGTCCCGCACCCGGCGGGCCAGCACCTCCGGGGTGAGCTCCGTCTCTCCCGCCTCCGGGCCCTCCCCCCCGCGCAGCCCCTGGCGCACCGCGTCCAGTTCCCGGCGGACCAGGAGGGTGACCAGGCGCGGGGCCGCGGGAAGCGGGTCGGAGGCCAGGGCAGCGAGCACGGCGTCCACCCCGGGAAGACGGCGAAGTCGTTCCCGGAGTTCAGGATCCATGGGCGTCATAAATACCAGATCTGGTAGGGCGAGTCAAAGGAAATTCCTACATGGTGGGGGTTTACGGGGCTCCCGGTCCGGGCCGGGCCCCCGGGGCCGAAGCCGGCGGCCCGGCCGGCCGAACACTCCATTATGCCACGAGCAACCTCCGTCCGCGGGGCCCCGGTCCGCTCCCCCGAGGCCTTTCCGCCGGGGGGAGTTCCCCGACATCCGGGTGCCCGGCACCGGGGGCATCGCGTATCATGGGGCGAAGTGGCTCTGGAGACCTCCGTTACGTGACCTCACGCCTCGCCCAGCTGGACCGAACGTACCGCCATCGAATGGCGGCGACGCTCCCGGCGGCTGCCGTCTTCCTGGTGGCGACCCTGCTCCTCGTCCCCGGAGAGGAGGTGACCGCGCTCCGCCACCAGGCGCTGATGGGGATCCGGGGGCCCATGCGCGTCCTTCCCGAACTCGACATCCAGCCCGAGGAGGAGAGCGAGCGCCGCCTCACCGCCGCCCCCCGCATGGCCATGCCGGTGGACTTCGTGGCCGTGGAGTTGGATTACGCCCTGAATCCCGAGGCCGAGAAGAAGGTGCCGGAGCCCCGGCCGCTGCTGGAGGCCCAGGACCCGGTGGAGGTCCTCACCTCCGACAACGTCCAGGACGCCATCCGCACCACCGGACTCCCCGTGCCCGCCCAGAGCGAGCTGGAGGTGCTCCACGTGGCCCGGCCCCTCTATCCGCGGGAGGCGGTGCGGCGGGAGATCGAGGGGCGGGTCACGGTGATGCTCCTGGTGGGGCGGGACGGCTCGGTGAGCCAGACCTACGTGCTCGATCCCGGGCGCTTTCCCCTGCTGGAGACCGCGGCCAGGGAGGCCGCCCGCCGCTACGTGTTCCGCCCCTACACCGTGGACGGCAAGACCACCCCGTTCTGGGTGCGGCTGCCCTTCGACTTCCACCTGGTGGGTTGATCCCCACGAGGGGATCGGATCAGAGCCCGAAGCGACCGAAGTCCCCGGGGTCCATGTCCTCCAGGAGCTTCTTGAGCTCGGCCGCCTTCTCCGCCTCGGACTTCTCGGGCGGGGTGCCGGTGATGGCCGCGGCGGCCTGGCCGCTCTCCATCACGTCCTCGGCCACGAACAGGGGGGCGTCGGCACGCAGGGCCACGGCGATGGAGTCGGAGGGTCGGGCATCGACCAGGATCTGCTGCTGACCCGCCTCCAGGTGGATCTCCGCGAAGAAGGTGTTCTCCTTGAGGGCGGTGATGGAGACGCCCACCACCCGCGCCTTCAGGCTCTTGACCAGGGTGAGCATCAGGTCGTGGCTCATGGGGCGCTCGAACTTCTCGCCCGCGAGCACGATGCCGATGGCCCGGGCCTCGGGCTCGCCGATCCAGATGGGCAGGACGCGCTCCCCGCCCTCCTCCTGGAGGATGACGATGGGCGACTTGGACCGCTCGTCCATCATCAGCCCGCGGACGCGAACCTTCACCAGAGCCATGAAGCGTCCCCTACTTCCCCGACTTGGCCGCGGCCAGGACCTCCTCGACGGCGCCGAAGGTCTCGGGGGGGTCGTCGATGTGGGCCTCCAGGTAGGCCCCGGCCTGGGCCCACTCGGAATCCCCGTACTTCACCTTCAGGCGGGACAGGGCCCGCTTGGCCATCTCGGGATCCTTGAGCTTGACCACGTAAGTATAGGCGATCCGGAACTGGGCCTCCGGGGCCGACTTGCAATCGGGGAAGTCCACCGCCACCCGGCGGAGCAGGGTGATCGCCCCGGATGGATCCCGGATCTGGCGGGCCATGTGCATGATGCGATCGCAGTTGTCGGGGATGCCGGTGAACTTCTCGAAGTTCTCGGTCATGTACTGGACGCCGATCTCCCTGCGGGCGGCGTCGCTCTGCCGGTTGTAGCTCTCGCCCCAGGTCTGCCGCTGGAGAAGACCCGAGATGTCGTCGTAGACCTCGCTCAGGGGGCGGAGGTTGCCCCCCTCCTTCTTCTCCGCCTTGACCACGTGCCAGCCCTGGGCGGTGTGGACCACCGCGGTCTGGCCCGGATTGAGGGAGAGGACCACGTTGTAGAACTCCGGGTCCTTGCCCACCCCGAGCACGTCCTCTCCCCGCTGCACGTAGCCGAGGGCGCCGCCCAGGTCCCGGGTGACGTCGTCCTTCGAATACTGGCGGGCCAGGGCGGCGAAGTCCGCTCCCCCGTCGGCCTGCTTCCGGAGACGGTCGGCGGTGGCCTCATCGTCGACGAGGATGTGCCGCACCGCCACGCGCACCGGGGCCAGGAACAGGTCCTGATGCTCGTTGTAGTAGCTCTCCACGTCCTCCTTGGCGGGACGGGAGTTCGGAACCACCACGTTGGCCACGTAGCGGGTGGCCAGGAGCTCCGACTTGAGGGCGGTCATCCTCCGCTCCTCTTCCGGAGTCAGCTTGTAGCCCGACTTCAGGGCCATGTCCGCCCACACGATCTGGTCCACCAGGGCTCCCAGAGCCACCTGGACGATGTCCGGGTTCCTGATGTACTGGTCCACCGTGTTGGGGCCGGTGGACTTGATCATGTGCGCGCGGACGTCGCCCGCGGTGATCGGGAAATCCCCCACCCGGGCCAGGACGATGTTCATCCTGGCCACCGAATCGGCGTAAGCCGAGTCGGCGCCCTCGGGAACGGTGCCCACCTTTCCGGTCAACATCCCGTTTTGCTTGCCTCCGCAGCCGGAAGCCGCGAACGAGACCGCCGTCACCGCGGCCAGGAGAAGGGGAATCCAGTATCGCCTCATGCCGTGCTGGCTCCTTGGGGTTACTTCTTGACCACCCAGACCTTGACCTTGCCCTCCACGTCCTGGAAGAGCTTGATCCCTACGTTGTAGACCCCCAGCTGCTTCAGGGGCTCGTCGAGGAGCACCTTCCGCTTGTCCACCTCGATCCCCTGGGCCTTCAGGGCCTCGGCGATGTCGGCGGAGGTGACGGAGCCGAAGAGACGGTCCTCCTCCCCCACTTCCACCGGGATGTGGACGGAGACGTTATCGAAGCGCTTGGCCGTCTCTTCGGCCTGCCGGCGGATCTTGGTCTCGCGATGGGAGCGCTGCCGCTCCAGCTCGGCGAAGACCTTGGCTCCGGTCCCGGCGGCCGGGATGGCCATCCGGTTCGGGATCAGGTAGTTGCGGCCGTACCCGTCGGCCACCCGGACCTTCTCCCCTCGGGAGCCCAGTCCCTTGACGTTGTCGAGAAGAATGACTTCCATGGCGACTTCTCTCCCTTCCTAGCGAAGCTGGTCGTTGGTGTAGGGGAGGAGGGCCAGGACCCGGGCCCGCTTGATGGCGCGGGTGATCTGGGCCTGGTGGCGGGCGCAGGAGCCGGAAACCCGGCGCGGCACTATCTTGCCGTGGTCGGTCAGGAACCGTTGCAGCTTGCGCTCGTCCTTGTAGTCGACGAAGGTCACTTTCTCGAAGCAGAGCTTGCAGTACTTCTTCTTGGGGGTACGCGGACCCTTGAATCTGGCCATGGTTTCTCTCCCTTACTATCTCGGCCTCGGCGGCCCTATTCCTCGGAATCCTCGTCGTCGTCCCGGTCGCGGTCGCGACCCCGGGGACGCGACGGCGCCGCCGAATCACCCTCGCCCTGCTCCTCGGCCTCCTCGCCCGTCGGCCCTTCCTGGACCACGGTGAGGAACCGGAGCAGGTTCTCGTTGAGGCGGTAGCGGCGGTCCAGCTCGGCCAGCAGCTCCGGCTCGCTCCGGAAACGGATGAGGGTGTAGATCCCCTCCTTCTTCTTGTTGATCTCGTAGGCCAGCTTCCGCCGGCCCCACTTCTGGATCTCGGTAACCTCGCCGCTGCGTCCGGCGATGAAATCGCGGACCTTCTCGACTTCGGTGTCCACCTGGGCGTCGTCGACGCCCGGATCCAGGACGAAGATGCTCTCGTATTCTTTCATCGCACGTTCTCCCGAACTCGTCGTTCTAGAAAAGCTTCCCGTTCAAGGCCATGATCGCCGGCGCGAAGACCAGGGACACGATCGCCATCAGCTTGAGGAGGATGTTGAGGGCCGGGCCGGAGGTGTCCTTGAAGGGATCGCCTACGGTATCCCCGACCACCGCCGCCTTGTGGGAATCGCTCCCCTTGCCCTGCACGTTGCCCTGCTCGTCGGTCAGCTGCCCGCTCTCGATGTACTTCTTGGCGTTGTCCCAGGCCCCGCCGGCGTTGGCCAGCATCAGGGCCAGGGGCACCCCCGAGATGAGGGCGCCGGCCAGGAGGCCGCCCAGGGCCTGGACCCCGAACAGGATGCCCACCACCAGGGGAATGGCCACGGCCAGGATCCCCGGGCCCACCATCTCCTTGAGGGCGGCCTCGGTGGTGATGGCCACGCACCGGGCGTACTCGGGCCGGGTCGTCCCTTCCATGATGCCGGGGATCTCCCGGAACTGGCGCCGCACCTCGTTCACCACGCTGAACGCGGCCCGCCCCACCGCCCGCATGGTGTCGGCGGCGAAGAGGAAGGGCACGATGCCGCCCACCATGAGGCCGGCGAGCACGTGCACGTTGGTGATATTGAACTCCTCGGGCTGGATGCCCGTGGCCTGGATGAAGGCGGTGAACAGGGCCAGGGCGGTGAGGGCCGCCGAACCGATGGCGAAGCCCTTGGCGATGGCGGCGGTGGTGTTCCCGGCCGCATCCAGGCTGTCGGTGACCTTCCGCACCTCCTCGGGGAGGTGGGCCATCTCGGCGATGCCCCCCGCGTTGTCGGCGATGGGCCCGTAGGCGTCGACCGCCACCGTCATCCCGGTGATGCCCAGCATCCCGATGGCGGCCAGGGCGATGCCGAAGAACCCGGCCAGGGAGTAGGAGAGGAGCACCGCCCCCGCGATCACGATCAGCGGGACCACGGTGCTCTTCATCCCCACCGCGAACCCGTTGATGATGTTGGTGGCCGATCCGGTCCGGGAGGCCCGGGCGATCTCGGCTACCGTCCGGCCGGAGGTGTAGTACTCGGCCACGAAGCCCACGATCATCCCCGCCACCAGGCCGGAGAAGGTGGAGAGGAAGAGGCCCCAGGGGCCGTGCGCGTGCTGGACGCCGCCGGTCATGGTGGTCCAGGTGAGGTTCCCGTAGAGGCCGAAGGTGATGGCCAGGCTGCCCAGGGTGAACAGCACCGCCGCGGCCACGGTCCCGTTGCGCAGGGCGAGCTGGGGGTTCCCCCCCTCCTTGACCCGCACGAAGAACACGCCGAGGATGGAGGCCACGATCCCCACCGCCGCGGTGAGGAAGGCGTAGCTGATCGCACTCTCCGACTTGAGATCCGGGATGGCCACCGAGATCACGATGGCGCTGACGATGGTTCCCACGTAGGACTCGAACAGGTCGGCGCCCATGCCGGCCACGTCTCCCACGTTGTCCCCCACGTTGTCGGCGATGGTGGCCGGGTTCCGGGGATCGTCCTCGGGGATCCCCGCCTCCACCTTGCCCACCAGGTCCGCCCCCACGTCGGCGGCCTTGGTGTAGATGCCGCCGCCCACACGGGCGAAGAGGGCGATGGACGAGGCGCCCATGCTGAACCCGGCGATGATCTCCGCCGCCCCGGAGATCTGGTCCCGGAGGCCGAAGAGATAGAAGGCCAGGGAGAGCCCGGCCAGTCCGATGCCGGCCACCGCCATCCCCATCACCGCTCCCCCGGGGAAGGCCACCCCGAGGGCGGCATTGAAGCCGTTGGTGGCGGCCTGGGCGGTGCGGGCGTTGGCCCGGGTGGCCATCTGCATGCCGATGAAGCCCGCGCTCACCGAACACAGGGCCCCGAACACGAAGGCGATGGCCGTCTTCCACCCCAGGCCCGCGGTGTCGCCGCGGATCCCCAGGGTGATCACGATGGCCAGGAACATCACGAATATGGCGATGGCCTTGTACTCCCGGGTCAGGAAGGCCATGGCCCCTTCGTGGATCGCGTCGGAGATCTCGACCATGGTCTTGTTGCCGGGGGCCGCCTTCATCACGCGGCCCAGGGCCAGGTAGGCGGCGAACAGCAGGGCCACCAGGCCCGCCCCCAGCGCCACCAGGATCTGAACGGGCATACGTCCGGTCTCCTCCTCCCGGTCTCCCGGGTCCATGCGCCCGCCCCACGGCGGACTATCGGTTGAAACGGTTCATCGCCGCGTCCACGCCCTCGGCAACGAGGGCCCGCACGCAGTCACACGCCCTGTCCAACCAGGGCCCGATCCGGTCCTCCTCCTCCTCGGAGAAGGGCTCCAGCACGTAGGGCCTGAGATCCCGTCCCGGATCACCGCCCCCGATTCCCAACCGCAGTCGCGGCACCGCCTCCGTCTCCAGGGCCTCCAGGATCGAGGCCAGGCCGCGGTGCCCTCCGGCGCCCCCCTCCGGCCGCAGCCGCAGGGAGCCGAAGGGCAGCGAGACGTCGTCCAGCACCACCAGGTGCCGGCCGGGACCGGCCGGCGCCGACTCCGGAAAGCGGAGAACCGCCTCACCGCTCCGGTTCATCCAGGTGAGGGGGCGGAGCAGAGCCAGCCGCTCGCCTCCCCACGCGCCCCAGGCCACCCGGTAGCCGGCCTCCGCGGTCTCCGGCCCCGCCCCGATGGCCCGGGCCAGCCGGTCCAGGACCCGGAACCCCACGTTGTGCCGGGTCCGGGCGTAGTCCGGGCCGGGGTTGCCCAGCCCGACCACCACCCAGGGGCGGTCGGCCAAGCGCTACTCCTTCTCCTCCTCGCCTTCCTCGGCCCGCTTCCGGCCCACCACTTCGGGCTCGGCCGCCTCTTCCCCGGCTGCCGCTTCCGCCTCCTCCTCGGTCGGCTCCTTGGCCACCGTGGGCGGAACCACCGAGGCCACCGTGGTCTCCGCTTCCTCCAGGATCTCCGCGTTGGGGACCTGGAGGTCGGCAACGTGGATGGAATCCCCGATGCCGAGGGCGGACACGTCGATGGCGATCCGGTCCGGGATATCCACTACCAGGCACTTCATCAGCAGCGAGCGCACCGAGTGCTGCAGGATGCCGCCCTGGTCCTTGACCCCGATCGGGAGCCCGGTGAGCTCCACCGGGATCTCCACCTCGATCCGCTCGGTCATGGAGATCTTGTTCAGGTCGACGTGGACCACCTCTCCGGTGAGGGGATCCATCTGCACCTCGCGGATCAGGGTCTTCACCGCGCCGGCGCCGCCGCCCACCGTGAGGTCCACGACCAGGTTGGACACCGTGTGCCCGGTCACCGCGCGCAGGAACTCCCGCTCGTCCAGGGTGAGGAGCACCGTCTCGTCGCCCTTCCCGTACAACACCCCGGGGATGGACCTGGCCGCGCGCAGCTTGCGGGCCGCCCCCTTCCCCCGTTCGGTGCGAACCTTGCCGTTCAACTGGACCGTGGTCGCCATGTCGATTCTCCTTCTGACTTCCCACCCGCCGGCGGCGGGTTCGAAAGCGTCGCCGTCCCGCTCAGATGAAGAGCGAGCTCAGGGACTCCTCCTGATGGATGCGGTGGATGGCCTCGCCCAGGATGCGGGCCACGGAAAGGATCTCCAGCCGGTCGGTGCGCGCCGCCACCGCCGCCGGATCGTGCTGGATGGTGTTGGTGACGCAGAGCCGGCTCAGGTCCGAGTGGTTCAGCTTCTCGAACACGCTGTCGGCCAGCACCGCGTGGGTCACGCAGGCGATGATGTCCAGGGCCCCGCGCTCCTTGAGCGCCCGGGCCGCCTTCACCAGGGTGCCCCCGGTGGAGATGATGTCGTCGAAGATGACCACGTTCTTGCCGTTCACGTCGCCGATCACGTTCATGACGTCGATCTCGTCGTGCCGCGGGCGCCGCTTGTCGATGAGGGCCAGCGGGGCCTCCAGGCGGGTGGCGTAGGCGCGGGCCATCTTCACGCTGCCGATGTCCGGGGCCACCACCACCACGTTGGTGGGGAAGGTGGACTTGACGTTCTCCACGAACACCGGGGAGGCGTAGAGATGATCGAAGGGAATGTCGAAGAATCCCTGGATCTGGGCCGAATGCAGATCCATGGTCAGGATCCGCTCCGCCCCGGCGGTGGTGATGAGATTGGCCATGAGCTTGGCGGTGATGGGCACCCGGGGCTGGTCCTTGCGGTCCTGGCGGGCGTAGCCGAAGTACGGGATCACCGCCGTCACCCGCCGGGGCGAGGCCCGCCGGATGGCGTCGAGCATGATCAGGAGTTCCATGATGTTCCGGGCCGGCGAGTTCGTGGACTGGATCACGAACACGTCGTGGCCGCGGATGTTCTCGGTGATCTTGCACCAGGTCTCGCCGTCGGCGAAGTCGCGCACGTCGGCCTCGCCCAGGGGACGCTTCAGGTACCGGCAGATCTCCTGGGCCAGGGGCCGGTTCGAGTTCCCGGTAAAGATCTTCAGCATGCTGTCCACGACGCACTTCCCCGGTTGGGCCCCGGGCACGGGCCCGGGCGCCGGTGTCCGCCATTCCGAGGCCCCGCAGGGCACGCCGGAATCGCGTTCCACCCCGGCCGGGAGGGCGGCAGTGGACGCACCTCGGCCGGGGACGACGGCGGCTCATTTGTCGCTGGCTGCGGCGCTCGAAGGCGCCTTTTCAGGTCCGGCGGGAGATCCCGGCGCGGGCCGCTTCCGGTCGGATGCTACGCGGCGGTGGTTGTTTGCCGCGGGTCAAGGTGTGACGTGACCTCGGATCGATCCGAACGGCGCCCCCCAGGGGCGCGGCCAGGGCCGGAGTCAGGAGGCGTCGCCGGGGCGGCCCGGTTCGTCTCCTTCCCCGCCTTGAAGCACGCGATGATACTCGGCCAGGACCTTGTCTTCAAGCACATTCCGGAAGTCCTGGGTGATGGGGTGGGCGATGTCCCGGTAGCTGCCGTCGGGCTTCTGGCGGCTGGGCATGGCCACGAAGTACTGGTGGTCGTCCCCCTGGATGATCTTCATCCCCCGGACGACGAAGCAGGCGTCGAAGGTGACGCTGACGTAGGCCTTCAGGCGACGATCCCGGCTGGGAAAGACCCGGACCTCGGTGATCTCCATGGCACCCCCCGTGGAGGCCCGGCCGCGCCCCGGGGGCGGCGGACGAGCCTGGCCTTACCCGGGGCGCGCGGGCGGCCGCCCCCCGCGGGGGGCGCGGGGATCCCCGTGCGTCCCAGGCACTACCCTGGCTCCATAATCCACGGGATGACAAGGGATTAGCCTGTAATCCCGCCGCGTCGCCCCCCGATCGAGGATCTTCTTGGCGGTCCCCTGGGGTCCGGTGAGCGCGTACAGCACGCTGCCGCTGCCCGTCAGACCCACCGCCAGGGCCCCCTCGGCGAGGAGTTCCGCACGGATCGAAGCCAGCCGAGGTTGTATCCGGACTACCCCGACTTCCAGGTCGTTTTGTAGATTTTCTACGAACGTCCGTAAGTCGCCTTCCTTGAAGGCGCTAAGCAGGATGGTAATTCGGGAGGGGGTTCCCGTCAAGCTGGGTGACAGCCGGCGGAAGGCCTCGGCGGTGGAAATCCGGAAGTCCGGCAGGGCCAGGAGCCACTCCGTCGGCGGGGGGGGCGGCACCGGAGTCAGGATCTCCCCCCGCCCCTCTCCCAGGGCGGTGCCGCCGAGCAGGAAGAAGGGCACGTCGGAGCCCAGTTCCAGGGCCAGGGCCGCCCGGCCGGCGGGATCCGGGTCCAGGCCCCACAGGCGCTCCAGACCCAGGAGCGTGGCCGCGGCGTCGCTGCTCCCCCCGCCCAGTCCCGCGCCGGCGGGGATCCGCTTGGTGAGGAGCACCTCCGCCCCCCGCCCCGGCGCCCGCCGCCGGGCCAGGAGCTCCCCCGCCCGGACGACCAGGTTGTCCGCCCCGGCCGGAACCGCCTCCGGGCCCTCGACTCTCAGCCGGATACCCGGCTCCCGCCGGGACCGGAGCCGCAGCCGGTCGGCGAGGTCGATGGCCTGGAAGACGGTCCGGAGGTCGTGGTACCCGTCCGGACGCCGGCCCACGATCTCCAGGCCGAGGTTCAGCTTGGCCGGGGCCTCGGCTTCCACCTCCCAGGCCCCGGAGGATGCGGGCGGGGTGCCCGCCGGGCGGGGCTCAGAGCCGCGAGGCATAGATGACCGCCACCACCGTGGCCAGCCAGCCCAGGGTGGTGACCAGGATGGGCAGGTCGCGGTACAGGGTGCGGCTGGGGCTCGCCCCCTCCTCGCGGATCTGGATCAGGTAGAGGTACCGGAAGACCCCGTAGACCACGAAGGGGATGGTGAAGACCAGCGACGGGGAGTGGAACTTGCTCAGGGTCCCGGGGGCGATGGTGTAGATGGCGTAGGCGATGAGGGTGGCGGCGGTGACCACGGTGATGAGCTGATCCAGGAAGGCCCGGGAGTACTGCCCCAGGACCGCGCGGTGGTCGGCGGCCCCGGCCTCAAGCAGGTTCAGCTCGTGGCGGCGCTTCCCCAGCCCCAGGAAGAGGGCCAGGAACAGGGTGCAGACCAGGAGCCAGGGCGAGAGCTCGATGGCCGGGTCCAGGGGACGCAGGGCCATGACCCCGGCGATGGCCCGGATCACGAAGCTGAGGGCGATGAGCAGCACGTCCAGGATGACCAGGTTCTTGAGATGGATGGAGTAGGCCAGGTTGAGGAGGAAGAAACCGCCCAGGGTGATGAAGAACGACCCCCCCAAGGGGTGCCCGCCGAGGAGGGCGGCGGCGACGAGGATCAGGGCCAGGGTCATGGCCGCCGGCACCCGCACCCGCCCCGAGGCGATGGGCCGGTTGCGCTTGGCGGGGTGGACCCGGTCCCGCTCCACGTCCAGGAGGTCGTTGACCACGTAGATGGCCGAGGAGGCGAGGCAGAACACCGCGAAGGCGGCCACCGCCCGGACCACGTAGGCGCCTTCGAGCAGATGGATGCTGAAGACCAGGCCGGCGAAGACGATGCCGTTCTTGCTCCACTGCCAGGGGCGGAGCAGCGAGACCAGGTCGCGGGTCTTCACGAAGCCGCCCCTCCGAAGAGGGCCGCCTCCACCAGCTGGCAGATGAGATGCCCGGCACAGATGTGGGACTCCTGGATCCGGGCCACGTCGCGGCTGGGGACCACCAGGGCCAGGTCGCAGAGGGCGGCGAAGGCGCCTCCCCCGGCCCCGGTGAAGCCGATGACCCCGATCCCCTTCTCCCTCGCCTTCTCCACCGCCCGGAGCACGTTGGCGCTTCCCCCGCTGGTGGTGATGCCGAGGAGGACGTCCCCTTTCCGGCCGGCGCCGTCGAGCTGGCGCGAGAAGACCTCCGCGTACTCGAAGTCGTTCCCGATCGCGGTCAGGGCGGAGGTGTTGACCGAGAGCGCGGTGGCCCCGAGGCCGGGGCGGTCGATGTAGAACTTCCCCGAGAGCTCGGCCGCGATGTGCTGGGCGTCGGCGGCGCTGCCGCCGTTTCCGCAGGTGAAGAAGGTCCCCCCGGCGCGCAGGCTCCGCTCCACCATCTCCGCCGCCCGGACCACGAACTCGGCCTGGGTCCGGCCGACCTCGGCCAGGACCCGCGACGATTCCTCGAACTGCCCCCGGACCAGGTCCAGAGCTTCCTTGCGCGTCACGGTTTCTCCTCGTGCCGGCGGCGCCGGCGGCTCCGCCGGGCGGCCCCGGCGGGGTTTCAGTCCCGGGCGGACCCGGCCACGTGCTCGGCCAACGCCTCCGGCCAGGGGCGGAGCGCCACCCCGTAGCGCTCCCGGGCCCGGCCGGGATCGAGCACGGAATAGGAAGGCCGGGGGGCGGGGCGGCCCACCTCGGCGGTGGCGGCCGGCCGCACCCGGTCCGGATCGAGGCCCCGCAGCCGGGCCGCCTCCCGGGCCAGCCCGCACCAGGTCACCGCTCCCGGGTTCACCAGGTGCAGCACGCCCCGGGCCCCGGCCTCCATGAGGGCCACGAGCCCCCGGGCCAGGTCCGGCGCGTAGGTGGGGGATCCGGTCTGGTCGTCCACCACCGGGAGGGTCCGGCCCTGGGCCAGGAGGCCGAGCACGGTGTCCACGAAGTTCCGCCCCCCGGGCCGTAGAGCCAGGCGCTGCGCACCACCGCCCACCGGGTGCAGGCCCCCCGGACCGCCTCCTCGCCGGCCAGCTTGCTCCGGCCGTACACGCCCAGGGGCCGGGGAGGGTCGTCCTCGGTGTAGGGCGCGTCCTTGGTCCCGTCGAAGACGTAGTCGGTGGAGACGGCGATGACCGCCGCGTCCATGCGCTCGGCCTCCTCGGCCACCACCCGCGCCCCCTCCTCGTTGACCCGGAAGGCCTCGGCCTCGTCGCTCTCGCACGCGTCCACCGCGGTCATGGCGGCCAGGTGGAGCACCACTTCCGGCCCCGAGCTCTGGAACCGCCGGCGGATGTAGTCGCGGTCGGCCACGTCGCCGTCGCCGACGCCGCACCCGCCCACCAGGTGCTTCTCCCGGAGCAGCGGCACCAGGGCCGAGCCGAGCAGGCCGTCCCAGCCGGTCACGAACACGCGCACTAGCAGACCTCGATCCGGCCCAGGTCCCCGACCAGGAACCGGTAGGTGGCGGGCCGGGAGCGGCCCCGCACGATCTCCACCCCGCGGCCGAGGAGGCTGGATTCCATCCGGCGCTCCAGCCCCACCACCCGGGAGCCCTCGAGCACGATGGAGTGCTCGATCTCGCTCCCCTGGATTGTGACCTCGTCGTGGATGGACGTGAAGGGGCCGATGAAGGCGTCGGTGACGATGCAGTTCTCGCCGATGATGAGCGGGCCGCGCAGGGTGCTGCTCTCCACCCGGGTGCCCTTCCCCACCACCACCGGGCCTTCGATGCGGGTGGCCGCGTCCACCGCGCCCTCGATCCGGGTGGCCAGGCCGGTGAGGACGATGCGGTTGGCCTCCAGCATGTCCTCCAGCTTCCCGGTGTCCTTCCACCAGCCGGTGATGACGTGGCTCCGGACGTCCTTCCCGGTATCGATGAGGTACTGGATGGCGTCGGTGATCTCCAGCTCGCCCCGCCCCGAGGGACGGATGGCATCCACCGCCTCGAACACGGTGGGATCGAACATGTACACCCCGACCAGGGCCAGGTCGGAGCGGGGCTTGGCCGGCTTCTCCTCCAGGCGGACCACCCGGTTGCCGTCCAGTTCGGCCACCCCGAACTCCTGGGGGTTCTTGACGTGGGCGAGGAGGATCTGGCAGTTGGGCCGCTCGGCCTCGAACTCGCGCACCAGGGAGGTGATGCCGTCCTTGATCAGGTTGTCTCCCAGGAACATCACGAAGCGGTCGTCGCCGAGGAAGTCGCGGCTCACCTTGACCGCGTGGGCCAGGCCCAGGGGGGCTTCCTGCTGGATGTAGGTGGCCCGGATGCCGAAGCGGGAGCCGTCCCCCACCGCCTCGCGGATCTCCCGGTGGGTATCCCCGACCACGATGCCCACCTCGGTGATGCCGGCGTCCCGGATGGCCTCCACCCCGTAGAACAGGATCGGCTTGTTGGCCACCGGCACCAGCTGCTTGGCGCTGGTGAAGGTGATGGGGCGAAGCCGCGTCCCCTTGCCGCCGCTCAGGATCAGGGCCTTGATGGTGCACCTCCGGTGTGGGGAAGACCGCGGGGGGACCGCGGGGGGCCGCCCGGCCCCGCCCGCCGGGCCCGAAGCTATCAGAACGCCGGAACGGACGTCAACGCTTGGGGTTGCGGCACCGCGATCAGGCCCCCGCCCCCTTCCCGGCCAGCATCCGGGCCAGGACCTCCTTGCCGTAGGCCAGGGCCTCGGGGAGCTTCTCGGGGTTCTTGCCCCCGGCGGTGGCGAGCTGCGGGCGTCCCCCGCCGCCGCCCCCGAGGATCCCCGCCACCTCCCGGACCAGCCGGTCGGCGCGAAGACCCCGTCCCTCGACCAGATCGTCGGTGACGAAGGCGAGGAGATTCACCTTGCCCTCCCCCCGGGAGGCCAGGAGGCCCACCCCGCTTCCCATCCGGTCCCGCAGCCGGTCCGCCCCCTCGCGAAGCGCCTTCACGTCCTCCACCGGCAGCTCGGTGGCCAGGAAGGACACCCCGTCCACCTGCTCCATCCGGTCCAGGATGTCGCCGGAGGAGCGGTTCAGGATCTCGGAGCGGGCCCGGGCCAGTTCCCGCTTGAGGCGCTCGTTCTCCTCCACCACCCCGTGCACCCGGGACTCCACCTCCCGGACGGTGGGGGCCTTCACCGCGGCCTCCAGTCGGCGGAGCAGGTCGTCCTCGGAGCGGAAGGCCCGGACCGCGTTCCAGCCCGTGGCCGCCTCCACCCGGCGGATGCCCGCGGCCACCGATTCCTCGGAGAGGATGCGGAAGAAGCCGATCTCCCCCGTCCGCCGCACGTGGCACCCGCCGCAGAGCTCGCGGCTCACGTCGTGCCGGTCGGCGTCGGCCACGAACACCTGGCGCACCTTGTCCCCGTACTTCTCGCCGAACATGGCCACCGCCCCCGCCGCCCGGGCCTCGTCCATGGAGGTCACCTCCTTGTGCACGGGATGGTCGGCGAGCACGGCCCGGTTCACGTCGTCCTCGACGGCGCGGATCTGGGCCGGGGTGAGGGGCGAGAAGTGGTTGAAGTCGAAGCGCAGCCGGTCGGGGGCGACCAGGGATCCGGCCTGGGTCACGTGGGTGCCCACTTCCCGCTTCAAGGCGGCGTGCAGGAGATGGGTCGCGGTGTGGTTCCGCTCCGTGCTCCGCCGGGCCTCCACGTCCACCCGGGCCCGGTAGGGGCCGGGGCCGGGGGCGCCGCCGGTGCGCACCACGCCGCGATGCACGTGCAGGCCCTCGCGCCGCTGCACCGAGGTCACCTCGAGCTCGAAACCGTCCCCGGTCAGCCGGCCGCGATCGCCGACCTGGCCTCCCCCCTCGGCGTAGAAGGGGGTCACGTCGAGCAGGAACTCCCACTCCTCCCCGGCCTTGCGGCGCGCCACCACCGAGGCCTCGGCGTCCAGGAGGTCGTAGCCCACGTACCGGGAGTGCTCGGAGGTCTCCGGGACCAGCCATTCCCAGGGCCCGCTGTCGTTGTCCTCGTTGTCGAAGCGAGCGGTGGCCCGGGAGCGCTCCACCTGCTTCTCCATCTCGGCCTTGAAGCCGGCCTCGTCCAGGGTGAGGCCCTCCTCCTCGGCCATCTCCTCGGTCATGTCGGGGGGGAAGCCGAAGGTGTCGTAGAGGGTGAAGGCGTCGCGTCCCGAGATCACGGTGTCGCCCCGCTCCCGGGTCCGCTCCACCACCTCGGCGAACCGGCGCATGCCCGTCTCCAGGGTCTCCAGGAAGCGGGTCTCCTCGGCCCGGGTGATCTTGGCGATCCGGTCCCGGCTCTGCTCGAGCTCCGGGTACTGGCGGGAGAACAGCTCCACCACGTTCCCGGTCAGCCGGTAGAGGAAGGGCTCGTGCAGGCCCAGGGCCAGCCCCCGCCGGGCCGCCCGCCGGAGGATGCGCCGGGCCACGTAGCCCCGACCCTCGTTGGAGGGGTACACCCCCTCGTTGAAGAGCATGGTCACCGCCCGCGCGTGCTCGGTGATGATGTTCAGGGCCACCCGGTGCTCCGGCCCCTCGGTCTGGATCCCGGCCAGTTCCATGGCCGCGGCCCTCAGGGGCAGGAACTCGTCGGTGTCGAACACCGAGCGCTGGCCCTGGAGGATCTGGGCCAGCCGCTCCAGCCCCATGCCGGTGTCGATCCCTTTCCTGGGGAGGGGGCTCAGTTCCCCCGCCTCGTCCTGGTGGAACTGGGGGAAGACCAGGTTCCAGAACTCCTGGTAGCGGTCGCAGTCGCAGCCCGGCTTGCACCCGGGGCGGCCGCAGCCGAACTCCGGGCCGAGGTCGATGTAGATCTCGCTGGAGGGCCCGCAGGCACCGCTGGACCCGGCCGGACCCCAGAAGTTGTCGTCCTTGCCCAGTCGCACGATCCGCGCCGCGGGAAGCCCCACCTCCTTCTCCCAGATCCCCGCCGCCTCGTCGTCGTCCAGGTACACCGTGGCCCACAGGTTGCCGGGGTCCATCTCCAGCACCTCGGTGATGAACTCCCAGGCCCAGAGGATGGCCTCGCGCTTGAAGTAGTCCCCGAAGGAGAAGTTCCCCAGCATCTCGAAGAAGGTGAGGTGGCGCGGCGTGCGCCCCACCCGCTCCAGGTCGGTGACCCGGAAGCACTTCTGGACCGTGGTGGCCCGGGTGTACTCCAGGTTTCCCTTGGCCGCGAACATGGGCTTGAACTGCACCATGCCCGCCGAGGTGAAGAGGAGGGTGGGGTCGTCGATGGGAACGAGCGGGCTCGAGGGCACCTGCCGGTGCCCCTTCTCCACGAAGAAGCCGATGAAGGCGTCGCGAATCTCCTGCGTCCGAAGGGCCTTGGCCATGATCACCTCGTCACCGATGGGGTTCCGGCCGCCGCGCGGGGGGGCCGGACCGGCCGGGCCACGGGCTCCGGCCGGGGTTGCGAAGCGGCCGAGTATACCCCCGGGGCCTCGGCGGCGCCAAACCGGGAACGGGACCGCCGGTCCCGGGGAACCGGGTAGCGGAGGCCCCGGGCCGGGTCAGTACCGCCGGGTCAGTACCGCCGGGTCAGTACCGCCGGGTCAGTACCGCCGGGTCAGTACCCCCGGGTCAGTACCCCCGGGGCAGGTAGACCACGGTCAGGTTGAGGCCGGACACCTCCATCTGGGTTCCGGCCTCCCCCTGCCCCACCGCGTAGAAGGTATGGACGCCCGGAGTGACCTCGTAGACCTTCTGGGTGGCCAGGGGCGCGCACTGGCGGATGTTGCTGAGCCCGAAGACCCGGTACTGCACCGTGGACAGGGCGTCGAGCATGGTGTCCCGGTCCGAGACCGAGAACTGGAGCGGGTGCTCCCCCCCCGAGGACGGGCTCACGATGCAGCCCTGGGCGGTGGCGGTGACCAACACCCAGCCCGCCGCGGGCACGGTGAGGGTCCGGGAGATGAGGGTGTGGGGATCCTCGGAGAGGACCCGGGTGGCGGGGTCGGAGGCCTCGGCCACCCCGGCGTCGTCGGCGCGCTTGGCCGAGGTGAGGGTGGAGTCGGCGAGCTTCTCCCCGGTCACCGTTCCCGCGCCCAGGCGCCCGGGGTCCAGGGTCCCCACCGAGAGCTCCCCCGCGTCCACGGTCTTGGCGTGGTGGGCGGAGGGATCGCCGGCGTGCTGGGAGAGGTCCTCGTCGGTGGCGTAGACCGGATGGGGATCCGGGTCCAGGAGATGGGTCTGGAACTCGGTGTCGAGAAGGTACTGGGGGTGGTCGTTGTCCAGGAGCCCGGTGAGGTGCCCGTGATCGCTGACCCCGTCCCCGGTGTTGTCGGTGGAGTCCGCGAATCCCGAGGGCACGTCGGTCAGGTTGTACCAGCTGACCAGGTTCTTGCCCGTGTTCGGCCCCTGGCCGGTGCTGGTGGAGAGGTCCAGCTTCTGCGCGTACTGCGGATGGTCGTCGTCCAGGAGCCCGCCGAGCTCCCCGTGGTCGGTCACCCCGGCGTCGTTCCCGTCGGCGAAGCCGGCCGGCACCCCGGTCAGGTTGTTCCAGTGGACCGCGTTCTTGCCCGTGTTGGGGGGGGAGGTGTCGTCCACGGCCAGGCCGGCCACCGCCCCCTGGGGCTCGAAGTCGGCGGGCGACTTTCCCTGGAGGCGCTCCGCCTCCAGGGCGAAGGGGGCGCTGGCGATCAGCAGCCGGGGGAGGAGCTCGGAGGCGTCGTTGACCGAGATGCCCAGGTAGCGCGACTCCGACCCGAAGGCGCTGGAGGGGAAGGTGACCAGGGAGCCCAGCAGCACCGAGGCCACGCCGTCGGTGAGGACCACGCCGTCGTGGGTCTCGGTCCAGAGCAGGGCACCCCCGGCGGCGGCGTTGTAGAGCCGGAAGGTCAGCTTCACCGGGCCGGCGAGCGCGTTCCCCGAGGCGTCGGTGAAGCGCCCCTGGTACTGGACCACCCGGGGCGCGGTGAGCGGAGAGGCCGCCTCCTCCGTCCCCGCCGGAGCGGTGGACGGAGCCGGGGCCACCACCGGATCCGGATCGGCGGCGGCGGGCCCCGGAACCGGGGGCAGGGCGGCGGCGGCGGCGAGGCCGGCGGCGCAGGCGACGATCAACAGGCGGGCACGCATGACTCGGTCTCCGTCGGGGGGGGCGCCCCCCCGCATCAGTGGGGTTTGGCCACGGTGTAGGGGATGCGCACCGAGAGCACCCTCAGGTTGTCCCCCTGGGGGTCGGGGGGGAAGTCGGCCAGGAGCCAGTAGGTGAACTCGGCGTTGTCCACCCCGGTCTCGGTGATGGTGGGGTCGCTTCCCGTCTTCCACCCGGTGCTCTGGCCCTCGGTGGTCACCGACGCGATCTTGGTCACCGATCCCGTGGTCTGACGGGCGCGGTAGAGGGAGACCTCCATCAGGCCGGGGCTGTTGTCCCAGTAGGTCACGGTGAACCCGGTGATCTGGGCCCCGTGGGGAAGCTGGACCGGAGCGGTGAAGCGGTCCTCGGCCCCGGAGTTCGCGGCCGAGTCCACGTAGAGGTAACCCTGGGTCGGCTCCACGGTGTACTTCCCCAGCGGCCGGGCCTGGCGGAAGGCGGTCCCCGAGACGGAGAGGGCCGCGGTCTGGGGGAGCCAGGTGGGCAGGCTCTGGGACACGAACCGCCCGTCGTAGGCGCTGCCGGAGAAGTAGGAGGGAGCCAGGCCCACCGAGGACCCGCTCACCTGGATGCCGTTTCCCGCCCCCACCGCCAGCACCACCGCTCCCGAGGTGCCGCCGCCGGAGAGCCCCCCGGCCACGGTGACCGCGGTGATGTCGCCCACGGTGAACCCCATGTCCTGGGGCTGCACCGCGCCGTCGGCGATCTTCTCGCTGGTCACCGATCCGGGGGCGAGGTCCACCGAGTCCACCCCGCCGTCCCGGATGTCGATGCTGGCCACCGTGCCGTCCAGGATGTCCGGGCTGCGCACGCTGTCGTCCCGGATGTTCTCGCCGGTCACCGTCTCCAGGGCGAGGTCGGAGCCGGTCAGGCTCCGGTCCTGCACCGCGGCCGAGCCCACCGCTCCCGGGGCCAGGTCGGGGGCGGCCACCGAGCCGTCGGCGATCTGCTCCCCCCCACCGCTCCCGGGGCCAGCTCGGCGCCGGTCACGCTGTCCAGGGCGAGATGCCCCCCGGTCAGGCTCCGGGGAGCCACGTCGGCCCCGGTGAGGGTGCTGTCCACGATGTCGGCCCCGGTGAAGGGCCCGCCGGAGCCTCCGCTCCCCCCGGCGTCGATGCCGTCGGCGAAGCCGGGCGGTACCCCGGTGAGGTTGTTCCAGTCGACCAGGTTCGCGCCCTCGTTGGGAGGCGAACCGTCGTCCTGGGCCAGGTCGGTGCGCAGCATGTACTGGGGATGGTCGTCGTCGAGGAGGCCGGAGAGCTGACCGTGGTCGCTCACCCCGGCCCCGGTGTCGTCCACCGCGTCCGCGAATCCGGCCGGGACCCCGGCCAGGTTGTCCCAGTGCACCCGGTTCGCCCCCTGGTCGGGCGGGGTGCCGTCGGATGCGGCCAGGGAATCCCGGAGGGCGGCCGCCGCCCCCGCCTCCTCGAAGGCGGAGGCGTCCTGGCCGTCCAGCCGGTCCGCCTCCAGGGCGAAGGGGGTGGAGGCCACGGTGAGCCGGGGGCTGAGCACGTTGCCGTTCACCGCGATCTCCAGGTACCGCTGGGGGGCGCTGAACGCCTGCTCGGGGAGGGCGACCAGGCTGCCCAGCAGGACCTCGCCCACCCCGTCGGCCAGGAGCACGCCGGTGTGCTCCTCGGACCACACCGCCCCTCCCCCGACGGGGAGGGCGTAGAGGGTGAAGCGCAGGTCCACCGGACCGGCCAGGGGATTCCCTTCGCTGTCGGTGAACCGGCCCTGGTAGTGGAGGAGTCCGGGGGCGGCGGCCGGGGCGGCCCCGGCCGCGCCCACCGCGCCCACCAGGACCAGGCCGGCCAGGAGGAGAACGAACGAGCGACGCTTGCGTGGGATCATCGGAGCCTCACCACCTTCTGGACCTCGCGCCGGGCCCCGACCTGGACCTCGAGAAAGTACACGCCTCCCGGCGCCTCCGCCGGCGCGCGGACCGCGGCGCTGATCGTCCCCGCCGGCCTCGGGCCGAGATCGCTCGCGGCCACCACCGCGCCCCGGACGTCGAGCAGCCGCCAGCGCACCGGCTCCTCCCGGGGAAGGCTCACCGAGAGCACGAAGGCGTCCCGGAAGGGGTTGGGGAAGGCGGGGCGGATGCGCTCCACCGCCGGCACCGCCGCCTCCTCCACCTCCACCGGCCAGGGGCCCAGGAACTCCTCGTCCCCGGAGCGGAGGAGCGCCCGCAGCCGGTACCGGTAGCCGGCTCCGGCCACCACGGTGCCGTCCACGTAACGGTGGGGGCCGGGGCCGTTGAAGCCCGGGCCCAGCCGGGCGAACCCGCCGGCCCCCGAGACCCCGTCGGCCCGTTCCACCGTGAACCGGGCCACTCCGGCCTCGGCGGGGGCCCGCCAGGAGAGGGTCACCCCGTCCTCACCCACCGCCACTTCCAGGGCGGACAGGGCCACCGGCGTGGGCCGGGAGAGGCTGTAGAGAAGCCCGTTGGATGCGGTGATTCCCCCCCCGGCGGCGGTGCCGCTCACGGGGAGGCCCAGCACGTCCACGACCGTGACCTGGCCGTTGGTGCGGACACCCCCGCCGGAGTCCAGGCCGCCGCCGGCCAGCACGGTTCCGGGAAGGAGAAGCAGGAAGAGGGTGGGGATGAGGTTGCGCATGCCGTCCGGTTCCGGGAAAGGGTGTCCGAGAGGGCGAAACTTCAATTCTGGAGCCGGTTTAGTGTGAGGATGGACCCCTCCGGTGTCAAGGCTGCGCGGGGTTCCGGAGCACGCAGGGAAACGCCCCCGCCCGGAAGCCGGACCGGGGGCGCTCCCCTCCGCGGTTGGCCGGGCCGGGGCCTAGCCGAAGAGGGAGAAGATCCGGGCGGCCAGCGACGAGCCGGTGAGAAGGGAGCTGGCGCCCAGGGAGAGGATGGCGATGATGGTGAGGGTCATGGGGTTCACCCCGGACAGGGCCAGGATACCCAGCGCGATGGCGCCGAGCCCCACCAGGACCTCGCTCCCCCCGGAGACCACCATGGGCCGGTGCCCGGTCTCCTCGGCCGGGTAGCGGTCCATCAGGGCCTCCAGCCGCACGGTGGCCCCGCTGGCCAGCAGCATGCCTCCGCCGAGGACGATGGCCGCGACCATCAGGAGTTGAAGGGGCTCGACCTGCAGCAGGGCCAGGAGCCCCAGCACCGTGCCCCCGAGACCCGCCATGGCTTCCATGCCCACCCCGCCCAGCACCTCGCGGCGGGCGGTGTGGGACTCGGCCGCGCCGGCCAGCTTCCCGAACTGGGCCGCCACCGTGGTGCCGGCCAGCATCAGGGCCACCCCCACCCCCATGGTGGCGATGGAGAGGAAGAGCTCGGGGAGGACACCGATGAGGGCGAGGATGGTCAGCACCACCGCCCCGGCGCCTCCGATCGCCTCGGCGATGGATCCGGTCTCGACGCCGCGGACGGATGCCGCCGCCTCCGGCGTGTAGGTGGTGGTTCCAAGATTGCGTTCCATGAGAACAGCCTCCTTCCGTCCCCGCCCAAGGGGAGGAACGGAGCGGGCCTCGTCTTGCCGGGGCCACCCGGCCGTCCGACCCCCGGGGAAGGGATCAGAGAAATGTTTCGCACAACACGATTCGATGGACCGCGGCCCACGTCGCCGCGATCTCTAACCGTAATACCGGAAGGGCGGGGGGCGATCTTCCGTACCCAGGGGGATTAGGAGATGAGCCTAGGGCGACGGCGGGAAGATGAGTCGCGGCCTGGACTCAAGGATCCGGGTCCGCGTCCCCGGGGGGAAGAAGGTCATCGAGGACGGCACGGATCACCCCGTAACCGAACCCGCGGCGCAGCAGGAACTGCTCGGTCTTCCGGCGGGCTTCAGCGGCCGGCCGCCCGGAGAGCGCCCGGAGCTTGGGAGCGGCGGCCCGGCGGGCCGCCTCGGCGGGGTCCTCCGACTCCACCGTCTCCGCCAGCACCGCCTCGGCCACCCCGGCGGAGACGCCCTTGCCCAGGAGCTCGGCCAGGAGCGCCCGCCGCCCGCGGGGCCGGGTGCGCTGGCGCGAGGCGATCAGGGCCCGGGCGTAGGCGGCATCGTCCACCAGCCCGACCTCGGCCAGGCGGTCGAGCACCTCGGCGGCCACCGCCGCTTCCACTCCCTTCCGGGCCAGCTTCAGCTCCAGCTCCCGCCGGCTCTGCATGCGCCGTTCCAGGGCGCGGAGACAGATCTCCCGGGCCCGCTCGCGGGGAGGAAGATCGCGGTCGGCGGTCATGGCCGGCTCCGCCCGGACGGCGGTGGCGAAAAGGGACACGGGCCCCGAAGGGCCCGTGCCTCCGGCCGGGGGCCGGAAGGGGTTCCGGTCACGGCGGGGTCAGCTCCGCGACTTGGCCGTGCGCTTGCCGTTCTGCTTGGTCTCCTCGGTGGCCTCGGTCTCGGCCCCGGCGGAGGCGGCGACCTCCTCCGCCACCGTGGGCACCCCCGGGGGAAGCGCGGGCAGGCCCGCGGCCTCGCGCACCTTGGCCTCGAGCTCCTCCAGGACCTCGGGGTGTTCCTTGAGGAAGTTGCGGGCGTTCTCCCGCCCCTGGCCCAGGCGTTCGTTGTTGTAGGAGAACCAGGTCCCGGACTTCTCCACGATGTTCCGGTCCACGGCCAGGTCCAGGATCTCCCCGGTGCGGGAGATGCCCTCGTCGTAGTAGATGTCGAACTCGACCACCCTGAACGGCGCCGCCACCTTGTTCTTGGCCACCTTCACCTTCACCCGGTTCCCCACCACCTGGTCCTTGTCCTTGATGCTGGCGATGCGGCGGATGTCCAGGCGGACCGAGGAGTAGAACTTGAGCGCGTTCCCGCCGGTGGTGGTCTCGGGGTTCCCGAACATCACCCCGATCTTCATCCGCAGCTGGTTGATGAAGATGACGCAGGTGTGGGACTTGGAGACGCTCCCGGTGAGCTTGCGCAGGGCCTGGCTCATGAGCCGGGCCTGGAGCCCCACGTGGCTGTCCCCCATCTCGCCCTCGATCTCCGCCTTGGGGACCAGGGCGGCCACCGAGTCCACCACCACCACGTCCACCGCGCCCGAGCGCACGAGCTGGTCGCAGATCTCCAGCGCCTCCTCGCCGGTGTCCGGCTGGGAGACGTGGAGGTTGGCCAGGTCCACCCCGATGGTCTGGGCGAACTCGGCCGGGAAGGCGTGCTCGGCGTCGATGAACACCGCGGTTCCGCCCATCTTCTGGGCCCGGGAGATGATGGTGAGGGCCAGGGTGGTCTTGCCGCTGGCCTCGGGGCCGTAGATCTCCACCACCCGGCCCCGGGGCACCCCGCCGATCCCGAGGGCGCCGTCTAGCCCCAGGGAGCCGGTGGGAATGGCCGGAACCTTGACCGCCCGCTCCGATCCCAGCTTCATGATCGAACCCTTGCCGAACTGCTTCTCGATCTGGGATAGGGCGAGTTCCAGGGCCTTCTGCTTTTCCTTGCTCATTCCTGAATCCACCTTCGCGCCGCTCTGGGCATGGTTGTTCATGGGTCGTCACTCCTCGACGGGGACGTGGTTCGACGGGCTGTCGCTCGCGAGCCGGCCTCGACGGGCGTGCGGGATCGGTGGGAGAAGTCGGATGATCGCTGACGGGAGTTCCTAAGCTAAGCGACCCTCCGCACACTGTCAACCGGGATTCGGGACGCGCGCCCGCCGGCCCGGGAACGCCGCCTCCGGGTGGGCCGGACGCGCGACCTCGCGTAGGATTCCCGCGGACCCTCGGCCAAGGAGCGGACATGAACCGGATCGACGTGGACGTGGCGGTGATCGGCGGCGGCGCCGCGGGGCTGACCGCGGCCGGGGTCGCCGCCTCCTTCGGCGCCCGCACCCTGCTCGTGGAAAGGCACCGCCTGGGCGGGGACTGCACCTGGACCGGGTGCATCCCCTCCAAGACCCTCCTCCACGCCGCCCGGGTGGCGGCCTCGGCCCGCCGCGCGCCCACGGTGGGGGTGGAGACGGGACCGGTGCGGGTGGACTTCGCCCGGGTCATAGACCACGTGCGCGCGGTGCGCGAGCGGGTGTACGCCGAGGCCGACGCCCCCGAGGTGCTCGCCCCCCGCGGGGTGGAGACCCTGGCCGGCCGCGCCGCCTTCACCGGCCCCCGGGAGCTGGCCGTCCGCACCGCCGACGGCGGCTCCGTGTCCGTGCGCTTCCGCCGCGCGGTGATCGCCACCGGCAGCTCCCCGGCGATCCCGGACGTGCCCGGCCTGGCCGAGGCCGGCTACCTCACCCACGAGACGCTGTTCGAGCTCACCGAGCTCCCCCGGCGCGTGGCGGTGCTGGGGGGCGGGCCGGTGGGGGTGGAGCTGAGCCAGGCCCTGCGCCGCCTCGGGGCCGAGGTCACCCTGGTCACCCGGGCGGCACGGCTCCTCCCCCGGGACGAGCCTGAGGCGGCCGGGGTCCTCCAGAAACAGCTTGAAGTCGACGGCGTCAACCTGCTGTTCGGCAACACGTTCCATGGAGTGGAACGGGGGCCTGGGGGGCTCCGCATCCGGGTCGGCCCCGACGCCGGGCCGGACCTCACCCTGGAGGCGGAGGCGATCCTGGTGGCCGCGGGCCGCCGGCCCAACCTGGACGGCCTGGACCTGGACCGGGCCGGGGTGCGCGCCGGCCCCGGGGGGATTCCTGTGGACCGCCGCTGCCGCACCTCGGCCGGTTCCATCTACGCCGCCGGGGACGTGACCCCGTTCCTGGACTTCACCCACGTGGCCGAGAACATGGCCCGGACCGCCGCCGCCCACGCCGTGTTCCGGCTCCCCGTCCTCCGCTACGAGACCGGGACGGTACCCTGGGTCACCTACACCGATCCGGAGGTGGCCCGGGTGGGCCGGAGCGCGGAGGAGCTGCGCCGCGCCGGAGCCCGGTTCCACACCCTCGAGTTCCCCTACGCCCGCATCGATCGCGCGGTGACCGAGAACGCCGGGGAAGGGCTCATCCGCATCCACGCCGTTCCCGCCCGGCGGCTCGGCTGGGGAGGCGGGAGGATCCTCGGCGCCAGCGCGGCGGGATGGCGGGCGGGGGAGGCGATCACCGAGCTCGCCCTGGCCATGAAGCAGGGCATCGGGCTCCCCGCCCTGGCCGGCACCATCCACCCCTACCCCACCCTTCTCCTGGGGGTGCGCCGGGCCGCGGACCAGGATCTCCTGCGCCGCCAGAAGCGATGGATGGTGCGGCTGGTCCGCGCCCTCTACCGCTACCGCGGGCGCATCCCGGACTACGTGGGGAGGGACGAGGTGCTCTAGCGGGCTTGCCGGCCCGAGGGCCGGCGCGGGGCCTCGGGGGACGCGCTCACCGGGGCCCGGAAGGGGCGTTCCCCCGGGAGAGATAGCGCGCGCGCAGGGTCTCCATCCGGCGGCGGTTCACCCCCAGGTCGGACCGGCCCAGCCGGGAGGCGGAGCGGAAGTGGACCACCCGGGCCGCGTCGTCGAACCGGAACTCCACGTCGTCGATGAAGCCGATCACCGGGGTGCGGAAGGTGGCGTGGAGGTAGTCGCCGGTCTCGCGCTCGATCCGGGTCCGGGGCATGGCCAGGATCACCGCCCGCAGGGCCTCCCGGGTGGCGGCGGGATCGCCGAGGTACGGGAGCGGCTCCAGGCGCCGGCCCGCCGGCGCGCCCTCGGTGGCCACGCAGTTGGGGGTGGCGGGACAGGGGGCGAGGGCGCCCTGGTGCAGGCCGAGGGTGGCCGGCTCGGGGGCGCCGTGGGCCCAGCGGAGGAGGGCGGCGAAGGCGCCGGCGGCGAGAACCAGGACGAGGACGGGTATCATGACGCGGAACCCTCCGGTACCGTCGCTCACCGGGCGCCGTCGGGCCCGGAGAACGCCGCGGTGTGGAGCGGCCGGTAGATGGAGCCCCCGGGGGCGAGGGTGCTCTCGACCACCGAGGCCTGGCTCACGGTGAAAGACGCCACCTCCCCCACCGCCTCGCAGCGGCGCCGGAGCGTCTCGGGATCGAGGCCCCCGCCGTCGCGCCATCGCCCCAGGGTGAGATGGGCCCGGAACGGCTTGTCCGCCCGCCCGAGGCGCGCTTCCCGGAATCCCCGTTCCAGGGTGCGGGCCAGGGCCTCCAGGACCTCGCTCCCCTCCCGGCAGCCCACCCAGAGGACGCGGGGGCGCTTCCAGCCCGGGAACACCCCCAGCCCGGCCAGCTCCAGCCGGAAGGGCCGGGTCTCCGAGGCGGTGACGGCCAGCACCTCCCCCGCCCGCACGATCTCCTCCTCGATCAGCTCCCCGAAGAAGCGCAGGGTGAAGTGGAGGTTCCCGGCCGCGGTCCAGCGCAGGCCGGGAAGCTCCGGTTCCAGGGCGGACCGGATCGCGGCCAGCGCCTCCAGCACCTCCGGGGGCGGGAAGACCGCGGTGAAGGTCCGCCGGGTGGGAGCGGACGCGGCTTCGAGGCTCCGGGGCCCCGTCCGCCGCGGTCCGGCCGGATGGTCGCGGGCGGTCATTCGCCGGGCGGCCCTCCGCGGAATCCGGCCGGGGCCGACCCGTGGGCCGGCGGCCCGGCGTGGGCCCGGCGACGGGCCTCGGCCTCGGCCCGGGCCGCCTCCAGCACCGCCTCCGGATCCACTCCGGCCACGTCGGCGGTGAACGGGGCGGCGCCGAGGCCTTCCGGCCGGAGCCGGTAGGCCTCTCCGGCGGCGTCCCGGACCAGGAACCCGGCGTCCACCAGCTCCCGGCGGAGGCTCACGTGATCGAGTTCCAGGGTCCGGCCGGGGCCGGCGAGCCAGAGGGAGAGGAGCTCGTTGATCTCCGGTTCCGTGAGGGACCCCCCCGGATGCCAGCCCAGGACCACGCTCCGGAGGAGGATCCGCCGGTCCCGGGGCCGCCGGGGCATCCCGGGCGCGCCCCCCGAGAGGCACAGGGCGACCAGACGGCGTTCGAACTCGGCTCGGGTGATTAGGGGCTCGTCCACGGGGAACCTCCAGGGAAGATGGGCTACCCGCAGCGTAGCACTCCCCGGCGCCTCCGGACACGGCGCCGGGCCACCAGTCCGTGCGGGAGGGACGGCGCTGGGTTGTGCGCCGCGGTCAGCGCACGCCGAGGAGCACCAGCCGCAGGCGGTTCAGGTCCGTGGCCACCGCGCGCTCCACCACCGTGGCCCGGTCGCCGGGGTAGGTGGAGCGGAAGGCCCGGGTCCCGTCGGGAGCGGCCACCGCGCTGAACACCAGGCCCACCGGCTTCTCGGGGGAGCCGCCGGTGGGACCCGCGATCCCGGTGGTGGCCACGGCCACCTCCACCCCGCTCCGCTCCCGGAGCCCCTCGGCCATGGCCCGGGCCACCGGCTCGCTCACCGCGCCTTGGGCCTCGAGGAGCGCTTCCGGCACCCCCAGCAGCTCCACCTTGGCCCGGTCGGAGTAGGCCACCACCCCCCGGTCCACGTAGTCGCTGGCCCCGGGCACCGAGATCAGGGCGGCGGCGACCGCCCCCCCGGTGCACGATTCGGCCGAGGCGACCCGCCATCCCCGCTTCCGGAGCAGGTCCCCCACCGCCGAGGCCAGGGTATCGCCGTCGGCGCCGTAGATGAAGGTATCCAGGCCCTCCCGCAGCACCCGCTCCGCCGCTTCCAGGCGGGCCCGGGCGCTGCCCTCGTCGTCCCCGGCCGCGGTCAGCTTGATGTTCACCCCCGGGGTCTGGGGATAGAAGGCCAGGTCCACGTCGGCCAGGCCGTCGAACAGGGCGCCGTAGCGGGTGACTAGGTCCGACTCCCCGATCCCCTGGGTCTTGAGCACCCGGGTGAGCAGCGCCCGGACCGGGCGGTGGGCGGCGAGCCAGGGGAGGATGGAGCCCTCCAGGATGGCCCGCATCTCCCGGGGGATGCCGGGCACCGCGAACAGGACCGACTCCCCCCGCTCCATACGGAATCCGGGAGCGGTCCCCTCCGGATTGGGCAGCGGGTCCGACCCCTCGGGGAGGGTGATCTGGGTCAGGTTCACCTCGGGGAGGTCGGTGCGTCCGAAGCGCCGGAACCGGTCCTGGAGGGCGGGGAGGAGCTCCGGGTAGCGCCGGCGCCCGACCCCGAAGGCCCGGGCGATTCCCTCCCGGGTGCGGTCGTCGGGGGTGGGACCGAGGCCCCCGGTCACCACCACCACCCCGGCCCGGGCCAGGGCGGCGTTGACCGCCTCGGCGATGGCCCCCTCCTCGTCCGGCACCGTGGTGTGACGGATCACGGCCACGCCCAGGCCCTTCAGGGCCCGGGCCAGGTCGCGGGCGTTGGTGTCGAGGATGTCCCCGGCCAGGATCTCGGCGCCGATGGTGAGAATTTCCGCGTTCATGTCGGCCTCCGGGGGCACGCCCCCGGGAAGGATCGGGGGCTCGAGCAGCCGGCTAGTGTCCGCCCCCCGCCGGGGCCTCGGAGGCCCCTTCCCCGGTCGAATCCGCGCCCGAGGACCCGCTGCCCATGGGCCCGGTCGAATCCGCGGCGGCGCTGTCGGCGGCGGCGCTGTCCGCCCCCGCCGCGGCGGGCGTCTCCTCGATCCCGTAGCGCTTCATGAAGTCGGTCCGGCCCGGGACGGGCACGATCTCCCGCGACTCCACCGGGTCCACCTCCCCCCGCTCCATGGTGTCGGCCAGGGTGAGGACGAAGAAGATGCCCAGCATGGCCAGGGCCACGATGAGGATCAGCCCGTTGAACCGCTCGTCCCACTTGAGGCCCATGAAGATCAGGGCCACCAGGCTGGCCTTGGCGGTGGCGATGGCCATGGCCACGATCAGGTTTCCGGCTCCGAAGTCGAAGTAGGAGACCCGGACGGTGACCACGGTCAGGATGAGAAGCCCGATCCAGACCATGATGTAGGCCCGGACGGGGACGACGTGGTGCTTGTGCTCCGAGGCGGCGGCGGCGTGTGCTTGGCTCATCGCGTCCCTACCTGATCAGATAGAAGAGGGGGAAGAGGTAGATCCAGATCATGTCCACCAGGTGCCAGTAGAGCCCGGTCAGCTCCACCGGCGTGTAGTAGTCGCTGGAGAACTCGCCCCGGATGGTGCGGACCAGGATCCAGGTGATGGCGATCATCCCCGCGATCACGTGGAGGGCGTGGAGCCCGGTCATCATGAAGTAGAGGCCGAAGAAGATGTTCCCGTTCACAGGGTCGCTCAGCTCGTGCGGGTTGTACCAGTACCCGGGGAGCAGCCCGTGGTGGAACTTCTCCGTGTACTCCACGTACTTGATGCAGAGGAAGACCGTGGCCAGGACGAGGGTGGTGACCAGGAGCCCGATGGAGAGCTTCCGGTTGTCGGTCTGGGCCGAGCGCACGGCCAGGGCCATGGTCAGGCTGGAACAGATCAGGACCACGGTGTTCGTCCCGCCGAGGATCCGGTTCAGGTTGTGGTGGGCCTCCCGGAACATGTCCGGGAACATGTTCTGGAAGACCACGAAGGCCACGAACATGCCGCCGAAGAGCAGGATCTCGGTGGCCAGGAACAGCCAGAAGCCCAGCTTGGCCGCCGAGAACTCCTGCGCGGCGTCGGCGTAGTGGTGGCCGACCTCGTGCTTGATCGTCCTGGGGGTGGTGCTCATGCGATCACTTCCTCCGGGGTCGGGGTCCGCGCCGCGCTCACGCGGTCACGCTCTCGGGCTCCGGCGACTCGCCGTAGACCTTCTGATAGTCGTAGGGGCCGTAGGTCAGGGTGGGCTCCTCCTCGAAGTTCTCCAGCGGCGGCGGGGAGGGGGTGCGCCATTCCAGACCCAGGGAACCCCAGGGATTGGCCGAGGCCTTCTCCCCCGCCTTCAGCGAGTAGAGCAGGTACACGGCCATGGTCAGGAACCCGAAGCCCAGGATCCAGGATCCGAAGGTGGAGAGCTGGTGGAGGGGCTGGAACTGCTCCAGGTAGTCGTAGTACCGGCGCGGCATGCCCCGGCTCCCGAGCACGAACTGGGTGAGGAAGGTGACGTTGAACCCGATGAAGATGATGAGCGCGGTCATCCGCCCCACCGTCTCCGGGTACATGCGCCCGGTCATCTTCGGCCACCAGTAGTGGAGCCCGGCCAGGAAGGCCATCACCGTGCCCCCCATCATCACGTAGTGGAAGTGGGCGACCACGAAGTAGGTGTCGGTGAGATGGACGTCCACCGACAGCGCCCCCAGGAAGATGCCGGTGAGCCCCCCGATGGCGAAGAGGAACAGGAAGGAGAGCGCGTAGAGCATGGGGGTGTCGAGGGCGATGGAGCCCTTGTACATGGTCGCGGTCCAGTTGAACATCTTGATCGCGGAGGGGATGGCCACGAAGAAGGTCAGGAACGAGAACATCATCGTGGAGACCTCGGACTGGCCGCTCACGAACATGTGGTGTCCCCAGACCAGGAAGCCGAGCACGGCGATGGCGATCGAGGACAGGGCCACGAACCGGTAGCCGAAGATGTGCCGTCGGGAGAAGGTGGTGATGATCTCGCTCATGATCCCCATGCCGGGCAGGATCATGATGTACACCGCGGGGTGGGAGTAGAACCAGAAGAAGTGCTGGAAGAGGATGGGGTCGCCCCCCAGGGCGGGATCGAAGATCCCGATGTGCATGACCCGCTCCGCCACCAGGAGGAGGAGGGTGATGCCCAGCACCGGGGTGGCCAGCACCTGGATGAGGGCGGTGCCGTAGAGGGACCACAGGAACAGGGGCATGTCGAACCAGCCCATGTTGGGCATCCGGAGCTTGTGGAGCGTGACCAGGAAGTTGAGCCCGGTGAAGATGGAGGAGAAGCCGAGGATGAAGATCCCCAGCCCCATCCAGATCACCGAGGTCTGGGTCTGCACGCTGTAGGGGGTATAGAAGGTCCAGCCGGTATCGATGCCCCCGCTGAGGATGGCGACCAGGGTGAACACCGCCCCCACGCACCAGAGGTAGAAGCTGGCCAGGTTGAGCCGGGGGAAGGCCACGTCCTTGGCCCCGATCATGATGGGGAGGAAGAAGTTTCCCAGGGCGGCGGGAATGGAGGGGATGATGAACAGGAAGATCATGATGATCCCGTGCAGGGTGAAGACCTCGTTGTAGGTCTCCGCGGTCATGATCGTCTTGCCGGGCAGGAACAGCTCCAGGCGGATCAGCAGCGCCATGATCCCCCCCAGGAGGAAGGCGATGGAGATGGCGCCCAGGTACATGACGCCGATCCGCTTGTGGTCCAGGGTCAGGGCCCAGGAGCGGAAGCCCCGGGTGACGTCCAGGTAGTTCTTTCCGCTCGGGTGCACGTGGTGGTCCAACGTCTGCGTCGCCATGGGTCTTGCCTCTCTCCGCTTCCCGGACTACTTCTGGGCCTTGATGAACTCGATGAGAGCGTCGATCTCGTTGTCGCTCAGGAGCCCCTGGAAGGTGGGCATTACCGGTTCGAAGCCGGACACCACCTGGGACTGGGGCTTGAGGATCGACTGCCGCACGTAGTTCTCGTCCACCGTGGTCGAGGTTCCGTCCGCGAACTGGACCTTGTGCCCCCAGATCCCCTTGAAGGAGGGGCCGGTCTTCCGGCTCCCGTCCAGGGAGTGACAGGTCACGCAGGCCTTGCCCTTGTAGATCTGTTCCCCGTAGTCGGCCAGGCTCTGGCCGGCGGCGGGCCCGGCCGAGGACTGCTGCCACTTCTCGAAGTCGGCCGGGGAGAGCACGTGGATGGTGCCCAGCATCCCCGAGTGGCCGGTCCCGCAGTACTCGGTGCAGAACAGCTGGTAGTCCCCGGGGGCGGTGGCCTGGAACCAGAGGGTGGTGTAGCGGTTGGGGATGGCGTCCTGCTTCACCCGGAAGGCGGGGACGTAGAAGCTGTGGATGACGTCCTCGGAGCGCAGGACCACCTTGACCGCCTGGTCCAACGGCACCGTCATCTCGTTGATGGAGGTCTGCCCGTTGGGCGCCTTGACCTCCCACAGCCATTTCTTGGCCGTGACGTGGTACTCGAGGGCGCCTCCCGGGGACACGGCCAGGGACATGTACCCCTTGAATCCCCACACGAAGACCAGGATCACCAGGGCCAGGGGGATGACGGTCCAGGTCACCTCCAGGGGGGTATTGTGGGACGCTCGGGCCTCCATCTTCCGGTCATCCCGCCGCCGGTAGCGGAGGACGAAGATGGTGGAGAGCCCCACGATGAGGACGAAGAAGAACACGCTTCCCCAGAAGATGAAGTAGTACAGCGCATCCACCTGGGGCGCGATCGTCGACGCCTGTTCGGGCATCTGCAACGTCAAGGGTATGTTCATTCCCTCATTCCTGTCAGTGCCGGCCGGGGGCGACCCGGCCGGGCGGATTCGCGGGCCGCGGTCAGGCGGCGACGCTTCCGGACCGGTGCCTCTCCCGCATCCACATCACGCCCAGGAAGCCTCCCAGGGCGATCAGGGTCACCAGCCCCCCCAGCTTCATCACGTTGATGGCCACCAGGGAGTACTTGTGCGTCGCCGGGTCGTAGTGGAAGCAGTACAGCAACACCTTGTCCACCGGCGATCCGAGCTTTCCTTCCGAGGCCTCGACCAAAGACAGCTTCAGGTCCTTGGGCGGGTACTCGATCCCGTACAGGGTCCGGCTGATCTTCCCGTCCGAGGTCAGAACGAAGATCCCCGCCGCGTGCGCGTACTGCTGGAGCTTCTCGTCGTAGTGGTAACCGAAGCCCACCGCCCCGGTCAGGGCCTGGATCTGGGGCTCCTCCCCGGTCAGGAAGTGCCAGCCGTCCGCGGCCCCCGGCTTGTCCAGCTCCTTGATGTAGTTCTTCTTCTTGGCCGCGGCCAGATCCGGCTTGTCCCGGGGATCGAAGCTCACCGTGACCACCGTGTACTCCTTGCCCGGCCCCCAGTCCATCTTCTGGGCCGAGGCCAGGTAGTTGTTCAACACCTGGGTGCAGAGCATGGGGCAGCTGAAGTACACCAGCTGCAGGATCACCGGCCGGTCCTGGTTGAAGTAGTCCCCCAGCCGGACCGTCTCCCCCGCCTCGTTCCTGAAGGTCAGGTCCAGGGGAACGGTCTCCCCCGCATGGTCCACGATGTCCACCCCCTCCAGTTCGGGAGCGGGATCATCCGCCGATTGTTGAGCGCCGGCCCCCCTGATGAACGCCCACGAAGACAGCATCATCAACGCCGTCACCACGACGGCTCGCCAGCGCATGGAATCATCCTCCTTCGTTCTGGGTCTTCCGTTCCCGGGCTTCCCGGGCTTCCCGGGCTTCCCGAGCCATCAGGTCCATGGCCCGGTCGATGGGAATGTGCACCGACCCCTGGCCCTGGTCCACCCAGCCGTAGGAATTCAGCTGGGCGTCCTCCTGGGCCCGGAGGTCGCGGAGCTTCACGTTCTGGACCGCGAGGACCTTGCGGTAGACCTCGTCGTTGCGGGCCACGGTAAAGAAGGACCGGAGCCAGATCAGGGCGACCACGAAGAGGATGAAGGACACCAGGCCGGTGGCCGCGATCCAGCCGGTCCGGATCCCGCTCGTTGAACTCATACCGCAATTCCCCTTGTTACGGACACGCTCCCCGGAAATCCGTCACGCGGACCCCGTCCGCCGGCCGGGAACGGGCTCGGTCTAGTACGCGTGTTCCACCGCCAAGGATTCGGGCAGGCGGGGATCCCCCGCCGGGACCAGCGCCTGCCGGGGAAGCTGCCGGGTGAACACCCACAGGAATACCCCTCCCACCACCGCCGCGCACGCCGGGTCCATCCAGCTCAGGTGGGCTCCGTGCGGGTGCAGGTGGGGCATGACCATCCAGAACACGTCCAGGTAGTGCATGAGCAGGATCCACACCGCCACCAGGCCCACGAACCATGGCCGCCGCTTGGTCCACCTGGACATGAGCAGGGCGAAGGGGACGGCGAAATGGCCGACCACCAGGAGGATGCTCACCGGGCCCCAGCTGCCCTCGATGCGGGGCAGGAACCAGCGGGTCTCCTCGGGGATGTTCCCGTACCAGATCAGCATGTACTGGGAGAACCCGATGTAGGCCCAGAAGACGGTGAAGGCGAACATCAGCCGGCCCAGGTCCTGGAAGTGGTCCACCCGCACCGACCGGCCCAGGTATCCCCCCCGGTGGAGGGAGACCGCGGCCAGGGCCAGGAAGGCCAGGGCGCCCAGCACCCCGCCCGACCACACGTAGACCCCGAAGATGGTCGAGTACCAGTCCGGACTGAGGGACATGAGCCAGTCGAAGGACATGAAGGTGAAGGTCACCGCGTAGAGGATCATGGCCGGGGCGGCCCGGCGCTGCATGACCACGGTGATCATGGGATCCGGGTCTCCGTCCTGGGCCACCGACCGCCGGTAGAAGTAGCGGGCCAGCACCGTCCAGACCACGAAGTAGATCGCCGCCCGGATGAGGAAGAAGGGCACGTTCAGGTAGGGCGCCTTGGCCCGGAGGAGCGGGTCGTGGGCCGCCGCCCCCGGCTCCGCCCAGTGGAACAGGTCCCGCAGCCCGGGGATGAGGGGCAGGAAGAGCACCGCGTAGACCGGAATGGTCCACGCCGCCACTTCTCCCAGCCGCCGCACCACTACGCTCCACCCCGCCCGGGCCAGATGCTGGACCATGACGAAGAAGAGCGCCCCCAGGGTCAGGGTCACGAAGAACACGTAGGCGGTGAGATAGGAGTGATAGAACTGGTCCCGGTCCACCGCGAAGCCCACCGCGGCCAGGATCAGCCCCACGACCGCCAGGCCGGCGAACAGGTTCCGAAGCCCCTGGAACGCCCCCGGCGGGACCTTGAATTCGTCTCGGATGGTGTTCTGGTCCACGGCTCTACTTCAGTTGGTCGCGGTCGCCCGGAGGAACGTCCGCGAGGGTTGCGTTCTGACTGCGCTGGAGGGCGCGCAGGTAGGCCACGATGGCCCACCGATCGTCCACCGGGATCTGGTGCCCGTAGGCGGGCATGTTCCGCACCCCGTGGGTGATCACGTTGAAGATGTACCCATCGGCGAACTCCCTCACCTTGTCGGTGTGGAAGGACGGCGGAGGAACGAATCCGTACCCGATCACCATCCCCTTGCCGTGTCCGGTGCGGTCGTGGCACGGGGCGCAGTAGATGTTGAAGCGGTTCTGGCCGCGCTCCAGCAGCTGTCGGGTGATGGGACGGGGATCGTGGGCGATGAAGGCCTCGCCGGTTTTCCCGGTGAAGTAGGCCTGGTCGGCGTGCTCGGCGCCCCGGGGCACCGTCCCCTCCGGCGGCGTCCGCATCATGCGCCCGTCGGCGAAGAACGGGGTCTCCCCCTGGGCCTTGAACTTCCGCTGGAACTCCATGTCCGGGATGATCATCAGCGGCCGTTTCTCGGTGGGCTGCCCGCGGGCGCACCCCCCCACCACGGCCAGCCCGGCCAGGAACATCAGGATCACCGACTTCTGGATTCGGGAATACACGTTCACGCCTCCACCACCTCCACGCTGCCCCCCCCGGCGCGGACCAGCATCTCCCGGGCCCGCTCCCGATCGAACTTCGGATCGTCGGCCTCGATGGCCAGGAAGAACCGGTCGTTGGAGGCGCGGTGGAAGGTCGGGTGCTTGAACACCGGGTGATAGAGCTGGGGCAGGCGGTTCAGGGCCAGCATCCCGAACACCGCCGCGAAGGCGGAGATGAGGATGGTGGCCTCGAAGGTCACCGGCACGAAGGCGGGAATGCTGAAGTAGGGCTTGCCGGCGATCTTGATCGGATAGTTCACCGCCGCCGTCCACCACTGGAGCCAGAGCCCGCCGGAGAAGCCCAGGATGGAGCCCATGAGGACGATCCAGGGCACCTTGGAGCCCCCCTGCCCCAGCACCCGGTCCAGGCCGTGGACCGGGAAGGGGGTGTAGGCGTCGAGGCGGGTCCAGCCCTCGGCGCGCACCCGCTCCGCGGCGTGGAGCAGGTCCTGGGTGGTGGTGAACTCGGCCACCACGCCGTAGACCTCGGGTTCCTTGGCGGTTATCGGCTTCTTGTCGCTCACGGGGTCAACTCCTCGACCGGGGCCGGCTCGAGCTTGCGATGGGGGTCGGCCTGGGGCAGGACCCCCTTGAGCTCGAACATGGCGATCATGGGCAGGAACCGCAGGAAGAGCAGGAAGAAGGTGAAGAAGAGCCCGAAGCTCCCGGCCAGGGTGCACAGGTCCACCCAGGTCGGCTTGTAGTAGCCCCAGGCGGAGGGGATGTAGTCCCGGGACAGGGACATCACGATCACGAACCGCTCGAACCACATCCCCACGTTGATGAGAAGGGTGGCCACGAAGATCACCGGGATGTTCCGGCGCAGGCGGCGGGACCAGAAGATCTGGGGGACCAGCACGTTGCAGCTGACCATGATCCAGTAGGCCCACCAGTAGGGCCCGAAGGCCCGGTTCACGAAGGTGAACATCTCGATGGGGTTGGCGCTGTACCAGGAGGTGAAGAACTCGATGCTGTAGGCGTAGCCGACCATCATCCCGGTGAGCAGCATGATCTTGTTCATGTTGTCCAGGTGGTCGACGGTGATCAGGTCCTCGAGGTGGTAGATCTTCCGGGCGATGATGGCCAGGGTGGCCACCATGGCGAAGCCGGAGTAGATGGCCCCGGCCACGAAGTAGGGCGGGAAGATGGTGGTGTGCCAGCCGGGAACCACCGAGACCGCGAAGTCGAAGCTCACGATGGAATGCACCGAGAGCACCAGCGGGGTGGAGAGGCCGGCCAGGATGAGGTAGGCCTTCTCGTAGTTGACCCAGTGCCGGTTGGAGCCCCGCCAGCCCATGGCCAGGACGCCGTAGATCAGGGGCCGCAGCTTACCCTTGGCCCGGTCGCGCAGGGTGGCCAGGTCGGGGATGAGCCCGGTGTACCAGAAGAGGAGGGACACGGTGAAGTAGGTGCTGACCGCGAACACGTCCCACAGGAGCGGGCTCCGGAACTGGGGCCAGATCATCTCCCAGTTGGGGATGGGCAGCACCCACCAGATCACCCAGATCCGCCCCACGTGGATGGTGGGGAACATCAGGGCGCAGATGACCGCGAAGATGGTCATGGCCTCGGCGAAGCGGTTGATCGCCGTCCGCCACTTCTGCCGGAAGAGGTAGAGGATGGCGCTGATGAGGGTCCCGGCGTGGCCGATGCCCACCCACCACACGAAGTTGACGATGGCGAAGCCCCATCCCACCGGGCTGTTGAGCCCCCACACCCCGAGACCGGTCCAGATCAGGTAGACCACCATGGCCAGGAACAGGCCGAGGAGGGAGGCCGCCCCCCCGAAGGCGATGTACCAGCCCAGGGGGGTCTTCCCCTCCACCGGAGCGGTGACCATGCGGGTGATGTCGCCGAAACCGTGCTCCCCCTTGACCAGCCGGGCCCGCGCCCGGGGATCGTCGGGAAAGGCCGGCGCACCGGTCTTGGCGGGGATCGCGTCCGTGCTCATCAAGCCTGCTCCAGCTCGGGGTTGGGGTTCCGCAGACGGGCCAGGTAGCTGGTCCGGGGGCGGGTATCCAGATCGCCCAGGAGCACGTAGTCGCGGTTCTGCTCCTTGAGCTTGGTGACCCGGGTCCCGGGGTCGTTCACGTCGCCGAAGACGATGGAGCCGGTCGGGCACACCTGCTGGCAGGCGGTGCGGATCTCGCCGTCGCGGACGGCCCGGCCCGCGTTCTTGGCGTCGATCTTGGCCCGGTTGATCCGCTGCACGCAGTAGGTGCACTTCTCCATCACCCCGCGCACCCGCACGGTGACGTCGGGGTTCTTCTCCATCTTCTCCACTTCGGTGATGCCGTCGTTCCAGTCGAAGTAGTTGAACCGCCGGACCTTGTAGGGGCAGTTGTTGTTGCAGTACCGGGTGCCGATGCACCGGTTGTAGGTCATCTGGTTCAGCCCCTCGTTGCTGTGGGAGGTGGCCTGGACCGGGCACACGCTCTCGCAGGGGGCGGTCTCGCACTGCATGCAGGGCAGGGGCTGGTGCACCGCCGCCGGCTCCCGATCGTCCCCGGTGTAGTAGCGGTCGACCCGGATCCAGTGCATCTCACGGCCCCGTCGCACCTCGTCCTTGCCCACGATGGCCACGTTGTTCTCGGACTGGCAGGCCACCGTGCAGGCATTGCAGCCGATGCAGGTGTTGAGGTCGATGGACATCCCCCACTGGTGGCCCTTGGTGAAGTCGTACTCCCGGTCGATGTAGAGGCTGGTATTCCCCTCCGGCTCCTCGTGTCCCTCCTCCACGAAGTGGGGATGCTCCGCGTACTCGGCCAGGGTGGCCTCGCGGATGAGCCCCCGCCCCTCCATGTTGAAGTGGGTCTGGGTGCTGACCAGCGGGTAGGTGCCCCCGGTCTTCTCCACCCGGGCCGGGGCGGCGTGCATGGCGGCGACGGTGCGGAGGGGATAGACGTCGAAGCCGGGGCCGGGCTCGTGCCCGGCCAGGCCGCCGATCCGGCCCGAGGCCCGGCGGCCGTAGCCCAGGGGAAGGGTGAGGCTGCGGTCGGCGTGGCCGGGGGCCTCCCACACCGGCATCTCCACCGAGCGGCCGTCCACGGTGATCCGGACCATGTCCCCGGTCTTCACCCCCAGCTCCCGGGCGGTGGCGGGGCTGACCAGGGCCGCATTGTCCCAGGTGAGCTTGGTCAGGTTGTCGGGGAGCTCCTGGAGCCAGCCGTTGTTGGCCCACCGCCCGTCCCACACGCAATGGTCGGGGCGGAACACCACCTCCAGATCGCCGGCGGCGGCCTTCCGGCTTGCCCAGGCCCGGCCCACCGCGCCCCCGTCCGGCGAGGCCGGAACCTCGGAGAAGGCGGTCCCGGCCACCACCCCGTCGTTGAGGGCCTTCCGCCAGCGGAGATCCACCCCCATGGCCCCCCAGCGCTTGCCGTAGGCCTCCTGGAGGATGTCGTGGCCCTCCCGGGCGGGGCGGTCGAGCAGGAAGGCGAGAAGCTCGAGGTCGCTCTTCCCCTCGTAGAGGGGGGCGATGAGCGGCTGCTGCACGGACAGGGTCCCGTCCCAGGACCGGCCGTCGCTCCAGCTCTCCAGGTAGTGGGTGCCGGGGAGGTGCCAGGTGGTGGCGGCGCCCGTCTCGTCGCGGAACAGGCCGTGGTGCACCGAGTTCGGCACCTTGGCCAGCCGGGCCGCGAAGTCCAGGTCGGCGGGGGCGTCGTAGACGGGGTTGGCCCCGAGGATGAAGAGGGTGTCCACCTCGCCGCGGTCCATGGCTCCGGCCAGCTCGGCCAGGGAGGCGGCCTGGGCCGGGGCCTCCGGCTCCTCGGTGTAGCGGACCACCGGGCCCACGTTCCCGAGGGCGCGGTTCAGGACGTGCACCAGGGCGTGGACCTCGGCCGGCTGCCCGGTGCCGGCCAGCACCGCCGAGCGGCCCCGGTTGCGGGCCAGGTCGGCGGCCAGGGCCTTCACCGTCCGGGCCGCGTGGTCGTCCAGGGCCTCCCCCGCCGGAGCGGTGAATCCGCCCAGGGAGATCCCGTGGGCCGAGGCCAGCTCCGCCGCCACCGCGGCCGCCACCGCCGCCACCTTGGCATGGGTCACCCGCAGGCGGTGATCGGCCATGGTCCCGGTGACCGAGTAGGCGCTCTCCACCGCGTAGAGCCGGTTCATGGTGTCGTGTTCCGAGGCCACCCGCCGCCGTGAGGCGAAGTCCGCGGCGTGGCGGACCGAGTTGGGCTCGGCGAAGAGGAAGTCGCTGTCCAGGGCCAGGATCACGTCGGCCTGGTCGAGGGCGAGCTGGGTCCGGAGCGGACGCCCGAAGGCGATCCGGGCCCCCTCCAGGACCGCGTCCCGGTTGACCGGCTCCCACACGTGCCACCGGGCCTCGGGGTAGGCGGCCGTCACCTCGTCACGCAGGGCGGCGAAGGCGGGCGAGGGGGAGGATGCGGTCAGGAAGCGCAGCCCGCGGCCGTTCTTCGCCCGCAGCGCGTCCAGCTTGGGACGGGCCCACTCCACGAAGTCGCTCCAGGAGCGCTGCCGGTCCCCCTCCCGGGGGGCTTGGGAGCGGTCGGGATCGTACAGGTCGAGGATGGCCGCCTGGGCCCACACGTGGGTGGCGCCGAGGCTGGAGGGGTGATCTGGGTTCCCCTCGATCTTGGTCGGCCGCCCCTCGTTGCTGGTGACCAGGACGCCCTCGGCCACCCCCCGGAAGGGCATGACGGTGGCGTACTGCTGCGGCACCCCGGGGAGCAGGTCCTCCGGCATCCGCGAGTAGGGCAGGATGCGGGCCAGGGGACGGCGGCAGCCGACCAGGCCCGACAGGGCCACCGCGGCCCCCATGAGACCCAGGAACTTCCGGCGCGAGACCGGATCGTTGACGGCCTCCAGGGCGGAGGGGAACTCCCGGGCCAGCTGGGCCCGGAACTCGGGCGTGTCCGCCCGCTCCTCCAGGCTCCGCCAGTAGGCCCGCCCCGTGGTCTCGGGGGTGCGGGCGGCGCGGTCCGGCCGCGGCTCGGCGGCGGGGAGATGGTCGCTCATCGGTGGCACCCCGAACAGTTGGTGGTGGGGTTGATGTTGTTGGCCCGCTTGAGCTCGAGCCCGAGGGTGATCTGGTCCCCCGGAGGCTGGTAGCCCATGGTGGTCACCTGGTCCTTGGGCCGCAGGAACTTCTCCGGATGGCGGTGGCAGTCGAGGCACCAGGCCATGTTGAGCGGCTTGGCCTGATGGACGACCTCCATCTGGTCGATGCGGCCGTGGCAGGATTCGCAGCCCACCCCGGAGTTCACGTGGATGCTGTGGTTGAAGTACACGAAGTCCGGTGCGTGGTGGATGCGGACCCACTTCACCGGGTTGCCGGTGGCATAGCTCTCCCGGACGGGAAGCAGCTTCTCGCTCTCGGGCTTGATCTGCTTGTGGCAGTTCATGCAGGTCTCGGTGGCGGGGACCATGGCCACCGGCGACCGCTCCACGGCCACGTGGCAGTAGCGGCAGTCCATCCCCAGGTCCCCGGCATGCAGCTTGTGGCTGTAGGGCACCGGCTGCTTGGGGGCGTAGCCCACCTGGGTGTTGAAGGGCGAGATGAAGTAGATGAACGCGGCCACGAGGCCCACGAAGGCGAGGGTCCCCACCCCCCCGACCACGAACGGCGCGCGGTTGGACCACTTGGGAAACAACATGTCTTGTTTCCGTACCTCCCGCCCCGAGGCCGGTTCCGGGCGCGCCGAAGCGCGGCCCGAAGGCCCGTCCGGGGGGCATGTCGTCAGGATCCGGGGCCGGGCCCCGCGGCCGGACCCGCGTCGGCCAACCCGACAATTACAGTCTCTTAAGACGCTGCGCCCCACCCGCCGGGGCCGCCCCGACACCGACTGCCGAATGACCTGGCGGGAAGTCCGAGCCGTGAAGAAGACAAAGATTGGATAACCGAAATTGGCACCCTTGCCTTGCCCATGTTTCAAGCGGTTGCCGCACAAAGAGTTGGCCGGAAAGCGGCGACCGCCGGAAATGGCCCGATTGGGCGATCAACCGCGGATCATACCCATCGGGCCCGCCCCTGTCAGCAACTTTGTGACCGAATTCACAAGTGAGACTCACGCTCCCCCGGACGGTAGCGGTCCAGCATGAGGCCCAGGATCCCCAACCCGAAGGTGAACGAACCGAGGAGCAGCAGGGGCAGATCGGGCCAGAACCGTCCGCTGCGGAAGAAGTGGGGCAGGTACCGCCCCAGCACCAGCAATCCCAGGACGCTCATCACGATCTGGGCCCAGCCGGTCCGCCGCCAGGTCAGGAAGGCGGTGATCACCAGCACCGCTCCCACCGCCAGTCCCTCGACCAGGATGGGCACCGCCCCGTCCAGCGAGTACTCCCGGATCCCCCCAATGACGGTGACGATCCCCAACAGGGCCCCCACCAGGGCCGCGGCTCGCGTCATGCGGTTCTCCCTCCTCCCCCCGGCCCGGCGCGGGCCGGACCGGCGTCCCTCAACCTCCGGCCAGGGCCAGCACCACCCGGAGCAGCAGGTTGGCGTACAGGCCGGCGATGAGGTCGTCCGAAACCACCCCCCGTCCCCCGGGCAGGTCCTGGGCCCGCCCGGCGGGAAAGGGCTTCACCACGTCCAGGATCCGGAAGAGGACGAAGCCGGCCCCCAGGGCCAACGCCCAGCCGCCGGGGCCGGAGGCGGGGACGACGGCCAGGAAGGTGACCAGCATGCCCGCCACCTCGTCGATCACGATGGCCTTGGCGTCGTGACCGTACCAGCGCTCGGCCCGCCCGCTGACCAGGACCGCGTACCCGGTGACCACGGCCAGGACCATCACCTGGAGCCAGACCGGGAGCAGCATGGTTGCCGCCACCACCGGCAGGGTGGCCGCGGAACCGAAGGTGGCCGGGGCGAAGGGGGCCGCCTCCCCGATCAGGAACAGGGTGGCCCCGCATCGCACCGAGAGCGGGGCCCCGGGGGCGGGTGAACGCTTCATGGCCGGAGCGTTCCCGCCCCGGTCGCGCGCGCACCCGGCGTCTGGTTCAGAGCTGCCGATCTCCCGGACATGGCCGGGAAGCCTACCACGAGCGGGCCGAACCCGCCTCCCGGGGCCGGGGTCCCCCCGGTCCCGACCCGGGGCCGCGGTTCCCGCCGGGCGATTTGACCCTCGAATCAGGCCTTACCGGATCCGTTCCACGCTCGATGCATAGACCCTTTCCCGGTCCGGGACCTCCCGGGACCCCGGCCGCCCCCCTGGCCCCCTCACGTGCGGGGAGTGAAAGGTCCCATCCCGTCCGGGGAAAGGGGGTTTCCAGTCTCCGGCGTGGCCGGCGGTGGAACCAGCCTTCATCTATTGATCATTCATCGAGATCCCCCGGAAATGTTTCAACAACCCCTCATCGATCGAGCCGGATCCGACGAAGAATCCAGCGGCCGCCCGACCGCGGCGAGGAGGGCGAAAGGAGACGCATCATGTGGGACAAGCTGCGTGAAGAGACCCGGGAGGCCCCGGTGTTCGAGACTGGAACCCTTCCCCGCGACCGTGCCCTGGAACGGGCCGCGTGGTGGAACTGGGTCCTGGTCACCGTGGTTCTCTGCGTGACCACCACCGGCTTGGCAGCGGCCGTGCTATCCCTGCTGCGGGAGCAGGGCATCGACCCCTGGCCCTGGGAGCACAGCCAGGAAATCCTGCTCGGGGGGCTGGTCGGCCTCGAGCTCCTGTTCATCGCCTACCTCACCGTGCAGGAGCGGAGGGTGGCCCGGGCCCGACGGAGCCTGGTCCGCCTCCAGCGCGAGACGATCGAGCGCATGGAGCGGCATTATGCCCGCCTGGATCACATCCTCGGCGTCACCCGCGCCACCGCGGCCGAGAACGACCCGGCGGTGGTCTTCGACGTGGTGGTCCGCACCTGCCGCGAGAGCTTCCGCTGCGACCAGGTCTCGCTCATGCTCTACGACTCCCGCGAGCAGCTGCTCGCCATGGCCGCGGCGGTGGGCCACGAACGTCCGGAGGAGGTCCGAGGGGTGCGGCAGGCCCTCGGCCAGGGCGTGGCCGGATGGGTGGCCGAGGCGCGGGAGCCCCTGATCCTGGGCCGGCACGTGGACCCCGCCCGCTTCCGCTCCCTGCGCGACGGCGGCGAGGCCCTCACCGCGGCCATGGTGGTGCCGATCGTGCTGAAGGGAGAGCTTCTTGGGGTCTTGAGCGCGAGCAGCCGCGCCCCGGGCATGCGCTACGACAAGAACGACCTGCGGGCCCTGGAGGTGTTCGCGGAGAGTGCGGGGATCAGCCTCCACCACGCCCAGCAGAGCGCCTGGATGCGCGAAACCATCCGGAGCCTGGACGAGGCGCTGTCGGCGGGCGGATCCGGGGACGCCGGACCGTCGGAGGAAGGGGGCGAGGACGGGAGCGTGCCGGAGGACGACCTCAGAGCGGCCTGAGCCGGCCGGACGGGTATTCCGGACTGATCACCGGGGGTGCGTCCGGTGCCTGGTCCTCAGTCGTCGTCGCCCATGGCCTTGCGGCCCCGGAGCGCCCGGGCCAGGGTGGCCTGGTCGGAGTACTCCAGGTCGCCCCCCACCGGGATGCCCCGGGCGATGCGGGTCACCCCCACCGGGTAGGGGGCCAGGAGCTCGGCTAGGAAGTGGGCGGTGGCCTCCCCGGGAGGGTTCGGATTGGTGGCCAGGATGATCTCCCGCACCGTGCCGTCCTTCACCCGCTCCACCAGCTCCCGGGCCCGGATGTCGTCGGGACCGACGTTCTCCAGCGGGTTCAACGCCCCCCGGAGCACGTGGTACTGGCCGTGGAAACCCCCGCTGGCCTCCACCGCCAGCACGTCCATGGGCTGCTCCACCACGCAGATCACGTCCCGGGCCCGCTTCTCGTCCCGGCAGATGAGACAGGGATCGTCCTCGGTGAAGTTGCCGCACACCGAGCAGGTGCGGACCTGCTCCTTGACCGCGCGGATGGCCTCGGCCAGGCCGAGCGCCTCCTCCCGGTCCGCCTTGAGGAGATAGAAGGCCAGGCGCTGGGCGCTCTTCCGGCCGATCCCGGGCAGGCGGGTCAGCTCCTCGACCAGGGTTTCCACCGAACGGCTGGAGAACTGCATGGACGGGGCCGGGGCTAGAAGAGGCCGGGGAGGCCGGGGCCGCCCATGCCGCCGGTGACTTTGGCCATCTCGGTCTGGAGCATCTCCTCGGCCTTCTTCCGCGCCTCGCGGAAGGCCGCGGTGACCAGGTCCTCCAGCATCTCCACGTCGTCGGGATCCACCGCCTCGGGCTTGATCTTGAGCTCCAGGAGCTCCTGCTTCCCGTTCATCTTCACCGTGACCATGCCCCCGCCGGAGGACGCCTCCACCTCCCGCTCCCCCAGCTCCTCCTGGACCTGGGCCATCTTGGCCTGCATCTCCTGGGCCTGCTTCATCAGCTTGCCGATGTTGCCCATTCCCTTCATGAGATCGTCACTCCTTCGCAGTGGGGGTGGAATCGCGGCGGAGGCCCCGCGTCCGGCGGACCGGGTCGGCCCCGATCCGGCGGGCATTCAGGGAAGCACCTCGCCGTCGAACATGTCGAGCGCCTTCTGCAGCATGGGCTCCTGTTTGAACAGCTCGCCCATGGTGCGGTTGTCCTCGGCAGGGGGTTCCGGGGGCGGCGGCGCCACGGCCGGAGGAGGTTCCTCCGGCTCCTCCGCCCGCTCCTCCGAGGCCTCGGAGGCGGCGCCCTCCGCCGCCGGGGCGGACCCCGACGCGGACTTGGCCCGGGCGCGGCCGCCGGTCCCGGCCTTCGGCCTGGCCGCGGCCCGGGGGGGGGCGGTCCTGGCCGGAGCGTCGGCCGCGGCGGGGGCCTGGGCGCCGGCGCTCCCCTCCAGGACCACCCGGAGGGTGCCGGCATCGAGTTCGGTCAGGATGGCTTCCAGAAGCGCCCGGGTGTCGGGGTCGTCCAGGGTGGGGGCGAGGATCGAGCCCGCGCCCTCGGCCCGGAGGATCAGGGCCCCGTCGGGGGCGAAGCCCACCGCGCGCGCGTTGTGGCACACCGCCCACACCCGCTTGCTCCGCTCGGAGAGGCAGCGGACCACCTCGGCCCAGAGCCCGCCCGCGTCGCCGGGACGCAGGGCGGGGGCCGCCGGGGGCGAGGCGGGCGAGGCCTTGGCGGCCGGGGGCGCCGGGGCCGCCGGCCTTCGGGCGGCCGGGCGCGCGGCGGCGGCGGAACCGGGCTCGGAGGGCGGCGCCTCGCCCAGGGCCGCCTCCAGGGCCAGGAGCCGGTGGGCGAGATCGGCCAGGGGCACCCGCTGGGCGGCCTGGGCCATCTCGGCCAGGGCCAGCTCCAGGGTGAGCCGGGGATGGTGGCTGCGGCGCAGGACCACCGAGGTGTCCGCGGCCCGGTCCACCAGCTCGGTGAGGGTCTCGGCGGCGAAGGCCTCGGCCTGGGCGCGCAGCCGCGGGACCTCGGTCTCCGAGGCCTCGAGGATGTCGGCCAGGCCGGGGTCGATCCGGAGCATGAGCAGGTCCCGCAGGTGGCCGGTGAGCCCCTCGGTCAGCTCCCCCAGGTCCGCTCCCCGGGTGTAGATCCGGTCCAGCAGGGTGAGGGCGCCGGCGGCGTCTCCGGCGGCCAAGCGCTCGGTGAGGGCGTCGTAGAAGTCGGCCCCCACCAGGCCCAGGATGGACTCCACCGTCTCCCGGGTGATGGCCCCGTCGGCGGCGGAGATGATCTGGTCCATGAGGGACAGCGCGTCGCGCACCCCCCCGGCCGCGCGCCGGGCCACCAGGGAGAGCGCGTCCTCCGAGGCCTCGATCCCCTCCCTCTCCATGAGCCGGGAGAGGTGGGCGGCGATCTCCCGGGACGGAACCCGGGCGAAGTCGAAGCGCTGGCAGCGGGAGAGGATGGTCCCGGGCACCTTGAACGGCTCGGTGGTGGCGAGCACGAAGATCACGTGGGGGGGCGGCTCCTCCAGGGTCTTCAACAGGGCGTTGAAGGCCTCATGGGTGAGCATGTGGACCTCGTCGATGATGTAGACCTTGGACCGCCCCCCCGAGGGCGCGTAGCGGGCGTTGTCCCGCAGCTCCCGCACCTCGTTGATGCCGCGGTTGGAGGCGCCGTCGATCTCCAGCACGTCCATGCTCCGGCCGCCGGTGATCTCCAGGCAGGGGGGGCACTCGTTGCAGGGCACCGGGGCGGGGCCCTTCTCGCAGTTCAGGGCCTTGGCCAGGATGCGGGCGGCGGTGGTCTTCCCCACCCCGCGGGGCCCGCAGAAGAGGTAGGCGTGGGCCACCCGTCCCCCGGCGATGGCGTTGGCCAGGGTGCGGGTCACGTGGTCCTGGCCGACCACGTCCTCGAACACCTGGGGGCGGTACTTGCGGGCCAGGACCAGGTACGACATCGGCGCCCTCCGGCTCCCGGCGCCGGCGAGGCCGCCCGCCGGCGCCGCGAGGGGATGAAAGAAAAAAGGGTCGTGCACCTGCCGTCGACCAGCGCCGAGCGCCGGCTACGGGCGGCCGACTCCAGCCAGGCGAACCGGCGGCACACCGGAGTGATTGTTTACCGCTGCTACCTTCCGGTCCTGACGGGGTTCACAAGCTCCGGTTGCGCCGGACCTGGCCTTCAACATCGCCGTTCCCGCAGCCCGCACGCCAGGTGAAGGCCTCGAGCAGGAATTCAGCCTCGCTATAGCGGATTGCGAGTGCAGGGCACCGCTAGTTCCCCGCCTAGCACGACCCCGAAAACCCATGGGGTCCACCGGCCGGTGGAGCGGTCGGGGCGCGGCCCCCTCCCGATCCGGCTCCCGTGGTGCAATACCGTGTCGCAGGACGACTTGGCGGGAATGGGCCGGCCGGCCGAAGATGGTGGAGATGAGCGGGTTCGAACCGCCGACCTCCTCGTTGCGAACGAGGCGCTCTCCCAACTGAGCTACATCCCCGGAAACCCAACGCGCCCAGGGCGCGGCGGGCTATTCTGGCACAGGATCCCCCGCCGGGGCAAGGGGATCGGGGCCGGCGGGGCGTCCGGCGGCGGGGCCTCGGGGCCCCCGGGGCCTCGGGCGGACGGACGGCGGAGCCGGGTACGCGCCGGCGTGAGCGGCTGCGGGCGGGGACTCCGGAATCGTTTCCCCCTTGCCCTCCGCGCCTCCGGCCGGGACACTTGGCCGCCATGAACTCCGGCGCGGGATGGGTCCGCGGATACGTCTACCGCCCCTGGCACGGATGGCTCATGGTGCTGTTCGGGGTCCTCTTCCTCTGGGGGCAGGCGGTGAGGCCGCTCACCGACAGCACCGAGGCCCGCTACGCCGAGATCGCCCGGGAGATGACGGTGTCCGGGGACTGGCTCACCCCCACCCTGGACGGGATTCCCCACCTGGCCAAGCCGCCCCTGACCGTCTGGACCATGGCCTTGTCCATGTCCGTCCTGGGGGCGAACGAGGCCGCGGCCCGGCTGCCCAACCTGCTCGCCTTCCTGGTCACGGTGCTCCTGGTGGCGCGCCTGGCCCGCGCCCTGGGGCGCCCCGAGGCGTCGGGGTGGGCGGCGTTGCTGTACGGGCTGAGCGCGGGCCCGATCCTGGCCTGGACCTTCCCCAGCACCGACACCCTGCTCACCCTGTTCGAGACCGGGGCGGTTCTCGCCTACCTGGAGCACCGGAACGGGGCCCGGGGGGCGCGGTGGCTGTTCTTCGCCGCCCTCGGGGCGTGCTTTCTCACCAAGGGGCCGCCCGGACTCCTGGTCCCGGCGGCGGTGATCCTGGGGGACCGGCTGTTGCGGAAGCGCGAGGAGCGGCCGGTGGACGCGCGGCCGCTCCTCAGCCACTGGGCCGGCTGGGGGCTGTTCGCGTTGATCGGGCTCGGTTGGTACGCGGCCATGATCGCGGTCCGTCCCCAGACCTTCGGCTACTGGATCCGGGTGGAGGTAGTGGACCGGGTGGCCAGCAGCTCCCTCCAGCGCGACCAGTCCCCGCTCATCTACCTGGCCGCCCTGGCCGGCGGGCTTCTCCCCTGGTGGTTCCTGGTTCCCGGGTTCCTCAAGCGGCGGCTCCCCGCGTTCCTGGATCGATGGCGCGGCGGGGCCTGGCCGGTGCTCCTGGCCTGGTTCGTGCTGCCGCTCATCGTGTTCACGGTCAGCAAGTCGCGGCTCGCCCTCTACGTCCTGCCGCTCTTCCCGGCGGTGATCCTGGCCCTGGCCCTGGACCGGCCCCGCCCGTTGCGCCTGGAACCGGGGCGCTGGTTCGGGCTTCCCCGCGAGTTCTTCCTGGCCTATGCCGCGGTCTGGATGATCGTCTCCTGGGTGTCGGTCCCCCTGGCCGCGCATTCGAGCTGGAAGGGAGCGGCGGGCCGGCTGGAGCGGACGCTTCCTCCCGGCCCGGTGGAACTGGTGGTGTTCCGGGAGACCCGGCTCCATTCGCTCTCGTTCTACCTCCGGACCCGGGCCGACGTGGTGGCCTGGGACGCGCGGGACGCCAGGGATGGACGCTCGACCCTGGCCGAGAAGCTGGCCTCCCTGCAGGCGGCGCCGGGGGACTCCGTCGGCCACCTGTTCGTGGCCCGGGCGGGACGGGCGAGGACCCTTCGGGAGCGCCTGGACCGCCGCGCCCAATCGGCGACCCGGCACCGTCGCTACGAGGCGATCTACCTTCCCCCGCCGATCCATCCGGCGGTGGGACCCGCCGGTCCGGCCGCGGACCGGCCCCGATTCGTGACTCCGGGGCGGTAGGAGGCGGGCGGGGGCACACGGCTCAAATCGCACACAGGGCTGTTCCCCAGGGAACGCTCGCCGATCCAAAGAGGTCCAAGAAAAGAGGTCCAAGATCAGGGACCAGGAAAAATGTGCACCCGGGTAAACACGAGGCGCGGGAGCGGGCGGAGTTTACCCGGGGCGGATTCTAGATTGAAGTGCAACATCCCTAGTATGTTGAATTTGGGAGGGTTGCAAGATGGGGATCTATCGTCACCTGAGCTTTGAGGAGCGGGAGGAGCTGAGCCGGGGGCTGGCGGCTGGGTACAGTCTGCGGAGGATAGCTGGGCGGCTGGGGAGATCTCCCAGTACCCTGTCCCGAGAAGTTCGCCGGAACACTGACTTGCGCAACTACCGTGCCCTGTCGGCCGAGCGTCTGGCGCGGAAGCGGGCTCACCGTCGGCGGGGGATCCGCCGGCTGGGCGATCCGTGGCTGTGGCCGTACGTTCGCAGCAAATTGCTTCAGGGCTGGTCCCCGGAGCAGATCTCTCACCGACTACGCCGGGACTATCCCGATGACGAGACCAAGCGCGTGAGTCCCGAGACCATCTACGCCACGTTGTATCTGACCCCGCGGGGAGAGCTTCGCCGGGTTCTGCGTCGAGGCCGGGATCGCCGCAAGCGACGGCGGACGCGGCAGAGCGCCCCTCCGGGGACGATCCCGAACATGCTCAGCATCCACGAGAGGCCGCCAGAGGTGGAGGGGAGGCTGGTTCCGGGCCACTGGGAGGGCGATCTGATCGCGGATGGTCGGACGAAGGAAGCGATCGGAGTCCTGGTTGAACGGTCATCACGATACGTGTTCCTGGTGAAGCTCGAGGCTTCGACCGCCAAGGCTGCCGAGCTGGGGTTCGCTCGCAAGCTCCGTCGTGTTCCTGCGGTTCTCCGCAAGAGTCTGACCTACGACCAGGGCAAGGAGATGACCAACCACGAGGCGTTGGCCAAGAAGGTGAACATCAAGGTCTATTTCGCCGACACAGCCAGCCCCTGGCAGCGGGGAACGTGCGAGAACACCAACGGCTTGATCCGTCAGTACTTCCCCAAGAGCACCAACTTCACCGATGTCGATCAGCGGGACTTGAACTTCGTCGCCCGCCGCCTCAACAACCGTCCGCGCAAAGGACTCGACTGGGCCACTCCTCTGGAGATCTACACCGAACTGGCCAGAGCCCAGAGTTGAGACGATGGGTCGGCCAGCTCAGTCCGCGTCACCCGGCCAAGTATGTTGCACTTCTAACTGGACACCGCCCCGGGTAAACACGATGCGCGGTGCCCGGGGAAGTTCACCCGGGTAAACCGGACGTCCCCGGCAGGGACACGGGGCAGCCAGTCACGGTGGCGGAGAGGGAGGGATGGTCGTTCTCGGCCTTCGGCCTCGCACGACATCCCTGAATCCCGTGCTGGCCCCGAGCGCCTGGCGCCCAGACCAGAGTACCTAACCTGTGGCGGAGAGGGAGGGATGCTTCTTCTCGCCACTTCGCGGCTCGCAGAAGGTCCCTGATCGCCTTGCTGGACTCGGGCGCCTAGCGCCCAGACCAGAGTACCTAACCTGTGGCGGAGAGGGAGGGATGGTCGTTCTCGGCTTTCGGCCTCGCACGACATCCCTGAAGCCCGTGCTGAACTCAATCGCCTCGAACATAGGCGAGAGTACGTAACCTGTGGCGGAGAGGGAGGGATGGTCGTTCTCGGCCTTCGGCCTCGCACGACATCCCTGAAGCCCGTGCTGAACTCAATCGCCTCGAACAAAGGCGAGAGTACGTAACCTATGGCGGAGAGGGAGGGATGGTCGTTCTCGGCCTTCGGCCTCGCACGACATCCCTGAAGCCCGTGCTGAACTCAATCGCCTCGAACAAAGGCGAGAGTACGTAACCTATGGCGGAGAGGGAGGGATGGTCGTTCTCGGCCTTCGGCCTCGCACGACATCCCTGAAGCCCGTGCTGAACTCAATCGCCTCGAACAAAGGCGAGAGTACGTAACCTATGGCGGAGAGGGAGGGATTCGAACCCTCGGAGCCCGGAGGCTCAACGGTTTTCGAGACCGCCCGATTCAACCACTCTCGCACCTCTCCGCGAAGCCGATTGTGGAATGGGCGCAAGAGATTAGCAGATCGGCCGGAGGCGGGACAATACCGATCGCGTCCGGGGTGCTAGACTGCGCCGGTTGCACGAAGGAGGGCGACGATGATCCGAACCCGTTCCTCGATCCCGCTCCTATTCGCGGTCCCGGTTCTCCTGTCCGTTCTCGTGGCGTCCCTGCCCCTTGCCGGTTGCGGGGGGAAATCCTCCGGGGACGGGGGCCCGAGCCTCCCCGCCGATTTCGCCCGGGTCTTCCCCGTTCCCCCCGGCGCCCGGGTGACGCGCCTCACCGGCGCTCCCGTGGCCAAGACCTTCGAGGCCGATTTCGAGGCCTCGGAGGATGCGGACGCGGTGCGCGATTTCTACACCGGCGCCCTGGCTCGCGACGGCTGGAGCCTGAACGCATCCACCGTGGCCCAGGGGGCGTGGATGGACAACGGTTCGGTCTATTCCGCCACCGCGTCCGGCAACGGCTACTTCGTGACCGTGACCGTGGACCAGGGCTCCGGGCCGGCCACGTTCAAGGTGGTGGTGGGACCGGGCCGCCGATAGGGCCTACCACCCGAAGGTGCCGTTGAAGGTCAGGGTGAAGTAGCGGTAGCGCTCGGCGTTCTCGATGTGATGGGGCGACCAATGGTAGCGCGCCTCCAACCCGTATCCCGAAACCCCCGCACCGGGGAGCCGGGTGACCCCGAGGCCCACCCCCGCGTCGACCAGGCCCAGGGTGCCCTCTTCCGGCACGTCGGACCAGAAGCCCACCCCCAGGGCGCCGACCAGGTACGGCTCGAATTCCCCGCCGGGGCGGGAGAAGGTGGCCGCCGCGGACAGGGCGGTGACCGGCAGGTCCAGCCGCGCCGTGCGCAGTTCCGGACCGAGGGCGAAGCCGGGCGAGAACTGGGCCTGGAGCCGGGCCCCGTAGGCCGCGCCTCGCCCCAGGTCGGGGCGCCCCGCCGCGTCCCCGAGCCCGCCCGACAACACCAGGAGCCCCCGCCGCCTCGAGCGGTCGGCCGGGGTCCGGCCCGGTCCCGTACCGCCGGCCGGCTCCTCCGCGGAGGACGGTCTCCGTTTCGGACCTTCCGGATGCGAGGAGAGCGTGCCCAGGAAGTAGCCGATCGCCGCCCCTCCCAGGGCCCCGATGAGGGCACCCGCGGGCACGCCGACCAGGAAGTCCCGGGCCGGATGGTCGTTGCAGCCCTCGTAGTCGCAGAGCCCGTGGCCGATGGCGATGAAGAAGCCCGCGCCCCCCGCTCCCAGGATCCCTCCGGCGACGGCGCCCACGGTGACCGCGCGCCGGACGGGGTCCGAAGCCGCGGAGGAATCCTCCGCGGCCGGGCCGCTCCCCCCGGCTTCCGGGGCGCTCTCCGAGGTCCCGGGGGCCGCTCCCCAGCCATAGCCGGTCCACGCATCCAGGCCGGGGCGATAGCGGGCGGTCGCGGGCTCCGAGGCCCCGGCTGCCGCGCCGCCAACGCCGACGGCGAGGATCGCCGCCGCCAGTATCCCGATGATTCTCCCCCACCTTCGCATGATTCGCCCCCCTTCGGCCCAGGGCTCCGGTTGGCGGCAGCCTAGCAGGTTGCCGGAGTCGCCGGGAGGGGAATCCCCCCCTGCCGGGCTGGATCGGAGGGGATGGCGGAGAGGGAGGGATTCGAACCCTCGGTACAGTTACCCGTACACACGCTTTCCAAGCGTGCTCCTTCAGCCAGCTCGGACACCTCTCCGCACAAGAGGGGGCGCGCCCGGGGCGCGATGCCGGCCTACGATGGACAAGAACCCGGCCGGGGCAACCGGCCGGGCGGAGGATTATACCCGAACTCCCGGGAGGGTGCGAGCGTCGAGAGGCGGCCTTTCCGGCTCAGCGGGCCTGGGCGTCCCGCCGGAGCCTCTCGAAGAAGGACTTGAGCAGGAGCCCGCACTCCCCGGCCATCGGCCCCGGGACCACCTCGGTGTGGTGGTTCAGGGCCTCCTGGACCGACACGTCGATCACCGATCCCAGGGCGCCCCGCTTGGGATCCGGGGCGGCGAACACCACCCGGTTCAGCCGGGCCAGGAAGATCGCTCCCGCGCACATCAGGCAGGGCTCCAGGGTGACGTAGATCGAGGCCCCCTCCAGCCGCCAGGTGCCCAGGGTGTTGGCGGCGGCGGTGATGGCCAGGATCTCGGCGTGGGCGGTGGGATCCTGGAGCACCTCGTTCCGGTTGTGGCCGCGCCCCAGGACCCGCCCTCCGGAGACCACCACCGCTCCCACCGGGACCTCGTTCTCCTCCGCCGCCTGCAGGGCCTCCTCGTAGGCGGCCTGCATCCAGCGGAGGTCCTCCTCGGGGGTCGGGGGCTGGACCGGGGCGTCTTCCCCCGACACTACTGCGCGCTCCCCCCGTCGCCGGCGGGGATGGTGGGCAGGGTCTCGGCCACCTCCTTGGCCACGGTCACGGCCACGTTGTCGATGGGCGGAGGCTCGGGAACCGCCCTGGAGCTGGTGGTCCGGGCCTGGCCCGACACCGTGGAGCGGGTGTTGAAATCGGGGTTGTAGGGAGGGGACTTCTCGGTCTTGAGATCGCTGGCCGCCCACAGCAGGGTCCCGTCCGGGGCCACCATCTCCACCCGGACCCCGACGGTGGTGTTGGAGGTCCCTTCCTGGGTGGGCGGGATCTTGACCTCCTCCCACCGGCTGATGTCGATGGCGGCCAGGGCGTCGTAGCCGGTGGCCTCGAGCAGGGTCCCGACCAGTTCCTTGTCCAGGGCGCGCGTCTTCTGCCACAGGGAGAGCAGCCGGTCGTAGTCGTCCGAGACGCCCTTGCGCTCGGCGTCCCGGGCCAGGGTGGTCGCGGGAGCGAAGTAGTACTTCCCGGTGCCGGACAGGGCCCCGACCAGGTAGTCGGCCATCTTGCCCGCTTCCTCGTCCCCGGTGGTGTTGGCGTACCCCAGGACGGCCACCTTCTTCACGTGGTAGTCGGCCAGGTTCGGGGCCAGCTCCGTGTTCACCCGGGCGCCCTTGTCCGCGCCACCGCTCGCCGCCTGGCAACCGGCCAGGGCCGCCGCGGCCACCAGCGCCGCTCCCAGCCATGCATACCGTTTCATCGCACCGCCTCCTCCCCTGGACCGCAGCCCAGTTCAGTACCTGGTCCGTGGAAAACGCCTCGAAGATACCCGCGCCCGGGCGCCGGGATCAACCTCGACCGTGATCCTCCTCCGGGTACGTCTTCTTGTATTCCAGGTAGTTGCGGACCCCGAACATGATGAGGTCCTCCACCTCCCGGTCGGTCACCTGCCGGGCCACCCGGCCCGGGCGGCCCAGGATGAGGCTCCGGGGCGGGAAGGTGCTCCCCGGGGTGAGCAGGGCCCCCGCCCCCACGATGGATTCCTCGCCCACCGTCACCCCATCCATCACCGTGGCCCCCATCCCGACCAGGACCCGGTCGTGGATGGTGCAGCCATGGAGCAGGATGTTGTGGCCTCCCACCACGTCGTTCCCGACCACGGTGGGGAAGGTGTCGATGCTCACGTGGATGGTGGAGTTGTCCTGGATGTTGCTCCGGTCCCCGATCCGGATGTAGTTCACGTCGCCCCGCACCACCACGTTGAACCAGAGGCTGGCCTCCTCCCCCAGGACCACGTCGCCGATCACGGTGGCGGTGGGGGCCAGGTAGACGCTGTCGGGGATGGTGGGGGTGATTCCATGATGGGGAATGACGAGGGGCATCGGATCGCTCCCTGGGGTTCCGGGCCCGTCCGCCACCGGAGGCCGCGGGGATCCCGGCCGGGATGGGCGGGCGGCGGCGCGCGGAAGATGAAGGGAATGGTGGGCCCAGGAGGATTCGAACCCCCAACCTTTTGATCCGTAGTCAAACGCTCTATCCAATTGAGCTATGGGCCCAACCGTAGCTCTATAACCGGTAAGGGGTTGGCAATCCGGCGAAGGAAGCCCGCCCCGCGGCGCCGGGACATTATAGGAGGCGCATCCCCGCCTTTCAATCCCTGGTTTGGGCCCCGAGCAGCCAGTCCACCGCCGCGGCCAGGTCGTCGACCAGGAGGTCCGCCCTCCGGGCGGCGGCGCGGTAACTCCCGGGCCGGAACTTCCCGGTCCGCACCTGGATCCCGGTCAGGCCCAGGTCCATGGCCGGGTGCACGTCGGCGGCGAGGTCGTCCCCGACCATGGCCGCCTCCCCGGCCGGCACCCCCAGCCGGCGGAGGCCGGCCCGGAAGAAGGCCGGGCTCGGCTTCCCCACCACCAGCGCCTCCGACTCCGCCGCCTCCTCCAGGAGCTTCAGGAACGGTCCGCTGTCCAGGGTGAGCCCGGCCTGGGTCTGGTAGTACCGGTTCCGCGCCAGGCCGATCAGCGCCGCGCCCTCCTGGAGCCAGCGGAAGGCCCGGTTCAGGCTGCGATAGGTGAAGCGGTCGCCGATGTCCCCCACCAGCACCGCATCCACCGGGCCCGCGTCGTCGGACTCCGGGAGCACCGGCACCGCTTCGGGCAGGTCCTCGGCCAGCTCCGGCACCGCCAGCCACCCGATCCGGCGCCAGCCCCGTTCGGCCAGCACCCCGCCGGCGGCCTGGGCCGCGGTGAGGAGCTCGCGGTCCTCCAGGGCGAAGCCCATCTCCCGCAGGGTGCGGAGGATCCAGGAGCGCGGGAACTGGGTGCTGTTGGTGAGGAACACGTGGGGGAACCCCGCCTCCACCAGCCGCCTCACCGCCTCCACGCTTCCAGGAAGGGCCCGGGGATGGGTATAGAGGACCCCGTGCACGTCGCTCATGAGCCCGCGAATCATCATCGTCCCCCATGCCGCGCCCGCCGGGCCGCTCCGGCCCGCGGCATCGCGGTTCCCCGGCGCGGTTGTTCGCTCCCCCGGGGTTGCCTATGATGGCGCCGGGCCGCCCGGGGTTGGACCAGCGTACCACCGGCGCCCCGCTCACGACGCGACGTCCCTTCCCGCTCCCCGAGGAACCGATGCCCAAGTCCGCCCGCCGCTCCGACCGGGCCCGCGCCCGCCTCGTCGCGCCGACCGCGCTGCTCGTGCTCGCCGCCGCCTTCACCCTGGCCCTCGCATCCGCCCCGCCCGCCGCCGCCGCTCCCGCCGCCTCCGGCGCGTCCGGGCTGCGCTCCCCCGCGGCCTGGTTCGGCCACCCCATGGGCGCGGACCGGACCTTGGTCACCTACGACGAGGAGATCCCCTACTTCGAGTACCTGGCCTCGGCCTCGGACCGGGTGGCCCTGGAGCGGATCGGACGCACCCTGGAGGGCCGGGACCTGCTCATGGTGATCGTCTCCAGCCCGGAGAACCTGGCCCGCCTGGACCGCTACCGCGCCGTGGCCGCGCGGCTCGACGACCCCCGGGGCCTGGGCGATGCCGGGGTGGATTCCCTGGTCGCCGGGGGCAAGGTGTTCCTCTTCGTCTCCCTCAACATCCACTCCACCGAGATCGCCTCCAGCCAGATGGCCCCGGAGTGGGTGTGGCGGCTGGCCTCGGGGGGTGCGGACACCGCGGCCCGGTGGCTGGACGACGTGGTGGTCCTGCTCCTTCCCTCCACCAACCCCGACGGGCAGGTGATGGTGGCCGACTGGTACCGCGAGCAGCTGGGCACGCCCTACGAGGGGAGCGCGCCCCCGCGGCTCTACCACCGCTACGCCGGCCACGACGACAACCGGGACTGGTTCATGCTGAACCTGCCCGAGACCCGGGCCGTGAACCATGCCCTCTACCATCGCTGGTTCCCCCAGATCGTGATCGACGAGCACCAGATGGGGACGACCGGCCCCCGGCTCTTCGTGCCCCCCTACACCGAACCCCTGGCCGCGGCGGTGCATCCCCTCATCCTGCGGGAGGCCGGCCTGCTCGGGGCCGCCATGGCCCTGGACCTGCAGCGGGCGGGGAAACCGGGGGTGGTGAGCGGGTACCAGTTCGACGCCTACTGGCCGGGGGGCATGCGCAGCATGCCCTGGTGGAAGAACACGGTGGGGGTGCTGACCGAGGCCGCCTCGGTCCGCCTGGCCACCCCTGTGGAGATCGACCCTCGGGAGCTGGCCGGGGACCGGAAGGGGCTCCCCGACTACCGGGCCCAGGTGAACTTCCCCGATCCCTGGCCGGGGGGGACCTGGCGGCTGCGCGACATCGTGGACTACGAGCTCCTCCTCTCCGACAGCGCGCTCCGCACCGCCGCCCTCCACCGGGCCGACTTCCTGTCCGCCCGGGCGGCCATGGCCCGGGACGCGGTGCGCCGGGGCGGCGCCGGGGCGCCCTACGCCTGGATCCTTCCCCCGGATCAGCACGATCCCGGGGCCGCGGCCCGCCTGGCCGATCTCCTGCGCGAGAACGGGGCGGAGGTGTTCCGGGCCGGCGCCGAAGCGAGCCCGGCCGGGGCCGAACCGGACGGAGCCCGGGTGCCCCCGGGCTCCCTGGTCGTGCCCGCGGCCCAACCCTACCGCCCCTTCCTGGTCGAGATGCTCGGCCGCCAGACCTACCCCGAGGTCCGCCAGGGCCCGGGCACCGAGGCCATCTACCCCCCCTACGACGTGACCGCCTGGAGCCTCCCCGACTTCCTCGGGGTGACGGTGCAGGCCGCCGACCGGCCGCTCCACATCCCCCTGGAACCCCTGGAGGGCCCGGCCTGGAACCGGGCTCCCCTCCAACCCGGTCCCGGCGACCTCTGGGCCCTCTCCCCCGCCGAGACCGAGGCCTACCCGGCGGTATTCCGCCTTCTCGCCCGCGGCCACGCGGTGCGGCAGGTGCACGGCGGGTTCCAGGGCGCCGGGCGTCGCTGGCCGGCCGGCACCTTCCTCGTCGACACCCCCGAGGACACCCTCCGTGACGCCCTCCGGGGACTCCGGGCCAGTGCGGTCCGCGTCCCCGCCGCCGACGCCCTCGGCTCCCCCGGTCCCGGGGCCGCCGTGCCCCGGCGGCTGCGGCTCCCCCGGGTGGGCATCTACCAGTCCTGGCTCGCCCCCATGGACGAGGGCTGGACCCGGTTCGTCCTCGACGCCTCGGCCGTTCCCTACACCGTGCTGCACAACGCCGACATCGCCGCCGGGGACCTCGCCGACCGTTTCGACGTCATCCTCCTCCCCCACCAGTCCCGGGCCGGGCTGGTGCAGGGATTCCGCCCCGGGGGCCATGCGGATCCCCCGCCGCCCCCCTACGACCGGGGCCTGGCACCGGTGGGGGTGCGGTCCCTGCGCCGGTTCGTGGAGAACGGGGGAACCCTGGTCGCCCTCGGCGCCGCGTGCGTCCTGCCCCTCCGGGACTTCGGCCTTCCCCTGGCCGACCGCGCCCGGAACCTCTCCCGGGACGAGCTCCTGGTCCCCGGCACCCTCCTCCGGGTGGAGGTGGACCGCAGCCATCCCCTGGCCTACGGCCTCCCCGCCGAGGCGGCGCTGTTCGTCACCGGAGGCCCCGTGCCCGCCCCTCTCCCCAACGGCGCCGGCGCCTCGGTGGCCGCCCGCTACGCTCCTCCGTCACGGCTCCTGGTCAGCGGTTGGGTCCGCGGCCGGGAGTACCTGGCCGGCGCCGCCCCGCTCCTGGAGACACGCCTGGGCCGGGGGCGGGTGGTGCTGATGGCGTTCCGGCCCCAGTTCCGGGCCCAGACCGTGGGGACCTTCCGGGTGCTTCTGAACGCGATCCTCGAGGCCTCGGGGGACGGGCCGGACGGCCCGGAGCCGGTCAGCTCGCCGAGAGAAGGGCGCTGAAGGCGGACGGTTCCAGGTAGAGCGGCCGGTACTCGTCCAGGGCCTGGGCCAGCCGGGCGTCGTGCCGGTAGAGGTCGCGGCGGAACTCCACCGTGCCGTCGGGGTCCACGAAGGCGGTCCAGTAGAGGAGGTACACCGGCATCGGGGTCTTGAGGCTGATGATCCGGTGCTTCCTGGAGTCCATGACCGCCTTCACCTTCTCCGCCGTCCAGTCGGTGTCCCGGAGCAGGTAGGCGGCGAACTCCAGGGGCTTCTCGATCCGGACGCAGCCGTGGCTGAAGGAGCGGTTGTAGCGGTCGAAGAGGTGGGGCTGGGAGGTGTCGTGGAGGTAGACGCTGAACTGGTTCGGGAACATGAACTTGATCCGGCCCAGGGGGTTCTGCGGACCCGCCTCCTGGCGGAAGCGGAAGGGCAGGCTGTCCGCCCGCACCTCGTCCCAGTCCACCGTGCCCGGATCCACGGGCTGGTTGGCCTTGTCGAGCACGGTCATGTCGTGCTTGGCCAGGTAGTCCGGATCGTCCTGGACCTTGGGCAATACCTCGTCCCCGGCGATGCTCTCGGGAACGTTCCAGCGGGGATTGACGTCGATGTAGGTGATCCGGTCCGCGAACACCGGGGTGGCGTTGTACTCGGTCCCGGTCACCACCCGCATGGAAAGCACCGGCTCCTTTCCCTCCATGACCTGGAGCCGGAAGGCGGGCACGTTGACCTCCACGTAGCGGGTGCCCAGGGTGTCGGGGAGCCAGCGCCAACGCTCCATGTTGATCTCGATGGTCCGCATCCGCACCTCCACCGGCACCGTCATCTCGTGCAGGGTCTGCGGCCCCACCACCCCGTCCTCCAGGATCCCGTGCCGGGCCTGGAAGTGGCGCACCCCCTCCTCCAGGATCTCGTCGAAAACGTCGGGCGGGGTCCAGATCGGTCCCAGGGCCAGGTCGCCGGTGGCCTGGAGGTAGTGGCGGATCTCCACCACCTTGGCCGCGGTGTCCCCGCGGACCAGCTTGAACCGGCCCTGGGCCTCGGTCACCTCCGGCCAGCCCCCGTCGGCCTCGATCCGGTGGTAGTCGGCCAGGGCCCGGGCCAGGCGGTGGTACTCGGGGTGCTCGGGGCGCAGTTCGCGCAGGACCCTGCGGACGGCGCCCGAATCCACCGCCCGCTCCAGGGCCGCGGCCAGATCCGGCCCCCGGGGGCGGATGTGCCAGTCCTTGTCGATGGTGGTGGGATCCACCCGCCCCTGGGAGATGTGCCGGGCGTAGGTCAGGAAGAGATAGCTCAGGTAGAGGTCCAGGCCCGCCTCCTCCCGGGGCGCCCCCCGGGGAGCCTGCTGCACCGCCGCCGCCACCGCCTTGGCCGGGTAGTCCCCGGGATCGAATCCCGACCACTCGGCCTCGGCCAGGGCCTCCACCAGCCCCTTCACCCCGTGCCAGTCCCCCCGGCCGTCGTTCCAGGCCGGGCGGTACCCGCGGCGGGAGTAGAACGCCCGGACCGCCTTCCAGTTCCGGGACGCCTCGCGGCTCTCACCGAAGCGCGCGGCCAGCCCGGAAGAGTCCAGGAAGGCCTGCAGGGCCCGGGCCTGGCCGGGGATGCTGGTCGAGGGATCCCCGGGGAGCACGACGGGCGCCGTCGCCCCCCCGGTGTCGGCCGGGGTGCCGGTCCGGACCCCGGTGCTCCCCGGCCCGGCCGGGATTTCCCCCGTACCGGCGGTGAGCAGCAGCGATATCAGACCAAGGAGAAGACAGCAGGCTGAGCGGGACAAGAAACCTCACCGGGGTTGAACGGTTCGAAGGCGGCAAGAAGGATAATCGCAATCATGATACCAGAACCCGGAAGGAAGGCCATCCGGCGCACGCCGGGCGGCCCCTTCATCCTGGAGGACCTCCGGCCGGGGGCTCGCGTCTCCGATCAGCGGTAGATCGTCTTCAGGATGCCCCAGGTCGCGGCCTCGGCCGGAGTCGACGCCGGGGCCGCAACCTTGACCTGGAAGGCCAGGCGTGATTGCGAGGGCGGTGTCCCGGTCCAGACGAGGGTGGCTTGCCCGGTGAGGGTCCAGGGGAGCAGCAGGTTCTGATCAGCGAGCCGGAGGATGTCCAGCCCGTCTCCGGTGGCCTGGGAGCTTCCGCAGATGGCCTCACCGTTCAGCGCGAGCTGATCGAGCTGGATGGACGTCCCGGTCTCGGTGGCCCGGGCCCGGAAGAAGATCTCTCCCAGGCCGACATCGGGGACGTAGGTAAGTTGTTGCGAGCCCAGGGTGAAGATCACCAGAGGGCCGGAGGGCTGGTACTCCACGCTGAACGGGACCGCGATTCCGTTGGGCCAGTCGTATTGCGCGGCGGCCGCCGGGGCGCCCGTATCCGGCCCCAGGTCCATCTCGAAGGTGGCGGCACCGCCCCGGTCGCCGATCCGCCCCTCGGCCACGAAGGCAAACTGTTGCACCTGCTGCAGCATCTCCTGGTCGGTGGCCACGTGGGTGGTGGGAAGACAGACGGAACCGGCAGCACCGCCGGCGGCAGCCAGAACGGCCCCGATCACGAGGGTGCCGAGCAAGACGCGCATGGGTATCGCCTCCGGAATAGAGATGGACGCCCGGCGAAAGTCCGGGAAGGGAGAAAAGGGTGTCCCGGGTGGAGCAGGAGCTCGGGACGAGTCGTCAGGAGCCAATCATTATATCAGATCCCAACGAATCACGATCCGGGCCGGATTCTCGCTCTTCCTCAGGGTCCGCTGGTCCGCGGCCGGTGGAGGATGACCAGCCGGTCCCGCAGGCCGGGACTCGAAGCCACCTCCCCCCGCTCGTCCACCACCACCGCCTCCACCCCGGGCAGGCGCTCGACCAGGGCCATCCCCGCCTCCCGCCCCATCACCATGAGGGCGGTGGAGAGCGCGTCGGCCAGGGTGGCGTCCGCCGAGACCACGGTGGCGCTCCGGAGCCGGCGCGCCGGGTAGCCGGTCCGGGGGTCCAGGATGTGGCTGTACCGGATCCCATCCTTGATGAAATAACTCTCGTAATCGCCGCTGGTGGAAGCGGATGCATCCACCAGCTCCAGGGTGGCGAAATAGTCCTGGGGCCCGCCCCGGGGGTCCCGGATGCCCACCGACCAGGGGCGGCCGTCGTGGGTGCCGCCGGCCAGGACCTGCCCCCCGCCCAGGACCAGGTAGTCCGCCACCCCCACCGCGGCCAGAGCCTGGGCGGAGCGGTCGAGGGCGTACCCCTTGGCGATGCCCCCCAGGCCGATCTTCATCCCCGCCACCGGCAGGTACACCGTGCCCGCGTCGTCGTCGATGCGAACCTTGCGGTAGTCCACCAGGGCCACGCGGGCGGCCACGGCGGCGGAGTCGGGCACCGCGGGGTCCGGGCTCCTGAAGTCCCAGAGCCCCCACAGGGCGGCCCAGGTGAGGTCGAAGGCGCCCCCGGTCATCTCCCCGATGTCCAGCCCCCGGCGGATCACCGCGCGCAGGTCGCCGGGAACCGGGACCGGTTCCTTCCCCGCCTCCCGGTTCACCGCGGAGAGGGGCGAGGTCGGCTTCCACTCGCTCATCCGCGCGTCCACCTCCCGGAACACCCCGAACACGGTATCGGCGGCGGCGCGGGCCGAGGGGCCGGCGGGAACCTCGACCTGGATGGTGGTGGCCATGACCGGTGCGCGATAGGTGACGAACCCCGGGGCCCCCGGGGCGGCGGGCTCCGGGCCCCGGTCGCGGACGGCGCGGGCGGACCAGAGGCCCACCCCGGCCAGGGCGAGCACGACCAGGACCAGGAGGGCGGCGCGGGCGTTCATGACGCTGAGGTTAGCTCATTCCCCGGAGGCCGTCGCCGGGGCGGCTCCGGGTCCCCTTCAGGGGTGGGGGTCCGGCGCGTCCTTCCGGTCGCAGTCCTCGGACCGGCCGCAGGTGGCGCACTTCCCCTCCACCCCCGGGGCGTCGGGGTCGTACCGGGCGAAGAAGCGCTGGATCAGCACCCACGCCCCGCACAGGGCCCCCAGCCCGGCCACCGAGAGGACTTCCGCGCCCATCTCAGGCCGCCCCGCTGAACAGGCCGGCGAAGCCCATGAAGGCCAGGGAGAGGATGCCGGCGATGATGAGGTTCATGGCCGTGCCCCGGATGAGGGCGGGGATGTCGGAGAGTTCGGCCTCCTCGCGCAGCCCGGCCATGAGCACCAGGGCCAGGGTGAGGCCGCCGCCGCCGCCGAGGGCGAAGGACAGCCCCTCCACCAGCCCGTAGTTGCGGCTGGTCTGGAACAGGGCCAGGGCGAGGATGGCGCAGTTGGTGGTGATGAGGGGAAGGAAGATGCCCAGGGCCCGGAACAGGGCCGGCGAGAGCTTCTTGATCACCATCTCCACGAACTGCACCGTGCTGGCGATGACCACGATGAAGCTGATCAGCCGCAGGTAGGGGGCGTGGACGAGGATGAAGGTGTTCAGCGCCCAGGCGCAGATGGAGGTGATCACCATGACGAAGATGTTGGCCAAGCCGAGCCGGAAGGCGGTGACCAGACGCCCCGACACCCCGAAGAAGGGGCACAGCCCCAGGAAGTAGGAGAGGGTGAAGTTGTTGATCAGGAGCGCGCTGATGAAGATCCAGAACAGGTTCCCGAAGGACATGTTGCCGAGGTGAAGCGCATCCATGGCTCAGGCCGCCCTTTCCCGGGTCGCCCGCTCGGCGAGCTTCCCCCGCGCCTCCTTGACCGAGGCGAAGACCAGGAGCAGCACCCCCAGCATGAGGAATCCGCCGGGGGGGAGGATCATGATCACCCACGGTTCGAAGTGGGGACCGAAGAGGGAGATACCGAAGAACGAGCCGTTGCCGAGGATCTCGCGCAGGCTTCCCAGCATGAACAGGGCGAGGGCGAACCCGCCTCCCATGCCCATGGCGTCCAGCACCGAGAGGCCGACCGGGTTCCGGGAGGCGAAGGCCTCGGCCCGGCCCAGGATGAGGCAGTTCACCACGATGAGGGCGATGAAGGCGCCGAGGGCCCGGTGCACCTCCGGGGAGAGGGCCTGGAGGGTGAAGTCGGCCACGGTGACGAAGGTGGCGATGATGATGATGTAGGTGGAGATCCGGACCTGCTTGGGAATGTAGTTCCGGAGGAGCGAGATGAGGAAGCTGGACATCACCAGCACGAAGAAGGTGGCCACGCCCATGGCCAGGCCGTTGACGGCGCTGTTGGTGACGGCCAGGGAGGGGCACATCCCCAGCACCTGCACGAAGACCGGGTTCTCGCGCCAGAGCCCCTTGATGAACTCGGCGTAGGCCTGTCCGGGTTCGTTGGCCGGACTCATGGTCACTCCCCTTCCCGGTCGGGGGCTGCCCCCGCCGTCCCTGCCGCCCGTTGCCCGCCGGCCTCGTTCAGCCGCGTCTCCCAGGTACCCAGGGCGGCGTTCACGATCTTCACCACCGAGGTGGAGGAGATGGTGGCGCCGGTGATGGCATCGACCTGGTTGGGCGCGTTCCGGCCTCCCTTGACCAGCTCCACCGTGGGTTCCACCCCGAGGTCGCGGAAGTTGGCCGCGAAATCCGGGTCCTTGTAGATCTTGTCCCCCAGGCCCGGGGTCTCCCGGCTCTCCAGGATCTGGAGGCCGACGATCATCCGGCGGGCGGGGTCGTAGCCGAAGATGAGCTGGATGGTGTCCTGGAACCCGGAACCCTCCGCGGGGACCGCGTAGCCCACGAAGGCCCCGGTGGAGTCGTAGCCGGCGTAGACCGCATCCTCGTTGGCCGGCCCGGTCTCGGCCGGGGCCAGCTTCCCGTCCCGCCAGGCCTCGCGCTCCATCCGCGTCGATCCCGGCAGCACCTGGAACACGGCGCGTTTCAGGGCCTCGGCCTTGTTGGCCTCGATCCGGGGCAGGGTGATCTCGTAGGCCCCCACGATGGCCAGGCCGGAAAGCAGCCCGGCCAGGGTGAGGGTGAAGACCAGCCGGGGGGTCTGGGGTATGCCCTTCATCTCAACCCTTCCCTCCCGCGGCCGGCCGCGCCGCCGCCCGCCCCCGGCCGAAGGCCCGGGGCTGGGTGGCCCGCTCGATGAGCGGAGTGGCCGCGTTCATGAGCAGGATGGCGTACATGACCCCTTCCGGGAGCCCGCCCCAGACCCGGATCAGCACCACCAGGGCGCCGATCCCCGCCCCGAAGATCCACGCCCCCCTGGGGGCCACCGGGGAGGTCACCGGATCGGTGGCCATGAACACCGCTCCGAAGAGGAGCCCGCCGGAGAACAGGGTGAAGAGCGGCGAGGGGAACCTGGCCGGCGACACCGCGTAGAGCACCCCCGAGAACACCGCCGCGGTGAGCAGGGTGGACACCGGGATCCGCCAGTCGAAGGTCCGCCGGACGAGCATGAACAGGCCGACCAGGATGAGGACCAGGGCGCTGGTCTCCCCCAGCGAGCCCGCGGTGTGGCCCAGGAGGAGCTTCATCACCGCCGTGCCCTCGTGTCCGAACTTCATCAGGTTGAGCGGGGTGGCGGTGGTCACCGCGTCGGCGGGGGCGTGCATGAAGGGGAGGGCCAGGTTCCCGGCCCGCACGGTGAGAAGCCCGCCCGGAGGCGTCCAGGTGGTGATGGTGGTGGGGAACGCGGCCTGGAGGAAGGCCCGCCCGACCAGGGCCGGATTGAAGAGGTTGTGGCCCAGGCCCCCCCACACCACCTTGCCCAGGGCCATGCCCACCACCCCGCCCAGGAAGGACATCCAGAGGGGGAAGCCGGGGGGAAGGGTGAGGCCGAGGATGATCCCGGTCACCGCGGCGCTCCCGTCCCGGAGCGAGATCCCCCGCCGCCCCTTGGTGATGAAGGCCCATTCGGTGAGCACCGCGCCCAGGGTGGCCGCGCCCACCACCAGGAGGGCGGAGAGCCCGAAGACCCACACCGAGACGGCCAGGACCGGGATCAGGGCCAGGATCACGTCCCCCATCAACCGGGGGGTGGTCACCCCCTGGCGGAGGAAGGGGGAGGTATGGACCTGGAGACGGCGGAGGTCGACGCTCATCGCGCGCCCCCCTCCCCGGCCGGGACCGGCACCTCCTCGGGGATCACTTGGCCACCGCCTTCCGTTCCCGCAGCGAGGACTTGGCCACCCGGATGAGCTGGACGATGGGAATGCCCGACGGGCAGGCATAGCTGCAGGAGCCGCACTCCATGCAGTCGCTTACGTGGTACTCCTCCATCTCCTCGTAGCGGCCGGCCCGGGCCAGCCGGCCCAGCCGCGACGGGTTCAGGAAGTTGGGGCACGCGTCCACACAACGCCCGCAGCGCACGCAGGTGTACTCGTTGGGGATCCGGGCCTCGGATTCGGTGAACACCAGGAGCCCGGAGGTGCCCTTGAGGATGGGAACGTCCAGATCGGCCAGGGGCGACCCCATCATGGGCCCTCCCATGACCACCTCCCGGGCCTCGGACTTCATGCCCCCGCAGTAGTCGAGCACCGCCCGCACCGGGGTCCCCACCGGAACCAGGAGGTTGGCCGGACGCTCGATCCCCGGACCGGCCACGGTCACCACCCGCTCGATGAGCGGGGCGCCGTGGTCGAAGTAGTCGGCGAGGGCGGCCATGGTGCCCACGTTGTTGACCACCGTCTCCACGTCCAGGGGGAGCTTCCCGGCCGGGACCTCCACCCCGTAGATGGCCTTGATGAGCATCTTCTCCGCGCCCTGGGGGTACTTCACCTTGAGCGGGACCACCCGCACCGGGCTGCCGGGGGGGATGGCCTTCCGCAGGGCCTCGATGGCGTCGGGCTTGTTCAGCTCCACCCCGATCGCGGTCTCCTCCACCCCCAGCCGGCGGGAGAGGATCTCGATCCCGCGGATCACCGCCTCCGGCCGCTCCACCATCACCCGGTGGTCGGTGGTGAGGAAGGGCTCGCACTCGCAGCCGTTGACCACCAGCCGCCGGACCGACTTGCCCTCGGGGAGCTTGTACTTCACGTGGGTGGGGAAGGCGGCGCCTCCCATCCCGACCAGGCCCGCGCGCTGGACGTGGAGGACGAAGGACTCCTCGGAGAGGTTCTCCCAGTCCAGGGGCGGCCGCTCGGCCAGCCGCTGGGTGGCGAAGGGGTCGGCGTCGATCACGATGGACTCGACCAGCCGACCGTTCGGATGGCGGCGCGGGGCGATGGCGGCGATGCGGCCGGTGACCGGGCTGTGCAACGTCGTCGACACGAACCCTCCCGGCTCCGCCACCATCTGCCCCCGCTCCACCCGCTCCCCCACCTTCACCACGGGGCGGCAGGGTGCCCCGGTGTGCTGGCTGAGGGGAAGCACGTATTGATCCACGAAGGGCATCCGCGCGGTGGGGAGGTGTTCGGTATCCTCCTTGTTCTCCTCGGGATGGATGCCGTGCCGGAAGGTGCGGGGGAGGAGGCTCACGGACGGCCCCCTTCCCCGTTCCCCGCCTCGCCGTGTCCGGCCAGGGCCAGGAGCCGTCCCCTCACCCTCCGGGTCAGCTCGTCGGTCACCTCGCCCCGGGCCGCGGCCAGCTTGGCCTCGTAGTCGGCGCGCAGGGACTCGATCTCCCGGGCCTGGGCCTCGCGGACCTGGGCCTCGGCCCGGTCCCTCGCCTCGGCCAGCGCCGCCGGCGGGAGCGCCGCCCCGGCCAGTTCCTGCAGGGTGCTCCAGGCGGCCATCCGCTCCTCCACCGCCTGCACCAGGGCGGGGGCGGCCACCAGCGCCCGGTCCCCCTCGCCCACCGTAGGTGTCTTTCCGGCACGTTCCTGGCGGTTCAACTTCAGGTAATCCATGAGGGCCGTGGGCTGCGGATCGTCCGGGGACGGAGCGCGGAACCAGGCTCCGAAGCGCGTCTCCTCCGAGGCCCAGGCGGCCGGGGTCAGGACCTCGCCGGCCCGGTTCCGGGGCCAGAGGGCCTCCGGGAAGGGGTTCCCCTCCAGCTCCAGGGGCGGCCGGCCGGCCACCGGGTCCCGCGGGGCCCGCCGGAAGAGGGGCACCGCCCGCGCGGCCACCGCCCGCCGCGCCCGCTCGGGGGCGAGGTCGGCGGCGAACCCGTGGCGCTCCGGGCTGGGCGCGTGGAGCCGGATCAGGGCCGGCCCGTCGTGGTCCAGGGCGCCGGCCACCCCCGCGCTCAGGTGTGCGCCGTGGGCGATGGAGCTCTGGAGCACGTAGGAGCGCGGATGAGCCAGGGCCCAGATGGCGGGATCGTGCCGGAGCCCGCCCGAGGGCCGGCTCACCGCCAGCGGGTCCACGTCCCCGCTGAGGCCCAGGTGCCCCTCGGCCAGGAGCAGCACCTTGACCGGCAGCGCCTCGTCGAGCAGGTTCACCAGCCCGGCCAGACCGGGACCGGAGAGCGCGTCCTCGGAGAGGATCAGGAACAGCGGGGGCAGGAACCGGCGCTCCTCCGGAGTGAGATCCCGCCAGCCCAGACCGGCCAGGTCCTGGATGGCCCCGGGGGCCTCGGCGGGACGGTCGAGTTCCACCCGGGCCCGGCGCAGGAGCCGGAGGGCGTCCACCGCTTCCCGGATCTGTCCCTCCAGGATGCCCCGGGCCAGCTCGGCCGTCTCTCCCACCGCGTCCACCGTGACCGGGACCGCGAAGGGGTTGTCGGGGAAGGCGCCGGCCCAGGCCGCCACCGGCCCCGGCCCCACCACCACGCTCAGGGGAGCGCGGGCGGGAGCGTCCAGGGTGCGGGCGAGGTCGGCCAGCTTCCGCGCCGTGTCCACCAGGCGGCGGAGCCGGGCCACGTCCACCCGCCCCGTCTCGAAGGCGGCCTCGATGCGGGTGGAGAGGTCGGCCAGGTCGGCGTCGGGGCGGTCCACCCGGTCCAGGCCCCGGGCCAGGGCGTCCAGGTCGCCGGTGGGAAGCGCGGTGGCCATCATTTCCCGGATGGTCTTGGCCAGCTCATCTCTCACATTATCAACATGTTCCCGGAATTCCTTCATGCGCGGCTCGAAGTGATGGGAGGCCACCGCGAGCACCTGGCGGACCGCGATCCGCTCCCCCGAACCCGCCTCGGCGGCGTCCCCTCCGGAGAGGACCGAGCGCGCGGCCCGGGTGAGGAAGGCCGCGGGCAGGGGCCCCACGTCGGAGCGCTCCGCGGCCCGGGCCACCGTTTCCGGGCGGGGATCGGGCAGGGTCCCGGCCAGCCGCCACACCGTCGCCGCCTCGGTCCGGCGGTCGGCGGAGTCGGGGACCAGGGTGAGGGCGTCCGGCTCGCACACCGCCGCGCACACCCCGCACCCCTTGCAGGCGTCGGGGCTCACGGCGAGGGCGAAGAGCTCCCCGCTCCCCTTCTTCTTCATCTCCGGCACCCGGAAGAAGGGCTCGGTGCGGCTCACGGGCAGGGGGCCGATCTCGGCCACCACCAGATCCATGGCCTCGGCCAAGGCGGTCTTCCGCTCCTCGGGGAGCGGGGTCTTCTCCATCAGGGCGTCGAAGGCGCTCCGGAAGAGCGGCCCGGCGGTGGCGCCCGCGCTCTCCGCCCCGGCCAGTTCCTGGTTCACCCGGCCGGCCAGCTTCCCGGCCAGCATGCGGAGCGCGTCGGCGTTCCCGCCCCGCTCCCGCACCCGGGTCATGCCCGCGTCCAGGAGCGCGGCCGGCTCCAGCACCGCCGGCTCCAGGGCCGCGTCGGGGCAGGAGGACCAGCAGGCGCCGCAGGCGGTGCAGAGGGCGGGATCGAAGACCGGGAACAGGGTCCGGGCCCGGCTCTGGTCGTGGAAGGTGGCGGTCAAGGGCGGCACCGCCCCCGCGGCCAGGTAGGGATCCGGGGTGAGCGCGGTTTCCCCGCCGTCCCGGGCCACCACCCCGACCTGGTCCCAGAACCGGGCCAGGCTGTCCACGGTGTCCTCGGCCTTGCCGAGGCGGCGGACGGAGGCGGGCACCTCGGGCTCGGCGGACACCGGCGCTCCGGCGTCCTCGGGAAGTCCGGCCGGCTCCAGCTTCGACACCGACTCCATGCCCGCGGTGAAGGGATCCTCCCCCGCATCGGGGTCGCGGTCGGCGGCGCGGGCGGCGGTCACCTTGCGCGGGTTCAGGGCGATCCGCGCCTCCGCGGCCAGCACCCCGAACACCGCGCCCAGGAGGCGGCTCCGCCGGTCGCCGGCCGAGGCCTCGGGGAGGGCGGCCACCGCGTACACCGAGAGCTTCCGTTCCGCCAGCGCCCGGTGCACGGCGGCGGGGAGGCTCGACCAGAAGGACTCGGCCCCGGGGTGCCGTTCCACCAGGAGGGCCCCGCCGTCGGCGAGTCCGTCCAGGACGGCGGGGTCCACCGGAAGGTCGTCCACGGTCCACACCGCCAGCTCGGCCCGGACGGCGGCGCCGGGGTCCCGGAGAACCTCCGGGGCAAAGGTCACCCGGTCGGCCAGGAGGCGGCCGAAGCGGGCCCAGGTGAGCCCGGGCCGGGTGCGGACCCGGCCGCCGGTGGCGCGCTGGAGCAGCTGGGCGGTCTCCCCCGCCAGTCCCTCGCCGCCCCGGCCGGCCATGCGGCACACGGCCAGGGTGATCGCGCCCTCGGGGCGGAGATCCGCCGGCGCGCCGGCGGCGCGGACCCCCAGGCCCTCGGCGCCGGGGTAGGAGCGGCGCAGCGCGTCGATCATCACCTGGCGCTTGGGCCAGGCGCGGGAGTCGGGAGTGAAGTCGAGACCCAGGAAGACCGGCGAGCGCCAGGCGCCCTCCAGCCCCCGGGCGTGGGCGATGAGATCCGAGCCGTCCAGCCCCGGCCCGCCGAGACCGTAGTAGGCGGTTCCCAGCCGGGGGGCGTCCTTCTCGGACAGGCCGGGCAGGCCGGGATGGGAGGCGGCGCCGTAGCGCGCGTTCTCGCGGGCGCGGTCCAGGGCGGAGCGCACCTCGGCGGTCAGGGGGGCCTCGCCGGAAACCGGCGCGTCCACCCGCTCCAGCACCACCACCGCCTTCCGCCCCGTCAACAGCTCCACCACCTTGGCCGCGGGGAAGGGGCGCAGGAGGCGGATGCCCACCACCCCCGCCTTCACCTTGGATTCGCTGCGCAGCCGGTCCACCGCCGCCTCGGCGACCGGGATCGCCGCCCCCAGGGCCACGAAGACCAGCTTGGCGTCGTCCACCCGGTAGGCGGTCACCGGGGCGTGGGAGCGCCCGGTGGCGGCGGCGTAGGCGGCGAAGGCGTCGTCCACCGCGGCCGCGGCGTGGGGATCGAAGTAGGCGTGGGCGCCGGCCCGGGCCGCGGGATAGGCGGCCTCCCCGGCCGGACCGCCCAGGCGGAGCGGACGGGCCAGGTCGTGCCAGCGGGGCACGCGGCGGCGGTGCTTGCCGAACAGGAGCTCCTGGCTCGCCGTCCCGCAGTGGATGGTGTCCTCGGGGGCGCCGAGGACCCTGCGCGCGGTCTCGCGCGAGGGAAGGAGCACGTCCTGCACCGAGAGCGCGGTCTCGGCCGCGTCCATGGCCACCAGCGCGGGCAGGAGGGCCGTTTCCGCCGCCCGCCGGGCGATGAGGGCGAAGTCCACCGCTTCCTGGACGTCGGCGGCCACGAACTGGAGGGCGCCGGAGGCGGCGGCGGCGTGCAGGGCGTCGTGGCCGCTCCCCAGGGCCTCCCCGGAGCCGGTCCCGGCCCGGGCGGCGAGGTGAATGACCAGGGGCAGCCGGCGCCCGGCGGCCTGGGCGAGCAGGTCCAGCGAGGCGCCGAGATCGGGTCCGGACACGAAGGCGGCGGCCCGGAGCCCGGAGAGGGCGAGGCCGTTGGCGGCGGCGAGCTGGCCCCGGGGGCCGGCCGCGCCGGTCACCGACAGGGGGCGGCCGAGCAGGTTCGTCTTCTCGGTCACGGCCTCCTGCCGGAAACGGTCCCCGGCGGCGGCGGCGGGGAAGACGGCGCCGAGGGCGGCGGCTTCGGCCAGCGCGGCCTCGGTGACCGCCACCGCGGTGACCCCGTCGGTGACCGCGGGAACCCCGGGATGGGTGGCTTGGGGACGCGTGTCGGCGCCGATCACCCGGCGATAGAGACGACGCGCAGAACCGGTCAGATCAACCATGGCGCCTCCGGGTGGAGTCCACCGTCTCCACCTCGCTGAACTGGTCTCCCGTCACCCACTGGATGGCCCCGGTGGGGCAGCGCCAGGTGGCATCGGGAAGGGCGGGACCCCCGGCGGCGTAATCCACGACCGGGAGGTTGTTCTCCATGCGGATGAGCCCGGGGGCGGCGTCCTGGGCGCACCGGCCGCAGGCGTCGCAGACCACCTTGCACACCGCGCGGGCCTCGTCCCCGGCCAGGGGGGCGCTGCACTGCACCAGGAGCCGGTGGTTCACGGGCAGGATCTCGAACAGGTCGCGCGGGCAGGCGTCCACGCAGTCGCCGCAGGCGGTGCACTTGTCCACGTCCACCACCGGCAGCTTCTGGGCGTTCATGGTGATGGCGTCGAAGGTGCAGGAGACCTCGCAGTCGGCCAGGCCCAGGCAGCCCCAGGAGCACTGCAGCCCCCCGCCGCTGACCAGGTGGGCGGCGCGGCAGCTCTCGTGGCCCTGGTAGTCGGCAATCTGCCGGGCGCGGCCCAGGCCGCCGGCGCAGTGGACGCGGGCCACCCGCTTCTCCTGCTCGCCCGCGTCCACCCCCAGGAACTCGGCGATGGACTCGATCCCCTCCGGGCTCGACACCGTGCACTTGGAGGGGGCCACCGCCCCGGCCACGATCTTCTCGGCCAGTCCCCGGCAGCCCGGCTCGCCGCAGGCCCCGCAGTTGGAGCCGGGGAGCATGCCCTCCACCTCCTCCACCCGGGGGTCTTCCTCGACCTTGAGGAAGCGGTAGGCGATGGCGAGGACGAGGCCGAAGAACAGCCCCAGACCTCCCATGATCACCCCCGCCGAGGCCAGATTGCTCACCTTGGATTCCTTCCCGCCGTCCGCTCGAGACGTTGCGCGCCGGGTGGTCCCGGCCCGCGCTCAGTTGAACTTCTTCGCCCGCTCCACCAGGTCCGCCAGCCCCGGCTCGTCGGGATCGAGCGGCGTGCCGGGATGGATGATCCGGGCCGGACACTTCTCCGCCGCCTTGACCAGGTCGGCGAAGGTGCCCGCGCGGGGGTCCTTGATGAAGGCCTTCTTGTCCGCGTTATAGGCGAACATCTGCGGGTTGAGGTTGGTGCACTCGTTGCAGGTGGTGCAGAGGTCGGTGTCGATGTAGGGCTCGAAACCGGCCTCCTCCTCCGCGGGCGCCGGGGCCGGTTCGGCCGGGGTCTCCGCGGGCGCCGGGGCCTCGGCGGCGGGCGCGGATGCCGGCCCCGGGGCGGGCGCGGCGGACGGCCGCCCCCCCGCCGCGGGCGCGGTCAGCGATCCCACGTCCACCGAGAGGAGGGCGGCGGTGAGCCGGTCGGCCACCTCCTCGGCGGCGGCCCGGCGCACCTCCTCCAGCTCCACCTCGTGCTCGGCCCGGAGCCGGCCCAGCTCCTCCCGGGCGGCGGCTTCCGCCTCCTCCCGGGCCCGCTGCACCGCGGTGTCCACGTACTCGCTCCGGATCCCGGCCAGCTCCTGCAGGGTCCGCCAGTAGTCCAGCCGGTCGCGGACGCCCAGGGCCAGGGCCCGGGTCACCGCGGTGCGGACCAGGCGCCCGCGCCCGTCCACCGCCCACACGAAGGGCACCTTGGCCGCGGCCTCCTCCACCGGCAGGTCCAGCCAGGCGTCCACCGTCACCAGCTCCGGCGAGGCCAGGTCGTCGGCCACGGGGCGGAAGTGGCCGGCCAGGGCCGGCTCCAGGAGGGCGAAGTCGGCGAAGGTGAAGGCGGGGGAAAGGGTCTGGGCGACCCCCGCGTCGTCCACCACGGCCAGGTCGTGGGTGGGCCAGTCCTTCTCCGGGACCGGGTTGTCGGCGAAGTCCAGCCGCCGGGCCCAGGTGGCCCCGGCCGCGGGATCGTAGCGGAAGAGCGGATGGGCGCGTCCCTCCAGGGCGGCCCCGGCGTGGAGCCAGTCCCCGAGCCGGGAGCGCCCCGAGTCCAGGGTGCGGCCCCCGGCCACCACGTGAAGCGCCGCGCAGGCGGCGGCGGCCCCGGCGGTGAAGCCGCGGACCATGTGGAAGGGGCGGGCCACCGAGGTCTCGCTCACCAGCGCCTCGCGGTGGCTCATGCCCAGGTAGCCGGGCTCGAAGCGGAAGCCGGAGAGCGGGTCCCCCGGCTCGTCCGACCCCGGGTTCTCGGCCGGCCGCACCACGGTCACCACCTGCACCGGGCGGCCGGAGAGGAGGAGCCGGGACAGGGAGAGCATGCCCTCCCGGGCCGCGGTCCGGGCCGCGACCAGGGCGGCCACCGGGGGCAGGAGCAGGAGCTCGTCCCGGGTCATGGCCTGCCAGTCGAACCGGGCCAACCACGGATCGTGCCGCGAGGGATCGTAGGCGTCGGCGGTCTCGAGCCGCGCGGTACGGACCGCCTTCAGCACCTCGGCCAGGGCGGCGGCCTCCTCGTCGAAGCGGGCCGCCGCGGCCGCACAGGGATCCTCGGCCCGCGCCGCCCGCCAGCGGGCGAAGGGTCCGGGCCCCGAGGCCCCCCCGGCCGGCACCGGCGCCTCGGGGACGCCGGGCACCGAACCGTCGTGGAGAAGATGGAACACCGGCCGGTCCCCCGAGGCCAGGAACTCCCGCAGCACCGCCGCCGCCCGCTCCACCCGTTCCCGCCGGTGGGCGGACATCGTCAGGCTGCCCCGCGGGGCGCCGAGCTTCTCGGACAGGGCGGAGGAATCCAGGAATTGGGAGCCGACGGCCCCCATGGAGGCGTCGATCGACTCCGCGCCCCGGCTGTCCGGCCGCTTGCGGCGGTCGACCTCGAGCAGGGTGTCCAGCTCGCCGGCCAGCCGGCGCACCTCGGCCAGGAAGCCCTCGCGGCGGGGCAGGAGCCGGCGGAGGCCGGCCTGCTCCAGCAGGTGGAGGGGCGTGCGCTCACCCAGGGGAAGGAAGCGCGACCCGTCCTGGATCCGGTCCAGGAGCGCGTCCAGCGAACCCTGGAGGGCCTCACGGTCCCCCGCTCCCAGCTTCAGCTCGCCGATCATGTCCTGGGCCGCCTGCTCCAGGACCTCCCGGGCGTCCAGGGGCTCCTCGGCGCCGGCGGTCTGGGCGCGGACCCGGCGCTCCAGGCGGAGGAGGTTGTCGCGCAGGATGCGGGCCCCCTCCCCCTCCGGGGCCAGCCGGGACAGGAGATCGGTGAGCGAGAGGCAGAACGGGGTGTCCTCGCCCTCGAAGACGTCCTCCCCCAGCGGGGGCAGGAACAGCGGGTAGTCCGACCGCACCTTCTGCGGATCCCGGAAGGGATGCAGGAGGGCGGGCAGGAGCTCCCGCTCCGCCACCAGGTCGGGGGCCCCGGGCCCGGGGTCCCCGAGGTGGAAGCGGCGCAGTTCGGCCAGGGCCCCGGGGTCCGAGGTCTCCCCCGCCGGGGCCGCCGCGCCGGCGGGCAGAACCGGCGCCGCGGGCGCCTCCGGGACGTGTCCTTGTTGTGAGGCCATCCTCGTCTCCATCACGCTCCTCCCGCCGCCCTAGATGGCGAAGCGGTCCAGTGCCTTGTTCATTCCGGCCAGGCGCTCGTCCAGGGTCATGTCCGCGCCCTGCACCGTGTACTCGTCGTACCGGGGAGCGTCCGGGTTCCGGTACAGGAGCCCGATGGCCAGCTTCCCCCCCGCCGCCGAGAGCTGCCGGGCCCCGGCCAGGTCGGACGGATCGTGCTCCAGGTGGCTCTTGTACATCTTGGCCACCGCCGGATCCGCGGGCACCCCGTTCTCGTGGGTGAGGAGCAGGATCTGATCCGGATTGTCCCGGACGGCGTCGAAGATGTGGTCGGTGTAGGTGGGGCACCGCTGGAGGATGTGGACGAAGCTGGTGCCCTTGTGGTGATAGGCCGCCCTCAGGGTCTGGTACAGGTGGAGCGGATTCCAGTCCACCGTCCGGGCCACGAAGGAGACGTTGGTGAAGCCCAGGGTGGCCTCCACCGGGTTCAGGGGCGGAAGCCACGCGCCCCGCGGGTGGGTGTTGGTGGAGAAGCCCACCGGAGTGGTGGGCGAGGTCTGCTTCTTGGTGAGCCCGTAGACGTTGTTGTCGAAGAGCATCACGGTCAGATCCATGTTGTAGCGAATGGCGTGGATCCAGTGGCCGGCGCCGATGGAGCAGCAGTCGCCGTCCCCGGTGGCCACCCACACGTGGAGATCGGGGCGCCGGGACTTGATGCCGCAGGCCACCGGCAGGGCCCGGCCGTGCAGGCCGTGGAACCCGTAGGCGTGCATGTAGTGCGGGAACCGGCTGGAGCAGCCGATGCCGGACACCGCCATGACCTTCTCCGGGGGAACCTGCTCGTCGCGGCAGATGCGCTGGACCGCGCTCAGCACCGCGTGGTCCCCGCAGGCCGGGCACCAGCGGGCCACTCCCCCCTCGTAGTTCTCCAGGGTGAAGTAGCGATCCGGAACTTCCAAAGACCAATCCGTTTTCAACCCGAACATTCGGCCTCTCCTTTGACCTTGGCCATACCTTGGGTGAGCCGGGGAATGCCGCCGGCGACGTCGTTCCGCCGGGCGGTTCTCAAGCCGGGACCTCCGCCGCGCCCTTGATCGAATCCAGCTTCTTCCGCAACACGCCGGCGATCATGCCCGGAGGAAGCGGATGGCCGGGAACCACCGACCAGCAGTCGATGTCCATCAGCGTCCGTTCCCTCAGGATGTGGGCGAGCTGGGCGGTGCGCCGGTTCTCGTCGGTGATGAGCGGAGCCTCCGGGTCGTCGCTGTAGTTGATCTCCACCGTCATCACGTGCTTGAAGCGGGAGAAGATGTCCTTCAGGCCCGGCTCCAGGGGGGAGAGGAAGCGGAGGTGGACCGAGGACACCTTGTGTCCCTCGCCCCGGAGCCGCTCCACCGCCTCCTCGATGGAGCCCAGGGTCGATCCCCATCCCACCACCAGGAGATCGCCCTCCGGCTCGCCGAAGACCTTCGGCGGCTTGAGGCTCGCCCCCAGCGCGGCCAGCTTCCGGCTGCGCATGTCGCAGCCCTTCTGGTTGGAGGTGGTGTCGTAGGCCACCTTGCTCCAGCGGGTGTGGGCGAGCCCGGTGAGGACGTACTCCCCGCCCGGCTGGCCGGGCACCGGCCGCGGCGAGAGCCCGGTCTCCTCGTCCCACTCGTAGGGGGCCACCCCCTCCTGCCAGGGCGAGTAGTCGACCGGGGGAGCCATCATCTCCCCGTTCACCTCGGGACGCGGGAAGGGCTGGACACCGGTGGCCATGTTGGTGTCGGTGAGCACCAGCACCGGGCCCCGGAACTCGTCGGCCAGCTTGCGGGCCAGCACCATGAAGTGGAAACACTCCTCGATGGTGGCGGGGGCGATGACGATCTTGGGAGCGTCGCCGGTGGCGCCGTAGAGGGCGGCCAGGAGGTCTCCCTGCTCCACCTTGGTGGGAAGGCCGGTGCTCGGACCGCCCCGCTGCACCAGGAGAAGGACCAGGGGGATCTCCGCCATCACCGCCAACCCCAGGAACTCGGTCTTCAGGGCCAGGCCGGGCCCGGAGGTGATGGTGCAGGCGGTCTTCCCCGCGTAGCTCGCCCCCAGGGCGAAGCCGATGGCGGCGATCTCGTCCTCGGCCTGGTGGAGGCAGCCTCCGGTCTGGATGAGGGCGCCGCCCAGGTAGTGGGAGACCGAGGTGGCGGGGGTGATGGGATACATGGCCACCACCTCCATACCCGAGGCCATGATCCCCAGGCCCGCGGCCTGATTCCCGTTCATGACCACCAGCGGCTTGTCGTTCTCCCACGGCGGGACCTCGAAGTGGAGATCCACGTTCCCGGCCGCGAAGTCCCAGCCGGCCTGGATCAGCTTCTGGTTCACCGCGATCACCTTCTCGCCCTTGCGGCGGAACACCAAGGCGACCTCGTCCAGGGCCTTCTGGATGTCGCGGCCGTAGATCTCGCAGAGCATGCCCAGGACGAACATGTTCTTGCCCACCCGGGCCTCGGGGGCGGACTCGGCCACCGCCCGGTCCAGGGGCATCTCCTTGACCACGTACCCCAGCTCGTGGAACTCCTTCACCGCGGCCGCGTACTGGTTGCGGATCTCCTCCTGGGGGTCCTCGGCCCACTTGTTCTCGAGAAGGATCACCGTCCCCTTCTTGAAGGCCCCGGATTCGATACGCCCGTAGAGGACCTGCTCGTTGAAGGCCACCACCAGGTCGGCCTCGTCACCCATGTTGGTGACGTACTGGGAACCCAGACGCACCCGGATGCCGCTCGCCCCCGCCTTCGACCGGGCCGGAGGCTTGATCTCGGCGGGAATGATCTCCACCGTCCAGACCCCGTTCCCCATCTTGGCGCTGACGGTGCCGAAGGTCTGGCCCGCCTTCTGGGCGCCCTCCCCGGAGTCGCTGACGATCTCGACGATGTGTTCCCGGACGCGCACCCGACCGCCGTTCCGGTCGGCCGCTTCCCCCGCCGCCGTGTTGAAAACCTTTGTTTCATCCGTGGTCATGAGTTCTCCCTGCCTTTTTCCTCTCGAACCAGGGTCTGCCTGTTCGGCGTTGTGCGGTTGGGTCCGTTCTGGGGCCGGAGCCGCGTTTCGCCCTGGAGCCGGTCCCGGCCGGCGGCCTGCCCGCCGGAAGTCCCGGGATCGACCCGTCTTCTGATCCGGTCGTCGTGGTTGGGCGCTAGCTGCTCTCTCCCAGGTCGGTGTACATGGCGTCGCCGAGGAGCGAGGTTTCCCGGGCCTCATGGACCTGGATGCGCTGGGAAAACGCGGCCATGTCCTTGAGAACGTCGGCCACCGGGCCCTCCAGACAGATCCGGGCCTTCTCGGTGAGGGCCTCCAGATCGGTCACCAGTTCCCGGTGCTCCTCGAAGAGTCGCTGAAGGTAGGAAAGGAGGTGCGGCGCCGATTCCCCGATGATCTCGTGGAACCCGCTGGGCGCTTCCTCCCGGGCGAAGTGCACCTCGATGCGGGTGCGTAGATCCCGCAACATGGGGAGCAAGACGCTCAGATCGCTGGTCCGCTCCATCTTCCCCAGGGTATCTCTCAGGGCCACGTGCTCGTCGTGGATCTCCACGCGGCTCCCCGGGGAACCGGATTCCAGACCGGACGGGTGCTCTTTCATGACGACCCCCTGCCAGGTGTCTCCTTCTGCTTCCGCCGTCCCCGGAGGGCCCGAATTCCGAACCCCCGGGACCGATTTCGCCAAGGATCGTCGCACAGGTTTGTTGCAGTCACCAATTCGTTTTAGCGAACCGTCCCATCTATGTAGTAACACGACAATCCTGATCGTCTTTACCGGGAGGATCCGGGCCAAGACCTTGTCCCACTTGGCACAGCGCCCCGCGACGCCGGTCTGGTAGAATTGCCCTTCGTACCGCGTCGCCCCGCCCCCCGAGACCGCCGCTCGAGGTCCCCGCGAACCATGAAGAAATACTTTGTTTCACCCGGAAGGCTTCCCCTCCGGGCCGGCCTGGGGGTCCTCTTCCTGGCCGCGGCCGGCCTCCTCGGGGCGCCCGGACCGGCCGCCGCCGGCCCCATCACCCTGGGCCCCGGACCCGCCCTGGGCACCGACCGGGCCGGAACCACCTGGTACCAGGACTTCCAGGACTGGACCCACGACGACCTCCGGGCCCTGGACGAGGCGGGATTGGGCGACTCGGTGTACGGATTCGGCGACGGCCTGGACGACTCCCGGGACCTGATCGGGTTCTACTTCCGGGAGGAGGGGGCGAATCTCTACTCCCGGGTGGACCTCTACGACCTGGCCCTGGGAGCCGAGTCCTCGGGGCTGGACATCGTGGTGGCCGTGGATGCCGCCCCCGGCGGCCAGGTGTGGTTCCCCGACTTCCTGGACTGCCAGACCGACCGTCCCTGGGAGCTCTGCCTGGTGGTGGACCGGAGCGGCACCACCTACGGCACCGACTACCGGATGTACGACGCCGCCTTCACCGATCTCACCACCGGCTACCTGGGCTCCTACTTCAACAGCGAGATCGACGCGGTGGAGTTCGGGATCACCCGCCAGGTCCTCCTCGATGCCGGCTGGGACGGGACCAGCCCCCTCACCTTCCAGGTGCTCACGGCCAAGGACGGCACCGAGACCGCCTGCTCGGGGGGCGGCAACTCCAGCGATCTGGCCGACGCCATCGTGGACGACGACCGTGGGTGCTCGGACGGCGTCCTCAACGGGGGGATCCCCTCCACCGCTTCCGCCGGCCTGGTCTGGTACGCCACCATCGCCCACGGCAACCAGTCGGTGAACCGGGCCGCCGACATCGGGGCCCACATCTACGACCCCGAATCCAGCACCGGCATTTCGGGGGGAACCGGCTTCCTGCGCACCCTGGACACCCACGGGATCCTCGGTGTGCCCCTCAACATCCACCCCAGCGGCACCCTGACCATGGCCTGCAACTGGGCCCGGAAGCCGGGCGGGGCCTCCGATCCCCAGGACGGCCCGGCCTTCCTGGCCCGGATCCGCGACTTCGTGGACGCCGACCAGTCGCAGGCCCCGGGCTCGCTGATCGGGGGGGTGCTGGCCGAGCACATCATGCCCTACTTCGAGGGGCCGGTGAACGCGGCCTCCATCGCCCTCGAGGACAGCCTGAACCGGACCGTGTACGGGGTGGGCGCGGCCGGGGCGGAGATCATGCACACCCCGGAGCGGGTGATCCGCTCCCGGTCCACCGGGCTCAGCCCCCTGGACGGGCATACCTTCGAGGACATCGCGGCCGGCCCCTACGTGGCCACGGTGCTGGACGAGGTGACCCACCTCCACCGGTGGTTCTACCCCGCCGAGTCCTGCACCCCCGACGCCGGCTACCGCCACAAGGTGCACCGGATCAACGGCGTCTACTGCTTCATGATCAACGACCGGGAGGACCAGGCGAAGTTCGGGAACCACGACGGGGGCATGGTCATGGATTCCCGGTACAGCCTGCTCCAGAAGGCGCTGTACGGGAACTCGACCGAGATCGTGGTGGTGTTCGACGACTGGGAGGCCCTGGCCGGCAAATCCTTCGATCCCATCGGCGGGATCATCACCCCCAACAACAACCCCAACCAGTACCACAACACCATCCGCTGGGCGGCCAACCACCCCTGGATCCGGATCTCCAACCTCAAGGACATCCTGGCCGCGGCCCTGGCCGATCCCGCCGGCTTCGTGATCGACCACGGCACCCGCCACGACCTGGGCATCCAGACCTACGAGTGGCTGAAGCACGCCAGCGAGGATTCGTACCACAACTGGTACTACGACTCCGACGGCGGCTCCCCCGGGAACGAGCAGAGCTTCTACGACCTGGTCCCGGTGATCACCGGCCCCCAGGGCGACTACCACCTGCGGGGGACCGGGCCCGGGAGCGACGGGCCGCCGCTGCCCAGCGGCATGGCCCACGGGGACATGAACACCCCGGGAACGCTCCTCTACCAGACCTGGGCCGCCCTGGACGCGGCCCCGGCCAACCGCTTGCGGGATCTGGGCCGGGCCTCCTTCCTGACCATGATCTACGAGACCGCCTGGCACGAGGAGGACGTCCCCGGCTACGCCGACACCGACTGCTACGGGAACTGGATCACCCCCGACGGCACCTGGGACGGGATGAACACCTGGGCCCTGCGGCTCCAGAACCACGTCCGCCAGGCCGGGTTCTACGCCGCCGCCGCCGGGTGGGCCGGAAGCGTGGCCGCGGGCTCGGCTGGCCCGGCCACCGTGACCGTCGCCGCCGACCTGGACCTGGACGGCGAGGACGAGTACGTGGTGAGCAACAACCGGGCCTGGGCGGTGTTCGAACGCTACGGCGGCCGGTGCGTCCTCGCCTGCGCCTGGGATCCGGTGTCCGCCCGCCCCGAGGCGGTGGTGGGGGCCCCCTTCACCAACCCCTCCGCCCCCGGCGAGGAGGAGTACACCGGGGCCTCGGCCAACCGGTGCTCCGCGTTCAAGGACATGAACGGCGGCCTCTACGCCGATGCGGTCTACGCCGCGACCCCGGTGGCCGGCGGCTGGCGCTTCACGAGCCCGGACGGACGGGTGGAGAAGACGCTCACCCTGGCCGACGGGAGCTACGACCTCACCGCCGCCTACCAGGAGACGGTGTCCGGCGACCTCTACGTGCGCCTGGGACTCTCCCCCAACCCCCTGGACCTGGCCTTCCACGGCCAGGATCATCTGAGCGCCGCCCTGGATCCCGGAGCCGGCACCTACACCTTGGCCAACTCCGAGGGAGGGGCGGCGATCCTGCACCTGGGCCCGGCCGTCTTCAACCCGAGCCCGGCCGACGCCGGCTCCGACCGCCGGAACCTGGCCCTCACCGAGGAGGTGGAGGTGCACGGGAACGGGGCCTTCACCCTGGTCCTGACCCTGGTCCCGGGCGCCACCCCGGTCACCGGGGTGGGCGGCGGCCCCGGCCCCCGCGCCGACGGAGGCTGGCTCCGGGGACCCTTCCCCTCCCCCACCGCCTCCGCCTCGCGGCTCGGCCTGGCCCTGGACGCCCCGGCGCCGGTGACGGTGGAGGTGGTGGATCTGGCCGGGCGCATCGTGGCCCGGCGGAGCCTGGGACGATACGGCCCGGGCCCGGTCGAGGTGCGGGTGGAGCCGGTCGGGGACGACGGATCCCGGCTTCCCGGGGGCGTGTACTTCCTCCGGGTGCGGGCGGGCTCCGCCGAGGCCGTCCGCAAGTGGGTGGTGGTGCGCTGACCCGGTTCCGGGGTCGCTCGGGGAGGACGGGGCGGGATGTAGGGAATTCGCCTAGACTACGTTCCCGCTTCGCCCGATATCCCCGGCGTGCCGGGGGCGTGTATACCTATCCGCAGAGGGAACGGAAAAGCGACGAGGAGCGGATGCCGGTCCCTCGAAAGGTTGCAGCGGACGGACCCGTTTGCGATCCAATAGGCTAAGTATCGATCCAATTGGCTTTCGATTACGACCCTTTACGATGGCTGGGCTCCGTCCGCTCCATTTTCCCCGCAGGCGGCGGGCAACACGGTTCCCCCACGGACCATGATGAGCGCTCTTCCACTGTCGCGCTCCTTGGCAGGAACCCCGGTTACCTCTAGGGTAGCCGGGGTTTCGTTTTTCGGCCCCGTCCGTGGATCACGAACCTTCAGGAGAGAGGGATGATGAAGCGTTTCACGATCGCCGTCCTCGCCGCCGCCTTCCTGTTCGTCGCCGCCATCGCCTCCGCCCAGCCCACCGCGGTCACGGTGCGGGTGATCAGCAAGGGGGCCAAGTTCGTGGGCACCTCCATGGGCGGGGCCCTGGTGATCATCCGCGATGCCGACACCGGGGAGATCCTGGCCCAGGGCGTCACCGAGGGGAGCACCGGGGACACCGGGAAGATCATGAAGGAGCCCTACGGACGCCACGGGGTGCTTTCCAGCGACGGTTCGGCCGCCTTCACCGCGGAACTGGACCTGGAGGCCCCCCGGAGGATCGAGGTCTCGGCCACCGGCCCCCTGGCCCAGCGCCAGGCCGCCAACACCGTGACCGCGACCCAGTGGGTGATTCCCGGCAAGCCCCTCACCGGCGGGGACGGCTTCCTGCTGGAGCTTCCCGGCTTCGTGGTCGACGTGCTCGGCCCCGCCTCCCACAGCATGCTGGGATCGGCGCCCCGGGAGGTGACCCTGGAGGCCAACGTGACCATGATGTGCGGCTGTCCGGTGACCCCGGGCGGGCTCTGGGACGCCGACGCCTTCGAGGTCACGGCCATCCTGTTCAAGGACGGGGTGCAGGTGGGCGAGCTGCCCCTCGGCTACGCCGGCACCGCCAGCCGGTTCAGCGGGGTGTGGAAGGTCGGCGAGCCGGGCACCTACGAGGCCATGGTCTATGCCTACGATCCCGCCGACGGCAACACCGGGCTCGACAGCACCACCTTCATGATCACCCCCTGAGCCCGGCCTCCAGGAGCCGTCCGGGCCCCGGGGCGCGGGCACGTGAACGGCCGGAGGGAACGATCCCTCCGGCCGCGGTGCATCACGAACCGTCTCGCCGACGGATGCCCTGGATCAGTCCTTGGCCCGGATCAGCGGGCACTCGAACCGCTTCACCACGTCGCCGATCATGATCTGGCCGGACTCGGCCGCCATCTCGATGTCCTCGGCGTTGGTGTACTGCATGGGCGTGGAGCCCATCCAGTCGATGGGCCGCACTTCCCAGCGGCCGCCGTTCCAGTCCATGTCCCCGGGAGCGGCGTCGGCCACGTTGGCCAGGTCGCCGCCGAGCACGTAGATGGTGTCGAACTTGCCGTGGTCGGGCAGGACGGCGGGGGTGCCCACGGTGCGGTAGGCCACGTCATGGGCGTAGATGGTGCCGCCGGGAGGGCCGACCGGGCCCTTGCCGTTGCCGGGGGAAGCGAACACGGCCGGGGTCAGGGCGAGCGCGGCCACGGCCACCGCCGCGGCCAGGAACGGCAAGGTCTTCTTCAAGCGCATGGGATCCTCCTTCGTCGATTGTTGCCATGAACGGGATGCGTGTGGGTGGGGCGGCGGGAGACCGCCCCGGAGCCGGATCACCCGGCCCATGCACACGTACTGGATGCTCCGGGGGAGTGTGACTTGGAATCCGGGGCGCGACGGGATTCCGGCGCAGGGAGGGCGGAGAGGGAGGGATGGTCGTTCTCGGCCTTCGGCCTCGCACGACATCCCTGGACCCCGTGCGGGCCCCGAGCGCCTGGCGCCCAGACCCGAGTACCTAACCTGTGGCGGAGAGGGAGGGATGGTCGTTCTCGGCCTTCGGCCTCGCACGACGTCCCTGGACCCCGTGCGGGCCTCGAGCGCCTGGCGCCCAGACCAGAGTACCTAACCTGTGGCGGAGAGGGAGGGATGGTCGTTCTCGGCCTTCGGCCTCGCACGACATCGCTGGACCCCGTGCGGGCCTCGAGCGCCTGGCGCCCAGACCAGAGTACCTAACCTGTGGCGGAGAGGGAGGGATGGTCGTTCTCGGCCTTCGGCCTCGCACGACATCCCTGGACCCCGTGCGGGCCTCGAGCGCCTGGCGCCCAGACCAGAGTACCTAACCTGTGGCGGAGAGGGAGGGATTCGAACCCTCGGTACAGTTTCCCGTACAACACCTTAGCAGGGTGCCACCTTCAGCCAGCTCGGTCACCTCTCCGCGAAACCGGTAAGTTGAAGGGCCACAGCCTTCAAGCAGGGCGAGCCAGAATAGCACACGCTCGGGGCGCCTGCAAGACTGGGCTGGGGGGCGGAGGATCAGGCCGGGATGGGCTCGGTCATCTCTCCCGAGGGGTGGAAGGTCCGGTCGAAGATGATGGTCTCCCGCTTCTCATCCTCCACCATCATCCGGATCCAGTGATGGGTGTTGCGCGGGATCTCGGCCAGACGCTCGCTCAGATCATCGCTGTGATCGAAGGAATCCATGGGGATCCAGGCGCCCCAGAGCTCCTTGGTGGAATGCACGTGGGCGGACTGATCCGCCTTCTGGATCAAGGCCCGCAGGCCCTCGAAGAGCGTCTGACAATCGTCGGACTGGATGCATGCGGTGAAGTTGGCGTCGAAGACGCACCCGCTGAACTCGCAGAACTTCTTGTCCCTGACCACCTTGGTTCCCTCCCATCCGAGAGCCCACTTCCGCCTGGTCCACGGTACACCCCTCCCCGAACCGGATCGGCATGGGAATCCGCGCCGTCACCGGGAACAGGGGCCTGCCCGGTCTCGGGGATGTGTACCTCACCCGAGCATATTCTGGTCAACCGGATGGGGGAGGCACCAACACCGAATGTGGATATGAAGTATTCACTTTAACCATATAAATCGACTGGATTGTGGCCAATACAGGATTTTCCTACACGAAAAGGAGCGAGTCGCTCCAGTTTACCCGGGTACCCGCTTCGCCAAGTCGTCCAGTTTACCCGGGTAAACTTCCGGCTCCCCGGTGCCCGGCCCACGGCAGGAGGTCCATCGGGTGCAACCCGTGGCCGGGCTGCCCGGTTTACCCGGGTAAACCGCAACCCCGATTCGCTCCTAGCCGCTGCGCGGCTCGCAGGAGGTCCCTGGGCCTGGTCGCTCACCCAGCGCTCCTGCACCCCAACCCTAGTTGCCAACATGGCGGAGGGAGTGGGATTGTCGCTCTCCTCGCTTCCGCTCGTCGCGCGACATCCCTGCGCCTTGACGCTCACCCAGCGCATCCTGCACCCCAACCCTAGTTGCCAACATGGCGGAGGGAGTGGGATTGTCGCTCTCCTCGCTTCCGCTCGTCGCGCGACATCCCTGCGCCTTGTCGCTCACCCAGCGCATCCTGCACCCCAACCCTAGTTGCCAACATGGCGGAGGGAGTGGGATTCGAACCCACGGAGCCTTTCGGCTCATCGGTTTTCAAGACCGACGCCTTCGACCGCTCGGCCATCCCTCCGCAAGATCCGTCGACCGGGGGCAATACTAGTGGGTTTGCCGGGCGGGGTCACGATCCCCCTCCGGCGCGGGCCAACCCGCCCATCCAAGCACGCGCCCCCCGAAGACGAAGCCCCCGGCCTCCGCGCGATCGGAGACCGGGGGCCGGCCAGGAAACCCGCACCCGCTGCAGGCCGCCTCGGTCAGACGGCCGGGGTCGTCTTCTCGTGGCGTTGCACCACCCGGTTGATGGGGCGGCTCAACACCCAGATGGCCAGGCCCGCCCCCACCCCCAGGATCAGGAGCATGAGGAAGAAGCCCTGGCGGGGCATCTTGGTCCAGAAGGTGCCCAGGAACCCGGACAGGTAGTTCCCGAAGAAGCTGGAGAGGAACCACACCCCCATCATCATGGACACGATCCGCTCCGGGGCCACCTTGGTGACCAGGGAGAGCCCGATGGGTGAGAGATACAACTCCCCGATGGTGAGGACGAAGGTGGTGCCCACCAGCCACATCACGCTCCGGCGCATGTCCGGGGTGAGCCCGGCCGAGGCCACGATCATGATCACGTACGACCCGCCGAGCAGGATGCAGCCGATGGCCATCTTGACCACGCTGGAGGGCTCGCGGTTCTTGCCGTTCTGCCAGGCCCAGAACTGGTTCAGCAGCGGGGCGAAGATGAAGATCATGAACGGGTTGAAGGCCTGGTACCAGGTCGAGGGAATGGTGACGCCCAGGAAGTTCCAGTTGGTGTTCTGGTCCGCCCAGAGCTGCATGGTGTTCCCCTGCTGCTCGTACACCGCCCAGAACACGATGTTCAGCGCGCAGAGAACGATCAGCGCCCCCACCCGGAGCGCGTCGTCCCTGGGAAGGGAGAGCATCCACCTCGCGATGAGGCCCACCACCAGCAGCAGGGCCAACCCCAGGACGCCGAACCGGATCGCCGCTCCGACCATGGAGAGCAGGTTCGGGAGCGCGACGAGGAGGATCAGGATCCCGGCCACCATCCCCACGATGTAGAGCCCGACGAAGAAGGTGGACTTCTGCGGGGTGGCGTGGGACTTGGAGGGCTCGTGGGCCAGGTAGCGCTGGCCCCAGAGGTAGAGGAAGAGCCCCAGGAGCATGCCCACCCCGGCGGCGCCGAAGCCCCAGTGCCAGCCCACCTTCTGGCCCAGGGTGCCGCACACCAGGGGGGAGAAGAACGCCCCCAGGTTGATGCCCATGTAGAAGATGGTGAAGGCGCGGTCGCGGCGCGAGTCGCCCTGGGCGTAGAGGCCGCCGACCTGGGTGGAGATGTTGGGCTTGAAGGCGCCGTTCCCCAGGATCAGGAACATCAGGGCCGGGAAGAAGAGGCTCTGGACCGCCATCAGGAAGTGCCCGATGGCCATCAACACCGCGCCCAGGATGACCGCCCTCCGCTGGCCCAGCACCTTGTCGGCCAGGAGCCCCCCGAAGAACGGGGCCAGGTACACGAAGGCGGTGTAGAGCCCGTAGATCTGCGACGACAGCGGCTGGATGCCCAGGGGCCCGAACATGTGCTCCAGGCCGCCCCGGAGCGCGTTGAACCCGAGCACCTCCCGGCCGACGTCGGGCTTGAGGAAGAGGAAGTTCACCATGTAGAGAACGAGGAGCGAGCGCATCCCGTAGTAGGAGAACCGCTCCCACATCTCGGTGAGGAAGAGGACGTACAGCCCGAAGGGGTGGCCGAACAGGGTCCGGCCGCCGACGGGACCGCGTGGCACGGCTTGAGCGGTGCTGGTCACAGGTTCAACTCCAGGGTTGGAAACGGCTTTGTGGACTTCGGGGGTATGCGGCGGGCATTGTATCGGTCGCGGCCCCGGGCATCATCAGGGAATTTCGGGCCCCCGCCGGCCCGGGAAAGTCCTCCACCGGCCCGTCAAAGCGCCCCGCCGGCCCGGGAAGGAGCCTCGGCGGCTTCAGGCAACAAGCACCCCCGGAAGGGGCGAGCTCACCGGACGAGCACGAACTTCCGGGCCGCTCGCCCCCCCGTCCACTCCAGGCGGTAGAAGTAGACCCCGGCGGGAAGGCCCGAGGCGTCCCACTCCACCACCCCGGCCCCGCTCCGGCCGGCGACTTCCAGCTCCCGCACTCGCCGTCCGGCCACGTCATACACGGCCACCGAGGCCGGAACCCCGGACGGAATCCGGTACTGCAGCCGCTGGCTACGGTCCCCGGAGCCGCTCAGCAGGCGGACGATCCTCAGATGCTCGGGGTCGGGGGGATCCACCGCCCGGCCGGTCAGGGTGATCTCCGGGCACACGTTGGCCAGGGAGATCCGGCACTCGCGGACGACGCGGAAGATGGGCTGGAACCGCACGCTCACCTTGCGGGATTCCCCCGGCGCCAGCACGTACCCGCCGCCGCCGGCCTCCACCTTGAAGTCGAAGAAGCAGCCGGCCCCCACGTACCCCCGCAGGCGGCCCTGTCCCCGGTTGCGGACGGTGAACACCGCCTCCCGGGACTCGCCGATGGGGACGTCCCCGAAGTCGAAGCTCAGGGGCTCCACCGAACACTCCGGCTCCGGGGCGCAGGGCTCCAGGCAGGGGTTGCAGCCCTTGACCGCGGTCCCGGAGGTGAAGACGGCGGAGCCCATGGCCGCGTACTGGAGTTCGGTGGTCCGGTTGGCGCAGTCCACCACCGCGAACTGCCGCCGGTAGCCGGCGATCTCCTCGGTGATCCGGAGGGTGTCGGCGCCGTAGGCGTAGACGTAGAAGGAGCCCGCCACCGCCTGGACCCCGGCGTCGGGATACCCGGGCACGGTCCCGGTCTGGCAGTTCCCGGGAAGCCAAAGGATCTGGTTCCCGCCCCCGCTCTCCGGCCAGCGGCCGCTCCCCCCCTGGCTGTGCAGGTCCAGGTCCGCGCACAGGGTCCAGCCGAAGACGTCGACCCCCTTGGCCGGAGCGCCGTCGTAGCCCACCCCGCAGGCCATGCCCAGGATCCCGTAGAACGGGTCGCCGCCGGCCGCCACCAGGTAGACGTCGTAGCCGGTGAGGAGGCCCCCGTAGGGCTCGAAGTGGGCGCAGGGCAGATCGGTGGGCGCGGTACCCCCTTCCCCGGCCGGCAGGCAGGCGACGATGGCCTTGGCCACGTGGGGACGGACGTGGAGGGCGACCTTCACCTTGGGCTGGGTGGCGCCGGGGGCGGGGCCGGCCCAGAGAAGGCCGAGCAGGAGGGCCGCAACCGAGGGCGCGGTGATGCCGCGGAGCCCGGTCGGCCCCGGCGACCGCCGTCCCCGAGGCCGGGACGGGTGATCCGGATCGGAAGGCAGATGATCGCGCATCGAGGCCTCGCTTCCTCGAACCGGGAGGGGTGTCCCGATCCTAGACCGGGCTCCCCCTCCCATCAAGCGCCTTCCCCGGAAACGAGGACGCCGCCCCGGAGGACCGGGACGGCGTCGCGGACGGGCGGGGATCCCCCGGGTCAGTGGGAGATCTTCGGCTCCATGCCCTTGGCCGCTTCCACCCAGCCCTCCACCGCGCTCTGCACGGGCACGGTGCGGGTGAGCTTGCGGGCCTCGTTCACCTCGGCCATCTTCGCGGCCAGGTTGTCCGCGCGCCGGGTCCGGAGCTCCTTCACCGTGTCCACGCCGGCCGCTTCCAGAAGCTCGGCGTATTCGGGGCCCACCCCCTTGATGCGCATGAGATCGGCCATGTTGGCCCACTTGAGCAAGTTGGATTCGGTGACCCCGGACTTCTCCGCCGTCGCCTTGCGACCCGGTGCGGTTCCACAGTGGGCCAGGAGATCGTCGGTGGTCTTGACCCCCGCGCCTTCCAGCTTGGTACGGAACGCGGGTCCGATGCCTTCGATTTCATCGATCTTGTAGCTCAACGTTTGCCTCCTTCGACAACGTCAGGGAGCCCGGGCTCGGACCGGGGCTCCCGGTCGGGAGTGAGTCGGCGGGGGCTCCTCGTGAGCCCGCCGCCCTCCGGCGGATCCGGGGCGATTCCGCCTCCAGCCGGCGGGTGAACGCCGGAGATCAACCTGCGGCCGCCTTCGCCCGGTGGTCGGCCAGCACCCGGGCCACGCACCCGGTGAGCCGCTCGGCCGCCTGCACGTGCAGGAACTCGTTCGGGGCGTGGGCGTTGGATTCCGGGCCCAGGAGCCCGGTGATGAAGAACTGGGCCCGGGGGAACTTCTCCCCCAGGAGACCCATGAAGGGGATCGATCCCCCCTCGCCCATGAAGCAGGGGTCCTGGCCGAAGAAGGTGCGCGAGGCCTCGGTGAGGCTCTTCTCGAGCCAGGGAGCCAGATCCGGCGCCGCCCACCCGTCCCCGGGCCCCTCGATCTCGAACCGGACCTTGGCCCCGTAGGGGGGATCGGTCTCGAGCAGGGACTTGAGGGTCCGGGCCGCGGCCTCCGAGTCCACCCCCGGCGGCAGCCGCAGCGAGAGCTTGAGGGAGCTGGCGGCGCGGATCACGTTCCCCGCGCTCTCCATGGGGGAGAAGCCGCCCGCCCCCACCACCGACAGCGACGGCCGCCAGGTGTTGTTGAGCACCAGCTCCACCGGGTCCCCGGTCACCGGACGCGCGCCGGGCAGGAACGGCTGGTCGGTGTAGATCTTCTTCCCCAGCACCCCGGCCACCGCCCGGGCCTGCTCCCGCCGTTCCTCGGGGATGTCCACGTTGAAGGACTCCACCCTGATGGACCCGTCGCGCTCGTCCTCCAGCCGGCTCAGGAGCATGCGGGCGATGCGGAAGGTGGAGGGGATGATCCCGCCGCCGGTCCCCGAGTGCACGCCTTCCCGCAGCATCTCCACGTGCAGGCTTCCGACCACGATCCCCCGGAGCGACGCCGTCCCCCACAGCCGGTCGTAGTCCCCGGCCCCGGAGTCCAGGCAGACCACCAGGTCCACGTCCCCGATCCGGTCCGAGAGATGCTCGATGTAGGCGGGGAGGTCGCTGCTCCCGCTCTCCTCGGTGGCCTCGATGAGGATCACGCAGCGTCCGTGGGGAATGCCCTGCTCCTGGAGGGCCTGGATGGCGGTCAGCGACGCGAAGGCGGCGTACCCGTCGTCGGCGCCCCCCCGTCCGTAGAGTTTCCCGTCCTCCAGCACCGGCGTCCAGGGCCCCAGCCCCTCGCGCCACCCGTCCATGGGGGGCTGCTTGTCCATGTGCCCGTAGAGGAGGACGGTGTCCTCCACGTCCCCCGGGACCTCCATGTACAGCAACGGGGTCCGCCCCTCCAGCCGGACCAGTTCGGTGGTCAGGCCCTTCACCCCCCGCTCGCGGCACCAGGACTCGATGAGTCCCATGGCCTTCTCGATGTGCCCGTTCTCCCGCCACCCGGGATCGAAGAGAGGCGAGAGGGCGGGGATGGAGATGTAGTCCTTGAGCGCGGGGATGATGCTCTCGTCCCACGTGCGCTTCACGAAACCCTGGATCGCATCGGCGTTCATGCGGCGGCCGTCCTTCCTGATGGTCCTGTCGACAAAGGGAAGATCGAGTGTACCCGATTCCTCCGGCCGCGGTCTCCCCGCCCGGCCTCGCATCGCGCCCCCCCCGGCTTCACGCACCGTCACCCCGGGCCCGCCGCCCTGTGTCCCTTCGGCGACAACCCCGAGGCCCCGAAGCATCAGTCCCACTCCCCGGCCGCGCTCCCCGGGCGGCCGCGCCCCCCGGCAACCCGTTGTCCGGCAACGCCCGCCCGCCGGAGGTGGCCGCCGCGGGCGCTGGCACCCTCCTTGCTGACCGGAGTGTACGGCTGTTGTTAGGACCGCGGGGCCGGACCGGCCCCGGAACGCGCGAAGGGGGTGCAGAGATGAGACTCAATCGATACGTTGGGATTCGAGCCGCCGGCTGGGCGGGGCTGATGGGGATGGCCGCGGTCCTGGGGTTGACCGGGTGCGCGGGGAGCGGCGGCCACCACCATGGGGGCTCGCTCCTCTCCGAGGCCTCGGAGGAGGCGGAGAAGGAGCCCGAGGACCAGGACCGCGTGCTCCAAGGCGACCGGCACCGGGACCGCCACCACCACGACGACTACGACGAGGTGGAGGTGGTGGTGGTGGACGGCGACTGCGACCGGCCTCGGGCATGGGACCGGGACGAGCCCGAGGAGCCCTCCGCGCCCCGTCTCTACTTCGCCGGGGCCGCGCTGGAGGGAACCGGGTTCCACGAGAGCGCGGCGCTGGACGGCGGGACCGGGCTGGTGCTCCAGGTCGGCGGGGTGCTGGACGGCGGCCAGGGCCGGACGCGGCTCATCGTGGACGGCTCGGCCACCTCCTACGACATGATCCCCGGCGCCTACCCGGGGATCGAGGACCCGCTGGAGCTGGCCCTGGGCGGGGCGCTCCGGGTGTACCTGACCCCGGGCCGGGCCATGAGCGGCATGTACGCGGTGACCGGCTTCCGGGTAGGCGCGTTCTTCTGGGACTATACTAACCCCATCCTCGTCGACGACGGCCACGGTCGAGCCCACGAGGTGGACTCGGATTTCGTGAACACCTGGACCCCCTACCTGGGGCTCGGCCTCTCGCTGTTCAAGGACCGCGGGCTGGGCCTGGACCTGAGCGCCACCGGCGGGTTCAAGATCTTCGGCCGGACCACCGACGAGGGCTTCCGGAACGACGTGTTCCAGGACGCGCCCTACACCCAGGTCGCGGTCACCGTGTCCGGCTTCTTCCAGGACTGACCCGGTTCCGGGGCCCCCGCGCGGGGCCCCGGGCCGGACCGGGACATGCCCTCCCTTCCGGCCCCCGGCCTCCTCTTTCCTGCCCCGGACGCGATAGGCCTTATCACCCCCCGCGCGCGTTTGCAGGCTCGGAAGGCTGTGTTACCCTGCGCGCCCGGGGCCGGGTTCGATCGCGCCACCGGCCCCGACGTGCCCATCGCCTGCGTTCCCGAGCGAGGAGAGACACGCCGTGCCCAACGCCGCCGCCGATCGCCGCCGCGTCCGCCATGGTCCCTACCCCGAGCTCACCTGGCCCGCCATCCTGGTCGGGTACTTCCTCGGGTCCATCATCGCCATCTCCATCGGCTATGCCGCCCTCATCCTGGGCTTCAGCATCGAGGGCTCGGAGCTGGCGGCCATCCTGGGCTGGGCCATCCTCCGCGGCCTCATGCGCCGGACCAGCATCATCGAGAACAACATCAACCAGACCCTGGCCTCGGCGGTGAACGGGGCCTCGGCCGGGCTCATGTTCACCCTACCCGCCCTCTTCATCCTCAACACCTCCGGGAACTACCCGGGGATCACCGACTTCAGCCGGGCGCTGATGGTCCTGGCCGCCATCACCGGGGGCATCCTCGGCATCGCCTTCATCATTCCGCTCCGCAAGCAGATGATCGACTTCAACCGGCTGGCCTACCCGGGCGGGATCGCGGTGGCGGCCATCCTCAAGTCGCCGGGAGCGGGGATGCGGAAGGCGCTCCTCCTCCTGGGGGGCGCGGTGGTCTCGGGGCTGGTGCACTTCATCGTGCTCGGCCTCCCCCAGGGGCTCTCCGGCATCGACGGCGAGAATTTCCTTCTCGGCCACCTGATCGGCGCCCCGCCGATCCTGAACCTGGTCTTCTACCTGTCGCTGCTCACGGTGGGGGTGGGCTTCCTCTCCGGCCGGGGCGGGCTGGTGTTCGGGCTGGGGGGATTCATCTGCTACTGGTTCCTGGGGCCGCTCCTGATGAAGTTCGGCGACCTCTCCGGCCCCCACGCCATCTCCGAGGCGGTGAGCGGCGGCCCCGAGGGCTTCCGCGCCCTCCTCTTCCGGCCCACCGGGATCGGCATGCTCATCGGGGCCGCGGTGGGCGGGATCGTGGCCGCCTTTCCCCTCATCCGGGGGGCGTTCAAGTCCATGCAGGAGGCCCAGCAGGAGAAGGGCCGGGCCGGGAACGACGAGCTCCCCATCCGCTTCCTCTACGTGGCCATCGGGGTGGGGCTGGTGGCGCTGATCGTCCTCGCCCACCTGGCCACCGACCACATGACCTGGGGGCGGGCCATCGGGATGGCGGTGCTGGGCACGCTCTGGATCTGGGTGGCGGGGGTGATCGTCTCCGAGTCCCTGGGGCGGACCAACTGGTCGCCGCTCTCGGGCATGACCCTGATCGCCATCACCATCCTCATCTTCATCGCCAGCGGGATGGCCTCCACCGAGGTCATGATCGCCTCCATGGTGGTGGGAGTGGCCATCTGCGTGGCCATCGCCATGGCCGGGGACATGATGCTGGACCTGAAGGCCGGCTACCTGGTCGGGGCCAGCCCCCGCAAGCAGCAGATCGCCCAGATGCTGGGGAACTGGCTGGGGCCGGTGCTGGTCATGGGCCTGATCGTGGTCCTCCAGAAGGCCTACGGCCTGGGCGGCGAGCGGCTCCCCGCGCCCCAGGCCACCGCCCTGGCCGGGGTCATGGAGGGGATCGTGGGCGGCAACGTCCCCCTCTTCCGCTACGGGGCCGGGGCCGGCCTGGGCGCGCTCCTGGCCTTCAGCGGCCTGGGCGGGATCGGGGTGCTGATCGGGCTGGGCTTCTACATGCCCTTCAACATCGTGCTCACCTACACCATCGGGAACGTGGTCCGGATGGTGGTGGACAAGACCAAGGGCCAGGGCTTCGTCGAGAACGTGGGCATCCCGGTCGCGGCCGGGCTCATCGTGGGCGAGGCCCTGGTCGGGGTGGGCCACGCCCTGGCCATCGTCATCGGGGCCATGGGCCAGGGCTGAGGGGGAGGAACCGGACCATGCGCAACCTGGGACACGTGCTCATGTGGGCGGGCTTCCTCGCCGCCGCCTTCGTCACCACCCGCCAGGCCGACGTGGTGGCCTGGCCCTGGTACATCGCCGCCGCGGTGGTGAGTCTCGCCGGGGTGTGGCTGCTGCGGAGGACGGCCGGGGCCGAATCCGCCCGGGCGGAGACGGTGCGGGCCAACATCGCCACCCTGGAGGAGAGCCTGCGGCGGCTGGTGGAGCGGCTCTCGGCCCTGAACCGGGGCCGGGAGGAAATCGGCGTCTACAGCGTCCACGGGCGGATCGACGCCGAGCTGGTCCCCGACCTGGCCGCCTTCGCCGAGGCCCGGATGGCCATGGTCCACGCCATCGGCCTCCAGGAGTACGCCAACGTCATGGACCACTTCGCCCGCGGGGAGCGGGCGGTGAACCGGGCCTGGTCCGCCTCCGCCGACGGCTACGTGGACGAGGTCTGGACCTACCTGGGGATCGCCGAGGAGGCGCTGGCCGAGGGGGACCGGGTGCTGGCCGGGCACCTGGCCGCCTCGCGCTGACCCCTCGGACCGGCCCCGCGACGGCCCCCGCCTGCTAGAATCAAGGCGTGCCCCCGGCGTTCCCACCGCGCCGGCTCGCGTTCACCGTGCTTCGACACCTGGGGGTAGGCTCATGCGCACCGTCCCGCGCGGGCTCCTGCTCGCGCCCCTTTTCGCCCTCCTCGCCGCCGCCGCACCCGCGGCGGCCTCGGTCCCCTCCCCGGCCGCGGACGATCCCGCCCTGCGGCCCTTCGAGCACCGGCTGGTTCCCGCCGCGCTCCTGGACCGGCTCCCCAACCCCGGCTACACCGGGCGTTACGTGGAGGTGCAGCCCGGCCTCTACCTCTGGGTCCGCACCGACCGCCTGGAGCGGCGGGCCCGCATCGCCCGCTGGATCGAGGGGCTCCGCGGCGACCGCCGCGCGGTCTACCAGCGGGAGGGCTTCCCGGTGTACCGCATCTTCGAGAGCGCCCTGGGGGAGCGCACCGAGCACTGGACCTACCCGGCGGAGGGGATCACCTACGTCTTCTCGGGGAACCGGCTGGTCGGCACCCGGCCCTGGTA